>CP059264.1 GCA_013693915.1 Dechloromonas sp. | reverse complement strand
GGCCTTCCGCTGCCCACGCCGAGCGCGGCGCGAGCCTACAAGGACATCAACGTCCTCGGCTTCCGGTTGCTCAGGCCGGGTGGCCTGCTGATGACCTACTCGTGTTCCGGCGGCATCGGGCCCGAACTGTTCCAGAAGATCGTCGCCGGCGCGGCGCTCGATGCCGACCGCGACGCGCGCATCGTCCGCCGGCTGGCGGGGTCCGCCGACCACCCGGTGGCCCTGAACTTCCCGGAAGGCGAGTACCTCAAGGGCTTGCTGGTCCAGGTAGAGTGAGCGCGCGCCGGGAGGCTGGCGGATCTCGTTAAAACCGAATCGTCGTAAAACCGAATCGTCGTAAAACCGAATCGTCGCTGGACCCCACGGATCACAAGGTTTAGACTACTCGACTGCGTTAACGCCGCGTTTGCGCCAATACGCCAATTGTTCCTGCACGCGCATTGATTGGGGAGTCAAGCAAGATGCATATTAACGTGGATACCAAGCCGGTCACGCCGAACACCTACGACTCGAAGAAGAAGCGGCTAATCGAGACCATCGACCGGCTTTATCACCGCGACGCCCGAGGCTCGTTGCAGAAGATGATGGCGCGGATCCACCCGGCCGACCTGGCGGCGATCCTTGATGAACTGCCGCCCGAGCATGTCGTGGACATCTTTCATACGCTTGCCGACAAGGAAATGGCGGCCGACGTTTTCGGCCAGATGACGCCAAGCTTGCGCACGCGGGTGATGACCGAGTCGAGCGCCAGTCAACTAGCCGGCCTGCTCGAGCGCCTGNCCCCGGACGACCTCGCCGACCTCATCGGCGATCTGCCCGAAGATCAACGCGCCGAACTGATGGCCCTGCTCGGCCGCGACAGCAAGTCGGAAGTCGAAAGCCTGCTCAAGTACGACCCGGACAGCGCCGGCGGCATCATGACCACCGATATCTTCTCGCTGCCGCACAGCCTCACCGTCGAGCAGGCGATCGAGAACATCCGCAGCCGCGAAGCCGTCGAGATGGTCTTCTATCTCTACCTGACTGACGAGGACGGCCGGCTGGTGGGCGTCGTCTCGCTGCGGCAGCTGTTGTTGTCGCGCCCGAGCACGGTGCTCCACAACATCATGAACCGGCGCGTGATGAGTGTGACCACCGACGCTGACCAGACCACGGTCGCCCTGCTGGTCGACAAGTACCGCCTGCTTGCCGTCCCCGTGGTTGATGCCGACAATGTCCTGGTCGGCATGGTTACGGTCGATGACGTGATCGACGTCATCGAGGAAGAAACGACCCGGGACATGCTGAAGATGGCGGGCACCAGCGAGTCGGAAACGCTGACCCATTCCGCCTTCAAGATCGCCTGGATCCGTCTGCCGTGGCTGCTCGCCGCGTTCGTTGGCGGCCTCGCGGCGACCGGCGTGGTCGGGGCCTACCATGAGATCCTCGCCGAGGTTCTGGTGCTCAGTGCCTTCCTGCCGGTGGTGATGGGCATGGCTGGCAACGTAGGCGTCCAGTCGGCGACCGTCGCCGTTCGCGGTCTGGCAACCGGCGCGATCGATGTCCGCGACACGGTGCCGGTCGTCTTCAAGGAGTTTCGCGTCGGCGTCCTGCTCGGCTGCTTCTATGGCGTTATCCTCGGCATCTATGGCTGGTTCATGCACAACAGCCTGGCGCTCGGCGAGGTCGTCGGCCTGACCATCCTCGGCAACATGACCGGCGCCGCGCTGCTGGCCGTGCTGCTGCCGATGCTGTTCCAGCGCATCAAGGTCGACCCGGCGGTCGCCACCGGCCCGTTCGTGACCACCGCCATCGACATCCTCGGGGTCCTCAACTACTTCGTGATCGCGACCTGGATCTTCAAGCTGTAGGCGCCGGGGTACTGCAAACGGCTGCGGGCGTTCGCTCAAGATGAAGATGAGGCCTGTTCCCCTGTCTGCCGCTTGCCGCACGCGGCGACCGCCTGGATCGATGATCGGGGTTAGAATCGCGGCGTGAATCCGTTGCGCCGACTCCTGCTCGTTGCCGTTCTCCTGTTCGCCCATCTGGTGGCGNGGGGGCATGCCGTCGGTCATGCGGCGGACCATGACAACGGGCTGCCGGGCCACGTCTGCGAGCTGTGCCTCGCCGCCCACGATCTCGGCGCGGCGCTACCGGCGCTGGTTGCCTTGCCGCCCCCGCAGTGCCGGGGTTCGNTTCGCGAAGCGCTGCACACGCCTGAGCGCCGCGCTTTTCCGCCGCCTGCCGCCCAGCAGCGCGGCCCGCCTGTTTTCTGAAAACGCCCCCTTCTTGACTGTTGACCGCAACGGCCATCGAGCCGGCGGTCGTGTCCTTTGCGTTTTCAGGAGAACTCCATGATGAACAAGCCACTTGCCTTGGCTGCCCTGCTTGCCGCATCGTGCGGCGCGCAGGCGGCCGACGACGCCGATCTTGCAGCCATCCGCAGCCAGATCGACGAGATGAAGAAGACCTACGAGCAGCGGATCACCGCCCTCGAAAAAGCTGGCCGAAGCCGAAGCGAGGACTGCCGCGCCGGCGGCGGTTCCGCCTGCGACAGCCGCGACCGGGTCACCGGCGCGCCACCTGCGCCAACGCCGGCGGGTGAGACCGCGACCGGGCCTGTCCGGGCCGTCGCCGCGGCGGCGAACGCCTTCAACCCGGAAATCTCGCTGATCCTGCAGGGACAGTACGTGAACACGAAGGACATTCCCAATCGTCGCATTGCCGGCTTCTGGCCGAACCCGCTCGACAACCTGCGTGGGTTTTCGATCAACGAAACCGAACTGGTCATCGGCGGCAGCATCGACGCTTACTGGCGCGGGCGGGCAATTTTTGCCGTCAACGACGGCGAGGTCGGAGTGGAGGAGGCCTGGTTCCAGTCAACGGCGATCGGTCACGGCATCGGCGTCAAGGGCGGGCGCTATCGCTCGGGCATCGGCTACCTGAACGAGCAGCATCCGCATCAGTGGGATTTTGCCAACGCGCCGTGGATGTATGTCGCGATGTTCGGCCCCGAGGCCAGCTTCCGGGAGGACGGGGTACAACTCAAGTGGCTGGCTCCGACGCCGCTGTTCGTGGAATTCGGCGCCGAAGTCGGGCGCGGTGCGAACTTCCCGGGAACCGACAGGAACAAGAATGGTGTCGGCGCCTGGGCGCTGTATGCCCATGTCGGCGACGACCTTGGCGTCTCGAACAGTTGGCGGGCGGGCGTGTCCTACCTCAAGACCTCGGCGGATGACCGGCAGGGCGACTTCGTCGATAGCAGCGGCCTGCCGGCACAGGCGACGTTCACTGGAGATACCTCGACCTGGCTGGCCGATTTCGTCTGGAAATGGGCGCCCGACGGCAACCCCAAGTACCGGAATTTCAAGTTCCAGACCGAGTATTTCTGGCGTCAGGACAAGGGTGACCTGACCTGCACCGGCCTCGGCAGCGCCTGCGATCCGCTGGCGGCGGGCGATGCGGTGACGGGCAATTACAATACCCGGCAGAGCGGCTGGTATGCGCAGGGCGTCTTCCAGTTCACACCCGAGTGGCGTGCCGGGCTGCGCTACGACCAGCTCGACAGCGGCCGCCAGAGCCTCGGCGCCAACGCGGCGAATCTGGTGGTCGAGGACTACCGGCCGAAGCGGGCGACGGCAATGGTCGACTATAGCTGGAGCGAGTTTTCACGGCTCCGCCTGCAGTTTGCGCAGGACAGATCGATGGCCGGGATCATCGACAATCAGTGGATCGTCCAGTACATCATGAGCCTCGGTGCTCATGGCGCCCACAAGTTCTGAGGAAAACGACAATGATCAGGCTATTGATGACGCTGCTGCTGGCGGCCGCCAGCGTTCCCGCCGTGGCCGCCCTGCAGGTTTTCGCTACGGTGCCGGAGTGGGGCGCGCTGGTCCGCGAGATCGGCGGCGACAAGGTCAGCGTGTTTGTCGCGACCACCGCCCTCCAGGATCCGCACCGGATCCAGGCGCGGCCATCGTTGCTCGCCCAGGCGCGGCGCGCCGACCTGGTGGTGGCGACCGGCGCCGACCTCGAGGTCGGCTGGCTGCCGCTGGTCATCCGTGACTCGGGCAACGCCGGCATCCAGCCAGGCCGGCCCGGCCATTTCGAAGCCGCGCGCTTCGTAACGCTGCTCGATGTGCCGGTGGTGGTCGATCGTTCCCAGGGCGACGTTCATGCCGCCGGCAATCCGCACATCCAGCTCGACCCGCGCAACCTGTTCCGGATCGGCGAGGCGCTGGCTGCGCGCATGGGAGAACTCGATCCATCGAACGTGGCGGCCTATCAAGCGGGTTACCAGGCCTTTGCGGAAAAATGGCGGGCGGCCATCGCGCGCTGGGAAAAGGAGGCGCTGCCGCTGCGCGGCGTGCCGGTGCTGGTGCATCACTCCTCGTTCCATTATCTGAGTTACTGGCTGGGCCTGAAGGAAACCGGCACGCTGGAGCCGAAGCCGNGGGTCGAGCCGAGCAGCGGCCATCTCAGCGCCTTGCTGGCGCGCCAGCAGAACGCGCCGGCGAAAATGGTGCTGCGCACTGCCTACCAGAGCGACGGGCCCAGCCTGTGGATTGCCGGCAGGGCTGGCATCCCGGCGGTCATGCTGCCCTTTACCGTCGGCGGAACGCCCGCGGCCGGCGACCTCTTCGGTCTCTTCGACGACACCGTGCAGCGGCTGTCGAAAGCCTTGCAATGAGCGAACTGCTGATCCGCGCCAGCGCGCTGGTGGCCGGCTGGGAGCGGCCGGCCACGGCGCCGCTGGAATTCGTCCTGGAATCGGGCAGGATTCTCGGGTTGACCGGAGCCAACGGGGTTGGCAAGACGACACTGCTGTCGGCGCTGGCCGGCCGGGCGCGGGTGTTTTCCGGCGTCCTCGAGAGGCGCCCCGGGTTGCGCCTGGCATTGCAGACCCAGGATGTTCCCNCGGTTGAAGGCGTGCCGCTCAGCGGGCGCGAGCTGCTGGCGCTGACCGNNACGCCGCCGTGGCTGGTCGGGCGCCTCGATGACCGGCTCGACCGCCTGTCGGGTGGGCAGCGGCATTACCTGACCCTGTGGGCAGTTCTGCAGGCCCCGGCCGATCTTGTCCTGCTCGACGAGCCGACCAACAATCTCGATGCGGCGGGAGTCGATCATCTCGCCGGCGCCCTGCGCGGCCTTGCCGGGTCGGGAACCGGTATCGTCGTCGTCAGCCACGACCATGAGTTCGTCGAGACGGTATGCGATCAGGTCATCGTCTTGCGTGAGGCTCCCGGTGTGGTCTGACCTCTTTCTCCTGCCCTTCCTGACCGGCCTTGGCCTGGCGCTGGTCCTGCCGGTTCTCGGCTGTTTCCTGCGCCTGCGCGACGAGTGGCTGGCCGCGCTTGCCTACGCCCATGTGGCTGCGGCGGGAGCGCTTCTGGCACTGGTCAGCGGCCTGGCGCCGGCGCTCGGCGGGATGGCGGCGGCAGTGCTCGCCGGCGTCGGCAAGCGCCTGTTCGCCAGGCGACTGGCAGGCGGCGCGGCATTCGCCATCCTGCTGCTGGCTGGCTGGGCGGTTGCCGTCCTGCTTGCCGCCAACCAGCCGCTGGCCGAGCAGCTCGGACACTCGCTGTTTGACGGCCAGCTCTATTTCTCTGGAACCGCGCAACTGATGCTGGTCGCGCCGTGGGTTGCTCTCAGCGGCGCGGCGCTCGCTGTCCTGTCGCGCCACCTGCTGCTGGCGCGCGTCTATCCCGACTATTTCAGCGCCCGCCGTCTGCGCGCCTGGCCCGTGGTCTTCGGGTTCGACCTGATCGCCGCGCTGACGCTCGCGCTGGCGACGATGGCCATGGGCGTCATGGGTGGCTTCGCGCTGGTCTTCGTGCCGGCGTGGATCGCCTTCCGGCGGGCCCGGAGCTGGCGGGGCGGACTCGTTCTCGCGGCGCTGATCGGTCTCGGCGCTTACGTCGCCGCCTTCCTGCTCGCCCTCGGGCTGGACCAGCCTTTCGGACCGGTGCTGGCATTACTGCTGATTGCTGTGGGCTTGATCATTGCATGACGCGTTGCGGCGTGCTAAAAGACGGGTTCTGCATTCGAGGTGAGTATGGTCTTTTCGCTGTTCAAGAAGAAAGCTCAGAAGGTGCCGCAGGGCGAGATCATGCGCCCGAAGCCGCCTACTGCTCCGGCGGGGGCATTCCGTACTGCCGGGGCTCCCGAAGAGGCCGAGAAGCCCCGGGATCCGTTGCCCGATCTTGAATTCACGCCCGGAGCCCGGTCCGTTTCCGGCGCGCCGCCGTCCGTCGCAAAGCCTGGGGCGCCGAAGACCCAGGCCGAGATCGATCACATCCTTTCGGAATTCGAGCGCGAATTCACCGATTCGAGCGTCATGGGGATCGATGTCGACCATGGCGCCGATTCGATCCAGGCCGATGTCGAGCAGGTCGCCGTGTTGTATGCCAACGGCCAGGACGCCGTCGTTCGTNCCCTGCTGGAGTCGCTGCTCGGGGCTTACCCGGGCACCGAGGGCCTGCGGCTGTGGCAGATGCTGTTCGATTTCCTGGTGTTGAGCGGCGATCGCGAGGCTTTCGACAAGCTGGCCGCCGATTTCGTGGACGCCTGTGAAATGTCGCCCCCGGCCTGGACCGAGCCGCAAGCGGCGCCCAAGGTGGCGGCGGCCGGAGCAGCCGTCGCGGCTTGCGACCTGCAAGGCTTGCTCACCGCGGACAATATCAGTGTGCTGGCGCCGCTGGCCGATGCGCTCAGGGACAAGCGGCCGCTGCGGGTGGATTGCAGCAGGCTGCTTGGCTGCGACGATGAATTTGCCGGCCGCCTCGCCGACCTGCTGATGAGCGCCCGCCGCCAAGGCGCGGTGATCGTCCTCGACCAGGTCGAGGGCATCATGCCGCGCCTGCGCGGCCGCCTGACGCCGGGCGAGGCGCGGAATATCCGGACCTGGCTGCTGTTGCTGGAACTGCTGCAGCGCTGCGGGACGCAGGAAGACTTCGAGCAGTGCGCGATTGACTTCGCGGTCACCTTCGAACGTTCGCCGCCGTCGTGGGAAGCCGCCCCGGCGCCCCCTCCCGCGGCGAAGCCGGCCAAGCGCACCGACAATGCGCATTACCTGAGCGGCGAGATCAGGAACAGCCGCTTCGACGACCTGATCGCCGTCCTCAACCTTCAGGAGCACGTCGTTCTCGACTTCTCGGGCGTACGCCGGCTCGACTTCTTTTCCGCCGGGCAACTGGTCAATCGCCTGTCGCCCTTCAAGGCCAGCGGCAAGGAAGTGATCATCCGCAGCCCGAATCACCTGGTGGCGGAACTGATGGCCGTGGTCGGCCTCAACAAGTTCGCCCGCATCATCGTCCCCAAGTCCTAAGATCAGGAAGAAACATGGAGCAATATCACGGCACGACGATCCTGTCGGTGCGCCGCG
The DNA here is from genome assembly GCA_013693915.1 of Dechloromonas sp. Taxonomy (GTDB): domain Bacteria; phylum Pseudomonadota; class Gammaproteobacteria; order Burkholderiales; family Rhodocyclaceae; genus Azonexus. The sequence continues at coordinate 3,954,600 of CP059264.1, read as the reverse complement.
GCGGTTCGGTCGCCATGGGCGGCGACGGGCAGGTCACGCTCGGCAATATCGTCATCAAGGCCACGGCCCGCAAAGTGCGGCGGCTTTACCAGGGGCGCATCCTCGCCGGGTTCGCCGGCGGCACCGCCGACGCCTTCACGCTGTTCGAGCGCTTCGAGGCGAAGCTGGAAAAGCATCAGGGCAACCTGCTGCGCTCGGCGGTCGAACTGGCCAAGGACTGGCGCTCGGACCGCGCCCTGCGCCGCCTCGAGGCGATGCTGTCGGTGGCTGACCGCGAGGTGTCGCTGATCATCACCGGCAACGGCGACGTCCTCGAACCGGAGCAGGGCATCGTCGCCATCGGTTCCGGCGNNTATGCGCAGAGCGCGGCGCGCGCCCTGCTGGAAAATTCGGCGCTGGCGCCGTCCGAAATCGTCACCAAGTCGCTGGAAATCGCCGGCGACATCTGCATCTATACCAACCGCAATTTCACGATCGAGGTGCTGNGAATGAGCGGCGGCGCCGGGATGACCCCGCAGGAAATCGTCCACGAACTGGACAAGCACATCGTCGGCCAGAAGAACGCCAAGAAGGCGGTCGCCATCGCCCTGCGCAACCGCTGGCGGCGGGCGCAGGTCGCCGAGCCGCTGCGCCAGGAAATCACCCCGAAGAACATCCTGATGATCGGCCCGACCGGCGTCGGCAAGACCGAGATCGCCCGCCGCCTGGCGCGGCTCGCCGACGCCCCGTTCATCAAGATCGAGGCGACCAAATTCACCGAGGTCGGTTATGTCGGGCGCGATGTCGAGACGATCATTCGCGATCTGGTCGACATGGCCATCAAGTCGCAGCGCGAGCGGGCGATGAAGCAGATGCGCGGCCGCGCCGAGGATGCCGCCGAGGAGCGCGTCCTCGATATCCTGCTGCCGCCGGCGCGCGGCNCCCGGCTTTTTGCCGAAAATTCCGAGTCGACCGCAACCGACAGCGCCACCCGCCAGAAATTCCGCAAGAAGTTGCGCGAGGGCGAACTCGACGACAAGGAGATCGAGGTCGAAGTCGCATCTCCGGGAATGCAGGCCGAGATCTTTGCGCCGCCCGGCATGGAAGAGTTGACGCAGCAGATCCAGGGCATGTTCCAGAACCTCGGCGGCGGCAAGAAGAAGTCGCGCAAGCTGAAGATCAAGGAAGCGCTGAAGCTGCTCACCGACGAGGAGGCTGCGCGCCTGGTCAATGACGAGGAAGTCAAGCTCGAGGCGGTCAGGGCGGTCGAGCAGAACGGCATCGTCTTTCTCGACGAACTCGACAAGATCGCCAGCCGTTCGGAAATGCAGGGCGCCGACGTCTCGCGCCAGGGCGTGCAGCGCGACCTGCTGCCGCTGGTCGAGGGCACCACGGTGTCGACCAAGTATGGCATGATCAAGACCGACCACATCCTGTTCATCGCCTCCGGCGCGTTTCATCTGGCGAAGCCGTCCGACCTCATCCCCGAACTCCAGGGTCGCTTTCCGATCCGTGTCGAGCTCGATTCGCTGGCGGTCAGCGACTTCGAATCGATCCTGACCCAGACCGACGCCTGTCTCACAAGGCAGTACGAGGCCCTGCTCGAAACCGAGGGCGTGCGCCTTGAGTTCGCCGCGGGCGGCATCAGGCGGCTCGCCGAAATCGCCTTCCAGGTCAACGAGAAGACCGAGAACATCGGCGCCCGCCGTCTGCACACGGTCATGGAAAAGCTGCTCGAGGAGGTTTCCTTCGATGCCGGCAAGGCCGGCCTGGAAGCGGTCGCCATCGACGCCGACTACGTCAATCAGCGGCTGGGAGATCTGGCGGCAGACGAGGATCTATCGCGCTACGTGTTGTGAGCGGCGAAGACCTCGCCTTTCGTCTGCCGGGCATCCTTTTCCCGATCTTCGGGATCGTCGCCGCCGGCTACTTCTACGGGCGCAAGCACAAGCCGGGGATGGCGGTCGCCAACCGCCTGAACATGGACGTCTTCGTGCCGGCGCTGGTCTTCGCGGCGATGGCCGGCAAGTCGTTCGACCTTGCCGCCTACGCGCCGCTGGCGCTGGGCGGGTTGATCGTCATCGGCACTTGCGGGCTGCTTGCCTGGACGCTGTCGCGCCTGGTCGGCATCCACCCGAAGACGCTGGTGCCGCCGATGCTGTTCAACAATTCGGGCAACATCGGCCTGCCGCTCGCCGTGCTGGCGTGGGGCGAGGAGGCGCTGGCGGCGGCGGTGATCCTGTTCATGGTCGAGAACACCCTGCACTTCACATTCGGCGCCCGTCTGCTCGACCCGACGGCGCGACTGCTGACCCTATGGCGCGTGCCGGTGGTATTTGCCGCAATTGCCGGGTTGACCGTGGCAATGTTCAAGATACCCATCTGGCAGCCGTTGCTGATTGCGATCAAGATGCTCGGCGACGTCTCGGTGCCGCTGCTGCTCTTTTCGCTCGGCGTGCGCATGACCGACGTTTCCTTCCGCGACTGGAAGCTGCCGGTCGGTGCCGCGCTGCTGCGCCCGCTGGCCGGCATGGTGATCGCCTGGNGGGTGATCCAGTTGCTCGGGCTGCAGGGGCGGGATGCGGCGATGCTGCTCGTCTTCGGCGCGCTGCCGCCGGCCGTGCTCAACTTCCTCTTTGCCGAACGCTACAAGCAGGAGCCGCAGCGCGTCGCCTCGATCGTGCTGATCGGCAACCTCGGGGCGCTGATCTTCCTGCCGCTGGCGCTCGCGCTGGTGCTGCGGTGAGGGCTGCGGTCGACGTCGCCGCACGGGCAATTTTCACAAGGCGGGCGAGTGCCCGTCGCCTCGCCTTGACGGTGGTGCTGTGGTCGGTGGCCGCCGGCAATGCGGCGATGCATGTGGTCGCAGCCAAGCTGGGCGGCGGCGATGCCCACGCCGCCGCCGAGTTCATCGCGACGCTCGACTGAATTCCCGGGCGCAATGAAAAAGGGCCGCATCCGCGGCCCTCGTGCCATCCCGGGCAGCAGGCGTCAGGCCAGCATGTCGGCCCAGATGTTCCTCGCCCAGGCGATGGCGAACTTGCCCTCGAGCTCGTTGCGCGCCGCCGAGACGCCGCCGGCGCCCTTGACCGGCTGGACGACCTTGGTCGCCGGGTCGTAACGATGAACCGACGCCACGTGGATCGCGTTCCTGGTGTCGACGAAGCTGTAGCAGGTGTTCATCACCAGCGGATCGGGGTTGGGTTCCTGGCCCGCGAGCTGGTTGAGGATGGCGGCGGCGGCCAGCTTCGCATGCTGGTTGGCCATGTGACCGGACTTGGGCATGGTCGGGGCAGGGAAGATGGCGTCCCCGATGACGTGCACGCCCGCCGCGCCGTTGGCTTCCATGCTCAGCCAGTTGATGTCGACCCAGCGGTTGTTGATCAGCTTGAGCCCGGACTTCGCGGCAATGTCGCCGGCGCGCTGCGGCGGGATGACGTTTAGGGCATCGGCGCGGACCTTGTCGAATTCCAGCACCGCGGTGCGGCTGGCGACGTCGACATCCTTGACTTCGCTGTTCGGGCGGTATTCGAGGGTGCCCTTGTAGAGATCGTCCCAGGCCTTCACGAAGAGGCCCTTCTTGGAAACGAGCTCCTCGTTGGCGTCGAGGACGATGACCTTGGATTTCGGCTTGAACCGCTTGAAGTAGGCGGCGACCAGGCTTGCGCGCTCGTAGGGGCCGGGCGGGCAGCGGTAGGGCGCCTTCGGCACCGAGATCACGTGNACGCCGCCGTCCTTCATGTCCTCCAGCTGCCTGCGCAGGGCGACGGTCTGCGGGCCGGCCTTCCATGCGTGCAGGATCCTGCCTTGGGCATCGGCGGAGGCGAGGGCCGGAATCTGCTCCCACAGGAAGTCGATCCCCGGCGACAGCACCAGCCGGTCATAGGCGAGGCTGCCGCCGGCCTTCAGGGAAACGGCCCGCTTGACCGGGTCGACCGCGACGACGTCGTCCTGGATGACGCGCACGCCCCACTTGCTCCTGAGGCCGTCGTAGCTGATCGTGATGTCTTCCATCTTCTGCGTGCCGCCGATCACCAGGTTGGAGATCGGGCACGAAATGAAGACCGGATTGCGCTCGACCAGGGTGACCTGGACGCCGCCCTCGCTCCACATGCGCAGGTACTTTGCCGCGGTGGCGCCGCCGAAGCCGCCGCCGACCACGACCACGTGCCCGGTCGGCTTGCTGCCGCCCGCGCAGCCGTAGAGGGAGGCAAGCGTGCCGGCTGCGGTGCCGGCCTTGAGGAAGTCGCGTCGATTCATCAGCATGTTCCGGCCCCCTCACTTCTTCTGCGCGGCGAAATAGGCCGCGATCAGCTCGAGTTGCTCGTCGCTGTAGCCCTTGGCGATCTGGTGCATGATCGTCGCCGGTTTGTTGCCGTTCTTGAAATCGGCGAGCTTGGCCAGCGTGCGCGCCTTGTCCTCGCCGGCCAGGGCATCCATGCCGGCGCCCGGCACGGCGTGGCCGTTGGTGCCGTGGCAGTTGGCGCAGGTCGCGGCGAGGCTGCGCGCGAGGTTCGGGTCCGCGGCGCCGGCGGTGCCGGCGGTGGCCAGCAGGCCGCAGGCGACAAGCAGGGTCGAAGGCTTCATCGGTTCATCTCCTCGGGTTGGGGGTGTTCATCCTGGCTCCCTCACCGGGGGCCGAATCGAAAATTATAGGTCAGTTCCCCGCCGGACATGGCGGCCCCGAGTGAAGATCAGGATTCGTTGATGGAGCGTCAAGTGGCGTGCCGCCGTGCCAGCCGGTTCTCTACCAGCGAATAGACGGCGGGAACGACGACCAGCGTCAGTAGCGTCGACGAGATCATGCCGCCGATGACGGCGATCGACAGCGGCTGGTTGGTCTCGGCGCCGGCGCCGAAGCCGAGGGCGGCGGGGGCGAGGGCGAGGATGACGGTGGCCGAGGTCATCAGCACCGGGCGCATGCGGATCGGGCAGGCGTCGTTCAGCGCGTCGTCGATGCCCATGCCGCCTTCGCGGCGCTGGTTGGTCAGGTCGACGAGCAGGATCGAATTCTTGGCGACCAGCCCGATCAGCAGCACGAGGCCGATCATCGAGTAGATGTTGAGCGTCTGCCCGGTCGCCCACAGCGCGGCGACGCCGCCGATGATGGCGAGCGGCTGGGCGAGCATGACGATCAGCGGCTGCAGGAAGGAGTCGAACTGGCTGGCCAGCACCATGTAGAGCAGCACCATCGCCAGTACGAAGGCGAAGGTCATGTACTTGGTGGTCTTGGCGAATTCCTCGGCCTGGCCGATCAGCTTGATCTGGTAGCCGGGCGGCAGGTCGTCGGCGAACGAACGTACTTTNTGCACCGCCTCGCCGAGCGGGATGGTCGGCGTAGCGAAGAAGGTGGCGGCGTATTGCAGGTCGAAGCGGCCGATGACGGCAGGGCCGAGCGTTTCCTTGAAACTGGCGACCGAATCGAGCCGGACCAGCTGCCCGGTCTTGTTGCGCAGGTAAATCTTGCCGAGGTCGGCCGGCTGCGTGAATTCGCCTTCGCGGCCCTTGACGCGGATGTCGTAGCGCTGGCCGTCGCCCGGTTCATCGTTGTACTTGGCGATGTCGACACCGCCGGTCAGCATGTTGATGGCCAGCGCGACATCGGCAGTGGTCAAGCCGGAGGAGGCGATGCGCAGACGGTCGGGCGAGAAGACGAGTTGCGGCAGGTCGAGCTGGAGGTCGCTGTCGATGCGCCCGCCGAGGCCGGGCTCGGCAGCCAGTTTGCCCTGCAGTTCGCGGCCGAGGCGGCCCACCTCGGCGAGGTTTTCGCCGCTCAGCACGAATTGCAGCGGCTCGCCGCGCTGGCCCTGGACCATCGGATACGGCGCGGCGAAGATGCGGGCGCCGGGGATGTCGGCGAGTTCCTTGCGCAGGATGGGCAGGATTTCCTGCTGGCTGATTTGGCGCTCGTTGCGCGGTGCCATGCGCGCCACCACCGTGCCCTGGTTCACCTGCCCGGCGCTGCCGAGGCCGATCAGCGCAAATTCGGTGACGATTTCCGGGTGCTGGCGCAAGGCTTCCTCGACCATTCTCAGACGCGAGTCGGTGTAGTCGATCGACGAGCCGAGCGGGGTGCGCAGATAGACGAGGAAGCGGCCCTCGTCCTGGTCCGGGGTGAAGGTCTTGCCGACGCCGGCAAAGAAGAAGGCGCTGGAGGCCACCGTCAGCAGCGTCAGCACCACGACCTTCCAGCGATGCGCCAGGGCGCGGGCGAGCAGGCGGCGGTAGAAGGCGTCGAGGCGCAGGAAGCCGTGCTCGATGGCGACCTGAAAGCGGCTGTGCTGCTGGCCGTGTTCGCGCATGGTCAGGAAGCGCGAGCAGAGCATCGGCGTCAGGGTCAACGAAACGAACAGCGAGACCAGCACGCCGAAGGTGACGACGACGGCGAAGGAGCGGAAGAACTGGCCGATGATGCCGCTCATGAAAATGACCGGGGCGAAGATCGAAACCAGCGCCAGCGTTGCCGCGATGACCGCGAAAACGACCTCATTTGAGCCGTTGACCGCGGCAGACAGCGGGTCGGCGTCGAGTTCCTCGCGGTGGCGGAAGATGTTTTCGAGGACGACGATGGCGTCATCGACGACGACGCCGATCAGCAGCAGCAGGCCGAGCAGGGTCAGCGAATTGAGCGTGTAGCCGAAGAAATAGATGACGGCGATGGCGCCCATCAGCGACACCGGAATGGCCAGCGCGACGATGATCGTCGCCCGCACCGACTGCAGGAAGAGCCAGACGACCAGCGCAGCGAGCAGCGTGCCTTCGACCAGGTGCTCCTTCAGCGCATTGACGATTTCGAGGATGAACACCGCATCGTTCGACACGACATGCAGTTGCAGGCCCGGCGGCAACTGCGGGCGCAACTCGTTTTCCAGCTTGTCCTTGACCTTGTCGACGATGGCCACGGTGTTGGTGTTGGTCACCTTGACGATGCCGAGGCCGATCGTCGTCTCGCCGTTGAAGCGGGCGAGCTGGCGGTTGTCGGTGAGGCCGTCGATGACTTCGGCGACATCCTGCAGGCGGATCGGCGCGCCGGATTTCCAGCCGATCACCATCTGTTGCAGGGCGTCGATCGAGTGGAATTCGAGGTCGAGCTTGACCAGGCTTTCGGTCTTCTCGCCGACCACGAAACCGCCGGCCATCTGCACGTGCTCGCGGGCGAAGGCGTCATTGATGTCCTGCGCGGTGACGCCGACCGCCGCCATGCGCGCCGGCCACAGCTCGGCGCGGATGGTGCGGTCGCGGCGTCCGCCGAGGCGCACTTCGCCGACGCCGTCGATGGTTTCCAGGCGCTTCTTCAGGACGTTGATGGCGTATTGATTTAACTGCTGCTGCGTGCGGTCGCCCTGCAGGGCCAGCCACATGATCGGCTGGGCGTTGGTCTCGACCTTGGCGACGACCGGCGGATCGGCGTCCCTGGGCAGGCGGCGCAGCACCTGATTGACCTTGGCCTGGACCTCGTTGAAGGCGACGTCGATCTTCTTTTCGAGGTTGAAGGTGATGGCGATCACCGAGACGCCGGGCGACGACGTGGACTGGATGTGCTCGATGCCCGGCGTCGAATTGACCGAGCTTTCGATGATGTTGGTCAGCGAGGCGTCGACGATGTCCGGGTTGGCGCCCTTCAAGGTCGTGGTGATCGAGACGACCGGGAATTCGATGTACGGATAGCGGTCCATGCCGATCCGGTCGAAGCTGATGACGCCGAACAGCACGAGCACCGCGCTCAGCATCCACGCCAGCACGTGGCGCTTGATCGACAGCTCGGGCAGGGTCATTGCGGTTTCGCGGCGGCCGGCTGGGCGGCGGTTTTCGGCGTTTCCTTGACGTTGACCATGGCACCGTCGGTGAGGAAGCCGGCGCCGTCGAGCGCCACGATCTCGCCGCCCTGCAGCCCGCTGGTGATTTCAACCAGCCCGCGCTGCTTGCTGCCGACGTCGACGATCTGCTGCTTGGCCTTGCCGTCGGCGATCAGGTGACGACCTTGCCGGCTGGGCGCAGCACCACTGTCTGTTCCGGCACCACCACGGCGCGTTCGCGCAGTCCGGTGACGACGACGGCATCGACCGAGCCGCCGCCCTTCAGCGGGCCGGGATTGTCGAGCCGGGCGATGACTTCGAGCGCGCGGTTGCCGTCGCCGACGGTCGGGCGGATGTCCTCGACGACCGCCGAGATGGCTTCCCGGGCGACAGGGGCTGGAGAGGCGCACCGGCTGGCCGATCTTGAGGCGCGTCGCGGCGCTTTCCGGGAACGGCAGGTTGGCGCGCAGGCGGGCGTTGGAGACCATCCGGAACAGCGGGTCGCCGACCTTGACGTAGTCGCCGGGGGCGACCACCTGGGTTTCGATGATTCCGGCCAGGGGAGCGACGACGCGCGTCTTGTCGAGAGCGTTGCGCGACAGGCTGGCACGGGCCCGGGCGCTGGCCAGCTGGTTCTTCAGCGCGTCGCGCTGGGCGGTGGCCTCGTCGAGGGCGTTCTTCGAGATGAAATTCTTCTGCACCAGTTCGCTCTGTCGGGCCAGCACCCGTTCCTGCTGGAGCAACAGGGCTTCGAGACGGGCGACTTCGCCGCTGTCGGCATTGACCTGATGCCCGGCGTCGGTCGGGTCGATCTGCGCGAGCAACTGTCCCTTGACGACCGTTTCACCGGTGCGGGCGGTGACCTTGACGACCTTGCCGGCGATTTCGGCGCCGATCTTCGGGTCGTTGACCGCTTCCAGCGTGCCCAGCGTCCGCTCGCCGATCTCCAGCGGCATGACCTGCGCCTGGGTGGTCGTGATCAGGGTCGGCGGCGCGCCCTTTTTCTCGGCCGGTTTCTCACCGCAGGCGGTGGCCAGCAGGGCGGCCGCGAGCAGCAGGGCGCCGCGCTTCATGCCGGCAGGAGCTGTTCGCCGGCGTAGAGTTCGGCGACCGTTTCGCGGCGCCGGATCACGTATACCTGATCGCCATCGACCATGACCTCGACCGCGCGCGGCCGCGTGTTGTAATTGGAGGCCATCGCCATGCCGTAGGCGCCGGCCGACATGACTGCCAGCAGATCGCCGGCCGCGAGGCACAGCGGGCGCGCCAGGCCGAGGAAGTCGCCGGTTTCGCAGACCGGGCCGACCACGTCAGACGCGGGTTTCGCCGGCGTGCGGCGTCACCGGCAGGATGTCGTGCCAGGCTTCGTAAAGCGCCGGGCGCATCAGGTCGTTCATCGCCGCGTCGACAATGGCGAAATTTTTGCCCTCCCCGGCTTCAGGAATTCGACTCGGGTCAGCAGCAGGCCGGCGTTGCCGACCAGGCGGCGACCCGGTTCGAGCACGACCTTGAGGCCGCGCCCGGCCAGCTTGTCGAGCAGCGGGTTGAGGTAGGAAGCGACCGTCGGCTGCACCTGGTCGTCCTGGTACTTGATGCCGAGGCCGCCACCGAGGTCGATGTGGTGGATGCGGATGCCTGCTGCGGTCAACTGGTCCACAAGGGCCAAAATGCGGTCGAGCGCCTCGACGAAGGGCGACGGGTCGAGCAGTTGCGAGCCGATGTGGCAGTCGATGCCGGCCACCTCGATGTGCGGCAGCGCGGCTGCGCGCCGGTAGAGGGCGAGCGCGTCGTCGTAGGCGACGCCGAATTTGGCTTCCTTGAGGCCGGTCGAGATATAGGGGTGGGTCTTCGGGTCGACATCGGGATTGACGCGGAGACTGACCGGCGCGCGCTTGCCGCACTGGCCGGCCACTTCGTTCAGTCGCTCCAGTTCGGCGGGCGATTCGATGTTGAAGCAAAGGATGCCGGCGTCGAGCCCCTGTTTCATCTCGGCCACCGTCTTGCCAACCCCCGAGAAGACAACCTTGCGTGGGTCGGCGCCGGTCGCCAGCACGCGCTGCAATTCGCCGCCGGAAACGATGTCGAAACCGGCGCCCATGCGGGCGAACAGGTTGAGAATGGCGAGGTTCGAATTGGCCTTGGCCGCGTAGCAGACGAGCGCTCCCTGGCCTGCCGGATGGCCATTGAGCACGTCGAGGAATTCCTGCAGTGCGGACTCGAGCGAAGCGCGCGACGCGGGAGTGCCAAAGCGCGCTGCAACTTCGGGCAGGGCGACGGATTCGGCGTGCAGGACGCCGTTTCTTACAGCGAACTGGTTCATGGGGTGGTGGTCTTCTGGTCCGTGCTAACATCCACCGGCGGCGTCGGCGATTTCAGGGTGTCGAGGATGGGTGGGGGGCGGGCCGGGCGGTAGCACCAAGGGGCCTTTCAGCCCGCAACCGGCGAAGCAGAACGGCAGGAGCACGGCAACGATTCTGGACATTAATGACGAACCAGTCAGTAAAGGAAGGGATGTTAGCACACGATGGATGATAAGGAATTCAATGCCCAGGCCGACCGGATTCTGACCCGGATCGAGGCGGCACTGGATGCGAGCGACGCCGCCATCGACTTCGACCTGGCTGCCGGCGGGGTTCTCGAAATCGAGTTTGCCGATGCCAGCAAGATCGTCGTCAATCGCCATGCCGCCGCCCGCGAGATCTGGGTTGCGGCGCGTGCCGGGGTTTCACTTCCGCTGGGATGGTGTGGGCTGGCGCGACACCCGCGACGGAGCCGATCTGCTGGAAAAGCTGTCGGCTCTCGCCAGCCAGCAGGCCGGCGAAGCGGTCAGGCTCTGCTGATCAGTCGCTGGGCGGTTTGCTCAGGTCGGGCTGGGGCGGTGTTGTGTCGTCGGCAGCGTCTTCCGGCGGCGCTTCGGGGCGGACGTTTTCGGCGTAAATGTAGGCCCGGTCACGGCCGCTGCCGAAGGCGACCAGCCCCTCCGGCGCTTCCGGTGTCTGGACCGTGACATTCTTGAGCGCGCGGCCCATGTAGCCGATCCAGATCGGCAATGCGGCGGCGCCGCCGGTTTCCTTGTCACCGAGTTTCCTTGGCTGGTCGAACCCGACCCAGGCGCAGGCGGAAACCGTCATCTGATAGCCGCAGAACCAGGCATCGACATATTCGTTGGTGGTTCCGGTCTTGCCCGCCAGATCCTGCCGCTTGAGCGCCACTGAAGCCTTGGCGCCGGTGCCGTAGATCGTCACGTCGCGCAGCATGCTGTCCATGATGAAAGCGTTTCTGGGATCGATCGCGTGCAGCGTTCCTTCGCCGGCCGGCACAGGCGCCGCCTGAGCCAGTAGCTGGTTTTTCTCGTTGCGGATTTCGTTGACGACATAGGGACTGATCCGGTAGCCGCCGTTGGCGAACACGGAGTAGGCGGTGACCATTTGCCAGGGTGTCACCGAACCCGCGCCAAGCGCCATGGTCAGGTAGGGCGGGTGTCTTGCCGCGTCGAAGCCGAAGCGGGTGGCGAAGTCCTGTGCGTAACGCGTGCCGATGCTTTGCAGGATGCGGATCGACACCATGTTCTTCGACTTGGCCAGCGCCGTGCGCATCTTCATCGGCCCTTCGTACCTGCCGTCGTAGTTATGCGGCTCCCAGGCCTGCGAGCCGGTCTGGCTCGCGGAAATGACGATGGGCTCGTCATTGATGACCGTGCCCGGATTGAAGCCCTTCTCGAGCGCGGCCGAGTAGATGAACGGCTTGAAACTGGAACCGGGCTGGCGCCAGGCCTGGGTGACGTGGTTGAACTTGTTGCGATTGAAGTCGAAGCCGCCTACCAGGGCACGAATCGCCCCGTCCTTCGGGTCGACGGCGACGAACGCGGATTCCACTTCGGGGAGCTGACTGATCTGCCAAGCGCCCCTGTCGTCCTTCTGCAGGCGGATGATCGCCCCGCGCCTGATGCGCTTGTTGGGCGGCGCCTTGTCGTCGAGCATGCGTGCGGCGAACTTCATCGCATCGCCGGCGAGGGTGACCACCTCGCCCCCNTTGCGGTAGGCGCGAATCTGTTTCGCGTCCGCCGCAAGCACCAGGGCAGGCACCAGATCGCCGGCATCGGAAATGTCCTGGAGCGCCTCGTCGATTGCTTCGTCCTGATCGCCGGCAAAGTCCTTCATGTCGAGATACGATTCGGCCCCNCGGTAGCCGTGGCGGCGGTCATAATCCATGACGCCGCGACGCAGGCTGGTGTAAGCGGCTTCCTGTTCGGCCTTGATCAGGGTCGTATAGACCTTGAGGCCACGTGAATAGACTTCTTCGGGAAAGCGCTCGGCGGCTATCTGCCGCGCCATTTCAGCGACATGCTCGGCGTGGACCGCGTAATCGGCCAACTCGCGCTTGACCACAAGGGGCTCGTGCAACGCCGACTCATACTGCGCGTCACCGATGTAGCCAACGTCGCGCATTCGCCGCAGCACGTATTGCTGCCGCATCTTGGCACGCTTGGGGTTGGCGATAGGATTGTAGGCGGACGGCGCCTTGGGCAAGCCGGCCAGCATGGCCGCTTCGGCAAGCGTGATGTCCTTCAGGGGCTTGCCGTAGTAGATCTGGGAGGCCGCGGCGAAGCCGTAGGCGCGCTGGCCGAGGAATATCTGGTTCACATAGAGCTCGAGGATCTGGTCCTTGCTCAGGTTGTTCTCGATCTTGAACGACAGAAGCGCCTCGTAGAACTTGCGGGTATAGGTCTTTTCCCCGGACAGAAAGAAATTCTTCGCGACCTGCTGCGTAATGGTCGATGCCCCTTGCCGCTTGCCGCCGCCGGTCAGGTTGGCGCCGGCGGCGCGAAGGATGCCGATGTAGTCGACGCCGCCATGCTGGTAGAAGCGATCGTCCTCCGCCGCGAGGATTGCCTGTTTCATGACATCGGGGACGTCATGGATGGTTACGAGCGATCTCCGTTCTTCGCCGAATTCGCCGATCAGGTAGCCGTCGGCGGTATAGACGCGCAGCGGAATTTTGGGCCGGTAGTCCGTGAGTACCTCAAGCGACGGAAGATTCGGATACGCGAGAGCGAGGATGATCATCGCCAACGCGATGCCGATCGCCGCCAGCCCGAGCAGCATGAGTAGCGGGAAGAACGCAATTTGGACAGCCAGAGGAAGGGAGCGCAAGTTTCTGAGTGGTCTGAGTGGCGTTGCGCGGATTATACGCCCTACCTGAAACACCCCGTGAAAACGCTTTACATGCCGTGTGCCTGTTGTTAGCATCTGAAGAGAATTATTGGTTATTTGGCTAACTTCGCATTTTGTAAGGACTTTTGGGGTCTGGTGCGCTTCGATATCTCAGCGTTTTTAAATCCCAAGGCGCGTCCCCTGCTGGGGCTCGACATCAGTTCCTCAGCGGTCAAGCTGGTCGAATTGGTTGCCAACGGGAAGGAGGGTTACCGTGTCGAGCGCTACACCGTAGAGGTGCTGCCGAAGGATGCGGTTTCCGATGGCAATATCGCCAACATGGACGGCGTCGTTGACGCCGTCAAGCGGGCTTGGAAGCGGCTTGGCACATCGACGCGCAATGTCGCGATGGCGCTGCCCTCATCGGCGGTGATCACCAAGAAGATCATCGTGCCCGCCGGATTGCGTGAGGATCAGCTTGAAATCCAGGTTGAGTCCGAGGCCAATCAGTACATCCCGTTCGCCATCGACGAAGTGAATCTCGACTTCCAGGTGATCGGGCCGGCGCCGTCGGCACCCGATGAACTCGAGGTCTTCATCGCCGCTTCCAAGAAGGAACGGGTGGAGGACCGCGTTGCGGTTGCCGACGCTTCCGGCCTGACGGCGGTGGTGGTCGATGTGGAAACACAAGCCGCGCTCTCGGCGTTCGAGCTGATCGAAAAGCAGTTGCCCGGCAGCGGCAAGAACATGATTATCGCGCTGGTAGATGCCGGTTCCAGCATGATGAGCCTGACGGTGCTGCGCAATGGCCAGCAGGTGTATGCGCGCGAGCAGGCGTTCGGTGGCGCGCAACTGACCCAGGACATCGCCCGGCATTACGGGATGAATTATGAGGAAGCGGAAGCCGCGAAGCGTTCGGGCAGTCTTCCCGAGGGATACGAAGGGGAACTGCTTAGCCCCTTCATGGACAATCTGGCGCTCGAGGTTTCTCGCGCTCTCCAGTTCTTCTTCACCTCGACCCAGTTCAATCATGTCGACACCATCGTTCTGGCTGGCGGTTGTGCGGTGATTCCAGGTATCGACGAGGTTGTTGCGACGCGCACGCAGGTCAGTACGCTGATTGCGAATCCGTTTGCCAACATGGTGCTTTCGACTCATGTCCGGGCCAAGAGCCTGCTTGCCGATGCCTCGTCGCTGATGGTGGCGTGCGGTCTGGCGCTGCGGAGGTTTGACCCATCATGATCAGAATCAACCTCCTCCCCCACCGGGAAGAAGCCCGCAAGGCAAAGCGCCAGCATTTTTATTTGATGGTTGGCGCGGCAATCTGCCTTGCCGGACTGGTTGTCTTTCTCGGATACACGATCATCAACGGGTATATCGCCAGCCAGGACTCTGCCAACGCCTTCCTGAAGGCCGAAATCGCCGTTCTCGACAAGCAGCTCGCCGAGATCAAGCTGCTGAAGGAAAAGACCCAGGCCCTGCTGGCGCGCAAGCAGGTCATCGAGGATTTGCAGCGCGACCGCAGCGAAACGGTTTATCTGCTGAGCGAACTGGTCAAGCAGGTTCCCGAGGGGGTATATCTCAAGTCCCTGAAACAGGACGGGGCCAAGGTAAGTATCACCGGTTACGCCCAATCCAACGCGCGTGTCGGCACTGATGCGTAATCTCGAAGCGTCACCCTGGCTGGAGAATCCGCAACTGATCGAAGTAAAGGCAGTCGTTCTGAACGGGCGCCGCAGCAACGAGTTCGCAATGAACTTCATGCTGACCCGCACTCAGCCGCCTGTCGGGGAGGGCAAGAAATGAAAGCCAAGTCCGCTTCGCTCCCCAAGATAGACTTTCAGGCAATCGCCGACGAGTTCCGTGACCTGAATCCGAACGATCCGGGCGCTTGGCCACCGTTACCCAAGAGGGCCGTTCTACTGGCCATCTTTGCAGTGCTGGTTCTTGCTGGCTGGTGGTTCCTCTGGAGCGATCAGCTCGCCGAGCTGGACGTTAAGCAGAAGGAAGAGGCAACGCTGAAACAGCAGTACCTCGNNAAAAAGAAGCAGGCCGTCAATCTCGACCTCTACATCGAGCAACTGGCTGAAATCGACCGCTCGTTCGGGGCGCTACTCAAGCAACTTCCCAACAAGTCGGAAGTCGAGGCCTTGCTGATCGAGGTAAACCAGGCTGGCCTTGGACGTGGCCTCCAGTTCGATCTTTTCCGGCCCGGAGCCGAACAGGTGAAGGACTTCTACGCGGAATTGCCGATTGCCGTGAAGATCAACGGCGGTTACCACGATTTTGGGGCGTTCGCCGCCGATATAGCGAAACTGCCACGAATCGTGACGCTGAATAACATAGCGATCGCGCCGTCCAAGGACAACACGCTTTCGCTGGATGCGACAACCAAGACCTTCCGCTATCTGGATGAGGAAGAGGTTGCGAAACAGAAGAAGGCAACGCAAGGAGCGAAGAAGTGAAGCGACTAATGCTCGTCGCACTCTGCGGGGTACTGGGAGCCTGTTCGGGTGGCGATCACGACGACCTCAAGCGGTGGATGGCCGACAATACCAAGGATATGCGCGGCAATATCCCCAAGTTGCCCGAGGTCAAGCCTTACCAGGCGGTGCCCTACGAAGTCGAAGGCCTGCTGGATCCGTTCAAGGCAAGCAAGATCGAACCGGAGAACAAGAACAAGCAGGGCTCCGGAAAGGCGGGGTTTTCCAGCCTGACTTCGAGGCGCGTGATCTGCGCAACAGCCTGCTCGAAAAATATCCGGTCGAGTCGCTGAAGATGATCGGATATCTGAATATCAACCGCCGTCCGATTGCGGTCATTCAGGTTGAAGACAAGGTCAAACAGGTCAAGGTGGGTGACTATCTCGGTCTCGATTTCGGTATGGTTACGCAGATTACCGACAAGGAAGTCGTGATGCGTGAATTGATTCAGGATTCTGCGGGTGACTGGAGCGAACGCACCAGTTCCTTGTATCTGCAGGCCAAGGAGGGAAGTAAGAAATGAAAGTCATCAAGTACGCGATAGCCGCTATTGCGGCGACCTGCCTTGCCTTGGCCGGGCCGGTGTCGGCGCAAACCGCTGTCTCCAACACGATCGAGGCGATCGTTGCCGCACCGCAGGGCGACAACGTGGCCGTGAAAATCGATTTGAAGGAACCGCTTGCCACGCCACCTACGGGATTCAGCGTGGCGAAGCCCGCCAAGATAGCTTTTGACTTTCCCTCAACCACGAATGGTCTGGGCAAGACCAGCGTGACCTTCAAGGAAGGCGACTTGCAGAGCGCCAACGTAGTCGAGGTTGGCGGCCGCACTCGCGTGGTGCTCAATCTCACGCGGGGCATGACCTATACGACACGCCTGGACGGCAAGTCGCTCTATGTTCTACTTGCCCCCATTCCGGCGGTGGGTTCGTTGCCGGAGCGTGTCACGCAATTCACGGCCGAAACCTCCGTCGGCAAGCGCCACGCCGTTCAGGATATCGCGTTCCGTCGTGGCAAGGACGGCGAAGCGCGCATCATCGTTGATCTGAACGACGCCGGTACCGGTATAGACATCCGTCAGCAGGGCAAGAGCCTGATTGTCGACTTTCTGAAGACCAGCGTTCCGGAAAATCTGCGGCGCAAGCTTGATGTGACCGACTTCGGCACGCCTGTGACCTCCGTCGAGACCAAGCCGCTTGGCGATAATGTCCGGATGACCATTATCCCGCACGGCCTGTGGGAGCACAACGCCTATCAGAGCGACAATCAGTTCGTCGTCGAGGTCAAGCGCATTGTCGAGGATCCGAACAAGTTGGTGCAGGGGACGAAGACCGGTTACCAGGGGCCCCGCGTCAGCATCAATTACCAGAACGGCGATGTCCGCGCCCTCTTGAAGCTGATGGCTGAAGAACTCGGCCTGAATGCGGTGATCAGCGACACCGTGACCGGCACGACGACGCTCGTCCTGAAGGACGTGCCGGCCGACCAGGTGATCGATATCATCTTCCAGCAAAAGGGACTGGACATGCGCAAGAAGGGCAACATCATGATGATTGCCCCGCGCGACGAAATTGCCACCCGCGAAAAGCTTGACTTCGAGGCTAGACAACAGATCAGCGAACTGGAGCCCATTCAGCATGAGCAGTTTGCGCTGAACTACCAAAAGGCCGGCGATGTTGCGAAGCTTCTGGCAGGGACCGGTGGCGTTGGCGGCACCNCCGGCGGGGCGTCGCAGCGCCTGCTGAGCAAGCGCGGCAATGCGATCGCCGACGCCCAGTCCAACATCCTCTTCGTCAACGACATCCCGAGCAAGCTCGAGGAGATTCGCAAGTTCATCAAGGCGATCGATACGGGCTCCCGTCAGGTGATGATCGAGGCGCGCGTCGTTGAGGCGCAGGACACGTTCAACCGCGACCTTGGTGTGCGTATGAATTTCCTGAGCACCCGCGCGAGCCAATTCGGGGGTAGTGGAGTCTATGGCGGCGGCGGCCTCTACACGCCAGCGCCGGTTACCCCAACCGGCAATACCCCGAATTTGAACCAAAGCTATCAAGCTACTTTTGGCACCGGCGCCCAAGCATCCAGTAACACGGCCGGAGTCAACCTGCCCGGATTTGTGAATGTCGCAGGTCGGGGAGGGGCTCTCGCTTTCTCGCTGTTCAACGCCTCTCTGACAAGAATTCTCCAGTTGGAGCTTGCGGCGCTGGAATCGGATGGTCTCGGCAAGATAGTCTCGAGTCCCCGTGTCATCACGGCGAACAACGTCAAGGCGAAGATCCAGGACGGTACCGAAATCCCGTACGTTACGACGGCGACCGGCGGCGGTGTTGCAACCCAGAACGTTTCGTTCAAGACTGCGGCGCTGTCGCTCGAAGCCACGCCTCAGATCACTCCTGAGGGCACCGTGCGCATGCAACTGGTGGTAAAGAAGGAAGAACCCGACTGGACGCGCGCCGTTCTCGGCAACCCGCCGATCAAGACGGCTGTGGTCGAGACCAATGTTGTTGTCGAAAACGGTGGAACCATCGTCATCGGTGGCGTCTATATCACCAAGAAGGAAAACGTGACCGAAAAGGTTCCGCTGCTCGGCGACATTCCCTTCTTCGGCTATCTCTTCAAGTACCAGAACGATACCGGACAGCGGCGCGAACTGCTCTTCTTCATAACGCCGCGCATCGTTTCGGACAAGTTGCAGATCAACTGAAAGTCCGGGTGACAGGTTCAAGGGCCGGCTTTGCCGGCCCTTGTGTTTTGTTGCACGCTCCAGGCATCAGCTAGAATGCTGTCGTGAACAACTGCAGCAATATCTACCTCGTCGGTCTGATGGGAGCCGGCAAGACGACCATCGGCAGGCAGCTTGCCCGGCGGCTCGGCTGGCAGTTTCATGACTCCGACCATGAAATCGTCGAGCGCACCGGAGTTTCCATCCCGACCATCTTCGAAATCGAGGGCGAGGAGGGCTTTCGCCGCCGCGAAGCACAGACGATCAGTGAACTGACCTCCGGCTCGGGCAGCGTTGTCGCCACAGGCGGCGGTGTCGTGCTGAATCCCGAGAACCGGGTGCGGTTGCACAACACCGGGTGGGTGGTCACTTGAACGTCCCCCGGCCGTACTTTTCGAACGTACCCGCCACGATCGCAATCGCCCGCTCCTGCGTGTGCCCGATCCGTTGGGCAAACTTGAGGAACTTCATGCCCTCCGCGACCCTCTGTACCGGGAAGCCGCTCATCTCGTCGTCGAGGGATCGCACCTCATCGCCTCCGGCGTAGTTCAGTACCTGCTTCGGGAATTCCAGCACCAATGCAAGACATGATCCAGACCCTGAATGTGGAACTCGCCGAGCGTTCCTATCCCATATACATAGGAAGCGGATTGCTTTCGCAGCCGGAACTGCTGACGCCCTACCTGGCCCGGAAGCAGGCCGTAGTCATCACCAATGCGACGGTCGCGCCGCTCTACCTCGATGCGTTGCGGTCGACGCTGCAAGAAGGGGATTTCCGTCTTGCCGGTGATCCTTCCCGACGGCGAGAAATACAAGACCTGGGAAACGCTCAATCTCATTTTCGACGCACTGATCGGTGGTCACTGCGAGCGCAACACCACGCTGATCGCTCTCGGCGGCGGCGTGATCGGTGACATGGGCGGCTTTGCCGCAGCATGCTACCAGCGGGGCATGCCCTTCATCCAGATCCCGACGACGCTGCTTTCCCAGGTCGACTCGTCGGTCGGCGGGAAGACTGCAATCAACCACCCGCTGGGGAAGAACATGATCGGTGCCTTCTACCAGCCCAAGGTCGTCCTGGCCGACATTTCGACCCTGGATACTTTGCCCGACCGGGAATTGAAGGCAGGCCTCGCCGAAGTCATCAAGTATGGCCTGATTCGTGATCCGGAGTTCTTTGCCTGGCTGGAAGCGAACCTCGACAGGTTGCTGGCGCGGGACGCGGAGGCTCTCGCCTACGCCGTCCATCGTTCCTGCGCCAACAAGGCTGAGGTCGTTGCCACGGACGAGCGCGAAACCGGGGAGCGCGCCCTGCTCAACCTCGGGCACACCTTTGGACACGCGATCGAGACGGGCCTCGGCTACGGTAAGTGGCTGCACGGCGAAGCGATAGCCGCCGGCACGCTTATTGCTGCGGAACTGTCGCGACGGCTCGGCTGGCTTGCGGCGCAGTCGGTGCAGCGCATCGAGTCCCTGTATCGGCAGGCCGGTTTGCCGGCTCATGGAGCCCGCTGGGCGCGGTGCGCTACCTCGAGTTGATGCGCCACGACAAGAAGGTCCGCGACGGCAGTCTGCGTCTGGTCCTTTTGAAGGAGATTGGCATGGCGGTGGTTGCGGACGGACTGGATGAAGGAATGATTTGCGCCGCGATCGAAGCGCGATGCACCTGAAGAGGGATCGCCGGGCCCGCGATGAACCACGTTGGTGCATTGCAGCATATTGAATCGCCGCCATTTTGGCGGTATATTTCAAAGTTGCCCGAATTTCCTGCAGGCTGCCTGGCGCAATGGAGGGTGGGCATGTCTGCCTTCGGCGGCTGTATTCTTTGACCGAGTATTTTGAAGGAATAGTCTGATGGAACCGGCAGTATACGAGCGGCAGGGATTGTACGATCCTGGCAATGAGCGCGATGCCTGCGGCGTCGGCTTTGTCGCCCATGTCAAGGGACAGAGGAGTCACGATATCGTCGAACAGGGCCTGTTGATCCTGAAGAATCTGGATCACCGGGGCGCAGTGGGCGCTGATCCGCTACAGGGCGACGGTGCCGGCATCCTGATCCAGGTCCCCGACCAGTTCTATCGCGAGGAGATGGCCAAGTCGGGCGTGGTCCTGCCTCCGGCCGGAGAATACGGCGTCGGCATGGTCTTCCTGCCGCAGGAGGCCGCTTCACGCCACGCCTGTGTCGAGGAACTCGAACGTTCGGTCAAGGCTGAAGGTCAGGTCATTCTCGGCTGGCGCGATGTCCCGGTCAATCGCGAGATGCCCATGTCGCCGGCCGTCAGGGACAAGGAACCGGTGATCCGGCAGGTCTTCGTCGGGCGCGGTACGGACATCTTCGTGACCGACGCGCTCGAGCGCAAGCTCTACATCATCCGCCGCCGCGCCGCCAATGCCATCAAGTCGCTCAACTTGAAGCATGGCCGGGAGTTCTACGTTCCGTCATTCTCCGCGCGTACGGTCAACTACAAGGGCTTGCTCCTGGCGCACCAGGTCGGCGTCNACTACCTCGATCTGCAGGACAAGCGCACGGTCTCGGCACTGGCGCTGGTTCACCAGCGCTTTTCGACCAATACCTTCCCGACCTGGGATCTCGCCCACCCGTTCCGTTACATTGCCCACAACGGTGAAATCAACACGGTGCGCGGCAACGTCAACTGGTTCAAGGCCCGTGAGCAGGCGATCTCGTCACCGATCCTCGGCGACGACCTGAAANAAGTCTGGCCGCTGCACTACCCTGACCAGTCCGACTCGGCGTCGTTCGACAATGCGCTCGAGTTGCTCGTCATGGGCGGCTACTCGATGGCGCAGGCGGTCATGCTGATGATTCCCGAAGCCTGGGAAAAGCACACGCTGATGGATGAAAACCGTCGGGCGTTCTACGAATACCACGCGGCCATGATGGAACCCTGGGACGGTCCCGCTGCGGTCGCCTTCACCGACGGCCGCCAGATCGGCGCAACGCTCGACCGCAACGGCCTGCGTCCGGCGCGCTATCTGGTGACGGATGACGATTTCGTGGTCATGGCATCCGAATCCGGGGTCCTGCCGATTCCCGAGAAGAAGATCGTCAAGAAGTGGCGCCTCCAGCCCGGCAAGATGTTCCTGATTGACATGGAGCAGGGGTGCATCATCGACGACAAGGAACTCAAGGATTCGCTGGCCAGGGCCAAGCCCTATCGGGAGTGGATCGAGAAGATCCGGATCAAGCTCGACAACGTTCCGGCCCCTGACGAAGAGACGGAGGTAGTCCCCGCGACACTCCTCGACCGCCAGCAGGCGTTCGGCTATACGCAGGAAGACATCAAGATCATCATCGAGCCGATGATCCAGAACGGCGAGGAGTCAACCGGATCGATGGGCACCGATTCGGCCCTGCCGGTTCTGTCGAACAAGAACAAGACTCTCTACACCTATTTCAAGCAGTTGTTCGCCCAGGTGACCAATCCGCCGATCGACCCGATCCGCGAGGAACTGGTCATGTCGCTGGTGTCCTTCGTTGGTCCCAAACCCAATCTGCTGAACACCACGGACATCAACCCGCCGATCCGCCTGGAGGTTTCCCAGCCGGTGCTGACCTGCACCGACATGGAGAAACTGCGTCACATCTCCAAATACACCTCCGGCAAGTTTCGCTCCTTCGAACTCGACATCTGCTACCCCGTTGCCTGGGGCCGGGCCGGCATCGAAGCCCGCCTAGCCTCGCTGGCGGCAGACGCCGAAGATGCGGTACGTTCCGGCGCCAACGTACTGATCGTCTCCGACCGCAAGGTCGATGCCGGTCACGTCGCGATTCCTGCCCTGCTTGCCACATCGGCGATTCACCAGCATCTGGTCAAGAAGGGGCTGCGCACCAGCACCGGTCTTGTGGTCGAGACCGGCTCGGCCCGCGAAACACACCACTTCGCGCTGCTCGGCGGGTACGGAGCCGAGGCGGTGCATCCCTACCTCGCCTTGGAGACCATCGAGTCCTTGGCCNGGGGTGACGCCGAAAAAGCGGACAAGTACGTCAAAAACTTTGTCAAGGCGATCGGCAAGGGCTTGAACAAGGTCATGTCCAAGATGGGCATCTCGACCTATATGTCGTATACCGGCGCCCAGATCTTTGAAGCCATCGGCCTGCAGAAGGACTTTGTCGAGAAGTACTTTACCGGGACCCCTTCCAATATCGAAGGCATCGGCGTCTTCGAAGTGGCCGAGGAAGCCATCCGCCTGCACAACGAGGCCTTTTCGGACGATCCCGTGCTGGCCAACATGCTCGATGCCGGCGGCGAGTATGCGTTCCGCATCCGTGGCGAAGAGCATGTGTGGACTCCGGATTCGATCGCCAAGCTGCAGCATGCGACGCGTTCCGGCAAGGCCGAGACCTACAGGGAATATGCCAAGCTGATCAACGACCAGACCAGGCGGCACCTGACACTGCGCGGCCTGTTCGAATTCAAGTCGACCGGCACCGCCATTCCGCTCGATGAAGTCGAGCCAGCCAGGNAAATCGTCAAGCGCTTCGCCACGGGCGCCATGTCGCTCGGCTCGATTTCGACCGAGGCGCATACCACCCTGGCGATCGCCATGAACCGCATCGGCGGCAAGTCGAACACCGGCGAGGGCGGTGAGGATGCGCGGCGTTTTGCGCCGGTCGCGGGTGGCACCATGTTGTCCGACATCATCGGCAAGAGCCGCATCGAGCGCGACATCGAACTCAAGGCCGGCGATTCGCTGCGCTCGGCGATCAAGCAGGTCGCCTCTGGGCGGTTCGGCGTGACCACCGAGTACCTGGTCAATGCCGACCAGATCCAGATCAAGATGGCGCAAGGCGCCAAGCCGGGTGAAGGCGGACAACTGCCGGGACACAAGGTTTCCGAGTACATCGGCTTCCTGCGCCACTCGGTGCCGGGCGTCGGGCTGATTTCCCCGCCGCCGCACCATGACATCTATTCGATCGAAGACCTCGCGCAGTTGATCCACGATCTGAAGAACGCGAATTCACGTGCTTCGATCTCGGTCAAGCTGGTCTCGGAAGTTGGGGTCGGAACGGTCGCTGCCGGCGTCGCCAAGGCCAAGGCCGATCACGTCGTGATCGCCGGGTTCGACGGCGGCACCGGCGCTTCGCCGCAGTCGTCGATCAAGCATGCCGGTACCCCGTGGGAACTCGGCCTCGCCGAAACGCAGCAGACCCTGGTCCTCAACCGCCTGCGCAGCCGGATACGCGTCCAGGTCGACGGCCAGATGAAGACCGGGCGCGACGTCGTCGTCGGGGCTCTGCTCGGTGCCGACGAGTTCGGCTTCGCCACGGCGCCGCTGGTCGTCGAGGGTTGCATCATGATGCGCAAGTGTCACCTCAATACCTGTCCGGTCGGTGTCGCCACCCAGGATCCGGTGCTGCGCAAGCGGTTTTCCGGCCAGCCCGAGCATGTCGTCAACTACTTCTTCTTTGTCGCCGAGGAAGTGCGCGAGATCATGGCCCAGCTCGGCATTCGCAGGTTCGACGATCTGATCGGCCGCGCCGACCTGCTTGACATGCGTCCCGGCATCGACCACTGGAAAGCCAGGGGTCTCGATTTTTCGAAGATCTTCTACCAGCCGCAAGTGCCCGCCAGCGAGCCGCGCCATCAGACCGAGGGGCAGGATCACGGTCTGGCCAGAGCGCTCGACCACAAACTGATCGAGCAGGCGAGGCCGGCGCTTGAAAGAGGGCAGAAGGTCCAGATAGAAATGCCGATCACGAACGTAAACCGCACCTGCGGCACCATGCTTTCGGGCGAGGTGGCACGCCGTTACGGCCATGCCGGCCTGGCGGACGACACCATCCATGTGCGGCTGACCGGAACTGCCGGCCAGAGCTTCGGCGCCTTCCTCGCCAAGGGCGTGACCTTGGAACTCACCGGCGAAGGCAACGACTATGTCGGTAAGGGACTGTCGGGCGGGCGCATCATCATCAAGCCCAGCAGGGACTTCCGCGGCCACACCCAGGAGAACATCATCGTCGGCAACACCGTCATGTACGGCGCGATCGCCGGCGACGCCTTCTTTTCTGGCGTTGGTGGCGAGCGCTTCTGCGTACGCAACTCGGGTGGCACGGCTGTCGTCGAGGGCGTCGGCGACCATGGTTGCGAATACATGACCGGCGGCACGGTCGTCGTGCTGGGGATGACCGGGCGCAACTTCGCGGCCGGCATGTCGGGCGGCGTCGCCTATGTGCTGGACGAGGACGGCAGCTTCAGGAACCGTTGCAACCTGGCGCAGGTGGCGCTGGAGAAGGTGCTGCCAGCCAGTCGTCACGCTGCCGGAGAGCCGCTGCATCGCGGGCATGCCGATGAAGATCAGCTCAAGGAACTCGTGACGCGCCACGGCGAATACACCGGCAGCGTCATCGCCAGGGCCATTCTTGGCAACTGGGACGTCNACCGCGAGAAGTTCGTCAAGGTCTATCCGCATGAATACAAGCGCGCGCTTGCCGAGATGGCTGCCGCCGGCGAGAGGGAGGCTGCATAATGGGTAAGCCGACTGGATTCATGGAGTTCGAACGCCTGTCCGAAGCGTACGAGCCGGTCGAACGCCGGCTCAAGCACTACAAGGAATTCGTGCACACCCTGAACGACGACGACGCGAGGACGCAGGGCGCCCGCTGCATGGACTGCGGAATTCCATTCTGCACCAACGGCTGTCCGGTGAACAACATCATTCCCGACTGGAACGACCTGGTTTACCGCGGCAACTGGAAGCAGGCGCTGGACGTCCTGCATTCGACCAACAATTTCCCCGACTTCACCGGCCGCATTTGCCCGGCGCCCTGCGAGGCTGCCTGCACGCTCGGCATCAATGCCGCGCCGGTGGGCATCAAGTCGATTGAGCACTTCATCATCGACAAGGGCTGGGAGATGGGCTGGGTCGTGCCGCAGCCGGCGAAGACCCGGACCGGCAAGAAGGTCGCCATCGTCGGCTCCGGCCCCGCCGGGCTGGCGGCCGCCCAGCAACTGGCGCGTGCCGGCCATGAGGTAACGGTCTTCGAGAAGAACGACCGCATCGGCGGCCTGCTGGCCTACGGCATCCCCGACTTCAAGCTCAACAAGTCAGTGGTCGACCGTCGCGTCGCCCAGATAGAAGCGGAAGGCGTCAGGTTTCGCACCAGGGTCATCGTCGGCAGCAGGGACGTGCCGGCCTGCATCATCAACGACGCCGGCGAGTACGTTTCGGCGGACCAACTCAATAAGGATTTCGACGCGGTGCTCCTTGCCGCCGGTTCGGAAGTGCCGCGCGACTTGCCGGTCCCCGGGCGCGAACTGAAGGGCATCTACGCCGCGCTGGAATTCCTGATCCCGCAGAACAAGGAGATCCAGCAGGGCAAGGCCAATCCGATCAACGTCAAGGGCAAGCACGTCATCGTCATCGGCGGCGGCGACACCGGCTCCGATTGCGTCGGCACTTCCAACCGCCACGGCGCCGCCTCGGTGACGCAGTTCGAAGTGATGCCGATGCCGCCCGCGCACGAGAATGTCGCGCTGACCTGGCCTTACTGGCCGTACAAGCTGCGCACTTCGTCGTCGCACGACGAGGGGTGCGCCCGCGATTTCGCCGTGGCCACCAAGCGGTTCATCGATGATGGCAAGGGCAATGTCAAGGCGCTGCAGGCGGTGCGCGTCGAATGGAAAGATGGGCGAATGAGCGAAGTCGCAGGTTCGGAGTTCGATCTGCCTTGCGACAACGCTTTCCTGGCGATGGGCTTCACCAACCCGGTCGGGACGCTTCTCGAAGCCTTCGGTGTCGCGAAGGACGAACGCGGCAATGCCAGGGCGACGACCGATGGCGAAGGTTGCTACGCGACCAGTGTCGCCAAGGTCTTCGCGGCCGGCGACGTCCGTCGTGGCCAGTCACTGGTCGTCTGGGCCATCCGCGAAGGGCGCCAGGCTGCCCGCGAAGTCGATGCTTTCCTGATGGGGAGCTCGACACTGCCCCGGTAAGGGCGGGAGCATCATGCGATAATGCGAAGGCGGCCCGGGTGGTCGCCTTCGTCATTTCCGGAGTCGAAAGAATGGCTGAAACGCCTGTACAAGTAGTCATCCTTGCTGCCGGCCAGGGCAAGCGCATGCATTCCAATCTGCCCAAGGTTCTGCATCCCGTTGCAGGCAAGCCCCTGGTGCAGCATGTCATCGACACCGCGCGTACGCTTGCCCCGGCGAAGCTGGTCGTGGTTTACGGACATGGTGGCGAAGTTGTGCGGTCGACCGTCGCTGCACCCGATGTTTCCTGGGCCAGGCAGGAGCCGCAACTCGGCACCGGGCATGCCGTCGCCCAGGCGCTGCCTGCGCTTGCCGGCGCGGGCCAGACGCTGGTTCTCTATGGCGACGTGCCGTTGACCCTGGCCTCCACGCTCAAGCGCCTGCTGCAAGCTGGCCGGGATGGCCTGTCGGTCCTGACCATGGAACTGTCCGATCCGACCGGCTACGGCCGCATCGTTCGTGATGGCGCCGGGAATGTCCGGCGCATCGTCGAAGAGAAGGACGCGACGCCCGTAGAAAAGGCGATCCGCGAGGTCAATACCGGCATCATGGCGATTCCCTCTGCGCGCCTTGGCGACTGGCTCGGCCGGTTGTCGAATACGAACGCGCAGGGCGAGTATTACCTGACCGACATCGTCGCCCTCGCCGTCGCCGAAGGGATCCCGGTGCGCACCGCCCACCCCGACAACCAGTGGGAAGTGCTGGGAGTCAACAGCAAGGTGCAGTTGGCCGAACTCGAGCGCGTGCAGCAGCGCAATCTGGCTGACGCCATGCTGGTCGCCGGGGTGCGTCTCGCCGACCCGGATCGCATCGACGTGCGGGGCGACCTGACCCACGGCCGCGATGTCTTCATCGATGTCGGTTGTGTCTTCGAGGGCAGGGTCGAACTCGGTGATGCCGTAGAGGTGGGCCCGTATTGCGTGCTGAAGAACGTCAAGATCGGCGCTGGCGCACAAATCGCCGCCTTCTGCCACTTCGACGATGCAACGATCGGGCCCGATGCCGTGGTTGGCCCCTTCGCCAGGTTGCGCCCCGGCGCCGAACTCGGCCCCGAGGTTCATATCGGCAATTTTGTCGAGGTCAAGAAGAGCAGGCTTGCTGCCCGCTCCAAAGCCAATCATCTGGCCTATATCGGCGACGCTGAAGTCGGCGAGCGGGTAAATGTCGGCGCCGGCACCATCGTCTGCAATTATGACGGGGCCAACAAGTACAAGACGATCATCGAGGACGACGTGTTCATCGGTTCCGACACCCAGCTCGTCGCGCCGGTGACGGTCGGCCGCGGGGCGACGCTGGGGGCGGGAACGACGCTGACCAGGGACGCTCCGCCCGACGCCCTGACCATCTCGCGCGCCCGCCAGACCACGGTGCCGGGCTGGGTGCGCCCGAAGAAGGCGCAGAAGTGATGTTCATCGCCGCCTGGACACAGGCGTAAAATACGCGGTTGAATTTCTTACGAGCTCAGGGAGAGCAGGATGTCCAAGTACAATACCGAGGCGATCCGTGCCATAGCACTGGTCGGTCATGGCGCGTCAGGAAAAACCAGTCTGGCCGAGGCCTTGCTGTTCGCGACAGGGGCGATTCCGGCCAAGGGCAGTGTCGAGAGAGGCAGCACCGTCTGCGACTTCGATGCCCAAGAAAGGGAGGGCGGCCACTCGCTGAACTCGGCGATCGTCAATTTCGCCCACGAAGGCACGCACATCCACCTGATCGACACTCCGGGCTACCCGGATTTTTCGGGCCAGGCGATCGCTGCGCTGGCCGGGGTCGATACAGCGCTGATCGTCATCAACGCGCAAAACGGCGTCGAGCTGATGACCGAGCGCATGATGCGCTACGCTGCCGAGCGCAGGCTGTGCCGGATGATCGTCATCAACAAGATCGATGCCGACAATCTCGACCTGCCGGGACTGGTGGCCGACATCCGCGAGCGCTTCGGCCGGCAGTGCATGCTGCTCGACCTCCCCGCCCATGGCGCGGCGGATGTCGTCGAAGTGCTCGAGCATGATGCCGGCGATGCCGACTTCGAGTCGGTCGCTGCGGCCCACCGCGCGCTGATCGACCAGATCGTCGAGGAAGACGAAGACCTGCTCGCCCAGTACCTCGAGGATGGCGCCGACCCCAGCATCACGGCGCTGCATGCGCCATTCGAGAAGGCGCTGCGCGAAGGTCACCTGATTCCCATCATGTTCGTCTCCGCCAGGACAGGCGCCGGGATCAAGGAGCTGCTGCATGTCTTGTCCAGCCTGGCGCCGAATCCGGCCGAAGGGAACCCGCCATCTTTCTACAAGGGCGAACCGGGTGGCGCGACCGATGCCTTCCATGCCGTGCCGGAAGCCGGCAGGCATGTGCTGGCCCACGTCTTCAAGGTTGTCGCCGATCCGTATCTGGGCAAGATCGGCGTCTTCCGCGTCCATCAGGGGACGCTGAGAAAGGATATGCAATTGTTCGTGGGCGACGGCAAGCGCCCGTTCAAGGTCGGTCACCTGTACCAGTTGCAGGGCAAGGATCCGCAGGAGGTCGACGAACTGCTGCCCGGCGACATCGGCGCCATCGCCAAGGTTGACGAGATCGAGTTCGACTGCGTGCTGCACGACTCGCATGATGAAGATCACATCCACCTCGTTCCGCTCGAGTTTCCCCGGCCAATGGCCGGACTTGCGGTCGAAACCCGGAAGAAGGGTGACGAGCAGAGGCTGTTCGACATTCTCGGCAAACTTGCGGTTGAAGACCCGACCTTCATTGTCGAGCGCCACCCGACCAGCAACGAAACCGTCATCCGCGGCCTCGGCGAAATTCACCTCAAGTCAAAGCTGGAAAAGATGGCCGCTCAATACAAGCTGGAAGTCAATACCCGGCCACCGACGATTCCCTACCGTGAAACGATTACCGCCGCCGCTGAAGGCATTCACCGCCACAAGAAGCAGAGTGGCGGTGCCGGGCAGTTCGGCGAGGTCCACCTGCGCATCGAGCCCAAGGGCCGTGGCGAAGGGATCGAGTTCGTCGATGCGGTCAAGGGCGGCGTTATCCCCGGCGTCTTCATGGCGGCCGTGGAAAAGGGCGTGCGCCAGGGTCTCGAAGGCGGCGTCGTGGCGGGTTACGCGGTCGACGACCTGAAAGTGACCGTTTTCGACGGCAAGACGCACCCGGTTGACGGCAAGGAGGTCGCTTTCGTGACCGCCGGCCGCAAGGCGGTGATCGAAGCGGTCCGGGCGGCGCGACCGATCGTCCTGGAGCCCATCGTCAGCGTCGAGATCATTGTTCCGGAAGCGTCCATCGGCGACCTGACCGGCGATCTCTCGAGCCGCCGCGGCCACATCACCGGCACCGACGGCCGCGGTCACGGGATGTCCGCGATCACCGGCGAGGTGCCTCTGGCCGAAATCAGCGACTACCAGTCGCGCCTGAAGTCGCTCACCGGTGGTCAGGGCAGCTACACCATCGAGTTCGCCCGCTATGCGGCGGTTCCGCCCAACGTGCAGCAGCAGTTGGCCGGCAAGTTCCAGTTGCGCGAAGACGACGAGTAGGGCCGCACCGGACAATCAAGAAAGGCCGGAGTCATCCGGCCTTTCTTGCATCGATTCGACTGGCCAGGATTCCCCGGCCACGGCTAGATCATTTGCGAACCCGGTCGAAAGCGCCCTCGGCATCGTCCGGGGTTGCTCGTCGTCGGCTGCTTCGTCGGACCGGGGGCCAAAGTAGGTTGCCCACTGACTGTCGGTCACGTCGACCTCTTCGGTCACGGGAATACGCCGTTCAACCCCTTGCGCCGGTCGCGCCACCCGGCGGGCGGTCCCACATCCTCGATGCGACGGTCGTCTGGCAGTTTGCGCTTGTCCTTGCGGATCATGACCGGCCAAACCTCCTTGGGGTATCAATTCCGGAAGTGCAGAGCCTATCGCATTTGTGGCGGCAACGGAAGATGTGAACCGGCAGATGTGCTCGCCAGGGTTGGCGTGTCACCCGCCGCTTGCCGAGCGCCGGCGATAATGGATTGGTGCCGTGCCGGTCCACTCGACGAAAGCACGGTAAAACGCCGAGGTGTCGGCATACCCGAGATCGGCAGCGACCTGGTTGACCGGATCGCGGGTCTTGGTCAGGCGGGCCAGTGCCAGGTCGCGCCGCAGTGCATCCTTGATCGCGCGAAAGCTCGACCCTTCCTCGTCGAGGCGACGGTGGATCGTGCGGGGCGACAGGTGCAGGCGGTCGCCGATGTCATCGAGGCTGAGCACCGCCGGCAGCGCGGCGCGCAGCAGGTTGCGAACGCGGATGACCATCTCGCGGTCACGCCGGT
The DNA here is from genome assembly GCA_013693915.1 of Dechloromonas sp. Taxonomy (GTDB): domain Bacteria; phylum Pseudomonadota; class Gammaproteobacteria; order Burkholderiales; family Rhodocyclaceae; genus Azonexus. Next base: position 3,924,180 of record CP059264.1, on the reverse strand, counting down.
AGAGCGTAGTGATCTTGCCGGGCGCACCGTCGAGGAAATTGGCCAGCGCCGCCTCGTCGCGGCGGATGGGCAGGTCGAGCAGATTGGCATTGAAGCTGGCGACCAGCGTCCCGACACCACCCGGCAAGGTCGGAGCGAAGCGGCAATTTTCGGTGAAGATCAGTGCGTAGTCGGCCGCATGTGGCGGGCGGCGGTAGGGAAAGATGACGCTGTCGAGCGCCAGGCCGCGTCCGGCAAGCCAGCATGAGAGCCCGTGGAGCATCCGCAGCAGCCATTCGAAGGCGAAGACCCGGCCGGCGTCGTCGGTGTCGTCGGCCAAGCGCCTGCTCTCCGCAATCAGCAGTTCGGCGTGCGCCTGGTGGCGCCGGACAGCGACCGCCAGGTCGGGCAGGACGATACGCAGGAAGCGGGCGGAGCGGGACAGCGCTTCTGCCAGTGTCGGAGCACTGATGCAGCCCCGGCAGAGAAACTCGAAACTGCCGACGCGCAGCGGCTGCGAAAACAGTCCGAAGCCTTCGTCGTCCAGGCGGTGATTGATCCGGTTATAGAGATCGGCGTAGCGATCGACCGGAATCCGTCTGGCGGCATCTGCAATGTCGATGCCGGTCGCCGACAGCAGCGGCCCGGCAGCAATTCCATGGCGCGCCAGCCCGGCCAGCATGCCATTCACAAAGCCCATTGCAACAGTGGCTTGCGTTGTATCGGTCGGGCTGCGGCTGGCACGTGGAGGCATTATTGACCTTCTTCGACGGTCGACCGCGACAGCGTATCATGTTGGCGGAATTTGCACGATACGGGTCATTCCGGACAATTGCCGCGCAGGCGCAGCGCCGTAATATGATGGACCCTTCTCGTACTCAATGAGGCAGCCGTCATGACTGATCTTTCCGTTGCCAGGAAACTTGCTCCCTACAAGCCGAAGAACAAGTTGCGTTTCGTCACGGCGGCCTCGCTGTTCGACGGGCACGACGCGTCGATCAACATCATGCGCCGCATAATCCAGGCCACCGGCGCCGAGGTGATCCATCTCGGACACAACCGTTCGGTGCACGAGATCGTCAATGCGGCGCTGCAGGAGGATGTCCAGGGCATCGCAATCACGTCCTACCAGGGTGGCCACGTCGAGTTCTTCAAGTACATGCTGGACCTGCTCCGGGCCAATGGCGGCGGCGACATCAAGGTCTTTGGCGGAGGCGGCGGGGTCATCGTGCCGGCCGAGATCAAGGAGTTGCACGCTTACGGCGTCAGCCGCATCTATGCTCCCGAAGACGGCGTGCACATGGGGCTGCAGGGAATGATCAACGATCTCGTCCAGCAGTCCGACTTCGATACCGGCGCGCAAGGCCTGCCGCCTCCGGACAAGGTTCTTGAAGGCCTCAAGGCGGGTGACCGGCGCCTGCTGGCGCGGGTCATCACCCTCCTCGAAAATGGCGCGGCACCGGACCTGAAGGAGCCGCTGCTCAAGGCCGCCGCGGCGGTTGCTGTGCCGGTACTCGGCATTACCGGGACTGGCGGCGCCGGGAAGTCGTCTCTGACCGACGAGATCGTGCGGCGTTTCCGCCTCGACCAGAGCGATTCGGTCAGGATCGGCCTGATTTCGATCGATCCGTCGCGCAAGCGGACCGGCGGCGCTTTGCTTGGGGACCGCATCCGCATGAACGCCATCGAGCATCCGAACATCTTCATGCGCTCGCTGGCCACCCGCGACACCGGCAGCGAGGTTTCGGCCGCGCTGCCCGAGGTGATCGCCGCCTGCAAGCTGGCCGGCTTCGATCTCGTCATCGTCGAGACGTCCGGGATCGGCCAAGGCAACGCGGCCATCGTGCCTTTCGTCGATGTCTCGCTGTACGTCATGACTCCCGAGTTCGGCGCCGCCTCGCAGCTCGAGAAGATCGACATGCTCGACTTCGCAGATTTCGTCGCGATCAACAAGTTCGACCGCAAGGGCGCCGAGGACGCGCTGCGCGATGTGCGCAAGCAGTACCAGCGCAACCGCGAGCTGTTCGGAACCCCGACCGACGAGATGCCGGTATTCGGCACCATGGCCGCCCGCTTCAACGACGATGGCGTCACCGCGCTCTACCAGGCGCTGGTCCCGACCCTGAGCGAGCGCGGGCTCAAGCTCAAGGCCGGCAAGCTGCCACTGGTCAGCGTCAAGCAGTCGTCGAGCCAGCGCGCCATCGTGCCCGCACAGCGTATCCGCTATCTCGCCGAAATCGCCGACAGCGTGCGCAGTTACCACGCCCGTACCGAGGAGCAGGTGCGGATTGCCCGCGAGCGCCAGTCGCTGCGCATCGCCGCCGGCCTTTTCCGGGCCTGCGACAAGTCGACCGCAGACTTCGACGAAATGCTGGCCTGGAAGGAAGGGCAACTCGACCCGAAAGCCCGCAAGCTGCTCGACATGTGGCCGGATACCGTCAAGGCCTACAGCGGCGACGAGTACGTCGTGAAGATCCGCGACAAGGAAATCCGCACCCGGCTGACCAGCGAGTCGCTCTCTGGCACCAAGATCCGCAAGGTCATCCTGCCACGATATACCGACGACGGCGAGATCCTGCGCTTCCTCATGCGCGAGAACGTCCCCGGCTCCTTCNCGTTCACGGCCGGGGTCTTTGCCTTCAAGCGTGAGGGCGAGGATCCGACCCGGATGTTCGCCGGCGAGGGCGACGCCTTCCGCACCAACCGGCGCTTCAAGAAGGTCTCCGAAGGAATGCCGGCCATCCGCCTGTCGACGGCCTTCGACTCGGTCACGCTGTACGGCTGCGACCCGGATGAGCGCCCGGACATCTACGGAAAGATCGGCAACTCCGGCGTCTCGATCGCAACGCTCGACGACCTCAAGGTGCTCTACGGCGGCTTCGACTTGCTGGCGCCGACCACCTCTGTCTCGATGACCATCAATGGGCCGGCGCCGATCATCCTGGCCTGCTTCTTCAACACCGCGATCGACCAGCAGATCGCCAAGTTCGAGCAGGAAAACGGCCGCCAGCCGACCGAGGACGAGGCCGAGAAGATCCGCGAATGGACGCTGAAGACCGTGCGCGGCACGGTGCAGGCCGACATCCTCAAGGAAGACCAGGGCCAGAATACCTGCATCTTCAGTACCGAGTTCGCGCTGAAGATGATGGGCGACATCCAGGAGTTCTTCGTCCATAACCAGGTGCAGAACTTCTACTCGGTGTCGATCTCCGGCTACCACATCGCCGAAGCCGGCGCCAACCCGATCAGCCAGCTCGCCTTCACGCTGTCCAACGGCTTTACCTACGTCGAAAGCTATCTGGCGCGCGGCATGCACATAGACGATTTCGCGCCCAACCTGAGCTTCTTCTTCAGCAACGGCATGGACCCGGAATACTCGGTGATCGGCCGTGTCGCCCGCCGCATCTGGGCGGTGGCGATGAAGAACAAGTACGGCGCCAACGAGCGCAGCCAGAAGCTCAAATACCACATCCAGACGAGTGGGCGCTCGCTGCACGCGCAGGAGATGGACTTCAACGACATCCGCACGACGCTGCAGGCGCTGATCGCCATCTACGACAACTGCAACAGCCTGCACACCAACGCCTACGACGAAGCGATCACGACGCCGACCGAGGAATCCGTGCGCCGTGCGATGGCCATCCAGCTGATCATCAACCGCGAATGGGGCGTCGCCAAGAATGAGAACCCGAACCAGGGTGCCTTCGTCATCGACGAACTGACCGATCTGGTGGAAGAGGCCGTGCTCAAGGAATTCGAAGCCATCGCGAGCCGCGGCGGCGTGCTCGGCGCCATGGAAACCGGCTATCAGCGCGGCAAGATCCAGGAGGAGTCGCTCTACTACGAGCACAAGAAGCACGACGGCTCCTATCCGATCATCGGCGTCAATACCTTCCTGAACCCGAAGGGCATGGCCCAGCAGGAAATCGAACTGGCGCGCTCGACCGAGGAGGAAAAGCAGTCGCAGATTGCCCGCCTGCGCGATTTCCATGCCCGCAACGCGTCGACCGCACCCGCCATGCTCGAGAAGCTCAAGCAGACGGTGATCGACAACGGCAACGTCTTCGCGGTGCTGGTCGATGCCGTGAAGTACTGCTCGCTGGGACAGATCAGCAGCGCGCTCTACGAGGTCGGCGGGCAGTACCGGCGCAGCATGTAGGACATCGCCTGATCGTTCGAGGCGGCGGCTCGTACGCTGAGCAAGGCAATCGTGTCACCCCGCTTGGGGTCAGTGGGAGCAATGAGGCCTGGCAGTCGGGGATGCGCCCGGCGGTTTTGCGTGGGGAGCGCAGGCTAAGCTGCGGATACTGGGTATCCTGGTTCGGTAAGGCCCGCGTGAACTTGCGCAAAGCGGCGAAGCTGTGCGGCGCAAGGTCTTTTCGGACACGGCAGTCGTCCTCGCGAAAGGTGACGTCGAGCACCCAATGCAGGCTGTTCTCAATGCTCCAGAGACTTTGGGCTGCGTTAGCGAAGGCTTCATCGGACGTCACCCCTTGCTGCCGTTGTAGAAGGCATGCTCCACGGAAACGGCCCCATTGATCTCCCGTCCCCGCTCGATTATGCCGATGCCGGCAAGCTGGGGCCAGCGTTCGCGGAGTTTCTTGTCCAGCCAGAACAGGTCGGTAACCCACAGCGCCTGCCGGGTCTCGATCCGGCCGTGGCCCTTTTCGATGGTCTGATGCCGGCTGACGGGCAGGCTCCCAAAGCCGGCGGCCTCACCATCCGCGAAGAATTTCCGCCAGGCCATCATCGCTACGATGGCCGCCCGGCCGGGCTGGCAGGCGGCGCTCTAAGTAGGCACTTTCATAAATACGGACACGTATATTGTTGATAGGTCATGCCTCGTATGGCATCGTGATGCGATTCTTCAACGAGGAGTCGCAGATGCCAAGGAAGAGCCCGTTCCATATCGAGTTGTCTCTGGACGAATTCACTGAGCTGACTCGTCGCGCGACCAAATATACGTTGCCATATTTCGAGGTTGTTCGAGCCAAGATGATTCTGATGGCCGCCGAGGGCATGGACAACGACCAGATCGCCACGTGCCTGGACACGCGGCGCGAGGTGGTGAGCCAGTGGCGCAAGCGCTTCTTCAAGGAGCGAATGGCGGGCCTGGAGGAGAGAGCCCGCCCGGGACGCCCTCGGGTCTTTCCCCCAGAGATCGCGGTTGAGATCAAGGCGCTCGCGTGCGAACTGCCCGCCACTTTGGGCTTGCCGCTGTCGCGGCTCAGCGTGGCCGATGTGGCGCGACACGCGCAGCGCTCGGGCGTGGTGGCGCGCATCAGCGACAGCACGGTCTGGCGCTGGCTGCACGAAGACGCCATCCGCCCTTGGCAGCACCGCTGCTGGATCTTCCCGCGCGATCCGCATTTCCAGATCAAGGCCGGGCGCATCCTGGATCTGTACGAGCGGCGCTGGCAAGGGCAGTCGCTGCGCGAGGACGAGTTCGTCATCTCGACCGACGAGAAGACCAGCATCCAGGCACGCCTGCGCATCCATCCGAGCCTGCCGACCGGGCCGGGCCAGACGATGCGCGTGGAGCACGAGTACGCGCGTGGCGGTGCCTGGGCGTACTTGGCTGCGTTGGACGTGCATCGCGCCAAGGTATTCGGCCGCTGCGAAGCGACCACCGGCATTGCACCCTTCGAGCGCTTGGTCGTTCAGGTCATGAGCCAGCCACCGTACAACACCGCGCGGCGCGTGTTCTGGGTCATGGACAACGGCTCATCGCATCGTGGCGCGACGTCGGTGCACCGGCTCACGCAAGCCCATCCACGATTGGTTCCGGTTCACGGTCCGGTCCACGCGAGCTGGCTCAATCAGATCGAAATCTACTTCTCGATCGTGCAGCGCAAGGTGCTGACCCCGAACGACTTCCCTTGCTTGCAGGCGCTCGCCGAGCGGCTGGCGAACTTCGAGCGCTACTACGAGAGCATTGCGCATCCATTCGAGTGGAAGTTCACCNGGGCCGACCTCAATGCCCTGATCGCGCGCATGCGCAACCGTTGGGCACAGGGCCACCCCCTCAAGCTGGCAGCCTGAAAATACGTGTGCGAACTTCTGAAATGCACTACTAAGTGCTCTCGGGCACTTCCAGATAACAGCACACACGCTGCCGAAGCGTGTTGGCGTTCAATCTCAACGCCGAAGGAGTGGCAGCGCTAGGCAGATCGAACACCCGCAGGCAATTCGCCCATTCGGCCGCCACCGGCAGCAGTTCGGCCAGGCGGTTCGGCTGTTGCTCTAGGAAGCCGGTGTTCAGGCGGTTGTCCGCACGTTGTGGAAAGATTGCCAGATAAAGGATATTGGTTTCGACAAGGTCGCTGAAGAAGTGCGTGCCGAGCGAGACATCTGGAATGAGGCCGTCGTGCATACTGACGACCTCGCAGAGCACTGCTGCAGTGTTGATCTCGGCAAACCGGACGGGCACGCCCAGGTCGGGCGAAGCTGTTCCCCAGCGACCCGGTCCAACCAGCAGGATGCTTTTGTCCGATTGAGAATCGCGAAGGCGCATGACCTGCCCGACCAGACGGGCAATCTTGTGCCGGTCGCTGAGCGGCAACTGCCCATAGACCGCCGGAACAACGTACACCACCCGGTCGATCGTCCCGATACGGCTTTGGCCGATGACCGCGCCATGGGCCTCGATGACGATGCGCTCGGGCTCGAGGTGCGACGGCGGGTCCGGGATCGTTCCCGCCTCGCGCACCTGAAACGGCCGACACTGCAAGAGATTGACCCGGTAGTGCCGATCATCGATCGCGTTCACCGTGAATTCGACGTCGACCGGATAATCGTAAGCGTCTTCCAGAGTCGCCAGCAGTTCCCGCATGTCGTCGACGAACAAGGTCTTCTGCAGCAGTTGCTCGAAGGTCAGCACCCAAGGGAAGACATTCTGCATGCCTCGTTCTCTGGCCCGCTGTTCGAGACTGTAATCGCGCGAGGCTACCAGCTGCAGCGGCAGGTCCGGGCTCTGGCGCGCGAGGTCGGCAAATTGCCGCGTCGTCAGTTGATTGGCTTCCAGATCCAGCACGTCGATCCGCTTTTGAGAGTATTGGCGGACGCTGTCGAAATTGCTTTCCGGCCGGCGCTGCGCGTCGCTTAGCGACACTACGCGCGTGTAATCGTCGTCGGAACGATCTACGGCACGGGTTCCCAGACCCATCACCAAGCGCACCATTCCCGCCTCGGGATCGATTTGTTCGCTCCAGACGTAGGGGTTGAAGGACAACCCGACGCCTGCCATGTGCGGGTAGAACAGGGAGCCTTGCTGCACCCCGGAAACCCTCTGCACGAGTAAGGCCATCTGCTCGTCGCGGTCGAGCAGCCCGCGCCGGGCACGATAATTCAATGCCCGTTCGCTCATTGTGCTGGCATAGATCGTACGAACTGCTGCCTGCAAATCCTCAAGACGCTTGTCACGCGGACCCTGGTTCACGCAGAAGACGCTGTCATACTTCCCGGCGAAAGCGTTGCCAAAATTGTCCTCCAGCAGGCTGCTCGAGCGGACGATGATCGGCGATTGCCCGAAGTAATCGAGCATGTCGGAGAACTGCTGCAGAATGTAGGTTGGAAAATCGCCGCGCAGGATCCGACGGCGGGCGGTTTCCGCCCCNTCAAGGAAGGTCGCCACGTTCTTCTGCTTGGCGCGCACCCACCAGCAACCGTTACGCACCAGAAAGGTATAGAAGACGTCGGACCCGATGAAAAACGAATCGTGAATCTCCAGTAACTCGTTCCAGCGAGGTCTTGTGTTCTTGAGAATTGCGCGCGCCAACAGGACACCAACGGTCTTGCCGCCGATAAGGCCGGTACCGATCATGCGCCGTTTGATGGCAAGGACATCGCTCAGCGTCAGGTGCTGGCGCGCCAGACGGACCACCCGTTCGTCACGGGAAACAATCATCCGCAAACTACGATCCAGCAGTTCCAGAACCAGTTCGGCGCAGTGGATCTGCTGGCGTTGTGCTTCGAGCACTTCCTCGGCCTCGAGAAAGGTGCGGTTCCAGACGTCGAGGCGCGGATCGCTGGCATTCAGACCGGCCCACGGGAAATGGGTCAGAATGTCGGAAGTCGTAACGCTGTCGGTCACCGGCAGGAAATTGTTGCCGCGCCATACATGCAGCATGTACATGGTGGACGAGTAACGCTGTTGGGCCTTCAGCGGCCGGATGTACAGTTCGTTGCGGTGTTCGTATACCTCGCTGAAAATCTGCGTCGTATCGAGAATCGGCGCTGTAGCGTGAAAAGAGTGGTGGCCGCGCAGCAACGCGAAATAGGCAACCGTTTCCAGATCGTACAGGAACGGGCAGGTGAGCGAGAAGAAATTGCCGAGCATCTGATCGCTGTACCAATCGGCAGCCAGATCCGACAGACAATCAAAAACGTAGAACGCACCACGCCCGCTTCGCTCAATGGTGTCATGGATGGCGCTGAGGAAAAGCTCGAATCCCTCGGCCGGGTCGAGCAACTCGACTTGGACCCCGGGGCCCTCGGTGATCAGTGCATGATGACGTGCGAAATGGAAATACACCAGCCTGCGGCCCCTGTCGCACGCGTAGCGGACAAAGGGCTGCACCAGCGGCAGGTAGTCGTCCACGCTATCAACGTGCCAGACAATATTGTCACCCGCCATCACTCCGCAAAGAACCCGGTCCAGTCCGGCCAGGCCCGTGCTCACCTGTCCGTCTATCGCGGCCATTGCCTTCGCTTGCTCGGTCCCATCAGGCCTGCCAGCGGTGCCGCAAACACACGGACGCGCCCTCTGCGCCGGGCAATACCACACCCGATCCGCACGCCGCAGACAGTCGAAGTCCGAACGACTATAGGGCCCGCGAAATACCCGTTAAGTGCGCACCACTGTAGTGCGCAATCGATTACACTACTTCCCTGCACCAATGGAGTGCAAGTTCCGCCGTGCAATCGTCTTGCGGTTTTCAATTCACGCTCATTAAGTGGATTTTCACGATGCCTCACTATATCACCGAAACAATTAACTACCTCAAGCAAAGCAGCCCCGCCCAAGCCGAGTTCTACCAGGCTGCGGAGGAAGTCCTGTCCTCTCTCGACCCCCTTCTGGAGCGCCATCCCAAGTATCAGAAGCACAACATCATCCAGCGAATCGTGGAACCTGAACGACAGATCCTCTTTCGGGTGGCGTGGGTCGATGACCGCGGCGAGGTCCAGGTCAACAAGGGTTATCGCATCGAGTTCAATTCTGCCCTTGGTCCATACAAGGGTGGCCTGCGTTTTCATCCGAACGTCAACGCGGGGATCATCAAGTTCCTTGGCTTCGAACAGATTTTCAAGAATTCGCTGACCGGTCTGGCCATTGGTGGCGCCAAGNGGGGCTCGAACTTCAATCCGAAGGGCAAGTCCGACAACGAAATCATGCGGTTCTGCCAATCGTTCATGACCGAGCTGTTCCGGCACATTGGCGCAACCATCGATGTCCCGGCCGGGGACATCGGCGTCGGGGGCCGTGAAATCGGCTATCTCTATGGCCAGTACAAGCGACTGACCGGTCGCTATGAGGGCGTTCTGACCGGCAAGGGTCTCAACTGGGGTGGATCGCTGGTCCGTACCGAGGCCACCGGTTACGGCGCGGTCTATTTCGCTCAGGACATGCTGGCAGAACGTGGCGATTCGCTCGAGGGCAAGGTGTGCAGTGTTTCGGGCTCCGGCAACGTGGCCATCTACACGGTCGAGAAGCTGTACCAGGTCGGTGCCAAACCGGTCACGGTCAGCGATTCCAACGGCATGATCTACGACGCACAGGGAATCGACCTCAATCTGCTCAAGCGCATCAAGGAAGTCGAGCGGACGCGTCTGACGCGCTATGTCGACGAACGGCCGAGCGCGATCTATACCCCCGTCGAGGACTACCCGGTTGGCCGAAACAGTGTCTGGTCGGTGCCCTGCCAAGCCGCTTTCCCGAGCGCCACGCAGAACGAGGTGACCGTCGAGGACGCCAAGGAACTGCTGAAGAATGGCTGCGTCTGCGTTTCGGAAGGTGCCAACATGCCCTCCACACAGGAGGCGATAAATGCCTTCCTGGCCTCAGGGATAGCCTATGGCCCAGCCAAGGCAGCGAATGCCGGCGGCGTGTCANCCAGCCAGTTGGAGATGAGCCAAAACGCGAGCATGCTGCAATGGACGTTCGAGGAAGTCGACGCCAAGTTGCGCCGGATCATGACCAACATCTATCGCAGCGCCAGCGAGACCGCCAAGGAATTCGGCCAGCCTGGCAACCTCGTGCTGGGCGCCAACATCGCCGGCTTTCGCAAGGTTGCCGATGCGATGATCGATCAAGGCGTCGTCTGATACGTTCGTTTCAAGCGTCGGCCTGGCACAGGCCTCCAGGCCGACGCCCTGCGTCAGGCGGGAGCGACGCAGGGCGTCGCTTCGGCGGGATGCCTGAACCCGGAGCCTTCGGCGAGACGTCGTCATCGCCTGCACCGAAGGTCTAACGCCGTCTTGCCCCTGTACCGCCGTGACTTCGCGGAACCCTATGGCCCGGTGCCTAGCCCGAACTTTGGACGCCTGATTAGGCTGCAGCTCGGCATTGGTGGGGATTTCGGCCGTTTTTGGGCTCGGTAGGTAGCCGTGTAATTTAGCCAGAATGTGTCGAGTTATTGCTTTGACCCGGTTGTCGTGGATGTCCATGTATATCGAGTCCGTCCCCAACCGCCACACGCCCCTGCGGTCCAGCTTCGCGAGTCCTACCGAGAAGCGGGCAAGGTGCGCAAGCGCACCCTGGCCAACCTGTCCTGCCTATCCACCGAGGTGATCGAGGGGCTGAAGGTGCTGCTGCGCGGTGGTGTTGCCGTACCCAGTGCCGAGTCGGTGTTCACCGTCGAGCGCAGCCTGCCCCATGGCCATGTCGCGGCGGTGCTCGGTGCTGCCCGGGGCTCGGGTTCGAGCGGGTGGTTCGCTGCGGCCCCGCAGGAGCTGCAGCCGCTGTTGCAGGCGATGCTGGTGGCGCGCGTGCTGGAGCCGGCCTCGAAGCTTGCCACGCACCGCATGCTGCAGGAGGACACGGCCACCTCGTCGCTGGGGCGCGTGCTGGGCGTGGGCCAATGCAGCGCCGATGATCTGTACCGGGCGCTGGACTGGCTGCACGACGCTCAGGGTGACATCGAGCGGCGCCTGGCGCGCCAGCATCTCGTGGGCAGCACCCTGGTGCTGTACGACCTGACCTCGACCTGGCTGACGGGGCGTTGCTGCGAACTGGCCGCCCGCGGGCATTCGCGTGACGGCAAGCGCGACGATCCGCAGATCGTCTTCGGCCTGGTGCACGGCCGAGGGTTGTCCGATCTCGGTGCAGGTGTTCAAGGGCAACACCGCCGATCCGGCCACGGTGGCGGCTCAGGTGGCCAAGCTCAAGGCGCGCTTCGGCATCGAGCGCATCGCCTGGGTCGGGGATCGGGGCATGCTGACTTCGGCCCGCATCGCGCAGGTGCTCAAGCCCGAGGCCATGGACTGGGTCAGCAGCTTGCGGGCGCCGCAGATTGCGCAGCTTGCCGCCGAGCATGGGCCGTTTCAGCCCTCGCTGTTTGACGAGCGCAATCTGTTGGAACTCGTGAGCCAGCACTTCCCCGGTGAGCGGCTGGTGGTGTGCCGCAATCCGCTGCTGGCCGAGGCGCGTGCGCGCCAGCGCCTGGAACTGCTGGCCGCCACCGAGGCCGATCTGGCCAGGATCGCCGCGGCGACACAGCGCACGCGCAATCCGCTGCGCGGCGAGCAGGCCATTGCGCTGCGCGTGGGGCGCGTCATCGCGCGCTTCCACATGGCCAAGCACCTGGCGCTGACGATCACCGACACGAGCCTGGCCTGGGCGCGCAGGATTGATGCCATCGCCGCCGAGGCGGCGCTGGACGGGCTGTACGTGATTCGCACCAGCCTGCCCCAGGACCAGCTCGATGCGCCCGCCGCCGTGGCCGCCTACAAGAGCCTGGCCCAGGTGGAGCGGGCCTTCCGTTCGCTCAAGACGGTGGACCTGAAGGTGCGCCCGGTCTTCCACTACAGTGAGCAGCGCGTGCGCGCGCATGTGTTCCTGTGCATGCTGGCCTACTACGTGGAGTGGCACATGCGCCGGCGCCTGACGCCCATGCTGTTCGACGACGAATACCTCGACGAGGCCAGCGCCCGCCGCGCCTCACCCGTGGTCAAGGCCGTTCGATCCGAGCAGGCCAAGGCCAAGGACGCAACCAGGCGCGCCGACGATGGCCTGCCTTTGCATAGCTTCAGGACACTGCTCAAGGACCTGGCCACCTTGACTTACAACATCACCCACACCGCACTCAACCCCGAGGCCAAGATCACCCTCACCACTCGCCCCGCACCGACACAGACCAAGGCCTTCACACTGCTCGGGCTCAATCCCGCCTGTACCCAGACCAACCCTGTAGATCGACAAAAATTAATGCGGACAAGAGGTTACGCTCAGAGAACCGCAGAAGTTTGGCTTAACGGATGGTCAGCAGCGCTTCACCTCGCGGCGTGACCTTGCCGATCTCGGTTGCGCTGGCGAAACCGTGCTTCCGGAAGGTCTCCAGAACCGCGGCGACATGGTCCTCGGCGCAGGAGACCAGCAGGCCGCCGCTGGTCTGCGGGTCGGTGAGAAGCGCGCGGGCCGCTGGCGCGAAGTCCGCCGGCAGGGCGATGTCGTGACCGTAGGAGGCAAAGTTGCGGCCCGAGGCGCCGGTGACGATTCCCTCTGCCGCGAGCTTCAGTACCCCGTCGAGCAACGGCACGCGCGACCACTCGATGTTCAGGCTGCACTGCGCGGCGCGCGCCAGCTCGAGGGCGTGACCGGCGAGCCCGAAACCGGTGACGTCGGTCATCGCATGCACGCCGGGCAGGGCGGCAAGTTCGGGGCCGGGNGTGTTCAACTGGGTCGTGGTCGCGATCATTCTGGCGTATCCGGAGGCGTCGACCGCGTCCTTCTTCAGGGCGGCGGAAAGGATGCCGACCCCGAGCGGTTTGCCGAGGATGATGCGGTCGCCGACGCGGGCGTCGGCATTTCGCCTGACCAGTTTCGGATGGACCAGCCCGAGGGCGACCAGGCCGTAGATCGGCTCGACCGAATCGATGCTGTGGCCGCCGGCAATCGGAATCCCGGCGGCGCGGCAGACCGCCTCGCCGCCGGCGAGGATCCGCGCGATGACCTCGGCCGGGAGCACGTTGATCGGCATGCCGACCAGCGCCAGCGCCATGATCGGCCGNGCCGCCCATGGCGTGACGTCGGAGATGGCGTTGGTCGCGGCAATGCGGCCGAAGTCGTAGGGATCGTCGACGATGGGCATGAAGAAATCGGTCGTCGCGATCAGCGCCTGTTCGTCGTTCAGCTTGTAGACGGCGGCATCGTCGGCGGTTTCGATGCCGACCAGCAACTCGGGCGGAACGGGCAGGCGGCTGCCGCCCTTGAGGATCTCGGCCAGCAGGCCGGGGGCGATCTTGCAGCCACAGCCGCCCCCGTGGGACAGGGAGGTGAGGCGCGGGGTGGTCGGGGTCATGGTCATTTCGTGCTCCGGTGCAATGGCAAAGGGCTGCGCCGCGGGTGGTCGCTCACTCGCCGAAACGGGCCAGCCCGTCGAGGTCCAGGATGTCGATGCTGCCGTATTCGTTGCGCACGAGTCCGGCGTCCTCGAGCGTCCGCAGTGCCTGGTTGGCGCGTTGCCGGGACACTCCGGCAAGGTAGCCCAGTTCTTCCTGCGAGATCTGCAGCAGGTGGCTGGTTCCCGGATAGAGAACCGGGTTGAACAGGCCGGCGAGACAGCGGGCGATGCGGGCGTCGGGGTCGAGCAGGCGCTCGTTTTCGATCATGCCGATGAACTGGCCGAGGCGTTCGTTCAACTGCGTGATCAGATAGCGGTTGAAGGGAATGCTGTGATCCATCAGCCACAGGAAGGTACTCCGGCCCATCAGGGCCACCCGCGTCTCGCGCAGCGCCATGACGTCGTAGCGACGGGGTTCGTTCTTGAGCAGCGACCCTTCGCCGAACCAGCCGCCGGAGCTGATTCCGGTCAGCGAAGTGGTCTTGCCGGTCGTCCAGTGACTCGCCATCTTGCCGAGGCCGTCGATGATTCCCATCCACGAGTCGACCGGCTCACCTTTCATGCAGATGAAGGCGCCGGCGGCGTAAATCCGCTCGCAGGTGCCGGCGAGCGCCTGGGACATTTCGGGNGTGGTCAGTGCCTGCCCCCACAACGAGGTGCGCAGAAGTTCCTCAGCGCTTTTCAAGGTCTTTTTTCCAAATGTCCGCCGGACGACAATTATAAGCCGGCGATTTCCCTAGACTCTGCGTAAGCAATGATCCATTGCCGTTGTGCACTGCAAGGTTTACGCGGGAATACGCTTTGGACACAATGCAGGATGACGTGACCGTGTCCCGACGAGGCGCGGCGGAGAGGAGACAAGAATGGCCGTGCAGGCAAGTTCCGGGTCGCTGGGTGGCCTCCATACCTTCCCGCGCCTGTTGCTCGACCACGCGAGAAATCGCCCTGACGCTCCGGCGATGCGTGAAAAGTACCTGGGGATCTGGCAGACCCTGTCCTGGGCCGAAGTTGCCGAGCGCGTGCGGGCACTCGCCTGCGGCCTCGCGGAACTCGGTTTCAGGCGCGGCGACAACCTGGCCATCATTGGCGACAACCGGCCGCACCTCTACATGATGATGAGCGCCGCGCAGGCCNTGGGCGGGGTGCCGGTCCCGCTGTACCAGGACGCGGTGGCCAACGAGATGCTGTTCGTGATGCAGGATGCCGGCATCCGCTTCGCCGTCGTCGAGGACCAGGAGCAGGTCGACAAGTTGCTCGAGATCATGGCGCAGGTCGGCACGCTGGAGCACATCATCTATGACGATGCGCGCGGCATGCGGCACTACACGCAGCCCTTCCTGCACGACATCCAGGAACTGATCGAAATGGGGCGGATCCATGACCGCAACCATCCCGACGTCTTCGACAACGAAGTCCGCAAGGGTCATCACGACGACGTTTCGGTCATGCTCTACACCTCCGGGACGACCGGAAAGCCGAAAGGCGTCTGCCAGACGCACGCCGCCTTCATCTCCGCGGCACAGGGAGGCGTGCAGGTCGACCGCATGAGCGGCGACGGCGACATCCTCTCCTACCTGCCGATGGCCTGGGTCGGCGATCACCTGTTCTCGTATGCCCAGGCGCTCGTTGCCGGATTCACCATCAACTGCCCGGAGTCGGCCGAAACGGTCATGACCGACCTGCGCGAGATCGGCCCGACCTACTATTTTGCGCCGCCCCGCGTCTTCGAAAGCCTGCTGACTTCGGTGATGATCCGCATGGAGGATGCCGGAAAGATCAAGCAGAAGCTTTTCCATTACTTCATGGGCGTCGCCAAGCGTTGTGGCGGGGCCATTCTCGACGGCAAGCCGGTGGGCGCCGGCGACCGCCTGCAGTACTGGCTGGGCAACATCCTGATCTACGGACCGCTGCGCAACGTGCTCGGCATGAGCCGCATCCGCGTCGCCTACACCGCCGGCGCGGCGATCGGCCCCGAGCTTTTCAGTTTTTTCCGCTCGATCGGCATCAATCTCAAGCAACTCTACGGGCAGACCGAAACCTGCGCCTATGTCTGTCTGCAGCCGGACGGTCAGGTCAAGGCGGATACCGTCGGCGCCCCGGCGCCGAGTGTCGAGATCAGGATCGCCGCCAACGGCGAGGTGCTGGTCAGGGGACCGATGCTGCTCAAGGGTTACTACAAGCGGCCCGATGCCACGGCCGAGTCGATCAATTCCGAGGGCTACTTCATGACCGGCGACGCCGGTTTTCTCGACGCCGACGGCCATCTCAAAATCATCGACCGCGCCAAGGATGTCGGCAAGCTCTCCAGCGGCGCCATGTTCGCGCCCAACTACATCGAGAACAAGCTCAAGTTCTTCCAGCACATCAAGGAGGCTGTCTGCTTCGGTCATGAGCGCGACATGGTCTGCGCCTTCATCAACATCGACGTCGGGGCGGTCGGCAACTGGGCCGAGCGCCGCGGCATCGCCTATTCGGGGTATACCGATCTGGCGGGAAAGCCGGAGGTGCTCGACCTGATCCGCGAGTGTGTCGAAAAGGTCAATGCCGATCTGGTCCATGACGCCATGGTTGCCGATTCGCAGATTCACCGCTTCCTGGTCCTGCACAAGGAACTCGACCCCGATGACGACGAGCTGACGCGGACACGCAAGGTGCGCCGCAACTTCGTCGCCGAGAAATACCGGATGCTGATCGACGCGCTGTACGGCGGCAAGGATAGCCAGTTCATCGAGACCGAGGTCAAGTTCGAGGACGGCCGGCGCGGCAAGGTCGCGGCCGACCTGAAGATCATCGATGCCAAGACTTTCCCGGTCGTGAAAAAGGCGGCCTGAGATGAGCAGGGAGATCGGCGGCGTCATTCTCGACCTGCAGAACATTTCGCTGCGCTTCGGCGGCGTCAAGGCGCTCAGCGATATTTCCTTCGACGTCCGGGAGCATGAAATCCGCGCCATCATCGGGCCCAACGGCGCCGGCAAGAGCTCGATGCTGAACGTGATCAACGGCGTTTACCACCCCCAGGAAGGCCGGATCCTGTTCCGTGGCGAAGAGCGCACGCAGATGGACCCGCACCTGGCGGCTCGCCACGGGATCGCGCGGACCTTCCAGAACATCGCGCTGTTCAAGGGCATGAGCGTCCTCGACAACATCATGACCGGCCGCAACCTCAAGATGAAGAGCAACCTGCTGCTGCAGGCGATCTGGTGGGGACCGGCGCGCAGCGAGGAACTGGAGCACCGGGCTAGGGTCGAGGAGATCATCGACTTTCTCGAAATTCAGCATATCCGCAAGACCCCGGTGGGGCGCCTCCCGTACGGATTACAGAAGCGCGTCGACCTCGGCCGTGCGCTGGCCATGGAGCCGCAGATCCTGTTGCTCGACGAGCCGATGGCGGGCATGAACGTCGAGGAAAAGCAGGACATGTGCCGGTTCATTCTCGATGTCAATGACCAGTTCGGGACGACCATCGTCCTCATCGAGCACGACATGGGTGTCGTCATGGACATCTCCGACCGCGTCGTCGTTCTCGACTACGGCAGGAAGATCGGCGACGGCGACCCGGATGAAGTTCGTTCCAGCCCCGAGGTCATCAAGGCCTACCTCGGCGCGGGCCATTAAGCGGAGCGGGTGATGGCATTCTTTCTCGAAACCCTGATCGGCGGCCTGATGGCCGGCATGCTCTACTCGCTGGTCGCCCTCGGCTTCGTCCTGATCTTCAAGGCGTCCGGCGTCTTCAACTTCGCGCAGGGGGCGATGGTCCTCTTCGCGGCGCTGGCGATGGCACGCTTCTCGGAATGGATCAACGCCGCGCTCGGCGGCGACAGCCTGGTCTTTGCCAATGTCGTCGCCTTCCTAGCGGCGGGCGTCGTGATGTTCGTCGTGGCCTGGGTCATCGAGCGCCTGGTGCTGCGCAATCTGGTCAATCAGGAGGGGGCGACCCTGCTGATGGCGACTCTCGGCATCGCCTACGTTCTGGAGGGCATCGGGCAGACGCTCTTCGGCAGCGAGATCTACAAGATCGATGTCGGCATGCCGAAGGATCCGGTCATGATGCTGGACAGCGTCTTCGAAGGCGGCATCCTGATCAACAAGGAGGATTTTTACGCGGCCTTGATCTCTGCCGTTCTCGTCGTCCTGCTCACGCTCTTCTTCCAGAAGACATCGACCGGCCGCGCCCTGCGCGCCGTCGCCGATGACCATCAGGCGGCGTTGTCGATCGGCATCCCGCTCAACCGCATCTGGGTCATCGTCTGGTGCGTGGCCGGCCTCGTCGCGCTGGTGGCGGGCATTATCTGGGGCTCGAAGCTCGGGGTCCAGTTCTCGCTGGCGACGGTGGCGCTGCGCGCCCTGCCGGTCGTCATCCTCGGCGGCCTGACCTCGGTTCCCGGCGCGATCATCGGCGGCCTGATCATCGGCGTCGGCGAGAAGCTGTCGGAGGTCTATATCGGGCCGATGGTCGGGGGCGGCATCGAGATCTGGTTCGCCTACATGCTGGCCCTCGTCTTCCTGCTGTTCAGGCCGCAGGGCCTGTTCGGCGAAAAGATCATCGACCGGGTGTAACCATGACCATCAAGCTCAAAGATCTTTCGGCGCAGGCCAACTTGCGGAGCAAGTCAAGCAACAGCGGCCGTAGCCAGAACATCATCGACCGCGTCTGATTCAGGAGAAGCGACGTGATCTACCGCGAAAACGGCCAGTTCAAGACATCCTACGGGGCTGACCAGCAGATATTTCCGATTGCCCAGGACCGCTATCTGGTCCTGGCGATCATTGCCTTTGCCTTCGTCGGCATGCCCTTCATTGCCGACGAATATCTGTTCCGCGCCATCCTGATTCCGTTCCTGATCCTGTCGCTGGCCGCGCTCGGAGTCAATCTGCTGGTCGGCTACTGCGGGCAGATCACGCTCGGTGCTGGCGCCTTCATGGCGATCGGCGCCTATGCGGCCTACAACTTCCTGATCCGCGTTCCGCACATGCCGTTGCTCGGCGCGCTGCTCCTCGGCGGTCTGACGTCCGCCGCGATGGGCATCGTGTTCGGTGTTCCCAGCCTGCGCGTGCGCGGCCTCTATCTGGCGGTGGCGACGCTGGCCGCGCAGTTCGTCGCCGACTGGGCTTTCCTGCGCGTCAAGTGGTTCACCAACGACTCGTCGTCCGGTTCGGTGTCGGTTTCCAATCTGCAGGTCTTCGGCCTGACGGTCGAATCGCCGGTGGAGAGGTACCTCTTCTGCCTGCTGCTGCTGGTCGTGTTTGCCCTGGTGGCGAAAAACCTGACTCGCGCCTCGATCGGGCGGCAATGGATGGCGATCCGCGACATGGACGTGGCGGCCGAGGTGATCGGTATCCGGCCGATGTGGGCCAAGCTCTCGGCCTTTGCCGTCAGTTCGTTCTTTGTCGGGGTGGCGGGGGCGCTGTGGGGTTTTGTCCATCTCGGCTCGTGGGAGCCGGCGGCCTTCTCGGTCGACCGCTCGTTCCAGCTGCTGTTCATGGTCATCATCGGCGGCATGGGGTCGATCGTCGGCAGTTTCTTCGGCGCCGCCTTCATCGTCATCCTGCCGATCTTCCTCAACCAGTTCCTGCCGGCGCTCGGGGCGCTGTTCGGGGTGACCGTTTCCAGCACCGCGGCTTCGCACGCGGAGCTGATCATCTTCGGGACGCTGATCGTCTTCTTCCTGATCGTCGAGCCCCATGGTCTTGCCCGGNCTCTGGGTGACGGCAAAGGAGAAATTGCGCCTGTGGCCTTTCCCGCACTAGCGCCGGCCCGCAAATCCCGTGATCTGGCCGTACTGGCTTCATAACCAACTGCAGGTGCATTACCAATCCACATTCCGAAGGAGACACAAATGAAAATTCGTCCGCTTGCCCTGGCCGCTTCCCTCGTTGTCATCGGCCTCACCTCGACCGTCACCGCGTCTGCCGCCTTCGCCCAGGCCAAGGAGCAGTTCTTCCCGGTGCTCGTCTATCGCACCGGCGCCTACGCCGCCAACGGCAATCCCTGGGCCAACGGCTATGTCGATTACCTCAAGCTGGTCAATGCCCAGGGTGGGATCAATGGCGTCAAGATTTCCTTCGAGGAATGCGAATTCGGCTACGCTACCGACCGCGGCGTGGAATGCTACGAGCGCCTGAAGGGCAAGGGTGCGACGGTCTTCCAGCCGCTGTCCACCGGCGTCACCTTTGCGCTGACCGACAAGGCGCCGGTCGACAAGATCCCGCTGATCACCGCCGGCTATGGCCGCAGCGAATCGCAGGACGGTTCGGTGTTCATGTGGAACTATCCGCTGCTCGGCACCTACTGGGTGGCGGCCGACGTGGCGATCCAGCATATCGGCAAGCAGGCCGGCGGCCTCGACAAGCTGAAGGGCAAGAAGATCGCGCTGGTCTATCACGACAGCCCGTTCGGCAAGGAGCCGATCCCGATGCTGCAGGAGCGCGCCAAGATGCACGGCTTCGAGCTGATCCTGCTGCCGGTCGCGCATCCGGGCGTCGAGCAGAAGGCCACCTGGCTGCAGATCCGCCAGAACCGCCCGGACAATGTGCTGCTGTGGGGCTGGNGGGTCATGAACTCGACGGCGCTCAAGGAGGCCCAGGCCACCGGCTATCCGCGCGAGAAGATGCTCGGCGTCTGGTGGGCCGGCGCCGAACCCGATGTCAAGGATGTCGGCGCCGGGGCCAAGGGCTACAGCGCCCTCGCCCTGCAGCACAGCGCCGAGCCGAACTCCAAGGTGGTCAAGGACGTGCTGGCCCAGGTCCATGCCAAGGGCCAGGGCACGGGGCCGAAGGAGGAAGTCGGTCAGGTACTCTACATGCGCGGCCTGATTTCCGCGATGCTCGCGGTCGAAGGCGTGCGCAAGGCACAGGAACGCTTCGGCAAGGGCAAGGTCATGACCGGCGAGCAGGTGCGCTGGGGCCTCGAAAACCTCAACCTCGACCAGAAGACGCTCGATGCCATGGGCTTTGCCGGCGTCATGCGGCCGGTGCAGACCACGTGTCTCGACCATATGGGCGCGTCGTGGGTGCGTGTGCAGACCTGGGACGGCAGCAAGTGGGTTCCCGGGAACGACTGGTACCAGGCCGACGACAAGCTGCTGCGTGGCATGGTCCTCAACGCTTCCCGCANNAGTACGCCGAGGAGAAGAAGATCACCCCGCGTACCCCGAGCAGTGCAAGCTGTAACGTGAGTCGCCCCGTGCCGCGAGGCGCGGGGCAGCGTTTNNTCAGGAATCGACATGACTGCCGCCAACATCTTCCTCAACGTCAATAGCGTCGAGGTCATCTACAACCACGTGATCCTCGTTCTCAAGNGGGTTTCCTTCAACGTGCCGGAAGGAAGCATCGTCGCGCTGCTCGGCGGCAACGGGGCCGGCAAGACGACGACGCTGCGCGCGGTCAGCAACCTGCTGCATGGCGAGCGCGGCGAGGTGACCAAGGGGTCGATCGAGCTCAAGGGCGAGCGTGTCGAGGCGCTGACCCCGGCCGATCTGGTGAAGCGCGGGGTGGTGCAGGTGATGGAAGGCCGCCACTGCTTCGGCCACCTGACCATCGAGGAGAACCTGATGACCGGCGCCTACACGCGAACCGACGGAAAGGGCGCCGTCGCGGCGACGCTGGAAAAGGTCNACGACTATTTCCCGCGCCTCAAGACGCGGCGCACCGGCCAGGCTGCCTACACCTCGNGGGGCGAGCAGCAAATGTGCGCAATCGGCCGCGCGCTGATGGCCAACCCGAAGATGGTTCTGCTCGACGAGCCGTCGATGGGCCTGGCGCCGCAGATCGTCGAGGAGGTCTTCGCCATCGTCAAGGACCTCAACCAGCGCGAGAAGGTCACCTTCCTGCTGGCCGAACAGAACACCGGCATCGCCCTGCGCTATGCCGACTTCGGCTACATCCTGGAGAACGGCCGGGTTGTCATGGAGGGCTCGGCCGAGGATCTGCGCAGCAACGAGGACGTCAAGGAGTTCTACCTCGGCCTGTCGTCCGCCGGGCGCAAGTCGTTCAAGGACGTCAAGCATTACCGCCGCCGCAAGCGCTGGCTTTCCTGAAACCGCAGTGCGGCGCGAATAGCGGCGTTGTCGGCCGGCTTGTTTGCATGGAGCAAACGGCGCCAGCCTCCGCCCTGCTCTTCGCACCTACTTTGCGGCCTCGGCCCTGGCGGTTGCCTGTTGCGGTCGACCACAAAAAACGGAGAAAACCGATGAGTTATTACGATCCGCTCGAAACCCGCGACCCGGACGAGCGCGAGGAGGACCTGATGGACAAGCTGGCGCGCCAGGTCGCGCACGCCAAGGAAACCACGTCGCATTACTTCCACCTGCTCGCCGGGATCAATCCCTTCGAGGTGGTGACCCGCGATGCGCTGGCGCGACTGCCGCTGACGCGCAAGCGTGACCTGATGGAACTGCAGAAGAAGTCGCCGCCGTTCGGCGGGCTGAATTCGCTGCCGCGGCGCAACGCGAAGCGGGTGTTCGCTTCGCCGGGCCCGATCTACGAGATGCAGGGCAAGGATCTCGATCCCTGGCGCATGGCCCGCGTGCTCTATGCCGCCGGTTTCCGCAACGGCGACCTGATCCACAACTGCTTCTCCTACCACTTCACTCCGGGCGCCTTCATTTTCGAGGGCGGGGCGCGCAAGCTCGGCTGTTCGGTCTTCCCAGGCGGCACCGGCCAGACCGAGCAGCAGGTGCAGGCGATCGCCGACCTGCGGCCGGAAGGCTATGCCGGGACGCCGTCGTTCCTGCGCATCATCGTCGAGAAGGCGGAAGAGATCGGCGCCGATGTCAGCTCGCTGAGCAAGGCCTGCGTCTCGNGGGAGGCCTTGCCCGGCGTCACCCGCGAGTGGCTGCGCGAGCGCGGCATCACGGTCCGCCAGTGCTACGCGACCGCCGACATCGGGGCGATTGCCTATGAGACCGAGGCCGAGGAAGGGCTGGTCGTCGAGGAGGAACTGCTGGTCGAGATCGTCCGTCCGGGAACCGGCGATCCGGTCGATCCCGGCGAAGTCGGCGAGGTCGTCGTCACCACCTTCAGCCCGGATTACCCGCTGATCCGCTTCGCCACCGGCGACCTTTCCGCCTTCCTGCCCGGCCGCTCGCCGTGCGGGCGCAGCAACGTCCGGCTCAAGGGCTGGATGGGCCGCGCCGATCAGACCACCAAAATCAAGGGCATGTTCGTGCACCCCGAGCAGATTGCCGACCTCGCCCGGCGCCATCCCGAAATCCACCGCATGCGCCTCGTCGTCGACAACCCCGGCGGCCAGGATCGCATGGTCCTGCATTGCGAGATCGAGGCCGGCAGCGAGGCGCTCGACAAGGCGGTTGCGACCAGCCTGCGCGAAGTCACCAAGCTCCGCGGCGAGGTGGCCTTTNGCGCTCCCGGCGGCCTGGCGAACGACGGCAAGGTGATCGAGGATAGCCGCGTCTATTGATCGGGTTTCGCCGCCAATGCGTTTCTTGGCGCTCCTGCTGGCGCTGGCGGCGTCGCTTGCCGCAGCCGCCGATGGCGAGCTGCGCCCATCGGCAAGGCTGCTTCTGGCTGATCCCGAGGCCTGGCGGAACGGGCGCTGCGTGATTTATCGGGAAAGCAATCCCGGCGTGGCCGATGCGGTGTTCCACGTCAGGGGTCGCATCGTCGCCGCGGACGTGCACACCCGGCGCCTGGCGCTGTGTCCGCAAGTATCGGCAAGGGAGATCGAGAACACCACGCGCGAGCAATTCAACCGCCTGCTGCTGGCTTACCCCTGCGTGTCGTCCGAAAATTACGCGCGCGACGTGCAGACGGGAATGATCCGCCTGCGCGTCGAGCAATGGGAAACGCCGCATGCACGGCGCGCAGCCAGCGCGGGGCGGCTCTATCGCGGCATGTTCATCGACACGAAACTGGAACAAGGCATGGAAATCGAACTGGAAGCTGACCTGCTCGGCGCCTGCGAAGAATGAGCCGGCCCGGACCGCTGGCCGGCATCCGCGTTCTCGACCTGACCCGGCTCCTGCCCGGGCCCGTCGCCACGCTGCATCTGGCCGATCTCGGGGCCGAGGTCATCAAGATCGAGGATCCGCAGGTTGGCGACTACGCGCGCACGCTGGGCACCGGCGAGGGCGAGGACAGCGCCTACTTCCGGATGATCAACCGCAACAAGCAGGGCCTGCGGCTCGACCTGAAGCAGCCGGAGGGCGTTGAGGTCTTCAAGCGTCTGGCCAACACTGCCGACGTGATCGTCGAGAGTTTCCGGCCAGGGGTTATGGACAAGCTCGGGGTCGGCTATGCCGTGATCGCCGCGCTCAACCCGCGGATCGCCTATTGCTCGATCAGCGGCTACGGGCAGGACGGCCCGTACAAGGATCTCGCCGGCCACGACATCAACTACCTCGGATACGCCGGCGTCCTTGACCAGATCGGCTGCGAGGGCGGCGACCCGGCGCTGCCGAATTTCCAGATCGCCGACCTGCTCGGCGGCGCGCAGACCGCCGCCCTGGGCATCCTGGCGGCGGTGATCGACGCGCAGCGCACCGGCAAGGGGCGTTACATCGACGTGTCGATGACCGACAGCGTTCTTGCGCACACCTACTTCACCATGCTGCGCCTGAACGACAGCGGCCACTCGCTGCCGCGCGGCGCCGACCTGCTCGCTGGCGGCCTGCCCTGCTACGGCGCCTATCGCTGCGCCGACGGCCGGCACATGGCGCTCGGCGCGCTGGAAGGCAAGTTCTGGAAGCTCTGCTGCGAGGTTCTCGGCCGCCCGGAATGGGTTGCGCGGCAATGGGATGCCAGCCTGCGCGCCGAGGTGGCAGCCGTCTTCGCAGCGCGGCCGCGAGACGAGTGGGCGAAGCGGTTTGCCGCGGTCGACTGCTGCGTGACGCCGATTTTGACCNCCGAGGAAGCGCTGGAGAACGAGCAGATCGTGGCGCGCGGCATGGTGCTGCGGGAAGACGGCCTGACCCAGTTCGCCCCGCCGCTGAAGATGTCCGACTTCGAATTCGCGATCCGCCAGCCAGCCCCTGCGGTGGGCCAGGATAACGCGGCAATACTCGCCGCTGCCGGCTACAGCGCCAGCGAAATCGAACAACTCGTTGCCAGCGGCGCCCTCGGCTGAACAAGTTCCGAAGCGTTTTTGAGGAGAGAAGAGCGAGGCAGCCGGGATGGCCGGACGTTGCTTGGCTGCGGCAGAAGGGTGGGCGGAGGCCAGTTGCGATGTCTGGCGGGAAATGTTTAGCGTTGTTCGACGCCTGCCCAACCGAGAGGACGCAGACAGACCGCACCGATGCTAGCCCAACTTAGCGGATTCGCGGTCTGTGGTGTGCTAAGTCATTGATCCATATAGGTGAGGATCTAAAGGTCTGCACTACACGGGGTGGCGGCTTTGGCTTGGGCGGCGGTAATTTTTGGTGGTGGCTGAGCTGGCAATTCAAGCCGCAGCTTCTCCAGCAACAGCTTGAGGTCGGCCTCGGGCTCGGTGTAGCGGGTGAGGCGGAGGGTTCGGCCGTCGGTGGTCGGAATTTCGACGTCGAGCATCTGTACGGCGGCGAACTTGTCGAGCACGCTGCGCGGGTCAGGCCGGGCGCATGGGGCCGCAGTTGCTGGGCCAGCGTGACATGCAGGCAATAGGCGAGGAAGGCGATGAAGATGTGCGCTTCGATGCGCGCTTCTTTCTGGTGGTAGATCGGCCGGAGCGCGAGATCGCCCTTCAAATTTCTGAACGCTTCCTCCACCAGGGTGAGCTGGATGTAGGTGCGCCACAACTCGGACGGATCGGTGCCGGTCAGGTTGGTGCGCAGCAGGTAGCGGCCCTCGCGACGGCGGATTTGTTTGAGCTTGTCGCGGTTCAGGCGGTAGCTGAAGCTCGGCTGTCGATCGTCGATTTTCACCTCGACCAGGCGCCAGGCGGACGGATACTGGCTACGTGCCGCGCCGAGGCGCATCAGCAGCTCCTTGTGCGTGAGCGTCATGCCGGAGAGTTGCTTCAGACGCGCCCACAGGCGCCTGAGCTGGCGCCGCCGCATCGCGCGCTCCTTGGCGATGCGATCGGTGCTTTGGGCGAAGACGTACAACTCACCGTCTTGCGGCAAGAGCTTGACCTGCACGCCGGGCCGGGCGTCCTGCCAGGGCTTGAGCAGCAGGGCTTGCTCGAGCTTCGTCAAGCGTCCCTTGGGCGTACCGACCAGGTAGTGCACCGGCGGATCGCTGTGACGCATCTGCTCGAGCGTCTCTTCTGTCGGGATGCCGCGGTCCATCACCCACACGCGTCGCGCTTTGCCGTACTGGCCCTCGATGCGATCGAGAAAGTCGCGCAGGGTGGTCTTGTCGGCGGTATTGCCGGGCAGCACCTCGTAGGCCAGCGGCAAGCCTTCAGGGGTGACCACCAGCGCGATGACGACCTGCACGCAGTCGGGGCGCTTGTCGCGCGAGTAGCCGAAGCGGCGCTTGTCGTCCTCATCATCGAAGGGCGGGTTGGCTTCAAAGTAGGTGCTCGTCAGGTCATAGAGCAGCAAGTCGAATTCGACGTTGAACAGATCGCGCCAGCGGCTCACCAGGTGATCGAACACCGCGTTCTTGTGCGCCAGCAGCCGGTCGTGACAGGCGTAGAGCTTATGGATGTCCGACACGCTGGCGTCGGCGCCGAGCAGGTCGGCCAGTGCGCTGCGCTCGAACCACTGCCGATGCAAACGCCATTCGCTGCCCGACGATAGCAGCCGATACGCCACCAGCACGAACAACACCTGATCCCAGCGCGTACCCTTGCGGCTGCGGCACAAGCACTGTGCCCAGAACTGATCCAGTGCCAGCATCTCCCACAGCTTGAGCGTCAGCCAGCACGAACCCCACACACGCGGATGGCATAGCCGCAACTGCGACAGGCGCAGCCGCACCATCGCGTCGTCCACCCGCACTCGNTCGCGCCGCTCTTCGGCAAACAGCGCCATCGAACGCGACACCTCTGCACGCTCGTCGAACACCTCCACCGACTTGCGCCAAGCCCGCTCCTGCGAAGAATTAATTTCCCCNAGATACAGCACGTGCCGCTGCAGCACGCGGCCACCCGGCAGGCGTCGATTCTCGACGATGCTCCAATACTGGTGCACCTTGCCATCTTTCCGTCGTCGGGTCACGCGCAGGAACATGGCTCCCCATTATCCGCATGCGCACACCGAAAGAAACAGGCAAGGTCTTCACTACAGCCAGTTTTCGGCAGTTACCCACAGACCGACCGCTGATTTTTAAGCGAAAATTTCCGCCCCCACCCCTGAATCAAGGGCGAATCCGCTAAGTTGGGCTAGCGGGCAGGCGTTGGACAAAGCCCAAGGGAGGAAACCGCGGAATGCTGCGAGGCGGTCAGGGTGAGCGACGCGCTATGGGGATTTGACCGGCGCGGACTTGTCTCAAAGCGTTGAAGCCTGGGAGCCGGCGTCGGGAATCGGCGGGGTGGGCCGCTCCCGATGCGCGATGGGCAGCCAATGGCCGCCGTCTGCGGCTCGAAAGTGGCGTACCGTCTGGCGTTTCTGGCGGCAGATACAAGCCGTCCGCTCGCGGCCGGGCAATACCCGAAGCCGACAGACGATTGGGATCTGGAAGCACGGACGTCATTACTGGACGCCTTGCCGTCCGGGCGGCGCACGAATGGATGCACCACGCACCAGGGTCTCGACCACGATCATCGGCATGCCGCAGCACCGACACACGAAGTTCGGCAAGACCAACCCGATGGCCGCTGCCTCTCCATCGGGTTGGGTCGGGTCTCCGGTTGCATTGGTGGTCAGCAGTTTCCGAACACGCGCCAGCTTCTCGCGACGCCCGGCATTGGCCAACAACCCGTAATGGCGGATGCGGTGAAACCCGGAGGGCAGCACATGCAGCAGGAAGCGGCGCATGAACTCCGCGGGCGAGAGCGTCATCGTCTTGTGGCGCGTCCGTTTCTTCGCCCGGTAATCCTTCCACCGGAAGCTCACGCCCCGTTCATCCACTGCAACCAGCCGGCGATTCGAGATCGCCACCCGGTGGGTGTAACGCGACAGGTAAGCCAACACCGCCTCCGGTCCGGCGAAGGGTCGTTTCGCATAGACCACCCACTCGCTGGCACGCAGTGGCGCCAGCCAACGGGCAAAGGCCTTGGGATCGCCCAAGCCGGCGAACTCCCCGAAGAACTTCAACTGGCCGCTATGGTGAACCTTGGCCACTTCCTCCAGGAAACGCCGCCGAAACAGTCGCGACAGCACCCGGACCGGCAGGAAGAAACCACGCCGACAGGCAATCCAGCGCTGACCATCCGGCGACAGACCGCCGCCGGGGATGATGCCGTGCACGTGGGGATGGTGCGTCATCGCCGAACCCCAGGTGTGGAGCACCAGTGTGACGCCGATCTCTGCGCCGAGGTGCTTGGGGTCGGCGGCAATCGTCGTCAGCGTTTCCGCTGCCACCTCGAACAGCAGCCGATAAATGACCGCCTTGTTGGCATGGGCGATGGCGCTGATCGGTGCCGGCAGCGTGAAGACCACGTGGTAATACTCGACCGGCAACAGATCGGCCTGCCGGGCTTTGAGCCAGCGTTGCGCGGCCTTCGCCTGACACTTCGGGCAATGCCGGTTGCGGCAGGAATTGTAGCTGATTTCCAGGTGGCCGCAGGCATCACAGCGCAACACGTGGCCACCCAGCGCCGCGCTGCGGCACTGTTCGATGGCCGACATGACCTTGAGCTGGGAAAGGCTCAGGTGGCCGGCTTGCGCTTCGCGCCAGGCTGGACCATGGGTACGGAAGATGTCGGCGACTTCCAGGGCGGAATGCCCCACAGCCGACCTACGGCGAGCGCAAGGCCTCCAGCGGGCTGATCACTTCGCGCAGGATGTCAGTGGCGACGTGCGTGTAGATCGCCGTGGTATCGAGCTTCTTGTGGCCGAGCAGGACCTGGATCACCCGGATGTCGACCTTCTGTTCGAGCAGGTGGGTGGCGAAGCTGTGGCGCAAGGTGTGCATCGAAACCCGCTTGTCGATCCCGGCTGCCTTGGCGGCGGCGTGGATGGCCCGGTTGAGTTGCCGGGTACTCACGGATTCGAGCGGATTGAGTCCGGGGAACAGCCAGCCGCCATCGAGCATCTTGCCCTGCGCCCGGGCGACCTTCCACCAGAAGCGCAGGCGCTCGAGGAGGAGCGGCGAGAGCATGGCGTTGCGGTCCTTGCGTCCCTTGCCCTGTTCGACGCGCAGGATCATGCGTTCGCTGTCAATGTCGCTGACCTTGAGCCCGGAAACTTCGCTGGCTCGCAGGCCGGTGCCGTAGGCGAGCGCGAGGGCAGTCTGGTGCTTCAGATTGCCGCAAGCGGCGATCAGTCGCCCGACTTCCTCTCGGCTGAGCACGACGGGGAGTTTCTGCGGCACGCGGAGGGGTTGCATCCGCGCCATGAGCGCCGCGCGCTCAAGGGTGATGTCGAAGAAGAATTTGAGGCCGGTGATGGCAGCATTCACGGAGATCGGCGAGGTGCCGGCATCGACCAGATGCAGCTGGTAGTTGCGCAGGTCCTCGACGGTGGCGGTGTCGGGCGACCGGCCGAGGTACTTCGTGAAGTTGCGGACCGCGCGAATGTAGGCGGTTTGCGTCTTGGGATTGAGTTTGCGCATCCGCATGTCGTCGATCATGCGTTGCCGCAGCGGGCTGATGCCCGGGGTCCGGGTTTCCATGGCGTGCTCCTGTCTGAAAGCGAGGCGGATTGCCTCGCTTCCAACATCGGCAGATTTCTGCCGCGGCACAACCACATACCAGCCTTACCGAAACCCCGCCCGCCGGTTCAGCTACCTCCAATACCGCGCGAGCGGTTTAGTCCTGTGGCGACGTGCGGTCGGTTGGCCGTTCCGAATTTCAGTGAATCGAGTGCGGCTTTACTCTTAAACCCGCCTAACCCAACTTAGCGGATTCGCCCTTGATTCAGGGGTGGGGGCGGAAATTTTCGCTTAAAAATCAGCGGTCGGTCTGTGGGTAACTGCCGAAAACTGGCTGTAGTGAAGACCTTGCCTGTTTCTTTCGGTGTGCGCATGCGGATAATGGGGAGCCATGTTCCTGCGCGTGACCCGACGACGGAAAGATGGCAAGGTGCACCAGTATTGGAGCATCGTCGAGAATCGACGCCTGCCGGGTGGCCGCGTGCTGCAGCGGCACGTGCTGTATCTGNGGGAAATTAATTCTTCGCAGGAGCGGGCTTGGCGCAAGTCGGTGGAGGTGTTCGACGAGCGTGCAGAGGTGTCGCGTTCGATGGCGCTGTTTGCCGAAGAGCGGCGCGACGAGNTGCGGGTGGACGACGCGATGGTGCGGCTGCGCCTGTCGCAGTTGCGGCTATGCCATCCGCGTGTGTGGGGTTCGTGCTGGCTGACGCTCAAGCTGTGGGAGATGCTGGCACTGGATCAGTTCTGGGCACAGTGCTTGTGCCGCAGCCGCAAGGGTACGCGCTGGGATCAGGTGTTGTTCGTGCTGGTGGCGTATCGGCTGCTATCGTCGGGCAGCGAATGGCGTTTGCATCGGCAGTGGTTCGAGCGCAGCGCACTGGCCGACCTGCTCGGCGCCGACGCCAGCGTGTCGGACATCCATAAGCTCTACGCCTGTCACGACCGGCTGCTGGCGCACAAGAACGCGGTGTTCGATCACCTGGTGAGCCGCTGGCGCGATCTGTTCAACGTCGAATTCGACTTGCTGCTCTATGACCTGACGAGCACCTACTTTGAAGCCAACCCGCCCTTCGATGATGAGGACGACAAGCGCCGCTTCGGCTACTCGCGCGACAAGCGCCCCGACTGCGTGCAGGTCGTCATCGCGCTGGTGGTCACCCCTGAAGGCTTGCCGCTGGCCTACGAGGTGCTGCCCGGCAATACCGCCGACAAGACCACCCTGCGCGACTTTCTCGATCGCATCGAGGGCCAGTACGGCAAAGCGCGACGCGTGTGGGTGATGGACCGCGGCATCCCGACAGAAGAGACGCTCGAGCAGATGCGTCACAGCGATCCGCCGGTGCACTACCTGGTCGGTACGCCCAAGGGACGCTTGACGAAGCTCGAGCAAGCCCTGCTGCTCAAGCCCTGGCAGGACGCCCGGCCCGGCGTGCAGGTCAAGCTCTTGCCGCAAGACGGTGAGTTGTACGTCTTCGCCCAAAGCACCGATCGCATCGCCAAGGAGCGCGCGATGCGGCGGCGCCAGCTCAGGCGCCTGTGGGCGCGTCTGAAGCAACTCTCCGGCATGACGCTCACGCACAAGGAGCTGCTGATGCGCCTCGGCGCGGCACGTAGCCAGTATCCGTCCGCCTGGCGCCTGGTCGAGGTGAAAATCGACGATCGACAGCCGAGCTTCAGCTACCGCCTGAACCGCGACAAGCTCAAACAAATCCGCCGTCGCGAGGGCCGCTACCTGCTGCGCACCAACCTGACCGGCACCGATCCGTCCGAGTTGTGGCGCACCTACATCCAGCTCACCCTGGTGGAGGAAGCGTTCAGAAATTTGAAGGGCGATCTCGCGCTCCGGCCGATCTACCACCAGAAAGAAGCGCGCATCGAAGCGCACATCTTCATCGCCTTCCTCGCCTATTGCCTGCATGTCACGCTGGCCCAGCAACTGCGGCCCCATGCGCCCGGCCTGACCCCGCGCAGCGTGCTCGACAAGTTCGCCGCCGTACAGATGCTCGACGTCGAAATTCCGACCACCGACGGCCGAACCCTCCGCCTCACCCGCTACACCGAGCCCGAGGCCGACCTCAAGCTGTTGCTGGAGAAGCTGCGGCTTGAATTGCCAGCTCAGCCACCACCAAAAATTACCGCCGCCCAAGCCAAAGCCGCCACCCCGTGTAGTGCAGACCTTTAGATCCTCACCTATATGGATCAATGACTTAGCACACCACAGACCGCGAATCCGCTAAGTTGGGCTAACAGGCAAAGAGTGTAACTGGACCGATGCAATCGCTGCAGAGCATTGCATTGGAAGACTTCTCCGCGCTACAGAGGGTTCGCAATGTGTCCACGGAATCCAGGGCGATTCAAAGCGACCGCGGGGGCCGAAACCTTCCTTTTCCATTTTAGCCACGCTTCTCGGACGAAACTTATGTCGGCTCAACAAGCCAGCCATGCTTCGATGCTAGGCGCGCTAGAGCATCTTTTAGCTTGTTGAAGCGGCCATTAGATGCCAGTAGCGGGGAACTCTCAATCTGCGCGTGTGCGAGATTTTCCGGTTGGCCGTCCGGATTACCATTTCTAACAGGGCGGTAATACACGTCCACTGCGTACGTCGTAGGCTCATCAGGTCGCGGGTCGGTAACCGCGATGGTTGCAATTGACCGAACTTCCGATGTGATAAGCATCGCAATGCCTTGTGAAGAAACTGTCTTTGACTCCTCTGGACTTGCCCGTAGAGACGATAAGTCCACCGAAGGTCTCATCGCTGGGTCATTGAAAGCAGCCGAAGTCAATTTCAGGCCATGTTCCGACGTGACTGAGAAAAATGCCGGCTGNTTTGGTACCCTGCGATAAAGGATCTCAGTATCGGGGATCTCTTTTTGTTCATCCATTCCAAGATTTGTTATGCGTGGAGCCAGCGCCAAAGGCCGAGAAACCCATCACCAACGAGGTCGCCGTCTTCCATTTCGTTAAGAATATCAGTGCCCCAGCTCTTGAGGTATTCAGCGTCTGACGGTGAGATATAAATGGTCACCTTGTGCTCGCCTGACCACCATTCGAATACAACATCGCCG
This sequence comes from Dechloromonas sp., assembly GCA_013693915.1. Lineage (GTDB taxonomy): Bacteria > Pseudomonadota > Gammaproteobacteria > Burkholderiales > Rhodocyclaceae > Azonexus. Next base: position 3,891,944 of record CP059264.1, on the reverse strand, counting down.
GTCTCGTTGGCAGAAACATTCGGATTTTCCCACCGAAATCCAGATTTTTGAGCGAGCTTGCAAAAGTGCTCGAGAAGAAACTTAGCATTGTTAATTGCAGTTCTATTAGGTGCGGCGCTACCGAAGGTGTCCCAGTTGTCACCCAAATTTTCGATAGCAAACAAGTCTGAACGAGCGACGGCGGTCTCTAACGAGAAATCACCGGTATGCTTGCGAACTAAGTAATGCTCAGCGGCGTTTCGCTCATTCGACACGCCCGTAGCAGTACCAGTGTATCCAGACACACCATGTTCGTAGCAGATTCTCATTTAATCAACTTTCTAGTTTTNTCCGTGATGCAAGCTTCGAATAACTTGTTTTTNCGTACCCTTAGTTCTTCCAAGCCATTCCAAAGTTCATCACCGGTAATCAACTCATTCGGGACACAAAAGACATCAAGGTCAAGCATAATTGCCACCGAATCTGGCTCCTCCACATCAGCCAATCCCATGTTTATGATCGCTTCAGAATTGGGTGGCAAGTCTGCCTGTGGCATTTTTAACTGAACGAACATCCCGTTGATATCCTGAGGGATGCCTTCTGGCAGCTTTGGGTACAACTCAAAATAGTCTTCCAGTTCGATTCGATCACTTGGAAGCACTAACCTGTTAATAAATCGAACCGCATATCTAGAAATGTTGTCAGGCTCCAGTGTGGCACTGACGACGGACCACAATTCGATAGCTTCACTTTTGAATACTTCCCACTGCGAATACGGCGCCATATGGCTCAGGGTTATTCCCTTCGGATGGAGTTTAAGTACCCGGTCGCTAGTTTTGCTTGTTAGCCGATACCCAGAGAATGTTGGCGGGGTTGTGGCAGACATAGCGCCCTCAGTATTCGCCTCGACCCTGATTGCGAAGTTGTGCAGCAGCAATTTGCCGGGGAATGCGTCCGCGATCTTGGCATAGATCAAATCTAACCGCTCTTGCGAGGGTTCATTCTTGAAGCGGGCTTGGATATCGATCACCGCTTCGATAACTGGGGCGCGAGAATATTGGATGGTCTGCATACGGTAATGTGACACTGCTTCCACTTGCGCGGTAGTGTAAGGGCTTTGTTCAGAACCTCAAAGGTGACTGCGCTCGTCGGCGTTTACCCTTTGAGGTTGTTCCACACGCTGTGGTGTAAGTGGCGAGGAATAATTTACCAACTCTAGCATGGTTGGATTGCTATTCAAGGTATCACTGCGGGCCGACCTCGGCCACGGTTTTCAACGTCATTTGTCGGCGTTGCAGCAGCATGCATGCCCTTGTCATTCTATTCGACGGGAGCGCTCCAACCAAGCGATGGATGGCGGCCTCATCGGGGAGAGTACTGAATAACCCAGTTTCCGAAGTCAGTCTAAGTGGGCTGTCTTGCAGAGCAACACGGTCGCACACATCAGCTTTGGTCGATGGCCGCTGCGGTCGAGGCTGACACACAGTCGGTCTGGTAGTGCGGCAGTTTGGCGATAAGTAAGCTGCCGCTTTCATGAGTTTGTCATTGGGCCGCTGAGGGTCGATGCGAGCCATTCACCCCTTGACCCGCCCGAACAACCCTTTTACCGCCTCCTGCAAATCCGCCGGCAGGACGACGACCTTGGCGTTATCCCTCTCGCCCAGGCGCTCCAGCGCGGCGATGTATTTCTCGCCGAGCAGGTAGGACATCGGGCCGGTGTGGTCGCCGATGGCGGCGGTGACGCGGCGGATCGCCTCGGCCGAGGCTTCGGCGAGCATGACCTGGGCGCTGGCGTCGCGCTTGGCCGACTCGAGCCGCGCCTCGGCTTCGAGGATCGCTGACTGCTTGGCGCCTTCGGCGCGGGTGACGACGGCCTTGCGCTCGCGTTCGGCGGCGGCCTGCAATTCCATCGCCTTCTGCATCGACGGCGACGGCTTGATGTCCTGGATCTCGACCGACTTGACGGTCAGGCCCCAGTCCACCGCCTCGTCGGCGATGCTCTCGCGCAGCCGGGCCTTGATCTTGTCGCGCGAGGAGAGCGCCTCGTCGAGTTCCATTTCGCCGACGATCGAGCGCAGCGTGGTCATGATCAGGTTGCGGATCGCCTCGGAAAAGTCGGTGACGCCATAGACGGCCTTGACCGGGTCGGTGACCTTGATGAAGGCGATGGCATTGGTCAGGATCACCGCATTGTCGCGCGTGATGACTTCCTGTTCATGGACGTCGAGGATGATGTCCTTGGTCACCATCTGGTAGGACACCTTGTCGAGATAGGGAATGACGATGTTGAGGCCGGGCTTCAGCGTGCCGTGATACTTGCCGAGGCGCTCGACGATCCATTCCATGCCCTGCGGCACCATGCGCACGCCCTTGGCGATGGTGACGGCAACGAAGACCAGCAGGGCCAGCACGACGACGAATCCAGCGCTCATTTCCATTTCCCCGACCTTTTCAAGCCTTGCCAACCTTCAGATAACTGCCTTCGACCGCCATCACCCGGACGCGCTCGCCGGCGGCGATTGGCGAATCGGCGAGGCAGACCCATTCCTCCGAGCCGAGAAGCGGGCGCTGAAAGCGCACCCTGCCGCGCTCGAAGGGGGCGACCGTGCTGACCAGCACGCCGATTTCNCCGATGACCTCGCCATCGGCCGTGCCTATCCGGGTCTTGTGGAAGCTCCGCTTGAAGACGCGGAACCAAAGGATGACCATCGCCAGCGACGCCAGCGTCCACGTCGCCAGTTGCGCGGTCAGCGACAGGCCGGACACGACCAGCATCAGCAGGCCGACCAGGATGGCGCCGAGCCCGAACCAGACGATGAAGAACGACGGGGTCGCCAGTTCGGCGAGGATCAGGGCGATGCCGCCGACCACCCAGGTCCACCATTCGGGATTCACTTGTATTTCCTCATGGCCCCGAGTATTTCGGGTTTGCCGGGCAAGGTCAAGCCGGCCTGTCGCCATCCGCTTGGGGAGATTCCAGGCAGGCCATAGAATGCGGCGATGGATACCGCGCTGCTGCTGCTCCCCGACTTCGCACTGATCCTGCTCGGGGCCGCGATCCGGCGCTGGATGCATCTTGGCGATCACTTCTGGAACGGCGTCGAGAAGCTGGTCTATTTCATCCTGTTTCCGGCCCTGCTGATCAACGCCATCGTCAAGACCCGCCTCGACCTCGGTGCGGCGCTGCCGCTGCTGGCCACGGCCTTCGCCGCGATGGCCGGCGGCATGCTGCTTGGCCTGCTGCCGAAATGGGTCGTCAGGCTGCCGCCGCTGTCGTTCGCTTCCGTATTCCAGTGCGGCTACCGTTTCAACTCGTATATCGGACTGGCGGTGGCCGGCATGCTTTTCGGCGCGCCGGGGATCGCCACGATGGGGCTGATCGTCGGCGCCGCGGTGCCGCTGGCCAATTTCGTGTCGGTGTGGATGCTCGCCCGCCACGGCGAGGTCGGCCTGTGGCGGGAGGTGGCGCGCAGCAACCCGCTGATCTGGGGAACGGCGGCGGGCTTCCTCCTCAACCTCGCCGGCTTCGTGCCGCCGCCGCCGCTGCAGGCATTTCTCGGCCGCCTGTCCGATGCGTCGATCGCCCTCGGCCTGATCACCGTCGGCGCCGCCCTGCGCCTGGAGGGAATGCCTGGTGTGCGCGGGATCTCGCTGTGGCTGCTGGCGGTCAAGTTGCTGGCATTGCCGCTGATTGCCGCGCTCGTCGGCAGCCGGCTCGGCCTCCAAGGCCTCAACTATCAGGTGGTGGTGCTGTTCGCCGCGCTGCCGGCGGCTTCGTCGGCCTACATTCTGGCAACCCGCATGGGTGGCGACGGGCGCAGCGTCGCCTGGCTGATTTCGGCGACCACGCTGGGATCGATGCTGACGTTGCCGCTGTGGGCGGCGTGGCTGCTGCGCTAGGGGCGTTGCCGGGCTTGGCGGCAGGTGCTTCGGCATTGGCTGCCTGGACCGCGGCGGCGGCGGCTTGCTGCATCTGGTCGCGCATCTGCTGCATCATCTGCCAGGGCCACATCGCGGCATCGGAAAATGCATTCTTTTCCGGGTCGACCGCAACCGGCGCCGGCGCGGCTTCCGGATTCATCGCCCGGGCCGTATCGGTGGCGAGCTGGCCCATGGCGTGGACGGCGCCGAGCGTCGTCCGCTGCATTTCGAGTCCCTGGATGGTCATCTGCAGCATCGACAGATTCATGCGCAGCCAGCCTTCGACCGCCTTCATGTCCTTGATCCGCTTGTCCAGCTCGTCGACGTCGAAGGTCGGCGTCACCATGCCCGGGAGCGATATGCCCATGCCGCTCCACATGTTGCGCACGAAGGCCAGCGGATCAATCGGGTTCGGGGTATCGGTGGACATGTCTCTCTCCTTGGCATGGGTTTTCGGGCATCTTAAACCACTTCGCTGGCGCAGATGATAAATTAGCACACGATGACCGACAGGGGGCGGCATGCTCAAGCTTCTGGTGATTGAAGACCACACGCTGGTCCGCGAGGGGCTGGTGAACCTGCTTGCGCAGCTGGAGGACGGGGTCGTCGTCGCCGACCGGCCGGATTTCGAGTCGGCGCTCGCGCTCCTCGACGACGAGGACGAAGTCGACCTGATCCTGCTCGACCTCGCCTTGCCGGGAATCGACGGCTTCGCCGGCCTCGACATCCTGCGCCGGCGCTACCCGGCAATCCCGGTCGCGGTCATTTCGGCGTTCGACGACCTGCCGACCATCACCCGCGTGATGAACCTCGGTGCGTCCGGGTTCATTCCGAAGTCATTTTCCGGCGTCCAGCTGCTTGCCGCGGTGCGCCAGATCCTGGCCGGCGAGATATTCCGCCCGCAGGGCGCCGGCAAGGGGGTACCTCGATGGTGCCGTGGCGCTGCCGCCAGTGGGCAGCGGCGGCACGAGGATCGGCCCGGCGCAGTTCGGACTGACCGAGCGCCAGGCGGAGGTACTGGCGCTGCTGACGCGCGGCCTTTCGAATCGCGAGATCGCAGCACGTCTCGAGCTTTCGGAGGGTACCGTCAAGATCCACGTGACGGCGATCCTCAAGGCGCTTGGCGTCGCCAGCCGCACCCAGGCGCTGGTCGCCGTGACCCGCTACGGCATCGATCTCGGCACGCGATCCTGAAGCCGGCCGAGGAGCAGCGCGCGGAATTTGGCGGGGCGGACCGGCAGCGACAGCAGGTGGCAATCTTCGGGCAGGGGAGACTCGTGACCATCGTCGAGCGCGATGATCGGCGCGCCCGTCGGATCAGCCGCCCGCACCCGGGCCGCCAGGCTGGCCAGCGTGACGACGATCCGCGGTCGGCGGCTTTGCGGAGCCGTGCTGCCGGCCGTTGCATCGTGGCTGATCTCATGGCGCCAGTTCCTGGCTAGTTCCATGCACGCCCGCAGGTCGCCGCTGTCGCCGAAGAAATTGATGGTCGCGCCGCTTTGCGCCGGCTCGCCAGACGTGGCCGCGACCGTGGGCAGAGCCCTCCTGAGCAGCAGGCCGAAGGTGCTGCCGCGGCCGATTGCCGAGCGCACGCTTACGGTGATGCCCAAGGCCCGCGCCAGGCGGGCGACGATGGCGAGACCGAGGCCCAGTCCCTGTTGCGGCTGGCGCGCCCGGTTGCCGACCTGGTAGAACTCGCCGAAGATGACCTCGTGCTGGTCGCTGGCGATGCCGCAGCCATTGTCGCGCACTTCGATCAGCGCATTCGCGCCTCGCCGGCGGACAGCGACAAGGATGCGGCCGCCGGGAGCGGTATAGCGCAGCGCGTTGGCGATCAGGTTGGAGAGGATGCGTTCGAGCAGCGCCGGATCGGATTCAACCCAGAGTCCGGTCGGCCGGAAAACAAGTGTTTGCCGGCGGTCGACCGCAACATTCCGGAACGATGAAGCCAGGCGCTCGAGGAGGGAGTTCACGGCGAAGGCGCGGATCTCGGTTCCGATTCCGGCAACGTCCAGACGCGAAATGTCGAGCAGCGAATCGAACAACTCGCGCAGCATGTCTGCCGAGGTCGATATCTGCCTGGAGAGGCGCGGCAATTCGCTGCCCTTGCCCGCCTCGACCTGGCGCTGCAGATCGGCGGCGAACAGCGTCAGCGCATGCAGGGGCTGCCGCAGGTCGTGGCTGGCCGCCGCCAGGAAGCGGCTCTTGGCATGGCTGGACTGTTCGGCCTGGTCCTTCTGCAGCGCCAGCTCGGCGGTTGCGGCCTGCACCCGCTTCTCGAGCCGGTCATGGCTGGCCGCCAGTTCCTCACTCAGTGCCTGCATGTCGCGAACCTGCCGGCGCAGCAGCAGCCCGCCGCCCAGCAGGATCAGGATGACGATGGTGGCGAGTAATCCCGTCTGCGTCGCACGGCTGCCCCACGAAGCCAGCACGCTGGACTCGGGGACGACGGTGAGCACGCGCAGGTCTGGGAAGTCCGGAACCGACGCCACCGAAGCGATCAGTCCGTTGCCGCGGGCGACGCCGGCTGCCGGCAACCAGTCGCGCAATCGGCCGGCATAGAGAACATCGACCGCGAGGGCGCCGAGAAGCGGCGAGCGCTGGCCGAGCTCGGTCGGCCGGCAGGAGGCGACAACCTGCCCGCGGGCGTTGATGATGACCGATTCGAAATCCTCGGCCAGACGGCCGGACCAGCAGTGGGCGGAAAAATAGGCCGGCTCGATGGCGGCGATGACGATGCCGGCGAAATTGCGTCCGCCATCCTCGATGCGCCGCGCCAGGGCGTAGGTGTAGCGGCCCGAATTGCGGCCGATGAAGGGGCCGAAGGTGATCGCGGAAGTTCCCTGTTCGAGCGCGACGAAATAGGGCCGGTCGCGCACATTGACGCGCGGCGGAGGGAAGTAGGTCGAGATGAAGCGTTGCTCGCCGTCGCGGTCGAAGATGACCAGGTCGCGCAACTGGGGCAGGGAGCGGGTGTGGCGCGCGGCAATGTAAGTCCAGCCGCGGCTGGCTTCCCAGGTTGGCCATTCCTGATGGTTGCTCGACAGGTCGCTGGCGATCTCGCGCAGCAGGATGTCCAGAGCTTCGTGGGTACGCGCCGTGTGTTCGCCGAGCATCGTCGCGAATGCGCTGGTCCGTGCCATGCCGAGCTCGAGTTCGCTTTTACGCGACAGGAGCACGTCGCCGAGAACGAAGGCGACCATGGCGAGAGCGCCGGCCAGCGCGACGATCAGGACCTGCAGGTCGGGGCGGCGAAAGATCATCCGGGCGACGGGTAGAAATACCACGCCAGCGGCATCACGGCGGCGTGCACGATGCGCCACGGCCACGGCTGCCGCGACAGCGTGGCGAAGGCGAAAGCGACGCCGCCGATCGCGAGACAGGTTTCCCGCCACGGCATGGCCCTGGCGGACCAGCCGAAGTACGGCCACGCCAGCGACAGCACGAGGATGATGGCCGCCCCTTGCAGGGCCAGTTGGCGATACGGGGTTGGTGGCATGACGGGATTCTATGCCATCAGCGCTCGGGCAGAACCTTTCCCGGATTGAGCACGTTGTGTGGATCGAGTGCGGTTTTCAACGCGCGCATGGCGTCGACCGCAACGGCGCCGTGCTCGGGCACGAGATACTTGCGCTTGCCGAGGCCGATGCCGTGCTCGCCAGTGCACGTTCCTCCCATGGCGATGGCGCGTTCGACCACGCGCTCGCTGATCCAGGCGGCTTCTTCCATGTCGCGCGGGTTGTCGCGGTCGACCAGCACGACGAGGTGGAAATTGCCGTCGCCGACGTGGCCGAACAGCGCGATCGGGATGCTCACCTGCACGATGTCGGCCTGCGTCTTGGCGATGCATTCGGCGAGACGCGAGATCGGCACGCAGACGTCGGTCGGGAAGCAGCGGCAGCCGGGCTTCAGCTGCAGGCAGGCGAAGTAGGCATCGTGGCGCGCCTGCCACAGGCGGTTGCGGTCTTCCGGCCGTGTCGCCCACGCGAAACCGGCGCCGTCCAGCCCGGAGGCGATCGCCTGCACGGTCTCCGCCTGTTCGGCGACTGCGGTCGGGCTGCCGTGGAACTCGAAGAACAGGGTCGGCGCCTCGGCCAGCGCGGTCTTGCTGAAACGGTTGATCGCCTGCAGCGACAGCGCGTCGAGCAGCTCGATGCGCGCCAGCGGGACGCCGAGCTGGATGGTCTGGATCACTGTCCGCACGGCCGAGTCGATGTCCGGGAAGGTGCACACGGCGGCCGAGATCGCCTCGGGGATCGGATACAGCTTCACCGTCAGCTCGGTCATGATCCCGAGCGTGCCTTCCGAGCCGACCAGCAGGCGGGTCAGGTCGTAGCCGGCCGACGACTTGCGGGCACGGCCGCCGGTCTCCATGACGCGGCCGTCGGCGAGGACAGTCGTCGTCGCCAGCACGTTGTCCTTCATCGTGCCGTAGCGCACCGCGTTGGTTCCGGACGCGCGAGTCGCCGCCATGCCGCCCAGCGTCGCGTCGGCGCCGGGGTCGATCGGGAAGAACAGGCCCGTTCCCTTCAGCGCGTCGTTCAGTTGCTTGCGCGTGACGCCGGCTTCGACCACGGCGTCGCCATCCTCGGCATGGATGGCGACGATGCGGTTCATTCCTGAGAGGTCGAGCGAGACGCCGCCGGCCGGCGCCAGCACGTGACCCTCGACCGAACTGCCGACGCCGTANGGAATCACCGGAACGCCATGGCGGGCACAGAGCGCGACCACCAGCGCGACTTCTTCGGTGCTTTCCGCCATCACCACGGCATCGGGCGGCGCGGGCTCGTGGATCGACTCGTCGCGGCCGTGCTGCAGGCGGATCGAGTCGCCGCGGGAGAAGCGCGGCCCGAAATGTCGGGAAAGCGATTGCCGGACGTCTTCCGGCAACGACAAAGCGTGCATCGCCTGACTAGGGGAAAGAAAACGGCTGGCGTTGTCGAGGTCGCTTTGCGTGCGGCCATCGTAAAGCGCGTTGACAAACTTCCGCCAGACGAGGTCGGGCTCGCCGATCTGAAATCCGTAGCGGTGGCCACCCTCGAATTCCACATCCTGAACGCTGCGCACCAGCAGCACCGATGTCTCCAGACGGCCAAGCTGGATCAGGGCGGTGAGCCAGGTGTCGACCTGCAGCGGCTGGTCGGTGCGGGCGCGGAATCCGTAGCGCGAAACCTCGCTGACTTCCATCTGGATCGCCGCTTCCTTGCCGTCCGGCGAGGAAAGGCGTCCGGGACACTTGACCGAAAAGCGCCGATGCTGGCGGACCATAGAGGTGTCGGCCGCCGGCGGCAGCGGTGGCAAGACCTGCCGGTAGTCCGGGAGATCGTAGATGGTGTGCAGCAGCGCCTTCTTGCGGTCGCTCAGGGTGGCGAAGACAGCGGTCTTCCGGTTGAAGAAATGGTCGATCAGATCCGGGGTCATGACCGGATCGTTGGTCGTGAAGAAGCGGCGGTGGGGCATCTCGATGTTCGGCAGGCGCATGGCGACGAAATAGTGGTGCAGATCCCGGCGCACCGGCCTCGCGCCATAGCACTTGCGCAGGATTTCCGGGGCGTGCTTGAGATCGAGCGTGGCGCCCACCGCAGGCGCGCCATTGACGAAGTCGTAGCTCGGTACGACATTCGCCGACAGGCGGCGGAAGAAGAACAGTGATTCGTAGGTCTCGATATGGCGCGGATTGACCGCGATGACAAGGTGCCGCGTGTCGAAAAAGCTCGTGCAGTATTCGTAAAGGCACTTCATCAGCGGCATGAGAATCAGCCCGCCCTGCTGCTGGAAGGCAGGATGGATGGCCAGGCCGGACACCTCGGCAATGTTGCCGCGCTTGGCGCGCACCGAGGTCAGGTCAAAGATCCGCTGCAGGGGCAGGCCGATGGCGCTTTCCCGGATCAGCGACAGCGTTCCGACGACCTTGTTGTCGAACAGCGCGCACAGCGTGGTCGTCGTCGGAAGGGCGTTATAGATGGTCACCCGCATCCCGGAAGGGTGGGGCTCCATATAGCCGTGCCTGACATAGGCATCGTGCAGCAACCGGAAACAGGCCTCGAGTTCCTCGCGGGTTTCGGCGATCTTGAAGACCAGTCGCGGGCTCGGCGCGGGATCGTAATGCGCGAAGAAGCGCAGGACGCGATATCTCTTCCGGCGCGGAAGCGGCAGAAGAAGCTGCCGAAGCGCGCGGTCGGTCATGTCCTTCAGGAGCCGGATGGGCCGCATCGCGAATGCCAGAATGTTGTCCTTCCCTCATATCATGATAGCACCTTGTTATTGACACCGCTTCGGCGGCCCCGGACAATCGTTCGCCACGATCATTTACCGTATCAACATCAAGTCAGGAGTCCTATCGATGCAAGCAAAGCTTTCTGCAGTTGCCCTCTCCGTTGCTGCCGTCCTCGCCCTCGGTGCCTGCGGCAAGAAGGAAGAGCCGAAGCCGGTGGCCGCCCCGGCGGCGCCGGCGCCCGTCGCCAAGCCGGTGATCGTCGTCAAGCTCGGTCATGTGGCGCCGATGACCGGCCCGCAGGCCCACCTGGGCAAGGACAACGAATACGGAGCGCGCCTGGCGGTCGAGGAACTGAACGCCCAGGGCCTGGAAATCGGTGGCGCCACGGCCAAGTTCGAGCTTCTGGCCGAGGATGATGCCGCCGATCCCAAGCAGGGCGCCATCGTCGCCCAAAAGCTGGTCGACGCCAAGGTTCAGGGTGTCGTTGGTCACCTGAATTCCGGGACCACCATCCCGGCGTCGAAGCTCTATTCCGATGCCGGCATCCCGCAGATCTCGGGTTCGGCGACCAATCCGAAGTATACCCAGCAGGGCTTCGCCACCGCCTTCCGCGTCATGGCCAACGATGTCCAGCAGGGCAAGGCGCTCGGCGAATTCGCCGCCAAGCAGGGCTTCAAGACCGTCGCCATCGTCGATGACCGCACCGCCTACGGCCAGGGCCTCGCCGACGAGTTCAGGAAGGCGGCCGAGGCCGCCGGCATCAAGGTGGTTGCCACCGAATACACCAACGACAAGGCCACCGACTTCAAGGCTATCCTGACCAAGATCAAGTCCAAGAAGCCCGATCTCGTCTTCTACGGCGGCATGGACGCGCAGGGCGGCCCGATGGCCAAGCAGATGAAGGAACTCGGCATCAAGGCCAGGTTCCTCGGCGGCGACGGCGTGTGCACGCCGGAGTTCATCAAGCTGGGTGGCGAGGCGAGCGAAGGCAACTACTGCTCGCTGCCGGGCATGCCGCTGGAGAAGCTGGCCAAGGGTCCGGAATTCAAGGACAAGTTCACCAAGAAGTTCGGTACCGAGATCCAGTTGTACGCGCCGTACGTTTACGATGCCGTGATGGTGATGGCCGATTCGATGAAGCGCGCCAATTCGGTCGAGCCGGCCAGGTTCCTCCCGGAAGTCGGCAAGACCAGTTATGACGGCGTGACCGCCCTGATCCAGTTCGACCAGTTTGGCGACCTCAAGGGTGGTGCGATCTCGGTCTACCAGTACAAGGGCGGCAAGCTCGAGTACCTCGAGACGCTGGGTGGTGGCGTCGCCGACGCGGTCAAGGAGGCGGCCCAGGCGACCGGTGACGCCGCCAAGGCGGTCGCCAGTGCAGCCGCCGACGCGACCAAGGACGCGGTGAAGGCCGGCACCGAGGCCGGCAAGGAGGCTGTCAAAGCCGGTGCCGAGGCGGTCAAGGAGGCGGCCGACGCTACCAAATCCGCCGTCGAGAAGAAGTAAGCCCGGCGCGGACTGAGCGAAACGGCACCGCAAGGTGCCGTTTCCGCGTCTCCCTGCCGAGAACACGCCAATGGATATCTTCTTCCAGCAGATCATCAACGGGCTGGTACAGGGCAGCATCTATTCGCTCGTCGCCCTCGGCTACACGATGGTGTACGGGATCATGGGCCTGATCAACTTCGCCCATGGCGAGGTGGTGATGATCGGCACGCTGGTCACCATCACCGTTGCCAGCCTGCTGATCAAGGCCGGGCTGCCGCTGGCGGTCGCGGGTCTGGCCGGCCTGGTTGCCGCGGTCCTGGTCTGCATGACGCTCGGCTGGTTCCTCGAGCGCGTCGCCTATCGCCCGTTGCGCAATGCGCCGCGGCTGACGCCGCTGATCACGGCGATCGGCATGTCGATCGTCCTGCAGAATGTCGCGATGATCGTCTGGGGACGCAATTACCTGACGTTCCCGGCCCTGCTGCCGAAGATCAATTTCGAGGTCGCCGGCGCCCACTTCACTGCCATCCAGGTGATGATCGTCGTCGTTTCGGGGCTGACCATGGCCGGCCTCGTCCTGCTCGTCACCNGCACCAAACTGGGCATGGCGATGCGCGCCACGGCGCAGAACCCGCAGGTGGCGAATCTGATGGGGGTCAACAGCAATCGCGTCATCTCCGCCGCCTTCGTCATCGGCTCCGCGCTCGGCGCGCTGGCCGGCGTCATGGTCGGCACCTACTATGAGATCGCGCATTACCAGATGGGCTTCATGCTCGGCCTCAAGGCGTTTACCGCCGCCGTGCTCGGCGGTATCGGCAACCTCGCCGGCGCGATGGCCGGCGGCATCCTGCTCGGCATCATCGAGGCGCTGGGGGCGGGCTATATCGGCGACCTGAGCGGCGGCTTCCTCGGCAGCCATTACCAGGACATCTTCGCCTTCATCGTGCTGATCGTCGTGCTGATGTTCAAGCCCTCCGGCCTGTTCGGCGAAAAACGGGGATCGCGCATGATGAAGTGGCGTGCTCCGCGTTCGGCGCTCGGCATCGTGTTGATCACCGCTGCGCTGATCGCCTTGCCCTTCGTCGCCGCACTGGGCGGCCAGGCCTGGGTGCGCATCGTCAACTTCGCCATCCTCTACATCTTCCTGGCGCTTGGGCTCAACATCGTCGTCGGCTACGCCGGACTGCTCGACCTCGGCTACATCGCCTTCTACGCGGTCGGCGCCTACACCTGGGCGCTGCTGGCGAGTCCGCATTTCGGCGTGCACTGGCCGTTCTGGGCGATCCTGCCGATCGGCGCCGTCATTGCCTGCTTCTTCGGCGTGCTGCTCGGGTCGCCGACGCTCAAGCTGCGCGGCGACTATCTGGCGATCGTGACCCTCGGCTTCGGCGAAATCGTTCGCATCTTCCTCAACAATCTCAACGCGCCGATCAATGTCACCAACGGGCCGCAGGGGATCACCCTGATCGATCCGGTGGCGATCGGGAGTTTCCGCTTTTCCGGCAGCAGCGAGATTCTCGGCATTTCACTGAGTGGACCGCAGAAGTACTACTTCCTGCTGGTCGCGCTGGCGGTTTTCGTCATCATCATCAACCTGAGGCTGCAGCATTCGCGCATCGGCCGCGCCTGGCAGGCGATCCGCGAGGATGAGATCGCCGCCAAGGCGGTCGGCATCAACACGCGCAACATCAAGCTCCTCGCCTTCGCCATGGGCGCCAGCTTTGGCGGCATTGCCGGCGGCATCTTCGCGGCGATGCAGGGCTTCGTTTCCNCGGAGAGCTTTTCGCTGATCGAGTCGATCATGATCCTGGCGATGGTGGTCCTCGGCGGCATGNGGACACATCCCCGGCGTCATTCTCGGGGCGGTGTTGCTGACGATCCTGCCGGAAGTCCTGCGCTACGGCGTCGGGCCGCTCCAGGTCGCCGTTTTCGGCAAGATGCTGATCGATCCGGAGAGCCTGCGCATGCTGATTTTCGGTCTCGCGCTGGTGCTGGTCATGCGGTTCAAGCCGGCCGGCCTGTGGCCTTCGCCGGAGCGCAAGCGCGAACTTCAGGGTGATGCCTGATGGCCGACGTGCTGCTCGAGGCGAAGGCGGTGGCCAAGCACTTCGGTGGCGTCAAGGCGCTGCGCGACGTCTCGCTGAGCATCCGCATGGGCGAGATCTACGGGCTGATCGGCCCCAACGGCGCCGGCAAGACGACGTTCTTCAACTGCATGACGGGGCTTTACGTCCCGGATGGCGGCGGCTTCACCTTCGCCGGCGCGCCGCTGCGCGCCGATGCGCCGCACCAGGCCGCCGAACGCGGGATTGCCCGGACTTTCCAGAACATCCGCCTGTTCGCCAACATGACCGCGCTCGAGAACGTCATGGTCGGCCGTCATGTGCGGACGCGTGCCGGCGTCTTCGGCGCGATGCTGCTGAATGCCGCGACGCGCGACGAGGAGGCCGCCATCCGTCAGCGCGCCGTCGAACTGCTGCATTACGTGGATATCGCCGATCGCGCCGACGACCTCGCCAAGAACCTGTCCTATGGCGACCAGCGCCGGCTGGAAATCGCCCGAGCGCTGGCGACCGAGCCCGGCCTGCTCTGCCTCGACGAGCCGGCGGCTGGCATGAACGCCACCGAGACCGCGGAGCTGCGGCGCCTGATCGACGGCATCCGGCGCGACGGGACCACGGTGCTGCTGATCGAGCACGACGTCAAACTGGTGATGGGGCTGTGCGACCGCGTCGCGGTCCTCGACTACGGGGCGCTGCTGGTCGAGGACGTGCCGGCCGTCGTGCAGAAGGATCAGCGCGTGATCGAGGCCTATCTCGGTGCTTGAGGTAACCGGACTCCACGTCGCCTACGGCGGCATCNNGAGGCGGTGCGCAGCATCACCTTCCACGTCAACGAAGGCGAGACGGTGGCGCTGATCGGTGCCAACGGCGCCGGCAAGACCAGCACGCTGAAGGCCATCGCGCGGGCGATCGACGCCGTCGGCGGCGACGTCCATTTCTGCGGCGAGAAGATCACGCGCATCGCTGCGCACGACGTCATCCACAAGGGCATTGCGCTGGTGCCAGAGGGGCGCGGCGTCTTTCCGCGCCTGACCGTTGCCGAGAACCTGGCCATGGGCGCCTTCGTGCGCGATGACAAGGCGGGCGTCGCCAACGATCTCGCACAGGTCTATGGCCATTTTCCGCGCCTCCTCGAGCGGGCTGCCCAGCTTGCCGGGACGCTCTCCGGCGGTGAGCAGCAGATGCTCGCCATCGGCCGCGCCCTGATGAGCCGGCCGAGGCTCCTGCTGCTCGACGAACCGTCGATGGGGCTGGCGCCGCTCATGGTCAACAAGATTTTCGAAGTCATCCGTGCCGTCGCCGCCCAGGGCATGACCATCCTGCTCATCGAGCAGAATGCCAGACTGGCGCTGCAGACCAGCCAGCGTGGGTATGTCATGGAGAGCGGCGAGATCACGGTGAATGGCGAAGCGGCGCAACTGCTCGACGACCCGAAGGTGCGTGCCGCCTATCTGGGCGAGTGAGTTGCGCGGGTTTGCGGCGGGTGGCACCAGGATGACGGTCTGCGGTCAACGCGGAAAGCCCCTTTGCCGGAAGCCGTCGTTTGATGGAAGAGGACAGCCGGAGCGACGAACAGTTGATGCTGGCCTACGGCGAGGGCAGCGCTGCGGCTTTCGAGATCCTGTACGGCCGCTGGCGGCGCCGGATCTATCGCTTTCTGATTCGCCAGTGCGATGGCGCCGGCACGGCCGACGAACTGTACCAGGATGTCTGGCTGCGGGTGGTCAATGCCCGCCGCCAGTACACGGTGGCGGCAAAGTTCTCGACGTGGCTGTTTCGCATTGCCCGCAACCGGCTCATCGACCACTGGCGAGCGGAGAGCAGGAAGCCGGTAATCGAGACGCCGCTGGCGGACGACTGCGAGACCGACCCTGTTGACGCCGTTGCGGCATCGGCAGAGCTGCAGCCGGAGAGGATCATGGAGAGAAAGGACCGGGTGCGCCTGGTGGTTGGCGCCGTCGAATCCCTGCCGGACGCGCAGCGCGAAGCCTTCCTGCTGCACGAGGAGGGTGGCCTGACGATCGACGAAATTGCCGTGCTGACGGAGGTCGGCCACGAAACGGTCAAGAGTCGCCTGCGTTATGCCGTGGCGCGGCTGCGAGCCCAATTGACGGAGTGCAGGCCATGAGCACCCGACCTGACGATGATGTCGTCAAGCTTTATCACGAAGGCGCCGCCGAGGAGCCGTCGGCCGCGCTCGACCGCGTCATCCTCAAGGCCGCCAGGGAGAGCGTCGCGCCCGCCCGGAAGGTTCGGAAGCCATGGTGGTTGCGCTTTGCCCTGCCGTTGCAGCTAGCCTTGTCGGCCGTGCTGGTCACCATGCTCGCGCTGACCGTGGATCGTAATCCGCCGGAAATGCCGGCGGTAAAGGAAAGGGCGCAACCGCAACAGGAGCCTGCCGCCGCGCAGCTCAAGGCGGCGCCGGCCGTCGCCGAACCGGCAGCGGACGAGTTGCCGGCGGCTCCAGCGGCGAGCGCGGCCAAGGCGCAACGGCAGGCGCCGCCGGAGTCGCGCGCCTCGTCTCCGGCGGCCGAGCGCAAGGCTGATGCGGTCCCCCAAGCGATGCCGGTGCCCGGGATAGGCGACCGTGCTCCTGCAGCGAAGGCGGAGGCCGGACAGCTTGCCGCGCCGTCCGGTGCACGCTCGCTGGAGGCTGCGGCACCGGGAGCGGGCGATGCCGTGCCCGGCGTTTCGTCGTCAGCCGTGGCGCCGGCGGCAAACCGGGCCGCCGCCACCAGAAGCCCGTCTGACTGGCTGGCCGCCATCGAGCGCCTTGCCGCCGCCGGGAGAAGACGAGCGCCCGTGCCGAGCTTGAGGCATTCCACAAGGCGTTCCCGGATTACCCGGTTCCCGAAAGACTGGAAAGATTGCTTGCGCCTTGACCCCGTTGTCGTCACCCGAGCGTTTGCAGGGGTGTAGCCAACCAACACAAGGAGCGTGTCATGAAGTCCACCCTGTCCATTCTCGCAGCGGCACTTTTCAGTTGCGCCGCCCCGGCCGCCGAGGCATCGATGGTCGCCGACCTGGCGATCGTCAACCGGAGCACGGGCGAACGCCTGCAGACCTACCGGCACGCAGGCAGGCTCTATGTCGCCGGCAAACCGGGCGACCGCTATGCGCTTGAAATCAGGAACCGCACCGGCGAGCGGCTGCTGACCGTGGTTTCCGTCGATGGCGTCAATGTCGTTTCCGGCGAGACCGCTTCCGCCAGCCAGCGCGGCTACGTCCTCGCACCGCTGGGATCGACCGAGATCGCCGGCTGGCGCAAGTCCAGCGAGGAGGTCGCTGCCTTCTACTTCACCGCCTTGCCGGATTCCTACGCCGCCCGGACCAGCAGGCCGACGAACGTCGGGGTGATCGGCATCGCCGCTTTCCGCGAGTACCGCGAGCCGGTCGTCGCGAGCCAGGAAAGCGTCCTCGGCGGATCCCGCATGGACGCTGCTCCCGCGGCCCCCGCGGCGAACAAGACCGAAGCGAAGCGCAGTGCCGGCGCCGAAGAGAGGCTGGGCACCGGGCACGGCGAGCGTGTCCACGCCCCCGCCCGGCAGGTCGAGTTCCGCAAGGCCAGCGAGCGCCCGGACGAGATCATCACCGTCTATTACGATTCGCTGGAGAATCTGCGGGCTCAGGGGATCATTCCCAGGCTTCGCCCGCGCCCGACGCCGAATCCCTTCCCGACCGACAGGTTCGTCCCGGATCCATCCTGACGAATCTACCACAGCAGCGGATGCCGGGCCGCTGGTTGCCAGCGCCCCGGGTCGCTGCGGTAGCGATGCGGATTCGGCGGCTTCCTTTTAGCTGTATCAAACGTTTCGCCGCGGCGACAGGCGACAATGCCGGCATCGTCTTCGACAGGATTCTTTCATGACCTTCCGCCACATTCTCGCCGCCGTCGCTGCCGCGTTCCTCGCCAGCGCCCTCCATGCCGAACCGGTCAAGCCGGNNGCGGCCCCACCCAAGCTGGCCCGGGGCCAGATGATGAAGCAGGGCGACAAGCTGATCTTCTCGCCCTGCCGCGATCGCAGTTACGTCATGCTGGAGGACGTCTCGCCGGATCGGGAGGTCACCCGGGCGCTCGACAGCGTGGGCCTCGAATCGGGCAAGAAGCTTTATGTCGAGCTGCTGGCGGTCGTTGACGGCGGCATGATCAGGGTCTCGGGCCTCAATCAGGCGCGCACCGAGGGCCGGTGTCAGCAGCCTGGCGGCAAGGAGGAATCTTGGCGCGCGGCCGGCAACGAACCGGGCTGGCTGCTTGCCGCTGGCGACGAAGCGGTGGCATTGAAGCGCCCGGGGACGGCTGACCTGCGCTTGCCGTTCAAGGTGTCAGGCAATGAGGGCGGGGCAACGCGAATCGAAGCGACCGGCGAGGGCAAGCACCTCGCGGTCGCCTTCGAGAAGCGCGTGTCACGACCGGATGGCCGATTCGGTATTCGGTGGACGGCGACCGTCAATGTGAATGGCGAGACGCTCAAGGGTTGTGCCTGGCAGCGCTGATGCCGGCCTGCCGCGGTCGACCGCCGAAAAAGCAGGGAAATCAGCTGGTCGAAAAGGTGAAGGCGTCGGCGAAGAATTCTTCCTCCGGCAGCTTGCAGACGGCGGCGAAATCGCGGCGCGCCGCGTCGATCATGGCCGGCGCTCCACAGGCGTAAACCTGGTGGCCGGAAAGGTCCGGGAAGTCAGCCATCACCGCCTGATGAACCAGGCCGCTGCGGCCGCTCCAGCGGTCGTCGGCCGCCGGCTCGGAAAGCACTGGAATGTAACGGATGTTGGCGTGTTCGGCGGCCCAGCGCTCGGGCAGGGCGTTCAGATAGAGGTCGACGCGCGCCCGCGCACCCCGGTAGAGGTGCATTTGGCGTTGGCAGTTCTCGGCAATGGCGTGTTCGACAATGGCCTTGATCGGCGCGAAGCCGGTGCCGCCGGCGACCAGGATCATCGGCTTCGGCGAGTCCTCGCGCAGGTGGAAGCTGCCATGCGGGCCGTTGAAGCGCACGATGTCGCGCGCCTTCATGGTCGTGAAGACGTGGTCGGTGAACGTGCCGCCGGCAATGTGGCGGACGTGCAGTTGCAGTAAGGCGTCGTCGTGCGGGGCGTTGGCCAGCGAGAAGCTGCGCCTGCTGCCACCCTTGAGGAGGATGTCGATGTATTGTCCGGCAAGGAACTGCAGGCGCTCGCTGGCCGGCAGTTTGAGGTGGATTGCCATGACGTCGGGCGCCAGCCGTTCGATGATCTCGACCCGTGCGGGCAGGGTCCTCGCCGGGATTTCGCTGGCCGTGCCGGGTTGCCGGCATTCCAGCGTCAGGTCGGAGCGCGCGCGGGCGCAGCAGAAGAGCGCCATGCCGGCAGCCTTGTCCTCGTCCTTCAGCGCGTGCGGCTGGGCCTGGCCGTGGTCGACGCTGCCGGCGAGCACTTTCCCCTTGCACGAACCGCAGGCGCCATCGCGACAGCCGTAGGGCAGGGCCACGCCCTGGCGCAGCGCGGCGTCGAGGATCGTTTCGTCGGCCTCGGCGGCAAACTGCCGGCCGCCGGGGTTGACAGTAATCTGGTGGCTCATCCCTATCCCGTGGTCGTCGGCTACAATGCCGGCGTGCAAAAGATCCTGATTGTCGGCAGCGGCGACGTGGCCCGCCGCATTCTCTCCCGCCTTGCCCGCGGCCATCGCGTTTATGCCATGCTGCGCGATGCCGGCCGGGCCCCGGGCTGGCGCGCCGCCGGAGCGCTGCCGCTGCTGGCCGACCTCGACGACCGGGCCAGCCTGCGCCGCGTGGCAGGACTTGCCGACAGCGTTCTGCATCTGGCGCCACCGCCCGGCGACGGGCGGCGCGACCAGCGCACGCGCAACCTGCTGGCGGCCTTGGGCAGGGGTCAGAGTNCACCACGCCGCCTGATCTACGTTGGCACCACAGGCGTCTNNGGGGACTGCGGCGGCGCCCGCATTGACGAGACGCGCCGGGTGAACGCCGAGAGCGCGCGCGCTGGCCGCCGGCTCGATGCCGAGCGCTGCCTACGCGCCTGGGGGCGGCGGACCGGGGTGAAGGTCTCGATCCTGCGCGCGCCCGGCATCTACGCCGCCGACCGCCTGCCGCTGGAGCGCCTGGAGAAGGGCTTGCCGGCGCTCAGCGAGAGCGATGACGTGTACTCCAATCACATCCATGCCGACGACCTCGCCGCCACCTGCATCGCGGCACTGCGTCACGGGCGCAGCAATCGCGCCTACAATGTCGTCGATGATTCCGACCTCAGGATGGGCGACTACTTCGATCGCGTGGCCGCCGCGTTCGGGCTCCCGCGGCCGCCGCGCCTGTCGCGCGTCGAGGCCGCGCGGAGTCTGTCGCCGTTGCAGATGTCGTTCATGCGCGAATCGCGCCGCATCGGCAACCGGCGCCTCAAGAACGAACTGAAACTGCGGCTCGCCTACCCGACGGTCGACGACGGGATCCGGGCCGCGCTGGAAAGGAAGGATGGATGCTGACCCTCAAGGCTCTGCATATCTCGCTGGTGGTCGCTTGGTTCGCCGGGCTGTTCTACCTGCCACGGATCTTCGTCAATCTGGCGATGGTGCCGCCTGACAGTGTCGCCGAACGCGAGCGCCTGCTGTTGATGGCCGGCAAGCTTTACCGCTTCATGACCCCGCTCGGGGTACTGGCGGTGGCGACAGGGCTGTGGCTGTGGTTCGGCTACGGGTTTTCCGGCGGCTGGCTGCACCTCAAGACCACTCTGGTCGCCCTGCTGGTGATCTACCACTGGCATTGCGGGCGCCTTCTCAAGGCGTTCCAGTCCGGCAGCAATGCGAGAAGCCATGTCTGGTTCCGTTTCTACAACGAGATGCCGGTGCTGGTACTCTTTGCCGTCGTGTTTCTCGTCGTCCTGAAACCCTTCTGATGAACCGGTATTTCGCGATCTGTCCGCGCGGGCTGGAAGAACTTCTGAGCGACGAACTGCGCGCGCTCGGCGGCGCGGAGTTGCGGTCGACCCACGGCGGCGTCTTCTTTGCCGGCGACTGGAGCACCTGCTACCGCGCCAATCTGGAATCGCGCATCGCCACGCGTATCCTCTGGCACATCGTCAAGGGGCCGTACGCCAGGGAAGAAGACATCTACCGGCTGGCGGTGCGCCAGCTATGGCCAAATCATTTTGCGGTGTCGCGGACGATGCGTGTCGTGACGACGGCGATCCGATGCCCGCTGAAGTCGCTGGATTTCGTCACCCTGCGCGTCAAGGATGCCGTCTGCGACCGCTTCCGCGAGGATTGCGGCGAGCGCCCGGATATCCGGACGCGCAACCCGGATGTCAGCGTGCACGTCTTTCTGTCCGAGAGCGAGTGCACACTCTATCTCGATACCTCGGGTCAGCCGCTGTGGCAGCGTGGCCTGCGCAAGGCGAGCGTCGACGCTCCGCTCAAGGAGAACCTCGCCGCCGGCATCCTTCAGTTGTCCGGCTGGCGCCCCGGCACGCCGCTGGTCGACCCGATGTGCGGCAGCGGCACCTTCCTGCTCGAAGCCGTGCAGATCGCGCTCGACCGGGCGCCTGGCATCGACCGCGGCTTCGCCTTCGAACTCCTCGCCAGCTTCGAGGCGATGAACTGGGCCAGCATCCGGCAGGCCGCCGAGGCGCGCTGCAAGGCACCCGAGCCGCTCGACATCCGCGGCTACGACAGCGACGACAGGGCGTTGCGGGCCAGCCGGCGCAATCTGCAGGAAGCCGGATTTGGCGGCATTGTCACGGTCGACCGCGGCGATCTGCTGGATACGCAGCCGCTCACGGATCATGGCATCATGGTGGCCAATCCGCCCTATGGCGAGCGGATTGGCGAACTGGACGAACTGGCGGCGTTCTACCCGCGGCTTGGCTCGGCGCTGAAGAGACACTGGGCGGGCTGGAACTGCTTCTTCTTCACGGCCGACCTGCGCCTGCCCAGGCTGGTCGGTCTCAAGCCGAGTCGCAAGACGCCGCTGTTCAACGGGCCGCTGGAATGCCGCTTGTTCGAGTTCCGCATGGTGGCCGGGAGCAATCGCAAGCTTTGATCAACGCAGTGCAATAGAGAGGGAGAACAACATGTCCGTACAGTCGCTCTACAAGCAAAAATGCATGTCTGCCGCCGACGCCGTCCGTGTGGTCAGAAACGGCGAGACCGTAGTCATCCCGACCGCGGTCGGCGAACCGCCCACCCTGCTGACGGCGTTGTCCGAACAGCGCCGCGACTTCCGCGACGTCAAGGTCGCGCAGATCCTGGCGCTGCGCAAGTTCGATTATTTCGACCCGGAGACGGTGGACTGTGTCCGCCACGAGGCCTATTTCCTTAGCGGTGCCTCGCGTCCCGGCGGCCAGGAAGGCTGGATCGACTACCTCCCGGCGTATTTTTCCGAGTTGCCGGGGCTGATCGCCCGCAACATGATCCCGGCGGATGTCGTCTTCACGATGGCCTCGCCGATGGACGAGCACGGCTATTTCTCGCTCTCGCTGGCGACCGACTACACTATGGCGGCCGTCGACAAGGCGCGCGCCGTGGTCCTCGAGGTCAATCCCAACGTGCCCTTCGCCAATGGCGATTGCCATGTCCATATCAGCCAGGTTACCGCTCTCTGCGAGAGCGAGGATCCCATTTTCGAGGTCGGGTTGCCCAAGATCGGGCCGGTCCAGGAAGCCATCGGCAAGTATGTCGCGGACATGATTCCCGACGGCGCGACACTGCAGATCGGCTACGGCGGCATTCCCGACGCCGTGGTCATGCAACTGACCGACAAGCGCGACCTCGGGGTTCATACCGAAATGGTCGGCGACGGCATCATGATGCTGGTCGATGCCGGGGTCATCACCAACCGCAAGAAGAATTATCACCACGGCAAGATGCTGGCGACCTTCGCCCTCGGCTCGAAGAAGCTCTACCAGTTCATGAACCGCAACCCGGCGCTCGAGATGCACCCGGTCGATTTCACCAACGATCCCTTCCTCGCGGGCCAGAACGACAACCTGCACGCGGTCAACGCGACGATGCAGGTCGATTTCATGGGCCAGTGCGGATCGGAGAGTCTCGGCTATACCCCATACTCGGGTACCGGCGGCCAGTCCGATTTCGTCCGTGCCGCCAATCGATCCCACGGCGGCAAGTCCTTCATCGTCCTGCCGTCGACCGCCAAAAACGACACCATCTCGCGCATCGTGCCGACCCTCGAGCCCGGTACGCACGTGTCGACCGGGAAGAACGACGTCAACTATGTCGTCACCGAGTATGGCGTCGCACAACTGCGTGGGAAGACCGCCAAGCAGCGCTGCGAAGCCCTGATCGGCATTGCCCATCCGGATTTTCGGGGGCAACTGCGCGAAATGGCGAAGAAGATGAAACTGCTCTGATCGCGCCCCGCCAGCGATTACATCTTGTAGCAAATTGTTGCAGCCGTCGGTCGGATTTTTGTCTATTGTGTTAATTGGTGCTCGGCAGAATGCATCCAAGGCGGATCGATGAAAGCGCATAAACTCCTGATCGTTGTCGCGGCATTGCTGGTCGCCGGAATCGGAGATTCCTGGGCGGACCGGCGCGTTTACGGGAGGGCCGGCGTCTATGTCGGCCCCGGCCCCTACTGGGGGCACTGCCTACGGGCGCGCGTTCTATCCCAGGCCCTTCTATCCGAGACCGTACTATTCTTGGCCCTATTATTCGTGGCCATACTACTCGTGGTCATATTATTCGTGGCCCGGATATCCGGGGTCCTACCTCTACGCTGACCCGTACTACGCACCGGCGGTCGTCGTGCCGCCGGAGCCGCAGGTCTATATCGAGCGGAGCGACAATGCGGTCGTGCAGGGGCAGGCTGCCGCACAGCAATACTGGTATTTCTGCCGCGGTTCGAACCGGTATTACCCTTACGTGAAGGAGTGTCCGGGCGGTTGGCAGAGGGTTCTGCCGCAACCGGGGCAATAGGCCATGAGAACTCAGAACACATTCCTGTCCCGCCTCGGTGTGGCGGCCGGCTCTCTCTTCCTCGGCGCGTGCACGGTCATGCCGACCGGGCCGACCACCCTGGTGATGCCCGGTCGCGGTGCGACGATGGACGGGTTCCGCCACGATGACTATGAGTGCCGTCAGTACGCCTACTATCAGATCGGTGGCGTCACTGCCCAGGACGCGGCGAACCAGTCAGCGGTCGGCAGTGCCGTGGTCGGCACCGCGATCGGCGCGCTGGCCGGGGCGGCGATCGGTGGCAGGCAGGGCGCCGCGGTCGGCGCCGGCGTCGGTCTGGTCGGAGGCAGCGCCTACGGCGCAAATTCGGCCTATGCCTCGGGCTATGGCACGCAGCGCCAGTACAACCATGCCTACATCCAGTGCATGTACGTCAAGGGCCATTCGGTTCCGGTCCCGGCCGGAATGGCATACCAGCCGCGGGTGGTCAACGATCCGCAGAACTGGGGTATTCCGCCGCCCCCACCGGGCGCGCCGCCTCCGCCACCGCCCAGGTAATTCCAGCGCGGCGGCGATTAAGGCCGACGGCTGGCGGGCCGGCAAGCGCTGCCATGGCGGCCGTGATCATGCAGGCAAAGAGGCGGCCAGGCCCGATCTGCCGTCTCCCGTTCCGAATCCAGGCAGCGGCAATCCTCGCGCCGCGCGCGTTGCCGTTCTTCTGGCTGTCCGGATCGGGCATGATGCAAGGCATGAGCAGCGCATGGCCCGTCATCCGGCCGGGTGCTGCCGTTTCCAGCATACACATCAAGGAGATATGAAATGTCCGACAAGGTTGTCTATTCGTCGTTGGCGCCCGATGTCCTGAGCCAGATCATCAACCCCTGACTTACCTCACCTCGTCGAGCGGGATGTATGGCCTGGTGAACATCCGTTACGGCGTGTCGTCGGATGCTCCGACCGAACAGGCGATCATCGAGAACGTCGCCGGCTACGGCAAGCAGATCGGGAGGGTGCTCGAGGCGGTCGAGTGCATCGCAAGATACTTGGGAGCCAGGGATGCCGCTTTGTTGAGCGAAAGGAGCATCGGTGATCTGCTGGAACTGAATACGGACATACAGGCGTACCGGGCGTCGCAGGCGAAACCCGATAGCGTCACGGTTTCCGAGTTCATCAAGAGCCTGAAGGCATTGAAGAATGACAATGAAGCCAGGTTCAACGAAGTCCGCGACAGGCTGAAGGAGGAAATCGCGAAATTGTGACGTGACGGCGGGCAGCGACAAGGCGCCCGTCGCGGCGATCCCGGTCGGCGCGCTTCCTGGAATTCTTGCCGATTCCTGGGGGCGGCTGTCGCGGTCGACCACCTGGAAATGGGCAGAAATGTCCGCCTGAAGCGGACCGGCGGGCAATCGGAAGGCGCGGCCGGCCCGCCTCTTGGTCTGCGGCGTGAACCGGGCGACGCCGCCTGCGTGTGCCACGAGGCCGGTCCAGCCGCTGGAACGCAACATGGGGGCAGCAACCCTTCCTTCCGAAAAAGTCTATCCTTGAATCACTCGGCAATCGTGGGCTGTCCTCGTTTGTCCGACATGGCGTCCTGTCGCCGGATGCAGAGAAAAGGTAGGTTGATTCGATGTCGGAAGGAAGAATGCGGCCAGCGGTCATTCGCAAGACTCGCGGGGAAGGGCAGACGCTGGCAATGGGCGCAGGCGAGCCGTTTTCCTGGGCGGCGGTCGGGCGCGAGTTGGGCATGGCGCCGGGCAGTGCGGTCAACATGGCCTGGCTCGCTGTCGACCGCCATGCGGCTTCCAAACTGGCCGACAAGCCGGCGTTCCGCTTCCTGGCCGAGGACGGCCGCCGCAGCGAAATCAGCTACCGGGAACTGGCGCGGCTGACTGACCGCTTCGGCAACGCGCTGAAAGCCTTGGGCGTGCAGAAAGGCGATTGCGTCTTCGTATTCTGCGGGCGATGCTGCGAGCTATACGTCGCCGTGCTCGGTGCGCTGAAGATCGGCGCGGTCGTCTCGCCGCTGTTCCCGGCGTTCGGCCCGGAGCCGGTGCGCAACCGCGTGGCGCAAGCGGCGGGCAGGCTGCTGGTGACGACGGCCAGCGCCTACCGGCGCAAGGTGGCGCCGATTCGCGGCGAATTGCCGTCGCTGCGCCATGTCGTGCTGATCGACGACCTCGGCGGTGACNCGCCGCCGGAAACCCTCGACTGGCAGACCATGCTCGCTACGGCCTCCGATGCCCCGGCGCTGGTGTCCACGACCGCCGACGATCCCGCACTGCTGCACTTCACCAGCGGTACCACCGGTGCGCCCAAGGGCGCGCTGCACGTGCATGGCGCGGTGCTGGTGCACTTCGCGACGGCGCGTTGGGCGCTCGACCTGAGGCCGGACGACGTGTTCTGGTGCACCGCCGACCCCGGCTGGGTGACCGGCATGTCCTACGGCATCCTGGCGCCGCTGCTGGTGGGCGCGACCAGCGTCGTCGACGCGGCGGACTTCGATGCGGCGCGCTGGGTGTCCATTCTCGAGAATGAGGGCGTCAACGTCTGGTACACCGCGCCGACCGCGCTGCGCATGCTGATCAAGGCCGGGCCGGCGATGTTCGCCGGGNGCGCCTTGCCGGCGCTGCGCTTCATCGCCAGCGTCGGCGAGCCGCTCAACGCCGAAGCCGTGTGGTGGGGTCTGGAAACCTTCGGACTGCCGATCCACGACACCTGGTGGCAGACCGAAACGGGCGGCATCATGGTCGCCAACGCGGTAGCGGATGACATCAAGCCGGGCGCGATGGGTCGGCCGTTGCCGGGCATCGTCGCCCACGTCGTGCGCCACCGCGCGGGCGAGCCGGTGGAGGTGATCGACACGCCCGATACCGTCGGCGAACTGGCGCTGGAAACCGGCTGGCCGTCGATGTTCCGCGCCTATCTCGGCCAGCCCGAGCGTTATCGCGAATGCTTCGCCGGCAATCTGTACCTGAGCGGCGACCTGGTGCGGCGTGACGCCGACGGCTGTTTCTGGTTCGTCGGGCGAGGCGACGACGTGATCAAGTCGGCCGGCCATCTGATCGGCCCGTTCGAGGTCGAGAGCGTGCTGATGGAGCACCCGGCGGTGGCCGAGGCCGGGGTGATCGGCAAGCCGGACCCGGTGGCCGGCGAAACGATCAAGGCCTTCGTCACGCTCAAGCGCGCGGTCGCGGCAAGCGAAGCGCTGCGCGCCGACTTGCTGGCCCACGCCCGCCGGCGCCTCGGCGCGGCCATTGCGCCCAAGGAAATTGCCTTCGTCGAATGCCTGCCACATACTCGCAGCGGCAAGATCATGCGCCGGTTGCTCAAGGCAAGGGAACTCGGTCTGCCCGAGGGCGACAACTCGATGCTGGAATGAGGGAGAAGAACAATGCCGCTCGATCAGGAGCAAATCCGCACCACGATGCTCGACATCATCAGGACCCTGGCGCCGGAAACGGATACGGGAAGCATCGTTCCCGACCTGCCGCTGCGCAAGCAGATCGATCTCGATTCGATGGACTGGTTGAACGTGCTCGAAGCGATCCGCGAGCGCATCGGCGTCGATGTCCCGGAAACCGACTACGGCAAGCTGGGCACGCTGGACAACGTCGTTGCCTACCTGGCGAGCCGGCTGGCGGAAAGCTGAGACCATGGCCGACTACCCCGCCGAACTCGTCCGCACCCGCCATCTGTTCGATGGCAGCGAGGTGCTGATCCGCCCGATCCGTGCCGAGGACAAGCCCATGGAGCAGGACTTCGTGCAGCACCTGTCGGCCGACTCGCGTTACCGCCGCTTCATGTCCACGCTCAAGGAACTGCCGCCGGGCAAGCTCAAGTATCTCACCGAGATCGACTACGTAAAGCACCTGGCACTGGTCGCCATCATCGAGCGCGACGGGCACGAGGTCGAGATCGGCGTCGCCCGTTATGTGCCCGGGGCAAGCGACAGCGATTGCGAATTCGCCATCGCCATCGACGACGGATGGCAGGGCAGCGGCGTCGCCGGCATCCTCATGCTGACCCTGATCGACGCCGCCCGCGNNCGCGGCATGCGGCGCATGGAAGCGATCATCCTTGCCTCGAACGACAAGATGATCAAGTTCGCCAGACAACTCGGCTTCGCGGTGCACCGCGACTCCGACGATCCGGGGATGGTGGTCGCGCAGCGGGAACTTTGAGCGCAGGACAGGAAAAGGGGCCAGGCTCACATTTCCAGTGGAAGCTGAGTATCGTCACCCGCCGGCTCCGCCGCCACCTTTCTCGGCCGGCCCCTTGGTTTCGGCTCGCGGCGCTGACCTGTCGCCCGCTCGATGCTGTCGATGAACCGCGCATTCCCCAGCGGCTGGCCCTGGTCGAGCGCCATGCGGATGTCGCCGATGGCTTCGCTTTCCAAGTCCGGGCGAAACAACGCCCGATAGGCCGGCAACCGTTCGCCATCATTGCGTCCCAGGCTGAGGTACACCGAATGCGGCGTCAGTAGCGGGTCGGCCTGCCCCATGCCATTGGCCCGGTAGCTGCTCCAGCGGTAATGAACCGGGTCATCGACCATCCCCGCGCGCACCGGATTGAGTTCGATATACCGCTGACACAGCAGAAGATAGACATCGGCTTGCACCAGCGAAGACTTGTAACGGCTGTCCCACAAAGTGCCGGTGCGGCGATAAGTCTTGTTGATGTACTGCACATAGCGCCTGCCCAGCGAGATCATCAGTGCCGAAACCGCCTCCGGTGTCGGCGGCGTAAGCAGCAAGTGCACATGGTTGGTCATCTGGACATAGGCGTGCAACTGGCAACCGGTTGCCTTGAGCGCCTCGCCCAGCCATTCGCGGTAGGCAAGATAATCCTCCTCAGCGAAAAANCAGGCATCGCGATTATGGCCCCGCTGAACGATGTGCAAGGGCTGATCGGGAAGATGGATTCGGGGGCGGCGTGGCATGGATGGCCGAAGGATACATCAGCTCGGGATTAATTCGAGCCCGGCCCCTTTTAGCTCCGCCTTTTCTTGACACGGGCCAACTGATGGGTGACTCCCTTAATTCCCTTGGTCGGAAAACTTTACACCGCCGTTCACGCCGTTCTTCGACAAATTGAAAAATCAATGACTTATGGCGGTAGCACGATGTTTGCTTTAGTTTGGGCGGAACAACTCAACTTCGGGAGAAGTCATCAAGAACTCGGTTATCGGCTTGGGGCTCGCCGCGACATCGCTTTCTGCTTCGGCAGTGCCAGCATTTTGAAAAGGATTCCGTATGAACATGAAGAAGTTGTTGGGCGCGAGCGTGGTGTTGCTGGTCTGCAGCGGCGTGGAAGCGGTACCAATTACATATACCTTTACGGGAAGCGTTGTGGAGATCGATCCCAGCCTTTCCTCCACGTTCAACACGTCCCAAACGCTGTCTGGGTCGTTCACTTATGAGAGTAGTACCGCCGGAGACCTTTACGGTTCGGACGCGAGCGGGTTCAGTAATTATTACGGGGCTCTGACTGACTTCGTCATGACGATTGGGTCTTACTCAGCGTCCCCTCCGTTCGGGTCGGACATCTTTTCGGGTGTTCAAGTCGTAAATAACTTCGGGGCCGTAGATAGATTCGTGCTGTCGTCACGACTCACGGGTGCCCAATTCAATGGGTTCAATCCTCTAGGTTTCCTATCATTGGACGACTTTGCCGGCACCGCGTTCTCGAGCACGAGCCTGAGTGACCTTCCCAATCTCACTGGTTGGCCCGACGGGGCGAATCACTTCACGCAATGGTACTTGGCCTTCAGTAGGGATGGCAGCGCGCCGAGAGTCGCGGGGAATCTGACCTCAATCACACAGGTATCGACAGTTCCCGAGCCGGGTAGCCTTGCGTTGTTCGCCAGCGCGCTAGCAGCATTACTTGGAAGCAGAATTCGCCGACGGTGGCCTACCCGCTGACGCGTATTAACCTCAGGATTTAGCCAGCTAAAACAAAAGGGCCAGGCTCTCTAAGCTCCTAATGCCTGCCGCAGCGACACGCTGCGCGCGGCTTCGAGCGGGGACATGACCTCGACGCCATCGCGCAGCGGATAGGCGCTTGCGACCGGTGCAACCAGCAGCTTCCGTGAGGCGCCGACATCGGCGGCGGCCAGGTGGAAGCCTTTCGACACCGTGGGCGCGGACGAGCGCTTGATCTCGACCACCCAGGTTTCGCCGTCGCGAAAGCGCAACACCAGGTCGGCTTCGGCGCCGTGCGCGGTGCGATAGAAGCTGGTTTCCACGGCCGGCGCGGCGGCCAGCAATTGTTCGACGACGAAACCTTCCCAACTGGCACCCGCCACCGGGTAGGCCAGGATCGCTTCCAGGTCGGCCAGCCCGAGCAGCGCATGGACAATGCCGCTGTCGCGCACATAGACCTTGGGGGCGCGCACCAGGCGCTTCCCGACATTGCCGTGCCACGCCGGCAGACGGCGCGCCAGCATCAGGTCGCACAGCAGGTCGATGTAGCGCATCACGGTCTGGCCGCTGACCGCCAGCGCCGCCGCCAGTTGCGACTGGTTGAGCAGCCCGCCCTGCTGGTGCGCCAGCATGGTCCACAGGCGGCGCAAGGTGGTCGCCGGGATGCGCGGGCCGAGCGCCGGGATGTCGCGTTCCAGATACGTGGCGATGAAGGCCTCGCGCCAGCGCAGGCTGGCGGCGTCGTCCGCCGCCAGCCAGGCCAGCGGGAAGCCGCCGCGCACCCACAGCGCGTTCAGGTCAGCCGCGACCGCCCCGGCCGGCAGCACTTCACGCGCCTGAAAGGGCGTGAGCTCCAGCTGCGCCACGCGGCCGGCCAGGCTTTCACTCGCCTGCCGCAGCAGCAGGCCGGAGGCCGAGCCGAGCAGCAGGAACTGGCCGGCCGCCTCGCCGGCACGGCGGCGTTGATCGATGACGCCGCCCAGGATGGCGAACAGCTCGGGCAGGCGCTGTACTTCGTCGAGAATCACCAGGCGATTGCGCTGGCCGGTCAGGAAGGCTTCCGGGTCATCCAGCTGGCGCTGGACGGACGGCAATTCGAGATCGAGGTACAGCGCATCGCCAAGTCGCGCGGTTTCCGCGAGCGCGAGGGTGGTCTTGCCCGCCTGACGGGGGCCGAGCAGCACGACTGCCGGGAATTGGGCCAGCAGGGTCGATAGGTCGACTTGTACGAAACGGGGATTCATCCGTGCAAATTATCATATTGATGGAGATATTGCACGGTTGTGGCAAGCAAATCTCAAGCCATCGTGGCAGTGAATGAAACTGCGGACGCCTTGCAGGGCGCCGCTTGAAGGGGTCGGAATTTCGTTTCTGGCGCGCAGGGCCGGTCGACCGCAACAGCGTCAGGCCACCCCGGCGCTATGCGCCTGCTGGTCGGCCCAGTAACTCGAACGCACCATCGGCGCGCAGGCGGCGCCGGTGAATCCCATCTTCTTCGCTTCCGCTTCGAACATCCGGAAAACATCGGGATGAACGTAGCGGCTGACCGGCAGGTGATGCCCGCTCGGTGCGAGGTACTGGCCGATGGTCAGCATCTCGACGTAGTGGGCGCGCAGGTCGCGCATGACGTCGAGGATTTCCTCGTCGGTTTCGCCGAGGCCAACCATCAGTCCGGACTTGGTGGAAACCTGCGGATAGCGCGCCTTGAAGTCCTTCATCAGCTGCAGCGAGTGCGCGTAGTCGGCGCCCGGGCGTGCTTGTTTGTAAAGCCGGGGGACGGTCTCGAGGTTGTGGTTGAGGACGTCGGGCAGCCCCTCGCCGAGGATGTCGAGGGCGATGTCGAGGCGACCGCGGAAGTCGGGGACCAGCGTTTCGATGGTCGTCGCCGGCGAGGCCTCGCGCACGGCGCGGACGACATCGACGAAGTGCCGGGCGCCGCCGTCGCGCAGGTCATCGCGGTCGACGCTGGTGATGACGACATATTGCAGCTTGAGCGCGGCGACCGATTCGGCGAGCTCGCGCGGCTCGTCCGGGTTGGGCGGCAACGGCTGGCCGTGGCCGACGTCGCAGAACGGGCAGCGGCGGGTGCAGATGTCGCCGAGGATCATGAAGGTCGCCGTGCCGCGGCCGAAGCATTCGCCGATGTTGGGACAGGTGGCTTCCTCGCAGACCGTGTGCAGCTTCTTCTCGCGCAGCATGGACTTGATCTCGCCGAAGCGGCCGGCGCTGTTGCCGGCCTTGACGCGGATCCATTCCGGCTTCTTCAGTGGCTGGTCGACTGGGACGATCTTGATCGGGATGCGCGCGGTCTTCAGTTCGCCCTTCTGCTTGACGCCTTGTTCAGCCATGTCGTTCGTCCAGTTGTCGCCGCAAATGCCGGCAAAGGTGTTCGCCGGCCGCGGCCGGGGTGAGCAGNNGATGCCCAGTTCGCTGGTCTGCGTGACCTTGAGCCCGACATAGCCGCAGGGGTTGATCGCGGCAAACGGGGAGAGATCCATGGCGACGTTGAGCGACAGGCCGTGGTAGCTGCAACCGTTCCTGATCCTGAGGCCGAGTGCCGCGATCTTGGCGTCGCCCACATAGACGCCGGGCGCGCCGGGNCGCCGCCCGGCGGCAACACCATGCTCGGCCAGAAAGTCGATGATGGCCTGCTCGATCGCGTTGACCAGTTCGCGGACCTTGATCTTCAGCCGTTGCAGGTCGAGCAGGAGGTAGATGACGACCTGGCCGGGACCATGGTAGGTGACCTGGCCGCCACGGTCGATCTTGACGACGGGGATGCCGACATCGTTCAGGATGTGCTCGCGCTTGCCGGCCTGGCCCAGCGTGAACACCGGCGGATGCTCGACGACCCACAGTTCGTCGGGCGTTTCCGGTGTCCGCCCGGCGGTGAAGTCCTGCATCGCGCGCCAGGCTGGTTCGAAATCGACCCGGCCGAGACGGCGGATCTCCATTCCTAAAGCACGACCTTGACCAGCGGGTGTGCGGTCAGGTCCATGTACAGCGCATCGAGTTGCGCCTTCGAGGTGGCGACCACCGTGCACGTCAGGCCGAGATAGTTGCCCCGGAACTGGCGCGCACTTCCATGCTGGCGCCGTCGAAATCTGGGGCATGCCGGGTGACGATTGCGAGAACGACCTGGGCGAATTCGTCCTCCGCCTTGCCCATGATCTTCAGGGGAAAGGCGCAGGGAAATTCGAGGAGCGTGTCCTTGTACGAAGCCACTTCAACCCTTGCGCATGACCGATTGCTTGAAATCCTGGTACCACTGCCACATCCGCTCGCCGAGCGGGCCGGGTCTGCCCGTGCCTACCGGGAGGCCGTCGAGCGTGGTGATCGCCAGCACTTCCTTGGTCGATGAGGTCATCCAGACCTCGTCGGCGGTGCGAAGTTCATTTTCATGGATTTCGCGGATTTCGAGCGGTTGACCGTGACCGGCCGCAAGTTCGAGGACAATGTCGTAGGTGATGCCGGGAAGCATGAAACTGGTCTTGGGCGGGGCGAGCAGAACGCCGTCCTTGGCGACGAAGATGTTGGAGGCGGCACCTTCCTTGAGCCAGCCGTCACGAATCAGCAAGGCTTCGGCGCAGCCCGCATCGACCGCCTGCTGGCGGGCAAGGATGTTGGCCAGCAGCGAGACGACCTTGAGGTTGCAGTGCGCCCAGCGGTCGTCGGGTACGGTGATCGCGGCGACGCCGGTCGCCCGGACGGCTGCCGGGGTGGTGACCAGCGGCGAACTGAAAGCGAAGGCGGTCGGCGGCACGGTGGCCGGCGGAAACGCGTGGTCGCGCTTGTTGTCGGCGCCGCGGGTGACCTGCAGGTAGATCGACTGGTCTTCCCAAGGCGCGCTGGTGATCAACCGCTCGACAACGGCCTGCCAGCCGGCGTCACCGAGCGGGTTGGCCAGACGGATCCCGTCCAGTGTCGCCTGCAGTCGCGTCAGGTGTTTGGCGAGGCGGAACGGGCGGCGCGAATAGACCGGGATCAGCTCATAGACGCCGTCGCCGTAGAGAAAGCCGCGGTCGAGCGGCGAAATGCCGGCTTCCGCCAGGGGCAGGAAGCGGCCGTTCAGATAGACCGGGTCGGCGACATAGGGAGTCATGAATTCAGTTGAACCACAGTCTCACGGTATCCACGGCGCGACCGAAGATGCCGGCGAGCGGGACGGTTTCCAGCGCCGCTACCGGATATTCGCCATAGACCTTGCCGTCGATCGTCACCTTGAGCGTGCCGAGCTTCTGGCCGGCCTCGATCGGCGCCATCAGGCGCGGCTGCGGCGTGAACTCGCTCTTGACCTTGTCGGCGTAGCCGCGGGGCACGGAAATCGAGAAGTCGTTGGCGAAGCCGGCCTTGACGTTGGGCTGCGCGCCCTTCCATACGCGCAGCGTGGCCACCGGTGAGTCCTTGGCGAACAGCGTGACCGAGTCGTAGGACTGGAAGCCCCAGTTGAGCAGCTTGAGCGACTCGCTGGCGCGCGTCGAACTGGACTTGGCGCCGAGGACGACCGACAGCAGGCGACGCTTGTCGCGCAGCGAGGAGGAAATCAGGCAGTAGCCGGCGCCTTCGGTATGCCCGGTCTTGACTCCGTCGACCGACGAATCCAACCACAGCAGGCGGTTGCGGTTGGGCTGGGTGATGTTGTTGTAGCGGAATTCCTTCATCGAGTAGTACTTCCGGTACTCCTCGGGGAAGTCGCGAATCAGGGCGCTGGCCAGCGTCGCCAGGTCGCGTGCCGTCGTATAGAGCTGAGGGTCGGGGAGGCCGGTCGAGTTGGTGAAATTCGACGAGTTCATGCCGAGGCGCTTGGCCTCGCGGTTCATCAGCTGGGCGAAGCTCTCCTCGCTGCCGGCGATCGCCTCGGCCAGCGCGACGCAGGCATCGTTGCCCGACTGCACGATCATGCCCTTGATCAGGTCTTCGACCGGAACCTGGGTGTCGACCTGAATGAACATCTTGGAACCGCCGGTCTTCCAGGCCCTTTGCGAAACCGTGACCGGGGTATCGAGGGCGATGGTCTTCTGGCGCAGTGCGGCGAAGGTCAGGTAGGCCGTCATCAGCTTGGTCAGCGAGGCCGGCTCGATGCGTTCATCGGGCCTTTCAGCGGTCAACACCTGACCGGAGCCCATTTCCAGAAGCAACCAGGATCTGGCGGCGAGGCTGGGCGGGACGGGAAGCTGCTGGGCCAGCGCCTGGGCGGCGAGGAGGAGCAGTGACGCGAGTGCGATGAGTTTGCGGAACGGGAACATGGGTTGTCTGCTTTGGCTCGGCAATGGGAAACGCAGATTATACCTGCGGTGGGGCGGCCTGCCGGCGTGCATCCCCGGGCAGCGGTGAGGTGCCCGGAAGACTCGGGGACGACGAGCAGAGCACCTCGATGGCGGGATGCCGAATTCGCCGTTCGTTGGAAATGGCGTAGATCTGCTCGCTGACCCCTGCCATTTCGCCGAGCGGGTGGGCGGCAAGTTGCTCGGCAATCTGGTCGGTGAGCGCCAGAGGTTCCGGAAAGAGTCCGAGTCCGGCACGCCCGAAGGTCGTCAGCAGGGCGCTGTCCTGGAATTCACCGATGACCCGGGGACGAATGTCATTGTTCTCGATCCAGCGGTCGATGCGGCTGCGCAGGGCACTCTGCCGGGTTGGCAGGAACAGCGGGGCGCCGTTCAGGCTTTGCGGATAACCCGCCAGGTAGCGTTCGAGCAGCGCGGCGCTGCCAAAGAGCCCGGTCGGGAATTCGCCGAGGTAGGTGCTGAAAACCTTGAGGTTACCGCCCACCGGCGCCGGTCTGTCGGTGAGCACCAGGTCGAGGTGGTGCAGCGCCAGCTCGCCAAGCAGCGGCTCGAAACCGCCTTCGCTGCAGATCAGGCGCACATCCTCCGGCATCGCCAGGACGGCAGCCAGCAGCCGGTAGGCAAGGAGTTTGGGAATGCCATCGGATATCCCGGCACGCAGGCGCAGTGCGCTGCCGCTGTCCTGCGCCCGTACCGCTTCCTGCAGGGCCTCGCCGAGCTGGAAGATCTGGTCGGCGTAGCCCAGCGCCGTGCGCCCGGCATCGCTGAGCGCCAGTCCGCGCCCCTGGCTGACGAACAGCGCCTTGCCCAGGCTGCGTTCGAGCAGGGAAAGCTGGCCGCTGATCGTCTGCACCGCGACGCCGAGACGCTCGGCGGCACGGGTCATGCTGCCTTCGTGAGCGACAACCCAGAAGTAGTGGAGATGCTTGTAGTTGAGGTTGGACATGACCTATCCAGAAAATCGAAGTGAGATTCAATTATGTCAGGATTTTACACGATGTTCTGGTGGGGTATGATGCGACCGCTTTCCCTTCCGAAGGAGGATGTGATGAAACGTGTAGTGCTTTTCCTGATTACCAACCTCGCGGTGATGCTGGTCCTTGGTCTGGTCAGCAGCCTGCTCGGCGTGAACCGGTTCCTGACAGCCAACGGCCTCAACCTCGGCATGCTGCTCGCCTTCTCCGCGCTGATCGGCTTCGGCGGCGCCTTCATCTCGCTGTTGATGTCGAAGCAGATGGCCAAGTGGAGCACCGGAGCCCGCGTCATCGAGTCGCCGTCGACCTCGACCGAGGTCTGGCTGGTCGACACCGTGGCCCGCCTGGCCGACCGCGCCGGTCTGCCGATGCCTGAAGTCGCCATCTACGACGGCGAGCCGAACGCCTTTGCCACCGGCGCAACGAAGAACAGTTCGCTGGTGGCCGTGTCCACGGGCCTCCTCCAGGGCATGACCCGCGAGGAGGCCGAGGCGGTGCTCGCGCACGAGGTCGCCCATATCGCCAATGGCGACATGGTCACGCTGACGCTGATCCAGGGCGTGGTGAACACATTCGTCGTCTTCCTGTCGCGCGTCGTCGGCTATCTGGTCGATAGCTTCCTGCGCCGCGGCGAGGAGAACAGCGGTCCCGGCATCGGCTACATGGTCACCAGCATGATCTGCGAAGTCGTCTTCGGCGTGCTGGCCAGCATCATCGTCGCCTGGTTCTCGCGCCAGCGCGAATTCCGGGCCGATGCCGGCGCCGCGCAACTGATGCGTTCGCCGGTGCCGATGCAGAATGCGCTGCGCCGCCTCGGCAGCATGCACACCGAGCCCTTGCCGCAAAGCATGGCGGCGTCGGGCATTGCCGGCGGCCCGGGTTGGATGTCGCTGTTCGCGACCCACCCGCCGCTGGAGGATCGCATCGCCGCCCTGAATCGGGCTTGATGCTGGCCGCTTCGCGATCTGAACTTCCCAGCGGGAGGCTCAGGTCGCTCCCGCAAAATGGGCTGCTTCAGGGCGTCGACCGCAACGGTCGGCGCTCCATGTTGTCAGCCGGCAGCCAGTTTCGCGAATGCCGAAACGACTTCGGGCGGTGCCTGCACCAGTTCGATCAGCACGCCCTCGCCGCCGACCGGAAACTCGTCGTTGCCCTTGGGGTGAAGGAAAGTGATGTCGAAACCGGCGGCGCCCTTGCGGATGCCGCCCGGCGCGAAGCGGACGCCGTTGGCCGACAGCCACGCGACCGCCTGCGGCAGATCGTCGATCCACAGCCCGACGTGGTTGAGCGGCGTCGCATGCACGGCCGGCTTCTTTTCCGGATCGACCGGTTGCATCAGGTCGACCTCGACCTTGAACGGGCCGCTGCCCATGGCGCAGATGTCCTCGTCGACGTTTTCACGTTCAGAAACGAAGTTGCCGGTGACCTCAAGGCCGAACATGTCGACCCACAGCGTGCGCAGTCTTTCCTTCGACGGGCCGCCGATGGCGATCTGCTGAATGCCGAGAACCTTGAATGGACGTGTCATGACTGGGCTCCTGTCTGGATGGCTAGGGGATGGTCAATTATAGGGACTTCCTGCGGTAGGCCAGCGCCAGCATCGCGATCCCGATCAGGACCATCGGCAGCGAAAGCCACTGCCCCATGCTGACCACGTACGACTGCCCGAAGATGCCGTGGTCCGGCTCGCGGAAGAACTCGGTGACGAAGCGGAAACTGCCGTAACCGATCAAGAAGACACCGGAGGTCGCGCCGCGCGGGCGCGGGGTGCTCGCGTAGAGCCAGAGAATGACGAAGAGGGCGATGCCCTCGAGTCCGACGTGGTATAGCTGCGACGGGTGGCGCGGCTGCATGTCGCCGGACTGCGGAAACATCATCGCCCACGGCAGGTTCGCGTCGGCGACGCGGCCCCAGAGTTCGCCGTTGATGAAGTTGCCGATGCGCCCGGCGCCGAGCCCGAGCGGCACCAGCGGGGCGATGAAATCGGTGACGTCGAGCCAGGCGATCCGGTGCTTGCGCGACCACAGCCCCATGGCGACCAGCACGCCGAGAAAGCCGCCGTGGAAGCTCATGCCGCCCTTCCAGACGGCGAGGATCTCCGCCGGGTTGGCCAGGTAGTGGCCGGGCTCGTAGAACAGCACCTGCCCGAGCCGCCCGCCGACAATGACGCCGAGCATGCCGTAGAAGAGCAGGTCGTCCAGTTGCGTGACCGTCATCAAACCGGGGCGGCTACGGATCCGGTAGCGCCCGAGGAGGATGAACTGGACGAAAGCGACCAGGTACATCAGGCCGTACCAGCGCACCGACAACGGGCCGAGCGAAAAGGCGACGGGGTCGAACTGGGGGTGCAGAAGCATCGAAGGCGGAGAGTCGGCTAGAATTCGCCCATTATAGTTCGCGCCGCTGGGCGCAAAGTTTCCGACGGAGATTTCGATGCCTGATTATCGCTCCCGCACTTCCACCCACGGCCGCAACATGGCCGGCGCGCGCGCCCTGTGGCGCGCCACCGGCATGAAGGACGGCGATTTCGGCAAGCCGATCATCGCGGTGGTTAACAGCTTTACCCAGTTCGTGCCGGGCCATGTGCATCTCAAGGATCTCGGCCAGATGGTCGCCCGCGAGATCGAGGCGGCCGGCGGCATCGCCAAGGAATTCAATACCATCGCCATCGACGACGGCATCGCCATGGGCCACGGCGGCATGCTCTACTCGCTGCCCAGCCGCGACCTGATCGCTGATTCGGTCGAATACATGGTCAATGCCCACTGCGCCGACGCCATGGTCTGCATCTCGAACTGTGACAAGATCACCCCGGGCATGCTGATGGCCGCCATGCGCCTCAACATCCCCGCCATTTTCGTCTCCGGCGGCCCGATGGAGGCCGGCAAGGTCAAGCTGAAGGATCAGGTTATCCACCTCGACCTCGTCGATGCCATGGTCAAGGCTGCCGACAGCTCGGTCTCCGAAGCCGACTTGGCCGAGATCGAGCGTTCGGCCTGTCCGACCTGCGGCTCGTGTTCCGGAATGTTCACCGCCAATTCGATGAACTGCCTCACCGAGGCCCTCGGCCTCTCGCTGCCAGGCAACGGCACCGTCGTCGCAACGCACGCGGACCGCAAGGAACTCTTCCTGCGCGCCGGCCGCCTGGCCGTCGACCTCTGCCGGCGCTATTACGAGCATGACGACGCCTCTATCCTGCCGCGTTCCATCGCCACCTTCGAGGCGTTCGAGAACGCCATGACCCTCGATGTCGCAATGGGCGGCTCGACCAACACCGTGCTGCACATCCTGGCCGCCGCTCAGGAAGCCGGTGTAGATTTCAAGATGGCCGACATCGACCGTATTTCCCGCCAGGTGCCATGCCTGTGCAAGGTGGCGCCGATGACCGACAAGTACCACATCGAGGATGTCCATCGCGCTGGCGGGATCATGGGCATCCTTGGTCAACTGGACCGTGCCGGCCTGCTGCATCGCAACGTGCCGACCGTGCACGAAAAGTCCNTCGGCGAGGCCATCGACCGCTGGGACGTAGCGCGCACGCAGGATGCCAAGGTCCACGAATTCTTCCGCGCGGCGCCCGGTGGCGTCCCGACCCAGGTTGCCTTTTCCCAGGACCGGCGCTACAGCGAGCTGGATCTCGACCGCAGCCGCGGCTGCATTCGCCAGCGGGCCGATGCCTATTCGCAGGACGGCGGCCTGGCAGTGCTCCACGGCAACATCGCGGTGGATGGCTGCGTCGTCAAGACGGCGGGCGTCGACGAGTCGATCTGGAAGTTCATCGGCCGCGCGCGGGTATTCGAGAGCCAGGATGCTGCGGTCGATGGCATTCTGGGGGCANAAATCGTTGCCGGCGACGTCGTCGTCATTCGCTACGAAGGCCCGAAGGGCGGCCCGGGCATGCAGGAGATGCTCTATCCGACCTCGTACCTAAAGTCGATGGGCTTGGGCAAGGCCTGCGCGCTGCTCACCGACGGCCGCTTCTCAGGCGGCACCTCGGGCCTGTCGATCGGCCACGCCTCGCCGGAAGCCGCTGATGGCGGCGCCATCGGCCTGGTCGAGGAGGGCGACACGATCGAGATCGACATCCCGAACCGGCGCATCCATCTCGCCGTGAGCGATCAGGAACTGGCCCGCCGCCGGGCGGCGATGGAAGCCCGCGGTGACAAGGCCTGGCAGCCTGCCGCTCGCGAGCGTGTCGTCTCCGCCGCCCTGCAGGCCTATGCGCTGATGGCGACGTCCGCGGACAAGNGGGCGGTCCGCGACGTGACGCAGATCCAGCGCCGCAAGTGAGTCTGCTCCTCTCGCCTGGCCGGACATTCGGCAATGGCACGCGCCAGCGATGTCGTCGTGATGTCGGCCTGTGCCGCCACTGGTCGCAGGCTTGCAGAGATTCGACGCTGGTTGCACGATTCGCGGGCCATGCGCGCGCCGAAGCGGTCTTCATCAACAGTTGCGGTCAACGCCCGGCATCGCCGTGCGTTAACAGGAGGCGATCGGAAATCGGATCGCCGCAACCTTGAACCGGCCGCGGCAGAAGCGGTTTGCAAGCGATTCGAATCGGTCTTATCATCGCAAATTGTTGTACCCACCAACCCGACAAACGGAGCAAGAGAATGAAATCTGTTTATGTTGCCGTGATGGCCGCCGCTGGAATCGTGATGGCCGGCCAGGTCCAGGCTGACGAAGCCTTGGCGAAGTCCAAGAACTGCATGGCCTGCCACGCCATCGACAAGAAGATGGTCGGTCCCGCCTACAAGGATGTTGCCGCCAAGTACAAGGGCGACGCCAAGGCTCCCGCCATGCTCGCCGCCAAGATCAAGGCAGGCGGCAAGGGTGTCTGGGGTGAAATTCCGATGCCGCCGAACAACGTCACGCCGGAAGAGGCGACCAAGCTGGCGAACTGGGTTCTCGCCCAGAAGTAACTTTGCCTTTCGGCGGAGAGGCCGGCCGCTGGCCGGCTTTTTGCGCGTTCGGGTATTGACACCACCATGTTGACAAAGGATAATCTCTCGTTCTTCCGGAGGGGTTCCCGAGCGGTCAAAGGGATCAGACTGTAAATCTGCTGGCTCTGCCTTCGAAGGTTCGAATCCTTCCCCTCCACCAGAACGAATGCGGTATCGGCCTGTGCTGCGGGCAGGAGTCAAGCGGGTGTAGCTCAATGGTAGAGCCGAAGCCTTCCAAGCTTAAGACGAGGGTTCGATTCCCTTCACCCGCTCCACATGGCGGCGCGGTTGAGGTGTCAGGGTAGGCCCATGTAGCTCAGTGGTAGAGCACTCCCTTGGTAAGGGAGAGGTCGGCAGTTCAATCCTGCCCATGGGCACCACCGGTTGGACTGGATTCTGGATTTTTCTTATTTGATGATTGGGGAACTTGAATGGCTAAGTCAAAATTTGAGCGTACGAAGCCGCACGTAAATGTGGGCACGATTGGTCACGTTGATCATGGGAAGACCACGCTGACGGCTGCGATCACGACGGTGCTGTCTGCCAAGTACGGTGGTTCGGCGAAGAAGTACGATGAGATTGATGCGGCGCCGGAAGAGAAGGCGCGCGGCATCACCATCAACACCGCCCACGTCGAATACGAAACCGCCAATCGTCACTACGCCCACGTCGACTGTCCGGGTCACGCCGACTACGTCAAGAACATGATCACCGGTGCCGCCCAGATGGACGGCGCCATCCTCGTCTGTTCCGCCGCCGACGGCCCGATGCCGCAGACCCGCGAGCACATCCTGCTCGCCCGTCAGGTCGGCGTCCCCTACGTTCTGGTCNACATGAACAAGTGCGACATGGTCGACGACGCCGAACTGCTCGAACTCGTCGAAATGGAACTGCGCGAACTCCTCTCCAAGTACGACTTCCCCGGCGACGACACCCCGATCATCCAGGGCTCCGCCCTGAAGGCCCTCGAAGGCGACCAGTCCGAAATTGGCGTGCCCTCCATTTTCCGTCTCGCCGATGCCCTGGATTCCTACATCCCGACCCCGGAACGCGCCGTCGACCTGCCCTTCCTGATGCCCGTCGAAGACGTCTTCTCGATCTCCGGTCGCGGCACCGTCGTCACCGGCCGTATCGAGCGCGGCGTCGTCAAGGTTGGCGAAGAAATCGAAATCGTCGGTATCCGTCCCACCATCAAGACCGTGTGCACCGGCGTCGAAATGTTCCGCAAGCTCCTTGACCAGGGCCAGGCCGGCGACAACATCGGCGCCCTGCTGC
Organism: Dechloromonas sp.; assembly: GCA_013693915.1. Classification (GTDB taxonomy): domain Bacteria; phylum Pseudomonadota; class Gammaproteobacteria; order Burkholderiales; family Rhodocyclaceae; genus Azonexus. The sequence goes on along the minus strand of CP059264.1, from coordinate 3,849,983 downwards.
GCGGCACCAAGCGCGAAGACGTCGAGCGTGGTCAGGTCCTGTGCAAGCCGGGATCGGTCAAGCCGCACACCCACTTCACCTCCGAAGTGTACATCCTGTCCAAGGACGAAGGTGGCCGCCACACCCCGTTCTTCAACGGCTACCGTCCGCAGTTCTACTTCCGCACCACCGACGTGACCGGTTCCATCGACCTGCCGGAAGGCGTCGAAATGGTGATGCCGGGCGACAACATCGCCATGACCATCAAGCTGATCAACCCGATCGCCATGGAGGAAGGCCTGCGTTTCGCCATCCGTGAAGGCGGCCGCACCGTCGGCGCCGGCGTCGTCGCAAAAATCATCGCATAACGGAAGCGTTACGAAGCAACAGGAGCGCTCCGGGAAACCGGAGCGCTTTGATGTCTCTGCAGCAGGGGTATAGCTCAATTGGCAGAGCGTCGGTCTCCAAAACCGAAGGTTGGGGGTTCGATTCCCTCTGCCCCTGCCACTCTCTTTACAGATCGCGAAGTTCATGGCTGACAAGATCAAGTTTGCGCTGGCGCTGGTCATTCTGGCCGCCGGCGTGGCTGGGTTCTACCTTTTCTCCGACCAGGCAATGATTCTGCGTGTGCTCGCGGTCCTCGCCGGGGTGGCGCTGGCTGCTGCCGTTGCTTGGAAGACCGAGCCGGGGCAGCGCTTCTTCACCTTTGCCAACGAGTCGGTAATCGAAGCCAAGAAGGTTGTCTGGCCGACGCGAAAGGAAACCATGCAGACCACCGGCGCCGTGTTCGCGTTTGTGGTGGTCATGGCTTTGTTCCTCTATCTGACTGACAAGAGTCTCGAGTGGATTCTTTATGATCTCGTGCTGNGGCTGGAAGAAATCATGAGCAAACGCTGGTATGTAGTCCATGCCTATTCCGGATTCGAGAAGAGCGTGATGCGCGCCATTCAGGAGCGCATCGATCGCCTGGGAATGCAGGACAAATTTGGCCGCATTCTGGTGCCGGTCGAGGAAGTCGTGGAGATGAAGGCCGGCCAGAAGGCGATTTCGGAGCGCAAGTTCTTCCCCGGTTACGTACTGGTCGAGATGGACATGGACGACGATTCCTGGCATCTGGTCAAGAACACGCCCAGGGTCACCGGTTTTGTCGGCGGCACGGCCACCAAACCCACCCCGATTTCCCAGAAGGAAGTCGACAAGATCATGCAGCAGATGCAGGAGGGGTCGNAGAAGCCCCGTCCCAAGGTGCTGTTCGAGGTCGGCGAGGTGGTTCGGGTCAAGGAAGGACCGTTTACCGATTTTCATGGCTCGGTCGAGGATCTGAACTATGAGAAGAATCGTCTGCGCGTGTCGGTAACGATCTTCGGGCGGGCAACGCCGGTCGAACTCGAGTTCTCGCAGGTGGAGAAGGCCTGAGCGGCGATACAAAAGCTTCAAGGGTTCGCCGGCTGCCCTGCAATAGTCTGGCAAGAGGAGCGTTGGTAGGCGCAAGCCGAAGGCGCGTCAGTACTCATCATTCAAGGAGTAATCATGGCCAAGAAAATCATTGGCTACATCAAGTTGCAGGTGCCGGCCGGGAAGGCGAATCCGTCGCCCCCGATCGGTCCGGCGCTGGGCCAGCGTGGCTTGAACATCATGGAATTCTGCAAGACGTTCAACGCCCAGACCCAGGGTCTCGAACCTGGTTTGCCGATCCCGGTGGTGATAACCGCCTTTGCCGACAAGTCCTTCACCTTCGTGATGAAGACGCCGCCGGCGACCATCCTGATCAAGAAGGCAGTCGGCATCAAGTCCGGATCCGCCAAGCCGCACACCAACAAGGTTGGCAACATCACCCGTGCCCAAGCCGAAGAAATCGCTACCACCAAGATGCCCGACCTGACCGCGGCTGACATGGATGCTGCCGTTCGTACCATTGCCGGTACCGCCCGTTCGATGGGCATCACGGTGGAGGGAATCTGACCATGGCCAAACTCAGCAAGAAACAGAAGACCCTGGAAGGGAAGATCGTCCGACAGAAGTTCTACCCGGTCAAGGAAGCGCTGGCGCTGGCCAAGGAAACGGCGACTGCGAAGTTCGACGAGTCGATCGATGTCGCGGTCAACCTCGGTGTCGACCCGCGCAAGTCCGATCAGGTGGTCCGCGGTTCAGTCGTGCTGCCCGCAGGTACCGGGAAGGCGGTGCGCGTCGCGGTCTTTGCGCAGGGCGAAAAGGCCGAAGCCGCCAAGGCGGCCGGCGCGGACGTCGTTGGTTTTGACGACCTGGCCGCAGAGGTCAAGGCGGGCAACCTCAATTTCGATATCGTCATCGCCACCCCGGATGCGATGAAGGTCGTCGGCCAACTCGGGCAGATACTCGGTCCGCGCGGCCTGATGCCGAACCCGAAAGTGGGCACCGTGACGATGGACGTGACGACTGCCGTTGCCAACGCCAAGGCCGGCCAGGTCCAGTACCGCACGGACAAGGGCGGTATCGTTCATGCAACGATCGGCCGTGCCTCGTTCCCGGTCGACAGTCTCGAGTCCAACCTGAAGGCGCTGATCGATGCGCTGACCAAGGCCAAACCGGCCACCTCCAAGGGGCAATACCTGCGCAGGATCGCGGTTGCCGCCACCATGGGTCCCGGCGTCCGCGTCGATCAGGCCACTCTGGCTGGCTAATTAGGAACTTTGGGCCGCCGATTCCCGTTTCGACGGTATCGGCGGATCGTCAAAGACCGCAGGTGACCCGCAAGGGTCTTAATCGCGAAGCAGCCTGCGCAGACGGTGTCCCAGAACAAGATTTTCTGCCGACCGGAAACGGGCGGCATGGCTTCTAGTTCAGGTCGCCGTGGGTGCGACGGGAATTTCTCCCGTCGTGTTATGACTTGAAAGGAGGAAGGGCCTGTGGGTCTCAATCTGAACGACAAGAAAGCTGTCGTGGCAGAGGTTGCAGAGCAAGTGGCTAACGCCCAGACAATCGCGATTGCCGAATACCGTGGCATCGAGGTGGGACATCTCACCGTGCTGCGCAAGAAGGCGCGTGAGTCTGGCGTATATCTGCGTGTGATGAAGAACACTCTGGTGCGTCGCGCCGTAGCTGGTACCCCGTTTGCCAGTTTGGCCGATCACATGGTCGGACCGCTGATCTACAGCGTGTCGGCCGACCCGGTGGCAGCGGCGAAAGTCCTCAACGACTTCGCCAAGACTAACGACAAGCTCGTGCTCAAGGCCGGTTCCTATGCCGGGAATGTGCTCGACAAAGCCGGTGTGCAGGCGCTCGCCTCCATCCCGAGCCGCGAAGAGTTGCTCGCCAGGCTGTTGGGCGTGATGCAGGCTCCGGTATCCGGCTTTGCCGTGTGCCTGACCGCACTTGCCCAGCAGCGCGAAGAGGCCGCTGCTTGATCCCCGCGTTTACGAACTGAATTAGGAGTTTTCTGAAATGGCAATTAGCAAAGACGATATCCTGGAAGCCGTTGGCTCCATGACTGTTATGGAACTGAATGACCTCGTCAAGGCGTTCGAAGACAAGTTCGGCGTTTCCGCCGCATCCTTCGCCGGCGCCGGCGCTGGCGCTGGCGCTGCCGCTGCTCCGGTGGTTGAAGAGCAGACCGAGTTCACCGTGATGCTCAATGCGGCCGGTGACAAGAAGGTTGAGGTCATCAAGGTTGTCCGTGCCGTTACCGGCCTGGGTCTCAAGGAAGCCAAGGACCTGGTCGACAGCGCGCCGAAAGCGGTCAAGGAAAGCATTTCCAAGGCCGAGGCAGAAGCCCTCCAGAAGCAACTGGCAGACGCCGGCGCCAAGGTCGAGGTCAAGTAATCGACTCTTGGCGGGCGGGCTGGCGGCGGGAGCCGTCAGCCCTTTTGTGCTTGTGTTGCAGGTCGAATCAATCAAAAAGACAAACTTGAGCTACGCCAGCCGGCAAACGCAAACGCTGCCTTTTCCCTCCCGTCCCGGGAGGAGAGGCCGTTTGCGTTTGCCTGTTTCCACAGGTTTAACGTTTGACCTTATCCTCACGGAGTTACCATGACTTACTCCTTCACCGAGAAGAAGCGCATCCGCAAGAGCTTCGCCAAGCGCGCCAGCGTGCTTGACATCCCGTTCCTTCTTGCTACCCAGCTTGAGTCCTTTATGGCCTTCCTGCAGGCCGAAGTGGCCCCGGGGAAGCGCAAGAACGAGGGGTTGCAGGCCGCGTTCACCTCGATCTTCCCGATCGTCTCCCATTCCGGCAATGCGCGCCTCGAGTTCGTCAGCTACATGCTCGGCGAGCCGGCATTCGATGTGAGCGAGTGCCAGCAGCGCGGGCTGACGTTTGCATCGTCGCTGCGCGCGCGGGTGCGGCTGGTGATCATGGACCGCGAGGCGCCGGACACGGTGAAGGAAGTCAAGGAGCAGGAAGTATACATGGGCGAGATTCCGCTCATGACGACCAACGGCTCCTTCGTCATCAATGGCACCGAGCGGGTGATCGTTTCCCAGCTTCACCGCTCGCCCGGCGTCTTCTTCGAGCACGACCGCGGCAAGACGCACAGCTCGGGCAAGCTGTTGTTTTCAGCCCGCATCATTCCCTACCGCGGTTCCTGGCTCGATTTCGAGTTCGATCCGAAGGATACCCTCTTTTTCCGCGTCGACCGCCGGCGCAAGATGCCTGTCACAACCCTGCTCAAGGCAATCGGCATGTCCACCGAGGAAATCCTTGCGCAATTTTTCGATTTCGACACTTTCCAGCTGAGCAAGGACAAGGTCGAGTTCGCGCTGGTTCCCGATCGCCTCCGCGGTGAAGTAGCGCGTTTCGACTTCGTTGCCCAAGATGGCAAGGTCATCGTTACCAAGGACAAGCGGATCACGGCCAAGCATATCCGCGATATCGCATCTGCATCGTTGAACCAGATCATCGTTCCCGAGGATTTCATTCTCGGTCGCGTCGTCGCCAGGAATATCATCGACACAGAAACCGGAGAAATCGTCGCCAATGCCAACGACGAGATCACCGAGGCACTGCTGGCCGATTTGCGCAAAGCGGGGATCGAAACCGTCGAAACACTGTATACCAACGAACTGGATCGCGGCGCATTCATTTCCAGCACCCTGCGCGCCGACGAAACCGCATCCCGTCAGGCCGCGCGCATCGCCATCTATCGCATGATGCGTCCCGGCGAGCCGCCGACGGAAGAGGCCGTGGAGATCCTCTTCAACGGCCTGTTCTACTCTGATGATCGTTATGACCTCTCCGGGGTCGGCCGGATGAAGTTCAACCGCCGTCTCGGTCGCGCAGACGTCATCGAACACAAGGTGATGATCAGGAGCCTGGCCTCCAAGGCCGAGGCGGCCCTGAAGAACCTTGCCGAAGGCAGTGGCTTCCCGCTTGCCGTGATCCAGGACCTGGTGAGCGGCCTGCCCTTCGGGCCGCGCGCGCTCTCGGAAAACCTGCAACTTGCCGATGCTGAGGCGCTTGCCGCGAAGGTCAAGCCGCTGGGCGCCAACGTCGAGGTGCGCGAGCAACTGACGCTGTCGCCACGCGACATCGTGGCAGTAATCAAGATTCTCGTAGAACTGCGCAATGGTCGCGGCGACATCGATGACATCGACCACCTCGGGAATCGCCGGGTCCGGTCGGTTGGCGAGTTGGCGGAAAACCAGTTCCGCGCCGGTCTCGTGCGGGTCGAGCGCGCGGTCAAGGAGCGCCTGTCGCAGGCCGAGTCCGACAACCTGATGCCGCACGATCTGATCAACGCCAAGCCGATCAGCGCCGCGATCAAGGAGTTCTTCGGTTCCAGCCAGTTGTCGCAGTTCATGGACCAGACCAACCCGCTCTCGGAAATTACGCACAAGCGCCGCGTTTCCGCCCTTGGTCCGGGCGGTCTGACCCGTGAGCGTGCAGGTTTCGAGGTGCGCGACGTGCATCCGACCCACTATGGTCGGGTCTGCCCGATCGAAACGCCGGAAGGCCCGAACATCGGCCTTATCAATTCGCTGGCCCTGTTCGCTCGCGTCAATGACTACGGCTTCATCGAGACCGCCTATCGCAAGGTCGTCGACTCCAGGGTCACCAACGAGATCGAGTATCTGTCTGCCATCGAGGAGGGCAATTACGTCGTTGCCCAGGCCAACGCCTCTCTCGAAAAGGACGGCCGTCTTTCCGACGATCTCGTGACCTGCCGTGAAAAGGGCGAAACCATTCTTGCCGAACCGTCCCGCGTTCAGTACATGGACGTGGCGCCGAGCCAGATCGTGTCTGTCGCCGCATCGCTGATCCCGTTCCTGGAGCATGACGATGCAAACCGCGCCCTGATGGGAGCCAACATGCAGCGCCAGGCCGTACCCTGTCTGCGTCCGGAAAAGGCATTGGTGGGTACCGGCATCGAACGGACCGTTGCCGTTGACTCCGGAACGGCGGTCGTTGCCCGCCGTGGCGGCCTGGTGGATTACGTGGATGCGGCAAGGGTCGTGGTTCGTGTCAACGACGAGGAAACGGTGGCCGGCGAGGTCGGAGTCGACATCTACAACCTTGTCAAATACACGCGTTCCAATCAGAACACGAACATCAACCAGCGGCCGCTCGTCCGTGTCGGCGACCTGATCGCGCGCGGCGATGTGGTGGCCGACGGTGCATCAACCGACAAGGGCGAACTGGCGCTCGGTCAGAACATGTTGATCGCCTTCATGCCCTGGAATGGCTACAACTTCGAGGACTCGATTCTCATCTCCGAGCGTGTCGTTGCCGAGGACCGCTACACCTCGATCCATATCGAGGAACTGACGGTCGTGGCGCGCGATACCAAACTCGGCCCGGAGGAGATTACGCGCGACATCGCATCGCTGGGAGAAGCTCAGCTCTCCCGCCTCGATGATGCTGGCATCGTCTATATCGGCGCCGAGGTTCAGGCCGGTGATGTGCTGGTCGGCAAGGTGACGCCGAAGGGTGAAACCCAGTTGACGCCGGAAGAGAAACTCCTGCGCGCCATCTTCGGTGAAAAGGCATCCGACGTGAAGGATACCTCGTTGCGCGTTCCGTCGGGCATTGCAGGTACCGTGATCGACGTTCAGGTGTTCACGCGGGAAGGCATCGAGCGTGACAGCCGCGCCAAGTCGATCATCGACGAGCATCTGCGCCACTACAAGCTGGACCTCGCGGACCAGATGCGCATCGTCGAAGGTGACGCCTTCGCCCGCGTCGGCCGCCTGCTGGCCGGCAAGAAGGCCAACGGTGGTCCGAAGAAGCTGGCCAAGGGTTCGGTCATCGATCAGGCCTATCTCGACAGCATGGATCCGCATCACTGGTTCGACATTCGCCTGTCCGAGGATGATGCGGCCCTCCAGTTGGAACAGGTCAAGGACGGTCTCGAGCAGGCCCGCAAGAACTTCGATCTTGCGTTCGAGGCCAAGCGCAAGAAGCTGACCCAGGGCGATGAGCTGCCGCCGGGCGTCCAGAAGATGGTCAAGGTCTATGTGGCCGTGAAGCGTCGCCTGCAGCCCGGGGACAAGATGGCTGGCCGCCATGGCAACAAGGGCGTGGTGTCACGCATCCTGCCCGTGGAGGACATGCCGTACATGGAGGACGGCAATCCGGTCGACATCGTGCTGAACCCGCTCGGTGTTCCCTCGCGGATGAACGTCGGCCAGATTCTGGAAGTTCACCTCGGCCTCGCCGCCAAGGGCATCGGCCAGAAGATCGGTGCCATGCTGCGTGCAGACGCCAACGCCAGGGAGGTTCGCGGGTTCCTCGAGCAAGTCTACAATTCCAGGGGCAGGCCCGAGAATCTGGATGAACTCAGCGATGGCGAAGTCATCGATCTGGCCAGGAATCTCGAGGACGGCGTGCCGTTCGCAACGCCGGTTTTCGACGGCGCCAAGGAGGAGGAAATCAAGGCCATGCTCGCCCTTGCCGGCATGCCTTCCTCCGGCCAGATGACGCTGTTCGATGGTCGCACCGGCGAAGCCTTCGAGCGCCAGGTAACCGTTGGCTACATGCACTTCCTGAAGCTGCATCACCTAGTCGATGACAAGATGCACGCGCGCTCGACCGGCCCGTATTCGCTGGTCACCCAGCAGCCGCTGNGGGGCAAGGCGCAGTTCGGTGGACAGCGCTTCGGCGAAATGGAAGTCTGGGCGCTGGAAGCTTATGGCGCATCCTACGTCCTGCAGGAAATGCTGACCGTCAAGTCCGACGACGTCAATGGGCGTACGAAAGTGTACGAAAACATCGTCAAGGGCGAGCACCGTATCGATGCCGGCATGCCGGAATCCTTCAACGTGCTGGTCAAGGAAATCCGTTCGCTGGCGATCGACATCGATCTGGAACGTTACTGATTCAGGGCTCAGGNNAGTAAAACGATGAAAGCATTGCTCGATCTGTTCAAGCAGGTAACCGCCGAGGAAGAATTCGACGCGATTACCATCGGTCTCGCTTCGCCCGACAAGATCCGTTCCTGGTCCTACGGCGAAGTCAAGAAGCCCGAAACCATCAACTATCGTACCTTCAAGCCGGAGCGCGATGGCCTGTTCTGCGCCAAGATCTTCGGTCCGATCAAGGACTACGAGTGCCTGTGCGGCAAGTACAAGCGCCTGAAGCATCGCGGCGTGATCTGCGAGAAGTGCGGCGTCGAAGTGACGCTGGCCAAGGTTCGCCGCGACCGCATGGGCCATATCGAACTGGCCTCGCCGACCGCCCATATCTGGTTCCTCAAGTCGCTGCCCTCGCGCCTTGGAATGGTTCTCGACATGACGTTGCGGGATATCGAGCGCGTGCTGTATTTCGAAGCCTATGTCGTGACCGACAGCGGCATGGTCAGCAACCTCCAGCGTGGCCAGTTGCTGACCGAAGACCAGTATCTTGAGATGATGGAAGAGCACGGCGACGAATTCAGGGCTTTCATGGGCGCCGAGGGCATTCGTGAACTGCTCCGCGAACTCGATCTAACCAGCGAGGTGGAGTCCTTGCGCGCCGAACTCGATGTCACCAGTTCGGAGGCCAAGAACAAGAAACTGGCCAAGCGCCTCAAGATTCTCGAGGGATTCGTGAAATCCGGAATCAAGCCGGACTGGATGATTCTCGAAGTCCTGCCGGTGCTGCCGCCCGATCTTCGTCCCTTGGTCCCGCTCGATGGCGGGCGCTTCGCGACTTCAGACCTGAACGACCTCTACCGTCGCGTGATCAACCGCAACAACCGCCTCAAGCGCCTGCTCGAACTGAAGGCTCCCGAGATCATCGTGCGCAACGAAAAGCGCATGCTCCAGGAGTCTGTCGATTCACTGCTTGACAACGGCCGCCGCGGCAAGGCGATGACCGGTGCCAACAAGCGTCCGCTGAAGTCGCTGGCCGACATGATCAAGGGGAAGGGCGGCCGTTTCCGTCAGAACCTGCTGGGCAAGCGCGTCGACTACTCTGGCCGTTCGGTTATCGTGGTTGGCCCGCAGCTCAAGCTGCACCAGTGTGGCCTGCCGAAGTTGATGGCGCTCGAATTGTTCAAGCCCTTTATCTTCAACAAGCTCGAAGTGCTGGGTTATGCAACGACCATCAAGCAGGCCAAGAAGATGGTTGACGGACAGGAACCGGTCGTCTGGGACATCCTCGAGGATGTCATCCGCGAGCATCCGGTCATGCTGAACCGCGCTCCGACCCTCCACCGCCTTGGCATCCAGGCATTCGAGCCGACCCTGATCGAAGGCAAGGCCATCCAGTTGCACCCGCTCGTCTGCGCCGCCTTCAACGCCGACTTCGACGGCGACCAGATGGCTGTCCATGTCCCGTTGTCGCTCGAAGCGCAGATGGAAGCGCGGACCCTGATGCTGGCCTCGAACAACGTGCTGTCGCCTGCCAACGGCCAGCCGATCATCGTGCCGTCGCAGGATATCGTGCTCGGGCTCTACTACGCTACCCGCGAGAAGATCAACGGCAAGGGCGAAGGCATGTACTTCGCCGACATCGGTGAAATCGAACGGGCGATGGCCGCGAAGCAACTTGACATCCACTCGCGGATCTCGGTGCGCTTGCTGCAGTACGAGCCTGCTGCGGTTGATGGTGAATGGAACGAGAAAGTGGTCCGGGTCGAAACGACCGCCGGCCGGGCCTTGCTCTCCAAGATTCTGCCCAAGGGCCTGCCGTTCAAACTCATCGACCGCGCCCTGAAGAAGAAGGAAATCTCCAAGCTGATCGACGAGTCCTTCCGTCGCTGCGGTCTCAAGGAAACGGTCGTTTTCGCCGACAAGCTGATGCAGAACGGCTACGCCCTGGCGACCCGCGCCGGGATTTCCTTTGCTNCCGACGACATGCGGGTTCCGGCCAAGAAGCAGGAAATCATCGCTGCCGCGGAGTCCGAAGTCAAAGAGATCGAGACCCAGTACACCAACGGCTTGGTGACCCAGGGCGAGCGCTATAACAAGGTCGTCGACATCTGGGGCCGGACCGGTGACCAGGTGGCCAAGGTCATGATGGACGAACTCGGCCACGAGGAAACCATCGATCGCCATGGCAAGAAGGTCAAGCAGGACTCGTTCAATTCGATCTTCATGATGGCCGATTCCGGGGCGCGCGGTTCTGCTGCGCAGATCCGTCAGCTCGCCGGGATGCGGGGCCTGATGGCGAAACCGGACGGCTCGATCATCGAGACGCCGATCACGACCAACTTCCGCGAAGGCCTGAACGTTCTCCAGTACTTCATCTCGACCCATGGTGCCCGCAAGGGTCTGGCTGACACCGCACTCAAGACGGCGAACTCGGGCTACCTGACACGCCGTCTGGTCGACGTGACCCAGGATCTGGTCATTACCGAGGACGATTGCGGGACCGCGAACGGTTACGCGGTCAAGGCACTGGTTGAAGGCGGCGAGGTTATCGAGGCGCTACGCGAGCGCATTCTCGGGCGAGTGACGGGCGAAGACCTGATCGATCCGGAAACTCAGGAGACCGTCATCTTCACCGGCACCATGCTTGACGAGGACCTGGTCGACCTGATCGACAAGCTGGGGATCGACGAAGTCAAGGTGCGCACTCCGCTGACCTGCGAGACCCGCTACGGACTATGCGCCAAGTGCTACGGTCGCGATCTCGGTCGCGGGAGCATGGTCAATGCCGGCGAGTCGGTCGGCGTCATCGCCGCCCAGTCGATCGGCGAACCGGGCACCCAACTCACCATGCGCACCTTCCACGTCGGCGGTGCGGCTTCCCGGGCCGCCGTGGCCTCGCAGGTCGAGGCGAAATCGGCAGGCACCGTCAGGTTCACCGCAACAATGCGCTACGTTACCAGCGCCAAAGGCGAGAAGGTGGTCATTTCGCGTTCCGGCGAAGTGCTGGTTACGGATGATCATGGTCGCGAGCGCGAGCGTCACAAAGTGCCTTATGGTGCGATGTTGTCGGTCGATGACGGCAAGTCGGTCAAGCCGGGAGCGAAGCTGGCAACCTGGGATCCGCACACCCGCCCGATCGTCACCGAATACGCGGGTACCGTCCGCTTCGAGAACGTCGAGGAGGGCGTCACCGTCGCCAAGCAGGTGNACGACGTGACCGGCCTGTCCACCCTGGTGGTCATCGACCACAAGCGCGGCNGGCAGGGCGGTGGCCAAGGGGTGCGCCCGGTCGTCAAACTGCTCGACGACTCCGGCGAAGAGGTGCGGATCGTGGGCAGTGATCACCCGGTCTCCATTGCCTTCCAGGTTGGCTCGATCATTTCGGTGCTGAACGGCCAGAAGGTCGGCGTTGGTGACGTTCTCGCCCGCATGCCGCAGGAATCGGCAAAGACGCGCGACATTACCGGGNGTCTGCCGCGGGTTGCCGAACTGTTCGAGGCGCGTACCCCGAAGGATGCCTCGATGCTTGCCGAGGTGACCGGGACGATCGGTTTCGGCAAGGACACCAAGGGCAAGCAGCGACTGGTGATCACGGATCTTGACGGCAAGCAGCACGAGTTCCTGATCTCGAAGGACAAGCATGTGCTGGTGCACGACGGTCAGGTGGTCAACAAGGGCGAGAAGATCGTCGAAGGCTTGCCCGACCCGCACGATATCCTGCGTCTGCAGGGAGTCGAGGAACTGGCACGCTACATCACCGACGAGGTTCAGGATGTCNACCGGCTGCAGGGTGTGAAGATCAATGACAAGCACATTGAAGTGATCGTCCGCCAGATGCTGCGGAGGGTGGCCATTGTTGAGCCAGGAGACACCCGTTTCATCAAGTCGGAGCAGGTGGAGCGCGCAGAACTGCTTGCTGAGAACGATCGTGTGGTCGCCGAAGGCAAGTTGCCGGCAACCTTCGAGCACATGCTGTTGGGCATCACCAAGGCGTCACTGTCCACCGACTCGTTTATTTCCGCGGCATCCTTCCAGGAGACCACCCGGGTGCTCACCGAGGCTGCCATCATGGGCAAGCGCGACGAACTCCGTGGGCTCAAGGAAAACGTCATCGTTGGGCGCCTGATCCCCGCGGGTACCGGCCTGGCCTACCACCGTAGCCGCAAGGCGCAGATGACGGGTCAGGATCTGGCCGGCGGCCAGGGCCTTGAGGAGGCATGTGGCGAATCGGAGATTCTGGAAGCAGGTCAATCGTCCTGAGGGTGTTCGTACTCCCCTGGGTCACGTTGACACGGGCGATAATCAACCATACAATTGCCAGTTTTTGTCGGCAGGGGCTAATCATTGCCTCTGCTTTGGATAACAAAATTGCCGTCTGCACCATTTTTGGGGCCCGGCCGTCGAAGGAAGTCTCAAAATGCCGACCATCAACCAGTTGGTGCGCAAGCCGCGTCTCGCCGAGGTCACCAGCAGCAAGGTCCCCGCACTGGGGCGTTGCCCGCAAAAGCGCGGAGTCTGCACGCGCGTCNACACTACTACCCCGAAGAAGCCGAACTCAGCCCTGCGCAAGGTCTGCAAGGTTCGTTTGACGAACGGTTTCGAAGTCATCTCCTACATCGGTGGTGTCGGGCACAATCTGCAGGAACACTCGGTCGTCCTGATCCGTGGTGGACGTGTCAAGGACTTGCCGGGTGTCCGTTATCACACCGTGCGTGGCTCTCTCGATACGCAGGGCGTCAAGAATCGCAAGCAGTCTCGTTCCAAGTACGGGGCCAAGCGTCCGAAGGCCGCCTGATCCTTTGCGGCTTGAGTAAGTGGCCACTCTTATGAATGGCCGTGAGGGCCGGGTGGGCAACGCCCCTTCCCGGCTTTTCGACTGAATAGTAATCAANGTGAGGTAAGCATGCCCCGTCGTCGTGAAGTACCCAAGCGCGATATTCTGCCTGATCCCAAGTTTGGCAATGTCGAGGTCTCCAAGTTCATCAACGCCATCATGCAGAGCGGCAAGAAGTCCGTGGCCGAGCGCATCGTTTATGGTGCGTTCGACATCATTTCCGCGAAGGGCGGAAAGGATCCGCTGGAAGTCTTCATGTCCGCCATGGGCAACGTGAAGCCGATGGTCGAGGTCAAGTCCCGCCGGGTCGGCGGCGCCAACTATCAGGTGCCGGTCGAAGTGCGGCCGGCCCGTCGTGTCGCACTCGCCATGCGCTGGTTGCGCGAGTCGGCGCGCAAGCGTTCCGAGAAGTCGATGGGCCAGCGTCTGGCCGCCGAGATGATGGAAGCGGCGGAAAGCCGCGGTGGCGCCGTCAAGAAGCGCGACGAAGTGCACCGTATGGCCGAGGCCAACAAGGCTTTTGCTCACTTCCGCTTCTAACGCTCAAAAGGCGTCAGAACCAATTCGTCCTTTCATCGAAGGTATCTACCGTGGCACGAAAAACCCCAATCGAGCGCTACCGCAACATCGGTATCAGCGCCCACATCGACGCTGGCAAGACTACAACCACCGAGCGCATCCTCTACTACACCGGAGTCAATCACAAGATCGGTGAAGTCCATGACGGCGCTGCCACGATGGACTGGATGGAGCAGGAGCAGGAGCGTGGCATTACGATCACGTCCGCTGCGACCACCTGCTTCTGGAGTGGCATGGATCGCCAGTTTCCCGAGCATCGCATCAACATCATCGATACCCCGGGGCACGTCGATTTCACAATCGAGGTGGAGCGCTCGATGCGTGTTCTCGATGGCGCATGCATGGTGTACTGTGCCGTGGGCGGTGTCCAGCCGCAGTCGGAAACCGTCTGGCGTCAGGCCAACAAGTACGGTGTGCCGCGTTTGGCCTTCGTAAACAAGATGGATCGCTCGGGCGCCAACTTCTTCAAGGTGGTCGAGCAGATGAAGTTGCGCCTTAAGGCGAACCCGATCCCGGTCGTGATTCCGATCGGCGCCGAAGATCAATTCGCGGGCGTCGTCGACCTGATTCGCATGAAGGCGATCTACTGGGACGAGGCTTCCCAGGGCATGAAGTACGATGCCCGGGATATCCCGGCGAACCTGCTTGACGAAGCCAAGACCTGGCGCGAGCAGATGGTCGAAGCGGCTGCCGAGGCATCCGAGGAATTGATGAACCGCTATCTGGATGAGGGTGACCTATCCGAGGCAGACATTCTCCTTGGCTTGCGCACGCGCACGATCAATTGCGAGATCCAGCCGACGTTGTGTGGGACGGCCTTCAAGAACAAGGGCGTCCAGAAGATGCTGGACGCCGTGATCGAACTCATGCCGTCGCCTGTCGATATTCCTCCCGTCACCGGTATTCTCGAGAACGAGAGCNCAGGGGAGCGTCGTGCTGCCGACGACGAGGCATTTTCGGCGCTGGCCTTCAAGATCATGACCGATCCCTTCGTCGGTCAGCTGATCTTCTTCCGAGTTTATTCAGGCGTCATCAATTCAGGCGACACGGTCTTCAACCCGGTCAAGGGTCGCAAGGAGCGCCTCGGTCGCATCCTGCAGATGCATGCGAACCAGCGCGAAGAGATAAAGGAAGTGCGCGCCGGGGACATCGCCGCCGCCGTTGGCCTGAAGGAGGCTACCACCGGCGACACGCTGTGCGATCCGGCCAAGGTCATCACCCTCGAGCGGATGGTCTTCCCGGAGCCCGTCATTCACGTTGCCGTCGAGCCGAAGACCAAGGCTGACCAGGAAAAGATGGGCATTGCTCTCGGACGCCTGGCGCAGGAGGATCCGTCGTTCCGCGTGCGTACCGACGAGGAGTCCGGCCAGACCATCATCTCCGGCATGGGTGAATTGCACCTCGAAATCCTGGTTGACCGAATGCGTCGGGAATTCAATGTCGATGCAACCGTTGGCGCGCCGCAGGTAGCCTATCGCGAATGCATCAAGAAGGCAGTCGAGCAGGAGGGCAAGTTCGTCAAGCAATCGGGCGGCCGTGGTCAGTTCGGTCATGTCTGGCTCAAGATCGAGCCGAACGAGGCTGGCAAGGGCTACGAGTTCGTCGATGCCATCAAGGGCGGCGTGGTGCCTCGGGAATACATTCCGGCGGTCGACAAGGGGCTGCAGGACGCGATCAGCAGCGGTGTGCTCGCGGGCTTCCCGGTCGTCGATATCAAGTTCACCCTCTACGATGGGTCTTACCACGACGTCGACTCCAACGAAAATGCCTTCCGCATGGCCGCCGCGACCGCGTTCAAAGAAGGCATGCGCAAGGCCAGTCCGACGCTGCTCGAGCCGATGATGGCGGTCGAAGTGGAAACCNCCGAGGACTACATGGGCAACGTGATGGGCGACCTCTCCTCCCGCCGCGGCATCGTCCAGGGCATGGAGGACCAAGTCGGTGGCATCAAGTTGATCAAGGCGGAGGTTCCGCTGTCCGAGATGTTCGGCTACTCGACCTCGGTGCGCTCCTTGTCTCAAGGGCGCGCCACCTACTCGATGGAATTCAAGCATTATGCCGAAGCGCCCAAAAACGTCGCTGAGGCGATCATCAACAAGAAGTAATCGTCACTGGAGNAAGCCATCATGGCTAAGTCAAAATTTGAGCGTACGAAGCCGCACGTAAATGTGGGCACGATTGGTCACGTTGATCATGGGAAGACCACGCTGACGGCTGCGATCACGACGGTGCTGTCTGCCAAGTACGGTGGTTCGGCGAAGAAGTACGATGAGATTGATGCGGCGCCGGAAGAGAAGGCGCGCGGCATCACCATCAACACCGCCCACGTCGAATACGAAACCGCCAATCGTCACTACGCCCACGTCGACTGTCCGGGTCACGCCGACTACGTCAAGAACATGATCACCGGTGCCGCCCAGATGGACGGCGCCATCCTCGTCTGTTCCGCCGCCGACGGCCCGATGCCGCAGACCCGCGAGCACATCCTGCTCGCCCGTCAGGTCGGCGTCCCCTACGTTCTGGTCNACATGAACAAGTGCGACATGGTCGACGACGCCGAACTGCTCGAACTCGTCGAAATGGAACTGCGCGAACTCCTCTCCAAGTACGACTTCCCCGGCGACGACACCCCGATCATCCAGGGCTCCGCCCTGAAGGCCCTCGAAGGCGACCAGTCCGAAATTGGCGTGCCCTCCATTTTCCGTCTCGCCGATGCCCTGGATTCCTACATCCCGACCCCGGAACGCGCCGTCGACCTGCCCTTCCTGATGCCCGTCGAAGACGTCTTCTCGATCTCCGGTCGCGGCACCGTCGTCACCGGCCGTATCGAGCGCGGCGTCGTCAAGGTTGGCGAAGAAATCGAAATCGTCGGTATCCGTCCCACCATCAAGACCGTGTGCACCGGCGTCGAAATGTTCCGCAAGCTCCTTGACCAGGGCCAGGCCGGCGACAACATCGGCGCCCTGCTGCGCGGCACCAAGCGCGAAGACGTCGAGCGTGGTCAGGTCCTGTGCAAGCCGGGATCGGTCAAGCCGCACACCCACTTCACCTCCGAAGTGTACATCCTGTCCAAGGACGAAGGTGGCCGCCACACCCCGTTCTTCAACGGCTACCGTCCGCAGTTCTACTTCCGCACCACCGACGTGACCGGTTCCATCGACCTGCCGGAAGGCGTCGAAATGGTGATGCCGGGCGACAACATCGCCATGACCATCAAGCTGATCAACCCGATCGCCATGGAGGAAGGCCTGCGTTTCGCCATCCGTGAAGGCGGCCGCACCGTCGGCGCCGGCGTCGTCGCAAAAATCATCGCGTAACCGTTCTTTTTCCACCCCGGGGTGGAAGTGCTTCCGCCCCATCGCTCTTTGAAAGCAAACAATGTCAAGCCAAAAGATCCGCATTCGCCTGAAGGCCTTTGATTATCGCCTGATAGATCAGTCGGCGCAGGAGATCGTCGAGACTGCCAAGCGCACCGGCGCGGTGGTTCGTGGGCCGGTCCCCATGCCCACCCGCAAGCAGCGCTTCGATATTCTCCGCTCGCCCCACGTGAACAAGACCTCGCGGGATCAACTTGAGATTCGTACGCACCTGCGCTTGATGGATATCGTCGATCCGACCGACAAAACGGTCGATGCGCTGATGAAGCTCGATCTTCCGGCCGGTGTTGACGTCGAGATCAAGTTGCAATAAGCGGAATTTTCCGGATATAATCATCCGTTTTTCGGGGTGGCCAATATCGGCGACCCGTTTGTTGTTATACATCGTCCGGCCAATCGCAGCCGGCGATGAGGAGAATAACCATGAGTCTAGGCCTTGTTGGTCGCAAGGTTGGCATGACTCGCATCTTTGCCGAGGATGGTGCGTCCATACCGGTAACTGTGCTTGACGTGTCCAACAACCGTGTGACCCAAGTGAAAACGCCGGAGATCGATGGCTATGCAGCCATACAGGTCGCTTTCGGCAAGCGCCGTGCCTCGCGCGTTTCCAAGCCGCTGGCAGGCCATCTGGCCAAGGCGGGTGTGGAAGCCGGGCAGGTCCTCAAGGAATTCCGAATCGACGCCGACCGGCTCGCCGACTTCAAGGCGGGCGACCAGGTGGCCGTGACCATCTTTGCCGAAGGGCAGAGGGTCGACGTTACCGGCACCTCGGTCGGCAAGGGATTCCAGGGTGGCATCAAGCGCCACAACTTCAGCTCGAACCGCGCGTCCCACGGCAACTCGCTGTCGCACAATGCGCCGGGCTCCATTGGCCAGGCGCAGGATCCGGGTCGTGTCTTTCCCGGCAAGCGCATGGCTGGCCACATGGGCGACGTCCAGTCGACCATGCAGAGCTTGACCATCATTCGCGTCGACGCCGAGCGCCAGTTGCTTCTGGTTCGTGGCGCCGTTCCCGGTGCCAAGGGTTCCGACGTTGTCGTGCGTCCGGCAGTCAAGGCTTAAGGAGGCGACATGGAACTCAAGGTAATTAACGAGAAGGGTCAGGAGGCGGCAAAGCTACAGGCCTCAGATGTCCTCTTTAACCGCGACTTCAACGAGGCGCTTGTTCATCAAATTGTCGTCGCCTATCAGGCAAATGCACGTTCGGCTGACCGTCAGCAGAAGGATCGCTCGGAAGTTCGCCATACGACCTCCAAGCCGTGGCGCCAGAAGGGCACCGGGCGCGCCCGCGCCGGCAGCAACGGCAGTCCGCTGTGGCGCGGAGGCGGTCGCATATTTCCGAACACCCCGGAAGACAACTTCAGCCAGAAGGTCAACAAGAAGATGTTCCGCGCCGGAATGGCTGCGATTCTCTCCGAGTTGGCCCGCCAGGATCGCCTGGTGGTCGTCGATTCTTTGGCCGTCGATGCGCCGAAGACCAGGCTGTTTGCCGAGAAGCTCAAAGGCATGGGTCTTGAGGGCAACCTTCTGGTGATTACGGATGCGCTGGACGAGAATCTCTACCTCTCGTCACGCAATCTGCCGAACGTTCTTGTGCTCGAAGCCGGGGAAGCCGATCCGCTTTCGCTGGTCCGCTTCGCCAAGGTGCTGGTCACCAAGAGCGCCGTGGCCAAATTCGAGGAGATGTGGGGATGAATCAAGAGCGTCTGATGCAGGTGCTGCTGGCACCGCAAATCTCCGAAAAGGCCACCTATGTGGCCGACAAGAACGAACAGGTCATCTTTCGTGTGGCCGCTGATGCAACCAAGCCGGAAATCAAGGCGGCGGTCGAGCTCTTGTTCAAGGTTCAGGTCGAGACCGTTCGGGTTGCCAATGTCAAGGGCAAGGTCAAGCGTTTCAAGGGTTCGGTGGGTCGCCGCAAGGGCTGGAAGAAAGCCTTCGTGAGCCTCAGGCCGGGCCAGGAAATCAACTTCGTTGAAGGAGGGAACGTCTGATGGCCCTCGTCAAAGTCAAGCCGACTTCCCCTGGCCGCCGCGCCGTGGTGAAGGCGGTCAGTACCAACCTGTACAAGGGCAAGCCGTTTGCGGCCCTGCTCGAGTCGCAGGCGAAGAGTGCCGGTCGCAACAACAACGGTCGCGTCACCATTCGCCATCAGGGTGGCGGCCACAAGCAGGCCTATCGCGTGATCGACTTCAAGCGAGCCAAGGACGGGGTTCCGGGTTCGGTGGAACGCCTGGAATACGATCCGAACCGCACGGCCAATATCGCTCTGGTTTGTTATGCTGACGGCGAGCGTCGCTACATCCTCGCCAACAAGGGAATGGCCGTCGGCCAGCAGGTGATGAACGGTTCGGAAGCGCCGATCAAGGCTGGCAATGCCTTGCCGATCCGTAACATTCCCGTTGGCACCACCATTTGTTGTGTCGAGATGATGCCAGGCAAGGGTGCCCAGTTGGCCCGCTCGGCAGGCGCCTCGGCGCAGCTCCTGGCTCGCGATGGCGCGTATGCCCAGATTCGTCTGCGGTCCGGCGAAGTGAGGCGCGTCCATGTCGAGTGCCGTGCCACCGTCGGTGAGGTCGGCAACGAAGAGAACATCCTGCGCAAAATCGGCAAGGCCGGCGCGCAGCGTTGGCGCGGAGTCCGCCCGACCGTCCGCGGCGTTGCCATGAACCCGATCGATCACCCGCACGGCGGTGGTGAGGGTCGCACCGGTGAGGGTCGCGTGCCGGTCAATCCATGGGGTCAGCCCACCAAGGGTTACCGGACCCGCAGCAACAAGCGCACGAGCAGCATGATTGTTCAGCGCCGTCACAAGCGTTAAGGGGTAGGAAATGGGACGTTCTCTTAAAAGGGCCCGTATGTGGATGTGTGCCTGACCGACAAGGTCGAAGCAGTGCGCGCCACCAACGACAAGCGCCCGATCAAGACGTGGTCGCGTCGTTCGACGATCCTCCCCGAGTTCATCGGTCTGACGATCGCGGTCCACAATGGCAAGCAGCATATTCCGGTCTTCGTTACCGAAAATATGGTGGGTCACAAGCTCGGCGAGTTCTCGCTGACCCGTACGTTCAAGGGTCACACTGCCGGCAAGAAGGCCAAGAAGTAAGGAACTGACATGGAAACTCGTGCAAGTCTGAGGGGCGTGCGCCTCTCTGAGCAAAAGGGTCGCCTGGTGGCCGATCTGGTGCGTGGCAAGCCGGTTGGTCAGGCTCTCAACATCCTGGCTTTCAGCCCGAAAAAGGGGGCCGGAATCGTCCGAAAGGTGCTGGAGTCGGCAATCGCCAATGCAGAGCACAATGACGGGGCCGACATCGACGAATTGCTGGTCAAGACCGTTCATGTCGAAAAAGGCATGGTGCTCAAGCGCTTCACGGCGCGTGCANAAGGTCGTGGCAATCGGATAGTCAAGCCGACCTGCCACATTTATCTGAGCGTTGGTAACTAAGGAAAAGTCATGGGACAGAAAATTCATCCGACTGGCTTCCGCTTGGTTGCCACCAAGAACTGGAGTTCGCGCTGGTATGCCAACAGCAAGGACTTCCCAGAAATGCTGACCGAAGATGTCAAGGTTCGCGAATACCTGAAGCGCAAGCTGGCGCATGCTTCCGTCGGCCGCGTTCTCATCGAGCGCCCCGCCAAGAATGCCCGCGTGACGGTCTATTCCGCACGCCCGGGCGTAGTCATCGGCAAGAAGGGCGAGGATATTGAACAGTTGCGCACGGACCTCCAGCGCATCATGGGCGTGCCAGTGCATGTGTCGATCGAGGAAATCCGGAAGCCGGAAATCGATGCCCAGCTGATCGCCGACTCGATTGCCCAGCAGCTCGAGAAGCGCATCATGTTCCGCCGTGCCATGAAGCGAGCCATGCAGAACGCGATGCGACTCGGCGCCCAGGGGATCAAGGTGATGAGCGCCGGCCGTCTGAATGGTGCGGAAATTGCCCGTAGCGAATGGTATCGCGAAGGTCGCGTTCCTTTGCATACGTTGCGCGCCGATATCGATTACGGAATTGCCCAGGCGCTGACGACCTACGGCATCATCGGTATCAAGGTCTGGTTTACAAGGGCGATTTGCTTGATCGCAACGAACAGCCGGAAGCGGCCGAACCCGCTGCCGACGATCGTCGTCCGCGTCGCGCCCCCGCCAGGCCTGAAGGCGAGAAGCCGCGCACCCGCACAGTCAAGCGGGCTGACGGGCCCGAGGGCGATGCCAAGGCCCCGGCCAAGCGTGTAAGAAAGGCAGGTGTCTGAAATGCTGCAACCTAATCGTCGGAAGTTCCGCAAGGAACACAAGGGACGGAACGAAGGTCTGGCCACCCGCGGTACGAAGGTGTCATTCGGCGAGTGGGGTCTCAAGGCCACTGGGCGTGGCCGCCTGACGGCCCGCCAGATCGAGTCGGCTCGTCGCGCCATGACCCGCCACATCAAGCGTGGTGGCCGAATCTGGATCCGCATCTTTCCTGACAAGCCGATTTCGAAGAAGCCGGCCGAAGTTCGTATGGGTAACGGCAAGGGCAATCCCGAGTACTGGGTTGCCGAGATCCAGCCGGGCAAGGTGCTTTATGAAATGGACGGCGTGAATGAGGAACTGGCCCGCGAGGCGTTCGCCCTGGCCGCTGCCAAGCTGCCGATTTCCACCACCTTCGTTNACTCGCCATCTGGGGTAATCATGAAAGCTAGTGAACTGAGAACCAAGAGCGTGGACGAGCTCAAGAAGGAGTTGCTGGATCTGCTGAAGGCCCAGTTTGGCTTGCGCATGCAAATTGCCACCCAGCAGTTGTCCAACTCCAGCCAAATTTCCAAGGTGCGTCGCGATATTGCCCGCGTGCGCACGCTTATTCGTGAGAAGGCGGTGCAGCAATGAGCGAGACATCCAGCATTAAGCGTACCCTGATTGGCCGCGTGGTCAGCGACAAGATGGAAAAGACGGTGACTGTACTCGTCGAACGCAAGGTCAAGCATCCGATGTATGGCAAGGTCATGGTTCGGTCGAAGAAGTATCACGCCCATAACGACGGCGATTCGGCGAAGGCGGGCGACCTCGTCGAGATCGTCGAGACCCGCCCGGTTTCCCGGACAAAATCCTGGGCCGTGTCGAACATATTGCAGAAGGCGATCGTCGTATAAACTGAGCGCTTGAAAACGCTTGCGCAATGTTAAAAGAGGCCGGTATAATCCGGCTTCTTTTTGCTGACCCCTGTTCTTGGGGGTGGCAATTCGTCCGACCCTTACGGGTTCCAAGACTGACCGCCCTGGCGGATTAAGTTGGAGTTTAATTTAATGATTCAGATGCAATCGACTCTGGGCGTCGCCGACAATACCGGTGCGCGTTCGGTAATGTGTATCAAGGTGCTGGGCGGCTCCAAGCGCCGCTATGCCGGCATTGGCGACATCATCAAGGTCAGCATCAAGGATGCTGCGCCGCGCGGTCGCGTCAAGAAGGGCGACGTGTACAACGCCGTGGTGGTTCGTACCNGCAAAGGCGTGCGCCGCACCGATGGCTCACTGATCCGCTTCGACGGGAATGCCGCAGTGCTTCTCAACAACAAGCTCGAGCCGCTTGGCACGCGCATCTTCGGCCCGGTGACCCGCGAACTGCGTACCGAGCGTTTCATGANNAGATCGTGTCCCTGGCTCCCGAAGTTCTTTAAGGGGCTCGCTATGGAAAAGATTCGCAAGGGCGACGAGGTCGTCGTCATCACCGGTAAGGACAAGGGCAAGCGTGGCACGGTCCTGCGTCGCGTCGGTGACGAACATGTGCTGGTCGAAGGCGTCAATCGCGCCAAGAAGCATGTCAAGCCGAACCCGATGAAGGGTGTGGCGGGCGGCATCATGGACAAGGACATGCCGATCCATCTCTCCAATGTTGCACTGTTCAACCATGCTACCAAGAAGGCTGACCGTGTCGGCTTCAAGATGCTGGATGACGGGCGCAAGGTTCGCGTGTTCAAGTCGAACGGCGAACTCGTAAACGCATAAGGGACAGTCATGGCGCGTTTGCAGCAGTTCTACAAGGATACCGTCGTCGGCGAGCTTTCCAAGCGATTTGGCTACAAGTCGATCATGGAAGTGCCGCGGATTACGAAGATCACCCTCAACATGGGTGTCGGCGAAGCCGTAGCCGACAAGAAGGTTCTCGAAAATGCCGTCGGGGACATGCAGAAGATTGCCGGTCAGAAGGCGGTGACCACCAAGGCCCGCAAGTCAATCGCCGGCTTCAAGATCCGTGACGGCTACCCGATCGGCTGCATGGTGACCTTGCGTGGCCCGCGCATGTTCGAGTTTCTCGACCGCCTGGTGACCATCGCGCTGCCTCGTGTGCGTGACTTCCGTGGCATCTCGGGCAAGAGCTTTGACGGCCAGGGTAACTACAACATGGGCGTCAAGGAGCAGATCATTTTCCCGGAAATCGAATACGACAAGATCGATGCCCTGCGGNGAATGAACATCAGTATCACCACGACCGCGAAGACCGATGCTGAAGCCAAGGCACTGCTCTCCGCGTTCAAGTTACCGTTCAAGAATTGAGGCAATCATGGCAAAACTTGCTCTGATCAACCGTGAAGAGAAGCGTCGCAAACTGGTTGCGCAGTACGCANAANAGCGTGCCGCGCTGGAGGCGATCATCAATGACGTGGGCCTCTCCGAACAGGAGCGCTACGACGCCCGTCTGAAGTTGCAAGCCCTGCCGCGTAACTCGAGCCCCTCCCGGCTGCGTAACCGCTGCGCGATGACCGGTCGTCCGCGTGGGGTTTTCCGCAAGTTCGGTTTGTGTCGCAACAAGATCCGCGAACTCGCTTTCAGTGGCGAAGTTCCGGGTGTTGTTAAGGCGAGCTGGTAATAGGAGATAGAGAATGGCCATGAGCGATCCGATCGCGGACATGCTGACCCGCATCCGCAACGCCCAGCTCGCCGAGAAGGCGTCTGTCTCCATGCCGTCGTCCAAGGTCAAGGTGGCGATTGCCGCCGTGCTCAAGGACGAGGGCTATGTCGATGATTTTGCGGTGCGCGAGGCAAGTGGCAAGCCGATACTTGAGATCGGCCTCAAGTATTACGCTGGTCGTCCGGTCATCGAGCGCATCGAGCGCGTTTCCAAGCCTGGTCTGCGTATCTACAAGGGCTGCGAAGAGATTCCCNGGGTCATGAACGGTTTGGGCGTCGCCATCGTGTCGACCCCCAAAGGCGTCATGACTGATCGCAAGGCACGCGNNCCAGCAAGGTCGGCGGCGAAGTCCTGTGCATCGTGGCATAAGGGAGCGAACATGTCTCGAATTGGAAAAACTCCCGTTGTCCTTCCGGCTGGCGTTGAAGTCAGCCTGGATGAGCAAATTGTCGTCAAGGGCCCGCTGGGAACCCTTAAGATCGCCGCACATCCGGCTGTCACCATTTCGCGCGACGGTCAGGCCCTGGTCGTGGCCGAGGCCGATGGGGCTGATGCCCGCACGGCTGCTGCAATGTGGGGCACTATGCAGGCTAACCTCAGCAACATGGTGACCGGTGTCTCCAAAGGGTTTGAGAAGAAGCTGCAACTAATCGGGGTGGGTTATCGTGCGCAGGTCCAGGGTGACACCCTGAGCCTGTCGCTCGGCTACTCCCATCCGGTTGCGCACAAGATGCCGCAAGGCGTGAGAGCCGAGTGTCCGACGCCCACGGAAATTGTCATCAAGGGTTCGGACAAGCAGCAAGTCGGTCAGGTGGCCGCCGAGATTCGTGCATACCGCAAGCCGGAGCCCTACAAGGGCAAGGGCGTACGCTATGTCAACGAAACGGTGGTTATCAAGGAAACCAAGAAAAAGAAGTAAGGGTGGCATATGTTTAACAGGAAAGAAGCGCGACTGCGCCGTGCCCGCCAAACACGGGCCAAAATCGCCGAGCTGAAGGCCGTGCGCCTGTGCGTCAATCGCACCAACTGCCACATTTACGCCCAGATCANNTCTCGCCCTGTGGTGGCAAGGTGCTGGCCTCGGCCTCCACACTGGAAACGGGCGTCCGCAAGGACGTGTCGAACGGCGGCAACAAGGCTGCGGCAACGATCGTGGGCAAGCTGATCGCCGAGCGTGCGAAAGCTGCCGGCGTAGAACAGGTCGCTTTTGATCGCTCCGGTCTCCAGTTCCACGGCCG
The DNA here is from genome assembly GCA_013693915.1 of Dechloromonas sp. Classification (GTDB taxonomy): domain Bacteria; phylum Pseudomonadota; class Gammaproteobacteria; order Burkholderiales; family Rhodocyclaceae; genus Azonexus. Next base: position 3,824,828 of record CP059264.1, on the reverse strand, counting down.
CGTCAAGGCGCTGGCGGAAGCCGCGCGTGAAGCCGGTCTNNGAAGTTCTGATCGCTGCGAAAGGACAAGGTCAAGATATGGCAAAACCCGAAAGAAGCAAGAAGCCCCAGCAGGCTGAAGAGCGCGATGATGGCATGCGCGAGAAGATGGTTGCGGTCAACCGCGTCACCAAGGTGGTAAAGGGCGGTCGCATTCTCGGTTTCGCGGCGCTGACAGTCGTCGGCGATGGCGACGGCGGCATTGGGATGGGCAAGGGCAAGTCGCGCGAAGTGCCGGTTGCGGTGCAGAAGGCTATGGACGAAGCGCGACGCAGGATGGCCAGGGTCAGCCTGAAGAACGGCACCGTCCATCACACCGTGACCGGCCATCATGGTGCTGCCACGGTAATGATTCAGCCGGCACCCGAAGGCACCGGGATCATCGCAGGCGGCGCCATGCGCGCCGTCTTCGAGGTCGCCGGCGTGAGCAACGTGGTCGCGAAGGCCCACGGATCGACCAATCCCTACAACATCGTGCGCGCCACCATCGACGGTCTGTCGAAGGTCAATACGCCGTCCGAAATCGCCGCCAAGCGTGGCCTCTCCGTTGAACAGATCCTGGGGTAAGCCATGGCTGACAAGAAGATCAAGATCACGCTCGTCAAGAGCATCATCGGTACCAAGCAGGACCACCGTGCAACCGTTCGCGGCCTCGGGCTGCGCAAGCTGAACAGTTCCTCGGAACTGCTGGATACGCCGGCGGTGCGGGGCATGGTCAACAAGGTTCAGTATCTCGTTAAGGTTGAGGGTTAAGCCATGCGTCTGAATACGATCAAGCCGGGTGAGGGCTCCAGGAAGGATGCCAAGCGTGCCGGTCGTGGCATTGGCTCCGGTTTGGGCAAGACCGGTGGCCGCGGGCACAAGGGCCAAAAGTCCCGTTCCGGCGGCTTTCACAAGGTTGGCTTCGAAGGTGGCCAAATGCCGCTGCAGCGTCGCCTGCCGAAGCGTGGCTTCAAATCGATGACCCGCGAGCGCAACTTCGAGGTTCGTCTGACCGAACTGGAACGGCTGCCCATCGACGAGATCGGCCTGCTGGCGCTGCAGGCTGCCGGCGTCGTTCCCGGTGCTGCGCTGGCGGCGAAAGTCATCCTTTCGGGTGCGATCACGCGCAAGGTGACGCTTAGGGGCGTCGGCGCAACCAAGGGCGCCAGGGCTGCGATCGAAGCTGCCGGTGGTTCGGTCACCGAATAAGGTCGTGAAGGGTTAAGACATTGGCTGCAATTCCCAATACCGTAGGCAAGGGCGGCAAGTTCGGCGATCTCAAGCGCCGGCTGTGGTTCCTCCTCGGCGCGCTCGTCGTCTATCGGATCGGCGCGCACATACCGGTTCCGGGAATCGATCCCAATGTCCTGGCCGACCTGTTCAATTCGCAGCAGGGCGGCATCCTGGGCATGTTCAACATGTTCTCCGGTGGCGCCCTGTCGCGGTTCACGATTTTCGCGCTGGGGATCATGCCGTACATTTCAGCGTCGATCATCATGCAGCTGATGAGCGTCGCCAGTCCACAACTGGAAGCGCTCAAGAAGGAAGGCGAAGCCGGCCGGCGCAAGATCACCCAATACACCCGCTACGGTACTGTCGTGCTGGCGCTGTTCCAGGGTATCGGCATCGCCATTGCGCTGGAGGCACAGCCCGGTCTGGTCAACGATCCCGGCTTCATGTTCCGCCTGACCACGGTATCGACGCTGCTGACCGGCACCATGTTCCTGATGTGGCTGGGCGAGCAGATCACCGAGCGTGGCCTGGGCAACGGCATCTCGATCATCATCTTCGCCGGTATAGCGGCCGGGTTGCCGAATGCCATCGGCGGGCTGCTCGAACTGGTGCGCACCGGCGCGATGCATCCGCTGACGGCGCTGATCATCTGCGTGCTGGTTGTCGTCGTCACCGCCTTCGTGGTTTTCGTCGAGCGCGGTCAACGCAAGATTCTGGTCAATTATGCGAAGCGCCAGGTTGGCAACAAGATCTATGGCGGTCAGAGTTCGCATCTGCCGCTCAAGCTGAACATGTCTGGCGTCATCCCGCCGATCTTCGCCTCCTCGATCATTCTGTTCCCGGCGACACTGGCTGGCTGGTTCGGTTCCGGTGAATCGATGCGTTGGCTGAAGGACATCGCGGGCACGTTGTCGCCGGGTCAGCCGATCTACGTGATGCTGTATGCTGGTGCGATCGTCTTCTTCTGCTTCTTCTATACCGCGCTGGTCTTCAACTCCAAGGAGACGGCCGACAACCTCAAGAAGAGCGGAGCCTTCGTCCCCGGCATCCGCCCCGGCGAGCAGACCGCGCGCTACATCGACAAGATTCTGATGCGCCTTACCCTGATCGGCGCGGCTTACATTACCGTTGTCTGTCTGTTGCCCGAATTCCTGATCCTGAAGTGGAACGTTCCGTTCTATTTCGGCGGCACGTCGCTGTTGATCATCGTCGTTGTCACCATGGACTTCATGTCGCAGGTACAGGCCTATGTCATGTCACATCAGTATGAAAGCCTCTTGAAGAAAGCTAACTTCAAGGGATCGCCGATGATCAAGTAGGTCGACATGGCCAAGGAAGACTATATCGAGATGCAGGGCGAGGTGGTCGAGAACCTCCCCAATGCGACGTTCAAGGTCAAGCTGGAAAACGGGCACATGGTCCATAGTTTCATCTCCGGAAAAATGCGCATGCATTACATACGCATTCTTCCGGGCGACAAGGTCACCGTTCAGTTGACCCCATACGATTTATCCAAGGCCCGGATCGTTTTCCGGGTCAAGTAAAGATTCTCTACGCAACAAACCGCAGGGCAAAGGAATCACGGCTGCTTCCAAGCTCTCGCAGACGAGGAGTAAGACATGAAAGTGCAACCTTCAGTGAAATGCGTGTGCCGCAATTGCAAGGTCATCCGTCGCAAGGGTGTCGTGCGCATCATTTGCAAGGACCCGCGTCACAAGCAGCGCCAGGGTTGATTTCCTGGCAAGTCCGGCATTCGTTAATTTTGGAAAGAGTGGAGTGATTCGATGGCCCGTATTGCAGGGNTAAACATTCCGAACCATCAGCATGCTGAAATCGCATTGACCGCGATTTACGGCATCGGCCGATCCCGCGCACAGAAGATCTGTGATGCGGCAGGCGTTGGTCGTGCGATCAAGATGAAGGACCTGTCCGATGCGGACATGGATCGCCTGCGCGACGAGATTGGCAAGTTCACCGTCGAAGGTGATCTGCGCCGCGAAGTCACGATGAGCATCAAGCGTCTGATGGACCTCGGTTGTTACCGCGGCCTGCGCCATCGCAAGGGACTTCCCTGCCGTGGTCAGCGCACTCGTACCAATGCCCGTACCCGCAAGGGGCCGCGCAAGCCCATCGCTGGCAAGAAGTAATAGGGACAGAAAATGGCAAAGACTGCTACCAAAGTCAAAGTTCGCNAAGAAGGTCAAAAGAACGTTGCCGAGGGCATTGCCCACGTTCACGCATCGTTCAACAACACCATCATCACCATCACCGACCGTCAGNGGAATGCCCTGTCGTGGGCGACCTCCGGCGGTGCCGGCTTCAAGGGATCACGCNAAGTCCACCCGTTTGCCGCACAGGTTGCCGCCGAGGCTGCCGGCAAGGCTGCCCAGGAATGCGGCGTCAAGAACGTCGAGGTCCGCATCAAGGGCCCCGGTCCTGGCCGCGAGTCTTCGGTGCGGGCGCTGAACGCGCTGGGCATGAAGATCACCGCGATTTCCGACGTGACGCCGGTGCCGCACAACGGCTGCCGTCCGCCCAAGAAGCGCCGCATCTAAGGAGAAAGACAAGTGGCTCGTAATCTCGATCCGAAATGCCGTCAGTGCCGCCGCGAAGGTGAGAAGCTTTTCCTCAAGGGTGAAAAGTGCTTCACCGACAAGTGCGCCATCGAACGTCGTTCCTACGCCCCCGGCCAGCATGGCCAGAAATCCGGCGCCCGTCTTTCGGACTACGGCGTCCACCTGCGCGCCAAGCAGAAGATCCGCCGCGTCTATGGCGTGCTCGAAGGCCAGTTCCGCAAGACCTTCGCCGAAGCCGACCGCCGCAAGGGCCAGACCGGTGAAAACCTGCTCCAGCTTCTGGAGGCCCGCCTCGACTCCGTCGCCTACCGTATGGGCTTCGGCGCCTCGCGCGCCGAGTCACGCCAGGTTGTCCGCCACAACGGCGTCCTGGTCAATGGCAAGCGGGTCAACATCCCGTCCTACATCGTCATGCCGGGCGACGTCGTTCAGTTGACTGCCCGCGCCCGCGCTTCCCTGCGCTGCAAGGCTGCCCTCGAGGCAGCCGAGTCCCGTGGCTTCNCCGAGTGGATTGCGGTCGACGTCAAGGAAGGCAAGGGCACGTTCAAGGCGATGCCGCAGCGCTCGGAGCTGCCGGCGACCCTGAACGAAGGTCTGGTCATCGAACTTTACTCGAAGTAACAACGTCGCAGAGGAAGCAAGCCCATGCAAAGCAGTGGACTTCTGAAACCCCGCATCATCGATGTGCAGAGCGTTTCGCCCGTGCAGGCCAAGGTGGTCATGGAGCCGTTCGAACGGGGCTATGGACATACCCTCGGCAATGCGCTGCGCCGAATCCTGCTGTCATCGATGCCCGGATACGCGCCGACCGAGGTCGGCATTGACGGTGTGCTGCACGAGTACTCCACGGTCGACGGCGTTCAGGAGGATGTTGTCGATATTCTGCTGAACCTCAAGGGAGTGGTGTTCAAGCTGCACAATCGCGACGTGGTCAACCTGAAGCTCGCCAAGGAAGGCGAAGGCGCGGTCCGCGCCGGTGACATCGAGTTGCCGCACGACGTTGATGTCATCAATCCGGAGCATGTCATCGCTCACCTTTCTCCCGGCGGCAAGCTGTCGCTCGAGATCAAGGTCGAGAAGGGCCGCGGCTATGTGCCGGGCAATGTGCGCAACCTGGATGACTCGAAGACCATCGGCAAGCTGGTGCTCGACGCTTCGTTCAGTCCCATCCGGCGCGTCGCCTACACGGTCGAGGCCGCCCGCGTTGAACAGCGCACCGACCTTGACAAGCTCATCGTGGATATCGAGACAAACGGTGTTGTCGAGCCTGAGGAAGCCATCCGCTTCGCTGCCCGTGTGCTGATGGAGCAGCTCTCCGTCTTCGCCGATCTCGAAGGTACGGCGCCGACGGCCGAACCGTCGCGACCCGCCCAGGTCGACCCGGTGCTGCTGCGGCCGGTGGATGATCTCGAGCTGACCGTTCGCTCTGCCAATTGCCTGAAGGCCGAGAACATCTACTACATCGGTGACCTGATCCAGCGTACCGAGAACGAACTCCTGAAGACGCCGAACCTCGGCCGCAAATCGCTGAACGAGATCAAGGAAGTGCTGGCCGCCCGTGGCCTGACCCTGGGCATGAAATTGGAAAACTGGCCGCCGGCTGGTCTGGAAAAGGCCTGACGGCCATTTTCGACCCGGGCAGTCAAGGGACGCCTGTAGAACATAGAAAGGATTAACCATGCGTCACCGTTTGGGACTTCGCAAACTCAACCGCACCAGCAGTCATCGCCTGGCGATGCTGCGCAACATGACCGTCGCCCTGCTCAGGCACGAGGCGATCAAGACCACGCTACCCAAGGCGAAGGAACTGCGCCGGGTCGTCGAACCGATGATCACCCTCGGCAAGACTCCGACCGTTGCCAACAAGCGTCTGGCCTTTGACCGACTGCGTGACCGCGACGTCGTCGTCAAGCTTTTCGGCGAGATCGGTCCGCGTTATTCGGCCCGTCCGGGTGGTTACCTGCGCATCCTCAAGTGCGGCTTCCGTGTCGGCGACAATGCGCCGATGGCGTTTGTCGAACTGGTGGATCGTCCGGAGCCGACCGAGGCTGTGGAACTGGACGAAGCAGCCTGACGCCTGCACAGGGACAGCGGGAAGAGAGGCCGGGGCAACCCGGCCTTTTCAGTTTCAGTGCTGCAGTATCTTCGAGAGAAACTGCTGCGCCCGTTCCGAGCGCGGTGTGCCGAAGAAGTCATCCTTCGCGGCGTCCTCGACGATGTGGCCGTGGTCCATGAAGATGACGCGGTTCGCCACCTTGCGTGCAAATCCCATCTCGTGGGTGACGCACATCATCGTCATGCCTTCCCTGGCGAGTTCAACCATAACGTCCAGGACCTCGTTGATCATTTCGGGATCGAGCGCCGAGGTCGGTTCATCGAACAGCATGCAGATCGGATCCATCGCCAGGGCGCGGGCGATCGCGACACGCTGTTGCTGGCCACCCGATAGCTGGCCGGGGAACTTGTGGGCATGCGCCCTGAGGCCGACGCGGTCGAGCAGCCTGAGGCCCTTGTCGATGGCTTCGTCCTTGCTACGGCCCAGCACCTTGATCTGGCCGATGGTCAGGTTTTCGGTGATGCTCATGTGCGGGAACAACTCGAAGTGCTGGAAGACCATGCCGACCTGTGAGCGCAGCTTGGGCAGGTTCGTCGCCGGGGCGCCAACCGATGTTCCCTTGACCAGGATTTCGCCCTGCTGAAAGGGTTCGAGGCCGTTGACGCACTTGATCAGCGTCGATTTCCCGGAACCGGAGGGTCCGCAGACGACGATGACTTCGCCCTTCTCGACCTGCGTGGTGNNCAATCGGTCAATACCTGGAACTCGCCGTACCACTTCCCGACGTTCCTGCATTCGATCATGGGCATGATGGATCCTGACCTAGCGGATGATGGCGATGTGCCGCTGCAGTTGCCTGACGAGCATCGACAGGCTGAAACAGATGATGAAATAGACCGCGGCCGCGACGAGGTAGGTCTCGACCGGGCGGTTGAAATTCTTGCCGGCGATCTCGAAACCCTTCAGCAGGTCGTAGGCGCCGATCGCGTGNACCAGCGAGGTGTCCTGGAACAGGATGATGGTCTGGGTGAGCAGGACCGGCAGCATGTTGCGGAAGGCCTGGGGAAGAACGACTTCGCGCATGGTCTGGGCATAAGTCATGCCCAGAGCGTACCCGGCGGCGACCTGCCCCTTCGGGATGCTCTGGATTCCGGCGCGCATGATCTCCGAGTAGTAGGCCGCCTCGAACAGCGTGAAGGTGATCAGCGCCGACGTCTCGGCCCCCAGCGGGCGCCCGGTGATCAGGGGAATGAGCAGGAAGAACCAGAGGATGACCATGACCAGCGGGATGCTGCGCATTGTGTTGACGTAAGCGGCAGCCGGCATGATCAACCAGGGCTTGCTCGACAGCCGCATCAGCGCCAGGAGGGTGCCGAGGGCGATGCCCCCAGCATGGCGAAGACCGTGAGCTGAAGCGAGAACAGGAGGCCCTTGAGGACGTAGCTAGACAGAACCTCGGGGGTCAGGAATGCGAAGTCGAGGTTCAGCATCACTTGCCCCCGCCGCGATCAGACCTGGTACGCGGACACGTTCCTCGATGAAATGCAGCACCCGGTTGATCGCGAACGCCGAGACGAAATAGAGGGCGGTGACTCCCAGGTAGATCTCGATGCCGCGTGACGTTTCCTCCTGCGCCTGCAGCGCGAACAGCGTCAGTTCGGAAATGCTGACCGCGAAGGCGACCGACGAGTTCTTCACGATGTTCATCGACTCGCTGGTCAAAGGCGGGATGATGATGCGGAAGGCCATTGGCAGCAGGACGTAGCGATAGGTCTGCGGCAGCGTGAAGCCGACTGCCAGTGCGGCCATGCGCTGGCCGCGTGGCAGTGACTGAATACCGGCGCGCACCTGCTCGGAAATCCGCGCCGAAGTGAACAGCCCGAGGGCGGCCACGACCAGCAGGAAACTGGGAACGTCCCTCAGCGGTGGGACCAGCGCCGGCACCACGTGATACCAGAGCATGATCTGGACGAGCAGCGGGATGTTACGGAACAACTCGGTCCACGCATTGCCGAGGAACACCAGTCCGCGGTTTGGGGTCGTGCGCAGGATCCCCATCAACGAGCCGAATACCAGCGCCACCGCCAGGCTGAGGAGGGCGACGGAGATTGTCCAGCCCCACGCCGACATCATCCAGTCGAGGTAGGTGATGTCGCCGCCGCTGCCGAAACAGCTGGCTATCACCTCGCCGTCAATGGTGTTCTTGCAGAAGACCTGCCAGTCCCAGTTGCCCAATCTGTTCGTGCTCCCGTTGCGCACCCGCCCGCAGGCGGGCGGGGGTGTCAGGTCCGGCAATGGGTTTACTTCTTCGCGTAGTCTTCGGCCGGCTTGTCGTTCGGGTTGGCCCATGCCGCCCTGGTGGCATCCGAGGCCGGCAGGCCGATGCGGACGTTGGCCGGCGGGATCGGCTGCATGAACCACTTGTCGTAGATCTTGGCGATCTCGCCGGACTTCATCAGCTTGATCAGGCTGTCATCGACCGCCTTCTTGAACGCCGGGTCGTCCTTGCGCATCATGATGTTGATCGGCTCGACGTTGAGCACCTCACCGACGATCTTGTAATCGCCCGGGGTCTTGGACTTGGCGATGAGGCCGGCGAGGATCTGGGCGTCCATCACGAAGGCGTCCGCGCGGCCGGATTCGAGCAACAGGAAGCTGTCGGCATGGTCCTTGCCGAAGACTTCCTTGAAATCGACGCCCGTCGCGCGCTCATGCTTGCGCAGGAGCTGGACGGAGGTCGTGCCGGTCGTCGTGGCGACGTTCCTGCCGTTCAGTTGCGAGATCGAGGTGATCCCCGAATTGGCCTTGGTCGCGATGCGCACTTCCTCGACGAAGGTGGTCACGGCGAAGGCGACGTCCTTCTGGCGGGCGGTGTTGTTGGTGGTCGAGCCGCACTCGATGTCGATGGTGCCGTTCTGCATCAGCGGGATGCGGTTCTGCGAGGTGACCGGCTGGTACTTGACGTCGAGCCTGGCCATCCCGAGCTGCTTCTGGATGTCGGCAAGCACGTGCTGGCAGAGTTCGACGTGGAAGCCGGCGAACTTGCCGTCACCGACGGTGAACGACAGGCCGCCGGACGATTCACGCACGCCCATGGTGACCGCGCCGCTGTCCTTGATCTTCTTGAGCGTGCCGGCATCCTGGGCCAGCGCGGGCAGGGCGATGACGGAAGCGGCCATCACGGCCGCGGCGATGATGCTCATTGCTTTCATGCGGTCTTCTCCTCGGGTTTTGGGGCCGGCGCCCCGTGCCGGTTCCATCCGGTGCAGGGCAGTATAGAGCAGATTCACGCGGATTCGGCAGACTGTTCCTGCCGCTGCAGCCACCACATTCCGGCATAGGTTCCGCCGGCATCGAGGAGCGTGGCATGGCGGCCGCGTTCGACGATCCGCCCTTCCTCCATGACGAGGATCTCGTCGGCGTTCATCACAGTCGACAGGCGGTGGGCAATGACCAGCGTCGTGCGGCCGACGGCAGCCAGTTCCAGCTGGCCCTGGATTGCCCGCTCGGTGGCCGAATCGAGCGCCGAAGTCGCTTCGTCGAAAATCAGGATGGACGGGTTCTTGAGCAGGGTCCGGGCAATCGCGACGCGTTGCTTTTCGCCACCGGAGAGTTTCAGGCCGCGCTCGCCGACCCGCGTTTCGTACTTCTGCGGCAGCGCTTCGATGAAATCGTGCAACTGGGCGGCGCGAGCGGCGGCCAACACTTCCTCGCGGCTCGCATCGGGGCGTCCGTAGTTGATGTTGTAGAAGATCGAGTCGTTGAACAGCACGGTGTCCTGCGGGACGATGCCGATTGCCGCGCGCAGGCTGCCCTGTTTGAGGCTGCGCAGGTCGTAACCGTTGATCCGGATGGCGCCGCCCGTCACGTCGTAGAAGCGGTACAGAAGGCGGGCCAGCGTCGACTTGCCGGCGCCCGAGTGGCCGACCACCGCGACCGTGCTGCCGGCGGCAATCGCGAAGTTCAGGTTGTGCAGAATGGCCCGGTCCGGCTCGTAGGCGAAGTCGACCGCAGCGAATTCGACCTGGAGCGGCCCACCCGGCAGATCACGGGCATCGGAGGCGTCGCCGATCTCGCGATTCTCCTTGAGCAGGTTGAACATGCGCTCGATGTCGGTCATCGCCTGGCGGATCTCGCGGTGNACCACGCCTAGGAAGTTGAGCGGAATGTAGAGCTGGATCAGGAAGGCATTGACCAGAACGAGGTCGCCGATGGTCATCGTCCCGTCGACGACCCCCTGCGCCGCCCGCCACATCATCGCCGTGACGCCGAGCGCGATGATCAGTTGCTGCCCGAGATTGAGTGCGGACAGCGTTGTCTGGCTGCGGGTCGCGGCATCTTCCCACTTGAGCATCTGCTCGTCGTAACGGCGCGCCTCCCACTCCTCGTTGTTGAAATACTTGACCGTCTCGTAGTTGAGCAGGCTGTCGATGGCCCGGGTATTGGCCGCCGAGTCGTTCTCGTTGACCGCGCGCCGGATGTCGATGCGCCAGTTGCTGACCTTGACCAGNAACACGATGTAGGCGACCAGCGAGACGACGGTGATCAGGACGAAGCCGAGGTCGTACTTGACGAAGAGAACGCCGAGCACGAGGCCGATCTCGACGAGCGTCGGCAGTATCGAATAGAGCGTGTAGGAGATCAGGCTGGAAATTGACCGGGTCCCGCGCTCGATGTCGCGCGAGACGCCGCCGGTCTGGCGCTCGAGATGGAAGCGCAGGCTCAGTGCGTGCAGGTGGCGGAAGACCTCGAGCGCCACCTGGCGGACGGCGCGCTGCGTGACGCGGGCGAAGAGAAACTCGCGAAGTTCGGTGAACAGCGCGGTCGAAAACCGCAGGGCGCCGTAAAGAATGAGCAGTAGGACCGGCAGCGCCAACACCTGATCGGCTGGCGAAAGCCCGTCGATCATGTTCTTGAAGACGACGGGAACGCCGACATTGGCGACCTTGGCGCCGATCAGGCAGGCGAGCGCGGCCATGACGCGCAGGCGATAGGTCCAGAGATACGGGAAGAGCAGGCGCAGCGTCGGCCAGACGTGGATTTCGGACACGGGCTGGCCGGCCGGCGGCTTGGGGAGGGTGCTTGCGCGACGCATGGTGGGGTTGCCCTGTTTGTGTTTGCGCCAGTATATGAAAACTTGGCGCTTTCCGCGAAAATCGAGCTTTATCCGAAGTTGGACCAAACATGGGTGTCGGCCTCATCAATCTTCCGCAAAAGCAGCCGGTCCTGCGTACCGTGCCGATGCCGGCGGATCTCAACCAGAACGGTGACGTCTTCGGCGGCTGGGTAATGGCCCAGGTCGACGTGGCCGGGGCGATCCCTGCCATGCGCCGCGCCCGCGGCCGCGTGGCGACGGTTTCGGTCAATTCCTTCCAGTTCAAGCAGGCGATTTCGGTCGGCGATGTGGTCAGCCTCTACGCCGACATCGTGCATGTGGGCAACACCTCGATCACCGTCAATGTCGAAGTCACGCCGAGCGGAACTATGCCAACCCGGTGAAGGTCAAGGTGACGGAAGCGCAACTAACCTACGTTGCCATCGACGGAGCGGGCAAAAAGCGCGCCGTTCCGCCGGAAAATACGTAAAATCAGACAAGTGCAAAACTGTGTTCAAGTCGGGTGAGAAAATGATCAAACTGACCACGCGTACCGTGCCGACGCTGCTTCTGCTTGCATCCTCCGGCGTCGCTTCAGCCGCCGGCATTCAGCTCTGGGAGCAGAACGCCAGCGGCATCGCGACTTCCTACGCCGGATCCGCCGCTGTCGCCGACAACGCCAGTACCATCTATTACAATCCGGCCGGCATGACCCAGCTTCCCGGGATCCGGCTCTCGGCCGGTGTGGTCGGGATCAGACCGAGCTTCAAGTTCAGCGACGAAGGCTCGAGCGGGCTGCTGGGGACAGGCGGCAACGGCGGCGATGCCGGCGGCTGGTCGGCGGTACCCAACGCCTATCTTTCCTGGCAGATTGCCCCGGACTGGTTCATCGGGCTCGGCATTTCCTCGCCATTCCGGCTGGCTACCGACTATGACAACAACTGGATCGGCAGCTATCAGGCGTTGAAGTCCGAGATCACGACGGTCAATTACAACCCGTCGCTGGCCTGGAAGGTGACCGACAAGGTCTCGCTCGGCCTCGGGTTGAGTTATCAGACCATCGATGCCGAGCTGACCAACATGACGCCCGTCGGCCTCTACAGGCTAAAGGGCGACGATGGCGCCTGGGGCTGGAATGCCGGGGCGCTGTTCACGCTGTCGCCGGCGATGCGCGTCGGGGTTTCCTATCGCTCGACGATGAATTACACGCTCAACGGCGACCGCACCCTCGGTGCCGCGCCGGCAACTTCGGCCAGTGCCGACCTCAAGCTGCCGGATACCGTCACCGTCTCGGTCTGGCAGCAGGTTTCGGATCGCTGGGAGGCGATGGGCGACCTGTCCTTCACCCGCTGGAACACGGTCGACAACCTGAACGTCCGTTCTGTTGCCGGCACCGAAACCGAGTCCATCAACTACGACAACTCGTGGCGTATTGCCTGGGGCGCCGCCTACAAGGCCAGTGACGCCTGGAAGCTGAAATTCGGCATCGCTTACGATCGGTCGCCGACGTCGGACGAATACCGCACGGCCCGCATGCCTGACAACAACCGTCTCTGGTTCTCGTTCGGCGGTCAGTGGAACGCCGGCGCCTACGGCCGGATCGATGCCGGCTATGCCTATCTGTATCTCAAGGATGCGAGCATCAACCAGACCCAGACGTTCGCGGTACCGGCCGGTGGGCCCGGCGTCAGCAACCTTCGCGGCTCTTACAGCGACGGCATCCATGTGCTGGGAATACAGTACTCGAACGGTTTTTAGGACATCCGTTCAGGCGCCGGATGCCTTGCGCAGGCGCCTGGCGAAAACCTTCATTTCCCTCGCCGCCTGGATGTCGCCTCTGGCTTCGGCCACGTCGATGCCGCGTTCATAGGCGGCCAGCGCTTCGGCGTTGTCGCCAGCCTCCGCAAGCGCCTTCCCGAGCGCCTTCCATGCGGCCGAATACTGGCTGTCGCGGTCGACCGCTTCCTGGAAGCATTTCCCGGCTTTTGCCGGATCGCCCGCCTTCAGGTATTCGTTGCCGAGCGAGAAACGGAGCAGGGCGCCGTCGCGCGGGCCGTCAAGCAGCTTTTCCAGAGATTCGATGCGCGGGTTCATGGGCTACCAGGGCTAGAATAGTGTTTTGCAATCGGGACACAGAAAGCGCCTCATGGCCAAGACCATCATCGCATCCCCCATGCCCCGGCCGCCATCGGCACCTATTCGCAAGCCGTGCGCGTCGGCGACACCGTTCACATGTCGGGGCAGATCGGCCTCGATCCGGCCACCATGCAGATGGTAGACGGAATCGACGGGCAAATCGTTCGCGTCTTCGAAAATCTCAAGGCCGTTGCCGAGGCCGCCGGCGGGTCGCTGGCCGACATCGTCAAGGTCAACGTCTTCCTGACCGATCTCGCCAACTTCGCCAAGGTCAACGAAACGATGGCCCGCTACTTCAGCGAGTCCTTCCCGGCGCGTGCCGCCGTCGGCGTCAAGGAGTTGCCGCGCGGCGCGCTGGTCGAGGCCGATGCGGTGATGTTCATCGCCGATTAGGCGGCCGATGACGGCCAGCGGGACATCCGCCCCGATCCGCGCCTCCGAGGCGCTGCGCAAGAAGCTCGCCAGGATCGGCCTCCATCGCGAGGCCGATTTGTTGGTGCACCTGCCGCTGCGCTACGAGGACGAAACCCGCATTACGCAGGTCGCCCGGGCGCCCTGGGGCGAGCCGGTGCAGGTCGAGGTGGTGGTCGGATCCTGCGAGGTGCAGTTCCGGCCGCGCCGGCAGATGGTCGTGCGAGCGCACGACGAGAGCGGCGAGCTGACCATGCGCTTCTTCAGCGTCTACCCGACCCACCAGGCGGCGCTGAGCGAAGGGACGCGCTTGCGCGCCTTTGGCGAGATCCGCAGCGGCTTCTCCGGCGCCGAGATGGTGCACCCGCGCTTCCGCAAGGTGGCGGAGGGCGAGCCGCTGCCGAGCGAATTGACCCCGATTTACCCATCGACCGCAGGCGTCGCCAATTCGGCGCTGCAGAAGCTGATCGGCAAGGCGCTGGCCGCTGCCGAACTCGACGACACACTGCCCGACGACCTGCGCCAGCAACTGCAACTGCCCGGCTTGGCGCGCAGCCTGCGTTTCCTGCACCGGCCGCCGCCGGGCACCGATCTCGATACCCTGCATGCGCGCAACCACCCCGCCTGGCGCCGCGTCAAGTTCGACGAGGTCCTCGCGCAACAACTGTCCCTGCGCCGCGCCTACCTCGCAAGGCGCGAGAAGGGGGCGCCGGTGCTGGTGGCTCGCGACGACCTCGGCGCGCGCCTGGTCGACCGCCTGCCCTTCGGTCTGACCGGCGCCCAGTTGCGGGCGATGGCGGAAATCGCCGGCGACCTCGGCCAGCCCTACCCGATGCAGCGCCTGCTGCAGGGCGATGTCGGCGCCGGCAAGACCATCGTCGCCGCGCTCGCTGCCTGTCAGGCCATTTCCGCCGGCTGGCAGGCCGCCTTCATGGCGCCGACCGAAATCCTCGCCGAACAGCACTACCTGAAATTGAAGGACTGGCTGGAACCCCTCGGCGTGCGCGTGGCTTGGCTCTCGGGCAGCCTGAAGACGAAGGCCAGGCGCGAGCAACTGGCAGCGACGGCGAGCGCGGCGCAACTGATCGTCGGCACGCACGCGCTGATCCAGGAGGGAGTCGATTTCGCCCGGCTCGGGCTGGCCATCGTCGACGAACAGCACCGCTTCGGCGTCGCCCAGCGCCTCGCGCTGCGCAAGAAGGGCAACAATCCGCACCAGCTGATGATGTCGGCCACCCCCATCCCGCGCACGTTGGCGATGAGCTACTACGCCGACCTCGACGTCACCGTGCTCGACGAGTTGCCGCCCGGCCGCACCCCGGTCAAGACGCGGCTGGTTGCCGACAGCCGGCGCGACGATGTCGTCGGCTTCGTTCGCAGGCATGTCGAGGAAGGCCGCCAGGCCTACTGGGTCTGTCCGCTGATCGAAGAATCGGAAGCCTTGCAATTGCAGACCGCTCAGGAAACCCATGCAACGCTTTTGGGCGAATTTTCCGGTNTGACCGTGGGATTGGTGCACGGTCGCCTCAAGGCCGACGAGAAGCAGGCCGTAATGGCCGCTTTCGCCGCTGGCGCGATCAATGTTCTGGTGGCGACGACGGTGATCGAGGTCGGTGTCGACGTGCCCAACGCCAGCCTGATGGTCATCGAGCACGCCGAGCGCTACGGACTGTCGCAATTGCACCAGTTGCGCGGCCGTGTCGGGCGCGGCCCGTACGAATCGAGCTGCATCCTGCTCTATGCCGGCCCGCTCCGCGAGACCGCGCGCGAGCGGCTGAAGATCATCTACGAGAACAGCGACGGCTTCGAGATCGCCCGCCATGACCTGCAACTGCGCGGCCCTGGCGAATTCGTTGGTAGCCGGCAGAGTGGCGTCCCGCTGCTGCGCTATGCCGAGCTGGAAATGGATGCCGATCTGGTCGAGATGGCGCGCGATGTGGCAGAAACCATGCTGACCGTGCATCCCGATCTCGCCGAGCGCCATCTGCAGCGCTGGCTCGGATCGCGGGAGGAGTTGCTAAGGTCTTGAAGCAAGATGCTTGCGGTTGCTAAATCGCTTCAATTTGCATGATGTATGATTGGCCACAGTCCGGCTCGCCCTATTTTGTTGCCCCTACAACTGAGAAGCAGGAAATCCCATGACCAACGCTCTGCCAACCTATGACGCGCTGATGAATCCTCTCCTTGATGCGTTGCGCGAACTGGGAGGGTCTGGGTCGATTGAGGAAATTTACGCGAAAACTGTTGAGATCACCGGTCTCTCCGAAGACGTCGTTGCTCAACTCCATGACCCCGAANAAAGTAGCCAAACCGAAGTCGGCTATCGCCTTGCTTGGGCTAGAACTTATCTCCGGAAATACGGGTTGTTGGAAAACTCAAGCCGCGGCATTTGGTCACTTACGGAAAAGGCCAAGTCTCTTGGAACCATAGACTCAGCCGAGATTGTTCGTTTCGTCCGAGCCCTTGATAAACAGGATGCTCCAAAAAAACGGCCTCGTGATGAGGCCGCTCAGNAACTTTCTGAAGAGGAGGGGTGGAAGGATAAGCTTTCGGCGGTCCTCACCCAGCGGCTCGATCCTGCGGGTTTCGAACGTTTGGTCCAGCGGATTTTGCGAGAGTCCGGATTTATCCACGTTGAGGTTACCGGACGCACTGGGGATGGTGGAATTGATGGTAAAGGTATTGCACGCATTCACGGTTTCATGAGCTTTCATGTTCTCTTCCAGTGCAAGCGATACAAGGGTTCCGTTACGGCTGGGGAAATACGCGACTTTCGAGGGGCGATGGTCGGCCGTGCCGACAAGGGCCTATTTATTAGCACGGGATCTTTTGCGCCGGCCGCCGTGAAGGAGGCTACGCGCGATGGTGCTCCGCCAATTGATCTTGTCGACGGTGATGAACTCGCCGAGAAGCTTAAGGAGTTGGGTCTCGGCGTGAAAACAGAATTGGTAGAGCGAGTCAGCGTTGATGCAGGATGGTTTGACAACCTATGACTTGTAATCTCGGGCGTTCCAGTCAACCTAGAATCTCCCTATGATCAAGGCCATCACGATTATTGCCGCTGCGCTGTTCCTCGCCCAACCGGTCGCCGCTGGCGCAGCTTCCGCCGACCCGGATCGCCGCAGCGAGCGCGTTCACTTCGCCAGGGGCATGGCCTCGACCGTCATCAAGGGCCAAATCAGGGGCTACCGCTATGTCGACTATCAGGTGCGCGCCGGTGCCGGGCAGGCGTTGAGCATCGAGATGCAGACGAGCAATGCCGCCAGCTATTTCAATATCCTCCCGCCGGACAGCGCCGATGTCGCGATGTTCAACGGCAGCCTTGCCGGCAACCGCTTCTCGGGTGTCCTGCCGGCGGACGGCGATTACAGCATCCGCGTCTACCTGATGCGCAGCGCCGCGCGCCGCAACGAGTCGGCCCGGTACGCGCTGAGCATTGGCGTCAGCGGCCAGGCCCTAGCGGCGACGCTGGCGGCCGAGGATGCGCTGATTCCCGGCACGCCTTTCAATGCCTCGGCGAAGGTCGCCTGTACGGTGCCGTTCGCGCCCAAGGTCAAGGAGTGCGACGCCTTCGTCATCCGGCGCGGCTTCGACGGGACGGCGACGGTTGAGGTGCGCTGGGGCGAGGGTATGAAGCGGCGCATCCTCTTCGTCAGACATGAGGTGGTCGGGGCCGATTCACCGGAGACGCTGGACTTCGAGCGTCGCAGCGACTTCACCATCGTCCGCTTCGGCAGCGAAGAGCGCTTCGAGATTCCGGAAGCCTTGCTGACCGGCGGCTGAGATTTGCCCAGAATCCGGGGTCGACCGCGCCAGGTCGTGCCGAGTGCGGCTTTCCGGCCTTGCAGCAGGACGATCGCCAATGTTCGGGTCAGCCAGCCTCGGCGGCCCGCCGGCCCCGTTCGGGATCGACACCGGCCAGGATGAGGAGCCCGGCGACGAAGAAGGCGCCGGTGGCGAGCATGGCCATGCGATGGTCGCCGCCGGAAACCCAGCTCACTGCCCCGTAGGTCAGCGGGCCGAAGATTGACGACAGCTTCACCGAGACGCCCCACAGGCCGAAGAATTCCGCCCGGCGCGCCTCGGGGCTCAGGTAGCCGACCAGCGCGCGGCCGGCCGACTGGCTGGCTCCCATGCACAGGCCGGCGAGATTGGCGGCCACCCAGAACAGCCCCGGACCGTCGGCCCGCCAGGCAACCAGCGTCGTCAGCAACCAGCAGGCCAGCGTGAAGGCGACGCTGCGCACGTGGCCGATGCGATCCTGGAACTGGCCGAAGGCGAAGGCGCCGATGCTGGCAGTGACATTGACCACCAGCAGCATCAGCAAGGTCTGTTTGGTCCCGAAGCCCATTGCCTGCTGCGCGTAGATGGCGGCGATCGAGATCACCGTCTGGACGCCGGCCTGGTAGAGCAGGATGCAGACGAGGAAACGTGCCAGGTCGCGATAGCGGCGGGCGTCGCGAACGGTTTCGAGGAAACGCGCGAAGGTTTGCGCATAGGCGCCGCCGGCCTGGCGCTGGGGCACGGCGCGCTCCTTGAGGATCAGGAAGGTCGGCAGGCTGGCGAGCGCGAAGATCGCGGCGGTGATCAGCATCGTTACCGGCACGTACTGCTCGGCGGTCTGTCCCTGTGCTTGCGCGAAGACGACAAAGGCGAAGCAGACGCCGAGGCTGAGCAGCCCGCCGACATAGCCGAACGCCCATCCCCACCCGGAGACCTTGCCCAGCGCCGATCCCTTTGCAAGTTCGGGGAGAAAGGCAGCGATCACGTTCTCGCCGGTCCCGAAGAAGAAGTTGGAAATCACCAGCGCCGCGATGGCGATGGCGAAATTCCCNGGCCCGGCGAAATACAGCGCTGCGGTTCCGGCGATGCAGCCGACGGTGGTGATGGCAAGCACCCGCTTCTTCGCCGCATGGGCGTCGGCCCAGGCGCCTATCAATGGCGCCGTGACCACGATCGCCGCGTAGGACACTGACAGCGCGGCGGTCCAGGCGAAGGTCGCCCAGGTCGCGTTGCCGGCTACCACCGCGACGAAATAGGCGTTGAAGATCGCCGTGACTACCACCGTCGTGTAGCCCGAATTCGCGAAGTCGTAGCACGCCCACGACCATGCCTCGCGCGGGCGCACGCCTTCGTTCAGGTAGTCGGAGGCCTGGCTCACCGGCTTGTCCTTGTCGCGGGCGAAACGGCTATCCAGCGTCCCGGACCTGACGGCCGCCGCGGGCAGACGGGGACCATCAATCGGCGCCTCCCTCAGTGAACGCCGCTTCGATGATGCGCGCCACTTCCGCCGGCTGGTCGTGGTGCAGCATGTGGTCGGTGTTGTCGATCCACTCCACGCTCAGATTGGCGAAGCAGGCCTGCCGGGCTTCCCAGTCGCCCGGGCGGGTGGCGAAATCGCGGATGATCCAGGAGTCGCGGCCGGCGACCCAGAGGACCGGACAGGTGATCTGCCGCCAGATGGCCATCGACTCCTCCAGACGGAAGAGGTAGGGNGCGGGCGCCTTGTGCCAGGGGTCACCGTTCCAGATGATGCCGTGGCGGCGCTGGCCGGCCTTGTTCTCACCGTCGCCGATGCGGGCGAGGTGCTTNGAGAGGAACTCGGCGCGTTCCGGCGTCAGGAAGCGGTCGGTGTGCAGCAGACGGCGCGCGAACGCGGCGCGATCCTGATAGACGTGCATGCGCGGCGGCCTTTGCAAGGTGTCCAGCCATTGCCGATAGCGCTCCGGCGCAATCTCCGGCCCGTGCGGGGCGATTCCGAACCCCTCCAGCGAGATCAGGCTTTCGATGCGCTCGGGCCGGATGCCGGCATACAGGCAGGCAATGATGCCCCCNATGCTGTGTCCGGCAATCCTGACCTTCCCTTTCGGCGCATAGCGGTCGAGGATGGCCTCGAGATCGCCGATGTGCTCGGCAAAGAAATAGGGGCGGCTCAGCCAGTCCGAGAGACCGAAGCCGCGCCAGTCGGGGGCGATGATGTTCCAGTCCTGCCTGAATTCGTCGACGACGAACTGGAGCGAGGCCGATACGTCCATCCAGCCGTGCAGCATGAACAGGGTCGGCGCCTTCGGATTGCCCCAGCGCCGGATGTGCAGGCGGACGTCGGGGAGGTCGAGAAATTCGGAGCGTGAAGTGAGCATGTCGTAGATAATGCCGCGTATCAAGGTGTGATTGTGACATGGGAATATGGACTGCGAATGAGTGATGCCACCGAAAAATCTGCCGGCGGGCAATTTCGTCTCCTGGGGAGCAGGCGCTTCGCCCCGCTCTTCCTGACCCAGTTTCTCGGCGCGTTCAACGACAATCTGTACAAGAACGCGCTGGTCGTGCTGGTTACTTTCCAGTCGGCGCAGTGGACGTCGATGCGCCCGGAAATCCTCGCCAATCTGGCGGCCGGGCTGTTCATTCTGCCATTCTTCTTCTTTTCGGCGACCTCCGGGCAACTTGCCGACAAGTACGACAAGGCCATGCTGGCGCGACTGACGAAGCTGCTCGAAATCGGGATCATGATCGTCGCCATCGCCGGCTTCCTGGTGCACAGCCTTGCCCTGCTGCTGAGCGCGCTGTTCCTGCTTGGCCTGCAATCGACGCTGTTCGGGCCGGTCAAGTACGCCATCCTGCCGCAACATCTCGGCGAGGAGGAACTGGTGGGCGGCAACGCCCAGGTCGAGGCGGGAACCTTCGTCGCCATCCTCATCGGAACGCTGGCCGGCGGCCTGCTCGCCGGGGCCGGTGTCGATGCGGTGTGGATCGCCATGGCCGGCTTCGCCGTCGCCGTTGCCGGCTATCTCGCCAGCCGCAGCATTCCGGAGGCGCCGCCGCCGGCGCCGGACCTTGTGGTCAATGTAAATCCGTTGAGCGAAACCTGGCGCAACATCGGCTTCGCGCGCGAGAACCGGACGGTCTTCCTGTCGATCCTCGGCATCTCCTGGTTCTGGCTCTACGGCGCGCTGTTTCTCGCGCAGCTTCCCGCCTACGGCAAGATCGTGCTGGGCGGCGGCGAAGGGGCGGTCACCCTGCTACTGGCGGTATTCACGGTCGGCATCGGGGTCGGCTCGCTGCTCTGCGAGCGGCTTTCGGCGCGCCATGTCGAGCTGGGGCTGGTGCCGCTGGGATCTATCGGGCTGACCGTCTTCGGGCTTGACCTCGCCCTGGCGTCGCTGGCGTTGCCGCCGGTGACGCGCGAGCTGCCGGTGGGTGCGCTGCTCGGCCAGTCGGCGGTCTGGCGCGTGCTCGCCGATCTGCTCCTGCTCGGGATGTTCGGCGGCTTCTTCATCGTCCCGCTGTATGCGCTGGTGCAACTGCGCAGCACTTCGGACAAGCGGGCGCGGATCATCGCCGCCAACAACATCATCAATGCCTTCTTCATGGTGATCGGAGCACTTGCGGCGGCGGGAATGTTCGCCGCGGGATTGTCGATCCCGATGTTGTTTGCGGTCGCCGCCATCTGCAACGCGGCCGTCGCCGTCTTCATCTACGGGCTGGTGCCCGAGTTCCTGCTGCGCTTCCTGGCATGGGTCCTGATCCACCTCTTCTATCGTCTCAAGAAGCGCGGCGTCGGGCACATCCCGCACGAAGGCGCGGCGCTGATCGTCTGCAACCACGTCAGCTTTGTCGATCCGGTCATCCTGATGGCCGTATCGCCGCGGCCGATCCGCTTCGTGATGGACCACCACATCTTCCGCACGCCGCTCATTTCCTTCATCTTCCGCCATACCCGGGCGATCCCGATCGCGCCGGCCCGGGAAGACGCGGCGATGATGGAAGCGGCGTTTGCCGAGGTCTCGCTGGCGCTGCGTGACGGAGAGCTCGTCGGCATCTTCCCCGAGGGGCGGATTACCGACAACGGTGAGCTCTACCCGTTCCGTCCCGGCGTCACGCGCATCCTCGAGCGCGATCCGGTGCCGGTCATCCCGCTGGCGCTGCAGGGCCTGTGGGGCAGCTTCTTCTCGCGCAAGGACGGCCCGGCGATGAGCAAGCCGTTCCGTCGCGGCCTCTTCGCCAGGATCGCCGTCGTCGGCGCGCCGCCGGTCGCGCCGGCGGAAGCGACTCCGGAGAACCTGCAGGAGATCGTCGCGCGCTTGCGTGGCGACTGGAAGTAGCGGGTTGGCCGCGTAGAATCCCGTCATGGCATTGCGCCTCGCCCGCGTCCGCGAACGCCTCGACCTCTACGAAAAGCTCATGCGGCTCGACAAGCCGATCGGCATCCTCCTTCTGCTCTGGCCGACGCTGTGGGCGCTGTGGCTGTCGGCGCTGGGCAGGCCGGACTGGATCGTCCTCTGGGTTTTCATTCTCGGCACGGTGCTGATGCGCTCCGCCGGCTGCGTCATCAACGATTACGCCGACCGCGATTTCGACCGCCACGTCGAGCGCACCAGGGAGCGCCCGCTGACCGCCGGCAAGGTGACGACGAAGGAGACGCTGGCGCTGTTCGCGCTGCTGTCGCTGTGCGCCTTCGCCCTCGTGCTCATGCTCGGCAATCCGCTGGTGGTCTGGATGTCGGTGCCGGCGCTCTTCCTTGCCGCCAGCTACCCGTTCACCAAGCGCTTCTTCGCGATTCCCCAGGCCTACCTCGGCGTCGCCTTCGGCTTCGGCATCCCGATGGCCTACGCGGCGCAGCTCGGCGAGGTGCCGTCCGAAGCCTGGTGGCTACTGCTCGCCAACGTGTTCTGGGCGGTCGCCTACGATACCGAATACGCAATGGTCGACCGCGACGACGACCTCAGGATCGGCATCAAGACCTCGGCGATCACCTTCGGCCGCTTCGACGTGGCGGCGGTGATGCTGTGCTACGCGGCGACGCTGGCCATCATCGCCTGGGTAGGCTGGACGCGGCACCTCGGTTGGGCCTTCTACGCCGGGTTGGCGGTCGCCGCCGGCATCATGGGCTGGCATTTCACCCTGATCCGGAAGCGCGAGCGGATGGCCTGCTTCAAGGCATTTCTCAACAACAACTGGGTCGGTGCGGCGATCTTCGCCGGCATCGCCGTCGATTTTCTTGTCTCTGGAAGGAGCTTCGGATGAAAGCCCTGGTTGTTGTCTTGTTTTTGCTGTCGACCGCAGCAACTGCCGAAGACGCCCGCCAACTCGTCAAATTGCCGGCCCCGGTGCAGGAGGTGCTGCGCCAGGAAATGCAGGACAACCTGGTGGCGCTCAACGAGGTGCTGACCCTGATGGCCGCAGGCAAGGTCNAGGAAGCCGGCGACATTGCCGAGACCAAACTGGGCATGTCGGCGATGGGCAAACACCGCGGCAAACCGATGGATGCCCGCCCCGGCCCGCACATGCCGCCGGCAATGCACGGCATCGGCATCGATGGACATAAGGCGGTCAGCGAGTTTGCCAGGGTGGCTGCGACCGGCGACCGCGACAAGGCGCTGGCCCTGCTGCCCAACCTGACCGCAGCCTGCGTCGCCTGCCATTATTCGTATCGGACGCGATGAAGTGCCGCAGCCCACGCGGCGACGAAGAAACGGCCGGTTAGCTCGCAGTTGGTGCGTGACGAGCGCACTCAGTCCATCAAACTGACCGTGCCATGGGTGCCGTCGACGCGCACGCGTTGGCCGTTCTTCAGGTTCGATAGCACGCGATGCACCGACATGACGGCCGGGATGCCCAGTTCGCGCGCCGTTACGGCGCCATGGGAAAGCGGGCCGCCGCTCTCGGTGACGACGGC
Source organism: Dechloromonas sp. (assembly GCA_013693915.1). Taxonomy (GTDB): domain Bacteria; phylum Pseudomonadota; class Gammaproteobacteria; order Burkholderiales; family Rhodocyclaceae; genus Azonexus. Next base: position 3,801,625 of record CP059264.1, on the reverse strand, counting down.
GCAGGCGGAGTAGAAGAGCGGCGTCCATGCCGGATTGGTCGTCCGCGCGACGAGCACGGCGCCTTTCGGGAAGCCGGAAAAATCGTCGGGCGACAGCACCTGGAAGACCTCGCCTTCAGCGCAGCCGGGGCTGCCGGAGAGACCACCCAGGCGGCCCGATCCTTCTCCGTGATCGTCCGCCGCCTCCGGGCGTTCCTCGCCGAGCACCCAGGCCGGCGTCGTGGCGCGATGCCGTAGATAATCGGCCTTGTTGCGGCGGACGCTGGCGGCCAGTTGATCCCACCGCGCATTGTCGTCAGCGCGGATGGCTTCGTCGAGCGCCTGGAAGTGGCAGAAGAAGACATCCATTGGTTCCGCGATCACGCCACGCCGGACCAGACGGTGACCAAGTTCATGCAGGCCCTTGCGCAGGGGAAGGGTGAGGCGGGTAGTCTGGTAATGCTCGACATCGTCCAGCGTCGTGTAGGCACGGGCCAGACGCAGCAACTCGTGGAAGAAGAAATGGAGATCGGCCGGCAGACGCGCGAAAAGCGTGGCTTCGGCGGCCATCTGGCGCAGGCGCAGATCGAGTTCCTTGTCGCGCGGCGACTCGAGAGTCGACCGTTCGGCCAGGAGGCGGATGTTGTCGAGCACGATCCACGGGGCGTCAATCCAGGTCGGATGGTAGGGGTCGAAGTCGATTTCCCGATGGCCATGGTCGGCGAGGAACCTGGTGAAACGGGCAGCGAACTCAGGAAAGGCGGCAAGACCATTGGCGGCCAGGATCCCGCGCGACGGGGTGTCGTGGACCAGTTCGGCGAGGGCTGGCACGGCGTTGATCTGCTGCGCCAGTCCGTAAAGCTCCCTGGTGACGATCCCTGTCTTTGTTTCGCAATGGGCCATCAGATCATCGAACAGCCGTGCTCCTGCATGGGCATCGCCGGCCAGCAGGGCAAGTAAGCCGTGCAAAACCTTGTACAGCATGCGCTGGGTCAGTGAAATGGCGATGTTGGGCAGAAAGTATTCGGTACCCACCCGATTCACGCGCAGAACGAAATCCCAGACCTGGAACAGGTTCTTGCTGTCCAGCGGCTCGGCCATGAACTCGCCGATGCTGAGCAGGTAGCGGTCGAGATCGCGCGACCATTCGAGAGGCAGTTCCTGGACCCAGGCGAAGCGTTCGCGCAATGTCGGGAGGGACGCTTCCAGTTCGGCAAGCGAGCGAATCTGAACCGGCGCGCGACCGCCATACAGTTCGACGGCGTTCTGGTTGCCGTAGATGTAGTGGTCGTGCATGCCGAACCATTTGCCGGTGAAGGGTGGGTAGCCCATCAGGCGGAACGAGTGGTTGAGCGAGCGGTGGAAGCCTTCCTCCACCATGTCCCACGCCAGCGGCGTCAGGACGTTGGGAAAGCGCTCCGCCGATTCGTCGCGCGTCCAGCGCGGCGGAAGGGTGGTCACCGGTCGCGACTGCAGCAGGCAGAGTTTGCCGTCGGCAATGCCCCACTCGATATCCTGCGGAAACTGGTAAGCGTCTTCGACCTGCCGCATCAGTGTCGCCAGTTCGCCCAGTGCCGCATCCGACATACAGGGGCGGGCTGCCTCCTCGGCGCTGACTTCGATGGCCTGGGCTCCACGTTCACCGCAGATGACGCGCGCGATCTTGTGGCCGATGACGCTGGAACGGAGCTTGCCGTCACGGTCGAGTACGTACTGGTCGACCTCCCCGTCGCCGCTGACCACGGATTCGCCGAGGCCGAAGTTGGCATTGACCAGCATTTCCTTCAGCGAACCGCTGACCGGGTTGATGGTGAAGGCGACGCCGGCGACGTCACAGCGCACCATGGTCTGGACGACGACCGCCATGGCCGCCGCGGCATGCTCGAAACCATGCTGCCTGCGATAGGCGATTGCCCGTTCCTGCCACAGCGAGGCGAAGCAGGCGCGAACCCGGTCGAGGATGGAATCGACACCACGGATGTTCAGGTAGGTATCGTGCTGGCCGGCAAAGGCCGCGCCGGCGAGGTCTTCGAAGGTTGATGAGGAACGCACGGAAAACGCCGCGTCGGCGGGGAAACTTGCGAGTTGTTGGCGGATCGCCTGTTCCACCTCGGTTGGCAGTGGCAGCGCTTCGAGACCCCGCCGCAGGTCGGCCGCTTCCTGGCGCAGGAGTGCCGGTTCGTCGACGTGGAAAGCGCCGACCCGGTCGAGCAGTCGGCCGGCGTGGCGCATGAACTCGCGGTAGGCGCCGGCGGTAACGATGAAGCCGGGCGGCACCGGGAAGTCCTTCTGGGTCAGCAGGGCCAGGTTGGCCCCCTTGCCGCCGGCCAAGCCAGCCTCGCAGGCTGGCGGGTCGGTAAAGGCGAGGGCGAAACACGAATGAAGTGTCATGCAGGAATCCTTTCCCGGGCGAATTGGCGTTCGGCCAGCCAGAGCGCAAGGGTGGCGAGGGCGAAGCCGAACAGGAGATCGACAAGATAGTGGTAACGCAGATACAGGGTGGATAGCCAGAGGCCGACGCAGGGCACGAGATAGACCCAGAAGCGGCGGCGCCGGTGGCGGAAATCGAAGCCCAGCAGGAAACTGGAAACGGCGACATGCAGGCTGGGGAAGACGTCGATCCCGTTCGATCCGGCGCCGACTACTACGGCGTTCCATTGGGTAATCGGGCCACCGAGCAACGGCACCGTGAACTCCTGGGGGAAAGCGAGATAGGGGCCGCCGGCCGGAACCAGCGCATAGCCGAGAAAGCCGATGCCGTAGAGGGAGAACAGGCCGACGGTGAAGGCGCGCAGGCGGTGCAGGTCGCCAATGGCGTAGTTGATCACGCTGAAGGCCAGGTAAGGGAGGAACAGGATGTAGAAGAAGCTGAATGCTTCGGTTGCCCACGGCGTGACCAGCGGCTCCAGCAGCAGTGACGGGGTGTCGGGCAGCAGCCACTGGTCGATCTGACGCAGGGCGGTGTCCATCCTGGCCGGATGAACGGCGGGCACTGCGCTGCGCATCAACTGGAAATAGACGTTCATGGCCAGCGGGTAAAAAAGCAGCCGGGTGCGCCACATCGCCGGTGTATCCCGGCGGGTCGTGAGGGCAATGAGCCCGCCGGCAATGAGCAGACCGGCCATATAGCTCAGGGTGTTGGCATCGGCCAGGCCGCTGGTTAACAGCAATCCGGTGGCCATGAACAGCATGTAGGCGCCGAACAGCCATTCGTGGGTGAGCAGGGCGGACATTCACAGTCCTCGTGCGGTGAGTGCCGCATCGATCTGCCGGTGCAGGGCGAGCAGGCGCGGCCGCAGATCCGGGACGCGCCACAGGTTGCCGAGACTGACCGCAAGCTTCTTCACCCGCTGGATGCTGCGCAGGCCAAGCCAAGAGATGGCGACATAGATCAGCCCGAGCGGCCAGCGGCCGCTCATGGCGGCCAGNCGGCCGCTCATGGCGGCCAGCACCAACAGTCCGGCGGCCCACGCCAGGAAAGCGGGAAAACCGGCGAGCAGGCGCCACAGGGCAATGGTATTGCGGGCATCGGCGAAGCGCCGCCCGGCACTCCAGGCGATGAGCAGGGGGCAGNNGTTGAGCAGGCCGGCGGCGGCAACCAGCGGCGCCAGCAGCAGGGCGCAAACCGCATCGGCCCAGGCGTGGCGGGCGGGCAGCAAGGGTACGCCCTGGTACCGGAACAACGGTCGCTCGGCGGTGATTGTCTCGAATTCGGCAAGCGCCGCTTCGGCTTCCGGCACACCGGCCTCCAGCGCTTTCAGCGCAGCGAAATAGGAACGTTCGGTGCCGAGAGTGGCGACTTGGGCGGCGCGTTCGCGGCGGGCGAAGCTGTCGGCGTCGGGGGCGGCGACGGCCAGGGTTTCGAGGGCGGCGGAAATACGCTGGTGCAGCAGGTTGACCGCAGCAGGCCCGGTGATTTCGGGTGGCAGGTCGACCTGTAGCGCCGGGCCGAGGACGGCCTCGACTTCGCTTTGCCAGGCCCAGGCCCGTTCGTAATGGATGCCGACGGGGACCACAGTCGGGCGGAGGCCGGCCCGTAGCGCTGTCTCAACGATTCGGGCCGCCCCTGTCTTGAATGGCAAATGCCGGTGGCCGAGGTCGCTGGTGCCCTCCGGCATTACGAAGATCGTGCCGCCGCGGCGCAGATGTTCGATGCAACGTTCAATGGCGATGCTGTTTTCGGCGCCCTTGTCATGGCCGCGATCCTTGTCGCGAACGACTTCGATGCCGCTGAAGATCATCCGTCCGACCACGCTGCGCCGCAACTGTACCGAGATCATGAACACCGCCTCTGGCAGCAGCGACTTGTAAACACAGCCGTCCACTGCGCCGTTGCGATGGAGGCCGACATAGAGAACGGGACCGGTGGCAGGGCGATATTCCGGATTGAGGAGTCGTGCCCGGTGGAAATAGCAGTGAACCAACAGGCGGGAGAGCAGGCGGAGGTAGAGGTCGCGCATTGGGCTGTTCTTCACCCAAGGCAATGTGCTTGCGGGAAACCTGCGTCTGGCGCATGCCCATGGATTTCGGAGCGCGACTTTTCGTTCGACAGCGGGGTTGGCGTATCCGGCTTGCGTTCCTCTGGCGGGGCGCAGGTGCGCGCAACCCGGGGGCCATTCCGCAGCCCGGCGAAAGGAGAGGCAAACATGACGCTCATGTCCGGGATGGCCCTGCATCTTCTCCGGGCTGGCGCAACTCAAGGGCATCCTCGACCCCTTCGGGTTTGGACGCCGTGCTGCAGGCTTTCGCATACCTGCGAACCGCTCTTATGACACTGCCCGAAGTCAGCGTGATCCTGGGCCAGAGATCGAGGCCAGCAGATTGCAGCGCGGTGGCGGTCCAGCGGTTGCAGGTGTAGAACGCGCTGTAGGCGCCCCTTCCCTGAAAAAACTGACTGTCTTCGTACTTGCCACGCGCTTGTGCAATGATCTCGCCGTTGGCGCTCCGCGCGAAGCTCTCCGAGATGAGTCGCACCAGCGAGGCATACTCCGAAGCGGTCAGACATGTCTCGGCGACCTTGCAGTTCTCAAGGAAGTCAGGGAGAGGGTCGCGGATCGGTACGACATGCATGACGGAACCCCTTGACGCGAAGAGCGCCTGAAATGCCAAGCATGGGGTGGCCTTCTTCGCCTGATAGAAGTCCCGGTCTCCCCAGCCGATTTCGTAATGCGTCGCGCCGACAAATCGGGCCTTCAGGTAGGGTATGGCGCATCCCACGCCTTCCGAGGGTACAACCAGACCGGTGTGCCAACCCCTGCTGACTGCATGGATTCGTATCTGGCGCCGATGCGCACTGGAAAGCGATGGGCCGGTTTCCGGACCTTCGGATTGACTCAACGGGAACGCGAGCGTATTCATAACCATCCGAATCCACGACGAATCTCCACGACATTTCCCTTCGGAACGGCAGCCGATACGCGAAAAGTGAAATGGTTTTGAGCGGAGAAGGCTTACGCGAACAAGCTTACAGTGGAAGGGCGAAAGCTGCTATGGTAGATAGCCGTTTGGTCGCATGACAAATGACAGATCGTTTCATGTCAGTCCTGCGCATGACAGTTTGAATTGTTAGCGGCCCTGAGAGGGATCCCATGACTTTCGCCACTTCCGTCACCTGTACCGACAGCCGAATCCGGGGGCACACGAAGCCGTATCGCTGAAACAGTGGGGGCGTCTGGCTGGCGAGGTTCGCCGCTGGCTGCGGATGCTTACGGGCAGCCTTGCCAATGTTGTCGTGCATGAACGGAGCTTGGCATGAAAGCCCTGGTCATCGCTATATTCTTGCTGTCGACCGCAGCAGGTGCCGAAGACACCCGGCAATCAGTCACATTGCCGGCCCCGGCCCAGGAGGTGCTGCGCCAGGAAATGCTCGACAACCTAGTGGCGGTCAGCGAAATCCTGTCGCTGATGGCTGCCGGCAAGGTCCGCGAGGCCGGCGACGTGGCCGAGAGCAAGCTCGGCCGGTCGGCGATGGGCAAGCATCGCGACAAACCCTTCGAGGCGCGCCCCGGCCCGCACATGCCGCCGGCCATGCACGGTATCGGCATGGATGGCCACCAGGCGGCCAGCGAGTTCGCGGCGGCCGCCAAGACCGGCGACCGCGACAAGGCGATGGCCCTGTTGCCCAACCTGACTTCAGCCTGTGTCGCCTGCCACTTTTCCTACCGGACCCGATGAAATACCACGACCTGCGCGACTTCATGTCGCAACTCGAAGCCGCCGGCGAACTGAAGCGCGTCGGGGTCGACGTCGATACGCGGCTCGAAATGACTGAAATCTGCGACCGCGTGCTGCGCGCCGGCGGCCCGGCCGTGCTCTTCGAAAAGCCGGTCAGTGCCGGATGCCGCCACGACATGCCGGTCCTCGCCAACCTGTTCGGTACGCCGCGCCGCGTCGCGCTGGGCATGGGCGAGGAGTCGGTGCAGGCGCTGCGTGAAGTGGGCAAGCTGCTCGCCTATCTCAAGGAGCCGGAGCCGCCCAAGGGTCTCAAGGATGCCTGGGAAAAGCTGCCGGTGCTGAAGCAGGTGCTCAACATGGCGCCGAAAAAGGTATCGAGCGCGCCGTGCCAGGAAGTCGTCTGGAACGGCAAGGACGTCGATCTGGCGAAACTGCCGATCCAGCACTGCTGGCCCGGCGACGTCGCGCCGCTGATCACCTGGGGGCTGGTGGTGACGCGCGGGCCGCACAAGAACCGCCAGAATCTCGGCATCTACCGCCAGCAGGTGTTGGGGCCGAACAAGGTGATCATGCGCTGGCTGGCCCATCGCGGTGGCGCGCTGGATTTTCGCGAGCACCAGCTGGCCAATCCCGGCCAGCCTTTCCCGGTGGCTGTCGTGCTCGGCTGCGACCCGGCGACCATCCTCGGTGCCGTGACGCCGGTGCCCGATTCACTGTCGGAATACCAATTCGCCGGCCTGCTGCGCGGCGGCAAGACGGAACTGGTCAAGTGTCTCGGTTCGGCGCTGGAGGTGCCGGCCTCGACCGAGATCGTCCTCGAGGGCGTCATCCATCCGGGCGAAACGGCGCTCGAAGGCCCCTACGGCGACCATACCGGCTACTACAACGAGCAGGCCGAATTCCCGGTGTTCACCATCGAGCGCATCACCATGCGCAAGAACCCGATCTACCACAGCACCTACACCGGCAAGCCGCCGGATGAGCCTGCGGTCCTGGGCGTGGCGCTCAACGAAGTGTTCGTGCCGCTGCTGCAGAAGCAGTACCCGGAAATCATCGATTTCTACCTGCCGCCTGAAGGCTGCTCGTACCGGATGGCCATCGTTTCGATCAAGAAACAGTACCCCGGGCACGCCAAGCGCATCATGTTCGGCATTTGGTCCTTCCTGCGCCAGTTCATGTATACCAAGACCATCGTCGTGGTCGACGACGACATTGACATCCGCGACTGGAAGGAAGTGATCTGGGCGATCACGACGCGCATGGATGCGACGCGCGACACGACGCTGGTCGACAACACGCCGATCGACTACCTCGACTTCGCCAGCCCGGTCGCCGGCCTCGGCTCCAAGATGGGGCTGGATGCAACCAACAAGTGGCCGGGTGAGACGACCCGCGAATGGGGGCGGCCGATTGTCATGGATGGGGATGTGACAAAGCGGGTTGATGCGATGTGGGGCGAGTTGGGGCTGTAGAAACCTAGCCATGTTCTTGATCGACATAACCCAGGCTCGGCCGCTGGAAAACCGGAATCTGGATCTGACCTTTGCCGACGTACTGCATGCCGGGGTGGCGATGGACAGGGTGATCAAGGACTATTCCCGCGTTTTTGCTGCCCTGAACGATGACAGTTTCTTCAGGCAGGTTCGGGTTGATCGCGAATTGGGTACTGTCGTCTGGCCCAGCGGCGCCGACGTCTCTCCGGATGTCTTGTATTCGTTCGCATCCGGCAAGCCGATCATCGTCAATGGCGAGCCGGTCTTGAACTGAATTGCCTCTCGGGCAAAGAGTCATCGCGATGTGCTGCAACCAGCGCGGCTTCGCCGTGGTCGTTGGTCTCACCGCGACAACAACGGGGTCGGAAGAAAGCGGAAGATCGATGCGACTTGGGGCGAGTCGGGTTTGTGACGAAGGGGCTGTCGCGAAGGCTTGTGCGTCGCACGGCGGCGCATTAACATGGTAATACTTGAATTCTTCAGGTAATACCATGTCGACCGTCGTCACCCGGAAAGGCCAGGCCACGATTCCCAAACCGATCCGCGATCTGCTCGGGCTGTCTGCCGGCAGCAGGATCGACTTCGTTCCGCAGGCCGATGGTTCGGTGCGCCTGCTGCGTGCCGATGCCGAAGCGCCTCCGCGCCCCGCGCGTTTCGCAGCTTTGCGTGGGTCGGCGACGGTCAGCATGAGCACGGACGAAATCCTGGCGCTGACGCGCGGCGAAATCTGAAGCTCGATGGTGCTTGTCGATACCAATATCCTGCTCGACGTGGCGGAAAACGAACCGGCCTGGGCGGATTGGTCGCAACAGCAACTGGAGCGCCTGGCCCTGACCGACAGCTTGACGATCAACCCGGTGATCTATGCCGAGTTCTCGATAGGCTATGCCCGCATCGAGGAAGTTGAAGCAGTGCTGGCCGTCGTGGCGATGCCGGTCGCGCAGATGCCGCGCGAAGCCCTCTTTCTCGCAGGCAAGGCCTTCCTGCAGTATCGCCAGCGCGGCGGCTCGCGCAGCGGTGTGCTGCCCGATTTCCTGATCGGTGCGCATGCCGCGGTGGAAGGCTGGCTCCTGCTGACACGCGATGTCGCCCGCTATCGCAGCTATTTTCCGGGCCTGCAACTGATCGCGCCTGGTCTCGGAGACAGGTGATGGCGTTGCGCCTTGTCGCGGTCGACCTCCAAAACGAGGCCAATTTCAACGCCTGGCTCGTCCCGCTTGACCTCTGCGCGCTCGACCGGGCGGCCGGGCACGCGCTATTTCTACAGGAATCCCTTCCGGAGATCTGAATATGCAGGAACCCGTCCCCACCCCGGATCAGCAGAATGTTCGACCCTCGCTGGTGCAACTCACCCACATCATCTACGCGCTGCACGCCGTCGCCGTGCTGGTCGGCGTCACTTCGGCGTCGACGGTCGCAGGCGGCTTCGTCTTCGGCTTGCCTTCGCTGGTCGCCGTCTTCATCAATTACCTGAAACGCAGCGAGGTCAATGGCACCTGGCTGGAAAGCCATTTCCGCTGGCAGATCCGCACCTTCTGGTTCAGCTTCCTGTGGCTGATCGTCTATGGCCTGCTGATCGTCACCATCATCGGCATCCCCATCGCCTGGATCATGATCGCCCTACTCGGCCTGTGGGTCGGCTACCGCGTCGTTCGCGGCTGGGTGGCGCTGGGTGACGGGCGGACCGTCGGGGTGTGAACGCCGCAGGAATCAGCGGCAGCACCTGATGGTATCCAGCGATATCGAGTAGGCGTGTCGCATCTGTTCGTCCCCATAGCGATGTTTGCTGCCCACCGGGCAGGCGATGCGGGCGAGGCAGGTGTGCTGGCACCTTGAATGGTCGCGCTGGCGGTAGGCGATGCACGTTGCCAGCGCGAAGCTGCCGCCATCCATGGCGCCGGCGGGGCAGGCGGGGATGCAGGGCCTGGCCTGGCAACCGGTGCAGGGGTTGCTGCGGTCGACGGGCCGGGAAGGGCTAAAACCGGTGTCGGCCAGCACGACGGCGCGGTAGGCGTTCCACGTGCCCCATTCGGGGTCGATGCCGACCATGAACGGCGTCGGGTGGTGCCAGCCGGCGAGCGTTCCGAGGTATTGCAGGGGAACCGGCGTGCTGCCGGGGTGNACGATGCGGTAGCGGCGGCCGGGCAGTTCGGCGGCGAACCAGTCCGCCACGACGCGCGCGCAGTAGTCGTCGATCGGATCGCCGCCGGTGTGGCCGGCAGCCTGGACACACTCCCACAGGCGCTTGCCGCCGTGACCGAGCAGGATCAGCTGGCGGAAGCCTGCGGTCGTGCCGAGCGTGGCGGTGATTTCCGCCGGCAGCGCGGCGAGGTCGAAGACATGCTGCCGGTTCAGACCGGCTGCGGCCAGCCGGCCGGGTGGAATCCGCGAGCGCTCACTCATTCTCCAGGGCCGGCGCTTTCTCGCCGGCCCGCCGCTGCGCCACCCAGTTGATGAGGGCATCGATTGCCGGGCCGCCGGCCGCGGCCCGGGGATCGTTGATGAGGAAGGTGACGGCCACACGCCGGCCCTGCGCGTCGAGCGCATAACCGGCAGCCGTCTTGACGCCGTCGAGCGTGCCGGTCTTGATGTGGGCGCGGCCGGTCGCGCCTGACTCTTTGAGCCGCTTCTTCATCGTGCCGTCGATACCGACGATGGGCAGGCTGGAAATGAACTCGGGCATGACCGGGTTCTTCCAGGCGTCGAGCAGCAGGCGGTTGAGGCTGTCGGCGCTGATCCGCTCGCTGCGCGACAGCCCGGAGCCGTTGTCGATCACCAGTTCGGCGAAGCCCAGGCCGCGGCGGTTCAGCCAGTCGCCGATGCGCTGGCGCGCGCGCTCGGCGCTGGCCGGCCCGTTGGCGTTGCCCAGCGTCAGGAAAACCTGGCGCGCCATCACGTTGTTGCTCCACTTGTTGATGTCGCGGACGGCATCGGCCAGCGCCGACGACTCGTGCTCCGCCAGCAACCGCGCGCCGGCGGGCGTCGTGCCGCCGCGAACCTGGCCGGCGAGCGTGCCGCCCAGTTCCTGCCACAGCGCGCGGATCAGGCCGGCGGCGTGGGTGTCGGCCGGCAGCGGCGCCAGGTTGAGCGGCTTCTCGCCGCACTGGGCGCTATATGTGCCGGAAAACTCGAGCCGGTTGCCATTGTTCTCGGGGATCAGACGGACATTGACGAAGTCCTTCCAGTTGTTGCCGCAAGCGCCCTCGCCGGCGCGCAACTGGTTGTCGACGCGCAGCCCTTCGCTCGGCGTCTCCATCAGCACCTGCGGGCGGCCGGCGGCGGGCAGGAGCGTGAAGCGCAGCGCGCGGAAGTTGATCAGCAGCCCGTCCGGGCCGACGTTGTAGGGGCGCATCGGCTTGTCGTCGAAGGCGCCGGGGTCGATCGCCGGAACGTTGAACACCGCGCGGTCGAGCACCACGTCGCCGCCGATCTGCCGCACACCGCGCACGCGCAGCTGACGCAGCAGGGCCCACAGGTGCTCGATGGAAAAGCGCGGGTCGCCGCTGCCGCGGAGGTACAGATTGCCGTTCAGGACGCCATCGACCGCAGCCGAATCGGCCAGCGCGGCGGTCTTCCAGGTGTAAGCGGGACCAAGCAGGTCGAGCGCCGCGTAAGTAGTGACCAGCTTCATCACCGACGCCGGGTTCATCGGCTTCTGGCCGTTGTGCGCGACCAGCGGCGTACGCGCGTCGACCGGCTGGACGACGACGGCGACGCTGCCAGCCGGAATCTGCGCGGCCTTGAGCGCCGCCAGCACCGGCGGCGGCAGGCCGTCGGCCAGCGCCGGCAGGGCCAGGACGGCCAGCGTCAGCAGCGCGAGTAGGCGCTTCATGCGGCGAGAATCGGGTAGTCGACATAGCCCTTCTCGCCGCCCTGGTAGAAGGTCGGCATGTCGGGTTCGTTGAGCGGCGCCTGGCGGGCGAAACGCTCGACCAAGTCCGGATTGGCGATCCACGCGCGGCCGTAGGCTACGGCATCGCACAGGCCGGCCGCCAGCCGAGCCTCGCCCCTCGCCTGGTCGAGGCCGCCGTTGGCGATGATCGGCATCGTCGCCAGGGGGCGGAAGTGGGTGCCGACGTCGGCCAGCCCATCCGGCGTGTCGTCGAGCTGATGCGGCAGGAAGGGCTCGGTCAGGTGCAGGAAGGCGAGGCCGTAGCCGTTGGCGCGGCGAACGACGTGCCCNCACATCGGCACCGTGTCCGCATCCACATTCACGCCGTGGAAGCGGTTCATCATCGGATTGAGGCGGAAGCCGACGCGGTCGCAGGGCATCACCTCGCCGACGGCATCGAGCACCTCGAAAAAGAGACGGGCGCGGTTTTCGTGGCTGCCGCCGTATTCGTCGTCGCGCAGGTTGGCGTGGCGCGAGAAGAACTGGTGGAACAGGTAACCGTTGGACGAATGGATCTCGATCCCGTCGAAACCGGCGGCCATCGCGTTGGCCGCGGCCTTGCGGAAGTCGTCGACGACGGCCTTGATCTCGTCGCGCGTCAGCGCATGCGGCGTGGCGGTGTCGGGGTGGCCGGTCGTCGAAAACATCTTCCAGTTCGGGTTGACCGCGGAAGGCGCCACCGGCGGCTGGCCGTCATGGAATTCCGGCAACGACAGGCGGCCGCAGTGCCAGAGCTGGCAGACGATCAGGCCGCCCCGTTCGTGCACGGCATCGGTCACCAGCCGCCAGCCGGCGACCTGCTCGGCCGACCAGATGCCCGGCGTGAACGGGTAGCCGCGCGCCTGCGGCGAGACGATGGTGCCTTCCGAGATGATCAGCCCGGCGCTGGCACGTTGCGCGTAATAGCGCGCCATCATCGCGCTCGGCACGTAGCCGGGGTTGTCGCAGCGGCAGCGCGTCAGCGGCGCCATGACGACGCGGTTCCTCAGTTCAAGCGCGCCGAGGCGAACGGGGGTGAGCAGGTGCTGGGTCATGGCAATGAACATGGTGAGCCTGAAAGCTGTCCATTCTACTTGCCCGGCAAGCCTTCCGCCGAATCAGACGTTGAACAGGAAGTTCAGCACGTCGCCGTCCTTGACTACGTATTCTTTGCCCTCGGCGCGCATCTTGCCGGCCTCCTTGGCGCCCAGTTCGCCCTTGCAGGCGATGAAGTCGTCGTAGGCGATGGTTTGGGCGCGGATGAAGCCGCGCTCGAAGTCGGTGTGGATGACGCCGGCGGCCTGCGGCGCAGTGTCGCCGCGGTGGATGGTCCACGCGCGAACTTCCTTGACCCCGGCGGTGAAATAGGTCTGCAGGCCGAGCAGGTGGTAGCCGGCACTGATCAGGCGGTCGAGGCCCGGTTCGTGGAGGCCCATCGATTCGAGGAACTCGATCTTGTCGGCATCGTCGAGGTCGGCGATCTCGGCCTCGATGGCGGCGCACAGCGCCACCACCTCGGCGCCTTCGGCGGCGGCATGGGTGCGTACGGCGTCGAGGTGCGGGTTGTTCTCGAAACCGTCCTCGGCGACGTTGGCGGCGTAGAGCACCGGCTTGGCGGTGATCAGGCAGAAGGGCTTGAGGCTGGCCCATTCCTCCTTGGCGAGGTCGAGGGCGCGCACCGGCTTGCCCTGGTCGAGTTGGGCGAAACACTTGTCGAGCACGGCGACGAGGATCTTGGCGTCTTTGTCGCCGGCGTTGGCCGGGCGCCGGTAGCGGTTGAGCGCCTTCTCGACGGTCGCCATGTCGGCGAGCGCCAGTTCGGTGTCGATGACCTCTATGTCGCGGACCGGATCGACGCTGCCGGAAACGTGCATGACGTTGTCGTCGGCGAAGCAGCGCACGACATGGACGATGGCGTCGGTTTCGCGGATGTTGGCGAGGAACTGGTTGCCGAGGCCTTCTCCCTTCGAGGCACCGGCGACGAGGCCGGCGATGTCGACGAATTCGACGATGGCCGGCTGGATCTTCTGCGGCTTGACGATCTCGGCGAGTGCCTTGAGGCGAGGGTCGGGCACCTCGACGATGCCGACGTTGGGCTCGATGGTGCAGAAGGGGTAGTTGGCGGCGTCGATGCCGGCCTTGGTCAGGGCGTTGAACAGTGTGGACTTGCCGACGTTGGGCAGGCCGACGATGCCGCATTTCAGGGACATTTGCTTTCCTTAGGGGTTGCCGCTAGACGGCGCTGCCGTGCAGCTGTTGTTGGGCGCCGGCATAGTCGCCGGCGGCGAGCTTGGGCCAGGCCAGCAGGCAGCGGGCGAGGGCGTGTTCGATCTCGGGCAGCTCTTCCTTGCGCGGGGGNTGCAGCACGAAGTCGACGACCTGTTGCGTCAGGTTCAGCGTCCGCGGGTGGCCGATGCCGAGGCGCAGGCGCCAGAAGTCGGGCGTGCCGAGCCGCGCCTGGATGTCCTTGAGGCCGTTATGCCCGCCGTTGCCACCGCCCTGCTTGAGGCGGATGCCGCCCGGCGGCAGGTCGAGTTCGTCGTGGATGACGAGGATCGCGGCCGGGTCGATCTTGTAGAAATTGGCCAGTGCCGCCACCGATTGCCCGGAGCGGTTCATGAAGGTGGCGGGCTCGAGCAGCCAGAGGTCGCCGGCGCGTGCCGCCTTCCCGAAGAACTTCGCCTGCGGCACGAGCGTGACCTTGAGCTTGTCGGCCAGATGGTCGACGAACCAGAAGCCGGCATTGTGCCGGGTGGTTTCGTATTGCGGCCCCGGGTTGCCGAGGCCGACGATCAGGCGCGGTGGATTCATGGGATGCCAAATGAAATGGCCGCCGGCGGCGTCCAGCCGGCGGCGGCCATCACGGGAATAGCGGCATTACTCGGCAGCGGCCTCGCCTTCACCTTCTTCGCCTTCGGCAGCTGCAGCCACCCTGCCGACGATGCCGACGACGATGGCGTCTTCATCGTACTGCTGGCCGGCCCTGACACCCTTGGGCAGCTTGAGATCGGCGACGTGGATGGTCTGGCCGACTTCGAGGCCGCCGACGTCAACTTCGATGAACTCGGGCAAGTCCTTCGGCAGGCACTGGATGTCGAGTTCGGTCATGACGTGGTTGACCTGGCCGTGGCTGAGCTTGACCCCGGAGCGCTGTCCTCGTTGATGAAGTGCAGCGGGACCGAGATGTGGAGTTCCTCGGTCGCCTTCACGCGCTGGAAGTCCACATGCAGGATCTGCGCCTTGTAGGGGTGGAACTGGGCGTCGCGCAGGAGGACCTGCTGCTTCCTCGCGCCGACCGCGAGGTTGAGAATGGAAGCATGGAACGCTTCCTTCTGCATGTTGATCATCAGGTCCTTGTGGTCGAGTTCGATCGCCTGCGGGGCGGCTTCGCCACCGTAGATGATGCCCGGCACCTTGCCAGCGCGACGCAGGCGGCGGCTCGCACCCGATCCCTGCAGCGTGCGCGCTTGCGCGTTGAGTTCGAATTTCATCGTGTTACTCCAGAGTATTCCCGGTCCGCGACCAGAACGGGAGGGTTGAAAAAATCTAATCGATGAACAACGACGAGACGGAGTCGTCGTTGCTGATGCGGCGGATGGTCTCGGCCATGATTTCCGCGACGGAGAGCACGCGGATGCGCGGCGAACCGGCGGCGTCATCGCGCAACGGTATGGTGTCGGTGACGACAAGCGCGTCGAGGTCGGATCGGTTCACCCGGTCGATTGCCGAGCCGGAAAGCACCGGGTGCGTGCAATAGGCGACAACCTGGCTGGCGCCTTCGCTCTTGAGCGCGGTGGCGGCCTTGCACAGCGTGCCGGCGGTGTCGACCATGTCGTCCATGATGATGCAGGTGCGCCCGTCGACCTCGCCGATGATGTTCATGACCTCGGAGACATTGGCTTTCGGCCGGCGCTTGTCGATGATCGCGAGATCGCATTCGAGGCGCTTGGCCAGCGAGCGGGCGCGCACGACGCCGCCGTGGTCAGGGGATACGACCATCGGATTCTCATAATTCTGCTTGTGGATGTCGTCGAGCAGGATCGGCAGCGAGTAGATGTTGTCGACCGGAATGTCGAAAAAGCCCTGGATCTGCTCGGCGTGGAGGTCCATGGTCAGGACACGGTCGACGCCGGAGGCGACGAGCATGTTGGCGACCAGCTTGGCGGCGATCGGGACGCGCGAGGAGCGCGAGCGGCGGTCCTGACGGGCATAGCCGAAGTAGGGGATGGAGGCGGTGATGCGGCCGGCCGAGGCGCGTTTCAGTGCATCGACCATGACCAGCAGTTCCATCAGGTTGTCATTGCACGGCGCGCAGGTCGATTGCAGGACGAAGATGTCACGGCCACGCACATGTTCCTGAATTTCAACGCTCAGTTCTCCATCCGAGAAGCGGCCGACATCGGCGCGTCCCAACTCGATGTTCAGTTCGAGCGCCACGGCGGCCGCCAGCTTCGGGTTGGCGTTGCCGGTGAAGACCATCAGGCTGTTGTAGGCCATTTGCGTCGCTTCCCTTCGGGCATGTCCTGCAAGCACCTGCCCGCCACAATGAAATTCGGGCAGGCTGAAGACCTGCCCGAAGGAAACTGGCTGGGGAAGAAGGATTCGAACCTTCGAATGCCGGAATCAAAATCCGGTGCCTTGACCAACTTGGCGACTCCCCAGCGGGTCGTCTGCACGGGTTCGCGTGCGAACGAGGCCGAGATATTACAGGAGCCGCCGGCGAAAATCCAGCGCTTTGTCAGAGAGATGCCAATGGATGTGCGGTCAGGCCGGCGGCCAGCCAGCCCGCCATGCCGGTCGGCAACCGGCGGAAAACCGCGGCGGCCATGTCCGGGTCGGAGAACCCGGCGAAGACGCAGGCTCCGGAACCGGTCATCATGGCGTTGGGCGCGCGCCGCCTGAGCCATTCCAGATGCCCGGCAACCTCAGGAAATTTCGCGCAGGCGACGGGTTCGAGGTCGTTGCGGCCAGCGCCGTGCCGCCAGTCCGCCGGGCGGATGGGCGGCGTGTCACGGCGCAGTTCCGGCGCGCCGAAGATTGCCCCNGTGGGCACGTTGGCCGCAGGATGCAGCACAAGGTAGGTCTCCGGCGGCAGTTCGACATCGCTGAAGGCTTCGCCGATGCCCTCGGCAAACGTATTGCGGCCATGGACGAAGACCGGCACGTCGGCGCCGAGTTGCAGCCCGAGTTGGCGGAGTTCGGTTCGTGACAAGCCGGTTTGCCACAGGTGGTTGAGCGCGAGCAGGACGGTTGCCGCATCGGAACTGCCGCCGCCGAGTCCGCCGCCCAGCGGCAGGCTCTTGCTCAGGTGGAGCGTGGCGCCGTGGCGACATCCGGTCGCGTCCTGCAACAGGCGGGCGGCGCGGAAGGTGAGGTCATTTGCAGCCTCGACACCGGGNGTCGGCGTCGCGAGGACGACGCGGCCATCGGCGCGCGGCGCGAAATGCAGGGTGTCGGCCCGGTCGATGAAGCGGAAGACGGTCTGCAGCAGATGATAACCGTCGACACGGCGACCGACCACGTGCAGAAACAGGTTGAGCTTGGCCGGCGCTGGCCAGGAACTGTCCCAGGTCCAGCGACTCACGGCGCCGCCCGCCACTCTTCGATGCGCAGGCGTAGGTCGATTTCATCGTCGCGCCTCAGACTGACAAGCTTGGGCAGCGCACCCGGGTTGTCGTCGGGGTAGGCGTAGTCGATTTGCCAGCCGGCTTCGCTCAGGCGCGCCGGGCGGCCGGCGCTGTCGCTCGTGACCATGGCGGCGCCGCCGCTGCGGCCGAGCAGCCAGTTGGGCAACTGGCGGACCGGCAGGGGCTGGCCGGTCACCTCTTCCATCAGTGCATCGGCATCGGCGGATTCCCGGAGTTGGCCGTCTGCGGTGCGCAGGCGCCCGCCGCCCGGGCCGACGTTAATTTCGGCCACGCCGACACCAAGCGGGCTGGAAATCAGGATGCGGTCGCTGCCACTTCTGTGCTCCCATTCGAGTCGACCGCCGGAGTTCTCGGGCGGGCCGTTCGGGACGCTGACACGCAATGCGAAGCGCGCATCGAGCGCGAAGTCGACGATCCAGTCGCGCGGCGCCAGCGGCCCCGGTGGAACGCTGGCGCAGGCAGCCAGCAGGCTGCAGGCGAGCACTGCGCCGATGGAACGCATCAGGGCTGGAATTTTTCAGGGCGCTAGCCAGGATCTCGCTGTCGGGAAATTTCTTCGCCGCTTCCAGCATGACGCGCGATGCCTCCTCCTTGCGTCCCAGTGTCCACAGGACCTCGCCGATGTGCGCGGCGATCTCCGGGTCCGCCTTGATGCCATAGGCGGTCTCGAGAGTCTTGAGCGCTTCCGGCAGCTTGCCCTGGCGGAAGAGGACCCAGCCCATGCTGTCCATGATGAAGGGATCCTCGGGCGCGAGCGCGAGAGCGCGAGTGATCAGTTTCTTCGCTTCGTCCAGGCGCACATTGCGATCGGCAAACGAGTAGCCGAGCGCGTTGAGGGCATGGGCGTGATCCGGTTTCAGCTTGAGCAGGTGGCGCAGGTGCTTCTCGAGAACCGGCGGTTTGCCCTGACGTTCGGCGGACAGCGCCGTTTCGTAGAGCAGTTCCGGATTGTCGGGCTGCTTCGCCAGCGCGGCTTCGAGCAGGGCGTAGCTGTCGGCACCGCGTCCGGCTTCGCGCAGGAGTTGCGCTTCGGCCAGGATCAACTGCGTCTTTTCGGCGTCGGATCCGGTCTGCGTGGCCCGGAGCAGCGCCCGCGCTTCTTCCGGCTTGCCCTGCTGCAGCAGTATCTGGGCGGCGCGCCCGCGGGCTGGAATGTACTGGTTGCCGGCAGTCACCTCACGGAAATGCTCGAGGGCAAGCTCGGGATTCTTCTGCTCTTCCTCGATCTGGCCGAGGAAGAAATGGAGGGTGCTCTTGTCGGCAAAATCGGAATTCAGGAGCCGCGCGAGCTGGGTTCGTGCGTTGCTGAGGTCGCCCTGCTGCAGAGCCAGCATGGCCGCCGGATAGATGAGGTCGGGATTGTCCGGCGCATCCTTGAGCAGGATGTCGAACTGCGCCCGTGCTTCGGAGTACTTCTTTTCGCTGAGCAGCAGGCGCGCGAGTGTCAGGCGGGCGTCGCGGGCAGAAGGCTTGCGCACGAGGAACTCGCTGAGACTCTCGATCGCGCTCGTTACGGAGGTTCTGGCCAGCAACTGGGCGTAGGCGAGTTCGCCGGCTTCCCAGTCGGGGCGCAGTTCCAGCGCCTTCTGGAATTCGCCCTGGGCGTGCATCAGGTCATCGGCATTGGCGGCGGCCACGCCCATGGCGTAATGCGCTTCCGGGAGGTCGGCGTAGGGNGTCGCGACACGGTCGATCAGGCGCTGCACGGCCTTCTTGTCACCATGCCGGCCCAGCATGCTGTTCAGGTGCATCAGATTGTTGGCGACATTCGCAGGGTCCTGGGCGAGCAGGCTGGCGAGTTGCGGCCCGAGGTCGTCGATGCGGTTGGCTAGGACGAGCAGCGAGGATTCGGTCTGGCGCGCCCTGGTCGAGTCCGGTTCGACCTGCAACCAGAGACGGGCCAGCTCGAGCGCCAGCTCATTCTGCCGGGTTGCCGCCGCCACCTCGATGGCGCGGGCGATCACCGCCGGATCGCGCGTGCGCCGGGCGAGATCGACCCAGGCGCTGATGCCCAGCTGGGTATCGCCGCGCTTGAGCGCGAGTTCGCCTACCAGCGACTGGAAGACGGTACGGGCGAGGATATCCTCGCCGGTATACTGAGCGGTCAGCCGCTTCTTTGCCGGCGCCTTCGCCGGAGCCTTCGCGGGTTCCCCGGCCACATCCTCGCCGGCCGCGTGAATAGGCCCGGCCAAGGCCAGGGCGAGGGCTGCGAAGATCAACTTCTTTGACATGCGCTGCTTTCAGTCTGGGGACGCGCGTTGGAGCGCTTAGAATCCGATAAGTTTGCGATGTTATTTTGGTTTCGCCGGAGGAACAAGCAATGCCGGAACTGCCGGAGGTCGAGGTTTGTCGACGCGGGCTCCAGCCGGAGGTCTTGGGCGAGCGGATGCTCGGCGCCATCGTGCGCGCGCCGCGCCTGCGCCTGCCGCTGCCGGCGACGCTCGGCGACACTTTGGCGGGGCAACAGGTGGTGGCGGTGAGGCGGCGCGGCAAATACCTGTTGCTCGATTGTCGCGGCGGCGTCGAGGATGGCGCTCTGATCATCCATCTCGGGATGTCGGGAAGCCTGCGCTTCGTGGCGACTGGTGCACCGCCCGGGAATCATGATCACGTTGACCTGCTCTTTGCCCGCCAGGTCCTGCGTCTCGCCGATCCGCGCCGCTTCGGCGTCGTCATCTGGCAGCCGGTTGGCGCGCCTCTGCATCCGCTGCTGGCGGTGCTCGGCGTCGAGCCGCTGGCCGACGAATTCACCGGCGACTGGTTGTTCGCCGCGACCCGAGGCCGCACCGCGCCGATCAAGCCGGTGTTGATGGACAGCCACCTGGTGGTCGGCATTGGCAACATCTATGCCGCCGAGAGCCTGTTCCGCGCGGGCATTTCGCCGCTGCGCGCGGCCAACCGGATCAGTCGGGAGCGTTACCGGCGGCTGGTGGCGGCGATTCGCGAGACGCTGGCTGATGCCATTGCGGCCGGCGGCAGCAGCATTCGCGACTACGTCCATAGCGATGGCGGCGCCGGCTGCTTCCAGGTGGACTGCGCGGTCTATGGCCGCGCCGGCGAGCCCTGCCGCCGCTGTGGCGGCGTCGTTCGTCAGGTTCGCCAGGGCGGGAGGTCGACCTTCCACTGTCCTTCCTGCCAACATTGAAAAAGGCGCGCAAGTCCATGTTTTCGTGATAGATTGCGTAATCGATCGCGAGCGCTGACGACCATGACACTTACCCTGCAGATTGCCGCCTATGCCGAGTGGCGCTCGCGCCTGTCCGCCAACATCGCCGAGTTCCAGGGCTGGCTGTCTGAGAATGACCTGTCGGACGCGCAGACCGATCTGCGGCTTTCGCAGCTTCTCGATCGCCTGCGCGAGGATCGCCTGAACGTCGCGTTCGTCGCCGAGTTCTCGCGTGGCAAGTCGGAGCTGATCAACGCCATCTTCTTCGGCGACTTCGGCAACCGCATCCTGCCATCGTCGGCTGGGCGCACGACCATGTGCCCGACCGAGCTGCTCTACGACCCGCACAAGACGCCGCGCATCGAGTTGCTGCCGATCCAGACGCGGGCCAACAATGCCAGCGTCAGCGACTACCGGCGCTACCCGGACGAGTGGCTGATGGTGCCGCTCGCGGTCGACTCGGCGGAAGTCATGCAGGAGGGGCTGCGGCATGTCAGCGAGACCATCCGGGTCGCGCCGGAAGAGGCCGGACGGCTCGGCTTCGAGGTTGGCGGCGCGGAGAGCGAACTGTACCGGATCGGCGCGGACGGCCTGGTCGAGGTGCCGCGCTGGCGCCACGCCGTGATCAACTTTCCGCATCCGCTGCTCAAGCAGGGTCTGGTCATCCTGGATACGCCGGGCCTCAACGCCATCGGCGCCGAACCGGAGCTGACGCTTTCGCTGCTGCCCAATGCGCATGCCATACTTTTCATCCTTGCCGCCGATACCGGGGTCACGCAGTCGGACCTGACGATCTGGAAGGAACACATCGGCGCCGGCGGCGCCGGCAGGCGCGGGCGCGTGGTCGTGCTGAACAAGATCGACGGCCAGTGGGATGAACTCAAGACGCTCGCGGAGATAGAAGGCGAGATCGATCGCCAGGTCGCTTCCTGCGCCTCCATCCTCAGCCTGCCGGAACGTCAGATCTTTCCGGTGTCGGCGCAGAAGGGCCTGGTGGCCAAGATCAACGGGGACGAGGCGTTGCTTGCGAGGAGTCGCCTGCCGATCCTCGAGGCCGCACTCTCCGGGGAACTGATACCGGCCAAGCAGGACATCGTCCGCGAAAACACCGAGAGCGAATTCGGCGAAGTCAGCCTGCGCGTGCGCGGCCTGCTCGAATCGCGCCTTGCCGGCCTGCGCGAGCAGTTGACCGAACTGACCGAACTGCGCGGCAAGAACAAGGGCGTTGTCGAGTACATGATGGGCAAGGTGCGCGCCGAAAAGGCCGAATTCGAGTCGGGCCTGCAGCGCTACTACGCGGTCCGCAGCGTCTTCTCGTCGCTGACCAACAACCTGTTCGGCCACCTCGGCCTCGATGCGCTGCGCCAGTTGACCCATGAAACCCGCACCGCGATGGTCGAGGCGAACTTTTCGACGACGCTGTCCGACGCAATGGGCAATTTCTTCGGCCGCTCGCGCTACGCGCTGGCCAGGTCGGCGGGCGAGATCGGCGAGATCCGCAACATGATGGAGGCGGTCNACAAGAAGTTCGCGGTCGAGCACGGCCTCAAGCTGGGAACACCCGCCGGGTTCTCGCTCCTGCGCTACGAAAAGGATCTGGATCGCCTCGAAGCCTGGTGCAACACCCATCTCAACTCGATGCGCAGCCTGCTCACCACCGACAAGAAGAATCTCGTGCACAAGTTTTTCGAGGAGGTCGCGCTGCAGGTGCGGCGTGCCTTCGAGCGGGCCAACAAGGATGCCGAAACCTGGCTGCGGGCAATCATGGCGCCGATGGAAACCCAGGTCCGCGAGCACCAGATCCAGCTCAAGCGCCGTCTTGAAAGCATCAAGCGCATCCACCAGGCGACCGATACGCTGGAAGAACGCATCCACGAGCTGGAAGGTGTCGACCGCGACCTGCTGCAGCAGATCCATGCCCTGGAGGATGTGGTCGGGCGCGTGCGCGAATTGCTGATGCCGCCCGAAGCCCGGCGCCGGGCCGCCTGATCAGGCGCTCTCCCGGTCCGTGGCCCGGGTGACCCGGCGGCTGCGGTCGACAACAAAAACCCGCGGATTCCGCGGGTTTTCTGCCGGCCCGGCACACTCACGGACGCTTGTTGCCGGTCAGCTTTTCGTACTTGACCCAGAGCATCTCCTCGGTTTCGACGTGGTCGGGATCCTTGGGGATGCAGTCGACCGGGCAAACCTGCACGCACTGCGGCTCATCGTAGTGCCCGACGCATTCGGTGCACTTGTTGGGGTCGATCTCGTAGATTTCCGCACCCTGCGAAATCGCCTCGTTCGGGCATTCGGGTTCGCAGACGTCGCAGTTGATGCATTCGTCGGTGATGATCAGGGCCATGCCGTTCTTCCTCTCTCAGTTGTCTGAAGTTGTCGCCCGCAGGCGCTTGTTCACACAAGGTTGCACAAATTTGCTGACGTCGCCGCCTAGGCGCGCGATTTCGCGCACCATCGTCGCCGAGATGAACATGTATTGCTCGCCCGGAGTCAGGAACACCGTTTCGACTTCCGGATAGACGCTTCGGTTCATCCCGGCCATCTGGAATTCGTATTCGAAGTCCGAAACCGCGCGCAGGCCGCGCAAGATGACCTTGGCGCCCTGTTCGTGGACAAAGTCCATCAGGAGCGTGTTGAAACCGACGATGTCGACGTTGTCGACATCGCCGAGGATTTCCTGTGCCATTTCGACGCGGTCGGCCAGCGAAAACCGCGGCTTCTTGGACGGGCTTTCGGCGATCGCCAGGACCACCCGGTCGAACAGCGAGGCCGCCCGGCGGACCAGGTCTTCGTGACCACGGGTTATCGGGTCGAAGGTTCCCGGATAGATCGCTACACGATGATTGAGTTTGGTCAACCTGTTCCCCGCCGCAACAACTGAAAATGGACCTCGCCAGCCTTGCCGTGACGCACCGCGCGCCAGTCGCCCAGGGCCGCGACTTCATGTTCCGCCTCGATGTGACCGCCGCATCCTCGTTCGCGACGCCGGCAAGAAGCGGCTCCAGGCGCGGAATCCAGCCCTTGTCGAAGGGCGGATCGAGGAAGATGAGGTCGAACTTCGACTTCGTCGAGGCCAGATATTGTAGCGCATCCCCGCGCATGATCTCCATTCCGGGCGGGTCCTCCAGCGATTTGGCGTTTTCGCGCAGTGCAGCGAGCACCTTCGGTTCCCGTTCGACCAGGACGACGCGCGCGGCGCCGCGGGAAAGCGCCTCGAATCCGAGCGCACCGCTACCGGCGAACAGGTCGAGGCAGTGCTCGCCGGCGAGATCCTGCCCGAGCCAGTTGAACAGCGTCTCGCGCACCCGGTCCGGCGTCGGGCGCAGGCCCTGACTGTCGGGAAAGCGCAGGATGCGGCGGCGATAGCGGCCGCCGATGATGCGCAGCGAGTTCAATCGGCAGCCACGGTCACGGTCATCAGGTCGGCGGGTCGGACGTAACTGGAGAAGGCCCGTTTCACGTCGTCGACCGTGACCGCCTGCACCTTCTGCTGGTAATTGTCGAGGTAGTCGAGCGGCAGTCCGTAAAAGCCGATCATCGCGACGTTGTCGAGAATCTTCTTGTTGCTGTCGAGACGGAGCGGGAAGCTGCCGGTCAGGTTGGCCTTGGCCGCCGCCAGCTCCTCTGCGCTCGGGCCGTCCTTCAGGAAACCGTCGAGCACGTCGCGGCTCAGCGCGATCGCGTCCTTCGCCTGCGCGCGCTTGGTCTGCAGGCCGATCTGGAAGGGTCCCGCCTGACGCAAGGGATTGAAATAGCTGGAGACGCTGTAGGCGTAGCCGCGCTTGTCGCGCACCTCTTTCATCAGGCGCGACACGAAGCCGCCGCCGCCCAGCGTGTAGTTGCCGACGATCAGCGGGAAGAAGTCGGGATTGCCGCGCTCGATTGCCGGCATGCCGATATGGATGTGCGCCTGGCTGGCCGGGTGTTCGACCCTGACGGCCTTGCCCGGAACGACCCGGGGTGCCGGCGGCAGCGTAGCCGGCGCGCCCCTGGACAGCCCCGCGGCAATCGCCTCGGCGAACCTCTCGGCCTCGGCGCGGCTGATGTCGCCGACCAGGGTGATGCTGGCGTTGGCTGCCGTGTAGTAGCGGGAATGATGCGCCACGAGGTCTTCGCGGCTCAGGGCGGCGACGGATTCCGGGGTCGCGGTCCGGCCGTAGGGGTGTTCAGGGTACATCGCCGCCCAGAAGGCTTTGCCGGCAATGCTGTCAGGGCGGGTCATCGCTTCCTTGAGTCCGGCGACGGTGCGCGCCTTTTCGCGCTCGAAGATCGCCGCCTCGAAACGCGGCGCCTGCACCACGGTTTGCAGCACGCCGAGCGCGGCGTCGCGTTTGTCGGCGGCGGCCAGCGTGCGCAAGGCGACACTGGCGCGGTCAGTGTCGGCGCCGCCGCCGAGGGTGGCGCCGATGTCGGCCATCTGCTCGGCGATTGCCGTTTCGTCAAGCTTGCCGGCGCCGAGGCCGAGGACCGAGCGGGTCAGCGCCGCGGTGCCGGATTTCCCCGGCGGGTCGAACATCGAACCGGCGGCGAAATCGACCTGGACGTCGAGGATCGGCAGCACCCGGCTTTCGACGAAATAGACACGGGCGCCGGTCGGCGACAACCAGTGCTCGATCTTCACCCCGGCGAGTGCCGATTGGGTTGCGAGCAAGGCGATGATTGCGGTCAACAGCTTTTTCATGTTGATTTCTCAGTGGCGGGTGGCGACGGCCGCACGGCGCGGCTTGCCGTCGAGCGGCTGAGGTTCGAGGACGCCGATGGTCAGCGTGTCGTCCTTGAAGTACTTCTTCGCCACCGCCTGCACCTCAGCCGCGCTGACCTGCTGCAACTTCTCCAGCATGCGGTCGATCTTCTGGTAGGGAATGCCGGCCGATTCGGTCTGGCCGATTTCCATCGCCTGGCCGAACATCGAGTCGAGCTTGTAGACCTGGCCGGCGACCAATTGCGCTTTGGCGCGCTTAAGTTCCTGTTCGCTGACGCCATCCTGCTGGATGCGCGTGATCTCGGCGCGCAGGGCGGCTTCGAGGTCGGCCACGGTGCGGCCTTCCGACGGGCTGCCGTGCAGGTAGATCATGCCGGGGCCGCGCGCCGTCGAGTCGTAGCCGATGCCGACCGACAGCGCCACCTTGTCCTCGCGCACCAGCTTCTTGTTGAAGCGCGCCGCGTCGTGGCCGTCGAGGATGGCGGCCAGCATTTCCAGCGCATAGGGGTCGCTGTCCTTGTCGGCGTCGCGCAGCACCGGCGCCTTGTAGGCCATGATCAGCACCGGCAGCTCGGCGGGGGCCTTGACGTTGACCCGGCGCGTGCCGTCCTGCGCCGGCTCGGTCTGCGGCTTGCGCGCGGGCAGGGCGCGACCTTCGAGCCCGCCGTAGTATTTCTCGGCCAGCGCGAATACTTCCTTGTGGTCGACGTCGCCGGTGATCACGACGTAGGCGTTGTTCGGCACGTACCAGGTATCGTACCAGGCCCTGGCGTCGGCGGCGGTCATGTTCTCGAGGTCGTTCATCCAGCCGATGATCGGACGGCGGTAGGGGTGGGCCTGGAAGGCGACGGCGTTCATCTGCTCGAACAGTTTCGCCTGCGGATTGTCGTCGGTGCGCATGCGGCGTTCTTCCATGACGACCTTGATCTCCTGCGCGAATTCCTTCGGGTCAACATTCAGGTGGCGCATGCGGTCGGCCTCGAGCTGCATCATTTCGGGCAGCTTTTCCTTCGGCACCTGCTGGAAGTAGGCGGTGTAGTCGCGGCTGGTGAAAGCGTTGTCGCGCCCGCCGGCGGCGGAGACGCGCTTGTTGAACTCGCCGGGGCCGACGCTCGGCGTGCCCTTGAACATCATGTGCTCGAGGACGTGGGCGACGCCGGAAGCGCCGTCGACCTCGTCCATGCTGCCGATGCGGTACCACACCATCTGCGCCGCGGTCGGCGCGCGCCGGTCCTCCTTGACGATGAGCCGCAGGCCGTTCTTGAGCGTGGTCTCGTAGGGGTTGGCCTGCACCGCGGTCAACAGTCCGGGAAGCAGGAAAAGGGGAAGAAGGCGGCGCATGCGCATGGAGAATCGGCCTTTCTGCTAGAATCAGCGACGAAAATCAAGTTCATTCGGGNNCGGCATCTTATCGGTTTGCCACCTGCCTGTCAGCACGGCCTCAGACCACAANTCCTCATGTTCAGTTTCGTCAAGAAATCCGGCAGCGAAGCTGCACCCGTTGCCCCCGCCGACGCCGGCGCCACGCCGAAGTGGCGCGAGCGCCTGTTCAGGGGTCTCGCCAAGACGCGCGCCCAATGGGGCGGCAAGCTCAAGGGCATGTTCTCGCGCGGCAAGGTCGACGACCAGTTTCTCGAGGAACTCGAGACCCTGCTGCTGACCAGCGACGTCGGGATCGAGGCGACCATGCGCCTGCTCGAGGATCTTAAGGTCGCCGCCGAGTTCGAAAGGCTCGATACGCCGGAGGGCATCCAGNGGGCGCTCGCCCGCATCCTCTGCGCGACCCTGCAGCCGCTCGAGAAGCCGCTCGATGTCAACAGCCACAAGCCTTTCGTGATCATGATCGCCGGCGTCAATGGCGCCGGCAAGACAACGTCGATCGGCAAGCTGGCGAAGTATTTCCAGGGTCAGGGCAAGAGCGTGCTGCTCGCCGCCGGCGACACCTTCCGCGCCGCCGCCCGCGAGCAGCTGGAAACCTGGGGCCGGCGCAACAACGTGACGGTGATCGCCCAGGACAAGGGCGATCCGGCGGCTGTCGTCNACGATGCCATCCTGGCGGCGAAGGCGCGCGGGATCGACGTCGTCCTCGCCGATACCGCCGGCCGCCTGCCGACCCAGTTGCACCTCATGGAAGAGATCGCCAAGGTCCGCCGCGTCATCCAGAAGGTCGAACCGGCCGGCCCGCACGAGACGCTGCTCGTGCTCGATGCCAACATCGGGCAGAATGCATTGCAGCAGGTCAAGGCCTTCGACAAGGCGATCCATGTCAGCGGGCTGGTCCTGACCAAGCTCGACGGCACCGCCAAGGGCGGGNTCGTCATGGGAATCGCCCACGAGTGTCCGAAACCGATCCGCTTCGTCGGCGTCGGCGAGCAGATCGACGATCTGCGTCCGTTCTCCGCCCGGGACTTCGTCGACGCGCTGTTCGAATGATCCTGGAAACCTCAGTTGGACGCGCCCGTTGGTGCGTCGGGGCGGCGGGCTGGCGCGAAGCGACAACGCGGCAGGCTCATGCCTGCAAGGCGGAGCGACAAAGCCAGGCGGGCGCCCCGACGTGCCAGCCGGTGCGTAGCGCACTCACCCGAACGGTGAGGCTTATCAAGGAGACGGAAGTCAGTGCTCATCGGTCATTCGAGAGAAGTGCAAGCGGTCAACTGAGGTTTCCAGGATGATCGTCGCCAGCAACCTGAACAAGCGCTATCCAGGCGGCTACGAGGCCATCAAGGATGTCAGCTTCGCCATCGAGGCCGGGCAGATGGTCCTCATCACCGGCCACTCGGGTGCCGGCAAATCGACGCTGGTCAAGCTGATCGCAGCCATCGAGCGCCCGACGTCGGGCAGCCTGGTGGTCAACGGCCAGAACCTGGCGGCGCTGCGGCGCAGTGCCATTCCCTACCTCCGCCGGCACTTCGGCATGGTCTTCCAGGACCAGAAACTGCTTTTCGACCGCAACGTCCTTGAGAATGTGCTGCTGCCGCTGCAGATAGCCGGCCTGTCACGGCGCGAGGCGATCCGCCGCGCCCGGGCAGCGCTCGACAAGGTTGGCCTGCCGGAACGCGAGAAGGCGACGCCGATCGCGCTCTCAGGGNGCGAGCAGCAGCGCCTGGCAATTGCCCGCGCCGTCGTCAATCGTCCGGCCGTCCTGCTCGCCGACGAACCGACAGCCAACCTCGACATCGATTCGGCGAACGAGATCCT
The DNA here is from genome assembly GCA_013693915.1 of Dechloromonas sp. GTDB lineage: Bacteria > Pseudomonadota > Gammaproteobacteria > Burkholderiales > Rhodocyclaceae > Azonexus. Next base: position 3,773,394 of record CP059264.1, on the reverse strand, counting down.
CGGGATCTTTGCGGACTTCCACCAGGTCGGCGTCACGGTTGTGGTCGCCACCCATGACCAGCACTGGATCGAGCGTTACCACCCGAATGTGCTGTGCCTCGATCACGGGAGGATGGCCGCATGAGCCGCCATCTGTCGTACAGGCTGACCGCGCAGGCGACCACTGCTCCACGCCCGCGGGCGTGCGCATCCCGGTCCGGCTTCGCCAGACCGGGCCGCTGCGTGCTGCTCGGGGTGGTTCCGTGAAGGCCTGGCTCACCCAACATCGGGCGGCGCTTGCCGCGGCCGTGCGCCGCCTGTGGGCGGCGCCGCTCAACACGCTGCTCTCGCTCCTCGTGATCGGCATCGTCCTGACCCTGCCTGCCTTCGGTTACGTGCTGCTCGACAACCTCCGCGATCTCGGGCGCAACGTCTCCGGCGTGCAGCAGATCAGCCTGTTCATGACCCTCGATGCCAGCAGGAAGGATGTCGCCGAGATCGAGAGCCGGCTGAAGCTGGCGGCCAACGGAAAATGGCGCTTCGTGCCGAAGGATGAAGCGCTGAAGCGACTGCAGGCGAACGAAGGCATGGCCGAAATCGTCGCCAGTCTGCCGCGCAATCCGCTGCCCGATGCCTTCATCGTCGAGCCGACCAACACCGCGCCCGAAGCGCTGGAAATCCTGCGCAAGGAGATCGCCGGCTGGCCAAAGGTAGCGCACGTCCAGCTCGATTCGGCGTGGGTCAAGCGCTTCGACGCCTTCCTCAGGCTCGCCCGCCTCGCCCTGTGGATGATTGCCGGCATCTTCGCCGCCGGCCTGATCGCCGTCACCTTCAATACCATTCGCCTGCAGGTCCTGGCCCAGGCTGCGGAGATCGAGGTGGCGCGCCTGATCGGTGCGACCGATGCCTTCATCCGCCGCCCGTTCTATTACTTCGGCGCGCTGCAGGGTGCGCTCGGCGCGCTGCTCGCCGCCGCTCTCGTTCTTGGCGCCCTGGCGCTACTGGCCGGGCCAGTCGGCGAACTGGCGACGCTCTACGGCGCCGGCTTCAGCCTGCGGCCGCCAGGGGGCATCGAGGTCGCCGCGCTGGCCAGCATTGGTGCCTTCCTTGGCTGGCTCGGGGCGCAGCTTTCCGTCAGTCTCTCGCTGCGGAAGTTTGACTAGCGCCGTCAACCCGCAGGCCGGCACCAGCCGCCGCGATTTTCTGCGCGCGCTGGGGGCCGCCGCTCTTGCCGGCTGTGCGCCATCCGGGAAGCCCCCGCTGCCCNCCGGCGAACTGCTCGGCATGACGCATGCGCTCGGCCACCGCCTGCGCGACGGCGGTTTTCCGGCGCCCTCGGAATCCCGGCGGACCCGTGTCGTGATCGTCGGCGCCGGCATTTCCGGACTGGCGGCCGCCTGGAGACTGGCCAAGGCCGGGGTCGACGACTTCCTGCTGCTCGAAATGGAAGGCGAATCTGGCGGCAATTCACGCGCCGGGCAATCGCCTCTGGTCGCCTATCCGTGGGGCGCCCACTATCTACCATTGCCGACCCGCGAGTCGAGCGCCGTGCGCGAACTGCTTGCCGAACTCGGCGTCCTGCACGGCGATCCTGCCGCCGCGAAGCCGCTCTACGAGGAACGCTATCTGTGCGCGACGCCGCAGGAGCGTGTCTATCGCAACGGCCTGTGGGAGGAGGGCCTGCTGCCGCATCGCGGGCTCGAGGCCGGCGAGCGCGTGCAGCAGCGGCGCTTCCACGAGCGCATGGAGGAACTGAAGGAGGCGCGCGGCAAGGACGGCCGGCGCGCCTTCGCCATCCCCATGGAACTGTCCAGCTGCGACCCGGAATGGCGGGCGCTCGACTGCATTTCCTTCAGCCGGTGGCTGACCGACAACGGCTTCACCGCGCCCAGCCTGCACTGGCTGGCCAGCTACGCGACGCGCGACGATTACGGCACCGCCCATGACCAGACCTCGGCCTGGGCCGGCCTGCACTACTTCGCCTGCCGCAGTGGCGAGGCCGCCAATGCCGCCGGCGATGCCGTGCTCACCGCGCCCGAGGGCAACGCCTGGCTGGCGCGCGGCCTGGCCCGGTACGCCGCCGGGCGCATTCTGACCGATGCGCTGGCCTGGCGCATCGAGGAAGGGAAGTCGTCTGTCGCGGTCGACGTGCTGCATGGGGCAAATACCATCCGCATCGAGGCGCGGCACGTGATCTGGGCCGCCCCCGTCTTCCTGCTGCCGCGCGTCTGGGCGGCGATGCCCGGCGAACTGAAGGTTGCCGCGCTGGCCGGCGACTACGCGCCGTGGCTGACCGCCAATCTCCATCTGGCGGATCTCCCCGAGGAGCGCCACGGCGCACCGCCGGCCTGGGACAACGTGCTTTACGACAGCCCCGGCCTCGGCTACGTGGTGGCGACCCATCAACTGATCCGCCGCCGCCTATCCGGCACCGTGTTCACCTACTACCGCGCCCTGCACGACGTCGCCCCTGCCGAGGGGCGCCGGCTGCTCCTCGAAACCCCGCGCGAAGCATGGGCCGAAGCTATCCTCGGCGAACTCGAACGCGTGCATCCCGACATCCGCCGGCTGACCACGTGCCTCGACATCTTCCGTAATGGCCACGCCATGCGCCGCCCGGTGCCGGGCAGTCTCTTCGACGGTCAACGCGAAAAGCTGGCCGCTTTCCGCCACCCGCGCATCGCGCTGGCGCACGCTGACCTGTCGGGTTTTTCGTTGTTCGAGGAGGCGCAGTACAGGNGGGTAGTGGCGGCGGATCGGGTACTGAAAGACGCCGGCGTGCGTTTCACACCTTCACGCCAGGGCGGTGGAGTTGGCTGACCCTTGGGTTGAGTTCGGCCATGCCCTGCCGGTCGGTATTGTGCTCCAAAGCAACCACCGATGCGTTCCGAGTGTATCCTTATGCCCTATATTTTGACGTGCTGCGTTTCCCATTTTCTTAATACTGGTTATGCGTCTCATTGATTCCGCCAAGAGTATGGTTGCGGTCATTCGTGCCAGGGCCGCTATGGTCCGTGCCAACCGGTTGCTGGCACGCGGAAACCTGATGGGTGCCCTGGCACAAGCCCAAGGCGGCCTGGGTATTCTCAGAAAACCTTATGTCCTCCGCCGAAACCCGCCGGAAGCTTCAGCGATTGTCTTCCTGACGATCCTGGCAGAGGACATTTCATCACCTGTGGGAGTCACCGGCGCCACTGCTATTGATTTGGCCGACTCTATTGCTTTCCTGAAACAAGTCGCTGGTGACCCCCTGCCTGAGGTGTGTTCATACATCCCGTTTCTGGAGGCGCGTCTTGCGGCATCATCGACACAAACGATCGTCGGCGCCAATCTGGCGGTTGATCGTCAGGGACCGGGTTAGAATCGGCAACGCCGCACCTGATACTTTCCTGAGGGAGCGCCGGATCCGTTGTTACAGATCCGAAGGTGCTCCGAAAATCGAATTCGGTCTGATGGAGGAGATGGGCCATGCGCAAGATCATCTGGTTGCTGCTTCCCGCTGTCGCGTCGTTCGCAGCGGTTGCCGACGAAGCGGGAACGAGGTTGTCCGGGGAAGAACTGAAGGCCCTGGTGACGGGGGCGACGGTGACGCATGTGTCGAGGTCGTCCGGGAGTCTGCGGCGTTGGAAGAACGAACCGGATGGCAACTTCATGGCGACATCCGACAACAAGAAGTTCGGCAGCGCGATGGGCACGCAGTCCGGGACCTCGCCAGGCACCTGGTCGATCAGCGACGAAGGGAAGTTCTGCGTGCGGATCGACTGGAAGCGCGTGGAAGAGAAGTGGTGCGCCTATATCGTCCGGGCGGCCGACGGCGGCTATTACCTGAATTCCGTCGAGCCGGGCCGCGAGATCGAATTCAGCAAGTGAGCGCCATGCCCTGTCTTCAGTAGAGCAGGAAACTGCGCCGGGTCGTGTGCCAGGCAGTCTCGTCGGCCGCCGCCATGGTGTCGAGCTGGTCACTGCCGGCGCCGACATCGTCCACCCACTCCCGCAACAGCGGCGAGCCGTTGATCAGGTCGATGGCCAGCCGCTCGTGTTCGTATTCGTAGGCGAAGTCGCGCCATAGCGGGTAGTCGGGCCAGAGACGGCGGATGGCCTTGAAGGCGAGCGCCTGCAGGCGCCAGGGGCGGAAGGCGGCGTGGTCGTAGCTGGCGTCCTCGACGTGAATCTGCAGGCCGTGGCACAGCTTGCCGGCATGCTTGTGGAAGGTCGGCTCGAACCAGATTTCGCGCAGCCGGCAGCCGGCCAGCCAGTGCGGGGCGAAGGCGCGCATCTCGGCGAGCACGGCGCGGGCGTCGATGTCCGGGGCGCCGAAGATTTCCAGCGGCCGCGTGGTGCCGCGCCCTTCGGAAAGCGTCGTGCCTTCGAGCATGACGGTGCCGGCGTAGGCGCGCGCCATCCACAGGTTGGGGGCGTTCGGGCTCGGGTTGATCCAGGTGCGCTCGCCGAGCGGCCAGCCGTGGCCGGGCACGGCATCGGGCTGCCAGCCCGACATTTCGATGACGCGGTAATCGACGTCGAGTTTGAGCGTGGCGATGAACCAATGGCCGAGCTCGCCCATGGTCAGGCCGTGGCGCATCGGCAGCGGGCCGGCACCGACAAAGCTCTCCCAGCCGTCGCGCAGGGTCAGTCCCTCGACTGGCCGGCCGGCCGGGTTGGGGCGGTCGAGGACCCAGACGGATTTTCCGTGTTCGGCGGCGGCTTCGAGCACGTAGCGCAGCGTGGTGATGAAGGTGTAGATGCGGCAGCCGAGGTCCTGCAGGTCGACGAGCAGGACGTCGAAGCTGTCCAGCATCGCGGCGGTCGGCCGGCGCACGTCGCCGTAGAGGCTGAACACGGGGATGCCATGCCGCGGGTCGCGGAAGTCCGGTGACTCGACCATGTTGTCCTGCTTGTCGCCGCGCAGGCCGTGCTGCGGGCCGAAGGCGGCGGTCAGTCTGAGGTCGGGGAGGGCGGCGAGGGCATCGAGCGAATGGGTGAGGTCGGCGGTCACCGACGCGGGGTGGGCGAGTAGCGCGATGCGCCTGCCGGCGAGCGGGCGGCGCAGGGCGGGGTCGGCGAGCAGGCGGTCGACGCCGAAACGGATGGGGAAGTCATGGGCGGTCCAGGGTCAGCGTGAAGCTCTGACGGAGATGGAAATCGGGCTGGGCGCCGGCATGGGCGAGCGCCCAGTAGCTCTTGCTGTCGTCGGCGGCTTCGATGACGGCGCTCAGGCCGATGTTGAAGGCGGTGGCCGCCGGCAGCAGTTCGGGGGCGATGCGGGCGGTGAGCCGAAAACCGGCGGCGTCGCTACGGAAATCCAGTTGCGGGGCGGCCGGCGGGACGAAGCCGCTGTCGCGGTTCCGGTAAGCGGAGAAGCGATAGGCCGCCCACTGGCCGGAAGGCGAAAAGTTGAATTCGCGGTATTCGGAACCGTCGACCGCAGCGACGAAAGCTTCGCAGCAGGTATGCCGCCACAGGCCGTCGTCTGCGCCCGACGGCAGCGTTTCGGGGATGCGGATGCGGCCCAGTTCGCCGCGCACGTCGTAGCTCAGGAGGAGGGCGCCGTCTTTGGTCAGGCAGGCGCTGGCAGCAATGGTGCGGACGGCGGCGCAGCAACTGGCGGGATGGCGGAGCAACGGGTGTTCGGTGGCGGCAGGCACGGCATCGATTTCGGGGACTGAAAGCGCAGGCCGTACTTTACCCGCTCCGACGGGGTATTGCTGCGGTCGACCGGCTGAAATCGGCCAAAACCAGGGGGCCGCCCTTGGTCGGCGGAGCCTTTGGAGTAACTTACCGCCTTTGCGGAACAAGCATCAGGGAGAGAAAATGACACCGCTGCGCATCAATCTGGAACAGGAAGAAATCCCCAGCCAGTGGTACAACGTCGTCGCCGACATGGCCAACCCGCCGGCGCCGCCGCTCGGACCCGACGGCAACCCCGTGTCACCGGAAGCGATGGGGGCGATTTTCCCGGGGCCGATCCTCGAACAGGAAATGTCGGCCCAGCGCTGGATCGCCATCCCCGAGGAAGTGCGCCAGATCTACGCGCTGTGGCGCCCGTCGCCGCTGTGCCGGGCGCTACGCCTCGAGCAGGCGCTGGGGACGCCGGCGAAGATCTTCTACAAGTACGAGGGCGTTTCGCCGGCCGGCTCGCACAAGCCCAACTCGGCGGTGCCGCAGGCGTTCTACAACAAGCTCGCGGGCACGCGGAAGCTGACCACCGAGACTGGCGCCGGGCAATGGGGTTCGTCGATCGCCTTCGCTGGCCAGATGTTCGGCCTGCCGGTGCGCGTCTTCATGGTCAAGGTCAGCTACGAGCAGAAGCCCTTCCGTCGCTCGATGATGCAGACCTGGGGCGCCGAGGTTTTCGCCAGCCCGACGACCCTGACCAATGCCGGGCGCGCCGCGCTCGCCGCCGATCCGGACAACCAGGGCTCGCTCGGCCTCGCCATCTCCGAGGCGGTCGAGGAGGCCGCCGCCGATCCGAATACCTGCTACACGCTCGGCTCGGTGCTCAACCACGTACTCCTGCACCAGACGGTGATCGGCCTCGAGGCGAAGAAGCAGTTCGAGAAGGTCGGCCTCTACCCGGACGTGATCTTCGGCCCCTGCGGCGGCGGTTCCAGCTTCGGCGGCATCGCCTTCCCGTTCCTCGCTGACAAGGCGGCCGGCGACAGGCGGGCGACCAACCTGCGCTGCGTCGCCGTCGAGCCGACTTCGTGCCCGACGCTGACCAAGGGCGCCTACGCCTACGATTATGGCGACGTCTCCGGCTACACGCCGATCATGCGCATGTACACCCTCGGCCACGACTTCATGCCGCCGGGTATCCATGCCGGTGGCCTGCGCTACCACGGCGATTCGCCACTGGTGTCGCAACTCCTGCATGAAGGGCAGATCGAGGCGCTGGCCGTGCCGCAGGTCGCCACCTTCGAGGCCGGCGTCCAGTTCGCGCGCGCCGAGGGCATCATTCCGGCGCCGGAATCGTGCCACGGCATCCGCGCCGCCATCGACGAGGCGCTGCGCTGCAAGGCGACGGGCGAGGCGAGGACCATCCTCTTCAACCTGACCGGTCACGGCCACTTCGACATGGCATCGTACGACAGGTACTTCGCGGGAAAACTCGAGGACTACGACTATCCGGCGGAGGCCATCGCCGAATCGCTGAAGCATTTGCCGAAGGTCGGTTGAGCACTTGCGAACCGTCGTCTTCCTGCTGATTTTCGCCAACCTGCTGTTCTATGCGTATTCCGGCGGGTATTTCGGCCGCGCGGAAAATCCCGATGCCGGGCGCGTTGCGCAGCAACTGGCGGCCGATCGCTTGCGCATTGTCGGCCATGGCCAGAAGCCGCCGGGCAAGGGAAATGGCGAAAGTAAGCCTGGCAATGTGGAGCGTGGGGATCCCGAGGAGTTGTGCCTGCTCTGGAATCGTCTGCCGGCGGCCGAGGCCGATCGGCTGGCGTCACCTTGGCGGAGAAGTTCGCCGGTGTCCGGGTCGAACGCCGCGCCGTGGCTGCCGAGGGGCCGGCGTGTGGGTGATGGTGCCGCCTCAGGGCAGCAAGGCCGAGGCGGAACGGAAGGTCGCCGAGCTGAAGGAACTCGGCGTCAAGGACCTGTTGATTGTCCAGGAATCCGGTTCCAACCAGTACGCCATCTCGCTGGGTGTGTTTTCGAGCGAGAAAGGCGGGCAGGACCGTCTTGCCGAACTGAAGGCCAAGGGGGTCAGGTCGGCGAGGGTGATGCCGCGTCCAGGCAAGGAAGGCCAGTTTCAGGTCGTGGTGCGCGGGCCGCTGGACAAGAAGGCGGAGGTCCAGGAATTNNCGCTGGCGGCGTCGTCGCGAAATCAGCGGCGCAGAACTGCAAGTGAGCGATTTCATCGTCGGATTGACCGGGNGAATCGGCAGCGGCAAGAGCGCCGCCGCCGGTTGCTTCGCGGCCCATGGCATCGGCGTAGTCGATACCGATGCCATCGCCCACGAACTGACCGCCGCCGCAGGGCCGGCAATGCCGGCGTTGCGCGCCGAGTTCGGCGAGGACGTTGCGGCGACCGACGGAGCCCTCGACCGGAGCCGGATGCGCCAGTTGGCCTTTGCCGATCCGGCAGTCCGGCGGCGACTGGAAGGGATCCTGCACCCGATGATTCGCGAACTTGCCGGCGAGCGCTGTCGCCAGGTCGGTTCTCCCTACGTGATTCTCGCCGTGCCGCTTCTTGTCGAGTCCGGAACGTATCGCGAACGCTGCGATCGCGTCCTCGTCGTCGACTGTCCGGAAAGCCTCCAAATCAGCCGGGTCATGGCACGCAACGGGCTTGCCGAGGCGGACGTGCGCGCCATCCTGGCGACCCAGGCAACGCGCGCGCAGCGTCTGGCGGCGGCCGATGACGTGGTCGCGAACGATGCCGGTCTCGCGGCTCTCGAGGAGCAGATCACCGGTCTGCACCAGCGCTATCTGCACCTGGCGAAGCAGAGAGCTAAAGCAAAGTGTTGAGATTTGCCCGCAAATGGCTCAAAATTGGAACAATTTTTCGTTCTTCTAAGCCCCAGTCCGCGTGATCATCTACGAATATCCCTTCAACGAGCGCATCCGCACGCTGCTGCGGCTCGAGGATCTATTCGAAAAGACGGCGTACTTCGCCGAGAGCGACGGGCAACTTGAACATCACACGGCGCTCGTGACCCTGTTCGAGATTCTCGAGACGGCAGGTCGTGCCGACCTCAAGATGGACCTGATCCAGGAACTCGAGCGTCAGCGCCAGACGCTGCTGGCCTTTCGCAACAATCCGGATATTTCCGAGGAGGCACTCTCGGGAGCGCTGTACGAGATCGAGTCCTCTTCGGCCGCACTCCTTGCCATGGCCGGCAAGATCGGGCAGTACCTGCGCGACAATGACTGGCTGATGAGCATCAAGAGCCGTGCGGCGATCCCCGGCGGCGTCTGCGAGTTCGATCTGCCGTCCTATCACTGGTGGCTGCACCGGGCCCCGGAANTCAGGCGCGAGGCTATCTCCGAGTGGACCAGACCCTTGCTGCCGCTGCGCGACGCGGCAGCGATCGTCTTGCGCCTGCTGCGCTCGAGCGGGAGGCCGAAGGAGCATACAGCGGTCAGCGGCCAGTTCCAGCTCAATCTCGGCGGCACGGCGGCGCAGATGGTGCGCGTCGAAGTCGGTGTCGAGGAGCCCGCGGTGCCGGAAGTGAGCGCCAACAAGTACTACCTCAACATCCGCTTCACCAACCCGCCGGCCGGTGAGCTCAAGGCCAAGGTGGCGGAGCGCGACGTCCCCTTCGCGCTGACTTTCTGCAATCTCTGATGGCGGTGCGCACGGTTCGCTGCCCGCAATGCGGGAACGGAACTCCCTGGGTGCCGGAAAACCTCTGGCGGCCCTTCTGTTCGGCGCGCTGCAAGCAGATCGATCTCGGCAGCTGGGCCGCCAATTCCTACCGGATACCGGTTCAGGACGAAAGGAACAAGTCCGGCGGCGGGGCCACCGGCGCCGGTGGCGGCGCCTGACCCGAATGCGCTACCAGCTGCGCATCAGGGCGATGCCGTGCGCGCCGTGTTCCTGAGCGGTGGCCAGCATCGCATTCGTCATCCCGCCGAGCGCGAACACCGGTAGCGGGGTGTCGGTGATCAACCGCGCAAACTCGGCCCAGCCGAGACCTGGCGCTTCGGGGTGTGTCGGCGTCGGCAGGACCGGTCCGAGCAACGCGTAGTCGAGGCCCAGTTCGCCGGCGTGGCGCAGTTCGCCGGCGTCGTGGCAGGAGGCGCCGACCCAGCCGAAGTCGGGTCGCTGCAAGCATGGCGCCAGCCTCGTTGCCGACAGGTGCAGCCCGTCGGCGCCGATGCGCCGGGCGATGTCCTCGTCGTCGTTGATCAGGACCAGCGCGCCGCGTTGCCCGGCGATCCGCCTGACCGCTTCGGCAAACCACAGGCGCTGGGCGAACGGCCAGCCCTTGTCGCGCACCTGGATCAGGCGCAGGCCCTTGTCGAGAGCCTCTTCCAGCCGCGCCAGCTGGCGCTCGACGCCCTCGCTCTCGCCCATCGTGATGGCCATCGTCGTCGGTAGGGCCAGCGCCTTGAGGATCGGCGCATTGGCCGGCAGGATCGGCGTCACGGTCGCGGTTTTGCCGCATTTCTGCCAGTCGACCGCGTCATGCTCGAGCGGGGCGCTGATGCCGATCTCGCCGCTCCAGGCGGTGACGCGCCAGAAGTTGAGGCGCACGGTCGCGTGCGGGTAGGGGAAGACACGGGTCAGCCAAGGGGAGCAGGCGTCGACCGAAATGCCGAGTTCCTCGCGCAACTCGCGGTGCAGCGCCGCGCGCACGGTTTCGCCGGGCTCGACCTTGCCGCCGGGAAACTCCCAGTAGCCCGCATAGACCTTGCCCTGCGGGCGCTGGGCGAGGAGAAACTCGCTGCCGTCCGCCCGCAGGATGACGGCAGCAGCAACCTCGATGACCTCGCTCACTTCGACCTTTTTCGCACCGACTTCTCGTGGCCGGCAAGGTCGCGGGCGAACTGCCAGGCAACGCGGCCGCTGCGCGAGCCGCGCCCGAGCGCCCAGTTCAACGCATCGCGCTCGCAAGCGGCGATCTTCGCCGCGCTGACTCCGAAATGGCGCAGCCAGTGCCTGACGATGTCGAGGTAGTCGTCCTGGCTGAACGGATAAAAGGAGATCCACATTCCGAAGCGCTCGGAGAGCGAAATCTTCTCCTCGATCGCCTCGCCCGGATGAATCTCGTCATCGACGCGCCGGGTATCGAGGTTTTCCGCGAAGTACTCGGGCATCAGGTGGCGGCGGTTCGATGTCGCGTAGATCAGGACGTTGTCCGGCGGTGCGGCGATCGACCCGTCGAGGATCGACTTGAGCGCCTTGTACGCCGATTCGCCGGCCTCGAACGAAAGGTCGTCGCAGAAGATGATGAAGCGCTCGAGGCGCCCCTCGAGCAGCTCGACGATGTCCGGCAGATGAACCAGGTCGTCCTTGTCGACCTCGATCAGGCGCAGGCCCCTGCCCGAAAACTCGTTGAGCACGGCCTTGACCAGCGACGATTTGCCCGAGCCGCGCGTGCCGGTGAGCAGCACGTTGTTGGCCGGCTGGCCGGCGACGAACTGGCGCGTATTGGCCAGGATGCGCGCCTTCTGGTCGTCGATGTTGCTGAGGTCGGCGAGGCGGATCGGGTGCGGGTGGCGCACCGCCTGCAACCAGCCGCGNCCCGTTGCGCGTGCGCCAGCGGAAGGCGATCGCAGTCTTCCAGTCAGGCGGCGGCGGGGCGGGGGCAGGGCGGCTTCGATCTGGTCGAGGACGGCTTCGGCACGGGCGAGCAGGCGTTCGAGGTGCGGGATGTCGGGCATGGTGGCGGTTATACTTCGCGGCGAATTTGCGAACTCTAACGAAAGCCATGGGAAAAATCCAAGTCGCGGCGCTTATCGCCACCCTGTTTCTTGCCGCATGCACGAGCACGCCGCCCGACGAAACGGCTCCGGGCTGCAAANCCGTGCCCCGCCACTCCGTCCCGCCCGCCGGCGGCAGCGACCCCGGTCGCGCCGCGTCCGGCGCCAGCTCCAACCCCGCCGCCAGGGGCGGCTTCCCGCGTACGCTGCAGCCGGCAAAGTGGTCCGATCTTCCCGGCTGGAACGAGGATGATCAGGCTGCTGCATGGCCTGCCTTCATCGCGAGTTGCCGTGGCGTCGCCAGCAAGCCGCACGGCGCGAGCTGGAAGCGCGTCTGCGATCTGGCGCGGGCCGCCGACGGCAGGCCGGGCCATGATCCGCGGCGCTTCTTCGAGAGCCAGCTCAGGCCCTATGCGATCCAGGCGGCCGACGGCAATGCGGCAGGACTCGTCACCGGCTACTACGAACCGCTACTGCGCGGCAGCCGTACCCGCGCCAAGGGTTTCGAGCAGCCGGTGCGCGGCGTGCCGGACGATCTGCTGACCATCGATCTTGGAACCGTCTTTCCGGAACTCAAAGACAAGCGGGTGCGCGGCCGACTTGAAGGCAACAAGGTCGTGCCCTACTGGTCGCGCGCCGAGATCGCCGCGCGCGGCGACAAGGTGCCCGCACGCACACTGCTCTACGTCGACGATGCCGTCGAACTCTTCTTCCTGCAGGTGCAGGGCTCCGGGCGCGTCAAGCTGCCGGATGGCTCGACGATCCGCCTCAATTACGCCGACCAGAACGGCTATCCGTACCAGTCGATCGGCCGGGTGCTGGTTGACCGCGGCGAACTGAAACTCGAGGAGGCGTCGATGCAGGGTATCCAGGCGTGGGCGCGGGCCAACNCCGGGCGTCTCGACGAACTGCTCAACAGCAATCCGAGTTATGTCTTTTTCCGCGAAGCGCCGAACAGTAATGGCGGTCCGGTCGGCGCCCTGGGCGTTCCACTGACCGCCGAGCGCAGCATCGCCGTCGACCCGCGTTCGGTGCCGCTGGGCGCCCCGGTCTTTCTGGCGACGACACGCCCGAATTCGACGAAGCCCCTCAATCGACTGGTCCTGGCGCAGGATACCGGGAGCGCGATTACCGGCGCGGTGCGTGCCGACTTCTTCTGGGGTTTCGGCAAGGAAGCCGGGGAACAGGCGGGAAGGATGAAGCAATCCGGGCGCATGTGGGTCCTGCTGCCGCCCGAGGCCGCCGCGAAATAGCAGGGTCCGCACCGTTGCGAGGCGTCCGGATCCGGATGCGCACCAGCGGGGTGCGCATCCGGTTAGCGACCGGTACGCAATGCACTGATTTGTAACATGATTTGCGCACTGGAATGGTGCTTGCTTTCGCTCCCTGGTCATTCGTTCAGGGGGTCTCATGGAAGCTTTTCAGTCGGGCGGCAACGTCCTCTTCATCCTGCTGGGCGCCATCATGGTGCTCGCCATGCATGCCGGCTTCGCCTTTCTCGAGGTGGGAACGGTGCGCAAGAAGAATCAGGTCAATGCGCTGGTCAAGATTCTGGCCGATTTCGCGACGTCGACCGTGGCTTACTTCTTCATCGGTTACAGCCTCGCCTACGGCGTGAACTTCTTCGCCGGCGTCGATACGCTGATGGAGAAGAACGGCTACGAGCTGACCAAGTTTTTCTTTCTGCTTACCTTTGCCGCGGCGATCCCCGCCATCATTTCGGGAGGAATCGCCGAGCGCGCCAGGTTCAATCCGCAGTTGATCGCCACCTTCGTTCTCGTCGGCTTCGTCTATCCCTTTTTCGAGGGCATCGCCTGGAACCAGGCGTTCGGCATCCAGGGCTGGCTTAAGGCGACGTTCGGCGAGGAGTTCCATGACTTTGCCGGCTCCGTCGTCGTCCACGCAATGGGCGGCTGGATCGCCCTGCCCGCTGTGCTCCTGCTCGGCGCCCGCTACGGCCGGTACACGAAAGACGGGCGCATGTCCGCGCACCCGCCATCGTCGATACCCTTCCTTGCCCTCGGGGCCTGGATACTTACCGTCGGCTGGTTTGGCTTCAACGTCATGAGCGCCCAGACGCTCGACAAGATCTCCGGTCTGGTCGCGCTCAACTCGCTGATGGCTATGGTCGGAGGAACCCTGGTCGCGTTGCTCGCCGGCAGGAACGACCCGGGCTTCGTACATAACGGGCCGCTCGCCGGCCTCGTCGCCGTCTGTGCCGGCTCCGACCTGATGCACCCGGTTGGTGCGCTCGTCGTCGGGNGAGTTGCCGGCGGCCTCTTCGTCGTCATGTTCACGTTGACCCAGAACCGCTGGAAGATCGACGACGTTCTCGGCGTCTGGCCGCTGCATGGGCTGTGCGGAGCCTGGGGCGGCATTGCCGCCGGCATCTTCGGCAGCAAGGCGCTCGGTGGCGCCGGCGGGATCGCCTTCATGCCGCAACTGATCATGACCGGTATGGCCATCGTCGTCGCCTTGCTCGGCAGCCTGCTGGTCTACGGATCCCTGAAAGCGGTCATCGGCTTGCGCCTCGATCAGGAAGAGGAATACCGGGGCGCGGACCTGAGCATCCACAAGATCACGTCGACGCCGGAACGGGAGTCAAACTGGTGATGCGGTGTGATAAAAAACAATCAGTTCTGTCGGACAATGTGTGTGGATAGACCCGGCGGTCGTCACCAGCAAAGCACCACAGATCACGATCAGGCTCTTGTCCAGCCGGTTGGGTTGCCAGAGAAAGACTTCCCGAGTTTCATGGTGTTTCGAGTCCAATGTATTCACGCGCCGCGATCAGGCGCGCCCAGGCCAGTGGCGAGATGGCGGCATCGGCAAACACCGCTGCGGCCAATGTCGCCAGTGCCGTGAACAACGGAGGCAGCAACAGCAACCAGGCTGTCTCGCGCCAGCCGTTCTTCGAAATGTGTTCTTCCGGCCAGGCCATCGGCGCCGGCCGGAACCATGCGCGCCAGAGAATCGGCAGGAAGTAGGCGGCGTTGAGCAGGCTCGATGTCCACAGCACCCAGATCGCCCAGTTCATGCCGGCGGCCGTGGCGCCATCAATGAGCCAGGCCTTGCTGACCGCACCGGCGGTGAGCGGCGCGCCCATCATGCCGAGTGCGCCGATGGAGAACGCCAACGTGGTGAACGGCATGCGCCGCCCTGCTCCGTCCATCTCGCTCACCTTGTGGATGCCCAGCGTCTCGGCATAGTTGCCGGCGCAGAAAAACAGCGTGATCTTCATGATGCCCTGATGCACCAGATGTACCACGCCACCGATCGTGCCGATGGGGCCGAACAACGCGACGCCGAGTGCGATGTAGGACACCTGGCTCACCGTGGAGAAGGCCAGCCGCTTCTTCAGGTCATCCTGGAACAGCGCGCGGAAGCTGCCCCAGACGATGGTGACGGAGGCAACGATGGCCAAGGGCAGGAGCAGGTTCAGAGACTGCGCGAACTCGACGCCATACACCTCGTGGACGATGCGCACGATGCCGAAGGCACCGGCTTTCACCACCGCCACCGCGTGCAGCAGGGCCGATACCGGCGCCGGTGCCACCATCGCTTGTGGCAACCAGCCGTGCAGCGGAACCAGTGCCGCCTTGACGCCGACACCGGCGATCAGCAGCAGGAAGATGATCCGCAACTGCCCCGCGTATTCCGCACCGACCAGCGCGGCGGTACCACCGTGGGCGAATTCCGTGTGCCCGAGCAGATGCTGTAGCCAGGCGATGCCGGCCAACAGGGCAGTGCCGCCGAGCAAGGTATAGGCGAGGTGNACCGTACCGCCTTTCATCGCCTTGTCGGTGCCACGATGCACGACCAGCGGGAAGGTCGAGAGGGTCAGTAGTTCGTAGAAAACGAAGAAGGTGAACAGGTTGGCCGCCATGGCGATCCCCATGGTGGCCGTGACGCACAGGCTGAAGAAGCCGAAGAAGCGGCTGCGGTGCGGCGCATCTTCGAGATAGCCGATGGCATAGAGCGTGGTCAATAGCCAGAGGATGGCCGAGAGGGTAATGAACAAGAGACCCAGCGCATCGGCCTTGAAGGCAAGATCGAGACCGGGCAGAACCTCGAAACGGACGCCGAAGCTCTCTCCGGCATGGACGCCGGCCAGCAGGAGGAAAACCAGCCCGAGTTTGGCAATGGCGCCAAACAGGTTGAGCATGGTACGCGTCGCATGCCAGGATTCGGGCAGTGCGAAAATCACCAGGCCTGGTAGCAGCGAGGAACAAAGCACCGCCAGCGGGAGCAGCTCCGTCATGCTCAATCGCTGTCCTCCTGCCTGCGGGCGGATGCACGGGCGCGCCACTCGCGCCAACTGACGGCCAGAAGCGTCACCACGACGATCGGCACGACGAAGCCGGCCAACAATCCTCCATACGCCGTCAGGGCATCGTGCTTCTGAGCGGCGAGAACGAGGTAGGCAAGGTAGGCCACATACAGGCCGAGGAACAGCGCGCCTTCCCAACGGGCGATGAGGTTCCCGGTAAAGAAGATCGGCAGGCAGGCCAGCGCCACGGCGATCATCACCGGCAGATCGAACGCCAGGATCGAGGCATGCACCGGAATGCCCGCAGGCGCCGTCAGGCCTGCAACGCCCAGCACGCCGGCGATATTGAAGATGTTGCTGCCGACGACATTGCCGACGGCGATATCGCGTTCGCCGCGTGTTGCCGCCATGAGCGAGGTCGCCACTTCGGGCAGCGAGGTTCCTATGGCGACGATGGTGAGTCCGATCACCAATTCGCTGATGCCGAAATGGCGCGCGAAGGCGACAGCAGCCTCGACCAACCAGTGCGCGCCGAGCACGAGCAGGCAAAGGCCGGCGCCGACCAGCAGCAGTTGCATCGTCCAGTGATCGTCCCGGGACTTGCCGGCATCGACCTCCGGGGCACTGCTGGGGGCTGCGGCAGCGAGCAGGCGTTTGCTCTGACGAACGATGACCACCGTATAGACGAGCAGCAGCACCGTCAGCAGCAATCCGTCCAGGCGCGAGATGCTGCCGTCGTAGGCCAGGCCCAGCAGGAGCAGCGAGAATCCCACCATGATCGGCACTTCCTGGCGGATGATCTGATTGGCGACGACCAGCGGCACGATCAGCGCCGACGCGCCGAGGATGAACAGGACGTTCATGATGTTGCTGCCGATGACATTACCCAGGGCGATGTCAGCCCGGTCCGTCATCGCCGATTGCACCGACACCGCCAGTTCGGGCGCGCTGGTACCGAAGGCAACGACGGTAAGCCCGACCACCAGCGGCGATATGCCCAAGGAAAGGGAAAGCCGCGACGCCCCGCGCACCAACAACTCTGCACCCAAGACCAGACTGGCCAGGCCGAGAACGAAGAAAAGGATGTTCATGATCAAAATTCCATGGTCATGTCACGCCAACCAGGCGCATTAGTTCGACGCCGCGCAGGCCGAGCAGCACGCTCGCGGCGGCCAGCGCGAAGGCGCCCCATTCCAGCGCGCGCGGCACGACGGCGGCGGGCTGGGGCGTCGGCGCCAGCAGAAACGCCTGGCGCAGGACGCGGAATAGATACACCGCGGCCAGCAGCCCGCCGGCCAGCGCCACAACGGCGATGATCCAGTAGCCCTGAGCCAGCGCCGCCTCGATGATCTGCCATTTGGCGAGGAAGCCCGATGAGGGCGGCAGGCCCATCAACGTCACGCCGGAGAGGCCAAAGGCGAGTAGGGTTACCGGCAAACGCTCGACGGTACCGGCCAGGCCCGCTACCGAATCCTGCCCGGTTGCCTTGATCAACACGCCGGCGGCTGCGAACATCCCCGCCTTGGCCAGCCCATGGGCAAATGCCTGCATCACGCCGGCCTGCAGCGCGCCGGGGCCGGTCAGCAGCGGAAAGATCAGGAACAGGTAGCCCAACTGAGCCACCGTGGAATAGGCGACCAGGCGCTTCAGCTTGACGGCCCGGATTGCCCGCCACGATCCCCAGAAAATCGCCGCCGCGCCCAAGAGCGCCATCCCCCAGGCAAAGACCGGCAGCAGGGCCTGCAGAGGCCCCAGCCAGAGCCGCAGGATCAGGTAGAAAGATGCCTTTACCACCAGCGCCGAGAGCAGCGCGGAGACCGGGGCCGGCGCGCCGCCATGGGCCGGCGGGAGCCAGAAGTGGAAGGGAAACAGCGCCGTCTTGAGCATCAGCCCGGCCACCATCAGAATTCCCGCGATCCAGACCAGACGCGGCGCATCCGTCGTCACCAGGGGCAGCAGCGTGGCGATCGATACCGTGCCGTAGGCGCCGTAGATGAGGGCGACACCGAGCAGGTAGGCGCCCGATCCGACCAGTGTGGCGAACAGATAGCGCAAGGCAGCGGCCACCTGGTGTGCGCCGCCACCGGCCGCGACCAGGGCCACAGCGGCCAGCCCTGCCAATTCAAGGGTGACGTAGATATTGAACAGGTCGGCGGAGACGAACAGGGCGTTGAGCCCGGCGATCAGGAGGCCCGTCAGTGGCCAGAACCAGGTGCCGGCCGGGTCGTCCGCCTTGAAATAGCTGCGGGCGTAGATCGCCAGCGGCAGCGCGACGCACTGCGTGAGCAGGAGCATCGCGGTCGACAGCCCGTCGGCCGCGAGATCGATGCCTAGCGGCGCCCCNCAGCCGCCGACCGCATGCAGCGCCTTACCGCCAGCACCGACTCTATCTGCCAGAACGAAGGCCAGCCAGAGTTGTGCTGCCAGTCCGCCGATCGCCGTCCAGGCGCCGCGCCCCGGCCCGAGCACGAAGGCCAGCGTCGCCCAGCAAAGCGGCAGCAGGATCAGCCAGACCAAGGGATCAATCATCGGCATCCTCTGGCAGTTCGAGACGCCCGGTCAACGCATGGAGTCTCCTTGCCAGCGCCAATGCCAGCGCCGTGGCGGCAACGGCGACCACGATGCCGGTCAGCACCATCGCCTGCGGCACCGGGTCGGGAACGCCGTCGCGCTGGGCCAGCCCGACCAGCACGAGGAAAGCGCCGCTGCCCATCAGGTTGAAGGCGAGGATGCGGCGTAGCAGGTTGTCGATAAGCACCACGCCAGCCACGCCCAGCGCGAACAGGACGACGCCGGTCAACGCGAACAACAGTCCGCCGGTCATGACGCGTCCTCGTCGCGCGAAAGAATGAGGAACAGCCCGGCGAGGATCAGCGCCAGCGAGAGCGTCAGCGCGCTCTCGATGAGCAGGATCAGACCTCCCGCCGCCTCTGGTGGGTATTTGAGCAGTGCACCTTGCCTCAGCAATGCGGCCGCGACCGTCAGAAACACCGCGAAGCCGGCAACGAGACCGAGGCGCAGCCTCAGCCGGGGCGTGCTCCATCCCGGCAACAGACCAACCAGATGCAGCAGCACGGCGGCCGCCGCGAGCAGCGCAGCGGCCTGGAAGGCGCCGCCGGGGCGGAACGCGCCCGCCCAAAGCAGATAGACCGCCATGACGATGATCGACGGCGTGGCCAACCGCGCCAGTGCTTGCAGCACTGGGTGGGCCCTGCTGGGAGATGCGATGCGCGTCTCGCCGACCACCGCCAGGATCGCCAGCAGGGCCAGAAGCAGCACGGCGATTTCGAGCAGCGTGTCGTAGCCGCGATAGTTGAGCAGGACGGCGGTAACCGGGTGGCTGACACCGCTCTCTTCCAAATGCGCCGCGACCGGCACGCGCAGGTCGATCGCGGCGGGAAGGGGATCGAGCAGCGCCTCGCTCAAGACGATGGTAAATGCCGTTCCAAGGGCGATCACGATCAGGCGCTTGAAGGCAACCCCTTCGAATGCAGATCCTTCGAACGTTGCAACACACCATAGGCATCGAGCAGCAAGGCACCCGCCAACCCCGCACCGATGGCGGCTTCGGCAAGCCCGATGTCGGGCCCCGACAACCGCGCCCAGGCCAGGGCCAGCAACAGACCGAAAGCGATGAAGAGGACAATTCCCCTGTCCAGTCGGGGTGTCGTCAGCGTGCGCAAGCCGCTCAACAGCAGCGCCAGGGCGAGCAGCAGATCGAAGGCGAACATCATCGGCCATCCCCTTCTTCCACGGCGCAATGCCGAGAGCATGGGCGCGGCGGGCGATGGCGAAGCCCACGCCGGCGCTCGCCGCCAGCACCAGTGGCCAGATCAGCAACAGTTTCAGCGCTACCGCGAGCGACTCGGCCTGGAGCGCGAGCGCGAGCAGGACGCAGCCAAGACCCAGGTTGTCCGCCTTCGCCAGCGCGTGCAGGCGGCTATAAACATCGGGAAAACGCAGCAGGCCCACCGTGCCTGCGAAAAGAAGAACGCGCCGATCATCAGCAGGCCCATGCTCAGCCACTCAATCACGGTCATTCCCCTCGACATGCCAAGCGCGCTTGGCGAAGGCGATGCCGCCAATTGCGGCCAGCAAGGCCAGCACAAGCGCAACGTCGATCAGCGGCGTGCCACCCCGGCTGCTGCCAGCAGTACCAGCACGGCGGTGCCGGTGGTGCCGAACAGCAGAGCCATCAGCATGCGGTCGGCCGGCGTCTGCCCGCGCGCGGCAGCGAACAACGCAACCGCCAGGTTGGCCAGCAGGAAAAGTGCGACGACATGAGAAAGCAGGCTCATGCGCCGCTCCCGAACAGTCGCGCGATGACCAGTTCCAGCGCCCGCGCGTCGGCGATGACCGGCAGGCGTTCGTCCAGCACATGCAAGCGCAAGCTGGAGTCGTCCATGTCGACACCCAGCGTGCCCGGCATCAGGCCCAGCGCATTGATCAGCAGGACGCGTGCGCTTGCGGATGGCAAACTCACCGGCAATTCGATCATGGCGGGTTGCAAGGCGGCACGCCCGCGCAAGGCCATGCCCGCCACCTGGATCCCGCCAAGGATGGAGTTCCAGAAGAAAAAGCCCAGAAAGCCGAACACTCCGGCAAGGCGAATGGGCATCGGCACCGCTGGCGACAGCTTGATGCTCGCCCAGGTTGCCGCGACCACGGCAGGGCCACCGAGCAGCCAGCCGTCGAGGCGCCCCTCGGCGAGAATCCACCAGAGGCCAACGAATGCCAGTCCGCGAAAAACAAACGCGCGGATCATTGGGACGTCCCGCCAGCGCGGAATGTATGTTCGGATGTCTGGTAACGCACCTCGTCCGGCACGTTCGCATCACCCGTCATCACAAAATTCATCGCCTGCTCCATCGTCCAGTCGGCCTGGACACACAGGGGCGAAAGGGTGAAAGAAAACAATCAGGATCATACGCCCGAAATGGGCGGGCAGAGCGACAGATCATGCCCGACTTTTCTAGCCCTTTCGGAAGCACGGGCTTCCCGAGATCTGGTTCTCGCAAACCTTGATCAACGAGATCAATGCGTTAGCAGATTGTCGCGCAGTGCGGACGGACTCCTGCACGAAAGACGGACGACGCATGCGGCCTACTTGCTGAAGCGAAAGCTCTCCGCCGGATGGGAGCGCCAGTCGCTGTCGCCGGTGAGTTCCAGCACCTGTTTGTGGTACTTGAGGATGGTCGAGCGGTGGGCGACGCTGATCAGCGTCGTCCGCGTTTCCGCCAGTTGCCGGTAGAGGCTGGCCTCGTTGGCGCTGTCCAGTGCGCTGGTCGCCTCGTCGAGGATCGCGAACAACGGCCTGGCAAGCAGCAGGCGCGCGAAGGCGAGGCGTTGCTGCTCGCCGACCGAGAGAACCTTGTGCCAGTCCATTTCGACGTCGAGGCCGCCGAACCTGGTGGCGAGGTCCGGAAGGTTGACCCTTGCCAGCAGGTCCAGCAGTTCCTCGTCGGCGACCGAGGGATCCTGGTTCGGATACAACAACTGGCTGCGCAGGGTGCCCAGCAGCATGTAGGGCTGCTGCGGCAGGAACAGGATGTCGTCGTCGCGCGGGCGACAGATGGTGCCGCTGCCCGAGCGCCACAGGCCGGCGATTGCGCGCAGCAGCGAGCTCTTGCCACTGCCGCTTTCGCCGACGATCATCAATCCTTCGCCGGGCTTGACGGTGACCGAAAGGTCCTTGACCAGGACGCGGTCGTAGGCCGGAGTGTACAGGGTGACGCTGGCGAGGGAGATGTCGGGGCCATCCGCTGACTCGATGGTGCTCTTCCCTTGCGCCCGACTGCCGGACTCTCCGGGAAGGACCTTGGCGAGGGTGTCGAGGCGATCGACGCCGGCCGCGAAGCGGCTGAGGCCTTCGAAATTCTCGACGATCAGCGAGATGGCGCTGAGTACCGCCGCGAAGGCGCCGGCCGCCTGGACGGCGCGCCCCACTTCCAGTTCCCCNGAGAGCACGCGCGAGGCGACGATGGCGCTGGGAATGACGAGGGTCAGCAGGCTATACGCATGCTGGAAGAGATTGAGCGCGAACTGATTGCGGATGAGCCGGTTGAAGTTGTCGAAAGCCCTGGCGAAGCGGCGCTGCACCTGTTTCAGCTCCTGGGCCTCGCCGCGATAGAAGGCGATCGATTCGGCATTCTCGCGGACCCGCACGAGGCTGAAGCGGAAATCCGCTTCGCGGCGCAACTGGTTGAAATTCAGGCCCATGAGCTTCTGACCGAAGACGAACACCACCATCAGCGTGCCGGCGCTGGCGTAAACCACGAGGAAGTGAACAAGCTCGCGGGAAATCGACCAGAGGACGCTGCTGAAGGCGACCAGTTGCAGGACGGAAGCGACGATGACCAGCAGGAAATACAGCGAGCGCTGGGTGAAGGTGGCGATGTCCTCGGCAACGCGCTGGTCGGGGTTGTCGATGGCGGAATCTCCGTTCAGCTCGTAGAAATGCCGGTGGCTGAAATAGCTGTCGAGAAAGCGGTTGGTCAGCCAGCGCCGCCAGTGGATGCCAAGCTGGTCGCGGACAAAATAGTAAAGGGCATAGACGGGAACCGCTGCGATCAGCAGCATCAGGTAGAGCTGGATCGCGTCCCAGAACCGTTCTTCATTGCGCGCAGCGAGCGCCGACGTAAACTCTCCCGTCTGCTCGATGAAGCGCACCGCGAACCGCGTCTGTGCCAGCAGCAGGACCACCAGCAGCGCCAGCAGGCCCCAGGCTTTCAGTTTGTCGTCCGAGCGCCAGTACGGCGAGGCAAGAAGCCAGAAGCGCTGCCAGAGGTGGCGGTCGATCTTGTTCATCGCCGTCGCGGCGGATCGCAACGCCGTCGGCGCCGGTGCTCCACGGTCATGCTGTAAGGATGTCTGTCGGGCATCGCTGCGCGCATGCAATCTTTACTCCGCGCCCCCTCCGGGGTCAAGCCTGCATCCCGCTCCCTGCCAAGGTCGGTTAGAATCGGAGCGAACCCACCCGCAGCGACGGGGTCGGTTCGTGTTGTTGCGATCGCGGCAAGGAGCATTCACAACTCATGACGGACAAGACCATGAACACACATCCAGCCGATCTGCTGCCTCTCGACCGGGAGGGCGGGNGGCTGATCCTGACGCCCTGCCCGGGAACCAAGGGCGTGCCACCAGGAGTCGCCCTGGTGCAGTTGAAGGCGGTCGGCGCCGGCGCGGTGATCACCCTGATGCCGGAAGACGAAATGGCGAGCAACGCGGTGGCGAACCTGNGGGAGCTCTGTGCGGCGGCAGGCCTGCAGTGGTTTCATCTCCCGATCGGGGACGATCATCCGCCCGGGGCCGATTTTGCCGCCGCCTGGGAGGCGCAACGGTCGGCGGTTCACCAGTTGCTCGATACCGGTGGCAGGATCGCGATTCATTGCAAGGGCGGTTCCGGCCGCACGGGACTGATGGCTGCGCAGATACTGATCGAACGCGGCCGCTCGAAGGACGAGGCCAGAGCGGCAGTCAAGGCCCTGCGGCCGAAGGCGCTGAGCCTTGACGTGCATCAGGATTACCTGTCAGGCCTGCCCGAGGCCGGCCCGCGCGAGCCAGCCTAGTCGCCCATGTCGTCGAGCTTGATCGGCCTGGTGCGCGGGCCGAGGCTGCGCGGCAAGAGGAGCGACAGCAGGCCGGTGATCAGGACGAAGACCGTGGACGCCCAGAGGCAGGCGATCAGGCCGTTGCTCGGACCGCTTGCCACGCCCCACTGATAGAGCGCGCCCGAGAGAACGGTGCCGGCAAGACGGCCGGCGGCGTTCGCCATGTAGTAGAAGCCGACGTTCATCGCCACCTTGTCGCTGTCGGTGTAGGCCAGGATCAGGTAGGAATGCACCGCCGAATTCAGGGCAAAGACGACCCCGAAGACGATCAGTCCGGCGACGACGACGATGTTCGGCGCAATTCCGGCGCCAAGTGCCAGGGCAATGCCGGCAGGTAGCGCGGCGAGGACGAAGGCGAGGATGGTCGCCGTCCGGCCGTCGGGTTCGTGCCGTCCCTCGACGCGGCTGCGCAGCAGGCCCGGCGTTGCTGCCTGGACGATGCCGTAGCCGATGACCCAGACGGCGAGGAAGCCGCCCGACTGCCAGAAGGTCCAGCCGAGCACGCTCGAAAGGAAGACCGGAAGGCCGACGACGAACCAGACGTCGCGCGCGCCGAAGAGGAAGATGCGCGCCGCCGCGAGCTTGTTGACCGCGCCGTTGCGCGAGAACATCTGGCCGAACTTGGCCTTCTTGTTGGCTTGCCCGAGGCCGCCGCGCATCAGGCCCGCCGCGAGGATCAGGGTGCCGCCGACGAGGGCGACGAGCAGCTTGAGCGCCGTTTGAAAGTCGAGCACGGTCAACAGCAGGCCGCCGAGGAAGAAACCGACGCCCTTGAGGGCATTCTTCGATCCGGTGAGGATCGCCACCCAGCGGTAGAGCGTCGCCGAGGCATTTTCGGGAACGATCAGCTTCACCGCGCTCTTCGAACTCATCTTCGTCATGTCCTTGGCGATGCCGCTCAAGGCCTGCGAGACCATGACCCAGGCGACGACAAGCCAGCCCTGCGGCGCGAAGGCGAGCATCGACAGCGCCAGGAGCTGGGTGCCGAGGCCGATGAAGAGCGTGGTCTTGAGCCCGAAGCGGGCGCCGATGTAGCCGCCGAAGAGGTTGGTGATGATGCCGAAGACTTCGTAGAAGATGAACAGTGAAGCCACTGCCAGCGGCGTGTAGCCGAGGTTGTAGAAGTAGAACAGCACCAGCATGCGGGTGGCGCCGTCGGTGACGGTATCGGACCAGTAGGCTGCGGTAACCAGGATGTAGTTGCGCAGGCCGGCCCGCGGGGAACGGTCGCCTGCTGGCGATGCCTCACTCATGAACTTCCTCCATCGGGATGCCTTGGTCCGGCGGGCCGTCGGCCGCCAGTTGCGGTCGACGGCGAAAAATGCAGCATTTCGGGGCGCCGCACTAGAGGGACGCGGCGACCTTGCGCGCGAGTCCGACGTAACGGTTCACGTAGCCCCACTCGTTGTCGTACCAGGCGTAGATCTTGACCAGCGTGCCGTCGGTCAGCAGGGTGTGGGCGGCGTCAACGATGGCCGAGCGCGGATCCCCGGAGTAGTCGATCGACACCAGCGGCCGCTCCTCGTAACCGAGGATTCCCTTGAGCGGCCCCTCGGCGGCCGCCTTGAGCAGGCCATTGATCTCGTCGACCGTGGTCGGACGCCGCATCTCGAAGACGCAATCGGTAAGCGACGCGTTGAGCAGCGGCACGCGTACCGCGTGGCCGTCGAGCTTGCCTTTCAGCTCCGGGAAGATCAGCGCGATCGCGGTCGCCGAGCCGGTCGTCGTCGGCACCAGCGACAGGCTCGCGCGCGCGCGCCGCAGGTCCTTGTGCATCTGGTCGTGCACGCTCTGGGTGTTGGTCGAACTGTGGATGGTCGTGATCTGGCCGTGCGTGATGCCGATCGCCTCATGGACCACCTTGACCACCGGCGCCAGGCAGTTGGTCGTGCACGATGCCGCAGTCACGATGTCATGCCGGGCAGCATCGTAGAGGTGGTCGTTCACTCCCATGACGATGTTCAACGTGTCGCCGCCCTTGACCGGTGCGGCGACGATCACCTTCTTCACCCCAGCCGCCAGGTAGGGCGACAGTTCCTCGACGGTCCTCCACTTGCCGCTGGCTTCGAGAACGATGTCCACTCCGGCATCGCGCCATGTGTTCTGGGACACATCCCTGGAGGAACTGTAGCCGATCGCCTTCCCGTCGACCAGCAGGCGCCCGTCGCTCGTCCCCACTTCGTGCCGCCAGCGGCCATGCACCGAGTCGAATTCGAGCAGATGCGCGGCGGACTCCACCGGGCCGCCTGCTTCGTTGATATGCACGAACTCGATGTCCGGGCAGTCCCAACCGGCGCGTAGCGCCAATCTGCCCATCCGACCGAAACCGTTGATGCCGACTCTGACTGCCATTTCTCGTTCCTCCATCCGGTGAGTGGCGCTCGACCGGCTGCCCGGCGAGCCTGATTCCCTGAACAACGCCGGCGACTTGCCCGACGAACGGTTTCATATTGCTAGAATTCTGGAAATATGTAAACCCCGAGGTTCGGCGGTGGCGGGGAATGCTGTCATCCCTTTTTGCTCGGTTCGCCGAAACACCGGGAGCACCTGCCTGGAATCCAGATCCTTTGCAGGCACGCCGATATTTCGGTATCTTTGGAAACATGAACAACACTGATGCCGTCACTGCGCTGGCCGCGCTGGCGCAAGACAGCCGTCTCGCCATTGTCCGGCTCCTCATCCAAAGCGCGCCTCAAGGCCTTACCGTCGGCCTGATCGGCGAACAACTCGCGTTGCCGGCGCCGACGCTGTCGTTCCATCTGAAGACCTTGAGCCACGCCGGTCTTGTCACGACAACGCAGGAAGGCCGTTACGTGCGCTGTCAGGCCGATATGGGCAGGATTAACACGCTGATCGGCTTCCTGACCGATGACTGTTGCGGCGGGCGTCCGGAAGTCTGCAACCCGTCCGGGAAGTGCTGAGTACTCGCCTGATGCGGCGCCACGGCGAGACGATTCAGCTTCCGCCGTCAAGCACCGTGAAGGCGATCCCGGCATGCCTTTCCAGACGTTCGATCAGGCGGTCGCCGAAGAGGGTCGCCGGCGTCCAGAAGCCGCCGGGTCTTTCCGCCTTGGGCAAGTCGAGCGCGAGGAATGCCGCGGCCTGCGCGAGCATCTTCGCCGTCGACCCGTAACCGGCGTCGCGGTCGCCGGTGACCCTGACCATGATGCTGCGGTCATCGTCGGTATGGCCGAGGAAACGGAGGTCGTAGCAGCCTTGCTGCTGTGCCTCCGGGCTCGGGCCCGACCCCGGCGCCGGCAGCACGAAGCGCTCCAGGGCCCGGCGCGCCGGGCCGATGGCACCGGCGGCCATGAAGCCGGCAATTCCGGCGGCAATCCCGAGGGCAGTCAACCGGCCCCGCAGGCCGCGCCCGGCCAGCATCGCCTCGTCGTAGCGGAACCCGGCGCCGTAGGCCTGCCTGGTCAGGGCGTTGCTGCGCTGCACGATGCGGGTGTTGATCGCGCTCATGATGAACGGCGCCACCCAGGCCTCGAAATCGCCGTCGTATTCGGCGAACCGGACGTCCGGCTGGCGGACCGGCGGCGCGTAGCCTTCCGGGCAAAGCGAGTAGGGATTGGCGAGTTCCCTGCGCAGTTGCGGATTGGCGGCAGCCTCCTGNACGATATTCATGATGCTGGCGACGGTGCCACCCGAGACGCCGCCGCGCAGGGCCTTGACCCGCATCTTGACGCGCGGGCATGGCTGGCCGAAGCGCCGGACCGACTCGCGTTGCAGGAACAGCACGCCGAGGTCGGAGGGGATCGAATCGAAGCCGCAACAGTGCACGATGCGCGCCCCGGACCGGCGCGCCTTTTCCTCGTGCCGGCTCAGCATGCGCCGGATCCACTGCGCTTCCCCGGTCAGGTCGCAGTAGTCCGTCCCGGTCTCGGCGCAAACCTTGACCAGGGTTTCGCCATACAGCGCGTACGGGCCGACGGTCGACACCACGGCCCGGGTTCCGAGGCACATCTGGCGCAGCGTCGCCTCGTCGCCGGCATCGGCGACGACGAGCGGCAGTCTCGCCGCTTGCGGACCGAGCGAAGCGCGCAGTTCCTCGAGCCTGGGGAGCGAGCGACCGGCGGCCGCCCAATCGAGATTGCCGTGCGTGCCGAACTGCTCCAGCAGTTCCCGGGCCAGTATCTTCCCGACAAAGCTCGTCGCGCCGAAAACGATCAGGTCATGTTGAGGTGAGGCGGTGGTCATGGCGGCTGGGACTGAGAAGCGAAGGTGTCAGTGTCGCTGTTCGCTGACGCTGCCGTCAATCGGGCGCGCCACCGGGGTGTTGGTCCGCGCAGCCTTGCAGCGCCGGCGGGACGGCCTGCTCCGCGCTCTTTCGGAGCCGCGAGTCCGGGTTGTGATTGGTGGAAGCGACAATCTTTGCAAGGCAGACTTGAAATCCCGATGCTCTGCCCCTATTATTAGCACTCAACGGAGACGAGTGCTAATAATTGCCTTGCCCGCTCCCGGGCC
The DNA here is from genome assembly GCA_013693915.1 of Dechloromonas sp. GTDB lineage: Bacteria > Pseudomonadota > Gammaproteobacteria > Burkholderiales > Rhodocyclaceae > Azonexus. The sequence continues at coordinate 3,745,692 of CP059264.1, read as the reverse complement.
TGACCCGGCCAATTCCCATTTTCTGAACTACAAGGAGTCATTTCCATGAATATCCGTCCGTTGCACGACCGTGTGATCGTCAAGCGCGTCGAAGCCGAGCGCACCACTGCCTCCGGAATTGTCATTCCCGATTCTGCCGGCGAGAAGCCGGATCAGGGCGAGGTTCTGGCGGTCGGCCCCGGCAAGCGCGACGACAGCGGCAAGCTGAATGCCCCCGACGTAAAGGTTGGCGACCGCGTTCTGTTCGGCAAATACGCCGGCCAGGCGGTCAAGGTCGATGGCGAGGAAGTCCTGGTCATGCGTGAAGACGACATCATGGGCGTTCTGGTCGCCTGAGCGCCGTCCGTCCCCAACCCTGTTCAAACTAGGAGAATTCAATGGCTGCAAAGAAGTCAAATTCGGTGATTCCGCCCGCGCCCGCATGATCGAGGGCATCAACATCCTGGCCGACGCGGTCAAGATCACCCTCGGCCCGAAGGGCCGCAACGTCGTCCTCGAGCGTTCCTACGGCGCCCCGACGGTGACCAAGGACGGCGTTTCGGTCGCCAAGGAAATCGAACTGAAGGACAAGTTCGCCAACATGGGCGCCCAGATGGTCAAGGAAGTGGCTTCCAAGACCTCCGACATCGCCGGTGACGGCACCACCACCGCCACCGTCCTGGCCCAGGCGATCGTCCGCGAAGGCATGAAGTACGTTGCCGCCGGCATGAACCCGATGGATCTCAAGCGCGGCATCGATCGCGCGGTCATCGCCACCGTCGCCGAACTCCAGGCATTTTCCAAGCCGTGCACGACCTCGAAGGAAATCGCCCAGGTCGGCTCCATTTCGGCCAACTCCGATGCCGACATCGGCGACATCATCGCCCGCGCCATGGAGAAGGTCGGCAAGGAAGGCGTCATCACCGTCGAGGACGGCAAGTCCCTGGCCAATGAACTCGACGTCGTCGAAGGCATGCAGTTCGATCGCGGCTACCTGTCCCCATACTTCATCAACAACGGCGACAAGCAGCAGGCGCTGATGGAAAACCCCTACGTCCTGCTCTTCGACAAAAAGATCTCCAACATCCGCGACCTGCTGCCGATTCTCGAGCAGGTTGCCAAGGCGGGCCGCCCGCTGCTGATCATCGCCGAAGACGTCGATGGCGAAGCGCTGGCGACCCTGGTTGTCAACAACATCCGCGGCATCCTGAAGACGGTCGCCGTCAAGGCCCCGGGCTTCGGCGACCGGCGCAAGGCCATGCTCGAGGACATCGCCATCCTGACCGGCGGTACCGTGATCTCCGAGGAAACCGGTCTGTCGCTGGAAAAGGCTGTCCTCAAGGATCTGGGCCAGGCCAAGCGCATTGAAGTCGCCAAGGAAAACACCACGATCATCGACGGTGCCGGCGACGCCAGCGCCATCGAAGCCCGTGTCAAGCAGATCCGCATCCAGATCGAGGAAGCCACCTCGGATTACGACAAGGAGAAGCTGCAGGAGCGTGTCGCCAAGCTGGCCGGCGGCGTTGCCGTCATCAAGGTTGGTGCCGCCACCGAAGTCGAAATGAAGGAAAAGAAGGCGCGCGTCGAGGATGCGCTGCACGCCACCCGCGCCGCGGTCGAGGAAGGCATCGTCGCTGGCGGCGGTGTCGCGCTGATCCGCGCCCGTGCCGCCGTCGGCAAGCTCAAGGGCGACAACCACGACCAGGATGCCGGCATCAAGATCGTCCTCCGTGCCCTCGAGCAACCGCTGCGCGAAATCGTCGCCAATGCCGGTGACGAGCCGTCGGTCGTCGTCGACAAGGTGCAGCGTGGCAAGGGCAACTACGGCTACAACGCCACCAGCGGCGACTACGGCGACATGGTCGAGATGGGCGTGCTCGATCCGACCAAGGTCACCCGCACCGCGCTGCAGAACGCCGCTTCGGTTGCCGGCCTGATGCTGACCACCGAGTGCATGGTTGCCGAGCTGGCCGAGGACAAGCCGGCGATGCCTCCGATGGGCGGCATGGGCGGCATGGGCGGCATGGGCGACATGGGCATGTAAAGCCCCGTCCGGCCTTCGCCGCGTGCAAGAGGCCCCGCCCTGGCGGGGCTTCTTGCTTTCCGCGGTCGACCCCGAAAAAGCACCCAATTTCAGGCCGCCATTCACCATGACGCTTTGTAACGCTCTGTAAGTTGGTTGTAAGTAGCCCAACCTACATTACGCTCCGCAGCAATGCCTCCATAACCATTATCTGAGGAGCAAATCAATGCAAGACGTACTGGCTCGGATCGATGCGAATCCGAAATTCCACGAGTTCTGCTCGCGGCGCAGCAGATATTCCATCATCATGACCATCATCAGTGCAGCCGCGTATTACGGCTTCATCCTGCTGGTCGCCTTCCAGGGTCCCTGGCTGGGCACCAAGCTGGGGGCGGGCATGACCACCAGCATCGGCGTTCCCCTGGGCGTCGGTGTCATCGTGTTCACCATCATCCTGACCTGGATCTACGTTCGTCGCGCCAACAGCGAGTTCGACGAGACCAACGCCGCTCTAATCGAGGAGGCACAGAAATAACATGAAAATGAAACATACCCTCGCAGCCCTTGCGGCGCTGGCGGTCGCCGGCGGTGCTCTCGCCGCCGGCGCCGACCTCGGCCAGGCACAGAAGCAGGCCACCAACTGGACGGCCATCGTCATGTTCGGCATCTTCGTCTTCGCCACCCTGTGGATCACCAAGTGGGCGGCTTCGAAGACCAAGACCGCGGCCGACTTCTATACCGCCGGCGGCGGCATAACCGGCTTCCAGAACGGCCTGGCGATCGCCGGCGACTACATGTCGGCGGCGTCCTTCCTCGGGATTTCCGGCCTCGTCTTCGCCAACGGCTTCGACGGCCTGATCTTCTCGATCGGCTGGCTGGTCGGCTGGCCCGTCATCACCTTCCTGATGGCCGAGCGCCTGCGCAACCTGGGCAAGTTCACCTTTGCCGACGTCGCATCCTACCGCTTTGCCCAGACGCCGGTGCGGACGTTCGCGGCGATCTCGACGCTGGTGGTCGTGGCCTTCTACATGATCGCGCAGATGGTCGGTGCCGGGCAGCTCATCAAGATCCTTTTCGGCATGGATTACCTGTACGCGGAAATCCTCGTTGGCACGATCATGATGATGTATGTGCTGTTCGGCGGGATGACCGCGACGACCTGGGTGCAGATCATCAAGGCCTGCATGCTGCTCGGTGGCGCGACCTTCATGGCGGTGGCCGTGTTGCTGCAGTTCGGCTTCTCGCCGGAAGCGCTGTTCACCAAGGCGGTCGAGGTGCACTCGAAGAAGGACGCCATCATGGCGCCCGGCGCCCTGATCAAGGATCCCGTGTCGGCCATCTCCGTCGGCATGGCGCTGATGTTCGGCACCGCCGGCCTGCCGCACATCCTGATGCGCTTCTTCACCGTACCCAATGCCAAGGAAGCGCGCAAGTCGGTTGCCTGGGCGACCACCTGGATCGGTTACTTCTACATCCTGACCTTCATCATCGGCTTCGGCGCCATCGTCAACCTGATTGCCGATCCGGCCGCCTTCTTTGTCCCGAAGATGGTTGATGGCGTGCAGGCGATCGGTGCCGATGGCAAGCCGGTGTGGGATGGCCTGAAGGGCGGCGGCAACATGGCGGCCGTGCATCTGTCGAAGGCCGTTGGCGGCGACCTCTTCCTCGGCTTCATCTCGGCCGTGGCCTTCGCCACCATCCTCGCCGTCGTCGCCGGCCTGACGCTGTCGGGTGCTTCCGCGGTGTCGCATGACCTTTACGCTTCCGTCTGGCGTCACGGCAACGTCGATTCGGCGACCGAACTGCGCGTGTCCAAGATCACCACGGTTGGCCTCGGCATCCTGGCGGTGGTACTCGGCATTGCCTTCGAGAAGGAAAACGTCGCCTACATGGTCATGCTGGCCTTCGTCATCGCCTGCTCGGGCAACTTCCCGGTCCTGTTCATGTCGGTACTGTGGAAGAACTGCACGACGCGGGGCGTGGTCGTCGGCGGTACCGTCGGCCTGATCCTGGCGGTGGTCCTGACCATCGGCTCGGCCAGTGTCTGGGAAGCGGTGCTCAAGAACCCGAAGGGATCTGCCTGGTTCCCGTACAATTCGGCTGCCATCTTCTCGATGAGTGCTGCCTTCTTCACCATCTGGCTGGTGTCCATTCTGGACAATTCGGCTCAGGCCCAGAAGGAGCGCGCCCTCTTCCCGGCGCAGAAGTTGCGCTCGGAAACCGGTCTCGGCGCCGCCGGCGCTTCCGGCCACTAAGCAGCAACGCAGTCTCGACAGAAAGCCCGGGTCACGCCCCGGGCTTTTTCGGTGCACCGGGCACGGCGCGTAGCGCCTTGACTGGCGCTGTTTGCTCCGCTGTGGTGGCGGAGGAATGACCGGGAGGTGAAAGTCCTCTACACACCCGGCAAGGGGCGGTGGCAACGTCTATAGGCAAATGGGCGAAGAGTCCTTGGGACGTAAGCTCAACCCGGAAACGGGAAGGCAGAAATCGCCGGATACGTGATCCGTATGTCCGGTGGTGTCGGAGGACGGCGGAGCGACCCCGCCTGCTGCCCGATTCAACTTTTTGGGCATTTTCCGCCGTCGACCGCATCCGCATGGAGCAGGAGGGCCACTCCGGCGCAGCCAGGGGCGCAACAGGCTGCCTTCCATTCACGGACCTGTCCGCGCCTCGCGCCGTTCACGACGCCACGTTTTTGTTAAACTGGCCGGGTTTTGCGGGAAAAATGGTAGGGGGCGCCCAGTGCAGGATCGGGCTAACCCCTGAGTCGCGGCAGAAGCCACGGGCTCCAAAGACCATAAAAGGAGAACAGCAGGCGTAGAATAGGGCGCGTGCCTTACAGAATTCTTACGCTGGTATGGACGTTTAGCCTCAAATGCGAATTCTCATTGCTGAAGACGACGCGATCATCGCCGATGGTCTTTCGCGGTCGCTCCGTCAGGCTGGCTGTGCGGTGGACTGGGCGCCCAGCGGGGTCGATGCGGATGCTGCGCTGCTGACCGCGGCCTATGACCTGCTGATCCTCGACCTCGGGTTGCCCAGGCTGCCCGGACTGGAGGTCCTGAAGCGTCTGCGGGCGCGTAACTCCTCGCTGCCGGTGCTGATCCTGACCGCGCTCGACGGCACCGGCGACCGCGTCAGGGGACTTGATCTCGGTGCCGACGACTACATGGTGAAGCCGTTCGACCTGGCCGAGCTCGAGGCGCGGGTGCGCGCGCTGTGTCGGCGCTCGGCGGGCACGGCGCCAACCATTCAGTGCGGTTCGCTGGTTTATGACCAGATTGGCCGGGTGGCGCAGATCGACGGGCAGACCGTCGATCTCTCAGCGCGGGAAATAGGTCTCCTCGAGGTTCTTCTGACGCGCATGGGCCGCCTCGTCAGCAAGGATCAACTGGTCGACAAACTGTGTGGCTGGGGTGAGGAAGTCAGTCACAACGCCATCGAGGTCTATGTTCACCGTCTGCGCAAGAAGCTTGAGGCGGGCGGGGTCAAGATAGCGACCGTGCGCGGGCTGGGCTACTGCCTTGAGCGCCCCCAGCCCGAATAACCGGCCAAATTCTGAGAGCGAGCGCTCGCTTTTTGGCGAGATTCTCGACTGGATGCTGGCGCCACTCCTCTTTGTCTGGCCGCTGAGCATCGCCTTCACCCACTACTTCGCCAGCAATGTAGCCGATTTTCCCTATGACCAGGCTCTGCGCGAGCACGTGAATGCCATCGCCCGTCAGGTGAAGCTGATAGACGGCGCGCCGGTGCTGAATCTGCCCGCCTCGACGCGAGCGGTTCTGCGAGCGGACGAGACCGACANNGTGTACTTTCACGTTCTCACCCGCGATGGCAAGCTGCTGGCGGGTGACGGCGAACTGCCGCCGCCCGATGCAGGAGCCGACCCGGCGGCGCTGCCCGGGGAAGTTTACTTTAGGGACCTGGAACTCAAGGGGCAGGACGTCCGGGTCGCTTACTCCTATGTCGCTGACGGGCGCATGCCGCGTGACCGCTGGGTCCTGGTCGAGGTCGGCGAGACGATGGAGAAGCGCACGCAGCTGACCAACAAGATCGTCGCCAGTGTCATCCTTCCGCAGTTCGTCATCATACCGCTCGCGGTCATGCTGGTGTGGTTCGGACTGTCGCGGGGCCTGCGTCCGCTGAACCGCCTCCGCAAGACGATAGAAGCGCGCGCTGCGGCAGATCTCTCACCGATTGCTACGCATCGCGTTCCCGACGAGCTCGAGCCGCTGGTCGAAGCCTTCAACGAAATGCTGGTGCGCATGAAGCACAACGTCGATGTGCAGCAGCGCTTCGTTGCCGATGCTGCCCACCAGTTGCGCACACCGCTCACCGGGCTCAAGACGCAGGCCCAGTTTGCCATCCGCGAGGCGGATCCAGCTGCCCAGCGCCATTCCCTGCGTCAGATAGCCGTCGGGGTCGACCGCGCCGCGCGCCTTGTCAACCAGTTGCTGACACTGGCCCGGACCGAAGGCCGCGAGACCGCGCAGCAGAGCCATGTGCCGCTGGATCTCGCGCGCCTGATGCAGCAGGTTGTCGGGGAGTGGGTCACCATCGCGTTCGAAAAGCGGATCGACCTTGGCTTCGAGGCGCAGGATGCGGCGATGGTCAGCGGCAACCCTGTCCTGTTGCAGGAGCTGGCGAAGAATCTCATCGACAACGCATTGCGCTATACCCCGGAAGGCGGTCACGTCACCTGCCGGGTCTTGGCGACTGGGAGCATGACGGTTCTCGAGGTGGAGGACGACGGCGTCGGCATTACCGAGGAGCAGGCCGAGATGGCGTTCGAGCGCTTCTTCCGGGTCGACAATGCACCGGGCGATGGCAGCGGGCTGGGGCTGGCCATCGTACGAGAAATTGCCATGCAGCACGATGCCGTCGCCCGGCTGCGTCCGAATCCCTCGGGCCAGGGAACCATTGCCCGCGTGGTATTCCATTCCTGGCAGCCGCCACCGCCACCGTTGCCGATTCCTGATGACTTCTCCGAGCTCTACCGGCAATCGCCGCCGATCGGGCCCTGACTTCACGTCTCTAACGGCCCCAAATTTTGACAGCCCTTATTGCGGCTGGCTGGACACATTCGCTATAATTCGCGCTCCCGTGGCCAATTAGCTCAGTTGGTAGAGCAGCGGATTGAAAATCCGCGTGTCCGTGGTTCGATTCCGCGATTGGCCACCAAATTCAAAAGCCCGAAATCGTTTCGGGCTTTTTCACGTCTGCCCGCAGCGCCAGTACTGGCGGGGCTTCGCGGATTTGCCTCGCGAGCGTGCGCGAGGTCACTTCCTGTATTGATGCGGGTTTTGGGGCGGTCGGTTGTGCCTGGAAAGTGGTTACCACCGGCGACCGAAGGATGAAATTGCCGCCCAAATCGTCCTCTGCAGCCACGCCCGGCTATCCGGCTCTTAGTTGTTTTCATACGGTGGACATCCGGTTTATTGGCCCATGTGCCGGTACATGGGCATAGAGGAAAGATGGCGTATCCGGTGTGTTGAGTTGGTAAATCTTGAGTTTGAGGTTCAGTCCTTCCGGCGGCGCCTTGCTGTTCCACCTGCTCTCGAAGCTCTACGAGCACACCAGTGTGATGATCACGACGAACCTGACCTTCGGGGAGTGGGCGTACGTCTTTAACGACGCCAAGATGACGACGGCGATGCTCGACCGTCTGACCCACCACTGCCATATCGTCGAGACCGGCAACGAGTCCTACCGCTTTCGCCACAGCACGGCAACGGCGAGGTCGCGCATCCAGGCACGGGAGCAGAGCAAGCAGGGCAAGCTGACGGCGGCTGAACCGTTCTGAGTCGCGACGGCGAGGGAAATCCGCTCCGGGCTACGCCCTGCGCGGCTTCCCCTCGCCACTTCAAACCATTCCACAGGAGAAACCACCCTCAGAATTGCGCTACACTCGACGTCAGCTGCCACCATGACAGGCAGCTAAAGCCCCTGGGTAAAATTCAACGCGCAACGCTGGGTACTTTTAAGCGCGCGCCGACAGCTCAATTGTCGTGCGGGTGATTGCTGCGGTCAACGGTCGAATTCGGGCAAAAACGGCGAATCCGGCGGACTTGTCGTCGAGATTGAGTTGGTTGCGTGATCTCCTTGCGCGGCCGCCCGCTGGCCAGACGCTGCGTGCGGCGAGCGTTGCGGGGTGTGCCCGGTGTGGATGCAATGGATCATGTGGGCTATAATGAAAGGCCAAATGATCTATCAAGGAGACTGATCATGGCAAAAGCACCCTTGGGCCGGGCGCAAGCCGGCAAGCCGCAAACATTCGCTNCCTGCCAACCCGGCGTCGCTGCGGGTCGAACAGGCGCAGGCGGAGTATGCGGTCGCGGCCGCGCGAATGCCGGCGTCGATCGTTCCCGCGNNGGCGCCGCCGGCGCCTGGTTGCTTTACCGCGACAGTCTTCTGGACAGCCCGCCCCAGACGCAGATCAGCGAAATTCGCAAGGGAGCGCCGGCCAGCAACCTGATCGGCATGGCCGAAGCCCTGCGCGTGCCGCGCGAGCGGGTCTATCACCTGATCGGCCTCTCCTCGTCGACGGCGAAGCGCAAACTGGCCAGGGACGAAACTCTCGACCCGCTGATGACCGAACGCCTGATTCGCCTCGGCGCCATCGAAAGGCTGGCCGAGGACACCTTCGGCGATGCGGAACTCGCCAGTGCATGGCTGCAGACCGGCAATCTCGGCCTCGGCAACGAGACGCCGCTCTCGCTGCTCGACACCGAAGTTGGCTGCCGTGAAGTTTCGCGGGTATTGAATGCGATTGCCTACGGCGCCGCCGCCTGATGCGCGCCTGGCGCATCGCCAAGGCGCGGTATGCCCTCGACCGGAGCGGCGCCGGCGGACTGGCGGAAGGTGGGCGCTGGCATGCGCGCGGGACCCCGGTGATCTATGCCGGCCTGAGCGTGGAAATCTGCGCCATGGAAAAACTTGTCCATACCGGGGTCATCCTGCCGGCGGATCTGCAACTCGTCTCTCTGACCCTGCCGGATGAGGCCGCGCTCTATGAATCGNCTCACCCCGGCGAACTGCCCGGCTGGGAGGCGACACCGCCCGACCGGGTTTCCAGCGAATTCGGTACGGACTTCCTGCGCTCCGGGCGGGCGCTCGGGCTGATCGTCCCGTCGGCGATCGTTCCGGAAGCGCGCAACCTGGTCGTGAACCCGCTGCATCGGCGTTTTGCCGACGTCCGGCTCGCGGTCGAGCGGCCCTTCTTCTTCGATCGGCGCCTGCGGCCCGATCCTGAGCGTTGAGCGGCCGCCGGCGATGGAGTGTCGTCCCCGCTGCGGCGCCTGTTGCATCGCGCCCTCCGTCACTTCGCTGGCCAAGCCGGCCGGGGTGGCTTGCCGGCACCTGACCGCCGACCTCCGCTGCGCCGTCTTCGGCCGCCCGGAACGCCCGGCGTGCTGTTCAGGTCTGCGGCCCTCGGCCGAAATGTGCGGGGAATCGGCCGAGCAGGCGCTACGATGGCTTGCCGAACTTGAGGCGCTGACCCGGCCGGGATAGTAGAATGCGGCCTCCCATCAAGGACACCACCCCATGGACCCGATCCTTTTGCTAAAAGCTCTCATTCTCGGTATCGTCGAGGGCCTGACCGAATTCCTGCCGATCTCGTCGACCGGCCACCTGATTCTCGTTGGCGATCTGCTCGATTTCAACGACGATCGCGGCAAGCTGTTCGAGATCGTCATCCAGTCGGGTGCCATTCTGGCCGTGGTCTGGGAGTATCGCGAGCGTCTGCTGGGCGTGGCGCGCGGCGCCTTCAGCGACAAGGCGGCGCAGAAGTTCATCCTCAACCTGTTCATCGCCTTCCTGCCGCTGGCCATCCTCGGGCTGGCCTTCGGGAAGACAATCAAGGCCAGCCTGTTCAACCCGATCGCGGTGGCGACGACCTTCATTGTCGGCGCTTTCGTCATCCTCTGGGCGGAGCGGCGCGAACACAGGATTCGTGTCGAGAGCGTCGACGAGATGAGCACGGTCGACGCGCTGAAAATGGGCATTGCGCAGGCCTTCGCGCTAATTCCTGGCACCTCGCGATCGGGCGCGACGATCATCGGCGGCCTGCTTTTCGGCCTGTCGCGCAAGGCGGCTACCGAGTTCTCGTTCTTCCTCGCCATCCCGACGCTGGGCGCGGCGACAGTGTACCAGTTGTACAAGGAGCGCGCGCTGCTCAACGCCGACGACATCGGGATGTGGGCGGTCGGGTTCGTTTCGGCCTTCGTTTCCGCCTTCCTCTGCGTGCGCTGGCTGCTGCGTTTCATCTCGACCCACGATTTCGTTCCGTTCGCGTGGTACCGCATCGTCTTCGGCATCGTCGTGCTGGCGACCGCGCATTTCGGCTGGGTCGAGTGGACCGCCCACTGATCGTCTTCCTGCACGGCTTCTGCTCGTCGCCGGCGTCGCCGAAGGCGCGGCTGCTGGCGGAGTACATGAACGCGCGCGGCCTGGGTGACCGCTTCGCTTGCCCGCCGCTGTCGCCGGTGCCGAACGTGGCGGTGGCCACCGCCGGCCGCCTGATCGAGCGAGCCGAAGGCCCGGTGACGCTGGTCGGCAGTTCGCTGGGCGGGCATTACGCCAACCATCTGGCGGAAATGCATGGGCTGAACGCGGTACTGGTCAATCCGGCTGCGGTCCACTGCCTGGATGCCGGCAAATTCATCGGCGAGCATGCCAATTTCCACACCGGGGAACGCTTCACCTTCACGGCGGCGCATGCGGCACAACTCGCCGCGCAGGTCAGGAAGCCCACCCCCGCCCGCTACTGGCTGCTCACCGAATCCGGCGACGAGGTCCTCGACTGGCGCCAGGCTGCCGAGTTTTACGTCGGCTGCCGCCAGACGGTGCTGCCCGGCGGCGACCACAGCTTCACCCGCTTTGCCGAATTCATGCCGCAAATCCTTGAATTCGCTGGGTTATAATCCACCGATGAATGTATTGTTCGAGGAAGATGGCGGGTTCAAGGCGGGGAGCATCATGGCCGACAACGACAGTTCGTTGCAGGTCGAGATGCCCTCCGGCAAGCGCAGCAAGATCAAGGCAGCAACCGTATTGCTGCGTTTCGAGAAGCCTTCGTCCTCGGCCTTGCTGGAACAGGCGGCACCGCTCGCCGAAGAGATCGAACCGGATTTCCTGTGGGAGTGCGTGAGCGATGGCGAGTTTTCGTTTCTTGATTTTGCCCGTGATTACTACGGACACGAGCCGGCTCCGGTCGAGGCGACGGCGGTGCTGCTGGCCGTGCATGCCGCGCCCGTCTATTTCCATCGCAAGGGCAAGGGTCGTTTCCGCAAGGCCCCTGCCGACATTCTCGCAGCTGCTCTGGCCAGTCTTGAAAAGAAACGTCAGCAAGCGCTCGCTGTCGAGGGCTGGATAAGCGAGCTCAAGGCCTTTCGCCTGCCGCCGGAAATCGCCACCCTGACGGACGCGCTGCTGCATGCGCCCGACCGCAACAAGCCGGAAACCAAGGCTTTCGAAGCCGCGTGCGGCGAGACCGGACTGACCCCGGCGCAACTCCTGTTCAAGTGCGGCGCGATCAAATCGGCGTACCACCTCCACTACCGTCGTTTCCTGCACGAACAGTTCCCGAAAGGCACGGCCTTTCCCGCGCTCGCCGCGCCGAAACTGCCCGACGATCTGCCGCGCGCCGAGGTGCCCGCCTTTTCGATCGACGACGCCAATACCACCGAGATCGACGACGCGCTCTCGGTCGTCTGGCTGCCCGGAATCGGTTCGCGCATTGGTATCCACATCGCCGCCCCCGGGCTGGCGATCGAGCATGGATCGCCGCTGGACGGCGTGGCGCGCGCCCGCCTGTCCACGGTCCNNATGCCCGGCAACAAGATCACCATGCTGCCCGATGCCGTGGTCGAGAGCTACACACTGGCCGGGGGCGTCGATTGCCCGGCGGTTTCGCTGTATCTCACGGTGAACGACGCTTTCGAGGTGATTTCCGAGGAATCCCGGCTGGAGATGGTGCACATCGCCGCCAACCTGCGGCATCACGAGATCGAGCCGCTTTTCAATGCCGAAACCGTGGTCAGCGGACTCCCCGAGTTCCGTTTCAGCGACGAACTGCTCCATCTCTGGTACTTCGCCAATGCCTGCGAAGGGCGGCGCGGCAAGCCGTCGGCGACGCAGGGCATCAACGACTACAACTTCGCCATCGCCGGCGACCTGGCCGATCCGGACGGGTGTTCCGTCGAGATCAGCGAACGCAAGCGCGGCAGCCCGCTCGACAAGCTGGTTGCCGAACTGATGATTGTCGCCAATTCGACCTGGGGCGGTCTTCTCGCCGACAGGAACATCGCCTGCCTGTACCGCGCGCAGACCCAGGGCAAGGTGCGCATGACCACCTCGCCGCTGCCGCACGAGGGACTTGGCGTCCCGCAATACGCCTGGATGACGTCGCCGCTGCGCCGCTATTGCGATCTCGTCAATCAGTGGCAACTGATTGCCTGCCTGAAGGGCGAAACACCGCCGTTTGCCCAGAAATCGGCGGAATTGTTCGGCGCGATGCGCGATTTCGAGACTACCTATACCGCGTATGCCGACTTCCAGCGCCTGATGGAGCGTTACTGGTGCCTACGCTGGCTGCAACAGACCGGTGTCGGTGAGATTGCCGCGACCGTGCGCCGCGAGCAGCAGGTCAAGCTCGACCATCTGCCCTTGCTGTTGCGCGTGCCGTCGCTGCCCGCCGACTTCGGTCCCGGCAGACGGGTTCGCCTGGCGGTCGACGCCATCGATCTGCTCGGTCCGGAGGTCAGTTGCCGATATGTCGAAGTCATCGACGATGTCATGGTCGAGACGATTGCGGAGGAGGAGGTTCAGTGAGCGCAGCGACGCTGGCATGGCAGCCCCTGGTGCCTGGCAACCGCAGGTTGGCATTGGCGATCGGCATTTCGCTTGCGATACACGCGCTGCTGCTGACCCTGCATTTCAGCTTTCCGGATGCCTCGAAGGCGATGCGCGAGAAAGCGCTCGACGTCGTCCTGGTCAATGCCAAGTCGGCCAAAAAGCCTACCGATCCGCAGGCGCTGGCCCAGGCCAATCTCGACGGCGGCGGCAATACCGACGAGAACCGCAGGCTCAAGACACCCTTGCCACCGACCCCGCAGCAGACCACCGGAAGCGAAATCGAGCGCATGCAGCGCCGGTATCGCGAACTCGAGGTCGCCCAGCAGAAGATGCTGACCGAGGCCAAGACGGCGCGCGCCGTTGTCGCCGCCCGCAATGCCGCGGAGCAGCCGACGCCGGTGACCAGCGTCAGCGGCCTCGATCTCGCCGAATCGGCGCGGGCGATGGCGCGCCTCGAAGGCGAAATCAACAAGAGCGTCGACGAGTACAACAAGCGACCGCGCAAGAAGTTCATCGGGGCGCGCACGGAGGAATACCGCTTTGCCCAGTACATCGAGGACTGGCGGCGCAAGGTCGAGCGCATCGGCACCCTGAACTACCCGGAAGCCGCGCGTGGCAAGCTCTACGGTTCGCTGGTGCTGACCGCCTCGATCAACCATGACGGCAGCCTCAATCGCGTGGACATCAACCGTTCCTCCGGGTACAAGGTACTCGACGATGCGGCGAAGCGGATCGTCCAGATGGCGTCGCCCTATGCCCCGTTCCCGCCCGAGATACGGCGCGACACCGACATTCTCGAGATCACCCGGACCTGGTATTTCACCCAGGGCGATCAGGTCTCGGCGAAGTGACCGATCGCTATTGCGTTTTCGGGAATCCGGTTGCCCATTCGCGGTCGCCCGCCATTCATGCGCGGTTTGCGGCGCAGTGCCATCAGGACCTGAGCTACGAAGCGATTCTCGCCCCGCTCGCCGGATTCGCCGCGGCGGTTGGCGACTTCGTTGCCGGCGGCGGCNAAGGGGCGAATGTCACGCTCCCCTTCAAGGAAGAGGCGTTCGCGCTGTGCACCCGCCGCAGCGCGCGCGCGGAGCAGGCGGGAGCGGTCAACACGCTCGCCTTTGTCGGCAGCGAGATCATTGGCGACAACACCGACGGCGCCGGCATGGTGCGCGACATAGAGGTCAATCTGGCGTTTCCGCTGGCCGGCCGGCGCGTCCTGCTGCTCGGGGCCGGTGGCGCGGCGCGCGGCGTCATCGCGCCGCTTCTCGAGCGGCGGCCGGCCCGCCTGTTCATCGCCAATCGCACTGCGGACAAGGCGGAAGCGCTGGCCCGGCGGTTTTCGGACATTGCCGCGGTCGACGCCGGAGGTTTTGCCAAAACCGCCGGCCGCACATTCGATGTCGTCATCAACGCCACCTCGGCCAGCCTCTCCGGCGCGACGCTGCCCTTGCCGGCCGGCATCTTCGCTTCCGGCAGCCTCGCCTACGACATGATGTACGGCAAGGGCGAGACGCCGTTTCTCGCGCTGGCCCGCGAGCACGGTGCTCAGCGCCGGGCCGATGGCCTCGGCATGCTGGTCGAGCAGGCGGCCGAGTCCTTTTTCGTCTGGCGCGGAGTGCGGCCTGACAGCGTGCCGGTACTTGCGGCGATGCGCGAACAACAGGCGGCATGAGGCAGTTGGGCCGTTGGCTCAAATGGGGATTGCTCGGCCTGGTCGGCCTCTTTCTCGCCTGGCAGTTGTGGCTGCTCGGCTGGGTGCTGCTGTGGAAGTGGGTGGATCCGGGAACGACGCGCTTCATGGAAATCCGCCTTGGCGAGCTGCGCGAGAAGAATCCCGACGCCCAGCTGAAGAAGCAGTGGGTCGCCTACGAGCGGATTTCCCCGCATCTCAAGCGCGCCATCATCGCCTCGGAAGATGCCCGATTCGTCGATCATGAAGGCTTCGACTGGGAGGGCATCCAGAAAGCCATGGAAAAGAACCAGAAGCGCGGGCGCACGGTCGCCGGCGGTTCGACCATCAGCCAGCAGCTGGCGAAGAACCTGTTCCTGACACCGACCAGGTCCTATTTGCGCAAGGCCGAGGAGGCCATCATCACGCTGATGCTCGAAAACCTGTGGAGCAAGCGGCGAATCTTCGAGGTCTATCTGAACGTCATCGAGTGGGGCAACGGCGTATTCGGCGCCGAAGCAGCGGCGCGCCACTACTACGGCATCGGCGCTGGTCAGTTGGGCCCGGAACAGGCGGCAAGGCTGGCAGGGATGGTGCCCAACCCGCGCTATTACGACCGCAACCGCAACGCGCCCGGCCTGGGGCGCAAGACCGCGATCATTCTCGCGCGCATGCCGGCGGCCGAGGTTCCCTGACCGCGGCACACCGCGGCGCCGAAGGCGTTTGCAGCAAGGGCGAAGCGCGTCAGAGTCACTGCGCTTGCAGGGCATCGGGTGATCATTTCCGGCAACGTATACACCTAATTTATGCGGAGAGTGGGAAACTGGCGGCCGCCCGACACTCCTGGCCGGATTCCATGTCCTTCGCTTTCGCGACGCCCTTCGCATCGACCCGCCGCGTCGCCGATTACCTGGCGGCCGTCGCGGTCTGCTGGCTGACGGCGGCCGTCGCGCTGCCCTTGCGCGATCGCCTCGATCTTCCCGACATCGTGATGCTTTTCCTGCTCGCGGTGTTTGTCGTCGCCACCTTGCTCGGGCGCGGACCCGCGGTCGTCGCCTCGTTTCTGAGCGTCGCGCTCTTCGACTACTACTTCGACACGCCGCATCACCTCCTCTTCCTCGGCGATACCGAACATGTCCTGACCTTAGCGATCATGCTCGCCGTTGGCCTGGTGACGGCTCAGCTCGTGTCGCGGGCCGCTGCGAAGGCCGACGATGCGCAGGCGCGCGAGCGCGAGACCCGGCAGCTTTATGAAGTGGCGAGGGACATGGCCGGCGCCCGTGACGGCACTGAGGTTCTCGAAGCAGCGCGGCACTACCTGAGCGATCGCGGGCTGAGCGGAAACCTTGTCGTCGCCGACGACGACCGCCTCGCTGACCGCGCCGAAGGGCATCATCTGACAGGTATCGCCAGCTTTCCCTTGCGCGCCGGGACGAAGGTTCGCGGTGTGCTTGCGGTGACCCCACTGGACGACCGCACCGGGCTTGCCGACACGCAGCACAGGGCGGTCGAGGCCCTGGCGTCGCTCGCGGCGCTTGCGCTCGAGCGCATTCACTACGCCGAGGCCGCGCAGAGAGCAGAGCTCTTGGTCGCCGACGAACGCTTGCGAAGCGCCGTGCTCTCGTCGCTTTCGCACGACCTGCGCACCCCTCTGACCACCCTCGTCGGCCTTGCCGATACTCTTGCTGAAGGGCGTGGGACACTCCCAGCCGACGCTGCCGAGACGGCCGGCGTCATCCGCGACCAGGCGCAGGCGATGCATAAGCTACTGTCCGACCTGCTCTACATGGCACGGCTGAAAAGCAACAGCGCACCGCTGCGCCGCGAGTGGCAACCGTTCGAGGATGTCGTTGGCAGCAGTCTGCGACTGGCCGAGAACGTCGGCCCCGATCGGCACGTCATCATCGACCTTGCGCCCGACCTGCCGCTGATCTTCTTCGACGCCGTGCTGATCGAGCGGGTCCTCTGCAATCTACTCGACAATGCCTTCAAGTATGCGCGGCCGGGTGCGCGCATCTCGCTGGCGGCGCGGCTGGCGTCCGCATATCTCGAGGTTTCGGTATGCAACGATGGTTCCGAGTTCCCGGCGGGGCGCATCGAGTCGATGTTCGGCCTCTTCGTGCGCGGAACGAACGAGTCAAGCATTCCCGGCGCGGGACTCGGGCTCGCCATCTGCAAGGCGATCGTCGAGGCGCACGGCGGAAGCATTTGGGCCGAGAACTGCGTCGGCGGCGCCTGCGTGCGGTTCACGCTGCCGCGCCTGACGCCGCCGGCAGTGGTGAGCGAGGATGAGCCATGAATGCGCAATCGCCTCTCACCCTGGTCGTCGAGGACGAGCCGCAGATCCGGCGCTTCGTCTGCAGCGCCCTACGCGACGAATCGTGCCGGGCGAGCGAGGCCGGGTCGGTCGCCCAGGGTCTCGACCTGGCAGCGCGCGAGCGTCCGGACCTGGTGATCCTCGACCTCGGGCTTCCGGACCGCGACGGCGTCGACTTCATCCGCGAGCTGCGCGTATGGTCGGCCGTTCCCGTCCTCATTCTCTCGGCGCGCAGCGACGAGTCCGACAAGATCGCGGCCCTCGACGCCGGCGCCGACGATTACCTGACCAAGCCGTTCGGCATCGGCGAACTGCGCGCCCGCGTCCGGGCCATGCTGCGGCGGAGCCAGATGTGCGGTGACGCCGGCGCCCTGCATGCCTTCGGCGATGTCGAGGCGGACCTTGCCCGCCATGTAGTCCGGCGTGCCGGAGCAGATATTCATCTGACACCGCAGGAATACAGATTGCTCGTCCAGATGTTGACCAACCCCGGCCGAGTGCTGACGCAGGCATTCCTGATCGACAAGGTCTGGGGCCCGGGGAACCGCGAGAACAACCACTACCTCCGGATCTATGTAGCGCGCCTCCGGCATAAACTGGAGGCCGATCCGGCCCGTCCGCGCCACATCCTCACTGAAACCGGCGTCGGCTACCGATTTCAACCGCAATCGCCAGCGCACTAAAGCGATTGCCCGATCCACTACAAGGAACATTTCCATCATGAACCAGGAAGCCCAGCAAACCGACGCCAAGGAAGACCTTACCGAAGCCGACGCCAGTGCCAACGAAGTCAAAGGCGATCTCGCCCAAGTCCACGACCTGCTGGCCAGGATTCGTATCTACGAGGAAGAAGCCAAGAACCAGGAGGGGCCGCAGCAGGAATTGCTGACGAACCTTCAGCGCGAGCACAAGTTTCGCCTGAAGACGTTTCTTGCCACCCTGCCCACCGTGGCAATCGCCGTCATCCTCGGCGCCTTGCCGGAAGACGATCGCGCGATGGCCTGGAAGGAAATTGCCGAGGATCGCCTGGACGGCATTCTCGACCTGCTGGCTGAGGACGTTGCCGAAGAACTTATCGGCGACGGCCAGCACACCAGCAGCAAGGTCATGGTCAATGCCTTCGAACTGCACAATGGCCGGCTGCGCCAGATTACCGTCGACCGACCGGCCGTGCTCGCCGACATCAAGCCGATCTGGGTCGATCTGGTCGCGCCGACGGCGCGCGTGCGCAACTGGGTCGGCAAACATTATGGGNTGGACATCCCGGACCCGGAAGGCCTGACCGACCTCGAATCCAGCGCGCGTTACTACGTCGATGACGACGGCCATGTCCACATGCGCTCCGACTTCCTCCTCGATCTCGACGAGGGGTCACGCAACGTGGCGGTCGGCTTCATCCTGCACGACGACATCCTGTTCTCGGTGCGCAGCGAGGAGCTTCCGGTCTTCCGCCTGCAGCGGCTGCGTGCGCGCAGTCAACCGGGTTACGTGAAGTCCGGGACGGACGTCCTGCTCGACCTCTACGGTGCCGATGTGGAGTACTCGGCGAACGCGCTCGAGGGCGTCNACGGCGAACTGGAGCAAGTCGGCACGCAGGTGCTGCGGTCAGCGATTACCGACGTCGAAGCGTCGCAGATTCTGGCCGGCGTCGCCGAGGCCGAGGACATCAACGGCCGCACGCGCCGCAGCGTGCTGGACACCCGGCGTGCCCTGTCCTTCCTGATGCGCGGGAAGCTGCTGTCGGAGGCTCAGCTTTCGGATGTGCGCGAGATCCTCCGAGACATCGAATCGCTCGACGGGCACACGGCCTTCCTGTTCAACAAGATCAACTTCCTGATGGATGCCACGGACAGTGCGATCAACATCAACGCGAACAAGAAGATCGAACGGCTGACGGTACTCAGCGTCGTTTTCATGCCGATCAATGTCCTGGCGGGGATGGGCGGCATGTCGGAATTTTCGGTGATGGCGGATTGGGCCGGCTGGCAGGGGGTCGCCTATGCGCTATTCACGGCCTTCCTGATGCTGGTCGGAACCAGCATGTTCTTCGGCCTGCGCCATTTCGAGAAACGTCAACCCAAGCGCCCGCGAGCGGTCGTCGGCAGCAGCGCCTGACCAGCGACCCGGTAAGCGCCGCCACGGAGGCGCCGGCAGCCGGGCGCGGATCAGCGCGCGCCGGGGCAGCGGTTGCTGGCTGGCGCTGCCGGTGATCAGCAACGCGCTCCGGGTGCCGCCTGCGCTCAGTTGCGGCTGGCGAAGAAGTCGTCGGCGGCGGCGATGGTCGCCGCGATGTCGGCATCCGAATGCGCCGCCGAGACGAACCCGGCTTCGAACGCGGATGGCGCGAAGTAGTGGCCGGCGTCGAGCATGGCGTGGAAGAAACGGTTGAAGGTTTCCCTGTCGCAGGCCAGCACCGCGTCGTAGGTCGCCGGGCAGTGCTCGGCAAAGTAAAGGCCGAACATGCCGCCGACATTCTGCGCGACGAAGGCAATGCCGTGCCGGCGCGCGGCCGCGGCCAGACCGTCGCACAGCGCCGTGGTTTTCGCGGTCAACGCCTCGTAGAAGCCACTTTCCTGGATCAGCTTCAGGGTGGCGAGGCCGGCGGCGACGGCCACCGGGTTCCCCGACAGCGTGCCGGCCTGATAGACGGGACCCAGCGGGGCGATCTGTTCCATGATCTCGCGCCGGCCGCCGAAGGCGCCCAGAGGCATGCCGCCGCCGACCACCTTGCCGAAGGTGGACAGGTCGGGAGTGATCTCATAGAGGCCTTGGGCACTGGTCAGGCCAACGCGGAAGCCGGTCATCACCTCATCGAAGATCAACAGCGCGCCGTGTTGCGCGGTCAGTTCGCGCATGGCTGAGAGGAACTCGGCGGTCGGCACGATCAAGTTCATGTTGCCGACGACCGGCTCGACGATGACGGCGGCGATCCGGTCGCCATGACGGGCAAAGGCGTCGGCCAGTTGTTGCGGATCATTGTAGGCGAGGACCATGGTGTGCTGCGCGAGATCGGCGGGAACGCCGCCGGACGACGGGTTGCCGAAGGTCAGCGCGCCGGAACCGGCCTTGACCAGCAGGCTGTCGGAATGGCCGTGGTAACAGCCCTCGAACTTGATCAGCACGTCGCGCGCGGTATAACCACGCGCCAGGCGGATGGCGCTCATCGTCGCCTCGGTGCCGGAGGAAACGAGACGGACCATGTCCATCGATGGCACCAGATCGCAGAGCAGGTCGGCGATTTCGACTTCGCGTTCGGTCGGCGCACCGAAGGTCAGGCCATCGACGGCAGCGGCGTGCACGGCGGAAATGACCTCCGGGTGGGCGTGGCCGAGGATCAACGGACCCCAGGACCCGACATAGTCGAGGTACCACTTGCCATCGGCGTCCTGGACGCGCGGGCCGACGCCCTTCCGGAAGAAGCATGGCGTGCCACCGACCGAACGGAAGGCGCGCACCGGCGAATTGACGCCGCCGGGAATGTGGCGCTGGGCGCGCTCGAACAATTGCTGGTTGCGTGAGGTCATGCGTGCGGTTCCTCGAACAGGTGTTGGTAGGCGGCAGCGCGGGCGGTGATGTCCGGCGCGTTGAACAGGTCGCTGATCACAGCGAGCAGGTCGGCGCCGACGGCAATCAGGGTCGGCGCCTTGTCGAGAGTGATGCCGCCAATCGCGCAGGTTGCCGCGGTCAACGTGGTTTTGGCCATGGGAAACAGGTCGACCGCGGCAGACACGGCATCCGGCTTGGTGAGCGATGGAAAGACGGCACCGAATGCCACGTAGTCGGCGCCGGCCGCTGCTGCCTTGCGCGCGAGCGCGAAATCGCCGTAGCACGAGGCTCCGAGCAGCCTGTCCGGCCCGAGAATGGCGCGGGCCGCCACCAGGTTGCCATCGTTGCGGCCAAGGTGGATGCCATCGGCGGCGACCAGGAAGGTCAGCGCCATGTCGTCGTTGATCAGCAGCCTGGCTCCGAAGTCCAGCGTCAGCCGACGCAGGGCGTGGGCGCGCGCCACGCGCTCGGGGGCGGAACTGGTCTTGTCGCGGTACTGCACGAACCGGCAACCGCCGCGTAGCGCGGCTTCGACGTCGGCCAGCAGACGCTCGCCGTCGCCGCATTCCGGCGTGATGGCGTAGNNAGGCCACGCAACCTATCGGCCATGCCCAGTGCCTTCGGTCTCGTTCAGGCCGGCGTTGTCGCCTGAACTGCGGGTCCGGAAAAAGCGGTCGGGGATGAACTGCCCNCTCCCGGGCCGGAAGCCGCTGGCGAGTGTCCGCCATGTGTAGTCCTGGGCAGCGTGCACCGCATCTTCGATGCCGGCGCCACCGGCGAGGTAGCCGGCGATTGCCGAAGCCAGCGTGCACCCCGAACCATGATAACTCCCGGACAGGCGCTTCCAGTAGTCCCGGCGAAGCACACCGTCCCGGCCATGCAGGGTATTGATCACTTCCGGCGTGCTTTCATGCGTTCCCGTGATCAGGACGTATCGTACGCCCATCGCGATCAGGCGTTGCCCGCAGAAGTCGATCCCGGGTTCGTCGTCGTCGGCCTGGAAGTCGGCAAGCCGCCACGCCTCGGGGACATTCGGAGTCAGTACCGTCGTCAGCGGCAACAGGAATTCGCGCATCGCCGAAATGACCGCATCGCCCGCGAGATCGTCGCCGCGCCCCGAGGTCAGCACCGGGTCGAAGACGAGCGGAATGTCGGGATGGTCGGCAACGATCCCGGCAATGGCGACAACATTGTCAACGCTGCCGAGCACTCCGATCTTGAAGGCTGCCACTCGCATGTCCTCGAGCAGCGTTCGCGCTTGGCGCTCAACAACGTCAGCGGCAACGGGATGGACGCTCCTGACCCCGGCGGTGTCCTGAACCGTCACCGCGGTCAGTGCCGACAGGGGATGGCAACCGAGGCTGGCCAGGGTCAGGGTGTCCGCCTGAATGCCGGCGCCGGCGGTGGGATCGCTGGCGGCGAACGTCAGAATAAGCGGCGGAGTGGAGGATGCGGTAATCATGGAGTGCCGCGGACATGGTGCGCCGGGCGGCGATTGGGTAAGATTGTGCGGATTCTATCCGAATCCCGCTGCCATCAAACGCCACCACATGAACGACGGAGCAAATACCAAGACATGGATGTGCCTGATCTGCGGTTTCAATTATGATGAGGCTTCGGGTATTCCGGAGGAGGGAATTCCGCCGGGAACCCGCTGAAAGGATGTTCCGTTGAACTGGGTCTGTCCCGAATGCGGGGCGTGGAAATTCGATTTTAAGATGGTGGAGTTTTGAAGCCGGCGTAGTATGATGCTATGCTGGGATGGCTCCCTGACGAGGAGCGAGGGGACTTGATTGGCTGATTTATCTAAACTGCGCGACGTCAAGGTGATGGTCATTGACGACAGCAATACGATCCGGCGGAGTGCGGAAATATTTCTCGTCCAGGCCGGCTGTCAGGTCGTGCTGGCGGAGGACGGGTTCGACGCGCTGGCCAAGATCGCAGATCATCAGCCCAAAGTGATCTTCTGCGACATCATGATGCCTCGTCTCGACGGCTATCAGACCTGTTCCCTGATCAAANAGAATGCTCGCTTCAAGGCGACGCCGGTGATCATGCTGTCCTCGAAGGATGGATTGTTCGACCGTGCGCGGGGCCGCATGGTCGGCTCCGATCACTACCTGACCAAGCCTTTCACCAAGGACAGTCTGTTGCAGACTGTTGCCACCTTCGCCCTGCCGTCCGCTTCCGAAACCTCCTAGTGTTCATGGAGAAATAATGCCCGTCAAAAATATTCTCGTCGTCGACGACTCTCCGACCGAAAGGTTCTTCTCGGTGGACTTTCTGACCAAGGCTGGCTATCAGGTGACTACCGCCGAGAATGGCGAAGAAGGTATCGCCAAGGCCAAGGCGATGAAGCCGGACCTGATCCTGATGGATGTCGTGATGCCGGGACTGAACGGCTTCCAGGCAACCCGCACGCTGACGCGCGACGAGGAAACGCGGCATATCCCGGTCATCGNNTGTACTTCCAAGGGGCAGGAAACCGACAAGATCTGGGGATTGCGTCAGGGTGCCGCCGACTATGTCGTCAAGCCCGTCAACCCGGAAGAGTTGCTCAAGAAGATCGCCGAGCTTCCCTGATACCGATGGCACGAAAGACCAGTCTCCGGGATTTCCAGGAATACCTCTCCGAGCGTCTTAGCGGTGCCGCGCACGGCCGCGGCACGTCTTCCTGGTTGGGAGTGCAGGCTGGCGAAGAGAATTGGCTCGTCGACCTGTCGGACAGCGGCGAGATTGTCCAAGCGCTGAAACTGACGCCCGTTCCACTGACACGACCATGGTTCGCGGGTATCGCCAATATCCGCGGGAGCCTCTACGCGGTGGCCGATTTTTCGGTCTTTCGCGGGGGGCGCCGACGCCGCAGAGCAGCAGTACGCGCCTGCTGCTGGTCGGCAGCAAGTACGGGGCCAACGCGGCATTGCTGGTCAATCGCATGCTAGGTCTGAAAAGGCCCGAAGACTTTGTCGCCGAGTCGGTGGATTCGGCAGCGCCGGCCTGGGGTGCGGCACGCTTTTCTGACAGCCAGGGTCACATCTGGCGGAAACTCTCGGTGCGCGAGCTGCTTGCCGATAATGATTTCATGAATATTGGGGTTTGATTGCCCCTGACCCCGAGCGGAGGATAGACATGGCGGTGAGCTTGAAGAACCTTATTCATGGCGGCAAGGAAGGTGCGGAAGTGTCGAGAAGAGCAGCGAAGGGGTCTTCGGCGGCAGCGGCTGGTGGTGGGTTGTCCTGGCTGCCGGGATCGTTCGCGCAGCAGCCGGTCATCAAGCAGATGAAGACTCTCGGCGGCATTTTCGTGCTGCTGCTGCTCGGCATCGCCATTCTGGTCGTTTTCAACAACCGCAGTTCGACGCATGGCACCGCCTACGTCGCAGCTTCGGGCGAAATGCGCATGCTCTCGCAACGTCTGGCCAAGGCGTCGACCCTGGCCTTGCAGGGCAATCCGGTGGCCTTCGCGCAACTGAAGGATTCACGGGATACGTTCAGCCGCCTGCTGGAGAAGTTGACTTCGGGCGGCGAGATCGTCGGTACCGACGTGCCCCCATCGCCGGCAGCCGTGCAGACGCAGCTCGAGACGCTGACCAGGATCTGGGCGGAAACCGAGAAGGATGCATCGACAGTGATCGGGCAGGAGGCGAACCTTGTGGCCTTGGGCAAGAATGTGACCGCCATCGACAACGAAAACCCGGTGATGCTGGAACTCGCCGAGCAGGTTGCCGCCCTGAAGTTGCAAACCGGTGCAGGCGCGCGGGAGATCGTGGCGGCAAACCAGTTGGTCATGCTGACGCAACGGATCGCCAAGAATGCCTCGGCGCTGCTGGTCGGTGACGAAATCAACCCGGAAGTGGCCTTCCTGCTGGGCAAGGATACCAATGCCTTTCGCGATACCTTGCAGGGGCTGAGCAAGGGTGGTGGCGACGCGGATACGCGCGACAAGCTGGCTGAACTCGACAAGGCCTTCAAGTCCTATCAGGCCGCAATCGGCGGGATCCTCGGCAACATGCAGCCGCTGGTCCTGTCCAAACAGGCGGGTGCCCGCATCTTTCGTGGCAGCGAGGAGTTGCTGAAGGCGACCGATGATCTGGCTGCCGCCTATCAGCAGGAACTTTCCGAGCGCGGCTTCTTCATCTTCCTGCTGATTGTTCTCACCGTACTGGCGACCGCTGTCCTCGCCTTGCTGGCCAAGATCTATCTCGACGACACGCGGCGCCGTACCGAGGACGCGGAATTGCAGCGTCAGGTTTCGGAGCGGACGAACCGGGAGAACCAGGACGCCATCCTGCAGCTGATGAACGAACTCGGTGACCTGGCCGACGGCGACCTGACTGCCAACGCCACGGTGAGCGAGAACATCACGGGCGCCATTGCCGACTCGATCAACTACACCATCGAAGAGCTTCGTCTGCTGGTCGGGCGCATCAACGATGCAGCGAACCGGGTGACGACGGCGACGGAGATCGCCCGCCAGACTTCCAGCCAACTTCTGACTGCCGCCGAAAAGCAATCCCGTGAAATTCAGGATGCTGGCCAGTCGGCTCTGGAGATGGCGCGTTCGATGAGCGAGGTTTCCGGCAATGCGACCCAGTCAGCCCGCGTGGCTCGCCAGTCGCTGGCTGCCGCCGAGAAGGGCACGCAGGCCGTTGAGGACTCGATCAAGGGCATGAACGAAATCCGCAACCAGATCCAGGAGACCTCGAAGCGGATCAAGCGCCTCGGTGAAAGCTCGCAGGAAATCGGCGAAATCGTCGAACTGATTTCGGACATTACCGAGCAGACCAACGTTCTGGCCCTGAATGCTGCGATCCAGGCCGCTTCGGCGGGCGACGCCGGCCGCGGCTTCACGGTCGTTGCGGAGGAAGTGCAGCGGCTGGCGGAACGGTCGGCCGAGGCGACCAAGCAGATCGCCGCGATCGTCAAGACCATTCAGACCGATACGCAGGACGCGGTATCGGCGATGGAGCAGTCGACACAGGGCGTTGTGGAAGGAGCGAAGCTTTCCGATGCCGCCGGTCAGGCGCTGACCGAGATCGGCCAGGTGTCGCGCAACCTCTCGGACCTGATCGAAAACATCTCGACTTCGACCCAGGACCAGGCGAGGTCGGCGACCGATGTCGCTAAATTGATGCAGGGCATCCTGAGCGTTACCGAGCAGACGACCGCCGGTACGGAGCGTACAGCGGCGGCTGTCGAGGAACTGAGTTCCCTGGCATCCGAACTGAAGGGTTCGGTCGCAGGCTTCAAGGTCGATTGAGAGAGATTCGCGAGAGCTTATGAATGCGGCAACCGAATTCGATCTGGGCCCGCTGACCTGGGTCAAGGGTGAGATCGATCTGGCACTTGAGCGTGCCGCTGAAGCGCTTGGTCAGCACGAATTGACCGGTGATGCGACACAGTTGAGGTTCTGCCGCACCCATATCCACCAGGTTCATGGTGCACTGTCCATTGTTGGGCTCGACGGCGTGACACAGGTTATCGAGTCGCTCGAAGCCTTGACCGGCGCCCTGGAAGACGGCCGGCTGCATTCGACCGCCGGGGTTCTCGCCACTTTGGCGGGCGCCGTCGAGGCGATCCGCCGCTACTTGGACGATCTGATTGCCGGCGAGCCGAATCAGCCGCTGCGCCTGTTGCCCACCTATGCGGCACTGGCGAAGGCTCGCGGGATGGAGGCATGCAATCCCACCGACCTGTTTTATCCGGACATCACGCGCAGGCCACCCCGGTGCGTGGTACCGGTTGCCCCGCTTTCGCCGGAACAGTTGCTCACCCTGCTCAAGTCGGAGCGTGCGCGCTTCCAGAAGGGGTTGCTCGCCTGGCTGAAACACACGACCGAGCCGCATGTCGCGCTGGAGCATATGCGAACGGCGCTGGACAATATCGAGGCAACCCAGGAGTCGCCCACAACGCGTGCCTTCTGGTGGGTGTCGCTGGCATTTGTCGAGTCACTGTTCGAGCATCAGGGAGAACCCGACGCCGAATCGCGGCAGTTGCTGGCCCGGATCGACACGCAGATACGCCGCCTGCTTCAGGGTTCTGAANGCGTTGCCGAACGTCTGATGCGGGACGTTCTCTATGCGGTGGCGCTGGCGCCGGCCGAGTCGAATCCGGGAGTTGCCGAAGTCCAGGCGGCGTTCGGGCTGAAGGCGCTGATACCGGTTGCGTCCGCGGCACATGAAACGACGCAGCCGCAGGAGATTGCGCTGCGCCGGCTGCGTGACACCCTTGCCGCTACTGAGGAGTTGTGGAACAAGTTCTGCACCGGCAGCGCATCTGCGCTCCCCGCATTCAATCAGCATGCACAGACCTGCGCGACCCTGACCAACGAAATCGGGCATACCGATCTCAAGCGTCTGGGTCAGGGCTTTGGCGCTCTCGCGAGTTGGCTTGCGGAATCACCCGCCCGCCACAATGACACCGTAGCGATGGAGGTGGCGACGGTCATCCTGCTGTTGCAGAATGCCCAGGAGAATTTCCGTCGCCTGGGGATGGACTTCGCGCAGCAGGTGGACCTCATGGTCGCCCGCCTGTACGCCTGTATCGCCGGCAATCCGGTTGGCGGCAACGAAGATTTGCCGTTGCTCGACGAGATGACCCGCCGGGCTCAGGAAAAGTTGCTGGTCGGGCAGGTGGCGCGCGAGATCCAGAGCAATCTGGCCCAGGTGGAACAGGCGCTCGACGCCTTTTTCAGGAATCCGGAGAAGAAACAGGATCTTGCGGCACTCGATGCGCCGGTGAGGCAGATCGGCGGCGCGCTGGCCATGCTGGGCCACATGCCGGCCGTTGCGCTGGCGCAGGGTTGCGCTACGCAGATCCAGGAATTCGCCCGTCCCGATTATGCGCCACTGGCCAGCGACTTCGAAGCCGTGGCCCAGCAACTTTCGACCCTCGGTTTCTTCGTCGATGCATTGCAGCATGGCGAAAGCGATTTCGATGTCTTCCTGCGGCGGCTGCAGGGCGCACCGGAGCCCGAGACAGCGGAAGTCGCCGGGGAGGATCTGTCTGCCATACCGAGCGTCGAGGTTCAGCTCGAACAGCATAAGCACGAGACCCAGTCCCTGTTCGAGGCATTCAAGGACGCCCCTGGCGACGAACGCGTTCGCGCCGAGCTGAAGCACAATCTGCAGTCCTTGCAGAAGGACGCCGACCTGCTGGCGAATCCCGAACTGGGCGACACCGCGAAGACCGTCCTCAAGGCGCTGGAGACTGGAGACGCCCTGCGGCCCGAGATCGACGCCGCCGTCTCGTCGTTGGTTGGGGCACCGGTCGAGGCCACGACGCCTTCGACGGAGACGCTGGAACTTGCCCAGGCCGGCCACGAGGCAATCGATGCCGAACTCCTGGCGATCTTCCTCGAGGAAGCGCATGAGGTACTCGCCACCATCGGCGAACACGAGCGATTGCTGGCAGCCAATGTGAACGACAACGAAGCGTTGACGACGATCCGCCGTTCGGCGCATACGCTCAAGGGCAGCGGCCGGATGGTCGGGCTGACGGACATGGGCGAGGCTGCCTGGGCGCTCGAGCAGACACTCAACATGTGGCTGCGCCAGGACATGACCGCAACGCCGGAGCTGTTGACATTGATCGCCGATGCTCACCAGCTGTTCTCGCGCTGGGTTGCCGCGCTCGATCACGGTGGGGAGCCTATTCCCGATCCGGCGGCCGTGGTCGCGGCTGCGGAACGGCTGCGTGGCGAAGAACCGCTGCTGCAAGCGCCCGCGGAAACGCCCGCGAGCGTTGTCGAGTCAATGGAGGCGACGGTGGCCGAGAGCGCCGAAGCTTCACCTTTGNTCCTGGATCTTGCGGCCGCTGCCTACGCCGCACCCGAATTCGAGCCGGCCGCCGTCGCGGAAACAGAAGAACAGGTGGCGTCCGAGATCACGTTCGAGGAAGTCGGTCAGCCCGTTGATGCCTTCCCGACCGAAGCAGTCGAGACAGCAGAAGCGTCGAGCGACATGGCCGATGCCTTCGCCGACCTGCTTGCAGAGGAGGTTGCCGACGAGCTGCAGCCGCCGGTGGAAGCGCCTGCCGCAGCACCGACCCTTTACGACGTCTTCTGCGAAGAGGCGCGCGGGCACCTCGAGACCCTGGTCGTTTCCTACGTCTCCCTGGAATCCGACCCCGCTGCCCCGACGGCGTTCGACATGACGCGCGCCGCCCACACCCTGGGCGGAATTGCGGCGACCGTTGGCCTGATGCCATTGCACCATCTGGCGATCGCGCTGGAGCATGCGCTCCTGCGCCGTGACAATTCAGGCCGCCCGGACAGCATCGAGGGACTTGAAACGGTCCGTCAGGCGATCATTACCCTCGAAAACATGTTTGCGGGTCTGGCACGCCAGGAAGCGCCGGAAGAGCAGTTCCAACTAATTGGAGCGCTTGAAGATATATACCTTCTCGAAGCGCAACCCGAACCCGCGGCCGTCGAGGAGCCAGGCATTCTTGAAAAAGAGTTTCAGGCTGCGCCGGAACCGGCGGCGTCGTCTCCTGGCGAGGCCGTGGTGCAAGCCCCGGCCCCTGTTGTCGCAAGGCTCAAGGATGACCTCGACGAGCACCTGCTGCCCGTCTTTCTTGAGGAGGCTCAGGACCAACTGCGCGAACTGACCGTGCAGTTGCGCTTGTGGCGCGGTGATCCGGCGAGCGATGCCCAGCCGCACGCCATCGCCCGTCTGTTGCATACCTTCAAGGGGAATGCGCGGATGGCGGGTGCGATGAACCTCGGCGAATTCACGCATTTGCTGGAGGCGCGCGTCGAGGACGTTCTCCGCGCCGAGGCGGCAACTCCGGCATTCATCGACGAGATCGAGAATGGCTGCGACATGCTGGCCCAGGCTACCGAGCGTCTGCGCTCCGGCGAGAGCGCAGAGCTCGATGCGACCAGCCTGGTCGCGGCTGCGGCAGGTGGCGAAGCGGCCGCCGCGATTGCCCAGGCTCCGGATGTCGACCGCGACCATGATGTCGAGACTGGCGCGCAGCGCGCAACTCTCCGCGTCAGGGCCGACCTGATCGACCGTTTGGTCAACGAGGCGGGCGAGCTTTCGATTGCCCGGGCGCGCATCGAAGGTGAAATGCGCAGCCTCAAGGGGTCCCTGCTCGATCTGACCGAAAACGTCATCCGTCTGCGGCGGCAGTTGCGCGAGATTGAAATTCAGGCCGAAGGCCAGATCCAGGCGCGTGTCGCCCAGGCCCACGACGGTCAGGTGGACTTCGACCCGCTAGAACTGGACCGGTTTACGCGCTTCCAGGAGTTGACGCGGTTCATGGCCGAGTCGGTCAATGACGTCGCCACGGTCCAGCAGAACCTGCTCAAGAACCTCGACGATGCCAATGCGGCCATTGTCGCGCAGGCGCGCCTCAATCGGGGACTGCAGCAGGAACTGATGGGCGTCCGCATGATGCCATTCGCCAGCCAGGCCGAAAGGTTGTTCCGCATCGTTCGCCAGAGTTCCAAGGAACTCGGCAAGCGGGCCAACTTCGACATCGTCGGCGGGCAGGTCGAACTCGACCGCTCGGTGCTCGACAAGATGATGGCGCCGCTCGAGCACATGCTGCGCAACGCCGTGACGCACGGCATCGAAACACGTGCCGAGCGGGTCGCTGCCGGCAAGTCCGAGATCGGCGACATAACGGTAGCGCTGGCGCAGGAAGGCAACGAAATCATCCTTGCGATGACCGACGATGGCCGTGGCCTCGATCGCGACCGGATCCGCGCCCGGGCGGATGCCCTGGGGCTTATCGAGGCGGGCCAGGAGGTCGACGAAGCCCGACTATACGACTTCATCTTCCTTCCCGGGTTCTCGACTGCCGGGGAGGTCAGCCAGCTTGCAGGTCGCGGCGTCGGCATGGACGTGGTCAAGACAGAAGTCGCGGAACTCGGGNGGCGCATCGAAACGGCTTCGCGCCTCGGCCACGGAACCACCTTCCGCATCTATCTGCCGCTGACGCTCGCGGTCACCCAGACATTGCTGGCGCGGACCGGCACGGTTCTCTATGCGGTTCCATCGACGATGATCGAACAAGTTCTCGATGTCAAGGAAGAGCCGCTTGCCGAGATTCGCGCACGGGGCGAAGTCGAATGGCAGGGCAATCGCTACCCGTTCCATTACCTGCCGAATCTGCTTGGCGACGTCGAGGCGGCGCCGGAGGCACAGCGGCAGTACTGGGTCCTTCTCCTGCGTTCCGGCTCGCAGCGTGTCGCAGTCCAGGTCGACGAACTCAGGGGCAATCAGGAAGTCGTTGTGAAGAACATCGGCAGCCAGCTCTCGCGGGTGGTCGGCATCGCCGGCGCCACTGTCCTTGGCGACGGCCAGGTTGTCCTGATACTCAACCCGGTCGCGCTGGCCAGCCGCAAGTCCGCGGCGACCGTCCGCAGCGCAGTTCCGGTGGCGGTGGCGCCTGTTGAGACTGCCGCAGCCACGCTGCCGACCGTGATGGTGGTCGACGATTCGCTGACCGTGCGCAAGATCACGAGCCGTCTCCTTGCCCGC
Source organism: Dechloromonas sp. (assembly GCA_013693915.1). GTDB lineage: Bacteria > Pseudomonadota > Gammaproteobacteria > Burkholderiales > Rhodocyclaceae > Azonexus. The sequence continues at coordinate 3,714,809 of CP059264.1, read as the reverse complement.
GAGGGTTACCACGTAGCGTTGGCGAAGGATGGCGTCGATGCCCTGGAGCAACTGCTTGAGTTGGTTCCGGACGTCGTGATTTCCGATATCGAGATGCCGCGCATGGACGGATTCGACCTCGTGCGCAACATTCGCGCCGACAAGCGGCTTGGCAAACTGCCGATCATCATGATCACGTCACGCACCGCCGAGAAGCATCGCCGTCACGCGCTCGAAATCGGGGCCAGCAACTACCTGGGAAAACCATACGACGAGGACGAGTTGCTGGCGCTGATCGCCGGCTATGTCAGGGCCAAGCAGGCTTCGTGATCGCCGAGTAGCGGGCCAGGGTGTCCGCTCTGGCCCGGGCATGGTCGACGATCGGGAGCGGATAGTCACGGCCGATGATCACCCCGGCCGCTTCCTGCGCGCTTCGTGACATCAGCCACGGGCTGTGGATTTGCCTGTTCGCCAGTCTGGCCAGTTCCGGCACGTAGCGCCGGATGAACTTGCCTTCCGGATCGAACTTCTCCGATTGCGTCACCGGGTTGAAGATGCGGAAGTAGGGCTGCGCGTCGCAGCCCGTCGATGCCGCCCATTGCCAGCCGCCGTTGTTGGCCGCGAGGTCGAAGTCGTTGAGCTGCTCGGCAAAGTGCCTTTCACCCAGCCGCCAGTCGATGCCGAGATCCTTGGTCAGGAATGAAGCGACCACCATCCGCAGTCGGTTGTGCATCCAGCCGCAATGCTTCAGCTGGCGCATGGCGGCATCGACCAGAGGGTAGCCGGTGCGGCCCTCCCGCCACGCAGCGAGGCCGTCCGGCCAGTCCTCCCAGGCAATGGCATCGTATTCGGGCTTGAAGGCGTGACCGACGACGTGCGGAAAATGGTCGAGGATCATGAAATAGAAGTCGCGCCAGACGAGCTCGCCGAGCCAGGCATCGGCATCCTTCTCGCGGGCCGCGCGGACCAGTTCGCGGATACTGATCGTGCCGAAGCGCAGGTGCACCGAAAGGTATGAAACGCCTTTGACCGCAGGAAAATCACGCATGGCGCCATAACGCGCGATGCGCTCAGCGCGGAACTCGTCCCAGAGGGCGCGCGCGCCCGACATGCCGGGCTGGATGCCGAGTTCAATCAGGTCGGTGCTGGCGAAGCCGAATTCGTCCAGGCTGGGCACCCCCGCATGCTCCAGCCGCGCGAGAGCGCCCTGACAGTGGTAGGCGGCACAGTCTGCTGCGGTCAACCGCTTCAGCCAGGCATTTTTGTACGGCGTGAAAACGGAGTACGGTTTACCGGCCAGGGTCAGCACGTCGTCCCGGTCGAAGATGGCCTGATCCTTGAAGCTGTGAAACGCGATCCCCGCGTCGCGCAGGCTTGTCCTGATCGCATTGTCGCGCCGTTTCGCGGCTGGCTCGTAGTCGCGATTGGCGTACACGGCAGCGACGCCAAGTTCGCGGGCCAGATCGGGAATCTCCTTCGTCGCCCGGCCAAGGCGCACGATCATTCCGCCCCCANNGGCGCGCAGCGCGGCGTCGAGTTCACACAGCGACTCACGGATGAAATGCACGCGGCGGTCGCGCTTCGACGGCAGCAAATCAAGAATCTCGCGGTCGAAGACGAAAGCGCAATAGACCTCCCGTGCCTCGGCCAGGGCCGCGCTCAGGGCTCTGTGGTCATGGTTGCGCAGGTCGCGGCGGAACCAGACAAGTGCTTTTTCGATCTTCATGGTTGGTTTGTAACCCGGTGACGATTAAAATTCCAGCATGAACAGCGTCAATCTCACCGACAATTTCCTGATCGCCATGCCGACCCTGGAAGATCTGTATTTCTCCCATGCGCTTGTCTATGTCTGCGAGCACAACGAGAACGGTGCGCTGGGGATCATCGTCAACCGACCGATCGACATGACCCTGGCGGGGCTGTTCGAGAAGATCGACATCAGGCTGGATGCGGAGAATCTGACCAATCTGCCCGTCTATTTCGGCGGTCCTGTACAGCTGGACCGCGGTTTCGTGCTGCATCGCCCGGTGGGACAGTGGCAATCGACGCTGGCCGTCAATGGCGAGGTCGGCCTGACCAGTTCGCGCGACGTCCTGGCGTCGGTGGGGAGCGTCGGACTGCCGTCGGAAATCATCGTCACGCTGGGTTACTCGGGCTGGGATGCCGGACAACTGGAAGACGAACTGGCCCGGAATTCATGGCTGACGGTGCCCGCAAGAAGCGGCATCCTGTTTGATCTGCCGCCGGAAGAGCGTCTGCCGGCGGCGATGCAGAAACTCGGCATCAGTTTCACGCAGCTTTCCGACGTCGCCGGGCATGCCTGAAGGCACGGTGCTGGCGTTCGATTTCGGCGAGAAGCGCATCGGGGTTGCCACCGGGGAGACTCTGCTGGGCAGCGCGCATCCATTGACGGTGATCAGTGCCGAATCGAACGATGACCGCTTCGCCGCCATCGGCAGGCTCGTCGCCGAGTGGCGCCCGGTCCAGCTGGTGGTCGGCCTGCCCACCCACGCTGACGGGACGCCTCACGCCATGACCCGGCTCGCCCGGAAGTTTGCCGAGCGCCTGCAGCGCCGGTTCGACCTGCCCGTCGGCCTCGCCGACGAGCGTCTGACTTCGCTCGATGCCGCAGCCCGGCTTCGCGAAACCGGCCACAACAGCAAGTCCGCCAGGCCGCTGTGCGATGCCGTGGCAGCCCAGCTTATCCTTCAAACCTGGTTCGAAAGTCCGCATCATGCCGCCCCTGCCCAGCCCCTGCCTGACGCCGAGTTCCAGTGCCACCAACTGGCCGACCTGATCCGCCCGCACCTGCATCGCCGGCCCGCGCTGATCGGCATCTTCAGCGGCGGCGCCTGGATTGCCGAACGACTCAAGGCACTCCTCGACCTGCCCGAGAACATCGGACTGATCGACGTCTCCTTCTACCGTGACGATTTCGCCGCGAAGGGCCTGCACCCGCAAGTCAAGCCGACGGTCATCCCGTTCGACGTCGAAGGCCGCCACCTGATCCTCGTCGATGACGTGCTCTACACCGGACGCACCACGCGCGCCGCACTGAACGAACTGTTCGACTACGGGCGCCCGGCATCGGTGGCGCTGGCGGTACTGGCAGACCGCGGCGGTCGCGAGCTGCCGATCGGGCCCGCCTACTGCGTCTGGGATGTGACCCTGANNGCGCCGGCGAAAGCCTGGAACTGGGGAGGCTCGACGACGGCCGCCTCGCCTGGAGGCTCGCGAATGCATAACCCGCAATTGAACCGAACCGGCGACCTGATCCACCTGTTGTCGATCGAGGGCTTGCCGCAGCCCGTGATCACCCAGATCCTCGACACCGCTGCCTCGTTCATGGAAGTCTCGGCACGCGATGTCAAGAAAGTGCCCCTGTTGCGCGGCAAGAGCGTATTCAACCTGTTCTTCGAGAACTCGACGCGCACGCGAACGACCTTCGAGATCGCCGCCAAGCGCCTCTCGGCCGACGTCATAAATCTCGACATCAACCGCTCGTCGACCGCCAAGGGCGAGACGCTGCTCGATACCATCGACAACCTGTGCGCAATGCACGCCAACCTCTTTGTCGTCCGCCATGCCTCGAGTGGCGCGCCCTACCTGATCGCCGAGCATCTGCAGCGCATCGGCCGTGACGACGTCCACGTCATCAACGCCGGCGACGGCCGCCATGCGCACCCGACGCAGGGGCTGCTCGACATGTACACGATCCGCCACTACAAGAAGGACTTCACACGGTTGCGCGTCGCCGTCGTCGGCGACATCCTGCATTCGCGCGTCGCGCGCTCGGACATCCAGGCACTGAACACGCTGGGGGTGCCGGAGGTTCGCGCCATCGGGCCGGAAACGCTGCTGCCCAAACATCTCGACAGACTCGGCGTGCAGGTTTTCCACGACATGAACGAGGGCCTCAGGGATTGCGATGTCATCATCATGCTGCGCCTGCAGAACGAACGCATGGCCGGTGCACTGCTGCCGTCGGCCGGCGAATACTTCCGCCACTACGGCCTGACCCCGCAGAAGCTGGCGCTCGCCAAGCCGGACGCCATCGTCATGCACCCGGGGCCGATGAACCGCGGCGTCGAGATTCACTCGACGGTGGCCGATGGACCGCAGGCGGTGATCCTGCCCCAGGTCACCTTCGGCATCGCGGTACGGATGGCCGTGATGAGCATCGTTGCGGGGAACTGACATGAAAATCGAAATTCGCAACGGTCGCGTTATTNNGACCCCAGGAACGGTGTTGACCGCAACATTTCGCTGTTCATTGCCGAAGGCCGGGTCGCTGCGCTAGGCGAAGCGCCGGCCGGGTTTGCTGCCGGGAGCATTGTCGATGCCACCGGCTGCGTCGTCTGCCCGGGGCTGGTCGACCTGGGCGCCCGTCTCAACAGCATCCAGGCCGAGTTGGCCGCGGCCGTCGCCGGCGGCGTGACTTCCGTCGTCGTGCCCNCCGACGCCGTCCCGCCCCTCGACGAGCCGGAACTGGCGGATCGTCTGATCCACCGCGCCAAGGAAATCGGCAAGGCCCGGGTGCTGCCGCTCGGCGCGCTGACCATCGGTNCACAGGGGGAAAGGCTGGCCGAACTGGCCGGCTTGCGAAAGGCCGGGTGCATTGCCTTCTCGCAGGCCAAGGTCCCGGTCGTCGATACCGAGGCGCTTCTGCGGGCCATGGAATACGCTGCGACCTTCGGTTTTTCGGTCTGGCTGCAGCCGCAGGATTACTGGTTGTCGCGCAACGGTATCGCGCACGAAGGTGAAGTCGCCAGCCGCCTTGGCCTGGCCGGCATTCCGGTTGCTGCCGAGACGATTGCCATCGCCACCATCGTGCAACTGGTGCGCGACACGGGCTGTCGGGTTCATCTCACGCGCCTGTCCTCGGCGGCCGGGGTGGTGCTGGTCGGTGCGGCCCGCGACGAAGGGCTGCCGCTCACCTGCGACATCGGCGTCCATCACCTGCTGCTTACCGAGGACGATATCGGCTTCTTCGACCCGCATGCCCGCTTCTGCCCGCCGCTGCGCGCCCAGAGCGACTGTCAGGCGCTGTCCCGCGCGGCGGCGACCGGTCTTGCCGCCATCTGCTCCGACCACACCCCGGTCGGCGCTGACGACAAGCTGCTCCCGTTCGGTGAAGCGAGGCCGGGGGCGACCGGCCTCGAAGTACTGTTGCCGCTGACCCTGAAATGGGCCGCAGCCGCCGGAGTCTCCCTGCCTGCCGCACTGGACAGGATTACCTCGGCGCCGGCCGAAATCCTTGGGCTGGCAAGCGGCCAGCTGGCCGTCGGCAGCGTCGCCGACGTCTGCATCTTCGATCCGCGCGCGACCTGGCAGTTGACGGCGGAGGCATTGAAGAGTCGTGGCAAGAACTCGCCGTGGACGGGCTGCATGATGACCGGCAAGGTCAAGCTGACCCTGGTTGCCGGCCGCGTCGTCACGAAGGCTGAGCAAGAGCGGCGACTGCGTCTGGCGGCGCCCCGCGGACTTCAATCACCTTGCGCCGCGAGGCATGACCGCTCTTGAGGACGACTGTGGCTGGAGGAAGTTTCAGCGCATCGGCAAGGAACCTGAGCAGTGCCAGGTTGGCCCTGCCGTCGACCGGTGGCGCGGCGAGGCGGATTTTCAAAGCATCGCCATGCAGTCCTGCACATCCGGTCGTCTTCGCACCGGGCTGGATGTGGAGCTCCAATGTGATGCAGCCGTCGTCGCCGACGCGAAACCACTCGCTCACAGGAATATCAGGACCGCCTGCAGCAGCAGGATGGCGATCAGCGGCGAGAGGTCGATGCCGGAAACGAGCGGAACGAAGCGCCGGATCGGATCGAGGATCGGCCTGGTCAGCTGACTGGCGGGAGCCGCCAACGGGGAATGGGGATTGATCCACGACAATACCGCCTGCAGGATCAGCGTAACGATCACGATGTAGATCGCCAGGCGCAGCAGGGTGCGCACCGCAAGCGTAAGCGCCATCAACGCGACCGCGCCGCCACTGGCCGCCACCGACGGGCCCGCAAGGCCGACCAGCAGCGCCGACAGCAGGAGTTGCAGGACAAGGGGCGCAACCAAGCTGGCCCAGTCGATGCCGCCGATGCCGGGGATGACGCGGCGCAGCGGCTTCACCGCCCAGTTCGTCAGCTTGACCACGAAATCGCCGAACTGCCCGGCAAACGAAACGCGCGTCAACTGCATCAGGAAGCGCAGCAGGAACAGCGTGCAAAAGAAGCCGACAATGGCATCGACTAGAAAGATCAGTGCCTGCATCAGCTCGCTCCCAGCAAGCGGCCCAGTTCCCGGCCGCGCGCTTCAGCCGCCCTGACGCCGCTGACGATGCCTTCCCGGACGCCCATCTCGGACATCACGGCCAACGCAGCGGCGGTGGTTCCGCCCTTTGAGGTCACCCTCTCCCGGAGCACCGAAGCCGGTTCCGGAGACTGTGCGGCGAGCGCCGCAGCGCCCTGTACAGTTCCGATCGCCAGTTCTCGGCCCTGTTCCGGGGCAAGGCCAAGCTCGGCGGCTGCCTGTTCCAGAGCCTCTATGAAGAGAAAGACGTAGGCCGGGCCACTGCCGGAAACTGCAGTGACGGCATCCATCCTGCCCTCGTCGGCGATCCACACGGTCTTGCCGACCGAGCGCAGCACGCGGTCGGCGGCGGAACGTTCATCGTCGCTCACTTCCGGCAGCGCGCACAGCCCGGTCATGCCGGCGCCGATCAGCGCCGGCGTATTCGGCATGCAGCGAACGATCCGGCGGTGCCCGCCCAGCCAGCGGGAAAGTGTCGCCATGTCGAGTCCGGCGGCGATGCTGACGACGAGGGTATCGCCCAGTCTGCCGACCAGCGGCGCGACGGCTTCCCGCATCTGCTGCGGCTTTACCGCCAGAACGAGCAGATCGCCGACTTCCGCCAGCATGTCAACCGATTCCACGCAGTTGACCGCGTAAGTCGTGGCCAGCCGGATGCGCGCGTCGGCGCCGGGATCGATGACGTCGATGTCGGTGGCGGCAAACCCCTGCTGCAACATGCCGCCGATCAGCGCATTCGCCATGTTGCCGCCACCGAGAAAGGAAATCTTCATNGCGTGACCTCGCTCGCCAAAAATTGCCGTGCCAATGCGGACTATGGTCGCACCCTCGGCCACAGCCGCTTCAAGATCGCCTGACATTCCCATGGAAAGGGTATCGAGCGGAAGTCCGGCAGCACGAATTTGTTCGCGCAGTTCGCGCAACTGGCGAAATGGCACCCGCTGGGCCGCAAAATCGTCCGCTGCGTCGGGGATCGCCATCAAACCGCGCAGCTTCAGGCGGGGCAGGCCGGAAACGGCCCGACAGAGTTCCAGCGCCTCCTCAGGTTTGCAGCCGCTCTTGGTCGCGGCACCGGAAACATTCACCTCGATGCAGACGGAAAGTGGTGGCAGGTCTTCCGGACGCTGCGCGGAGAGCCGCTCGGCAACCTTCAGACGCTCGACCGAGTGCACCCACGAAAAGTGCTCGGCGACCAGTCGCGTCTTGTTGCTCTGCAACGGGCCGATGAAATGCCAGTCGAGACCCAGGCCGGCCGTCGCGAGCACCTTGGCGACGCCTTCCTGCACGTAGTTCTCGCCAAACGACCGCTGTCCCGCACTGCTTGCCTCGAGCACGCAATCCACCGGCCAGGTCTTGCTGACCGCCAGAAGGCTGATTTCCCTTGGCGAACGGCCAAAATCCCGTGCCGCGGTGGCGATACGTCGTCTGACTGCTTGCAGGCTGGAGGCGATTGCGCTCATAATTGTTTGGAATTCCACCTTATTTCAGTATACACGCGCCTTAAGGACGATCCGCATGGACATCACAGAACTGCTGGCCTTTGGAGTCAAAAACAAGGCTTCCGACCTCCACCTGTCTTCGGGATTGCCGCCGATGATTCGCGTCCATGGCGACGTGCGCCGCATCAACCTGCCGGCGATGGAGCACAAGGACGTGCACAGCATGGTGTACGACATCATGACCGACACCCAGCGGAAGATCTACGAAGAGACGCTGGAGTGCGATTTCTCGTTCGAAATCCCCAATCTGGCCCGTTTCCGCGTCAATGCGTTCAATCAGCAACGTGGTGCCGGCGCGGTCTTCCGGACCATTCCCTCCAAGATCCTGTCGCTTGAAGACCTCAATTGTCCGAAGGTTTTCAAGGACATTGCCGAATACCCGCGCGGCATCGTGCTGGTGACCGGCCCGACCGGTTCCGGCAAGTCGACGACACTGGCGGCCATGGTCAACCACGTGAACGAGCACGAATACGCGCATATCCTGACTGTCGAAGACCCCATCGAATTCGTTCATGAGGCCAAGAAGTGCCTGATCAACCAGCGTGAGGTCGGCCCGCACACTCTGTCCTTCGCCAACGCCTTGCGCTCCGCATTGCGCGAGGATCCGGACGTCATCCTGGTCGGCGAAATGCGCGACCTCGAAACCATTCGCCTGGCGCTGACGGCGGCGGAAACCGGCCATCTCGTCTTCGCCACGCTGCATACTTCGTCGGCCGCCAAGACCATCGACCGTATCGTCGACGTTTTCCCGGCGGCGGAAAAGGAAATGGTCCGCTCGATGCTTTCCGAATCACTACGCGCCGTCATTTCGCAGACGCTGCTCAAGACCAAGGACGGCATGGGCCGCGTCGCGGCCCACGAAATCATGATCGGCACCCCCGCCATCCGCAACCTCATTCGCGAGAACAAGGTGGCACAGATGTACTCGGCGATCCAGACTGGCCAGAATTTCGGGATGCAAACGCTGGACCAGAACCTGCTTGACCTGGTGCGGCGCAATGTGGTGTCCAATGCCGAGGCCAGAGCGCGGGCAACCAACAAGGACAACTTCCCCGGCTAAGCCGGTGTCGATCAGGGAAAGAGGAAGGGTTATGGAACGCGACCAGTCAATGAAATTCATGCACNNGACCTCCTGCGCCTGATGGTGCAGAAGAAGGGGTCGGACCTGTTCATCACGGCAGGGTTTCCGCCGGCCATCAAGGTTGACGGCAAGATCATGCCGGTTTCCAATCAGCTCCTGACGCCGCAGCACACCCAGGAACTGGCGCGCTCGATCATGAACGACCGGCAGGCGGCCGAATTCGAAGCGACCAAGGAATGCAACTTCGCCATCTCGCCCGCCGGGATCGGGCGCTTCCGGGTCAATACCTTCATTCAGCAAGGGCGCGTCGGCGTCGTCTGCCGGACCATCAACCAGTCCATTCCGACCCTTGACGAACTCGGCCTGCCGCCGGTTCTCAAGGACGTCGCGATGACCAAACTCGGTCTGGTGATCTTCGTCGGCGGCACCGGCACCGGCAAGACGACTTCGCTGGCCGCTCTCGTCGATTACCGCAACGAGAACAGCTTCGGCCACATCATCACGGTCGAGGACCCGATCGAATACGTTCACGAGCACAAGAACTGCATCATCACGCAGCGGGAAATCGGAGTCGATACCGACGACTGGAAGCCGGCGCTGAAAAACACGCTGCGCCAGGCGCCGGATGTCATCCTCATGGGTGAAATCCGTGACCGCGACACGATGGACTACGCGATCGCCTTCGCCGAAACTGGCCATCTGGCGCTGGCGACGCTGCACGCCAACAGCACCAACACGGCGATCGACCGCATCATCAACTTCTTCCCCGAAGACCGCCGTTCGCAATTGCTGATGGACCTCTCGCTCAATCTGCGCGCCATGGTTTCGCAACGCCTGATCGCCAAGAAGGACGGCAAGGGGCGGGTGGCGGCCGTCGAGGTCATGCTCAATTCGCCGCTGATTTCCGACCTCATCTTCAAGGGCGAGGTAGGCGAGATCAAGGAGATCATGAAGAAGTCGCGCGAACTCGGGATGCAGACCTTCGACCAATCGCTTTTCGAATTGTACGAAGCCGGCAAGATCAGCTACGAGGACGCCCTGCGCAACGCGGATTCGTTGAACGACCTGCGCCTGCAGATCAAGCTGTACGGCAAGGAATCCAAGGATCGCGACCTGACCAGCGGCATCGGTCACCTCGACATCGTCTGACGGGCACCAGCCGACGCCGGACAGCAGTTCGATCGGCTTGAGGTAGAATTCCTCCGCTCATTCATAGCGCCCCGGACCTCCGGGGCGCTGTCTTAATGTCACCGGCGTTGCCGGTGGCGGCATCCCTCGTGGATTCCGACCCATGTCCGGCCTCAATCCCCAGCAACGCGAAGCGATCCAATACCTTGACGGTCCCCTGCTCGTTCTGGCCGGCGCCGGCTCGGGCAAGACCCGTGTGATAACGGAGAAGATCGCCTATCTCGTTCGCGACTGCGGCTTCGAGCCGCGCAACGTGGCCGCCATCACCTTCACCAACAAGGCGGCGAAGGAGATGCAGGAGCGGGTCGGCAAGCTCCTGTCGCGGTCGACGGCCGACGAAATGCAGATTTCGACCTTCCACGCACTCGGTGTGCGCATCCTGCGCGAAGAAGCCGGGTTGCTCGGCTACAAGCCGCGCTTTTCGATTTTCGACGCGGCCGACTGCGCCGGCATCGTCGGCGACGTCGCCGGGACCCCGGACAAGGGCACTCTGCGCCACCTGCAGGCGATCATCTCCCGTTGGAAGAATGCACTGGTAACGCCCGAAGCCGCCGGAAGGCTCGCAATGAACGGACTCGAAGTGCGGGCCGCGGATGCGTACCTGTCCTACGAGGCAACGCTGAAGGCGTATCAGGCGATGGACTTCGACGACCTGATCGCTCTCCCAGTCAAGCTCTTCAGCGAACATCCGCAAATTGCCGAGAAATGGCAGAATCGCCTGCGCTATCTGCTGGTGGACGAGTATCAGGACACCAATGCCGGCCAGTACCAGTTGCTCAAGTTGCTGACCGGCATCCGAGCCCGGTTCACAGCGGTGGGTGATGACGATCAGGCGATCTATGGCTGGCGCGGCGCCGACATCGGCAACCTGAAGAGGCTGCCCGCCGAGTTTCCGGCGCTGAAGGTGATCAGACTGGAACAGAATTACCGGTCGACCGCAAGAATCCTCAAGGCCGCCAACAACGTAATCTCCCACAACGAAAAGCTGTTCGACAAAAGCNTCTGGTCCGAACTCGGCCACGGCGACCAGATCACTGTCACCGCCTGCAGGGACAACGAGGCCGAGGCCGAAGGCGTCGTCATGAAACTGCAGGCGCACCGCTTCGAGCATCGCGGCAGGTTCGGGGATTACGCCGTCCTCTATCGTTCGAACCACCAGGCGCGCCTGCTCGAGACGCAGCTACGCAACCAGAAGATTCCTTATGTCCTTTCCGGCGGACAGTCCTTCTTCGACAAGGCGGAAATCAAGGACATCACTGCCTACCTGCGCTTGCTGGGCAACGCCGACGACGACCCGGCCTTCATCCGCGCCGCAACGACGCCCAGGCGCGGCATCGGCGCGGCGACCCTGCTGGTGCTTGGCCAGTACGCCGGCGAACGTCATGTCTCGCTGTTCCGTGGCGCCAGCGAGGAAGGCTTTGCGCATCGGGTCCAGGCACGCCAGATCGAGCCGCTCCTTGCCTTCTGCCAGTTCATCGGCCGGCTGCAACAACGGGCCGGACGCGAGCCGGCACAGCAAGTGCTCCCGGACCTGCTGAAGGCCATCGACTACGAGGCCCATCTTCTCGATCATGATGACGATCGCACTGCCCGGACGCGCTGGGGCAATGTTTGCGAATTCGCCGACTGGCTCAACAGGAAGGGCGAGGAAGGTGGCAAGAGCTTGATCGACCTGACGCAAGGTATTGCGCTGATCAACCTTCTCGACAAGCAGGATTCCGATGACATCGACGCCGTGCAGCTGTCGACCCTGCATGCCGCCAAGGGCCTGGAATACCGGCACGTCTTCCTGGTCGGAGTCGAAGAGGGCATCCTGCCGCACCGCGAGTCCCTCGACCCGGTGAAACTTGAAGAAGAACGCCGGCTGATGTATGTCGGCATCACCCGCGCCCAGCGCTCGCTGCACCTATCCTACTGCGAACGCCGCAAGCAGGCGCGCGAGTTCATTCCCGGCGAACCCTCGCGCTTCATCGCCGAAATGGGCAGGGAGGACATCCGGTTCTCAGGCGGCAAGGAGTCCATTGCACCGGACAGGGCCACAGGCAGCGCCCGGCTCGACGCGCTGAAGGCCATGCTGGCCGGCAACAAGCGCTAACGGTTTCGTCACGCTGCGTTACACCGGGTTACCTTGCTTATGACATCCGGGCGCTGACGGCCCGCGTTATTCGGCACAAGGCAGCGCGATTTCGCAAAGCCGGATGATGTTCCGAATAAACCACGTAAGGAGAATCACCATGACCAAGCAACTTGTCGCCCTTGCCCTCGCCGCCGCTTTTGGTGTCGCCCACGCTGCCGATGTCAAGCCGGCCGCCGAAGTCAAACCCGCTGCCGCCCCGACGTCCGCGGTTGTCAAGGCCGAAGCACCGAAGGCAGAAGTGAAGGCTCCGGAAGCCAAGCCGACGGCTACCGCCACCGAAATCAAGGTTGATGCCAAGGCGGCCGAGGCGAAGCCGGCCAAGCAGGCGGCGAAGACTGAAGTAAAGGTTCCGGAAGCCCCCAAGGCCGAAGCGCCGAAAACCGAACCGGCCAAGGCTGGCGAAGCGGTGAAGAAGTAAACCGGCTTGCAGCGTTCCGTGGCTGGCCCTCCAAGAGCGGGCCCGGGAAAGGCGCCCACGAGGCGCCTTGTTTGCGTCCACGAAAAGGAGGCCGCAGCCTCCCTCTTTCCGGCAGCCGGATTGCTTACTTGACCTTGGCCAGCATGTAATCGACCGCGCCCTTGATTTCGCCGTCGGACAGGTCGGCCGCGCCACCCTTGGGCGGCATCGCGCCCTTGCCGGCGACCGCGCTCTTGTACAGGGCATCGTTGCCCAGGGCGATGCGCGGCGCCCAGGCGGCCTTGTCATCGACCTTGGGCGCGCCCGCGGCGCCGGTGTTGTGGCAGGCGCCGCAGACCGAGTTGAAAACGGTGGCGCCATCCTTCGGGCCGGCGGCAACAGCGGGGGCGGCCTTGGCGAGTTCGAATCTGGCGACCGGCTGGATGCGGACATCCGCAGAGTCATTGCCGCCCGCTGCATCTGCAGCGGACTTGGATTGCTTGACGGTCAGCGGGTAAATAATGGCGATCAGAATAATGGCAACGATGATCGTCGCCCACATGATGCCCTTAGAGGAGTGTTGCTCGGCCATGCTGATAACCTCTATCCCCAAATAAATATAACTGGGTAATTATAGCGGCTTATGCGTAAACCGGAAGGCAGGGGCCGGCCAAAAAAACCCCGCCGGGTGGCGGGTGGAAGTTCTCGAAAGGGGTTTCGAGAGGAGGGGTTCAGCGGATAGTCACACTCTAGGCAATCCGGAATGTCATGTCTGTCGTGCTTTCGTAGCTTTGTGTAACCAGATGTTGCAAGCATTTGCTGCATTGCGGAATGACAGCGCCCAAGAAAAGGGTGATCATGATTCGGCAAGCGGAAGACCGCGGCACACCGTTCCTGGCGACACCCAGCAATTCATGGAGGAGACACCATGCAGAAGTCGCTTCACATCGATCCGGCGAAATGTACCGGATGCCTGCAGTGCGAGATGGCCTGTTCCTACGAGCACAGCGGGACCATCAATCCGTCGAAGTCCCGCATCAAGGTCTTCAATTTCGAACATGAAGGCCGCAAGGTGCCCTACACGTNNACGCAGTGCGCCGATGCATGGTGCATGAACGCCTGTCCGGTCGATGCGATCGTCGTCGATGCCGCTACCGGCGCCAAGGTAGTCAGGGAAGCGACCTGTGTCGGCTGCAAGGTGTGCACCATCGCCTGTCCCTTCGGTACGGTCAATTACATGGCCGATGTCGGCAAGGTGCAGAAGTGCGACTTGTGTGCCGGCGATCCGAAGTGCGTTTCGGCCTGCCCGACCGCCGCCATCACTTATGTCGATGCTGACTGGACCGGTCTCGATCGCATGCGTGCCTGGGCCGCCAAGGCCAATACCGCCGCTGTAGCAGCCTGAGGAGGAGAGATCATGGGATGGAACAGAAAAGTCCTGCGCGTGAACCTCGGCGCCGGCACATGCACACCCGAACCGCTCAACATGAAATGGGCCAATGATTATCTGGGGTCACGCGGACTGGCGTCGAAGTACCTGGTCGAGGAGATCGATCCCAAGGTCGACCCGCTGTCGCCGGACAACAAGATGATCATGGCGACCGGTCCGCTGACCGGCACCATGGCATCGACCGGGNGGCGCTATACGGTGGTCACCAAGGGTCCGCTGACTGGGGCCATTGCCTGCTCGAATTCAGGTGGTTACTTCGGCGCGGAAATGAAGTTCGCCGGTTGGGACATGATCATCTTCGAGGGCAGGTCGCCGAAGCCTGTCTATCTCTACCTGGAGAACGACAAGGCCGAATTGCGCGATGCCGCCCACCTGTGGGGCAAGACCTGCTGGGAGACCGAGGAAGCTATCAAGGCCACGCACCAGGATCCGCTGATCCGCATCTCGTCGATCGGCGGGGCCGGGGAGAACGGCGTGCTTTACGCCGCCATTGTCAATGACTTGCACCGCGCGGCCGGCCGCTCCGGCGTCGGTACGGTCATGGGCTCTAAAAACCTGAAGGCGGTGGCGATTCGCGGCACCCGGGGCGTTTCCGGCATCAAGGATTTTCTGGCGTTCATGGCGGCGACCAATGCCGGCAAGAAGGTGCTGGCCGACAATGCGGTCACCGGCCAGGGCCTGCCCAAGTTCGGCACGCAGGTGCTGATGAACGTGATCAACGAGATCGGTGCCCTGCCGACGCGCAACCACCGCGACGTGCAGTTCGAGGAGGCCGGCAGGATATCCGGCGAGGCCATGCACGAAAAGCGGCCCAGCGATGGCAAGACCCATCTGGTTGCCAATGCCGCCTGCTTCGGGTGCACCATTGCCTGCGGCCGGATTTCGAAGATCGACGAGACCCACTTCAGCGTCAAGAACAGCCCGAAATACTGGGGCGCCAGCGGTGGTCTCGAGTACGAGGCGGCGTGGGCGCTCGGCGCAGCCAACGGCGTCGGCGATCTGGAGGCGCTGCAGTATGCCAATTTGTTGTGCAACGAGCACGGCATGGACCCGATTTCCTTCGGTGCCACGGTAGGCGCGGCGATGGAACTCTACGACCTCGGCATCCTGAGAAAGGAGCAGATCGGCCTCGATGCCAGCTTCGGTTCGGCTGAGGCGCTGTGCAAACTGGTCGAACTGACTGCCGCCGGCGAAGGTTTCGGCAAGGAGCTCGGCATGGGCAGCGCCCGGCTGTGTGCCAAGTACGGGCGGCCCGAACTGTCGATGAGCGTCAAGAATCAGGAGTTCCCGGCCTACGACTCGCGGGGCATCCAGGGCATGGGCCTCGCCTACGCCACCTCCAACCGCGGTGCCTGCCACCTGCGCGGCTACACTGTGGCCTCCGAGGTGCTCGGCATCCCGGTCAAGACCGACCCGTTGGTCACCGACGGCAAGGCCGAACTGGTCAAGGCCTTCCAGGACGCTACCGGTGTCTTCGATGCCGCCGGCATCTGCGTCTTCACCAGCTTCGCGTGGACGCTGGCCGACGTGCAGCCGCAAATCCAGGCGGCCTGCGAAGGCGACTGGTCGATGGACAAGCTGAATCTGGTCGGCGAGCGCATCTGGAACATGGAGCGCCAGTTCAACCTGGCCGCCGGACTGAGCGCGAAGGACGACGACCTGCCGCCGCGCCTGAAGACCGAACCGGCCAAGACCGGACCGGCCAAGGGGCTGGTCAATGGCATCGACAAGATGAAGCCGGAGTACTACAAGGTGCGCGGCTGGACGCCGGAAGGCTTGCCGGAGAAGGCGACGCTCGAGCGTCTGGGCTTGTAGGTCCGGCGTGCACACTTGCGGGGCAGCGCCTGGCGCCGCCCCGCCCTTCTTTCCCGGTCGGAGAGGAAAACGATGAAACACATCATTCTCGGCAATGGACCGGCGGGTGTCGTCGCCGCAGAAACCCTGCGCCGCACGGCGCCCGGCGATGACATCCTGCTGGTCGGCAACGAAGCGGCGCCGCCCTACTCGCGGATGGCGATTCCCTACCTTCTGGAAGGCAACATCGAAGAGTCGGGCACTTACCTGCGCAAGTCGGCGGATCATTTCGAGCGCTTGTCCATCCGCCAGCGGCGCGGGCGGGCGGTTGCGGTCGACGCGGAAAAGCGCACGGTTTTGTACGCCGACGGTCATTTCGAGAGTTACGACCGGCTGCTGGTCGCCACCGGCTCGCACCCGGTGCGGCCGCCGATTCCCGGCATCGACCTGCCGCAGGTGCAGACCTGCTGGACGCTGGAGGACGCGCGGGCAATTGCCGCCCATGCCCAGCCTGATGCGCGGGTGCTGCAACTGGGGGCCGGCTTCATCGGCTGCATCATCATGGAAGCGCTGGTCAAACGCGGCGTGCAACTGACCGTCGTCGAGATGGGCGACCGCATGGTGCCGCGCATGATGACGCCGGAAGCCGGCAGCATGATCAAGCGTTGGGTCGAGAAGCAAGGCGTGCGCGTGGTCACCAGGGCCGGTGTCGAACGCATCGAAAATGGCGAAAAATCGCCGTTGACCGTGACGCTGTCGACCGGCGAGCAACTCGATTGCGACCTGCTGATCGTCGCCGCTGGCGTCGCGCCCAACGTCGCCTTCCTCGAGGGCACGCCGGTGCACGTCGCCAACGGCATTCTGGTCGACGACACCATGCAGACTTCGGTGCCGGGCATCTACGCGGCCGGCGACGTCGCCGAGGCGCCCGATCTGTTCTCCGGTCGCCACCTGGTGGCGGCGATCCAGCCCAACGCCGCCGACCAGGCGCGCATCGCGGCGCTCAACATGGCCGGGCAAGCGGCCCGTATGAGTGGAGTCCTGGCCATCAACGTGCTCGATTCGATGGGCATGATTTCATCGTCCTTCGGCGAATGGCAGGGTGTCGCCGGGGGCGAGGGTGTCGAGCGGGCAGACGAGNGTCAGGGGCGCTACATCAGCCTGCAGTTCGACGGTGACGTTCTGGTCGGCGCAACGGCGATCGGCCTGACCGATCATGTCGGCGCCCTGCGCGGCCTGATTCAGGCGAAGACCAGGCTTGGTGCCTGGAAGGAGAGGCTCCTGGAGACGCCGACGCGTTTCGTCGAGGCGTTCATTGCCTGCCAGCGCCCGAACAGTTGAGTCGATGCTGGTTACCGTCAAGCTCTACGCCACGCTCGGGGACTATCTGCCGGCCGGCAGCAGGAACAATCGCGTAGATGTCGAGGCGCCGGAGGGTGCCATCGTCAGCGCGGTCCTCGCGCCGTTTGCGCTGCCGCCCAAGCTGACGCATCTGGTGCTGGTCAATGGCACATTCGTGGCGCCGGAGGAGCGGGCGACGAGAATGCTCAAGGACGGCGACACGCTGGCGGTTTGGCCTCCGATTGCCGGTGGCTGACGGTCCGTTTCCCTGGAGTCGGAGCCGCATTCGCGTCATGAGCATCACGCCGGGCGAGTTTCGCCGGGCTCTGTCGAATGCCTTCGGTGATGCCGTGACCGAGGACGCGAACGGGCTGCTGGTTGCGCATGGCGGCGTAAGCCTTCATTTCGCCTTGTGCAGCGAAACGCCGCTGCGTGTCGGCGCATTGCAGCTTTTTGCCCTGCGGACCGAAATCACCGTTCGCCAGGGAGATCAGGAGGCGGCAAGCCAACTGCTGGACAGGATTGACCGGGCGACCCAGCGTGGTGGTGGCTAGCAGCCTGTCGGCCTATCCGTGGGGAGATGGGGTAACGACAGGATTGTGGCCGATCCGAAGCAGGGCCGTGGGCCACTTCATTGTGGAACTGATCGATGCGCCTGATCCTGGCGCATCCAGCATGGTCGGCATCCGGGCGAGCGGGTTTGCGCCGCTTGCGTGCGGGGCGGAGAGGCGGCTCCGTCCACGTGCCCAAGCAGCCGCCCTCGCTGAACCGCACCCAAGGAATGCCGGTGATACGGACCTGCATGCACTTCGCCTGATCCAGGTTCTGCGCGGGGAGACCGTTGGTTTCGGTGGGCTGTCAACTCGAACGGCTGCACCTCCTGCGGCACGGAGGCATTCCAGAAAGCCTTCCGCCGGCCTACACGCAGCGCCGGGTTGGCGGCGGCGAGGCTTCCCGTGACTGTCGCGTCGCCAGAGAACATTGTCTCGGTCACGCCGGCGTCGACGATCGGGGTCGACGCAGCGCAGGGGTAAGCATTCTGATTCTTGATGTCGGTTGCCTGCGCCAGCCTTTCCCTTGGGGCCCGTACGAGCGTAGGGGGCAGCGGGAAGAGGCAGCGGAACATCGGCCTGGCAGCATCGGGGCACCTGCTCACGCCCACTTCCTCGTCGGACATCGGGATGGGGGAAAAGGAATTTGCCTAATGGTGGGCTCGAGCGGGCATTGACCGGAGTTGGGCGCAGAAAATATACTGCGCGACTTGCCCAACGCCGGGTTGTCCTTTTCTGAGGTGCCATGTCCTCCCTTTCGAGTCGCGTCTTAGGCGCACGGGATCTCCCTTCCCTGTCCGTCATCGTGAACCGCGTTGCGCCTGTGCGGGCGTGTCGCATGCCGGCGCTTCTGCTCGCCACCGCATGCTGCCTGGGTGTTGCACCGGCAATCGCGGAATCGGGAGCCGCCGCCCCGGAATCGGGGCAATCGCCGGTGGTGACGACTTCGGTGTGGGACGCCCCCGAGCCCTGGCGCACCGATCGCTTCTACTTCCAGACCAGTCTGGCGACAGTGCATTTCAATCCGGACGACGACCATACCAACAATCAGAAGTTGATCTACGGCGAGTGGCGTCTGCAGGAGCGCTGGCTCGAAGGCCAGGTGCTCGTCGGCGCGTCGGCCTTCGACAACTCCTTCGGTCAGCCGTCGCAGTTCGTCTTCGGGGGACTGTTGTGGCGACCGTTCGACTCGTTGCCGGCGGCGTACGTCAAGGTAGTTGCCGGCGTGCTGCACGGTTACAAGGACGAATTCCAGGACAAGATTCCCTTCAACAACTCCGGTTTTGCCCCGGCGATCGTTCCCGCCGTCGGCTACTGTTTCAATCGCGTGTGCGGCGAGATGGTCCTCTTCGGAACTGCGGGCCTGATGTGGACGCTGGGAGTGACGCTGCCCTGATTGTGCCGGCGCCGTGGCCGTGAAGCCGGCCCGGTCGCGAGGTACCCGACTGCGGGGCGAAGGGGTAGCATGTTCGCGGACCGGTCGCCGCGATCAAGGGGGCTGACGGCTTCGGCCCACCCCGCGCGATCCCGAGAGAGGGCAGGCGTCACTGTGTGCTGCGGGCGCTTGCCCGCCTGTCCATTGGGCTGGCGCCCTTTTTGACGGACATCGCCAGCAAATCGGACGTTCCGTCCGCTGGCGGGTGTCAGATCACGTTACCGGCTCGTCGATTCAGGGTAGCATCGATGCCCATGCGGCATGCCCTTCTATTCTCCGTTTTCGTCATCGCTTCCTGCGGGCTGGCGTACGAACTGGTCGCCGGCGCGCTGTCGTCCTACCTGCTCGGCGATTCGGTTACCCAGTTCTCGACCGTGATCGGTGCCTACCTGTTCGCGATGGGCATCGGCTCGTGGTTGTCGAAATACGTCACCCGCGACCTCGCCGGTACTTTCATCCGCATCGAGCTGATGGTCGGGCTGCTCGGCGGCTTCTCCGCGGTCGGCCTGTTCATCGCCTTCACCTGGCTGCCCGGTCCCTTCCGGCTTCTCCTTTACCTCTCGGTATTCGGCGTCGGCGTACTCGTCGGGCTGGAAATCCCGCTGGTCATGCGCATCCTAAAGCGCGAACTGGCGTTCAAGGAGGTGGTTTCGCAGGTGCTCACCTTCGACTACCTCGGCGCGCTCGCGGTGTCGGTGCTCTTTCCCCTGGCGCTCGCCCCGCATCTCGGGATGATGCGCACCGCGCTGCTCTTTGGGCTGCTCAACGTCGCCGTCGCGCTGTGGGCGCTGCATCTCTTCCGTGACCAGTTGCTGTCGCGGCCGTGGCTCGCGGTGCAGAGCTGGGCGGCGTTCGCGCTCCTGGCGCTCGGTTTCGGCAGCGCCGGCCAGCTCACCTCGCTGGCCGAGGCCAGCCTCTATGCCGACGATATCGTTCACGCCGAATCGACCCCGTACCAGCGCATCGTCGTCACCCGTTGGCGCGACGACCTGCGCCTCTTCCTCAACGGCAACCTGCAGTTCTCCTCGCACGACGAATACCGCTACCACGAGGCGCTTGTCCATCCCGGCCTCGCCGCGCTTCCGCACGCGCGGCGCGCACTCGTCCTTGGTGGCGGCGACGGGCTGGCGGTACGCGAAATCCTCAAGTACCCGCAGGTGACGTCGGTCACCCTGGTTGACCTCGATGCCGGCATGACCGATCTGTTCGCCAGCGCGCCGCCGCTGGTCGCGCTCAACCGCGGCGCCCTGTCCGATCCGCGGGTCACCGTGGTCAATGCCGATGCCGTCTCCTGGCTGGAGGAGAGCCGCGACTACTTCGACTTCGTCGTCGTCGACTTCCCCGATCCCGCCAACTTCGCGCTCGGCAAGCTGTATACTTCGGCGTTCTACCGCCTGCTTGAAAAACGCCTTTCGGCGCGCGGCCTGATCGTCGTCCAGGCGACCTCGCCGTACTATGCCCGACGCTCCTACTGGTCGGTGGTCACCACGCTCGAGGACGCCGGTCTGAAGACGGCGCCGTATCATGCGCTGGTGCCGTCCTTCGGGGAATGGGGCTTCATCGTCGCGGGCCGGGACGTGTTCGTGCCGGTTGCGGTCGACCCGGAGAAAACCCGGTTTTTGACGCCGCAGACCCTGGCCGACCTGTTCCGTTTCCCGGCCGACATGGGGCGTGTGCCGGCCGAGGTCAACCGCCTCAACAATCAGGTGCTGGTCCGCTATTTCGAGGAGGAGTGGCGCAAGGTCGTGCGCTAGCGCAAGCGGCCTGCGGCCCACTCCTCTGGAGTTGTCCCGGGATTTCTGGCAGTCTGTGCAGGTGGCGGCACCCGGCGATGCGCGGGTCTGGAGCGGGTATGGCCGGGGACTGTCGGGCAAGAAGGAAATGGGCTGGTGTGGGAGGAACGTTTGGTGATCGACGCGCATAGTTACTGTGTCAGGGAGGTCTTGCGCAATGGCATGGAGGTCTGCATCCGGGCGCTGCATCCCGACGATGGCGAGCGGATGGCCGAGGCGTTCCGGAATCTTGAACCGGAATCGGTGTATACCCGATTCTTCAGCTTCAAGGACGGGCTCAGTGAGGCAGACTACCGTCTGATCCGGGAAATGGACTTCGACAACCGGGTTGCGCTGATCGTCACCCACAGGGTGGACGGCAGGGAGGTCGTGATCGCGTCATCGAGCTATGCCCGCTGCGGCGCTGACGTGGCGGAAGTCGCCTTCATCGTCGAGGAGGATTTTCACGGCCTGGGAATCGCCCGGAGATTGCTCGCGCATCTCGGCCGGATTGCCCGGGAACGGGGAATTTCGCGCTTCATTGCGGAAGTACTCGTCGCCAACGCGCCCATGCTCAAGGTCTTCTCTGCCGTCGGCTGGCCCATTCAGAAGCGGACTGCGGATGGTACGGTCCACGTGACGCTGTCGCTGACGGAGGCGCCGCCGGGCTGATCACCGGCGCGGCTTGCCGATCGCTCGTGGTTCGGCGGACGAACTTGCGTATAGTGGGCGGCTGCATCAATTCGACACGACATCGGCATCATGGAAACCATCCGCATTCGCGCGNCGCGCACCCACAACCTGAAGAACATCAATCTCGATCTGCCGCGCAACCGGCTCATCGTGATCACCGGCCTGTCAGGTTCTGGCAAGTCGTCGCTGGCGTTCGACACACTCTATGCCGAGGGGCAACGGCGTTATGTCGAATCGCTGTCGGCGTACGCGCGGCAGTTTCTGCAGCTGATGGAAAAGCCAGACGTCGACCTGATCGAGGGGCTGTCGCCGGCGATTTCGATCGAGCAGAAGGCGACCTCGCACAACCCGCGGTCGACGGTCGGCACCGTCACCGAAATCCACGACTACCTGCGCCTGCTCTTCGCCCGTGCGGGGACGCCGTATTGTCCCGACCACAATCTGCCGCTGGAAGCGCAGACCGTTTCGCAGATGGTCGACCACGTGCTGGCGCTGCCCGAAGAAACGCGGCTAATGATCCTGGCGCCGGTGGTGGCCAACCGCAAGGGCGAGCAGCTCGACCTGTTCGCCGAACTGCGTGCCCAGGGCTTTGCCCGGGTGCGGGTCGACGGCGCAGTGCATGAACTCGACGCGGTGCCCAGGCTGGCCAAGTCGCACAAGCACGATGTCGATGTCGTCGTCGACCGGCTGAAGGTGCGCGAGGACATGCGCCAGCGCCTGGCGGAATCCTTCGAAACCGCCTTGCGCCATGCCGACGGCCGGGCGGTCGCGCTGGAGATGGACGGTGGCACGGAACATATGTTCTCGGCAAAGTTTGCCTGCCCGGTCTGCTCGTATGCCCTGCAGGAACTGGAGCCGCGCCTCTTTTCCTTCAACAACCCGATGGGTGCCTGCCCGAAATGCGATGGCCTCGGGGTCATCCAGTTCTTCGACCCACGGCGCGTCGTCGGCAATCCGGCGCTGTCGCTGGGAGCCGGGGCGATTCGCGGCTGGGACCGGAAGAACCAGTTCTACTTCCAGATCATCGAATCGCTGGGGGCGCATTACGGCTTCTCGGTCGACACGCCGTTCGCCGAATTGCCCGAGGAATTCCGCCAGGTGATTCTGTATGGCTCCGGGCGCACCGAAATCAACTTCCGCTACCTCAACGAGAGGGGCACGCGCTTCGACCGCAGCCACACCTTCGAGGGCATCATCCCCAATCTGGAACGCCGCTACCGGGGCAGCGACTCGCAGGCGGTGCGCGAGGAGCTTTCCCGGTACATCAGCAACGCCGCGTGTCCGCATTGCGCCGGCACCCGCCTGCGCGTCGAGGCACGGCATGTGCGCGTCGGCAAGATGACGCTGCACGAAATCAACCGACTGCCGCTCGGCGAGGCGCGCAACTACTTCAACTTCCTGGCGCTGACCGGCGCCAGGGCGCAGGTCGCCGACAAGATCCTCAAGGAAATCACCGCCCGCCTGTCCTTCCTGATCAACGTCGGCCTCGACTACCTGTGCCTCGAACGCTCGGCGGAAACCCTGTCGGGCGGCGAAGCGCAGCGCATCCGGCTGGCATCGCAGATCGGCTCCGGGCTGACCGGCGTCATGTACGTGCTCGACGAGCCGTCGATCGGCCTGCATCAGCGCGACAACGACCGCCTGCTGCAGACGCTGAAGAGCCTGCGCGACATGGGCAACACCGTCCTCGTCGTCGAGCATGACGAAGACGCCATCCGCTCTGCCGACCATGTCGTCGATATCGGCCCGGGCGCTGGGGTGCATGGCGGCTACATCGTTGCCGAAGGGTCGCCGGCCGAAGTGAGCGCCAACCCGCTGTCGATGACCGGCGACTACCTTGCCGGGCGCCGGGCAATTCTGGCCCCCGACACGCGTCGTCCGCGCCAGGCTGACAGACAGCTCCTGGTCATCGGCGCCTGCGGCAACAACCTGAAGGATGTCACGCTCGAACTGCCGGTCGGCCTGTTCACCTGCATCACCGGCGTTTCCGGCTCGGGCAAGTCGACGCTGATCAACGACACGCTCTACGCCGCAGCGGCGCGCCACCTCTACGGCTCGACGACGGAGCCGGCGCCGCACAAGGAAATCGTCGGCCTCGACCTGTTCGACAAGGTCATCAACGTCGACCAGGCGCCGATCGGCCGCACCNCGCGCTCCAACCCGGCCACCTATACCGGCCTGCTGACGCCGATCCGCGACCTCTTCTCGCAGGTGCCGGAAGCCCGCGCGCGCGGCTACGGGCCGGGGCGCTTCAGTTTCAACGTCAAGGGCGGCCGTTGCGAGGCCTGCCAGGGCGACGGCATGATCAAGGTCGAGATGCACTTCCTGCCCGACATCTACGTGCCCTGCGACGTTTGCCACGGCAAGCGCTACAACCGTGAGACGCTGGAAGTGCACTACAAGGGCCGCAACATCCACGACGTGCTGCAAATGACGGTCGAGCAGGCGCGCGAGTTCTTCGATGCCGTGCCGGTCGTCGCCCGCAAGCTGCAGACGCTGGTCGATGTCGGCCTCAGCTACATCACCCTCGGCCAGAGCGCGACGACGCTCTCCGGCGGCGAGGCGCAGCGCGTCAAGCTCTCGCTCGAACTTTCGAAGCGCGACACCGGCCGCACGCTGTACATCCTCGACGAACCGACCACCGGCCTGCACTTCGCCGACATCGAGCTGCTGCTCAAGGTCCTGCACCGGCTGGCCGACCACGGCAACACCATCGTCGTCATCGAACACAACCTCGACGTCATCAAGACCGCCGACTGGATCGTCGACCTCGGCCCCGAGGGCGGCGACGGCGGCGGGCGCATCCTGGCTGCCGGGACGCCGGAGCAGATCGTCCAGTGCAAGGCCAGTCATACCGGGCGCTTCCTGAAACCGTTGCTGGAGAAACGGGCGTGAGCGCTGCCGAATTCAAGGGAAAGAAAGGTCCGGTCCGGCTGTGGAATGCGCTTGGCTATTCGCGCGACGGGCTTGCCACGGCATGGAAGAACGAGGCAGCGTTCCGCGAAGAGGTACTACTTGCCGCGGTAACGATTCCGCTCGCCATTTATCTGGGGCGCAGCGGCGTCGACCGCGCCTTGCTGGTCGGCAGCATCATCCTGATCCTGATTGTCGAGATCCTCAATTCGGGGCTCGAGGCCGTGGTCGACAAGGCTTCTCCCGAGAAGCACGAGCTGGCCAAGCGCGCCAAGGACATGGGCAGCGCCGCAGTGCTCCTGAGCCTGATCAACGCGGCGGCGATCTGGGCCTGCGTGCTGTGGCCGGTCGTGCCGTAGCGCGGCGGCCGGTGTGTCGTCCGGGTCAGCCGTGCGAACCGTTCCGGCCATGTCTTTCCATCAGCATGGCGGCGCCCTGGAAGTAGGCGATCGCCTCGTCGGCCAGTTGCGGGTCGGTGGCGACCGGACGCGCTTCCCGGCCGTCGGCGCTCATGCGGAAGGTCTCGATCCGGCGCTTCGGCTCGAGGACGGGCAACAGGTCGCCCTTGAGGTAGCCGACGTTCTGGTAGGTCGAGAGCAGGGCGCGCCCCTGCCCGGGCGGCGTGCCGAGGATGTCGCGGCCGACGAAGCGGTCGTCGCCTTCCAGGCCGAGCATGGCGAGCAGGGTAGGGGCGAGGTCGATCTGGCTGGCCAGCGTGTCGACGCGCTGCGCCGAAATCATCTTCGGCGCATAGACGATGGCCGGGATGTGGTAGCGGTCGACCGGGATCTTGGTCTTGCCGGCGCTGCTTGCGCAGTGGTCGGCGACGAAGACGAAAATGGTGTTGTCGAACCACGGCTTGTCCTTGGCCATTTCGATGAAGCAGCCGATCGCGTAGTCGGCGTACTTGACGCCGCCGGCTCGCTTGCCCGGTGACGGGATGTCGATGCGGCCGTCCGGGTAGGTGAAGGGACGGTGGTTGGACGTCGTCATGATGTGATAGAAGAAGGGCTTGCCGGTGGCCGCATCGCGGTCCAGTTCGATCAGCGCCTGGTCGAACAGGTGCTCGTCGGCGACGCCCCAGATGTTCTCGAACCGGACCAGCCCTTCCCGGAAGCCGGTGCGGTCGGTGACCTGGTAGCCCTGGGCGCCGAAATAGCCGTTCATGTTGTCGAACATCCCGTAGCCGCCATACACGAAGTGCGGTGACCAGCCACGGGCGGCCAGAGAGGCGCCCAGGGTATTCAGATTGGTAACGTCCGGCCAGCGCACCAGCGATTTGCCAGGCAGCGGCGGCAGGCCGGCCGAGCCTGCTTCCAGGCCGCGAACGGTGCGCGTGCCGGCGGCATACATGCGGGAAAACAGGATGCCTTCCTTGGCCAGGCTGTCGAGATTGGGGGTCAGGCCTTCCGTATTGCCAAAGGCTTCCATGTACTCGGCGGACATGCTTTCCATCATCACGATGACGACGTTCGGCTTCTTGGCCGGCTGGTGGACAATGTTTCTCACCGGCTGATGCGTTGCGCTGATCCTGCTGCCTCCGGACAGGCGCTGCAGCTCCGCCATGACTTCGGCATCCGGGCGCGTGGCGTAGAAGTGGCGGTAGTCGAGCTTGTTCTGACGGGCCGCCCACAGGAAGCTGCGCCAGCCGTTGTCGGCCAGCTCGTTGGCGTAGCTGTTGGGCCACAACTCGGGCGCTGCCATCTTGTAGGCAATGCCCCAGACGATCACGATCAGACCGAGGCTCCACGCCGCCTGGCTGCGAAATGGCGCCGTGCCGGATGCGGCGGCGGCCAGTGGCCGCCGCAAGACCCAGACCGCAAGACCGGTCAGCACCAGCAGAGCGGACACGATCTTCCCGACCGGGTAGGACTCGCGGATATTGCCGATGACCTCGGTGGTGAATACAAGATAGTCCACCGCGATGAAGTTGAAGCGGACACTGAATTCGTCCCAGAAGACGCCTTCCGAAACCGCCACGAAGAGCAGCGTGAACACGTAGGCGGCGAACAGCGGACGGCGCAGGCACGCGCGCCAGCGGGCACTGAACAGCAGTTCGAACAGCGCCCACGGCGAAGCGACCACCGCCGCTAGTGGCAGATCACGCAGTGTCCCGAGCGTCAGCGGCCCAATCAGGGCGGTCGGCGACTGCTCGCCGAAAAGCACCGAATGCCACAGCAACACAATCCGCGTGACGAGAAATACGGCCAGCGCAACCAGGGCGGCGAAGCCCCAGATGCGCAACGCATTTCCTCGCAAACCACTGAAAGACATCACCATCGCCCACCGGAAGAAATTTGCCGGGGAGTCTAGTCGATCACTTGTGAGCTTTTTGTGAGCGAATCGCGAGGGAGTCGTTGCCTCAGCACGACTGCAGACTGTCGCCCAGGTCGATGGTCACCTGTCCGCCGCCCGTTGCCGCGTTGCCGGCGCTGACCCGCCAGCCGCAGGCGCGGCAGACGTGTTGCACCAGCGCGAGGCCGAGGCCGTGCCGGCCTCGCGGTCCGCTGAAGAAGCGGTCGAACACGTGCGGCAGCTCGTCCTCGGCAAAGCCCGCGCCGCAGTCGGAAACGCTCAGCCGGCTGCCTTCCAGCGCGCAGACGATTTCACCCCGGTCGCTGTGGCGCAGCGCGTTGTCAAGCAGGTTGCGCAAGACGAGGTCGAACAAGGTCGGATCGGTGGTGACGGCAGTCCGTTCCGGGATCATGAGACGCAGGCCGACGGGTTTACCGGCCGATTGCGCAAGCGATTCCCAGACCGCCGACACGGCAGGCCGCAGACGGATTTCCTCGAGCAGCGCCGGTCCTGCTTCACGGCTCAGGAGCAGGAGGCTGCTGCCGAGGGCATTGATGCGGTCGACCCCTGANATCATGCGATTTGCGCGGCGCCGGACTGCTTCCGGCACGTCGGGGAGGGCTGCCAGCAGTTCGGCATCGGTGCGGATTGCCGTCAGGGGCGTGCGCAGTTCGTGGGCGAGGTTCGCGGCAAATGCCCGTTCCCGGTCCAGCGCCTCCTGCTGGCGCTTGCGGTAGCGGTCCAGCGCCACGGCGATCGCCAAAAGTTCGCGCTCCATGCCGGGCTCGGCCAACGGTGCGCCGTCCGGATTGTCGACGCGCGCCGCCAGCCGCTCGAGACGGCCGGCCAGGCGCCCGGCCAGCGCATAGCCGGCGAGCAGCACCAGCAGGGCCAGCAGCGTGCCGGCTGTCAGCGTCAGGAGCAACAGGCTGAGCAGTCGCTCCTCGTGGTCTTCGACGTCGTATACGAGGATGTAACGCGCACTGCCATCCTGGCGGACCGCCACATGCGCTTCGCGACCGGCGAGGTGGATCTCGTGGTTGCCGATCGGCAGCGAAACCACTTCCGCGGGCACCCCGTCGGCTGGCGCGATTCCGGGGCCGATCCGGTAGAGCTGCATGGTGGGCGTGTTGGGGAATGCCGATTCCGGGGCGGTCTTTGCGACCGCCATGCTGTGGGCGAGCTGCTGGGTGAGGATCTGGTCGATGAACTCTTCCTCGGTCTGGTCGAAGACCGCCAGCATCGTCAGTGACTGCGCTAGGATCACCACGAGCGACAGCGCACCGAGCGCCAGCGCGATGCGCAGGCGCATGCTCGGCCCGCGTCTAGCGGCTGACGAGCTTGTAGCCGAGGCCATGGACGTTGACGATCCTGACCGGAGCGGCATCGGTCAGGGCCCGGCGCACCGTGTGCAGGACGCTGCGCAGGTTGTCGCTGGCTTCCTGTTCGCGCCCCCAGATCGCCATTTCCAGTTCGCGCCGCGAAAAGACATGTTGTGGCTGCCGTAACAGCACCTCGACCAGACGCAACGCCTTGGGTGGCAGGGTGAGTGGCCGGCCGGCCAGCGTGACCGCTCTCTCGGTCGGGTCGTAGGACAGCGCCCCGAACACCAGCCGTTGCGCCACCGCCAGGCCGCCCGCGCGGCGCAGCAGGGCCTGCAGCCGCGCTCCCACTTCCTTGAGGGCAAAGGGTTTGGCGAGATAGTCGTCGGCGCCGGCGCCGAAGCCAGCCAGTTTGTCGTCCAGCGTATCGCGCGCGGTCAACATCAGAATCGCCAGCGGATTCCCGGCGGCGCGCAGGCGGCTGGCCAGCAGCGCGCCGTCGCCGTCAGGCAGGCTGCGGTCGAGAATCAGGGCGTCGAACTGGTCGCGCGTGAGCAGGGAATCCGCAGCAGCCAGCGAGTGTGCGAAATCGCAGCGATGTCCGCAGGCTTCGAGGAAGTCATAGAGGTTTTCGGCAATCACCCGGTCGTCCTCGACGATCAGGACATGCATCAGGCAGCTTCCGTGGCGACGACGACCCGGTTGCGTCCCATTCGCTTGGCCTCGTACAGTGCCAGGTCCGCCCGCTGCAACGCAAGGTCGATCGTGCAGTCGCTAGCATCCGCCAGCCCGATGCTGAGGGTGACGCGGACGACCAGGCCGTCGGGCAACTGGATTTCATGTCCGGCGCAGCGCGCGCGAAAGCGCTCGACCAGGATATGAGCCTGCTCGACAGTACTTTCCGGAAACAGGAACGCAAACTCCTCCCCACCGTAGCGGCAGACGAGATCGGACTGACGCAGGCTCTCGGTGAGCAGCCCGGCGAAGGTGCGCAATACGGTGTCGCCGGCACCGTGACCGTAGGTATCGTTGAGGCTCTTGAAGAAATCGAGGTCGCCGAGGGCGACGACAGTGGACCGGCCGTAGCGCTGGGCGCGCCGCAGTTCGGTCGTGGCCGACTCCATGAAATGCCGCCGGTTCATCAGCCCGGTCAGGTCGTCCCGATTGGCCAGCAGTTGCAGTTCGCGGCGCGCCGCATCATGGCTGACCATCGCCTCGTGCAGGTGCTTGGTGGCTTCCTCGATCGCATGGATCTCGGCCAGGCTGCCATCGGGAAACTCCGGTGCCGGCCGGTCGACGCTGAGTGATGACAGGGCGCGGTCGACCTTCTCCAGCGGGCGCAGCAGATGCCGCCTGAGCAGGATCATCAGCGCCAGGAGGAAGCCGCCGAGCAAGGCGGTGGCCCCCATCAGCTTGTATCTGGTGAGGCGCATGGCGGCGGCAGCGCCTTCCAGATCGGCGGTCGCCAGATTGGCCCCCTCGATCAGGACGTCATCCACCAGCAGGCTCAGGCGCCTGGACAGCTGTTGCCATTCTCCGTACTGAATTCGGAGCGTGGCCGGATCCTGAGCCGCCAGGCGGCCGGTCTCGGCGAGAAAGGACTCGGTGTCGCGTGCCGCCGTGGCCGCCTGCGAATGCTCGAGAATGCTCGGATGACTGGCTATGAGCATGACGAGGTAAAGCGACTGCTGGCGGTCTTCGGGCGTGTCCGACGAAAAGATCCGTTCGCCTTCCTGGCGCAGCTGGTCGACGTTGCGCGCCAGCCGCTGGAAGCGGATGATCTTGGGAACGGTCTGCTGCTGCAGGCTTTCCGACAGATCGCGAACACGTTCCTGGTCAATGGCCAGAACGACGACGAGAAACGCGAACAGCAGGGCGAAAGCGGTCGCAAGCAGGACGAAAAGCCGGTTTGCCGGGTAGCGTTCGGGCCGGGTCGGCATCGCGCTTCAGTCCAGGATCACCGGGAAATGCCGGCGCATGATGCGATGACCCGTACCGTCGGCACGAATTTCCGCGATCGCCTGGTTGACCGAGCGGCGTAACGCCTCCTTCTGCCGTGGCAGGATGATGTGGACCGTGTCGCCGAGGCCGTGATCGGCGACAGCGGGGCCGACAAAGCCGAAGCGCCGCGACTTGTCGTGGCTGATCAGGGCATAGCCGGTGCGGATCGGGAGCAGCGCGAAGTCGACGCGGCCATTGCGCAGCGCGTCGAACGCGCCGGCCGTGGTCGCCGTGGCAACGACGCTCAGCTCGCGCTCGGCGGCGATGGCGTCCAGGAATTCCTGTTGCTTCGAGCCTTCCATCGCCGCCACGCGCGCGCCGCGCAGGTTGTCGAGAGTGACGGCCTGACCGAGCTTGCCGGCGAACGCCCGGGCGGTTGCCGGCGATGCGACCAGGCGTGACGCGGAACGGAAGATTGGTTCGCCGAAGGCGACACGCTTCTCGCGCTTGGGTGCGCGCAGGAAGTTGCCGAAGCCGAGATCGAAACTCCCGTCTTCGACACCCGGCAGGATCTCGCCGAAAGTGACGTAGGAGAAGGCGCAGCGGGAACGGATACGGCGGCAGATCTCGTGGGCCAGCTCGTCGGTGAAGGCTACCAGGTCGGCTCCGGGCGTGCTGCTCGGGACGAGATCGCCCCGCAGCGATACCTGCGCGGCATCCTGAACCAGAACCGCCACACGCAGGTCGGCCGCTGGCAGGGCTCCTGACCACAGGGCGGCAACCAGAAGGAAGGATCGCATTGACGGCATCATCGCACCCTGAAAGGCAGGAACTGCGTGTTGATCCGGTCGTAGACACCATTGCGCAAGATGCGGTCGAGCGCGTCGTCGACGGCGGCCTTGAGCTCGGGACGTCCCGGATTGATGCCGAACGAAGAATTGCCGACCAGTTCGGGAACCGCCATGACCGTCGCGGCGAGGCCCAGTTTCCGAAAGTCCTGATTGCCCTGCAGATGCAGGCTGGCATTCATCGGCACGATGGCGGCCTGGGCGATACCGGCAAGCAGCGGGGCGCCGAGTGCGCCGCTGGATGGCACGCCGACCGTATCCCATCCCTGCTTGCGGGCATAGGCTTCCTGGGCAGAGCCCCTGACGACGGCGACGCGCAGCCCGCGCTCGCCAGGTTCGACGCCGGGCCTCGCGAACCAGAGCGTGACTGACCGCAGGTGGGGCCTGGCGAAAAGGATCCGGCGCCGCCGTTCCGGCGTATCGAGGAGGCTGACCGCGGCGATGTCGATCTCGCCGCCGGCCAGTGCGTCGACGACCCGATCGAGCACCGTCACCTGAAACTCGCAGTGGACCTTCATTTCCGCGCACAGTGCCCGGGCGAGCTCGACACTGAATCCCGTCAATCGGCCATCGGCGCCGCGAAAGGACATCGGAGGCGCGTTCTCCAGCACCGCGACCTGCAGCGTGGTCGTGGCAGAGTGGGCCACCGTCGCTGCAGCGAGGCAGGCGGCCGCAAACAGGCTGGCGAGAAAGTGGCGCAGTCGAGGCGACATCAGGTCATGTTGTTGGAATTTTTGCCGAAGTATAGCGCAAGCCAGCCCGTTCAATCGATCCCCGGAAAACGCTGGTTCCGGGAAAGTTCGACGAGGACGCCCTGCAGCGGGAAATAGATCGCCGTCCTGAGCGGCAGGGGATCAGCGGAAAAGAGCGCCGCATACCGTTCGAGCTGCGGCCGGTATTCCCCGGCGCGCGCCTCCAGCGCAGCCGCCGGTTCGTCGGCACCGGCCAGGACCGTCTTGTAGTCGATGATCCAGCGGCAACCGTCGGCGACGAAAATGCGGTCGATGACATGGTTGACCGTGACGGCCGCGCCATCCTCGACGCCGCGAACCGACCAGGCCTGTTCGGCCCCGGCATGGCCATGCTGCGTCAGGATCCAGCGTCCGGCTGGGGAAGCCAGGGTCCGGCACAGCGCGCTGATGACCAGTTCAGCGCCCTCCCGGGCATCCGCCGATCCATGCCCGGCCGCCCTCAGCCAGCGCCGATATGCGGGTGCCAGCGACCTGACGCGGCGCGCCGACCAGCCCGCGAGTCCGTCCTCCNNTCCGGGGGCTTCCTGACCTCGCCTGGAATCATGCGTGGCATGCGCGATCAGTTCGAGGCAGCGATGAACCAGCGTCCCGACCGAAGCCTCGAGCGAAACGCCGCCCACCGTCGCGTCCCGCTCGATCGTGCTGGCGGCCGGGCGGATGGCGTGGGGCGGGGTGCGCAGCGCATCGGGCAGCGCGACTTCGCGCAGGCGAACCAGCGGCGGGATG
Organism: Dechloromonas sp.; assembly: GCA_013693915.1. Taxonomy (GTDB): domain Bacteria; phylum Pseudomonadota; class Gammaproteobacteria; order Burkholderiales; family Rhodocyclaceae; genus Azonexus. The sequence continues at coordinate 3,682,395 of CP059264.1, read as the reverse complement.
AATGTCGCCGGGTCGATGGCGGTGTGCGGCGCCGTGACCGGCTCGGGACGGGCCAGTGCCGCAGCGAACACCGGCTGCGCGACGCCGGGCCACAGCAGCTTGAGCAGGGTGCCGGCTGCCGGCGGCTTGAGGCCATCGTCATTTTGCCCATCGGCCGCCGCGACGCCGACCAGATGCAGATTGCGGATGGCGCGGGTGGCGGCGACGTAGAGCAGGCGCTCGTCCTCATGCGCGGCGCGCTCGGCTTCGAGCTTCTTCAGATAATCGTAGGTGCCCGGCTCNGCCGTTGCCATCCCCCTGGCTTTCATCGGCGCGACCAGCAGGTGTTCGTGGCCGTCGGCGCCGACGACTTCGTCCCACAGCAGCAGGCTGCTGTCGTTGCCGCCGGTCGCGCGGTGCAGGCCGGGGACGATCACGGTGGCGAATTCGAGCCCCTTGGCCTTGTGGATGGTCATCATCTGCACCGCGTCGCCGAGCGGGTCGGTCGGCGCGTACAGTTCGGCGGCATGGGTGGCCAGCGTTTCGGCACTGAGGTTGCGGGCGGCGACCAGCTGGTCGATCAGCAGGAAGAAGGCCTCGACATCGTTCATGGCCTCGGGCGCTTCCAGGCAGCGCGGCCCGCCGAGCATCAGCCAGACGCCTTCCAGCCAGCGCCGCGGATGCTGGCGGTCGCGGCCGGCGAAGGCCACTCGCAGGACGCCACGCACAAGCAGCAGGCGCTGCCGCCCGTCCTCGGACAGCCGGGCGAGGCGCGGGTCATCCTGCATCAGTTGCCAGACCGTCGATTTCCGGTCGTCGGCCGCCAGCGCGTGCAGGTCGGCCAGCTTGAGGCCGCACCACGGGGCGCGCAAGAGCGCCAGCCAATGCACGCGGTCGGCGCGGTGGTGCAGGGCGCGGAACAGGGTCAGCAAGTCCTGCACATGTTGGCGCCCGTCCAGCCCTTCGATGTCGACCGCCTGGAAGCGCAGTTCCGGCGCGCTGCGGCGGATTTCGGCGACGAGCGCATCGAGATGGCTGCGCGCCCGGACGAGCACGGCGATGCGCTCGTCAGGCGCAGCGGCCCGCGCATCGCGGATGATGGCGAGCACGCGGCAGGCCTCGTCCCGGGCGGGGTCGCTGCCTTCGCGCGCGATGACGGGGTGTACGACGACGCCGCTGTCGGCGCGTGCCGGCCGGGTGACGGCCGANTTCGGCATAGCGCACGGCGCCCGCTTCCGGGCTGTCGGCGGCCGGAAAGATACCCGGGAACGTCGCGTTGACCCAATCGACGACGGCGGGATGCGAGCGGTTGTTGCGGAACAGGCGCAGGGGGCGAGCCGGATGTCGCCGACGCCGCGCTCGCGGACGCGCAGGAAGAGGCCGACATCGGCCTTGCGGAAGCGGTAGATCGACTGCATCGGGTCGCCGACCACGAACAGCGTGCGGCCGTCGCCTGGCGTCCAGCCGCGCGTCAGCTTTTCGATCAGTTCGACCTGGCTCGGGCTGGTGTCCTGGAATTCGTCGACCAGCAGGTGGCGGATGCGGTAGTCGAGCGCCTGCGCGAGGTCGGTCGGCGCGTCGTCGGCGCCCAGCGCCAGCCCGGCGCGGGCGGCAATTTCGATGAAGTCAACCTCGCCGGCTTCCTGGAAGGCCAGCCATACGTGCCCGGCGGCCAGCCGCAGCAGGCGCGAGAAACATTCGACCGTAGCCCATTCGGCCTCGCTCAGCTCGGGCTGCGGCAGCCTGACCAGCATGGCCAGCGCTTCTTCGAGCCCGACGCTGCCGCGCAGTTGGGCCAGCAGTTCGAGCATGGCCGTCTTCTGGTCCGAGAATGCCTTGTCGGCCGGGAAGCCGGTGCGCTTGTCGACCGTCTTGCGCAGTGTGCCGCTGCCGGTCAGCAACAGGCCGGCCACGGCCTGCCACTGGCGCAGGTCGGCGATGGTTGCGGTCAACGGCGATCTCCAGTCCAGAATGGCGTCGAGAAGGCCGGGTGCGTTGGCGGCGGCAAAACGGGCCAGCGGCATCAGCCGCGCTTGCCTGCGAGCATCGAGCAGGCCGGCGATGACGGCAAGGTCGCGCTCGATCAGCGCCGCGAAACCGGCCTCGACTTCGGGTTTCATGGCGCCGCTCTCAATGCGCGAGGCGTGGTGCAGCCACTGGTCGCGCCGCCCGAGCATGACGATCAGCAGTTTCTCCAGACGGCGGGCGTCGTTGTTCATGAAGGCCAGCGCCTCGGCCACCACCTCGGCGTCCGCTGTTCCTGCCTCGACCATTTCCAGCGTCCGGCGCGCTGCGGTCGCGTAATGCGCCGAGGCATCCTCGGTGACCCCAGGCTGGCTGCCGAAGCGGCTGAGGTAGGGCATCTGCCGGGCGAGACTGGCGCACAGCGCGTCGATGGTCGTGATGCGCAGGCGGCCGGGGTGGCCGAGCAGATGCCAGCCTTGCGCGGCATCATGGGCCAGTACCTCCCGCGCGAGGTCGAAAGTCAGCCGCTTGTGCGGCTGCGCGGGCACCGCGCCGCTTGCCACCCGCTCCAGGCTGCCGAGGATGCGGTCGCGCATCTCGGTCGCCGCCTTGTTGGTGAAGGTCAGCGCCAGCACCTCTTCCGGATTGTCGACGACGGCAAGCAGGCGCAGGTAGCGCTGCGTCAGCAGTTCTGTCTTGCCGGCCCCGGCCGGGGCTTCGACGATCCAGGAAGCGACCTCGAGCGCCCGGCAGCGGGCGGTTTCGTCCTCGGCGAGGCGGTCGACCACGGCTGTCATGCCATCATCCCGGCAAGCAGACGGCGCCGTTCGGGCAGGCGCAGCAGCGGCAGGGCCTCGCAGTATCGCAGGGCGTTCTCGTCGGCGAACACGACCCCGGCGTGTCCCGCCCTGAACTCGCTGGCCACTGCATGCAGCCGCTCGCGCCAGTGGGTGATGACGGCGACCCAGTCCGGAAATTTCGCCGGATCGAAGATCTTCTGCCGCGTATCGGCGATGCCCTGGACGCCGGGCAGGATGTCCCTTTCGTCGGCGACCCCGGCGAAGGATGGCTTGTCGAGCAGCACCTTGGCGAAGGCGACAGCGGCGACCTCGTCGTTGACCAGCGCGGCGTAGATCGGCAGTTGTGGCTCGCTGATGCGCTCTCCGCCCCAGTTCCTGATGTCGATGCTGGCGCCGGTCTTGTAGTCGATGATGATCTGCCGGCCGTCGTCCAGGCGATCGATGCGGTCGACGACCACCTTGACCCTGATTTCCTCGATGTCGACTTCGGCGGCCTGTTCGCAGGCGATGACCGCGAACTCCAGCTCGCGCCTGCCTTCGACGGCCAGCCAGACGTCGAGAAGCCTGTGCAGGCGCGCCGCTTCGAGTTCGCGGAAGCGACTCGGCAACGTCACGTGGCGATCGATCTCGAAGGCCCTGATACCCGTCGCGACGGCCTCGGCGATGGCCTGCCGGCGGACTGCATCGCCCATGCCGGCGAGGACTGACGACGTCCGCACCGCCGTCCAGAAGGCTTCCAGCGCCTCATGGACGAGTGTGCCGCGATCCGCCGCGTCGAGTCCCTCGACCGGTTCGTCCATCGCCTCGGCACCGAGACGGTACTGGTAATAGGCCCAGGCCGGGCAGATCGCCTGCGCGCGCAGCAACCAGCTGCCGCCGGGCACCTTTTCGCCGGCGGCGACCGGCGGCGCCAGGGAATCGGCGAGCAGTTCGCACGCGGTTCCGGCTTCCCGGGCGAGCCGGCCCCCNAGCGTGACCACCGTGCCCGGCGCATCTCCGGCCAGCGGCATGCCGGCGATCAGCGGGCTCGGGCGCAGGATGCGGTTGCCATCGGCCTGCGAAAACGAGAATGTCACGTCCGCTGCGGCCAGCGACAGGCGGTCATGCACTCGGCGCGCGAAATCGAGCTCGACCTCGGCGCTGGCATGCGCCACCCCGGCCGCGCGCAGCAGTTCGGCCGGCAACAGAGGGTTGGGGCGCGGCGACGGCGGCCATAGGTCGTCGTTCATGCCCATCACCCAAAGTGCGTCGAACGCAAGCCCGGCGCTCTCGAGGACGCCAAGCACCTGAATCGCCGGCCGGCCGCGCGTTTCCGGCTGGAAGATGCGCTGCTGGCAAAGCTGCGACAGTCGACGCACGGCGTCGTTCAGCGACAGCTCTCCGAGCAGGTCATCAAGCCGCCCGAAGCCCTCGATGACCTCGCCGAACGCGCGCTGCGCCTGAAACTCGTGGCTGGTCAACGGGCGATCGCCGGGCCAGCCCGCCGCCTTCAGGGTCCTGCGGAAAACGCCGGCCCAGGCGCCCGGACGCCGCTTGCCAGACATGCCCGCCATCGCGTCGACCGTAGCGCCCAGCGCCGTGACCGTCTGCGGGCACAGTGGCGGCTCGTCTTCGGCTAGGCGGCCGGCCAGCCGGATCACGGCCGGCAGGGTGGTGAAATAGGGCAGATCGCGGCGCAGCGCGGCGTCAAGGCGGGCGCGGCCGTCGCCCTCGGCCTCCGCCGCCGACCAGCCTCCTGCCAGCAGCAGCGCCGACAGCCGGCTTTGCTCCACTTTGGCCCGTCCGCCGCCCACGGCCAGCAGATCGAGGGCAACCCGGATCAGCGGCAGATCGGCGAGCCTGCGGCCGAGCGAGAAGTTGAAGCAGCGTGGCGACTCGGCGGCATCGGGCCGGACCAGCGCCGGATGCAGCGCGTCGTCGAGCGCGAACTCCAGGCGGTCGCGCACGCCGGCCAGGTCGGGGGCGACGATGCCGAGCCGGCACGCCGGGTCGGCCGCCAGCCGCGCTTGTGCCCAGGCGGCGATGGCCGCACATTCGGCAGCGACGTCCGGACAGCGTATCGCCCGATGATCGCCGCGCGCCTTAAGACAACTGCCGGTTCCCGGATCGACCGCGTCTTCCGGCTGACTTTCGACAGCGACCCCGCGTCCGGCCAGCGCCGCGATCAGCTTCTGTTCGAGCGGCGCGAGGCGGTCGAAGCCCGCGAAAATCACGGCGGACGGCAGGGCGAAGTGTCCCGCCGCGATCAGTTCGATCAGTCGCAGGTGCAGGCTGGTCGTATCGCTCCAGTTCGCAGCCCGGCAACGATTGGCGAAATCGGCCTGCCAGGCGACAAAGAGCCTCGCCTCGTCGGCAAGCGGGTGGCCGGTCGGGTGGATGTTCCACAGGCGCGAAATCGCATGGGCCTCGGCAGCCGAGCTTGCCATGCCCTGAATGTCGAAAAGCGGGGCGGCCTCGGTCAGCGTCGCGGCGATGACCCTTTCCCAGAGCAGGTGCTCGGCGAAGGGGTCGAGGGCCGTCGGCAGATCGGCAATGCCGGAAAGCAGTGCTTCGTCGGCCAGGGCTGCCAGCCATTGCCCGATTGTCAGCGCCCGCCGGGTCTGCCAGACCGCCCGCCCGTCCGGCGCCTCGCCGCGCAGTGTCTGGGCGAGGCGGGTGGTGGCGCAGAGGGTCAGGCAGTCGCTCAAACCGGGGCGGTCAATGGGCGGGCGGTCTTGCCGGTTGGGCGGGTTGCGCGGGCTTGGCCGGTGTTGCGGGAGCTGATGCCGCAGCCGGTTCGGCGGTTGCGGCGGCCGGTGTCGCCGGCTTGGCCGGATGCGCCGGAGCCGCCGGCTTGGCAGGGGCGGCTGGCTTGCCCGGATCGGCGGAGCCTGCAGAAACCGCCGCCGGGGCGGCGGGCCCGGCCGGCTGGGCGGGAGCCGCTGGCACGGCGGGTGTTGCGGCACTGCCCGCCGGGGCAGGCAGCGGTTTTGCAGGAGCTGCCGGCGCGCCGGACGGCGAATGTTCAGCCGGTTGTGCCCCAGTGGTCGCAGCAGGCGCGGTCGAGTGCGCGGGGGCTGTCGCACGGGCTGCGCCTTGCCTGGCGAGGCGGCTTGCGCGGCAGGCGGGACGGGTTGCGAGGCGCCGCTGATCGTGACGCTGCCCCGGATGTCCTTGAGCGTCGCCGGGCCGATTCCCGGTACCTTCTGCAGATCGTCGACCGAGTTGAACGGGCCGTTCTTGTTGCGGTAGTCGATGATTGCCTTTGCCTTGGTCGGGCCGATGCCCTTGAGACTGTCGAGTTCGTCCCGGGTGGCGGTATTGATGTTGATCTGGCCGAACGCGAGCCCGGCAAACAGAAGCCAGCCGGCAATTGCGAGGATGAGCTTTCTGGTCACGGTGACGGTCCCTTCTTGCCTCATTGGGCAGCCGGAGGCGCCGCGGGCGACGTTTCAGGTGCCGGCGGGGGCGTCGGCGTGATGGAAACGACCGTCAACTCCTCGTAGGTCGCGAAAATCTGGTCACCGACACGGACGTCCCTGAGCAGTTCCTTGTCCTTGACGACGAGGTCCACACTGCGCTGCGGGCCCTGCAAGGTTATGGTACCGGCGGCCGCGTCGACCGCCGTGACATCGGCGATGACCTTGACGGTGCGGCTCACGCTGCCAGTCGGCCTTTCGCCGGGCTTCGCCGCGGTCGCCTGCTCCGATTCGATGCGCTCGCGCAACCTGCCGCCACCCTTTTTCAGTTCGAGAGCAAGCGCAGAGACGTAAGTCAGCGTCACCAGATCGCCGACCTTGATCTTGTTGAAGTTCTTGACCTGCGGCCCGGCCGTCACGGTAATCACCTTTCCGCCGGCTCCCAGGATAGTGACTGCCCGCGTGTTCTTGTCGAGGGCGGTGACAGTCCCCTGCAACTCGATGGCGTCAGCGACGGCAACGGCGCCCTTTTCCTTTTCGACGACCGTGGCGGTCTTCGGAGGCTGCTGGGCCGAGGCGAGGACGGGGACAGCGGCAATCAGCGCCGCGAGCAGGATGGAACGGATCTTCATTGGGTGTCTCTCCCTGGAGGAAAACCTGATTATGCCAGCGAACGGCCGGGGCCGCACCCTTCAGGGAATGCCGATCGACAGGAACAGGTTGGAGGCGCCATTGGTCGAATAGCCGTAGCCGAGATACGCCGGGCCGAACGGCGTTTCGCCTCCCAGGTAAACTGCGGCGGAATTGAGGATGTTGGTGCCGTTGAGATTCGTCTCGGTGTAGAAGGTGCCGACATGGGCGCCTTCAAGGGCGAACCCGAGCCGCATGTCGCCGCGCAGGCCCAACGGAAAGGTCCCGATGATCTGTTCGGCGCGGATGCCGGCATAGGTGATGTCGTCACCGAGAATCTGGCCTCTGGCGAAGGCGCTCATGTTGAGGAAGCCGCCCAGCCGGCCGGCACTGTAGAACGGCAGTTGGCCGCGGGGNGAGCCGACGTAATTGGCACGCCCGCTGATCACGGTGCTGCCGAGCGAGAACACACCCTGCAAGTCGACTTCGGCTCGCGAGAAACCGGCGTCGCTGGAATCGAAGTAATCGAGTTTGGTCGCCCAGCCCTGCGTCGCGAAGTAGAGCCGGTTCATCTGGTCCAGCGAAAGCCTGGCGTTCCAGCCGGAGTAGGATGTCTCGAAGTTGTTGGGCAAGTTTGTCGAGCCAACGTCGCGGTCGAAGCTGCGGTTTTGCGCGATCCAGCTCAGGCGTGCCTGGCCGAGTGTGCCGAAATTCGTGCCGGCCGACAGGACGAGCGCAGTACCTGAATTCAGGAATTGGGCGATGCGCTTGTTGTCCTGGAAGATGTTCTGCTGAATTCGCTCGTATTTGACGCCGGCCTCGACAAAGAAGCGTTGTTCGGGATCGAGCGGCTGATAGAAATCCAGCCCGGCGCCGAGATTGCTGCCGATGCCCACGGTTGCCAGCAATTCGGCGCCGAGATCGTTGATCAGGGTCTTCTGATATGCCGCCCGCAAGCCGAAGCTGGAGCCCTGATTGGTATCCGTGTCCAGGTTCAGTGCAAAACGCAGGTAATCGGGCCCCCAGCTCTTTTCCACCGGGAGAATGCGCAGGATGTTGCGGTCGCGCTGATTGAGCAATTCGTAGTCGACACTCTGGTAGAAGCCGTCGCCATAAGTGCGCAGGACATCCCGGTTGATGTTGCTGGTGGAAAGCTGCTCCCCGGGCTTGATGGTCAGTTGACGCTCCACCATGGCCGGATTGACCCGATCGAGGCCGGCAATCTCGATTTCGTCGATGGTCGGCTTCGGCAGGTAGACGCGATCGATCGGCTCGCGCCACAGGGCATATTGCTTGGCATCGGTGCCGAGCCTGGCCAGTTGCGCGCGGACCTTGTCGGCAGCGGCGCGCCCGCGATCGGCGGCTTCGGCATGGCGGCCGAAATCGCCGGCGGTAATTGTCCCCAGATCAGGCTGGATGAAGATGTCGGTCGGCTTGAGCGTGGCCAGCGAACGGGCCACGTTCTGTTCGGTCAGGATATTGACCATCTGCGCCGATATGGTCAGCAGGGAGCCCACGCTCTCGGCGGGCAGCAGCGGCGAACCGACGTTGACCGCGATCACGATGTCGGCATTGCAGCGTTCCCGGGCCTCGCCGATCGGCACGTTATCGACCAGACCGCCGTCGACCAGCTTTCTCCCGTCGCGGGTGATCGGCGCCAGCAGTCCCGGAACCGACATGCTGGCGCGCATGGCCGTCGTCAGGCTGCCTTCGCGCATGACCACGCGCTCGCCGTTGCCGATGTCGGTGGCAATGATCGACAGGGGCAGCGGCAACTTCTCGATGCGCCGTTCGCCCCGGTTGGCGCCGACCAGCTGGTTGAAGAAGAGCTTGATCTTGACGCCGTCGATCACGCCGGGCGGAAATCTGACGCCGTCGCCCGAACCACCGAGCTCCGAGCCGGGAATGAAACGGCGCAGGGTCTCCTTGTAACGGTAATTGACGTCAGAAAAGTCCGGGATGTCGCTGAACATGGTGTCCCAGTCCGCCTCGGCCATCTCCTTGCGCATCATCGCCGGCGTCAGGCCGGAGGCGTAGGCGCCGGCAATCAGCGCGCCCATGCTGGTGCCGGCGACACAGTCGACCGGTATCTTCAATTCCTCGAGGACCTCCAGCACCCCGATATGCGCCGCGCCGCGCGCACCGCCGCCGCCAAGGACGAGGCCGATTCTCGGGCGGCCGGTGTCCGCTGCGGCTTGGGCGCTCAATGCCAGTGCCAGCGATGCGGTAGCGAGAAAGCGTATGAACGGTCGCATTGGAATCCTCAAGCGGATGAGCAGGATGAGCAAAAAAACCCCGCGCGAGCGGGGTTTTCTGAAGCGCGGCGGCTTACTTGGTGCCGATGATCTCGATGTCGGCGCGGCGGTCGGGCTGCAGGCACGCGACCAGCTTCTTGTTGGCGCCGTTCTCCGGACCCATCTTCTTGCACTTGTCGCCGGTGACCGGCTGGCTCTCGCCCTTGCCTTCGGTGTGNACCCGGTTGGCTTCGATGCCCTTGGAGACCAGGTAGGTCTTCACGGCAGCGGCGCGGCGGTCGGACAGCTTCAGGTTGTAGGCGTCGGAACCGATGCGGTCGGTGTGGCCAACGACCAGGATCACCTCGAGCTTGATGGCGCCAGCCTTGGCGACCAGCTCGTCGAGCTTGGCCTTGCCTTCCGGACGCAGCGTCGCCTTGTCGAAGTCGAAGAGGGCGTCGGCGGCGACGGTGATCTTCTCGCCGCTGGGCTTCGGCGCGGCAGCAGCAGGCGGAGCCGGCGGTTCGCAGACTTCCTTCGGCAGCAGGTCCTTGTCGCACTGGCAGCCGGCCGGATCCTGNGCGGCAGCCGCCGGGGTCCAGTAGCCGGTGCGCCAGCAGAGGCCGAAGCCGCTCAGGGCGACGACGTCGCGCTGGTCGATGACATACACGCGCTCCTGCGCCTGAGCGACGGTGGCGCCAAAGCCGATACCGGCCAGCAGCGCCACGAGAAGAGATTTCTTGGCGAAATTGTTCATAAGAGATTCCCTGTCAAAAAATTAGACGGGGTATTGTAGTTCAAAAGTTGATGATTTTTGTCATTCATTGTCCGCGACCTTGCGCCATGTTGCATCCGGGTTGAAAGTCTTCACCCGTGCAGCCTGGGTTGCCGTATCGGGGCCGAGGTTCTTTTCGTGNACCTGACCGTCCTGGTTGATCATGAAAGTCATGACGCCGCTCTTGCCGTAGGAGGTCGGCCAGGCAACCAGCCCGAAGCCGCCGGTCATGCGGCCATCCGCGATGTAACTGCGCGCTCCGCCCGGCGCATCGGGGCCCTGGGCGGTCAGGATGCGGTAGCTGTAGCCGTGGTAGCTGCCCGGCTTGCGGCCCTTTTCCGCTGCGGCATCGGCCAGCCGGCGGCCCAGCGGGCTTGGTTCCTCGTTTGCCTTGGTCGGCCAGTAGAGTCCGTCCGTCTTGCCGGCGCTGCTCGCGATTCTCTGCGCGTACTCGGGAACGCCATCCCCGTTGCGGTCCATGGAAAAGTATTCCTTCTGGGCATCGGCATAGGCCTTGGCGACCTGAATCGCCGACAACTCATTGCGGCCGATCGTGCGGATCGCCATCTCGTCCTTGCCGGCCTTCATGTCGAAGCGCCATCCGGAGGCCGTCTTCTCGAGCGGTATCGGCAGGGTCCATCCCTTCTCCCCGACGGCAATCCGCGCCCGACTGTCGCCATCCGGCTCGATCCTGTGCGACTTGGCCCAGGCCTCGAGGAACCTGTAGCGCAGCTCGGCTCCTGCGGGNGGAAGNAGTTGGCGGAAATTCGCGCCGAACATCGCCCGCAACGCGCCCTCGTCGCTGTCGATGACGGCTGTGCCGAAGGCTTGCATCGCCGCTTCCGGCGTCGCGAAGGATTGTTGTCCGGCGGCGACGGCGGCCGGAAGCGGCAGGGCCAGCGCACTGCCGAGCAGAATAGTTGCCAGCAGGCGATTCAGTTTGATCATGTTCATGTCCCGTTCTCCTTAGCGCCGTCCGCCACCGCCGCGGCCACCGCCGCCGCGTCCACCGCCGCCGCCGCCGAATGAGCGGCCGCCACCACCGCCACCACCGAAGGAATGACCGCCCCCGCCGCCACCCGCGAAGCCGGAGCCGCCACCCCCGCGGCCAGCCGCGCCAGCGCTGCTGTGGCCGCGGCTGGCGTCGCGGCTACCGGAATTGATGCCGTCGAAGGCGCTGGACCCGCCACGATGGGTGGCGCCTCCGCGGTCACCGCCGAAACCATCACGTCCGCCAGCGCCACCGCGGTCGCCGCCAATGCCATCGCGTCCGCCGGCACCGCCGCGGTCACCGCCGAAACCATCGCGTCCGCCAGCGCCACCGCGGTCGCCGCCAATGCCATCGCGTCCGCCGGCACCGCCGCGGTCGCCACCGATGCCGTCGCGTCCGCCGGCACCGCCGCGGTCACCACCAATACCGTCGCGTCCACCGGCACTACCGCGGTCGCCACCGATGCCGTCGCGTCCGCCGCGGTCGCCACCCAGCCCGTCACGTCCGCGGAATTCATTGCGCGCATTTTCGGCCCGCTTGTTGCCGTAGCGCTCGCGCGAGGCCTGGTCGCGATAGGCGGCATTGCCGCGGTGCTGCGCATTGTGCTGCCAGTTGCCGCCGGCACCGATGCTGGTGCGGTTGAAGTTCCTGTTGATGCTGGTGGCGCGGTTGACGTTCACATTCACGTCGCCGCGGCCCCAGTTGCAACTGCCGAATATCGCGCCGGCGGCGGCAAAGCCCACGCCCCAGGCAAGGCCGGTGAGCAGCGCGCTTCCCGGATACCAGGCGGCAACGCCCGGGTAATAGTAGGGCGGGTAAGCGGGATACGGCCAGGCACCGTAAACCACCGTCGGGTTATAGGCTGGCACGTAGATCGTCTGTGGCTGTGCCGGCTCGATGATGATGGACTGGGCCTCGCTGCGCACCACCTGCTGCTGGTTGCTCTCGAGGTTGCCGTTGTTCCTGGCCAGTTGGCGCAGGCGCTGAACGGCGGCCAGCACGTCCTTCTGCTGCCCGAGGAAGGCGTCGCCCAGTTTCTGTGTCCATTCGAGTTCCTTGTTCATCATCTCTAGGACATTGGGAAACGCGACCAGGGACATGACGCTGACGTCCCAGCTTTCGTTGCCTGCCTTCTTGACCGCGTCGTCGCCGCTGAGACCCGGATTGGCCTTGCTCCAGCGAGCCGCCTGTACCACCTCGAGCGGGTAGGTCGACGCCATCAGCACCTGCGAGAGCAGGCCGTCCGGGTAGAGGGCGATCGGTGCCAGCAGGGCATCGAGTTCCTGCGCGGAGAATGGCGCCGGTGCCGCGGCAGCGCCCGCCGGCGGCGCACTGCCCTGGGCGTGGACCGCCGAGACCAGCAGGATGCTGGCCGCCAGCCACCAAAGCACAAAGGATCGGATCGTTTTCATCAAGTTCTCCTCGAGCATCAGGTCCAAAGCTTACCCTTGTATCTTCCCGAATCATGAATATGAAAGTTGTTGGTGATACGCTGTGGAGCTTGTGGGCAGCCGCCGACCTGTGGGCAAGCGGTGGGAAACGCGCAGCGTTTTCCATGGCTTGTCCATAGGAAACCGCGCTTGCGCGGTTAGGCGGGAATCGGCGTAGCCGACTGTCCATAAATCCACAGCGTCCGTTGTTTCGGGCGCGGTGGCGCAGCCTGTTTCCCCTCGGGGCCACCAAGCCCGTGTGTGAGCTGATGGCGCGCCGTCGTGACCGTTCCTTTGGAGCCCGAACAGTTGTTGGACCCAAGATCGCATTTGCAAGGATGGGAGAAGAGGAACATGCCTGAAGCCATCGTTGTCGGCATCGACATCGCCAAACGGACTTTCGATGCCGCCCTCGGTGTGGTCGGCAACATCGAGACCTTCGCCAATGACGACGCCGGTCACGACGCCTTCGTCGCCAAGCTGGCAGATGTGGCGGTCGACCTGATCGTCATGGAGGCCACAGGCGGTCTGGAGCGTGATCTGGCCTGCATGCTGCAAGCGACCGGCTTCGCGGTGGCTGTGGTCAATCCACGCCAGGCACGGGATTTCGCCAAGGCCATGGGCTACCTCGCCAAGACCGACCGAATCGACGCCAAGGCGCTTGCCGAACTGGCCCAGGTGCTGGCCCGTCACCCGGAACGGGATCGCTTCGTCAGCGTCCTGCCCACGCCCGAACAGCTGGCGTTGCAGGCGCTGGTGGCCCGCCGGCGCCAGCTTGTCGTGATGCACGTTGCCGAACATCAGCGCCTTTCGGTCAGTCATGCCGCTGCCCGCAAGAGCATCGAGGCGTTGATCAAGGCAATCCGTGCGCAACTCGGCGAGGTCGAAACCGAACTGGCCAGCCACATCGAAACGCACCATGCCGTTCTCGCCCAGCGGCTTGCCAGCGTGCGTGGCATCGGCCCGGCGACCATCGCCACGCTGATCGCCGATGTTCCGGAACTGGGACGCCTGTCCCGCCGCGAAATCAGCGCCGTGATCGGTGTTGCGCCATTCAATCGCGACTCCGGACAAATGCGCGGCAAGCGTGCCATCTTCGGCGGCCGCGGGCAGGTGCGGCGCAGCCTCTATATGGCCGCGCTGGCAGCCATCCGCTTCAATACCGTCATCAAACAGTTCTACGATCGCCTCGTTTTTGCCGGAAAACCCAAANAGGTCGCCATCGTCGCTTGCATGCGCAAGCTCCTGACCATCCTCAACGCCATCGTCAGAACCGGAACACCATGGGACGATTCTCTTCATTTCGCTTGACTCGAAACACAGTTGCTCACTTGTTCATGCTAGCACTGATTTGCCGCCTGCGCTGTCGAATTGCCCGAACCGATGGCGGCTCCGCATTGCCGATTGCCGGGACGCGGCCTATGATGGAACCGATGGCACCGAGCCAGGCATCTGTTCAAGGAGATCGACATGGGCAAGAAGAAGGCGGCAAAGAAGCAGGTGCTTCCGGTTGGCGGGAAGCTCGGAACCAGGGCCTACGAAAAGGAGCTCGCCAAGCTCCACGTCGAGCTGGTCAAGTTGCAGGAATGGGTGGTCGCCAAGGGGCTCAAGGTCCTCGTCGTCTTCGAGGGGCGCGACGGCGCCGGCAAGGGCGGCACGATCAAGGCGATCACCGAGCGCGTCAGCCCGCGCGTCTTCCGCGTCGTCGCGCTGCCGGCGCCGACCGAGCGCGAGAAGTCGCAGATGTACGTGCAGCGCTACATGCAGCACTTCCCGGCCGCCGGCGAGGTGGTGATCTTCGACCGCAGCTGGTACAACCGCGCCGGCGTCGAGCGCGTCATGGGCTTCTGCACCGAAGCGCAGGCGAAGCGCTTCCTCGATCTCGCCCCTTGGNTCGAGAAGGCCATGGTCGAATCCGGGATCATCCTCATCAAGTACTGGCTCGAGGTCAGCCCCGAGGAACAGACGCGGCGCCTGGCGCAGCGCATCGACGACGGGCGCAAGATCTGGAAGCTGTCGCCGATGGATCTCAAGTCCTACAGCCGCTGGTACGACTACTCGCGCGCCCGCGACGAAATGTTCGAGAAGACCGACACCNCCTGGGCGCCGTGGTACGCGGCGCAGTCGGACGACAAGAAACGGGTGCGCCTCAACATCATCAGCCACCTGCTCGACCACGTCCCCTACAAGGAACTGCCGCGCGAGAAGGTGGTTCTGCCGGCGCGGCAGAAGGCGGGGAGCTACAAGGAGCCCGATTATCCTTACAAGTGGGTGCCGGGAAAGTTCTGAGCGCGTGAAGGTGCTACGAGGAAGAGCGGGGTTCTCCGCCCTTCGGCTGTCCGGCGCGGTCGCCGAACATCGCGCAGCCGGTGCGGTTTGAACGAACCCGCTGCGAATTGATATTCCAGGAGATTCCACATGCCTCTCTCAAGTCACCCCATGGCCTCATCGCTGCGTGCTTCCGATACCGGCAAGGTGGTCACCGCCCGCGATGCGGTGCGCCTGATTCGCGATGGCGATACCGTGGCGACCGGCGGCTTCGTCGGCATCGGCTTCGCCGAGAACATCGCCGTGGCGCTCGAGGAACTGTTTCTCGAAAGGGAAGCGGCCGATGCGCATGGCCGGGGCGGCCCGCGCAACCTCACGCTGGTCTATGCGGCCGGGCAGGGGGACGGCAAGGACCGCGGCCTCAACCACCTCGGCCATGACGGCCTGGTCGGCCGGGTGCTCGGCGGGCACTGGGGCCTCGTGCCGAAACTGCAGCAATTGGCGGTTTCCAACCGGATCGAGGCCTACAACCTGCCGCAGNGGGTCATCACCCACCTCTTCCGCGACATCGCCGCCGGCAAGCCGGGAACGATCACGCGGGTCGGGCTCGGCACCTTCGTCGATCCGCGCTTCGGTGGCGGCAAGCTGAACGAGAAGACGACGCAGGATGTCGTGCGCCTGATGGAGATCGACGGCGAGGAGTATCTCTTCTACAAGGCCCTGCCGATCAACGTCGGCATCATCCGCGGGACGACGGCCGATCCCGACGGCAATGTGACGATGGAAAAGGAGGCGCTGACCCTCGAGGCGCAGGCCATCGCGATGGCGGCGCGCAACTCGGGCGGCACGGTCATCGTCCAGGTCGAGCGCATCGCCGAACGCGGCACGCTGAATCCGCGACAGGTCAAGATTCCCGGGGTACTGGTCGACTGCGTGGTGGTGGCGGAGAAGCCCGAGTACCACATGCAGACCTTCATCGAGCAGTACAGCCCGGCCTTCGCCGGCGAGATCAAGGTGCCGATGTCGGCGATCGCCGCGATGCCGATGAGCGAGCGCAAGATCATCGCACGCCGCGCGGCGCTCGAGCTGCGGGCGAACGCCGTGGTCAATCTCGGCATCGGCATGCCGGAGGGCGTCGCCAATGTCGCGGCCGAGGAGCAGATCATCGACCTGATGACGCTGACCGCGGAGCCTGGCGTCATTGGCGGGATTCCGGCCGGAGGACTCAACTTCGGCGCGGCGACCAACACGCAGGCGATCATCGACCAGCCCAGCCAGTTCGACTTCTACGATGGTGGCGGCCTCGACATCGCCTTCCTCGGCCTCGCCCAGGCCGACCGTCAGGGCAACCTCAACGTCTCCAAGTTTGGCCCGCGCCTGGCGNGCGCCGGCGGCTTCATCAACATTTCGCAGAACGCAAAGAAAGTCGTCTTTGTCGGCACCTTTACCGCCGGCCATCTGGATGTTGCGGTCGACGCCGGAAAACTGCGGATTTTCGAGGACGGCAAGTCGTGGAAGTTCGTCGCGGAGGTCGAACACCGCACCTTCAGCGGGCCGCAGGCCGCCAAATGGCGCAAGCCGGTGCTCTACGTGACCGAGCGCTGTGTCTTCAGGCTGTGTCCGGAAGGTCTCGAGCTGATCGAGATCGCCCCTGGCGTCGATCTGCAGAAGGACATTCTCGACCAGATGGATTTCGTCCCGATCATGCATTCGCCGCCCGCGCTGATGGACAGCCGCATCTTTCGCGACGAGCCGATGAAGATCCGTTCGCAGATGCTCGAGATGCCGATGTCCGACCGGCTGACCTACGATGCCGGCAAGAACCTCTTCTTCGTCAATTTCGAGGGGCTCAACGTCCGCAGCGCCGATGACATCGCGCGCATCGGGCAAGCGGTGGACGCAGCGCTGGCGGCGGTCGGACACAAGGTCAATGCCATTGTCAACTACGACCGCTTCACCATCGTGCCGGAACTGGTTGACGACTACATCGCCATGGTCAAGGGCGTGGTCGAGCGCCACTACCACGAAGTGACGCGCTACACGTCCAACACCTTCCTGCGCGTCAAGCTCGGAGAGGCGCTCGCGAAGCGCAAGCTGCCGCCGCAGATCTACGAGTCGGCGAGCGCGGCCGAAGCTTCGCTGCCCGCGGCCGACGCGGGCTAGATCGCCGCCAGCCGCTGGTTGGAGAGCGAAAGGCGGTTGGCGAGAACGTCGAGAAAACCCTGGTAGAAGTGCATCCGGCAGGACTCGGAAGCCATTTCCAGGGCTTCGCCGCGAATCGTGACGATGTTCGCCGCGGTTTCGGCGACGACGTCGGCGCTGCGGATATGGCTGTGACGGCGGATGATCGCCATCTCGCCGAAGCATTCGCCGCCGTTGAGCGTGGTGAGCCGGGTGCCGTTCTTGCTGACGGCGAGTTCGCCGTCGGCGACGAAGCAGAAGAAATTGCCGGGCTCGCCGTCGCGCATGATCGCGGTTCCGGGAGTGACGTGCCGCCAGTCGGCGAAACGCAGCGCTTCCCAGATTTCGACGTCGGTGAAATCCACGAAGAAGGGCAGAGCGCGCAGTATCGCGAACTTCTCGGTATCCGGAAAATCGTTGCGCGCCGTCCTGAGCTGGCGGTTGCGGACAGCCTGCGCCAGATCATGGGCAAACGCCTGCCAGGTCTGATAGCGGGCATCGACGTCCTTGGCCATGGCGCGCGCGACAATTTCGTCGAGTATCGGCGGCAGGCCGGGACGTTGCGTCGAAGGCCGCGCCGCTTCGCCATGGACGATCTGGTGNACCATGCTGAAGTTGTTGGCGGCCGTGTACGGCAACTCGCCGGTCAGCAACTGGTGCAGCACGACGCCGAGCGAATAGATGTCGGTGCGGTGGTCGAGATGCTGTTCCTGGACCTGTTGCGGTGACATGTAGGCGGGCGACCCGATGCCGGTGACTTGGGTGCGTTCGATGCTGGCGTGCTTGATGATGGCGGCGCCGAAGTCCGAAATCTTGATGTCCGAACCGCCGGCGAGCAGGATGTTGGCCGGCTTGATGTCGCGGTGGGTGATGCCGAGCCGGTAGGCGAAGTCGAGCGCCCGCGTGCATTTGAAAACCAGCTCGACGACGCGGTCGACCGGCAGCAGTCTGCCGGGTTCGCAGTGCGCCTCGAGGGTGCCGCCGGCGACATACTCCATGACGATGTAGCAGAGATCCTCGGCGACTACGGCATCGTAGATCTGGACGATGTGCGGGTGGTTGAGCTTGCCGATCAGCGACGCTTCGTTGAGAAACAGGCTGGTGTACAACCTGCCCTTTTCCGGGTCGCGCAGGATTCCCGGGCTGGCGACCTTGATCGCCACGTCGCGTTGCGCGAACGGGTCGCGCCCGAGGTGAACGATGCTCGTCGCGCCTTCGGCGAGCTTGCTGAACAGTTCGTATTTGCCGAGCTTCTTCTTCATCTTTCAGAGGCGGCCACGCGCCCGGGCGATGGCGGCCCTGACCTGGTCCGGAGCGGTGCCGCCGATGTGGTTTCGGCTGGCCAGCGAACCTGCCACGGTCAACACGGCAAAAACGTCGTTCTCCACCTGCGGGCAGAAGGCGCGCAGCTCGTCGAGCGTAAGCTGCGGCAGATCGACGCCCCTGGCTTCGGCGGCCTTGACGGCGTGGCCGACGGCCTCGTGGGCGTCGCGGAAGGGCAGGCCCTTCTTGACCAGGTAGTCGGCGAGGTCGGTGGCGGTGGCGAAGCCCTGGGTCAGCGCGGCCTGCATGTTCTCGGCGCGTACCGTGATGCCGCCAGCCATGTCGGCGAAGATGCGCAGGGTGTCGGTGATGGTGTTGACGGCGTCGAACAGCGGTTCCTTGTCTTCCTGGTTGTCCTTGTTGTAGGCCAGCGGCTGCGACTTCATCAGGGTCAGCAGGCTCATCAACTGGCCGTAGACGCGGCCGGTCTTGCCGCGCGCCAGTTCCGGCACGTCCGGGTTCTTCTTCTGCGGCATGATCGACGAGCCGGTGCAGAAGCGGTCGGCGATCTGGATGAAGCCGACGCGCGGGCTCATCCACATGACCAGTTCTTCCGACAGGCGGCTGATGTGCATCATCAGCAGCGCGCAAGCCGAGGTGAATTCGATGGCGAAGTCGCGGTCGGAAACAGCGTCCAGCGAGTTTTCGCAGACGCCTTCGAAGCCCAGTTCGGCGGCGACGAATTCGCGATCGATCGGGTAGGTGGTGCCGGCCAGTGCGGCGGCGCCGAGCGGCAGCCGGTTGACACGCTTGCGGCAGTCGGCGAAGCGCTCACCATCGCGGCCGAACATCTCGAAGTAGGCCAGCATGTGGTGGCCGAAGGTGACGGGCTGCGCGACCTGCAGGTGGGTGAAGCCGGGCATCGGCGTCGCCGCTTCCTTCTCGGCCAGATCGACCAGCGCGGAACGGAATTGCTTCAGCAGCACCTGAATGTCATCGATGGCGTCGCGCAGGTAGAGGCGGATGTCGGTCGCCACCTGGTCGTTGCGCGAGCGGCCAGTGTGCAGACGCTTGCCGGCGTCGCCGACGAGCGCGGTCAGGCGCTTCTCGATGTTGAGATGGACGTCCTCGAGGTCGAGCGACCACTCGAATTGACCGGTCTCGATCTCGCGGGCCACAGTTTCCATGCCGCGCTCGATGTCGATCAGGTCGCCCGCGCTGAGGATTCCCTGGCGCGCTAGCATCCGGGCATGCGCCAGGGAGCCGCGAATGTCCTGTTGCCACATGCGCCGGTCGAAGTCGACCGAGGCGGTGTAGCGCTTGACGAGATCGGAGACCGGCTCCGAGAATCGTCCGGCCCAGGTGTATTGTGCGGGACTGGAAGTCATAGAATAGGGGCGGTCAAGGCGATCAGGCATCTGGAATGGCAAGTATCGGCACTTTCCGGCAACGCATCCGCTACCCGACTGGCGTAATTTCGGGGTGATGCTGCGCGTCCTGCTCGGCGTCAACCTGCTGGCGCTGGCCGTCGCCTTCATCCAGTCCNCCGGGCTTGCCGAATGGATGGCGCGCTATGTCGAGATGGCGGCGCTGGTCGAACCACTGCTTCTGCTTGCGCTCGGGCTGCTGGCGGCGTTGCGTGATCCGCTGCGGCGCCTGCCGCTGCGCCTCGGGCAACTGGTCGTCGTGGTCCTGGCGGGTGGGCTGGCGTATGCCCAGAATCTCTTCTGGCAGTCGCTCGGTCTCGCCGATAGTGCCAACCCGCTGCGGCCGGTCCTGCTGGGGATGGTGGCGACCGTCGTGCTGCTTGGCTACTTCGAGCTGCGCGCCCGCGCCTTTTCGCCGGCGCAGGCCGAAGCCCGACTGGCAGCCCTGAACGCGCGCATCCGTCCGCATTTCCTGTTCAACTCGCTGAACGCCGTGCTGTCGCTGATCCGTGCCCGGCCGCAGCAGGCCGAGGCGGCGCTCGAATCGTTGTCCGACCTGTTCCGTGCGGCGATGCGCGACCCCGGTGAAATGATCAGCCTGGCCGACGAGATCGCTCTCGGCAAGCAGTACTTCGAACTGGAAAGGCTGCGCCTCGGCGATCGTCTCGCGGTCGACTGGGAAGTCGGGGCGGTTTCCATGAACCTGCCGATTCCGCCGCTGATGCTGCAGCCGCTGCTGGAGAATGCCGTGTATCACGGCATCGAGCCGTCGCCCGAGNGGGGCACGGTGAGCGTTTCGATCACGCAGCGTGGCGACGAACTGCGGATCGCCATCGCCAACCCGAACGCCGGCCAGTCACAGCATGCAGCCGGCAACCACATCGCCGTCGCCAACATCCGCGAGCGCCTGGCCCTGTATTACGATCTCGAGGCGCGGCTGGAAATCGAGGCCGGCGAGCAATTCTACGAGGTCCGCATCATCCTGCCATGCCGCACGCCGAACCCCTGAAAATCCTGGTCGTCGACGACGAGCCGCTGGCCCGCGACCGCCTGCGCGAACTGCTCGTGGACATCTCCATCCAGTTCCCGTCCACGGTCGTCGGCGAAGCGGGCAACGGCGTCGCGGCGCTCGAGTTCCTGCGCGACCATGCGGTCGATGTCGTGCTTGCCGACATCCGCATGCCGTGCATGGACGGCATCGAACTCGCCGGCCATCTCGGCGCCTTCCCGGCGCCGCCGGCGGTGATCTTCACCACCGCCTACGACAACTACGCGGTGCAGGCCTTCGACCTCAATGCCGTCGACTACCTGCTCAAGCCGGTTCGCGCCCAGCGCCTGCTGGTTGCCTTGCAGAAGCTGCAGGCCGCGCAACCGGCCGATCGGGAGCTGCTTGCCAGCGTCGGGCGCGCCGTGCGCGGCGGCGGGCGCACCCACCTGTCGTGTCTCGAACGCGGGCGCCTGCTGCTCGTGCCCGTCGCCGAAGTCCTCTATTTCAAGGCCGACCTCAAGTATGTCACGGCGCGCACGGTCGAGCGCGAATACCTGCTCGACGAGGCGCTGACCCATCTCGAGAACGAGTTCGCCGAGCGCTTCATCCGGCTGCACCGCGCCGTGCTGGTGGCGAGGACGGCGCTCGCCGGCTTCGAAAAGGCCGCGGGCGACGATGCCGAGGCCTACGGCTGGGCCCTGTTGCGCGGTGTCCCGGACAAGCTGCCGGTCAGCCGCCGCCAGTGGGCGCCGGCCAGGTCGGCGCTGACCGGCTGACCGCTCCTCCTACAGCCAGAACCGGGTTTCGCCGCCGGACAATGGCTGGTGGTGCACGACGACACGCTCGTGGTCGATCAGGATCACCGAGTAGCCGGCCGGTTCGCGGCAGCCGTGCACCTGGTCGCCGCGCAGCGTCGCCAGGTCGAGCGCGATCTGATGGTTCGGTGCGGCGGTGCAC
This sequence comes from Dechloromonas sp., assembly GCA_013693915.1. GTDB lineage: Bacteria > Pseudomonadota > Gammaproteobacteria > Burkholderiales > Rhodocyclaceae > Azonexus. Next base: position 3,661,109 of record CP059264.1, on the reverse strand, counting down.
GAGAATGGAATGCCGTGCCAGCTGCCGCCGATCGGCCGGTGCAGATGGCCGAAAAAGAGATGGCGGATGCGCGCGCGGTGCTGGGCGATGACCGACCAGAAGGCGTCCGGGTCGCGCAGCGCATACTGGTCCATCGACGGGATGCCGACGGCGAACGGCGGGTGATGCATGGCCAGCCAGACCGGCTCGTCGCCGGCTTCCCGCAGCCGATCCCCCAGCCATTCGCGGCGGCGGATGCANGTGACGCCCCAGGGCACTCCCGGCTCCAGCGTGTCGAGCAGCAGGAAGCGTCCGTGGGCGGTCTCGATCGCCGACTGGAGGAAACCGCCGGCGCTCGCGGCCAGCGCCGGGAAGCACTGCGCCAGCGCCGCCCGGTCGTCATGATTGCCGACCAGCGGATAGGCGGGCATCGGCAAGCGGGCGAGGGCCTGCGCCAGCGACCGATAGACGACTTCGTTGCCCGCGTTGGCGAGATCGCCGGTAAGCAGGCAGAATTCCGCGTCGGCGTGCGCCTCGAGAATGCCGTCGATCGCCAGTTGCAGTCGTTCCAGCGGCGAAGTGCCGTAAAGCATTTGCCCCGGCTGGATCAGGTGCAGGTCGCTGAGCTGGATGATCTTCATCCCAACCCTCCGGATCAGGCGTCGCCCAAGGCGCGGGTAACGATCTCGCCGACGTCGCGCGACAGGCCGGGATGGTCGCGGATGCTTTCCAGCGCCGCGCGGGCGTGGGCCTGGTGGCCGGCGTCGAAGCGCCGCCAGCGGTCGAAACAGCGGGCGAGGCGCGCGGCGACCTGCGGGTTGCGCGCGTCGATCACCGTGATCTGCGCGGCGAGGAAGGCGTAGCCGTCGGCCGTGTTGAAACGGACGAGGTTGGCGCCGAAATTGCGCAGCAGCGCATAGATCTTGTTCGGGTTGGCGATGTCGAAGGCCGGATGCGCGGTCAGGCGTTTCACCGTGTCCAGCGTTCCGGGTAGGCGGCTGCCCGACTGCACGGAGAGCCACTTGTCAACGACCAGCGCCTCGTGATGCCAGCGCTGATGGAAATCGGCCAGCGCCTGTTCGCGTTCGCGACAGTCGGTCTGAGCCAGCGCCGCGAGGGCGCCGAAGTGGTCGGTCATGTTGTCGGCCGTTTGATATTGCCGCATGGCAAGCTGACGCACGGCCGGAGTGTTCAGTTCGAGCAGGTAGCCGAGGCAGATGTTGCGCAGCGCGCGGCGGCCGGCGTCGGCGGCGTTCGGCCGGTAGGGGCCGCGCGGGGCGAGGGCGGCATAGGTCGCGCCGAACTCAGCTTCGAGTTGTTCGGCGAGATGCAGGCGCAGCGCATTGCGGGCGGCGTGCAGGGCATCCGGGTCGACCATGTCCAGCGCTTCGGCCAGCGTCGATTCGCCGGGCAGGGTCAGCGCCTCGGCGACGAAGGCGGCGCCGCGCTCGGCGTGGGTCTGCAGCAGGCGCCGGGCGGCATCGACGAAGCTGGTCGGCCAGACGGGCGTCCGGCCGGCAGCGATGGCGGCCGTGGCGTCGAGAATCAGCGTCGAGGCGAGGCGCTGGCCGGCTTCCCAGGCGTTGAACGGGTCGGTCTCGTGGGCGAGAAGCAGGGTCAGTTGTTCGGGGGTATAGGCGAAGTCGAGGATGACCGGCGACGAGAAGTCGCGCAGCAGCGAGGGGACGGGCTCGGCGTCGACATCGGCGAAGACGAAGGACTGGCAGGTGGCGGTCAGTTGCAGCGTGCGTTCGCTACCGGCGAGCAATTTACCCGCCTCGGAGAACAGCGCGGCGCGGATCGGGATCAGGTACGGGGCGTCGTCCGCGGCGCGGGGNTTGGCCTGAGTGCAGGTCAGCGCGTACGTGGCGGAATTGGCATCGAAATGACCGTCGACCGCAACATGCGGCGTTCCCGGCTGGTTGTACCAGCGCATGAACTGCGTGAAGTCGAAACCGCTAGCCGCCGCCATCGCCGCGACGAAATCCTCGCAGGTGACGGCCTGCCCGTCGTGGCGGCGGAAATATTCGTCCATGCCCTTCCTGAAGCCGTCGCGGCCGATCAGCGTCTGGATCATGCGGATGACTTCGGCGCCCTTTTCGTACACGGTCGAGGTGTAGAAATTGTTGATCTCGACGAAGCTGGCCGGGCGTACCGGATGCGCCATCGGCCCGGCATCCTCGGGGAACTGGGCGGCGCGCAGGCCGCGCACCTCGCGGATGCGGGCAATGGAACGGTTGTGCACGTCGGCGCCGAATTCCTGGTCGCGGAAGACGGTCAGTCCTTCCTTCAGCGAAAGCTGGAACCAGTCGCGGCAGGTGACGCGGTTGCCGGTCCAGTTGTGGAAATACTCGTGCGCGACGACGCGGTCGATGTTCTCGAAATCCGCGTCGGTGGCGACATCGGCGCGAGCGAGCACATACTTCGTGTTGAAGATGTTGAGCCCCTTGTTCTCCATCGCGCCCATGTTGAAATCGCCGACGGCGACGATCATGTAGTGGTCGAGATCGCATTCGAGGCCGAAGCGTTCCTCGTCCCAGCGCATCGATTTCTTCAGCGCTTCCATCGCGTGCGGGCACTGGTCGAGCTTGCCCGGTTCGACGTAGATGGCGAGTTGCACTTCGCGGCCGGAGGCGGTCTTGAAGGTGTCGCGCAGCACGTCGAGCTTGCCGGCGACGACGGCGAACAGGTAGGCCGGCTTGCGGAACGGGTCTTCCCATTTCGCCCAGTGGCGGCCATCGGCCTCGTCGCCGGCGGCGACCGGGTTGCCGTTGGCGAGCAGCACCGGGAAGGCAGCCTTGTCGGCATGCAGCGTCACGGTGTAGGTCGCCATCACATCGGGGCGGTCGGGGAACCAGGTGATGCGGCGGAAGCCCTGCGCCTCGCACTGCGTGAAGTAACCGTCGCGCGAGCGGTAGAGCCCGGAAAGGGCGGTGTTGGCGTCGGGGTCGATGCGGACGACGGTGTGCAGGGTGAACGTGTCGGGAACGTCGCCGAGGGTCAGCGTGTTCGGCGTCACGGAAAATGGCACCTTCTCTCCGTCGACCGCAACCGACAAGGTTGCCAGGTCGTCGCCGTCGAGCACCAGCGGCTGGCCGGGAGCAACCGCCGGATTGCGGCGCAGCGCCAGCGTCGCGCTGACGGTGGTACCGCCGGCTTCGATGGCGAACCCGAGATCGACCGTGTCGACGAAGAAGGCGGGCGGAGTGTAGTCCTTGAGATGGACGGTCTGCGGGGGTTCGGTTTTCATGGTTTGGCGGTGTTGGGGGTAAGCGCCTGATGATACGTCAAACCATGTTCGCCGGATTTTCGGAGGTGGTTCGAATGCCGGATTGCGACCAAGATCGGAGCAATGGCATCCGCAGACGGTCTGGCTATCCTCCGATCCCGATGCGGTCCCCGGATATGTCCAACGACTGCCTCAATCTCTGCTTTCCAGCACTCCGGCGCCCGGCCCCGCCTCGGCAATTGTCAAACCGGCGCATGTGGAAGGCGCCTGATTACTCGCGTTCCTGGTAGGTGGGCAGGGTAATCTGGAGAGCCATCGCCGCGAGGCGGAGCGCGAGGACGACGGCCATCCCGGCCCAAGCCGCGATAACGCCCGAAACGCCGGCGGCCTGCAGCCCGATCAGCGCGAGGGCGCCGGCCCACGCCGCCGAGGCGTAGAGCTCGCCGCGCACGAAGATCAGCGGCACGTCGTTGCACAATACGTCGCGCAGCACGCCCCCGACGACGCCCGTGATCACCCCGAGCAGACTGGCGACCAGCCACGGCGCATTCATCCCGAGTGCGACCTGGGTCCCGGCGACGGTGAACAGCGCCAGGCCGATCGCGTCCGGGATGAGAAAGAGACGGGGCGGCAGGCGCAGGCCGCGCACCGCGATGAAGGTGGCGAGGGTCGTCAGCAGGGCGACGATCAGGTAGGTCTGGTCGGTGATCCAGAATACCGTCCGGTCGAGGAGGAGGTCGCGGACGGTACCGCCGCCGAGCGCGGTCGCGCAGCCCACCATCGCCACGCCGACGATGTCCATCCCGCGGCGGCCGGCCTCGATAACGCCGGTCAACGCACTGACGGCGACGGCAGCGAGGCCGATCCAGTAGAGGAGTTCGATCACCGGTCGCGGTCCACGGCCGGAAAGGCCGAAAAACGGAAGGTCTTCAGAAGGTGAGGACCTTGTCGGCCGCGAGCGTCGCCGCCGCGAGGTCGGCGAGGGTGCCGATGGACGTACCGGGGATCAGCGGCAATTCGGCGAGACCGCGAGCGTAGGCGCAGGTGCGGCAGACACGGATATCGACCTTGCGCGCAACCAGTTCCTCGACCATCGCCTGCAGCCCGCTCCCGGTTCCGTCGACCTGGTTGGGCAGGGCCAGTACCGTGGCATCGGACATCAGGAAGACCCTGACCTCGGGCGGATCGGCATCGATGCCGGTCAGTGCGGTGGCGACGCGCAGGGCGGACAGGCAGCGCTCGCTGCCGTAGGGCGGGGCATGGACGATGATCAGGATCTTCTGCATGACGTGGGGTTCCGGAAAAGTGAATCGCGATGGTAGCAGTTGCCGGCCGGTCCCGCCCGTATCCGGCCCAGAAAGCGAAAGCCCCGCACCAGGGAGGAATGCGGGGCTTTCTGGACGGCCGGTGTTGGGGGTGAGGGGAAGGATCCGTGGCCGTCATGGCTGATGCGGGCAGCGCATGGCTTGCACGTTACGCGCGATGGTCGCGAAGCTCAAGTAACGGTTTGCAACAGTCCGTGCCGCCGTGTGCCGCCGGGCAGGCCGCCGGAACGCGCAGCGGGATGGACCCGGATCGGTGCGCTCGTCTGGCAGCCGGGATCAGGTGTCCCTGTCGCCCGGTTCGCGTCGCTTCTTCCAGCTGCCGAACAGGGCAGTACCCAGGCCGAGGAGGATCTCGTCGGCAAAGGGAACCAAGTCGGGCACGAAAAAATCGACGACGAAGAGGATCGCCGTGACGACAAACAGCGCGGGAAAGCGCAATCTGGCCAGGAAGGCGACAAGCGGCGCGACGAAGAACTTGAGCATGGCGGGCAGCGTCCTTTTTCCGATCGGTGCAGTCTAGCGGGATACCTGCCTGGCGGTGGAATTCGTACCCTGAATCGCGTCAGGTCAGTGCAGGCGACCGCGCCGGGCTTCGAGGGCCGCACGGAAGCGGACGAACGTCAGCGGGCGAACGACGATGTCGCGCAGCGTATCGCGGAGATCGTAATCCGCGAGTTCGTCCTCGGCCGATTGAGCGATCGCGCCGGCGTACGCCGTGGCGGGTGACAGGACGGAGCGGGTCTGGGTGCCGAGCGGGAACATGGTGCCTCCTCTTGGTTTGTTGACGTCATGATGCGGGAGCGGGCGACAGCTGTCTTGACCTTGCGCGCCAATCGCATGATCCTGCGCGCCATCGCGTCAATATCCCGAGGCGACGTGTCATGGCCGGGGGTAACCTTTCTTGCTCCGTTCGGCCTCATCGGCCTGCGCCTCGTCGAGCTTTACGGAATCGACCAGCAGGCTTTCGCGCGGCAGGTCGACATCGCCTCGACTGAACTCCCGGGCGCCCGCACGTGGCTTCGGAGCGCACTGCCCGAAGCCGCGTTCGCTCGCGCGGCGGAAATCATCCCGGATCCGGCTTTCGCTCTCCGCTCGGCGGAGTGCTCGCCCCTCGCACCTCGGCGCGCTCGGCTGCGGCCGGTTGTCAGGCGGTTCATTGCACACGGCGCTGGGGCGCCTGGCGCGGTATGCACGGATCCTCGGGCAGCGCATGTCCGGTCGCTGCAGCGACATGGCCGATGGACTCTGGGTTTCCTGCTCATGTTTGCTTTGCAAGCCATTTCCTGGTCCCGCTCCTCGGTCTGAACTGCCGCACAGCCCGTGTCAGACGAGGGACAGGCGTTCTGTGGTCAACGGACCTTCCGGCCAACCCGGCGGCGAAGGCCAGCTTTGCCTGGCGACGAACGCGAACTACCGACCCATAGGGAACGTTCAGCACCTGCCGAAGCGGACGTTCATCTTCTGCTTCGACCTGACGATGCTATACAGAGCAGCGTCAGGTGGCTAATTGGTTAGCCATTTGCATTCTTTTCGAGCAATTGGAGCAAGCCNAGAACATCGCCAAGTACCCACAAGTCAGCGACCCTCTCACCATCGAACGAAAAGAGTGCAGTCCCCTGCCACTCAACGGGTTTTCTAGTAGGTTGATAACCAAANAACTCGCCCCGATGGATGCCAGAAAAGCGCATGCGGGCGAATGCCTTTGAACCCTCGATAACGAGGTCAAGTATGTCGCAGCGATAACTCGCCAAGGTGGAGTGCACAAAATCGACGTATGTCCCAAACCCCTCGTGGCCGACCTTCTCTTGACCGAGCGAACCACGAAAAGTGAAGCCGTCACAAAGCAAAACAGGAATCTTCGACTTGTCGTGTCGGTTCCAGATGTCGCTGTAGAAGCTTTCTACAACTGAACGAATATGTGATGGCGTCATCGGAGCGTCTAAAGAGTTGCCGGATAGGGTGCGGGTGCATCATACCGTGCCCAAGTAAGCTCGGCCGATGTGACTGCTATATGGCGTGGAACTGAAGGCCCGCTCCTGGCCGTTATGGAAAGCTGTTCATAGCGGCCATCATGCGCAGTGCCCAATTATGAACAGTAAACTTGGTCGATAGTGCTGGAAGCCTTACCCATTCGGACTTCGAGCGGTATGGAGCCGCAACATTCTGAGCATAATTTCCATTTGCTGGTGGCGCGATGTCTCCTGAGCTTTGCATCGACACCAGTGTGTGGCCGCATTGGGTCGGTTCTGTGTGTCGGAAGATGCCGCCAAAACGTCGCGAGAGACGCACGACCCGATTTCCCGAAGGCTCTGAAATTATGCGCAGCATGGAAAACCTCTGTGCCGCCTCCTGCAAGGCTGCAATGGTATTGACGTGTTCCAAATGCACATAATCGGGCACTGTGCATTATGGCCGGGACCATGCATCCGGCAGTTAACCGGAATCTGCCATTCGCGGCAAGGGGAAATTGCTCAGCCTGCATCACGTCTGGAGCGAAAGGCCACGGGTGGCCGGGCGTTACTCCGGCTGCTATGTCCGCATTACTGTGTCGGGCGATTCTTCCGACCATGCGCTGGCGAGTGATGCGCACCTTCACACCTGTTTTGCAGGCACCCGTGGCGTGATCATTTTGCGCCATTCGCAGCAGCACGGCGCGAACGTGCGTGCGCGCTCAGCAAAATCCCGGTTCGCTCGGCGATTTTCAATGCGTCAACGACTTCAACGCCCGAATATCTGACCGTGCTTTTCGGCCTGGGATCACCGGGCGGCAGCTGAAAGGCTCGCAGGTTCATTGGAGATGTCCGTCCCTGGAGCGGCACCGGGTGGAGAGGCAGGTTCTTGTCAAGGCCGATGTGGACGACCGCGGTCAGCACCTTCGGCGTCATGGAAAATTGCACCTTCTCGCCGTCGACCGCGACAATCCGGGTTTCGGGTTTGTCGCCGTCGAGCACCAGCGCCTGCGGCGGGCGTGCCGGTTTTCATTGGCCGCCGGAGCATCCGGAGTCCGGAAGAGGAAACCCCAATCCGCCTGGAGTGGAGTTCACGGGTCCGACCTCAACGCCATGAAATTGCCGATTGACTGCACCTGCCGGTCCCCCGATACTGACCAGGGAAGGATCAGGATCCCTGTCCGTGCGGCTGTCGGCGCCGCGGTGTGGGCAGGGACGAGGGGTGATTCGCAAGCCGCCGGGCGGTTCCGGCGCTTTTCCCCGATTGGCGGGAGGTGGCGATGGAAGCAGCGATGCACAAGATCTGGACCTATTTCTGGCTGCCGGAGACCAAGTACATCATCGCCGTGGTTGCGATCCTCGCGCTGCTGTCGTTGCGGCTGCTGCCCAAGGATCGCCAGCGGATCGGCAGGACGACGGTGGTGTTCGTCCTCTGTCTGGTGGGCCAGCTCTTCGGCGCGCTGCTTGAAGCGCTCGATCATTCGCGCTTTGCGGTGATGGTCCACGAACTGTTCGTCATCGGTTCGGGGATGGCGCTGTGCCGCCTCGTGGCGATCTTCGTCTTCCGCATTATCCTGCCGCGCTTCGGCATCGTCGTCGCTCGCATCGCCGAGGATGTCATCGTCATCGCGGTCNACGCTGCCTTCATTCTCGGGCGGCTGCACATCGTCGGCCTCGACCCGTCGAGCCTGCTGACCACCTCGGCGGTGATCACCGCGGTGCTGGCTTTCGCGATGCAGGATACCCTGGGCAACATCCTGTCGGGCGTAGCGCTGCAACTCGACAACTCGCTGCGTACCGGCGACTGGGTCAAGGTCGACGATGTCACCGGGCGGGTGGCGCAGATTCGCTGGCGGCAGACGACGATCCGGACGCGCAACGGCGAGGTGGTGGTCGTTCCCAACAGCCAGTTGATGCGCGGCAGGTTCACCGTCTTCGGCCGGGCGGACATTCCCAACTGGCCCTGGCGGCGCTGGATCTGGTTCAACATCACCTACGACTCGCCGCCGACGCTGGTGATCCAGAAAGTGGAAAAGGCGATCAGCACCGCCGACATTCCCAACGTCGCGCGGGAGCCCGCGCCGACCTGCGTGCTGATGGAATTCGGTCAGGGCTACGGGCGCTACGCGCTGCGCTACTGGATGCTCGATCCGCAGCCCGACGACCCGACCGATTCCGCGGTGCGCGTGCATGTCCTGGCGGCGCTGCAACGCGCGCGGATGGAACTGGCGGTGCCGGAACAGTCACTACATATCACGAAGGAAAACGACGCCTATCGCAAGTCGCTGCAGCGTCGCGAAATCGAACGGCGCATCGCCGACCTGCACAAGCTGGAGCTGTTTTCCAGCCTGCAGGAAGAGGAACTGCGGACCATCAGCGAGCGCATGGTCTACGCGCCGTTCGCCTGTGGCGACGTCATCTTCCATCAAGGCGACGCACCGCACTGGCTCTACCTGCTGGCGGACGGCGAAGCCGAAGTATGGATGGACTTCCCCGACCATTCACGGCAACTCTTCCGCACGATCCAGGCCGGGNGAACGTTCGGCGAAAAAGGGGTGCTGACCGGGGAGGCGCGCCGCGCCACGATCATCGCCAAGACCGACGTCGTGTGCTATCGCCTCGACCAGGCGACGGTCGAGGAAATTGTCCGTTCCCGGCCGGAAATCGCCGAGGCAATCGCCGAAATTCTCGCCCGGCGCGAAGCGGAGATGGACACCTTCAGGAACCAGTTCATCGGCGCCTCCGGCGACAACCAGGGCCCGCAGCCGAAAGCCGGCATTCTCGTCAGGATCAGGGATTTCCTGGGGCTGTGAGCGCAAGGTCGGCAGCGTCGCCGCCGCCGGCACGCGGTTGCGTGTTGCTGCGCTAGAATCAGCGGCATTCCTGTACGAGGGGCATGTCCCGATGATCCATTCTTCACTGTTGCCGCTGGCGGCGCTCTCCNTTGTCCTGGCGGCTTGCGAGAGCACGCCCAAAGCGCCGCCGGCTTCGCAGAACCGCCAGCAGCTCGAACTGAAGCTCGCAAACGGCACCTACCACTGCGAGCAGAAGGTGCGCATCCAGGTCGAACGCGAAATCCGCGATCGCGTGAACACCCGCATCACGATCGTCTGGAATGGCAACCGCTATCGCCTCGACCGCGACCCGTCATACTCGGGGCTTCCACGCTTCGAGGATGGCGCCAACGGCCTGGTCTGGATCGACTTGCCCTGGAAAAGCCTGCTGCTGGATGGCAAGACCAACAAGCCGCTGGTCAATGAATGTCGCCCCGCCTGACGCAAGGCGGGATCGGATGCCGGCGGGCCTGACCCCGGATGCCCGCGCCAAGGCGCCGGTAATCGCGGTGATCCGGCGTGCCTCTGACCGTCATCCAGGCTGCCTCTGGACAGCCAGCCGAATGAGCGCTAGGCTCTCCCCGTAATCAGCAAAGGGAGCGTACAAATGTCGGAACCAGGCGATAGAAAGACACCATTCGTTGTCGGGTGGCGTGATGGATTCATGATCAACATTCCCCAGGTCGACCGGGAGCACAAGCACCTTTTCGAGCTGGTCAAGCGGCTCGAACTGAGCACGGTCCAGGCAACCGTCGACGAACTTCTGGACTACGTGGTGACGCACTTCACCAACGAACAGAAGCTGATGGAAGACAGCAACTACCCCGGATTCCCCGCGCATCTGAGGCTCCATGAGGAGTTTGCGGGGTCCGTGGCGGATTTTCTCGGGAGCGGCGACGAATGGACCGAAGACCGCGTGCAGGAACTGCGCCGGTTCCTGAACAAGTGGCTGATCGGCCACATCATGACGCATGACCTGCGCTTCGGAAACTGGTACCGCGAGCACCATGGAACCAACGTGCCCGAAGTCATTGCGCGACCGGAAAAGAAGGTCGGCTGGTTCGACCGCCTGCTGGGAAGGGGCTGATTGCCGCGCTTCCAGCAGCCATGCAGACTTGCCGCAGGTTGCTCCTGACAGGGGCTTCGCGGCGGCTTGCCGGAACCGCCGCTGCCTGATTCGGGTCGGACGGTGGCCTGCACCGGCCGAGCCCGCGCCGGTCATGAGTCGGCAAGTGACCGGGCATCTTGCCGACCCGGCGGTGGCGGCGCTTGGGTTTCCGACATCGCGCAGTGGTCCGCGAGCGGTTTGGTAAAATTGCCGAAACCGCCCGGAGAATGACCATGCAGATCACGCTGACCCGCCCCGACGACTGGCACCTGCACCTGCGCGACGGCGAGGCGCTGGCGTCGGTGCTGGTCCACACCGCCCGCCAGTTCGGCCGGGCCATCGTCATGCCCAACCTGAAGCCGCCGGTGACCACCGTCGACCAGGCCGCCGCTTATCGCGACCGCATCGTCGCCGCCTTGCCGGCCGGCGCCAGCTTCGAGCCGCTGCTGACGCTCTACCTGACCGACAACATGCCGCCGGCCGAGGTGGCGAAGGCCGCCGCGTCCGGCTTCGTCAAGGCGGTGAAGCTCTATCCGGCGGGGGCGACAACCAATTCCGACGCCGGCCTGACCGACATCCGCAAGGCGGATGACACGCTGGCCGAAATGGAGCGTGTCGGCCTGCCGTTGCTGGTGCATGGAGAGGTGACCGATCCGCGAATCGACCTCTTCGACCGCGAAAAGGCGTTCATCGACAGCGTCCTGCTGCCGCTGACGCAACGCTTCCCAAAGCTGCGCGTGGTCATGGAGCACATCACGACCCGGGACGCGGCGCAATTCGTGCAGGATGCGCCGTCGACCGTGGCCGCGACCATCACCGCGCATCATCTGCTCTACAACCGCAACGCCATCTTCCTGGGCGGCATCCGTCCGCACTGGTACTGCCTGCCGGTGCTCAAGCGCGAGACGCATCGCGAGGCGCTGGTCGCTGCAGCGATCTCCGGCAACCAGAAGTTCTTCCTCGGCACCGATTCGGCGCCGCACGCGAAGATGACGAAGGAAGCCGCGTGCGGCTGCGCCGGCTGCTACACCGCGTACGCCGCGCTCGAACTGTACGCCGAAGCCTTCGACCAGGCCGGCGCGCTCGACAGGCTGGAAGCCTTCGCCAGCTTCCACGGTGCCGACTGGTACGGTCTGCCGCGCAACAATGGCAAGGTGACGCTGGTCAGGGAAGAGTGGACGGTGCCGGCCGCTTACCCGTATGTCAGCGGCGACACGATCGTGCCGCTGCGCGCCGGCGAGACCCTGTCCTGGAAAATGCGCTGAGGCCGGACGCCGGCGACCCGTCGCGCATCGCCCGCGCTCTCGGATCGCCGCTGTATGGTCCGTTGCGCCACTGGCTCGGGCAGTTGCCGCCGGCGCCGGACACGGTGACGGTCGCCGCGCTGGCGGAGCGCTTCCCGATCATTGCGCCAGATGGCCGGCGCATCCGTTTCGTTGCGCCGCAGGCGGATGGTCTCGTCTACGAATGCCGCATCCGGGATACCGGCGCGGTCGAGACGCGGCCCGGCAACTGGCACGATTTCTTCAATGCGCTGGTCTGGCTGACCTTTCCGCAAGCCAAGCTGGCGATCAGTGCGCGTCACGTGCAGGCGATGGCGCCGGCCGGCGCGGCGCGCGGCAGCGAGCGCGACGCCCTCACCCATTTCGACGAGTGCGGGATCGTCGTGCTGTCGAGCCAGCCGCAACTGCTCGACCTGCTGCGCGAGTTCAAGTGGCGGGAGCTCTTTGCCGAACGCCGGGATGAGGTGATGCGTGCCATGCGCTTCGTCGTCTTCGGCCACGCAACCTACGAGCGCCTGCTCAATCCCTTTCGCGGCTTGACCGCCAAGGCGATCCTGCACGAGGTCGAGGACGGCTGGCTGCAATTGCCCGTCGCCGCACAGGCTGCTGCGGTCGACACCCTGCTGGCGGCCGATTTCGCCCATGGCCGCTTTGCCCGCCCGCGCGACTTGCAGCCGTTGCCGCTGCTGGGCATTCCGGGCGTGACCCCGGACAGCGAGGTTGCTTCCTACTACGACGATCGCTGGCAGTTTCGGCCGGGGCGGCAGCGCGCCTGACGCACGCAAAAAGGGCTGCCGTTTCGGGCAGCCCTCTGGCCGATGCGGTAGCGGCTTACTTCGCGGCCTTGGCCTTGGGCGCGACAACGGCGATTCCGGTCGCCACGACATAGGTGCCCTTGACCTGGTCGCCTTCCTTGATCTCGGCCATGACCTTCGGATCCTTGACCTTCAGCTTGTACATCCGGCCACTGGCGCCCAGGATCGTGATCGTGCTGGCCTTGGCGTCGACCGATTTGACGTCGGCAACGAAGTCGATCTCGCGTCCCCGGATCGCCCCCGGTTTCTGGCCGGGCTTCGCCGTCGCGTCGATATCCTTCTCGACCGTCTCGCGCAGGCCGCCACCCTTCTTCAGTTCCATGGTGAGCACTTCCATGTGCTCGGCGATCACGCGGTCACCGACCTTGATCTGCTTGAAGTTCTTGGCCTCCTTGCCGACGACGACATCGAAGACGTTGCCATCCTCGCCCTTGAGCGTCACGGTCCGCGTCTTCTTGTCTATCCCGACGACTTCGGCTTCGGCCTTGACAACGTCGCCGGCGATCACCGCCGGCGTGCCGGCGTCAGAAACTGCGGGCTTGGCATCGGCGGCGTGGGCGGAACCGAAAGCGAGGGTCAGGGCAAGCAGGGTGGCATTCAATGCAGTCTTCATGAAGGATCTCCAGGGGTGGTTGGTGCCGTTGTGGCGGCGAAAAACGGAAGTGGGAAGGGAAGCCGCGCCGCGGCTTGCTACCTGATGACCGGCGGAGCGGACAGCGGGGCGGCGACCCCGGCGCCGGCATCTGCTGGAGGATGCAGCGAATGCTCGGCGAACCGGGAGGGGCATTGTAGAAGCTCTCGAGAGCCTCGACGAAATTCTGTTCCGAGACGAGACCGTTGAAGAAGCGCGAGGTCAGGTCGAGGAAGTAGGGGTCCTGCTGGCGCAGCAGGGTGGTGATGAATGCCGGTCCGAGCCGGAGATTCCCGCAATGGTTCTGCACGCGGTCAAGGAACGCGTCGTAAGGGCGTTCCGGACGGACGGCGTCGGGTGCGCACCCGGCAACCGCGACTGACAACGCGATGCTGATCGCAATCAGACTGTGGCGGCGTTCGCGGGCGCGGGCGACGCGCCGGGCGGGGGTGTCAGGAAAGGGTATAAGGTGTCCTTGTTGCGGTCGACCGGTTGCAGGCGCCATTTTCGCGCCGGCAACCGGTCATTGGAATGGCTCAGCGCACAACGACCCGTGCGTCTTCGCCGCTGCCCTCGATGTGNACCTTCTGGCCCTGCCGCAGGTTGGGATTGGTCGGCTGGGTCACCGAGACGAGGACGCCGCTGGAGGTGCGGACGATGATCTGCTGGCCGGCGACCGGCTGGGTGTAATGTTGCTGCACCTTGTGGCCGGCGACCGCGCCGCCGATGGCGCCCACCACCATGGCGACGTCGCGCCCGGTGCCGCCACCGATCAGGCTGCCGATACCAAGGCCGGCCAGGCCGCCTACCACGGCACCAACGCCGGTATGCTGGTTGCTCTGGATTTGCACCGGCGTGATCTGCTCGATGGTTCCGGTGCGAATCTCGACCTCGCCCGGGCCGCCGCCCGGTGCCGCGCAGGCTGCCAGGGTCAGGGCAAGTGCCATGGCGGAAAGGTACGCTGAAATTCTCTGGATCATGATGTGCTCCTTGACAGGGGTTGATGGAGAGTTGTTCTTGCGGTCCGGTCGCGTCGGAAAACGCCGGTGGCCCATGGTATCAACTTTGGGCGCCCGCGGGACACCGGACGCGTTCGCCTAACGAATGTTTCCCAGGGTGTCGGCCGAGAAACAACCGTCACCGCCCTCGGGGCAGATGATCTGGTAAGTCCGGCGCTGGCCGCACGGGCAGTTGGTTGCGCCCCTGTCCAGGCGGACACGTCCGGGAGACGCAAGGCATGCCGCGGCGATCAGGACCAGTTTGCATTCTCTTCCAAAATCCATCATCGTGCTTGATAATTCACGACGTCAGTGTTTCTGGGGGCCGTCATGTCCAAGAGCGTTTCCGGGAAATCGCCGCCTGCCTGCACCTTCGGCGCCGTGCAGGCAGGCTGCCTGCGCGTTCAGCCGATCCTGCATATCGCCCGCACGATCAACGAACTCGGAGGCGATCCGGAACGTGTCCTTGGCGAGGCCGGGATCCCCGCGGATCTCTTCGCGAATCCGGAGAATACGATCTCGCTGCAGGCCATAGGGGATCTGCTCGAGCGCTGTGTCGCAGCGACCGGCTGCGAGCACTTCGGCCTGCTCCTGGGTGCCGGCGCGGACGGCAATCCGCTGGGGCTGCTCGGCGAGATCATGGAGCAGTGCGCCGACGTCGGGACCGCGATTGCCTATTTCCAGCAATATTTTCATCTGCACGATCGCGGGNGGCTGGCGACCCGGACGATCGAAGGCAGGAGCGCATCGATCGGTTATGCGCTGATCGAACCGACGGTCCCCGGCGCCGACCAGATCAACGACGCGGCCGTCGCCATCGGCATGGGGCTGATGCGCCGGTTGTGCGGCCCGGCCTGGAAGCCGACTGCGGTTCTGCTGCCGCGCCGCCGGCCGCACGATGTGCGCCCGTACGAAAATGTATTTGCTTGCATGCCGCAATTCGCCGCCGAACGGGCGGCACTGACCTTCNCCGCCGGCAATCTCCGGCGGCGGATTGCCAGCGCCGATCACGACAAGCATGCCTTGCTCACGGAAAGGCTGAAGACGGTCGCCAGGCTGAACGATCTGGATTTCGCCGACCAGGTGCGCCGCGTCGTCCGCGGCCTGGTGGCGGTTCGCCGCTGTTCGCTCGATGAGGTCGCCGCCCTGTTCTCGATGAACCGTCGGCGCATCAACCGCAAGCTCGAGCGGCAGGGAACGACCTTCCACCAGATCTCGCAGGAGGCGCTGTGCGCCCAGGCCGAGCGTCTGATGCGGGAAACCGACATGACGCTGGGCGAGATTTCGGCTGCGCTCAACTATGCCGAGGCCGGCGTCTTCACCCGCGCCTTTCGCGGCTGGCGTGGCGTGACGCCCAGCGAGTGGCGCCGGCTTCACGGGCGAAATCCGGGTTCCGCTGGCGGTTGACCGCGACCGTTGGGCAATGCTGTCGCAATGTGTCAAGCCAGGCCGACATTTCGTCGGCAAGAATGGGTGTACCCCAATCTCACGATCGGAAAGGTCATCGCCTTGGCTGCAGCAAACCATCATCACGGCTGATCGCTGCCGCCATCATTTTCGGCGCCGCGCTGGCCGCCCCCGCGCAGGCTGATCTGACTGCCGAACAACTGGCGAAGATCGCCCAGAACCCGGTCGGCGCGCTGATCAGCGTGCCGTTCCGGAACAATACGAACCTTAATTACGGTCCTGAAAAGGGCACGCAGAACGTCCTCAACATCCAGCCGGTGATCCCGATTTCGCTGAATGACGACTGGAACGTCATCACGCGGACGATCCTGCCGGTGATCTCGCAGCCGGCGCTCTACNCCGGGGACGAACGCGCCAACGGCATCGGCGACCTGCAGTTTTCCCCGATGCTGTCGCCGGCGAAGCCCGGTGCCTGGATATGGGGTGCGGGCACGATCCTGCAGGCGCCGACCAACACCCATGGTCTCGGCAACGACAACTGGGGGCTTGGTCCGCAGGCCGTCGTGCTGCACCTCGAGAAGGGCGATCCGTGGGTGTACGGCGTTCTCGTGAACAACATCTGGTCGCTGTCCGACAGCAAGCAGGGCGGCTCCTACAACAACGGCCTGATCCAGCCCTTCGTGAACTACAACATCCCCGGCGGCCTCTACCTGACCAGCTCGCCGATCATCACCGCCAACTGGAAGGCCGAAAGCAGCCAGCGCTGGACCGTGCCGGTGGGTGGCGGCATCGGCAAGATCTTCCATCTCGGCAAACTGCCGGTGAATACCCAGTTGTCGGCCTACTACAACGTGGTCACTCCCGATGACGGGCCGAACTGGCAGATCCGTCTCCAGGTGCAGTTCATGTTCCCGAAATGACCCGAGGGCGCCCCGCGGCGGCGGAAACTGCCGCAGCGGGGCGCATTGTTTGCGCCGGCCCGCTTCAGGCCGCCTGCTCGACGCGCCGTTGCCGGGTGGCGATTCCCATGCGGTCGATGCCGCTCACCAGCGCCTTGATCGACGCAGTGACGATGTTGCCGTCGATGCCGACGCCGTAGAAATCGCCATTGCCGCTGCCGGCGATCTCGATGAAGGCGCAGGCCTGGGAATTGCCGTCATCGCCGGTCGGCAACATCGAGCGTTCTTCGTAGCTGCGCACCTGGACCCTGATTCCGGCACTCTGGAAGGCGTGGACCGCGGCGTTGATCGGGCCGTTGCCTTCGCCGGTCAGGATGTGCGGTGTGCCGTCGATGTCCACGCCGAGGCGGATGCCTTGGACGCTGCCGTGCTCGTAAAGGTGGTGCTCGCGGTAGCGGATCGGGGCAACGGGATCGAGGTAGGTCTGCGCGAAAAGATCCCAGATGTCGTCAGCGCTCACTTCGCCGCCAAGGCGCTCGGCGTGGCGCTGGACGACACCCGAGAATTCGACCTGGAGGCGCCGCGGCATGACGACGCCGTTCTCGGTCTCCATCAGGTAGGCGATGCCGCCCTTGCCCGACTGGCTGTTGACCCGGATCACCGAGTCGTAGCTGCGGCCGACATCGGCCGGATCGATGGGCAGGTAAGGAACGTTCCACGGCTGTTCCGCCTCCTGGGCGGAGAATCCCTTCTTGATGGCATCCTGGTGGGAGCCGGAGAAGGCCGTGAACACGAGATCGCCGGCATAGGGGTGACGCGGGTGGATCGGCAACTGGGTGCAGTGTTCGAAGCTGCGGGCGACGGCGTTGATGTCGGAAAAGTCGAGTCCGGGATGGATGCCCTGCGTGTACATGTTGAGGGCAAGGGTGACGAGGTCGACGTTGCCGGTCCGCTCCCCGTTGCCGAACAGGCAGCCCTCGACGCGGTCGGCGCCGGCCATGAGGCCGAGTTCGGCGGCGGCGACCGCCGTGCCGCGGTCATTGTGCGGGTGGAGGCTGATGAGCACGCTGTCGCGGCGCGCGAGGTGGCGGTGCATCCACTCGATCTGGTCGGCGTAAATGTTGGGTGTGGCGATCTCGACCGTGGTCGGGAGGTTGAGGATGACCTTGCGCTGCGGCGTCGCGCCCCAGGCGGTGGTCACGGCATCGCAGATCTCGAGGGCGAAATCGAGCTCGGTGGCGGTGAACAGCTCGGGGCTGTATTCGAGGGTGATCTCGGTTTCCGGCATCGCGGCGGCGAGTTTCCTGATGAGCGTGACGGCGTCCACCGCCATCTGCACGACCTCGGCCTTGCTCATGCCGAAGACGTTGTCGCGGAAGGTCTTCGAGGTCGCATTGTAGACATGGACGATGGCCTTGCGGGCGCCCCGGATCGATTCCATCGTGCGGCGGATGAGATGCTCGCGCGCCTGGGTCAGGACCTCAATGCTGACGTCGTCCGGGATGTGGCCGCCTTCGATGAGGCTGCGCACGAAGTCGAATTCGGTCTGCGAGGCGGACGGGAAGGCGACCTCGATTTCCTTGAAGCCGATGGCGCAGAGCGTCCTGAACATGCGCATCTTCTTCTCGCCGTTCATCGGCTCGAACAGCGCCTGATTGCCGTCGCGCAGGTCGGTGCTCATCCAGATTGGCGGCTGGGTGATGGCGCGGTTCGGCCAGTTGCGGTCGACGAGGCTGACCGGGGCAAAAGCGTTGTATTTGCGGTCGGGGTTGTGCAACATGGTGGTGCTCCTGAAAGCCGTTTGAACGATTGAAATTCTACGGAAGATGCGCCGGCAGGTGCTTGCGTATTGTGTGCCGTTCGATGCTATATTTGGCATGAACTGGCTAATACAGGAAGTTTTCGGCAATAAAATGGAACTTGATCGCTACGACCGGCATATTCTCGAAATCCTGCAGCAGGATGGGCGCATCAGCAACCAGGATCTCGCCGACCGCATCGGCCTCTCGCCGTCGCCATGCCTGCGCCGGGTGCGGACGCTCGAGGAGTCGGGGTGATCACCGGCTACCGCGCGCTGCTCGACGCCCGCAAGCTCGGGTTGTCGCTGATGGCGTTGATCCACATCTCGATGGACCAGCACACCCCGGAGCGCTTCGCCAACTTCGAGGCGCAGGTCGCCGGGAATCCGGAGGTGCTGGAATGCCTGCTGATTACTGGGCAGGACGCCGATTACCAGTTGAAGGTCGTGGTGCGCGACATGGACGCCTACCAGGACCTTCTGCTCAACCGCATCACGCGCATTCCCGGCGTGACCGGCGTGCATTCGAGTTTCGTGCTGCGGCGGGTGGTCGACCAGACCGCATTGCCGATCGCCGCCGGCCGGTCTCAGTAACGCCGGCGCGGTGGCGGAGGCGGCGTGTTGCCGCGGGCCTCGATGTGGCGGAAGGTGATGCGAGCCTTGGTCAGGTCGTAGGGCGAAAGCTCGAGCGTGACCTTGTCGCCGACCAGGATGCGGATATGGTTCTTCTTCATCTTGCCGGAAGTGTAGGCGACGAGTTCGTGCCCGTTTTCCAGTGTGACCCGGAAGCGGGTATCGGGGAGGACGTCGTTCACGACGCCCTGCATTTCAAGCAGCTCTTCTTTTGCCAAGTAGGTCTCTCCAGTAGATACGGGAATCACCGGTCCGGTGAAGTCCAACCGGGCATGATACCTTGGTGCGGGTCCGGCGTGCGATAATTCTCCGTGGAAAGTCGGCCTGGCAATCGCTGCGTGCGCAAGCACGGAGAGGAAAGTCCGGGCTCCGCAGGGCGGGATGCCAGCTAACGGCTGGGCGCAGCAAGTCGCAAGACCCAAGGCGACGGAAAGTGCAACAGAAAGCAAACCGCCGATGGCGCCGCGAGGCGCACAGGCAAGGGTGAAACGGTGGGGTAAGAGCCCACCGCGGACGTGGCAACATGGACGGCACGGCAAACCCCATCCGGAGCAAGACCAAATAGGGAAGCCGAGGCGTGGCCCGCGCTGCTTCCGGGTAGGTTGCTTGAGCCTGCCGGTGACGGCAGGACTAGATGAATGATTGCCGAACCCCGCAAGGGGAACAGAACCCGGCTTATCGGCCGGCTTTCCATTTATGGCAGATGAGCGGGGAGCGGGCGCGACCGAGCATCCTCGGACGGGCGGCCGGGTTCGACCCGAAACGGATATTGCCCTCTTGATAGCGTGCGGCGGCAATCGCCTCAAAGCGGTTTTGAGGATCTGGTGGGTGGATGGATCCGCCGACCCAGGGTCGCGTGTCGGATGACATGCCTCGAAGAGTCCTTGGCTACGCGAAGATCGACCAGTCCGGTACCGCTCCATCTCGTTCTTGACGCCAACGTCCGAACTTAACCACGTCGGTATTGATGTACACGGAGCCGTCCCGGAGTTTCGTTGTGCCCTTCAGGTTCGTGACATAGGTTTCGGTTCGACGGCTACCCGTGCTCTCATTCACCTTGCTGCCAACGTAAGACCAGTCGGGATTCGCGTCCTGATGCCCAGCCAGTTCCGCGAACATCACATGGACGAAGACAATATCGCCGTCTTCGGTAAATTTGTAGCAGGCAATCACATGCCAGCCATGATGGCCGTTGTGACTCTCACCACCTTTCCCGATATTGACGGTAAGCTTGACTTCAAGCCCAACCCCTCTCCCTTTGGCTGTACCTTTGTTGATGAGGTCGGGATACCGCTGGTCGTGGTTGTGCTTGTAGGGGAGCACNGAATCCATGCAGTTGGAGAAGATATTACTGACGAGTCCGGAGAAGTTGTTACCTTGGATCAATCCTTGGAGCGGTGACCCAATCTCCTCAATCATGTTGCGATTCATCACATGCACCATTGCTTGAGTCTGATTCAACGCCGCGCGCAAATGGTCGATTGACAGCCCTTCGGGTAAAGGCACCTGTGACCGGAAGAATTGATCCTGAACAACCGGCGCAGCCAGGCCGGCTGCGTTATTAAAGGCTGTGGAAACAAGGGTCATTACCGGAAAACCGAGTGTAGCCGACAGACGTTCAAGCACTTGGACGGTAAAATTCTCTTTCCCGGTTTCGATACCCGAGAGGTATTGATACGAAATCTTGGACCGTTCCGCCAGATACTCAAGGCTCCAGCCTCGCTGTTCGCGTAACACCCGAATGTAGGAGCCGATGATTTGTTGTGCATTTTTCATGGGCTGCGAGTGTAGCCAGCAGCCTATAGACAGTCTTTCAACTATAGGCGAAAATATCTTATGAGCCGATATGAACTTCATCACGCCAACTGCTTCGAATGGTTGAAAGACCAGCCCCCAACAGCTTTCACGGCGTGTGCACCGATCCACCATTTGGGATTGTTGAATTTCTCCCACATGAAATGGCAAAGCTGCGCAAGGGGAAAGGCGGCGTGTGGAGACTTCCCNCTACCATCGGCGGAAGCCAACGCGACCCCCTCCCGCGCTTCACGACACTTTCACCACAAGAGAGAGAACACGTCCGCGTCTATTTCCGGNGANGCTCGGGGGCACTGATGCCAGTTATCGTTCCGGGTGCCCACATCATCCTTGCTGGCACGCCGATGCTTCAGCACTTAGTACAGATGGGCTTTGCTGAAGCTGGCTATGAGGTGCGCGGAGCGATCATGCGCCTCTATCGCGGCTTCCGGGGTGGCGACAGGCCAAAGCTTGCCGAGAACGAATTTCCGGAGGTATGTGTCACGCCAAGAGGCAATTACGAGCCTTGGATGCTGTTCCGCAAGCCCATCTCCGAAAGGACGGTTGCCGACAACCTGCGCACATGGGGAACTGGAGGACTGCGGCGGATTGCAGCCGATCAACCGCTCCCGGACATCATTCAGAGTGGCAAGACGCCTCAAATCGAAGAAGCAGTTTTCAACCATCCCACCCTGAAACCTCAGCACCTTTTGCGAATACTGGTTCGCAGTCTCTTGCCTACGGGACAGGGGCGGGTTCTTGAACCGTTTGCAGGCTCTGGATCAACGATTGCCGCCTGCGAAGCAGTTGGTTACGAATCGGTCGGCATCGAGGTGGATGGCGAGTATTTTGCCGCTCTACGATCCAATATTGCCGTGCTGTCCGCTCTCTATCCGACATTCAAAGGAGAGCGTTTGGAACTCTCCGACGACGAATGCTCCAAAGCACCCAAAATTCGACGTTTTGATCAGCAACGACAAGTGGCCTTACTCTAATCCGGTTGCGGCTACACCAGAACGCAGCTTCTCGCGGGGAGCCAAGGTGGTAGCGTCGCCCATAGAATGCGGCATGACCAAGCCTTTCAGTCCCATCGTCCGCTGGCAGGAAGCCGGCGTCGAACACGTCGCCCGCTGGCGTTCCGAGGCCGGAGTGGCGCCGCCGGAAACGGTTGTCGTTGGCGATGACAAGCTGAAGGCCGATACGGCTTACCGGTTGGCGGCGCAGNGGGTGGCGATTCTCTGGCGCGGCGATTACCAGAATGCGCGCAACCTGTTGCAGGCGCTGGCGCGGCGGGTGGATCGGGCGCCGCTTGAGGGTTCGCAGNAAAAATCGGTAACGCCGGCCGAGGCGTTTCATCGGCATCGCGCGGCGCAGGGGCGGCGGGCGGCGATTCTCGGGCGCCTGCTGGTGCCCTTGACGGCCGATTACCGGGTGCCGCTGCGGCGCGGGCAGGAGGTGGCGGCGGCCTGTCGGGAGGCTTTGGGGGAAGGCGGCGAGGATTCGCTGATTTCGCTGCGCGGCCTGCTGGCGCTGGTCAGCGCGCATGAGTGGCGGAAGAAGGGGATCCCGGTGCCGGCGGTCGAGGGGCGCATCTACCCCCATTTCGGCGTCTTCTCGCCGGTGCGCGGCGAGTACGTCGATCTGGTGGCCCAGNGGCCGCTGCCGGCGGGCTGCGAGCTGGCGTTCGACATCGGCACCGGCACCGGCATCCTGGCCGCCGTGCTGGCGCGGCGAGACATTCGGCGCGTGGTCGCCACCGATCATGATCAGCGGGCGTTGCACTGCGCTGCGGAAAATGCCCGAAATCTGGGGTTGACCGCAACCATCGAGGTGATCGCGGCCGACCTGTTCCCGGATGGTCGCGCGCCGCTGGTGGTGTGCAATCCGCCGTGGGTGCCGGCGCAGCCGAGTTCGCCCGTCGAATACGCGGTCTACGACCCGGATTCGCGGATGCTGCGGGGCTTTCTCGGCGGGCTGGCGGCGCACCTCACGCCGNGGGGCGAGGGCTGGCTGATCATTTCCGATCTGGCCGAGCATCTCGGCCTGCGTTCGCGCGACGAACTGCTGGGCTGGATCGCGGCGGGCGGTCTGCAGGTGCTCGGGCGCATCGACACCCGGCCGAAACACCCGAAGAGCCGCGACGCGAGGGACCCGCTGCACGCGGCGCGGGCAGCCGAGGTGACTTCCNTGTGGCGGCTCGGGCTGGCGGCGCAATGAAATCTTCGCGGTGGTTGAATGAAGGGGTAGGCGTTCGTACATTCCGGTCGGCGGCCAGCGCCTGACGCTGTACGTGACCAACGAAAATGCGGCCAACCGCGACACCGGCTTCCGCTTCGCGCAGGAAGGCCCGGTCAGTGTCTTCTACTGGATCGACGGCAAGTTCGGCTACGCGCTGTCGGCCGGCATCGCCAAGAGCGAACTGGCGCGCGTGGCGACCGCAGTTTATGATCAGCTCGAACACAAGTAGTCCCACAACCCATAGAGGAACAATGACCATGCACAAGAGAATGTTGCCGCACCATGCGGTCGCCTGCCTGTTGGCGCTCGGCACCCCGTTCGCCAGCGCGGCGGATCAGGAAGTGACCGCGCCGGAAGTCGTCAGCGCGATCGAAGGCGTCTTCGGCGTGAACAAGGGCGAGCGGCGCAACCACATCAAGGGCGTCTGTGCTCTGGGCGAATTCGTGGGGACCAGGGAAGCTGCGGCTTACAGTCGTTCGGAGCTGTTCTCCGGAAAGCCGATACCGGTCGTCGCCCGATTCTCGGTGACCGGCGGCAATCCCAATGTGCCGGATACGGCAAAGAACGTCCGCGGAATGGCGCTGCAATTCCAGTTGCGTAGCGGCGCCGCGCACCAGATGGCGATGCTCAATACACCGATGTTCGGTGCCGCCACGCCGCAGACCTTTCTCGACCTGATGCTGGCCCAGCAGCCTGATCCGGCGACCGGCAAGCCCGACCCGGAAAAGATGAAGGCGTTCAAGGCCAGCCATCCGGACAACCGCGCGCAATCCGAGTACCTGGCCACCAACAACCCGCCGGTCAGCTATGCCAACAGCGCTTTCTGGGGGATCCACACCTTCAAGTTCGTCGGCAAGGGCGACAAGACGACGCTGGTGCGCTGGCGCTTCGTGCCGCAGGATGGCGAGAAGCGCCTGAGCGACGACGAGCTCAAGAGCGCCGGCGCCAACTTCCTCGAGCCGGCGCTGATCAGCCGCACCCAGCGGGGGCCGGTTAGCTGGGACATGCTGGTGACAGTCGGCCAGCCGGGTGACCCGGAAGTCAACCCGACGCTGTCGTGGCCGGAAGGGCGCAAGGAGTTCAAGGCCGGCACGCTGACCATCAGCAGGGCCATGCCGCAGAAGGGCGGCGCCTGCGAAGCGATCAACTACGATCCGCTGGTCATGGCCGACGGCATAGCGCCCACCGACGACCCGGTCCTGAAGTTCCGTTCGCCGGCCTATGCCGTCTCGTTCGGCAAGCGCATGAGCGGCAACTGAGCACGAGGGCCTGTCGCGGTCGACCGGCCGCGGCAGGCCTTTTCCGGAAGCCGGCACTCAGGCCGGTGCCGACGTGCGGATCAGGTGATCGAACGCGGCGAGCGAAGCGGTGGCCCCGGCGCCCATCGCGATGACGATCTGCTTGTAGGGTACCGTCGTGCAGTCACCAGCCGCGAAAACGCCGGGCACCGAGGTTTGCCCCTTGGCATCGATCGCGATCTCGCCGAATTTCGTAAGGTTGACCGTGCCCTTCAGCCAGTCGGTATTGGGCAGCAGGCCGATCTGGACGAAGATGCCTTCGACGTCGAGGCGCCTGATCTCGTCGGTGTTGCGATCCTTGTAGATCAGGCCGTTGACCTTGTTGCTGTCGCCGGTGACTTCGGTGGTCAGCGCCATGGTGTGCGCCTCGACGTTGGGCAGGCTGGCCAGCTTGCGCTGCAGTACGGCATCGGCGCGCAACTTGCTGTCGAACTCGAGCAGCGTGACGTGGCCGACGATGCCGGCGAGGTCGATCGCTGCCTCGACGCCCGAGTTGCCGCCACCGATGACTGCCACGCGCTTGCCCTTGAACAGCGGGCCGTCGCAGTGCGGGCAGTAGGCGACGCCCTTGCCACGATATTCCCTCTCGCCGGGAACGTTCATCTCGCGCCAGCGGGCGCCGGTGGCGACGATGACGGTCTTGCTCTTGAGAACGGCGCCGTTTTCCAGTGCTATCTCGACCAGATCGCCCGCCTTGAGCTGCGTCGCGCGCTGCAGGTTCATCACGTCGACGTCGTAATCCTTGACGTGTTCCTCAAGGCCGGCGACCAGCTTCGGGCCGTCGGTTTCCTTGACCGAAATGAAGTTCTCGATGGCCAGCGTATCCATCACCTGGCCGCCGAAGCGCTCGGCCAGCAGGCCGGTGCGAATGCCCTTGCGCGCCGCGTAGATGGCGGCCGCGGCACCCGCCGGGCCGCCGCCGACGACCAGCACGTCGAAGGCTTCCTTGGCGCCCAGCTTCGCCGCATCGCGGGCGGCGGCGCCGGTGTCCAGCTTGGCGACGATTTCCTCGATGCTCATCCGCCCGGCGCCGAACTCTTCGCCGTTCAGGAAGACGGTCGGCACGGCCATGATCTGGAGCCGCTCGACTTCGGCCTGGAACAGCGCACCGTCGATCATCACGTGGCTGACGCCGGGGTTGAGCACCGCCATCAGGTTCAACGCCTGGACGACGTCAGGGCAGTTGTGGCAGGACAGCGAAATGTAGGTCTCGAAGCGGAATTCGCCGGGCAGCGCCCTGATCGCCTCGATCACCTCGGCATCGACCTTGGGCGGGTGACCGCCGGTCTGCAGCATGGCGAGGATCAGCGAGGTGAACTCGTGGCCCATCGGCAGGCCGGCGAAGCTGATGCGCGCCGCTTCGCCGGGGCGGCCGATGGCGAACGAGGGNCGCCGCGCGGCGTCGCCGTCCTCGCGCAGCCCGACCTTGTCCGACAGTCCGGCGATGTCGGCCAGCAGGCCGCGCATTTCCTGCGCCGCGGCGCTGTCGTCGAGCGAGGCGACGAGTTCGATCGGCGTCCGCAGTTTTTCGAGGTACGCCTTTAGTTGGGTCTTGATGTTTGCGTCGAGCATGCTGTTCTCCCTTTTATGAGAATTCCATTGAAAAGGGGCTCGAAGGCCCCTTTGCGATGAAATCCTCGCCGCTCCCGCAGGGGAGCGGATTGGCGATTCGCGTTAAGGCCTAGATCTTGCCGACCAGGTCGATCGACGGCGCCAGGGTCTTCTCGCCTTCCTTCCACTTGGCCGGGCAGACTTCGCTCGGGTGAGANNGGCGACGTACTGGGCCGCCTTCAGCTTGCGCAGGGTTTCCGCAACGTCGCGGGCGATGGCGTTGTCGTGGACTTCCATGGTCTTGATCGTGCCGCTCGGGTCGATGACGAAGGTGCCGCGCAGGGCCAGGCCGGCTTCCGGGATATGCACGCCGAAGGCGTTGGTCAGCGCGTGCGTCGGGTCGCCGACCAGCGGGAACTGCGCCTTGCCGACGGCCGGGGAGGTTTCGTGCCAGACCTTGTGCGAGAAGTGGGTGTCGGTGGTGACGATGTGAACCTCGGCGCCGGCCTTCTGGAACTCGGCGTAGTGGTCGGCGGCATCCTCGATCTCGGTCGGGCAGTTGAAGGTGAACGCTGCCGGCATGAAGATCAGCACGGACCACTTGCCCTTCAGGCTGGCCTCGGTGACCTCGACGAACTTGCCGTTGTGGAATGCCTGCGCCTTGAACGGCTGGACCTGGGTATTGATCAGCGACATGGGGTTTTCTCCTTGGTTGAGGTTGAAGACAACAACTGAATCATAGATCGCCTCTGGTCATTGAGCCAATTGAATCGCGAAATCGCTTCCATAGTCATGCCCTATGGGCGCGCGCATAGTTCGAAAGGACTAGATTGACTCGTGCGCTGGTATTAGCGAACGATCAAAGCTGAGAAGAGTTGACTCAAGTCAATGGAATGCGCACCCGCTATGGACGATGATCTTCGTTGGGGCGGCGCCCGCCACGGGCGGTGCGTGAGCCAGCGGAGTTGATCTCGATGAATATTTCAAGTGCGATCGTGCACATCGTTCCGGCGCGTCTCGAAGAGGCGTGTGCCGCACTGGCGGGAATGCCGGGAGTGGAGATCCACGCGCGCAGCCCGGAAGGGAAGGTTGTCGTCACGATCGAGCATGACGATACGGAATCGGCCACAAAATGCTACGTGGCTCTTCATGGTGCCCCCGGCGTCGCGGCGGTGGCCATGGTCTATCAATATTGCGACGAAGAGTCAGATACCCAGGAGGTGCAGGCGTGAAACTCAATCGACGGGATTTCATCAAGGCGAATGCGGTGGCAGCGGCGATATCGGCGGCCGGCCTGCCCGGCGCCAGCGCCGTGGCGGCCACCCAGAAGGATGAAATCCGCTGGGACAAGGCGCCGTGCCGCTATTGCGGCACCGGTTGCGGCGTGCTGGTCGGCACCCAGGAAGGTCGCGTGGTGGCGACCCAGGGTGATCCGGAGGCACCGGTCAATCGCGGTCTCAACTGCATCAAGGGCTATTTCCTGTCGAAGATCATGTACGGCGCCGACCGTGTCAAGACGCCGATGCTGCGCATGAAGGACGGGAAATTCGACAAGAACGGTGAGTTCACGCCGATCACCTGGAAGCAGGCCTTCGACATCATGGAGGAAAAGACCAGGGCGACGCTCAAGGCGAAGGGGCCGAACGGGCTCGCCATGTTCGGCTCGGGACAGTGGGCGGTGTGGGACGGGATCGCTGCCGCCAAGCTGATGAAGGCCGGTTTCCGCACCAACAACATCGACCCCAACGCACGCCACTGCATGGCCTCCGCCGTCGCCGGCTTCATGCGCACCTTCGGCATCGACGAGCCGATGGGCTGCTACGACGACATCGAGCATGCCGACGCCTTCGTGCTGTGGGGCTCGAACATGGCCGAGATGCACCCGATCCTGTGGACGCGCGTCACCGACCGCAAGCTCTCGAACAAGAATGTCAAGGTCGCCGTGCTGTCGACCTTCGAGCATCGCTCCTATGAGTTGGCCGATATCCCGATCATCTTCACGCCGCAGACCGACCTGGCGATCCTCAACTTCGTCGCCCATTACATCATCCAGACCGGGAAGGTGAATCAGGCGTTTGTCGACAAGCATGTCAACTTCAAGAAGGGCGCTACCGACATCGGCTATGGTCTGCGTCCGACGCATGCACTGGAGAAGAACGCTACGAGCAACGGCTACCCCGACGCCGACGGCAAGCCGAAGNGGGATACCGGGAAATCCGAGGCGATCAGCTTCGACGACTACAAGAAATTCGTTTCCGAATACACGGCCGAGTCTGTCTCCAAGCTCACCGGCGTTTCGGTGAAGGACCTCAAGGCGCTGGCCGAGCTTTACGCCGACCCGAAGATCAAGGTGACGTCGTTCTGGACGATGGGCTTCAATCAGCACACGCGCGGCACGTGGGTCAACAATCTCGTCTATAACATTCACCTGCTGACCGGCAAGATCTCCGAGCCCGGCAACAGCCCGTTCTCGCTTACCGGCCAGCCGTCCGCCTGCGGCACGGCGCGCGAGGTCGGAACCTTCTCGCATCGCCTGCCGGCGGACCTGGTGGTCACCAATCCCGAACACCGCAAAATTGCCGAACAATTGTGGAGCCTGCCGGAAGGCACGATTCCCGACAAGCCGGGGCTGCACGCCGTTGCAATGGCGCGGGCGCTGAAGGACGGCAAGGTCAATTTCTACTGGCAGCAGTGCAACAACAACATGCAGGCCGGGCCGAACATCAACGAGGAACTCTTTCCGGGCTGGCGCAAGCCGGAGAACTTCGTCGTCGTCTCCGACCCGTATCCGAGTGTTTCGGCGACAGCTGCCGACCTCGTGCTGCCGACGGCGATGTGGGTCGAGAAGGAGGGCGCCTACGGCAACGCCGAGCGGCGCACCCAGTTCTGGCGGCAGCAGGTCAAGGCGCCGGGCGAGTCGCGTTCCGATCTCTGGCAGATCATGGAGTTCTCCAAGCGCTTCAAGGTCGAGGAAGTCTGGCCGGCGGACCTGGTCGCCAAGGCGCCGAAGCTCAAGGGCAAGACCCTCTACGACGTGCTGTTTGCCAACGGCGTGGCGGACAAGTACAAGGTCAGCGAAACGGCGCCCGGGTTCGACAATGATGAATCCAAGTACTTCGGCTTCTATGTCCAGAAGGGGCTTTACGAAGAGTATGCGGCTTTCGGTCGCGGCAAGGCACATGACCTGGCCCCGTTCGATACCTACCATCAGACGCGCGGCCTGCGCTGGCCGGTTGTCGATGGCAAGGAGACTCTGTGGCGCTTCCGCGAGGGATTCGATCCCTATGTCAAGAAGGGCGAGACCTTTGCCTTCTACGGCCACAAGGACCGCAAGGCGGTGATCTTCGCATTGCCGTACCAGCCTGCCGCCGAGGCGCCGGACAAGGAATTCGACATGTGGCTGTGCACCGGCCGGATTCTCGAGCATTGGCATACCGGAACGATGACCCGCCGGGTGCCCGAACTCTACAAGTCCTTCCCGGATGCCGTGGTTTTCATGAACCCGGACGATGCCAAGGCGCGCGGTCTGCAGCGCGGTATGGAGGCCAAGGTGATGTCGCGGCGCGGCGAAATCGTTCTACGCGTCGAAACCAGGNGGCGCAACAAGCCGCCGCGCGGCCTCGTCTTCATCCCGTTCTTCGATGCCGGCCGCCTGGTCAACAAGTTGACGCTCGACGCGACCTGCCCGATTTCCAAGGAAACCGACTACAAGAAATGTGCGGTCAAGGTTGTTCGCGCCTGATTGCCGGAATCGTCACGATGAAACGCGGCCGGAAGGACATCCGGCCGTCAATTGGAGGGTAAAAACATGAGATTCATCCCTGCTTTGGGCCTGGCGGCTGCGTTGCTCCTGTCGGGAGTGGGCGGCGCCGGAGCGCAGCAGAAATTCGAGTCGTTGCGCGGGGACGTGCCGATCGATCAACTGTCCAAGAACGACAATATGTTCCGTCCGGAAAGGGATCAGGATCTCATTCCGCGCGACTTTCAGAAGCAGCCGCCGCTGATCCCGCACAGCATCAAGGGCTACAACATCACGCAGAACTTCAACAAGTGCATGGACTGCCACTCGAAGGAGCGCGCCGAGGAAACCGGCGCGACCCTGGTGGCCAAGTCGCATTATCTTGACCGCGAAGACAAGAAGCACCCCAATATTTCGCCACGCCGCTATTTCTGCCTGCAGTGTCACGTGCCGCAGTTCGACGCCAAGCCGCTGGTCGCAAATACCTACAAACCGGCTGCCAAGAGGGGTGAATGATGAGTCTCGAGAAACTTATGCCCGCCTGGGTCAAGCGTGTTGGCTTGGTGACGGTGGTTCTGCTGTTTGTTGCCGGTATCGTCTTCTGGGGCGGCTTCAACTGGGCGCTCGAGGCGACCAACACGGAGGCATTCTGCATTTCCTGTCATGAAATGAAGGAGAACGTGTTCAAGGAATACCAGAACACGGTGCATTACACGAACCGTACCGGCGTCCGAGCGACCTGTCCCGATTGCCACGTGCCGAAGGAGTGGGGACCGAAGATGGTGCGCAAGATCCAGGCTTCCAACGAGGTATTTCACAAGATTCTCGGCTCCATCGACACGCCCGAGAAGTTCAATGCCAAGCGCGCCGTACTGGCGCAGCACGAGTGGGACCGGATGAAGGCCACCGATTCCAGGGAGTGCCGCAACTGCCACCGTTACGATTACATGGATTTCAACGAACAGGGTACCCGTGCCTCCAAGATGCACACGAAGGGATTTGCCGAGGGCAAGACCTGCATTGACTGTCACAAGGGGATCGCCCACCAGTTGCCGCCTATCGACCAGCATATCGGCGAGCGCAACGAAGGGATGCTGTCCATGTCGAGCGGCAAGACCCCGGAAGACAAGAAGTAGGTATTTCCACTGCTGCGCGCGGACCCCGGTCGAGTCCGGGGTCTTTTTCGTCCATGCGCTTGGCCGCCGCGACGAGCCACATCTGTGGGCGATCGTGGCGAAATATCCCGGCCACCATCGACGCCCGGGCCGGAAATGTGGTACTTTCGAAGCACTGCCGTGCACACGGCCAGTTTCACTCAACCTTGGCGGATTACAGGAGTCACCGACATGAACAAGACCGAGTTGGTCGAAGTTGCTGCAAGAGAGGCTGATATCACCAAGGCCGCTGCCGAAAAGGCGCTGTCGGCGATCATCGAGGCCATCGTCAACACGGTTGCGAGCGGCGAGTCGGTTACGCTGGTCGGATTCGGCACCTTCAAGGCCGCCAGTCGCGCCGAGCGCATCGGCAAGAATCCCAAGACGNGGCGCCCCCTGCAAATCGCGGCGACCACGGTGCCCAGATTCACGGCCGGCACCGCGTTCAAGGCGGCGGTCGCGCCCAGGAAGCCCGCGAAGAAGAAGTAGGCGGGCCTTAGCATCGCGGGATTCGCCACGGCGGATTCCGCTTCGTGGCTTTCAATGAACGATCAAAACCCAGAAAACCCTCCAGTTGCTCCGCCGCCGGCGCCGCCGCCGAACGATAACCGCCGCCGCCTGCGCGAGTTGCTGGCGATCTCCGAGCGGGACAGAACAGACGAGCAGTGGGATGAAATCATCGAGCTGGAAATCCAGCTCGCGCCGGGCAACCGTGCCTCCACGTCCGACCCTGGCAGTGGCCAGAGTCCTGGTGGCGGCCAGAACAAGCCGCCTGGCCAGCCCAAGAAGCACCGCTCCCGCACCGGCGGCAACAGCCGCCGGCCACGGCCCAACAAGCCGACGGGCAACGCGGTCTGACTCCCTTGCCGTTCTGATTGAGGCGGCGAAATCACCAGCATGCAGCAGTTCGATCTGATCATCGTCGGGNGCGGACTCGCCGGCGCCAGTCTCGCCATTGCCCTGCGCGACACGCCGCTGCGCGTCGCGCTGGTCGAGAGCCAGGCGCCAACGCGCCCGGATGGGTGGGACGCCCGCGTCTATGCCATCAGTCCGGCAAACGTGGTCTTCCTCGAGCGGATCGGCGCCTGGAAGCATCTCGACGGCGAGCGGATTGCACCGATTCACGGCATGGATGTGCGCGGCGACGCCGGCGGGCGGTTGGCGTTCTCGGCTTACGAGGCGGGAGTTCCGGAACTCGGGTGGATACTCGAGTCGTCACTGATGGCCTGCGAGTTCTGGGAGAGCGCCAAGCGGCAGAGCAATCTCACGCTGCACTGTCCGTCGCGTCCGAAGAGCATGGACTTTACGGCGGATGTTGCCCGGCTCGAACTGGTCGACGGCTCGATCCTGTCGGCCCGTCTTTTGGTAGGGGCCGATGGCAGGGATTCATGGGTAAGGCGGACGGCGGGTCTGTCCGCGGTCAACACTCCCTACGGCGAAAAAGGCGTTGTCGCCAACCTCGAGACGGAAAGGCCGCATCGCAATATCGCGCATCAATGGTTCCGCGCCGATGGCGTGCTCGCTTATCTGCCCCTTCCCGGGAACCGCATCTCGATTGTCTGGTCGACCCCGGATGAAAATGCGGACCAACTGTGCGCCCTGCCTCCCGACGTCTTCTGCGAGCGCGTGGCGGCGGCGGGGTGTGATAGCCTCGGCAGGCTGCAGCTCATGACCCCTCCGGTTGCCTTCCCGTTGCGCCTGATGCGCGTTCCGCAAACGGTTGCGCCGCGGTTGGCGCTGGTCGGCGATGCCGCGCACGGCATCCATCCCCTTTCCGGGCATGGCATCAACCTCGGCTTTCAGGATGCCAGCGAACTCGCGACTCTCCTGGCCAGCGCCCGGCCATGGCAGGACATCGGCGACGAGAGGTTCCTGCGGCGCTATCAGCGCGCCCGCCGCGAGGAGACGGCGCTGATGCAGACAACGACGGACAGCCTGCGTCGCCTTTTCGGCGACGGGCCGCCCGGCCTGCGCGGCCTGCGCAACCTCGGCCTGAACCTTACCAACCGACTGCCATTTGTCAAGAATGCCCTGGTGCACTATGCGTTGGGCGCCTTTTAGGAGAATTTGATGCTGAAGAAACTCTTGCCGCTCGCCCTTGCCTCGCTGTTCGCCGCGACTGTCAACGCTAACGAGGCCGAGATCAAGAAGGCGATGGAGGCCAAGCTTGGTGCCAAGGTCGAGAGTGTGACCAAGTCGGGGTATCTCGGTCTCTATGAAGTCTATTCCGAAGGCAACATCCTTTATACCGATGACAAGATGACGGCATTCATCGCCGGCGGCCAGTTGATCGATGGCAAGACGATGAAGAACGTCACCGAGGAACGCATGCGGAAGCTGACCGCGATCAAGTTTTCCGAACTGCCGCTGGACCGGGCAATCAAGCAAGTGCGGGGCGATGGCAAGCGTCTCCTGGCTACCTTCGAGGACCCCAACTGCGGTTACTGCAAGCGTCTGGCCCGGGACTTGCTGAAGCTCGACAATGTAACGGTCTATACCTTCCTCTACCCGATCCTTTCCGAGGATTCGCTCAGGAAGTCGAAGCAGATCTGGTGTTCCGCCGATCGCGCCAAGGCATGGAACGACTGGATGGTCGAAGGGCGTGCGCCGACCGCCAAGGACGATTGCGACGCCACGGCAATCACCAGGAATCAGGAGTACGGGCGCCGACTCGGCATCAGCGGCACGCCGACGATGTTCTTTGCAGATGGCGAGCGCGTTCCGGGTGCGATGCCGCTGGCCAAGATCGAGCAGAAGCTCGGCCAGTTGAAGTAAGGCTTTCATTCATCCCGCCGGCCCCGGGTATTTTCCGGGGCGGCGCGGCTTTTCGGTCTCGGTGGAGGTTGGTCAGGCGTGAGGAATTCCAGGAGCGCCACTGATCCCGCCTGATGGCCCCAAGGCCTTCGGGCCTTGACCCCGTGCGCGTCGATGCGGCCAGGCCCGGCGGAGCAATCCCCTGCGTATAGACGGCGGTCCACTAGCCGCCGCGCCCAACATCCACGTCTCCTCCAGTTGCGACCGAATGGCATCGTCAGCCGGGGGCAAGGCCGCCAAAAATCTTTATAAGTCACGTTAAGAGTTGATATTCAGCCATTGATTTTTATGGATATTTTATTTCCGCATTCGCGCAATGGCGCGCCTAAGTCATTGTTGCAAATGAAGAAATCGAAAATTCGCTCTTGACTGGGGTTCTTTCCTGTCCTAAAGTGGGAAAATGTGTGAAAAAGTGGGAAATACGGGGGCGAAATCGGAATGTTCGAGGGGCGGCAGCACTCAGTCTGGATGCGAAGGGGCGGCTTGCCATACCGGCAAGGCACCGCGAAAGCCTGCTCGCCGCCGGCGAGGGCTCCCTGGTACTGACCGCGCACCCGCACCACTGTCTTCTCCTTTACCCCGCGCCGGCCTGGCAGCCGATCCGCGACCAGTTCCTGAAAGTCTCCAGCCTCGACCCGCGAATGGCTTCGATCAAGCGCGTGCTGGTCGGCAATGCGCGCACCGAGGAACTCGATTCCGCCGGGCGCATCCTTGTCGCGCCCGAGTTGCGCGAGTACGCCCAGTTCGAGAAGACGGTCTATCTGGTCGGCATGGGCTCGCACTTCGAGATCTGGAGCGAGGCCGGCTGGAAGCGCCAGAACGAACTGGCGGCGGAAGCGCTTGCGGGCGACCTGCCGCCCGGTCTTGGTGAGCTGGTGCTGTGACGCGCAGCGCAGCCCATGTGACGGTGCTGCTCGACGAGGCGGTGGGGGCGCTGGCGATACGGGCGGAAGGCGTCNACATCGATGCCACCTTCGGGCGCGGTGGGCACAGCCGGCGCATCCTCGAACGTCTGAACGAGAAAGGGCGGCTGCTGGCGGTCGACCGCGACCCGATGGCAGTTGCCGCCGGACAAGCCATCAACGATCCACGGTTTCGCCTGGCGCATCGCGCCTTTGCTGAAATTGCCGAGGCGGCGCACGACGCCGGTGTTGCCGACGTCGATGGCGTGCTGTTCGACATCGGCGTGTCGTCGCCGCAGATCGACGAGNGGGAGCGCGGGTTCAGCTTCCGCCACGATGCGCCGCTCGACATGCGCATGGACACGACGCGCGGCGAAACGGCGGCCGAATGGCTGGCACGGGCGGAAACGAGGGAAATTACGGAGGTCATCAGGAACTATGGCGAAGAACGGTTTGCTTTCCAGATTGCAAAGAAGGTTGTGGCTGCTCGGCTCGAACAACCTGTTGTCACAACAGGCCAGTTTGCAGCGCTCGTACGCTCGGCCGTGCGCACCCGTGAGCCAGGGCAGGACGCGGCGACGCGCAGCTTTCAGGCTCTACGGATTCATATCAATCAGGAACTCGGCCAACTGGAGATAGCCTTGCCGCAGGCCGTCGACCTGCTCAGGCCAGGCGGCAGGCTGGTGGTGATTGCCTTTCATTCGCTCGAGGACCGCATAGTCAAGAATTTCATGCGCGAGCAGGCGACCGCCGACTCGCTGCCCAGGAACCTTCCGTTGCGCGCTGACCAGTTGCCGAAGCCGAAGCTGCGCCTGGTCGGCCGGGCGGTCAGGGCATCCGCTGCCGAGGTTGCTGCTAATCCGCGGGCGCGCAGTGCCGTGATGCGGGTTGCCGAAAAGCTCTGATGGTCCGTCTCAACATGATCCTGCTCCTTATCGCCGTCGTTTGCGCGCTGGGCGCCGTGACCTCCCAGCATCGTGCGCGCAAGCTATTCCAGGCGCTGGAAGGAGAGCAGGAGCGGGTGCGCCAACTGGACATCGAATACGGACAATTGCAACTCGAACTGTCAACCTGGGCGACCCATCCGCGGATCGAGCAGATCGCCCGCGACCGCCTGCGCATGGTGACACCGGATCCGGTCGGCAGGGTTGTGACAAGCCGGTGCCGAAGCCGGCAACCAAGCCGGTCAAGAAGGGAGGACACTGATGGTCGTCCGTCGGCGCACCCAGCGTGGCCACCGCTTCACCGAGAGTCCGGTGTTGCAACTTGCATTGCAGGGCTGGCGCTCGCGCATGGTCGGCCTGCTGTTGATGGCCGCCTTCGCGGCGCTCGTCGGCCGCGCCTTCTACCTGCAGGTAATCAACAACGACTTCCTGCAGGAGAAGGGCGAGTCGCGCTACCTGCGCGATATCGAGGTGTCGGCCTCGCGCGGCAAGATCGTCGACCGCAACGGCGACCTGCTGGCCGTGTCGACGCCAATGAAGTCGATTTGGGCAATCCCCGGCGACGCGCGGACCATGAGTGCCGTACAGAAGCGGCAACTGGCGGCGCTGCTCGACATCAGCGTTCGTGAGCTCGATGGCAAGATTGCCCCGGAAAAGACATTTGTCTTCATCAAGCGCCAAGTTCCGCCGGAAACCGCCGACCGCGTCGCCGCATTGAAGCTGCCGGGCGTCCATCAGGAAAAGGAATACCGCCGTTACTACCCCACCGGCGACATGACGGCGCACATCGTCGGCTTCACCGGCGTGGACGACAAGGGGCTTGAAGGTGTCGAACTGGCCTTCCAGACGAGCCTGATCGGACGCCACGGAAGCCGAACGGTGATTCGCGACCGTCGCGGGAACATCGTCGAAGACATCGGAGCGCTGAAACCGCCACAGGACGGCAGGGATATTCTTCTGGCGCTCGATTCGAAGATCCAGTACCTGGCGTACAGCCAGCTCAAGGCCGCCGTCGAGAAGCACAACGCCAAGGCGGGCGGGGCCATCGTCCTCGATACGCGGACCGGCGAGATCCTCGCGCTGGTCAATCTGCCGTCCTACAATCCGAACAATCGCGAGCGTCTCTCGGGAGCCCAGTTGCGAAACCGGGCGATCACCGATACCTTCGAACCGGGGTCGGTGATGAAGCCGTTCACCGCCGCGCTGGCCCTCGAGCTCGGCAAGGTGCGGCCGGAAACGGTGATCAACTGCGCTCCCGGCAAGCTGAGCATCGGCCCGGCGACCATCTCCGATGCCCATCCCCACGGCGCGCTGACAGTGGCGCAGGTGGTCCAGAAGTCTTCGAATGTCGGCACGGTCAAGATGGCCCTCACCTTCCCGCCCAAGGACATGTGGGAAATGCTCGACAGTGTCGGTTTCGGCCAGGCACCCAACCTCGGGTTCCCCGGCGAAGTTCATGGCCGCTTGCGGCCGTGGAAGAACTGGCGGCCGATCGAGCAGGCGACGATGTCCTATGGACATGGTGTCTCGGTCAGCCTGATCCAGCTGGCACGCGCCTATGCCATCTTCGCGCGTGATGGCGAGACGGTGCCGTTGACACTGACCCGCAGCGACGAGCCGCCGGCGCACGGTGCTCGCGTCTTTTCGCAGCAGACGGCGCGCGAGATCCGCACCATGTTGGAGATGGCCGTCCAGCCCGAAGGAACCGCGCCCAAGGCGCGGGTACCCGGCTATCGGGTCGGCGGCAAGACGGGCACGGCCCACAAGATCGAGGGTGGGGTTTATGTGAGGAAGTACATCGCTTCCTTCATCGGGCTGGCGCCGATCAGCGACCCGCGCCTGGTGGTGGCGGTCATGATCGACGAACCGTCAGGTGGCTCATACTTCGGTGGCGGTGTAGCCGGCCCGGTGTTCTCGCAGATCATGNGGGGCTCCCTGCGCACGCTCGGAATTCCGCCCGACGACCCGTTGCAGGTCGCCGATGCGGCTGCCGGAAAGGGGCGGCTGTGAAGGCTGCGCGCCTGATTCTTGACCGGCTGGCAGCGCGCGGCATCATTGCCGCGGGAGTTGCCGACGACAGCCGCCAGGTGCGCCCCGGCGACATCTTCCTTGCCTATTCCCGCGGACTTGCCGACGGACGCCGCTATATCGGCGACGCGATTGCCCGCGGCGCGGTTGCCGTGCTCTGGCAAGCAGGCGGCGATTTTGCCTGGAATCCGGCGTGGACCGCAGCCAACATGCAGATCGACGGGTTGCGGGCGCTCGCCGGTCCGCTGGCGCATCTGGTCTGTGGCGAGCCGAGCGCCGGCCTGTCGCTGATCGCCGTCACCGGTACCAATGGCAAGACCACGGTCAGCCAGTTCATTGCCCGCGCCGATCGGCGCAAGTGCGCGGTGATCGGCACGCTTGGCGCTGGCTTCNCAGGGGCGCTCGCCGATACGGGCTTCACGACTCCCGAGGCGCCGACCCTGATGCGCCTGCTGGCCGGTTTTCGCCGTGCCGGAGCCGCGGCCTGCGCGCTCGAAGCCAGTTCGATCGGCATCGAGGAGGGGCGCCTGAATGGCGCGCAGGTCGATGTCGCGGTCTTCACCAATTTCACGCGCGACCACCTTGACTACCACGGCAGCATGGAAGCCTATGCCGCCGCCAAGCGGCGCCTCTTCGTCTGGCCCGGCCTGCGCACGGCGATCATCAACGCCGACGATGAACTGGGGCGCAGGCTGATGCGCGAAACGACAGCGTGCTCCGTTCTCGGCTACGGCATCGGCGACGCCGGGAAGGCAGCCGGCGTGACGGTGCGCGCCGAGAATCCGGTGGCGACGCCGGGCGGGCAGCGCTTCAGCCTGGTCCTTCCGGGAGGGTGCGCCGAGGTCCATACCTGCCTGCTCGGGCGCTACAACATCGCCAACCTGCTGGCGGCGGCGGCGGTGCTCCACGATGCCGGGACCGAAGCCGGCGATGTTGCGCGCCGACTGTCGGCGCTGACCCCGCCGGCCGGCAGGATGGAGCGTCTGGGAGGTGCCGGCGAGCCGTTGATCGTCGTCGACTACGCGCACAGCCCGGACGCGCTGGAGAACGTCCTGCGGGCCTTGCGTGACGTGGCGCAGGCGCGCAACGGGAGCCTCTGCGTGGTCTTCGGCTGCGGCGGCGACCGCGACCGCGGCAAGCGGCCGCAGATGGGCGAGGTTGCCGCCCGGCTGGCCGACCGTGTGCTGCTGACCAGCGACAACCCGCGTCGCGAAGACCCGGTGCGGATCATTGCCGACATCCAGGCAGGCATGCCGCCGGTTGAATCGGTTGCCGATCGTGCCGTCGCCATCCGCCGCGCCATCGCCGGCGCCGGCGCCCACGATGTCGTCCTGCTTGCCGGCAAGGGACATGAGCCCTACCAGGAGGTTGCCGGCATCCGGACGCCGTTCTCCGATGTCGACCAGGCACGGGCCGCGCTCGCCCTGCGCCGCGAANTGTCCGCGGGTCGTGGCATGATGAACTGGCAACTCTCCGAGATCCAGCGTGCCGTCGGCGGCGTCCTGTGCGGTCCCGATCGGGCGATCGCCGGCGTCTCCAGCGACACGCGCTCGCTCGAGCCCGGACAATTGTTCGTGGCGCTGCGTGGCGAGCGTTTCGATGGTCACGACTTTGTCGAACAGGCCATCGCCGGCGGCGCCGGCGCCGTGCTGGTGGCGGCGGCGGAGCGCCTGCCGGCGGGCGCTTCGGCGCTGGTCGTCGCCGATACGCGGCTCGCCCTCGGCCGCATGGCTGCGGCGTGGCGTGCCCGTTTCGACATTCCGGTGATCGCCGTGACCGGTTCGAACGGCAAGACGACGACCAAGGAGATGATCGCCGCCATTCTCAAGGCGCACTTCGGCGACGCCGTTCTGGCCACCCGGGGCAACCTGAACAACGACATCGGGCTGCCGCTGACCCTGCTCGGACTGAACGGCGGCCATCGCGCGGCGGTCATCGAGATGGGGATGAATCACCCCGGCGAGATCGCCTATCTGGCGCCGCTTGGCGCGCCGACCGTGGCGGTGATTACCAACGCGCAGCGGGCACACCTTGAAGGGTTGGGCGACCTGAACCGGGTCGCGCGCGAAAAAGGAAGCATCTTCGCCGGCCTTGGCGCCGGCGGTGTGGCGGTGGTCAATGCCGATGATGCGTATGCCGGTCTCTGGCGGAGGATGGCGGGACGCAACCCGCTGCTCACCTTCGGCATCGAGCGGGCAGCCGACGTGCGGGCCGCCGTGCGGCAGCAGGGGCTGACCACGGTCCTCAGCCTGTGGGCGCCGGTAGGCCAGGCCGAGCTGAAACTGGCGGTGCCGGGGCGCCACAATGCGCGCAACGCGCTGGCCGCCGCCGCCGCCTGTCTCGCCGCCGGCATCCCGCTTGCCGCCGTGGTCGCCGGACTCGAGCGTTTCTCCGGCCTCAAGGGACGCCTGCAACGACGCACGGGGCGCGCCGGCGCGATGGTCCTCGACGATACCTACAACGCCAATCCGGACTCGGTGCGCGCCGGGATCGACGTGCTGGCCGCCACCGTCGGACGCAAGGTGCTGGTCCTCGGCGACATGGGCGAAATCGGCGAGGCCAGCGGCCAGTATCACGACGAGATCGGCGGCTACGCCAAGAGCCAGNGAGTCGACCGTCTGCTGGCGTTCGGCGATGCCAGCCAGCAGGCGGTGCGCAACTTCGGCGAGGGCGCCCGGCACTTCTGCGACATCGAGAAGCTGATTGCCGCGGTCAACAAGGAATTGGGGCCGGAAACCACGGTGCTGGTCAAAGGCTCGCGCTTCATGAAGATGGAGCGCGTGGCGGATGCCATCGTCAGCGAGGAGAACGGCTGATGCTGCTTGCGCTGACCCAATGGCTGGCCCAGGACGTCCGCTTCTTCAACGTCTTCAATTACATCACCTTGCGCACGGTACTGGCGGCGATGACGGCGCTGCTGATTTCCTTCGCCACCGGCCCGCGGGTGATCCGCTGGCTGGCCGCCAGGAAAATCGGGCAGGCGGTGCGCAGCGACGGGCCCGATACCCACCTCGTCAAGTCCGGGACGCCGACCATGGGCGGTGTGCTGATCCTGATCGCGATCGCCGTCACCACCCTGTTGTGGGGCGACCTGACCAACAAGTACGTATGGACGGTGCTCATCGTCACCCTCGGCTACGGCATCGTCGGCTGGTACGACGACTGGAAGAAGGTCGTGTACCGCGATCCCAGAGGGCTGGCGGCACGCTGGAAGTTCTTCTGGCAGTCACTGCTGGGAATCGGCGCTGCCCTGTTTCTCGCCTTCTCGGCAAAGTCCGGGGCGCAGACCGAACTGATCGTGCCGTTCTTCAAGACGATTGCCTACCCGCTCGGGGTCGTCGGCTTCATCGCCCTGACCTATTTCGTGATCGTCGGCACCAGCAACGCGGTCAACCTCACCGATGGACTCGACGGCCTCGCCATCATGCCGACGGTCATGATCGCCGCCGCCTTCGCGGTCTTCGCCTACGTCACCGGTCACGCGGTCTATGCCAAGTACCTGTTGATTCCCTATGTGCCGGGGGCGGGCGAACTGTGCATCCTGCTCGGCGCGATCGCCGGCGCGGGCCTCGGCNTTCCTGTGGTTCAACGCCTATCCGGCGGAGGTTTTCATGGGCGACGTCGGCGCGCTTGCGCTCGGCGCCGCCCTTGGCACGGTCGCCGTCATCGTCCGCCAGGAAATCGTCCTTGTCATCATGGGCGGGGTTTTCGTCGCCGAGACCCTGTCAGTGATGCTGCAGGTCAGCTACTTCAAATACACCAAGAAGAAGTTCGGCGAGGGCCGGCGCATCCTGCGCATGGCGCCGTTGCATCACCACTTCGAACAGACCGGCTGGAAGGAGACGCAGGTCGTCGTCCGCTTCTGGATCATCACGATCATGCTCGTGCTGATCGGGCTTTCTACGCTGAAATTGCGCTGATGGAACTCAAGGGCAAACGCGTTCTGGTGGTCGGACTCGGAGAGTCCGGACTGGCGATGGCCAGGTGGCTGCAGCGCCGGGGTGCGCTCGTGCGCGTTGTTGATTCACGCGACAACCCGCCGAATCTGGACGCGCTGGCGCGTGTCGCGCCGGCCGCCGAGGTGATCACCGGCCCCTTCGTTGCAGCGACCTTTGCCGGGATCGACCTCGTCGCGCTGTCGCCGNGGGTGCCCCGAGCGGCCCCACAGATTGCCGCGGTCGACGTGCCGGTAGTCTCGGAAATCGAGTTCTTTGCCGCCGGCGTCCGCGAGCAGGCTCCGGACTCGAAAATCGTCGCCATCACCGGCAGCAACGGCAAGACGACGACGACGGCGCTGGCTGCCCACCTGTTGAACGGTTCCGGGGTACCGGCGATCGCTTGCGGCAACATTTCCCCGTCGGCGCTCGATGCGCTGATGGGTGCGCTCGATGCCGGACGGCTGCCGGACGTGTGGGTGGTCGAACTGTCCAGCTTCCAGCTCGAAACAACGCAGCACCTGAATGCCGATGCGGCGACCATCCTCAATGTTTCCGAGGATCACCTCGACCGTTACGACGGCAGCCTGGCTGCGTACGCCGCCGCCAAGTCGCGCATCTTCCAGGGCAAGGGGGCAATGATCCTCAACCGCAACGACGACTGGTCGATGGCCAACGGCCGCTGCGGGCGCCGGATGCTGACCTTCGGGCTCGACGCCGCGCCGCGCGCCGTCGACTACGGGCTGAGCGGCGGCGCGTTGTGCCGGGGCAGCGCGCCGCTGGTCGCGGTCGACGCCCTGAAACTGGCCGGTTTGCACAATGTCGCCAATGCGCTGGCGGCGCTGGCGCTGTGCGATGCCATCGGCGTCGCGCCCGAAGGGCTGCTCGCGCCGCTCAAGTCGTTCTCCGGCCTGCCGCACCGCGTCGAGCCGGTCGCCGAGATCGCCGGGGTCCGCTATGTCGATGACTCCA
This sequence comes from Dechloromonas sp., assembly GCA_013693915.1. Taxonomy (GTDB): domain Bacteria; phylum Pseudomonadota; class Gammaproteobacteria; order Burkholderiales; family Rhodocyclaceae; genus Azonexus. The sequence goes on along the minus strand of CP059264.1, from coordinate 3,618,852 downwards.
AGGGGACCAACGTCGGCGCGACGCTGGCCGCGGTCGAAGGTCTCGGGTGCAAGGTGGCCATCGTCCTCGGCGGCGACGGCAAGGGCCAGGACTTCAGCCCGCTGCTGCCGGCGCTGAAGAAGCATGGCCGGGCAGTGGCCCTGATCGGCAGCGCCGCCGGGCAGATCGAGGCGGCACTCGGCGGCTGCGGCTTGCCGCTGCGGCGGACCGGCGACATGGAGGCAGCCGTGCGCTGGTTGGCTAGCGAGGCGCGAAGCGGTGATTGCGTGCTGCTGTCACCGGCCTGCTCCAGCCTCGACATGTACCGCAACTATGCGGAACGGGCGGCCGCTTTCGTGGCGGCGGTGAGGGTCTGTCATCATGATGCTCAACGCCCTCGACGCGCCGCGCCGGCAGTTGCCCGAGATCGACTATGCCCTGCTGTGGAGCGTCCTGGTGCTGCTGTTCGCCGGCATGGTCATGGTTCACTCGGCATCGATCGCCATTGCCGAGGGCGGCCGCATGACCGGTCATCAGCCGACCTACTACCTGATCCGCCACGCAATCTTCCTGACGATCGGGATGGCCGCCGCCGCCGCCGCATTCCAGGTGCCGATGTCGGTCTGGCAACGTTACGCGCCCGCCCTCTTCCTGATCGGCGTGGTCCTGCTCGCCATCGTCCTGATTCCGGGCGTCGGCCGCGAGGTCAATGGTGCCCGGCGCTGGCTGCCTCTGGGCATCAGAACCTGCAGCCATCGGAACTGATGAAGCTTTTCGCCGTGCTCTATACCGCCGACTACACGGTGCGCAAGATCAATGTCATGCACGATCTGAAGCAGGCCTTCCTGCCGATGTTCGGCGCAATGGCCGTGGTCGGCATGCTGCTGCTCAAGGAGCCCGATTTCGGCGCCTTCGTCGTCATCATCGCTATTGCCATGGGCATTCTCTTCCTCGGCGGCCTCAAGGCGCGCCTGTTTGCCCTGCTCATCGTCGGGCTGCTGGCCGCGTTTGCCGTGCTGATCATCGTCTCGCCGTACCGGCGTGACCGCGTTTTCGGGTTCATGGATCCGTGGGCCGACGCCTTCGGGCGCGGCTATCAGCTTTCGCATTCGCTGATCGCCTTCGGCCGTGGCGAACTATTCGGCGTCGGGCTGGGCGCCAGCGTCGAGAAGCTGTTCTACCTGCCGGAAGCCCATACCGATTTCCTGCTCGCCGTCATCGCCGAGGAACTGGGCTTCTTCGGCGTCCTGGCAGTGATCGCGCTGTTCGCCCTGGTCGTGCAGCGCGCATTCGCCATCGGCCGCCAGAGCGTCCAGCTCGACCGCCTCTTTCCGGCGCTGGTCGCCATGGGCACCGGCATATGGATCGGCGTCCAGTCGTTCATCAACATGGGCGTCAACATGGGTTTGCTGCCGACCAAGGGTCTGACCCTGCCACTGATGAGCTTCGGCGGCTCGGGCATCCTCGCCAACTGCGTCGCGCTGGCGATCCTCCTCCGGGTCGATTGGGAAAACAGGCAGCTCATGCGAGGCGGAAAACTATGACCGCGTTCGCGCTGCCTGTTTCGGCGAAGGCTAACTTGCGCAGCAAGTCAGGGGCGCAGCCCGGCCGTAGCCAAAATCGCCAATTGATGCGCGGAGGCAGGCTATGAGCAAAACCATCCTGATCATGGCTGGCGGCACGGGCGGGCATATCTTCCCGGCTCTCGCCGTTGCCGAGAAGATGCGCCGGCGCGGCTGGAATGTTTGCTGGCTGGGCAATCCCGAGGGAATGGAAGCACGCCTGGTGCCGCAACACGGGTTCGAGATGGTCGGGATCAAGTTCTCCGCGTTGCGCGGCAAGGGTCTGCTGCGCAAGATGCTGCTGCCGTTCAACCTGTTGCGCGGCTTCTGGCAGGCTCAGAAGGCGATTCGCAAGGTCGATCCCAATGTGGTTCTCGGCATGGGCGGCTATATCACCTTCNCCGGGGGAATGATGGCATCCCTGCTGGGCAGGCCGCTGGTCCTGCATGAACAGAATTCGGTCGCGGGACTGGCCAACCGGGTCCTGGCCGGCGTCGCCGACCGGATCCTTACCGGCTTCCCGGAGGTGTTCAGGAAGGGGCTCTGGGTCGGCAACCCGGTGCGCCCCGAGATTGCGGCAGTGGCTCCGCCCGCCGAGCGCCTGGCGCAACGGACAGGCGCGCTGCGCCTGCTGGTGATCGGCGGCAGTCTCGGGGCGCAGGCGCTGAACGAGACGGTGCCGCTGGCGATGGCACTGCTTGGCGCAGACGAGCAGCCGCAGATCGTCCATCAGGCTGGCGAGAAGCATATCGAGGCGCTCAAGGCCAACTACGCCGCCGTCGGTGTCCAGGCGCACTGCGTCGCGTTCATCGAGGACATGGCCGGTGCCTACGAGTGGGCCGATCTGGTGATCTGTCGTTCAGGCGCGCTGACCGTGGCGGAACTGGCGGTAGCGGGCGTGGCGAGCATCCTGGTTCCCTTCCCGCACGCTGTCGACGATCACCAGACCGGCAATGCCAGGTTCCTGGTCAACGTCGGCGGTGCCTTCCTGCTGCCGCAGGCGGAACTGACGCCGGAGGCGATCGCATTGATCCGGAACTACAGTCGCGGTCAACTGCTGGAAATGGCTGAAAAGGCGCGCAGCCTGGCGAGGCCCGAAGCGGCGGACGAACTTGCCGAGGTCTGTGCCGAGGTGGCGAAATGAGCTACCGAGCAGGGGCCCCGCGCAGTGGGGATGCGAGCAAGGCGAATGCCGCGAGCCCTCGCGTTCCGGCAGTCGACAAATACCAGCGCGCTATNNCGCGAGGGCGAAATGAAACACAAGGTCAAGCACATCCACTTTGTCGGTGTCGGCGGCTCGGGGATGAGTGGCATCGCCGAGGTCCTTGCCCACCTCGACTACACGGTAAGCGGATCCGACCTGGCCGGCAGCGCAACGACACGCCGCCTCGAGGGCGAAGGCGTCAGGGTGATCATCGGCCATGCCGCGGGAAATATCGCCGGGGCCGATGCCGTGGTCGTCTCGACGGCGGTCAAGGCCGACAACCCGGAGGTGATTGCCGCCCGTGAGCGCCAGATACCGGTCGTCCCGCGTGCCCAGATGCTGGCTGAACTGATGCGCCTGAAGCAGGGTATCGCCATCGCCGGAACCCACGGCAAGACGACCACCACCAGCCTGGTGACCAGCATCCTGGCCGAAGGCGGCATCGATCCGACCTTCGTCATCGGTGGCCGGCTGAATGCTGCCGGGGCCAACGCCCGGCTCGGGCACGGCGATTTCCTGGTGGCCGAGGCTGATGAATCGGATGCTTCCTTCCTCTTCCTGTCGCCGGTGATCTCGGTCGTCACCAACATCGACGCCGACCACATGGAAACCTACGGCCATGATTTCGAGCGGCTGAAGGGCGCCTTCGTCGATTTCCTGAACCGGTTGCCCTTCTACGGGGTCGCCGTCCTCTGTGCCGATGACGCCAACGTGCGTGCCATCATGCCGCGGCTTTCACGGCAGGTCGTGACCTACGGCCTGGCGCCCGACTGCAACTTCTACGCCGACAACATCGCCGCGGTCGGTGGCCAGATGCGCTTCGACTGCATGCGGGTCAATGGATCGATAACGCGCCTGCCGATCACGCTGAATACCCCGGGGCTGCACAACGTGCTGAACGCTCTGGCCGCCATCGCCGTGGCGACCGAGGTGCAGGTACCTGATGCCGCCATCGTCAAGGCGCTCGCCGAGTTCNAAGGGGTCGGTCGCCGCTTTCAGCGTTACGGCGAGGTCGCCTTGCCGGGCGGCGGCGAGTTTACGCTGGTCGACGATTACGGCCACCATCCGGTCGAAATGGCGGCGACGCTGGCTGCGGCGCGCGGGGCATTTCCGGGCCGCCGGCTGGTGCTGGCCTTCCAGCCGCATCGCTATACCCGCACCCGTGACTGCTTCGAGGACTTCGTCAGGGTTCTGTCCACGGTCGACGCCCTCCTGCTGGGCGAGATCTATGCCGCCGGCGAGGCACCGATCGTCGCCGCCAACGGTCGTGGGCTGGCCCGCGCCCTGCGCGTCGCCGGCAAGGTGGAGCCGGTGTTCGTCGAGGATATCGCGGCGATGCCGCAGGCGATCCTCGATCTCGCCCGCGACGGTGATGTCGTATTGACCATGGGCGCGGGATCGATTGGTGCCGTGCCGGGCAGGTTGCTGGAGGCCAGATGAGCGAGTTCGGCAAAGTGGCAGTTCTCTTCGGCGGCACCTCTGCCGAACGCGAGGTTTCCCTCAACAGCGGGTCGCGGGTGCTGGCGGCCCTGCGCGGCCAGGGCATCGATGCCCATGCCTTCGATCCGGCCGAGCAGGCGCTCGAAGTGCTCAGGNGGTATGACCGCGCCTTCATCGCCCTGCACGGTCGCCACGGCGAGGATGGCACGATCCAGNGGGCGCTCGAGTTGATGGGCATACCCTACACGGGTCCTGGCGTGATGGCTTCCGCGCTCGCCATGGACAAGTTCCGTACCAAACTGCTGTGGCAGGCGGCAGGTCTGCCGGTGCCCGAGTATGCGTTGCTGACCGCTGCTTCCGACTTTGCCGACGTCGAGGAAGAACTCGGATTGCCGATCTTCGTCAAGCCGGCACGCGAGGGCTCGTCGATCGGCGTCAGCAAGGTCAAGGAACGGAACACGCTCCACCTCGCCTACGCCGAAGCAGCGAAGCATGATCCGCTCGTCATCGCCGAGAAGGGCGTGATGGGCGGGGAATACACGGTGGGAATCATCGGCTCCGGCGACGACATGCTTGCGTTGCCGACGATCAAGATCGAGCCGGCCACGGAGTTCTATGATTACGAGGCCAAGTACAGTCGCGACGATACCCGCTATCTCTGCCCCTGCGGGTTGCCGGCAGCCAGGGACGCGGAAATCCGCAAGGGCGCGCTCGAGGCCTTCCGCGTCATTGGCGGCCGCGGCTGGGGGCGGGTCGATTTCCTTCTCGATGAAGAGGGCAATCACTACTTCCTGGAAGTGAATACTTCCNCCGGAATGACTGACCACTCGCTGGTGCCGATGGCCGCGCGGGCGGCCGGAATGGACTACCCGACGCTGGTGCGCAGGGTACTCGAACTGGCAGCCAACGACTGAGACCGTGAATGTGGAGCAAACCGCACCTTCTCAATGCCATTGCCGACCTGCTGATTCTGGCGGCGGCAGCGGCGCTGCTCGTGGCCGGAGCGGTATGGCTGGTGCGTGTGCCCTCGCTGCCGGTGCGCCACGTGGTGTTCACCCAGGAACTGCCGCACACGCCACGGGCGGAACTCGAGCAGGTGCTGCCGGCAGCGTTGAAGGGAAACTTTTTCAGTCTCGATCTGGAGGAGGTGCGGGGCACGCTGCAGAGGCTGCCGTGGGTGCGCAAGGTCGAGTTGCGGCGGGTGTGGCCGGCCGGCCTCGAGGTGAACATCGAGGAACACCGCCCGGTGGCGCGCTGGGGCGAGGGACGGGGCGAACTGGTCAATTCCTTTGGCGAGGTCTTCGCGGCGACGGCCCCGGCAGACGAAATGGCCGCCCTGCCTCTGCTCTACGGCCCGTCGGGGACGGCGCCGGAAGTGCTCAAGCGCTACGGGGAATTCGTCGGCAGTTTCAGGGTGCTGGGTCAGAAGCCCGTGCAGGTGACGTTGTCGCCGCGCCTGGCGTGGCAAGCGAAGCTGGAAAACGGAATGGTGGTCGAAATGGGCCGGGAGCAACCGAAGTCGCCGGTGGCGCTGCGCTTGCAGCGCTTCATCGGGGCGTATCCGGAGACAGTGGGGAGGCGGCCGGTTCGCCCCTCGGTGGTGGATTTGCGATATCCGAATGGATTTGCGATGCGAGTCGCGGGTGAAGGCAAGGGGAAGTAGGCATATGAGCAGGGATAACAAGGACCTGATTGTCGGACTGGACATCGGAACTTCCAAGATCGTCGCGCTGGTCGCCGAGATCAACCAGGAGGGACGGCTCAACGTCATCGGCATGGGCTCGCAGGACTCTCGCGGCCTCAAGAAGNGGGTCGTGGTTAACATCGAGGAAACCGTGCATGCGATCAGCCGTGTCGTCCAGGAAGTCGAGTTGATGGCCGACTGCAAAGTCAGGGATGTCTATACCGGTATTGCGGGCAGCCACATCAAGAGCTTCAACTCCAACGGCATGGTGGCGATCAAGGACAAGGAAGTCACGGCCAGCGATGTCGAGAGGGTGATCGAGACCGCCAAGGCGATGCCGATCCCGGCCGATCAGGAGATCCTGCACATCCTGACCCAGGAGTTCGTCATCGACGGCCAGGACGGCATCCGTGAGCCGATCGGCATGAGCGGCATGCGACTCGAAGTCAAGGCGCATATCGTCACCGGGGCGGTCTCGGCGGCCCAGAACATCGTCAAGTGCGTTCGCCGCTGCGGACTGGAGGTCAATGACCTGGTGCTGCAGCCGCTGTCCTCCAGCTACGCGGTGCTGTCCGAGGATGAGAAGGATCTCGGTGTCTGCCTGATCGACATCGGCGGCGGCACCACCGATCTCGCAGTGTGGACGCAGGGTGCCATTCGTCATACGTCGGTGATCCCGATCGCCGGCGACCAGGTCACCAACGACATCGCTATGGCCTTGCGCACGCCGACCCGCGAGGCCGAGGACATCAAGTGCAAGTATGGCTGTGCGTTGTCGCAACTTGCCGACCCCGGTGCGAGCATGGAGGTTGCCGGGGTCGACGACCGCCCGAGCCGCAAATTGAGCCGCCGCGCGCTGGCCGACGTGATCCAGCCGCGCGTCGAGGAGCTCTACGAACTGATCCAGAACGAGCTTCGTCGCGCCGGATTCGAGGAGGTGCTCTCCTCGGGCATCGTCCTCACCGGTGGCGCCAGCGTCATGCCCGGCATGGTCGAACTGGGCGAAGAGATCTTTCACATGCCGGTCCGCCTGGGCAGTCCGAAGTACGNNGGCAGCCTGGCCGATGTCGTGCAGTGTCCGCGTTTTTCCACGGCTTTCGGCCTGCTGCTCGAGGCTCAGGCACAGCGCAAGCGCGGCCAGAAGATAAAGGAAAAGCAGAACGTCAGGGATGTCTTTGATGGCATGAAGTCGTGGTTCGCGAAGAACTTTTGAGTGGTTTTTGTGTTTTTTCAGAGGAGGAAGTCATGTTTGAAATCATCGAGAAGGACGAAGAGTTCGGCACGATCATCAAGGTGTTCGGTGTCGGTGGCGCCGGTGGCAACGCCATCGAGCACATGATTCAGGAGGGCGTCAGCGGTGTCGAGTTCATCGCCGCCAATACCGATGCGCAGGCTCTGGGCCGCAACACGGCGGCCAGCAAACTGTCGTTCGGGACCACGGGCCTCGGCGCCGGCGCCAAGCCGGAAGCCGGCCAGGCCGCTGCCGAAGCGCATCGCGATGAAATCCGCGAGTCGCTGCAAGGCGCGCACATGGCCTTCATCACCGCCGGCATGNGGGGTGGGACAGGCACCGGCGCCGCCCCGGTGGTGGCCGAAATTGCCCGCGAAATGGGGATCCTGACTGTCGGCGTCGTGACCAAGCCGTTCAGTTTCGAGGGCAACAAGCGGATGAAGGCCGCCGAGGCGGGAATCACCGAATTCTCCAAGCACGTCGACTCGCTGATCGTCATCCTCAACGACAAGCTGATGGAAGTCATGGGCGATGATGCCCCGGTCGAGCAGTGCTTCAAGGCGGCCGATGACGTGCTGAAGAACGCGGTGGGCGGCATCGCCGAAATCATCACCTACCCGGGCCTGGTGAACGTCGACTTCGAGGACGTGCGCACGGTGATGGGGGAAATGGGACGCGCCATGATGGGTTCCGCCTCGGCCGCCGGCGTCGACCGCGCGCGCATCGCCGCCGAGCAGGCAGTCGCCTCGCCGCTCCTGGAAGGCGTCAATCTTTCAGGCGCCAAAGGGGTCCTGGTGAACATCACCGCGGCCAAGAACGGCCTGCGCATGAAGGAAGTCAATGAAGTGATGAACACCGTCAAGGCCTTTGCCGCCGAAGACGCGCACATCATCTTCGGCGCCGTTTACGACGAGATGATGGACGATGCGCTGCGGGTCACGGTGGTGGCAACCGGCCTCGGGCAGAACGCCGCCCGCGCGCGGCAACCTCTGGCGGCGGTCACGGCGCCGGTGGTTCAGGCGATGGCGACCGGGACGAGCGACGCAATCGCCTTTGCCCCGACATCGGCTGTTGACTACGCGCACCTCGAGGTGCCGTCGGTCGTCCGTCGCGGGCAGCGCAACGTGACGGTCGAAGCGCTGGCCAACAGCGGAGTGGATCGCTACGACATTCCGGCCTTCCTGCGCAAGCAGGCTGACTGAGCGCAAGAAGACACCTCTGAAAACAGGGCGGCGGCGCGTTGTGCTACAATGCGCCGCTCCCGCGATTATTCAAGCACTTGCATGCTCAAGCAACGCACACTCAAGACCGTCATCCGCGCCTCCGGCGTCGGCTTGCACGGGNGTGTCAAGGTCAACATGACTCTCCGTCCAGCCGCCCCGAACAGCGGGATCGTCTTCCGGCGCACCGATCTGCCGGAACCCGCGGATATTCCAGCCACGGCCTTCATGGTCGGCGATACGCGCATGTGTTCGTGCCTGGAAAAGGCGGGGGTCAAGGTTGGCACCGTCGAGCACCTGATGTCGGCGTTCGCCGGCCTTGGGATCGACAACGCCTGGGTCGACCTGGATGCGCCGGAAGTGCCCATCCTCGATGGCTCGGCTTCGCCTTTCGTCTTCCTGATCCAGTCGGCAGGCATAGAAGAGCAGAATGCCGCCAAGAAATTCATTCGCGTGACCAGGTCGGTCGAGGTTCGTGACGGCGACAAGTGGGCGCGCTTCGAGCCTTATGAGGGCTACAAGCTGGCCTTCTCGATCATTTTCAATCATCCGGCGATCGACAAGTCGGCGCAGAGGTCTGAAGTCGATTTCGCCGAGCATTCCTACGTTCGTGAAGTGGCGCGCGCACGCACCTTCGGCTTCATGCAGGAAGTCGAATACCTGCGCGAAAGCGGTCTCGCCCTCGGCGGCGGGCTGGAAAATGCAATCGTTCTCGACGAGTTCCGCGTTCTCAACCAGGATGGCCTGCGCTACGGTGACGAGTTCGTCAAGCACAAGATTCTCGATGCTGTCGGCGACCTCTACCTGCTTGGCCATCCGCTGCTGGCAGCCTACTCTTCGCACAAGGGAGGGCATGCGCTCAACAACATGCTTGCCCGCGCACTGCTCGCGCAGCGCGAATCCTGGGAGTTGGTGACCTTCGAACAGGCGGAGCGGGCGCCTGCGGGCGTTACCCGCTGGCTGAACCAGCACGCATAAACCCCGCATGTGGCTGCTGCGCCTGCTTGCAGTCATCCTGCTGGTCGCCATCGGCGCCGGCCTGCTGATCTACGCCATCAGCGGCAACCGTGGTTATCTGCTGTTTTCCTGGCGGCTCTTTCGCTACGGAATCGTCTTTGCGCTGATTGTCTTTGCCCTGATGATCATCGAGCGGATCGCTGTCATTCCAGTCTAGCGGCACGCGCCAGCAATACATCCAGCGCCTTGCGCAGCGGCCCGTCCGGCAGGCTTGCCGAAGCGGAGCTGAGCGCCGCACAGGCTCCTGCGGAGAGGGGCTTCGTCGTCGAAGGCATTGATTGGAATGGGATTAGGCGGGGTTGAACTTTGACTTCGATGCGGTTACACTCCGCCCCTCCCTTGGATAACTCGTCGCACAAGCGCTGACTCAACTGGCGGATCTTGGCGGCAACCGCGCCGTTGTCGGCGTGGATAACGACTTTCCCCGATTTGTAGTTGGCAATGTGGGCGACGTCGCGCAGTCCCGCCGGGGCAGCCGCTTCGAAGAGCCGCGCCAGGTCAAGCAGCAGTCTGGCGTGGGCCATCACCCTGCCGGCGCCGGAATCATTGTCAAGATAGTGCTCAAGCGTGCTGGTCATAGGAGGTTCAGTGCAGATCATTCTTGTTTCCCGCCACCTCAAGGCGGCGCGGACAATCACCATTATGCCTCGCCACCTGGCGATTGCGGGCTGCGCATTCATCACTCTCGTCATTGCGACGGCTGCGGGGCTTTCGTCGCTATCCGCCCGCTCGGGAGCCTTCGGCATCGGGAAGGGCATCCTTGCCCAGGAACAGGAGACGCACCGCACCCAGCAGCACGTCAACAACAACCTGCAGTTGATGGCCACGCGCCTTGGCGAGTTGCAGGCACAGCTCCTGCATCTGGACACCCTTGGCGAACGTCTCTCGGCTCTTGCCGGAATCAAGCGTGAAGCGCCGCCGGAGCGGCGACCGCAGGGCGGACAAGGCGGCGCCTTCGTGCCCGCGCCACCGGGGGCCGAAGAACTGCAGCGCGAAATCGATCAGCTGTCCCGGCAAGTCGATCTGCGAACCGACGAACTGGCCGTGCTCGAATCGCGTTTCCTGGAGAAACGGGTTAGGGAGCGCCTGGTGCCGACCACCCTGCCGGTCAGGGAAGCCTATCTCGGTTCGCCGTTCGGCCATCGCAGCGATCCGATTCTCGGCCAGCGGGCGATGCACGAGGGAATCGACTTCAATGCCGAACCAGGTACGCCGGTTGTCGCGGCTGCTGACGGCGTGGTGCTTGCCGCGGCCTATCAGAACGATTTCGGGAACATGATCGAACTCGACCATGGCGATGGCCTGACCACCCGCTATGCCCACCTTGCGCGGATGAATGCCAAGCCGGGCAGCCTGGTTAAGCGCGGCGAAGTGATCGGCGCGGTCGGCAGCACGGGCCGCACGACCGGCCCGCACCTGCATTTTGAGGTGCGCATGCTCGGCGTCGCGCAGAATCCGGCACACTTCCTCAAGCAAGGCGAGGAATACGCGATGCTCAGGCGGCGCTAAGGAGTTCGGCGGAGCCAGTCGAGGTCGTCGCTGTCGGCCGCGGTCTGCGTGGTAGAATCAACTTTTGCCGCACCCGCGCAACCAGACACCATCGCGATGATCTCCGGCCTACTCAGAAAAGTCTTCGGCAGCCGCAACGACCGGCTAATCAAGCAATACTCCCAGACCGTCAAGCGCATCAATGCGTTCGAGCCTGCCATCCAGACGCTGAGCGACGAACAACTGCGGGCCAAGACCGCCGAGTTCCGCGAGCGTCACGCTCGGGGCGAGTCGCTCGACGACCTGCTGCCCGAAGCCTTCGCGGTCGTCCGCGAGGCCGGCAAGCGCGAACTCGGGATGCGCCATTTCGACGTCCAGTTGATCGGCGGCATGGTCCTGCATTACGGCAAGATCGCCGAAATGCGGACCGGCGAAGGCAAGACGCTGGTCGCCACGCTGCCTTCCTATCTGAACGCCATTTCCGGCAAGGGCGTGCATGTCATCACGGTCAACGACTACCTGGCCAGCCGCGACGCCGAGTGGATGGGGCGCCTGCACCGCTTTCTCGGGCTTACCGTCGGCTGCAACCTGTCGCAAATGGACCATGAGGCCAAGCAGGCAGCCTACGCCGCCGACATCACCTACGGCACCAACAACGAGTTCGGCTTCGACTACCTGCGCGACAACATGGTCTATTCGGCCGAGCAGCGCGTGCAGCGCGGCCTCAACTACGCCATTGTCGACGAGGTCGATTCCATCCTGATCGACGAGGCGCGCACCCCGCTGATCATTTCCGGGCAGGCGGAGGACCACACCGATCTCTACCTGCGCATGAAGGTCGTCGTGCCCAAGCTGACGCGGGCGCTGGAGGAAAAGGGCGAGGGTGATTACTGGGTGGACGAGAAGGGCCACCAGGTCCATCTGTCGGAAGCCGGCTACGAGCATGCCGAGGAACTTCTCCTCGAGCACGGCCTGCTGCAGGAAGGACGCAGCCTGTACGACGCAGCTAACATCACCCTGATGCATCACCTCAATGCCGCCCTGCGCGCGCTGACGCTGTTCCAGAAGGACCAGCAATATGTGGTGCAGAATGGCGAGGTGGTCATCGTCGACGAGTTCACCGGCCGCCTGATGGCCGGCAGGCGCTGGTCGGATGGTCTGCACCAGGCGGTCGAGGCCAAGGAAGGCGTGCAGATCCAGGCCGAGAACCAGACGCTGGCCTCGATCACCTTCCAGAATTACTTCCGCATGTACGGCAAGCTCTCCGGCATGACCGGCACGGCCGATACCGAGGCCTACGAATTCCAACAGATCTACGGCCTCGAAACTGTCGTCATTCCGACGCACCGGCCGATGGTGCGCAAGGACATGAACGACCTGGTGTACAAGACCGCCCAGGAGAAATATGCGGCGATCATCGCCGACATCAAGGATTGCTCGGCGCGGGGCCAGCCGGTTTTGGTCGGCACGACCTCGATCGAAAACTCCGAACTGCTGTCCGGCCTGCTCGACAAGGAGAAATTGCCACATTCGGTGCTCAACGCCAAGCAGCACGCCCGCGAAGCCGAAATCGTCATCGAGGCCGGTCGACCGGGGCAGATCACCATCGCTACCAACATGGCCGGCCGCGGGACCGACATCGTTCTCGGCGGCAGCATCGAGAAGGCGGTTTCGGTCGTCAAGCATGACGAGTCGCTGCCGGTAGCCGAGCGCGAAGCGACGATGGCCCGCATGCGCGAGGAGTGGCAGAAGCCGCACAACCAGGTGCTGGCGGCCGGCGGCCTGCATATCATCGGTTCCGAACGCCACGAGTCGCGCCGTATCGACAACCAGTTGCGCGGTCGTTCCGGGCGCCAGGGCGATGCCGGCTCCTCGCGTTTCTACCTGTCGCTCGACGATCCGTTGCTGCGCATCTTCGCCGGCGAGCGCCTGCGCGCCATCATGGACAAGCTGAAGATGCCCGAGGGCGAGGCGATCGAGCACCCGCTCGTCACGCGCTCGCTGGAATCGGCGCAGCGCAAGGTCGAAGCCCGCAACTTCGACATCCGCAAGCAACTGCTCGAATACGACGACGTCGCCAACGACCAGCGCAAGGTGATCTACCAGCAGCGCAACGAACTGCTGGAAACCGACGATATCTCCGAAACCATCACTGCGATGCGTCATGCCGTCATCGCCGAGATTTTCCGCGCCCACGTTCCGGCCGACTCGGTCGAGGAACAGTGGGACATGGCCGGACTGGAGCGGGCGCTCGCTTCCGACCTGCAGATCGCCGCCCCGGTGGCCGAGTGGTTCAAGAACGAGCCGACGCTGTCCGATGCGGAAATACTCGCCCGCATCACCGAGGGCGCCGACAGCGCTTACCAGGGGAAGGTCGATCTGGTCGGGGCCGAGCGTTTCCACCAGTTCGAGCGCAACGTCATGCTGCAGAGCCTTGACGCGCACTGGCGCGAACACCTGGCGGCGCTCGATCACCTTCGTCAGGGCATCCACTTGCGCGGCTATGCCCAGAAGAATCCCAAGCAGGAGTACAAGCGCGAGGCCTTCGAACTGTTCGAGGCCCTGCTCGACCAGGTGCGCAAGGAGGTTACCCGCGTCGTGTTCACGGTGCAGATCCGATCACAGGAAGATGTCGAGGAAACGGCTCCGCACGCCGACGTGCATAACGTGGAGTATCGGCATGCCAGCTACGACGAGGCGCCGGGCGGGAGCGGCGACGAGGCGCCGCCGCAACGACCGGCGCAGGCCGGGGTCAAGGTCGGGCGCAACGATCCCTGCCCGTGCGGCAGCGGAAAGAAATACAAGTACTGCCACGGAAAACTGTCCTGACGCATCGAGGCACCCGCGCGGTGCCTCGATGTTTTTGGAGTGAATGCAATGCCAGTGAATTACACCACCCCTGCCGCCGACCGGCTCTTTCCTGTGGCCGGTGTTCGCCTCGGCGTCGCCGAGGCCGGGATCCGCAAGCAGGACCGCCGTGACCTGGCACTGCTTGCGCTCGACCCCGGTNGCACGGTCGCTGGCGTATTCACCCGGAACCGCTTTTGCGCGGCGCCGGTGCACCTTTGTCGCGATCATCTGGCAGGCGGCAAGGAAATCCGGGCGCTGGTCATCAATACCGGCATCGCCAATGCCGGCACCGGCGAGCCCGGCCGTCTGGCCGCCCGGGCCACGTGCGAAGCGGTCGGCGAACTGCTTGGAATCGCGCCGGATCAGGTGCTGCCGTTCTCGACCGGCGTGATCCTCGAAAGCCTGCCGGTTGACCGCATCAGGGCGGGTCTGCAGGCTGCGCTGGCCGATCTCAATGCCGACAACTGGCATGCCGCCGCCCACGCCATCATGACTACCGACACCGTCGCCAAGGCGGCTTCGCGCACGGTTGCGGTCGACGGCAGGACTGTGACCATTTCCGGGATGTCCAAGGGCGCCGGCATGATCAGGCCGAACATGGCGACGATGCTCGGCTTCCTCGCCACCGATGCCGGCATTGCCCAGCCCATCCTCGAGAAACTGGTCAGGNAGGCCGCCGACGAGTCGTTCAACTGCATTACCGTCGATGGCGACACGTCGACCAACGATTCCTTCATCATGATAGCCAGCGGCCGGTCGGGCGCGGCTTTCACGGCCGAGACCGATGCCGGCTGGGCCGAGGTCAGGGCGGCGATCATCGCGGTGGCGGTCGAACTGGCGCAGGCCATCGTCCGCGACGGCGAGGGTGCGACGAAGTTCATCACGGTGGCGGTCGCCGGCGGCAAGGACGGCGATGAATGCCGCCAGGTCGGCTATGCGATCGGCCACTCGCCGCTGGTCAAGACGGCCTTCTTCGCTTCCGACCCCAACCTTGGGCGCATTCTCGCCGCCATCGGCTATGCCGGAATCACCGATCTTGATGTCGATGGCGTCAGGGTCTGGCTCGACGACGTGCTCGTTGCCGAGAATGGCGGTCGGGCCGAGGCTTATCAGGAGGAGGAGGGCGCACGCGTGATGAAGCAGGCGGAAATCACGATCCGGGTCGATCTCGGTCGCGGAAATGCTTCTTCGACGGTCTATACGTGCGACTTTTCCTACGACTACGTCAAGATCAACGCCGATTACCGGAGCTAGGTGTCCATGAGCACCTTCCGCCAGGATCTGACCCGCACCACGCTGGCGATCATCTGCATCCTGCTGCTGATCGTCGGCTCGCTGTGGATCCTGCGCCCCTTCCTCGGGGCGGCGGTCTGGGCGGCCATGCTGGTGGTCGCGAGCTGGCCGCTCCTCAAGTCGCTGCAAGCGCGACTGGGAGGCCGGCGCGGACCGGCGGTCGCGGTAATGACGCTGGGCATGCTGCTGCTGCTGGTCGTGCCCCTGGGGCTGGCCATCGACACCATCGCCGAGCATGCCGACCAGGTGACGGATGCGGCCAAGGCGGTGGCGGCGTCGGGATTGCCCCAGCCTCCGGACTGGGTGGGCAGGCTGCCGCTGGTCGGCGACAAGGTGGCGGCAAGCTGGCGGCAACTGGCCGATGCCGGACCCGCGGGCCTGGTGGCCAGGCTTGGTCCCCACCTGACCGATACCGCCAAGTGGATATTCGGGCATGCCGGGAATGTCGGTGGTGTGCTGATCCAGTTTCTGCTGGTCGTCGTCCTGTCGGCGATCATGTATGCCAACGGTGAAGCGGCAGCCCGCATGGTGCTGCGCTTTGGCAGACGCCTTGCGGGAGAGCGCGGGGAAAACTCGGTCATCCTTGCCGGTCAGGCGATTCGCGGTGTCGCGCTGGGTGTTGGCGTGACAGCCATCATTCAGACCGTGCTTGGCGGTATCGGCCTGGCGGTGGCGGGCGTTCCCTTTGCGTCGCTGCTGGCGGCGGTCATGCTGATGTTCTGTATCGCCCAGTTGGGGCCGTCGCTGGTGCTCTTCCCGGCGGTCGCCTGGATGTACTGGAGGGGCGACACGGGCTGGGCAACCCTCTTGCTGATCTGGAGCATCTTCGTCGGGACCATGGACAACTTCCTGCGCCCCTTCCTGATCAAGAAGGGGGCGGACCTGCCTCTCCTGCTGATCTTCGCCGGTGTCATCGGCGGCATGCTCGGCTTCGGGCTGGTCGGCATCTTCGTCGGGCCGGTGGTGCTGGCCGTCACCTACACGTTGATGCTGGCGTGGATCGAGGATGCCCTGGGCAAGGAGGCCGCCGACCCGTCAGACGCGGCGTAGCCGGATCATCCGGAACCAGCCGCCCACCAGCGCCGGCTGGTCAAGTTCGACCTTCAGGCCGGGCGCCGCGACCAGCAGGGATTCGAACACGACATCCAGGCGCGTGGCGATCCGGCTGGCGAGCGGGTTCGCCAGACGCCGCAGCAACGCCGGCTCGCCGGGACGCAGGAACTTGTCGAAGACCAGCGCCTGGCCACCGGGGCGCAACACCCGCGCGATTTCGCCGAGGCACTTCGCGGGGTCGGGAACGACCGCCAGGATCAGGTGCAATACCGCGACATCGAAACTGCCTGCGGCAAACGGCAGGTTCTGGGCGTCTCCGCGGACCGCCGCGAAATCGACATGGTTGGCACGCGGGATGGCGCGGCGCAGCATGGCATGGGTGAGGTCGAGGCCGGTGTAATGATGGTGGGCGGGCAGGTGCGGCAGGTCGAGACCGGTGCCGACTCCCGCCAGCAGGACCCGGCTCGGCGTCTCCGGCAGAACGGACAGGCTGTGCTTGCGCGCGGCCTGCGTGGTCCGTGCGATCGCGGCGTCGTAGAAAGGCGCGATCAGCGTATAGCTGTTCTTCAGGCTCAATGCAGGGCCCGCGGAATCGCCAGCACGAACTCGGGAATCTCGGCATCGAAACGGGTTCCGTTCTCGCCGACCATCTGGTAGGTGCCTTTCATCGTTCCGACGGGCGTGGCGAGAACGCAACCGCTCATGTACTCGAAGGACTCGCCTGGCTCAAGCAGCGGCTGCTGGCCGACGACGCCAAGGCCCCGCACTTCCTGAACCTCGCTGCTGGCGTC
The DNA here is from genome assembly GCA_013693915.1 of Dechloromonas sp. Taxonomy (GTDB): domain Bacteria; phylum Pseudomonadota; class Gammaproteobacteria; order Burkholderiales; family Rhodocyclaceae; genus Azonexus. Next base: position 3,602,040 of record CP059264.1, on the reverse strand, counting down.
GGTGATGATCCAGTGGCGCGAAATCAGTTGTGCCGGCAGTTGGCCGACGTTGGTGATGGTGATCGTGTAGGCGAAGACGAAACGCTCATCCTCCGGGCTTGACTGGTCGGGCAGGTAGTGCGATACCACCCTGACCTGGATGCGGAAATTTTCGGGGTTGGGCATGAGTTCAGTTCTTCTGTCCTGTTTCAGGAAGGCGTCGGCTCAACGGGCGATCTGTCGTTGGCCCGAGCGTCCGCCCGGGCAACGACGCCAAGTTGGGCGAGGAAGTCGCCAGCGCCATCGCCACGGGCGCCGGCTCTTTCCACTTCGACGTGATCGACCCCAATTATGTTCCAAACCTGATCGTCTGGCCGGTCAACCGCAGTGTCGCCGATTTTGCCAGCGACGGGCGCGAATGTCGTGACTCATGCTCCGGGAGTTTGTGGGTATGCCCTAGGCATTGCTTGCACGAAGCCGCATGCGTTATCGCCGGTACTGGCAGCTGTTCCGCGTCCGGCGGCCAAGCCAGGCGCGGGCCGGTGGACAGTGCCGCAGGCGATGCGCTAGTATCGCGGTTGTCTGCTGCCTTGCCCGGCGCTCACCCTTGAAAACCTCAAGAACGAATGACGACACCGACTACCTGGAATGAAGTTCACGGCCGGCTTCGCTGGCGCCCCTGACTTCCTTCGCGCGCCTGCCCGGCGCAATGCACCAGGTCGCAACATCCCCGTCATTTTCGAGGCTTCCCGATGACTGAAACAGAATTCAACACGCTTGCCGCGCAGAGCTACAACCGCATCCCGGTCACGCTGGAGACGTTCGCTGACCTCGACACGCCGCTCTCGATCTACCTGAAGCTGGCCAACAGTCCCTACTCGTACCTGCTCGAATCGGTGCAGGGCGGCGAACGTTTCGGCCGCTATTCGATCATCGGCCTCGCCGCGTCGACGCGCATCGTCGTCCACGGTCACCAGGTGCTGGTGCTGACCGGCAACCGGATCGCCGAGCGCGAGGACGATACCAATCCGCTCGAATTCATCGGCAAGTTCATGCGGCGTTTCCGCGCCGCGCCGCAGGCCGGACTGCCGCGCCCCTGCGGCGGCCTGGTCGGCTGCTTCGGCTACGACACCGTGCGCTACGTCGAGACCCGGCTCACCCGCACGCGCAAGCCCGACGAAATCGCCACGCCGGATATTGGCCTGCTGCTCTCCGAGGAAATCGCCGTGGTCGACAACCTTTCGGGGAAACTGACCCTGGTCGTCTATGCCGAGCCGGGTTTCCCCGGCGCCTGGCAGAAAGCCCGGGCGCGCCTGAAAGAGTTGTTGGCCAAGTTGCGCACCCCGGTGGCCATCCCCGGCGAGCAGCCGGTGCATTCCGAGCCAGCAGTCTCCATCTTCGGCGAGGCCGCCTTCAAGAAGGCTGTCGTCAGGGCCAAGGACTACATTACCGAAGGCGACATCATGCAGGTCGTCCTCTCGCAGCGCATGACCAAGACCTTCCGCGCCAGCCCGCTGGCGCTGTACCGTGCGCTGCGCAGCCTGAACCCGTCGCCCTACATGTTCTACTTCGATTTCGAGGATTTTCATGTCGTCGGCGCCTCGCCGGAAATTCTTGTCCGTCTTGAGGGTGACCGCGTCACCGTGCGGCCAATCGCCGGCACCCGCAAGCGCGGCGCCTCGCCCGAAGAGGACGCCGCGCTTGCCGCCGAGCTACTGGCCGACGAGAAGGAGCGCGCCGAGCACACGCAGCTGCTCGACCTCGGGCGCAACGACTGCGGTCGCGTTGCCCGCACCGGCACCGTCAAGCTGACCGAGAACATGATCGTCGAGCGCTACTCGCACGTGATGCACATTGTCTCGAACGTCGAAGGCCGTCTGCAGCAGGGGTTGAACGCTCTCGACGTGCTGCGCGCGACCTTCCCGGCGGGAACCGTTTCCGGCGCGCCGAAGGTTCGGGCAATGGAAATCATCGACGAGCTCGAACCGGTCAAGCGCGGCATCTATGCTGGCGCTGTCGGCTACCTCGGCTTCAATGGCGACATGGACCTGGCGATCGCGATCCGCACGGCGGTGGTCAAGGACAGGCAACTGCATGTCCAGGCCGGCGCCGGGATCGTCGCCGATTCGGATCCCAATGCAGAGTGGGCCGAGACCCAGAACAAGGCCCGCGCGGTGCTGCGCGCCGCGGAACTGGCCGAGCAGGGACTGGATACGCGTCTCGAGTGATCGGGGAGAGAAGACTATGGCGCCTTGTGGGGCCGGAACGATTGCAGGGCCAGCGCGCGGCTCCTCGCGGGAGCGGCGGGGCTGCGGCAAGTTGAAGCGCAAGTGCCGTTCGGGAGACGGCAGGATGCGCTGCGGAAGGGGCGCAGCAACAAGCTGACTGCTTCTGCAGGCAGCGGCGCAGGTTGTAGAATGGGCTGCGGGACTGTTGCATCGGTCGACGGGGAGAAGGTGATGGAAAACCTGGCGGACATTGATCTGGCCATCAAGGCGCACACGCTGTGGATGTCGCAGGTCAGACAGGCGGTGCTCGACGCGCTGTCGGGGATCGACGTGCACAGCATTCGCGCCGATAGTCACTGCGACTTCGGCAAATGGCTGTTTGGCCCGGGCCTCTCGGCAGACGACCGGCTGACGGAACACTACCGCGAGGTTCGCCGCCTGCACGCCGAATTTCACGAGCTATCGGGACGGATCGTCGAACTGGCAGCGGCTGGCCAGGTGGCCGAGGCCTACACGCTGCTTTACGGGGAATACATCACCTTGTCCGGCAAACTGGTCCTTGCGTTGCGGGCATGGCAGGCGAGCGTGCTGGGGTTCTGATCGCCTGAATGTTGGCGGCGAGCGAAGGGGCGGTCGGCCGGACCGCAATCACTTCCGGTCAACTGCCGGGCGCCACGCGAGCGGTGTTTTGGGCGAAGGCCGATGTGGGCGAAAATGTCGCTCTTCGTGGCCGATGGCGGAGAATCGGTGCGAGGGTAGCGGAATGAATTGCCGGCGCGGGTGGCGGCCCGGACATTCTGGAACGGAAGCCATGCAGAACAAGAGGATAGTCGCGACATGCTGCTGATGATCGACAACTATGACAGCTTCACCTACAACCTCGTCCAGTACTTCGGCGAGCTGGGGCAGGAAGTGCGGGTGTTTCGTAACGATGCCATCAGCGTTGCCGAAATTGGCCGCATAAAACCAGGCTATCTGGTGATTTCCCCGGCCCGTGCGCCCCGGCGCAGGCCGGCATCTCGCTGGCGGCGATCCGCGAGTATTCCGGAAAGATACCGTTGCTCGGCGTCTGCCTCGGTCATCAGGCGATCGGCGAAGCCTTTGGCGGCAGGATCGTTCATGCCAGGCACCTCATGCATGGCAAGGTTTCCGCGGTCCACCATGAACACCGGGGTGTTTTCAAGGGACTGCCCAATCCGTTGACGTGCACCCGTTACCATTCGCTGGCCATCGAGCGCGCAAGCCTGCCCGATTGCCTGGAAATCACCGCGTGGACCGACGACGGCGAGATCATGGGGTGCGCCACCGGACGCTGGCGGTCGAGGGCGTGCAGTTTCACCCCGAATCGATCCTGACCGAGCGCGGTCACGACCTCCTCAAGAACTTCCTGGACGAACACAAGCAATGACCCCGCAAGCCGCCCTCCAGCGCGTTATCGAACACCGCGAGATCTTCCACGACGAAATGGTTTCCCTGATGCGGCAGATCATGGGCGGCGAAGTCACGCCGGTCATGATCGCCGCCATCATCATCGGCCTGCGCGTCAAANAGGAAACCATCGGCGAGATCGCCGCCGCCGCCAGCGTCATGCGCGAGCTGTCGACCAAGGTGCACGTCGCCGACACCAGCCGCCTGGTCGACACCTGCGGCACCGGCGGCGACGGCGCCCACACCTTCAACATCTCCACCGCCGCGATGTTCGTTGCCGCCGCCGCCGGCGCGCAGATTGCCAAGCATGGCGGACGTTCGGTCTCCAGCCAGTCGGGGAGCGCCGACGTGCTCGAGGCGCTGGGTGCCAATATCAACCTGGCGCCGGAGCAAGTCGGCGAATGCATCAGTGAGACCGGCATCGGGTTCATGTTCGCACCCAACCACCACGCCGCCATGAAGCATGCCGCGCCGGTACGCCGCGAACTCGGCGTGCGCACCATATTCAACATTCTGGGTCCGCTGACCAACCCGGCCAACGCGCCGCAGCAGGTGATGNGGGTTTTCCACGCCGATCTGGTCGGCATCCAGGTGCGCGTGCTGCAGCGCCTCGGCAGCCAGCGGGCGCTGACCGTATTCGGCCGCGAAAGCCTGGACGAAATCTCGATATCCGGCCAGACGCTGGTCGGCGAACTGAAGGACGGCCGGGTCAGCGAATACGAAATCCACCCGGAGCAGTTCAACCTGCCGGTGCATGACCCGAAGGTGCTGCAAGTCGCCAATGTAGAGGAATCGAAGGGGATGCTGCTCGGCGCGCTCGACAACCGGCTCGGCGCGCCACGCGACATCGTGGCGCTCAATGCCGGTGCCAGCATCTACGTCTGCGGCCAGGCGGCAACGCTGGCGGATGGCGTCGAGAAGGCCTTCGAGATGATCGTCTCGGGCGCGGCGCGGGCCAAGGTCGACGAATTCGTCGGCTGCACCCAGCGGCTTGCATGAAAACGGGCGCTAGCGGGGTTTCGGCGCAGGCCAGCATGCACGAAGGGCATGTCAAGGCTTTGAGGCCGGCCGAAGCCAACGACATTCTCGACAGGATCATCGCGACCAAACGGGAGGAAGTAGCCGCCGCACTGGCGACGACGCCGCTGGCCGAGGTCGCGGCGGCCGCCGCCGCGCGGCCGGTGCCGCGTGATTTTGTCGGCGCCATCCGGAAAAGGATCGGTTGCGGTCAACCGGCAATAATTGCCGAAATCAAGAAGGCCAGTCCGTCGAAGGGGGTGATCCGCCCCGATTTCCACCCGGCCGAGATCGCGCAAAGCTATGAGCAACATGGCGCGGCCTGCCTTTCGGTGCTGACCGACCGCCAGTATTTCCAGGGCGCGCCGGAATATCTGGCGGCCGCCCGAGCCGCCTGCGGGCTGCCGGTGTTGCGCAAGGACTTCATCGTCGACCGCTATCAGGTCGCCGAAGCGCGCGCCATGGGCGCCGACTGCATCCTGCTCATCGCCGCCGCGCTGACCGTCCCGCAGATGCTCGAACTCGAAGCGCAGGCACATGGCTACGGCATGTCCGTGCTGGTCGAGGTCCACAGCGGCGAGGAACTCGATGCGGCGCTGCAACTCAAGACGCCGCTGCTTGGCATCAACAACCGCAATCTGCGCACTTTCGATGTCACGCTCGAGACGACGCTGGGCCTGCTCGACCGCATTCCGGCCGACCGCATCGTCGTCAGCGAAAGCGGCATTCTCGCTGCGGAAGATGTCGCACTGATGCGCGCCAACGGGGTTCACGCCTTCCTGGTCGGCGAGGCTTTCATGCGGGCGCCGTCGCCCGGGGTGGAACTGGCCCGTCTGTTCGCCTGAGGATCGCGCAGCGAACATGTTGCCGGATTATTGACGGGGCCGGCATCGCCTGACAAACTGGGCGATGTCCGTCGCTTCGACGGCAGGGATCACATGAGCCAGCCCAAGTCCACTCTGTTCAACCTGAGTACCGCCGGATTCAATCCGGAGGATGATGCCGAGACGCGGCTCAAGAAGTCACTGCTGATATTTGCCACCGGCCTCGTCTCGCTGGGGTCGATGCTGTGGCTCCTGCTTTACTGGCAGATGGGCCCGAAATTCTCGTCGACGGCGCCGTTCGTCTTCCAGTTGCTGCTGGTTTCCAACCTGGTCTTCTTCCTCAAGACCGGGAATTTCAATNTTTTCCGTTACTCGCAACTGGCGCTGTTCCTGTTCATGCCCTTCGTCGTGCAGTGGAGCATCGGCAACTTCATCACGGCCAGCGGCATCAGCCTGTGGGGCTTGCTGGCCCCGATCGGCGCCGTGCTTTTCTTCGGGGTGCGCGAGTCGGCGGCATGGTTCTTCGCCTACATATTCCTGACGGCGCTCTCCGGATTCTTCGACTACTTCCTCGCCGACAGCGTCGTTGTCAGCGGGCCGAAGGTGCCGACCAGGGTCAGCGTGTTCTTCTTTGCGCTGAACTTTGCCGCGGTTTCGACCATCGTTCACCTGCTGTTGCGCTATTCGACGCAGGAAAAGGCCAAGGCACAGGCCAGCCTCGAGGAAACCCACCGGCTTCTGCAGGATGAACAGGACCGTTCCGAGCGCCTGCTGCTCAACATTCTGCCCGGACCCATCGCCGAACGGCTGAAATACGACAAGCAGACCATCGCCGACGGTTTTGCCGATGTCAGCGTGATGTTCGTCGACATCGTCAATTTCACGAGAATCGCCGAAGGGATGTCGCCGCAGCAGGTTTTCGCCATGCTGAACCGGATCTTCTCGTCGTTCGACGAACTGGCGGAAAAATTCGGTATCGAGAAGATCAAGACCATCGGCGATGCCTACATGGTCGCCGGCGGCCTCAACAACGAGCAGGGCAACTATTCGCAAGCGATCTGCGAACTTGCGCTGGCCATGCGTGACCTCCTGCGCACCGACTTCGAGGTCAACAGCCTGCATCTCGAGGTCCGGATCGGCATCGGCACCGGACCCGTCGTCGCCGGGGTGGTCGGCAAGAAGAAGTTTATCTACGACGTGTGGGGCGATACCGTCAATCTCGCCAGTCGCATCACCAGCGAGGGCGTGCCGGGGATGGTGCATGTGGACGAGACCACCTACCGGCGTCTGGCGGATCGCTTCGAGTTCCGCGAACCGCAGATCATTCACCTGAAGGGCAAGNGAAACACGCCGGTATACCGGCTGGTCGGTCCCTTGCCGGTTCAGCCTTCGCAGGCGCCGGCAGTCACGTCCGCGGCGCCAGCGTGAAGGCAACCGCGCCGCGCCGGTTTTCGGCAAGATCGAGGCGGTAGCCTGTTTCGGCGGCCTGTCTGGCCGCATGGTAGAGACCGATGCCCAGTCCGGATGCCGACTGGACCGGCGCCCGGAACAGCGAGTCGGCAATCGAAGGCGCAATCGCTTCCCCGGTGTCGCGCACGGTAAGAACCGTACTGTCGCGGTCGACCGTCAGTTTGGCCGATATTTCGATGCCGCTTTCGTGTTGGCGCTTGGTCAAGGCGTTCTGCAGCAGATTCTCGGCAATGCTGTCGAACAGCGCGCTCGGCACCTCTGCCTCGCCGGTCGGGTCATTCCACTCGATGGCGTCGCCACTGTGACGATCCTGCAGCCGCGCCCACCACTCCGAAGTCGAAATGTTGCGGCTGTCGTCGGTCTGCGGGCGCTGCAACTTGTCGAGCGTTGCCGTCAGGCGCTCCGCAATCTGCGGCAACTGGCGGGCTAGCAGTTGTGCCAGGGCTTCCGGGTCGCCGGGCTGCGCTGCGGCATAGCAGAGGGTGTGCAATGACTGCAGCAGATTCTTGACGTCATGGGTCACGCGGGCGCCGGTTTCATAAACCGCCTGCAGATAACTAATGCGTTGCAATTCATGGGTCTGGAACTTGACGAGGTAGAACTCGGTGGCCAGACGCAGTACCCATTCGACATGCCAACGCATCGCCGGCGACGGGGAATAGCGGAAATACACGGCCAGCAGGACATTGTGCCGGCGATATTCCTGGATGTGCGGCGAAGTTCCGCCAAACGCGCCGCACTCCGGGCCCGCTTGCCAGCGACAACCGACGACCCAGGGCATGCGCTCGAGTTGCTCGGCGATGGCGGCGAGAAAGCGCACCGGGTGGCTTTCGCGCTCGCTGGTTTCGGCGAGCTGGATCAGCCATTGCTCGAGCGGGAGGCCGACCGAGAGCAGGTAGCGCGAGAGGGCCGAGCCAATTCCGGAAAAGCCGCCGCGCGGATTCCACGCCCAGGCCAGCAGGAGCAGGGCGGCGGCAATTGCCAGCGAGGTCTGCACCAGCGCTTCGACATAGCTGACGCCGGAAACGAAAGTGACGGCCAGCGCGCCGAGCACGAAGACGGCGAGTGCCAGAAACACCAGCATCCCGTAGAAAAGGTCGAATGCATCACCGGCCCGGCGGCGCAACGGGTGGGCAGGAAAGGCGAGAAGCCCGCCGAGCAGTAGCGGCATGTAGTGAGCGATCGTCTCNCTGGGCAGGGGATCGAGGACGACGGACGGGGAGATTTCCGGAACGATGCCGAAGATGGTCAGGCAAACGAGATAGCCGAAGGCGAAGAGATAGCCGGCGCGCTCAAGGCGGTCACCGGTCCACAGCACCCTTCCGCCGATCACCGCCGCCAGCGCACCGCACCAGATCAGCATCAGCCACGGGCTGAGCAACCACGTCGAAGCCAGCGCGGCGGCCAGCAGGATTGCGCCCTGGCGCCGGCTCATGCGCCGTTCGCCCGCGACGAAGGGCTGCCAGAGGAGGAACAGGCCGAACGCGACAAACCACAGGATGCGGACCGCCGGCAGCTTCAACCCGCCGAAGGCCAGCGCATGGAGCAGCAGGAGGTGACCGGCCAGCAGAAGGTGGGGACGGCGCAACCACCACGGGACGGTACTTGAGGTTTCGCTGTTCATGTTTTCAACGACTGTCAATTTTTCGACAGGGTAAACGCAAATTTCAGGCGCTGAAACCCCTATCCGACGTCAATTGCGAGCAGGCATGGAGTTTGCTTTGATCGGTGTATTGAGACTCAAGCGGAGAAAAAAATGAAAAACAGCCAAGGCGGCTTCACCCTCGTCGAGATTGCCATCGTCCTGGTGATCATTGGTCTGTTGCTGGGCGGCGTGCTGAAAGGTCAGGAACTGATCACGCAGGCCAAGATCAGGAATGTTGCCAACGACCTCAATGGGATGTCTGCCGCAGTATACGGCTATCAGGATCGCTACAAGAAGTTCCCTGGCGACGACAACGATGCCGCAGCCCGGTGGACCAACCCCGCGACGGCCTCGGGTAACGGTGACGGGGCGGTTGGCGCCGCCGGCCAGGCCACCGTGATCAGCTGTGTGGGAGTAGGTCCGGGAGCGATCAACGAGAACTGCCATTTCTGGCAGCATCTGCGCTTGGCCGGGTTCATCGGAGGCGACTCGGCCAGCCCGCTTCCGCCGCAGAATGCTGCCGGCGGCGTTCTGCAGGCGCAGAACGGGGCGCTCGGCCTTTCGGCGTTGACCATTTGTTCGACCAACCTGTCGGGCAAGATCGCCAACGCGATCGATGCACAGTTCGACGACGGCAAGCCCAATACCGGCGCGGTTCGTGGCACGAGCAACGCCGCGGCGCTCAATGCCGCGCCGACCGAAACAAACAACTCCTACGTGGATGACGGCAGCACCGTCTATGTGGTTTGCAAGACGCTGTAAGCGCCGCTGACAGTCTCTCCGAAGCCCGCCCCGGCGGGCTTTCCTATTTGTGGAGCAGCCGCTCCTCGGCGGCGGTGACTGCCTCCGGGTCGCCGAGAACGACGACAACGTCCCCTTCCAGAAGGCGGGTTTCGGGNGCCGGCTCGACCGCACGGATGCCGCGGCGGCGAATGGCGCTGACCTCGCAGCCCAGTCGATCAAGATTTAGTTGGTCGAGCGTCATGCCGATGGCTGCCGCGCCGCGGGTCAACCATACCGAATGCAGGCGCGGCTGGGATTCGTCGTCGTCGTCACGGTCGGAACTGCCGTGGAAGAAGCCGCGCAGCAGCCGGTAGCGTTCCGAGCGGGTTTGCCGGATGCGCCGGAGGACACGATTGAGCGGCATGCCGATCAGCACCAGCGCATGCGAGGCGAGCATCAGGCTGGCCTCCAGGGTTTCCGGCACGACTTCCGCGGCCCCCGCGCGGGCCAGTCGCCCCAGGTCGCGCTCGTCGGACGTGCGCACGACCACGGGCAAGTCCGGACGCAACTCCTGAACGTGGTGCAGGACTTTTTCGGCGAGCGGGGTGTCGCTCATGGTGACGATGACCACGCTGGCCCGCATCAGGCCGGCGGCAATCAGCGATTCCTTGCGTCCGGCGTCACCGAAGACGACGCTTTCGCCGCCGGCGGCCGCCTCACGGACACGATCCGGATCGAGATCGAGAGCAATGTAGTTGATTCCCTCCTGGCCGAGAAAGCGTGCCAGGTACTGACCGTTGCGGCCGAAGCCGCAAAGGATCGCGTGCCTTTCGGTGCCCATGGACTCGGCGGCGATCTTGGTCAACTGCATCGAGCGCAACATCCACTCGCTGGCGACGAAACGCATGACCAGCTTTTCGCTGTATTGAATGATGAAGGGTGCAATCAGCATCGACAGAACGAGAACCGTCAGCGCTATCTGCTCGATGGCTTTCGGCATGTTGGCGATTTCGCCGAGCAGGACGAACCCGAACTCACCGCCGGCGCAAAGCCAGAGCGCCGAGCGAATGGCATTGCCCGGCGTCGATCCAAGGCGCCACGACAGCAGTCCGACGATCGCGGCCTTGATCGCGAGGAGAATGATCAGAACCAGCAGGACCTGCCACCACAAGCCGACGACGATCTGCAGATCCAGCTTGACGCCGATCGTCACGAAGAACAGACCCATCAGCACGTCGCGGAACGGCTTGATGTCCTCTTCCATTTGCAGGCGATATTCGGTCTCGGAAATCAGCATGCCGGCGACGAAAGCGCCAAGGGCCAGCGACAGGCCGGCCAACTCGGTCAGCGTGGCGAGGCCCAGGGTGATCAGCAGCACGTTGAGGACGAACACCTCGGAAGACTTGGCGCGGGCGACGAAATGGAACCAGCGGCGCATCAGCTTCTGGCCGAACACCAGGATCACGGCGAGGACGACGACGGCCTTGAGCAGGGCGATGCCGAGCAGCATCGCGAGCTTTTCCGGAGGCTGCGTCAGCGACGGAATGATCACCAGCAATGGCACGACCGCGAGATCCTGAAAAAGCAGCACACCCATTATTTCCCGACCGTGTGCCGTGTCGAACTGCATGCGTTCGGCAAGCAGCTTGGTTAGGACGGCGGTCGAGGACATCGCGAAGACGCCGCCGAGGGCGATGCCGAGTTGCCAGTTGATGCCGGCCAGCATGACGAGGGCGGTGATCAGCAGCATGCTGACGATAACCTGCAGCAGGCCAAGGCCGAAGACGATGCGCTTCATCGCGTAGAGCTTGGGCAGCGAGAATTCGAGACCGATCGAGAACATCAGGAAGACGACGCCGAATTCGGCGAGATACTCGACGCGATGGACGTCGTCCATCAGGTTGAGGGCGTGCGGGCCGATGATGCTGCCAACCAGCAGATAGCCGAGAACCGGCGGCAGGTTGACGCGGCGACAGATCACCACCGCCAGTACCGAGGCACCGAGAAGCAGAAGGGCAAGGGAGAGTGCGCTCAAGTGCGTTTCGCCAAGTCGGGTATACTTGGGCGATCATAACCGCAGCACCGCCATGAACCAAAGCCTGAAGCCAGATCATTTTTCGCCGGAGCGCGCCCTCGATCTCGGGCGCCAGACGCTGCGCATCGAGGCTGCCGCGGTCAACGCGCTGGCGGGCAAGATGGCCGGCGAGTTCGCGCGCGCAGTCGAGCTGATCCTCGGCTGCCACGGGCGGGTGATAGTCAGCGGCATGGGCAAGTCCGGGCATGTCGCGCGCAAGATCGCGTCGACCATGGCCAGTACCGGGACGCCGGCGTATTTCGTGCATCCGGCGGAGGCGAGCCATGGCGACCTCGGGATGATCACCCGCGACGACGTCTTGCTGGCGCTGTCCAATTCCGGCGAGTCCGACGAACTGCTGCGCATCGTGCCGCTGGTCAAGCGCCAGGGCGCGCGCCTGATTTCCATGACCGGCGTGGCGACCTCGACCCTTGCCCGCGAAGCCGACGTTCACCTCGATGCCGGCGTCGAGCAGGAGGCCTGTCCGCATAATCTGGCGCCGACGGCGAGCACTACGGCGGCGCTGGCGCTCGGCGATGCGCTGGCGGTGGCGCTGCTCGATGCGCGCGGTTTCGGGCCGGACGATTTTGCGCGTTCCCATCCCGGCGGTTCGCTCGGGCGCCGCTTGCTGACCCATGTCCGCGACGTCATGCGGCGGGGCGACAGCGTGCCGACCGTGAGCCCGCAGACCGGTGTCACCGATGCCATCCTCGCCATGTCGCGGGGCGGTCTCGGACTGGTAGTCATCCTCGACGGCGAAGGACGGATGCTCGGTATCTTCACCGACGGCGACCTGCGCCGCGCCTTCGAGAAGCGGATCGACCTGCGAACGGCGCGCATCGACAGCGTCATGCACACCGGTCCGCGTACCATCGGCCCCGACCGGCTCGCCGTCGAGGCGGTCGAGATGATGGAGCGCTACCGCATCAACGCCCTGCTCGTGGCAGATGGCGATGGCCACCTGCTGGGGGCGCTCAACACGCATGACCTGTTCACGGCCAAGGTGGTCTGATGGATGCCAGGTCAAGAGCCGGCCGCGTCAGGCTGATCGCCTTCGACATAGATGGCGTGATGACCGACGGTGGCCTCTGTTATACCGATGACGGCCATGAACTCAAGACCTTCGACGTCCAGGACGGTCTCGGCCTGAAGCTATTGCAACGCGGTGGCATCGAACTGGCGATCGTCACCGGCCGCAGCTCGGGCGTGGTGGCTGCGCGTGCCGCCGACCTCGGTATCGACCATGTCTTTCAGGGAGTCGCCGACAAGCGCGCGACGGTCGGCGACCTGCTCGCACGGCTCGGTCTCCACTGGCCGGAATGCGCATTCATGGGCGACGATCTGATCGACCTGCCGGTCATGATGCAGTGTGGCCTTGCCATCGCGCCCGCCAACGCGCGGCCGCTGGTTCGCCAGCGCGCGCATGCGGTGACCGACAGCGCCGGCGGCCATGGCGCGGTGCGCGAGGCCGCCGAATTCATACTTGCCGCCCAGGGCAAGCTCGAAAACCTGTTAGCCGCCTACCTCGACGCGCCATGAAGTTCGCCTCCAGCCAGATCTTCGCGCTCGTGCTGCTGGCGCTGCTGGCCGGTGTCACCTTCTGGCTGCAGAAGGCGACGGCGCCGGTGGAAACGGTCAGGGACGGCAAGTTCCGCCACGACCCGGATGCAATGGCCGAGAAAGTGACGGTCCGCACTTTCGACGAGGGAGGGCGGGTCAAATACCGGCTGATGGCGCCGTACCTGGAACATTTTCCCGATGACGACAGTTCGGAGCTGAAATCGCCGGTGCTGACCCAATACCGGCCGGATGGCGTGGCGGTAACGATGTCCGGCAACAACGCGCGGGTGACGAGCCAGNGGGAGACCGTGTTTCTCTGGGATGACGTCAAGGCGGTTCGTTCAGAGACGAAAGACAGGCCGGCGATGGTCGCCCGCATGCCCGACCTGACCGTCCAGCCCGATGCCGGGACCGCATTCACCAACAGCCCGGTCGAGATTACCGAAGACCGGTCCTGGGTCNAAGGGGTGGGAATGCAAGTGGACAACAATGCCTCCACCTTCGTCCTGCAATCGCAGGTCACCGGAATGTCCTATCCACGTCGAGCAAAAAATGAGCCTGAGAACCGTCACCCTCCTGACCCTTGCCTTGCTGTCGCAGCCGGCGTTCGCCGAGCGCGCCGATCGGGACCAGCCCATACAGGTCGAAGCCAACCGGATCTCGATCGATGACGCCAAGAAGATCCAGATCCTCGAAGGCGACGTGGTGGTGATCAAGGGAACCATGGTGCTGCGCGCCGATCGCGTCGTGATCACCGAGGACCAGTATGGCTTCCAGAAGGCAACGGCGACCGGAGGCAAGGACGGGCTGGCGCGCATGCGGCAGAAGCGCGAGGGCGTGGATGAATACACCGATGGCGAAGCCGAGCGCATCGAGTACAACACCAATACCGAAGTCGCCGAATTCTTCCATCGCGCCTGGGTCAGGAGCGGCCAGGATAAGGTCCGGNGGGATTACATCTGGTATGACGCGATCAGTGAAAAGTACCTGGTGACGGCGGGCCAGAACCGCGACCCGAAAGCGCCGCCGGCACGGGTGCGCGCGGTCATCCAGCCGCGGAACAAGAGTGCGCAGGCAGAGCAGCCGGCCGCCCCGGGGCAGCGTCTGGAACTGAAGGGGTCCGGCGCGCTGGTGTCGCCGCCGCGGAACTGAGCGCCGTTCCGTTGCTACGGCGCAAGATCCGGCATTGTTCGGCGCGCTCTTTCCGAAACGGCAAGTCCCTGTTTTGACTCACGCCAAAATAAATTGTTGCAGTGCACCACATTTGTTGACATTCGGCGAATCATCTCTATAATCGAGTTCATGGTGCAGTGCAGCAATCAGATTCCCGTGTGCTGTACTGCTTGTCCCAGACCTTTGTCGATTCTTGATACAGGAGATCCCACAATGTTCACGACCCCCGAACAATTTGCCGCCGCCAACAAGGCTACCGTCGATTCCCTGCTGGCCGTGGCCAACACCGCGCTGGCTTCCGCCGAGCGCATCGCTGCCCTGAACCTCAATACCGCCCGCTCCGTGATGGAGGATTCGGTCTCCGGTGCCAAGGCGCTGATGGGCGCCAAGGATGTTCAGGAAGCCCTGTCGATCCAGGCTTCGCTGGCCCAGCCGAATGTCGAGAAGGCCGTCGCCTACTCGCGCAGCGTCTACGAAATCTCTGCGCAGACCCAGGAAGAACTGTCGAAGATGATCGAAGCCCAGTTCGCCGACTTCCAGAAAACCGTCGCCGGCCTGCTCGACAAGGCTGCCAAGTCCGCACCGGCCGGTTCCGACGTTGCCGTCGCTGCGGTCAAGAGCGCCATTGCCGCTGCCAATTCCGCTTTCGACAACATGAACAAGGCTGCCAAGCAGGTCGCCGAGATCGCCGAAGCCAATGTCGCCGCCGCGACCAACGCGACGGTCAAGGCTGTCGGCGCTGCCGCCCGCGGCAAGAAGTAACCTGCTGCGATTGACCCCGGCGCCAGGCGCCGGGGTCTGTTTGGTCCACACCGATGACACAGAACTGGAGAAAATGATGAACAAACCGAACCTCGAACAAGTTGCCGCGGCCCAGAAGGCCAACGCCGAAGTGATGATGGCGCTCATGCGCACCGCTTTCAATGGTGTCGAGCGCCTGACTGCCCTCAACATGGCCGCCTCGCGCGAATTTTTCAACAACACCGTCAGCAACGCCCAGCAGCTTCTCGGCGCCAAGGATGCCAGCGAAGTCGCCAAGCTCAACAGCGAACTGGCCAGGCCGAATGTCGACAAGTGGGTGGACTACTCGCGCAGCATCTATGAACTGGTGAGCAGCATGCAGAAGGAAGTCACCGCGGTGATGGAAAGCCAGTACAGCAGCTTCGCCAAGAACGCCAGCAGCGCCGTCGAAAAGGCGACTGCCAGCGCACCGGTCGGCGGCGATGTCTTCGCGGCGACGATGAAGACGATGCTGAACGCCTCGACCAAGGCTTTCGACAACATGACGGCGATGGCCAAGCAGTTCTCCGACGTCGCCGAGGCCAACATGAAGGCCGCGTCGACGGCGACCACCAAGGCCGTCAGCGCAACCGCGGCTGCCCGCAGGACTGCCGCCAAGTAATACCGGCGCCCCGGTCATCCAAGAAAACCCGCGAATCCCGCGGGTTTTTGCGTCGACCGCGACTTGCTTGGCGGCCGTGCCGTTCCGCTTAAGGGCGCCAGGTCCAGGAAATTCCGCGGCGCTCGACCTCGCAGCGGATCTCGTCCATTGCCATGTCTACCAGCGCCGGCTCGCCTTCGACTCCAAGTTCGAGATGGCGGCGCTCGTTGCCGACCAGCGACGGCAGCGAGAACAGGCGCAAGGTCGGGTAGGCGCTGACGATGCGTTCCATCAGATCGAGCAGGGCGCTCTCGTAAGCCGTCGGCCCGGTCAGCAGGAAGGCCTTTTCCACCGTGCCCGCGACCGGGCGGAATTCGTCGCGGTAGAAGGTGTCGAGTGCCCACTCGATCATCGGGTGCGCCATCTGCGGAAAGCCGGGCACGAAATAGTGCTCGTTGGCCATGAAGCCGGGAATGCGGTTGAACGGATTGGGGATGATCCTGACGCCCGCCGGGAAGGTGACCAGTTGCAGGCGCTGCGGAGTCATGTCGTCGGCGAAGCGCAGCATCGCTTCGGCGACGCCCTCCGGGTGCAGTTCCAGCCCGACGCCGAGCGCCGCCGCCACCGCCTGCCGCGTGTGGTCGTCCGGCGTGTTGCCGATGCCGCCGCAGGAGAACACCACGTCGCCGGCAGCCATGGTGCGGCGAAAGGTAGCGGTCAGGCGCGCGCGGTCGTCGCCGAGGTATTCGACCCACGACAGGCGCAGCCCGCGCTGGCCGAGCATCTCGGCAATCTTCGCGAAGTGCCTGTCCTGGCGTTTCCCGGAAAGGATCTCGTCGCCGATGATGACGGCGCCAAAGCTGCGGCTCATGCCTGTCCTCCTGAGATGGTCACGATGGCGCCGCCGCGCGAGCGACGCAGCGCCTCGAGCCCGAAATGGACGAATGCCAGCGCGGCCAGCGCCGGGACCAGCAGTCCGACCAACGGAACATGGGCGAGCAGCGCCATGGTCAGGCCGAGCATGAACAGCTCTGCCTTGTTGCCCTTGCGCAGCGCCGCCCATTCGTCGGCGGTGGCGTGCAGCGACAGCGCGTCGTAGGCGAATGTCCGGCGGTTCAGCCAGCCCATCAGCAACAGCGGGACGAGCAGCGAGAAGCCGGGAATCAGCCACAGCGGAATCGTCGCCACCCAGGCGATGACGAACAGGACCGAAGCCCCGACGCTGTTGACCGTGGCCGCGACGAAACTGTCCTTGCCCATCGCCGCGACGTCGCGGTATTCCGTTGCCGCCAGGTGCTTGACCATGAGCGGCATGATGAGGACGGCGGCGAGCAGCGAGGCGGTCAGGTAGGCGATGGCGAAGATCGCCATCCAGCCCCCNAGGTAAGCCAGGATGTGCGCCAGCCAGACCAGCCCCCAGCCGACGAGCAGGGTCATCGGCGGGTAGTCCATCATCTGCCGGACGACGGCGCCGAGCGCCCAGATCGCCAGCCCGACCGCGAGCAGCAGCGAAACGGCGGCCGGCACCAGCACATAGCCCCAGACCCTGCCCTGTTTCAGGCTGGCGAAAGTCCTCGCCAGCGCCAGCATCACGTCACCCATGGTTCATCCATTCCTGATTCCTTCCCATTGTTTCTGCAGTCGCTTGGTGGAGACCGGCACCGGCGTCCGCAGTTCCTGCGCATGGAGGCCGACGCGCAATTCTTCCATAAGCCAGCGGAACTGGTCGACCTGCGGGTCGCATGCGCCCATTCTGGCCAGTTGCAGGGCACGGCGCTCGTAGTTGGTCCACAGCGGGCCATAGTCGGCCATCAGTTGCGCATCGCGCGCCGGGTTGGCTTTCAGCTTGTCGAGGCGGACGGCAATCGCCTTCAGGTAACGCGGGTAATGCTGCAGGCGTTCGAACGGCGTGTCNACAACGAAATTCCTGCCGATCAGCCGCGCCAGTTGCGCGTCGATGTCGGCCAGCACCGCCGCGTGCGCCTTGAAGGCCGGCAGCTTCCTGGTCACCGCCTGCCATTCGCCGAGGATGGCGCCGACCAGGCGGGAGACCTCCTGCATGATCAGGCCGAGCCGCGCCCTCGCCTCGACACAACGCGCCTTGAAGGCCTCCGGCGTCGTCGGCAGCGGCTCGCTGAGGCAGGCGCGGGCGAAGGTGAGGTCGACGATCTGCCGCTTCAACTCCTCGGTCGTCCCCAAGGTCATGAACTGCATGCCCATTTGCGTGATCCCGGGCACGTTCTTGTCGAAGTACTTGACCTGTTCCCGGAACTGGATCATGAACAGTCGCAGCAGCCCCTTGCGGTGCGTCCCGGCCGCCTCCTCGGCGGAATCGAAGACCTTGAGGCTCACCGTCTCGCCGTCATCGACCAGCGCCGGGTAGCCGATCACCGTCTGCTTGCCCGCGTTTGACCCAACTTGCACTTCCATCAGCTCGGGCAGTTCGCCGAAAGTCCAGTCGCTCAGCCGGGTGTATTCGGAAGGCGTTTCGTGCAGGTCGGCGAATTCCTCCTTCGCCTCCTTGCCCCATTCGGCGCGCAACGTCACCAGGCTGCGGTTCATGTCGAGCTGGCGGCCGTGCTCGTCGATCAGCTTGTAGTTCATCGAAAAATGCGGCGGCAGCACGTCGGGGCGAAAGGCGTCCGGCGTCACCGCCCAGCCGCGCGCGTTCAGGCCGCGCGCTTCGAGGATGTGATCGATCAGCGGCGGGATCAGGCCCTGATTCAGCTTCCTTTCGTTGCCTGTTACGGTCGACACGAATTCCTCGACGAATTCCGGCACCGGCACCAGCTTCGCCCGGATCTTCTGCGGCAGCGTCTTGATCAACTGCACCAGCTTCTCCTTCAACAGCCCCGGCACCAGCCATTCCATGCGTGCCGCCGGAATCTGGTTGAGCTGCGCCAGCGGCAGCGTCAGCGTCACNCCGTCGCGCGGCGAGCCCGGCTCGAAGTGGTAGCTCAGCGTGTAATCGACGCCGCCGACCTTGAGGTGATGCGGGAAGGCCTCGGTGGTTACGCCCGCCGCCGAGTGGCGCATCAGGTCGTCCCTGGCCAGGAACAGCAGCCTGGGGTTCTCCTGCTCGGCCGTCCGCCGCCAGTGGTCGAAGGCCGCGCCGTTGTGGATGCCTTCCGGGATGAGCGAATCGTAGAAGGCGAAAATCAGCTCGTCATCGACCAGCACATCCTGCCGGCGCTGCTTGTGCTCGATTTTCTCGATTTCGCGGACCTGCTTCTGGTTGTGCTGGAAGAACGGCCAGCGCCGGGCGAAGCTTTCCTCGATCTCCTCGCCGACCAGTCCCTGCCGGATGAATATCTCGCGCGCCTCGGCCGGGGCCAGCGGCCCGTAGTGAATGCGCCGCTTGGGGTCGATCACGACGCCATAGAGCGTCGTCCGTTCCCACGCGCAAACCTGCATCGAACGCTTTTCCCAGTGCGGGTCGAAGTACTGGCGCTTGATCAGGTGAGCGCCCACTTTCTCGATCCAGCCATCTTCGATGCGGGCGACGCAGCGGCCGAACAACCGCGTCGTCTCGGTGATCTCGGCGGCCATGATCCACTTGCCGGCCTTCTTCTGCAGCGGCGACGACGGGTGGATCAGGAAGCGGATGCCGCGCGCCCCGAGGTAGTAGCCGGACTCGTCCGACTTGCAGCCGATGTTGCCGAGCAGACCGGAGAGCAGCGCCATGTGGATCGCGTCATACGTTCCGGGAATCCCGTTTTCCTTCCACCCCAGTTCGCTGACCATCGCGTGCAACTGCCCATGCACCTCGCGCCACTCGCGCAGGCGCAGGTACGACAGGAAGTGCCCATGCACGGTATCGACCAGCGATTTGTTCGACTTCTTGCCGTCGACCGCAGCCTTGAACCAATTCCACAGCTTGACCCAGCTGAGGAACTCCGACTTTTCGTCAGCCCACAGCTTGTGCTTCTCGTCGGCCGCCTGCTGGCGCTCCTGCGGCCGCTCGCGCGGGTCCTGCGAGGATAGCCCGGCGGCGATGATCAGCACTTCCTTGAGGCAGCCGAGGTCGCGGGCTGCGACCAGCATGCGGCCGATACGCGGATCGAGCGGCAGTTTGGCCAACGCCTCGCCGACCTTGGTCAGCCGGTTGTCGTCATCCAGCCCGCCGAGTTCCTGCAGCAGTGCGTAGCCATCGTTGATCGCCTTGGCCGGCGGCGGCTCGATGAAGGGGAAGGTCTCGACATCGGTCAGGCGCAGCGACTTCATGCGCAGGATGACGCCGGCCAGCGACGAACGCAGGATTTCCGGATCGGTGAACGGCGCCCGGGCGTTGAAGTCGGCCTCGTCATAGAGGCGCACGCAAACCCCGGCCGCCACCCGGCCGCAACGGCCGGCCCGCTGCCGTGCCGCTGCCTGCGAAATGCGCTCGACCTGCAGCTGCTCGACCTTGTTGCGGTAAGAGTAGCGCTTGACCCGCGCCAGCCCGATGTCGATCACATAGCGGATGCCCGGCACGGTCAGCGAGGTTTCGGCGACGTTGGTCGCCAGCACGATGCGCCGCTGGCCGCCGGACGGCTTGAAGATGCGGTCCTGCTCGCCGGCCGACAGCCGTGAGAACAACGGCAAAATTTCCGGCGCGTGCGCCGTGCTCAGTCCCGGCCGCGCCAGTGCGTGCTTGCGCAGCGCCTCCGCCGCCTCGCGGATTTCCCGTTCGCCGGGCAGGAAGACCAGGATGTCGCCAGCCCCCAGCCGCGAGACTTCATCGGCCGCATCGACGATGGCGTCGTACAGGTCGCGCTCGTCGTCCTGCTTCTCCAGATCGGCGACCGGCCGGTAGCGCACTTCGACCGGGTAGAGCCGGCCGGAAACCTCGATGACCGGCGCGCCGTCGAAGTGCTGCGAAAAGCGTTCGGCGTCGATGGTCGCCGAGGTGATGACCAGTTTGAGATCGGGCCGCTTCGGCAGCAACTGCTTGAGGTAGCCGAGCAGGAAATCGATGTTCA
Organism: Dechloromonas sp.; assembly: GCA_013693915.1. Classification (GTDB taxonomy): domain Bacteria; phylum Pseudomonadota; class Gammaproteobacteria; order Burkholderiales; family Rhodocyclaceae; genus Azonexus. The sequence goes on along the minus strand of CP059264.1, from coordinate 3,581,577 downwards.
GGCTGCGCTCGTGGGCCTCGTCGATGATGATCGCCTCGTAGGCATTCAGATACGGGTCGGACTGCGACTCGGCGAGCAGGATGCCGTCGGTCATCAGCTTGACCCAGCTCTCGGGCGTCGACTTGTCGTGGAAGCGGATCTTGACGCCGACCCCGGCGCCGACCTGCGTCTTCAACTCCTGCGCCAGCCGCGTCGCGACCGAACGCGCCGCCAGCCGGCGCGGCTGGGTGTGGCCGATCAGCCCGCGCGCGCCGATGCCGAGGTCGAGGCAGATCTTCGGCAACTGCGTCGTCTTGCCCGAGCCGGTCTCGCCGCAGACGATGACCACCTGGTTCTTCGCAATCAATTCGGCGATGTCGGCGCGGCGCTCGTTGACCGGCAGCTCGGGCTGGAATTCCGGTTTCGGCAGCCTGCTGCGCCGCTCGGCTACGGCGGAACGCGACCGGGCCAGCAGTTCGTCCAGCTCGGATTGCAGTTTTTGCCTCTTTTCGCCGGTCGACCGCGCCAGTTCGCGCTCGATGCCGCGCAGGCGCTTGCTATCCGCTGTCAGGCAGGGGCGCTGGCCTTCACCGGCCGCCGGGCGTTCCGTGCATCGGGCATGGCGTCAGGCATCCAGCGGGCTCGTCACGCCATGGCCACCGCGGTTCAGGACATGCGTGTAGATCATCGTCGTCTGTACGTCTTCGTGGCCGAGCAGTTCCTGCACCGTGCGGATGTCCTGCCCCTTCTGCAACAGGTGGGTGGCGAACGAATGGCGCAGCGTATGCGGTGTCGCCGCCTTGACGATGCCGGCCGAGCGGACCGCCTGCTTGACGGCGCGCTGGATGGTCTGCTCATCGACATGGTGACGCCGCGTCTTGCCGGAACGCGGGTCCACCGAACGGTTGCCGGAAGGAAAAACATACTGCCAGCCCCAGCTCTTGCCGGCGGCCGGGTACTTGCGCTCCAGCGCATAAGGCAGGTGAACCTCGCCGAAACCCTCGGCGAGATCCTTCTCGTGCAACTGCCGAACGGTCACCAGGTGGCCCGGGAGCCGCGAAGCAACGCGATCGGGAAGCATCGTCACCCGGTCCTTGAAGCCTTTGCCGTTGCGCACCAGAATCTCCCGCCGCTTGAAATCGACATCCTGGACACGCAGGCGCAATGCCTCCATCAGGCGCAAACCGGCACCGTACAACAAGGCAGCCACCAGCCAATGCACGCCGTCCAGGCGGCCAAGGACTTCGCGCACCTCGTCCTCGGTCAGCACCGTGGGCAGGCGGCGCGGTTTCTTCGCCTGCTCCACATTGTTCAGCCACGGCAGTGCGCTGCCCAGCACTTCCTTGTAGAGGAAGAGCAGGGCGCTGCGCGCCTGGTTCTGCGTCGATGCCGCCACGTTTCCCTCGACCGCCAGATGGGTCAGAAAGGCTTCCACATCCACCGCCCCCATCTCGGCGGGATGGCGCTTGCCGTGGAAAAGTACGAAGCGCTTTACCCACTGGACATAGGAATCCTCAGTCCGTAAGCTGTAGTGCTTGAAGCGGATCCGCTCGCGAACGCGATCCAGAAGCCTGGGCGGCTGGCTCATGACGGATTATCAGTATTTGTTGGGAGGCCTAATTTTAAGCCATCCCAATGATTTTATGAAATTTATTGTTTATTAAATCGATGGAAAAGCCTGCCATTTTGGGAGGCTTACTTAATAGTTAGGCCGTCCTGACGCGATCCTGACCCCTTGGCGGGCTTTTCTGAAGCACCGGCGGGACCGACATGAACCCCGTTCTGCCGCAACCGCATGGTTGCTCTGTGCTGCGCCAGCGAAACGCCGCTGGCTTGTCCCTGCGGGATTGCCCTGCGGGCAACATTCGAGCATCCATGCGGCAGAACGGGAAAACCCTAGTTATTCAGCATTGCCGTGTCGTCTTTGTTTAATAAAAGACAAGCCCCGCGCCGCTGCGCGGCGCAATCCCCTTCGGGCGGCCCAACGCCGTGCCGAACGAGTACCACTTGCGGCTGCTCGCCGCTGCGTGGTCCGCTCATTCGCTGCTCTCTCCTACGACCTCCGGCCGGATAACCCGTAACGGCCCGGCCGGACCCCGATCCACCCTTGCCTCTCCGAGAAGACCTTGGGGCGCTGCCCCAAACCCCGCGTTCGCCACGTGGCAGCCGGCGGGGGTAAAACCAACCCCTCCGCCAGCGCCGCCGACTGTGCTCTATTCCGCCGCCGATCAAGGGAAGCTGCGCTGCGCCGACCGCGCGTCAAGCCTGCGCGCCCTTCGCACCCTTGACGGGATGGCCCCCGGCGCTGCCCCGGCCCCAAGGCCGCAGCCATCCGCCAGCAGGCCATCCCGCCTAACATGCGTTCGAGCACACGCAGCCCCGACAAGCCCCGCTCGGGCGGTCAGCGCCGCCCTGGGGGCTGCGGTGCTCAACTCGGACGTTAGGTGGCGTGTTCTTGAGTCTCTTTGCAGCCTTCCGTGCTCTTTTTGCCTCTGCCTTCCGCATCGCCTCGGAATCCTTTTCTGCGCGCCTGCCTCGGTCTTCCGGTTCGTGCTTAGGCAACCCCCAGTTATCAATTTCACGCTCTCGCATTGAGCGAGGATCGCCGTACCCGAGTGCTCCGCTTGCGGCCATTAGTGCCGCCACCATCAATCCAACATTTCGCATGCTCTCTCCTGTAACCGTTGCGCCTTCTAGCATTCCGCTCCACCGGACGGGCCGCCTGCGGCGTCCCTCCGGTGAGCTTCGTCGTTAGAGCCTTCCATATGGATCTTGTAGCCACCTTACGAAACAAGATTGACGTTCTGGAAGACGGCGAGTACATCCCAGGACTAAAAGCTGTGCTGCTCCATATAGAAACAGCATTTCGGCATCTATCGAGAGGTCAAGAGGCTGACGACGACACAGCATTTACCGATGCTATCTATCGCACAAACCAAGCGTTCGAAGGCAGCATCAAAGAGGCCTACAGAGTTTTGGCGGGGCAGGACCCTGCCAAGAAACGACCGTTCGACATCGAAGGCTATCTTGAAAAGAACAAAGTGTTTCGCAGTAGGGTGCTTAGCCAATTTACAACCTACCGCACCGAATGGCGGAATCCATCCGCACATGACTACAAGCTGGACTTCGACGAGAGTGAGGCTTTTCTCGCCATAGTTTCAGTTTCAGCGTTCGCGTGTTTGCTCCTAGATCAAATGGCCGAAAGGCTTTCTTACTTAAAGTCTCAAGCTGAAGCTGAAGCTCAAAAGCAGGCGATCGCTGAAACTCTCGCAGGGTCAGTGAACGCAAGCTTGCTCACACGGACTGTAGATGTTCTACGCCAGTTCTGTTCGACCTACACTCCGTCAGTCAGCTCAACACTGCAACACACTGAAACTCAATTTATAGGGGCTTTGCATGGCTTCCTCGCTTCTGCGGCTCCAGAACTGAAGGTGCTCACGGAGGCTCGGCTCGCAAAGGATCGCCCGTTCCGTGCAGATTTGATTGTTGAGAGAGGCGAAGAAAAACTCGTCGTGGAGTTAAAGCGGCGCCTAGATCGTAAGAACTTCCAGAACGTATTGGCTCAGGTTGAGCATTACATGCTCATTAGTGGTATCAAGAATGGAATCGCGCTCTTCTTGCCTGAATCGCCTTCTGAACTGGAACTACAAGAAATCGACGTCAGTGGTATTGGCGGACGACTGAGTGTTCTTTCGCCAGAAGGCTCTAACCCGACGCTCCATGGGACGCTCCGCCGGCAAGCCGGCTCCGCGCCCCTGAGCTAGCACGTTGGGCATCTTAATTTTCGCAGCGAGGTTAATTTGAGTCATATTGGGTATCCCTTTAACGCGCGTAGATGTTAGCGAGCCAACGAAGCCGGGCTGCACCCGTTGCCAATGCGGCCCATTTCAGACCGCCGACCGTTCGGTTGATGATGGATTGGGCGGTACGTGCATCAAAGGGATACCCATTTGAGTCATAAGTTGTTGCTTGTCGATTTTGAAAACGTTCAACAGGTTGATCTGAGTCGCCTTGAACACAACTTTCACGTTGTGATCTTCGTTGGCTCAAGCCAANAAAGTGTTCCGATTGATCTTGTTGCTAGCGCTCAGAAACTCGGCGATCGAGTTGAATGGCAGCGAGTCGAAGGAAACGGCAGCAACGCCCTTGATTTCTACATCGCTTGTCATCTCGGGCGCGTGTTCGAGAAATCTCCGAGCCTACATTGCATTGTGCTGTCCAAGGATAAAGGCTTTGATCCGTTGCTTCGGTACCTCAACAAGAATGGATTGAAGTGCAAGCGCATAAACAGCTTGCTCGAACTTGAACCTAAAACTGCTACTACCGAGGAACCGAATTACAAACGCGTATTCGACCTTCTAAGCAAATCAGAAAAGAAGTCGCGGCCTCGCAAGAGAGCAACTTTATCTCAGCACATTTCGTCCATGTTTCAGAAGAACATTGCGCAAGCCGATGTCGACCGCATCATCGACATTCTCTTTGCCAACAAAATGATTTCTGAGTCAAACAACACCATCACCTACGAGTTCTAAGCTGCCCAACCCATCATTCCACCGGATCTTGCGCATAAAGCCGCGCAAGGCCGGTGAATTCAAACGTTATGCGACCACATGCCCATGAGTAGTTTTAACCTTGGCAATTACCTAAATCAGATCGTCGCATCGGCTCGGAATGCGATGTTCGATCAAGGAGAACTCGCGCAGTTGACCTATGGCGCTTTCGATATAGCGGCACGAGGCATGCAGGACATGAAGCAGGAAGAAATCGAGGTAACGTTTCCTGTTGGGTATAGCGCAGATAAATCGGCCATTCCGAGTACGCGTAAGTACCGCAAAGATCAGCTTCTTTCCAAATACCAGTTCCTTGCTTTTCACCAGCTCAGCGTAAATGCACTGGTGCAACTGGTCACAATCGTGGAAACAATGCTTGGCGACATCGTTCGCGCCGTCGTTATGCGATATCCCCAAAAGCTTGGTGGAAAGCGAAGCCTTTCGATTCAAGCGGTACTTGAATCCACGTCTCTTGAAGAGGTTCACCTTCGGGCTACCGACGCACTGATCAACGAACTTGCATACAAATCACCAACTGAGTTCGCTGAGTCGATGGATTCTCTGTTGTCGGTTAATCTTCTGGAGTGTCCTGCGTTCCACAAATACATGGAAGTCAAAGCGACGCGAGACATATTCATCCACAACCGCGGAATTGCGAATAAAGTCNACGTTCGGAAAGCTGGCTCCCACGCACGGGTCAAGGCAGGTATGGGATTGCCTGCCGACATTCAGTACTTTCTTGAATCCTACGAGTACTGCATACAAATCGCAGAATGGCTAGAAATTGAGCTTCACGGGCACTGGCACAGCTCCGAGTATGAGGATCGCAAAAACTCGCAGATCGAACTGCCGATTGCTGCTGAACAACCCAACGAAAGCGGGACAATCCCGTGAAAAGTCGCATAACCCGGCAGTCCATACGGACGCTGCGCGCACTCGAACCACTCGTTCGATCGTCACGGCTTCACCGCTTCGCCCGCTTGGGGGTCGGTTGGCAGCCAATCCTCGTGACTTAGCTCTTTGTCATGGTGCGAACTTGTAGGCATGAGACTTGTGTGGTTTGGGTCGAACGGGTCGAGGTCGGGCGCGGTTGGGGATGAATTTTTGCAGGTTGAGGACAATTTCGCAGAACAGGTCGGCGACGAGGCGTGCGCTTGCTGGCATTCGTCCGCTGAGGATGCGCGGCAGCAGGCGGCGCAGGTGAGAGAAGGCCTGTGTTCGGTTGATGCGCCACGGCGAATCCGTCGGGATGAGGTGGTCGGTCGCCAGATAGACAGCCAGGGCATTGAGGTTGTCGCAGACCATCCTGGCGCCGACATCCTGGCAGGCGGCCAGCCAGGTCAGGCCGGAGGTATGCTCAAGGCAGAGGCGGTGCTTGAGGCGCTTGAAGGCTTCTTCGATGCGCCAGCGGCGATGATAGAGGTCGGCGAATGCGGTGGCAGGATACTGTGTGGCATCGCGCAACGACGTCATGAGCACGCGCACCTTGCCGGCCGGCGTCACCTGACGGATCAGGCGCACGGTCGAGGTCTGACGCGGACACTCATAATCGACGGCATCGCGGCGGTTCGGTGGCGGCAGGGTCACCACCGCCTCGTCCTCGCCGGAGCGCATGAAACGCGTGATTGCGGCAAAGGTCGAGGACGAATCGCAGCGCATGCAGAACGGAATGCCCCGATGCAACAGGGCCGCCACCAACCACGCCCCCGGATAGCCACGGTCGAGCACCAGCAGGTCCTGGTGACTCAGGCGGTCGAGACGTTCGAACAGCATCTGGCGCTCACCCACCACGGCACTGTGCAGAATCAGCGAATCGAACAACTCGATCCCGGGACGAAACAGTCCAAACAGTGTTGCCTCGCGTACGCCGCGCTTCCCCTCGCGGTCAAGCAGGGTCAGGCGAACCTTCGAGGCATCGGCGGCCAACACCCGCAAACCCAGCCAGAGCGGCTGCGCCGGCAGGCCTTCATCGATCAGGCGCAGCAACTCCGTGTTGAGTGGGTCGAAGACATCGGCCCAAAGACGGCTGCGCGCCTTCGAAAATGCGCTGGCGCTCACCACCCGAACCAGCTGGCTGCGCCGCGCCAGCAGGGAAAAGAACGCATCAAGTTCGCCCTGTACGGCACCACGCACACCGCTGAGCAGGAAAGCGATCAACTCCGGAAAGGGCAGACCGCGCTGGCGGGTGAAATACCGGGGTCCTGGCGCGCCGCCTCGCGAAAGGCTCCGCTCCGGATGAAGTCAGCAAGCCGGGAAAGTACGTTGACATATTTAGGCCGTCATATTTAACCTATATATATCAATCAGTTACAGGGCGTATTCTAACCAAACCCCGGCACCATGAAACATCAGGGCAAAAATATTCAAATGTGCTAAGTCACGAGGATTGGGTTGGCAGCAAGCTGCCAACCTCGCCCACGCGCGGGTGACGCACAACTCGCCCCCGTTGGGCATTTCACAGTACTTAGTGAAAGCGGGAGTTATGAGCAATAGCGAAATCTACGCCGCAATTCTGGCCGCAAGAAATCTGGAGCTACAGATGCTATGGACGCGCTTTAACGTTTACCTCTTGGTAAATGGCGGTCTTCTGGCTGCACTAGCGACATCCTCAGATACAAGCCTCATTTCCAAGCATGCAGATGCAATACCGATGATCGGCATCTTGGTCACCTTAGCTTGGTTTCTTTCAGAGCGTTCAGGCCGCACCAACCTTCGCTTCTTTGACGGGAAGGTATCCGAACTGGAAAAGCTGATCTGGACAACTGAACTCAAAGACTTTCGGTTCTTAGCGGCCATTGATCAGCATCCGTATCTTAAGTACCAGTCTTACGTGTCGCTCGGATTAATCGTTGTAGTGGCGGTAGGGTGGCTTCTACTGTTGTGCAAGATCGACTAATCAATTGGAGACAACGCCCAACCCTTCGGTCAACCGGACCGCCTGCCGGCGCTGCCGGCAGGTTCCCTCCACGCTGCACCGGGCCAAAGGGGCCAGGCTCGGACAATCATTTGCCACTGCCGGCGTGCTGGCTGGTGGCGTTGTGGCCCCTGTATTGACTGCGAAGTCGCTACACGTGTTGCTGCGCTGACACCGTCCGGCGGGCCGACGAATCTTGAAAGGAGCGCATCATGGCCGTTCGCATCGTTCGTCTGGGGAGTCCGCGGGCCGCCGGTGAAGGAACCAGGATCGGCACCGTGCGGCGGCCGCCGCGCGGCGTGCCGAAGGCCGAGTTCGCCGCGCGGGACTGTTACGACGTCTGGTTCCGCGAGTTCGCGCCCAGTGTCGAGACGATGAAGCTGGGGCAGCAGGCGGCGACCCCTGCGCAATGGGCGGCATTCGCCAGGAAGTACCGCGCCGAAATGGCGGCGCCGGCGAATGCGCGCGCCATCGAACTGCTCGCGGTCCGCTCGCGTCATGCCAATTTTTCCGTCGGCTGCTATTGCGAGGACGAGGCGCATTGCCATCGCTCGCTGCTGCGGGCGCTGCTGGCCCAGAAGGGGCGACCTTCGCCTGACCAGGATTTCCAGGCCGGCGGCGGAGCGTTGCGATCGCGGCCTTTGCGTCCGGGTCCGGCAAGCAGGCGGGTCGCCGACGGCAAGGCGGGGAAGGGGTCATCCGGCAAGCGCGACCCCTCTGGATCGCTGGACGGCGCGACGCTTTGCCGGTAAAAATATTGGCTTTCGGCAATGTTTCCGGGGCGGGAAGGGCATGGACTGGCAGCAGATACTGGACGAACTGTCGGTGGTGCGCGATGGCTACCCCGTCGCGGCGGCGCGGGCGGTACTCGAAGACCCGGCGCACTACGAGCGCATGGTCGCCGAACTGGAGCGCATGTCCGTGCAGCCGGCGGAGCTGCGGGAGTCGATGTTCCACCTGCACGCGATGCACCTGCTGGCGCAGCGGCGCGACACGCGGGCCTTCCGTCCCCTGCTGGCCATCGCGGCGCTGCCGGAGGCGGAACTCGACGCCGCGCTCGATGACCATCTCACCGAGTCGTTCAAGAATTGTGTCGCCGCGGTTTCTGACGACGAGGCGGCGCTGCGCGCCTTCGTCGAGGACCGTCGCCATGGGAAATGGGCGCGGATTGTGATGATCGACGCGCTGACGCTGCCGGTTTTCGCCGGCGACCGGGAAGCGGCGCCGCTCCTTGCCTGGCTGGTCGAAACCGGCGACCGCACGCTGGCCTGGCTGGAAGCGCAGCATGCATCGGTCGACACGGACGCCGAGGCCATGGTCATGGACGGCCTGACCGGCGCTGTCGCGGAAATCGGCGGGCCGGAGCATCTGCCTACGCTCAGGCGCTGGTGGGACAGCGGTTGGCTCGATCCGCAAGTCGCCGACTGGGACTGGTACGAAACCGAGGTCAACCGTCCCTGGGCCGAGCGCCTGCAACGATTCGGCCGCCATCACGACGCCTATGTGCCGGATGCCATCGGGTTGATGCAAAGGTGGTACTGCTGGTCGGACCGCTTCCACGACGGAAAGGAACATCCGCGCCCCGCGCAGCGGCCGGAGGCCGCCGCCGGCACTTTCCGCCGCGATGCCCCGAAGGTCGGCCGCAACGATCCCTGCCCTTGCGGCTCGGGAAGGAAATTCAAGAAATGCTGTGGGGCCTGAGCATGCCGGCGACGCGGCGACGACAAGTTTCCAGCCAATGACTTGCGGACCCGAACACGACCCCGACAACGACCACGGCGCCGCCCGGGCGATGGCGTACGCCCGGCGGGTGCTGACAGGCACGACGGCGCCCGATCCCATCGGAACAGATTCCGGGAAAGTCAGAGCCGTCACCCGACCATCGGCCTTGAGGCAGGTTGCGGGTCGTCGGCAGGCGGCATGTCGCGAACTGTCCAGGTGCGAACTGGAGCCAGGAGTGTCGGATCAGATTCGACGCGCAACGAAAGGCAGTTTCGTGCTGGGGAATGAGCGCTTCGCCAGTGAGGTGGAAGCCGTCATCCGCCGCAGCGTGTCGCCGGGCAAGCTGGTCTGGTCCGCCAGGACATGCTTCCGGGGGCGGCCTGGTGTGACACCGCGTTCAGGCGGAGCGCCGGCGGCAGGCCGGGGAAGAAGGCTGCGCCGGCGGCGGAGGTGATGCGGTGATAGAGGAAGATCGTGGACTGTCCGGATCTATTGCGTCTTTTCCCTCGCAGGACGAAACGATGCCTNTACCCCTGCGCGGCGCGAGTGCCGTCTTCGACCGCGACGCCCAGTGCGAGGCCGCGCAGGGCAGTCCTGATGGCCAGCCCGACAGTCCCNCGGCCGTCAACGCCATCGCTCTGCCGGTCGGATTCGCGCTGCATGAATACACCATTGAGACGATGCTCGGCGCTGGCGGCTTCGGCATCACCTACCTCGCCCGCGACAACAACCTGCACTCGGCGGTCGCGATCAAGGAGTATCTGCCCAACCACCTGGCGGTGCGCGCCGCCGGCCAGACCGTGCTGCCGCGCAGCGACGCCGACAGCCCAGGTTTCCAGCTCGGCCTCGAGCGCTTCCTTGCCGAGGCGCGGGTCCTTGCCGGCTTCCGCCATCCGAACATCGTCCGCGTCAGCCGCTTTTTCGAGGCAAATGGCACCGCCTACATGGTCATGGATTACGAGGAGGGCCAGCCGTTGCGCGACTGGCTGCCCGGTCACGCCCCGGTCGACGAGGCCACGCTCAGGCGCATGTTCCTGCCGCTGCTCGATGGACTTGCCGTGGTTCACGACGCTGGGGTTCTGCACCGCGACATCAAGCCCGCCAACGTCTATGTCCGCGATGGCGACGGCAGCCTGGTGCTGCTCGACTTCGGCGCCGCCCGCCAGTCCGCGGNNGGGGCGAGCAGGAGCCTGACCAGCGTCATCACTCCGGGCTACGCACCGTTCGAGCAGTACCACACGAGCGGCGCCCAGGGGCCATGGACCGATCTCTACGCGCTGGCCGGCGTCCTCTACTGGCTGGTGACTGGCCAAAAGCCCGTGGAGGCGCCGGGCCGGGTCAAGGAGGACACGCTGCCGCCCGCGGCCGTCGCCGGCGCCGGCCGCTACAGCCCCGGCTTCCTCGCCGCGATCGACTGGGCGCTGCGCGTCGATGAGGAGACGCGGCCGCGCAGTGTAGTCGACTTCCGCCGCGTGCTGCTGGGCGAGGCGCCGGTGCCCTCTGGCACAGTCGCTCCGGCCGCGGCTNCCGCCTGCCGGGGCCGGCGCGCCGGGCTTGTCGGCGTCGCTGCCGCGGTTGCCTTGCTCGCCGGGCTGGGGATCTTCGTGCTCGCCCGCACCGGCGCGCCACCGGTTCCTCCAGCCCCGGCTCCCCTCGCGGAAACAGCGGGAACGCCACAGCCGGTCGCACCACTCGCCGCTGATGCCGAGCGTCCAGAATCCAGAGCCGCCGATGAGTCGCCGCCGCGCGCCCGGCAGAAGTCGCAAGCGGGAGAGGCCACGGCGCCGCAGGCCGTGGGGTCGGCGACGCTGCTGTTCCAGATCGCGCCGCCCGGCGAGCCTGCCGTCGTGTTCATCGACGGCAGGAGGATCGGGAATTCGCCGGCGTTGACCGAGTACAGGGTCGCGCCGGGCAAGCACAAGGTCGAGATCCGCGGCAACAGGAAGCCATGGAACCATCACTTCTGGNTCAACCTCAAGCCCGGCGAAAGGAAGAAGATCTGGGCACGGTTCGCCGACGAATCCTGAAAAAGGGGAAGGGACCGCGACGACGAACGCCGCCGAGGTCAGGCGGATGCCAGTTCCCGCTTGAGGATGGCGGTCCCCCGATCTGGTCAACGCGTGGTAATGGGAATATATTCTTCGCGAGGTCGCGCGCGACATCGAAACCGCGCACGCCCAACATCCATTGCGTGAGGAGCATTCGCCATGACCGTCACTGTCTCCCTTGCCCAGGTTCTGCATCTCGCGCCCAATGCGCGATCGAGCTATCGCGACGCTTTCCACAATGGCCAGGCCGTTCTCGATCGCCAGGGAATTTCGCAAACGCTGCTGCGCGTCGCGAATTTCATGGCCCAGATACGCCACGAGTCGGGCGGTCTCGCCATCCAATTCGAGAACCTCAACTATAGTGCCGGGCGCCTGCCGAAGGTCTGGCCATCGCGTTTCAAGCCGAGTGGCCCGCTCGATCCGTCGGCTTATGCCAACAACNCCCAGAAGCTCGCCAACTAGGTCTATGGCGGGCGCATGGGAAATACCGCCCCCAATGATGGCTACACGTATCGCGGTCGCGGCCTGCTGCAACTCACCGGCAAGGCAAGCTACCAGGAGGCGACGGCCACCCTGCGCAGGGACAACCCCGACGCCCCCGACTTCGTCGCCGCCCCCGACGAGTTCATCGGCGCGGAGTGGTGCCTGGCGATTGCGGCGGCCGTGTGGGCGGCAAGAGGATGCAATGCCTTGGCCGACCAGGACGACATCAGAAGAATCACCCGCGCCATCAACGCCGGACAGATTGGCCTCGCCGACCGGATGGAGTGGGCGAGGCGCACCAAGGCGGTATGGTTCTAGGTCAGGCTGTGGCACTGCTGGCGAGCGGGCGAGGCTGCGCGGTGAGCAGCCGTTGGTGTCAGTCGGGAAGGCAATGATGTTGGGCCCGGCCCTGAAGACCGCGGCATGCGCAGCCGTCTTGTTGCTGGGCGGTCTCGCTCATGCGGCGCCGCCGCACCGCTGTGCCGGTGCCGCCATCGAACAGGCGGCAAAGCTGCTGGCGTTCCACTACGGCCCGGATGACCGCATCGAAGTCGACAGGTCGGCAAAGGAACTGACTCCCCTGCGCAACCCGGCAAACAGGAAGCAACTGTTCGACGTGCTGCAGGTGTGGGGCCACATCTACAAGGGACAGTACCGGATGCGCTTCATCTATGCGCGACTGCCGGGCGAGTGCCTGTTGATCGGCCAGGAAATCCTGGAGCACGCGGACCTGTGATCATCCCGGCAGGAACTGTCGAGCCGTGCAATTGACCAATGCGCAGGTGGTCGCCGTCGAAGCGCACGCAGGTCTTCCGATCCATCCCGGACGGGCCTCGCGGGGCTGCGACAGGTGGCTGACAGGGAGTTATCGGAGGGGAACGGAAGTTCGTTCCCGTCCCGACCGGGTCTTTGGGAGCAGACCGCAACCGGGTGGACAACTGCCCGAACTCAAGATGAAGGAGCAATGACATGCCGTTGGTATCAAGTTACAGTGTCCTGTTTTACGGCAGCCCGAAAGGCTACCAGACCGATCGCGCCCAGATTCAACTGAGTGACGCGATGGGCAAGACCCTTGCGTGGGTTCGATTCAATGATCCTGGCATGTACTTCGAAGACGATGGGATCGATGGCGGGATCATCAAGATGCACCTTCCCTCAGCCATGTTCCAAAGCGTCCTCGACGTTCTCCGCAACGAAAAGCCGATCAGCGTGTATTTTGCGCACGGACGCGGGTTCCTGGGAACATCGGGTGAGCCTGTCGGGGAGGGTGAGTAAGACCCGACGCATCAAGCGAAGCGGCAGCCACCGTCAAGTGGGTGGCTCAAGCCTGTGCGAGACACCGGGATCCGCATTTCATTCCTATCAGGAAAGGAAGGTCATGAACAACCCCGTTGGCTGGTTTGAAATCTATGTAACCGACATGACCCGCGCCAGGGCATTCTACGAGGCGGTATTCGACGTTGAGCTTTCCGAACTCGTGAGCCCGGGAATGGAGATGCTGGCATTCCCCATGCTGCCGGAAAGCCCGGGCGCGTCCGGCGCGCTGGTCAGGATGCCCGGCTTCTCTCCGGGCGGCAATGGCATCCTGGTTCACTTCAATTGCGCCGACTGTGCCGTCGAGGCGGCGAAGGCGGCCAAGGCCGGCGGCAAGGTCCAGAAGGAAAAGATGTCCATCGGACAGTACGGGTACATCGCGCTGGTCGTTGACACGGAAGGCAACATGATCGGCCTGCATTCGATGCAGTGAGCGCCTGGCGGTTGCCGGCGCCGCCTTTCGTCCATTGGCGGGGATGGTGCCTTCCGTTGCGGTGCCTTCAGGCCACGGGAAGAGGTCATGCATGCATTGTTCGTTCATGGAATGGGTCGCTCGCCGCTGTCGGGGCAGCCGCTGTTATTGCAGCTCAGGCGAGCGGGCCTGCTGACTGGCACCTTCGGCTACTCGGTCGCGCTGGAGGCGTTTCCCGAGATCAGGGACCGCCTTGTCGCCCGCATTTCGGCAGTGGCGGAGAAGGGCAGTTATGCGGTCGTCGGGCATTCGCTCGGCGGTGTCCTGCTCAGGGCGGCATTGAACTACCTGCCAGCGGCGGTCCGGCGGCCCCGGCACCTCTTTCTGCTGGGCTCTCCCGTGCAGCCGTCGTGCATCGCGCAACGGCTCGGCGCCAATCCACTCTTCCGCGGGCTTGCCGGCGACTGCGGCCAGTTGCTGGGGTCGACCGCCAGAATGGAGGAAATCGGCCCGATGACGGTGCCGACGACCGCCATTGTCGGCCGGCGCGGCCTGCCCTGGCCGGCCAAAGTGTTCGCTGGGGAGGCGAACGACGGCGTTGTGTCGGTTGCCGAAGCCAGCGCGGAATGGATCGAAGACCAGGTCGTGGTCGATTGCGTTCATACGCTTCTGCCGGCAAGCCGGCGGGTCGGCGAGATCATCCTGGAAAGGCTCGCTCAAGGCGCCGAGCGGGGGCACTGAGATGCTGCCCTACCAGCTTTTCGCGGATCTCGTGCTGCTCGCGCACTTCGGCGTCGTCGTCTTCGTCGTTGCCGGCCTCGTGCTCGTCATCGTCGGGAATCTTCTCTCCTGGCGCTGGGTGAATGGGCTCTGGTTCCGCCTTGCGCATCTTGCGGCAATCGCGGTTGTCGTTGCCGAGTCATGGTTCGGTCTCACCTGTCCGCTGACCACCCTCGAGTCGTGGCTGCGCGTTCGGGCGGGGGCGGCGGCCTACCGGCAGAGCTTTGTCGAATACTGGGTGCAGCGCCTGCTCTTCCACGAGGCGCCGCCCTGGGTGTTCACCGGCGCGTACGCTGNNTTCGGTTTGCTTGTCGTCCTGGCCTGGTGGTACTTTCCGCCAACGCAGGGCAATCCCCGGAATGGCCTCGGGAGATCGGCCCCGAACCGGGGCCTCGGACAAAGGAGACAGCAATGAAGATGCTCGCCGCAGTTCTCGACCGGATGCAGTTGCCGCCGCCCTACGCGCAGTCGAGGCCGGTTTCCGTGGAAACCATCGAAATCGGCGATCCCGGTCCGGGAGAGGTTCTGGTTCGCATCACCGCCGCCGGGCTGTGTCATTCCGACCTCTCTATCATCAACGGCGATCGCCCGCGACCGCTGCCGATGGTGCTCGGGCACGAGGCTGCGGGGGTGGTGGAGAGTTGCGGGCCGGGCGTCGCCGACCTGGCGCGCGGCGATTCCGTGGCGCTGGTCTTCGTGCCCTCGTGCGGCCGTTGCCTGCCGTGCCGGGAAGGTCGTCTGGCATTGTGCGAGCCGGGCGCGGCCGCCAACGGCGCCGGCACGCTGGTCGGCGGGCATCGCGTTCTGGCGCGGCGCGATGGCCAGGTGCTCAACCATCAGGTCGGCGTTTCGTGTTTTGCCGAATATGCGGTGGTCAACCGCGGCTCGCTGGTCAAGGTGACGCCGGACCTGGCGCCCGAGGTGGCGGCGGTCTTCGGTTGCGCGGTGCTGACGGGGGTCGGCGCGGCGATCAATTCGGCGGGGATCCGCCTCGGACAGACCGTCGCCGTCGTCGGTCTCGGGNGTGTCGGCCTCTCGGCCATGCTCGGGGCGTTGGCCGCCGGCGCCCGCGAGGTGGTGGCGTGCGACGTGCTGCCGGAGAAACTGGATCTGGCGCTGACGCTCGGCGCCACGCGCAGTCTTCGCGCCGACGATCCTGATGTCGTCGCGCAGTTGCGGGCGGCGGTTCCGGGCGGGNTGGACATTGCCATCGAGGCCGCGAGTTCGGTGCCGGCGCTCGATCTGGCATGGAAGCTGACGCGGCGCGGCGGCACGACGGTAACCTGCAGCCTGCCCAATCCGGCGCACCACCTGCAGCTTTCGGTGGTCCAGATGACCGCCGAGGAACGCACGCTGAAAGGCAGCTATCTCGGGTCGGCGGTGCCCGCACGCGACATTCCGCGCTTTATCGAACTCCACCGGGCCGGGCGGTTGCCGGTGGACCGCCTGATTACCCACCGCCTGCGCCTCGCCGAGATCAATCAGGGCTTCGACCGGCTGGCGGCGGGCCAGGCGGTACGCCAGGTAATCGTGTTCTAGCCGTGGAAGACGATACCCGACGGATCAGCGACGCTCAGTTGACATGATCGGCCCGGAGTCCGCGTTGGCAAGCGAATGCTGGCGGTGTCATGAATGGGAGCGCCGAGAAATCGGCATGGCGTTTTTCGGCATTTTTCCCGTCGACCGCAGCAGCTTGGGCTGCATGTCCGCCTGCCGGGGTCGCGCCTTGCGGTAACGCCGTGGCCGAGCTTCACGGGTTACCTGCGCGAGGCGCTGGAAGGCAGGTAACTCGCTATACTCGCGGCATCCCAACACCAATCGCCCCGAGATCAGCCATGGCCATCTTCCGCTGCAACAAGTGCGCTCACCTTCAGGAGTACCCCGACAACCAACTTGGTGAAACCATGGCGTGCCCGAGGTGCGGGCACCCGGCCCCGGTCTACGGCACGATGTTTTTCATCGGCAGGCTGCTCGACAAATTTTTCGAGGGGCAGCGTGAAATTGCCCGCCTCAAGGGGTCCGCGACTGGCGGACAATCCTCGAGGCACGGCAGCGCCGCTACACTGGATCAAATCGACATCGCGAATACCGACCTGTTCGCGACTGAACTTCAGCATGGGCCAATCTTCGACTGGTTTCACAAGAAGCAGATTCAGGTACAGGCGAATGTGCACGGTGTCGACACCACCGGCTTCTTTGACGAAGTGGCCTTGCTCATCGGTAACAACTTATCCAGCCTGAAGGACGTGGTGGAACGCATCCGTTGGGCTCAGTTGAAGGAATATGCCAGCGCGACCATCCATCTCGACAAGAAGTCCCCGCCCGAAGCGCAGGCAATTTCGAACTTCTGCCAGCAGTTGTACGACTTTTCATTCGTTGCCAAGTGCTTTCACAACCGGCCGGAAAACAATATCCGGCTGATTCTGCAAACCGCCCCGACCATCCGCGACTTCTTCAACGGCGAATGGCTGGAATGGTATGCGCTCATGGTTTGCCTGGCCTACGCCAGGGAACGTCGAATGCGCTTTTCCTGCGCCCGCAATCTGAGCATCACGCTGCAGAACGGCGACAGCCATGAACTCGATGTCTTCATGCTGATCGACGGCAAATTGCCGATTTGCATCGAATGCAAGACCGGCGAATACCGCCACAACATCGACAAGTATCTCGGTCTGCGCAAACGCCTCGGCATTGAGTTCAAGAACTTCATATTGTGCATCACTGGCGTCGGCGACGAACACGCCAAGGGCCTGACCGCCATGTACGACCTGACGTTCGTCAATGAGCGGGAACTGGCTGCGCATCTGGCTCGCCTCTTCTGATACGCTCTCCGCACGTGCCATTCTCCCGACCTGGCTCGATGCTGCCGTTCGCTGTCCCAAGCAGCTAAGCTGCGTGTCGCGCAGAGACCGCGCCTAGAGTCACTACAAGGTAAGCCATGTACCACGGAGAGAAATTCAACGCCTGGACCCACCTTGTCGGCGCCTTGCTGGCGCTGGCCGGGGCGCTGTGGCTGCTGGCGCTCGCGGTTGCCAGCGGCGACGGCTGGAAGGTCTTCGCCATTGCCGTGTATGGGGCAACCCTGGTGCTGCTCTACAGCATTTCGACCATCTATCACAGCGTGCGCGGGCGGGCCAAGGCCGTGCTGCGCAAGCTTGACCACCTGTCGATCTACCTGCTGATCGCCGGCAGTTACACGCCGTTCTGCCTGATCACCCTGCGCGGGCCGTGGGGCTGGTCGCTGTTCGGCATCGTGTGGACGCTGGCGCTGATCGGCATGCTGCAGGAGATCAAGCCGCGCTCCGAGGCGCGGATCATGTCGCTGGTGATCTACGCGGTGATGGGCTGGATCGTTCTCGTGGCGGTAAAACCATTGCTGGACAGCCTCGGCACGGCCGGCTTCGTCTGGCTGGCGGCGGGAGGCGTGTTTTACACGGTGGGGATCATCTTTNTCGCATTCGACGATCGCTTCCGCCACTGGCACGGAATCTGGCACCTGTTCGTGGTCGCCGGCAGCCTGATGCATTTCATCGTCATCCTGCTTTATGTGCTGTGAACGGGCGACGACAGCCAAGCCTCGCCAATGACGAATTCCTTCCGCGTCATCCGTTGCCGAGTGCGGATAGACCACTCATGGCCGGCGCGAGACGCTGGCTGACACTGTCGGCGCCAGCCGCGCCGCTTTCCTGATCAGGCCTTGCCGCCGGCCTGCTCGTTGGCCAGGGCCTTCTCGGTTATGTCGTGGTAAAGCCCCATCATCTTGGCCGCGATTTCCTGGTGTTCAGGATGCCGTTCGATCAAGGGCTGGACTTCCTGCGAGTCGGAGAATACCTCCTCGAGGAAGGCGATGTCGAAGTCGTCGAGGCGCCCGCCCTGGTCGACCTTTTCCTTGAGGGCTAAGGCTCTTGGCAAGCGCTGGCTTTCGAGGCGCTCGATCAGCACGGCCAGCATGCCGGCGTCTTGTTGGGGATCCTTCATGGTTGTCTCCTGTAGCGGTTGATGGACCTAGTTACCTTTTAAGTCTATCACCCGCCGGAGACCCGTGTCAGATCTCCCGCAGCGTTCGCGGCCTGTCGTTCAGGAGCGACGCTCCTGCGGATTCCAGGAAAACAGGGCGCGCGCAGCGTCGTTGAGACGGCTGGCCGCGGGTGCGAAATTTGCCGACAGCGACGCCGGCCGTTCTTGCGGATTCCACGAGAACAGGGGCGCAGCAATTCGCTGATGGCATGCGCGCCGGCAAGGATGCTGCTGGCGGCGAGTCTTGTGAGCAGTAGCGTGCGCTCGGCAAACAGGCCGTTTATGCGCTGGATTTCCGCGGCGCGTAGTTCGCGGGCCTGGCGTTCAATGGCGGGAATGTCGATCGGGTACATCATTAACTCCATCTGGTTCAGTGCAACATGGCACATGTGGAACTCTAATTGCCCTCGCGTGGAAAGACAATCCGCGCAACGGGAAAAACATTTGTGAATTCTGGTCGATAATAACGTTATGGGCCGCTCCGCTGAAATGACCGCGTTTGTCCGTTCCGTCGATGCCGGCGGGTTTTCAGCCGCCGCGCGCGAGCTGGGCCTGACGCCATCGGCGCTTTCCAAGCTGGTGAACCGGCTTGAGGATCGGCTCGGTGCGCGCCTGCTGCAGAGAACGACGCGGCGCCTGCACCTTACCCCCGAGGGCGAGGCCTTCTACGCGCGGTCGCGGCGCATCCTGGCCGATATGGACGAGGCCGAGGCCGAGGTGCTCGAAGCTGGCCTGCGTCCGCAGGGGCTGCTGCGCCTGCATTGCGGGTCGGCGTTCGGCATGCACCAGCTGGCGCCGACGATCGCGCTGTTTCTCGAACGCCACCCGGAGGTGGAACTCGACATCACGATCAGCGACGAGCCGCTGGCGGCGCTGGAGGAAGGGGTCGATCTGGCGATCCGCATCGGCGCGCTCGACGAATCGTCGCTGGTCGCCCGGCGCATCTGCAGCCTGGAGCGCGTGATCTGTGCCGCGCCGTCGTACCTCGCGCAACACGGCACGCCGCGCACGCCGGACGAGCTGCATCACCACAATTGCCTGTGGATCACCAGCCTGCCGGTCCTGCGCCGCTGGCCGTTCGATACCGACGATGGCGTCCGCGTCGTCCATATCGACGGCAATGTCGTTGCCAACAATGCCGAGACCGTACTGCAACTGGCTGTCGCCGGGGTCGGCATCACGCGCCTGACCGATGTCATCGTCGGCGACGCCATCGGGCGCGGCGAACTGGTCCCGATCCTCAGCGAATGGCACCACGTCGAGCCGGTGCCGCTCTACGCAACCTACCCGAGCGGTCGCCATCTTTCCNCCAAGATTCGGGCGATGGTGGATTTTCTGGTCGAACGGTTCGGCAATGCCNCCTGGCGTCGCTCCGTGGCTGGCAAGCGTCGGCATGCCGGCTAGGCTGACGCCGGCCCTTGCGCCACGCGGCGCAGGCCGTGGTTCAGTGCCGGATTCCGGCAGGCGCTGGAATTGACGCCGTCGCCATCCGCAAGGCGCTGGGCCGGTGCTATCATCGCTGTTCGATACTGACGGAGAAGAGGTTTCCATGACTTGGCGTTCACAGCCCGTATCAAGCTTGTCGGCGCTCGGCGCCCTGTTGGCGGTTGCCGGATCGACGCAAGCCGCCGATCCGGGCCCATGGCAATCCTTCGCGTCGGCGACGGCGGTCTATCAGAGTGGCGCCAACCTCGATCAGGGCGGGGATTACCGGACGAGCGGGCTCATCCTGCGTGGCGGCACGGCTTACGATTTCGGCGCCGGGAACCGCGCAGGAGTGACCCTAAACTACGATTACCTCGACTATTCGTTCTCCAGCGCGCNNGCCTTCGGATCGATCGCGCCGTGGAACATCGTGCAGCGCTACGGCGTGGCGGTGCCGCTTTCGCTCGGGGTGGGAGACGGCTGGGTCCTGGGCTTTGCCCCTTCCCTGGACTGGGTCAAGGAGAACGGGGCGAATGCCGGAGATTCCCTGATCTGGGGAGCGACAGTGTCAGGGGTCAGGCAGTTCNGCGGGGGTAATCGTCTCGGTCTGGGCGCGGGCGTATATTCGCGCATCGAGAAAACCAGCGCATTCCCGTTCCTGATCGTCGACTGGCGTTTCAACGAGCGCTGGCGTCTGGTCAATCCCTTGCCCAGCGGCCCGACGGGTCCGGCCGGTCTCGAGCTCGACTTTCGCTTCGACGGCGACTGGACGGCGGGTATCGGTGCGGCTTACCGGAGCCTGCGCTTCCGTCTGAGCGACAGTGGTCCCGTGCGCAACGGGATCGGCGAGGAGAGTGGCATCCCCGTCTTCGTGCGCGTGACACGCAGCCTGGGCAACGAAATGGCCCTGCACTTCTACGGTGGCGTCGTCGCGGGCGGAAAGCTGCGGGTCGAAAACTCCTCCGGTGACCGGGTGCGTGAAGAGAATTTCGATCCGGCACCGCTGTTCGGACTGACTTTCGTCGGTCGTTTCTGACCTGGCGTGACCGGGGCTTGCGCTTGCCGCACAGGATCGCAAGCCCCTCGGAACCGGCTGCGATCGTTCGGCGGCCAGCGAGGCAAGTCGTGATGCCTCCGCCTCCCGCGCCCGCACCGGGCACGGGTTCTGGCCGCTGCCGACGGCGCCGCCAGGCTCGGCTAGGACCAGATGCGGGTCGCGCCGACGGTGAGCAGGCCGAGCCAGGTCGCCGTCAGCGAACCCGCCAGATGCAGCGAGGCCAGACCGATCGCCCAGGCCGGCTGGCCGGCGAGCAGGCGCTCGACGACTTCGGCCGAGAAGGTGGAAAAGGTTGTCAGCCCGCCGAGAAAGCCGGTGATGGCGAACAACTTCCAGGCCAGCGGGAAATGCGTGTTGATGTGGAACAACCCGACCGCTACCCCGACGAGATAGCCGCCGATCACGTTGGCGGCCAGCGTGCCGAGCGGCACCGCGATGAACAACGGGTTGAGCGCAAGGCCGAGCAGCCAGCGCGTCCAGGCGCCGAGGGCAGCGCCGACGCCGACGGCGACAAAATTCAGGGCGGTCAGGTTGTGGAGGACGGACATCACGGCCAATTGTAGCGGTTTGATCGCGTCTGCCGGTTAAAATGGCGCGATCGAAAACCGAGGCCCCACCGTGAGCAGCCCCAACCAACCCGCCAACACCCCGGCCCCTGCCGCCAACTTCATCACCAACATCGTCGACGCCGACCTCGCCGCCGGCAAGCACGCGCAGCGGCATTGGGCCGGCCACCCGGGCAGTGCCGCCGACCATGCCGCCGGCCCGCTCGACCCGGCGCGGATCCGCACCCGCTTTCCGCCCGAGCCGAATGGCTACCTGCACTTCGGCCATGCCAAGTCGATCCTCCTCAACTTCGGCCTCGCCCAGCAATACGGCGGCCGCTGCCACCTGCGCTTCGACGACACCAACCCGGAGAAGGAGGAGCAGGAGTACGTCGATTCGATCATCGACTCGGTGAGGTGGCTGGGCTGTTCGTGGGAGCAGGGCGGCGAGGACAACCTCTACTACGCCTCCAACTACTTCGACTGGATGGTGGCATTCGCCGAATACCTGATCTCGGCCGGCCATGCCTACGTCGACAGCCAGAGCGCCGAGGAAATGCGCGCCAACCGCGGCACGCTGACGGAACCCGGCAGGGATTCGCCGTTTCGCAACCGCAGTGCCGTCGACAACATGGACCTCTTCAAGCGCATGCAGGCCGGCGAATTCGCCGACGGCACGCACATCCTGCGCGCGAAGATCGACATGGCTTCGCCCAACATCAACATGCGCGACCCGGCGATCTACCGCATCCGCCACGCCGCGCACCACAACACCGGCGACCGGTGGTGCGTGTATCCAATGTACACCTATGCCCATCCGATCGAGGACGCCCTGGAGAACATCACCCACTCGATCTGCACGCTGGAATTCGAGGACCAGCGGCCGTTCTACGACTGGCTGCTCGAATGCCTCGCCGAGGGCGGCCTGTTGCAGCGCCCGCTGCCGCAGCAGATCGAGTTCTCGCGCCTCAACCTGAGCNTCGTTGTGCTCTCCAAGCGCAAGCTGATCCAGCTCGTTGACGAAAGGCACGTCGACGGCTGGGACGACCCGCGCATGCCGACGCTGGTCGGCGCCCGCCGCCGCGGGTATTCGCCGGAAGGGTTCCGCCTGTTCGCCGAGCGCATCGGCGTCTCCAAGAACGATTCGCTGATCGACTACGCGCTGTTCGAGGACGCCATGCGCGAGGTCATGAACGAATCCGACGAGCGCCGCATCGCCGTCCTCGACCCGCTCAGGCTGGTCATCGACAACTACCCGGAAGGGCAGGTCGAGGAGTGCTTCGCGCCGAACCATCCGCTGCATCCGGAACTCGGCCAGCGCAGCGTCCCGTTCAGCCGCGAGCTGTGGATCGAGGGCGAGGATTTCCAGGAGGTGCCGGAAAAGGGCTTCCGCCGCCTGTTCCCGGGCAACATGGCGCGCCTGCGCTACGGCTACGTGGTCAGGTGCACCGGCTCCGACAAGGACGAGGACGGCAGGGTCGTTGCGGTCCACTGCGACTACCTGCCCGAAACGAAGTCCGGCACGCCGGGCGCCGACAGCGTCAAGGTCAAGGGCAACCTGCACTGGGTTTCCGCCGCCCATGCCTATGCCGGCGAAATCCGTCTCTTCGACCGGCTGTTCGCCGTTCCCGCTCCGNGCGCGCGGCGCGAAGGGGATGCTCCGGAAGTGGAGCGCGATTTCCTCGCCGATCTCAACCCGGAGTCGAAATCGGTCATCACCGCCCAACTGGAACCGGCGCTCAAGGATGCGCGGCCGGAACAACGCTTCCAGTTCGAGCGCCACGGTTACTTCGTCGTCGATCCCGTCGATTCCGGCGCCGGCAGGCCGGTGTTCAACCGTGCGGTGACGCTCAAGGATTCGTGGGGCAAGGGCGGCTGACATGGCTGGAAGCTGGGGCTGTCCGCACGAGGTTGATGACCGCTGCACCAGGGTCAACAACCTCCCCTGCAATCCTGGCATGAAGGGCTGCGAACTCGCCGGGCGCTACCGCTTTGCCGACGACAGCAAGAACGAGCGCTATTGGGAGAAGAGGGCGCGGGAGGAGCAGGTCGCCGCCAGGGACAGGTCGCCCGGAGGCACATGAGCCGTAACGTCGAACAGCTCGGCCAGGTGTTCACGCCGCTGCAGGTGGTGGAGTTCATGCTCGCCCTGTGCACCAACCGCGGGCGGGCGCTCGAGCCGTCGGCCGGCGACGGGGTGTTCTTCCAGTTGCTCAGGGAGCGGCATGCGGATTGCGTCGGCATCGAGATCGACCCGCGCGTCGCTCCTGAGGGCGCAGAAATATGCGATNTTTTCGATTACCCGCTGAGCGAGCAGTTCGACACGATCGTCGGCAACCCGCCCTACGTGCGCTATCAGGATGTCGCGGCCGACACCCGAAAACGCCTGAATTCCCGATTCTTCGATGCGCGCAGCAACCTGTTCCTGTTCTTCATCGAGAAGTGCGTCCGTCACCTGAAGCCGGGCGGCGAGCTGGTCTTCATCGTGCCGCGCGAGTTCATCAAGCTGACCGCGGCGCGGAAGCTGAATGCCTGGCTCTACCAGCAGGGCAGTATCACGCATTTTTACGAGACCGGCGACACCCGGGTCTTCGGCGAGCACACGCCCAACTGCGCCATCTTCCGTTTCGAGAAGGGCCGCACGGACCGGCACATGGCCGATGGCCGGCGGTTCACCGAGGTCGACGGGCAACTGATGTTCCTGCGCGAGAATTACAGCGTGCGCTTCGCCGATGTCTTCTCGGTGAAGGTCGGCGCGGTCTCGGGGGCGGACAGCATCTACACCCACCCCAAGGGCAACATGGAGTTTGTCTGCTCGAAGACCGTGGACACCGGCGAAACCCGGCGCATGCTCTACGGCATCAGGCACCCGCATCTCGAGAAGCACAAGGAAGCGCTGCTCGCGCGCCGCATCCGCCCCTTCGACGAAAGCAACTGGTGGCAATGGGGGCGCGCCTTCCCGATCAACCTGCATCCGCGCATCTACGTCAATGGCCGCACCCGCAGGCGCGAGCCCTTCTTCCTGCACGACTGCAACGCGTTCGACGGCTCCGTGCTGGCACTGTTCNTGAAGAACCGCGGCATTTCACGCCGCGATCTGATCGAATGCACGCTGATGCTGAACAAGGAAGTGNACTGGCAGGAACTCGGCTTCGTCTGCGACGGCCGCTTCCTGTTCACCNAGCGCAGCCTGCAGACCTGCGTGCTGCCCGGGAAGTTTTCCCGATTCCTCCCGCCGGAAGCGAAAAAGGACGCTGCATGACTTTCACCCGGATGCTCGCCGCCGCCTGGCGCCAGAACGACTCGCTGCTCTGCGTCGGCCTCGATCCCGATCCGGCGAAGTTTCCCGCGCACCTCAAGGGGCGCGACGACGCCATCCTCGAATTCTGTTCCGCCATCGTCGACGCCACCGCCGACCTGGTGTGCAGCTTCAAGCCGCAGATCGCCTACTTCGCCGCGCGCCGCGCCGAAGACCAGCTCGAGGCGCTGATCGCCCACATCCACGCGAAGCATCCCGGGATCCCGGTGATTCTCGATGCCAAGCGCGGCGACATCGGTTCGACGGCCGAACAGTACGCCGTAGAGGCCTTCGCGCGCTATGGCGCCGATGCCGTCACGGTCAACCCTACATGGGCCGCGATTCCATCGACCCGTGGCTCGCGTATCCTGACAAGGGCGTGATCCTGCTCTGCCGCACTTCCAACCCTGGCGGCAGCGACCTTCAATTCCTCGACGTCGGCGGCGAAAGACTCTACGAGCGCGTCGCCCGCCTGGCCGCCAACGAGTGGAATGCGGGTGGCCAGATCAGCCTCGTCGTCGGCGCCACCTTCCCGGCGGAAATCGCCCGCGTCCGCGCGATTGTCGGCGACATGCCGCTGCTGGTGCCCGGCATCGGCGCGCAGGGCGGCGACATCGAAGCGACCGTTCGCGCCGGACGCACCGCCAGTGGCGCGGGCTTGATGATCAACTCGTCCCGTGCCATTCTCTACGCCGGCAACGACGGGAACTTTGCCGCGGCTACCCGCAGGGCGGCCGAGGAAACCCGCGCCGCCATCAATCTTTACCGCTAAGGAACCGCCATGCGCATGGACGACCAACGAGAAAGCGACAACGTCGAGGACCGCCGCGGCGGTGGTTTCGGCGGCGGGGGCGGACTGCGTCTGNGGGGCGGGCGGCTCGGTCTCGGCACGATCGCCATCGCGCTGATCGCCAGCTATTTCCTCGGCATCAACCCGCTGACGGTGCTCAGCATGCTGAGCGGCGGCGGCATGCCGGCCATCGAGCAAAGCGCGCCGCCGGCGCACAAGCCGCCGCCCACCGACGAAACCGCGCGTTTCGTCTCGAAAGTGCTGGCCTCGACCGAAGACACCTGGAACGAGGTCTTCCGCGCCAGTGGCCGCCAGTACGAGGAGCCCAAGCTGGTGCTGTTCTCCGGCGTGACGCCGACCGCCTGCGGCACGGGTCAGGCGGCGATGGGGCCGTTCTATTGCCCGGGCGACCAGAAGGTCTATATCGACCTGACTTTCTTCCGCGAACTGAAGGATCGCTTCAAGGCGCCCGGCGAGTTTGCCCAGGCCTATGTGGTCGCCCACGAAGTCGGCCACCACGTGCAGAATCTGCTCGGCATCTCCGACCAGGTGCAGGCGGCGCGCCAGCGGGCCAGCAAGGCGGAGGGCAACGCCCTGTCCGTGCGCCTGGAACTGCAGGCCGATTGCCTGGCCGGTGTCTGGGGCAAGCGCACCGACGCCATGAAGAACATTCTCGAACCGGGCGACCTCGAAGCGGCGCTGGCCGCCGCCACCGCCATCGGCGACGACCGCCTGCAACAACAGGCGCAGGGGCGCATCGTGCCGGAAAGCTTCACGCACGGCTCCTCCGAACAGCGCGTGCGCTGGTTCAAGCGCGGCTTCGAGACCGGCGACATCAACCAGTGCAACACCTTCAAGGCCGCCAGGCTCTGAGGGGCGCGACCCGGCGCAGCATCGGCGCGCTGGCGCTGGGTCTTGCCTGGAGCATCGGCTGGGCGCTGCCCGCCCATTCACCCGTGCCCGGCGGCGTTGCCGTCGTCGATCTCGGGCCTGCCGGCCAGTCGGCGCCGACCGCCCGCTGGGGCGAACAGCCGCTGGCCGTCGTGCGCGACGGTGGGCGCTGGTTCGCGCTGCTCGGCATACCGCTCGATACGCTGCCCGGGGAACTGGAAATCGGCGTTTCCAGCGGGTCGACCGCAACCGGCAGGAATGTCGCGGTCCAGGTCAAGAATTACCCGGAACAGCGCCTGACGATCAGGGACAAGCGCAAGGTGGAGCCCGATCCGGACGACCTGGCGCGGATTGCCCGCGAGCGGGAGATCACCGATGCCGTCAAGCGCCGCTTCAGCGACGGCATGCCGGATACCGGTTTCGCACTGCCCGCCGCCGGCCCGCTGTCGTCGCGCTTCGGCCTGCGCCGCATTTTCAACGGCGAGCCGCGCAACCCGCATGCCGGGCTCGATGTCGCGGTGGGCACCGGAGCGCCGGTCAAGGCGCCGGCCGCGGGTATCGTTGCCAACACCGGCGACTATTTCTTCAACGGCAACACCGTTTTCATCGACCACGGGCAGGGGCTGATCACCGCCTACATGCACCTGTCGCGCATCGACGTCCGCGCCGGTCAGCCGGTCAGGAAGGGCGAAACCCTCGGCGCCGCCGGTTCCACCGGGCGCGTGACCGGCCCGCATCTGCACTGGGCGGTGATCCTCAACAACACGCCGGTCGATCCCGAGCTGTTCCTGGTTCGCCAGCGGTAATTGCCTATCCGGGGTTCTTGCCGGCAGTTGTCCTGGCAGTGGCGCTGGGCGGGGCATATTCAGGCACCTTGTTCTTCACCGCCGGCTGCGCCTTCAGATAAGCGTGGATTGCCCGCAGGTCGCTGTCCGGCAACTGGCCGACGGCCTGCCAGGGCATCGGGGGCATGATCGGGCGGGCCACGCCGACATGCTTGCCGGTGCGCATCGCCTGCACGAAATCCTTTTCCGTCCAGGCGCCGATGCCGGTCTCGCGGTCCGGGGTCAGGTTGGCCGCGTAGGTGGTTCCCCAGGGACCGACGAAGGCCGTCATCGTGGCGCTGCCGGCCCAGTTCCAGTCGCTGTCCAGCTTGGGCGGGCTGCCCAGCTTGAGTTGTTCGGGGTGTCCGGAGAGACCGCGGGCCATGTCCTTCTCCGGGCCATTCGGCCCCATCTTGAACGGCGTATGGCAATCGGCGCAACCGCCGATGCCGACAAGAAGGGCGCCGCGCTTCAACTGGGCCGAATTGTTGCCTTCGGCCAGGGCGCTGCCGGCTTGAACGAGCCCGCAGGAAAGGACGACGGCGATCAGGGCGGATTTCTGTCTGAGATTGGGGTGCATGAGACGGTCTCCTGTGTCAGGATGTTGGAAGATCAGGCGTAGCGGTAGCCGCAGAGACGTTCGGCAGCGGCGGCAATGCCTGCGGGTTGGGGCACGAAGGCCTGTTCGAGGGGNTAGCTGGAGGCCACCGGCGCATCCGGTCCGCCGAGCCGGACAATGGGCGCCTTTAGCCTGGGGAAAGCGTTTTCCGCCACCAGCGCCGCGATTTCGGCGCCGACTCCGCACAGGCGGTTGGCTTCATGAACGACGATCAGGCGGCCGGTGCGGGTGACCGAGGCGAGAATGGCGGCCTCGTCAAGCGGCTTGAGGCTGCGCAGGTCGATGACCTCGGCGGCGATGCCCTGGGCCGCCAGCGTTTCCGCCGCCTGCAGGCAGTGGTGGACGGTCTTGCCGTAGGAGACCAGCGTTACGTCGCCGCCTTCGCGCAGCACGGCGGCCTTGCCGAGCGGAACGACGTGCCCATCGCTCGGCACCTCGCCGGGCTGGTAGAGCAGCCCGATGTCGAGGAAGAACATGACCGGGTTGTCGTCACGGATCGCCGCCTTGAGCAGGCCCTTGGCATCCGCGGGGCAGCTCGGCATCACCAC
Source organism: Dechloromonas sp. (assembly GCA_013693915.1). Taxonomy (GTDB): domain Bacteria; phylum Pseudomonadota; class Gammaproteobacteria; order Burkholderiales; family Rhodocyclaceae; genus Azonexus. The sequence continues at coordinate 3,553,361 of CP059264.1, read as the reverse complement.
CTTGAGGCCGGGGCTGTGCACGAACCAGGCTTCGACATTGTGATTGTGCTGGGCGCCGACGCCCCAGCCGGCGCCGGTCATGGCCAGGGTGACGAGCGGGAAGGCGAACTGGCCGCCGGAGACGTAGCGCAGCTTGCCGGCGCTGTTGACCAGCTCGTCCATCGCATAGCATAGGAAGGGTGCGAAGAGCAGGTCGATGACCGGGCGCAGGCCGGTGCCGGCGGCGCCGACCGCCGTGCCGGCGATGATGCCTTCGGCCAGCGGGGTGTTGCGGACGCGCCGGGCGCCGAATTCGCGGACCAGGTCGTGGCGCTTGGTGGCGACACCCTCGCCGAAGACGAGAACGCGGGGATCGTGGCGCATTTCCTCGACAAGGGCGGCGCCGACGGCATCGTAAAGGGTCAGTGTGGTCACGGTATTCTCTCAGGCGTAGACGTCGCGGGACAGGTCGCTGGCGTCGGGGAAGGGGAGGCTGCGGCGAAGGCATGAGCGNGCGGCGATGCGGCGTGCAACCTTGTCGTCCAGTTCGTCTGCTTGGGCGGCGGTCAGTTGGCCGGCGGCGACGAGGCGGTCGCGGCACATCGCGATCGGGTCGCGGGCCAGCCAGGCTTCGCGTTCGGCCGGGTCAACGTAGGCCTGGTCGTCCGGCTCGAAGTGGCCGCGCGTCCGGTAGGTCCAGGTTTCCAGCAGATACGGGCGGCCGCTCTCCCGTACCTGGTTGGCGGCATCCCGGGCGGCGGCGAGGACGGCGTCGACGTCGTTGCCGTCGACCGTCCGGGAGGGAATGCCGTAGGAGGCGGCCCAGTCGGCGATGCGGTCGCGGCTGGTGGCTTCGCGGCGATGGACGAAGGCCTGCCACTGGTTGTTCTCGCAGACATAGAGGATGGGCAGGTTCCACAGCGCGGCGAGATTGAGCGATTCGTGGAAGCTGCCCTCACAGGCGGCGCCGTCGCCGAAGAAGCAGGTGACGATGCCGGGCTGCCCCAGCATGGTCCGGGAAAGCGCGACGCCCGGCGCGAGTGACAGCTCGGCACCGACGATGGTCGAGGTGAGGACGACCCCGAGTTCCCTGACCGAAATGTGCAGCGACCCGCTCCTGCCGTGGCAGTAGCCATCGCTGCGGCCCATAACTTCCGCCAGCATGCGGCCGGGATCGGCGCCGCGTGCCAGCAGGTGACCGGCGCTACGGTGGTTGGTGAGGATCAGGTCGTCTGGCGTGAGGGCATTGACGACGCCGACGGCGGCCGCTTCCTGGCCGACCGAGGTGCAGGTACCGGGAACCTTGCCGGCGGTGCTGCCGGCGACGATGGCTTCCTCGTAGGCGCGAATCAGCAGCATCTGTTCGAGCAGGTGCCGCGGGTCGACTTCGTGCTGCGTCTGGTTCATGACTTCTCCCGTCGATGGCTGATGGACGAAGTCTAGGCCGCCGAGAAACCCTTGCAAGACGGGCGGCGGACGCTTACGAAACTTTTAAGGAATGGTGAATGAAGATTTAATAAGCCGTCGGCCTTGCGTCCGGATGTCAGTCGGAGACGAGCTCCAGCGGCCGCGTGACGGCCAATGAAAAGCGCCCGCGCCCGGTCTTGGTCAGATGGATCCCGGCTGCCCGCTCTTCCAGTCGGCGCTGCAAGAGAACCAGTCGCGCCTCCAGGTTGTCGCTGATGCCCGGCAGGCGGATTCTCGGGTCGACGCGCAACCCCTTGTTGGTGAACACCGTTCGACCACGCTCGACGAAGTCGGTGAGCAAGGTCCACAGGATGGCTCCGGCGACGCCCTTGATCAGGTAGTCGTCGTCGATGAAGACGCTGTCGTTGGCGGCGAAATGGCGTATCCGCAGGGACGTTCCGGCCGGCGCGGGGGTGCCNCCTCCGGGGCCGGGCTCGTCTTCGGCCAGATCTTCCGCCATCTGATGGTGATGCATCGCCAGCCCCAGCTGGGCGGCAAAGGCCACCAGTGCGTCTTCGTCGTCGTAACCGAAATGCAGGTCGGTTACGTTTTCCAGATAGAGGACGCCGAGCAGACGGTCGTAGGCGGTGATCGGCACGGCCAGCTGGCTGCCGGCTTCCGGCAGCCCGGGCAGCGGGATGGCGTGCTCCAGGCTGTCGCCATGGCCATCGGCCGCCACGCTGTCGCGGACGCAGCGCCCGTACCCGTACTCGCTGGTCATGAAGCCGATGCGGATGGGAATCCGCTCGCGCGCGCAGATGCCGATGACCCCGGCCCCGATCGGTATTTCCGAGCCGATGCCGGACTGGGGATAGCCGCGGCTGGCGAGGGTGTAGAGACGGCCGCGTCCTTCGTCATGCATCAGCAGCATGACGTGGGCGATGCCGAACTCGCCAGCGAGGCAGTCGAGGGCGCTCTCGAGCAGGCGCGCGAGGGTGGTGCACTCGGCCAGGCGGCCAGTGGCGCGGCGCAAGGCGGTGAGATAGTTGACCGTCGGCGGTGGCGGCGCCAGCGTCGGCCCCGGTACCTGCTCGATGGCGAGAATGCGGTAGATGTCCGATCCCAGCAGGCGAAAGACGCCGCTCATCCCGGTATGCGAGGCGATTCCCGCCAGCTTTGCCCTCATCTGCTCGAACAGCGGGCCGGCCGTTTCGGTGCGTAGATAGGCGAGGGTCAGGCGGTACTGGGCGCCGGTCAGGTGGCTGGTCAGCATCAAGCGCACAGCCGAGCCGGCGAGGACATTCCGGCGCGTGCGGTTGAAGAACTGGTAGGAGAGCGCGACGTGCTCGTTGTCGAGGAACTGGACTTGCGACAGGTAGGCCAGGTTGGGCATTCCCTCGCCGTCGCAGGTGGCGATGTGCCCCGGTATCACGCCCTCGAGGCATTCGCGGATCGTGTCGAGGCGCAGGCCCATGACTCAGTCCAGGCGCTCGCCGGCCTTCGGGCCGGGTGTTTGCGAGAAGACCGCAGAGGGGGTATAGACGACAGTCGCCAGGTCGTCCGGCTGGGACGCCAGGATTGCGCGCACCACGGCTTCGGCCATGCCCAGCGGAATGACCTCGAGAATGAAGTCGGCCAGGTGCTTGTCGACGATGGGCAGATCGGCCGGGGCGAACGGGACGATCCGGGCGTCGCAGCCTTTCAGTTGCAGCGTGCGGTTGCTGCTGGGCAGGCTGAAGACATTGGCGACCCGGCCGCTGGAGCGGATGTGAGCGAGCAGGGCCTTCGATTGCGAGCGGCGCACGAAGACGGCGACCTGCCGGCCCGCGTCGAGGACCTTGCAGCCCAGGCCCCGGCTCATGCTCGGCAGGTGATCAGGTCCGCAGGAGGCGAGGCTGATGCTGACTCCGGTCTGGATGAAGGCGGCGTTGTCGCTGTCGAGCATGACTTCCCCGGGCGGTGGCGGTCGTGTTGACCGACTCCGGAAAAAGAAGGCGCCTAGCGGGCGCCCTCGACGGTTGCTGGCCCGGCCGTCAGATCTTCGGCTTGGACGGGGTGCTCATCTGCTTCTCGTCCTTGGCCTTGTCGCCGCAGGCCAGCGCGGAAACGCCGGACAGCGCGAAAACGGCGGCGAGCATTGCGGAAATCAGTTTTTCATCGGAGTCTCCTTCGTGTCAGGACTGTTGTAAGAGAGCGCACATGCAACTTGGTTCCAAGTTTGCGGCATTGCGACTCAGGTATTTCAGATTATGACCCGGGATGGGCGAAAATAGCGCGGTGCGCCGCTGCGCCGGATCGATTCGGGATCCGGCGTTTGCCGGGCGGGCATTGTTCGAGGAATGCATATGCGTCGGATCGCCATCGTTGTCGCCATCGTTGCCGTGCTCGGCCTGACAGTCGTCTGGTCCACCCGGCCCAAGCCGATCCCGGTCGCGCTCAAGGAGGTCGCCGAAGGCAGGGTCGAGGCGACGCTGGCCAACACCCGCGCCGGTACCGTCGAAGCCTGCCAGCGCACCAAGTTGTCGACCATCATCGGCGGCCGCATCGAGTATCTCGGCGTCAAGGAGGGTGACCGCGTCAGGAAGGGGCAGTTGCTGCTCAAGCTGTGGAACGACGACCAGCAGGCCCAGGCGGCGCTGTCGCAGGCGCAGGTCGCGCTGGCCGCCAAGCGGGTCGACGAAGTGTGCATTGCTGCGGTCAACGCCGAGAAAGAGGCANAAAGACAAGCCGATCTGCGCNGCCAGGGGTTCGTTTCGAGCAGCCGCGAAGAGGCGGCGCGCACCGAGGCCGAGGTCAGGCGCGCCAGCTGCAATACGGCCAAGGCCGATGTCGCCCAAGCCGAGGCCAGGCTGAAGGCGACCCGTGTCGAACAGGGGCGCGTGGCGCTGTACGCGCCCTTCGATGGGACGGTGGCGAAGATCGTCGGCGAACTGGGCGAATACTCGACGCCGTCGCCGCCCGGCGTGCCGACGCCGCCGGCGATCGACCTGATCGACGACTCCTGCCTCTACGTCAAGGCGCCGATGGACGAGGTCGACGCGCCGAAGATCGCCCCCGGCCAGCCGGTGCGCGTGACGCTCGACGCGCTTCCCGGCAAGCACCTGCCGGGAAAGGTGCGGCGTGTCGCCNCCTATGTGTCGGCGGTAGAGAAGCAGGCGCGCACGGTCGATATCGAGGTCGACTTCGCGCAGCCGGAGGCCGCCGGCAAACTGCTGGTCGGCTACAGCGCCGATGTCGAGATCATCCTCGACGGCCGCGACAAGGTCTTGCGCGTTCCGACCGCGGCCATTCAGGAAGGCGGCAGGGTACTGCTGTTCAACCCCGACAGCGGCAAGCTGGAAGAGCGCAAGATCAGGACCGGCCTCGCCAACTGGGAATACACGGAAGTCCTCGAAGGCCTGGCCGCCGGCGACCGCATCGTCACCTCGCTCGAGAAGGAGGGCGTCAAGGCCGGCGCCACGGTGACGCCGGACGACAAGGTGAAAGCCAGATAACGAAGACGTGGATCCTCTCTCTGCTTAAGAAGGACTAGTTTGCAGGCAGGCCAACGCTCTCATGAAATACTCCGACATAACAATACTCGACCGCAACCCCGTCAAGCGCTGGTTTCAGCGACGCCGCTTCGCCGATGCCCTTGGCGTGCTGCGAGATGCCCGGCCGGGCATTCGGTTGCGCGTTCTGGACTACGGCGCGGGCGATGGCGAACTTGTGCGGCAGATGGTCGGCTTGGCCGACATCGAAGCGCTGGTCTTTGAACCGACTCCCGGCCTGATGGCCGAGGCGAGAGAGAAACTGGCGACCCTGGATTCGGTGGCGTTTGCTGACAACCTCGATGGGGTCGAGCCCGGGAGTTTTGATTATGTCTTCTGCCTCGAGGTTTTCGAGCATCTTCCCGAAAAGGAAACAGTCGAAGCCATCACCGAGATCCATCGACTGCTGAAGCATGAGGGTGTTGCCGTGATTGGTGTGCCCCATGAGCTGTTCCTTCCCGCACTGCTCAAGGGTCTTTTCCGCATGTCCCGTCGCTACGGTGACTTCGACGCTCGCCCCGCCAATGTTCTCGGCGCAGTCCGGGGCGCGNCGCCCACGCAGCGGCCTGTCGCGGAAATTTCCCCGGGATTCCGCTATCATTTTCACCACCTTGGATTCGACTATCGCAAACTGGAGCAGAACTTTCAGGAGCGACTTCAGCTTGAGGGAAAATGGTTCAGCCCATTTCCCGTTCTGGGCGCCGCGCTCAACTCGGAGGTCACCTGCTGTTCAGGAATGTCCAACCGTTCCTTCCGTCGCCCGGCAATGGTTGATGCGCCTCGTTCGCACATGATCATCATTGCGCCGGCGCAGGAAGGATTCCGCCACAAGGGGGAAGGGTGCGCACCCGCTGCCGAGGTTTGCAGACCGATCCCGCCCTGCCACCGAGTGACACTGCCCTGGACGGTGATGCGGCGAATGCGGGAATGATGCCTCCCGTTTCCTGTCTGCGAATGGAGTTCCTGATTCCCGGTGCGACTGCAGGCGCCACTTCAAGCAAGCCCGACATTTGCGCGAGGGCGGCATGGCGCTGATCGAACTCAAGGGTATCGAGCGCGTGTTCCAGCTCGGCGATGCCGCGGTCCACGCGCTGGCGGGGCTGGATTTGCGCATCGACAATGGCGAATACGTGGCGGTGATGGGCCCGTCCGGTTCCGGCAAGTCGACGCTGCTCAACCTGCTCGGACTGCTCGACCGCCCCAACAGCGGAACCTACCGGCTCGAAGGGCGCGACGTGACGACGCTGTCGGCCGACGAGCAGGCACGCGTACGCAGCGAACGCATCGGCTTTGTCTTCCAGAGCTTCCATCTGGTGCCGCGGCTGACCGCCGCCGAAAACATCGCGCTGCCGATGATGCTTGCCGGCATCCCGGCCAGGGAGCGCAACGCCCGCGTCGCCAGGGCGCTGGCCGGGTTCGGCCTGGAGAATCGCGCCGACCACCGGCCCGACCAGCTCTCCGGCGGACAGCGGCAGCGCGTCGCCATTGCCCGTGCCACGATCATGCAGCCGGCGCTGATCCTTGCCGACGAGCCGACCGGCAACCTCGACCGCCACACCGGCGACGAGGTCGTCAATCTGCTCGAGAGCCTGAATGCCGGCGGCGTTACGCTCATTGTCGTCACCCACGACCAGGCGATGGGCGCCCGCGCCCGCCGCCGGATCGTCATGGAAGACGGCCGCATCGACCACGACAGCAGCCATGCGCCTGGCTGACACGCTGCGCTTCGCCCGCGATGCGGCGGCCGGCTACCCGCTGCGCACCGCGCTGTCAGTGCTGGCGATGTCGATCGGCGTCGCCGCCGTCGTCATCCTGACCGCGCTCGGCGATGGCGCGCGGCGCTATGTCGTCGGCCAGTTCGCTTCGATCGGCACCAACCTGGTCATCGTCCTGCCCGGCCGCTCGGGCACCGGCGGTTTCAATCCGGCCAATGCGATCACGACGACGCCGCGCGACCTGACCATCGACGATGCCGCCGCGCTGCTCCGCGCCGCCGGGGTTCGGCGGGTCGCGCCGCTGGCGGTCGGCACTTCCGAGATTAGCTTCGGCGGTCGGCTGCGCGAGGTCATGGTCGCCGGTTCGGTCAGCGATTTCCTGCCAATCCGCAATTTTGAGCTCGTCCAGGGCAGCGGGCTGCCCGACGACGACTGGAGCCGGGGCGCGCCGGTCGCGGTCATCGGCGCGACGATCCGCGATGAGCTGTTCGGTGGCGAACCGGCGGTCGGCAAGCTGGTCCGCGTCGGCGATCGCCGCCTGCGGGTAGTCGGGGTACTCAAGCCGGTCGGCCAGGGGCTGGGGCTGAACACCGACGAACTGGTCATCGTCCCGGTGGCGCTGGCGCAGGCGATGTTCAACTCCAACACGCTGTTCCGCATCCTTATCGAGGCGACGAGCCGCGAGGCGATTCCGGAGGTCAAGGAACGCGCGCTGGAGATTCTCAGGCAGCGCCATCGTGGCGAGGAGGACGTCACCGTCATCACCCAGGATGCCATCCTGGCGACGTTCGACAAGCTGCTCGGCACCCTGACCCTGGGTGTCGCCGGCATCGCCGCGATCAGCCTGGCGGTGGCCGGCATCCTGGTGATGAACGTCATGCTTGTCGCCGTCACGCAGCGTACCGGCGAAATCGGCCTGCTCAAGGCGCTCGGCGCGCCGGCGCGCACCATCCGGCTGGCCTTCCTGACCGAAGCGGCGATGCTGTCGACCGTCGGCGCGCTGCTCGGCTATCTGCTCGGCGAGTCCGGGGCCTTCGCCCTGCGCCAGTTCTTCCCGGTCTTTCCCGCCTATCCACCGGACTGGGCGGTGATCGCCGGCCTCGGGACGGCGCTCGTCACCGGACTGCTGTTCGGGGTCATGCCGGCCCGCCGCGCCGCCCGGCTCGACCCGGTGCAGGCCCTGATGAAGCATTAGGGGATGCTTACCGTGAGCATGCCCTAAGATGCTGTTCGCCGACGCCCTCCAGCTTGCCCTGCGCGCCGTCACCGCGCAGCGCCTGCGCAGTTTCCTGACCCTGCTCGGCATTGCGGTCGGAATCGCGGCGGTGATCCTGCTGACCTCGATCGGCGAAGGCATCCACCGCTTCGTCCTCGGCGAGTTCACCNAGTTCGGGACCAACGTCATCGGCGTTCATCCGGGCAAGACCAAGACCGGCGGCCACCCGCCGTCCGGGCTGCCGTCCAGCGCCAGGCCGCTGTCGCTGGACGATGCCCGGTCGCTCGAACGCCTGCCGAACATCATCGCCGTGACGCCCATCGTGCGCGGCAATGCCGAGGTCGAAGGCAACGGGCGCACGCGGCGGACGCTGGTTTCCGGCGTCAATGCCAATCTGCCGCAGGTGTTCCGGTCGACCGTGCAAAGCGGGCAATTCCTGCCAGCAGACGATGAAAGCAGCGCCCGCGCCTTCGTCGTTCTCGGGTCGAAGCTCAGGGACGAACTGTTCGGCAGCGAGAATCCGCTCGGCCAGCGCCTGCGCATCGGCGGCCTGCACTTCCGGGTGATTGGCGTCATGGCGCCGAAAGGCCAGTTTCTCGGCATCGACCTCGACGACACCGCCTTCATTCCGGCGGCGCGCGCCCAGGAACTGTTCAACCGCGAGGGCGTCGACGAGATCAACATCGCCGCCGAGGAGNGGGTGCCGTCGGCGCTCGTTGCCGCCGCGATCAAGGAACGCGTGCTCGCCCGGCATGGCCGCGAGGACTTCACCATCATCACCCAGGAAGAGATGCTGAAGACGCTGTCCAATATCCTCAACGTGCTGACCATGGCGGTCGGCGCGCTCGGCGGCATCTCGCTGCTGGTCGGCGGCGTCGGCATCGTCACCATCATGACCATCGCCGTCGCCGAGCGCACCGGCGAAATCGGCCTGCTGGTCGCCCTCGGCGCGCCACGGCGCACCATCCTGCTGCTCTTTCTCGGCGAGGCGGTCGCTCTCTCGGGCCTTGGCGGCCTCCTTGGCCTGCTGCTCGGCATCGGCCTGGCACAGGCGATCCATTTCGCCCTGCCGGCGCTGCCGGTGCACACCCCGCTCAGCTTCGTGCTGCTCGCCGAGGCCGTCGCCATCGCCATCGGTCTCGCCGCCGGCGTACTGCCGGCCCGGCGCGCCGCCCGCCTCGACCCGGTCGAGGCGCTGCGCACCGAATGACGTGGTAAAGTCCGCCCACCACGAATGATTCTCGGAGGACAGACATGACGCACCACATCGACCAGTTGCATCCCGGCATGACGGCGAGCATCGCCAAGACCGTCACCGAAGCCGACATCATCCTTTTCGCCGGCATCTCGACCGACGTCAATCCGGCACATCTGGACGAGGAATACTGCAAGGACACCGTGTTCGGCGGGCGCATCGCCCACGGCATGCTGTCGGCCAGCTTCATCTCGGCCGTGCTCGCCAATCACCTGCCCGGTCCCGGCACCATCTACCTGTCGCAGACGTTGAAGTTCAAGGCGCCGGTCCGTCCCGGCGACACCGTCAGGGCCACGGTCACGGTCAAGGAGGTCAACGTCGCCAGGAACCGCGTCGCGCTCGATACGGTGTGCACGGTCGCCGGCAAGGTCGTCATCGAGGGCGACTGCGTGATGATGCCGCCGGCGCGCGGCCAAGCCGTCGCCGGAACCGCCTGAGAGCGGCGCTGCGCGGACCGGAAGGCGCCGCCTGCGGTCGGCGCTTCCGTGGGGTCAGAAAGCCTCGTCGGGGCGCAGGAAGCGCCAGTGTCCGGGCGCCAGGTCGCCGAGCTTGATCTTGCCGATGCGCACCCGCTTGAGGCCGGTGACGCGCAGTCCGACCAGTTCGCACATCCGGCGGATCTGGCGCTTCCGGCCTTCGCGCAGGATGAAGTGCAACTGGTCCGCGTTGATCTGCCTGACGCGCGCCGGCTTGAGCGGCCTGCCGTCGAGTTCGAGGCCGTGGCCGAGCAGCTTCAGGCCATCCTTGATCAGGTCGCCGGTGACGCGCACCAGGTATTCCTTTTCGGCATCGCTCTCCTCGCCGATCAGCTTCCTGGCGATCCGGCCGTCCTGCGTCAGCACCAGCAGGCCGGTCGAATCGACGTCGAGGCGTCCGGCCGGCGCCAGCCCGCGCAGCATCCACGGCTTGAACTCCGGATCGCCCGACTGCCTGACCTGCGTCGCCGCCGCAATCAGGGTCACCGCCGGCGTCGAGCCCGGCTCGGGCTGGCCGGAAACATAGCCGACTGGCTTGTTGAGCAGGATTGTCACCAGCTTCGCCTGATCCTGTTTCGCTTCGCGTGAAATCGAAATCTCGGCGTCCGGGTCGATGCGCGATCCCAGTTCAGCGATGCGCTCGCCGGCGACGAACACCCAGCCGCGCTCGATCCACAGGTCGGCCTCGCGTCGCGAACACATGCCGCGCGTCGACATCACCTTGGACAGGCGGACGCCCTGCGCTGGCGCGCCGGGTTCGCGCTGCGCGGCAGGCGCCCGGGCGGGAGATGCAGCCGCGTCGTAGGATTTTCCGACCGGCGCGGTCGACGCCTTCCTGAAGGCTGTTTTCGCCGCCTTGCCACGCGCCGGTGCAGCCGGCTTGATCGGGCTCAGCGTCCCCGTGGGCCGCTGGCGCACCGTTGCCGGTTGCTTCACTGGTGCGGACGGCGATCCCGCCGGTTCTACGCGGTCGACCGCGCCGGTTCCGCCGCTGCCTTTTCCGGCCGCGCGGGGGACGACACGATCCGCAGCCGCGCCGGCTGGCGTCTCCGGCTTGCGCCAGCGGGCCCACGGATCGTCGCCGGGCGCCGCGGCCGACGGCGGCTTCGGCTTGCGCTCGCGGCCGGTCTCGCTCATCGGATGGCGAGCAACTCGACCTCGAAGACCAGCGTCGCGTTCGGCGGAATGACGCCGCCGGCGCCGCGCGCGCCGTAGCCGAGTTGCGGCGGTATGGTCAGCTTGCGTGTGCCGCCGACCTTCATTCCCTGCACGCCCTCGTCCCAGCCGGAAATGACGTGGCGCTGGCCGAGCGGAAAGGCGAAGGGGTCGTCGCGGTCCTTGCTCGAATCGAACTTGCTGCCGTTGGTCAGCCAGCCGGTGTAATGGACGACGACATGGTCGCCGCTCCGCGCTTCGGTGCCGTCGCCGATGACGGTGTCTTCGTAGATCAGGCCCGAGACGGTGGTGATTTCAGCCATGAATTGCTCCGCATGCGTGGCGAGCCGCAACGACTCGCGAATCTCCCTTGCTCGCCGGGAAAAGGCGCCGGGGAGAGGGGTTGGAAAGCCCGGAAGTCTACAAGGCGCGACAAGGCTTTGACTTGCTGGAACTTTTCCGTATAATGCGCGGTTCCCTGTAACACCCCTTGGTTCATTTTCGGAGTCCAACCATGTATGCGGTCATAAAAACCGGCGGCAAGCAGTATCGTGTTTGCGCCGGCCAAAAACTCAAAGTAGAACAGATACCGGCAGAAGTTGGCGCAGAAGTCACCCTCGATCAGGTCCTCATGGTAGGCGAAGGCGAGTCGGTGAAGGTCGGCGCCCCTCTCGTCGTTGGTGCCAGCGTCAAGTGCACCGTGGTGTCCCACGGCCGCCACGACAAGATCAATATCTTCAAGATGCGCCGGCGCAAGCACTACCAGAAGCATCAGGGCCATCGTCAGAACTACACCGAACTGCGCATCGACACGATCGCCGTCTGAGTCACGAAAGGAGCTAGCAAATGGCACACAAGAAGGCAGGCGGCAGTTCACGAAACGGCCGCGATTCAGAGTCAAAACGGCTTGGCGTCAAGCGTTACGGCGGCCAGTTCGTCCTCGCCGGCAACATCATCGTTCGCCAGCGCGGCACCGAATTCCATCCGGGCGAAAACGTCGGCTGCGGCAAGGACCACACCCTGTTCGCGCTCGCCGACGGTGTCGTCCAGTTCGCCGTCAAGGGCGCCAGGAATCGCCGCACCGTGACCATCGTTCCGGCTGCCGCGTAAGTCGGCACGGCGGAAGCAAAAGCCCTATCCGCCGGATAGGGCTTTTTGATTTCCGGAGGCGGAAGATGAAATTCATCGACGAAGCGAAAATCCACGTCAAGGCCGGCGACGGCGGCAACGGCGTCGCTTCGTTCCGCCGCGAGAAATACGTTCCCCGCGGCGGGCCGGACGGCGGCGACGGCGGCCGCGGCGGCAGCGTCGCCGTCGGCGACCGCAACCTCAATACCCTGATCGACTACCGCTACGCCCGGAAATTCCTCGCCCAGCGTGGCGAAAACGGGCGTGGCGGCGATTGCTATGGCGCTGGCGGCAACGACATCGTGCTGCGGGTGCCGGTCGGTACCGTCATCTTCGACCTCGACAGCGAGCGGATTCTCGCCGACCTCGACGAGGACGGCAGGAAGGTGCTGATCGCCAGGGGCGGCAAGGGCGGCCTCGGCAACATCCACTTCAAGTCGAGCACCAACCGCACACCGCGTCAGTGTACCCGCGGCGAACCGGGCGAGGAACTCGACCTGCGCCTCGAACTGCGCGTGCTCGCCGACGTCGGGCTGCTGGGCCTGCCGAATGCCGGCAAGAGTACGCTGATCCGTGCCGTTTCCGCGGCCCGTCCGAAGGTTGCCGACTACCCGTTCACGACGCTGCACCCGAGCCTCGGCGTCGTTCGTGTCGACCCCGACAAGAGCTTCGTCATGGCCGACGTTCCGGGCCTGATCGCCGGCGCCGCCGACGGCGCCGGTCTCGGCCTGCGCTTCCTCAAGCACCTGCAGCGCACGCGCCTGCTGCTGCACGTCGTCGACATCGCTCCGGTCGACCCTGACGCCGACCCGCTGCGCGACGCGCAGGCGATCGTCGGCGAGCTGCTCGCGCACGACCCGGCGCTCGCCGCCAGGCCGCGCTGGCTGGTGCTCAACAAGATCGACCTGATCCCCGAAGACGAGCGCGAGGCGGCCATCGCCGCCTTCGTCGACGCCTATCGCAAGGCGACCGGCTACGACGGCCCGTGCTTTGCGATTGCCGCGATCAGCGGCGACGGGACGAAGCCGCTGATCTTCGCGGTCNACGAAGCGCTGGAGCGGATGGCGCTGCCGGCCGGACAGCCGATAGAATCGGACCCGGACGAACTTCCGGACGCCTAGGCCATGATCACCCTCGAACAACTCCGTGCCCGCCGTGCCGAACTGATTGCCCTGGCCGATCGCCACAAGGCCGAGAACGTCCGCATCTTCGGCTCGGTCGCCCGCGGCGAGGCGGGCGAAGGCAGTGACGTCGACATCCTCGTGCATTTTCGTGAGGGCGCCTCGCTGTTCGATTTGATGGATCTGCAGGAAGACAGCGCGGCATTGCTCGGCGCCAAGGTCGATGTCGTTTCGGATCGCGGACTGTCGCCTTATCTTGAAGCGCGCATCCTGAACGAAGCACGCCCGTTATGACCGCGGAGCGTTCTGTCTTCCTGCGCCACGCGCTCGACTGCATCGATTTCGTGACCGACGAACTGGCCCAAATCGATGGGCTGCAGTTCCTGGAAAACCGTATGTTGCGGGATGCCGTGCTGCGCAACCTCGAGGTCATCGGACAGGCCTGCAAGGATTACGGCATTGCCGAACTCGAGCACAGCCACCCCGATATCCGTTGGCGTCGCGTGGCAGGGTTTCGCAACCAGTTGGCCCACGAATACCTCGGGTTGGACATTGAACTTGTGTGGAACATTGTCCGTGAGCAATTGCCGTCGCTGCGCCGCGCCATTGCCGAACACCTCGATCTGGATCCATGAAAACCCGCCTTGCCACTGCCCGCCGTCTCGTCGTCAAGGTCGGCTCGGCGCTGGTTACCGCCAACGGGGCCGGACTCGACCTTGCGGCGATCGAAGACTGGGCGCGCCAGGTCGGCGCGCTCCGCCGCCAGGGCCGGGAAGTCGTCCTCGTTTCCTCGGGCGCCATCGCCTGCGGCATGCAGCGCCTCGGCTGGAGCAAGCGGCCAAGGACGGTCCATGAACTGCAGGCGGCGGCGGCAGTCGGCCAGATGGGGCTGGTCCAGGTCTACGAAGGTGCGTTCTCGCGCCACGGCCTGCACACGGCGCAGATCCTGCTCACCCATGACGACCTTGCCGACCGCAAGCGCTACCTGAACGCGCGGTCGACGCTGACGACGCTGCTCGGGCTCGGCGTCGTGCCGATCATCAACGAAAACGACACGGTCGTCACCGATGAGATCAAGTTCGGCGACAACGATACGCTGGGCGCGCTGGTCGCCAACCTGATCGAGGCCGACGCGCTGATCATCCTGACCGACCAGGCCGGACTGTACACCGCCGACCCGCGCAAGGATGCGTCGGCGACGCTGATCGGCGAGGCGACGGCCGGCGACGAGGCGCTGGAAGCCATGGCCGGCGGCGCCGGCAGCGCGATCGGCAAGGGCGGCATGATCACCAAGGTCGTCGCCGCCCGGCGCGCCGCGCAGAGCGGGGCACACACGGCAATCGCCAGCGGCCGCGAAGCCGATGTCCTGATCCGTCTGGCCGCTGGCGAGGCGGTCGGCACGCTGCTCGTGTCGCAGACCCCGCCGCTGGCGGCGCGCAAGCAGTGGCTTGCCGATCACCTGCAACTGGCGGGCCGGCTGCTGCTCGACGCGGGCGCGGTCAACGCGCTGAAAGCCGGCAAAAGCCTGCTGCCGATCGGCGTCGTCACCGCCGAGGGCGATTTCGGGCGCGGCGCGGCGGTCGCCTGCATCGCTCCGGACGGGCGCGAAATCGCCCGCGGCCTGAGCAACTACGGCAGCGGCGAAGCGCGCCTGATCGCCCGCAAATCGACGGCGGAAATCGAGAGCCTGCTCGGCTACGTCGACGAGCGGGAAATCATTCACCGCGACAACCTGATCCTGCTCGGCTGAGTCAGGATACGACCGGGAAGGCGATCTACCCCGATTCTTGCGCCGTAGTCATGGTGTGACGACAATCGAAGCCCATTGATCGCAACCAGGAGGCTTGGATGAGCACCGTTGATAGCTATGTCCGTGTGCGCATCGACACGGAAACGAAGGAGCGCGCCGCCGAGGCGCTGCAGGCGATGGGCCTGTCCATTTCGGACGCCATCCGCCTGCTCATGCTGCGGATTGGCGACGAGCGCCGCATGCCGTTCGAAATCAAGGCGCCGAATGCGACGACGCGCAAGGCAGTGGCCGAGCTCGAGGCTGGCAACGGAAAGGGTTGCGCCAGTGTCGAGGNNCGCTGATGGCAGACCTGCATGCGGACGATTGAACGTTCAACCGCGTTCAAGCGTGACTACAAACGCGAAAGCAGGGGCCGCCACCGGGCGACACTCGACGCCGACCTGATGTCCATCCTCTCGGCTTTGGGCGGGGGATCAAGCCCCGACGCGCGTTACCGCGACCATGACCTGAGCGGCGATTGGGCGGGCTACCGTGAGTGTCACGTCAGACCCGATTTGCTGCTGATCTATCGCAAATCCGACGCCGATACCTTTCGGCTGGCGCGTCCCGGCTCGCACAGCGAGTTGTTCGGATGAAAACTGGCGAGATGGTTCCGGGAGACCGTATTGCCTCGTCGACGAGCCGGAAATCATCCACCGCGACAACCTGATCCTGCTCGGCTGAGCAAGGATTCGACGGCGAAGGCGGTTCACCCTGCTACTTGCGCAGGGCCGTCATTTCACACTTGGCGTTCGCCGCCGGCAGGGACTCCATAAAGGTCCTGCCGCAGGACCGGCAGCGCGGGCGCCGGCTAGCCCCTTGCGGAAATCCGGCCCCGTCATGGCAGGAAAGCGACCTCATCGATGTCTGTTGTATGGCGGTCGATGCGTTCGATTGCTTTCACGATGTGCCCGAGGTAGTCCGGGAGGCGCAGCGCCCTGGTCATACCGGTACAGCCTCCGAGAGAACCCGACTGCGGGAGGCGTCGGGCTAGGCCCTGGGCGTCAGCACATCGACAGACACGCCAAGAAGACGTTGCAGTTCCACCTGGATGGTGGCCACGTCCATCAGTGTCGTCTCCGGGGTCGGGTCGATGAGGAGGTCCAGGTCGCTGCTGTCCGTGTCCTGGCCGCGCAGCACGGAGCCGAATACCCGCGCGTTGCGGGCGCGGTGGGCCTCGACCACCTGCCGAATCGCGTCACGGTGCGAGGCCAAGGCTTCAGAGGGCTTCAGTTGCTCTCCCACAACAAGATCCGGTTTCATGGTAACGCAACAAGCGTCACGAGACGACAGCAAAATGCGGTCTTACGCCAAGATGACAGAAGCCGATTTGGATTCCTTAAGCACGGTTAGATGCGGATAGCTGGAAAACAGCAGGGCGCCCCGCGGGGCGCCCTTCTTGTTGTGCTGTCGGTTGCGGCAGGCAACAAAAACGGGCGCCGAAGCGCCCGTTCTGGTCTGCAACCGGTCAGGCCGGATTAGAACGAGTGACGGATACCAACCTGGATGCCCTGGACACCAGCACCGGAGCCGGCCGAGGTAGTGTTGACTCCTGGGTGACGCTCTGGTAGAAGCCCGGTCCGGTTTCGACGGAGCGGAGCNCCGGAGGTGGTGCGGGTGAAGCCGCCGGCGGAATTGATGCCGAAGTCGAACTGCGCGTTCTTGTCGTTGTCGACATAGGCCCACACTGCCTTCAGCATCGTGCGCTTGGACAGGTTGTAGTTAGCGCCGATGGTGTAGAAGTTGGAGCCGGTATCGCTGGTGTTGTCGGCGTCGTTGGCACCATACCACTGGGCGAGCAGGGTCGTCTTGCCGATGTTGAAGGTGCCGCCCAGGCCATACTTCTGCTGCTTGAGGTCAGCAAAGAAGAAGTTGGTGCTGGCCTTTTGCTGGGTCTGCTCCCACATTGCGCGGACGGACCAGTTGGGGGCGGTGTACATGCCGCCGAGACGGAGGTTGTCAACGGTCGTGTCGAGAATATCACCGAACTGAGCCCAGTTGTAGGTCAGGCCGACCATGAAGCCCATGCCTTCCCACTTGGCGCCGAGGTCATAGCCATAGGTGTTTATAGGCTGCTGCGCGAACTGGTTGAAGGGCGTGATGGTCGAGGTGGAGGTGGAAACGGCAGGGTCCGTGTTGAGGCGGGCGGTGACCAGCGTGTTGTTGTAGGTGGCGCCCCAGTCCTCAGACTTGTTTTCGTTGGCGACGTATGCGGCGGCGAAGGAGAAGCCACCCCAGTTCGGCGACAGGTAGGCGATCGCATTGGCCCAGCGGGTGTCGAAGATCGAGGTGCAGGTCGAGCCCCTTGCGCAACTGCTGCTGATCGAGGCGGTTTCAGTCACGGTGAGGATGGGGTTGGCGACCGTCCCGCCCGAAACTGACCGGGTGTACGTCGGAACGGACTTCAGCATGCTGCCGGCGATCTTGCCGATCATGGCGCTGTTGGCGCCGATGCCGGTGGCACCGGGGAAGACGTCGAGCGCGGCGCCCAGGGCGCGGGTCGGGCCGGTCAGGTTGCCGAGAACGACGGTACCGGCATTGGCGTGGCTGAGGCCGACGAACGAGTCACGGTTGGCGGTCAGGGCGGAGTTGCCGGAGGTGAAGTCAAGGCCCATTTCGTACTGGAAGATGGCCTTGAGGCCGTTGCCCAGATCTTCGCTGCCCTTGAAGCCGAGGTAGGAAGAGTTGGCGGAGACACGGGTGTTGCCGTCGAAGTCAGCCGACTGGCGGGTGTTCGAGAACGCGCTGGTCCTGACGGTGTTGCCGACACCCACGGGGCCATTGGCGGTCGTGTTGGTGATAGCGGTGGAGCTTTCGACGTCCCGGCCGCTCGTCCAGACATAATCGAACGTGCCGTCGGCAACGCCATACACTACTACATTGGTCTGCGCGAAGGCGGCCGTGGAGGCCAGACCGGCGACTGCCAGGGCAATGAGTTTCTTTTGCATCAGAATTTCTCCTTAGTGGTTAGTTTTTAATCTCGTCTTGCGAGTCGATTAAGCTTTACCTCTCGATTCGAGAAGTTGAACCGATTTTGGCAAAGAGCGGACGGGGGGCAACGGATGTTTTGCCGCGCGGGGCGGTTTGCGGTTTTCCTGTTGCGCTGGCGCAACAATGCCCGGCAACGCCGGTGCGACTCAGGCGGCGCCGGCGAAACCGCCGCGGCGCCAGGCCTCGAAGACGGTGACGGCGACCGCGTTCGCCAGGTTGAGGCTGCGCTGGCCGGGGCGCATCGGCAGGCGCAGGCGCCGGTCGGTGGGGAATTCTTCGACGATGGCGGCGGGGAGGCCGGCGGTCTCGCAGCCGAAGACGAAGGCGTCGTCGCTCCCCAGTTCGCTGGCGAAGAGGCTGGCGCCGCCGCGGGTGGTCATCGCCCAAAGCTGGCGCTGGCCGAGCGCGGCGCGGCAGGCGCTCCAGTCGGCGTGGCGAACGACGCGGGCGCATTCGTGATAGTCGAGGCCGGCGCGGCGCAGCGCCTTGTCGGTGAATTCGAAGCCGAGCGGTTCGACGAGGTGCAGTTCAGCGCCGGTGTTGGCGCAGAGGCGGATGACGTTGCCGGTGTTGGGCGGGATCTCGGGTTGGTGGAGGACGACGGCGATCATCGGGAGGCGTGTTTCGTGGCGGGGCGGGTGCGGCGGATCAGTGTTGACGCAGGGCGCGGGCGGCGACGGCGACGACAATCTGCGCGGCGCCATGGAGTTTCAGTATGCGGGCCGCCTCGCGCAGCGTCGCGCCGGTGGTCATCACGTCGTCCACCAGGAGCACGCGCTTGCCGGCGAGATTGCCGCCACAGGCGAAGGCGCCGCGCACGTTGCCGGCGCGCTCCTTGAGCGGCAGTTCGGCCTGCGGCGGCGTCGCGCGGGTGCGCGACAGGAGGGTCGGGTCAAGCGCGACGCCGAGCGCCCGGGCGACGGGGCGGGCGATTTCGAGCGACTGGTTGAAGCCGCGCGCCTGCAGGCGTGACGGGTGGAGCGGCAGCGGCAGCACGAGATCGTGGTCCGCCGCAACCAGCAGTCGGCCGAGGCGGGCGCCGAACCATGCGGCCAGCGGCAACTGGTGGCCATACTTGAGCGCTTGGATCAGGCGGTCGACTGGGAATTCGTAGCGGAAAAGCGCCAGCGTCCGGGCGAAGGCCGGCGGGTCCTTGAGGCAGGCGCCGCAACGCTCGCCGAGCGTCGTCGCGTCACCGCACTGCGGGCACAGCGTGGCGGGGAGCCGCGGCAGGTCGGCGGCGCACGCCGGGCACAACAGGCCGTCGCCGCTGTCGGCGGCGCACAGCAGGCAGCTGCCCGGCAGCAGCCGGGCGGCAACGCGGTTCAGGGCAAGGCGCAGCGGCTGGGGTAAAATTGACATCAATATAGGTGTCCCCGAAAATTCAATGACATCGCCGCCGATTTCTCCCGATCATTCTCAAGCAAGGCCCGCCATGCACGCCAGTTCTCTCGCCGCCGTTTCCACCGCCGCCCAGCCCGTTTCCGCCCGCCGCTGGACGGTCGAGGAAGTGCTCGCCCTCTACGAAATGCCGCTGCTCGACCTGATCTGGCGCGCGCAGGGCGTGCACCGCGAGCATTTCGACACCAACGCCATTCAACGCTCGACGCTGCTCTCGGTCAAGACCGGCGGCTGCTCGGAGGATTGCGGCTACTGCTCGCAATCGGCGCGCTACGATACCGAAGCCGGGCGCGAGCGCCTGCTGCCGCTGGATGAAGTCGTTTCGGCGGCCAGGGCGGCCAAGGACAAGGGCGCCTCGCGCTTCTGCATGGGCGCCGCCTGGAAGGGGCCGAAGGACAACGACCTCGACCGCGTGCTCGACATGGTGCGCGAGGTCAAGGCGCTCGGCATGCAGACCTGCGTCACGCTCGGCATGTTGAAGGAGGGCCAGGCCGAGAAGCTCAAGGAAGCCGGGCTCGACTATTACAACCACAATCTCGATACCGACAAGGAATTCTACGGGCAGGTCATCAAGACCCACACCCACGACGACCGCCTCGACACGCTCGAACAGGTGCGCGATGCCGGCATCAACGTCTGCTCGGGCGGCATCATCGGCATGGGCGAGTCGCGCAGGAACCGCGCCGGGCTGATCGCGCAACTGGCCAACCTGCCGCAGCCGCCGGAGTCGGTGCCGATCAACAACCTGGTGCCGATCCCCGGTACGCCGCTGGCCGACAACCCGCCTCTCGATCCCTTCGAGTTCGTGCGCACCATCGCCGCCGCGCGCATCACCATGCCGACTTCCTGGGTGCGGCTGTCGGCGGGGCGTCAGGAAATGAGCGACGAACTGCAGGCGCTGTGCTTCCTCGCCGGCGCCAATTCGATGTTCTACGGCGACCGCCTGCTCACCACGGGCAATCCCGACGTCGACCGCGACGACCGACTGTTCGCGCGCCTGGGCCTGACGGCGGTTTGACTCTGGCGTTCGTCGACCGGCTGCAGGTTGCCCGGCGTTTTTCCCGTGTCGCGGCGAATTACGACCAGGCGGATTTCTTCGTCCGCGAGGTCGACCGCCGCATGCAGGAGCGGCTGGATTACGTGAACATCCAGCCGGCGCGCATCGTCGATCTCGGCTGCAGCCGCGGCGGCAGTTTCGCCGGCCTGGTGGCGCGCTACCCGCAGGCGCAACTGGTCGGCCTCGACATTGCCCCCGCCATGCTGCGGGCCGGGCAGCCGCCGCGTTCCGGCTGGCAGCGCTGGCTCGGTCGCGGGCGGCACAACGCGGTGCAGCGGCTGGCGGCCGACGCGGTGAAATTGCCCCTGAAATCGCAGTCGACCGCAATCGTCTGGTCCAACCTGCTGCTGCACTGGCTCGACGACCCGCTGCCGGCGCTGGCCGAGGCGCACCGCGTCCTCGAAGTCGGCGGGCTGATCATGTTCTCGACGCTGGGGCCGGATACGCTGAAGGAATTGCGCTCGGCGTTCGCCGACGGCTACGCGCACACCCAGCGGTTCATCGACATGCACGATTTCGGCGACATGCTGGTCGGCTGCGGCTTCGCCGACCCGGTGATGGACATGGAAGTGCTGACGCTGACCTACGACCGCTTCGACGACATGCTCGGCGACCTGCGCGCCTCCGGGTCGGGCTGCGCAATGAAGGCGCGCCGGCATGGGCTGACCGGGCACCAGTCCTGGGCGCGGGCGCGCGCCGCCTACGAGCGCCTGCGCCGCGACGGGAAACTGCCGGCGACCTTCGAGGTCGTCTATGGCCACGCCTGGAAGGCAGCGGCGAAGCAGGTCGCCGATGGCCGCGCCATCATCCGCTTCGCCACGCGGCAACGGAAATAGCGGCTATTCCGGCTTCTGCCGGAAGAACCTGAGCGGCTTGGCGTTTTCGAACCGCGGCACCGGAATCGCCTTGCGCCGCCGTTCGCGCACGCGCCACCCGAGCAGGAAGGCCAGCGCGACCGCATAGGCGAGCGGCCAGAGCAGCGCCGTCGCCTTGACCAGCCAGAAGTAGTGGACCGCGGCGAGAATGCCGATCAGGTAGACGCTGCGATGCAGTTCCTGCCAGCGGCGCCCGCCCAGGTTGCGGATCGCCCACTGGTTCGATGTCACGGCGAGCGGAATCAGCAGCACGAAGGCGGCGAAGCCGACAGTGACGAAGGGGCGCTTGAAAATGTCGCGGGCAATGGCGTCGAGGGCGAAGGCGTGGTCGAAGCCGATGAACGACAGGAAATGCAGCGTCGCGTAGAAAAAGGTGAACAGCCCGAGCATGCGCCGCAGGCGAAGCAGCCAGTGCCACTGCGTCCACACGCGCAGCGGCGTGATGCACAGCGTCAGCAGCAGGAAATTGAAGGTCCAGGAGCCGGTCCAGCGCTGGACGAACTCGACCGGGTTGGGGCCGAAGTCGCCGGTCCACGCTGCCCACAGCAGGCGCCCCAGCGGCAGCAGCGCCAGCAGGAAGACGGCGAGCTTGATCCGGGCGAGCGGCGCCGGGGAATCCGGTGTGGCCATCGTTCAGAAATTCCGGCGCAGATCCATGCCGGCGTAGAGCCCGGCGACCTGGTCGGCGTAGCCGTTGAAGGGCAGGGTCTTGCGCTTGAAGAACTCGCCGAGCCGGCGCTCGTGGCTCTGGCTCCAGCGCTTGTGCGGCACGTCGGGGTTGACGTTCGAATAGAAGCCGTATTCGTCGGGCGCTGTCCTGGTCCACACGGTGGGCGGCTGCCTTTCGACAAAGCGCACCCTGACGATCGACTTGGCGCCCTTGAAGCCGTATTTCCAGGGAACGACGACGCGCAACGGGGCGCCGTTCTGTTTCGGCATGTGCTCGCCGTACATGCCGAGGCCGAGGAGGGCCAGCGGATGCATCGCCTCGTCGAGCCGGAGCGCCTCGACATACGGCCAGTCGAGAACGGGGAGGCGGACGTAGGGCATCTGCTCGGGGTCGGCGAGCGACCAGAATTCGACGAATTTCGCATTGCCGGTGACGTCGCAGCGCCTGATCAGTTCATTGAGCGGAAAACCGACCCAGGGAATGACGGCGCTCCAGCCTTCGACGCAACGCATCCGGTACACGCGCTCCTCGAGCGGCGCCCATTTCAGGATGTCGTCGATGGCAAAGGTCTTCGGCGCCCTGACCTCGCCGTCGACGCTGACCGTCCACGGCCGGGTGCGCAGGCGGTATGCGTTGCGCTGCGGGCTGTCCTTGTCGGGGCCGAACTCGTAGAAGTTGCCGTATTCGGTGACCGAGGAATATGGAGTCGGCTTTTCGTCACTTACCGAGAAGGGGCCGGGGACGACCGACGCGAAGCGGGTGCGCTCGCCGCTAGCGGCATGGCCGGCCCCGAGCAGTCCGCAACCGGCGGCTCCGGCGCCGAGCGCCAGCGCGCGCAGGAAGTCGCGGCGTCCGCCATAGACAGCGGGCGGAGTGATTGCGGAGGTGGGAATATCCGGGCGGTGCCTGATCAGCATGGTGCAACCTCACTCTGTGCGTCTGTCGAGTAGTCGTGTTGGACCCGCGAAAACTTACAGTGTGCCGCCGATTTCGCCCGTGGAGCGAAGAAAACGGCTACCCGCAATGATGCGGGCAGCCGTCATCCAGTGATGTAGTGCTCCAGTTGGGAGATGATGAACTGCTGGTTGCTGATGGTTGCCTTGACCAGATCGCCGATCGAGACGATCCCGATCACCTCGCCGTCGTCGGAGAGGACGGGCAGGTGGCGGAAGTGCTTCTCGGTCATCAGTGCCATGCATTCGTCGACGGTTGCGCTCAGGGTGACATAGGCGACCCTGTCGCTCATGATTTCGCTGACCAAAGTTTCCTTCGAACTCTTGCCCTGGAGGATGAGCTTGCGCGCGTAATCGCGCTCGGTGAAGATGCCGACCAGATCGTCGCCGTCGAGAACGAGCAACGCGCCGACGTCGTGCATGGCCATCAGGCTCAGCGCATGGAAGACGGAATCGCCTGGCGTCACGACGGCGAGAGGCCGATTCTTGGCGGCCAGCATTTGCTTGAGTGTTATCACGTTGGGTCTCCTCGACGGGGTTGATCGGTCTCGTCAGCGCAGTCTATCCGCGAGCGGAGCGAATGCCAAGAGCACGGAACCGACAAAAAGGAAAGGCAGCCCTGGCTGCCTTTCCGGCCACCGCCCTAGCGCAGGCCGGCGGCGTATTCCGCCACGGCCTTCATTTCGGCGTCCGACATCTTGGCCGCGATGGATCGCATCATCCTTTCGGGGTCGTTGTTGCGTTCATCGCTGCGGAACGCCTTCAGTTGCGCCTCGGTGTATTCGGCATACTGGCCGGACAGGCGCGGGTACTGAGCAGGAAGACCGGCGCCGGCCGGGCCATGGCAACCGGCACACGCCGGAATGCCCTTCTTGAAGTCGCCCTGACGCCAGATCTTCTGGCCCAGCGCGATCTTCGATTCGTCCCTGGCGACGGCGGGCTTCAGTTTCTGGCTGGAAAACCAGGCGGCGAGATTCCGCATGTCCTCGTCGGAGAGCGCGGCGACCATGCCGCCCATGATGGCGTTGTTGCGGGCGGCGGGCTTGCCGTCGACCGCCTTGAAGTTGTTCAGCTGCTTGTAAAGGTATTCGGCGCCCTGACCGGCGAGGTTCGGGTTGGCTGCGGTGGGGCTGTTGCCGTCGGCGCCATGGCAGGCGACACAGACGGTCTCGGCGATGACCTTGCCCTTGGCGGGGTCTGCCTTGGCCTTGGCTTGTTCAGCCGCGTGGGACAGAAAAGGGGTGGCAAGAAGAATTGCAATTGCCGCGGTACGGATCATTTTCGAACTCCTAGTGCGCGTCTTGGGGCGCTTTGGCCGGAACGGAAGTTACAAACCTGCTATTCTATATCACTTCTCCGCCGCCTTGGCGGCCCCGGCGAGTTTTTATGTCCTTGTTCCAGCAGGCGGTTTTTCTCACCACCGTCGCCCATCTGCGCGACCTGCCGCGGGATGCCGTGCGCGAGGTCGCCTTTGCCGGCCGTTCGAATGCCGGCAAGTCGTCGGCGATCAACACCCTGGCGGGACGGGTGCGCCTGGCCTTCGTCAGCAAGACGCCGGGCCGCACGCAACACCTCAATTACTTCGCGCTCGCCGAGGGCCGGTATTTCGTCGATCTGCCCGGCTATGGCTACGCTAGGGCACCGGAGGGAATCCGTTCGCAATGGGAGGGACTGGTCGGACCCTACCTCGGCAAGCGCGAGCAACTGGTCGGACTGGTCGTCATCATGGATATCCGCCGCCCGCTGACCGATCTCGATCTGCGCCTGATCGACTGGTTCCGGCCGACCGGCCGGCCGATCCATATCCTGCTCTCCAAGGCCGACAAGCTGAGCCGGCAGGAGCAAACGACGGTCCTGCGCGCGGTGAAGGCGGAACTGGCGACCTGGGGCGATGCCGGCCTGTATTCGGTGCAACTCTTCTCCAGCCTGAAGCGAACGGGCGTCGACGAGGCCGAAGCCGTGCTTGGCAAGTGGCTGGGCATCGAAGGAAGTGTGCAGGAAAACAAAAGGCCTCCGGAAAAGGGGAATCCGGAGGCCGAAACGCCTTGAACTGGTCAAGACACCCGCTCAGGGAGGGGAGCGAGAGACAGCGCGTGCTATCTGCGCAATCTGACGCCGGTCAATGCGAAAAGTTCCGCCGCAAACGAGAATGCCTAATCCGAATGGCTTGAGGTTATGACATGACTGCTACCGGGCGCTATCCCGAAACCCGCATGCGCCGGATGCGGCGCGATGATTTTTCCCGTCGCCTGATGCGCGAGTCGGCGCTGACGGTCGACGACCTCATTTACCCGGTTTTCGTTCTCGAAGGCGACGGGCGCAGCGAGAAGGTTGCGTCGATGCCGGGCGTCGAGCGGCAGTCGCTCGATAAATTGCTGAAGACCGCCGCGCGCGCGGCGGGTCTGGGCATTCCGGCGCTGGCGCTGTTTCCGGTGATCGATGCCGCGTTGAAGTCGCCGGGAGCCGAAGAGGCCTGCAACGGCCATGGCCTGGTCCCGCGCGCGGTCAAGGCGCTGAAGCGCGAATTCCCGGATCTCGGGGTGATCACCGACGTCGCGCTTGATCCCTACACCAGTCACGGTCAGGATGGTCTGATCGACGAAGCAGGGTACGTCCTGAACGACGAGACGCTGGAAGTTCTGGCGAAGCAGGCGCTGTGCCATGCCGAGGCGGGCGCCGACGTGGTGGCCCCCTCCGACATGATGGACGGCCGCATCAGCCGCATCCGCGCCGAACTCGACGCCGCCGGGCAGATCCACACGCGGATCCTGGCTTACTCGGCCAAGTACGCGTCCAGCTTCTACGGTCCGTTCCGCGATGCGGTCAGGTCTGCCGGCAACCTCGGCAAGGGCAACAAGTACACCTACCAGATGGACCCGGCGAATTCCGACGAGGCGCTGAAGGAGGTTGCGCTCGATCTGCAAGAGGGCGCCGACATGGTCATGGTCAAGCCGGGCATGCCCTACCTCGACATCGTCCGCCGCGTGAAGGACGAATTCAAGGTGCCGACCTATGCCTACCAGGTCAGCGGCGAGTACGCCATGCTGAAGGCGGCGGCGCAGAATGGCTGGCTCGACGAGCAGGCTTGCGTGCTCGAGAGCCTGCTCGCCTTCAAGCGGGCCGGGGCCGACGGCATCCTGACCTACTTCGCCCTCGATGCAGCGGCGTACCTGAAGCGCTGATTGGTGCCCTGGCCAGTGAGAATGGCGGCGTGCGCCGCCGTTTCCCGTTCAGGCGGTGACCGGCGCGCCGGACTGCGACAGGCAGGCGAAGTACAGCATTGGCCACTGCTGCGGCCACTGGGCGAGCGGTTCGCGCTGGAAGCCGCTGCGCGCGTACTGTTCCCAGCGGCCGACGACATAGCAGCGCAGCAGGTCGGCCAGCGCCGCGAAGTCGGCATCAGGCTTCATCGGTTCCTGCGTCGCGGCGATGCGCAGCGCCTGCTTCAGGGCTGCTTCGATCTTGTCGAGCAGGGCGTTGATGCGTCCCTGCAGGCGCTCGTTCTCATTGACCAGGGCGTCGCCGATGAGGACGCGCGTCATGCCGCGATTCTTCTGGGCGAAGCTCAGCAGCAGTCCGAGGATCGATTCGACCTGCTTCAGGCCCTGCGCTTCGTCCGAGGTGATCTGGTTGATCACCCCGAACAGGCTCTGTTCGATGAATTCGATCAGACCGTCGAACATCTGTGCCTTGCTCGCGAAATGCCGGTAGAGGGCCGCTTCCGAGCACTCCAGCCGGGCCGCCAGGGCGGCGGTGGTGATCCTTTCCCCNTTCGGGGTTTCCAGCATCTGGGCCAGGGCCTGCAGAATCTGCAGGCGGCGCTCGCCGGGCTTGATGGCCATGGGTCTCCTTCTGTCCGTTCCGGTAGTTGAAATTTGGCCGGGAATTATAGTCGACCGCAACGACCGGGGAGTTCGAGGACCGAGGTGATTTTCGCGTCCACGCTGGGTGAACGGCGCGAGCCAGCGCTCACCCACACGGTCTTCATGCCGAGTTTCTTGGCCGCGACGAGGTTGGCCAGGCTGTCCTCGACCATGATGCAGTGGCGCGGATCGAGACGTTCCGCCCGGAGCAGGGCGCGGAAACCGGAAAGCATCGGCTTCGGCTGATAGCGGACGCTCTCGACCGAATACACCGCGTCGAAGCAAGGACCCAGTGCGGTGATGCCGAGGATGGCCTCGGTATAGTGACGCGGCGCGTTGGAAAAGATGATCTTGCGCCCCGGCAGGCGGCGCAGGGCGCGGATGACCGGGCGCTCGAAGACGACCATGCGCTTGAGGTCGGGAAACTCGTGGGTGGTGCGGAGGAAATGGTCGGGGTCCGTGCCGTGGTGGCGGATCAGGCCGAGCAGCGTTGCTCCGTAGCGTATCCAGTAATCCTGGCGGATGACGGTGGCCTGGTCATGGTCGACACCGAGATGGCGCACGATGTACTCGGTCATCGCGCGGTTGATGTGGGGAAAGATGTGCGGTGTTGCCTGGTGCAGCGTGTTGTCGAGGTCGAACAGCCAGGTGCGATTCATGTAAGTTGCCTCCGGCCGCTCACTGCGTTCGCTTAACCTGCCTGTGGCAGGTTAGCCTGCGCCGCAACAAGCCCGCGGGGCGGGCGTGTTGTCAGTGCGACTTGATCATGGTGCCGACGCCGTGGTCGGTCAGGATTTCCAGCAACAGCGCGTGTTCGACGCGGCCGTCGATGATGTGCACNCCNTTGACGCCGTTGCGCGCCGCATCCAGCGCCGAGCCGATCTTCGGCAGCATGCCGCCGGACAGCGTCCCGTCGGCGACCATGTCGTCGATCTGCTTGGGNGTGATGCCGGTGATCAACTCGCCCTTCTCGTCGAGCACGCCCGGCGTGTTGGTCAGCAGCACCAGCTTCTCGGCCTTGAGGACCTCGGCGATCTTGCCGGCGACGACATCGGCGTTGATGTTGTAGGTTTCGCCACCCTTGCCGACGCCGATCGGCGCGATGACCGGGATGAAGGCGCCGGTGTCGAGCAGGGCGATCAACGACGGGTCGATCTGCGAAATGTCGCCGACCTGGCCGATGTCGATCAGGTCGCCCGGGATGTCCCGGTTCTCCAGCATCAGCTTCCTGGCGCGGATGAAATTGCCATCCTTGCCGGTCAGGCCGACCGCTTTGCCTCCGTGCTGGTTGATCAGGTTGACGATTTCCTTGTTTACCTGCCCACCGAGCACCATCTCCACGAGATCCATGGTTTCGGCATCGGTGACGCGCATGCCCTGGACGAATTCACCTTTCTTGCCGACGCGGGCCAGCAAGTTTTCGATCTGCGGACCGCCGCCATGGACGACGACGATGTTGAAGCCGACCAGTTTGAGCAGGACGACATCGCGCGCGAAGCAGTGCTTGAGATGATCGTCGGTCATCGCGTTGCCCCCGTACTTGACGACGATGGTCTTGCCGTGGAAGCGCTTGATGTAGGGNAGCGCTTCGGCGAGAACGGCAGCCTTGATGCCGGGGTCGAGATTGTCGAGACTCATTGCGGACTCCGTGGGAACTGGCGCGGATTTTACAAAGAAAAAGGCCGGAACGGGGTCCGGCCTGTGCCTCGCGCTGGCGGTAGGATTACTCGACGGTCAGCCGCTTGTTCGGGCTGGCTGCGCGCTTGGGCAGGGTCAGCTCGAGGACGCCTTCGTTGAATTTGGCGGCTGCCTTGGTGTCGTCGATTTCCTGACCCAGTTGGAAGGAGCGCGAAACCTTGCCGAAGTAGCGTTCGGAGCGCAGGACGCGCTCGCCTTCCTTGATTTCTTTTTCCTGCTTGACCTCGGCGCTGATCGATACCTGGTTTCCGTCGACGACGACGTGGATATCCTCCTTCTTAACGCCAGGCAGCTCGGCGTGGACGAGGTAGTCGTCGCCCTGCTCCTTGACGTCCATCTTGATCGATGGCGGTTGCTGCTGGTTTGCATTCAAGTCGACCGGACGCACGAAGAAGCCGCGGAAGAGATCCTCGAGCGGATCGAGACGAGTGATGTTTGCCATGATGTATCTCCTTACTGAAACAAGTTACCGTACATTCAATATAGGGGCTCTTTCTGGCGTTTCAAGTCGCCCGGGCAATCCTGGCGGGCAGCATCAGAATGGCGTCGCGGTTGGTCCACGAGAAGCACTGTTCCGCGGCCTGCTGCCAGGGCATCCACGCCCAGTTGCGATGTTCGCCGGGAGCTGGCGAAATGGACTGGACTTCGGGAAGCGGCATTCCGAATACGTGTTCGATGTTGCGCGTGATTCCGGGCGCGTAGCGCTGGCGCCACTCGGAGAAGATCTCGAAGGTGTTGGTGAGGCGCCAGTCCTGCAGTTGATGGCGCGTACTGTCGATGCCGGTTTCCTCGGCCACCTCTCGCCGCGCCGTGTCGGCAAGCCGTTCGTCTCCCTCGCGGCTGCCGGTGACCGACTGCCAGTATCCCGGATGCGCGCTCCGTTCGAGCAGCAGGACATCAAGCGCCGGGGTGTAGATGACGACCAGTACCGACACGGGCTGCTTGAAGCCGGTCATTTCTCGGGCAACAGGTTGATCCCCGGCGCGCGCGTGTCGAGCAGGATCCACATGGGCGTGCCGGCTGCCCGTCGCTCGCCGGCTGCCGCCTGCAGGACATCCAGCAAAGTCGCGAACGCCTTGGGATCGCCCAGGCGCAAGGTGGCTGCGCCATCGACAAACAGCAAATGGCCTGTGCCAGGAAGGGACTCGGGATCGGTGAGGCAATCGAAAAGCGCATCGAAGTTGGCGCCGTACCAGTCCGGGAAGCTGAGGGCTTCGCCCAGTCGCCTGAGGGCTTCACCGGCGCTGGCTGCCCGCGAGAGGTCCACGGGAATCGAGCGGAGCCGGAGCTTGGCGGCGGTCGCCGCGACGGCGTCGCGGCGGCTGGCCGGCAGGTGGTGACAGCCGCCTTGTCGGCCTTGCCAAGGAATTTCTCGCTCATCGGCTATTCCCGAATGCGCCTGAAGCTGCGGTAGTGATCGTCCGTATAGTAATACTCCTGTTCGCTGCCGGCGACGATCCGCCGTGCTCCCCGGCCGTGGCTGCCAGGGGTCTTGACGGTGTATTCGCGGTAGTAGCCGCGCTGCCGCAGCGGTAGCCGTCTTTCGTAGTTGCCGAAGACGACGCCGTCGCGAGAGTAGGGAAACGGCCCGCCGTCCTTGATCAGCGCCAGCGTCTGGCGCGCCTCGCGCGGCAAATCCGCCAGCACGATCCAGTCGACCGCAACATTCTCGCGGGCCAGCCCGAACGCGCCCCCAATCGCCAGCCAGGCGACGATCAGCAGGCGTAGCCACGGTCTCATGGCCGATCAGTCTGGACTGACTTCGACCCGGGTCTCCACTTTCTGGCGCAGGCGGATGTGCAGTTCGCGCAACTGCTTCTCGTCAACCGCGCTCGGCGCATCGGTCAGCAGGCACTGGGCGCGTTGGGTCTTGGGGAAGGCGATGACGTCACGGATCGATTCGGCGCCGGTCATCATGGTAACGATGCGGTCGAGTCCGAAGGCCAGGCCGCCATGCGGCGGCGCGCCATACTTGAGGGCGTCGAGGAGGAAGCCGAACTTGGCCTGCTGCTCTGCGGGACCAATGTTCAGGGCGGCGAAAACCGCTTCCTGCACTTCTGCACGATGGATACGGACCGAACCGCCGCCGATTTCCGAGCCGTTGAGCGCCAGGTCGTAGGCCTTGGCCAGGCACTTGCCGGGGTCGCTCTTCAGTAGCGACACGTGCTCGTCCTTGGGGCTGGTGAACGGGTGATGGGAAGCCGTCCACCGCTTGTCTTCCTCATCGTAGTCGAACATCGGGAAGTCTACGATCCACAGCGGCTCCCATGGCCGGCCGTTGACGAAACCCTTCTCATGGCCGATCCGGGTACGTAGCGCGCCCAAGGCATCGTTGACCACCTTGGCCTTGTCGGCACTGAAGAAGATCAGGTCGCCGGATTGGGCGCCGGTGCGGTCGACGATGGTCTTGAGGGCATTTTCGTGAAGGTTCTTGACGATCGGGCTTTGCAGGCCGGCTTCGTTCAGTTGCGTGACGTCATTGACCTTGATGTAGGCGAGGCCCCTCGCGCCGTAGATGGCGACGAACTTCGTGTATTCGTCGATCTCGCCACGTGTCAGGCTGGCGCCGCCCGGCACGCGCATCGCCGCGACGCGACCGTTCTCGCTGTTGGCGATGCTGGAGAAGACCTTGAAGGAAACGTCCCTGACGACGTCGGTGACCTCGGTCAGTTCGAGGGTGACGCGCAGGTCAGGCTTGTCGGAACCGAAGCGGCTCATCGCTTCGGCGCAGGTGATGCGCGGGAAGGGAGTGGGCAGATCGACACCGATCGTGTCCTTGAAGACGTAGCGGATCAGGTTCTCGATGAGGCCGGTGATCTCGTCCTCGCCCATGAACGAGGTCTCGATATCGACCTGGGTGAATTCCGGCTGACGATCGGCGCGCAGGTCTTCGTCGCGGAAGCATTTGACGATCTGGTAATAGCGGTCGAAGCCGGCGACCATCAGCAATTGCTTGAACAGTTGTGGTGACTGCGGCAGGGCGAAGAAGTGGCCCGGATGCACGCGCGACGGCACCAGGTAGTCGCGGGCGCCTTCGGGTGTGCTCTTGGTCAGCATCGGCGTCTCGATGTCGATGAAGCCGTTGTCGTCGAGGAAGCGCCGGAAGGCGCGTGCCGTCCTGTAGCGCAGCATCAGGTTGTTCTGCATCTGCGGGCGGCGCAGGTCGATCACGCGGTGAGTCAGGCGGACGTTCTCGGAGAGGTTGTCGTCATCGAGCTGGAACGGCGGCGTCACCGAGGGGTTCAGAACCTCGATCGCATGGCAGAGAACCTCGATCTCGCCCGACGTGAGGTTGGCGTTGGTCGTGCCCGCCGGACGCGGCCTGACCTTGCCGGTCACCCGGAGGCAGAATTCGTTGCGGACCGACTCGGCAATCGCGAACGAGTCGGCGCGGTCGGGATCGCAGACGATCTGGGCTAGGCCCTCGCGGTCGCGCAGATCGATGAAGATGACTCCGCCGTGGTCACGGCGGCGCTGCGCCCAGCCGCAGAGGGTGACGATCTGCCCGTCGAGGGCGGCGCTTAGCTGTCCGCAATAATGGGTACGCATGAAACCTTCCGCTTGAATCAGGTTCTTTTGATGGCAGGGGTGTGCGGCGGCGGAGCCACGACGCCCATCGAGATGATGTACTTGAGCGCTTCGTCGACGGTCATTTCGAGTTCTATGACGTCCTTGCCGGGCATCATGAGGAAGAAGCCGGAGGTCGGGTTCGGGGTGGTCGGAACGTAGACGCTCAAGTACTCGCCTTCCAGATGATTGACGACATCGCCGCCGGGCTTGCCGGTAAGGAAAGCGATCGTCCAGCAGCCCTCACGCGGATACTGGACGAGCAAGGCCTTGCGGAACGCATTCCCGTTTGACGAGAAGAGCGTGTCGGAAACCTGCTTGACGCTGTGATAGACCGAATTGACGAAGGGTATTCGGGCGAGAAGCTTCTCCCACCAGATGACCAGCTTCTGGCCAATGAAGTTGGTGGCAAGCAGGCCGGTCAGCAGGATCATCGCTAGGGTCAGAACCGACCCGGCACCCGGAATCGGAAAACCGAAGAGCGTTTGCGGATGGACCGCCTGGGGAAGCAGGCGCAACGACTGATCCAGCGTGCTGACGATGAAAGACAGTACCCAGCCGGTGATGACCAGCGGCACCCAGATCAGGAGCCCGGTAAGGAAATAGCGCTTGATCAACTGGCTGCGCACGGAGTACATGCTCCGGTTCCACCCTGGCAGGGCGGGACGCTCTCCCCTTCGCTGCGGGTCTGCCGCCACCCTTGAAATCCGTGGCATACCAGCCGTTGCCCTTGAGTTGGAATCCGGCAGCCGAAAGCAACTTGCTGTAGCTTTGCTTGCCGCATTCCGGGCAGGTTGTGATCTGCGGCTCGCTCATCTTCTGCAGATGCTCTTTCTGGAAGCCGCAGGAGTCACAGCGATATTCGTAGATCGGCATGGGGATCCTCCAAAACTTTGAATTATAAACGAGAAGACATCCGCGCCTAACTGGTGACGCTGCCGGGAAATTTCAAGGCATCAGCCCGAGATAGCTGCGGGTCAGTTGCGGCCCCCAGAACAGGGCAATGATGCCGGCAGCGGCAAGATACGGGCCGAAGGGAATGGGCGTGTTGCGTCCGTGGCGGCTGAAGACGATCAGGCTGATCCCGACGACGGCGCCGACGATCGACGACAGCAGGATGATGACCGGCAGCATCTGCCAGCCCATCCAGGCGCCGAGCGCGGCAAGGAGCTTGAAGTCGCCATAGCCCATGCCTTCCTTGCCGGTCGCCAGCTTGAACAGCCAGTACACCGACCACAGGGTCAGGTAGCCGGCCATGGCGCCAATGACGGCCGCGGAGATGTCGGCATAAGCGCCGGCGAGATTGAGCGCCAGGCCGATCCACAGCAGCGGCAGGGTGAGCGAATCCGGAAGCAGTTGGGTGTCGTAATCGATTGCGGTCAGGGCGATCAGCGCCCAGAGCATGATCAGTGCCCCGACTGCTTGCGGCGTCGGCCCGAAGTGCCAGGCGGCGTATGCCGAAAGAAGGCCGGTCGCCGCTTCGACGATCGGGTAGCGCAACGAGATCGGGGCGGCACACTTCGAGCATTTCCCGCGCAATGTCAGATAGCTGATGATCGGGACATTCTCGAGGGCGGTAATCTGGTGGCCGCAGGACGGGCAGCGGGACCGGGGNCGCGCCAGCGACAAGGCTTCCGCGGTCGACGGCGTTTCACCCCGCAATTCGGCACACTGGGCATGCCACTCCCGCTCCATCATCCTGGGCAGGCGGTGAATGACGACGTTGAGAAAACTGCCGACACACAGGCCGAGCAGCCCGGCTATGGCAGCCAGGCCGCCCGGCGAATCGAAAGGCATCAGATGACGGCGCCCAGCTTGAAGATCGGCAGGTACATCGCCACGACCATGCCGCCGATCAACGTCCCGAGAACCACCATGATGATCGGTTCCATCAGGCTGGAGAGCGCCTCGACGGCGTCATCGACTTCCTGTTCGAAGAAGTCGGCGACCTTCGAAAGCATCGAATCAAGGGCCCCAGATTCCTCGCCGATGGCCACCATCTGCGTCACCATGTTGGGGAACAGATTGACGTTGGTCATCGCGTTCGTGAGGCTGGTGCCGGTCGAAACCTCGCCTTGGATCTGCTTGGTGGCGGCCTTGTAGACGTAATTGCCGGCGGCGCCGCCGACCGAATCCAGCGATTCCACCAGTGGCACGCCGGCGGCGAACATCGTGGATAGCGTCCGCGACCAGCGGGCGATGACCGCCTTGCGGATGATGTCGCCGAAAATGGGCAGGCGAAGGAGCAAACGGTCCATCGCCATCTGCACCTTCTCCGAGCGCTTCCACGCCTCGAAGAAGGCGAAGAGGCCGCCGAAAATGATGCCGAAGATTGCCCACCAATAGGCGACGAAGAAGTCCGAAATGGCGATGACCAGCAGGGTCGGGGCGGGCAGGTCGGCGCCGAAACTCTTGAATACCTCCTTGAATGCCGGTATGACGAAAATCATGATCACGGCGGTGATGATGAAGGCGACGACGATGACGGCGATCGGATAGAACAGCGCAGACTTGATCTTGCTCTTGATGGCAAGAATCTTTTCCTTGTAGGTTGCCAGGCGTTCCAGCAGGGTGTCCAGGATACCGGCCTGTTCGCCGGCCGCAACGAGGTTGCAATAGAGGGCATCGAAGTACAGCGGATACTTGCGGAATGCTTGCGACAGCGAACTGCCGGTTTCGACGTCGGCCTTGATGTCGAGCAGGAGCTTAGCCACCGCACCGTTGGCATGCCCGCGACCGACAATGTCGAAAGCCTGGAGCAAGGGCACTCCAGATTTCATCATCGTGGCGAGTTGGCGTGTGAAGAGGGAGATTTCCTTTTCAGTGACCTTTCCGCCAACCTTGAAGCGCGCCTTCTTGACCCGGGCATTCATTATCCCCTGACGGCGCAGGCTGGTCTGAACAACTGCCTCGCTCGCAGCGCGCATCTCCCCACGAACCTGCTTGCCGTCGCGGTTCTTTCCTTCCCAGACGAAGGTATATTCCCTGATTGTGAGGGTTCTAGCCCTTGCGGCGGTAGCCATCCGTTATCCTTCCCCGTTATACGTTCGTTGTGCTNNCAGGACCTCGTCGAGCGAGGTCAGGCCCTGCTTTACCTTGAGCAGGCCGGATTCGCGGAGGTTCCTGACCCCTCGCGCNGCAGCCTGTTCCGCCAGATCCATCTCACTTGCCCCACTCATGATCAGTCGCTGCATTGCCTCGGAAACAGGCATGACCTGATAGATGCCGACGCGCCCCTTGTAGCCGGTGCCCTTGCAGCGCTCGCAACCGCCTGGGCCGAAGAGGGTCCATGAACCGTCGAGGTCCGCGTCGGTGAACCCCGCATCGAGAAGCGTCTTGCCCGGTACGTCGATTGGCTTCTTGCAGTTACACAGACGGCGCGCCAGACGCTGCGCGGTGATGAGCAGAACGCTCGAGGCGATGTTGAAGGTCGGCACGCCCA
This sequence comes from Dechloromonas sp., assembly GCA_013693915.1. Lineage (GTDB taxonomy): Bacteria > Pseudomonadota > Gammaproteobacteria > Burkholderiales > Rhodocyclaceae > Azonexus. The sequence goes on along the minus strand of CP059264.1, from coordinate 3,518,073 downwards.
TGTTCATCAGGCGGGTCAGGGTTGCAGGTGCATCGTTGGTGTGCAGTGTCGACATCACCATGTGACCGGTTTGGGCAGCCTTGATGGCGATTTCCGCCGTTTCCAGGTCACGAATCTCGCCGACCATGATGATGTCCGGGTCCTGGCGCAGGAAGGCACGCAGGGCCACTGCAAACGTCAGCCCTGCCTTGTCGTCGACGTTCACCTGGTTGATGCCGGCCAGGTTGATTTCGGCGGGATCCTCCGCGGTTGAGATGTTGACGCCGTCCCTGTTCAGGATGTTGAGGCAGGTGTAGAGCGAAACCGTCTTGCCGGAACCGGTTGGCCCGGTAACCAGCACCATGCCATAGGGGCGGCTGATGGCGTCGAGCAGTATCGCCTTCTGTTCCGGTTCATAGCCGAGAGCCTCGATACCGAGCGTCGCCGACGTCGGGTCGAGAATACGCAGAACGATCTTCTCACCCTGCAGGGTTGGCAGGGTGCTCACCCGGAAGTCGATGGCACGGTTCCTCGAAAGGACCAACTTCATCCTGCCATCCTGGGGAACCCGCTTTTCGGCGATGTTCAGGCGGGAAATGACCTTGATCCGCGATGCAATCTTGTCCTTGATCGCCAGTGGCGGAGTCGCAACCTCGCGCAGGACGCCGTCGACGCGAACGCGAATGCGATAGAACTTCTCGTAGGGTTCGAAATGGATGTCCGATGCGCCATCGTTGATCGCGTCAAGCAACATCTTCTGAATGAACCGGACCACCGGCGCATCATCGATTTCCTGCGATGCCGCCTCATCGACCTTGCCCGACGAATCCTCGTCGAGGAAGTCGAGGTTGATGTCGTCAGTCGCGAGGCTCCTCAGCGCATCTTCGGCGGATTCGGCATACCTGGCGACGAGGGGAACCAGCTTCGGGTGTTCGACGACCACGGGNTCGACACCCAGGCCGGTCTGAAAGCGGATCTCGTCCAGCGCCCGCAGGTTGGTGGGATCGGCGATGGCCACGGAGAGCCGGTTTCCGCGCTTGTTGAGCGGAATGACGCGATGAGCCGCAATCAACTTGCGGTCGATGGCATTTGTCGGAATGTGCGCTTCATCGAAAACAGCCAGATCGAGCAACGGATAGCCAAAGGTGTCAGCCACGAAACGGGCGAGGTCGAGCGACGAAATCTTCTGACTGGCAATGATCTGTTCGATCAGCGAGTGCTTTTCGTGATGAGCCTGGCTGATCAACTGCTCGGCTTCCGGTTCCTTGAGCCGTCCCGCCTGTACCAGGGCGCGGGCGAGACCGCTCAGGGGCTTGCTTGAGGTATGGCGGACATTGGTTACGCGTCAGATGCCGTTTAGATTGAGCGATGATGCTACGGAGGCCCCCTTTTGTAAAGACTGCACAAGGCAGCTTCAGCGACGGGAGGGCCTGAATATGCGCACGGTGACGACGTTGCGATCCTGCGCCTTGAGGATCTCGATGGCTACTCCGGCCAACCGGATACTAACACCTGCATCAGGAATATCCTGAAAGTGTTCAAGAATGAGTCCATTCAGCGTCTTCGGCCCGTCCAGCGGAAACTGCAGGCCAAGGATGCGATTGATGTCGCCCAGGTTTCGAGAGCCTTCAACGATCGCGCTCCCGTGGTCATTCCAGGCCAGCGACTGGCCGAGTCCGGGCTGGGAGGTGGTGAATTCGCCGACGAACTCCTCGATGATGTCTTCAAGCGTCAGCAGCCCGACAATCTCGCCGTATTCATCGACAACGAACGCGATGCGCTGGCGGTTCTCCTGGAAGAAGGCGAGTTGCGAGAACACTCCCGTTCCGGCGGGGATATAGTAGGCAGGCTGCACGTGCTCGTGCAGCGCCGCCTTGTCGAAGTCGCGGTCGCCAATGCGGCGGAGCAGCCGGCGCAGCGGCAGGATTCCCAGGGGCCGGTCGAGCGATCCGTGGCAGACCGGGAGCCTGCTGTGGTGACTGGTCGCCAACTGGGCGCGGATCTCGTCCCAGCGAAGGTCGATGTCAAGAATTTCGATCTTGCCGCGTGGCGTCATCACGTCCTCTACCATGATGTTTTCGAGATCGAACAGGCTGGAGAGAATGCTGCGGTGCTTGTGGGGCATCAGCTGCGAGGATTCCAGCACGAGGCTGCGCAGTTCCTCGGGAGAGAGTCGCGAGGTGTCTGCGGATGGCTTTGGGGAGAGGCGCAGCAGGTGTAGCAGTCCGCTGGCGAAGAGGTTGATGAACCAGACGAGCGGGTAGAAAAGACGGAGGAGGGGNGTGAGCGCATGGGCGAGAATGAGCGCGAGGCGATCGGCGTAGGTGGCCCCGACGATTTTGGGNGTGATCTCCGAAAACACCAGGATGGCGAAGGTGACGATCAGGGTTCCCGCCGCCAGAGCCCACTTTTCCTCTCCGAACAGTTCGATGGCGATGACGCTGACCAAGGTTGCCGCTGCCGCATTCACCAGGTTGTTGCCCAGCAGGATGACCCCAAGCATCTTGTCGGTCTGGTTGAGAAGGGCAAGAGCCTTTTCGGCGGCGTGACTTCCTGATTGGGCGAGGTGGCGCAACCGGAAGCGGTTGGAGGCCATCATGGCGGTTTCGCTGATCGAAAANAACGCCGACAGTCCGAGAAGAACGGCAAGGCTGATCAGTTGCGCCGATAAGGGAACATCAGCCACGGTTCACCCGCGACCGAGAATGACCTCGGCAACAAAGCGGCTGCCGACATAGGCCAGGACGAGCAGGGAGAATCCGGCGAGCGTCCAGCGCAGGGCACGCTTGCCACGCCAGCCCCAGGCATGGCGCCCGACCAGCAGGGTCGCGAAAATGCCCCACGAAGCAAAGGCGAACAAGGTCTTGTGATCGAAGGACAAGGGTTTGCCAAANAGCGCTTCCGAGAAGAGCACGCCGCTGCCAACCGTCAATGTCAGCAAGACGAAGCCCAGCAGGAGCATGCGGAAGAGCAGCGATTCCATGGCCAGGAGCGGCGGCAGACTGGCCAGGCTGCGCTTCATCAGGCGCTTGTGCAGGGCGTTTTCGGTAAAGCCCATGAAGATCGCGTGCAGCGCAGACAGCGTGAGCAGGCTGTAGGCCAGCATGGCCGCCAGGAAATGCAGCTTGAAGCCGGTCGCGCTGGCGTTGGCGACCAGATGTACGTGCGGGAAGATGACCGGCAACACGGCGCAGATCGCAGCCAGCGGCAGGACCATCGGTTGCATGCCCTCCATGCGCGCCATGAAACTTTCCAGCCAATAGATCAGCACTGCAAGCCACATCATCAGCGACAGGGCGAAGCTGAACGAGAAACGCATGCCGGCTTCGCCAAACAGGGCCCTGTAGAGGCCGACGCCCTGGATCAGCAGGGCTGCGGCAATGGCCAGGCGTTCCCACGGTCGCATGGGACAGGCGATGCTCTGCCCCTCGTGTTCGCGCCATCTGGTGTTCCAGAAATGGACGCCGAGCGCGCCATAGAGAAGAGCGGCGAGGATGTGGGGCAGAAGCTGAATTACAATGTCGGCCATTCGCAGATTCTACTAGAAGCCTATCCGCCATGCTCGATAACCTGACCAACCGCCTTGCCCGCGTCATGAAGACGCTCAAGGGCGAAGCGCGTTTGACCGAAGCCAACATCAACGACGCCCTGCGCGAGGTGCGCATGGCGCTGCTCGAGGCCGATGTCGCCCTGCCGGTGATCAAGGACTTCATCTCTGCGGTCAGGGAGAAGGCGGTTGGCGAGGAGGTCATCGGCTCGCTGAGCCCGGGCCAGGCCCTGGTTGGCGTCGTTCATCGCGAGCTCGCCCGAGTCATGGGCGATGCGCACCAGGGGATTACCTTCAATACCCGGCCGCCGGCGATTGTGCTGATGGCCGGCCTGCAAGGCGCGGGCAAGACGACCACCGTCGGCAAGCTCGGCAAGTTCCTCAAGGAAAACCACAAGAAAAAGGTGCTGGTGGTGTCCTGCGACGTCTATCGTCCGGCGGCCATCGATCAGTTGAAGTCGGTCGCCGGGCAGGCCGGGGTCGATTTCTTCCCTTCGACCACCGGCGAGAAGCCGGAGGCGATCGCTCTGGCGGCGGTCGACTGGGCGAGGCGCCATTACCATGACGTCCTGCTCGTCGATACCGCCGGCCGCCTTGCGGTCGACGCGGAAATGATGTCCGAAATCAAGCGGCTGCATGCGGCACTCAATCCCATCGAGACCCTGTTCGTCGTCGATGCGATGCTCGGGCAGGATGCGGTCAACACGGCCAGGGCTTTCAATGAGGCCTTGCCGCTGACCGGTGTCGTGCTAACCAAGCTGGATGGCGATGCACGCGGTGGGGCGGCGCTGTCGGTGCGCCACATCACGGGCAAGCCGATCAAGTTCGCCGGTGTCGGCGAGAAGCTGNGGGGCCTGGAAGCATTCCACCCGGAGCGGATGGCGTCGCGGATTCTCGGCATGGGCGATGTCCTGTCGCTGATCGAGGAGGCGAAGAAGGGGCTGGACGAGGAGAAGGCCATTGCCTTCGCCAGGAAACTGAAATCCGGCAAGGGCTTCGACCTCAACGACTTCAAGGAACAGATCGCCCAGATGCGCAGCATGGGCGGGCTGTCGGCGCTGATGGACAAGATGCCGGCGCAGATCGCCCAGGCCGCTGGCCAGTTGCCGGCGGGGGCCGAGAACAAGATGGTCGGACGCGTCGAAGGGATCATCAATTCGATGACGCCTGCCGAGCGCGCCAGGCCGGAAATCCTCAAGGCCAGTCGCAAGCGGCGCATTGCGCTCGGCGCCGGGGTTCAGGTGCAGGAAGTGAACCGGTTGCTGAATCAGTTCGAGCAATCGCAGAAGATGATGAAGATGGTCTCGCGGGGCGGCATGGGCAAACTGATGCGCGGCATGCGGGGCATGCTCCCCGGCATGGGGCGCTGATCAGCGGCCGGCCTGGGCCAGTCGCGGCGGCCTCTGGTAACTCCACTGGTTCTGCCAGGCGGCGCGTACCATGTTCGGGTATTCCGGCTTCCCGAGGCTGCCGTTGTAGCGCCCGAGGGCGCGGAAAAGGTCGCCCTTTTCGATATCCAGATAGTGACGCAGGATGGTGCAGCCGTAGCGGAGGTTGGTGCGCAGGTCGAACAGGCTGTCGTCCGGCCGGCCGATCAGTTTGACCCAGAATGGCATGACCTGCATGTAGCCGCGGGCACCGGCCGACGAAACGGCATACTTCCGGAATCCGGACTCGACCTGCATCAGGCCGAGCACCAGCTGCGGGTCCAGCCCGGCGCGCGTGGCTTCGTAGTGGATGCTGCGCAGCAGATCGAGCCGGTATTCCCGGTTGGGAATCCGCTTTTCCAGGCGCGGCGACATCTCGGCCAGCCATTCGACAGCATCCAGCGGATTGCTGAACGACGTCGTGGGCGGTCGTGTGTCGGAAACAGCCTTGTGCAGCGCTGCTTGGACGCTTGCCGAGAGCGGCTCGTAGATCTGCGCACCGGCAAATGCACCGGAAGCGTTCAGAAACAGGAGGATGGCGATCAGACGGCGCACAGCTTCCCNAAAATCATGTCGATGATTCCGTCTCGGTCAACCAAGGTTGGGTCGGCATCGCGGCGACCCTTGTATTCTAGCTTGCCTTCGTTCAAACCCCGCTCTCCGATGACGATCCGGTGTGGAATTCCGATCAATTCCATGTCGGCGAACATCACGCCGGGGCGCTCGTTGCGGTCATGGAGCAGGGCATCGATGCCGAGCTTCCGGAGATCGGCGTAGAGCCCGTCGGCGGCAGCCTTGACGGCTTCGCTCTTGTGGTAGCCCATGGGCACGATGCAGACGGCGAAGGGGGCGATGGCCGCTGGCAGGATGATGCCCCTGGCGTCATTGCCCTGCTCGATGGCGGCGGCAACGATGCGCGAAACGCCAATGCCGTAGCAGCCCATCTCCATGATTTGGCTCCTGCCGTTCTCGTCGAGGTAGGTGCAGTCGAGCGCGGCGGCGTACTTCTGGCGCAGCTGGAAGATGTGGCCGACTTCGATGCCGCGGCAGATTTCCAGTCTGCCCCTGCCATCCGGCGAGGGGTCGCCAGGCAGGACGTTGCGGATATCGGCGACTTGCGGTTCCGGCAGGTCGCGCCCGAAATTGACGCCGCTCAGATGGAATCCCGCTTCATTGGCGCCGCAGACGAAGTCGCTCATCGCCGTGACGGCGCGGTCGGCGAAAATCGCCACTTTTTCGCCGTCGACCGCAACAGGCCCGATATACCCGGGCTTGCAGCCAAGGCTTTCCTCGACCTCGCCTTCCGTCGCGAAGCGAAAGGCNACCATGCCTGCGATCTTGCCGGTCTTGACTTCGTTCAGTTCGTGGTCGCCGCGCAGCAGAAGCAGCGAGAACTTCCTGCCTCCATCGTCGAGGTCGCTGACGACGGCAATCGCCTTGACGACACTGGCGAGGGTTATCCCAAGGAATTCGGCAACGTCGGCGCAGGCCGTCTTGCCCGGCGTAGCGACCCTGGTGAGAGCCGCCGCGGGAGCGCGGCGCGGGGTGGCAGGTGCCAGCGCCTCGGCCAGTTCGACATTGGCCGCGTAATCGGAGTCCGGGCAGTAAGCGATATCGTCTTCGCCGGACTCGGCAAGCACATGGAACTCATGCGATCCGGTTCCGCCGATCGAGCCGGTGTCGGCGGCAACCGCGCGGAAATTCAGACCCAGCCGGGTGAAGATGCGGCTGTAGGTTTCGTGCATGTTCCGGTATTCGCGCTGAAGGTCTGCCAGCGAAGCATGGAAAGAATAGCCGTCCTTCATCAGGAACTCGCGGCCACGCATGACGCCGAAGCGCGGGCGGATCTCGTCGCGGAACTTGGTCTGAATCTGGTAAAGGTGGACCGGCAACTGGCGGTAGCTCTTCACGTCACGCCGGACGGCATCGGTGATGACTTCCTCATGAGTCGGGCCGATGACGAACTCGCGCTGATGGCGGTCCTTGAAGCGCAGCAGTTCCGGGCCGTATTGCTCCCAGCGGCCGGATTCCTGCCAAAGCTCGGCCGGCTGGACAGCGGGCATCAGTAGTTCGAGCGCGCCTGCCTTGTCCATTTCGTCGCGGACGATGTCCTCGACCTTGCGCAGCACCCGCAACCCGAGCGGCATCCAAGTATAAATGCCGGCTGCGGCCCGTTTGATGTAGCCCGCCCGCAGCATCAATTTCTGGCTGACGACCTCGGCGTCGGCGGGGGCTTCCTTCAGGGTGGTGAAGAAGAACTGCGAAGTGCGCATGGGATGCTCATCAACTCGATACAGGCTGAAGATTTTACACGCTGGGCCGGCTTTGCATGCGGGCTGCCTTTGTGAAAGAATAGAACTAACTCATAAATTTGCAGGACTATCATGCTCGACCGTGAAGGCTACCGCCCGAACGTCGGCATTGTCCTTTGTAACGCTAGGAACGAGGTCTTCTGGGGCAAGCGCATACGAGAACACTCCTGGCAGTTTCCGCAAGGCGGCATCAAGCGTGGCGAAACGCCTGAACAGGCCATGTACCGTGAACTGCAGGAAGAAATTGGGCTGCAGCCCGAACACGTGCGTATCCTCGGAAGAACCAGGGGCTGGTTGCGTTACGAAGTGCCGACACACTGGATCAAGCGCGAATGGCGTGGTTCCTACAAGGGCCAGAAACAGATTTGGTTCCTGTTGCGCCTTGTCGGGCGTGACAACGACGTCAGTTTGCGCGCCACCGCCAAGCCGGAGTTCGACGCCTGGCGCTGGAACGAGTACTGGGTGCCGCTTGATGCCGTCATCGAATTCAAGCGTACCGTCTATCAACAGGCGCTCAGCGAACTGATCCGTTTCATCGATCACGATCGCCGGATTCGTCATCCGCGCCCGGCCGGCGCCTTGGCGGCGAGTGCAGACAGGGGCGGGAGTTGATCGTGCACCGGGACAATTTTCTTTATCGCGGATTGCTTGCTGTCGTTGTCGTTCTGGGCGCAAATGGACCGCAGCCGGCAGCGGCGGATTCCGACGACGATGATGAGCTTCGGCCTTGGCAGGAGGTCGCCGTGCAGTTGCCAGCGCCTCCTTTGCAGGAGAACCTGCTGCCCTTTTATGTTGGTGCGGCGACCTACAACGAGTTCTATGTCGATGGTGCCAGTTTGAGCGTCGGTACGGATGGCGTGGTTCGCTATGTATTGGTGGTCCAGACGCCGGGTGGCGCAAGGAATGTCACATATGAAGGTCTGCGCTGCGAGACGAAGGAGCGTCGCTTGTACGCGTCAGGCCGGCCCGACGGAACGTGGGCGAAGTCACGCAACGACGAATGGCGACGGATCCAGAACCTGGCCACCAATCGCCATCACGCCGCGCTGGTTTTCGACTACTTTTGTCCATCGGGGGTCACTGTCCGCGATGGCGCCGAGGCGCGCGACGCGCTCTTGCGCGGCGGCCATCCCAACAGGCGCAAGAGCGGACTTGACCGCGACTTATGATGTTTCTTGAAAATGTGATCGTTGAATTCGACCGTGCCCTGCGCACCGTCTTTTCCACTGCGCGCAGCCAGCGCCAGGTTCCCGGGGCGGGGCTTCCTGACGCCAGTCTAAGCGAGGAGGAAAGGGCGCACGTCTGCGGACTCATGAGAGTCAATCATGTTGGCGAGATTTGCGCACAGGCACTGTATCAGGGGCAGGCGCTGACTTCGCGCGATCCGTCGGTCCGTGAATCGCTGCGCGGCGCTGCGGAGGAAGAGACGGAGCACCTGGCCTGGACCGAGCAGCGTCTCAGTGATGGGGGGCGCAAGAGCCTGCTTAATCCGCTGTGGTATGCGGGTGCCCTGTCTCTCGGTCTGCTTGCGGGGCGTCTTGGCGACAAGTGGAACCTCGGCTTTCTCGCCGAAACCGAGCGTCAGGTCGAGGTGCACCTCGACAGCCACCTTTCTTCACTGCCGGAACAGGATCGGCGCTCGCGGGAGATCGTCGATCAGATGCGTATTGACGAAATCCGGCATGCGGAAACCGCAGTCCGCCTTGGTGCTGCCGAGTTGCCGGCGCCGTTCAAGCTTGCGATGAAGTTGGCGGCCAAGGTGATGACGGAGACGGCATATCGGGTCTGATTTCGGGACGGCTGCGCGGCTTCAGGATTCCTCGATAATCTCGAAGTCGCTGGTCAGCTGTGCGGTCTTGCCGAGCATGATCGAAGCGGAGCAATACTTGTCCTTCGAAAGTTCGATGGCGCGCGCGACAGCTTCAGGCTTGAGTTGGCGGCCCTTCACCTTGTAGTGGAAATGAATTCTGGTAAAGACCTTGGGGTCCGCTTCGGCACGCTCAGCGTTTAGGCTGACTTCACATCCGCTGACCGCGTGTCGACCTCTCTTCAGGATCAGAACGACGTCGAAGGCGGAGCAACCGCCGGTTCCGGCGAGTACCATCTCCATCGGGCGCAAACCCAGATCGCGGCCACCGGCATCGGGAGCCCCATCCATAACGATGGCATGCCCGCTGCCGCTCTCGGCCACGAACGACATGCCTGCATCATTTCCCATCCAGCGCACGGTGCATTCCATAGCAATCCTCCAGTGCCGGAGATTGTAATGGAGTTTGATCGAGTACCATCAGGAAATGCGGAATGCGGCAGTGCAACAAACAATGTCGTCGTGATCGCCTGCCGTCTGGCTGCCAATCCTGTTCAATACTATGCAATCAATTGAAATAATTTTGAAAATACGCGGCTAAACAGATATATAGAATGCATTTACATAACAAATGACAAAATAAACAAAAAATGCTGCAGAGCAGAAAAACTGCTTGCGGATAGCGCGCTCGTCAGGCAAAATACGCCCTGTACGGACTGAAGCATACTCGGCAGCAAGGGTCGCTGATGTTCAGGTTGTCTCCTCCACCCTCCTCCTTTGGTGTGGATTTAGCGCGGCTCGATGAGCCGCGTTTTTTCTCTCTCCGCAGGGCATTCCGTTCCGTTTTTCAATTGACAGGTTCCAGAGAGGTCGAATAGAATTCTCGGCTTTCTCTGATCTGCGCCCAATTTTTCAGGACGGCACACACATGAAGACGTTTTCCGCCAAGCCACATGAGGTGAAGCGCGAGTGGTTTGTGGTTGACGCCACAGACAAGGTGCTCGGCCGCCTCGCTACACAGATTGCCCACCGCCTGCGTGGCAAGCACAAGGCCATATATACTCCCCACGTTGACACCGGCGACTTCATCGTCGTCACCAATGTCGAGCGGATTGTCGTGACCGGCAACAAGGCCGAGGACAAGAAGTATTTCCGCCATTCGGGCTATCCGGGCGGCGTCTCCGAAACCAATTTCAAGAAGATCCAGCAACGTTTCCCTGGCCGCGCCCTCGAAGCTGCCGTCAAGGGCATGTTGCCGAAGGGCCCGCTGGGCTACGCAATGTTGAAGAAGCTGAAGTGCTACGCCGGCGCACAACATCCTCACACCGCCCAGCAGCCCAAGGCGCTGGAAATCTAAGGGGTCGTCATGGCTGAGAGTTATTTTTACGGAACGGGTCGTCGCAAGAGCGCAGTTGCCCGTGTCTTCATGAAGCGCGGTTCGGGCGCCTTCGTCGTCAATGGCAAATCCATCGATGAGTTCTTCTCACGCGAGACTGGCCGCATGATCGTTCGCCAGCCGCTCCATCTGATTGATCAGTTGACAGGCTTCGATATCAAGGTCAATGTTTCCGGCGGTGGCGAGTCCGGGCAGGCGGGCGCCGTCCGTCACGGTATCACGCGCGCCCTGATCGAGTACGACGGGACCTTGAAGCCCGCGCTTTCCAAGGCGGGCTTCGTAACCCGTGATGCCCGCGAAGTCGAGCGCAAGAAGGTAGGCTTCCACAAGGCTCGTCGCCGCAAGCAGTTTTCGAAGCGCTGATTCGCATCGCGATTCCAGAAGCCGCCTGTTTGGCGGCTTTTTTGTTTGGTGCGGCGTATCATCTGATCTTGCCGAGAGCATCGCATTGCCAAAGTCGGAATCGTTGGTTGCCGGCCCAGCCAGTCGGTTGCTGAACTCCTGCGCTTGCGCCGCAAGATGTGCCAACGGAACCTGCGCTTGCCCTCCGAGCGATTCTCAGGTGAAAGGTACAGTGGGTCGACCTGATTTGGCTTTGATGATATGGAGGCTCCATGCCATCCCCAGCTGTTTCCTTGAAGATCAGGAGATTCCGGCGGCGCTTCGGCATTACGGCGCCGAAGGTCGTGGTGCGTACTCATGTCTCTTGGCACTGGTACGCGACCGGCGGCGTCCTAGTCGCTCTGCTGGTTCTGATGGTCGTCGGCTTGGCCTTGCAGCGTGGCGATGCGGGAGCGATGGAAACGGAACTCGAGTCTTTGCGGCTACAGGTGCGGAGTCTCGATGAAGAGTTGTTGCGTCATCGCTCGACCGCGGGTACCGAACGAAACGCGGTTGAGATGGAGCGCTCGACACAGCAGCGATTGCTCGACCGGGTGCGCGCGCTCGAACTCGAGAACGCAGTCCTCAAGGAGGATATGCTCCTCTTTGAGCGGTTGATTCCGGTGGCTGGAGAAGAGGGGGCGATACGCCTGGAGAATTTCCGGGTCGTTTCCGACGGGGCGCAGAATTATCGCTACCGGCTCCTGATATCGTTTCATCCTGGCAAGCAGACGCCCGAGTTTCGCGGTCGACTGGAATTTCTGGTCACTCTTGTCCAGCGCGGAAAATCACAGGAGATGGTCATCCCATCCAGGCGTGAGCAGACAGGAGAATTCCGTGTGGAAGTCAAGAATCTCTTGCGCAAGGAGGGGAGTTTCGAGTTGCCGGCTGGAGCGCGGCTGCAGTCGGTGGAGGCGCGAGTTCTCCAGGGTGATACACTCAAGGCAAGGCGCTTGGCGCAACTATAGGAGAAAGCGGTGTTCGGGAAGAAGGACGAAGGCAGGGTGCAGGGGCGCATCGACAGTCTGATCGGTGCCGGGACCCGGATCGAGGGCAACATCCGTTTTTCTGGAGGCCTGAGAATAGACGGTGAAGTCAAGGGCAATGTCGAAGCATCCGAGGGGGCGAGTTCGTCAACGCTGGTGTTGAGCGAGCAGGCGCAGGTCGAGGGCACCGTGTCTGTGGCGCACATGGTGAGCAATGGCTCGGTAGTCGGCCAGGTAACCGTGACCGAGTTCCTCGAGATGCAATCGCGCGCAAAAATCGTTGGCGATGTCGATTATGCCCTTATCGAAATGCATCAGGGCGCGGTAATCGAGGGCCGGCTCGTTCATCGCGGCGGCAAGTCCGTGGAACTAAAGCTTGCTGCATCAAACTAACAGCATTGACCGGAGCGCGGATGGCCCGCATAATCCCCGTCGATTTTTTCAGGAGTGCCGAAAATGAATGCTGTTACGGAAATGGTGTCGCCCCTCGTGTTCACCGACAGTGCTGCCGCCAAGGTCAGGGAATTGATCGAGGAAGAGGGCAATCCGGGCCTCAAGTTGCGAGTGTTCGTCACCGGTGGCGGTTGCTCCGGTTTCCAGTATGGCTTCACTTTTGACGAAGAAGTCAGTGAAGACGATACGACATTGGACAAGAATGGCGTAACGCTGCTGATCGACCCGATGAGTTACCAGTACCTGGTCGGCGCGGAGATCGACTACTCGGAAGGTCTGGAGGGTTCACAGTTCGTGATACGCAATCCGAACGCCACTTCAACCTGCGGTTGCGGTTCATCGTTCTCGGCGTAATTCGAGTCAGGTCCGAAAGGGCGGCTCAGGCCGCCCTTTTTCATTTGATTGAACAACTCGGTGATACTGGGAGCCAGTAGTCTTCACGGGGAACAACAGGACGGTTCAGGGGTGTGATGATGGTCGACGTTGAGCGGAGTATGCAAGTCATCAAGCGGGGGTGTGATGAACTCCTGGTCGATGCCGAACTGATAGCTCGGCTGAAAAGCGGCAGGCCATTGCGGGTCAAGGCGGGCTTCGATCCGACGGCGCCGGACCTTCATCTTGGTCATACCGTATTGATCAACAAGCTTCGCCACTTCCAGGACCTGGGCCATCACATCATGTTCCTGATCGGCGATTTCACGGGGCTGATCGGGGATCCCACGGGGAAGAACGTCACACGTCCGCCCTTGGCGCGGGAACAGATTCTGGAAAATGCCAAGACCTACAAGGAGCAGGTGTTCAAGATTCTGGATCCGGAACGGACCGAAATCTTCTTCAACTCCACGTGGTTCGATGATCTGGGCGCGGCCGGGATGATCAGGCTCGCGGCACAGCACACAGTCGCGCGCATGTTGGAACGCGACGATTTTGCAAAGAGGTATGCTGGCGGCCTTCCGATAGCCATCCACGAATTTCTCTACNCCCTTTGCCAGGGTTACGACTCGGTTGCCATGCGCGCCGACGTCGAACTCGGCGGTACCGATCAGAAGTTCAACCTGCTGGTCGGGCGCGAACTGCAGAAGCATTACGGTCAGCAGCCGCAATGCGTACTGACAATGCCATTGCTCGAAGGTCTCGATGGCATCAACAAGATGTCCAAGTCCATGGGCAACTACATCGGGATCAACGAAGCGCCACGCGAGATATTCGGCAAGGTCATGTCCATTTCGGACGATTTGATGTGGCGCTATTTCGATTTGCTCTCGTTTCGCGACAGCCGGGAAATCGGCCTTCTGAAAGCCGATGTGGTTGCCGGCCGCAACCCGAGGGAGGTCAAGGTGATGCTGGCCCAAGAACTCGTGACGCGCTTTCATTCCGGGCAGGCCGCCGAGGACGCCTTGGCGGAGTTCGAGGCACGCTTTCGTCAAGGTGTGTTGCCTGACGACATGCCTGAACTGACGCTGTCAGGTACTGCTGGGGCGCTTGCCTTGGTTCAGGTTCTGAAGCAAACCGGACTGACGGCGAGCACGTCCGAGGCCATGCGGATGATCGAGCAGGGAGCGGTACGCGCGAATGGCGAAAGGGTTTCCGACAAGACGCGCAGTGTCGCGGCAGGCGAAACGATAGTCCTCCAGATAGGGAAGCGCCGGTTCGCGAAGGTCACAATCACCTGAACGTCGGGCGCGTCGGGCGGTTCGGGAAATGCATCTTGACAGCGTGTTGACCTCCGGCGCCCGATCTATATAATGCGCACCTCCTCCAGGGGGCAAAGGTCGCCCCTGGTTCCGGGAGAAGGAATGGTTTGATTCGGGCAATTTCTTCTTGACGGTAGTTTGTGGGTATAGGATAATTCCGCTTCTTTGCTGCTGGCGTTGTTTTTGGGCGTAGCGGTGTTGATCTTTAAAAATTTGGACAACCGATAGGTGTGGGTGCCTTGATGCGGAGCGACGTTGGTCGCGCAAGTATTGAAGGCAATCACACGGATGGAGAGATCCATCGAGGTAGAGAAATCTATCGTCAGTGAATTGCGAGTTTGTTGGATTGAACTGAAGAGTTTGATCCTGGCTCAGATTGAACGCTGGCGGCATGCCTTACACATGCAAGTCGAACGGCAGCGGNACCTTCGGGTGCCGGCGAGTGGCGAACGGGTGAGTAATGCATCGGAACGTGCCATTGAGTGGGGGATAACGTAGCGAAAGTTGCGCTAATACCGCATATTCTGTGAGCAGGAAAGCAGGGGACCGCAAGGCCTTGCGCTCTTTGAGCGGCCGATGTCAGATTAGCTAGTTGGTGAGGTAACGGCTTACCAAGGCGACGATCTGTAGCGGGTCTGAGAGGATGATCCGCCACACTGGAACTGAGACACGGTCCAGACTCCTACGGGAGGCAGCAGTGGGGAATTTTGGACAATGGGGGCAACCCTGATCCAGCCATGCCGCGTGAGTGAAGAAGGCCTTCGGGTTGTAAAGCTCTTTCGGCCGGGAAGAAATCGCATGGGTTAATACCCTGTGTGGATGACGGTACCGGCATAAGAAGCACCGGCTAACTACGTGCCAGCAGCCGCGGTAATACGTAGGGTGCGAGCGTTAATCGGAATTACTGGGCGTAAAGCGTGCGCAGGCGGTTTGGTAAGACAGGCGTGAAATCCCCGGGCTTAACCTGGGAACTGCGTTTGTGACTGCCTCACTAGAGTACGGCAGAGGGGGTGGAATTCCACGTGTAGCAGTGAAATGCGTAGAGATGTGGAGGAACACCGATGGCGAAGGNCAGCCCCTGGGCCGATACTGACGCTCATGCACGAAAGCGTGGGTAGCAAACAGGATTAGATACCCTGGTAGTCCACGCCCTAAACTATGTCAACTAGGTGTTGGGTGGGTAAAACCATTTAGTACCGTAGCTAACGCGTGAAGTTGACCGCCTGGGGAGTACGGCCGCAAGGTTAAAACTCAAAGGAATTGACGGGGACCCGCACAAGCGGTGGATGATGTGGATTAATTCGATGCAACGCGAAAAACCTTACCTACCCTTGACATGCCAGGAACTTGCCAGAGATGGCTTGGTGCCCGAAAGGGAGCCTGGACACAGGTGCTGCATGGCTGTCGTCAGCTCGTGTCGTGAGATGTTGGGTTAAGTCCCGCAACGAGCGCAACCCTTGTCGTTAATTGCCATCATTTAGTNTGGGCACTTTAACGAGACTGCCGGTGACAAACCGGAGGAAGGTGGGGATGACGTCAAGTCCTCATGGCCCTTATGGGTAGGGCTTCACACGTCATACAATGGTCGGTACAGAGGGTTGCCAAGCCGCGAGGCGGAGCCAATCCCAGAAAGCCGATCGTAGTCCGGATTGCAGGCTGCAACTCGCCTGCATGAAGTCGGAATCGCTAGTAATCGCGGATCAGCATGTCGCGGTGAATACGTTCCCGGGTCTTGTACACACCGCCCGTCACACCATGGGAGCGGGTTCCGCCAGAAGTAGGTAGCCTAACCGCAAGGAGGGCGCTTACCACGGCGGGGTTCGTGACTGGGGTGAAGTCGTAACAAGGTAGCCGTAGGGGAACCTGCGGCTGGATCACCTCCTTTCTAGAGAAAGCATCCTGGCACCCACAACCTATCGGTTGTTCATGAGTAGCAAGCAGGCGAGGGTCTGTAGCTCAGTCGGTTAGAGCATCGTCTTGATAAGGCGGGGGTCGTTGGTTCGATTCCAACCAGACCCACCAACGTCTTATCAGTTAAACGAGTCAGGCAAGGCGCGAAATGTCGCCGCATAGCAGCGCTATGCAAGGCATTGAGCAACGCAGCATGGCGCGTTTAAAGGGGATTAGCTCAGCTGGGAGAGCACCTGCTTTGCAAGCAGGGGGTCGTCGGTTCGATCCCGTCATCCTCCACCAGAACCCAAAGACAAGCAGGGGTTGTTTATCTTTGGCTTTTGAGGAATCAATTGCTGCGCTCTTTAACAAAACGGAAGAAGGTTGTGTCACTCGTGCCGAAGAGGCGGGAGTGACGCGTTGTGATTGCATCGATCTTCATGCGGCGGTCAGCGGCATGAAGGTTGCACAAAACGAGTTGCCTGTAGCCTGGCTTCGTGAGAGGCCGCAAGGTTATAGGATCAAGCGACTAAGTGCATGTGGTGGATGCCTTGGCGATCACAGGCGATGAAGGACGTGCAAGCCTGCGAAAAGCGGGNGGAGCTGGCAATGAAGCTTTGATCCCCGANTATCCGAATGGGGAAACCCGGCCCGCAAGGGTCATCTTTACCTGAATACATAGGGTATTGAAGCGAACCCGNGCGAACTGAAACATCTAAGTAGCCGGAGGAAAAGAAATCAACCGAGATTCCCCAAGTAGTGGCGAGCGAACGGGGAAGAGCCTGCTAGTGATAGCAGCATTGTTNAGCAGAACGGAATGGAAAGTCCGGCCGTAGCGGGTGATAGCCCCGTATGCGAAAACAGCGCTGTGGTACTGAGTTAGCGACAANGTAGGGCGGGGCACGTGAAACCTTGTCTGAACATGGGGNGCCCATCCTCCAAGGCTAAATACTCGTGATCGACCGATAGTGAACTAGTACCGTGAGGGAAAGGCGAAAAGAACCCCGGGAGGGGAGTGAAATAGATCCTGAAACCGCATGCATACAAACAGTGGGAGCCGACTTGTTCGGTGACTGCGTACCTTNTGTATAATGGGTCAGCGACTTACGTTGTGTTGCGAGCTTAANCCGAATAGGGAGGCGTAGCGAAAGCGAGTCCGAACAGGGCGTTGAGTAGCACGGCGTAGACCCGAAACCGGATGATCTATCCATGGCCAGGATGAAGGTGCCGTAACAGGTACTGGAGGTCCGAACCCACTAACGTTGAAAAGTTAGGGGATGAGCTGTGGATAGGGGTGAAAGGCTAAACAAATCCGGAAATAGCTGGTTCTCCCCGAAAACTATTTAGGTAGTGCGTCATGTATCACTTGCGGGGTAAAGCACTGTTATGGCTAGGGGTCATCGCGATTTACCAAACCATGGCAAACTCTGAATACCGCAAAGTGCGAGCATGGCAGACAGACAGTGGGTGCTAACGTCCATTGTCAAGAGGGAAACAACCCAGACCGCCAGCTAAGGTCCCCAAGACACAGTTAAGTGGGAAACGAAGTGGGAAGGCATAGACAGCTAGGAGGTTGGCTTAGAAGCAGCCATCCTTTAAAGAAAGCGTAATAGCTCACTAGTCGAGTCGTCCTGCGCGGAAGATGTAACGGGGCTCAAACTGTGCACCGAAGCTGCGGATATCGAAAGATATGGTAGGGGAGCGTTCTGTAGGTCTGTGAAGGTGTCTCGTAAGGGATGCTGGAGATATCAGAAGTGCGAATGCTGACATGAGTAGCGATAAAGCGTGTGAAAAGCACGCTCNNGCCGAAAGCCCAAGGTTTCCTACGCAACGTTCATCGGCGTAGGGTGAGTCGGCCCCTAAGGCGAGGCTGAAAAGCGTAGTCGATGGGAAACAGGTCAATATTCCTGTACCTTGTACAAGTGCGATGTGGGGACGGAGAAGGTTAGGTCAGCCGGGTGTTGGANCGTCCCGGTTTAAGCGTGTAGGCGTGCCCCTTAGGCAAATCCGGGGGCTGAGCTGAGGCGTGATGACGAGGAACCACGGTTCCGAAGTGATTGATACCAGGCTTCCAGGAAAAGCCACTAAGCTTCAGCNNTTGTATGAGACCGTACCGCAAACCGACACAGGTGGGCAGGATGAAAATTCTAAGGCGCTTGAGNAGAACTCAGGAGAAGGAACTCGGCAAATTGACACCGTAACTTCGGGAGAAGGTGTGCCCCGGTAGCGTGTAAAGACTTGCTCTTGAAGCGCGATGGGGTTGCAGTGAAATGGTGGCTGCGACTGTTTAATAAAAACATAGCACTCTGCAAACACGAAAGTGGACGTATAGGGTGTGACGCCTGCCCGGTGCCGGAAGGTTAAGTGATGGGGTGCAAGCTCTTGATCGAAGCCCCGGTAAACGGCGGCCGTAACTATAACGGTCCTAAGGTAGCGAAATTCCTTGTCGGGTAAGTTCCGACCTGCACGAATGGCGTAACGATGGCCACACTGTCTCCTCCTGGGACTCAGCGAAGTTGAAATGGTTGTGAAGATGCAATCTCCCCGCGGCTAGACGGAAAGACCCCATGAACCTTTACTGTAGCTTTGCATTGGACTTTGAACCGGTTTGTGTAGGATAGGTGGGAGACTGTGAAGCCGGGACGCCAGTCCTGGTGGAGTCAACCTTGAAATACCACCCTGACTTGTTTGAGGTTCTAACCTTGGTCCGTGAATCCGGATCGGGGACCGTGCATGGTAGGCAGTTTGACTGGGGCGGTCTCCTCCCAAAAGGTAACGGAGGANGTACGAAGGTACGCTTAGGGCGGTCGGACATCGCCCATAAANGTGCAATGGCAAAAGCGTGCTTGACTGCGAGACCCACAAGTCGAGCAGGTACGAAAGTAGGTCATAGTGATCCGGTGGTTCTGTATGGAAGGGCCATCGCTCAACGGATAAAAGGTACTCTGGGGATAACAGGCTAATTCCTCCCAAGAGTTCATATCGACGGGGAGNTTTGGCACCTCGATGTCGGCNTCATCACATCCTGGGGCTGTAGTCGGTCCCAAGGGTATGGCTGTTCGCCATTTAAAGTGGTACGCGAGCTGGGTTTAAAACGTCGTGAGACAGTTTGGTCCCTATCTGCCGTGGGCGCTGGAAATTTGAAGGGGCTGCTCCTANGTACGAGAGGACCGGAGTGGACGTTCCTCTGGTGTACCGGTTATGACGCCAGTCGTATCGCCGGGTAGCTAAGAACGGAAGAGATAAACGCTGAAAGCATCTAAGCGTGAAACTCGCCTTAAGATGAGATTTCCCGGAGTCTTGAACTCCCTGAAGGGTCGTCAGACCACGACGTTGATAGGTCAGGTGTGGAAGCGCAGCAATGCGTTAAGCTAACTGATACTAATTGCCCGTGCGGCTTGATCCTATAACCTTGTAGCACCGCAGCAACTCACAGCAACCACAACAACAACCTTCTCCCACCCTTTTAAGTTTGCCGCCAACCCCGGCAAACATACCAGTTACGCTTGGCGACCATGGCGTTTCGGACCCACCCCTTCCCTTCCCGAACAGGACCGTGAAACGAAACCGCGCCGATGATATTGCACACCCCGTGTGAGAAAGTAGGTCATCGCCAGGCTCCACATACCCCAAATACCAATCCTCGTGACTTAGCTCTTTGTCATGGTGCGAACTTGTAGGCATGAGACTTGTGTGGTTTGGGTCGAACGGGTCGAGGTCGGGCGCGGTTGGGGATGAATTTTTGCAGGTTGAGGACAATTTCGCAGAACAGGTCGGCGACGAGGCGTGCGCTTGCTGGCATTCGTCCGCTGAGGATGCGCGGCAGCAGGCGGCGCAGGTGAGAGAAGGCCTGTGTTCGGTTGATGCGCCACGGCGAATCCGTCGGGATGAGGTGGTCGGTCGCCAGATAGACAGCCAGGGCATTGAGGTTGTCGCAGACCATCCTGGCGCCGACATCCTGGCAGGCGGCCAGCCAGGTCAGGCCGGAGGTATGCTCAAGGCAGAGGCGGTGCTTGAGGCGCTTGAAGGCTTCTTCGATGCGCCAGCGGCGATGATAGAGGTCGGCGAATGCGGTGGCAGGATACTGTGTGGCATCGCGCAACGACGTCATGAGCACGCGCACCTTGCCGGCCGGCGTCACCTGACGGATCAGGCGCACGGTCGAGGTCTGACGCGGACACTCATAATCGACGGCATCGCGGCGGTTCGGTGGCGGCAGGGTCACCACCGCCTCGTCCTCGCCGGAGCGCATGAAACGCGTGATTGCGGCAAAGGTCGAGGACGAATCGCAGCGCATGCAGAACGGAATGCCCCGATGCAACAGGGCCGCCACCAACCACGCCCCCGGATAGCCACGGTCGAGCACCAGCAGGTCCTGGTGACTCAGGCGGTCGAGACGTTCGAACAGCATCTGGCGCTCACCCACCACGGCACTGTGCAGAATCAGCGAATCGAACAACTCGATCCCGGGACGAAACAGTCCAAACAGTGTTGCCTCGCGTACGCCGCGCTTCCCCTCGCGGTCAAGCAGGGTCAGGCGAACCTTCGAGGCATCGGCGGCCAACACCCGCAAACCCAGCCAGAGCGGCTGCGCCGGCAGGCCTTCATCGATCAGGCGCAGCAACTCCGTGTTGAGTGGGTCGAAGACATCGGCCCAAAGACGGCTGCGCGCCTTCGAAAATGCGCTGGCGCTCACCACCCGAACCAGCTGGCTGCGCCGCGCCAGCAGGGAAAAGAACGCATCAAGTTCGCCCTGTACGGCACCACGCACACCGCTGAGCAGGAAAGCGATCAACTCCGGAAAGGGCAGACCGCGCTGGCGGGTGAAATACCGGGGTCCTGGCGCGCCGCCTCGCGAAAGGCTCCGCTCCGGATGAAGTCAGCAAGCCGGGAAAGTACGTTGACATATTTAGGCCGTCATATTTAACCTATATATATCAATCAGTTACAGGGCGTATTCTAACCAAACCCCGGCACCATGAAACATCAGGGCAAAAATATTCAAATGTGCTAAGTCACGAGGATTGCCCCAAATACCCCCGACCAAATTACTAAACGGCCGGGGGTTTTTGTTGGGAAACAGCGTAGCCATTGGTCTATTTGTCTATACTGAGGTCCTGACGAGTTCTGGTTGGAGCGTTGGACATGGCGTTGGCGACATTCGCTGGCGGTTGCTTCTGGTGCCTCGATGCGGTCTTTTCGCAGCTGGCCGGCGTTTACGGCGTCACCTCCGGCTATTGCGGCGGATACAACGCGAACCCGACGTACGAGGAGGTCTGTTCCGGGGCAACGGGCCATGCCGAAGCGGTCAGGATCAATTACGATTCCGAGCGAATTTCATACCGCCAGCTTCTGCAAGTGTTCTTTGCCATTCATGACCCGACGACCTTGAATCGCCAGGGGACCGACGTCGGAACGCAGTACCGTTCGGCGATCTTCGTCCATAGCCCGGAGCAGCGGCGCGAGGCGTTGGAGATGATCGCAAGCCTGGCATCGGTCTTTGCACCACCGGCAGTGATTGTTACCGAGGTTGCGGATGCGCCGGAATTCTTCCCGGCCGAGCCCTATCACCAGAACTATTTCGCCGCTCACCCTGGCCAGGGTTACTGTACCGTGGTCATCAATCCAAAGATCACAGCCTTCCGGCGCGAGTTCGCGGGGCTGCTCAAAGAACCCGAGTAGCCGCTGCTTCCTGCGGGTGAAAAAGCCGCTGCGCCAAGGGCGCAACGGCTCCGCAAATTCTGGTGGTGATGGGTGGAATTGAACCACCGACCTATGGGTTATGAATCCATCGCTCTAACCGACTGAGCTACATCACCGCACTCCTAAGGGCGCGGATTATAGTTGGGACGGCATTCTTCGGTCAACGCATTTTGCGGTCGGCTATAATGCACCCCTGTTTTCAATGGCCCGAAGTTCACCCTCCGGGCTAACATTGTTTCCGACAAGCCTCCGTTCATGCCCAAGAAACTGTTCATCCGCACCTTCGGCTGCCAGATGAATGAGTACGATTCCGACAAGATGGCCGATGTGCTCAATGCCGCCGAGGGCGTGGTCAGGACCGACAGCCCGGAAGATGCTGACATCATTTTGTTCAACACCTGTTCGGTGCGCGAGAAGGCGCAGGAAAAGGTGTTCCATGATCTCGGTCGGGTCCGCCACCTGAAGAAGCTCAATCCTGATCTGGTCATCGGCGTCGGCGGGTGTGTGGCGAGCCAGGAGGGCGATGCCATCGTCGCCCGTGCGCCTTACGTCGATGTCGTCTTTGGCCCGCAGACCCTGCACCGTCTGCCGCAACTGTTGGCCGAGCGCAAGCGCCAGGGCAGGGCAGCGGTCGATGTCTCGTTCCCGGAAATCGAGAAATTCGATGCCATGCCCCCGCCGAGGTCANAGGGCGCGTCGGCCTTCGTGTCGATCATGGAAGGCTGCTCGAAGTTCTGCACTTTCTGCATCGTCCCCTACACCCGCGGCGGCGAGGTATCGCGGCCGTTCGAGGACGTGCTCACTGAAGTTGCCGGACTGGCAGCGAATGGCGTCAGGGAAGTGACGCTGCTCGGCCAGAACGTCAATGCCTACCGGGGAGCCATGGCGGGCAGCGAGGAACAGGCCGATCTGGCATTGCTGATCGAGTACATTGCTGAAGTTCCGGGCATCGAGCGCATCCGCTACACGACTTCGCACCCGCGTGAGATGTCGCAGCGCCTGATCGACGCCTACGCCAGGGTGCCGAAACTGGTCTCGCATCTTCATCTGCCGGTGCAGGCCGGATCCGACCGCGTGCTGGCGGCTATGAAACGTGGCTATACGGCACTCGAATACAAGTCGGTCATCCGCAAGCTGCGGGCGGCGCGGCCCGACATTTCGTTGTCGTCGGACTTCATCGTCGGCTTTCCCGGCGAAACCGACGCGGACTTCGAAAAGACGATGAAGCTCATCGACGATGTCGGTTTCGACACCTCCTTCTCCTTCGTCNACAGCCCGCGTCCCGGCACTCCAGCGGTCGAGATGGACGATTCGACTCCCGCCGAAGTCAAGTTGGCCCGCCTCGCGCGCCTGCAGAAGCGGATCGACGAACAGGCGCAGGTGATCAGCCAGGCGATGGTCGGCAGCGTGCAGCGCGTGCTGGTCGAAGGCCGGTCGAAGAAGGACGCGAACGAACTGGCGGGGCGGACCGACAACAACCGCATCGTCAATTTTGTCGGCGGGTATGCCGGCAGCGCGCGCCTGATCGACAGTTTCGTCGATGTGCGCATCACCAGGGCATTGCCCCACAGCCTGAGAGGCGAGATTGTCATCCTTGAATAGCAGGACCGCGCCGAAGAGCAGGCCGGTGGACGTCGTGCTGGCACCGGTCGACAATGTCCTGCTGGCCAATTTGTGTGGGCCTCTCGACNNGAGAACATCCGGCAGATCGAAACCGGCTTCGATGTGACCATCCGGCGCCGCAACGAGCGCTTCTCGATAATCGGCNGAGAAATCCGGTTGACCGCGGATGCCATCCGCCATTTCTATGCCATGGCGCGCGAACCGCTGTCGGTCGATGAGATCCAGCTCGGCCTGATCGAGCTGATCAATGCGCCGGTGCGGCGCATCGCGCGAGCTGCCGAGGGGCCGGTCGATGGTCCGCAACTGCTGACGCGAAAGGCCGAGCTGCACGGGCGCACGCCGCGTCAGGTGGCCTATCTCAAGGCGATCCAGGAGCACGACATCACCTTCGGCATCGGCCCGGCCGGGACCGGCAAGACCTATCTGGCGGTGGCCAGTGCCGTCGACGCCTTCGAGCGTGACCTGGTCGAACGCATCATCCTGACCCGGCCTGCCGTTGAGGCCGGGGAACGCCTCGGTTTCCTGCCCGGCGACCTGGCCCAGAAGATCGACCCCTATCTGCGACCGCTTTATGACGCGCTCTACGACCTGATGGGCCACGACCGCGTCAGCAAGCTGCACGACAAGCATGCCATAGAGATCGCGCCTCTGGCCTTCATGCGCGGGCGCACGCTCAACCACGCCTTCATCATTCTCGACGAGGCGCAGAACACGACGCCCGAGCAGATGAAGATGTTCCTGACCCGCATCGGCATCGGCGCCAAGGCCGTGGTCACCGGCGACCTCACCCAGATCGACCTGCCCAAGGGCCAGAAGAGCGGCCTGCGTGAAGCGCATGACATTCTGAAGGGCGTGCGCGGGCTGGCCTTCACCGAATTCATGAAGGAAGATGTGGTCCGCCATCCGCTGGTCGCCCGCATCGTCGCCGCCTATGAGTCCCAAAGCAAGCNNAAACGCCTTGACCTCGCGGTGCAATATGCCTGCCAGCGACAAGGTTTACCGTCGCGCACCGATTTCGCGCGCTGGGCGCGGGCGGCGTTGACGGGAGGCGGCCGGGTTGCCATCCGTCTCGTCGACGAGCAGGAGGGGCGGATGCTCAACTGCGAATATCGGGGCAAGGATCACGCGACCAACGTCCTCTCCTTTCCCTATGAAACCGAGCCGTCGCTGCTGGGCGACCTGGTCATCTGCCCGCCCGTGGTGGCGCGCGAGGCAAGCGAACAGGGCAAGTCGCTGGCGGCGCATTACGCGCACCTGACGGTGCATGGTATGCTGCATCTGCAAGGGTGGGATCACGAGAACGACGGCGATGCCCAGGCCATGGAAGAGAAGGAGGCCAAGATTCTCGCCGCGCTTGGCTATCCCGACCCCTACGCCGCCTAGACACCATGGACAGTGATAGCAAACCCGGCCTGATCGAACGCTTGACCGCCATGCTCCTGAGGGTTCCCGGAGATCGCGGGCAACTTGCCGAGATCCTGCGCGCGGCCTACGAGCGCAACCTGATGGATGCGGATGCGCTGACCATCATCGAGGGCGCGCTGGCCGCCTCGGAAACCCGGGTCAGCCACGTCATGGTTCCCCGCGCCCTGATGGAAGTCGTCGACATTAATGAGCCGATGGCCAGGATCATCCCCGTCGTCATCGAAACCGCCCATTCGCGCTTTCCGGTGATCGATGGCGACCGCGACAACGTGCTGGGGGTCATGCTGGCCAAGGACCTGCTGCGGATCCACGTCGACGCGGATTTCGATCTTCGCGCCTGGCTGCGGCCGGTGGTCTTCATTCCCGAAGCCAAGCGCCTCGACGTGCTGCTGCGCGAGTTCCGCGTCTCGCGCAATCACATGGCCATCGTCGTCAATGAATACGGTAGCGTGGCCGGGCTGGTCACCATCGAGGATGTGCTCGAGCAGATCGTCGGCGATATCGAGGATGAGTATGACTTCGACGAAGCCTACGACAACATCCGTCTCGATTCGCCCGGTCGCTGGCGCGTCAAGACGCGGACCGAGATCGCGGATTTCAACCAGGCTTTCGGCACCAGTTTCCCGGATGCCGAGTTCGATACGGTGGGCGGCCTGATCCTGCGCCACCTCGGTCGCGTGCCCAAGCGCAACGAAGTCATCGACGTCGACGGCATCCGTTTCCAGGTGCTGCGCGCAGACAGTCGGCGCCTGTACACGCTGCTGGTCACCGCGCCATCCAAGCCACAGCCCGGTGCCGACGCCAAGACTGCCTGAGCCGGCGTATCTCCGCTTTGGTCTGGCGACGCTGATTGGCGCCGCCGGCGTGCTCTGCTTTGCCCCGTTCGGCCTGTTCTGGCTGGCGCCGTTAATCTGGCTGGGGTTGTTCGTCCTGGTGCGGTGCGGCGACTCTCCGTGCCAGGCGGCGTCGAGCGGACTTGCCTTCGGCCTCGGCTTCTTCCTGACCGGGGTTTCGTGGGTCNACGTCAGCCTCTCGGTCTTCGGCGGCATGCCGTGGTGGCTGGCCGGGCTCGCCGCCTTCCTGTTCTGTGCCGTGATGGCCGTCTTCCCGGCGCTGGCCGGGTGGGTCTTCAACCGCTGGCAGCCGGTGGGCCAGTGGCGCCAGGCGCTGTTCTTCGCTGCGTTGATTGCTGCGGTCGACTGGGTCAGGAGCTGGATTTTCACCGGCTTCCCGTGGCTGGCCGCCGGCTACTCGCAGGCGCCGCCCAGCCCGCTGGCGGGGTTTGCACCCTTGCTCGGCGTGCATGGCCTGTCGCTGCTCGTGGCGCTGTGCGGCGCCCTGCTCTTGCGCTGGAAATCCGGACTCGCCTTTCTCGCAGTCACCGCGGCCATCGGATTCGGGCTGCAACAGCTGCGTTGGACCGAGCCCGTCGGCGAGCCGATCAGCGTGGCGCTGATCCAGGGCAACATCCCGCAGGAGTTGAAGTTCCGGCCGGAGGCCTTTCTCCGTACCCTGAGTCTCTACCAGCGCCTGGTCGCGGAAAACCCCGCGCAGCTGACGCTGCTTCCGGAAACTGCGGTTCCCGCCTTTTTCGACCAGCTCCCGCCGGAATATGCGGAGTTCCTCAGGGCGGCCGCGCAACGACACGGAGGCGATCTCGTCTTCGGCACCATCACCGGTCACGGCGAACATTACTGGAACAGCGCGGTCAGCCTCGGCATCTCGCCAACCCAGCGCTACAGCAAGACACACCTGGTGCCGTTCGGCGAGTTCATTCCGCCCGGCTTCTCGTGGTTCATGCGTCTCGCCAGCATTCCTATGTCGGCGTTCTCGCGCGGGCCGGAAATGCAGGCGCCGCTCGCTGTCTCCGGGCAGCAGCTTGCGGTCAATATCTGCTACGAGGATGTTTTCGGCGAGGAGATCATCCGCTCGCTGCCGCAGGCCGGAATTCTTGCCAACCTGTCGAACACAGCGTGGTTCGGACGCTCGCTGGCGCAGCCGCAGCACCTGCAGATTGCCCGCATGCGTGCCGTCGAAACCGGGCGCCCGATGCTGCGCGCGACCAACACCGGCATGACCGCCGTGATCGGCGCCGACGGCGCGGTCGAGGCGATCCTGCCGGCATTTACGCAGGGTGTGCTGCGTTCGGAGGTTCGTGCGTATCAGGGAATGACGCCCTATGCACGTTACGGCAATCTCGCCTTCCTGCTTCTGGTCTGCGTCTGCGTGCTGCTCAGCCGCCAGCCGCGACGCCGCTAGGGCGCCGGCATCATGCCCGGAAGCGCTGGGCGGCCTGTTCCAGGCGCTGCCTTTCGGCGAGCACCCTGGACGAATAGCGGCGCTCCGGGTCGTTGAGTGCGCCGCCGAATTGCTGCAGACCGGACTCGACGCCACCGGAGCGGCGGGTCGACTCGTGCAGCACCTTGGCGCCAACGCGGACGTTGGTCACCGGATCGAGGAATCCCAAGCGGTCGGCTTCCTCAGGCAGCTTGTCCATATGGTAGCGGGGAAGCACCTGCATTAGACCCTTGGCGCCGACCACGCTCTGCGAGAACGGGTTGAACCCGGATTCGACGCCGATGACGGCGATGATCAGCAGGGGATCGATGCGCAGTTCCTTCCCGGATGCCTGCGCGGTGGCGAAGATCGGTTCGAGCGCCTCGGTCGACACGCGATAGCGCCGCGAAACATAGTCGAGGGCTCCGCGCATCCTCGGGCTCAGCACCGGTGGCGATTCGCCGGCGGACGGCACGAAGTCGCTCGCGTCCTCTTCGCCATCGGTGACCTCGGTGGCGGGAATCAGGGTCTTCAACCCCTCGATCAGGCCCGAGTGGCCGGCTTGCAGGCAGGCCAGGCCGATGAGAAAAACCATCCCGGCAGCCATCAGGAACTTCTGAAGCAGGGCAAGAAGGGCAAACAGAGCCCGCAGAAAGGCGGGCGGAAAAACGGTCGTAGCGAACATGCGACCTCCTTGACTGTTGCCACTGCCGCAAGGCCTCTGCGACAGCGAACGGTTACAGGGGAACGACACCGGCGCGCCAAAGGAAAAGCCACCAGTGGCGCGGTGTGGCGCCGCGTTTGGCGCGCACAAACCGGTGTTGCACCGCAACATGAGTTGTATCATATTGATTATATTGATTTTGGTCAAGAACAAGACTAGAGGTCGGCACCTAAGCCGCCGCGCGGCGATGTCTAGCCTGAAGTTCTCCTGATTTTGTAGTCATGCCATATCTCGGAAGCGCCCACTGCTGCTGGCAAGCGGGGCTGCTGAGGGCTTTGATTTTGCTTCAATATGTAGTCACTAAAATGACTTGAATTGCAGCAATTATCAGCATATATTGCCGGTATGCCAGCCAGAAGTGGAACCGCCCACGTCGTCACCACGACCCGTAAGTATAAAGACCGGGTCTATCATACGCATCTCTTGCGCCGCAGTTACCGCGAAGGCGGGACGGTCAAGAACGAGACCCTGGGCAATCTTTCGCATCTACCGGATGAGTTGGTGGACATCATCCGTCGCTCCTTGCAGGGCGAGACCTTCGTGCCGGTTGCCCAGTCCTTTGAGATCACCCGTTCGCGCGCGCATGGCCATGTGCAGGCCGTTCAGACGGCGATGCAGCGCCTGGGGTTGGCTTCGCTGATCGCCGCCAAGCCGTGCCGCGAACGCGATCTGGTGTTGGCCATGGTGGCCTCGCGCATCGCGGCTCCGCAAACCAAGCTGGCGACCACGCGCTGGTAGCACACGACGACACTGGCCGAGGACTTCGCAGTCAGCGACGCGAGCGAGGACGATCTGTACGCGGCGATGGACTGGCTGCGGCAGCGCCAGGGCGCCATCGAGAAGAAGCTCGCCGCGCGTCATTTGAGTGCGGGCGGTCTGGTGCTCTACGACCTCTCCTCCAGCTACTTCGAGGGTACAACGTGTCCGCTGGCCAAACGCGGCTACAGCCGCGACGGCAAACAGAGCATGTTGCAGGTCAACTACGGCTTGCTGACCGACGCACGGGGCTGCCCGGTGGCCGTCTCGGTGCATGAAGGCAATACCTCGGACAGCAAGACCTTTCTGCCGGAAGTGCAGCGTCTGCGCACTGACTTCGGCATCGAACGCATGGTGATGGTCGGCGATCGGGGAATGATCTCGCAAAAGGCCATTGACGAAATGCGCGATACGGAGGGGATTGGCTGGATTACGGCACTCAAGAGCGTTTCGATCCGCGCCCTGGTCGAGCAGGGACAGCTTCAGCTCGGGTTGTTTGACGAGCGCAATCTGCTCGAACTGAGCTCACCGGACTATCCGGGCGAACGGTTGATGGCCTGCCGCAATCCGCAGTTGGCCAGACTGCGCGCGCACAAGCGCGAAGAATTGCTGGGTGCGACGGAAGCGCTCCTTGCGAAGATCAAGGCCCGAGTGGATGCTGCCAAACTCGCCGGCAAGGATGCGATCGGCGTGCGTGTGGGCAAGGTGGTCAATCAGTACAAGGTCGCCAAGCATTTTGAACTGGAGATCGGCGAGGCGGCCTTCGTCTTCCGGCGCAAGGCGGACAGCATCGCCGCTGAGGCGGCACTCGACGGGCTCTACATCATTCGCACCTCGGTGCCGGCCGAAGAGATGGCGGCGACGGACTGTATACGCAACTACAAGTCGCTGGCCAACGTCGAGCGTGCCTTCCGTTCGCTCAAGACGGTCGATCTCAAGGTGCGTCCGATTCATCACCGTCTGGCGAACCGGGTGCGTTCCCACATCTTTCTGTGCATGTTGGCGTACTACGTCGAGTGGCACATGCGCGAAGCGTGGCGTGAGTTGATGTTTGCCGATCCCGACCAGGCGGCGAAGGCGACCCGCGATCCCGTGGCGCCCGCTGTCCGCTCCGCAGCTGCGTTGGACAAGGTCGTTCGCCATACCCTCGACGACGACTCGCCCGCGCACAGCTTTGCAACCTTGATGGGCGAACTGGCCACCATCGTGCGCAACACCTGCCGGACTCCTCAGGCCGCAGAGACTCCGCCAACCTTCGAGATCTTGACGACACCCAATCCCAAGCAACAACGCGCACTTGAACTTCTGCGAAAGATCTCGCTGTAGTCAGAACGCAGAACCCAAAATTCAGGCAAATCGCCTGAACAGCAAGGAAATCTCGACCTGCCGGCGCGGGAACTTCAGTCTAGGGAAACGCTGATTTATTCCCAAGGCGGACTGTGCTTGAGACAATGGAGCCTGTTTGAGGCAAGCGGACGGAAGAAGATGCAGCGAAGTTTTTCGGAGTTGGAATACGAGCAGAAGAAGAAGCGAACCCGTCGGGATTGTTTTCTGGCGGACCTTGAGGCAGTGGTGCCGTGGTTTGTCCTGGAACAGGTCATCGCCCCGCATTACCCGACGACGGGCCGTCGGGGTCGTCCGCCGACCGGGCTGCGGCGCATGCTGAGGATGTACGTTGCGCAGCAATGCTTTGGATTCTCGGACGAAGGGACCGAAGACGCGATCTACGATAGCCAGGCGATCCGTTCGTTCGTGGGTGTTGATCTGTCTCGGGAAAGTGCGCCGGATGCCACGACCCTGCTGGATTTTCGCCATTTGCTGGAGCAGCATCAACTGACCGAATCGATCTTCAACGCGATCGCCCATCACCTGGCGGTCAAGGGACTGATGTTGCGAGAAGGCACCATTGTCGATGCCACCCTGATTGCGGCGCCGCCGTCGACGAAGAACGAGGCAGGCAAGCGTGACCCGGAAATGCACCAGAGCAAGAAAGGCAATCAGTGGTACTTCGGCATGAAGGCCCACATTGGCGTCGACGCCCATTCCGGACTGGTGCATACGGNNGTGATCGGCACCGCCGGCAACGTCAGCGACATTTCGCAGGCCCAGGCCCTGCTGCACGGGGAAGAGCAAGCAGCCTTTGGCGATGCCGGCTACCAAGGGNTGGACAAGCGCCCGGAAAGCGCGGAGGCCACGGTGACTTGGCAGGTTGCCGAGAAGCGCAGCAAGGTCAAAGCCTTGGCTGGGACGGCACTGGGTGATCTGGTCGCACAGGTTGAGCATGCCAAGGCGAGCGTCCGCGCCAAGGTCGAGCATCCTTTCCATGTCGTGAAGAATCTCTTCAAGCACCGCAAGACCCGCTACCGGNGGTTGGCCAAGAATACGGCCCAGTTGCTGACCCTGTTCGGCCTGGCCAATCTGATGCTGGCTCGCCGCTGGCTATTGGCGACCGACGGGAAAGTTGCGTCTTGATGGGCAGAAATCGCCCAGAAACGGGCATCCTGACCACAAAAACACCCAAATGGCAAGCTATGCCGACAAAATGTTCCCGGCCGACGCCAAATACTCAATTGATCAGCGTTTCCCTAGCGGCGACGATCGGCAGGGTAAGGGTGTCGCTGAAGACATCGCCTTTCGCGACCGCCGGCAATGCGCGGCCCGGCCAGGGCAGCCTGCCGGAACAGGCCAATTGCTAGTAGAATTCAGGCTCTTCAGTCTTTCCGAGCCTGTCCGATGACCACCAGCAATACACCGACGTTTCAGGATGTCATCCTGCGCCTGCAGGAGTACTGGGGCGAACGTGGCTGCGCGCTGTTGCAGCCCTACGACATGGAGGTTGGCGCCGGCACCAGCCACACGGCGACCTTCCTGCGGGCGATCGGCCCCGAACCGTGGAATGCAGCCTACGTGCAGCCATCGCGCCGGCCCAAGGACGGCCGTTATGGCGAGAACCCGAACCGCATGCAGCACTACTACCAGTACCAGGTGGTGCTGAAGCCGGCGCCGGAGAACATCCTCGAACTCTACCTCGGCTCGCTCGAAGCCCTGGGTTTCGACCTCAAGAAGAATGACGTACGCTTCGTCGAGGACGACTGGGAGAATCCGACCCTGGGCGCCTGGGGTCTCGGCTGGGAAGTCTGGATGAACGGCATGGAGGTGACGCAGTTCACCTACTTCCAGCAGGTCGGCGGCATCGACTGCAAGCCGATCACCGGCGAGATCACCTATGGCATCGAGCGCCTCGCGATGTACCTGCAGGGCGTCGAGAACGTCTTCGACCTGACATGGACGCAAGGCCTGACCTACGGCGATGTCTATCACCAGAACGAGTTCGAGCAATCGGCCTACAATTTCGAGCACAGCGACGTGGAATTCCTGTTTTACGCCTTCGGCGCCCACGAGAAGCAGGCGCAGCACCTGATGGGCGCCCAGCTGGCGCTGCCCGCTTACGAACAGGTGCTGAAAGCCGCGCATACCTTCAACCTGCTCGACGCCCGCGGCGCCATTTCGGTGACCGAGCGTGCCGCGTACATCGGCCGCATCCGCAACCTGGCGCGTGCCGTCGCCCAGAGTTACCTGGAGAGCCGGGCGCGCCTAGGCTTCCCGATGGCGCCAGAGAAATGGGCCAGCGAAGTTCTCGCCCAGATCGAAAGGAAGGCGGCCTGATCATGTCGTCCAAGAACCTGCTCGTCGAACTCTNTCGTTGAAGAACTGCCCCCGAAGGCGCTGAAGAAGCTGGGTGAAGCCTTTGCCCAGACCCTTGGCAGCGCCCTGAAAAATGCCGGTCTGGCACCGTCGACCGCGGCAGTCACGGCCTACGCCTCGCCGCGCCGTCTGGCTGCCCATATCACCGATGTCGCCGATGTCGCAGCCGACAAGCCGGTTATGCACAAGCTGATGCCGGTCGCCGTCGGGCTCGATGCCAACGGCAACGCGACGCCGGCGCTGCTCAAGAAGCTGGCGGCGCTCGGTGCCGACGCCTCGGTCGTCCCGGCCCTGCGCCGCGAGCACGACGGCAAGACCGAGGTGCTGTTCCACGATAGCCTGGCCAAGGGAGCGGCACTGGCCGAGGGCCTGCAGAAGTCCCTCGAGGCGGCGCTCAGCGGATTGCCGATCCCCAAGGTGATGAGCTACCAGTTGCAGGATGGCTGGAACAGCGTAAATTTCGTCCGTCCGGCGCACAGGCTTGTGGCGCTGCACGGCGCCGATGTCGTCCCGGTCTCCATCCTCGGCCTGGGCGCGGGCCGCGAAACGCGAGGTCACCGCTTCGAAGCGGCAGTCGATCCGGTCGTCCTTGCCGATGCCGACAGCTACGCCGAGACGCTGAAACGTGACGGTGCGGTCATCGCCTCGTTCGCCGAACGCCGCGCCGAGATCGCCCGCCAGCTCGCTGCGGCTGCCATCCAGGCGGGCCATGACCTGAAGCCGATCGACGACGACGCGCTGCTCGACGAGGTGACCGCGCTGGTCGAGCGCCCGAATGTGCTGGTCGGCCAGTTCGAGGCGGAATTCCTCGCCGTGCCGCAGGAGTGCCTGATCCTGACCATGAAGGCCAACCAGAAGTACTTCCCGCTCCTCGACACGGCCGGCCGGCTGACGAACAGTTTCCTCGTCGTCAGCAACATCCGGCCCGACGATCCTTCGGCCGTGATCGGCGGCAACGAGCGCGTCGTCCGGCCGCGCCTGGCCGATGCCAAGTTCTTCTACGACCAGGATCGCAAGAAGACGCTCGAATCGCGTGTCCTCAACCTGGCCAAGGTCGTCTATCACAACAAGCTGGGAACCCAGGGCGAGCGCGTCCAGCGCGTCTGCGTCATCGCCAAGGCGATCGGCGAGCAACTCGGCGGCGAGGGCCTCGCGCTGCAGGCCGAACAGGCCGCCCTGCTGGCCAAGGCCGACCTGCTGACCGACATGGTCGGCGAGTTCCCGGAACTGCAGGGCATCATGGGCCGCTACTACGCGCTGCACGACGGCTTGGCGACGGATATCGCCGATGCCATCGAGGACCACTACAAGCCGCGCTTCGCCGGCGACTCGCTGCCGCGCGGCCAGGTGGGCACCATCGTCGCGCTCGCCGACAAGCTGGAAACGCTGGTCGGCATGTTCGGCATCGGCCAGATTCCGACCGGCGACCGCGATCCCTTCGCGCTGCGCCGGCACGCGCTGGGCGTCATCCGCATGCTCGCCGAGAACGATCTCGACCTGCCGCTCGACCAGCTGCTGGCGCTCGCCGGCAGCGCGTTCGCCGTGGTCGACGGCTTCAAGCCGAGCGATTCCGCGCTGGCCGACTTCATCTACGAGCGCCTCGCCGGCAACCTGCGCGAGCAGGACTTTACCGCGCAGGAGGTCGATGCCGTGGTCAGTCAGCGCCCGCAGCGCCTGGGCGACATTCCCAAGCGCCTGGTTGCCGTCCGTGCCTTTGCCGCCCTGCCCGAATCCGCGGCTCTTGCCGCCGCCAACAAGCGGGTCGGCAACATCCTGAAGAAGGTCGAGAACGCGGTCGAAGCCGTGGTCGACGGCGCATTGCTCAGGGAAGGCGCCGAGATCGCGCTGAGCGATGCCCTGGTCGACGTCGTTCCCCGCGCCGATGCCGCCTTCGCAACCGGCGACTACGCCGAATCGCTGCAGGCGCTGGCCGCGCTGCGCGCCCCGGTCGACGCCTTCTTCGACCGCGTCATGGTCAATGCCGACGATCCGGCCCTGCGCGCCAACCGCCTTGGGCTGCTCGCCAAGCTGCACCGCGCGATGAATCGGGTGGCCGATATTTCGAAGCTGTCCGCCTAACGCCGGAAAGGCCAGGCCATGAAACTCGTCATTCTCGATCGCGACGGCGTCATCAATTTCGATTCGGCACAGTTCATCAAGTCCCCGGCGGAATGGAAACCCATCCCCGGCAGCCTGCAGGCCATCGCGCGGCTGAACCAGAACGGTTATCGCGTCGTCATCGCGACCAACCAGTCGGGCATCGGGCGCAGCCTGCTGGACATGGACGCCCTGAACACCATCCATGAAAAGATGCACAAGGCGCTGTTCGCCGCCGGCGGCCGCATCGATGCCATCTTCTATTGCCCGCATACGGCCGATTCGGCATGTGCATGCCGCAAACCCAAACCCGGGATGTTCAAGCGGATTGCCGAGACCATGAATGTCGATCTCGAGGGTGTCCCGTCGATCGGCGATTCGCTGCGCGACCTCCAGGCCTCTGCTGTGGCGGGCTGCCTGCCGATCCTGGTGCGTACCGGGAAGGGTCCGTTGACGCTGGCCGAGGGCGGTCTTCCCGAAGGAACCGAGGTCTTCGACGACCTCGCGGCGGCGGTTGACTGGATTCTGGCGGCGAAGAAGAAATGAATATCGTCCGTTCGCTGCTCTTCGCCATCTGGGGCGGGTTGTGGACCCTGCTGATCGCCNCCCTGTTGATCGTTGCCGCCATCGTGCTGCGCGGCCTCTGGGGTTATCACCTGGGCAGGGTTTGGCGCCTCGGCATCCAGTGGGGCGTCGAGAACCTGCTCGGCATCCGCCCGAAGGTGGTCGGCCTCGAGAACATGCCGCGGGAACCTTGCGTGATCCTTTCGAAGCACCAGTCGGCCTGGGAGACGATGACCATCCAGGATTACGTGCCGCGGGGCGCCTACTGCGTCTTCGTGCTCAAGAAGGAGCTGCTGCGCGTGCCGCTGATCGGCTGGGGTCTGGGGGCAATGAAGATGATCTCGATCGACCGCGCGGCCGGCAAGCAGGCGCTCGACCTGGTCGTCGAGCAGGGGCGCGAGCGGCTCAAGAAAGGCTTCTACGTCATCATTTTCCCGGAAGGAACGCGCGTGGCGCCCGGCGAGACGCGGCGCTACAAGGCTGGCGGCGCCTACCTGGCGACCCAGGTCGGTTGCAAGGTGGTCCCGATCGCCCATAATTCGGGCGAACTCTGGCCGCGCCAGGCCTTCATCAAGAGACCCGGCACCGTGACCATCAGCATCGGCCCGGCCTTCGACGCGACGGGGATGACCGAGGCGGAAGTCAACCAGCGCGTCGAGAACTGGATCGAAGGCGAGATGCGCCGCATTTCCCCGCACCGCTACCCGGATGCCAAGAGCAGCGCCGGCTGAAGCTCCGCGCCGCATCGCGCTTGCCGGGCAGGCCGTCTGCTATCATCTGCGGCGCAGCCGGCGGCGCACCATCGGCCTCGCCATCGACCAGCGTGGCCTGCGTGTCGGCGCGCCGCTACAGGCGCGGCTCGGCGATATCGAGTCCCTGATTCGCGAGCATGGGCAATGGGTCCTCGACAAACTCGCCGACTGGCGGAGCCGCCCCGCGGCGGAACGGCTGGTTGTAAGCGACGGCACAGTCATAATTGCCCTGGGCGAAGCGTTGACCGTGACCGTCACCCCGGCAGCCGCCAGCACTGGCTGTTCAGCGACTCCAGGCTGCACTTGTTCGTGCCGCCGGCGGTCGCAGCCCGGGTGGTCCTGGAGAAGGCGCTGCGCGACAAGGCTCGTAGCGTCTTCGCCGAGCGGCTGGCCCATTACGCAGCGCAACTGGGCGTTGCAGCGCCGCCGCTGCGCCTTTCGGCGGCACGCACGCGCTGGGGCAGTTGCAGCCATCACGGCCGCATTTCGCTGAACTGGCGCCTGATCCTGATGCCGCTGGCGGTCGTCGACTACGTCGTCGCCCACGAACTGGCGCACCTCAAGGAAATGAACCACTGCCCGGGTTTTTGGTCCGTGGTTCAGCAACTCTGCCCCGACTGGCAGGCGCGCCGGCGCGAGCTGCGCCAGCTCGCGCGCCAGATTCCGCAAATCTAGAAAACAGGGAAATACTGCATGCGAATCCTGCACACCATGATCCGCGTCGGCGATCTCGACCGTTCGCTTGCCTTCTACACCGGCGTCCTCGGCATGCAACTGCTGCGGCGCAGCGACTACCCGGAAGGGCGATTCACGCTGGCCTTCGTCGGCTACGGCCCGGAAAGCGAGGGCGCCGTGCTCGAACTTACGCACAACTGGGATACCGCGGCCTATGATCTCGGCAACGGTTACGGGCATGTCGCCCTCGCCGTGCCCGACGCCGCAGCCGCCTGCGCTGCCATCCGCGAGCGCGGCGGCAAGGTGGTGCGCGAAGCCGGACCGATGAAGCATGGGAAGACCGTCATCGCCTTCGTCGAAGACCCAGACGGCTACCGGATCGAACTGATAGAAAGAGGCGCCGGGAATTCGTGACTGCGCTGTTCGGCGACTCAGGCTCTGGTGGTGGCTTCGTTGTCGCGGGGCCTGGCGCGATCGTGCATCCGCATCGGCGGGGCGAAAGGCTGCGTGGGGATGCCTTGGTCATGCTTCCTGGGGCGCTGAAAAAGGGTTCCGGGGGCGGCAATGACGCTTTTCCTTGCGCGATCTGTGGTTTTGTTGCAGAATAACCTGCTGATTTATTGGCGTTCTTTGGTCCGGTAGCGGCAGAAATTGGGTGCCAGGTGGCGTTCTGGGCACAGGCGTCCCGGGGTTGAATTCCCCGGACAGACCATGCTGCTTGCCGCGGTTTGCGTCGATAGATTCAGGGTCTTCCATGATGAAATACCTCCTGCTCATTGCTCTAGTCGCCGTGATCTGGTGGGTCTGGAAAAAGCGCGCCCAACGTCCGGCGCCAAGGCCGCCAAGGGTGGACCGGACCCCGAGTTGATGGTCGTCTGCGCACAATGCGGCGTCCATCTGCCGCAGAGCGACAGCATCGCGGCAAACGGCGCTCATTACTGCTGCGAAGCGCATCGACTGGCCGCAAATCAGCCAGCGACCGATGACTGACTGGCTGGCGACATCCTGGGAGGCCAGTTGGCGTCCCTTCCAGTACTTCAACCTCTATCGCCTGATTCTCGCCTGCCTCGCGCTGCTCGCCGCCCTGTGGCCGCAGGGCTGGATTTCCGTGCTCCATGTTGGCGATAACGCCCTGTTCCTGCCAGCCACGGTAGTTTACCTGCTGGTTGTAGCCGCGGGCTTCTTGGCGTCGATCTACTGGCGGCATCGTTTCAACTTCCAGCTTTCATCCCAGGTCCTGGCCGACGTCTTGGCGCTGGGTCTGCTGATGTTCGCCGGCGGCGGGGTCGCCAGCGGCATCGGCACCTTGCTGCTGGTCTCGCTGGCGACCGCCAGTCTGGTCGGGCGTGGTCGCCTAGTACTTTTCTACGCCGCGCTGGCAACGCTGGTGACGTTGGGCGGGCAGGTTGTCGTTGTGCTGGTGCGCGGGCTCGAAGCGGCAACCATCGTCCAGGCCGGCCTGCTTTCGGCGGGTTTCTTTGCCACGGCGATACTCTCGCGTCTCCTCGGGCAGCGCGTGATGGCCAACGAGGAACTTGCCCGACAGCGCGGCATCAGCCTGGAGAACCAGAGCAGGATCAGCCAGCGCGTCATCGAGCGGATGCAGGATGGGGTCATGGTCGTTGCCAGTTCCGGACGTATCGAGCGGTACAACCCGATGGTGGCGGAAATGCTCGGCGCGGCCCCTGCCCCCGGCGCGGACCTCACGGGCTACTGCCCGCCGCTGGCGGTCGCGCTGGCGAACTGGAAAGCATCGCCGGCGGTAGCGATCACCGAATTCAATGCGCCGGCGGGGGCGAACTGCGCGCCCGCTTCGAGCAGACGAACAGCAGTGCGGGAGAAGTGCTCGTTTTTCTCGAGGACCTCGGGCGTGTCCAGGAGCGCGCCCAGCAGTTGAAACTGGCGGCACTCGGACGGTTGACCGCAAGCATCGCCCATGAAATCCGCAATCCCTTGTCGGCCATTGGCCACGCCGGCGAGTTGCTGCGTGAGGAAAGACGCGGGGCTATGCAGGAGCGTCTGCTCAAGATCGTGGCCGACAATGTGGCGCGCCTCGACCGGATCGTCGCGGACGTCCTCGAACTTGGCAGGCGCGACCGCATGCAGGCCGAAACGTTGCTTCTGGAGCACTTCTGCACCCATTTCGTCGAGAGTTTCGAAGGTGTGCAGAGTATCGCCCCGGGCATCATCACCCTTGAAACGGAAGGCGAACCTGTCCTCTGCTTCGACCGGACACACCTGCACCAGATCGTGTGGAACCTGCTCGCCAATGCCGTGCGCCATGCCAGTGGTGGTCCCGGCAGCGTTCGCCTGCGGGCAAGCGCCGGTGCGGGCGTTGCCGAACTGCATGTCATCGACGATGGCGGCGGGGTGCCGGACGAAGTGAGGGCACAAATTTTCGAGCCGTTCTTCACCACCCATCATCTCGGCACGGGTCTCGGCCTCTTCATTGCCCGTGAGTTGTGCACGGCGAACGGAGCTACGCTCGACCTGGCTTCCGATCCCGGTCATGGGCATTTCATCATTGTTGGGAGAAGCGACACATGTCTGTTGCCCGAAGCGAAAGGCGCCCCCGTGGGGAATTGAGCCGGGTTCTCGTCATTGACGACGAGCCCGATATCCGCGAACTGATCGATCTCACCCTGTCGCGGATGGGACTGGCGGCGGCCTGCGTCGGCACGGTCGGCGAGGCTCTGGCATGTCTTGCCGAGGGTGATTTCCAGTTGTGCCTGACCGACATGCGGTTGCCCGACGGCAATGGGCTCGACGTCGTCCGCTATGTCACCGAACATAATGCGCAGATGCCGGTGGCCGTGATCACCGCCTTCGGCAGCACCGAGAATGCAGTGGCGGCCCTCAAGGCCGGCGCCTTCGACTATCTGGCCAAGCCGGTCGGTCTTGAACAGTTGCGCGCCCTGGTCAAGTCGGCGCTGCGCGTGTCGGATGGGGAAAGCCGGGAGGGTCCCCTGCAGTCGCTGACCGGCGAATCGTCCGCCATGCAGCAGGTACGGACGTTGATCGAGAAACTGGCGCGCAGCCAGGCGCCGATCTACGTCACCGGGGAATCGGGCAGCGGCAAGGAACTGGCAGCCCGCCTGATCCACACCCGCAGTGCCCGCAGTGGTGGCCCCTTCGTTCCGGTCAACTGCGGCGCCATCCCGGAAAACCTGATGGAGAGCGAATTCTTCGGTTACCGCAAGGGCGCCTTTACCGGTGCCGACAGCGATCGCGACGGCTTCTTCCAGGCGGCAAGCGGCGGGACGCTGTTCCTCGACGAGGTCGCCGATCTGCCGCTGGCCATGCAGGTCAAGCTGCTGCGGGCGATTCAGGAAAAGCGGGTGCGCAAGGTCGGCGCGGCGACCGAGGAACCGGTCGATGTGCGCATCATCTGCGCGACGCATCGGAGCCTGCGCGACGGGGTCGAGAGGGGAACATTCAGGCAGGATCTCTACTACCGGCTGAACGTCATCGAACTGCGCATGCCTTCGCTGCGCGAACGGGTGGAAGACATACCGGCGCTCGTCGACTCGCTGCTGAAGAAGCTGTGTGGCGGCACGGCTCCGCGGATCTCCGCTGCCGCCCTGCGGGCACTGGGCGACTATCCGTTTCCCGGCAACGTGCGCGAGCTGGAGAACGTGCTGGAGCGGGCAACGGCGCTTTGCTCGGGCGACACGATCGAAACCGCGGACCTGCGACTGGCGCCCGATGAAATGNGGGGCGAGACGCCGGGGCGCGGCAGCGAGACGCTCGATGACTACCTCAACCGGCTGGAGCGGCAGGCGATCCTCGAGGCCTTGCAGAAGACCGAGGGGAATCGCACGGCGGCGGCGCGGCTGCTCGGCGTTACCTTCCGTTCGCTGCGCTACCGCCTGGAACGCCTGGGTATCGAATGAGCGGCTGGCAGGATGATGGCTGGCTGAAAGGCGTCGACTGGCTCCCGTCGCCGAACTTTGGTGAGCGGCCGCGCGATGAAGCGGTTTCTCTGGTCGTGGTTCACAGCATCAGTCTGCCACCCGACGAGTTCGGCGGCGACTGGGTCGAGAGGTTCTTCAGCAACCGGCTCGACCCGCAGGCACATCCGTATTTCGCGACCATTGCCCAAGCGCAGGTTTCGGCGCACTTCTACGTCCGGCGCGACGGGCGGGTCATCCAGTTCGTCGCCTGCGACCGGCGAGCCTGGCACGCCGGTGATTCGCAGTGGTGCGGGCGCGGGAACTGCAATGACTTCTCCGTGGGCATCGAACTCGAAGGGAGTGACCGCTGCCCGTTCACTGCGGCGCAATACGCGGCCTTGTGGAGCCTGTTCGATGCACTGCGCGAGCGCTATCCGATTTCCGCTGTCGCCGGTCACTGCCATGTCGCCCCGGGGCGGAAGACCGACCCGGGGCCGTGCTTCGACTGGGCCGCGCTGCGGAACGCTACCCGATGCTCGAATTACCGGGCGAAGTGGCGGCGTAGGCGGTCGACGGCCTCGGCCAACCGGTCGATACTGGTCGTGTAGGCAAAGCGGATGTGCTTTTCCGGCGCATTGCTGCCGAAATCGATCCCCGGCGTCGCCGCCACGCCGATCGTTTCGAGGAGGTCGCGGGCCAGCCCGAAGCTGTCGTCGCACAATGCCGAGCAATCGCAGTAGAGGTAGAAGGCGCCCTGAGGGCGCGCCGTAATCCGGAAGCCGACACTTTCCAGCGCCGGTGCCAGAAAATCCCGGCGCTTCCTGAACTCGCCGCGCCGCATTTCGAGGATGGCGATGGTATCGGGCGCGAAGGCCGCCAGCGCCGCGTGCTGGGCCGGCGTCGACGGGCAAAGAACGAGATTCTGGGCCAGTTTTTCGACTTCGCGCACGTAGGGCTCGGGAACGACCATCCAGCCCAGGCGCCAGCCGGTCATCTGGAAATACTTGGAAAAACTGTTGATGACCCAGACGTCGTCGCCGGCGGCACAGGCCGTTGGAGCATCGGTTTCGTAGGTCAGGCCGTGATAGATCTCGTCGACCAGGAAATGCCCCTGCAACCCGCGGCAGACGTCGGCCAGTGCGGCGATTTCGGGCAGCGTCAGCAGGGTGCCGGTCGGGTTGGCCGGTGAGGCGACCAGCAGCCCGGCGGTCGTGGCGCTCCAGTGCTGGTGCAGCAGTTCCGGGTTCGGCTGGAAATTCGTGTCGGGTCCGACCGGAATGTTCTGCGGTCGACCTTCGTAAGCCCGCAAGATGTGGCGGTTGCACGGGTAGCCGGGGTCGGCCAGCAGCCAGTGACTGCCCGGGTCGGCAAGGCAGGCGAAGGCGAGGTTGAGTGCCCCCGAGGCACCGGCGGTCACCGCGATGCGCGTGGCCGGGACAGCGACGCCGTAGCGCGTGCGGTAGAAGGCCGCGATTTCCTCGCGCAGTTCGGGCAGGCCGAGCGCCTGGGTGTACAGCGTTTTGCCCTGCTTGATCGCGTCGACCGCAGCCGCCGTGATCGGCTCCGGCGTCGGAAAGTCCGGCTCGCCCACTTCCATGTGGATGATGTCACGGCCCTCCGCCTCGAGCTGGCGGGCCCGGGTCAGGAGTTCGACGACGTGGAAGGGCGAGATGTCGGCGAGGCGCC
Organism: Dechloromonas sp.; assembly: GCA_013693915.1. GTDB lineage: Bacteria > Pseudomonadota > Gammaproteobacteria > Burkholderiales > Rhodocyclaceae > Azonexus. The sequence continues at coordinate 3,476,321 of CP059264.1, read as the reverse complement.
GGGCGGGGCGGTACATTGGGGGATCTCAAAATAAACGGCCACCCGCAGGTGGCCGTTCCTTCATGGCCGGTTGGTGAGGATCAGGCGGCTTCCTTGAAAATGCCCATTTCGAACAGCTCGCGCTTGAGAACCAGTTCGCGCGGCATCTTGTCACCCATCTTGTCGAACCACTCCTTGTGGCCGGCCAGTTCGGCCTTCCAGGCGTCGGGATCAATCTGGCTGAGCGCTTCAAAATCCGCCTTGTTTACGTCGAGGCCGGTCCAGTCGATATCCTCGAACCTCGGCATCCAGCCGAGCACGGTCTCCTTGGCGGCGATGGTGCCCCGGCAACGCTGGACGATCCACTTGAGGACGCGCATGTTGTCGCCGAAACCCGGCCACATGAATTCGCCATCGTCGTTGAGGCGGAACCAGTTTACGCAGAAGATCTTCGGCGTTGCATCGACGGCCTTGCCCATGCGCAGCCAGTGGTTGAAGTAGTCGCCCATGTGGTAGCCGCAGAACGGCAGCATGGCGAACGGGTCGCGCCGGACAACGCCCTGCTGACCGAAGGCGGCAGCGGTGGTTTCGGAGCCGAGCGTGGCGGCCATATAGACGCCGTAGTTCCAGTTGAACGCCTGATAAACCAGGGGCACGGTGGTGGCGCGCCGGCCGCCGAAGATGAAAGCGGAAATCGGCACGCCAGCCGGGTCTTCCCACGCTTCGTCAACGGACGGGCACTGGTTGGCCGGGGCGGTGAAACGCGAGTTCGGGTGAGCGGCCTTCTTGCCCGCCTTGCCGTCTTCCGGCGTCCAGTCGTTGCCCTGCCAGTCGATCAGGTGCGCCGGGGCTTCCTTGGTCAGGCCTTCCCACCAGACATCACCGTCGTCGGTCAGCGCAACGTTGGTGAAGATGACGTTTTCCTTGAGCGTGGCCAGGGCATTGAAGTTGGTCTTCTCGGACGTGCCCGGAGCGACGCCGAAGAAGCCTGCTTCCGGGTTGATCGCGTAGAAGCGGGTGACGCCATCCTTATCGACGCGCGGCTTGATCCAGGCGATATCGTCGCCGATCGTGGTGATCTTCCAGCCGTCGAGCGATTTGGGTGGAATCAGCATGGCGAAGTTGGTCTTGCCGCAAGCCGACGGGAAGGCGGCTGCGACATAGGTCTTTTCGCCCTGCGGCGATTCAACGCCGAGGATCAGCATGTGTTCCGCGAGCCAGCCCTGGTCGCGCGCCATGTTCGACGCGATGCGCAGCGCAAAGCACTTCTTGCCGAGCAGGGCGTTGCCGCCGTAGCCGGAGCCGTAGGACCAGATTTCGCGGGTTTCCGGGTAATGCACGATGTACTTGACGGTCGGGTTGCACGGCCACTTGACGTCCTTCTGGCCCGGTTCGAGCGGGGCGCCGACGGTATGCACGCAGGGAACGAATTCGCCATCCGTGCCGAGCACGTCGAATACGGCCTTGCCCATCCGGGTCATCGTGCGCATGTTGACCACGACGTAGGCGGAGTCGGAAATCTCGACGCCGATGTGGGCGATCGGCGAGCCGAGGGGACCCATGCTGAACGGGATGACATACATGGTGCGCCCCTTCATGCAGCCCTTGAACAGGCCATTGAGGGTCTCGCGCATCTTGGCGGGCTCTTCCCAGTTGTTGGTCGGCCCGGCATCTTCCTTGTTCTCCGAGCAGATGTAGGTGCGGTCTTCGACGCGCGCCACGTCCGACGGGTCGGAGAATGCCAGGAAGGAATTCGGACGCTTGGCCTCGTTCAGCTTGATGAAAGTCCCGGCTTCCACCATTTCGCCGCACAAGCGGTCATATTCGGCTTGCGAGCCGTCAGCCCAGTAGATACGCTCGGGCTGGGTCAGCGCGGCAATTTCGGCAACCCATTTCTTCAGGCCTTCGTGTTTGACGTAGTCGGGTGCATTCAGGGGTGCGGACATGGCTATATCTCTCCAAGTTACTGAAACATCAGGGTTTAACGCCAGTCGCCGGGAGATGCCAGCAAGAATCAAAGCGGCGAAGTGCCGTCGGCTGGAAACGATTTCATTATGCCAGAGCAAGGACAAAAAGCCACCAGCGTTTAGCCGCTAAGTGATGTCCGCAGGTTGGCAGCGGTGCCGGGCATGATACAATGTTGCACTATTCAAAAAATCGTTTCACTATACGAAACGGAGGTGAACATGGAACCCAGGCAGTTGCGCGAGACAGCGCTCCACTATCACCGCCAGCCCAAGCCTGGCAAGATCTCGGTCACGCCGATCAAGCAGCTGACCAATCAGTACGATCTGTCGATGGCGTATTCACCGNGGGTTGCCTTCGCCTGCGAAGAGATCGTCGCCAATCCGGCTGAAGCGAGCACACTGACTGCGCGCGCCAATCTGGTCGGCGTCATCACCAACGGCACGGCCGTGCTCGGCCTCGGGCCGATCGGCCCGCTTGCCGCGAAGCCGGTCATGGAAGGCAAGGGCGTCCTGTTCAAGAAGTTCGCGAACATCGATGTCTTCGATCTGGAGATCGACGAGCGCGATCCCGACAGGCTCATCGAAACCATCGCCTCGCTCGAGCCGACCTTCGGCGGCATCAATCTCGAGGACATCAAGGCGCCCGAGTGCTTCTACATCGAGCGCAAGCTGCGCGAGCGGATGAAGATCCCCGTCTTCCACGATGACCAGCACGGCACGGCGATCGTCGTCGGCGCGGCGGTACTGAATGCGCTGCACCTGATCGGCAAGGACATCACGACGGTAAAGATCGTCACCTCGGGCGCCGGCGCCGCGGCGCTCGCCTGCATCGACCTGCTGGTCCTGCTCGGCGCGCCGGTCGAGAACATCTGGCTGACCGACATCAAGGGCCTGGTCCATGAAGGACGGGTCGAGGACATGGACGAAATCAAGGCGCGCTACGCGAAGCAGACCGATGCGCGGACCCTGGGCGAGGTGATCGCCGGCGCCGACGTGTTCGTCGGCCTCTCTGCCGGCGGCGTGCTGAAGCCCGAAATGGTCGCCACGATGGCTGACCGGCCGCTGATCATGGCCCTCGCCAATCCGACCCCGGAAATCCTCCCGGAGTTGGTCAGGGGCGTGCGCGACGACGCCATCATATGCACCGGCCGCTCCGATTACCCGAACCAGGTCAACAATGTGTTGTGCTTCCCGTTCATCTTCCGAGGGGCGCTCGATGTCGGTGCAACGACCATAACGGAGGAGATGAAAATGGCCGCCGTCAAGGCCATCGCCGAACTGGCGCGCGCCGAGCAGTCGGACGTCGTCGCCGCGGCCTATGGCGAGAAGGTCACGGGTTTCGGTCCGGAATACCTGATCCCGAAACCCTTCGACCCGCGCCTGATCGTCAAGATCGCGCCGGCTGTGGCCAGGGCCGGCATTGACTCCGGGGTCGCCACCCGGCCGGTCAGGGACTGGGATGCCTATGTCCAGGGTCTCAACGAATTTGTCCAATCCGGCATGATCATGAAGCCGGTGTTCTCACGGGCCAAGGCGGCCCCGAGGCGCATCGTCTTTGCCGAGGGCGAGGACAGCCGCGTGCTGCACGCGGTGCAGGTCGTCTGCGACGAGGGCATCGCCCGTCCGGTGCTGATCGGCCGCCCGGCCGAAATCAGCCGCAGCATCGAGGCCGCCGGGCTGCGGATTCGCGAAGGCGTCGATTACGAAGTCATCTATGCGGACGACTGCCCGTTCTTCGATGAACATTTCAAGGAATTCTGGACCACCTACCACCAGCTCATGGAGCGCAGGGGCGTCTCGCCCGATTATGCGCGCCGCGAAATCCAGCGGCGTGCCACGCTCTACGGCGCGCTGATGGTTCGCCTCGGCTATGCCGACGGCCTGATCTGCGGCACCTTCGGGCGTCATGAGACACATCGCCAATACGTGCAGAATGTGATCGGCACCCAGCCGGGGCTGGATCGTTACTACACGATGAACCTGCTGATGCTGCCGGAGCGCACGGTCTTCATCGCCGATACCTACGTCAATTACGATCCGAGCGCCGAACAGCTGGCTGACATGACGCTTCTCGCCGCCGCTGAAATCCGCAATTTCGGCATGCGGCCGAAGGTGGCGCTACTCTCGCATTCGACCTTTGGCACCGAAGACACGCCGACCGCCGTCAAGATGCGGCAGACGCTGGCGTTGCTCAACCAGCGCGCGCCCGCGCTGGAGGTGGAAGGCGAAATGCATGGCGATGCCGCGCTCGACGAGCAGATCCGCCTCGCCGCCTTCCCCAATTCGCGGCTAAAGGGGCAGGCCAATCTGCTGGTCATGCCGACGCTCGACGCCGCCAACATCGCGTTCAACCTGCTCAAGGTGGCGGCAGGCGACAACCTGACCGTCGGGCCCGTCCTGCTCGGCGCCGCCCGCCCGGTAAACATCCTGACGCCGACGGCGACTGTGCGCCGCATTGTCAACATGACGGCGCTGACGGTTGTCAACGCAGCGTGACAATTCGTCTGAGGTTATTACGCTATCTGTCTCTTTTTGTTGATTTTTGCATCTCGTTTGCTAAACTGGGATAGAATTCTCCCGGTACAGGCTGGAGGTGGCAGATGAAACAGGTATTCAAGTTGGCGGTGCTGGTCGGGGCCTTGCTCGGTCTCGGCCTGGGTGGCCAGGCCAATGCGGCAACCGACACGAAAAAACGCAGTCGGCAGCCAGGAAGACCGAATCCAAAGCGAGCGCGGGCGCGACCAAGGCTGCGAAAACGGCAGCAGCGCCGGCCGGGAAGCCGGTTGCGACCAATGCGCCGAAGAAATCCGCCAGCGTCGCCGCCCAGAAGTCAGTCACCAGGCAGGCCGGCAACGGCCAAGCCGGAGCGAAGAACAAATCTGCCAGTNGTCGCCCCCAGAAGACAGTCGCCAGGCAGGCCAGCAACGGCCAGGCCGGAGGGAAGAAGTCACTGCGCAAGGTCAGCATGGCTGACGTCGATCCAAGCCACCTTGCGCTCTACTCGGCCTCGGCGCTGGTCATCGATCAGGAGACCGGGCAGACGATCATCGAGAAGCAGTCAGGCGCCGTCGTGCCGATCGCCTCGATCTCCAAGCTGATGACCGCGATGGTCGTTCTCGACGCCAAACTCGACATGAACGAGGTCATCACGATCGGCGACGATGATGTCGACGGCCTCAAGGGAACCCGGTCGCGGATTCCGGTTGGCACGGCGATGACGCGCGAGACGGCCATGCTGCTGGCGTTGATGTCCTCGGAGAACCGCGCGGCGAGTTCGCTCGGTCGTCATTATCCGGGTGGTATGCCCGCGTTCGTCAGGGCCATGAACCGGAAAGCGCAGGCGCTGGGCATGCTCAGTTCCCGCTTCGAGGAACCGACCGGCCTGTCGAGCAACAATGTTTCCACCGCGCACGATCTGGCGCGGATGGTGGCCGCCGCCGCGCGCTACCCGGAAATCCGCAGCTTCTCGACGACAGGCGGTGCGCGTGTCGAGCTCAATGGCCACATCCGCGAATTCCATAACACGAATGCGCTGGTGCGCAGCGACAACTGGGAAATCGGTGTCTCGAAGACCGGCTACATTTCCGAAGCCGGCCGCTGCCTGGTCATGCAGGCGCGGGTGGCCGACAAGCCGGTCGTCATCGTCCTGCTCGATTCTGCGGGCAAGATGACGCGGGTCGGTGATGCCAACCGGATCAAGCGCTGGATGGAGAGCGCGAGCCTGACGCCGGAACGGCGTCCGGTCTGATCAGTTTCCGTTCGGGGAATCAGGGAGGCTGCCTGCGGGTAGCCTCATTTTCTTGTGCCGGTGTAACCGAGGGCGCGCGACACCGCGTCGGCGGTCTTTCGCACCTGCGCGCCCCACCCGGCGTCGTGGCGGTCTGCCGGCGCGGAAACCGAGAGTGCCGCGACGACATGTCCCTCTTCGTCGTGGATCGGCGCAGCGACGCACTTGAGGCCGCTTTCCGCCTCCTCGTCGTCGTAGGCGATACCGTGGCGGCGAACCTTGTCCAGCTCCCGTTCCAGGGCCGCCAATGTGGTCAACGAGTGCGGCGTCTTGCCGGGCAGGCCGGTGCGCCGCGCATAATCGCGAACCTGCTGCGGGGAATCGGCGGCAAGGAATAGTTTGCCGAGCGAGGTCAGGTGTAGCGGCGCGCGCCCGCCGACCAGGTACTGNACGCGCACCAGGGCGCGTCCCGAGGATGTGCGCTCGATGTGNACGATCTCGTCTTCGTGGCGAGCGCCGAGGTTGATCGCCTCGCCGATGGCTTCGTGCAGTTCCTGCATGAAAGGCAGGGCGACTTCGCGCACGCTGATCCGCGACTTGACGATGTTGCCGAGTTCGAGCAGGCGGATGCCGAGGCGATAGGTGCCCGCTTCCTGCCGTTCGACGAAGCGCGCGGTGGTCATCGCCGCGAGTATCCGGTGGGCCGTGGACGGGTGCAATCCGGTAGCGCTGGCCAGATGCTTGAGGCTTGCCGCTTCCGGCGTCGCCGCAAGGGCATCGAGGAGCGTCATCATGCGCTCGATCACCTGGATCGGGCCGGCCGCCTTGGCGGACCCGCGGGCAGATTCGGACAACTGGATTCCTTTATTGGTGCGGTTTCAGTAGCATTGGCTACTTCCCCCTTTGTGCGCCGCAATATTAGCATGTGCTTGGCCCTGTTCGTGACCTCCCTGCTCGATCCGCGATGGCCCTCGTCCGCCCCTAACGTGTTTGGCGCGGGACTTGCCGCGCGTCATGGACGCCGGCCGGGGCTGATCCGGTCGATCGATCCGGCACCCGGACGGGCCGTGGCTCGCGACGTGCGGGCGCCGCCGGGGTGGATCCTTCACGAACTTCGCGCAGCAGAAAAGAGAGTCTGAACATGGAATTTTCACCCGAAGGCCCCAAGGCCATCCCGCTATGGATCAGAGGCCACGCCTTCCTGACCGTCAGCGACCGCTTCCACGATGTCGTCGATCCCTCGACCGGCGAGGCCCTCTACCGCGTGCCGCTGTGCGGTGCGGCCGAGGCGGCCGAAGCGGTGGCGTCGGCGCGGAATGCGCAGCCTGGCTGGGCGGCGCTGACGGTGCCGGCGCGCCAGGCTGCGCTCGCGGCTCTGGCCGTCGCTCTGGATCGCTATAGCGGGCACTTCGCCAAGCTGCTGCGGGCGGAGACCGGGTTCGCCGAAGACCGCGCGCTGGCCGAAGTGGAGGCGGCGCTGGCGGCGCTGCGCGGGGGCGATGTCGGCGAGGCCGGCATCGTCGCCATCGTCGTCGACGCCACGCGGCCGCTGGCGGGATTCGCCGAAGCCGCGGCGCCGGCGCTGCGCGCGGGGGCGACGGCGGTCGTCAAGCCGAGCCCACGGGCGCCATCGGCCGCCTTTGCGCTGTGTGAACTGTCGGCGCGAACGGAATGGCCCGCCGGTGTCCTCAACCTGATGCAGGGCGACAGCGCGGCGATCGAGGGACTTTGCGCGGCCGGAATCGACCGCCTCGTCTATTGCGGCAATGCCGCGCTGGGTGCCGACGTCGGGGCCATTGCCGCTGCCGCGGGCACGCCATACCGGATGCAGGCGATCTGATGGAGCGCATCGTCTATCTTGAATGCGAGTCGATCACTGCCGACGTTCGCCGGCCGGCGTTCGCCCATGACTGGGTCGAATATGCGAAAACGAAGCCCGATGAGGTGGTCGAGCGCCTGCAGGGTGCANCGATCGCCATCGTCAACAAGGCACCGCTGCCGGCTGCCGCGGTCGACGCGCTGCGAGACCTGAAAATGGTCGCCGTCGCCGCCACCGGCACCAACATCGTCGACCTCGACGCCTGCCGCCGACGCGGCATCGTCGTTTCCAACATTCGCGGCTACGCGGACCATACCGTGCCGGAACATGCAATTGCCCTGTTGCTGGCGCTCGCGCGCAACCTGATCGCCTGGCGCGAGTCGCTGCAGGCCGGACGCTGGCAGCAGTCCGACCAGTTCTGCCTGTTTGATCATCCCATCCGCGACCTGTACGGCACCACGCTCGGCCTGATCGGCAGCGGCAGCCTCGGCAATGGCGTCGCCCGTCTGGCGGAGGCTTTCGGCATGCGCGTATTGCGTGCCGAACACAAGGGCGTCGCGATGCCGCGTCCCGGTTACACGGATTTTGCGCAGGTGTTGCGCGAAGCCGATGCGATCACCCTGCATTGCCCGCTGACGCCGCAGACGCAGGGCTTGATCGGCGAATCGGAGTTGCGCGCAATGAAGTCGTCGGCGCTGCTGATCAACACGGCGCGCGGTGGCCTGGTTGACGAGGCCGCACTGATTCGTGCCCTGCGCGAAGGCTGGATTGCGGGCGCCGGCTTCGATGTCATCGGTGCCGAACCGCCACCGCAAGGTCACCCGATGGTCGATCCCGGCTTGCTGGCGCTGCCCAATTTCCTGCTGACACCGCACGTCGCCTGGGCCAGCCGGCCGGCGATGCAGGCGCTGGCCGACCAACTCATCGACAACATCGAAGCCTTCGTCGCGGGCAGTCCGCGGAACCGCGTGGCATGAGCGTGTGCGGCGAGATCCGGCGACCGGTCCGTGCCTGGTCCATCCGATACTGGGGAGAACCATCATGAGCATCACGCTGGCTGTGCGCGGCGAATTCATCCAGCTCGATCAGCTGCTCAAAGCGACGGGCCTGTGCGACTCGGGCGGCGCGGCGCACGCGGCGATCGCCGAGGGGCGGGTGCGGGTGGATGGCGCGGTCGACACCCGGAAACGGGCGAAATTGCGGCCCGGTCAGACGGTGAGTTTCGCTGGGGCCGAGGTGAACCTGGTTGCGGCGCAGGCACAAGGCACGGCCGTAACCTGACCGGGTTCAGGCGATCTTGACGACGATGTCGTGCAGCGTGTTGCCGGCGGCGGCGACGCGGTCGGCGGCGTTCGACATGTGGCGGTAGATTTCGCGGCGCTTGAACATGTTGATGTAGTCGTCGCCCTGGAACAGTTCGGCAATCGCCCGGCGGTAGGCCTTTTCGCACTTGTGCTCGCACTTGCGCGCGGCGTCGGCGTCGGCTGCCGCCGACTTCGGGTCGGTGGCGAGGCGGCTGAAGCCCATGGCCAGCGCGTCGGTGCCCATCTTGATGTGCATGGCCATCTCCAGGCAGTGCTTGTCGGTGCCGAGACCGAGAACGTTCATCTCGTTAACCGTCGTCTTGCAGTAGTTGGTGATCTCGTCGAGGTGCATGATTGCGCGGTACAGATCCTCGCGGTCGATCGGCGTCGAGAACGCTTCGTTCAGCTCGTGCAGGTTGTGCGCCTTGATCGTGTCCGCCTCGTGCTCGTCGGCGCGGATGCGCTCGCCGATCGCCTGGTCGCCGGTCTCCATGAATTCGACCAGGTCTCCGGCGGTCCGCGCGACGTGGCTGCACTGATTGGCGAGTGCGCCGAAGAAGTCTCCCATCTTCGGGAAGACGCGTTCGACAAGCTTGCGGAAGACGGACGGTTCGGCCTTGGCGGCTTGGTCATTCATGGCAGGAGCGTTCATGGTTCATGGTTTGCAAGTTCCGAGGTAGAGGTTGAGCAGGGCGTAGCAGATGATGCCGACGAATGCCGAGCCGGGGATGGTGACGACCCAGGTGACGGCGATATCCCCGGCCTTCTTCCAGCGCACGGCGCGCGGATTGTCGGCGGAACCGATACCCATGATCGAGGTGGCGACGACGTGGGTCGTCGACACCGGCGCGCCGATCACTGACGCGGAGAGAATGACCAGCGCCGAGGTCAGTTGCGAACTGAGGGCGTGGATCGGGCGCACCCGGAAGATCGCGAAGCCGAGGGTGCGGACGATGCGCCAGCCNCCGGACAGGATGCCGAGCGTGATTGCCGTCGCGCAGGCCACGATGACCCAGAACGGCACCTCGAACGTGGGAATGAAACCACCGAGGAGCAGGACCAGGGTCAGGATACCCATGCTCTTCTGGGCATCGTTGGCGCCGTGCGAGAAGGCGAGGCCGGCGGCGGTGAAGAACTGGGCGCCGCGCAATTTCGAGTTGACCGCCGGCGTCGCCCGGTTGAGCAGGGCACCCATGATGCGCTTGATCAGGAAGCCGACACCGAAGCCGACGATGGGCGACAGGAGCAGCGCGGCGAGCACCTTGACGATGCCGGTGACGTGCCCGTGTATCAGTTCGCTAAAGCCCCAGACGACGTGGTCGGCGCCGACCGAAACGACGACCGCCCCGACGAGACCGCCAACGAGGGCGTGCGACGACGACGAAGGGATGCCGAAGTACCAGGTGGCGAGGTTCCAGACGATGGCGCCGAGCAGTCCGCAAATCAGGATCGCCAGCGACAGGATCGCTCCGACGTCGCCGAGGGTGACGAACTTGCCAATGGTGTTGGCCACCGCGGTGCCGCCCAGCAGCGGGCCGAGAAACTCGAAAGTGCCGACGATGATCACCGCCTGCGCCGGGGTCATGGCGCGCGACGCGATGATCGTCGCGATGATGTTGGCGGCGTCGTGGAAGCCGTTGGTGTAATCGAAGAAGAGAACGATTGCGATGGCAATGACGGCCAGCCAGAAAAGGACATTTGGATCAGCCATCATTCTTCCGCTGTTGTGTTGTTGCCACTTGTGATTCGGAAGTGCATCGGGAGATTGTCATCATGGTGTTGTTTTCTCTCGTCGATGGGGCGCGAATATAGCGCAAGTTTTTCCGGAGTGTGCCATTTTTTGAATTATCCCGTCGGCATTCAGCAGTTCCGTCACACCTGCCGTAGATGACAAAAGGATTGCATGTGCCGGGCGACGGCGCGTCCTGCCGGCCCGCCCGGCGCCGCAGATTCCGGCGGCGGGTCAGCAGCCGCGACCCTCGGGAAGCCGCGAAAAGCCGAAACCGCCGTTCCCGGTCAGTGCTGGCTGGATGCAGATGGTCATGTTCAGCGCCTTCGCCGAACGGCGCAGGTCGGAGGGGAAGGGAGCGAAGGGCACCGACTGCTCGACCACTGCTCTGACGAAGGCGATCTGGTCCTGCTGGTCGCCGGCGTTGATGATCTTGAAACTCTGCAGCGAGCCGTCGGGATTGAGGCGGACCCGTACCGCCGCGTTCTTCAGTCCCCGGGTCCGCGGGTCATTGCGCACGAAGCCGGCGCTGCGGTTGAGCTTCTTGACCAGCGCGTCGAGATACATTTCCAGGCTGAACGGATCGGGCGGTTCGCTGTTCGGCAGGCGCTCGAGGATCTCGCTGCCTTCCTGCTCCTGGCGCGCCTGCTGGCGGCCGTATTCGCGGGCCATGGCGAGCGAGCGCTGGGCGAGACTGGGGCGCGGGCTGGCCTGAGGCTGGCGTTCCAGTTCGCGCAGGAAGCTGTTCATCTCCTCCTTCTGCGCGATCGTCCATTTCGGGGCCGCGCTCGATGCCGCGGGCGCCCGCGACTTGTCGATGGCGATCACCGGCCGCCGTGCCGGNCGGCCTGGCGGGAGTGGCACGCTTGATCGCGGCCGGGGCTGGAGCCGGGGCGGCTCGACCGCCGGCGCTTGCGGGGTCGGCGCGGCGAACGATGCTTCGAGGCGGGTGGCCGGGCGTGCGGCCTTGGGCTCCTGGCGCGGAATCAGCAGGACCAGGCCGTGCAGGACCAGGGAAGCGGCGATGGCCAGGAGCAGCGAGCGCTGCGTGCGGGAGGTTTCGTTTGCCAGTTGCCGCTTCAACTCGGCAATTTCGAGCAGCAGGGCGTTCTGCGGGCGGGGCGTTTCCTGGAGCGACATCGACCCGATTCTAAACGCTCCCGGCAAGCGCGGTCGATAATGCCGCGGAAGCGAAGGAAATCTTGAAACGGACATATGGTTCGACTATTATACAAACGTGAAAATGAATCCCTCCGTGCGTGCTCCGCGACGGGCTTTTCCTGATGCTTGCGCGGGGCCGGCCCGACTGCCGAACGGAGGGTCCGGCGAACTTCGCGAATCCCCTGCCACGCAAGACTGTGACCATGAAGACCTTCAACGTTCTGGTGCTGTGTACCCACAATTCCGCCCGCTCGATCCTTGGCGAGGCCTTGTTCAATCATCTCGGCCAGGGGCGGATTCATGCCTTTTCCGCCGGCAGCCAGCCGAGCGGCGAGGTCGATCCGCTGGCGCTGGCGACCCTGGCGGCGCACGGCGTGCCCTGGCCAGGCACGGGAGTTCCGCGCAGCAAGTCGTGGGATGAGTTTGCCGGGCCGGCGGCGCCACGGTTCGACTTTCTGTTTACCGTCTGCGCCGGCGCCGCCGGCGAGGCGTGCCCGGTTTGGCCCGGCCACCCGGCGACCGTGCACTGGGGGATTCCCGATCTGGCGCAGGTGGAACCGCCGGCAGCGCGGCGTGCCGCCTTCGAGGCGGCTTACAGCCAGCTTGCCAGGCGGATCGCGGCTTTCCTGAAATTCCCTCTCGAAACGATGTCGACCGCGGCAATCGTGGCAGCAGCGCAGGAAATTCATGAAAGGGCGGGGCAATGAGCGAACTGACCGGAAAACTCTCGTTTCTCGATCGCTATCTTACCGTCTGGATTTTCGCGGCGATGGGGCTGGGCATCGGGCTGGGTTACTTCCTGCCCGGGGTCGAGGACTTCATCAATTCCTTCCAGGTCGGGACGACCAACATCCCGATTGCGCTGGGGCTGATCCTGATGATGTATCCGCCCTTCGCCAAGGTGCGCTACGAGGAACTGCCCGATGTCTTCGCCGATCGCAAGGTACTCGGCCTGTCGCTGATCCAGAACTGGATCGTCGGGCCGCTCCTGATGTTCGCGCTGGCCGTGATCTTCCTGCCCGACAAGCCCGAGTACATGGTCGGGCTGATCATGATCGGCCTCGCCCGCTGCATCGCGATGGTCATCGTCTGGAACGAGATCGCCAGGGGATCGACCGAATACGCCGCCGGCCTGGTCGCTTTCAACTCGATATTCCAGGTACTGTTTTTCAGCCTCTATGCCTGGTTCTTCGTCACCGTACTGCCGCCGCTGTTCGGGCTTTCCGGTTCGGTGGTCGATATCTCGATCGGCCAGATCGCCGAAAGCGTTTTCATCTATCTGGGCATCCCCTGCGTCGCCGGCGTTCTGACCCGCGTCATCATGCTGCGCTACGTCAGCAAGGAGTGGTACCACGCGCATTTCGTGCCGAGGATCGGACCGATCACCCTCATCGCGCTGCTGTTCACCATCGTCGTCATGTTCAGCCTCAAGGGGCAGTTGATCGTCACCATTCCCCTGGACGTGGTACGCATAGCCATTCCGCTGCTCATCTACTTTGTGGTCATGTTCCTGTTTTCGTTCTACATGAGCAGGAAGGTCGGTGCCGGCTACAGGAAATGCGCCACGCTGTCGTTCACTGCAGCCAGCAACAACTTCGAACTGGCCATTGCCGTGGCGATTGCAGTTTATGGGATCAACTCCGGTGCGGCTTTCGCTGCGGTCATCGGCCCGCTGGTCGAAGTGCCGGTGATGATCGGGCTGGTGACGGTGTCGCTCTGGTTCAGGAGACGCTTCTTTGCAGCCGAGGCTGATGCATGAGTGCGCCTGCCGCCCGTTCCAGGGATCGCGACCACGGGGGCATCCATCATCAGTAGCGTCGAAGTTGTGCCACGCCGTCCGGTCCGCTCGCCCGTCGGCATTACAATGATCGTGCGCAGGCCATTTCTCGATCGCCGGTGCGGCTTGCCGGCAATGCTGTCTGCGGTCGAACGGGACGGGACTGCGTCAACTGCGGGCGGCTTGAGATGTGCAAGGTCTGATTGAAGGCATCCGGTGACACAGCAAGAACTGAAATCGGTTCTCGTCGTCATTTGTCTGTTTCTGGCGGCTGAGGCCGGAGCGCGGGGGCCGTGGCGGGCGAGCGCGGAAAACACCCGGGGCTGGCAGTTCATGACGCCTGAAGAGCGCATCGAGCATCAGAGTCGCGTCCGCGGCTTCAGCACGCTGGAGGAGTGCCGGGCCTATCAGCGGGAGCACCACAAACTGATGGAAGACCGTGCGCGTGCGCGCGGCGAAGCAGTGCCCTCCGGTCGTCGGGACATTTGCGGGCACCTGAAGCCGGCAGCGGGTGAAGACCGACACGGACAAAACTGAAATGGCGATGTGAGCATGCACCCTTGGCGCTTGCTGTCGATTCCACTCCTGGTCGGCCTGTTCGTCGCCCTGCCAGTTTATTGGGCCTACCCCGACGAATTGTCCTCCTGGCGGGCAGTTGGAATTGTGCTGGGTTGGGCGGGAAGCGGGCTGCTGCTCGCTTCCCTGCTGCTGATGCTGCGCGAGGTGCGCCTGGCCTCGTGGCTGGGCGGCATCGAGCGGATGACGTGGTGGCATCACTGGACCGGGCTGGCCGGCTACCTAGTGTTGCTGCTGCATCCACTGGCCTTGGCCGCTGCCGCCTGGTCCGAGTCGCCCCCGCTGGCCTGGCAATTGTTGTCACCCTTTGCCCAGAACTGGCCGGTCTGGGTCGGCTGGGCAGCGCTGCTCCTTCTCATGGGCGGGCTGTATACCACGTTCGCGTCCCGGTTGCGCTACACGCTGTGGCGCTGGTTGCACGGCCTCCTCGGCCTGGGCACCCTGGCCGGGTTCGGGCATGTGCTCCTGCTCGGGATCGATGCCGGGGCGGTGTTCGCCATTCTGGCTGCCTTGCTGATGCTGGTCTGGCGATTGATCCGCGTCGATGCCGGTGCGGCGGCCAAACCCTATGTTGTACGCAGCGTCCGGCGGGTAGCCGAGGCCATGGTCGAAATTGCCCTGACGCCGCTCGTCCGGGGCATGCCAGCCGAAGCCGGACAGTTCGTCCTTGTCGCCTTCTTCCGGNGGGCGCATTATCGGGGATGCGGGGAATACCATCCGTTCACCATCAGTGCGATCGACAGTGATCAACAGTTCCGCATCGGCGTCAAGGCGCTCGGGGACTGTACTCGCCGGATGCAAGGTCTTGAACCGGGTGTCGAGGCAAGGGTACAGGGGCCGTACGGCAATTTCCTGCTGGAGCGTCCGCCGAAACCGCAGTTATGGATCGCCGGCGGGATCGGCATCACTCCGTTTCTGGCCTGCCTGCGCAGCGCCCCGGTTGAACAGGCGACGCGGCTGCTCTACCTGTACCGCGGCGACGCCGATGCCGCTTTCCGCGACGAACTGGAAGCCCTGGCCGCGACCAATGACGGTTTGAGCCTGGAAACCCATGCCACCGGCGCTGCCGCCNCCGATCTGGCGGCGATCCTCCCGGATGCCCACGAGTTGACCGGTCATGAATGCTATCTCTGCGGACCGCCGGGCTTGCTCGATGCCGCCGGACGCCTCCTGCAATCGCGTGGCGTGCCGTCTTCGCAGATCCATTCCGAGCGGTTCGATTTCCGATGACGCGCACGCTCTTCATTTGTTCGACCCTTGCTTTCTGGATTGTCGTCAGCGGACTGGGCATGATTTCGGTCTTCCGGATGCCCGAGAAGCAAGGCACAGCCGCGCCCGGGGAGAAGATCATCACCCCGGCCGAGCTGGCGGGGCACGCCACCCCGGAAGATTGCTGGATGGCGATCCGCGGTGCGGTCCATGACGTCAGCGCCTACCTGCCGGAACATCCGTCCCGACCGGATATCGTCCTGCCGTGGTGCGGCAAGGAGGCGACCGAGGCCTACGAAACCAAGATGAAAGGGCGTCCGCATTCGCCGTATGCTGATGAAATGCTGGAAAAATACCGCATAGGTACGCTCGGCAAGGCCCCTTGAACATGAATCAGCACGCATCGCCAATTTGCCGTTCAAATTTGCTCGCGATCCCGGCCGGTTTCGGTCAGGCGTCGCGCTGGATCGTGACGGTGTTGTTGCTGCTGGCCGCCGCCTTGATGGCGAGCGGTGCGGGATTGGCCGCAACGCCGGGCTGGATCGAGCGGGGCAGTGACGGCGAAGCGCGCGTCCATCTTTACTTCTTCTGGTCGGAGACCTGCCCACATTGCCTCGAAGCCCACCCCTTCATCGAGGCGATTCCCGTCGAACGCCCCTGGGTAAAGCTGCATGCGCTGGAAGTTTCGCGCAATCGCGATAATGTGCGGCGCTTCGAGGAGATGGCGGGGGCCGTCGGCGGGCGCATCGAAGGCGTGCCGACGGTGATTTTCTGTGGCCGGATGGAAGTCGGCTGGCAGGACGCCGCCACGACGGGGGCGGCATTGCTTGAGGCCCTCGACGCCTGCCGTGCGGGCGGGAATGAACCTGTGCCGACCGGAGCGGTGCCGATCACGTTGCCATTCTTCGGTACGCTCGATTCGGCGGAGCTGTCGCTGCCGTTGTTCACCGTCATCCTTGCCGGGCTCGATGCGTTCAACCCCTGTGCCTTCTTCGTCCTGCTGTTCCTGTTGAGCCTGCTCGCCCGCCAGAAGGATCGGCGCCGCATGTTGCTGGTGGGCGGAATTTTCGTCGCGACTTCCGGGCTGATGTACTTCGCCTTCATGGCCGCCTGGCTCAACGTCTTTCAACTCCTCGGTGCGCTTGGCGGGATCACGCTGGCGGCGGGGCTCCTGGCGATGTTCGTCGGCGTGATCAACATCAAGGATTTCTTCGCGTTCGAAAAAGGCATCACGCTGTCGATACCCCATGCGGCCAAGCCCGGCATCTACCGCCGAGCCCGGGTCATCCTTCAGTCCGGGAATTCGGCTGCGATGCTCGGTGCCACCGTGTTTCTGGCCATCGTCGCCAATTTCTACGAACTGCTGTGCACCGCCGGGTTTCCCATGGTCTATACGCGAATCCTGACGTTGTCCGTGGCATCGCCCGGCGCCCGCTATGCCTGGCTGGCGCTCTATAATGCCATTTACATCGTGCCCCTGTTGCTGATCGTGCTGGCCTTCGTCGGCGCGCTCTCGACGCACAAGCTGAGCGAGCGCGAAGGGCGCTTGCTCAAGCTGATGTCCGGTGTAATGATGCTCCAACTGGGCCTGCTGCTGACCTTCTTTCCGGCGTGGCTGAACGACCTGCGGGTGACGGCCGGGCTGCTCGTGGGGGCACTGGCCGCCACCGGGATCGCGTGGCATCTGACGCGGGGGCAATAGATGAATGACTGCGCAACACCTGCCTGTCATCAGGACGTGGTTTTCAGCTGCCCGGTGGCGGAGGGGCCGGCGCTCGGCGTGATCCTCGAGGTCCAGGGGCCGGTGATCGACATCCTGTGCTCCCGCCTGCCGCCGCTGCATCGCGCCATCTACGTCTGCCTCAACGGCGAGCGCTATACCTTCGAGGTGCATCGCCATCTCGACGAGCAGCGGGTGCGCGCCATCGCGTTGCACCGGACCAGCGGCCTCAGGCGGCAGATGCCGGTGTTCGACAGTGGCGACGGCTTGCAGATTCCGGTGACGCCAGACTGCCTGGGTCGCCTGCTCGACATGTTCGGGCAGCCGCTCGATGGCGGCCTGCCCCTGGTTGCCGAATCCTTCCGCCCGATCGTCGCGCCACCGGTCCCCCTGTCGGAAGCGGCGGGCGCCGGCGACATCCTGCTGACGGGCATCAAGGTCATCGACCTTCTTTGCCCCTTCGTGCGCGGCGGCAAGACCGGGCTGTTCGGCGGGGCCGGGGTGGGCAAGACGGTACTCATCATGGAATTCATGAACGCCATCGTCCGGCTGCATCAGGGCGTCTCGGTCTTTGCCGGTGTCGGCGAACGCATCCGCGAGGGCCATGAACTCTGGCACGACATGCGGGCCGCCGGGGTGATGCCGCGAACGCTGATGGTCTTCGGCCAGATGGACGAGTCGCCCGGAGTCCGTTTCCGCATCGGGCTGGCGGCGCTCACCTATGCGGAATACCTGCGCGACACCGTGGCCAGGGAGGTTTTGTTCCTGATGGATAACGCCTTCCGCTTCGTTCAGGCCGGCAGCGAGTTGTCGGGCCTGCTCGGCCGCATGCCGGCGACGGTCGGCTATCAACCGACCCTGCTCTCCGAGGTGGCCGAGTTGCAGGAGCGCATCCTCTCGACCCGGACCGGCAACGTCACGGCAGTCGAAGCCGTCTATGTCCCGGCAGACGACATGACCGATCCGGCGGTCGGGGCGATACTGGCCCACCTCGATACCATGGTGATCCTGTCGCGCAGTCAGGCGGCCAAGGGCATCTACCCCGCGGTCGACCCGCTGCTCTCGAGCAGCAGCGCCATGGACCGCAGCATCATCGGCGACCGCCACTACCGCGTCGCCCAGGCGGTCCGTGAATCGCTGGCCCGCTACCGGGAACTCGAAGACATCATCGCCATGCTTGGGCTGGAAGCGCTCTCCGAATCCGACCGGCGCACCGTGCATCGTGCCCGGCGGCTGGAGCGCTACCTCAGCCAGCCGTTCTTCGTCGTCGCCGAACATACCGGCATCGCCGGCGCGTCTGTTCCCTTGACCGCAACGCTGAGCGATTGCGAGGCCTTGCTGCGCGGTGACTACGACGCCCTGCCCGAGGAGACCTGCTACATGCGCGGCAAGATGGCCGGGGCCGGAGGGCAGGCATGAACCAGGGCTTCACACTGCACCTGCAAAGCGCCGCCCGTTACGAGCGGATCGAAGCGGTGGCCAGTTTCGTCGGGCAGGACGCCAGCGGCAGTTTCGGCATTCAGCCCGGGCGGGCCGAGTTCATGACCCTGCTCGACTACGGCCTGGCGCGCTTCCGCCTGGCCGACGGGGGCTGGCAATATCTGGCTTGCCCGGGCGCGGTGCTTTCCTTTGCCGACAATCAGCTTTTCCTCAATACCCGGCGCTATCTACGCGATGACGACTACGAGCGGGTTTCGAGCCTGCTGACGGGGCAACTGGCCGCAGAGGAACTGGCGCTGCAGGCGGTCAAGGACAATCTGCAGCGGCTGGAACAGGAGTTGTTGCGGCGCCTGCGCCAACTCGACCGGTGGCCGGCATGAATGACGAAAAATGGCGCAAGGAGGTGGGGCGCGATGCAGCCAGGCTCCGGGCTGCCGAGCGCGAGCGCCGTTCGCTGCTGGCACAGTCAGTCTATCTTGGCACCCTGTCGGCGATCTTCCTCGTGCCGCTGATCGGCGGCGCCTACCTGGGCCGCTGGCTGGACGGCTTGAGCGAGGGATATTCGGTGCGCTGGACCATCAACCTGATCATTCTCGGCCTGGCGGTCGGCGCGGTGAACGTCT
Source organism: Dechloromonas sp. (assembly GCA_013693915.1). Classification (GTDB taxonomy): domain Bacteria; phylum Pseudomonadota; class Gammaproteobacteria; order Burkholderiales; family Rhodocyclaceae; genus Azonexus. Next base: position 3,457,290 of record CP059264.1, on the reverse strand, counting down.
ATGTCTTCGTGCGGAAGTACTGGTAGTGGAAACGCTCGGCGTCCTCTTCAGCATTGGCCCATTCGGCATCACCCGCACGGTCGTGACGACCTGGGGCATCATGCTCGTCCTCGGTCTGGGAAGCTGGCTGGCAACGCGCCGCCTTTCCGTGGACCGGCCGGGTTTGCTGCAGAGCGCGCTGGAAGGTGTCGTGCAGGCGGTTGAAGCGGCCATCGCGGTGGTCCTGCCCGGGCGGGCCGGACTGCTGTTGCCCTTCGTCGGCACCCTTTGGCTGTTCGTTGCCATGGCCAATCTGACCGGCCTCATCCCCGGCCTGCATGGTCCGACCGGCGACCTGTCCACCGCCGCCGCCCTGGCAATCCTGGTTTTCCTTTCGGTCCATTGGTACGGCATCCGCAGCGGCGGTCTCGGCCAGTACCTGCGCCACTACATGGCGCCGAGCCCGATCCTGTTGCCCTTCCATCTGCTCGGCGAGCTGTCGCGCACCCTGGCCCTCGCCGTGCGCCTGTTCGGCAACATCATGAGCCTGGAAATGGCCGCCCTGCTGGTCCTGCTGGTGGCCGGACTGCTCGTGCCGGTGCCCCTGCTGATGCTCCACGTCGTGGAAGCGCTGGTTCAGGCCTACATCTTCGGCATGCTCGCGCTGATCTACATCGCGGGCGGCATGCAGTCCCAAGCTGCCCAGGAATTCCCTGCTGCACAAGAGAAAGGAAGAACAGCATGAGCGACATGAACTGGTTTGTCCTGATTTCAACGGTGGTGGCGGCGCTGGCCATTGCCCTGGGTGTCATATTCCCCGCGATCGCCATGGGCAAGGCCATCGTCCAGGCGCTGGAGTCGCTGGCCCGCCAGCCGGAGGCGGAAAAATCCATCACGCGAACGCTGTTCATCGGCCTGGCGATGATCGAATCCCTGGCAATCTACGTTCTGGTGATCGTCCTGATCATCCTCTTCCGCAATCCGCTCCTCGAATACCTGCTCAAGTAGGGCCCGTCATGGAGATCGACTGGACCACCTTCGCCCTCGAGATCATCAATTTCCTGGTGCTGGTCTGGATACTGAAGCGCTTCCTCTACCGGCCGGTGCTGGACACCCTGGCACAGCGCCGGGCCGGCGTCGAGAGGACGCTGGCGGAAGCGCGCGAGATCGAGGCCAGGGCGAAGGCGCTCCAGGAGCAGTACGAAAGCCGGCTGGCCGACTGGGAAGAGGAAAAGGCCCGCGCGCGGGGACACCTGGACGCGGAACTGACACTGGAGCGATCGCGCCAGATGCAGGTTCTCGGCGAGACTCTGGCCGAAGAGCGGCAGCGCAATGCTGCGGTCGACGCTCATGAGCGCCAGCGGATCGAGCGCGCCCACGAAATCAGTGCCATGGCCCAAGCCCAGCGCTTTACCGCAACCCTGCTGACGCGACTGGCCAGCCCGGCGATCGAAGCGCGCTTGGTGGACCTGCTGCTCGAGGATTGGTCGGGCCTGCCCGAACCACAGTTCGCGGTCTTGCGCGGCGCCGCCGAAGCCGAGGGCGCCGGGGTTGTCGTGACCAGTGCCTTTCCGCTGGCTCCCGAGCAGCAACGGCGAATATCGGCAGCCGTGGGCGCCCGAATGCGCCAGCTTGCCGTGAGCTTCCGCGAAGACCCGCAACTGCTCTCCGGTCTGCGGCTGTCCATCGGGCCCTGGCACCTCAGCCTGAACTTCGCTGATGAGCTGGCCGGGTTCGCCGCGGCGTCGAATCATGTCGACAGGTAGCCAATCACTCTCGCCGCTCTCGCGTCAGGCTGACTGGCTTGCCAGCTTCGAATTCCGCCTGCGCCTGGCCGAGCAGGGCAGGGTGGTTTCGGTCGGCGACGGCATCGCCTGGATCGAGGGTCTGCCTTCCGCGGCGATGGACGAAGTGCTGCGCTTCGAGGATGGCAGCCGCGGGCTGGTCTTTCACCTTGGTGCGGAGCGCATTGGCGCCATCCTGCTCAGTCAGGGCAGCGGTCAGCAGGGGCTGACGGCCGGCACGGCGGCCTTCCTGAGCGGCCGGCACCTGGATATCGGCGTCGGCGACGGCTACCTTGGTCGCGTCGTCGACCCGACCGGCCATCCCCTCGATGCCGGGCCACCGATACCGACCACCGTCCGCCGGCTGCTGGAGCCCGGCTCGCCGCCGATCACCGCCCGCGACTTCGTCGATCGTCCGCTGGTTTCCGGAAGCAAGATGGTCGATACGATGATTCCGATCGGCATGGGGCAGCGCCAGTTGATCGTCGGCGATGCCGGGACCGGAAAAAGCGCCCTGGCCCTCGATGCGATCGTTGCCCAGCAGGGACGCGACGTCCTCTGCGTCTATGTCCTCATCAGCCAGAAGCGCTCGGCCGTCGTCGCCACCATCGACACCCTGCGCCGCACCGGCGCGCTGGCCTTCACCTGTGTCGTCGTCGCCGAGGCAACGGCCATGCCTGGCCTGAAATACCTTGCGCCGTTTGCCGGTTGCGCCCTGGCGGAAGGCTGGATGTGGGCGGGAAGGGATGCGCTGGTGGTGTACGACGATCTGACCACCCACGCCCGGGCCTACCGCGAGCTTTCCCTGCTGCTGCGACGGCCGCCGGGGCGGGAAGCCTATCCCGGCGATATCTTCTTCCTCCACTCCCGCCTGCTGGAGCGTTCCACCTGTCTGGCGGCGGCGAGCGGCGGCGGCAGCATGACGGCGCTGCCGCTGGTCGAAACCGAACAGGGCGAGATTGCCGCCTACATTCCGACCAACCTGATCTCGATCACCGACGGCCAGATTTATCTCGACCCGCGCCTCTTCGCCGCCGGCCTTCTGCCCGCCATCGACGTCACCCGCTCGGTTTCGCGCATCGGCGGCAAGGCGCAGCATCCGGCCATCAAGGGCGAGGCCGGACGGATGAAGCTGGACTACCTGCAGTTCCAGGAACTGGAGATCTTTACCCGCTTCGGCTCACGTCTGGAAGCCAGCGTCGAAGCAAAGATCCGGCGCGGCCGCCTGCTGCGCGAGCTGCTCAAGCAGGACCGCCTGGCACCGCTGTCTCCGGAGCAGCACATGGCCTGGCTGGTGGCCTACAACGAAGGCCTGTTCGACGGCCTCGACAGCGTTCACCTCGCCGAGAGCGTGGCGACCCTATTCACGGAGCTGGCCAGGCATCCCCTGACTCTGGACGACCCGCGGGAAAGCTGGCTGGCGGCTGTCCGGCTTGCCCTCGCGGGCGCGGGCGATGAGCCGGCGGCGTGAGCTTTCGCGGCGCCTGGCGTCGCTGACCGACATTGCCGGCATCATGTCGGCAATGAAGGGGCTTGCGTTGATGGAAATCCGCGTCCTGCAGGACTTCCTCGCCACCCAGCGGCGCACGGTGAGCAGCATCGAAGCCGCGGCCGCCCGTTTTTTTGCCTGGCACGGCGAGCTGGCCATGACACCGCCGGCGACCGAACTATGCATTCTCGTCGGCTCCGAACAGGGCTTTTGCGGTGATTTCAACGAAGCCATACTGAAATCTTGGGAGGGTCCGGACGTCGCAAACCAGGCGAGTGAAAATCTGCTCGTCATCGGGCACCGGCTCGCCAGCCGACTGGATTCCGCCCGGCCGCTGGCGCAATTGCCCGGGGCCAGCGTGGCGGACGAAGTGCCGACCGTATTGCTGCGGTTGACCCGCGAACTGGGCCGTTCCCTGACCGCCAACGCGGGGCGCGGCGCGGGGTTTCCGTCCTTTACCACTGTGACGCGACCGGCAATCTCCGCTGGCGCCGCCTGCTGCCGCTGCGCGATCTGCCGCCCCCGGCCCGGCGGCCCTATCCGCCGGATCTCAACCTGCCCGCGGAAAGGTTCCTCGCCGGACTGATCGGGCATTACCTCTATGCCGTCCTCAACGAAGTGCTCTACAGCTCCCTGATGGCCGAAAACCGCCAGCGCCATGCCCACATGGATAGCGCCCTGAACAAGCTGGACGAAGACCGCGCGCGCCTGCGCCTCGCCTACAATGCCCGGCGCCAGGAAGACATCACCGAGGAAATCGAGGTCATCCTGCTGTCGGCCGGGCTGTCGGAGCAGGAGCACGCCGTGCCGAAACGCAAGAAAGGCTGAATTCCCCGCATCCTTCTCGCGGATTCTGCGTCATCATTGCCGCAAGACCACAAAGCCTCATCGAACCCGCCAATGACCACCTCACCCATTGCAAAGGCGATGCGCCCGGCGTGATCCCCTGGCTGATCGGACTGGCCGTCGCCGGCGCACTCTGGTTTGCCATCTACGGCCACCTGACCGAGTTTGCCGATGCGGTAATCGCCGCCCTCGGCCTTGCCCGTGGCACGGCGATTGGCGAGGCGGTGCATTTCTTCTTCTACGACACCCCCAAGGTCCTGCTGTTGCTGAGCGGCATCGTCTTCCTGATGGGCATCATCCAGACCTTCTTTTCGCCGGAACGGACCCGGGCGCTGCTGTCCGGAAAACGCGTCGGGGTCGGCAACGTGCTGGCGGCGAGCCTCGGCATCGTCACCCCGTTCTGTTCGTGTTCCGCGGTGCCCCTGTTCATCGGCTTCCTCTCGGCCGGCGTGCCGCTGGGCGTGACCTTCTCCTTCCTGATTTCCGCGCCGATGGTGAACGAGGTCGCGCTGGTGCTGCTGTTCGGCTTGTTCGGCTGGAAGGTGGCGGCGCTCTACCTCGGGCTTGGCCTGGCGGTGGCCATCGTCGCCGGCCTGGTGATCGGCAAGCTGGCGATGGAACGCTACCTCGAAGACTGGGTGCAGCGCATCCTGACCGGCACGGCGCCGGAGTTCGCGGGCGAGCGCCTGACCTGGGTCGACCGCTTCCGGGCCGGCTGGCGCCACGTCAGGGAGATCGTCGGCAAGGTCTGGCCCTACATCATCGCCGGCATCGCCATCGGCGCCGCCATCCACGGCTACGTGCCGGAAGACTTCATGGCCTCGATCATGGGCAGGGACGCACCGTGGTGGTCGCTGCCGCTGGCCGTCCTGATCGGCGTGCCGATGTACACCAACGCGGCCGGCATCATCCCGGTTGTCGAGGCGCTGATCGGCAAGGGCGCCGCCCTCGGCACCGTGCTCGCCTTCATGATGAGCGTGATCGCGCTGTCGCTGCCCGAGATGATCATCCTGCGCAAGGTGCTGAAAGTCCCGCTGATCGCCGCCTTCGCCGGCGTGGTGGCCTGCGGCATCCTGCTCGTCGGCTACGTGTTCAACCTCGTCCTCGGCTAGCGCCCGGCGGGCGGGCCGTCATTTTCCAGGATTCCTGGCGAAAAAGGAGCAACGACGTGAAAGACATCAAGGTACTCGGTACCGGCTGTGCCAACTGCCGCAACACCATCAAGCTGATCGAGGAAGTGGCCGCCGAAAAGGGCGTGGCGATCACGCTGTCCAAGGTCGAGGACCTGCCGGAAATCATGAAATACGGCGTGATGTCGACGCCGGGCGTGGTGGTGGACGGCAAGGTGGTGCATGCCGGCGGCGTTCCCGATCGCGCCAGGATCGCCGGCTGGTTGTAGGCCGGGCTGCCCGGCCTAGCCGGCAAAGCTGTCCGGCATCTGCAGGGCGACGACTTCGCCGCGCGCGGTCGCTTCGCCGTTGGCGTACACCGTCGCCTCTACCACCACCTTGCGCCCCTTGATCTCCTTGACCCGGCCGCGGATTTCCAGTTCCGGCCCGAGCGGCGTCGGCTTCAGGTAGCTGACCTGCAGCGAGCCGGTGACGAAGCGGAAGGCCGGCAGGCTGTCCAGCGGCCGGTTCTCGGCGCGGTACATCGCGGCCGCCGCCGTGCCGGTGCAATGGCAGTCGATCAGCGAGGCGAGCAGGCCGCCGTGNACAAAGCCGGGAATCGCCGTGTGCTCCGGCCTAGGCTGGAAACGGGTGACGCTCTCGTCCCCTTCCCAGAAAGTCCTGATCCGGTGTCCCGCGGTATTGAGCCGGCCGCAACCGTAGCAATGGGCGACGTTTTCCGGGTAGTAGTCCTGAAAGGCCTGCATGTTGTCTCCTGGGTTGTCCGAATCTGCGAGTGTAGGGTACGACAATCAGCGTCGCCTGAGGAACTTTGGGAACGAACGGATTGGCCCCCACAGGACTACGTTTCATTTCTTGGGGGTCGCGGGGGCGGTGGCGGAGGGATGTAACCCTCAGTCAGCGGCCGGGGACTGTCCCGCGTCGGTGTTGACGGCGGTGACGGGGGCTTTTGCGGTGGTGGTACTGGACGGGGCGGTGGTGATGGCGGTTTCTTTTCGGTCAATTGTGGCTCCTTTGGTTGGCAAGTTCGCAACTGCGAAAACCGTGATACAGCAAACACCGACAAGGAACAGTACGGCTCCTGTTCCATTGAGAATGGCGGTCAGACAAGCAAATACTCCNCCAGGGGGCCGTTTGAAGATTGTTCCGTCGTCAACCTGACCAATTGCCCGGCGCAATGCCAAATGGCTCAAGTAGTACGAGATGAGCACGGAAAACGTGCTAAACGCCCAAGCAAACCACGCAGCCAGAAGAAAGCCAGACAGGACGATTGGCTGTGGGCCGAGAATATCTTTCAAGAAGGCAAATGAGATTCCGAGCGCCCCGCCCGAGAGAGCCAGAACCGTTTTATCAAAATCCTCTTGGGATTTTTGTTCGGCAGCAACGAGCCACTTTCGATACTCCGCCATTACGTCGGGCTGTTTGTGTTCCTCGGGCATAGATGTCTCGTAGTGAATATCGGTTGTGAGGGCTGACGTTTGAATTGGGCATCACCTGCCTCCCCTATCTCGCAAGGCGATACTCACCACGATCTGTTCGCTCAAGATCGTTGTACGTGACGGCGTGATTCTCCGGGGCGTTTGCGCACATGCGAGATACGATATGGGTCCGAATGGTTGACTCCGCAAAACCCGACCCACGGCTTTCCATGCATTTGATAATTTCAGGGATAGTGAAATAGTCCAGCCCCGAGCGCTGCATTACTTCTTTGGCGCACTGAAGGATTTCATCTCTACAAGTCATTCGCTCTCCTTTCGCGAACTGAGTTGGGCGCTCGCCACAAAATACGGCACGTACCGTTTGCGTAAAGGCTTGATCGCTAATTTCACCACTGCTGTATGCCTGGGCACATCTGACCAGAGTACGTAACGACAGTAAGCCGCCGGCCTCACTTTCTAGAACGGTACGGAGGCGTTGATCATGACCGGAGAGAAATAGCCCCTGATTTACTTCTCTTTCGCAACCGCACTCACACTTTGCCATCAGAGGTCCTCCGAGCATTGTGATGCCCAACGTCGAAGCTCAGGGGCGCTGCGCGGCTTTATCGCGCAGCGTCCCTTGGAGCGTAGTGTTAGCCATTGACGCCCCGAAGATGTTCTTTCGGTGCCAGTCCAGAATTGCAAAGTGTTCGTCAGTAAGAGAGTCAATCTTCTCTGCTCCGGTAATACCCAATGCCGCGGAATCGGATTCAATTCTTGGCGAAAGCATAATCTGGCCATCAGGTCGAATGCTAATCAGTCCAAGGTCGAACGCTGCATCGTAAACGGGCGATAACGCGAGGCCGTTTGCCGGATTTAGTCGTTCTTCGTTAGTTGCTACGCGCCAAGGTTTGATGTGCGAGGCTCGAATCAACAAGCTTGAGCCAGTGATGGCGCACTTGTTGTCGAAGAACTCAAGAACTTCGCGACGAAACCGCTGCTGACCGATCCTTACTTGAAGTTGTTCAAGCTTGGTTGTTGCCGGAACGTCAGGGTTGCGAACAATTTCGATAACCGACGGATCGGAGCTTTGGTCTCGGTAGTCTTGGAGGTTGGCAAGGAGATCGTCATAGAACTTGATCGCTGAATAAGCGGCCTCATCCGTTGCTATGTTTCGAACGCCGAGAGCCGCAAGGAGACCAGCGCGACGCGCCTGAATTGCGAGGCGAAGTGCGCCGACCTCGCCGTAAATGCTTATCGGAAACTTCTTGTTTTCAACACCGCCGCCCGGCGCGGGGTATGTCGTTTGCCACAGTGGGCCGCTCTTCTTTCTCTTCTCGGAGCGGTTTACTCCAACGATGCCGCTCGTGTTGTTGCGAGGGAGCGTCGGGCTGAATCGTGCGCCAATACTCCGAAGATAGCGCTTTCCCTTGTTTTCTTCGATCCACTTGTCTCGATAGTTTCGAGCAGCTGCCAAAGCGTCATCGTTTGAGGCAAAGTCCCTGAAAGCGAAAAGTTTGCTGTGCCACTTTCGGTTTTCATAGTTGGCATCGGGGTACCACGATATGCGCACAAGCCAACCCGCTAAGCCCTCGTAATCGTACGGGGCGATGAAAAGCATGTCCTTCGCGGCTTTCTCTTCCGGAGTCATCGCTATTCGAAATGGCCTGAAGTGGACGGCATTATTCCCGTATAAGCTGGCCGGGTGCCGTATATCCTGGAAAAGGCGGCAATCTGGAAGCCTTGCCAATACCTGCACCCAGCAGATTCTTGAAGATATTCGCGAGAATCGATGGCGTTCATATGCGGCTCGGTAGCAATGACGAGGGTATTGTGCCAGTGGCGCTGTTCATTGTCATGCTGAAGCGCATTCGCCAATGGCCGCCTCGCCTCGATTACTCCTGCACCCGCTCCTGGCCGAACTCGGACAGACGGACTATCGAGGCTTGCCAAAAACACGACATAATTCTCCGCATCATGCCTTCCTCGCCGCCTTCCGCGATTCCCCACCGTGTCGAGACCCTCCGGGTGCTCCGCCTGATGGGTGAGCACGCCCCGATCCTGATGCTGATGGGCGACGACGACGGTTACGGGACGCGGTGGACGCTCGGCGGACAGCAGGTGCAACCGGCGATTGCCCGCTATCTGATGGACGCGGGCTACGTCGTGGAGAATGGCCGGACGCAGTTCGGTGCCCGGACGCTGGCGCTGACGGCGGATGGCAGGGATTTCCGGGCGCGCGGCATGGTCTGGTGGGACAGCTTGAGCGTATTCCAGAAGCTGAAAGTCACGCTCCTCGGTTGAAGCGCTGCCGGTCGGTCGTGCCGGCCCTATTGCCGTTCGAGCACTCGCAGCAGCGAGGCCGTGTCGTCCCTGCCCCAGCCCTGCGCCATCAGCGCGTTGAGCTGCTGGGCCACTGCCGCGGTCAACGGCACGGGAACCCCNGATTGGCGCGCGGCCTCGAGAACCAGCCCGAAATCCTTGTGGTGCAGCCGCGCNTCGATGCCGGCCGCGAAATCGCGCCGGACCATGCGCTCGCCCATCACGTCGAGCACGCGCGAGGCGGCCGAGCCTCCGGCCAGGGCCTGCCTGACCTTCGCGCAGTCGACGCCCGAGGCAGCGGCAAGACGCAGCGCCTCGGCGGCAGCCTCGATGGCGGCGACCATGATTATCTGGTTGCAGGCCTTGGCCACCTGCCCGGCACCGTTCGGGCCGATATGGACGATGCGCTGGCCGAGGCAGGCGAGCAGCGGGCGCACCCGTTCGAGGACAGCCGCGTCGCCGCCGGCCATGATCGCCAGCGTCGCGTCAATGGCGCCCTGGGCACCGCCGGAAACCGGCGCGTCGAGCATGTGGATGCCTTTTTCGGCGAGCTTTTCGGCAATGCGGCGGGCGGCGTCGGGGGCGATGGTCGAGCAGTCGACCAGCACCGAATCCGGCGCCATGCCGGTGCTCAGGCCGTCGGCGCCGAGGGCGACGGTTTCGACGTCGGCGCTGGAGGTGATGATGGTGAACACCACTTCACAGCGGCGGCCCAGTTCGGCCGGTGTCGCACACACCGTCGCCGGCAGGCCGGCGGCGCTTTCCGGACGGCGCGCCCAGACGTGCAGGTCGTGGCCGGCTCGCTGCAGATGCAGCGCCATCGGCCGCCCCATGACGCCGAGGCCGATGAAGCCGACCTTCATTCCTGGCCCGACAGGCGTTCGAGCAGCTTGAGCACGGCGATCGAGTCCTCCTCGCCCATGCCGGAACCGACCATGGCGTTGAACATCTGCGCCGTCGCCGCCGAGCCGGGCAGGCAGAGGCCGAGCTCGTGCGCCGTCTGCATGACGATGTTGAGGTCCTTCTCATGCATCCAACTCTTGAAACCCGGCTTGAAATTGCGGTCGAGCATGCGCTGGCCGTGGTTTTCGAGGATGCGCGAATAGGCGAAGCCGCCGAGCAGCGCCTCGCGCACCTTGCCGCGGTCGACGCCGTTNTTGGCGGCAAAAGCGAAAGCCTCGGCCACCGCCAGCACGCCCATGCCGGTGACGATCTGGTTGGCCGCCTTGGCCACCTGGCCGGCACCGCAAGCGCCGACATGGACGATGTTCTTGCCCATGCACTCGAACGCCGGTTTGGCTGTGGCGAAGGCCGCGTCGGAACCGCCGGCCATGATGGACAGCGTGCCGGCGACGGCGCCGACCTCGCCGCCGGAAACCGGCGCATCCATGAAGTCGACGCCGGCCGCGGCGAGATCGACGCCGATGCGGCGCGCTGCGGCGGGGGCGATGGTGCTCATGTCGACCGCGACCAATCCTGGTGCCGCCCCTGCNGCGACGCCGCGCATGACCTCGGCGACGTCCGGCGCATCGGCGACCATCGAGATCACCAGTTCATTGCCCCGCGCCGCTTCGGTCGGGCTGCCCGCGCCTTTCGCTCCGGCGTCGAGCAGCGGCTGCATCGATTCGGCGCGGCGCGCCCAGACGGTGACTTGGTGACCACCCTTCAACAGATTGAGCGCCATCGGGCGTCCCATGATCCCGAGGCCGATGAATCCGATTTTCATGCCGCTCTCCGTGAGGTTGAAGCGGCGATTCTAGCGGAAGCGGCCTGTATCGAATATTCGTTCGGGCAGGGAATGATTCATGCGATCATTTCACGCCGCGTTCGCCGCTGCGTTCCGCTGGTGAAGTTGAAGCGGCATGGCCGAGGGGAGAAACCAATGGAGAGTCAGCAACGCGATAATTTGGTTGTCCGTCTGCTCGGGGCAGCCCTGGTGGCGGCGTCCGGGATGGCCTTTGCCGCCGGCGGCGCCGTGGCGAGCGATTCGGGGGCGCTGGAGGGCAGGCATTTCGATCCCAAGGGCAAGCCGCCGTCAAAATACACGACCGAATTGCAGAACGACGTCCGCGCCACGCTGCCGTTCGCCGACCGGCGGGAATTCGACGAAGTTGCGCGCGGCTTCATTGCTGCCCCGCCGTACCGGCAGATCATGGCCGACGCCGGCAACGTCGCCTGGGACATGGCCAGCTACGATTTCCTGCTGCAGGACAAGAGCTTCGACAGCATCAACCCGTCGCTACAGCGCCAGGCGGTGCTCAACATGGCCTATGGTCTCTACGAGGTGGTCCCCGGCCGGATCTACCAGGTGCGCGGCTTCGATCTCGCCAACATCAGCTTCATCAAGGGCGATACCGGGTGGATCGTTTTCGACACGCTGACGGCGAAGGAAACGGCGCGTGCCGCCCTCGAATTCATCAACGAGAAGCTGGGCAGGCGGCCGGTGGTGGCCGTCGTCTATTCGCACTCGCACGGCGATCACTTCGGCGGCGTGCGCGGCGTGGTGGACGAAGCGGATGTCGCCAGCGGCAAGGTGCCGGTCATCGCTCCGGTCGGTTTCATGGACCATGCCATCGCCGAAAATGTTCTCGCCGGCAATGCGATGACGCGGCGCCTGTACTACCAGTATGGCGTGCTGCTGCCGCGCAGCCCCTTCGGTCACGTCGACCAGGCCATCGGCAAGAATGTGGCTGCCGGCGCCACCGGGCTGATCGCGCCGACCCGCGAGATCGTCAAGGAAATCGAGGAGGTGACGATCGACGGCGTGAAGATGGTGTTCCAGAACACGCCGGGCACCGAGGCGCCGGCCGAGATGAACACGTATTTTCCGCAGTTCAAGGCGTTCTGGGCGGCGGAAAACATCACCGGTACCATCCACAACATCTACACCCTGCGCGGAGCCCTGATTCGCGACGCGCTCGATTGGTCGCGGCAGATCAACAGGACGCTCCACCTGTTCGGCCAGGAGGCCGAGGTGATGTTCGCGGCGCATAGCTGGCCGCGCTGGGGCAACGCGCGCATTCAGGAAGTCATGCGCACGCAGCGCGACGCCTACGCCCACCTCAACAACGAGGTTCTGCACCTCGCCAATCGGGGCGTGACGATCAACGAGGTCCACAACGTCTATCGCCTGCCGAAAAGCCTGCAGCAGAACTGGGCCGCGCGCAGTTACCACGGCTCCGAGGAGCACAACAGCCGCGGCGTGATCAACCGCTACCTCGGTTACTGGGATGCCAATCCGGCAACGCTGATCCCGCTTTCGCCGAAGGATTCGGCGCCGCTCTATGTCGAGATGATGGGCGGCCCGGCGAAGATCCTGGCCCGGGGCTGGGAACTGTTCAATCAGNGGAAGTACCGCCACGCGCAGGAGATTCTCAACAAGCTGGTCNACGCCGAACCTGACAACCAGGCGGCCAGGGATCTGCTGGCCGACGTCTTCGAGCAGATCGGCTACCAGAAGGAAAGCAGCAGTCTGCGTAACAGCTTTCTTGCCGGCGCTTACGAATTGCGTTCCGGCGTCCCGTCCGGCGCTTCACCCAGGACGGGTGGCCCGGATATCGTCCGCGGCATGACGACCGGCCTGCTGCTCGATTATCTGGCGGTGCGGCTTGACAGCAAGAAGGCCGAGGGCTTTTCTTACAAGGTCAATCTGCTGACGCCGGACAACGGCGAACGATACGCCATCGAACTGAACAACTCGGCGCTGACCGGCATCAAGGACTTCCAGATCCCCGACCCGGACCTGACTGTCACGGTCAACCGCTCGGATATCGAGAAAATGCTTCTCGGCGCGGCAAGCTTCGAACAACTGACGGCGACCGGCAAGGTCAGGCTCGAGGGCGACGCCAGGCCGCTCGAGCAACTCAAGGGCATGTTCGTGCAGTTCGACCCCGGTTTTGAAATCCTGCCGGGAACACTGCCGGCAAAGGCGGCCGCAAAGGCGAAAGCGGAATAGGCCGACGGGTCGGGTGCGGCGGGCGCTGGTGACTCCGGCTTCCACTGCGAAATCGTCGACCGCGCCGGGGTGGTATCATCACATGCTGTGGTGGGCATCGGTCGGCTCCGCAGGCGGTGCGCTGGTCCGCCGCGTCGATTCTTCCCGGTATGGAGACTGAAAGGATATCGGTCATGCAGGAGCTGGCGAGCTTGCCGCTCCGGATAGTCTTCTCTCGCCTTGTCACTGCGGCAGTTTCTCCTGTCGTCCAGCGCAGGTACGGTTACCGGGAAAAATGAGCAGGTATTTCATCAAGTCAGGGTCGGCGATCGAGGAACTTGCCGTTGGCGACAGGCTGGGCAGCGGCGCCGTCGCCAATGTCTTCGCCGTCAGCGCGCCACCGCGGCTTGCCGACAGCGCGGCAAAGATCTATCTCGATCCCAGGACCATAGATGTAGAAAAGATCGGCGCCCTCGTCGAGAAAGTGCCGGCAAAGCTGTGGGCCGTACTCGCCTCCGGCAACACCTACGCCCAGTATGCCTGGCCGCAGCAGATCGTCTATGGCAAGTCGGCGCTCGGAAGGGGCTGCAGCCGGTGGGCCTGTTGATGCCGAAGGTCGACCTGCTGGAGACCGTTGCCCTCGACGCCTACTTCGATCCCGTTTCCGGCAGGATGATGGGTCTTGACGGGCACCGGCTCGCCCTTCCCCGGAAGGTGGCGATCGCGATCAATCTGTGCAGGTTGCTGGGTGAGCTGCACTCCAGGCGTGTTTACTGCGTTGATTTCAAGCCGCAGAACGTTCTGGTTAACAGGAACAGCGGCATCGTCACCCTTGTCGATTGCGACAGCTATTCCGTCGTTTCGGGCAACGGCAATTACTATCCGGCGAGCGCTCCTGCCAAGGGCCATGCCGCGCCGGAAGTCCTGAAAAACAAGGGGGTCAGTGCCGAGCTGGCCGAGGCTCAGGATCGCTTCGCGCTGGCGTTCGGGCTGTTTCGGATATTCAACTACGGCCTTTCTCCATTCTCCGGAACGCTGAACAAGGGCTGGCTGGAGGCCGCCGATGAGGATGGCCGCGTCGCCGCCGGTTACTACCCCTACGGACTCCATGCCAATCCGGCAATCAGTCCGNCTCCCCGGTCGGTGCACGACTGCTGGCCGGCTTCGTTGCGCGAGATGTTCGACAGGGCCTTTCGCGACGCCAGGGAAAGACCGTCGGCCGGGGAATGGGAAGAGGTTCTGCGCGGGTTGCGCGAGAAGGCGAAGTATGTCACCTGCAAGGAACACCCGAACGATCCGGAGCATATTCATTTCGCCGGGCTGCCTTGTTGCCGGTGCGAGCGCGACCGGCGCATCGGGGCTTCGGAAGAGAGCGGGGCAGGTCATCAGCCTGCGGACACCGGAGCCGACATCGCGACCGCGAAAAGCGGGCCCGCAGTCCGAACCGCTGCACAGGCGCCGGTGGCGAAGGCGGCTTCCGGATCGCAGCGCCGGAAAGTCTGGATGGTGTGGATTGGTGCGGTGGCCCTGGCAATCGCCGTGCTGACGTATTTTGGCAGTCGCGATGGCGACAGTCCGTCGACCCATGTGCGCACGCCGCCGCAGTCGCCGCCGGCGAGTCAGGCATCCGTTGAGTCGCGGGGCGGCGGGACGGGCCCGTCGATCAGTCCGGCCATGCCACCTGCTGGCGGACCGGAGCGCAAGCCGTTCACCAGCGAACAAATCTATTACTGTCTGGCGAAGGAGTTCAGGAAGGACGCCATCAACGAGCTTCTTTCCAGAACCAGGACGCCGGCGCCCGCTTCGTTCTTCGCGGACATCGCCGATTACAACGCGCGTTGCCGGAACTACACCTACTCCACTCCGGACTTCGAAGCAGCCAGGGCGACCTTCGAGAACAACAAGGCGAGCATCCTCGACGAGGCTACCGCGGAGGCCGAATCGTTCAGGCAGAGTGCCCTTGCCGTAGCGTCGCCCGGCGCTGCCGACGGCCCTGATCGCGGTGTGCGCGCGGACGCGGCGGCGGAAGCGCCCGGGCGGAAGCCCGAGGCGGCCCGGTCCCGGCAGCCTGAGCCGGCGAAGCCGCAGGGTACGCCGGTCGTCCCGGGGCAGCGGGACAAGCCCCCGGTTGCTGGCGCAGCGCCGGCGGCGCCGGGTGCGGACCAGTCCGCCGCGAGCGCTGCGCCGGATCGCGGAAAGGCCGTCGTTCGCCCGCCGGAGCCGGATCCGGCGGCGGCCGAGCGCGCGCCGGCCGTTGCGCCGCGGCAGGACAGGCCGCTGCCTTCGACCCTGTTGACCGCCATCCAGCGCGGCGACAGAGTGACGGTAAACGAGTACCTGAATCGCGGCGCGAGTCCCAACGAAATCCTGTCCAACGGAGCCTCGCCCTTGAAGAGTGCGGTCGTGAGCTCCAATGTCTCCGTGGCCGAGTTGCTCCTGAGTCGGGGCGCCGACGTCAATGCGCGCGACGGCACCGGGAAGACCGCGCTATTCTGGGCACGGCGATTGAACAATCAGGCCATGGTGCAGATGCTGCTGAATCATGGGGCACAGGACTGACGGGGCGAAGCCGGCGCGAGGCGGGCAGACCGCGCGGCGGTCGGTGGCGGAGGAAGGAGTTTGGGCGTATGCTTTAACGGCCTGTCCGGCGCAATGGAAAGTGGCCGGACGCGAGGCGGCCCCTTTCGCCGCGGTGCGCGGCAGATAGCGGGAACCTGGATCATGGAAGACAGCGTTAGCGATACTGCGCCGCTTGCTGGCGACGCCCTGCTGGTCGTCGACGTACAGTGCGATTTTCTCCCCGGCGGCGCGCTCGCGGTGCCGGGCGGCGACGCCGTCGTTGCCCCGCTCGCTGCCTGGGTGCGCCGCTTCGTCGCCGCCGGGCACCCGGTCTTCGCGACCCGCGACTGGCATCCGGGCGACCACTGCTCGTTCNGTTGCGCAGGGGGAACCTGGCCGCCGCATTGTGTCGCCGGTTCGCCGGGCGCCGGGTTCGCTCCGGGACTCGATCTCCCGGCCGGCGCCCGCGTCATCGCCAAGGCGACGCAGTGCGATGCCGACGCCTATTCCGGGTTCTCCGGCACCGACCTCGACGCACGGCTTCGGTCTCTCGGGGTGCGCCGCCTGTTCGTCGGCGGCCTCGCTACCGACTACTGCGTGGTCAACACGGTGCAGGATGCGTTGCGCCTGGGCTACGGTGTCGTCCTCCTGCTCGACTGCATCCGTGCCGTCGACGTCGCGGCGGGCGATGGCGAGCGGGCGATCGCGGCGATGCTGGCGGCGGGCGCCGTCGCCAGGCGGNGGGTGAGGATGCGCATCGCCGCCGAGAGCGCGCTGCTCACCGACCTCTACCAGTTGACGATGCTGCAGGCCTACTTCGACGAAGGCATGACGGAGACGGCCGTCTTCGAGTTCTTCGTACGCAAGCTGCCGGCGGGGCGCAATTTCCTCGTCGCCGCCGGCCTCGAGCAGGCGCTGGACTTCCTCGAGAACCTGGCCTTCGCGCCTGAAGAGCTCGACTGGATGGCGGGATGCGGGCACTTCCGCCGCGACTTCGTCGATTCCCTGGCCGGCTTGCGCTTCACCGGCGACGTGCAGGCGATGGCCGAGGGCACGGTGTTCTTTCCCGACGAGCCGATCCTGCGCGTTGTCGCCCCGCTGCGCGAGGCGCAACTGGTCGAGACGCGGCTGATCAACCTGCTGCAGTTCCAGACGCTGGTCGCCTCGAAGGCGACGCGCGTGCGGCTCGTCGCCGGCGACCGCCTGCTTGTCGACTTCGGGCTGCGCCGCGCGCACGGCGCCGAGGCCGGGCTGCTCTCGGCGCGCGCCGCCTGCGTGGGCGGTTTCGACGGCAGCTCGAATGTCCTCGCCGGGATGCGCTGGAACATCCCGGTGTTCGGGACGATGGCCCATTCGTACATCCAGACCCACGACAGCGAGGTCGCCGCGTTCGAGCGCTTCGCCCGCTCGCACCCGCTGGGCACGACGCTGCTCATCGACACCTACGACACCGAAGCCGCGGCGCGGGCCGTGGTACCGCTGGCGCACAGGCTCGCGGCCGAAGGGATCGCCATCCGCTCGGTGCGCATCGACAGCGGCGACCTCGGCGAGCACGCCCGGCGGGTGCGCGCCATCCTCGACGACGGCGGTGCCGGTGCCATCCGCATCTTCGCCAGCGGCAACCTCGACGAGCAGGCGGTGCGGGCGCTGGTGAACGGCGGGGCACCGATCGACGGCTTCGGCGTCGGCACGCGCATGAACACGGCTGCCGATTCGCCCTACCTGGATTGCGCCTACAAGCTTCAGGAGTACGCCGGCATCGCCCGCCGCAAGCGCTCCGAGGGCAAGGCCACCTGGCCCGGCCGCAAGCAGGTCTTCCGGCGCTTTGCCGAGGTGACGGGGAACGCCGTCATGGCCGGCGACACGCTGACGCTGGAAGGCGAGCACGGCGATGGCACGCCGCTGCTGTCGACGGTCATGCGCGATGGCCGGAGGCTGGGGCCGCAGGCGCCTCTCGGCGAGCTGCGCGAGCACGCGCGCCGGCAACTGGCGGCATTGCCGCCGGCGTTACGCGGCCTCGATGCAGCACCGGCCTACCCGGTGATCGTCGGCGAGCCGCTGCGCGAACTGGCCCGTGCCGTCGACCGGCGCACCGCCGGCGGCGCTGTCTAACCCGAACTTTGAACACCTGATTAGGCTGCAGCTCGGCATTGGTGGGGATTTCGGCCGTTTTTGGGCTCGGTAGGTAGCCGTGTAATTTAGCCAGAATGTGTCGAGTTATTGCTTTGACCCGGTTGTCGTGGATGTCCATGTATATCGAGTCCGTCCCCAACCGCCACACGCCCNCTGCGGTCCAGCTTCGCGAGTCCTACCGAGAAGCGGGCAAGGTGCGCAAGCGCACCCTGGCCAACCTGTCCTGCCTATCCACCGAGGTGATCGAGGGGCTGAAGGTGCTGCTGCGCGGTGGTGTTGCCGTACCCAGTGCCGAGTCGGTGTTCACCGTCGAGCGCAGCCTGCCCCATGGCCATGTCGCGGCGGTGCTCGGTGCTGCCCGGGGCTCGGGTTCGAGCGGGTGGTTCGCTGCGGCCCCGCAGGAGCTGCAGCCGCTGTTGCAGGCGATGCTGGTGGCGCGCGTGCTGGAGCCGGCCTCGAAGCTTGCCACGCACCGCATGCTGCAGGAGGACACGGCCACCTCGTCGCTGGGGCGCGTGCTGGGCGTGGGCCAATGCAGCGCCGATGATCTGTACCGGGCGCTGGACTGGCTGCACGACGCTCAGGGTGACATCGAGCGGCGCCTGGCGCGCCAGCATCTCGTGGGCAGCACCCTGGTGCTGTACGACCTGACCTCGACCTGGCTGACGGGGCGTTGCTGCGAACTGGCCGCCCGCGGGCATTCGCGTGACGGCAAGCGCGACGATCCGCAGATCGTCTTCGGCCTGGTGTGCACGGCCGAGGGTTGTCCGATCTCGGTGCAGGTGTTCAAGGGCAACACCGCCGATCCGGCCACGGTGGCGGCTCAGGTGGCCAAGCTCAAGGCGCGCTTCGGCATCGAGCGCATCGCCTGGGTCGGGGATCGGGGCATGCTGACTTCGGCCCGCATCGCGCAGGTGCTCAAGCCCGAGGCCATGGACTGGGTCAGCAGCTTGCGGGCGCCGCAGATTGCGCAGCTTGCCGCCGAGCATGGGCCGTTTCAGCCCTCGCTGTTTGACGAGCGCAATCTGTTGGAACTCGTGAGCCAGCACTTCCCCGGTGAGCGGCTGGTGGTGTGCCGCAATCCGCTGCTGGCCGAGGCGCGTGCGCGCCAGCGCCTGGAACTGCTGGCCGCCACCGAGGCCGATCTGGCCAGGATCGCCGCGGCGACACAGCGCACGCGCAATCCGCTGCGCGGCGAGCAGGCCATTGCGCTGCGCGTGGGGCGCGTCATCGCGCGCTTCCACATGGCCAAGCACCTGGCGCTGACGATCACCGACACGAGCCTGGCCTGGGCGCGCAGGATTGATGCCATCGCCGCCGAGGCGGCGCTGGACGGGCTGTACGTGATTCGCACCAGCCTGCCCCAGGACCAGCTCGATGCGCCCGCCGCCGTGGCCGCCTACAAGAGCCTGGCCCAGGTGGAGCGGGCCTTCCGTTCGCTCAAGACGGTGGACCTGAAGGTGCGCCCGGTCTTCCACTACAGTGAGCAGCGCGTGCGCGCGCATGTGTTCCTGTGCATGCTGGCCTACTACGTGGAGTGGCACATGCGCCGGCGCCTGACGCCCATGCTGTTCGACGACGAATACCTCGACGAGGCCAGCGCCCGCCGCGCCTCACCCGTGGTCAAGGCCGTTCGATCCGAGCAGGCCAAGGCCAAGGACGCAACCAGGCGCGCCGACGATGGCCTGCCTTTGCATAGCTTCAGGACACTGCTCAAGGACCTGGCCACCTTGACTTACAACATCACCCACACCGCACTCAACCCCGAGGCCAAGATCACCCTCACCACTCGCCCCACGCCGATACAGACCAAGGCCTTCACACTGCTCGGCCTCAATCCCGCCTGTACCCAGACCAACCCCGTACACCGCGAAAGATCAATGCGGACAAGAGGTTGCGCTCAGAGAAACGCCAAAGTTCGGTCTAACGCTTGGCCGGCGCTGCCGGGCGGAAGCGGCGCAGGCAGGCGATCACCTCGTCGTCCCCGACCTGGTCGAAACGCGCGTAGAACTGGCCGACGGCGTTGAAATTCGGCGGCGCATGCAGGCAGACGATTTCGTCGGCGTGGCGCCGGACCCGTTCCAGGCTGTCCGGCGCGGCGACGGGGACGGCGCAGATCAGCCGCGCCGGGTCGCGCGCCCGTAGCGCGTGCAGCGCGGCGAGCATGGTGGCGCCGGTGGCCAGCCCGTCGTCCACGACGATGGCGATGCGTCCGTGCGGGTCCACCGCCGGCCGCTCCGGCGAATAGAGGGCGCGGCGCCGGCGAAGTTCGTCGAGGCGGTAGGCGCGTTCGCGCCGCAGCCAGGCTTCGTCGGCAGCCAACGCGTCGGAAACGAACGACCAGCCGCTCTCGTCGATGGCGCCGACCGCGTATTCGGGATTTCCCGGTGCGCCCAGCTTGTGCACGAGGACGACGTCGAGATCGCCGCCGAGTTCCGTGGCGAGCGCCGCGCCCATCGGTACCGCGCCCCGNGGGATGGCGAGGATCAGCGGGTCGTGCCCGCGGCAGGCGTCGAGGGCCGTGGCGAGCCGGCGGGCGGCGTCGAGGCGGTCGGCGAAGATCATGGCTTTATCCTCCGTCCGCATTCAGGCCCGGACCAGTTCGACGGCGAACTCCGGCTCGTAGGGCGGAATGTGGCATTCGACGATGTCGGGCGGCGCCACCTGCAGGCGGATGCCGACAATGTCGGCGCGTACGGGCAGGCGGGCGACATTGCGGTCGACCAGCACGGCGACGCGGATTTCGCCGGCACCGTGCTGCGCCAGGTGGTCGACAGCGCGCAGCAGCGAATTACCGGCGTAGAGGACGTCGTCGACCACCAGCAGGCGGCGCCCGGCGAGGCCGGCCAGCAGGTCGGCGTCGGCGGGATTCTCGACGAGCAGCGTTTCGGGGTGGAGCAGGGTGAGGTCGTCCGCGTAGCGCGCGACCCGGAGGTCGAGGCGCGACGGCGGCGGCATCCCGTGCCGGGAAACCAGCAACTCGGTGATGCGCCCGGCCAGCGGGGCCCCGCGGCGGAGAATGCCGATCACCGCGACCGGCTCGGGCCCCGGGAAGAAGCCGGCGGCCCGGCGCGCCATATCGGCGATCACTGCGTCTAGTTGCACGTGGTCGTAAAGGCGGGTGCGGGTGGCGGGATCTCGTCTGTCCATGGCTGGGAGTGTGGAGCGCGAGGACGGGGGCGCCTATGCCGCAGCATCCTGCTGATGGAAACTCTGACGCATCGGCGGCAAACGGTCAACAGACGCCAGTCATATCCGTCGATCGTCTATGGTGTCCCCGCAAGGAGCATCCACGTTCGCTCCGTTTCCGATAACCACCAGGGCGGCACAAATACGACAACGGCCCGATCCAGCCCTTCGCCAATTGCTGCTTCCCGGGTGGCTTGTACCTGACCAGTGCGCGGATCATCGCGGTCAAGCGAAAAGCGAGAGCGGCCAGGGGGTAGGCGGTGCCGGCGCCCCTCCGCTTGGGGAACCAAGTCATTTTCGGCAAGCTGCCGGTGCATATGGAGCAACTCACGACGAAGCAGACTGCATCGCGTCGACCGCCAGGTCGATGAAGCTTCGAACCTTGGGTGTGAGATAGCGTGCGCTCGCGAAGACTGCATGGACGGGAACGGTCGGCAGCGACCAGTCTGCAAGCAACGGCTGCAAACCCCCTTCGTGCAGCGCAGGCGTCGCCACGATCAGGGGNAGTTGGGCCACGCCCATTCCAGCGATGGCGGCATCCCTCACGGCAAACACGTTGTTCGCCTTAAGGCGCGGACTCGGTTCCATGTCTTCCCTCTGGCCGTCGCGCTGTAGAGAAAGGGTGGAGCGGTGGCTGCCGCCCGTGAACGACAGCACATCATGCCGGTCCAGGTCGGCGGGATGCCTGGGGGCGGCATGCAGGGCGAGGTATCCGGGCGATGCAAACAAGCCGTAGGTGAGTTCGCCGAGCTTGCGTGCGGCAAGGCTCGAGTCGGCCAGTGGTCCGACGCGGATCGCCAGGTCGAATCCCTCGTGCACGATGTCTACGACACGATTGGTGAAATCGGCGTCGATACGCGTCAGCGGGTAATGGGTCAGGTAACGGTTGATCCAGTCGGTGACGGCGATCATCCCGAACTCGACGCCGCAGGTGAGCCTGAGCGTGCCGCGCGGTTCGCCTTGTGAACGCTGGACGGCGCGATGGGCGTCTTCGATGGATGCCAGGATGCCCACCGAGCGTTCGTAGAAGTCGCGTCCGACCTCCGTCAGCGAAAGGGATCGGGTGGTGCGGTCGAGCAACCGCACCCCNATTTCTCCTTCGAGTTGGCCAATCACGCGCGACAGGTGTGCCTTCTGCGTGTTCAGCGCACTGGCGGCGCGGGTGAAGCTGCCGGTCTGGGCGACCTTGACGAATGCCCGAAGGGCCGAGAATTGCATTGTTATGGATACTGGCAACAGATTGTATGATTGAGCCCTATTTATGTTGTCATTGGCAAGCGCCAAACTACGTCTCGAGTAACATTGAACCGCAGCCGGATACCTTGAGGAGCGTCACATGAGCATTTCCATCATCGGGGCGGGTAACGTCGGCATGGCCCTGGGCAAGGCCTTCACGCAACGGGGCGAAGCCGTCGTCTTCGGCGTGCGGGATCCTGCCGCTTACGCGGCCGAGGTCGCGAAGCTCGGCCCGCGGGCCAGTGTCGCGACCAACGCCGAGGCGATCGCTGCCAGCGGGGTGGTCATCCTGGCCATTCCGTACGCTGCCGTGGCAGCGGTCGCGCGGAGCCTCGCTGACTGGGGTGGCAGGATCCTCGTGGATGCAACGAATCCCCTTGCCCCGGATCTTTCCGGGCTCACCGTGGGCACCACCACTTCGGGCGCCGAGGAACTTGCAAAGCTGGCCAGGGGCGCGCGGGTGGTCAAGGCGTTCAACACCACCGGTGCGGAAAACATGGCCGACACGTCGTATGCAAACGGAACGCCCTTCATGCCGGTGTGCGGTAACGATGCCGAAGCGCGTTCGAGCGTGATCGCACTTGCCGCGAGCATCGGTTTCGATGCGGTGGACTGCGGGGAACTGGTTGCGGCGCGCTACCTCGAGCCGTTCGCCATGACCTGGATCCTCATGGCGATCAAGCTCGGCATGGGGCGCCGTTTCGCCTTCGCGCGCCTGCAGCGCTAGGGTCGCCATGCACAAGTCGCGTCTGGAAGCCTTCAGCGATGGCGTGCTGGCCATCATCATCACCATCATGGTTCTGGAAATCAAGGTGCCGCACGGGGATACCGTGGACACCCTGCGGCCGTTGCTGCCGGTCCTTTCCAGCTACGTCCTGAGTTTCATCTATGTCGGGATCTACTGGAACAACCATCATCACCTGTTCCAGGCGGCCCGGAAGGTGAATGGCCGCGTTCTGTGGGCCAACCTTCACCTGCTGTTCTGGTTGTCGCTGTTGCCGTTCGCGAGCGGCTGGATGGGCGAGAACCACTTCGCGGCGCTGCCCGTGGCCCTGTATGGCGCAATCCTGCTCATGGCGGGGTTGGCGTACTGGCTGCTCTCGCGGGCCATCATCCAGGCCGACGGTCCCGATTCGCTCCTGGCGAAGGCCATCGGCAGGGATTGGAAGGGAAACGTCTCGGTTGCTCTCTACCTCCTCGCGATTCCCCTGACCTTTCTGCACGAGTGGATCGCCGAGGCGATTTATGTCGGCGTGGCCCTGTTGTGGCTTATTCCTGATCGTCGCATCGAGAGGGCGCTGCAGGAAACGGGGTCGGGATAGCGGTTCGGGCAGGGCTCTAGGATGGCCCAGCCGGGCACTGTCAGACGCCGCAGGAGCCGTCGCCGCGCTTGAAGCCCAGCTTCGCCAGCAGCTTTTCCGGCGGGCAGAAGCCGGTGAAGCCGCTTTGCAGCAGGTTGAGGCCGACGAAGGCGGTGAAGGCGAGGAACCATTCGGAAACGAAAACCGGGCTGCCGTGCCAGCCCAGCGCCAGCGAAAGCAGGACGAAGAAGCCGGCCATGATGCGGATCATGCGTTCGATGGTCATGCGTGTTCCTTTCTGAAAGCGGAGAAGTAGAGCACCGGGATCACCACCAGCGTCAGCAGGGTGGAGACCAGGATGCCGAAGATCAGGCTGATGGCCAGCCCGTTGAAGATCGGGTCGTCGAGGATGAACAGGGCGCCGAGCATGGCGGCCAGCGCGGTCAGGGCGATCGGCTTGGCGCGCACGGCGGCGGACTGGATCACCGCGTCGTGGAAGTCCATGCCGGCGGCGACCTGCTGTTTGATGAAGTCGACGAGCAGGATCGAGTTGCGGACGATGATGCCGGCCAGCGCGATCATGCCGATCATCGAGGTCGCCGTGAATTGCGCGCCGAGCAGCGCGTGGCCGGGCATGACGCCGATGATGGTGAGCGGGATCGGCGCCATGATAATCAGCGGCACCAGGTAGCTGCCGAAATGCGCGACGACCAGCAGGTAGATCAGGATCAGGCCGACCGCGTAGGCCAGCCCCATGTCGCGGAAGGTCTCGTAGGTGACCTTCCATTCGCCGTCCCATTTCACGCTGTAGCCGGCGTAGGGGTCGTCGGGCTGGCGGATGAACCATTCGCCCAGCGTGCCGCCTTCCTTGAGTTCCTTGCCGATGATCTTCGAGCGCGCGTCGAACATGCCGTACAAGGGCGAATCGAGCTTGCCGCCCATGTCGCCGACGACGTGNACCACCGGCAGCAGGTTCTTGTGATAGATCGCCTTCTCGCGCGTCGCCTCGCGCACCTCGACCAGTTCCGAGACCGGCACCAGATGGCCGTCGCGCGAACGCACGCGCAGCTTGAGCAGGGTGTCGAGGGTCGACTGCTTTTCCGCCGGCAGCGTGACACGCACCGGGATCTCGAACTTCGATTCGGTGTTGCGCGCCGGCGTCACGTCCTGCCCGGCCAGCCCCATGCCGACGACCTCGACGATGTCGCTCTGCGCCACGCCGAGCAGCGCCGCCTTGCTCTGCAGCACGTGCAGCACGAACTTCTTCGAATCGGCATCGATGTAGTCGTCGACCGCAACCAGGTCCGGTGTCTGCTCGAAGGCAGCCCGCACCTGCTTGCCGACCGCCATCTGGCCGGCCATGTCCGGGCCATAGATCTCGGCGACGATGGGCGACAGCACCGGCGGNCCCGGGGGCACCTCGACAACCTTGGCGACGCCGCCGCTCTTCTTGCCGATGGCCTCGATGCGCTCGCGCAGGGCGACCGCGATCTCGTGGCTCTTCCGCGAGCGCTGTTCCTTGGCGGCCAGGTTGACCTGGATGTCGCCCTTCTCCGGCGCGGCGCGCAGGTAATACTGGCGCACCAGTCCGTTGAAGTTGATCGGGCTGGCGGTGCCGGCGTAGGCCTGGTAATCGACGACGTCGGCTTCCTGCGCCAACACGGCGCCGATCTCGTGCAGCACGCGCGCCGTCTCCTCGACCGGGGTACCGACCGGCATGTCGAGGACGACCTGGAATTCGCTCTTGTTGTCGAAGGGCAGCATCTTCAGGACGACCAGCTGGAAATACGCCAGCGATACCGAGCCAAGGATCATCAGCACGACGGCGACGGCCAGCTTGACGCGCGCCGCGCCGCCCTTCTGCGGGTCGAGGAAGGGCGTCAGCAGCTTGCGGAAGGTGCTGTCGAGCCGGGCGTCGAGCTTGGACGGCTGGTGGTCGTGACTGCCGCCATGTGACCGCATCAGCAGCAGTGCCAGCCACGGCGTGACGACGAAGGCGACAGCCAGCGAGATGGCCATGCCCATCGACGAGTTGATCGGGATCGGGCTCATGTAGGGGCCCATCAGGCCGGTCACGAAGGCCATCGGCAGCAGCGCGGCGATGACGGTCAGCGTCGCGAGGATGGTCGGCCCGCCCACTTCATCGACGGCAGGCGGGATGATCTCGCGCAGCGGTTTGTCGGGGTAAAGCCCTTGCCAGCGGTGGATATTCTCGACGACCACGATGGCGTCATCGACCAGGATGCCGATGGAGAAGATCAGCGCGAACAGCGACACGCGGTTGAGCGTGAAGCCCCAGGCCCACGAGGCGAACAGCGTGGCGGCCAGGGTCAGCGTGACGGCGACGCCGACGATGACGGCCTCGCGCCGGCCGAGGGCGAAGAAGACGAGGGCGACAACGAAGGCGGTGGCGAAGATCAGCTTGCCGATCAGCTTCTGCGCCTTCTCGGTGGCGGTTTCGCCGTAGTTGCGGGTGACGGTGACGTCGCCTTCCGGGATGACCGTGTTCTTGAGTGAATTGATGCGGTCGACTGCAGCAGACGCGACGTCGGCGGCATTGACGCCGGGCTGCTTCGATAGCTGGATGGTGACGGCAGGAAATTCGCCGTCCTTGGTGCCGAACCAGGCATAGCGTTTGCGCTGGTCGGGGCCGTCCTCGACCGTCGCCACGTCGCTCATGAACACCGGTTTACCCGCTTTTTCGTCACCTCGCACGGCGACCACCAGCTGCTTCACGTCGGCCGCCGTTTCGAGATAGGTCCCGGTCTGTACCAGCACCTCGCGGTTGCCGGCGGTCAGGTTGCCCGACGATTGCAGGGCGTTCGAGACCTTCAGCGCGCCGGCGATTTCCTGCGGCGTGACGCCATAGGCGTTCATCCGCTCGGCGTCCATGAGCACGCGGATGGCGTGGTCGGGGCCGCCCAGCGTCGACACGTCGCGCGTACCCTTGATGCGCTTCAGTTCGATCTCGACCGCGCGCGCCACCTGCTGCAGGTCATAGGCCGAGCGCTCCGGGTCCTTCGTCCAGAACGTCAGGCCGAGGATGGGCACGTCGTCGATGCCGCGCGGCTTGATGACCGGCTCCTGCACGCCGAGGTTGGGCGGCAGCCAGTCGCTGTGCGAATGCACGGTGTCGTAGAGGCGCAGCACGGCATCGTTGTACTTGACGCCGACGTCGAACTGCACGGTGATGACCGCCATGCCGGGGCGCGACATGGAATAGACGTGCTCGACGCCATGCATGCGCGACAGCACCTGTTCGGCCGGACGCGCGACCAGGTTCTCGACGTCCTTGGCCGAGGCCCCGGGGAAGGCGACCAGCACGTCGGCCATGGTCACGTCGATCTGCGGCTCTTCCTCACGCGGCGTGACGAGCACGGCAAAGACGCCGAGCAGGAAGGCGACCAGCGCCAGCAGCGGCGTCATCCGCGATTCCTGGAAGGCGGCGGCGATGCGCCCGGAAATGCCGAGCCGGCCCTGGTTGGCGCTCATGGCCTACTTGCCCGACTTAAGCCGGATCGACGCCTTGACCGGGTCGGTGACCACCTTGTCGCCCGCGCTGAGGCCGGCCAGCACCTCGATCTCGCCGCGCCCGACGGCGTCGCCCAGGCGCAACTGGCGCAGGCTGAGGCGGCCATCGCCACCTTGCACATAGACGGCGGCGACCTCGCCGCGGCGCACCACGGCAGTGGCCGGCACGGTCAGCTTCTCGGCCTGGCCGACGACGAAATGGACGCGCGCGAACATGCCCGGCGTCGCTTCCGGCACCGGCGGCAGATTCACGCGCACCTGCGAAACGTGGGTCGCGGTGTCGGCCGTCGGCAGCAGCTTGACCGAGGTGGCATCGACCCACTTGCCGAGTTCGGGGAACTCGACGCGGGCGGTCGTCACCTTGCGCAGGTCGCTCAGGCGGTATTGCGGAATGCTGGCGGTGACGCGCAGGCCGCCCGGCTCGTAGATCGTGAACAGGGGCTTGCTCGGCGTCGCCATGTCGCCGAGTTCGGCAAGGCGGCGGGCGACGATGCCGGTCAGCGGCGAAACGATGGTAGCGTGGCTCTCGCTGGCGCCAGCGGCGGCGCGGCTGGCAGCGGCGGCGTCGTAATCGGCCCTGGCCTTGTCGAGGGCCGCGGCGCTCATGAACTTCTGGGCGACCAGGCTTTTCGTGCGTTCGTAGTTGAGTTTGGCGTTGGCGTACTGGGCGTTGGCGGCGCGCGCCGCTTCCTCGGCTTCGCGCGCATCGATGCGCATCAGCACCTCGCCCTTCCTGACCTGCTGGCCGGCGTCAGCCTTGACCTCGATGACGCGGCCAGCGATTTGTGCGCCGACTGTCGTCTGCTGCACCGCCTCGACCAGCGACTCGGCGGGGAAGGTCAGGTCGACGCGGTGCGGGGCGGCGACGACGCTCGCCAGCTCCTGCGCGAAGGCTGTCGCGGTCGACGCGAGAAAAAGGGCAAAAATCAGTCGTGTCCTCATGTTTATAAGAATACGCTAATTTGGCTAGGCGGTGCAAGTCCCTGTCTGCGTCGCCAAGACCGCGGCAGACTGATCGGCAAGCCGGGGTGTCACCGCAGAAGCTGGAGCAGTCGCCTAGCCGCCTTGGCCCTGCCTGGTGGTCTGCATCGCAAGTGTTCGAACCGACAAAGCTCGTCCTCGTGCCCCAGGCGGCGTTGCTCATCCTCGCAATGGCTTCGGCTATTGCTGCGGTTCGCGCCTTGCCAGAAGCGCGAATCCTGCGCTTTCTCATGTCTGGCACTTACGAAGCAGACCACTAGAAGTATCGCCACCAGACGTAGAGGGAGGAGATTGCGACATGTCCCAGCATCAGCGGGAAGGCGATGATCGTGTAGCGTGCGAAGTGGAACGGGATGCCATTGCGTTCGGCGATGCCGGCGACGGTCAGGTTGGCGCTGGCTCCGATCAGGGTTCCGTTGCCGCCCAGGCAGGCACCCAGAGACAGGCACCACCACAGCGGCACCAGCGCGTCGCTGCCGCCGAAGGCGGAACCCATCGACTTGATCAGCGGGATCATCGTCGCCACGAAGGGNATGTTGTCCACGATCGCCGACAATACGGCCGAGGCCCACAGGACGCTCATGCCGGTGCGGGTGAAATCCCCGCCGGTGGCAGCCAGCAACCGGTCGGCAAGGAGCTGCAGCAGGCCGGCATGCTCGACGCCGGCGATGACGACGAACAGGCCGACGAAGAAGAAAATGGTGATCCACTCGACTTCGTTGAACACCTTGACCACTGCCTCCGACTGCTCTTCGGCGGTCTTGCCGAGGTTGTCGAGCATCAGAAGCAGCGCCGCGCCGGCGATGCCGATGGTTCCCGAGTCGAGGCCGAGCGTCCGGGCCATGATGAAGCCGCCCATCACCAGTGCCAGGACGAGCGCCGCCAGTCGCAGCAGGCGCGGGTCGCTGATCGCCTGCCGTTCGTCGAACTGCATGACGCGCGCACGCAACTCGGGCGAGGCGTGCAAGCGCCTGCCCCAGATCAGGTGCATCGAGACGACATGCACGAGCAGGATCACGGCGACCGCCGGCGCCAGGTTGAGGACGAAGTCGTTGAACGACAGGCCGACCTGGCCGCCGATCAGGATGTTCGGTGGGTCGCCGATCAGCGTCGCCGTGCCGCCGATGTTCGACGCCAGGATTTGCGAGAAGAGGAAGGGGTAGGGATTGACCTTCAGCGCTTCGGTGATGATCAGCGTCACCGGGACGACCAGCAGCACGGTGGTGACGTTGTCGAGCAATGCCGAAACGACCGCGGTGACCACCGCGAGCATCGCCAGGATGCCGGCCGGGCTGGCCTTGACGAGTTTCGCCGACCAGATCGCCAGGTACTCGAAGATGCCGCATTTGCGGGTGATCGAGACGATGATCATCATGCCGACGAGCAGCCCGATGGTGTTGAAGTCGATGCCGGCGACCGCCTGCTCCTGCGTCAGCAGGCCGAAGAGGATCATCAGCACGGCGCCGAGCAGCGCGACGATCGAGCGGTTGAGCCGTTCGCTGATGATCACCCCGTAGGTGACGATCATCACCACGGTGAACAGCCAGAGCGGATTGAGTCCGAAAAGCACCGTCGAAGTCGTCGCATGCATCATTTCATCCTCCCGATGCGCGCCAGCACATCCCAGACGGAGACGACGCCGAGGAACTGGCGCTGCTCGACGACGGGCAGGATGTTGCGTTGCCGGTGCAGGTAGAGCATGGCGTTCATCAGCGTGCTGTCGGGGCCGATGACCGGCACCTGCGGGTCGATGTGCCGGCTGACCGGATCGTTGGCGACGGCGTCGATCCGCTCCTGCAGATTGGCCAGGGTGTCCTGGATGAACCCTCCCTGAACGCGGCTGAACGGATGTTGCGCGTCTTCCAGCCAGAGCACGCGGGGCATGGCGAGCGCGATCAGCCGGCTGCGCGGCAGCATGCCGACATAGCGGCCGTCGCCATCGGCGACCGCCACCGCCGGCACGCGGTACTCGACCATCGCCTGCAGCGCCGAGCGCAGGGTATCGTCAGGTTTCAGTACGACCGGCGGTTGCGACATGACCGATCGACAGAGGTTGTCGGGATCAGGTTTCATGATTTTCCTGGAGTCGGGAAGGATGTTGGCGGGGAACCGGCGGCAGCGCCAGCGGCGCCGCGAGGGTCGGGGTGTGGTCCGGTGATGCGTTCCGGGAAGCGTCCCCAAAGTACGGGCGGCACTTTGCGCCAGCTTCTTGCAGGCAGTATGCCGAGCGCGTCGCGAGGCTGTCAACCGCCCTTGTTCACCGCCCCTGTTCCCTTGGCCGCCGGCCGCGACGCAGGCAGGTCGCGAGCATTTCTGCTCGCTTCATGCAACTCGTGCCGCCTGATCGGGTCCGAATGCACAACGGAGCCGCACATGACCAACCTCGCCACCGAAACCGTCCTTTCCGTCCATCACTGGAACGACACGCTGTTCTCGTTCCGCACCACGCGCGACAGAGGCCTGCGCTTTGCCAACGGCCAGTTCCTGATGCTCGGCCTCGAGGTCAACGGCCGCCCGCTGACCCGCGCCTACAGCATCGCCAGCGCCAATCACGAGGACCATCTGGAATTCTTCAGCATCAAGGTCGCCGACGGTCCGCTGACCTCGCGCCTGCAGCACCTGCAGCCGGGCGATCCGGTGCTGGTCGGCAGGAAGCCGACCGGGACGCTGGTCCTGCGCGACCTCAGGCCGGGCAAGCGCCTGTTCATGTTCGCCACCGGCACCGGGCTGGCGCCGTTCATGAGCCTGATCCACGATCCGGAAACCTACGAGCGCTTTGCCAAGGTCGTTCTTGTTNCTGGCGTGCGCTGGACCAGCGAACTGGCATACCGGGACTACATCGAGCACGAGATCACCGACCACGAGTTCTTCGGCGAATGGGCGCGCGAGAAGCTGGTCTATTACCCGACGGTGACGCGCGAGCCTTTCGAGAACGAAGGGCGCCTGACCGACCTGCTCGAATCCGGCAAGCTCTTTGCCGACATCGGCGAAACGCCGCTCGATCCGGCCAGCGACCGCGCGATGATCTGCGGCGGCCCGGCCATGCTGGCCGACACCGCCGCCCTGCTCGATGCCCGCGGCTTCAAGGTGGCGCGCCACTACACCGGCGAGTTGGGCGACTACGTGATCGAGCGCGCCTTCGTCGAGAAATGATCCGAAGTTCGGGTCAGGCGGGTTTCCAGACGTTGCGGCAGCGCGTCTCGTGGATCCACCACGAGCCGACGGCGCCCATCAGCGCGCACAGCGCGACGACCAGCACGCCGTTGCGCCAGGCGTCGACCTCGTAGAAGCGGCTGCCGTTGAGCATCGCGCCCTTCCAGCCGAGATCCATCACCCAGCCGACCAGCGGTTGCAGCAGCGCCCCGGCGAGGAAGCCGCCGATGTTGGCGATGCTGGTCGACATGCCGGACAGCAGCGGCGGATTGACTTCCTTCGAGCAGGCCCAGGTCAGGCTGAAGCCGGCGGTGACCAGCCCCATCACGGCAAACAGCGCATAGGAAAGCCAGGGCGGCATCGCCGCCCCGGACAGCCAGACCAGCCAGATCGCCGCATAGGCGTGCGAGGTGGCGATGAGGACCGGCTTGCGCCGGCCGATGCGGTCGGACAGCGTGCCGATGAAGAAGCAGCCGACGGCGAAGCCGCCGAACCACAGCGAAAGATGCGCCGACGCAGCCGGGCGCGTCATGCCGTGCACCTGCACCAGATAGGGCGACGCCCACAGTCCGCCGAAGGTGAAAAAGGCGCCGGCCATGCCCGTGTTGACGACGATCGCCGGCCACGTCGCGCGATTCCTGAGCACGGCCAGCAGTCCGCCGAGGACGACGGTGCGGTCGAAGCGTGGCGTCGCCGCGGCGCCGCCGGCATCCGGGCGGTCGCGCACGATGATCCAGCAGGCCGCGGCCAGCACCAGCGAAACGACGCCGATGCCGATGAACACGCCGCGCCAGCCCGTCGCCTGCGCCAGCGCGGAAAGCGGGGCGCCGGCGAGCACCGAGCCCAAGTTGCCGACCAGCATGCAGATGCCGACCATGGTCGCGAAGCGGCTTTCCTCGAACCACACGGCGATCAGCTTGAGCATGGCGATGAAGGTCACCGAGACGCCGAGGCCGATCAGCGTGCGCCCGGCCAGCGCCCAGTCGAGCGAGGGNGCGAAGCCGAACATGAAGCTGCCGAGGCCGCCGACGATGCCGCCGAGGGCGAGGATCCGGCGCGGCCCGAGCGTATCGGCGAGGATCCCGGTGGGGATCTGCATCAGCGTGTGAACGTAGAAATAGGTCGCCGCCAGGGCGCCGAGCGAAGCCGCCGAGGTCGAGAAGGCAACGGCCAGATCCTGGGCGATGCCGGCCGGCGCGAAGCGCTGGAAGAAGGAGAGCACGTAGGCCAGCGCGACGATTCCCAGCGCCAGCCAGCGCCGGCGCCTCTGTTCGGCGGTCAGGTGGAGCATCGGTTCAAGTCTTCTGGCGGCGCAGCAGCATGGTCAGGATGGGCGGCGTCAACAGCGTGGTGAGGATGACCATGATGACGATTTCCGAGAACATCGCCTCGCTCATGACGCCGAGTTTCTTGCCGACCATGGCGAAGATCAGCCCGACCTCACCGCGCGGCACCATGCCCCAGCCGACCAGCCAAGGGTTGCGGCCCTTGCCGGCGGCAAAGCCGGCCGCCAGCTTGCCGGCGATGGCAGCGGCGGTCAGCGCCAGAGCCACCGCCACCGCCTTGGGGTCGGCGAGCACGGCGAGATCGACCTGCATGCCGGTCAGCACGAAAAACACCGGTACGAAGAAGTAGCCGATCGGCTCGATCATCTGCTCGTGCTGATGATGGGTGTGGCGCTGCAGCACGCTCCTGAATTGTGCCCGCTTTTCGGGGTCGACCGTAGCCGGCAACAAGGCCTCGATGTCCTGAACCATCTTTGGCGTCTCGAATTCCTTGAGGAAGACCGGCTCGAACAGCAGGCCGGCGGCGAAGGCGCCGATGATTGCGGCCAGCCCGACGGCGTGCGCCAGCCAGGCCATGAACAGGCCGGCGACGAGCACCAGCGAGAACAGCATCGAATGGCTGCTGTCCAGCCGCGACGCCCAACGCAGCAAGAATGGCGCAATGGCGCGCCCGATGACGATCGAGCCGCCGAGGAAGGCAACGGCCTTGGCGATGATGAGCAACACGTCGACCAGGCTTACCGTGCCCGCTTCGACCAGGCTGGAAACTACCGCGAGAATGACCAGCCCAAGCACGTCGTCGATCACCGCGGCGCCGAGGACGATCTGCGCCTCGGGCATCTTCAGCTTGCCCAGGTCGCGGAAGACGCGGCCGGTGATCCCGACCGACGTGGCGGCCAGCGTGGCGCCGAGGAACAGGTAGGCATTGAATTCCATCCCCGGCAGCGCCAGAGGCCCGGCGACGAAGGCGCCCAGCGCGAAGGGCACGGCGATGCCGACGGTGCCGACCAGCGAAGCGCGGGCGCCGACACTGACCAGGTCGCCGAGACGCGTTTCGAGGCCGATCTGCAGGAGCAGGATGATCACGCCGAGCTCGGCCATGAACATGATGATCGGGTCCTTGACGATCGCGTCGAAATAATGGACGCCGAGCAGGCCGAGATTGCCGAGGGCGACGCCGAGCAGCAGTTCGCCGAGCACGGCGGGGAAGCCGACCTTCTGGGCGACCGGCGCAAACATCCGCGCCGCGAGCAGGATGATGGATAGCCACAGCAGGTTTTCGCCGATCACGTCGGAACCGGCGGCGAACACCGGCCAGGCGGCGGCCAGCAGGGCGAGCGGGAAAAGCCGGCGGATATGGATGGGCATTGACTTAGGCTTCTCCTAACGGGAATCGCCTGGGGAAAGCATGCGCTGTGAACTGGATGGGGCAGGCAGGTCATCCTTGTGCTTCTCATGCGGATTCCAGCCCAATACAAGCAGCATGACGAAGAAGCCGACCACGTAGCCGACAGGAACCATCCAGCCGTGGCGCAGCCACTGGCTGACTGACTTCGCCTCGGGGAACAGGTTCGCTACGGCGACGCCGGCGGAGGAGCCGAACCACAGCATCGAGCCACCGAAACCGACGGCATAAGCCAGGAAACCCCAGTCGTAGCCGCCCTGTTTGAGGGCCAGCGCGGTCAGCGGAATGTTGTCGAAGACGGCCGAGATGAAGCCCAGCGCCACTGTCGCCGGCCACGATGCGGGNGGCAGTTTTTCCACCGGCATCATCGAGGCGCAGGTGACCAGCGCCAGCAGGAAGATCGAGCCCTTGATGGCATCCGGCATCAGGCTCCATTCGGGCTTGCGCAGCGGTGCCGCGAGCAGCAGCGCACCCCAGACCGCAACGCCGAGGAAGGGGAAGCGGTCGGCCAGCGCGGCGAACTTCAGATTGACTGTGACGTTGGTGATGACTGCCGCAACGAGGATGAAAACGACGATGCCGACCCGTGCCCAGTCGATATGATGAGCCGCCTGCAGGTCGCGGCTGATCGCCATGTGCCTGTGCTGGATCAGCGCCGCCGGGATACCGAAGACAATCACCGCCACGGAGGCGGGCAGGTAGGCTTCGAACACGTCAAGCGGGCTGACACCATCGATCCACATCATTGTCGTTGTCGTATCGCCGACCACCGAGCCAGCGCCGCCGGCATTCGAGGCGGCGACGATGGCGGCGAGGTAGCCGATGTGGACCTTGCGCCGAAAAACGCTTGCAGCCACCGTCGCGCCGATCAGGGCTGCCGCGATGTTGTCGAGAAAGCCGGAGAACACGAAGATGATGACCAGCAGGACGAAGGGCCCCATCCAGCCTGCGGGCAGCAGCCTGGGCAGCACTTCCGGCACGCCGCTGTCCTCGAAATGGCGGGCCAGGAGCGCGAAGCCGACCAGAAGACAGAGCAGATTGACCAGCAGCACCCACTCATGTGCCATGTGCAGGCCGAAGCCGGCGAGACCTGGACCAGTCTTGAACCCAGTAAANAGTATCTTGTAACCCGCAATGATCGCCACGCCGGTGAGGGCAATCGGCAGGACATGCTGGTGAAACATGGCCACTCCGAGGAGTGTGGCGGCGAAGAGGACGAAGTCGACAGGGATGCCCGCTACTGTTGGCCCTTCTGTTCCGGGCGCCGCCAAGGCCAGCGGCGCAAATAACAAAGCCAACAACCCAGCCACGAAATGCGGGCGGCGTCCATAACGCAGTAATGTCATCATTTTCCCCATGGCGTAGCTCGCTCGAAATTCTAGCATCGATGGCCATTCCCGACTTCTCGAGGTTTTTCTGTGCCGGCCCTTGCTGTAGTGGCGGGCTTCTCAACTCCGCGCAACAGGAGATTCAGCTAAACTCCACGTACCGAATCCCTCTCAAGGAAATGGCCATGAAGATCCTGCTCCCCGTTGATGGTTCCACTCATTCCGATCGCGCCGTGCGCCATGTCATTTCCGAGGTGAATGCCGGCGCTGGGAGTCAAGTTGCCCTGATCAATGTTCAGCCACCGATCGATGCCCCCGAATTGCTTGGTCATATGCCGGAATCCGAGATCGCGGCCATGCAGGAAACCCGTGGGGGTGATGCTCTCGAATCCGCACGAAAGCTTCTCGAAAAGGCCGGTGTTCCCTACACACCTTCGGTCCTGATCGGAGAAATTGCCGAAACGATTGACAAGTATGCCAAGGAGAATGGCTGTGAAAAAATTGTCATGGGTACGCGCGGGATGGGTGCCGTTCGCAGTGTCCTGATGGGTTCGGTGGCAATGCGCCTGCTGTCCCTCACCGCCCTACCGGTGACGCTGGTCAAGTAGTTCCTTTCCGCGACTTATAATAAACAGCGTGGCCGGCCAACCGCGGTGCGCGACGGCACAGCAACGTCATCAGGCGCGCATGTCGATCAGCAGCGTTTCGAGTTCCCGCCGTCCCTCCGGCGTGGCCATCGCGATCAGCGTGAAGCCGGGCTTGAGCAGGTATTCGGCGTCCGGATTGAAACGCCAGTTGCCGTTGCGCTCGCGGGCGGCAAGCAGGATGTAATTGTCGCCGCGCACTTGCAGCGAACCCATCGGCTTGGGGATGAAACCGCCGGGAACCGGTACTTCCTCGACCCGCAGGTCGGAGTCCGCCCGGCGCATTTCCTCGAGGAAGGAGGCCACGTGCGGCCGGATCATCGCCGAAGCGATGCGCATGCCGCCGGTGAAGTCCGGCGAGATGACGGCGTCGGCGCCGGCCTTGCGCATCTTCTCCTCGTTGCGCTGCTCCTGGCAGCGGGCGACGACGCGCAGCGTCGGCTTCATCTGCTTGGCGGTGATGACGATCATCAGGTTGCGCGAGTCGTCGCCGGTGACGGCGAACAGTCCCTTGGCATCTTCGAGGTCGGCGAGCTCCAGAACATCGTCGTCGCTGGCGTCGCCGTTCAGGTAGAGAAATCCGGGAGTCTTCTCCTTGTATTCCTCGAGGCGGGCGGGTTCCTCGTCGATGGCGACGTAGCGGCGCTTGGTCGCCTCCAGTTCGCGCCCGATGTTGCGGCCGACGCGACCGAAGCCGCACAGGATGTAATGGCCCTTGAGTTTCCTGATGGTTTTNTCCATGCGTCTTCTCTGTAAGGTTCCGTTGAGATCGGTTTCAAGCAGCGCAACCGTGACGATAGAGAACAGCAGCGACAGGTTGCCGGCGCCGAGAATGCCGATGGCGACCGTCAGCATGCGCGCCGGTTCGTTGCTGGTCATGTCGATGATCTCGCCGAAGCCGATCGTGGCGACGGTGATGAACGTCATGTAGAAGCAGATGAACCACGAATAATGGCCATCGGTCAGCACCATGTAGCCGATGGTGCCGATAATGTGAACGACTATCAGTCCGCCCAGCGCGACATAGAGAAGGCGGATGATGTAGCCGGTATGCGAGGGATTCATTGCCGCGCCGGCTGGGCTGCGGGATCCTCGATCGGCTGCGCCTGGGTCGTGAAGACGAGCGCCTTGCCACCGTCCATGTTGACGTGCAGTGCTTCGAGCAGCGGCGGGTTGATCGGAGCATTGGCATCCCACTTGATGATGAAGTTGGCGCCGGAGCCGCCCGACAAATCATTGCGCTCGATGAACAGTTCGAGCGTGCCCAGCGGGACCACGACCACCGGCTTTGACACGCGCTCGCCGAGCAGCTTGCCGTCGGTATCGTAGTAGCGTGCCGAGAGAACGCGCAGCGGGCGCCCCGGATCGGTGTTGCGAACGCTGACCAGCGCCGAAAGCGAGACCTGCGACGGCGTGCCGCTCCTGCCCACATTGCCGAAGAATATGTGCGAATAGATCGGCAGGTAGAGCGTTTGCCCGCTGCTCAGCATGCGCACTTCCTGGGCACCGGCTGCGGTCGACGCCAGGAAAAGGCCAAATGCGACGGCCCACAGAACCCCGCGTGCTCCTGATCTATTCATGGTCTCCTCCTTGTATATGCCATTTTGCCAAGTCTACCGGCATCACGGGGCGCCAGCGCAAGCCCTTTGCAACGAAAACCCTGATAAACCCGCTTTTGTCGCCGTGCACCGCCGTGCCGCTCTTGCGGAATTGCTACTGCTGCCCGTAGGCACGGAATTTTTCGAGGACCGCGTGCATCTCCCCGGGCGTCAGCAGCACCGGGGGNCCGAGCTGGCGGGTCCGCCAGTACTGTTCGCACAGATCCTCGAGTTCGATGGCGAGCGCGAAGGCCTCGGCGAGGTCGCGACCGGCGACGAGCAGGCCGTGGTTGGCGAGCAGACAGCCCTTGCGGCCTTCCAACGCGGCCATGGCTGCGGTCGACAGTTCCTGCGAGCCGAAAATGGCGTACCCTGCACAGCGGACGGTGTCACCACCGAAGCGCGCGATCATGTAGTGGAAGGGCGGGATGTCGCGGCGCAGGCAGGCGAGGGCGACGGCGAACGGCGGATGGGCGTGCACTACCGCGCCGGCTTCGGGCCGCGCTGCGTAGAGGTCGCGGTGGAAGCGCCACTCCGAGGAGGGTTTGCGCGTTCCCGTCCAGGTTCCGTCGAGCGCCATACGCGGGATGTCGTCCGGGACGAGGCCGTCGTAGGCCAGGCCGGTCGGAGTGATCAGGAAGCCGTCGCCGTCGCGCACGCTGACGTTCCCGGACGTACCCTTGTTCAGCCCCGCCGTCTGCAGGGCGCGGGCGCTGGCAATCAGGTTGGCGCGCGGGTCAGCCACGGCTCAGGCGTGGATCAGGGCCATGCCCAGCGTCAACCCGACGCTGGCGAACTCGACCGCTTCGTCGTCGGTGAAGGCATGATAGGTCCAGCCGATGTCGCCCTGGCGGCGATAGATTTCGACGCTGCGTTCGTCCTGGGCGACCAGCACGTATTCCTGCACCGTCGGAATGCGCCGGTAGGCGGCCAGCTTTTCGCGGCGGTCGATGGCTTCGGTCGACGGCGACAGGACTTCGACGATCAGGGTCGGGTCGTCGATGACGTGGGTGTCGCCGGCCAGCGGCTGGGCCTGGCAGCGGACGACGAGGTCCGGGTAGTANAAGGCGTTGGCGGCCGCGGCGTGGACCTTCAGATCGGCCATGAAGGTTTCGCAGGGGCGGCCGGCAAGGTGGTTGCGTAGCGCGAGATACAGATTGCCGGAAATCCTGTTATGCCTGACCGTCGTCCCAGACATGGCGTAAATTTCGCCATCGACGTACTCGTTTTTCTCCGGCGCGGCCTCTTCCAACGCGAGATAGGCTTCCGGGCTGAGCAGGTGAGGTTTGCGGACGGTATTGGACATGGCGACCTCGTGGCGGGAATCAGGGAAATCGGTTCGCGAATTGTCTCATCTTTGCCCGGCTTCTTCCGGGTAGAGGGTGACGAGTCCCTCGTGGCTTGCCGGGCAGGTACCGCGCTCGCTGATGATGGCCCCGACCAGCCAGCCGGGGGTCACGTCGAAGGCCGGGTTGGCGACGTCGGCGCCG
Organism: Dechloromonas sp.; assembly: GCA_013693915.1. Classification (GTDB taxonomy): domain Bacteria; phylum Pseudomonadota; class Gammaproteobacteria; order Burkholderiales; family Rhodocyclaceae; genus Azonexus. The sequence continues at coordinate 3,418,554 of CP059264.1, read as the reverse complement.
GCGGGCAGCTGGCGCAGCGCCGAGGGGACGCCGCGCGCATCGAGGCCATGCACGACGCGTACTTCGTCGTCGTCGCGCGCCTCGATGGGGATGTGCGCGCCGTCGGCGCAGGCGAAATCGATGGTCGGGCGCGGCGCCGCGACGTAGAACGGGATGCCGTTGTCGGCGGCAGCGAGCGCCTTCAGGTAGGTGCCGATCTTGTTGGCGACGTCGCCGTTGGCGGCGATGCGGTCGGCACCGACGATGACTGCATCGACCCGGCCATTCCGCAGCAGCAGCCCGGCTGCGTTGTCGGCGACGAGGGTGCACGGGACGCCGTGGTGGTCCAGTTCCCAGACGGTGAGCAGGCCCTGGTTGCGCGGGCGGGTTTCCGAAACCCAGACATGCACCGGGATGCCGGCATCGTGCGCGGCATAGACCGGGGCCAGCGCGGTACCGCCGTCGACAGTGGCCAGCCAGCCAGCGTTGCAGTGGGTCATGATGTGCAGCGTGTCGCCGCGCGGCACCAGTTGCTCACGCCAAAGCGCGAGTCCGTGGGCGCCGATGGCGGCGTTCTGGGCGACGTCCTCGTCGGCGATGGCGGCGGCCTCGGCCCATGCGGCAGTGGCGCGGGCATCCGGCGGCAGCGGGGCGAGCACTGCTTCCATGCGCGCCAGCGCCCAGTGCAGATTCACCGCCGTCGGGCGGGTCGACCGCAGCAGCGCCGCCGCTTCGGCGAGGCGCCGGTCGGAAGCCTCGAAGTCGAGCGCCAGCGCCAGGCCATACGCGGCGGTGGCGCCGATCAGCGGCGCGCCGCGCACCTGCATCGAGCGGATGGCGTGCGCCGCCTCTTCGAGGGTGGCGACGTGCACCCAGTGCAGCGCGTGCGGCAGCCGCGTCTGGTCGATGATGTCGAAGGCGCGCTGTTCGGGGCGGGCGCGCAGGCTGCGGGTGGGGATGCCGTCGATGTTCATGGCTTGCGAGAAGCGGTGTGGGCGCGCAGCCAGGCCGCGAAGGCGGCTTCGTCGAGTTCGCCCGCGGCTAGGGAGAGCATAGTCAGCGTGGCGTCGGCCTGGGTTGCGGTCAGGCGCCGGCCGTTCAGGTGCAGGAAAAGGCCGCAGGCGAGTAAGGCGGCGCGCTTGTTGCCGTCGATGCAGGGATGGTGCTTCGCGAGTCCGAACGCATACGCGGCAGCGCAATCGAAAACGTCGGGCTGTCCGTAGGCGGCCAGGTTTTCCGGGCGGGCCAGGGCCGAGTCGAGCATTCCTTCATCGCGGATGCCGGGAGCGCCGCCGTGCAGAACCAGGCTCTCGCCATGCAGCAACAACAGCGCACGGCGGTCGATCCAGACGAACACCTTACTTGGCCAGTTCGTGGAAGGTGTCGCGATACTCGCGCATGAACTCGCGGCCGGCTTCGACCTGTTTCGCGACTTCCGGATCGTAGGGGTCAGCGAGAAGCCTTCGGGGATTCGACGAGATAGACGGTGTCGCCCTTGTCGACATGAAGCATGGCCAGCGCCTCCTTCGGCAGCACGACGCCGACCGAGTTGCCGATCTGGGTGAGCTTGAGCGCGAACATGGCCGCCTCCGGCGTGGGTGTTATAACGCTTGTAATAATATCGCTGTTTCAGGTCGCTTGTCTGCGCCCCTGCGTTCGCGCATGATCCGCCAGTCCAGCTCCCATGATTCGCCGTCCACACGGAAAATGCCAACTGTCCCAACTCGCTGCGTTCTGGCATTTTCGTCGGCATGGCATACAATGGCAATGTCTGACATTACGAAGGAATCTGCCATGTCCCTCAACGTCTCTTTGCCCCTTGAGCTCGAAAACCGGGTGCGTCAGCATGTCGAATCAGGTCTTTATGGTTCTGCCAGCGAAGTAATCCGGGAGGCGTTGCGTTTGTTTGAAGCCTATCAAGGCATTCAGGCCGCCAATTTGTCGGCGCTCCAGACAGAAATTGCTCAAGGCATGGCCGACATCCATGCCGGACGAGTCCACGAAGTCAACATGTCCAGGCTCAAGGAGTGCGGGAGGGCCACGCTGGCGAAAACAAAGTCAGCCTGATGGCGGCTGTGCTTTACTCCGCCAGCGCCGAGAACGATTTGCTGGAAGCTTGGCTATATCTTGCCGACGACAGTGTATTAGCAGCGGATCGTATGCTCGACCAGATCGAAGCCGAGGCCAAGCGCTTGCTGGATCAACCCATGATGGGCAGGGAGCGGCGCGAACTGGCACCGGGTCTGCGCGGTTGGCCGACATCGACGCCCTGCGTCTTGTTCTACATCCCGACTACGCAGGGAATTACCGTTGTCCGGATGCTGCATCATGCGCGAGATATTCCGGCAATCTTTGGACAAGGGATTTAACTCGAGCCCGGCCTCTTTTGTTACTTTTGTTAGCATACTCGGTTCGGAAACATGGACGGTCACATCTACATCCTCACTGACGGCAACAACACCAAGATCGGAATCACCACCGACCTCGACAAGCGGATTGCCGGCTACACGACCCACAATCCGAACTTCAAGATTTACAAGACCATCGAGGCCGACTCGAAGGAAGCGAAGCGGATTGAGACGGTCATCAAGCAGGTGTTCAAGGACGAGCTGGTAGCGGGCAAGGAATGGTTCGCCGTGCATCCCGAAGTGATAGACAGGTATGTTTCCGTCCTGCTCCAAAAGCCTGCCGCGATGGACATGCTGCCGTCCATGCACGGAATTCCGCTGACGGCGGAAGCTCGTTTTCTCAAGGAGCGGATACTCTCTGAGTTGGGCGAGAAGGACCCGTCGGCGGACGCCGATATCAAGCGACTGCGGGAATTGAAAGCCTCTCTTTATTCCCATTACGTCGATGACGAACCCATCGTGCCTAAGCCCGAGACGGTAAATATTCTGGAAGAGATTGAAAAGACGTCGGCAAGGCTCGGACAAATCGACAAAGCGAGACGTTCGAAGAAGGACCGGCTTGCGGAATTGTTCGCCGACAAATTCAAGCTGGGCTTTCCGCGACACAAATTGCCCGACGACGTCATTGAGAGAAGCGGATTGGTCCTGGATTGGGGATATTGCGACAGGAACTCCGAAATCGTCAGGAAGGCGGTCGAAAGCAACTATGTCCGCTTGCCCTACGAAGACCATGCGACAGGGTTCTTTCACCTCGTCAGGCTCGGCTCGGGGAACTACGTCGCCGTCGAGACCGCGTCGGTTTCAATGCCCTACAAGAGAGCCGTGGAGGGCAAGACGGACGAAATCTTCGAGGTGGCGGAACGGCTCGGGCTGTTCATGTCGGAACATTCGGAATGGTCATGGCATTCCCCGTCCGAGGAACACGAAGACTCGGGAACCACGTTGTTCCTGTTCCAGCCGCGAACGCCCGTGCAGACGATATTGAGGCAATGGGATTCGTCGTTCAGGAAATGGGTCATCGAGCGTTCGAAGCGCTTAAAGCAGGAGAAGTTCGTCAATCCGAAGACGTTGAACAAGGCGGTGGACGACATCGTCAATGACGCGACATTTCCCTTGACGGTCGATTCGCTTCAAGGTGTTGTCGACGAATACCTCGCTCCCTACTGGTGGTTAGATATGGACAGGCTGGACGAGGATGTTCAGTTACAGGCGTATGCACTGCTGTTCGAGAAGTGGCGTGGAGGTGAAGGAAAATAGACGTTCCTTCAATTGCCGTCAGAACGTTTTCAAAGGACATTGAGCCCGGCGGCTCTGCGGGCACGGGCATAGCACACGGGCATAGGGTCAGGTCTTGCATTGGCGTACGCAATGGACTGGACATCTTGGTTAGCGTAGATGGGTTGTTTCGTTAATGTAAGACCCGACCCCGTGATGCGTCCAGGCCTGCGGGGAACGAAACGGATTCCGGCTTGTGCGCCGCCGGCGTATCGGCGATGATTTTTGGCCATTCCTGACCGTCGACCGCAACAGGCCCATGCAAACCCCGATCCGCATCGATTCCCGCTTCCCGTCCATGGGGACTACCATCTTTACCGTGATGTCGCGCATGGCGGCGGAGTGCGGGGCCGTGAACCTGTCGCAGGGCTTTCCCGATTTCCAGGCCGAGCCGGCCTTGTTCGATGCCATGCACCGCCACATGCTGGCCGGGCGCAACCAGTATGCGCCGATGGCGGGCATGCCGGAACTGCGCCAGGCGATTGTCAACAAGGTGGCCGCGCTGTACGGCACGCGTTTCGATGTGGAAAGCGAGGTGACGGTGACGGCCGGGGCGACGCAGGCGATCTTCACCGCCATCGCCGCCTTCGTGCGGCCGGGCGACGAGGTGATCGTCTTCGAGCCGGTCTATGACTCCTACGTGCCGGCCATCGAAACGGTCGGCGGCACGGCGGTTTACGCGCAGCTACAGTTCCCCGGCTACGCGCCGGACTGGGCGCAGGTGGCGGCCCTGATCACGCCGAAAACGCGGATGATCATCGTCAATTCGCCGCACAACCCGACCGGCAGCCTGCTGACTGCGGTCGACCTCGAAAAACTGGCGGAAATCGTTCGCGGCACCGACATCGTCGTCCTGTCCGACGAAGTGTACGAGCACATCCTCTTCGACGGCGAACGCCATGCCAGCCTGTGCGGCCATCCCGAGCTGGCACCGCGCAGCATCGTCGTCTCGAGTTTCGGCAAGACCTACCACATCACCGGCTGGAAGATCGGCTACGTCGTCGGCCCGGCGGCGCTGATGGCCGAGTTCCGCAAGGTGCACCAGTTCAACGTGTTCNTGGTGCATGCGCCGTCGCAACTGGCGCTCGCCGACTACATGCAGGATGCTTCACGCCACCTCGGGCTGGCGGACTTCTACCAGGGAAAGCGCGACTTCTTCCGCGGTCTGCTGGCCGACACGCCGTTCGAACTGCTGCCGTGCCGCGGCACCTATTTCCAGTTGGCGGGTTACGCCCGGATTTCTCGTCTGTCCGACCGCGAATTTGCCGAGTGGATGACACGCGAGGTCGGCGTCGCGGTGATCCCGGTCTCGGTGTTCTATGCCGACGGGCACGACGACAGGGTCGTGCGCTTCTGCTTCGCCAAGAAGGAAGAAACGCTGGTGGCGGCCGGCGAGCGCCTGCGCCGGTTGTGAATGGCCATTGACGCGGCACCGTGGCACGCCAATAATCAGGTCACCTCAAAATCATCGAGTCGGAAAGGAACACGCCATGGGAATGCTGCAGGAATTTCGCGAGTTTGCGGTCAAGGGCAATGCGATGGATCTCGCCGTCGGCGTCATCATCGGCGGCGCCTTCGGCAAGATCGTCGATTCGGTCGTCGGCGACCTGATCATGCCGCTGGTCTCGCGCGTCACCGGCCGGCTGGATTTTTCCAACCTGTATGTCGTCCTCGGCGACAACCCGAAGAACCTGACCGCGCTGGCCGAGATCAAGGCCGCCGGCATTCCGGTATTCGCCTACGGTTCGTTCCTGACCATCCTCGTCAATTTCATCATCCTCGCCTTCGTCATCTTCATGATGGTCAAGCAGATCAACCGCCTGCGCACCGCCGAGCCGCCGGCCCCGGAACCCGAAGCCCCGGCGACGCCGGAGGATGTCATCCTGCTGCGCGAGATTCGCGATGCGCTGAAGAAGTAGGCGTCGGCCGCAAAGGAAAGGCCGCTGTCAGCGGCCTTTTTGCTTCCGGGGTTTGCAGGCGGCCGGCCTTCGGGATGCCGGGCGGCGGTCTCAGATGCCGACGCTGACCCGCAGCGGCGCTGACTCNCTGTAGATCAGCGCCTGCGGGGCCTTGCCCGACACGGTGATGATCCGCGTTCCCGGCGGATAGATCAGGTGGTAGGTCAGGAACAGGTGCACCGTTTCGGCGTTCTTCAGGAGATCGAGCAGGGCGACGTAACCGGGGTGTCCGCAAACCTCGGCATCGCGAAAATCCGTTTCGCCCAGGGTCATCGATCCGCCACGCACGAACACCCTGGGCTTCCTCGAGCCGAGCAGTTCCCGGATCAGCATGTCCCTGATCTCGGGAACGATGATCGCGCCGACGCGACCCTCGCCGATCAGCCACTCGACCGCTCGCCCTTCGCCGCCCGGATCCGGCGCGTGATCACCGAAGGTCTCGCACCAGCTCGGAAAGAAGGCCCGGTAGCGCCGGACTTCCCTGTCGATGAATTCGGCCATCTAGCGTTCCTGTTCGCGCAAGGCCCGGTCGATAAGGCTGCCAACGACATCGCTGATCGAGACGAAGCCCTGCAACTCGTTGTTGTCGATGACCAGCACCCGCTTTACCGAGTACTGGATCATCAGCCGCGCCAGATAACGGACTTCGAGATGCTGCGAGACCTGCAGCGCCGGCTTCTGCGCGATGTCGTAAACGTTGAGCAGATCGATGTCGCCATCGTCGGCGATCACCGACTTGGCGATGTCGCGATAGGCGATCAGGCCGTAGGCGTCGCCGGCATGACGCTTCTCGACCACCAGCGACTTGACGCCGTGCTCCTTCATCTGCAGCAGTGCCTCGCGCACCGTCGCCAGCGGGCTGATGGTGGCAACATCGGTCTTCATGATTCCGGCAACCAGCATGGGACAACTCCTTCGGTCAACAAGCATTGTCAAAATGGGCAACGGGGCCGGTGGCGGGTCGGGGCGCAGCGCTCACAGCGAGTCCGCGACCTCGCGCCGGAAGCTCTCCAGCTGCGCCATCCCGATTCCGACCACGCTGCCCAGCGGCAGCGAGAACGCCAGTCCGCCGCCCGGCAGGTCCAGCTTCATCTCGATCTTGACCGCCTTGAGGATGCGCATCGCCAGCTGCTTCTCGACGACGCACAGCAGCAATGATTCGCGGCGTTCGAGGCCGAGGCCGAGAAAGGTCTTCCGATCATGCTGGCGCAGCCCCTTGCCCTTGATGATGGTGATGCCGGTGGCGCCGGCCTCCTTGAGGATCCTGACTGCCGGATTCTCGTCTTCTTCCGGAACAATCAGCACCACGGCAGAGAACTTCATGGTTTCTTCTCCTTGACAGGTTTCCTCGAGCGCAGCCACCAGGTGGCAAGCATGCCATAGGACATGACGATGATCATCGGCAGCAGCGAGGCGAAGGCGATCAGGCCGAAACCGTCGATCATCGGGTCGCGCCCCGGCGTGCGTTCGGCGAGGCCGACGCCGAGGGCGGTGACCAGCGGCACGGTCACGGTCGACGTCGTCACGCCGCCGCAATCGTAGGCTATCGGCACGATGAATTTCGGCGCGAAGCGGGTCATTGCGAGCACCAGCAGGTAGCCGGGAATCAGCCACCAGGCGATGTTCGAACCGGCGACGATGCGCTCACACCCGATGACGATGCCGATGCCGACGCCGACCGAGACCAGCGTGCGCAGCCAGATACCGCGGATCTGCCCGAGGCTGACCTCGTCGGCCTTGATCGACAGCGCGATCAGCGCCGGCTCGGCCATCGTCGTCGCGAAGCCGATCAGGAAGCCGTAGAGCATCACCGCCCACATCGGCACGCCGTCGCGCATCAGTCCGTCGGTCATCTCGTCGCCGAGCGGGAAGAGCCCGACCTGCAGCCCCTCGTCGAACAGGAAGAGACCGACGGCGACGAGCACCATGCCGACCGCCAGCCCNCTGGGGTCGGCCAGCGGCTTGCGCAGGATGATGAAGCTGGAGACGAGGACGACGAAGATGATCGGCAGCAGGTTGCGGACCATGATCAGGAAATCGATCGCCAGTTCGATGGCGGCGTACTGGTGCTGGTCTTCGCTCGGCTTGAGAACGACGGCAACCCCGGCTTCCGGGGGCACGAAGAACAGGATGCCGTAGATCTGGATGATGATCATCGGCGCCAGCGCCCCGAAGGCGATCAGGCCGAAGCCGTCGAGCAGCGGATTGCGGCCGCGGATGCTGGTGGCGAGGCCGACGCCGAGCGCGGTCAGCAGCGGCGCGGTGACGGTCGACGCGACGACGCCGCCGGAATCGAAAGCAAGGCCGACCAGTTGCGCCGGCGCCAGCGCGGTGAGGGCGATGACGATCAGGTAACCTGGTATCAGGTAGTTGCCGATGGAATGCCCGAGGACGATGCGCCAGACGCCGACGACCACGGCGATGCCGACGCCGAGCGCGGCGACCATGCGCAGCGTCAGCGCGCCCATGCTGCCGCCGGATACCGCTTCGGCCTTGTAGGCGACGGCCATCAGCGCCGGCTCGGCGGCGACCGAGGCGAAGCTGACGAAGAAGGCGAACAGCATCAGCCAGAGAAACGACCCGCGGCGCGCAAAGTCGAAGGCCATCGTCTCGCCGGCGGGGAAGATCGCCGCGTCGAGCCCCTTGACGAACAGCGCCAGGCCGAGGAGGACCGCGGCGAAGCCGCCGATCAGCGCAGCCGGGCTGTCCGGCAGGCGCTGGATGAAGAAGGCCTGGAAGATGACGACAACGACCAGGGTCGGCGCCAGGTCGCGCCCGGCTTCGTGCAGCAGTTCGCGGATGACACGGAGCAGCGATCCCATTCAGGTCTCCGCCCGGGACGGCATCCGGCCGGGCTTGCCCCGGATCGGATCAGGGTGCCGGCATTCGGGCTTCGTCGACCCGATGGCGATCGACCGCGCGGGGGAAAGGGGGATGACCACGATCGCCATGTAAATGAATTATGACGACGATCGCCGGTAGCCGCAAGGCCAGGGGCTCGATTTTCTGCTGCGTTCCGGGCTGACGCCGGAGCCTGCGGCCGGACCGGCGCAACAGTGCGTGCGTCCCCGCAGGAACCTTGGCGCCCTGCTGCGCATGGCAGCAAGCGCCGGGCTGAGGAACCGGGATCTGGCGGATCTACACGAGATCCGCGCGCATCAGCTCGGCCCGCATGTAGGCGTAGTACACCGGCGCGACGGCGATTCCCGCGACGCCGAACGCCGCTTCCATGACCAGCATGGCAAGAAGCATTTCCCATGCCCTGGCGCTGACCTGATGGCCGAGAATCTTCGCCGACAGGAAGTATTCGCCCTTGTGCAGGACGACCAGGAACAGCAGCGAAGCCAGCGCGGCGCCGAAGGACACCGAGGCGCTGACCAGGACGATGACGGTATTCGAGATCAGGTTGCCGACGACCGGCAGAATCCCGACGATCAGGGTGACGGCCAGCATCGTCTTGATCAAGGGCAGATGGATTCCGGCCATGGGCAGGATGATCGCCAGATAGACGCCGGTCAGGGTGGTGTTGATCAGNGAGATCTTGCCTTGGCCGATCACCACGCGGCCAAAGGCGTCATGGAAGGTCGCCGCGCGCTCGCGCAGGGCCTTCGCCAGTCGCTTGCGGTCGGGTGTCTCGACGCTCGCGCTAACCGCGATCATGGCGCCGAGGATGCCGCCGATCAGGATGTGCACGAAGGCCACCCCGAACTTCCTGCCGATGTCCTGCACCTCGGCGCTATGCGCCTCCAGCCAGGACACGGCGGTCGCCTTGATCCCCTCGCCCGTAGCGGGCAGGCGTTTGGTAATCCAGGCGGGGAGCGTGGCATTGGCGCCGTCGATGATTTCCGCCAGCTTCGCCCACAACCGCGGCAACCCCGCCGTGTCGCCGCTCTTCAGGTGGTAGATCAAGGCAAAGGCGGCGCCGCTGACCGTCGCCACGACCACCGTGGCGACGATGGCGGTTGCCGCGATCCGGGCGGCCCGACCGGAGAACAGCCGGGCCAGCAGCGGCGCGAGGTTGTGGATCAGGGCATGGACCAGCATGCCGGCGAACAGGGCGGACACGAGCTTGAGCTGGACGGCGCCGAGAAGGAGGGCCGCGGCGATCACGTAGCTGGCGGTGTGGACAGGGGTGGGTTTCATGGATCGCTGCGCAGTCCTGTGGTGTATGGTCGCCGGCGCGCCGTTGTTCGCCGCTGAATTGGCCGATCGGACGGTCACTTCAACATCTTACCGATTTTCGTCCATCGCGGCGGTGATGCGCGGCCATCATGTGACGCTTCGGCCCGGTCGATGCGATTGTCGCGGCGGCATCGCCTGGCGCGCAACAGGCGGTTGGCAGCGGGAATCCGGGGGCGGGGGCAGCAATCTGCCGCCTGTGGCGGCAATTGACCATGCCGGTTCCCTGCCACATAATGACAATCCAATGAGCAGGGTATTCAGGCATTCCTCCTGGGCCGCCGGTTTTCCTGCGGGACATCTTGCTTTTGGTGGGGGACACGAAACATGGAAGTCGCACTCTGGATCGAACTGGCCGTCTTTGTCGTCCTGCTCGGTTTTTCGGGTTTCTTCTCGAGCACCGAAACCTCGCTGTTCTCGCTGAGCTCGTTCCAGATCGATCAGATGCGCGCCGCCAAGAACCCGCGCATCGGCCTGATCGAACGCCTGCGCAGCGAGCCGCGGCGACTGATCGTCACCATCCTGATCGGCAACGAGTTCGTCAATGTCTCGGCGTCGGTCATCTCGGCGGCGATGATCATCCACCTGTTCGGCGCCGAGAACGAGATGATCAACCTGCTGGTGATGGTGCCGATCCTGCTGCTGTTCGGCGAAATCACGCCTAAGGTGCTGGCGATCCGCAACAACGTCGCCTTCGCCAACGCCGAGTGCCGGCCAATCGACCTCTTTGCCCGCCTGATCACGCCGCTGCGCGAAGTCATCCGCTACGTCGCCGATTTCTTCATCACGCTGATCGTCGGCAAGCAGCGCTCGCAGGGCAACCTGGTCACCAAGGACATGCTGCGCACGCTGGTGCATGATGCGCTGGGCGAAGGCGCGCTCGACAGCCAGGAAGCGCAATACATCGAAAAGATCTTCGATTTCGGCAACAAGTCGCTGCGCGACATCATGCGGCCCCGTTCCGACATCCAGTTCCTTTCGGCCGATCTGCCGATGGCCGACCTGCTTGCCCAGATCAAGGCCGCCCGCCAGTCGCGCTACCCGGTGTTCAAGGGGCACCGCGACACCATCCTCGGCATCCTGCATACGCGCGACCTGCTTGGCGTCGATCTCGCCAGGGTCGAACGCGACCCGCAGGGGTTGCGCAAGCTGTTGCGGCAGCCGCATTTCTTCCCCGAGTCGAAGCCGGCGCTGGAACTTTTCCACACCTTCCGCCAGCGCAAGCTGTCATTCGCGCTGTGCGTCGACGAATACGGCGGCGTGACCGGCCTGGTGACCATGGAAGACCTGCTCGAGTGCGTCTTCGGCGAGATCGCCAGCCCATCCGACGCCGAGGCGGTCAGCCAGCACCTGGTCGGCGAACTCGCCGACGGGCGCCGGTTGATCGATGCCGGCATCGCGCTCGCGGACTTCAACCGTGAGTTCGCGGTCAGCCTGGGCAGCGAGGAAGTCGAAACCCTGGCCGGCGCGCTGCTCGAGGCCTTCGGCGAGCTCCCGGCGAATGGCGCGGTGATCGACCTCTGCGGGCTCGGTTTCACCGTCGATGGTGTCGAACACAACCGCATCACGCGCGTCCTCGTCGAGCGCCTGCCGGAACCCGAGGCGCCGGCGGAGACGGTCGACACCGGCGAAGTGACGGCCATCGTCCCCGAGGCAGCGGCCGTTGGACGACCTGAACCGGAAGGATCGCAGCCCCGTGAGCCGGCGCAGAAGGAGGGCGCGTAGATGTCCGACATCTGGATCACTGCCCTGCTGATGGCCGTTTGCCTGATCGCCGAGGGCTTCTTCTCGGGATCGGAACTCGGCGTCGTCAGTGCCGACCGCATGAAGCTGCGCCACGATGCCGCCAAGGGCTCGCGCGGCGCGCGCCTGGCCCTGGAGATGCTCGAGAAGCGGCCGGAATGGCTGCTGTCGACGACGCTGGTCGGGACAAACATCGCGGTGGTCGCCAACTCGACCATCGCCACCGCGCTGATGATCGAACTCTTCGGCGAGGCCGGCAGCTGGCTCGCTGTCGTGCTCGTCGCGCCACTGATCTGGGTGTTCGGCGAGATCGTCCCGAAGAGCGTCTTCCAGCAACGCGCCGACGCCATCACGCCCTACGTGATCTACGTCCTGCGCTTCTTCTCCTATCTGTTTTCGCCGATCCTGATCATCTTTGTCACGCTGTCCAAACTCCTGTCGCGCCTCGCCGGCGCGCGCGCCGAGCACAACCCGTTCACCCTGCGCGAGCAGATCCAGAGCATGGTGCAGATGCCGCCGCAGGAGGGCGGCGACATTCAGGCGACCGAAAAGACGATGATTCGGCGCATGTTCAATTTCTCCGAGACCACGGTCTACAAGGTCATGGTGCCGCTGATCGACGTTACCGCCATTGACAGGAAATGCACCGTCGGCGAGGCGGTGCGCCTGGCGGTGGAAAGTTCGCATGTCCGACTCCCGGTCTTCGACGGGCGGGTCGACCGCGTGGTCGGCGTGCTCAATACGATGGACCTGCTCGGCGTCGATGCTGCGTCGCCGATCGAGCCGTTTATCAGCCCGGCGCGCTACGTTCCGACCAGCAAGAGCGCCGAGTCGATGCTCGTCGAACTGCGCAAGGACGGCGACGCGATGGCTGTGGTCATGGACGAGTTTGGCGGCGCCGAGGGCATCGTCACCATCGAGGACATCATCGAGGAAGTGGTCGAGGACATCCAGGACGAATACGACCGCCAGGAAAAGCCGGCGGAGTGGATGAAGAAGCTCGGGCACCATGACTACCTGGTGAGCGCCCGCGCCGATCCGGCGATGCTGGCCGAAAAGCTCGGGCTGAAGCTGCCGGGCGAGGGCGGCTACGACACGCTATCGGGCTTCATCCTCGAATTTGCCCACGAGATCCCGGCGCCTGGCACGACGATCGAAGTCGAAGGCATCAAGTTCACCATCCAGCGCGCGACTCCGCAGGTCATCCAGGAAGTGCAGATCCGCTGGTAGCGGCGGCGTAACCGGCGATCAGGCCGGCGTTCCAGCGAGGGCAGGGTCTGGCCGGCGTGTTGCCTGGCGCCGCCGGTCAGGAATCGGCGTTGATGAAGTGCAGCAGATCCCTGGCGAAACGTTCGCGCTGCCATTGGTGCGGCGAGTGATCGCTGCCTTCGTAGATGTGAAGGATGGCATCGGGGATCTCGCGGGCGACGTAGCGCGCCGCGTCGTTGCTGTAGAAATTGCTCTGGCCGCCGTGNACGAGCATCGCCGGGATGTCGATGCGGCGCAGGACATCGCGGTAGTCGGCGGCGGTCAGGCTCGCCCAGCAGGCGATCAGCGGTGACGGATCCTGGGCGCGCAGCGCCGAACGCGAGCGCTCCCAGCCACTGGTGCCAGCCAGGTATTTTTCCCGGGCGCGCTCGTTGAGGCCGAACGCCGTCAGCTTGAGCACGCCTTCGGCGAAATCCTCGGCCAGCCAGGTCATCAGTTCGTGCGCCTTCTCCGGTCCAAAGTCGCCATAGATTCCGTGCTGCCAGCCGGGTTCGGTGAGCAGCTTGGGGGACTGGTCGATGATGCACAGCCGCGACAGGCGCGCGGTTCCGTAATCCCTGATGTACTGCCAGAGGGTCAGGGCGCCCATCGAGTGGCCGACTGCCGCCACCTTGGCGAGCCCGTAGTGGTCGAGCAGGTTTGAGAAATCCCGTGCCATCCGTTCCGCAGTCGGCGGTTCGCCGTTGTCAACCGGGTGCCCGCCGTGCCCGCGGGCGTCCCAGCGATAGACGCGATGGCGCCGGTTGAGGTCGTTGAGGAACGGCGCCCACTCGTGATGACTGGATGTCCAGCCATGCAGCATGACGATCGGCGTCCCCTCGCCGGAAACCCTGACATGGATCTTGGCGCCGTCGTCGGCGATGAAGTGAGACATTGCGGTGCAGTGCGTGGTGAGGCCGGCAGTATAATCCCGCCTCGCAAACGGGGGTACGGGAATGTTCGACTGGCGGGATTACGGCAACGGGATCGTTGCCTTCGACGCGGGCTACGTGCGGCCGATTCTGGCTGCGATCCATATCGTCGTCGAGGCGGGGCGGGCGGCCTTCATCGATACCGGCAGCAACGATGCGCTGCCCAATGCGCTGGCCATGCTCGACAGGCTGGGGCTCGACGTTGCTGCGGTCGACTACATCATCCTGACCCATATCCATCTCGACCATGCCGGCGGCGCCGGCAGCATGATGACGGCCTTTCCCGGCGCCCGCCTCGTCGTCCATCCGCGTGGCGTCCGCCACATGGCCGAGCCGGCGCGCCTGGTGGCCGGCGTTACCGCGGTCGGCGAGGAGTACGTCCGGCGCGTCTATGGCGAGATCGTCCCCGTCCCCGTCGAGAGAATCATCGCGGCGCCGGACGGGCACGTGGTCTCGCTGGCCGGTCGCGAACTCCAGTGCATCGAGACTCCGGGGCACGCCCGCCACCATATCTGCATCATCGATCGTCGGACGGGCGGAATATTCAGCGGCGACTTGTTCGGGCTCTCGTATCGCGAGCACGATGTCGCGGGGCGCCCCTTCATCTTTCCGACAACCACGCCGACCCAGTTCGAGCCGGAGGCCATGCATGCCTCGATCGATCGCCTGCTGGCGTTGGCGCCCGAGGCGATCTATCTGACCCACTACAGCCGAGTGCGCGATGTGGCCGCGTTGGGCGCGGACCTGCACCGGCGCCTCGACGCCATCGTCGCCATTGCCGAGGGCGTGGCGGGATCGGGCGAGCAGCGCCATGGCGCGCTGAAGGACAATTTGACCCGCTACCTGCTGGCCGAGTTGCGCGCGCATGGCTGCCCGTTGCCCGAAGGACGCGCGCTGGAGATCTGGGAGGCCGACCTCGAACTCGATGCCCAGGGACTCGAGGTCTGGCTGGATAACCGCGAGCCGGCCTAACGGCGGCGCCAGAACAGCACGAGCATGATGGCGGCGATGACCAGCATCAGGCCCGTTGCGTAGTGGAAGCCGGCGGGAAGCTCCAGCCACGGCATGACACGGAAGTTCATCCCGAAGATGCCGGCCAGCAGCGACGCCGGCATGAAGATGGTGGCGACCACGGTCAGCGCCCGGACTTCGAGATTCACCCGGTTGCTGACCGTCGACAGATGGGTGTCGAGCAGCCCGGTCGCGAGTTCGCGCAGGTCGTCCAGGGATTCGACGATATGCAAGGTGTGGTCATAGACATCGCGCAGATAGAGCTGGATTTCCGGGCCGAAAAATGCGCGTGCNTGGCGATGCAGGCTGCCGAGAAGCTCGCGCAGCGGATAGACGTTGCGCCGCAGCTGGGAAACGCAGCGCTTGAACTGATGGATCTTTTCGGGAATATGCGGCCCGGCGCGTTCGAGAATGTCGGCCTCGAGACTCTCGGAGTACTCGTCCAGCTTCTCGATCACGGCGAAGTAGCTGTCGACCACCGCGTCGATCAGCGAATAGGCCAGCATGTCGGGAGCCGCGCCGCGCAGGTTTCCCCGGTCGGAGCGCAGGCGCTGGCGCACCGGCTCGAAGGTCCGGGACGGACGTTCCTGGAAGCTGATGAGGTAATCCGGCCCGACGACCAGGCTGATCTGGTCCTGCACGACGTCAAGCGGCTCGCTGCTGACTTCATAACGGTGCAGGACGACGTAGAGGTAGTTGTCGTAGGCATCGATCTTCTGCCGCTGGTTGTTGTTGAGAATGTCCTCGAGGACCAGCGGGTGCCACTGGAACGCGGCACCGATGGCGGCGAGGTCCGCCGCGTCGCGAAGGCCATAGACGTTGCCCCAAAGGGTCGAGTTCTCGCGCCGATAGGCGACCAGGGCGGCGGTGTCCGGCATCTCGGCCTCGCGCAGCGCCGCCGGGCCGAAGTCGAGGACCGAGATTCCCGGCGTCGCCGTCTTGATTTCGCCGATGTGAACCAGTGAACCCGGTGGCAGGCCGGCCTTGCGCGACCGCGGTTTNTTCGGTTTCCGCATTTGCTTACCTCGTCAGCAGTTGAATGGCGTGCGCGGCGGCGGCCATGCCGAAGACCGAGGTCACGCAGACCGAGGATCCGAATCCGGCGCAACCGAGTCCCGCCGGTCCCGGAGCCGAATCACAGCTTGCCGGCGACGCGGGGTAGCGCAGGGCTTCGGTCGAGAAGACCGCGGCAACCCCGAATTTCCTGCGGGCGTCGCGCGGGAAACCGTACTCGCGGCGCAGGAGCGAGCGAACCCTGGCGAGCAGGGGNTCCTGCACGGTCAGCGCCAGGTCGCCGAGCCGCACCTGGGTCGGGTCGCTCTGGCCGCCGGCGGCGCCGGCGACGACGATCGGGATGTCGTGGCGCCGGCAATGGGCGATCATCGCCGCCTTGGCGCGCGCCTGGTCGATGGCGTCGATGACGACGTCGAAGTGCGGCTGCAGCACCTCGGCCACATTCGCGGGCGTCACGAAATCCTCGACGCAATCGACCCGGCAGTCCGGATTGATCGCGCGCATGCGCTCGGCCATCGCGTCGACCTTGGCCTTGCCGTAGATGTCGCCGAGGGCATGAACCTGGCGGTTGGTATTGGATTCCGCCACCATGTCGAGGTCGACCGCGGCAAGCCGGCCGATTCCGCTTCGCGCCAGCGCCTCCAGCGCCCACGAGCCGACGCCGCCGACGCCGACGACGCAGACGCTGGCATTCCTCAGTTTCTCGGCTGCCGCGGTGCCGTAAAGGCGGGCGACGCCGCCGAAGCGGCGTTCGTAATCAGCTTCCACGGTTCTTCGCCGTCGGCAAGCGGCACCTGCCTTGCGCCGAAGAACGGGGGATCATGGTCAATTCCTGCAGTCGGGTCATATCCGGGCGAGTTTAGCCGAAAGCGCCGGTTCTGCAGCAGGCGGGATGCGGAATTGCCGGCTTGACGGCCCGTCAGCCCGCGCCTAACATTCCGCGCTTACCGAAAAACAGGCCGAATGCAACCTTGGAAAACCTTTACGCCCTGATCGGGCCGGACATGAAGGCCGTCGATGCGGTCATCCGCGACCGACTGCATTCCGAAGTCGCGCTCGTTCGCCAGGTGGCGGAGTACATCATCGGCAGCGGCGGCAAGCGCATGCGGCCGGCGCTCGTCCTGCTGGCGGCCGGCGCCATGGGTTATGGGGGCCGGCACCATCATGACCTGGCGGCGGTCGTCGAGTTCATCCATACGGCGACCCTGCTTCACGATGACGTGGTCGACGAGTCCGACCTGCGGCGCGGGCGCAATACCGCCAACGCCATGTTCGGCAATGCCGCCAGCGTCCTGGTCGGCGATTTCCTGTATTCGCGCGCCTTCCAGATGATGGTCGCGGTCAACGACATGCGCGTCATGAGCGTCCTCTCCGATGCCACCAACGTGATCGCCGAAGGCGAAGTGCTGCAACTGATGAATTGCCACGACGCCGACGTCGACGAGCGGCGCTACCTGCAGGTGATCCGCTACAAGACGGCCAAGCTGTTCGAGGCCGCCGCGCAGCTCGGCGCCATCCTGGGCGGCGCCGCACCCGAACTGGAACGCGCGCTGGCAGACTACGGCATGCACCTGGGAACAGCCTTCCAGCTGGTCGATGACGTGCTCGACTATTCCGGGCTGGAGGGTGATACCGGGAAGCATCTCGGCGACGACCTCGCCGAAGGCAAGCCGACCTTGCCGCTGATCTATGTGCTGCAGAACGGAACTCCGGAACAGTCGGCTTGCGTGCGCAGGGCGATCGAGGAAGGCGGCCGCGACGATTTCCCCGCGGTGCTGGCTGCCATCCAGGCGAGCGGCGCACTTGCCCATGCCCGCCGCCAGGCGGCGCACGAGGCCGAACTCGCGCGAGCGGCGATCAACGATCTGAACGATACAAAATATCGGGAAGCTCTGTTAAAATTAACCTTCTTTGCAGTCGAGAGGGATCACTAGGAACTTCTCGCACGGCGCCGGAGTGTAGCTCAGCCTGGTAGAGCACTGCGTTCGGGACGCAGGGGCCGGAGGTTCGAATCCTCTCACTCCGACCAACAGACAGCATCAAGGCCTTGATTACTCAAGGCCTTTTTTCTTTGTGGCAGTGCGGGCGGAGGATGCGGATCATGGCGTGGCTCCCTGTTTCCTGGTGACCGTGTATCTGCAGCATTCGGCGACCCGCCATGCTGTATGCTCATTGCATCGACTGCCTGATTCGGAAATCACGCGATACAGGTTGGTCACACGCCGATACGCAGCCTTACGCTTCTCCTGACATCGCCTTCCCGGCTGGGGCGTTATTCGGCACATGGCGCTGCTAAAGGTTGTCAGCACCTGAAACCGAATCTACAACCTACCTACCCAGGAGAATCAAAATGCAAGTTTCCAAAATCCTCGTTGCCCTGACCGTTGCTGCCGGCTTTGCCTCCGCGTCCTTCGCCCAGGGCACGACCCCGGCAACTCCCGCCACCTCTGCTGCCCCGGCCGCCAAGGTTGCTGCACCGGCACCGGCGGCTGCCGAGAAGAAGGCGGAAGCGCCGAAGGCGGCTGAACCGGCCAAGGTGGAAGCAGCCAAGACCGAAGCAGCAAAGGCGGATACCGGCAAGCCTGCCGACAAGCAGGGCAAGGCCACCGGACATGAAAAGCAGGAGAAGCATGCAAAGGCCGAAGGCAAGACCGAAGTCAAGCCGGAAACCAAGGCGGCAACGGCGCCGGCACCTGCGGTCAAGTAAGACGCAAGACAACGACAAAGCCCCCGGCTTGCGGAGCCGGGGGCTTTGTCGTTGTGGACGGGTCATGAGCGCACCCGGTGCATGCCCCTGTCCTTGGGGGATTCCCCGGTCGATCTTCAGCGCTCACGATCCGCGATAACTGGTCCGGCTGGTCAGGCCGAATCGCGCCAAGTGGGCGGTGAATCGATTGGCGAAGGTCGTTGAAAGCATGAATTTCACGATTTCACCGGGTTCGTGAATTCAATCACGGCCGCATTTTTCGAACTCGCGGATCATGGCTACACACAAGCACAAATGGAGAAAAAGCCATGACCCCCAGCCCGAACCTGCACTCCCCGATGCGTCAGCGCTCGAATCCGCCGGCCGCGAACGCGTTCCATTGCAGTGACGAAAATCTCGGCAGCTTCGACCTGCGCGCCACGCTGCCGGCAATGACAGTGCGCGAACTCTCTTTCGCAGAATTCCGTGCCGCGATCGAAAATTGCGGCAAGCGCCTCAGCTAATCGGGAAGGATAGAAAACCATGACAACTCAGGCAACCGTATCGCTCGTCGGTGAAGTATTCATGGCCACGTTGGGCGATGGCCGGCGCATCAGGCAATGCGATCTGCGCAGGATGGCCTATGCGCTCTTCTCTGCCGGCGTCGCGGCCAGCGACGTCAGGTTCGAATGGCGGTCGGGACTCCGCATGATCACTGCCGGCCAGCAGGTCAGTCTCACCGCGGAGATCGTGCGCCTGGAGCGTGAAAGACTTGAACTGACGGTCGCAGCGTAGAGGAGCGGCGATGCAACTCACCAATTCCGAGAAGCTGATCCTGGTCATGCTCAGCGAGGTCTACGAAAAGCTGGACATCAAAGGCGAATCCGGTGTCGACCCGAAGTTCATCCAGTCGGCCATCTTCAGCGGCCATACGTGGGGCGTCGAATGGAAGTACTCGTGGATCTTCGACAATCCGGACGCACAGCCTCCCGAACTCAACGATGTCATCAATATTCTGGACATGTGGAGCATCGTCGAGGAAGCGTACGAAGCCTTTGACGACGACCAGAAGGCTCAGCTTGAGCAATTGACACCGCTGTTCGGGATGCGTCCCGCATTTCCCGGCTTCGACGGCAACGGAGAAGATGAATTCATTAGCATCGCTACCTTCCTTACTGAACAACTGGATCGCTTCACACGGTTCAAGGGGCGGATTTGCGACCGCGGAACCCCGTCCGTCGCGGGGTATCGTCGAATGTGCGAGGTGTTGGAGACATTCCAGCCCGCGCTGTTCAATCGGCGACTTACGGTCAACGAACTTGCCCAGATCCTGAGTGCGGCAAGCGATCATACCGAATTGACCTGATGGAAACGGCCGGTTTGCGCAACGATCAGCGCGCCCGGGCTTTCTGGAGCCAAGCCGGCGGGGGCGTGCGCTGATGCGACGGTAGTCGCGGCTCGTCCCGGCCGGCTCGAAATGGGCGAGCGGGATCGCGCTGGCCAGCATGACTGACGAAGATCAAGGCAAGGCCGCTGCCTGCTGCAGACAATGGCGGGGACCGGAGGTAGCCATGGCCTTTCCCGAATTCTTTGCGCGCATCCCCGCCATCACGCTGCGCGACCCGCTGGCCGAACTGCTCGGCGCCGTGGAAGGCGGATTGATCGAGTATGGTTATGCCGATGCCGTCAAGCTGGCCGGCCATTCGTGTCCGACCGTCGCCGGGGCCTGGCTGATGACGGTGCGGGCGTTGCGCGCGCTTTATGGCGATCAGGTTCCCGAGCGCGGGAACATCGCCGTCGCGCTCCGCGAAAGCCTGGACAGCGGTGTTGCCGGCGTCATCGGCAGCGTCGCCGGGCTGCTCACCGGCGCAGCTGGGGCCGGCGGTTTCAAGGGGCTGGGCGGTCGTCACAGCCGCCGCGATCTGCTGCAGTTCGGCGTCGCCGGCAACGGCAGCGTCGCCTTTACCCGCCTCGACACGAATGCTGCGGTCGACTGCGCTTTGCGGCTCGAAATGGTGCCTGCCGATCCGCGCCTCGGCGGTCTTCTTAGAGCCATTCTCGACGGCACGGCGAACCGCGACGACATTCGCCAATTCGGTGATCTGTGGCAGGAGCGCGTCGCGCGCATCCTGATCGACCACGGTGAGGATGACCAACTCGTCGAAGTGCGCAACCGCTGAAACCCGCTTTGGCCAGCGGTTCAGGAATGGTCTATAGTGAAGCCATTCGGCATGCAGGCAATTAGCGGGGGCGCAATGAACAAGATCTGGCTCAAGAATTATCCTCAGGGCACGCCGGCCGAGATCGATCCGGACCAGTACACTTCGATCCTCGACCTGCTCGACAAGACCTTCGCCAAGTTTGGCGACAAGCCGGCATTTCACAATCTCGGCTGCTCGCTGACCTTTGCCGAACTGGACCTGCAGTCGCGTGCCTTTGCGGCCTTCCTGCAGGGACTGCCGGGGATGGTCAAGGGCGAGCGCGTGGCGATCATGTCGCCCAACCTGTTGCAGTACCCGGTGGCGCTGGTCGGCATCCTGCGCGCCGGGATGACCGTGGTCAATGTCAATCCGCTGTACACGCCGCGCGAACTGGAGCACCAGTTGAAGGACTCCGGCGCCCGCGCCATCGTCATCGTCGAGAACTTCGCGCAGACCCTGCAACAGGTATTGGACAGGACGCCGGTCGAGCATGTGATCACCACGCAGATCGGCGACATGCTGCCGGTGCCGAAGCGCTGGCTGGTCAATTTCGTGATCAAGCACGTCAGGAAGATGGTGCCGGAATGGCAGATCGACAGCGCCATCACGCTGCGTGACGCACTCGGGCGCGGCGCTGGGGCACGCTTCAGTCCGGTGCAGACGACGGGCGACGACATCGCCTTCCTGCAATATACCGGCGGCACCACCGGCGTCGCCAAGGGCGCGATGCTCACCCACCGGAACATCCTGGCCAACATGCTGCAGACGAACGCGTGGACCTCGGGCCGCATACTGGAAGGCAGCGAGATCTTCATTGCCCCGTTGCCGATGTACCACATCCTCTGTCTCATCGCGACGCTGATGTTCATGAAGCTTGGCGGCCAGACGGTGCTGATCACCAATCCGCGCGATCTGCCCGCCTTCGTCAAGGAACTGGCGGGCTTGAAGTTCACCGCAATGCTCGGCATCAACACGCTGTTCAGTGGGCTGCTGAACACGCCGGGCTTCGAGCAACTCGATTTTTCCGCGCTGAAGTTCGTGGGCGCCGGTGGCGCCGCGACCCAGAAGCCCGTCGCCGAACGCTGGCAGAAGGTGACAGGAACCTATGTCAGCGAAGGTTACGGTTTGACCGAGACCTCGCCGATCGTCTGCTTCATGCCGTTGGGAACGGCGTGGGATGGTACCGTCGGCTTCCCGATTCCTTCGACCGAGGTGTCGATCCGCGACNGGGAATTCAACGAGTTGCCGGTGTGGACCGGCGACGGCGACATCGAGAAGTGCACGGGCGAAATCTGTGTACGCGGGCCGCAGGTCATGAAGGGCTACTGGCAGAATCCCGCCGAGACGGCCAACGTGCTGCGCGATGGCTGGCTGAAGACGGGCGATATCGGGCATCTCGACGACACGGGCCGGGTGACCATCACCGATCGCAAGAAGGACATGATCCTGGTATCAGGCTTCAATGTTTACCCGAACGAAATCGAAAGCGTGGTCGCAGCGCACCCGGGCGTTCTCGAATGTGCCGCGGTGGCCGTGCCCGACGAAAAGACCGGCGAGGCGGTGAAGGTGGTAATCGTCCGGAAGGATCCGAATCTGGCCAGGGAATCCATCATCGAGCACTGCCGGGCGTCGCTCACGAGCTACAAGGTTCCGCGCCACGTCGAATTCCGCGATGCGTTGCCCAAGACGCCGATCGGCAAGATCCTGCGCCGCGAGCTGCGTTAGCCGGTCCGGCGCGATACGGCCCTTGAGGGCTTGCCGAAGAGAGAAGACTTGAGTTGCGTGTCGCCGGCGCTCATACTCGCAATCGTTCATCAGCCTTGGGGGACATTGCCTGTTCGGTTCGTCGTGCCAAGGCGTTAGCCGGGAGAAATGAAATGCTGCTCTGCCCCATCGCCCTCGTCGCCACCTGCAACAAGTGTCCGGCGGTCAAGGTTTGCCCGCTCAAGACGGTTCTCGGTGACTACGCACCGCCACCCGAGCCGCCGGAGCCGCCGGCGAAGCCCGCGCCGCGCAGAAGAACGCCCGCCGCCAGGAAGCCCGAGTAGCCGCTCTCCCATCCGTTGCCGGGGTGGTGAAGTCTGGACCGCATTGACCGGAACCTGCCCGCGTCGGCACGAGTGAAGGCCGGGCGCCGGTTACCGTATCCAACTCGCAAGGAAAGTCGCATGAAGATCGGCACCCCGCTTTCGCCGACTGCGCTGCGTGTCATGCTGCTCGGTGCCGGCGAACTCGGCAAGGAAGTCATCATCGCGCTGCAGCGCCTGNGGGTCGAGGTGATCGCCGTCGACCGCTACGAAAATGCGCCCGGCCACCAGGTCGCCCATCGTGCCTATGTCGTTTCGATGACCGACGGCGCCGCGCTGCGCCGCCTGATCGAACGGGAAAGGCCGCACCTGATCGTCCCGGAGATCGAGGCCATCGCCACCGACACGCTGGTCGCGATCGAGGCGGAAGGGCTGGCCGAGGTCATCCCGACTGCCCGTGCCGCCCGGCTGACGATGAACCGCGAAGGCATTCGCCGCCTGGCCGCCGAGGAACTCGGTCTGCCCACTTCGCCCTACCGCTTCGCCGATTCGCTCGCCGAACTGCGGGCGGCGATCGACGACGGCATCGGCTACCCGTGCCTCGTCAAGCCGGTGATGTCGTCGTCCGGAAAGGGGCAGTCGTTGCTGCGCGGGCCGCAGGATGTCCAGACGGCCTGGGATCATGCCGCCAGCGGGNGGCGGGTCGACCAGGGCCGCGTCATCGTCGAGGGTTTCATCGATTTCGACTACGAAATCACCCTGCTGACGGTGCGCGCCTGCGCTGCCGACGGCGCCGTGCAAACGTATTTCTGCGAACCGATCGGGCATGTCCAGGTGGCCGGCGACTATGTCGAATCGTGGCAGCCGCAGCCGATGACTCCGGCCGCGCTGGCGCGGGCGCAGGAGATTGCCGCCGCGGTCACCGGCAATCTCGGCGGGCGCGGCATCTTCGGTGTCGAACTGTTCGTAGGGGGCGACATGGTCTGGTTCTCGGAAGTCAGTCCGCGGCCGCACGACACCGGACTGGTCACGCTGTGCTCGCAGCGCTTCTCGGAGTTCGAACTGCATGCCCGCGCCATCCTCGGCTTGCCGGTCGACACCGCGCTGCGCGAGCCCGGTGCGTCGGCGGTCATCTACGGCGGCATGGACAAGGCGGGCATCGCCTTTGCGGGTATCGGCGATGCGCTGGCAGTGCCGCGCAGCGACCTGCGCCTGTTCGGCAAGCCGGAGGCGTTCATGAAGCGCCGCATGGGCGTCGCCGTGGCCAATGGCGACGACGTGACGCAGGCGCGGGAACGGGCGCAGCTGGCGGCGAGTCGGGTCAGGCCGGTGGCGGAGTGAACTGATTCGTGCCCGGGCCGCCGCAATGGCGGATGAACGAAGTCTGCAGATTTCTGCCGGCTTCTTGCAGGCTGCGCGCCGAGGCCTTAGCCTTGCATCTTCGAGTGACAGTCCGGCCAAATGCAGATCTTCATCGACACCGAGTTCACCGCGCTCGCGCGCGAGGCAAGCCTGATCTCCTTCGGCGCGGTAAGCGAAGACGGCCGCGAGTTCTACTGCGAAGTGACACCGGTAGTGGCGGAGGAATGCTCGGGCTTTGTCCGGGAGATCGTCCTGCCGCTCCTCGAAGGCGGTGCGGCGGCTTGCCCGCGTCGCCGGTTCGCCGAACGGCTCGCAGCCTGGCTCGGGCAGTTCGAAGACCCGGTGCTGCTGTCGGACAGCGACTGGGACATCTACGTCGTGCGCCATGCCGTGAGCGGCGAGCGCAGTCGCCTTCCGGGGCGGCTCGCGCTTCCCGGCCCCGCAGGCCCGCTGGAGGTCATGCTGCTGATGCTGGCACCTCTCGCGCCCGCTGCCATGGCGATTTTCGAGCGCGAAATCACCCAACATTTTGCCCGGGACAATCGACAACATCATGCGCTGGTCGATGCCAAAGCCCTGCGCGAGGGCCTGCTGGCCATAGTTTCCACGCCCGAAACGGGGTAGGGCGGACGGTCGGGAGCCTGTGACTCGCGGTCGCTCGGACCTCGATCGAGATTCTGGCCGGGAATCCCGCGGCCGCATCGGTTAAAATCGCCGGTTTTCAGCAAGCAGCATTGGACTTGGCCATGACGCCGCAAAGCAAACCGAACACCGACGACCTGCGGATCAGGGAAATCAAGGAACTGGTGCCGCCGGCGCACGTCTTCCGCGAATATCCGGTCTCCAATCGCGCGGCGCAGACGACCTACGCCGCCCGTCAGGCCATCCACCGCATCCTGCACGGCGCCGACGATCGCCTGCTGGTCGTCATCGGTCCCTGTTCGATCCACGACTACGACGCCGCGCTGGAATATGCCAGGCGGCTGGCGAAGGAAGCGGAAAGGCATGCCGAGGATCTCGTCATCCTGATGCGCGTCNACTTCGAGAAACCGCGTACGACCGTCGGCTGGAAGGGGCTGATCAACGACCCGCGTCTCGACAATACCTTCCGCATCAACGAGGGCATCCGGCTGGCCCGGCGCATCCTGCTCGAAGTCAACGAACTCGACCTGCCCTGCGCGACCGAGTTCCTCGACACCATCACCCCGCAATACACCGCCGACCTGATCGCCTGGGGCGCCATCGGTGCGCGCACGACCGAATCGCAGGTGCACCGCGAACTCGCCTCCGGCCTTTCCTGCCCGGTCGGCTTCAAGAACGGCACCGACGGCAACATGCGCATCGCGGTCGACGCCATCCGCGCCGCCAATTCACCGCACCATTTCCTGTCGGTGACCAAGTCCGGCCACACCGCCATCGTGTCGACGATGGGCAACGAGGACTGCCACGTCATCCTGCGCGGCGGCAGGGAACCGAACTTCGATGCCGCCAGCATCGACGCGGCCTGCAAGGAGATCGCCGCTGCCGGCCTCGCCGCCCGGCTGATGGTCGACCTCTCGCACGGCAACAGCCGCAAGCAGTACAAGCTGCAACTGGAAGCCTGCACCAGCGTCGCCGCCCAACTGGCGGCCGGCGAGGAACGCATCGTCGGCGTCATGGTCGAGTCGCACCTCGTCGAAGGCCGCCAGAACCTGGAACCCGAAAAGGCGCTGACCTACGGGCAAAGCATCACCGACGCCTGCCTCGGCTGGGATGACAGCCTGACCGTGCTGGAGAATCTGGCGGCGGCCGTCCGCGCCCGGCGGGTGGCGGAAGCGGCGGCGTAGGGTTTCTAATTCTAGGTGTCTCGAGGAGTACCGGACTATGACTAGGGCATTTGTTCGGTGCGAGTTGCTATTCCGCCTTCACTCGCCCGTGACGTTACGTCACGGGCTCCGTCGAAACGGGCTTCAGGGTCAATCGACTTGCCAAGTCGTTCCGGTCTTTGTGCCATCTGCAGAACGGAGACTTCAAGCACCGTTACGGTGCTTGCTTTCATTCCTCGCCCCCGATTACTTCAGAGGATGATGGTTACTCAGTAACGATGGGTGAGGACTGGTGCGTACCTCAGGTACGTTGTTGTGTGGGGATGATGGTTACTCGGTAACCTATGAGGCGCGGTATCAACGGCAACGAATAATCAAGAACAAGTCCTCCACGGTGACTCTCCTAAGTGAGTTGGGTTGTTCCGTAATGGAACAGAGAAGAAGGTATCAACGGCAACGAATGAACAAGAACAAGTCCTCGCCGCATTCCCTGTATTGGGGTTGATAATCCCCGAAATGGGGAAATACTTTGGTTACGTGCCCGTAACCAAACATCCCCAAATCGGGTACCATAGTACCCACTATGGGGAATGCGCAGCCTGTGTCAATATCGGACGTATTGTTCTCTGGAGGACAACGACGGGTGCTTGGCCTGCTGTTCGGCCAGCCCGACCGATCTTTCTACGCCAATGAAATTGCCAAACTCGCCAACACCGGGCGTGGTGCTTTGCAACGCGAGCTCGAACGACTGACCGCCTCCGGTCTGGTCGTCATGACGCCGATTGGCCGGCAGCGGCACTATCAGGCCAACCGCAATTCGCCGATCTTTAACGAACTGAGGGGCATCGTCCTCAAGACCTTCGGGTTGGCGGATGTTTTGCGCGAAGCTTTGGCTGCATCCGCGCAACCTGTTCGATGCGCCTTCATCTATGGTTCCGTGGCCAAAGGCACGGACACGGCGTCAAGCGACATCGACGTCATGATCGTCGCCGACGGCCTGACCTACAGCGATGTCTTCGAGACTCTGGCCAAGACCGAGGAAGTGCTGGGGCGCAAGGTGAATCCAACCCTCTATACACCCGAAGATTTCGCAGAAAAGGTGCGCGGCGACAATCATTTTGTTACCCGCGTACTCGATCAGCCGAAAATAATGCTCATAGGAGATGCTAATGACATACACTCGGGAAGCCCTGCAGAATCTGGTGAAAATTCGCCAGCTCAAGGAAGAGCCGCCTGACCAGTCCGAATTCGACGGCTTGGTCAGGTCAGCCGAGCGGAAGTTGCCGGATGCACAGAATGCCGCGCTTTCCCCGACAGCCGTTTCATCCTCGCCTACGACGCGGCACATTCCCTTGCCCTGGCGGCCCTGCGCTGGCACGGATTTCGTTCCGAGAACCGTTATATCGTCTTCCAGGTTCTGGGGAGCACAGCTTCATTTCCGGTTGCCAAGTGGCGATTCCTGGATAACTGCCACCAGAAGCGCAACGTCGCTCTCTATGACGGCGATTATGCCGAAGACGAGCAGTTGATTTCCGAGTTGATCAAGATAGCCGGGGAACTTGAGGTTGCAGTGAGAGCACTGGGACCTGTAAGTACCTGAGAAAGTACTTCTGCGGGACGTGCTGGAAGAGATGGACGAACTATCCAAACAGGCGGTGGCTGGTGGCGTCCCGGGTTCAGAACAGCGACAGTTGCCGCTCGTCGACCGGCCGCGGGGCCGGTGGCGGCCGGAAGCCGGTCGTGTCCAGAACCGGCCAGTCCCGGGCGAGGTCGAGGCGGCGGCAGGCGAGCTCGAAGCGCTGACGGATAAGGTCGGCGTAGTGCCTGAGGCCCTTCATGCGGCTGCCGAAGCCGGGGTCGTTGGCGCGCCCGCCGCGCAGGTCATAGAGCACCGACATGATGCGCGAGGCCTTTTCCGGAGCATGCGCGTCCAGCCACTCGCGGAACAGTCCGGCCACTTCGTGCGGCAGACGAAGCAGCGTGTAGCCTGCGCTGGTGGCCCCGTGGTCGCGGGCTGCCGCCAGCAATTTTTCGAGTTCCCGGTCGTTGAGGCCGGGTATCAGCGGCGAGACGAATGCCGAGACGGGGACGCCGGCGTCGGCCAATAGGCGCATGGCCTCCAGCCGAGCCTGCGGGGCGCTGGCCCGCGGTTCAAGCTGGCGGGCGAGTCCGCCGTCGAGCGTGGTCAGGGAAATGCCGACGTGTGCCAGCCTGTTCTCCGCGAGCCGGACCCAGAGGTCGAGGTCACGAACGATCAGCGACGACTTGGTGACCACCGACACCGGATGGCTGGTTTCCAGAAAGATTTCAAGCAGTGCCCGCGTCAGTCTCTCCTTGCGCTCGAACGGCTGATAGGCATCGGTGACGGTGCCGAGCGCGATGGTGGAACAGACGTAGTCCGGGTGGCCCAACTCCTCGCGCAAC
Organism: Dechloromonas sp.; assembly: GCA_013693915.1. Taxonomy (GTDB): domain Bacteria; phylum Pseudomonadota; class Gammaproteobacteria; order Burkholderiales; family Rhodocyclaceae; genus Azonexus. The sequence goes on along the minus strand of CP059264.1, from coordinate 3,390,302 downwards.
AGGCGCGGAGCATCCGGCTTCATGAAAATCTGGGTTTCGAAATCGAGTCCGGGNGAGAGTCCCAGGAAAGCGTGTGTCGGGCGGGCGTAACAATAGATGCAACCGTGTTCGCAGCCGCGATAGGGATTCACCGACTGGTCGAAACCGATATCGGGTGACTCGTTGCGGCTGATGATCGACCTTGCGCGGTCGACCAGCAGGCGTGTACGCGGGTTCGACGGTGCGGCTGGCTCCCAGCCGTCATCCTCGGCATGGCGCGTCTCGGTGCTGAAGCGATGCGCGACATTTCCCGGCGCGCCGCGCCCCTTGACGGGCCGTCGCGGAATCTCGGAGGTCGGGTGGGGATCGAAGTCGTCCATGCGTATCCGACAGGATGTCCGGATTTCAGCAACCCTTCACTTTTGAAATCCGGTTGCCGCGGAGATCCGGCTAAAGCATGACCCGGTTGCGTCCGCCACTTTTCGCCCGGTAGAGCGCTTCGTCGGCGGCGGTGATCAACCCCGGCAATGTTTGCCCCGGCTGCATGCGGCCGATGCCGATCGATATCGTCAGGTGCGGCAGGTCTTCGCCGCGCCGGAAGCCCATGGGCAGGAACTCGATCGCGCGACGCACGCGCTCGGCGACGATGAAGGCCTCGTCCAGCCCGGTGTTCGGCAAGCCGATCACGAATTCCTCGCCACCGAAACGCGCCAGCAGATCCTCCGGCCTGATGTTGTTGAGGAGCGATGCGGCGACCGCAGCCAGCGCCTGATCCCCGGCAACGTGTCCCCACGTGTCGTTGAGCCGCTTGAAGCTGTCGATGTCAATCAGCAGGCAGCAGAACGAGCGGCCCCCGTCGGCACAGCGCGCCATCACCCGCGGGAAGGTATGTTCCATCCAGCCGCGGTTATTGATGCCGGTCAGGGCATCGACGGTCGCTGCCAGTTCGAGGACGCGCTGTGTGCGCATGTTGCGAATGAACAGCTCGTTGCCATAGCGCACCCGNGTCGACAGGATGTAGAGGAGGTTGCGCGCAATGGCATGCGAGATGTCGACCATTGCCCAGAGGACGTCCTGCGATATCCGCAAGACACGGGTTTCCTCNCTGGCAATGACATCGGCCGACACCACGTTGCCGTCGATTACCGACATCTCGCCGGCGCATTCTCCGACGCCGATGTAGGATGCGGGCTCGTCGTCAGGGTCAGTCAGGTGTACGCTGACGCGACCGGTGAGGATGACATAGATGCTCCCGTTCGGCGCATTGCGCGAGAGCAGTATTTCGTCGGTGCGGACGGTCAGTTCTTCGCAGTCCAGCAACAGGTGCGCAATCGTGTCCAGGGGCACGTCGCGAAAGAGCCGCGATTGGCCGAGTATCTCGATCAGGTCGCTGCCGGTTGCCCGGATCGCTGCCAGGCTGTTCTCTTTCTCGCTCATCTCTCCCTCGCGCGGGCCTCTTCATTTGCCGCAGCGCGGTTGTGATCATGCTGCCGAACCCTGTCGGCCGTCAATGCCCCTTGCGCTCCGGCGACCCGGAGCTGTTGCATGACTGGCGCCAGTCATTGCCGCAAGCGAACGCGCCGGCGTTCGGCGACAAAGCAGCGACCGGGACCAGGCGATCCCGGCCAGGCGCTGCCGTGATTCTACTTCGGCATGCGGTACTGGTCCTTCATCTTCAGCACGTGCTCCGACCAGACCTTGCCGTAGCGCAGGTCGTCGACCACCGGCTTCCTGATCATCTTCAGGCACTGCGCCATCTGGCCTTCGCTGCTGCTCGGCTTGGAGTACATCTGCAGCGCGAACTTCGAGAAATCGCGCACCATGAAGTCGAAGATCTGGTCGAGCACTTCGCTTTCGACCTGGTAGATCCGTGCGTTCTCGAGGATGAGTTGGCCGTACACGACGAGCGTGAACATCTCGCCCGCGGTCAGCAGGAAGTCGATGTCGCGGGCCTGCGCCTTGGTCGGCGGCGCCAGCACGGCCATCTCNCTGAACAGGGCGATCTGCTCCTTGAACACGTTCAGGTTGGGCAGGTCGTGGCTGTCGTAGGCGATGCGGTAGTCGTGGAACCTGATCGCGCCCAGGCCCCTGGTCGGTCCCTGGGCAAACAGGAAATCGTCGTTGGCGCCGTCGTCGCGCCGGGGNATTTCCGGGTATTCGGCCGGGGCGAAGAAGTAATTGGCCATGAACTTGACGATCAGCGCCATATTCACATGCACCGTGCCTTCGAGCTTGGGCAGGCAGCGGATGTCGGCGGCGGCCATCGAGAAATACGGCTCCTTCTCGAACCCCTTGGCGGCGATGACGTCCCACAGCAGGTTGATGACCTCCTCGCCCTGGGTCGTCACCTTCATCTTGACCATCGGGTTGAACAGCAGGTAGCGGCGGTCTGCGGGCGAGGAGCTCTTCATGTAGTCGGCCGCCCGCAGCGCGAACAGCTTCATCGCCACCAGGCGGGTGTAGGCATCGGTGAACAACTGCCTGACGTGCGGGAAGTCGGTGACTGCCATGCCGTACAGGCGGCGATTGGCGGCATGATCGATCGCTTCGTAGAAGGCGTGCGTGCACATTCCGATCGATGCCCAGCCGAGGTTGTACTTGCCGATGTTGATCGTGTTGAGCGCGGCGTTCCAGGCGTCATCGCCCCGGTGCAGGACGTCGGCTTCGGTGAACGGGTAGTTGTCGAGGTGGAACTCGGCGACATAGTTCTGGCTATGCACCGTGTTCTTGATCAGCTTGTAGTTCGGGTGCTGCGAATCGGCGACGAAAAAGATGTACTCGCCCGAATCGGCCATCTTGCCGAAGACCGACACCATCGCCGCCTGGTTGGCATTGCCGATGTAGTACTTGCCGCCCGAGGCCGAGTAGCTGCCGTCGGCCAGCCGGGTCACGATCATGTCCGAGGCGTAGATGTCGGCGCCGTGCTCCTTTTCCGAGAGCCCGAAGGCGAAGATATGGCCGTCGTCGAGCAGGCGCTTGGCCCGCGCCTGTGCGTCCCGGTTGCGGCTCATCCAGATCGGGCCGATGCCGAGCACCGATACCTGATAGACGTACCAGTAGCACAGGCCGTAGAAGCCGAGGATCTCGGCGAAGCCGCAGACGCGCCAGGTGTCCCAGACCGCGTTTTCGCCTTCCTTGCCCTGTTGGGCTGGGGTCATCAGCGAAGCGAGGATGCCCTCCTGCTTGCAGAACTCGATGAAGTCCGCATACCAGACCGCCCCGTTGTAGTCTTCCTTGAGCCGCGTCAGCCCTTTCCTTTCGAAGAAGCCGATGGTCTTCTCCATGATCTCGCGCGAGCGTTGATCGGGATAGTTGCGAACCAGGTGTCCCGGATCGAGCAGAAACATGGGTTGCTCCTTTGCTGGTGGCGGATGGGCCGGCCGGTTGATCCAGGCGGCAGGACGGAACCTCAGTCGGCGAAACGGGGCGGGCGCTTTTCGCGCTGGGCGGTGATCGCTTCGTTGAGGTCGGCGGAAAGCAGCATGGCGGCATTCCACGCGGCGACGAAGGCGAGACCGTCGGCAACCGAGTGATCGCGGCTGTAATTCATGACTTCCTTGATCCCGCGCGTCGCCAGCGGCGACTTGGCGGCAATCGTTTGCGCCAGTTCACGGATGGCTGCGGTCAACGCCTCCGGGGAGGCAAAAACGCGGTTGATCAGGCTGATCCGTTCGGCCTCGTCGGCGAGGAAGTTGCGCCCGGTGAACGCCAGTTCGCGGGCGATCCCCTCGGGGACCAGGCGCGGCAGGCGCTGCAGGGTGCCGACGTCGGCAACCAGGCCGACGTCGATCTCGCGTACCGAAAAGACGGCATCGGCGGCGGCGTAACGCATGTCGCAGCAGGTGACGAGATCGATGGCGCCGCCGATGCAGGCGCCCTGGATGGCGGCAAGCACCGGCTTGCGGCAGCGCTCGACGCTGGTCAGGCAGTCCTGCATGTCGAGGATCAGGCGGCGCAGCGCTTCACGACTGCGCGCGCCGTCGGGGTGGGCGGTGCGCCGCTGAATGTCGGCGAGCAGGGCGAGATCGATGCCGGCGCAAAANTTCCTGCCTTCACCGGCGAGGATCGCGACCCGGACTTCGGGGGTCGCGTCGACCCACGCGAAGGCCTCGCGGATTTCCAGCCACATGGCGTCGGTCATTGCGTTCGACTTGTCCGGCCGGTTGAGGCGGATTTCGGCGACGCCCTGTTCGAGGGTGAGCGAGAGGGTGGACAGGCTGGGTTGGCTCATAGTCGGCTCCGGAAATGAATTTTTCCAAGCTTACCCGCCTCGCCCGTGATTTGGGTAGGCATTGCCGCCCACACCCCGGCTCAGTCGGCGGAACTGATCAGCACCAGGTCGGCGGCCTGCTCGCGCAGCGGATCAGCGCCTGGTAGGCGGGCGACCGGTACCAGGCAGCGACCGCCGCGCCATCGGGGAAGCGGATGACGACGGTGTCGGTGTGCGGGTGGGCGCCGGCGAGAACCGAATCGACCTTGCCGCGAAACAGCAACTCGGCGCCCCACGGGGCGAGCGTGGCAGGCACCTGGGCGCGGTATTGCGCCCATTTCTCTTCATCCCTGACCGTGATGTGGCCGATGACGCAGGCGCTCATGCGGCGGTCCTGCCCTTNTGCCACAGCACGTCGCCACGGCCGCCGGCGCGGTTGAGGACGCGGCCGAGGATGAACAGCAGGTCGGAGAGGCGGTTGATGTAGCGGCGGGCGGCGTCGGAAACCGGCTCGGCGGCGTGCAGCCTGACCATGGCGCGCTCGGCGCGGCGGCAGACGGTGCGGCTGAGGTGGGCGAGCGCGGCGGCGCGGGTGCCGCCGGGCAGGATGAATTCCTTGAGCATCGGCAGGTTGGCGTTGAATTCCTCGGCCAGCGCTTCGAGCCGGGCGACCTGCACGTCCTTGATGACTTCCATGCCCGGCAGGCAAAGCTCGCCGCCGAGGTCGAAAAGGTCGTTCTGGATGTCGAGCAGCGCGACCTGCACCGAATGCGGCAGGTCCTCGCAGAGCAGCACGCCGAGGCCGGAGTTCAGCTCGTCGACCTCGCCGATGGCGTCGATGCGCAAGCTGTCCTTGGTCGTGCGGCTGCCGTCGCCGAGGCCGGTGGTGCCGGCATCGCCGGTGCGGGTGACGATCTTCGACAGGCGGTTGCCCTTGCGTTCGCTGTCCGGCTGGGTTTCGCTCACGTTGCTCTCCTCGTTGCAGTGGGCGGATTATACTGAGGTGTCCGCCTCACAGACTGCCATCGCCATGCCGAAGTTCGCCGCCAACCTGAGTTTCCTGTACACCGAGGTGCCATTTCCCGAGCGCTTCGGGCGCGCCGCGGCGGCAGGATTCAAGNGGGTCGAATATCTTTTCCCCTATGAGCATGCGGTGTCCGACATTGCCGATTGGCTGCGCGCCAACGATCTCGAACAGGTGCTGTTCAACTTCGCGGCCGGCGACTGGGCGGGCGGCGAGCGCGGCCTGGCCTGTCTGCCGCATCGTCAGGACGAATTTGCCGAGAGTGTCGAGCAGGCGCTGGGCTACGCGATGGTGCTCGACTGCGAGCGCGTCCATTGCCTGGGCGGGCTGCGGCCANCCGGGGTGGGCGAGGCGGAGCTGGAAGCGACGTACATCGCCAACCTGCAATTCGCCGCAGACCGCTTCGCCACCATCGGCGCCACGGTGACGATCGAGCCGATCAACAGCCGCATCGACATGCCGGGTTACTGGCTGGACGACGTGGCCAGGGTTTTCGCCNTGCTGGAGGCGGTCGACCGCAGCAACGTGAAACTGCAGTACGACATCTACCATGCGCAGATCATCGCCGGCGACCTGGCGCGCACGCTGGAGGCCAACATCAAGCGCATCGGCCACATCCAGATCGCCGATAATCCCGGCCGCCACGAACCGGGGACCGGCGAGATCAACTATCCATTCCTGTTCGGCCTGCTCGACCGGCTCGGTTACGACGGCTGGGTCGGCTGCGAATACAAGCCGCTGACGACGACCGAGGCCGGCCTAGGCTGGCTGCCGCGATGAACCCGCGCGCGGTGCTGCGCCGCCTGTTCGACGCTGCCATCGCGGCGGCCGATCCGGCCCTGTGCGTGCCGCCGCACCTGCCGCCGGACGACGGCGGGCGGCTGATCGTGATCGGCGCCGGCAAGGCCTCGGCGGCGATGGCGCGGGCGGTCGAGGAGCACTGGTCGGGGCCGCTCGAAGGGCTGGTCGTCACCCGCTATGGCCATGGCGTGCCGTGCGAACGCATCGAGATTGTCGAGGCCGCGCACCCGGTGCCCGATGCGGCAGGCGAGGCAGCGGCGGCGCGCATTCTGGGCAAGGTTTCCGGTNTGACCGCAAGCGACCGGGTGTTGGCGCTGATTTCCGGCGGTGGCTCTGCCCTGCTGGCGGCCGCGGGCACCGGGATCACGCTGGAAGAAAAACGGGCGCTCACCTCGGCACTGCTTCGCTCGGGGGCGAGCATCGGCGAGATCAACTGCGTGCGCAAGCACCTGTCGGCGATCAAGGGCGGGCGGCTGGCGGCAGCGGCCTGGCCGGCCAGTGTGCTGACGCTGGCGATTTCCGACGTGCCGGGCGACGACCCGGCGGTGATCGCCTCGGGCCCGACGGTCGGCGACCCGACTACAGCGGTCGATGCGCTGAAGGTGCTCGATGTCTATGGCATCGCCATTCCCGATGACCTGCGCGCGCGGTTGTGCTCCGGCGAACTGGAAACGCCGAAGCCGGGGGACCCTCGTCTGGCGAAGAGCGAATTCCGCCTGGTCGCAAGCCCGCGCCAGATGCTCGAAGCGGCGGCGGCCGAGGCGAACCGGCTCGGCATCACGCCGCTGATCCTCGGCGACGCCATCGAAGGCGAGGCGCGCGAAGTCGGCAAGGCGCTGGCCGGCATGGCGGTCGGTTGCGGTCGACATGGTTTTCCGGCGAGAAAGCCGTGCGTGCTGCTGTCGGGCGGGGAAACGACGGTGACGCTGAAGGGCGGCGGCCGTGGTGGGCGCAACACCGAGTTCCTGCTCGGCCTGGCGCTGGCGCTCGACGGCGCGCCGGGCATCCACGCGCTGGCCGCCGACACGGACGGCATCGACGGTTCCGAAGACAATGCCGGCGCCTTCGTCACGCCCGATACCCTGCGCCGGGCGCGTGAGCGGGGCCTCGACATCCGCCGGTTCATGGCCGCCAACGACGCCTGGGGTTATTTTTCGGCGCTCGGCGACCTGCTGGTCACCGGCCCGACGCGCACCAACGTAAATGACTTCCGCGCCATCCTGATCGGTCTAGAATAGACGCCATCATGCCGACTGCCGAAACCGTTTTCAGCACCGACCGCCAGGCGCTGGCCGCGCGGCTGCGGACGATCCTGCCGGCGCATTGCCTGCTGGTCGACGACGAAGATCTGCGCCCCTACGAATGCGACGGCCTCACGGCCTACCGCGAGTTGCCGCTGGCCGTCTGCCTGCCCGAAAGCGAAGGGCAGGTGATCGACGTGCTGCGCACCTGTCACCAGCTCGGCGTGCCGGTGGTCGCGCGTGGCGCCGGTACCGGCCTGTCGGGCGGGGCAATGCCGCATGCCCAGGGCGTGGTCCTGTCGCTGGCCCGTTTCAACAGGATTTTGAAGGTCGACCGCGACAGGCGCACCGCCATCGTTCAGCCGGGTGTGCGCAACCTCGCCGTGTCGGAGGCGGCGGCGCCCTGTGGCCTTTACTACGCGCCCGATCCCTCGTCGCAGATCGCCTGCACGCTGGGCGGCAACGTCGCCGAGAACTCGGGCGGCGTGCACTGCCTCAAGTACGGGCTGACCGTACACAACGTGCTGCGCATCCGCGTCGTCAGCATCGAGGGCGAGGTGTTCGAGATTGGCTCGGAGGCGCCCGATTCACCGGGTTACGACCTGCTGGCGTTATTGATTGGCTCGGAAGGCATGCTCGGCGTCGTCACCGAAGTGACCGTCAAACTGGTGCCGAAGCCGGAACTGGCGCAGGTGGTGATGGCCTCCTTCGACGATGTCGGCAAGGCCGGGGATGCGGTGGCGGCGATCATCGCCGCCGGCATCATTCCGGCGGGACTGGAAATGATGGACAAGCCGGCGACGGCGGCCGTCGAGCCCTTCGTCAAGGCCGGCTACGACCTGACGGCAGAGGCCATCCTGCTCTGCGAGGCCGACGGCACGCCGGAAGAAGTCGCCGAGGAAATCGCCCGTGTCAACGAGGTGCTGACCGCTGCCGGCGCCCGCGACATCCGCGTCTCGCAGTCGGAGGCCGAGCGCCTGAAATTCTGGGCTGGACGCAAGGCGGCGTTTCCGGCAGTCGGCCGCATCACGCCCGACTATTACTGCATGGACGGCACGATCCCGCGCAGGCGGCTGGCCGAGATGCTCTCCGCCATCGCCGAAATGGAGAAAAGATACGGCCTGCGCTGCGCCAACGTCTTCCACGCCGGCGACGGCAACCTGCATCCGCTGATCATGTACGACGCCGCGAAGCCCGGCGAATGGGAACGCGCCGAAGCCTTCGGCGCCGAAATTCTGGAGCTGTCGGTGGCACTTGGCGGCTCGATCACCGGCGAGCACGGCGTCGGCATCGAGAAGATCAACCAGATGTGCGTGCAGTACAGGACACCGGAGCTGGAAGGCTTCCGCCGCATCAAGGCGGCCTTCGACGAAGGCGGCCTGCTCAACCCCGGCAAGGCGGTGCCCAGCCTGCATCGCTGCGCCGAATACGGGCGCATGCACGTGCATCATGGCGACCTGAAATTTCCCGAGCTGGAGCGCTTCTGATGATGCTCGACCAGTTCGTTGCCGCGATTCGGGATGCCCATGACAGTCACACGCCGCTGCGCGTCCGTGGTGCCGGCAGCAAGGATTTCTACGGCGGCATGCTGGCCGGCGACGTCCTCGATGTTTCGGGCTACCGCGGGATAGTCGCCTACGAGCCGACCGAACTCTACATCACCGCCAGATGCGGCACGCGGCTTGCCGAGATCGAGGTGGTCCTGGCCGAAAAGGGCCAGATGCTGGCCTTCGAGCCGCCGAACCTTTCCGGTGCGACGGTCGGCGGCTGCGTCGCCGCCGGGCTCTCCGGTCCGCGCCGCCAGCAGGCGGGGGCAGTGCGCGATTTCGTGCTGGGGGTGAAGCTGATCGACGGCACGGGGCAGGTGCTCGATTTCGGCGGGCAGGTCATGAAAAACGTCGCCGGCTACGATGTCTCGCGGCTGCTGGCCGGCAGTCTTGGCACGCTTGGTCTGCTGGCCGAAGTCACGTTGAAGGTGCTGCCGAAACCGGTGGCCGAACAGACACTGGTTTTCGACGTGAAGGAGGGCGAGGCCATCGCCCTGCTCAATCGCTGGGGCGGGCAGCCGCTGCCGATATCCGCGTCGTTCTGGCACGCCGGGCGGCTCTGGCTGCGCCTCTCGGGGGCGCGGGCGGCGGTCGCGGCGGCGCGCGAAAAGCTGGGTGGCACGGTTGCGGTCGACCCCGAAAAACACTGGATTTCCGTGCGCGAGCAGGCGCATCCGGCCTTTGCCGTGCCGGTGCTGTGGCGGCTGGCGTTGCCGTCGACGGCGCCAGCGCCCGGGCTGGACAATCTGCGCGCCATCGAATGGGGTGGCGCCCTGCGCTGGTATGCCGGCGAAAGCGGTGAGCGTCACGACGCGGTGCGCGGAGCGGCGGCCCGGCTCGGTGGTCATGCCGTGCTCTACCGGGCGCCGGAATCGCTGCGCTGCCTGGAAGGCGCTTTCGCACCGCTGGCGCCGGCCCTACTGGCCCTGCATCGGCGCTTGAAACAAAGCTTCGACCCGCNNGCGGCATCCTCAACCCCGGTCGTCTCTACGCNNCGAGTTCTGATGGATACCCGACTCGCCGATTTCATTCGCGACACCCCGGCCGGCCGGGAGGCCGAGGCGATCCTGCGCAGTTGCGTGCACTGCGGCTTCTGCACCGCCACCTGCCCGACCTACCAGTTGCTCGGCGACGAACTCGACGGCCCGCGCGGCCGCATCTACCTGATCAAGCAGGTGCTGGAGGGCAAGCCGGTCAGCGAGAAGACCCGCCTTCACCTCGACCGCTGCCTGACCTGCCGCTCGTGCGAAACGACCTGCCCGTCGGGCGTCAGGTACAGCAACCTGCTCGACATCGGCCGCCAGGTCGTCGAGGAAAGGTTGCCGCGCAAAGGCGGCGAGGCGCTGATGCGGTGGCTGCTGCGGGCAACGCTGCCGCGGCCCGCGGTCTTCGGGCCGGCGGTGAAGCTTGGCCAGATGCTGCGTCCGCTGCTGCCGTCGGGGCTGGCGGAAAAGTTGCCGCCGGAAAGCCAGGGTGCGGCGAAGCCCTGGCCGCGGGCAGCCGGCCATCGCCGCCGGATGCTGGCGCTCGCCGGCTGCGCCCAGCCGGCGCTGGCGCCGAACATCAACGCCGCCACGGCGCGTGTTCTCGACCGGCTGGGCATCGAGCTGTTCGAGGAAAGCAAGGCCGGCTGCTGCGGCGCCGTGCGTTTCCACCTGAATGATCAGGAAGCGGCGAAGGATGACATGCGGCGCAACATCGATGCCTGGTGGCCGCATGTCGAGGCGGGCGTCGAGGCGATCGTCGTCACGGCGTCCGGGTGTGGTGTGCAGGTCAGGGACTACGGTCATGTACTCGCCGATGATCCCGCCTATGCCGGGAAGGCGGCGGCAATCAGCACCCTCTGTCGCGACCCGGCGGAAGTCGTCGCCGCCGAACAGGCGTGCCTGCAGGCCCTGCTTGAAGCGTCTCCTGGTACGCGCGGCAAGGTGGCCTTCCATTCGCCCTGTACCCTGCAGCACGGGCTGAAGATACGCGGCGTCATCGAAGGGCTGCTGGCGGCCGCCGGTTATGAACTGGTTCCGGTGGCCGACGGGCACCTGTGCTGCGGTTCGGCCGGCACCTATTCGCTGTTGCAGCCGGAATTGTCGCGGTGCCTGCGCGACAACAAGCTGTCGGCGCTGATGGCGGGATCGCCGCTGTTCATCGCCACGGCCAACATCGGCTGCCTGACCCATCTGCAGGCGGGAAGCGTTCTGCCGGCAAGGCACTGGATCGAACTTGTCGACGCGGCGTTGCCCTGAAAAGTCTGGCCGTTGGCGGCAAAACGTGAGTTTTGTCACGGACAGCGGACCAACCGTCCATGCTAATCTTTGCACGGTCAAGGAGAGGCAATGCCCATAACGGTTGATGCGTGCGCGGCACAGCACCAGGGAGATCGCAAGGAACAACAGGATCGTCTCGCGATCCTTCCGCATGTCCACCAGCGCGGGGTGGCGCTGGCTGTTGTCGCCGACGGCATGGGCGGCCACGCCGGCGGCGCGCTGGCCGCGGAACAGGTCGTGCATACGGCGAAGACCAGCTTCGAGTGCTTCTCACCGACGGTGGAAATGGCGCGGATCCTGCTGGAAAACTGCATGCTCGAGGCGCATCTCATGATCAAGGCCTCGCGTTTCATGAACGAGAAGGATCCGCACAGTACGGCCGTGATGCTGTTGCTGCAACCGGGAAAGGTAACCTGGGCTCATTGCGGAGACAGTCGCCTCTATCGCTTCCGCGATGGGGAGCCGATCTTCCGCAGCGTCGATCATTCCTATGTCGAGCACCTAATCGCGACCGGACGTCTCTCGCCCGAGGAGGCGCTGACGCATCCCAATCGCAATGTCCTGATCACGTCGCTGGGTGGCAAGGAAGATCCGCGGTTCGACTTCGGCGAAGCCTGCGACCTGATCGGGGGCGACAGTTTCGTGATCTGTTCGGACGGCCTCTGGGCCTACTTCGATGACGTGGAGATGGGCCGCATCGTCGCCGAGAATTCGGCGCGCAGGGCTTCGGAGATCCTGGTCGACGCAGCGCGCGCCCGGGCGGGCGGAGGCGGGGACAACCTGTCGCTGGTCATCGTCAAGCTGAACGAGGCAAGACCTGCCGTGGCTGCTCCGGCCAACGGCCGGCGACAATGATCTAGCGCTTGCCGAGACCGCCGAGCAGTGCCGCGACGACCCGCTTCGGCTTGTGCGGGTCGACCTTGGCCGGCGCCTTGGGNGAATCCGGCAACTCGGCGCGCGGCGACGCATCCTCGTAGGGCTTGCTGAAGTCGAAGCCGTCGGCGGCGATCATCGGATTGTGCCGCGGCGGACGGCGATCGCCATACGCCGGGCGTTCCGGACGCTCGGGGCGATGGGCGATCGGCGCCTTCACCGGCGGCAGTGCGGACGAACGCCTGCGCTTGTTTCCCGGCGGGTATTCGTATTCCGGCTCCGGTTCGAATCCTGGCACTTCGACCTGCTCGATCGGCCGCTTGATCAGTTTCTCGATATCGACCAGGTAACCCACCTCACGCGCGCTGACCAGGGAAATCGCGTTGCCCTGCTTGCCGGCGCGGCCGGTGCGGCCGATGCGGTGCACATAGTCTTCCGGCGTGTGCGGCAGCTCGTAGTTGATGACGTAGGGCAGGTCGTCGATATCGAGGCCGCGGGCGGCGACATCGGTGGCGATCAGCGCGTGCGTCGTGCCGTCCTTGAAGGCATCGAGCGCCTTGATGCGGTCGAGCTGGCTCTTGTCGCCGTGGATGGCGTCGGCGTGGATCCCGGCGCGCTGCAGTTCCCGGGTCAGGCGCGAGCAGCCCTGCTTGGTGCGCATGAAGACCAGGCACTGGCGGATTTCGCTCGACTTCAGCAACCTGATCAGCAGCCCGCGCTTGGCGAATTCCGATACCGGGTGCACACGGTGGGCGATGGTTTCGGACACCTGGTTGCGGCGGGCGACTTCGATGAGCACCGGCGACTTGAGCATGGTGTCGGCCAGGCGCTTGATTTCTTCCGAGAAGGTTGCCGAGAAGAGCAGGCTTTGCCGTTGCTGCGGCAGCATGTTGAGGATGCGCGTGACGTCCGGGATGAAGCCCATGTCGAGCATGCGGTCGGCTTCGTCGAGGACGACGGCCTGCACCGAGTTGAAGCTGACGCTCTTGTTCTCGACGTGGTCGAGCAGGCGGCCGGGNGTGGCGACGAGGATCTCGACGCCCTTCTTGAGTTCGGCGATCTGCGGCTTGATGTCGACGCCGCCGAAGGCGCACATGGCACGAACCGGCGTGTGCCTGCTGTAGGACTTGACCGACTCGTAGACCTGCAGCGCCAGCTCGCGGGTCGGCGCCAGGATCAGCGCACGCACCGGATGCCGGGCCGGCGACGGGCTCGACGACGCGAAGGGCAGGATGCGTTGCAGGATCGGCAGCACGAAGGCCGCCGTCTTGCCGGTGCCGGTCTGGGCGCCGCCCATGATGTCCACGCCGCTGATGAGCAGCGGGATCGCCTGCGCCTGGATCGGTGTCGGTCGGGTGTAACCTTCGTCGGTAACGGCGCGCAGCAGTTCGGGGGCGAGGCCGAGGTCGGCGAAGGTGAGTTCGGGGGCCGCTTCGGCAGCCGGGGTGCTGGCAGCGGCGCCAGCTAACATATTGATTTCAGGCATGGGGCGGCATTATACGCCTGTCGCGTCCCGATCACCCGCATGGCTTCGGCGTGACGCCGAGTCCGGCGAACCAGGCGTCGAGAATGCCGGGGGCGTAGCTGGCCAGCGGAAACATCCCGGGCTTCCTGGTCCAGTTGAAGAGCAGGCCGTCGAGCAGGGCGATCAATCCGATGGTCGCCTGGTGCGGCGTCAGGCGGCGGTCGATCTGGTCCTTTTCCTGGGCCAGCGCGAAGGCGCGCTGGATGATGTCGATGTGGTTTTCGCCTTCTTCCAGATGCGAGTCGCGCAGGGTGGCCATTTCGCCGATGTATTCGCACTTGTGCCAGAAGATTTCGAAGACGCTGCGGAAACTGGTGTCATTCAGCATCTTGCCGATGAACTCGTCGGTGGAGGCGCGGAGGAAGCCGAGCGGGTCGGCTTCCAGCCGGGCGTCGCGGTCCTCGGCGTTGATCATCAGCGGGCAGACCGGGCGCTCGATCATCGCATCGAACATGCTGACCTTGTTGGCGAAATGCCAGTAGATCGCCCCGCGTGTGACGCCGGCTTCCCGGGCGACGTCGTTCAGCGAAGTCTGCGCGACGCCCTGGCGGTTGAACACTTCGACCGCGGCGTCGAGAATGCGGTTGCGCGTTTCCAGCGCGTCTTCCTTGGTTCTTCTGACCATTTTCTCCTCCCTTAAGGAACGATCGCCGTTGCGGTTCAGGCGTCTTCGCGCCAGCCGCCGCCGAGTGCCCGGAACAGATCGACCGCCGCGTTCAGGCGATTCTTGCGGCTGTTCAGATAAGTCAGTTGCGCGATATTCGTCGTCCGTTGCGCATCGAGCACTTCGAGAAATCCGACATAGCCGGCTTCGTAGCGCGCCTGCGACAATTTCAGCGCACGGCGCGCAGACTCCAGTTGGGCGATGTTGGCGGTTTCCTCGTCGGCCAGTTCGCGCAGGCTGACGAGGGCATCGTTCACTTCCTTGAACGCCGTCTGCATCGTCTTGCGGTAGTTGGCCAGCATTTCCTTTTGGCCGGCGCTGGCCTGATCGACCCTGGCGCCGGTGCGGCCGGCATCGAAGATCGGCATGGTGAGGCCGAGCGCCGCCGACCAGATGCCGGCCGGGCCGGTAAACAGGTTGGCGAGCGCCATGCTCTCGCTGCCGTAGGTGCCGGTCAGGCTGATTGCCGGGAAATAGGCGGCCTTGGCGACGCCGATGCGGGCGTTGGCGGCGACCAGCTTCTCCTCGGCCTGGCGCACGTCGGGGCGGGCTTCGAGCAGCGTCGACGGCAGGCCGGGCGGCGGCACCGGCGGCAGCGGCAGCGGGGTCAGATTGACCGGGACCTGCAGGCCGGGCTGGCCGGTAAGCAGCCCGATCTGGCTTTCCGACAGGGCGCGCAGGCGCTTCAACTGAGTCAGTTGCGACTGCGCGGCAGCCAGCGAGTTTTCCGCCTGGGCGAGTTCGAGCGCCGAGGCCGAGCCGGCATCGAGGCGCGCCTCGACGATACGCTGGGTGTTCTCGCGCGATGTCACGGTTTCCTGGCTGACGGCGATTTCCGCATCGTGGCTGCGCAGCGCCAGGTATTCGCTGGCGACCTGGCCGATCAGCGTCAGGCGCACGCTGTCGCGGGCAAAGCGGCTGGCCAGCGCGTCTGCGGCGGCGGCTTCGTTCTGGCGCCGGATGCGGCCCCAGAGGTCGATTTCGTAGCTGAGCGACAGCGCGGCGCGGCGGTTGTTGTAGATGGCGCCGCCCATTTTCTTGCCGTTGTAGGTCACGCTGCTGGTGCCCAGGCGGCTGCTGGCGGCTTCGAGGCCGATGGCCGGGTAATAGTCGGCATTGACCTCGCGGGCATAGGCATCGGCCGCTTCGAGGCGGGCGATGGCGGCCTGCAGGTCCTGGTTGGCGGCCAGCGCCTGGTCGACGAGGGCGTTCAGGCTGGCGTCGCCGAACAGCGTCCACCACTCGGGATTGACCGGCGCTTCGGCTGGTGCGGCGGGCGCCGCCTCGGTCTGGCCGTACTGCTCGGGCAGCGTGGAATCGGTCCGCTGGTAGTCGGGGCCGACGGCGCAGCCGGCGAGCAGGGCGGTTGCGGTCAACGCCGAAAAAGGCCGATTTTCATGGGGGCTTATGCGGGGCGAACATGTCAGTTTTCCTCCGTCTGGTCAGCGAGCGGGTCGCCGGTCGGCATTTTCTGTTTGCTGCGTTCGAGCCACTTGAAGAAGAGCGGGATGAAGAGGGTGGCGATGAAGGTGGCGGCGATCATGCCGCCGAAGACGCCGGTGCCCATCGACTGGCGGGCGGCGGCGCCGGCCCCGGTGGCCTTGACCAGCGGGAAGACGCCGAGCACGAAGGCGAGCGAGGTCATGATGATGGGCCGGAAACGCAGGCGGGCGCCCTCCAGCGCGGCATCGACGACACCCATGCCTTGCGCGTATTTCTGGGCGGCGAACTCGACGATCAGGATGGCGTTTTTCGACGCCAGGCCGATCAGCACGACGAGACCGATCTGGAAATAGATGTCGTTCGGCATGCCGCGCACCCAGATCGCCGTCAGCGCGCCCATCAGCGCGAAGGGCACGGCCATGACGACGGCCAGCGGCAGCGACCATTTTTCGTACTGCGCGGCGAGGATCAGGAAGACCATGACGATGGCGAAGGCGAAGGCCTGGATCGACGAACCGGCGGTGCGCTTTTCCTGGAAGGCCTGGCCGGTCCACGAGATTTCGTAGCCGCTGGGCAGCGTCGCGGCGGCGACTTCCTCGACGATCCTGATCGCATCGCCCGAGCTGATGCCCGGCTTGCTGTCGCCCATCACCTTGGCGGCGACGAAGCCGTTGAAGCGCTCGACCTGTTCCGGGCCGACCACGCGTTTGACCGACGAGATCGCGGACAGCGGAATCATCGCGTTGCTGGTCGCGCTGCGCACGTAAACCTTGCCGATGTCCTCCGGCTTCATGCGGTAATCCGCTTCGGCCTGCAACTGGACGCGATAGACGCGGCCGGCCTTGTTGAAGTCATTGACGTAGAGCGCGCCCATGGTGCTTTGCAGCGTCGAATAGACCGAGTCGAGCGGGATGCCGAGCGCCAGCGCCTTCGGCTCGTCGACCTCGACGAAGAGCTGCGGCACGGTCGGCCGGAAAAAGGTCGAGATACGGGTGAACTCCGGATGTTTCTGCAGGTCGGCCATGAAGTTCTTGACCACCTCTTCAAGCTTTCTGGCGTCGCCGTCCACGCGGTTCTGGACATAGACCTCGAAACCNCCGGCCGTGCCGAGACCCTGGATGGGCGGCGGGTTGAAGACGAGGCCGAGGCCGTCCGGCTGCATCATGCCGATGCCCATGAACTTGCCGGCCAGATCCTGCGCCTTGGCGGCGCGCTCGCTCCAGTCGTGCAGCGGAATGAACATGGTGCCGGCATTGGGCTTGTTGCCGCCGCCGATCAGGTCGAAACCGGAAACGACGAAGGTGTGCATCACCGCCGGGTCGGCGGCGATCGCCTGGCGCATGTTCTCGCCGGTCGTCGCCGTGCGCTTGAGCGTGGCGCCGTCGGGCAGCATGATGGCGGAGATCAGGTAGCCTTGGTCTTCGGCAGGTACGAAACTGCCGGGGATGATGCGGAAGAAGGCGAAGATCGAACCGATCAGTGCGACGAAGATCAGGGCGACGACGATGCCGTGCCTGATGGTCAGGCTGACGACGCGGATGTAGGCGCGGGTCAGGCGTTCGAACAGCCGGTTGAAGGGCGCGAAGAACTTGTTCTCGCTGTGCTGCACCTTGAGCAGCAGGGCGCACAGGGCGGGTGTCAGGGTCAGTGCGACGACGCTGGAAATCGCCACCGAAACCGCGACCGTAACGGCAAACTGCTTGTAGAGCTGGCCGGCGATGCCGCCGAGGAAGGCGACCGGCACGAAGACCGCGACCAGCACCAGCGTCGTGGCGATGACCGCGCCCTGGACTTCCTTCATGCCCTTGATCGCGGCCTGGCGCGGCGGCAGCTTTTCCTCGGACATCAGGCGCTCGACGTTTTCCAGCACGACGATGGCGTCATCGACGACGATGCCGATCGCCAGTACCATCGCGAACAGGGTCAGCGTGTTGATCGAGAAACCGAACAGCCAGAGGCCGGCGAAGGTGCCGATCAGCGAGATCGGCACGGCGATCATCGGGATCAGCGTCGCCCGCCAGTTCTGCAGGAAGATGTGNACGACGGCGAGGACCAGCAGCATGGCCTCGACCAGGGTTTTGACGACCTCGTGGATCGAGGCGGAGACGAAGCGGGTCGTGTCGAAGGGAATGACGTAGCCCATCCCTTCCGGGAATTTCTTCTGCAGCTCGTCCATCTTGTCACGCACGTTCTCCGCCACTTCCAGCGCGTTGGCACCGGTCTGCAGGAAGACGCCCATGGCGATCGTCGGCTGGCCGTCGAGCGTGACCTGCTGGTCGTAGTTGTAGGCGCCGAGCTCGATGCGCGCGATGTCCTTCAGGCGCAGCACGCCGCCCGGGCCGCTGGCGCGGATGACGATGTTGCCGAATTCCTCGGGNGTCAGCAGGCGCCCCTTGGCGGTCACCGTATAGACTAGCTGCTGGTCGCCCGGCGCCGGCTCCTGGCCGATCTTGCCGGCCGCGTTCTGCGCGTTCTGGATGCGGATCGCGTTGGCCACGTCGCTGGTCGTTAGCCCGAGCTGAGCCATCCGGTCCGGCTTCAGCCAGACGCGCATCGAGTAGTCCTGGGCGCCGAAGATGGTCACGTCGCCGACGCCCTTGACCCGCTTCAGCTCATCGACGATGTTGAGGCTGGCGTAGTTGGAAAGGAACAGCGTGTTGTAGCGCCCCTTTTCGGAATCCAGCGCGACGACCTGCAGGATGTCGTTGGAACGCTTCTGGACGATCACCCCGTTGCGCCGCACTTCTTCCGGCAGGCGCGGCTCGGCGGCCTTGACCCGGTTATTGACGTTGACCGAGGCGATGTCGACGTTGGTGCCGACCTCGAAGGTCGCGGTGATGGTGACCGTGCCGTTGGCCGAGGCCGACGAGGTGAAGTAGGAGAGGTTCTCGACCCCGTTCAACTGTTCCTCGAGCGGCGCGGCAACCGTGCGTGCCAGCGTTTCGGCGGAAGCGCCCGGATAGGTGGCGGTAATCATCACCGTCGGCGGGGAGATCTGCGGATACTGCGCGATCGGCAGTACCTGCGAGGCGACCAGCCCGGCGATGACGATGATGATGGAGACGACCGAGGCGAAGATCGGCCGGTTGATGAAGAATTTCGACATGGCCGCTCCTTACTTCTGTTCCGGCTTCGGCGCTTCGGCTGCCGGGGCGTCGGCCGGCGGGTGGGGATCGACCGGGGCACCCGGCCTGAGCTTCATCAGGTTGTCGACGATCACCTTGTCGCCGGTCTTGAGGCCATCGAGGACGATCCAGTCCTTGCCGAACCATTCGCCGGTCTTGACCGGGCGCGGCACCACCTTGTTCTCGGCGTCGGCGGTCATCACCTGGTTGCCCTGCTCGCCCTGGATCACCGCGCTCTGCGGCACCAGGAAGATACCGCCTTGCTCGCCGGCCAGCAGGCGGATGCGGACGAACTGGCCGGGCAGCAGGCGGCCTTCGGCGTTCTTGAATTCCGCCCGCAGCTGGCGGGTGCCCAGCGTCGGGTCGATGGTGCTGGCCAGGAAGTTCAGCTTGCCTTTGACCGGGAAGACACTGCCGTCCGGCAATACCAGTTCGACGCCGGTGACGGTTTCCGGCGTCAGCCGCCCGCCCGGCAGGCGCGCGGCTTCGTTGCCCGAAATGCTGAAGCGCACCCACATCGGGTCGTTCTGGTACACCGAGGTCAGCAGGCTGTCCGACCCCACCGTGACCAGATTGCCCACCGACTTGGCGGCACGTCCGGAAATGCCATCCACCGGCGCCGTGACCGTGGTCCACGACAGGTTCAACTGCGCCTGGCGCAGCGCGGCCTGGGCCAGTTCGTTGGCGCTGATCGCGTCGTCGTATTCCTTGCGGCTGACGCCCTGGATGTCGACCAGTTTCTTCAGGCGTGCCAGCTCGCGCGTCGCCTGGTCGGCCTTGGCCTTGGCTTCGGCCAAGGCGATTTCATACGAGGAACGGTCGATCTGGAACAGCGGCTGGCCGGCCTTGACCGGCATCCCTTCCTGGTACAGCTGCTTCATCAGGATACCGCCGACGCGGGCGCGCACCTCGGTTTCCTTGGCGCCTTCGGTCTGGGCGACGATTTCCACCGCGTTCGGGACGCTGCGCGGCTGCATTTCCAGCACGGTGACCGGTATCGCTCCGCTGGCCTTGGGCTGTTCAGCCGGCTTCGAGCAGGCGCCGAGGGCCAGTACGGCACTGACGAAGACGGGGAGCAGAAGCGGTTTTGCAAATCGGCAGGGCGGGGTGTTGAGGCTGGTCATGTCGGGCTCCGGAGAGAGTGTCGATGGGGCAGGGCTGGCGACGCATCGGATTTGAAATGGCGCAATCATACATACATTCTCGCATGTATGTATGTTGGTGGTCGTAAAAGAAGGTAAAAATTGGCTCGCGCTTCAGGTGGCGCATTCGGCGGTGGTGGGCGCGATGTCGGTGTCGCATGCACCCGGAAAAAAGCGAGCGTTATAATTAACGTTTTACGTTTATTGGAGCACCCATGTCGCATTCTCTCCGTCCCCTGACGATTGCCGTCGGCCTGGCGCTGGCCTTTCCCGCACTCGCCGCCAAGCCTGCCAAACCGGCGCCCAAGCAGGAAGCCGCCCCGGTTGCCGCCTCCGCCGAATTCGAACTGGCCCACAACCTTGGCCCGGAAGGGGAAAAGGCATTGCAGGCCGTCGTCGATCGCTTCAACAAGGAGAACGGCGGCAACCTCAAGCTTACGCACCTGGAANAGAGCGAACGGCCAGCCGGCCTGAACCTGATCCGCCGCTACGAGATGAGCGAAGTGCTGAGCCAGGCCAAGTATTTCGTTCCCTTGCATGAAGTGATGGCGAAGGCCGGGGTCAAGCTCGACACCTTCGGTCTCTCCAGCGACCTGAAGGCCAACGTCGTCGACGCCAAGGGCCGCCTGGTCGCCCTGCCGGTTCTTTATTCCACACCTGTCCTGTTCTACAACAAGAATGCCTTCCGCAAGGCCAAGCTGGACCCGGAGCAGCCGCCGAAAACCTGGTTCGAGATGCAGGGCATGCTCGACAAGCTGCAGGAAGCCGGTTACGCCTGTCCCTACACGACGGCGTGGCCGGTCTGGGTGCATGTCGACAATGTCAGTGCCGTTTCCGGGCTGCCGGCGACGACCGACAAGGGGCAGCTGGCCTTCAACGGCCTGCCGCAGGTCAAGCACGTGGCGATGATGTCGACGTGGACCAAGGCCAACTACTTCAAGCTGTTCGGCCGCAATGACGAAGCCAGCAAGAAGTTCCACGCCGGTGAATGCGCGATGATCACCACCGACTCGCGGGAGCACGTCGATTTCCGCGATGCCAAGGGTGTCGAACTGGGCGTGGCGCCGATGCCTTTCCACGACGACGTATACGGTGGCCGCCAGCCATCGCTGGCCGACGGCGCCTCGCTGTGGGTCGGCTCTGGCCGCTCGCCGGCGGAGTACAAGCAGGCAGCCAAGTTCATCTCCTTCCTGCTGTCGCCGGATATCCAGATCGAACTGGTGCGCACCTACGGCGGCCTGCCGCTGACGACGGCTGCCCGCGCGGCGGCACGCAGCAAGCTCCTGCAGGACGGCGACCAGACCCTGCAGGTTGCCTATGCCTCCCTGAAAGGTACCAGTGCCAAGCCGATCGCCCACGTTTCCGATGTCGATGCGGTGCGTGTCATTGCCGACGAAGAGCTCCAGTTGGCATGGACCGACAAGGAGCCCTCCAAGGCAGCACTGGACAAGGCGGTCGGGCGCGGCAATGCGGTGCTCAACGCCAAGCCGGCCCTGAAGAAGGCGCAGCCCTTCTGATGCCGTTGCCGCTGCCGCGCTGGATTGCCCATCGCGGCGGCGGCAGGCTGGCGCCGGAAAACACGCTGGCCGGAATTCGCGTCGCGGCGCGGCTGGGGTACCGGGCCGTCGAGTTCGACGTCATGCTGAGCGGGGACGGCACGCCCGTCCTCATTCACGACGAGACGCTGGAGCGGACGACCAACGGTGCCGGTCGCGTCTGCGACACGCCCGACTCGCTGCTTTTCTCGCTCGATGCCGGGCAGGGCGAGCGCATTCCCCGCTTTGCCGAGGCCGCCGCGCTCTGTCGCGAACTCGGTCTGCTCGCCAACGTCGAGATCAAGCCGGCAGCCGGACACGAACTGGCGACGGCCGCCGTCGTCGCCCGGCAGACGGCCGACCTGTGGCGCGGGGCGGCGGTTCTGCCGCTGCTGTCCTCCTTCTCGCTCGCAGCGCTCGCAGTGGCGCGCGACGTTGCACCGGAAATCTCCCGCGGTGTCCTATTCGAAACCCCGCCTCGCGACTGGCTGGCGGAAGTGCATCGGCTGCGGGCGATTTCGCTGCATTGCGACGCCGACCTCGTGCGCGACGAGGTGCTGGCGGAAGCGCGAGCGCATGACATTCCCGTGCTGTGTTACACGGTCAACGCGCCGGAACAGGCAGAAATGCTTTTCGCCCGCGGCGTCAGCGGCCTGTTCACCGACCGCCTCGATCTTTTGCCGGTTAGTTCGGGCGCCGGCTGCAAAGGGTGCCGGGTTTTCTCTTAGAATTGAGAGCTTCGAATCCAGCGCCCCTTGCGGCAGTCAGTTCATGAAAAGCTCAGAAATCCGCCAGCAGTTTCTCGACTTCTTCGCCTCCAAGGGCCACCAGATCGTCGCTTCGAGCTCGCTGGTGCCGCACGAGGACCCGACGCTGCTGTTCACCAACGCCGGGATGAACCAGTTCAAGGACGTCTTCCTCGGTTTCGACAAGCGCCCCTACAACCGCGCCGCCACCTCGCAGAAATGCGTGCGCGCCGGCGGCAAGCACAACGACCTCGAGAACGTCGGCTACACCGCGCGCCACCACACCTTCTTCGAGATGCTCGGCAACTTCAGCTTCGGCGACTACTTCAAGCACGACGCGATCAGGTACGCCTGGGAACTGCTGACCGAGGTCTACAAGCTACCCGCCGACCGGCTGTGGGTGACCGTCTATGCCGAGGACGACGAGGCATACGACATCTGGACGCGCGAAGTCGGCGTCCCGGCCGAGCGCTGTATCCGCATCGGCGACAACAAGGGCGCCCGCTACGCCTCCGACAATTTCTGGATGATGGGCGATACCGGGCCGTGCGGACCGTGCACCGAAATCTTCTACGACCACGGCGCGCACATCTGGGGCGGCCCGCCGGGAACGCCCGAGCAGGACGGCGACCGCTACATCGAGATCTGGAACAACGTCTTCATGCAGTTCAACCGCGACGAGAACGGCGTCATGCACCCGCTGCCGAAGCCGTCGGTCGACACCGGCATGGGTCTCGAACGCGTCGCCGCCGTGCTGCAGCACGTGCACAGCAACTACGAGATCGACCTCTTCCAGGCGCTGCTCGGGGCGGCGGCGCGCGAGACCAGCGGCGCCGACATGGAATCGCCGTCGCTGCGCGTGCTCGCCGACCACATCCGCGCCTGCGCCTTCCTCATCGCCGACGGCGTCATCCCCGGCAACGAGGGGCGCGGCTACGTGCTGCGCCGGATCATCCGCCGCGCCATCCGCCACGGCTGGAAGCTGGGCGCGCGCGCCGCTTTCTTCCACCGCATGGTGCCCGACCTCGTCGCCGAGATGGGCATGGCCTATCCGGAGCTGGCGAAGAGCCAGGCGCGCGTGATGGCGACGCTCAAGCAGGAGGAAGACCGCTTCTTCGAGACCATCGAGCACGGCATGGCCATTCTCGATGGCGAGCTGAAGTCGCTCGCCAAGGGCGGCGTGTTCAACGGCGAGACGGCGTTCAAGCTGCACGACACCTACGGCTTCCCGCTCGACCTGACGCAGGACATCTGCCGCGAGCACGGCATCAGCGTCGACGCCGCCGCCTTCGATGCCGCCATGGCCCGCCAGAAGGAACAGGCGCGCGCCGCCGGCAAGTTCCGCATGGCCGTCAACCTCGACTACGACGGCCCGGCCACCAACTTCCACGGCTACGACACGCTCGAGCACAAGGCCAACGTGCTGGCGCTGTACAAGGACGGTGTTGCGGTCAACCAGTTGAACGAGGGCGAAATCGGCGTCGTCGTCCTCGACGATACGCCGTTCTACGCCGAATCCGGCGGCCAGGTCGGCGACCGCGGCGCGCTGCAGTCGGTGCATGGCATCTTCGCCGTCGAGGACACGCAGAAGATCCAGGCCACCGTCTTCGGCCACCACGGCGTCGTCAAGACCGGCACCATCACCGTCGGCAACGGCGTCACCGCCAAGGTGGACGTGCTGGCCCGCACGCGCACCATGCGCAACCACTCGGCCACCCACCTGCTGCACAAGGCGTTGCGCGAAGTGCTCGGCGACCACGTCCAGCAGAAGGGCTCGCAGGTCGATCCGGACAAGACCCGCTTCGACTTCGTGCATAACCAGCCAATGACCAATGCGGAAATCCGCCGCGTCGAGAACATCGTCAATGCCGAGATTCTCGCCAACACCGCCAACGAATGCCGCGTCCTGCCGATCGCCGAAGCCCAGAAGCTGGGCGCCATGATGCTGTTCGGCGAAAAATACGGCGATACCGTGCGTGTCCTCGATATCGGCACCTCACGCGAACTGTGCGGCGGCACGCACGTGGCCCGCACCGGCGACATCGGCCTCTTCAGCATCACCGCCGAGGGCGGCGTCGCGGCCGGCGTACGCCGGGTCGAGGCGGTGACCGGCGACAACGCGCTGCACTACATGCAGGGCATGGAAACCGCGCTCGGCGGTGTCGCCGGCACGCTGAAGGTGCTGCCGAAAGATGTTCCGGCCCGCGTTTCCGCAGTGCTGGATCAGGTGCGCAAGCTGGAGCGCGAACTGGCGGCCCTGAAGGGCAAGCTGGCTTCCACCCAGGGCGACGACATGGTCGCCCGCGCGGTCGAGATCAGGGGCGCGAAAGTGCTGGCCGCGACGCTGGAAAGCGCCGACATCGTCGCCCTGCGCGAAACCATGGACAAGCTCAAGGACAAGCTGAAGTCGGCCGCCGTCGTGCTGGCTTCGGTCGCCGACGGCAAGGTGACGCTGATCGCCGGCGTCACCGCCGACCTGACCGGCAAGGTCAAGGCCGGCGAACTGGTCAACATGGTCGCCCAGCAGGTCGGCGGCAAGGGCGGCGGCCGTCCCGACATGGCGCAGGCCGGCGGCACCCGGCCGGAAAACCTGGCGGCGGCGCTGGCGTCGGTGCCGGCCTGGGTCGACGGCAGGCTGTGAGGGCGGCGCTGATCGCCGTCCTCCTCGGGCTGGCTACGGCAAGTGTGGCGGCGGAGCTCGATCGCACGCCGGTCGAGGCGGTTACGGTCAACGGCGAAAAAGTGCGTCTTTTCCCCAACGGCCGCTGGGAATACGTCGACGCCGCCCGGGCGGTCGCCGCGCGGCAGGCGGCAGCCAGGTATCCGGAAAACCAGGTGCGCCCCGAAGGCGCCCAGGGCGGGCTGTTCGGCGTCGGCCGCACCATCATGCCCGGCGACAAGGACTACAACCGGGGTTCGTTGAATCCCAAGCTGCATTGAGGGCGATGAGCGGCTATCGCTTCTGCCCGCAATGCGGAAGCGGACTGGTCGCCCGCGACACGGGCGGCGTGTCGCGCCAGGTCTGCTCCGCCGGATCGTGCGGCTTCGTCGTCTGGGACAACCCGGTGCCGGTGGTCGCGGCCATCGTCGAGTACGCCGGGCGCGTCGTTCTCGCCCGCAACGCCGCCTGGCCGGAAAAGGTGTTCGGCCTGGTGACCGGCTACCTCGAGCCCGACGAAGCACCCGAGGCCGCGGTGGCGCGCGAGGTTGGCGAAGAACTCGGGTTGCGGGCGACCGCGGTCAGGCTGGTCGGGCTCTACCCCTTTGCGCAGAAAAACCAGTTGATCATCGCCTATCACGTCATCGCCGACGGACACATCGTCCTCAACGAGGAACTCGCGGAGTACCGGCTGATCGATCCGGACAAGCTCAAGCCCTGGGATTTCGGCACCGGCCCCGCGGTACGCGACTGGCTGACGACGCGCGCTGCCGCTGCCTAGCCGGCCGGGGCGCTCACTCAGGAAGGCGGCGGACGACGACGGCCTCGGTCTCGCGCACGGCCTCGCCCTCGATGACGTAACCATCGGGCGGCCGTCGCCCGTTCATCGCCTTGCGCGCCTCACGCGTCTTCCACCACAGCCAGCCGCCGAGCGCCGCGCCGCCGGCAACGACGAGCGCGACCAGGACCAGCGAGAACATGAACGCGAGGATGGCGGCGGCGACCGCCGCGACGAACCCGACAACGCGGCCGACCGGTCCGGACGGCTGTCCGGCGAATCCGAAATAGCGCTGTCGGGATCGCTGTTGCTGGTCGTTCATGGTGGCTGCTCCGCGGTGTTGGATGGGATGGATGCGAGTCTAGCGAAGAACCGGCCGTCGCCGGTGGTCCAAATGTCATCTTTTGTAACAGCAAGTCTTGCCAAGCGCCGGTGGCAGGCTCACCATAATGCAATCAGCAAGGCGGTCCGCTACGCCGCCCATGCCGCAGGAACGATCGACCAAGGAGAATATGATGACCCACCCGCTCGCCGGCCAGCCGGCCCCCGCCAGCAGTCTCACCGACATCCCGGCACTGCTCGCCGCCTACCGCAATCCGCCCGACCCCGCCGACCCGGCGCAGCGCGTCG
Source organism: Dechloromonas sp. (assembly GCA_013693915.1). GTDB lineage: Bacteria > Pseudomonadota > Gammaproteobacteria > Burkholderiales > Rhodocyclaceae > Azonexus. Next base: position 3,364,116 of record CP059264.1, on the reverse strand, counting down.
CCTTCGGCACCAGCGGCCATCGCGGCAGCGCGTTTGCCGGCAGCTTCAACGAGGCGCACATCCTCGCCATCGCCCAGGCGGTGTCGGAATACCGCAGCCAGGCCGGCACCACCGGGCCGCTCTTTCTCGGCATGGATACGCACGCACTGTCGGCGCCGGCGCAGCGCACGACCCTGGAGGTGCTGGCCGCCAACGGCGTGGTCGTCCGCTTCCAGGCTGGCGGCGGCTTCGCGCCGACGCCGGTCATCTCGCATGCCATCCTCACCCACAATGCCGGGCGGACGGCTGACCTGGCCGACGGCATCGTCATCACCNCCTCGCACAACCCGCCGCAGGACGGCGGCATCAAGTACAACCCGCCGCACGGCGGCCCGGCCGACACCGACGTCACCGGCGCCATCGAACGCCGGGCGAACGCGCTGCTCGCCGACGGCAACCGCGACGTCCGGCGCGTGCCTTACGAGCAGGCGCTGGCGGCGCCGACCACCCGCGCGGTCGACCTGATGGGCGGCTACATTGCCGACCTCGGCAACGTCATCGACATGGCGGCGATCCGCCGCGCCGGCCTGCGCATCGGCGTCGACCCCATGGGCGGCGCCGCGGTCGCCTACTGGCAGCCGATCGCCGAGCACTACGGCCTCGACCTGACCGTCGTCAACCCGGCGGTCGACCCGGCCTTCGCCTTCATGACGCTCGACCACGACGGCAAGATCCGCATGGACTGCTCCAGCCCGCATGCCATGGCCAGCCTGGTGGCGCTCAAGGACCGCTTCGACATCGCCTGGGGCAACGACGCCGACGTCGACCGCCATGGCATCGTCACGCCGTCGCTCGGGCTGATGAATCCGAACCACTACCTCGCCGTCGCCATCGCCTACCTGCTTGCGCATCGTCCGCAATGGCCGGCGACCGCCGCCGTCGGCAAGACCCTGGTGTCGAGCGGCCTGATCGACCGCGTCGTTGCCGGGCTCGGCCGCCGCCTGCTCGAAGTGCCGGTCGGCTTCAAATGGTTCTCCGCCGGGCTGCTCGACGGCAGCATCTGCTTCGGCGGCGAGGAAAGCGCCGGCGCCAGCTTCCTGCGCCGCGACGGCAGCGTGTGGACCACCGACAAGGACGGCATCATCCTCGGCCTGCTTGCTGCCGAGATCACCGCCGTCACCGGCAAGGACCCCGGCCGCCACTATCAGGAACTGGCCGCCCGTTACGGCACGCCGTATTACGTGCGCATTGACGCCCCGGCCAGCCCGGCGGAAAAGGCCGCTTTCAAGCAGTTGACCGCGGAACGCGTCACCGCCGCCACCCTGGCCGGCGAACCCATCGTCGGCAAGCTGACGCGCGCCGCCGGCAACGATGCGCCGATCGGCGGCCTCAAGGTGGTCACCGAAAACGGCTGGTTTGCCGCCCGGCCGTCGGGTACCGAGGACATCTACAAGATCTACGCCGAGAGCTTCACGAGCGCGGAACACCTGCAACGGGTGGTGGCCGAGGCGAAGGAGATCGTTTCGGCGGCGCTGGCGGCCTGAGACGCGGCAATGCGGGGCGGAATGGCTTGCGAAAATGCCGGGATTCCTGTTAACCCGGGTGTAACCCCGCATCGTGCGCAAGATTCCTCCGCCCTGACGCTGTGGTGCTGCAAGCGGATTCTTTTGCGACCCCTCCAGCGGTTTTCTCGCCTGGCTCATGATGGAAGGAACAGGACGGTTGGGAGGCCTATTTTCAAAATTCCCTGATGATAAATAAGGAAATCTTTCAGCCATGTTGATGTATTTGCCTCCCGGTTTGGGAGGCTTGCTTAATAATTATGGATAGGGAGTCGACACCATGTCATACGACGGAAAGAGATTACACAAATACATGAGCGCCTCTCAGGCCGAGTGCCAGGGCCTCCGCACTCGAACGGAATGAATTATTCATCTTAGCTACTCTGAAGAATTCGTTGACCTTCAATGACTTATGACAACCACTTGTAAACCTTCAAGGAATCCCGTCTCTCGTCTTTTGGGCAACGCCGAAGATGACGAGAGGAACCGTTTTGCTGGAGATGCTGAGCGATGTGGACGACCCGCGCCAGCCGAGCAATGGCACGCGGCATGACTTCCTGGAAATGCTGGTGATGACGATTTCGGCGGTGCTTTCTGACTGCGACACGATCGAAGACGTGGCCGCCTGGTCGCGTGCGCATACCAGTTGGCTGCGACAGTTCCTCACGCTCAGGAATGGCGTTCCCTCGGAAGACACCTTTCTGCGAGTCTTCCGTCTGCTCGACCCGAAACAGTTTGAACGCTGCTTCCGTCGTTGGTTGAGTAGCGTCATCGCGACACGGCGAGGGACGATTGCGATCGACGGCAAAACGGTGCGCGGTTCCGGCGGCGGCGGCGAAAGTGCCTTTCACATGGTCAGTGCCTTTGCGACAAGGCTGGGACTGGTATTGGGTCAGGAGAAAGTGTCGGCGAAGAGCAACGAAATCACGGCGATTCCCGAACTGCTTGAGGCGCTGTACCTGAAAGGCCGCCTCGTCAGTATCGATGCGATGGGCTGCCAGCGTGCCCTTGCCGAGAAGATCATCACACGGGAAGCCGATTACTTGTTGGCCGTCAAAGGCAAACAGCCGAATTTGTACCAGGCAATTCAGGATGCCTTCCTTGATCAGAAGGATCGGATTGCTTATGTGGAGCAAGTCGAACACGGGCATGGCCGGCTTGTTACCCAGCGCTGTTCGGTGCTGCCTGCCACCGGCGTCGTACCGGACAGCGATTGGCCAAGTTGCGCGGTGATTGCCCGCATTGATTCGGTGCGTCAGATCAAGGGCAAGCCACTCAGTCTGGAGCAACGCTACTACATCGCCTCGCGCAACCTCGCGCCGGCAGAAGTGGCCGAAGCGGTTCGTTCCCACTGGGGAATTGAGAACCAGCTTCATTGGGTGCTCGATGTGACGATGAAAGAAGATGCGAGTACCTGCCGCAAAGACAACGCCCCAGAAAATCTTTCGCTGCTCAAGAAAATCGTCCTCAACCTCTTGCGTATGGATACGACGGACAAGGTCAAATCCAGCCTGCGACTGAAGCGCAAAAGAGCGGCCTGGGATGATGAACTGCGCAGGCGTTTCCTTGGACTCACACCGTTATGATGTTCGAGTGCGGAGACCCTGGGCCGAGTGCGAGGTTCGAGGCAGTTACATCCACAAATTCATGAGTGCATCGCAACCCGTTTTCGAAATACGCGGTGACTGCATCTACAAATACATGACAGCCTCTCAACCAATCTACGAGATTCGTGGCGGGCGTTATGTTCATGAATACATGCGCGCTTCGCAGCCTGTGTATGAACTCCGCTAACCCAATGCATAACAAGTCCGTCAGCCGGACCGTCAATAAGATGCGCTTTTTGCCTTCCGGTTACGTCCAACGTTCGCGGGCGCTCCACGCCCGCGAAAGGGGCGAGTTGTGCGAACGAGTGGTCGGGCGCTGCGCGCCCTCGAACCACTCGTTCGAGCGTCACGGCTTCGCCGCTTCGTCCGCCTGGGAGTCGGTCGGCAGCAAGCTGCCAACCTCGCCCACGCGCGGGTGACGCACAACTCGCCCTCCCGTTAGGCAACGAAATCCCTCTGTCTCTAATATTGTTAAGTCTGGGAACCTTAGGTTCCCTTGTAGGCTCGCTACGCATGGCACTGTAGATCGAGTGATACTGACGGCGAGAGGATCAGAACCGTTATCACTAAATAGCAAATAGACACTAAGGCGTACAAGCGAAAGCTCATAACTTCCCTTTGAACGATATATCCATGAGATCGCTAACGCGCAGACAGCCAGAAAGAAATGAGCCAGAAATATTGAGAGATGGTCCATAATGATTCGCCCTTTGAATGCAGATGCGAACCATTTTTTGTTTTCCCGGGAAGTGTCCAGTAAGGCAGGGGTAGTCGCTAGGGAAGCCCGGGCAAGGGAATCAGATGAATTTCGGCGAATTGCTGACGAAGCTAATGAAAGAAGGTGTAGGTGCTCCTGGTAGCCAACGCACATGGACCGTCGAAGCATTGGCCGCAAGAATGGATGTCTGTGACAAAAGCGTAAAGAATTGGCGAGGAAATGTACATTCCTGTACAAACCCAGGAAGGCTTGCTAGTGTGCTTTTTGGTTCCTACGAATGTCAGGATCGAAAGCAGTTGCTGCGGGAAAATGAAATTCTTTCGGCTAAGGGCAATACCTATGCCGCGTATGCATCAAAATCTACGGTGCATGGGTTCTGGGATCGAATCTTCGAAAGAGTAGAATTTTCGGAATCTGACAAATCGTTAATCGAGGCGGGAAAAATTTCAGACGCTGCGTGGACGATTACGCAGGCGAATCCAAGGCTCACTCGAGATGTTGCGTTATCTATAGCTCATGAAGCCCGTTGCTTTGTCTTCAATATGAAATACGGAATTGAAGCAACTATTGAAAAGGACGAGCGGCATGTCCACGGCATCGAAATGTGGAATAAAGAGTTTGCTGAAATATTGAATGATAACAATATCGAGCGCACGAAAAGCGATTTGCTAGTAGTGGGTATTGGTGCGGGTTTTGAAGGTGTCAAAATATACAATGAGTTTAGATCAGTTGTTGGCGTTGACATTTCAGAAGTCGCAGTGGAGAAAGCGCAACAAGCTTTTTCAGAGTGTAAGAATGTAGAAGTTATTCAGGGGATTGCTGAAGAACTGCCGGAGTATGCGGTAAATAAGGACATTTATATCTGCCTTAAGACGTACCAGTCGTCATATTTCGATATTGAGCTTTCGGTTATCGAATGCGCAAGGTCACTCAGGTCAGGGGTGTAGCGATCATCTCAATACCAAGGGGCTACACCATTAACTCTGAGAGAGTGTTTGGCATATCTAAGACTATTTATAATTATCAATCCTCAAAAATAATTGGCACATATACTGTTCCAGACAAAGAATACGTCTATAGGCTAATAACAAAAATATCAATGGAGCTTAATAAACGCTTATTTACGGATATCAGAATCCACACAGGAAAGCTCGAATACTACGTTATAGCTACGAAAACAAAGTGATTAGAGGTAACTGAGAAATGCCTAACAATGCCATAAACTCGGACATCAAAAAGCTGCGGCGCTCGTTCCTCGCTGTGCCGCGTTTTGCCGCCGGTTATGGCTGGCGTTAGACCTGCAGTCAGGGACCTCCGATGACCGAGAGCAAGATCACACCGGACAAGATCACAAAGCCGATCCAACTTTTGGGTGCTTGGTTAGCGGGACTAATCCTCGTAAATGGATCTTTCCTAACCACAGCATCAGTCCTCTCGGACCCACAGTGGTTACGCTCGACGCTGGTAATCGCGAGCGTGTGCAACGTGCCCTTGTTTCTCTTTTGCCTGTTCCTGCTTCAGACGAAATTCCGGCCCGAGATGCAGGAGGACACGTTCTACTCGAAGTACCTTGAGCAGAACACAGGCAAGATGGTTGTGTCCTCACCTGTGGAGACCGGGATGCAACAACTTCGTCTCGAACTTGCTGAGTCAAATCAGCGGTACGTCGAAATGATCTCCGGACTAGATGCAGGGTTGAAAGCCCTCGCGCTTGAAATCAGCATGGCAAAGACGAATGGCGATCAGGTTCAATCCGATAAGCTTGCAGAAGTCGTGAAAGTGCTCGCTCGTTCAGCACAGACAATCGAGCGCTCTAAGGAACGTGCCACTGACGCTACGGTGAAAATCGCTGGGAACGATCTTCTTCCTGAGTTTACGCAACTTCGAAAGGAGTTGCGCCGGAAAGGATTGAGCATAGATCGCACTTTTGGTTCTTCATCCCACGAGCCGGAAGTGCCTAAGTTTCGTATCATCGGATTCGGTACATCAGTGCCGGTGGAGATACTTAGACGAGTGGTTTCCATTTGCCGCAACTACGGCTTTGACCGAATTCACTTCACGCCCAGAGATCAGAACGCCGGCCATATTTACATCGGCTCATACATCTACAAAGCCCCCGACGAACCCCAGCCAGTACCGTTAGATGACGAGGTCTTGGAACTTCTAAACGCAGACGATACAGAGCTTGAAGACGTTATTGCCGCGATCGAGAACAAGCGGCTCTAACCGTGCATATATGGACTACCCCGGAATATGCAAGGAAACTGATCGATAGGTTTGCCGTTGGATAGCGCATGAAGTCGTATATCCGGCATCGATAGTGGGTTCTGTGTGACCGGTGCCGGCATGGCCAGCCCACGGTGCGCCAATCGCTCCAAGCGGCACGCTCCAGGGGACGCCAGAGAAGCTGCACTTCCCGGTTCCCTCCGGCCTGCGGCCTCCGGTCGCGCCTTAACTGGCGCTACAAGGGCTTCCCCGTTTTCCGCAAGCGTTCTGAAGTACTATCGTTTCATTCCTGACCCCATTCGTTCCAGAGGATGAGCACCACCTGCCAAGGAGAGAAACAACATGACCACCCAAGTCAAAAGCTATGCCGCCCACTCGGCGACCGATCCGCTGGGCCCGTTCGACATCAATCGCCGCAGCCCAGGGCCAGACGATGTGGCGATCGAGATCCTGTTCTGCGGCATCTGCCACTCGGATCTGCACTACACGCACAATGATTGGGCCGACGCCTTGCCGGCGGTTCACCCGTGCGTGCCGGGCCACGAGATCGTCGGCCGGGTGACGACGGTCGGCGCCAGGGTGACGAAGCACCGGTTCGGCGATCTGGTGGCGGTGGGTTGCCTGGTCGATTCGGACCATACCTGTCCCAACTGTCAGGCCGGGTTGGAAAACTTCTGCCGGAACCTGACGCTCACCTTCGGTTCGGTGGATAGGCACGGCACCGCGCCGATGACTTTCGGCGGCTATTCCGAGAGCATCGTCGTGAATGAACGCTTCGTGCTGCGCGTGCCGACCAACCTCGACCCCGCGGGCGCCGCCCCACTCCTGTGCGCCGGCATCACCACTTACTCGCCCTTGCGTCGTTTCGGGGTCGGCCCTGGCAAGAAGGTCGGCATCGTCGGCCTGGGCGGGTTGGGGCACATGGGCGTGAAACTCGCCCGTGCCTTCGGCGCCCGCGTGGTCGTCTTCACGACCTCGCCGCGCAAGGTGGAGGATGCCTTGCGGCTTGGTGCGCATGAGGTCGTCGTCTCCAGCAATGCCGGAGAAATGAGCAAGCACGCCGGGTCGTTCGACTTCATCCTCGATACGGTGTCGGCCGAGCACGACATCAATCAGTACCTCTACCTGCTGAGGATTGACGGCAACCTGACGCTCGTCGGCGCGCCGCCCAAGCCGCTGTCGCTGTCGTCATTCGCACTGATCTTCGGCAACCGCAGCGTGTCCGGATCGAACATCGGCGGCATTGCCCAGACCCAGGAGATGCTCGACTTCTGCGGCGAGCACAACATTACCGCCGACATCGAGCTCATCTCCGTGCAGAAGATCAACGAGGCGTGGGCAAGACTGGAGAAGGCCGACGTGAAGTACCGCTTCGTCATCGACATGGCGTCGCTGAAGTCCTGAACCGAAGGCTGACTCATGAATGGCGGCTGGTGGTCGATCGCGCCCTCAATGGCCTCGTTTGCGGCCATCATGGCACGCTCGGAACGGCAGGTCCACACCCGGCCACACTGCCGTGATCTCCCGCCGGAAATCGCCCTGGATGCGCGCCAGCGCCGCGGCGTTGTCGGCTTCGGAGCGGAGGACGGCGACCGGGGTGGTGTTGGAGGGGCGGGCAAGGCCGAAGCCGTCGGGGTATTCGACGCGCAGGCCGTCGATGGTGATTTTCTCGGTCGCTGCGGCGAAGCGGCCTTCGGCCTTGAGCTTGTCGATCAGCGCGAAGGGTTTGCTCTCGGCCATCCTGAGGTTGAGTTCCCGGTCGACGGCGAATCGGGCAGCGTTTTCAGCGCCGTTAGGCCGTCGGCATCACCACACTTGAGCGAAGCGGGCATCAGTATGAATCACCCTGACTCCAATAATGGCTACCTTGGGGAACTCCAGGAATTTCTGNGCCTTTTGAAAAACCTCTGGGGTATGCTTACAGGCATCTCGGTTNTTNTTCCCTTTTCCAACATCCTGATTAACGCCATCCCTTTGCGTGCCTATGGAGCCGATGATGGTGTCTCTGACCAGCTTTCCCCATACTTGATAACTACCATTGCGACGGTTGTGACCCTCTTCGTCGTCCTGGTTACTTTTTCTGAACGCAGTCAATTCCGTAATCCAAGGAAAAGAGCCAGCATGCTTCAAAAGGCCTGGATTTCATTCGGGATAAGCATCATGTCACTCCTCGCATACCTTGTTATACATCAAGCATATCGTGAATATGCGTGGGAGCCATGGGGATGGGGAAGTGGTGACCCCAGGAAACTGATTGCCGAGATTCCACTGCTTGTCGCCTATGTCATTTTCTTCTCATTGCTTACAAGGGCGTTCATGCTTCTGGGAATGATTGGGTTCTTTGGAAGAACAGATGCTCCTGACAGATCAAGTCAACGGAGCCAGTAGCCCTTCGTATTGGGCGGCCAACCAGAACGAAGGAGACTCATGTGACGGAACACCCCATCGCAGTCTGGCATCGTCTCGTCGAGGAACGAAACCCGCGCGGACTCGACGCGCTGCTTGACGCCAACGCGGTATTTCTTTCGCCGGTTGTGCACACGCCGCAGCGCGGCAGGAAACTCGCGGCCATGTACCTCGCCGCGGCATTCCAGGCCTTGTGCAACCCGACATTTCGCTACGTGCGCGAGATTGTCGGAAGCACGGATGCCATGCTCGAGTTCGAGACCGAAATCGAAGGTGTCTCGGTCAATGGCGTGGACATCATCAAGTGGAACGAAGCAGGACAGATCGTCGAATTCAAGGTGATGCTTCGTCCGCTTAGAGCGATCAATCTCATCCATCAGCATATGGCGGCCATGCTTCAGGCCAATCAGTGAGTGCGGGCACCGGTTGCCGCTTGGTCCAACTTTGAACGCGGCCAAGCAGGTCGGAGCCACTTCGGTTTCCGCATTGTTTTTCCTGTCGACCGCAACGGTCTGGTTTCCAGTTCGATTATTGAGGTTGGACGATTTTTCCGGAAAATCAGCAGCCTCACGCCCCTTTTCTGGCCTGCCTTGCGGCAGGGCAGCGCATCCAGGAACGCGGCAAGACAAACCTGGTCCCCGTTTCGGGTGCCCCGCTTTCCGAAGACGCCAACTCCAATACGCCATGCGAAATCTAATCAGGAACTTCCGGTCCTATTGGCTCGAGGACGCCAGTTTCGTCACCTTGCTGATCATGCTCATCACCGCAGTATTCGTGCTTCCGGTAGTCATGGATCTCAGCGGTCACGGAGTGCTGCTGTTCAACATCCTGATGCTCAGCGTTTTCTTTTCAGGGATATTCTCGACCCGCAGCGTGGGACTCATCGCCGTCTCCGCAATTCTGTTCAGCATTCACCTGACGCTGCGACTTATTCGTTTCGGCGAGAACCCGTATTCGTTTNTTGTCCTGGAGAATGTCATAGGCATCGCCAACACGCTGGTGTTCATTTATATCAACCTCCGGTTGCTGTTTCGCGACCGGATCGTGAATGCTTACCGGATTGTCGGAGCCGTCAATGTCNACCTCCTGTTGGCGCTCATGGGGGCGCTGACTTTTGAGGTCATTCATGCCGCCACCGGCGTTTCCTTGGGCGGCAATGTCGTGCTGAGTGGCACCGACAATGACTATGTTCACTTCATTTACTTCAGCCTGGCTTCACTGACCACCGTCGGCTTCGGAGACATTTATGCCGTGAGTGCTCCCGCCAGGATGCTGGCGACTTTCTTGTCCACACTGGGCGTCCTGTTTCCGGCCATCGTCATCGCCCGCCTGGTCGGACTCGCTTCCAGCGGGAATTGATTCGCATTGGCTGCCCGGTTGGGGCAAAGAGGCAGCGGGGCCTGATGCATTGCGCTTTCTGCACTATCTTCCGCACTGCGCAGCGCTCACCCGAGCAGGCGGTCGACGGCTTCGGCGAAGTCGTCGAAGATCGCAGTAGGGCGAATCTCCGGATGGGCGTCGTCGCCCGGCCGGAATTTGCCCGTGCGCACCAGGATGCCGTCGATCCCCGCGGCCTGGGCGCCGCCGATATCGTCGGCCAGATCGTCGCCGATCAGCACTGCTTCGCGGGCCGCCACCCCGAGCTCGGCCAGCGCCGCCGCGAAGAAGGCGGGGGCCGGCTTGCCGGTGATCTCGGCAGTGACGCCGGCCGAATATCCGAGCCCGGCGACGAAGGCGCCCATGTCGATCGACATCCCGTCCGGTTCCATGAAATAGCGGTTGCGCGCCATGGCGAGCAGCGGCAAGCCCTGCAACAACAGGCGAAAGGCCTGATTGAGTCCGTCAAAGGTGAAGTGGGGGCCCATGTCGCCCAACACCACGACGTCCGGCTCGGCCGCGCTCGGCCCCATTTCGGCGGCGATGTCGGGATGCACCAGCCACAGTGGTCTGAGGCCGCGCTGGCGAACCAGGGTGCGGGCGGCCAGCGCCGCTGTCTGCAACTCGCCGGCCTGCAGATCGAAACCCATGGCGCGCAGGCGCTGGAATAGCACGTCGCTCGGTGTCCGCGTCGTATTGGTCAGGAACCGTAGCGGCAGGCCGGCAGCGCGGAGGCGGGCAAGCGCCGGGATCGTGCCGGGCAGTGCCTGGTCGCCGGTATGCAGGACGCCGGCGAGATCGATCAGGACAGCGCGTTTGTCAGGCGGACGGGACATGGCATTTTCCTGGGGATGTTCGGCGGTAGGACCGCCGGCGGCACCAATGGTTTTGTCGTCCTCTATCGAAAATCCGCTTTCGTTCCCCGCAAGTTCCTGCGCAGGTCCACCTGGCTTTGGCGGGCGATCGGGGTCGGCGTCATTTCGCTTCCTGCGCTATTCTTCCTGTCGACCGTAACAGCCTGGTTTTCAGAGCGATTATTGGGGTTCCGGAGAATAGTCGGGGTCAGCCCACGAAAAGTCAGCGCTGGCGGGAATACCCATCAAGCCAGCAGCGTGAACTGCGGCGCTTGTGCCGCCCTGCGGTCGAACGTGACCGTGTACCGGGCACCCAGGCGCTGGTGGGCGCGGCCTAGCAGGTAATCGGAGAAGTCGGCCGTGCCGTGCCGATAGTCCTGCAAGGCGAGAATGGCAAGATCGGGCGATTCGACTTGGAACTCGCGGCAGGTCAACAGGGCGCCCAAGGCATCGGCGACCTGCTCGCGGGTGTAGCCGTAGGCCCGCGACAGCACCCAGCCCACTTCGCACAGGACAATATGGCCGATGATGCCTGGCTCGGCAGGGGAAAGCTGCCGTTCGACGAAGGCATTGGCCTGCGCTGATTGCACCGGATCGTCCTGCGTGAGATAGCGCACTAGAACATTGGTGTCGAGGCCGATCATGAACGGCCGGAGGCAGCAATGGCCGCATCCATTTCTTCGAGCGAGACGGGCCGGGCGGGCTTGGGCAGCATGCCTTTCAGGCTGCCGATCGGCCGGGTGGCCGAGAGCAGAAACAGTCGCCCATCGTCGCCGAAAACGAACTCGACCCGATCACCGGGATGCAACTGCAAGGCATCCCGCGCCGGCTTGGGGATGGTGATCTGGCCTTTCGATGTCATCGTGGCGAGCATGTTCCTTACCTTTCCGCATTTGTCCATCTGGAAGGAATGCTATCACTCGCAAGGAATGCAGACAATCCTTTGTTGCGGATGTCCGAGTGAAGCAGTTCGCCGAAACCTGTAACCGGACCGTCGCGAGGATGGCGGAATCTGTTTGGTCGACAGCAGTCTGAATTGCTGCGGTTGCGGCCATCGTGCCTCGCTCAGAACGGCAGTTCCACTCCCGGCCAGACGCCCCGAATCGCCGTCCGGAAGTCCCCTGGATCCTCGCCAGCGCGGCGGGATTGTCGGCCTCGAAGCGCAGGACGACGACCGGCGTCGTGTTCGACGGGCGGGTGAGGCCGAAGCCGTCGGGGTATTCGACGCGCAGGCCGTCGATGGTGATGCGCTCGGTCGCTCCATCGAAGCGACCTTCGGCCTTGAGCCTGTCGATCAGCTCGAAGGGTTCGCCTTCGGCCATCTTCACACTGAGTTCCGGGTCGACGGCGAATCGGGCAGCGCTTTTAGCGGTGCGCAGGCATCGGGGCTGCGCGATAGGATTTCGAGCAGGCGGGCGCCGGCGTAGAGGCCGTCGTCGAAGGCGATGCCGATCTCGGCTTCGGCTTCGCGCAGGGTGCGAATCACGTCAGCCGGGTTCTCCGGCTTGGACGGGTCGGGGTGGTGGTTCAGGAAGTTGCCGTCGACCTCGCCATAGCGCCACCGCCAACTGCCGTCAGGCGGCTGAATGGTTGTGTCTTGCCGGCCACCGTTGCGGTTCTGATTGACGGCGAGAGCCGGACCATGTCGGAAAACTTTACAGAGGTCGCTGGGCACGATTGTTCTCGCGACGCAAGCGGTTGAATACTATAGCGCATATACCTGTGGCATGGTAATTGCTAATGCCGGAAGCATGACTGATGAGGCATGTCGCGAAGAAGTCTCTGAACCGGAATAGTGGAGGGAAGCTCTTCGCCAATTGGCGTTACTTATTCTGGCGGAGCATAATGCTAAAAGAAAGAGGCCAGGTCTGGCTGTACGCAAGTACTGGAGGGTTTCTCAGTAGTCAGTACCTTGACCAAGAATGAACACGGAATCAAGCATGGGGGCAGCGTAACGCTATGGCTGCTGTCCCGATGATCAACAAAAAGGGGGGCAATGGAAGTCATCAAGAAAGCTTTGGGCAACGCGCCAGTATTCGTCATTGCCTACATATTATTCATGCTGCCCACGTATTTCTTGCCCTACCTTGGGTCCAACTCGGCCGCAATGATAACGATACAACATGCTGCTCCAGTAGGAACCAATGTTTTGATGTGGCTTCACCTTGCGGCGTTGATGGTTCTAATTACAGTTACGTGGTTTCGTGGGTCGCTGGTTGAAAAGAAGTGGTTGGTGATATTTCCCATTCTCGCCACTGTATTCGATTTCGTGCCTGGTTTGAGTCTGATACCGATGGTCCCAACGGTAATGCATCTATTGGCAATAATCCTCGGCGTGGTCGGCGCAACAGTCATTGAGCGCAGTATGCAAACAACACCAAACACAATGCAACTCGCTCCAAGCATACCAATGGTCGAAGCAGCACTACCGGCAAGGAGGGATCCAGTGTCATTCTGCCCACAATGCGGCATGGGTGTGAACGAGGATGATACATTTTGCGAATCCTGTGGACACCGGCTACGTTGATCGGTATTCGCAGCTTCTGAATTCGGTGACACCATGACGGCGACGACGGAGTGGGTCGATTATGCAATGTACAAATGGATTACTCATCGGAGTGGTTGTGGCGTTTGGACTTCGGGGTGGGTGGTTCGTCCTGTCCAGGAAGACAGCCACGATTTATGACTTCGTTCCGGATATGTTCTTGCCAGTTCAGAATCGAATTCCAGCGATTTTTGCACGCAATGCGGCCAGGGGAACAATTCTGCACTCGATGCGGGCAGAAAATCCAATCCGATTAATTCTGTTCAGCAATCGCGGTAAGAAGGAGAAGACATGAACTGTCCGAATTGCAATGCAGGGCTAAGCGGCACTCCGAAGTTCTGCCCCAAGTGCGGAGCAAGGATTGGAGCGAATTCAACGGAGCCCCCGACGACCAGGAAGTGCCCGCAGTGCGGCACGGAAAATGCGCTGGCGGCGAAGTTCTGCAAGACCGATGGTTATCGCTTCGACAGTGGCACGCCGGCAAGTGCGGTTCCCATTGCCGCGCCGCGTCAGGACCCATCGCCAGTTGCCGTTGCGGCCGTCGTCCCGGAGCGCCCTGCGAACAAGAAATGCCCACAGTGCGGTTCGGAAAATGCACTGGCGGCGAAGTTCTGCAAGACCGATGGTTATCGCTTCGACAGCGCCACACCGACAACTGCTGTCCCCGCTGCCGCACCGCCTCCGGAACCATCGCCAGTTGCCGTTGCGGCCGTCGTCCCGGAGCGCCCTGCGAACAAGAAATGCCCACAGTGCGGTTCGGAAAATGCACTGGCAGCGAAGTTCTGCAAGACCGATGGTTATCGCTTCGACAGCGCCACACCGGCAAGTGCGATTCCCGCTGCGGTACCACGCCAGGACCCGTCGCCAGCTGCCGGTGCGGCCGTAGCCTCGGAGCTCACCGCTGCCGCACCGCCTCAGAAACCGTCGCCAGCCCCGGTCAATATCACTGCTGCCAAAGACAGCGATCCTGTCACTGCCCAGACTGGCGAAAAGACTACTGCACAAGAAACTCCGCCGGTCAGCCCGTCCCCGCCCATTGCCAATCTTGTCATTTGTCCAAAATGCGGTACCGCGAATGCGGCCGGCGCAAAATTCTGCAAGAAGGATGGTGTGGCGCTGCTCGTTTCTCCAACCGGGGTAGCCGGCAATGAGGGACTGGCCAGCGCGGATACCGAGAGACCCAGCGTCGCCCGGGCCGAAGCTCTGCCTTCTCCGCCCGTTCTCGCGACTGAGCCACCTCCAGTTCAGGTGGGGCAGGTTGCGACCCCACTCCCACAATCAAAGCCAATACCATCCAGCTCAAATGCCTTGATTGCAGCCGGTATCGCGGTAGCCGTGCTTGCGGCGGGTGGCGGAGGGTATTGGTATTTTGCAGGTCGTAACGCGCCAACAAAGGAAGTCGCGGAAGCGCCGCCAACTTCATCCGCACCGTCAGCGCCCCCGGCCTCCACCGGGGTTGGAGCAACAAGGCAGACGGTTGACTCCGCGGTGATGATGATTCTTGCTGACGCCGGTTTGTCCAAGACGATTCAGTCCACAACGGATGCCGACCTCGTCGTGACGCTCTATGGCTCGGTTGCGAGTGAGGAGCAGAGGACAAGAGTGCTCGCGCTTGTGAAATCGGCAACAGGTGCCGCTGCGGTGAGGGATCAACTCGAGGTAGTACAAGCAGCGAACGCGCCCAACGAGGTCGCAAGAGCACGATCTGATTTGACGCCGCCCTCCACGCCAGTTGAGCCCCAAGCCCCGCCATTCGATGTAGCGCGGGTTCAGAAGGACCTCAACTGGATGCTAAGGAACCATGGACTATCGGGCGTTTCCATCAAGGTCAACGCGGACAGAAGCGCGGTGCTACGCGGCAAGGTGAGCACGGCCAAAGAGAAGGAAGATGCACAGGTTCTCGTTTCCAACTCGCCTGAACTGAGCAGTGTGCGCAACACGATCCAAGTCATCTCCGAGCCACCCCAGCCAACGGCAATCATTGATCCTGCCAAGCTGGAGGGGGACATCAACCGGGCGCTCCGGAATGGCGGCGTTGGCAGTGTGACTGCTCAGGTCGCCGACGATCTGTCGGTAACCCTGAAGGGGTCAGTGACCAGCGGCGATCAGAAGGATCGCGCGTTCCAGATTGCCCGGCGCTTTCAGGCCAGGGGCATGCCTAAGGACAGGATATTTGTCATCGAGTAATAGTTTCAAGGGGAAGAAGCCATGAAGAAGATCTTAGCGAGCGTACTGGTTGTGTCGATGGTCGTAACGCAACTCGGAGGATGCGCCAGTACTGGTGCGACGCAAACCCAGCAAGGTGCCGCCATTGGCGCCGTCAGCGGCGCTGCTCTGGGGGCCGCCGTTAGCAAGAACAGAGGGAAAGGCGCTTTGATCGGCGCCGTGATTGGCCTTCTGGTGGGCGCCGCCATCGGCAATTACAAGGACAGACAAGACGCGACCCGTGCGGAAGCCGCGATGAAATACCGTTATGACGACCGCGGCAACAAGTTGGTGGTCGAAAGCGCAGCGGTCGCGCCACAGGCGGTCTCCCGCGGTGGAACATTTGAGTCTTCGGTGCAATACACAACGCTGTCTCCAAACAACGAAGAGCAAGTCAAGCTGACCGAAGTGCGCACGCTGGTTAGCGAACAAGAAACGGTTGATCTCGGACGGCGTGAAGTCGTACGCACGCAAGGCACCCACACGTCGACTGCCAAGGTGAGCTTGCCGAAGGACCTGCCGAAAGGGAACTACACCTTGGTGACAACGATTTCGGACGGGAAGGACACGAAGACTGCCAAGACGCCATTCGCGGTCGTCTGATTATTCGCGTCGATTATTTTCGAGGTAGCCATGCGTATCAGCTTTATTGGAGTCGCGTGCTTTGTCGCACTGGCGCCGATCGTTGAGGGGCGACGACGCCGTTTCTGGATTTCCCGCTCAGTTGCCCGAGCGCTACCCAGGGTAAGTGCAGTTCCACCCGGTACAGCAAGGGTGCCTATACGCCTGCCAGCATGACGTCCATCCTGGATCACCATATGGAAAAAGCGTATGACGAAGACGGTATCGTCACGGCATTCACTGGTGAAGAGGGACGAGCGACTGCAGCGAAGCCGAAAGTCAATCAGGGCTGCTATCCCCAGTATTCGCCAAATCCGGGGAAGCCTTTCGTTATAAAGGGCCTCTACATCGGAACCAACGACGGGTGTTTGGCCGATCAAGGACTCAATTACGACAATCATCCAGCATATGACTACGTAGCCGAGACCGGTACGCCTGTATACGCAGCCGCGAGCGGACGAGTGGTGAAAATTATCAACAAGGCAACAGGATTACCGGGACGGTGCGTGCCAAAGGGCATAGAAACTGGCGGATGTGGAATTTGGTGCTATGTCGGAATTGACCACGGGAATGGATACGTCACCCAATATGGTCATCTCAGCCGGATTGACGTGCAATCAGGTGACGAGATCAAGGCAGGTGCCCTGATCGGCTTGACCGGACAATGCTCTCCTCCAACGAAGGACAAGAATGGAAACGTGACAAAACTCTATAGCGTTCCTCCACACTTTCATTTCGAAGTGCTTAAAGAGAACGCTGGGTCACCCTATGGATATGCGTTTGTAGATCCTTATGGCTGGGAAGGCGATCCACGAAACGACCCACTGGAAAAGGCAACCGGCATACCCAACGTCCGGTTATGGAAGACAGGGGTTCAAGCGAATCCGGCTGACGCGAAGATGCCATCCAAGAGTAATGCGGATGTTATCTCGCGCACTATGGAAGCAACCGCAATTCCGACAATCTCGGCAGAAAAGGAAGCTCAGCAGGTCGGCTATGCCCATCTGGAGAAGATGCTGACCAAATGTAATGGATTGTCTTATCTGAAGAGCAGACACTTGGGAAATGATCGAAAGGAAATCACGGACATCCGGGAATACAAGGGCACTCTTCGAATTGTCTGTCATGAACGCCCGGAAAGTAATCCTGCGAAGGGTATCGAATGGTCATGCGCGTTTGAAGTCAATGCCCCGCGAGAACGCATGAATTATCACAACGAAGGGTGGGTGACAGAAACCCATATGCCGCTCATGTTCGGCGTGACCAAAGCTCATGGGCGATGGCAAGCGGATTCTTCGTTTCAAAAGGTCACCTGCGATGAAGTTCAGGGATCGCTTGCCAACCAAGTGCTTCAGGGTATCAGGAATATCGACTTTCGCAACTTCACCTACGATCTAGCGCCTTGGTGCGGCAAGGAATTCGGTAAGACTCGGGTGCGAATCAAGGATGGCGGCTATGGATCTCAAACCGACTGGTGGTTCGGAATATGGGAAATGCCCGGCTATGCGTCCATCATCTATGGCGACCTGACCGGCGACGGGCGCGACGAAGCGATCGTGACGACTTCGTGTGGCGGATGCATGCCACCGAAGAACCGGTTGTATTCACCATGAAGGATGGCAGGGTATCTCTCATGGCTCGATTGGAATCGGGAGATCGCGCATTTGGCGGGTACCACCGGATAACGATCAAGGACGGCTTCCTGATCACCGAGCGTACGCAGGGAAAAGCCGCGTGCTGCCCCGAATTCATCGAACGGAAGACCTACAGGTGGAGCGGCACGGCCTTCGCCCAGGTGGGGGCGGCACAAAGGAGACCATTCAAGTGATCGGATCTACTCTTGCTACGACGGGCGCGACGCGACGGGCGCGACGGGGTAGGTCTTGCAACAAGACATTTGGCGACCTACGCATTTCGGAAAATCGTAATGCAACACCTGACCCCGAACATGCCAGGCAGAGAATTAAGGAAACTCTGCATAAGTGCTCGTCATGCAGCGTAATTTGAGAATATAGCGCCATTGTCATGGCACCCACGAAACCGATGAAAGCGATGAAGCAACTGAGTGTGGCCGAGACGGGATTTCTGCCCAAGGCTGGCAAGCAAACCCGGAAAGCCGTGTTCCTGGCGGAGATGGAAACGGTGGTGCCGTGGTCTCGTCTTGAGGCGTTGATCGAACCGTTCTACCCCAGANAAGGCAACGGTCGTCCGCCGATGCTGTTGAGCACGATGCTGCGCATTCACTTCCTGCAACAGTGGTTTGGCTACTCCGATCCGGCCATGGAAGAAGCCCTGCACGACATTCCCTTGCTGCGTCAATTTGCCGGGCTGGATGCCTTCGAAGACGCGATGCCCGACGAAAGCACGATCCTTCGTTTCCGCCATTTGTTGGAACAGCACGAACTGGCGGCGGCCCTCTTTGCCGAGGTCAATACGGTACTGAGCGAGAAAGGCCTGAGCATGAAGCGGGGCTCCGTCGTCGATGCTACGCTGATTGCCGCCCCCAGTTCTACCAAGAACCAGGACAAGCAGCGCGATCCCGAGATGAGTCAGACCAGAAAAGGCAACCAGTGGTACTTCGGTATGAAAGCCCATATCGGCGTCGATGCCGAGAGTGGTCTGATCCATACCGTCGAATGCACCACGGCCAAGGTCACCGACAACGTCATGCTCAAGGACTGCCTGCACGGTGACGAGAAAATCGTCTTCGCTGATCGCGGCTATCACCAGAACAACCGGACCATCGAGCACCTTGCCAGCGAAGACGGCTTGGCCATTCTGGTGCCGACCAAGAAACCCATGGGTGGCGAGCTGACCGAGCAACAGAAGAAATCCAACCGGATTCTGTCGGCCATTCGCGCCGTCGTTGAGCATCCGTTCCGGGTGATCAAGCGGCAATTCGGCTTCACCAAGGTCCGCTATCGCGGACTCAAGAAGAACACCGGGCAGATCATGACGCTGTTCGCGCTCTCCAATCTGTGGATGGCACGTCATCGTTTGCTGCCCGCAACAGGCGAGGTGCGCCCGTGATGCGGAAAGTGAAGGGTAAAACCCCTCTGTGTCACGGCCAGCGCACGAAATCCGCTCATTTTTCAGCTTTTTTATGACAGG
Source organism: Dechloromonas sp. (assembly GCA_013693915.1). Classification (GTDB taxonomy): domain Bacteria; phylum Pseudomonadota; class Gammaproteobacteria; order Burkholderiales; family Rhodocyclaceae; genus Azonexus. The sequence continues at coordinate 3,344,905 of CP059264.1, read as the reverse complement.
CCGTCTCAAATTCATGGCTTGTTCAGATAATCCTTAACGGGGTCCAAGACATTTAGTGCTGTGGTCTGAACTGTCGCATTGATTATTCTCGGGGGCAACTGTGCGCAAGATTCTTTTAGTGGTCGCATGCATCGTCGCACTGGCGCCCATCGCTCACGGGGCGACGGCGTCATCGCCAACTCAGGGGCAGGGTCAATTGACCAACGGTTCGCCGGACCTCATACCAAGAGAGGTCACGGTGAGCGTCAGTGCAATCAAGCCCGGGCAATACGTAACCATCGAATGGGTAATGGCCAACAAAGGCGATGGGCGCGCTGCAGCCAGCATTACTGGCCTTCGGCTGCGGCCCGCTGGTAGGTCTGACGCAGCCCGTGATGTCACGTTGGTCAAAGAAATCTCAACTCCTCCTATCGATGCCGGGCGTTCGATTCCCATGCAATACTCGCTGATCGTTCCCGATGACGTCCCGGGGGCAAGTACGTTCTTGGTCATCGCGGACAACTCGGCTTCCAGCACCCTTGGCCAGAAGGATTCCAGCAATGACTATGCATCGTCCGGCGAAGTGACCATCACCTGCCAGAGTTCCCGGCCGTCGGATCGGCCGCTGGTAACGGCAATGCAACTGGTCCCTGACGCGGGGTTCGTTGATCCGGGTTATGCCCGGACAGAAAATAGAGAACACTTGGGGACCGATTTCCGAGCCGTGGGAGGCGCGTGTGTACGCGGTGCGCGATGGAAAAGTTGTGGAGAATACGATAGCCAACGATCCAATGCGAGCCGTGGTGACCATAGAGCACGCTGATGGATCGAAGGCCATCTACGGGCATATCGAGTCGTCGGTTGGTTTTGGCAACAGTGTCACACGCGGAACGCTATTGGGCACGGTGCGACACCCCACCAAAGACTTTCCGGGTTTCAGCAGTCATTTGCACTTGGGCGAATGGACGAAGCCCTCCGACAAGTCGCTTCAGGACAAGAAGGAATACGACAAGGCTTGCGTGAACACGGAAAGGGGTCCTATAGGTTGGGGTAGAGCCCCATTAGGAACTACGAGGGAACAGATACTGAAATGCGGTTGGGTCGATCTTGACTCGCGCTACCGAACAGAGGTTCAAGCAAATCCGGCTGTGCCGAACGCGGCCCGGACCACGCCAACGACGACACCTCCCGTTGCCGTCGCGAATATGACTCTGTCCGATCGCCTGCGCGGCAGCCCGGCTTACCGGCGTTCCTTCAACGCGCTGTTCGCAGCCACGCCGCCGACGGACCGCTGGCTCTCCCGCTTCGTCAGGGGCGGCGGTTCCGTCGAGTCGCCCGTCAGTGCGTGCGACTTTGGTGGCAGGGCGTACGAGTACTACTCCGCGTGCGAGCCGCACAATTGTGGCGACAATCAGATTCACATGTTCTTCACGGCAGACGGAAGCAGAGCGTGGGCGCATCACCTCAACCGGGACAGCGGCAACTCACGCTTCTACGGTAATCCGGACGGTTTCATGCAGTCTGCCTTCGAAGCAACGGAACGGCGGGTCGGGTCGGGAATGCCAGCCTGCCAGGCAGCGCCGCGGCCGCCGGGGCCGACCGGCCCGAACGCAGCCCAGACCACACCAATGACGACAACTTTAATTACAAAAAATCGCTTGGCCTCGTCCAGATTGGGATGGAAGTGGCCCAAGTACGCAAACTTCTGCCAAATATGAGATTTTCGGCATCGACCGGCGGTGATGGTGTTAGACAGGTCGAGGTATGGGAAGGGCCAAGTCTCATCATGGTGCTGGCGGGTGACCAAGAGATGCCGATCAACAATACAACCAGAATAACACATGCCCGCGTCTTTGATAAACGTTACGCGACTAAGGAGGGCGTCCATCCTGGCATGTTGCTGCGCGATGTTGAAGGCATTTATGGCAAGGTGACGTCAATTGGGTTGAGCGAACCTGAATCCCTCGAATTTGCTGATTTTGCTCGAGGGCCGGCAGGCATTACTTTTGAAGTTAGCGGGGGATTTTCACGAATTTACACTCAAGACAAGGAAGACAAACTACGCAGTTTCGCCCGAGCGCATATGTCCATAGTATTTGGATTAGCAAGTACTCCCAATAGGCACGAGCCTGTCAGTAATTTCTCAAGCACAATTTGCCAGATTTCCGCTTGGTGAGCTCATGGCTCGCCTTGATTACATTAACGTTCCGCCGTCCGCCCACGCCATAAATGAGCACCGCCAAATCAATCCATTATCCGAGTGAGAGCGATAGATGACCGCTGCCTTGTTCTGCGACCAATGCGGAGTACGCCTGCCAGGATCGACAGTGAAGTTCTGCCCGTCTTGCGGCGCGGCGGTGGAAGAGCCAACGTCAACGTCCGGCAATTCGAACCCCAGTTCGCCACCCGATGACAAGTGGGACATCCACGACACAAGGCGCGCATCTCACCGGGAGGTTTCCTCTGGCATCGGCGCGGAATCGGTTCCGTCGCCTGCCGGGGATACGGAGCCGCCAGTATCGGTTGCCGCCTCACGACGTGCATCAGGAAGAGCTTTCGCTTATCTCGTTCCGGTGGTGATGGCGGCATTCGGCGTCTGGTTCTATTTCACTCCTCACATTGCCGTCAACAACCTGAAATCGGCCGTGCAAGCTCAAGACGCAGCCAGACTCTCACAATATATCGATTACNCCCCGTTGCGAGAGAGCCTGAAGCGTGCGCTGACCGCCAAGATCGTCGGCCAGACCAGCGGAAAGAACGCCGATCCTTTTGCCGCCTTGGAAGCTTCGATGGCCGCGGCGATGATCAATCCGGCAGTCGACAAACTCATGACCNCCGAAGGCCTTGCCATTCTCATAACGGGCGGCAATGGGCCATCCGGGAAAGGCAAGAAGAAACTATCCGACCTCGAGGCCGAAGCCGACATAGGGATGGCTTACGAGAGCTTCAACCGCTTTGTCGTTACCCTCAGTGAGAAGGGGAAGAAGGATGGTGAGTCAATCGGGCTCGTCTTTGGTCGCGTCGGCCTCCTGTCATGGAGGCTGGGAGAGGTGCGCATGTAGTTCTCTACGTATCGTTTGCTGTGTGGCTGTGTGAATAACAAGGGAGGGGTTGATTATGGAATATGTCATCAAGGAATGGTTTGTGGATGAAACGCCCGATTCCNGAGGGGTGTATGTAAGGATACGAGGACGGGAAGGCGGGATCATTTCTTTCGTTCTATCTTGGATCGGCATTGACCCGACAGTGACAATGACCGTGGATAAAGGGAATGTCCGCTTTGAAAAAGGTTCCTGGTCGGGATTTTTCAAGCGGATTACCCCGATGGATAAGCTGTGCTCCGGCGGGTACGGATACCAGAAGCCATGGAAGTCAGCACTGGTGATGGGACTAATTGGCATTCCCNTGATCCCGTTACTCGGGCTTGGGCTTCTGGTAATTCTTGGGGCCGTTGTGTATTACTTCCTCAACAAACAACTGAGGGTTGAATTTTCAGAGATTGGAGGTCGTTCCGAAGGAATTGTATTCAAGCGATCCGTTGTCGAGGGAATCAAGGTAGATGAGGCGGACGCTGCGCGTGTTGTCCGAATCCTTGAAGCGCTCATGCAAGGCAAGACGCCGCAAAAGGAAATGCCTTCCCTGGCTACAAGTCCGTCTCCATCGCGAAAATCGGTCGCGAGTCCGACACCTAATCCGGAGCCATCAACTCCAGTCGATAGGCCCATTGCTATAGGACTGTTCTGTCCGGAGTGCGGAGCAAAGAACGTCGATGCGCAAGCGGTTTGTGCGAGTTGCGGGGCGTCGCTGACCCAAGGGTGATTGCGCTCGCCCTAGTGTTGCTCTTTCGCGGGCTCCTGGGTGGGATGGGCTGAGCGAATCGATCGAGGGAAGATGGAATGAAAATCTTTGCAATGAGAGCGGTTGTCTTAGCCCTAACGCTGGCGTTCTCCGGAGTCCATGCGGCTGTGGATTCCGCAGCTGAACAGGAAAAGCGGGCCAAGCAGCAACAGGAGCAGCAACGGGCAAAGCAGCAGCAGGAACAGCAGCGCGCGCAGCAACAGCAACAGGAGCAGCAGCGGGCCAGGCAGCAGCAGGAACAGCAGCGCGCGCAGCAACAGCAACAGGAGCAGCAGCGAGCCAGGCAGCAGCAGGAACAGCAGCGTGCCCAGCAACAGCAACAGCAACAGGAGCAGCAGCGAGCCAGGCAGCAGCAGGAACAGCAGCGCGCGCAGCAACAGCAACAGGAGCAGCAGCGAGCCAGGCAGCAGCAGGAACAGCAGCGTGCCCAGCAACAGCAACAGCAACAGGAGCAGCAGCGGGCCAGGCAGCAGCAGGAACCGCAGCGTGCCCAGCAACAGCAACAGCAACAGGAGCAGCAGCGTGCCCAGCAACAGCGACAGCAACAGGAGCAGCAGCGCGCGCAGCAACAACAGCAGGAGCAGCAGTGGGCCAAGCAGCCAGTCCAGCAAGGGCAACCGCCCGTTGCCGCGCAAGGCCAACAGCCACCCGCGGACGGACGCCGACCCGGTCAACAAGGGCAGTTCGGGCAACCGCCGCAGACAGCGCAGCAGGCCCAGCCGCAACAACCGGGCGTGACCCGCCAGCCCGGCCAGCCTGGGCAACCGCCTGTCGCCGCGCAAGGCCAACAGCCGCCCGCGGACGGACGCCGACCCGGTCAACTAGGGCAGCCTGGGCAGACGCCTGCGACTGTGCAGCAGGCCCAGCCGCAACAACCGGGCGTGACCACCCACCCGCCCGGCCAGCCTGGGCAACCGCCCGTCGCTGCGCAAGGCCAACAACCGTCCGCGGACGGACGCCGATCCGGTCAACAAGGGCAGTTCGGGCAACCGCTGGCGACAGCGCAGCCGGCCCAGCCGCAACAACCGGGCGTGACCCACCAGCCTGGCCAGCCCGGGCAACCGCCCGTTGCCGCGCAAGGCCAACAGCCGCCCGCGGACGGACGCCGACCCGGTCAACAAGGGCAACCGGGGCACATTCCGGCAACGGCACTGGGCCAGCAGCAGCGCGATGGCCGCCGGCCCGGTCCGGATGGGCGTGGCCCGACGCCAGCGCAACCTGTCGCCGTCAGTGAAACTACCAGCGTGGTGCCGCGCGGAGATCGCAACAGCTTCGATATTCGCCACAAGAACCCCGATGGTTCGCAGATGGTGATATCGCAAAAACTCATGCCGGATGGGACAAAGAAGGTAAGTGGCTTCCAACAGACCGAGGATTTGCGCAGCGGGACGACCAACCGCGTCGCCAACGGCCAGCGTGTGACCGTGGGCAAGGACTTCGAACGGCTCTCCGTGGGCGGTGGCCCCGCGTTCGTGACGAAACGGAACGGCCTGCGCGAGGCGGTATTGCCGGACGGTCGGCCTGCGTTCCAGGATCGCTATACGTCATTTCGCGATCGGAATGGCAGCGAACGGCGCGTGATCGAGCGTACGCATTACGCACACTGGTCGCACGGCCGGCCACACTATGTGGATCGGCCGTTTGTTCGCCTATACGACGTGGGTCAGATCTACGGTGCACCGGTTGCGTACTACCGGCCGGCTCGCTTCACCTATGTTGCATACCGCCCCTATTACCAGCGCTTCGCAGTGCCCTTGGCGCTCGCGTCCGTGGTGACCGTGGGCGCGGTGGCAGCGGTGGCCTTCGCTTCCCAACCTACCACCTACGACGATCCCATGGCGCTGATGGGTGACATGCAGATCGCTTCCGGATTTGAAGAGGGATATGGCTATTCACCTCCCTACGGCACGACGCGTTTCTATGACTCGCCCGAAGGGGTGGCCCTTCGCGGCCAGATGGCAGAGGTGCAACAGCAAGTGAAGGTCAACGTCAAAGGCAATCCGACACTCGCGCAGCAATTGGGAGAGGTGGATTTGCAGGCGTCTTCCTTGCAGGTGCAGCAGGAGGTGGGAAACGCGGTACCGGTGCAGATTCCCGAGGAGGTCCGTCAACAGGTGCGCAAGCAGGTACGCCTCAGCGTCGCCATGCATCAAAATGGTCGGCCCCTGGTGCTGGATGATGTACTGGCGTCCGGCTATGCAAATATCTACCTGTTTCAGACCGCGCATCCCCTCAACGTGGGCGATCTGTCCGGAGCGGGCGAGTGCTTCCTGATGCCCGGCGACCTGATCGGCTTCTCGAGCCTGCCGGCTGCCAATAGTCCGTTTGCTGAAATGAAGGTGGTTGCCAGTGGCGCCAACAGTTGTCAGACCGGCGGAGTGGTGGAAGTTCGGCTGACCGACTTGCAGGAGATGCTCAATGGCTTTAGTGAGCGCGTGGAAGACAACATGAAACGGGTCAGCGCGTGCGCCCCATCGGGGCGCTGTTAAAAGCATTCCGCCAAGCCCATATCACAGTCTGCCGGGAAGGAAAGGCAACATGTTTTGCACGAATTGCGGCAAGGCCATCCGGCCTGATACAAAGTTCTGCACGCACTGCGGCGCGCATCAAACTTTCGAACCGTCACAACCGACCTCGGCTATTCCTGAATCAGGGGCGCCGAAAGCCACATCGCCTCGAAGCAGACGAGTGTTGTGGGCCGGCGCTGCGGCGCTGGTCGTGGCATTGGTGGGCGNNGGGGGCTATTGGATATGGAGTAACAACGAGGCCAGCAGCGCAGATGGCGCACGCAAGCTGGCCGATTCAGAGGAACGCCGCATTGCTGCGGAAAGAACAGCGGAGGTCGCCGAGATTGCGGCCGCCCAAGAAAGTCTCGATAAACACATCGCCGCTGAGGAAGCCCAAGCGGAAGCTGCTGCCCGAAGTCGAGGCTCCGGGAGTACGGCACTTAAGCGGTGAGATCATGCAAAATCACTTGGACTGAGCCGGCCCGGCAACCGTTCCTGCACCGAGGGCGGATGTAGGTATGTCGGTTTCTCGATCTATTGCGTGGAACGCAATGACTGTCTGCTCTGAATGTCGTTTCCACCCACGCCGCCGGGGAACTTGAAGATGACGATCTCTCAATCCTTGATCTCGAAAACATCATCCTCACGGGGCAAATCACGCAGCGTCAACGCGACGCCAAAGCCCGTGAAAGCAAAGCCGTCGTCTCAGACGTCACCCTCGACGGTCGTCACGCGCAAACCGTCCTTAATGTCGGCTTCACCGGCAAACTCATCGTCATCACCGCCTATATCCTCTGAGCATCTCTGCGCCCACTGCGGCAGTTCAGTCGTCCAGATAAAGTACGTCACCCGCAGCTTTGGCAAGGCAGCGGCCTTGTTGGTCATCGAAGCCATCCCGATGTACTCCTGCCCCGACTGCGGAGAGCCCTATTTTTCGGCCCGGACCCTCCATGAAATCGAGCGTATCAAGGCGTTCCGCAAGTCTGTCGCGGTATGTCGCCAAGTTCCGGTCGCCTCGTTTCAGCCTGCTGCAGCCTAACGTTCCGGCGGGGAGCCGCGCTGCCGCGCTCCTCCGTTCAGAACGGCAGCTCGATCCCCGGCCAGACCGCGCTGATCGTTGCGCGGAAATCATCCTGGATCCTCGCCAGCGCGGTGGGATTGTCGGCCTCGAAGCGCAGGACGACGACCGGCGTCGTGTTCGACGGGCGGGCGAGGCCGAAGCCGTCGGGGTATTCGACGCGCAGGCCGTCGATGGTGATGCGCTCGGTCGCTCCATCGAAGCGACCTTCGGCCTTGAGCCTGTCGATCAGCGCGAAGGGCTCGCCTTCGGCCATCTTCACATTGAGTTCCGGGGTCGACGGCGAATCGGGCAGCGCTTTTAGCGGTGCGCAGGCATCGGGGCTGCGCGATAGGATTTCGAGCAGGCGGGCGCCGGCGTAGAGGCCGTCGTCGAAGCCGTACCAGCGTTCCTTGAAGAAGGTGTGGCCGCTCATCTCGCCGGCGAGCGGGGCGCCGGTTTCCTTGAGCTTGGCCTTGACCAGCGCGTGGCCGGTGTTCCACATCAGCGGTTCGCCACCGCGGGCGCGGATCCACGGCGCCAGCAGGCGGGTGCATTTGACGTCGTAGATGATCTGGCCGCCCGGCACGCGCGCCAGCACGTCGGCGGCGAAGAGCATGAGCTGGCGGTCGGGATAAGTGATTTCGCCGTCCTTGGTGACGACGCCGAGGCGGTCGCCATCGCCGTCGAAGGCGATGCCGATCTCGGCGTCGGTGTCGCGCAGGGCACGGATCACGTCGGCGAGGTTCTCCGGCTTGGACGGGTCGGGGTGGTGGTTCGGGAAGTGGCCGTCGACCTCGCAGAACAGCGGGACGATCTCGCAACCGAGGCGCTTGAAAAGTTCCGGAGCGACGGCGCCGGCGACGCCATTGCCGCAGTCCATGACGATCTTCAGCGGCCGGGCGAGCCTGACGTCAGAGATGATGCGCTCGATGTAGGCGGCGCGGACATCGGCCGTGCGGCGCTGCCCGCTGCCGTGGCGCAGGTCGCCGGACCCGGCGCGCGCCCGCAGTTGCTTGATGGCGTGGAGGGCCAGCGTCGTGCCGGCGATGACCATCTTGAGGCCGTTGTAGTCGGGCGGGTTGTGGCTGCCGGTGACCGAAACGCAGGAATCGCAGCCGAGGTGATGGGCGGCGAAGTAGGTGACCGGGGTCGGCACGCAGCCGATGTCGATGGCGTCGCAGCCGGCGGCGACGATGCCGTCGATCAGCGCGCCGGCCAGTTCGGGCCCGGAAAGCCGCCCGTCGCGGCCGACGGCGATCGCCTCCTGTCCCTGGTCGAGGGCCAGCGAGCCGAGGGCATGACCGATGCGGCGGACGATCTCCGCGGTGAGCGACTTGCCGACGATGCCGCGGATGTCGTATGCCTTGAAGATTTCGGCGGGGAGGGGGAGGAGGCATTCATGAGATTTCGTGGGTGAAGAAGTGGAGGAGGCGTTGCGGCAGCCAGTCGAGGTGGCCGGGGAAGGTGCCGGCGACGAAGCCGACGTGGCCGCCGCTGGCGGGCTGCTCGAGGCGAACCGACGGGCTGACCTCGTCGCGGCGCGGCAGGTGGGCGACCGGGAAAAAGGGGTCGTTTTTCGAGTTGACCGCAAGCGCCGGCACCACGATCGACCGCAGCCACGGCTTGGCCGACGAGCGGCGCCAGTAGTCGTCGGCGCCGGCGAAGCCGTGCACCGGGCCGGTCACGGCGTCGTCGAATTCCCACAGGTTGACGGCGCGGCGCATGCGCGCGGCGTCAAACAACCCAGGAAAGCGGGCGAGGCGCGCGGCGGAGACGACCTTCATCGTGGCGAGGAAGTGCCGGGTGTAGAGGCGGTTGAAGCCGCGCGCCAGATGGTGGCCGCAGGCGGCGAGATCGAGCGGCGCGCAGATGCCGGCGACGCCGGTGACCACCGCGCTGGCCGCCGCGCCGCGTTCGCCGGCCCACTTGAGCAGGGCGTTGCCGCCGAGCGAGATGCCGGCGGCGTGGATGCGGCGGCCGCCATCGGCGGCCTGCAGGCGGCGCAGGATCCAGTCGATCTCGTCCGAGTCGCCGGAGTGGTAGGCGCGCGGCCGGCGGTTGAGTTCGCCCGAGCAGCCGCGGAAGTGCGGCAGCGCCAGGCGCCAGCCGGCTGCCTTGCAGGTGTGCGCGGCGGCGATGGCGTAGTGGCTGTCCGAGCTGCCCTCGAGGCCATGGAACAGTGCCAGCAGCGGCGCGTCGGCAGGGCCGTCGAGGAAGTCGACGTCGATGAAGTCGCCGTCCGGCGTTTCCCAGCGCTCGCGGCGCAGCTTGAGCGGGCGCGGCTTGATCAGCAGCGGCCAGATGGTCTGGGCATTGCCGCCAGGGAGCCAGGCGGGCGCCCGGTAGGGCTTGCAGGCAATCGTCAATGCAGCGTGTGCGGGACGGCGTCGGCCATCGCCTGGTGGCCGTCGTCGGCGGCCGAGGCGTGACGGCTGACAAGGCGCCAGCCGTGGGCGCCGCGCGCGTAGACGTGGGTGACGTGCAGCGGCCCGTGCGGGCCGGGATCGTCGCCGACGAAGAGGATTTCGCTGAGGTGATGGATCGCCAGCACCGAGCCCTGCCAGTGCGCGATCGAATCGGCCTGGACGCGCAGGCGGGCGCTGGAAAAGATGCTGCGCCAGCTTTCGCGGATCGCCGCGATGCCGATCAGGCGGACGCCGGTCGGGTGCACGCAGAGGGTTTCCTCGTCCTCGGCCCACAGTTGCATCATCAGGTCGGCGTCGCCCTTGAGCACCGCCTCGTAGAAGGCCTGTTCGACATCTTCGGGTGAGGCGAAATTGCTTGGCTTGCTCATGCGGTGCTCCGTTTCAGGCAGGCGGCAAAGACCTGTGGCGGCGGGGGTATGGCGAGATCGTTGCGGTGGCCGGGGTCAGTCATGCCGGAGGCCGCTGCTCCTGCCGGCATCGCGCCGACGGTTGCCGGCCGGGCCGGGGTGGCGCCAGGTGTCAGGCGAAGCCGTCGCCAGCACGCCAACCCGCCGGCGCCGGCAGCCCGGCGATCCGGCCGCGCCCGGCGCCTAGTGGTGACCCTTGGGCGCTTCGCCCGTGAAAACGTACCGCGTGCTGCAGTAGGGGCAGACCACTTCACCGGTCTTGAGCACGTCGAGGAAGACGCGCGGATGCTGGCACCACAGCGGCGAGGCCGGCTGCGGGCAGTGCAGCGGCAGGTCGTGGGCGGTAAGTTCTACGGTACGGTTGTCGGACATCCGGATCTCCCTGAATTAGATGTAGGCCAGCCAGTTGTCGTGCTGGGCGGAGCGGCCATTGACCACGTCGAAATACCTGGCCTGGATCTCGGCGGTGACCGGGCCGCGACGACCGATGCCGATCTGGCGGCCGTCGAGTTCACGGATCGGCGTCACTTCGGCGGCGGTGCCGGTGAAGAAGGCTTCGTCACAGCAATAGACTTCGTCGCGGGTGATGCGCTTCTCCTGCACCGAAAGCCCGAGTTCTTCGGCAATCTGCAGCACGGTGGCGCGGGTGATGCCTTCCAGGCACGAAGTCAGGTCGGGCGTGTACAGCCGGCCCTTCTTGACGATGAACAGGTTCTCGCCGGCACCCTCGGCCACATAGCCTTCCGGGTCGAGCAGCATGGCCTCGTCGTAACCCTCGTTGGTCACCTCGTTATTGGCGAGGATCGAGTTGATGTAGTGGCCGGACGCCTTGGCGCGCACCATCGAGATGTTGACGTGGTGCCGTGTGTAGCTCGACACCTTGACCCGGATGCCGCGCTCGAGACCTTCCTCGCCGAGATAGGCGCCCCACGGCCAGGCGGCAATGACGACATGGACCCTGGCGCCCTTGGGCGAGACGCCCATCTTCTCCGAGCCGTAGAAGGCGATCGGGCGCAGGTAGCCGGCTTCGAGATCGTTGGCGCGCAGCACCTCCTTGTGCGCGTCGTTGATGGTCGCCTTGTCGTAGGGCATCGCCATCTGGAAGATGTGGGCGGAGTTGAACAGCCGGTCGGTGTGGTCTTCGAGACGGAAGATGGCGGTGCCGCGCTCGGTCCGGTAGGCGCGAACGCCCTCGAATACGCTCATGCCGTAGTGCAGCGAGTGCGTCAGGACGTGCGTGGTCGCCTCGCGCCAGGGCACGAGCTTGCCGTCTTGCCAGATGAAGCCGTCGCGATCCGACATGGACATGGTCGATTCTCCGTGTTGCTATCGTGAAAGCCTAGGATTTTAGCCCAAATCAGCGGGTAAAATAGCGCTTTTGCCGTCCGAGTCCGTCATGATCTGGAAACCCAATGTCACCGTTGCCGCGGTCGTTCAGCGCGACGGAAAGTTCCTGCTGGTCGAGGAAGAGACCGAAGCCGGTCTTGCCTTCAACCAGCCGGCCGGCCACCTTGAGGACGGCGAGGCGCTGATCGATGCCGTCGTGCGCGAGACGCTGGAAGAGACCGCCTATTACTTCAGGCCGACGCACCTGGTCGGGATCTACAGCTGGAAGCGCCCGGAGCGCGAGATCACCTACCTGCGCTTCGCCTTCGCCGGCGAGTTGCACGGCTACGAGGCCGGGCGCCGGCTGGACGAAGGCATCGTCGCCGCGCGCTGGCTGACCNCCGACGAGGTCAGGGCGACCGCGACCCGCCACCGCAGCCCGCTGGTCCTGCGCTGCATCGAGGATCTCCTCGCCGGCAAGCACTACCCGCTCGACCTGCTTGTGCACGCCTCGTGATGCTGCGCCAAAGCCTGACGGTGCTTCTTCTGGCCTGGGCCAGCCTGGCGGCAGCCGACGCGACCGTGCCCATCTGCTATGGCTATGGCTGCAACGTCCAGGCGCAGATCCGCTTCAGCGACAGTCAGTTGCGTGAAGTCGGCCAGCAACTGGCGGTTGCGGTCGACCCCGCCGAAGAGCGCAAAATGCTCGCCGCGGTGATCGGCCGGCTCTACGCCTGGGCCGGCGAGCAGTCGGACATCAGGAATGACCGTGGCGGCAACTATGCCGATGGCCATGCGCCGGGGAAGATGGATTGCATCGATCATTCGACCTCGACGACGCGCCTGCTGCGTCTGCTCGAAACGCGCGGCAGCCTGCGCTGGCATCGCGTGCTCGAGCCGGATGCGCGCAACTGGGTGCTGGTCATTCCGGTGCATTATTCGGCGGTGATCGAGGAGAAGGCGGCCGGCGACGGCGCCCGCTTCGTCGTCGATAGCTGGTTCGTCGATAACGGGCAGGCGGCGGTGATCCTGCCGCTGGGTGAATGGAAGGGGGCGGGGCCAGATGTCTGAGAAAACGGTGGTCGTCGGCCTGTCCGGCGGTGTCGATTCGGCGGTGGCGGCGCTGCTCCTGAAGCGCCAGGGCTGGAAGGTGATCGGCCTGTTCATGAAGAACTGGGAGGACGACGACAGCGAGGAATACTGCGCGTCGCGTCAGGATCTCGTCGACGTGACGAGCGTCGCCGACAAGATCGGCATCGATGTCGAGGTGGTCAATTTCGCTGGCGAATACCGCGACCGCGTCTTCGCCGAGTTCCTGCGCGAATACCAGGCTGGGCGGACGCCGAATCCGGATGTGCTGTGCAATTCCGAGATCAAGTTCAAGGCCTTTCTCGACCACGCGCTGCAACTCGGCGCGGACCGGATAGCCACCGGCCATTACGCCGGCGTCCGCGAGTTCAGCGGCGAATTCCAGTTGCTCAAGGCCGAGGACGGGACCAAGGACCAGAGCTATTTCCTCTATCGCCTGAATCAGGCACAGTTATCGAAAACGCTGTTCCCGCTGGCCGACCTCTACAAGCGCGACGTGCGCAGGATCGCCGAGGCCGAGGGTCTGCACGTGGCGGCCAAGAAGGATTCGACCGGCATCTGCTTCATCGGCGAGCGCCCGTTCAAGGAGTTCCTTTCCCGCTACCTGCCGCCGAAGAAGGGCGAGATCCGCCGCCTCGATGACGACAAGCTGATGGGCGAGCACGACGGCCTCATGTACCACACCATCGGCCAGCGCAAGGGCCTGCACATCGGCGGCATCAGGGAGCCGGGCGAGCACGGTGGCGGCGACCACGACGCCTGGTTCGTCGCTGGCAAGGACATGGAGAAGAATGTGCTTCAGGTCGTCCAGGGCCACGACCACCCGGCGCTCTTCAGGGACTCGCTGGTCGCCGAACAACTTTCCTGGGTATCGGGTCGGGCGCCGCATACGCACTGGGNNTACACCGCCAAACCGCGCTACCGCACGGCAGACAAGCCCTGCGAGGTCGAGCGGGTCGACGGCGAGAGCTGCGAAATCCGCTTTGCCGAAGCGCAATGGGCGCTGACCCCGGGGCAATCGGTGGTGCTCTACGAGAGCCGCGTCTGCCTTGGCGGCGGCATCATCCGCTGATTCCCTGGCCCCGGCCATCCCGCTTGCAACAGTTTCCCAGGCAACCATCGTGTCCGATCGTCTCGCAGTCCTGCCGCAATACGTGATTCCCAAACAGGCCCTGACCAGCCTCGCCGGCAAGTTTGCCAGCGCGCNNGCGGGAGGGATCACGACCGGCTTCATTCGCTGGTTCGTCGGGCGCTACGGCGTCGACATGGCCGAGGCGGCCAATCCGGACATCGCCGGCTACGCCAGCTTCAACGAGTTCTTCACGCGCCCGCTGCGCGCCGGCGCCCGGCCGCTGGCGCCGGCCGACTTCATCTGCCCGGTCGACGGGGCGATCAGCCAGTTCGGGGCGATCGAGCGCGATCAGATATTTCAGGCCAAGGGTCATCATTACTCGACGGCCGCGCTGGTCGGCGGCGACCGCGACCTGGCCGCGCGCTTCGAGAACGGCAGCTTCGCGACGCTCTACCTGAGTCCGCGCGACTACCACCGCATCCACATGCCGTGCGCCGGTCGCCTGACGCGGATGATCCATGTGCCCGGCGCGCTGTTTTCGGTCAATCCGACGACGGCGCGCGGCGTTCCCGGCCTGTTTGCGCGCAACGAGCGGGTCGTCTGCGTCTTCGACTCGGCGCACGGGCCGTTCGTGCTGGTGCTGGTCGGGGCGACGATTGTCGGCAGCATGGCGACGGTCTGGCACGGGGTCGTCAATCCGCCGCGTCCTGGACATGTCCGGGAATGGAACTACGGCGACCGGCAACTGGATTTTCGCCAGGGCGACGAGATGGGCCGCTTCCTGCTCGGGTCGACGGTGGTCATGCTGTTCCCGCAGGGTGTCATCTGCTTCAACCCCGACTGGGCGCCGGCACGGCCGGTCAGGCTCGGCGAAGCGATGGGATCGCTGCCGGCCCGCTAAAAATCGGGCGCCAGCGGCGCCCCTGCTGCCTGCAGCCGATGCCATTCAGTCGTGCGGTGCCGTTTCGGCGAACGATGGCCGCTGCATCAGCTTGGCGTAGAGCCTGGCGAGATTGGGATGGGCTTCCTGCCAGGCGATGTCGGCAAAGCGGAAGCAGAGATAGCCGAGGGCGGTGCCGACAGCGATGTCGGCCAGCGAGAAGTGGGTGCCCATGCAGTACTTGTTCTCGCCCAGTTCCTCGGACATGAATTCGAGGCTGCGCGTGATCTTCTCGCGCTGGCGCGCGATCCAGTCGTCGCTTCTCTGGGCCTGCGGGCGCTTGCCTTCGAGGAAGGCGGTGGCCGCCGCGTCGCAGATGCCGTCGGCAAGGGCTTCCCAGCGCTTGACCTCGATGCGTTCGCGGTTGGGCGCGGGGAAGAGCTTGTTGTTCGGGGTGACGCTGTCGATGTATTGGACGATGACCCGCGAATCGAAGAGCGGGGTGTCGTCGTCGAGGATGAGGACCGGAATCTTGCCCAGCGGATTGAGGTTCGGGACGCCGCTGCCTTCCAGCCACGGCGAGTCGATCAGGAAATCGTATTCGATCTTCTTTTCGGCCAGGACGATGCGCACCTTGCGCACGTACGGGCTGGTATGGGAGCCGATCAGGTTCATCGCATGGTCTGTGGTTCGTGAAATGCCAGTATAGCGCAGCCGTATGGCGTTGCGCCGCGTCGGGCGGGTAAAATTACAGACCTGCCGAAAAGGATGTTTCCATGATCTGCGATCCTCTGACTGCCCTCTCCCCGCTCGACGGCCGCTACGCCGGCAAGGTCGAAGCCCTGCGCGAGCATTTTTCCGAATTCGGCCTGATCCGCGCCCGCCTCAGGGTCGAGATCGAATGGTTGAAGGCGCTCGCCGCCGAGCCGCATTTCACGGAAATTGCCGCTTTTTCTGCGTCGACCGAAGCCGAGCTGGATGCGCTGGTCGCCAACTTCACGGTCGAGCAGGCGGCCGAGGTCAAGGCCGAAGAAGCCGTCACCAACCATGACGTCAAGGCGCTCGAATACTGGATCAAGAAGAACACTCGGGGCAACGCCGAGGCGGTCAAGGTCAGCGAATTCATCCACTTCGCCTGCACCTCCGAAGACATCAACAACCTCTCGCACGCGCTGATGTGCCAGGGCGCCCGCCAACAAGCTTTGCTGCCGACGCTGGACAAGGTCATCGCCAGGCTGGTGGAACTGGCCCACGCCTACGCCGACGTTCCGATGATGAGCCGTACGCACGGCCAGCCGGCGACGCCGTCGACCATGGGCAAGGAAATGGCCAACGTCGCCTGGCGCCTGCAACGCGCCCGCGCGCGCATCGCCGGCGTCGATCTGCTCGGCAAGATCAACGGCGCCGTCGGCAACTACAACGCCCACCTCGCCGCCTACCCGGGCTACGACTGGGAAGGTTTCGCCAAACGTTTCGTCGAGTCGCTCGGCCTGACCTTCAACCCGTACACCATCCAGATCGAGCCGCACGACGCGCTGGCCGAATTGTTCGACGCCTTCGCCCGCGCCAACAGCATCCTGATCGACCTCGACCGCGACGTCTGGGGCTACATTTCCCTCGGCTTCTTCAAGCAGAAGGTCAAGGCCGGCGAAATCGGCTCCTCGACCATGCCGCACAAGGTCAATCCGATCGACTTCGAGAACTCCGAAGGCAACCTCGGCCTGGCCAACGCGATGCTCAAGTTCCTCGCCGAAAAGCTGCCGATCTCGCGCTGGCAGCGCGACCTGACCGACTCCACCGTCCTGCGCAACATGGGCGTCGGCCTCGGCTACACGCTGCTCGGCTACGACTCGCTGCTCAAGGGCCTGGGCAAGCTGGAAATCAACGCCGACCTGATGAAGGCCGACCTCGACGCCAACTGGGAACTGCTCGCCGAACCGATCCAGACAGTGATGCGCCGCTACGCCGTGCCCAACGCCTACGAAAAGCTCAAGGAACTGACCCGCGGCACCCGCGTATCGCGCGAAGGCATGCAGGCCTTCGTGTCCACGCTGGACATCCCGGAAGCTGTGAAGGCCGAACTGCTCAAGCTGACGCCGTGGGATTACACCGGCAAGGCGGCCGAGTTGGCCAGGCGCATCTGAGAGGCGGGAACGATGGCGCGCAGGAGGCGAATCCCGCCGGTAACCGTCGCCGCAGCTGCCGGGACTCCCGGCCGGACCGCGGGCGAAACGTCGCGCCTGAGGGCTGGCCTTGCCGGCGGGTTGAAGGGACTCTTCCTCGGCCTGCTGCCGGCGATCTGGCTGCTGACGCCGATGGGGTCGGCTACGCCGACCAGAGGCTTGCCTTCGCCATCCCGGTCGCAACCTTCGTGGCCGGCTTCGTCGCCGGCCTGATCTTCATCAAACGGAAAACGAGCTGAATGTCTTTTGTCGAAAACCTGAAAAAACTTCCGGGCATCTCCCACCTCGCGGCCATCAACCTGCTCGACGCCGACGGCAATGTCGTCGCCGCGATCGAGAACAAGCCGGGCACCCAGGGTTCGCTGGCGGTCNACAACCATCTGGCGCAAACCTATGGCTCGATCAACCGCGAGGCTGCCCGGAAGGGCCTGGAAGTCTTCGCCGAGCACACCGAGGATGCGCGCACCAACCCCGGCAGGCACCCCAACATCGACCGCCTGATCGCCGTCGAGCAGGGCGCACCGGCATTGCGCGTCAAGCATCTTTTCGAGGTCTGACCCGGGCGGGACAGGCTGCCGGCGGCAAAGGGAATGCTATGATTCTCCCGGAATGAATGCGCTGCCGGCCTCGTGTATGGTCTGCAATCCCGATTCCACTCAACCACTACGGAGAATAGACGATGAAATCGAAACTTCTGCTCGCACTGGTATCGCTCACCCTGGCCGGCACCGCGGCGGCGCAGGTCAAGCCGGAGGATGCCATCAAGTGGCGCCAGTCCGGCTACGGCTTCATGGCCTGGAACATGACCCGCATCAAGGCGAACGTTGAAGGCACCTACAACAAGGAAGAAGTCGTCAAGGCCGCCAATGCCATTCAGGCCATCGCCAATTCCGGGATGGGCGCCCTCTACCTGCCGGGGACCGACAAGGGCACCGGCTGGGAGAAGACCCGGGTCAAGCCGGAGTTCTTCACCAACCGGGACGGCGTAAACAAGGCAGCGCTGGCGTTCATCAAGGAAGCCAACGAAATGGCCAAGGTCGCCGCGGCCGGCGATGCGGCGGCGACCAAGGAGCAGTTCGGCAAGTTGAGCGCCACCTGCAAGGGCTGCCACGACGATTTCAAGATCAAGGACTGATCGGGAGTTCTCGGGTTGAGCCACAGGCGCCTCCGGGCGCCTGTTCCGTTCCGGTCTGGAGGAAGCGCCATGAACGAGGAAAAATTCCGCCTGTGGGATCTGCCGACCCGCCTCTTCCACTGGGCGCTCGTCTTCGCCGTCGTCGCGGCCATAGTCAGTGGCCAGCTCGGCGGCAACCTGATCGAATGGCATCGCCGCATCGGCCTCTTCATCGTCGGGTTGCTTGCCTTTCGCCTGGCCTGGGGTGTGGTCGGATCGACCTACGCGCGATTCCTGCAGTTCCTGCCGACCCCGGTGAAGATCGCTGCCTACCTGCGTGGCGAATGGCATGGCGTGGGCCACAACCCGCTCGGCGCGCTTTCCGTTTTCGTGCTTCTGGCGCTGTTGACCGCGCAAGTCGGCAGCGGCCTTGTCGCCAATGATGACATTACCTTCGTCGGCCCGCTGTTCGATCTGGTCGGCAAGAACCTGAGCAATCGCCTGACCGGAATCCACTACCTGGTCTCCAACGCGATCTACGTGCTGATCGCGCTGCATATCGCCGCGATCGCCTTCTATGGCCACGTCAGGAAGCAGAAGCTGGTCAGGCCGATGCTGACCGGCTGGAAGGACGGGGCGGGCGAATCGGCCGCGGGTGGTGGCGCGCTGGCGCTGATCCTGGCCCTTGCAGTGGCCGGCGCGGCGGTCNACGGCGCCAGCGGCGCCTGGTTGCCGGCGCCGCCCCCGCCGCCACCCGCTGCCGAGACGCCGAACTGGTGAGACGGCCCCCGTCCTGCCGGCGACGAAGCGCCGCGCCACAGGCAAGGCATCGGGGCGGCGATCAGCTGCCCTTGGCTGGAAAGACCCGCTGCCGGTAGTTGATCGACAGGGCACTGACCAGCGGATTCCTGGTCAATTGCCGGCCGATTTCGCGTTCGGCCCGGCTGACGGCCGTCGCATTCTCGAGCGTCTCGCGCGGCAGGTGAACCTCGGCCTCGATGCGGTCGTCGAGATAATGCAGGATGATGCGCTGCGGCTCCGGCAGGCCGGCGAGCAGGGGCGCGAGGGCCTGGGTCAGCTCTTCGCGGGCGGGCATGCCCTGGCTCTTGACGTCGTGCTCCGGATCGTCCTCGACGTCGACATGAACGAGGACGTCGGAAACCGACTCGTGGCTGTCGAGTACCCGCTTGCGGGTCAGTTCGGCGATATGATGGCCTTCGGAAACGCTGATGCGCGGGTCCACGCAGACATGGGCATCGACGAGCGAGCGATGCGCCATGCGGCGGGTACGCAACTCGTGGAGGCTGGCGACTCCCGGCGTATCGATGATGACCTGGCGGATGCTGTCGACTTCCTCGATCGACAGTCCGGTGTCGATCAGTTCCTGGACCGCCTCCCAGGCGAAGACCGCGCCCATGCGCACGATCATGAAGCCGACGATCACGGCCGCCACCGAGTCGGCGAAGGTGTAGCCCATCATGTTGCCGACGATCCCCACCGCGACCACCAGCGACGACGCGGCATCGGAGCGCGCATGCCAAGCGTTGGCGATGAGCATCGGCGAGCGCAGCTTTTCCCCGACATGCAGCATGTAGCGGAAGAGCCCCTCCTTGGCGAGCAGCGCCAGGCCAGCCGTCCACAGCGCCAGCGGCGCCACCGGCGGCAGGTTGTCGAGGTCCTGCAATTTGACGCCGGCGCTCCAGATGATTCCGGCGCCGGTCACGGCCAGGATCGCCCCGAGGGCGAACGAGGCCGTGGTCTCGATCCGGGCATGGCCGTAGGGGTGGCTCTCGTCGGCCGGATCCTTGCTGTGATGCGCGGCGAAGAGCACCAGGAAGTCGCAGACGAGGTCCGACAGCGAATGCAGGCCGTCGGCGATCAGGCCCTGGGAATGGGCGATGATGCCGGCGATGACCTGGGCGGCGGTCAGGAAGATATTGACCACCACGCTGATCCACGTGACCCGCTGGGTCATTCCGTGGCGGGCGGGGTCGTCGAAAGAGATTTCGGGAGGGTTGTTGCGGGCGGTCATGGTCAGGGGTCATCCAGTGAATTTTCGGTCGCAGGAAGAATTCATAAAGAAAGACAATATTTAACCTCCGGCAAACTGGCATGTCTGTCAAAACGTCATTGCCACCGCAAGGCGGCCGTGCTGGCCATGAAGCGCCGCAGCCTGCCCGGCCCGGATCGTCAGCATCGCCGGGCGCCTGGCGTTGCCGGACAGGGCGGAGCCAGTGACGACGCCGGGAGCTCCTTCCATTCAAACCACGGCGCCGTCATCGTTGGCCCCTTCGATGACCTTCTTCTGCTTGGCGATGAACTGCTCGCGCGAGACGCCCAGCCACATGACCAGCGGACTGGCCACCAGCACCGACGAATAGATGCCGAAGCAGATGCCGATGGTCAGCGCCAGCGCGAAATAGTAGAGCGTTTCGCCGCCGAAGATCAGCATCGACAGGACCATCATCTGCGTGCTGCCATGGGTGATGATGGTCCGGCTGATCGTGCTGGTGATGGCGTGGTCGAGCACTTCCGGGGTCGACAGGCCGCGCACCTTCTTGAAGGTTTCGCGGACGCGGTCGAAGACGACGACCGACTCGTTGACCGAGTAGCCGAGAACGGCGAGCACCGCGGCGAGGACCGACAGCGAGAACTCCCACTGGAAGGCGGCGAAGAAGCCGAGAATGATGATGACGTCGTGCAGGTTGGCGATGATTGCCGATACCGAGAAGCGCCACTCGAAGCGGAAGGCGAGGTAGATCATGATGCCGACGACGACGAGGAGCAGTGCCATCGCGCCGTTCTCGGCCAGTTCCTTGCCGACCTGCGGACCAACGAATTCGACCCGGCGCAGGGTCGCGCCCGGCGTCTCGGCGGTCAGCGCCTGCATCACGGTCTCGCCCTGCCTGGCCGTATCCTGCGCCTCGCGCAAGGGAAGCCGGATCAGCACGTCCTGCGAGGAGCCGAAGTTCTGTACCGAAAAATCGGTGAAGCCCGACTTGCCGAGCGCGCCGCGGATCTTCTCGAGGTCGGCGGCCTGCTGGTAATTCACCTCGATCAGCGTGCCCCCGGTGAATTCCACCGAGAGATGCAAGCCCTTGGTCAGCAGGAAGAAGACGGCGAGGAGGAAAGTCACCAGCGAGATGATGTTGAACTTCAGCGCATGGCGCATGAAGGGGATGTCTTTTCTGATGCGGAAGAATTCCATGACCGTTTTCCCCTATTTCTGGCCGTTGACCGCGACAGCGCCGGGCTTCCAGACCTGGCCAATGGCGACCCTGGTCAGCTTCCGCTGGCGCCCGTAGATCAGGTTCACCAGCGAGCGCGAGACGACCACCGACGAGAAGATCGAGGTCAGGATGCCGAGGCAGTGCACCACGGCGAAGCCGCGAATCGGCCCCGAGCCGAAGATGAGCAGGGCGAGGCCGGCGATCAGCGTCGTGATGTTGGAGTCGAGAATGGTGCCGAAGGCGCGTTCGTAGCCTTCCGAAATCGCCGCCTGTGGCGACATGCCGGCGCGCAGTTCCTCACGGATGCGTTCGTTGATCAGCACGTTCGAGTCGATCGCCATGCCCAGCGTCAGCGCGATGGCGGCGATGCCGGGCAGGGTCAGCGTGGCCTGGAGCATCGACAGGATGGCGATCAGGAACAGGAGGTTGGAAGCCAGCGCCAGCACCGAGACGACACCGAACATCTGGTAATAAGCGATCATGAAGACGGCGATGGCGGCGAAGCCCCACAGCGTCGAGTGGAAGCCCTTGCGGATGTTGTCGGCGCCGAGGCTGGGGCCGATGGTGCGCTCCTCGATGATGTCCATCGGCGCCGCCAGCGAGCCGGCGCGCAGCAGGAGAGCGGTGTCGTTGGCCTCCATGCTGCTCATGCGGCCGGAGATCTGCACGCGGCCGCCGCCGATCTCGGTGCGGATCACCGGTGCCGTGACGACCTCGCCCTTGCCTTTCTCGATCAGCAGGATGGCCATGCGCTTGCCGACATTGTCGCGGGTGATGTCCTTGAAGATGCGGGCGCCGGCGGAGTCGAGCGTCAGGTGCACGGCCGGCTCCTGGGTCTGGTTGTCGAAGCCGGGCTGGGCGTCGGTCAGGCGGTCGCCGGTCAGCACCACCTGTTTCCTGACCAGCAGTGGCTGGCCGCCGCGCTCGNNGTGGACCTCGGCGCCGAACGGCGGGTTGCCGGCGAGCGCGGCTTCCAGCGCGCCGGGCGAGTCGTCGACCATGCGGATTTCCAGGGTCGCGGTGCGGCCGAGGATGTCCTTGGCCTTGGCCGTGTCCTGGACGCCGGGCAACTGCACGACGATGCGGTCGGCGCCCTGCTGCTGGATCACCGGCTCGGCGACGCCGAGTTCGTTGATCCGGTTGTGCAGCGTCGTGATGTTCTGCTTGAGGGCGAATTCGCCAATCTTCTTCTGGGCTTCCGGCCTGAGCGTGGCGACCAGCCTGAGGTCGCTGCCTTCGCCCTGCTCGGTAACGAGCATATCGGGCTGGCTGTCGGCGATGGCGTTGCGCGCCTTGTCGCGGGTTTCGGCGTCGCGGAACCTGATGACCAGGCGATCGCCCTCGCGGGCGATGCCGGCGTGGCGCAGGTTCTTGTCACGGAGAACCGTGCGCAGGTCGGCCGACAGCGAGTCGAGGCGCTTGGTCAGCGCGCCCTTCATGTCGACCTGCAACAGGAAGTGCACACCGCCGCGCAGGTCGAGCCCGAGGTACATCGGCAAGGCATGCAATGCGGTCAGCCACCTCGGCGAGGCGGAAAGCAGGTTGAGGGCGACGACGTACTGCGGGTCGGCGGGGTCCGGGTTGAAGGCCTTTTCCAGCACGTCCCTGGCCTTGAGCTGGGTGTCCGTGGTCGCGAAGCGGGACTTGACGCCGTTGAAGTCGAGCTGGATGCCGTCGTGGGTGATGCCGGCAGCGTTCAGCGCATCTTCGACGCGGGCCAGGGTCTTCTGGTCGACCTTGATCGTGGCCTTGGCGCTCGAGACCTGCACCGCCGGCGATTCGCCGAAGAAATTGGGCAGGGTATAGACGAAGCCTAGCACCAGCGCGATGGCGACGGTGACGTACTTCCAGAGGGGATAGCGGTTCATGGCTTCCTGAAAGCGAAAAAGGCGGCTGCGAGCCGCCTGGTCCGGATTAGAGCGTCTTCAGCGTGCCCTTGGGCAACACGATGCCGACGGCGGGCTTCTGGACGATGATCTCGGTGCCTTCGGCCACCTCGAGACCTATGTAGTTCTCGCCGACCTTCGTAATTCGCCCGACGATGCCGCCCTGGGTGACGACTTCGTCGCCCTTCTGCAGCGCGGCCAGCAACGCCTTGTGTTCCTTGGCCTTCTTCATCTGTGGGCGCACCATCAGGAACCACAGCACGACGAACATCAGGATCAGGGGCAAAAACTGCATCAGGCCGCCGGTCGGATCCGAGGAAGCGGCAGCGGTCTGGGCGTGGGCGAGGCTAATCATGGTTCGAACTCCCGAAAGCTGGATATTAAAACCTGCGATTCTAACACTGCCCGGACGTTCGATCATGCGCCAGGTTCGCCGCCCATGCGTCGAGGCTGCCCCGCGCGATGGCATCCCGCATCCCGGCCATGATCGTCTGGTAGAAATGCAGGTTGTGGATCGTGTTGAGCATGCTGCCGAGAATCTCGCGGGCGCGGAACAGGTGGTGCAGGTAGGCGCGGCTGAAATGCGCGCAGGTATAGCAGCTGCAGCTGGGGTCGNAGCGGGCCGGTGTCGGTCTTGTGCCGGGCGTTCTTGATCCTGAGGTCGCCGAAGCGGGTGAACAGGTGGCCGTTGCGCGCGTTGCGCGTCGGCATCACGCAGTCGAACATGTCGATGCCGGCCTTGACCGCGTGCACGAGGTCTTCCGGCGTGCCGACGCCCATCAGGTAACGCGGCTTGCGCGCCGGCAGGCGCGGCGCCGTGTGTGCGAGGATGCGTGCCATCTCGTCCTTCGGCTCGCCGACCGACAGTCCGCCGATGGCCATGCCGTCGAAGCCGATGGCGTCGAGCCCGGCCAGCGACTCGTCGCGCAGGTCCTCGTACATGCCGCCCTGGACGATGCCGAAGAGGGCATTCGCGTTCTCCAGCTTGTCGTGCTCGTCACGGCTGCGTTGCGCCCAGCGCAGCGAAAGGCGCATCGACCTGGCGGCTTCATCGCGCGTCGCCGGGAAGGGCGTGCATTCGTCGAAGATCATGACGATGTCGGAGTTCAGCGCGTGCTGGATCCGCATCGAGATTTCCGGCGTCAGGAACAGCTTGGCGCCGTCGATCGGCGAGCTGAACCTGACGCCTTCCTCGCTAATCTTGCGCATGGCGCCGAGCGAGAACACCTGGAAGCCGCCGGAATCGGTAAGGATCGGCTTGTGCCAGCCCATGAAGTCGTGCAGGCCGCCGTGGGCTTTTAGCACCTCCAACCCGGGGCGCAGCCAGAGATGGAAGGTATTGCCGAGACAGATCTGGGCGCCGATGTCGTCGAGGCCCTGCGGCGTCATCGCCTTGACCGTGCCGTAGGTGCCGACCGGCATGAAGACCGGCGTGTCGACGATTCCGTGGGCCAGGGCGAGGCGGCCGCGGCGGGCGGCGCCGTCGGTGGCAACGAGTTCAAACTGCATCGGATCTTTCCAGGANGCATGGCATCGCCGTAGCTGAAGAAGCGGTAGCGCCCGGCGACGGCGTGGGCGTAAGCGGCGCGGATCGCATCGTGGCCGGCGAAGGCCGAAACCAGCATGAGCAGCGTCGATTTCGGCAGGTGGAAGTTGGTGATCAGGCGGTCGACGACCTGGAAGCGGTAGCCGGGGGTGATGAAGATGTCGGTCTCGGCGCCGCCCGCGCCCACCGTGCCGTCGTCGTTGNCCGGCCGACTCGAGGGCGCGCAGGCTGGTCGTGCCGACGGCGATGACCCGGCCGCCGGCAACACGCGTGGCGGCGATGGCCGCGGCCGTCGCCGGCGGAATCTCGAAGCGCTCGCTGTGCATCCGGTGCTCGGCGATCTTGTCGACGCGCACCGGCTGATAGGTGCCGGCGCCGACGTGCAGGGTCAGGAAGGCGGCTTCGACGCCTTGGGTGCGGAGGGTGTCGAGCAGCGCCTCGTCGAAATGCAGGCCGGCGGTGGGGGCGGCGACGGCGCCCGGTGCGCGGGCATAGACGGTCTGGTAGCGGGTTTCGTCGGCTGCTTCAGGCAGGTGCTCGATGTAGGGCGGCAATGGCAGCTTGCCGTGCCGATCGGCGAGTTCCCACAGGTTGCCGCGGTCGACCAGTTCCAGCGCGAAGAATTCGCCGCTGGCGCCGCAGCGGCCGGTGACGCGTACCGCGAAGGCGTCGGCCAGCCTGAGCCGGGTACCCGGCTTCGGCGCCTTGCTGGCGCGGATCTGCGCAATGGCGTGCGTCGCATCGACGATGCGCTCGAGCATGACCTCGACCAGGCCACCGCTTTCCTTTTGCCCGAAATGACGCGCCTTGATGACACGGGTGTCGTTGAATACCAGCAGGTCGCCGGTGCGCAACAGTCCGGGCAATTCGGCGAATTTGCGGTCAACAAGCCGTCGACCGCAGACGTGCAGCAGCCGGCTGCCGGTGCGCTCGGGCGCCGGGTGCTGGGCGATCAGCTCGGGCGGGAGGGGAAAATCGAAGTCGTCGACGGTCAACGCCATGGGCAAGGATCCGCTTGGGAAACAGGAACGGCTTTCCGCCGGGAAAGCCGATCAGGCGTTACGGGTGTCCCGGGCCGGCATCGAACAAACGGCGCAATGGCTTATGCCTTCCAGTATCCGCCGGCTAGGGCCGTGGCACGTACACCGTGAAGCCCCGCGGCGGCGCCCAGAAGGGNGCGTGGCCTTCGGGTCCCGAGCGCTGGTCGTCGGGCCGGTGCACGTCGCTGCCGCTCCACCAGGCTACGGGCGTAAACTCCCGGTCACGCCAGCGGGTGCGCACCCAGGCGCCACGCCAGTCGTCGCCGCGGTTGTTCCAGACGAAGATCAGGCCGGGCTGGTTGCCGGCGCCAAGGCGCTGCATGATGTATACATCGTCGTCCACCCACAGCACTTCGGTGCGCCCGCCAGCATGATTCTCGTGGGCCGCCACCAGGGCGGCAATGCCGTTTGGCGACCCCGGTTGGCCCAGGCCTTCGACGAAGTAGTCCTTCCAGAAGACACAGGGAGATCCCTCGTGGGTCAGGATGTAGCCGTAGGCGAGCATCTTGTCGTTGACGATGCCGCGACCCTGGTCACGCAGGTCGTGGTTTTCGACGAAAGTGACGGCGGAGCGGTTGACGTCCTTGGCCAGGCCGGGCTGATGGATCAGGTTGCGCAGGCCGAAACCGTACTGATCGCAGATCGACTTGAGCGTCTCGCGCAGAGGAAAGTCGAAGGCTCTAACCGGGTTCTGGTTGGAGAAAGCGGTGATGTCGATCCAGCGCTCGATGGCACGTGAGTTGTCCCAGTACTCGGCGACGCCGTAGGGCTTGACCACCTTGCCGGCGCGCTGGTAGCGGTACTCCTGGACGGCCGTGACGGTATTGGCGCCGTACCCCTTGACGTAGTCGTAGCGGAAGCCGTCGAAGCCGATCTCCTCGACCAGCCAGCGGGCCAGTTTGAGGATCTCGCCGAACACAAGGGGNTTGCGATGGGAGAGGTCCGGCATTTCGCCGAAGCTGCCCTCTTCCCAGCTCTCGTAAGGATTGGGAGGNAAGCACTCCCAGTCGCGACGGAACTTTCCGCTGGCAGGCTCAAAGCGGGTCCAGCGTTGTTCGCCGGTGATCGGGTTCAATTCCTGGGCGTCGGCTCCGCTGCAATGGTTGACGACGAAATCGGCGATCACGTCCATGCCGCTCGCGTGGGCGGCCGCGATCAGGGCCAGCAGTTCATCTTTCGAGCCGAACCAGGTCTTGACAGAGCCCCTCTGGTCGAATTCGCCAAGATCGTAGTAGTCGTAGGGGTCGTAGCCCATCGACGGGCCGCCGAGATTGGCCGCCTTGTGCACCGGGGGCAGCCAGAGGGCACCGAAACCCGCCTCGGCCAAGGCCGCGACGTGGCCACGGACGTGGTTCCACCATTGGTACTCCTGCTGCGCTTCGCGCGGACAGTCCCAGAAAAATGCCTGCATCATGACGGTCATGACAGCCTCCCAAGGTCGCGGAGATCTCCGCTCATGGTGACATGATAGTCCGGGCCGGCCCTAAAGTCCGGTACAGGGTTCCCGTCATGAACTACCCAAAAACGGCTGGATGGTGCCCCGAGCCAGACTCGAACTGGCACACCTTGCGGCGGCGGATTTTGAATCCGCTGCGTCACCGATTCCGCCATCGGGGCGAATGGAGGCCGGATTATCCCCGAATCACCTGCGCGGTTCAAGCGGCTCGGCGCAGGGGAAGGTCCGCGAGAGGGCGGCGGCGACGAGCGTGGCGGTACTGCTTTCCGGATTTGGCGGTTGCCGGTCCAGGTAGGCGAGTACCGAGCGCACCAGGCGGTACGACAGGTCGGCGCTCTTCGGCAGGCAGAATGCGTTGAGCGTGACCCCGACCGATTCGGCCAGGTGGTCGCTGACGGCGTAGCCGTCGACAAAGCCTTCCAGGTAACCGAGGCAGCGCGCGCCCCTGGGCGACTGATAGGCATTGGGACTGGCGGCGCTGGCAGCGAAGGCGCCTTCGGCAGCCAGGCAATCCTCGCGCAGTTCCTTGCCCGAATAGGCGTGCGCCGGGACCGCGAAGAGGGCGACGATGAGGACGAGGAATTTCATTTCTGTTCGAACCAGTTGAGTCGGGAGTGCAGATTGACGACGCTGCCGACGACGATCAGCGCGGGTGGCGTGATGCCGGATTCGGCGATGCGCTGCGGCAGCGTGCCCAGGGTGGCGACGAGGGTCTGCTGCGTCGGCAGGGTGCCGTTGCGAACCACTGCCGCAGGGGTCTGCGCGGGGAGGCCGTGCTCGATCATCTGCCGGCAGATTTCATCGGCGGCGCCGATGCCCATGTAGAAGACGACTGTCTGGCCCGGCCGGGCGAGTGCCGGCCAGTCGAGGTTCACGGTCCCGTCCTTGAGATGCCCGGTAACGAAGGTGACCGACTGGGCATGATCGCGATGCGTCAGCGGGAACGCCGAATAGGCGGCGCAACCGGCGGCGGCGGTGACCCCGGGAACGACTTCGAAGGGAATCCCGGAGGCTGCCAGCGTCTCCAGTTCCTCGCCGCCGCGCCCGAAAATGAAGGGGTCGCCGCCCTTGAGGCGGACCACCGAGAGGCCCTCGCGCGCCAGATCGACCAGGAGCCTGTTGATCGATTCCTGCGGCAGGGTGTGATTGGAGGCTTCCTTGCCGGCATAGATGCGGCGGGCATCCGCGCGCGCCAGGTCCATGATGCCGTTGCCGACCAGATGGTCGAAAACCACGGCATCGGCCTGGGCGATCAGGCGCGCCGCCTTGACCGTCAGCAGTTCGGGGTCGCCCGGCCCGGCGCCGATCAGCCAGACCGTTCCGGCTCTGGGGGTGTATTGAGTTTCCATGGTGCCATCATCCCTTCGGGCGCCCATCCTAATGCCGGATTCCATGCGTGCCAATAGGCGGCCGAGACCGCGTGGATGCGAGTAGTCACAAAGAACTATTTAGATAGTTCGCAATGACTATAACGAATTGAAAATAAACAGTTTCTAATGCAGAAAAAGATTGATCGGAATCAATGTCGCTCGACGGGCGCTGGTTGAATCTTGCGTCCATTGCGCGTGTGGTGGGCGCGTCTTGTTTTGTTCTAGGAGAGGAAGATGAAAAAACCGTAGTGGGGATGCTCGCAATGACGACCATGGCGTTTGCCGTGGGTACCGCCTTCGCCCAGGATGCCGCCAAGGCGGCGCCTGCAATGACCGCTGCCGAGAAGGAGCAGGCCAAGAAGATCTACTTCGAGCGTTGCGCCGGTTGTCACGGCGTCCTGCGCAAGGGTGCGACCGGCAAGAACCTCGAGCCGCACTGGAGCAAGAAGGACAAGGACGGCAACGTTACCGAAGGAGGCACGCTCAAGCTTGGCCAGGCGCGTCTGGAAAAGATCATTGGCTACGGCACCGACGGCGGCATGGTGAACTTCGACGACATCCTGACCAAGGAAGAAATTTCCCTGATGTCGAAATACATCCAGAACACGCCGGATGTGCCGCCGGAATACAGCTTCAAGGACACGATGGATTCCTGGAAAGTGATCGTGCCGGTCAAGGATCGTCCCACCAAGCAGATGAACAAGTTCAACCTGAAGAACATGTTCTCGGTGACCCTGCGCGACACCGGCGAGGTGGCGCTCATCGACGGCGACACCAAGGAAATCAAGAGCATTGTCAAGACGGGCTACGCGGTCCACATCTCGCGCATGTCGAAATCCGGCCGCTATGTTTACGTGATCGGCCGCGACGGCCGGTTGAGCCTGATCGACCTGTGGATGGAAAAGCCGGCGGTCGTGGCTGAAGTCAAGATCGGCTTCGACGCCCGTTCGGTCGATACCTCGAAGTTCAAGGGTTACGACGACAAGTACGCCATCGCCGGCTCCTACTGGCCGCCGCAGTACGTGATCATGGACGGCGACACGCTGAAACCGCGCAAGGTCGTTTCGACCCGCGGCATGACCGTTGACGGCGAGTATCACCCGGAACCGCGCGTCGCCTCGATCGTTTCGTCCGAGATCAAGCCGGAATGGGTGGTCAACATCAAGGAAACCGGCCAGATCATCCTGGTCGATTATTCCGACATCGAGAACCTCAAGACCACCACGATCGCCTCCGCCAAGTTCCTGCATGACGGCGGCTGGGATGCCTCCAAGCGCTACTTCCTGGTCGCGGCCAATGCCTCGAACAAGATCGCCGCGGTCGATACCAAGACCGGCAAGCTGGCGGCCCTGATCGACACCGCCAAGATTCCGCATCCGGGCCGCGGCGCCAACTTCATCCATCCGAAGTACGGCCCGGTCTGGGCGACCGGACACCTCGGCGCCGATGTCGTGACGCTGATCTCGACGCCGTCCGACAAGCCGGAGCATGCCAAGTACAAGCAGTACAACTGGAAGGTGGTCGAGGAAATCAAGCACGTGCCGGGCAACCTGTTCGTCAAGACGCATCCGAAGTCGAAGCATTTCTGGGCCGATGCGCCACAGAATCCGGACAAGGACCTGGCGGAATCGGTGGCCGTCTGGGACATGGCCGACCTGTCCAAGCCGAAGGCGATCCTGAACGTTGCCAAGGATTCCGGCCTGCCGCCGACCAAGGCGGTCAAACGTGCCGTCCATCCGGAATACTCGGCTGACGGGAAGGAAGTCTGGATCTCGCTGTGGGGTGGCAAGACAGACCAGTCGGCCATCGTCGTCTATGATGACGCCACGCTCAAGGTCAAGAAGGTCATCACCGATCCGAAGATGATCACGCCGACCGGCAAGTTCAACGTCNACAATACGCAGCACGACATCTACTGATCCGGTTCCAGCCCTGATTTTGTGGAACTCAACGGGGGCGGAAGCCCCGTCGCGCATAAAGAACGGAGATGATAATGAACCAGAAATTGAGCTCGCTGTTTGTATTGGGCGCCATCGCCCTCGGTTCGCAGGCTGCCCTCGCCGCCCCGGACTGGAGCAAGGTGCCGACGAAGAATATTCCGGTCATCCACCCGGGCGTTTCGCCGCTGGAATGGGTGCAGAGCCGTGACCACAGCGGCGCCAGCGGCCTGAAGAAGGGCGAAACCTGTGCCGGCTGCCATTACGACGGCGGCAAGCTGGACATCGACCTGAAGCGTCTGGCCGGCAAGGAAATGGAGCCGAAAGGTGCGCCGAAGACGATGAACTTCCCGGTTGGCGTCCAGGCGGCCTACGATGCCACCAACCTCTACGTCCGCCTGACCTTCAAGGCGCCAGCCGGTGGTTTCGACAAGTCCGACAAGGACAACGAAGTCAAGGCCACCGTGATGTTCCCGAACGACAAGGTGCCGCTGGCCGAGCAGGCCGGCTGCTGGGGCGCCTGCCACAAGGACGCGCGGACGATGCCGGGCGCCGACGACAAGAAGACCAAGTACGCGACCCCGGGGGCGATGGACCTGATGCAGTGGAAGAGCGGTGGTGGCGGCAAGGCGGTTGACGGCACGGTCACCGACAAGCGCAACATGGAAGGCGGCAAGGCGGGCGTGACGGCTGAAGGCGCCAAGTCCGGCGATACCTACACCGTGACCTTCACCCGCAAGCTGGCCGGCGGCGTCAACCTGGCGGCGGGCAAGGCCGTGCCTTTTGGCGTGGCGATTCATGCCGACAACGCCGGCGGGCGTTTCCATCACGTTTCCTTCAACCACACCATCGGCCTCGGCGTCGACGGTGATGTGAAGGCGGCGAAGCAGTAAGAGCGTCCTGTCCCGGGGATCGCTGCGCATGTTCACCGGGCGGTTGCATTCGATACGAGCGTCGGTCCTGCTGGCGCTCGTTTCCTTTNCCGTGTTCGCCGGGCAAACCGTCGAGGTCGGCATCGAGAAATACGCCTACACGCCGGCGGAAGTCACCATTCGCGTGGGCGATACCGTGAAGTGGATCAATCGCGAGAAGCGGACCAGCCATTCGATCGTTTTTCCGCAGGAAGGCGGTCGCGAGTCCGAGCGTTTGTTCCCCGACGAAAGCTGGCAGCGCGAATTTACGCAGGCGGGCCGTTACCCTTACACTTGTGGCCCGCATCCGGAAATGAAAGGCGTCGTGATTGTTGTCGAGTAGGCTGGTTTTCGCCCTGTTCTGGGCGTCGACCGCGACTGCGGGGAATGCACAGTCGACAATCGCCGCGCCCGATACCGTCCGGCAAAAGGAACTGGTGCGGCTGGTGCGCCAGGATTGCGGGTCGTGTCACGGGATGACCCTGCAGGGAGGTCTCGGGCCGGCGCTGCTGCCGGCGAACTTGCAGGAAAAGCCGTTCGAGGGCCTGGTGGCGACGATCTATTACGGCCGTCCCGGGACGCCGATGCCACCGTGGAAACAGTTCATGTCGGAAGCCGAGGCCGCGTGGATCGTGCAACAGTTGATGAGCGGTTTCCCGCAATGAGGACGTAATGCGACTCTTTTTCAGCCTCCTGCTGTCCCTGCTGCTCGCCGCGTGTGCCGGCCCGCAACTGCGCGGCACCGGCGATCTCGGCCTGATCATCGAGCGCGCCAGCGGCCGCGTGACCCTGGTCGATACCAGCACGCGCCAGCCCTATGCCCGGATCGACGGGCTCGGCGACCTGTCGCACGCCTCCGTCGTCTATTCGCGCGACGGGCGTTACGCCTTCGTCTTCGGCCGCGATGGCGGGCTGACCAAGATCGACATGCTGGAAGCGAAAATCGTCAAGCGGGTCATGCAGTCGGGAAACGCCATCGGCGGCTCGATCTCCCAGGATGGCCGCATCGTCGTCGCCCAGAACTACACGCCGGGTGGCATCAAGGCCTTCGACGCGACGACGCTGGAACTGCTCGCCGAGGTGCCCGCCGAATACGCCCCGGGCAGGTTCTCGAAGGTGGTCGGCCTGGCCGACTCGCCGGGCAACAAGTTCGCCTACGCGCTGTTCGAGGGCGGCGAGATCCGCGTCACCGATTTCAGCGATCCGAAGCGGCCGAAGACCGACCGCTACCCGGCCGGGAACCAGCCCTACGACGGTCTGGTGACGCCCGACGGCCGTTATTTCCTGGCCGGCCTGTTCGGCGAGGACGGCGTCGCGCTGCTCGACCTCTGGCAGCCGGAGAAGGGCGCGCGCAAGATCCTCGAGAACTACGGCAAGGGCCAGGAAAAGCTGCCGGTGTTCAAGATGCCGCACCTGCGCGGCTGGTCGGTAGCCCAGGGCAAGGCCTACCTGCCGGCGATCGGCCGCCACGAGGTGCTGGTCGTCGATGTCGCCAACTGGAAGGAAGTCGGCCGCATCCCGGTGCGTGGTCAGCCCGTGTTCGTCATGGCGCGTCCCGACGGGCGCCAGGTCTGGGTCAATTTCGCCGTCCCGGACTACGGCAAGGTCGACGTCATCGATACCCTCTCCGGCAAGGTCGCGAAGCAGCTCGAGCCGGGCAGGGGCATCCTGCACATGGAGTTCACGCCGCGCGGCGAGAATGTCTGGCTCTCGGCGCGTGACGACAACAAGGTATTGATCTACGATACGGCGACCTTCACCCGGGTCGGGNAGATTGCCGCCGACAGCCCGTCCGGCATCTTCTTCACAGCCCGCGCCAACCGCATCGGCTTTTGATGGACAGCGCTCTCGAGTTCCGCCTGCTCAACGAGTTCCAGCGTGATTTCCCGTTGTGTCCGGCGCCTTTCGCCGAGCTCGCGGCGCGCCTCGGCGTCGGCGAGCGGGCGGTCCTGACCGGCCTCGAAAAGCTGCGCCGCGAGGGCAAGATTTCGCGCGTCGGCGCGGTGTTCGCACCGAAGCGGATCGGCGCCTCGACGCTGGCGGCGATGGCGGTGCCGGCGCAGCACCTCGAAGCGGTGGCTGCCGCGGTCAACCGCTTCCCCGAGGTCAATCACAACTACGAGCGCGAGCATCGCTTCAACCTGTGGTTCGTCGTGACCGCGGCCAGCGAAGGCCGCCTGCAGGCAACGCTGGGGGCGATCGAAAAGGCGGCCGGCCATCCCTTGCTGGCGCTGCCGCTGCTCGAGGAGTTTCACATCGATCTCGGATTCCCGCTGCAGGGCGAATCTCCCCGGACGCGCGCGACGGCACACATGGTGCAACCCGTTTCGCCGATCGGTGAGGCTGAGCGCCGTCTGGTGTCGGTGCTACAGGAGGGGTTGCCGCTGTTCATGCGCCCGTTCGCCCTGATCGCCGAGCGCATCGGTGCCTCGGAGAACGAGGTGATGGCCCGCATCGGCAAGTGGCTCGAAGACGGCGCCATCAAGCGCTTCGGCATCGTCGTCAGGCACCGCGAACTGGGCTACACGGCCAATGCGATGCTGGTCCATGACATTCCCGACGAGCGCGTCGGCGACCTCGGCCGCGCACTGGCCGAGGAACCGGCGGTGACCCTCTGCTATCGGCGGCCGCGCATCCTGCCCGACTGGCCGTACAACCTGTTCTGCATGATCCACGGCCGCGAGCGCGGCGAAGTCGAGGGCATCATCGCCGCCCTGCGCCAGCGCCATGGGATCGCCGATTGCGCGCACGACGTGCTGTTCTCGTTGACCCGGTTCAAGCAGAACGGCGCGCGCTATGCCTGAGCTTGATGCGCTCGACCGCAGGATAATCGACAATTTGCAGGGCGACTTTCCACTCTGCGACGAGCCGTACGCGGTGGCGGCCCGGCAACTCGGCATTTCCGGCGAAGAATTGCTGGAGCGTCTGCGACGCCTGCTCGACACCCGGGTGCTGACGCGTTTCGGCCCGCTGGTGCACATCGAACGCATGGGCGGCGCCTTCGTCCTGGCGGCGCTGCAGGTGCCCGACGGGCGCTACGACGAAGTTGCCGACCTGGTCAACGCGCTGCCCGAGGTTGCCCACAATTACCGGCGCGAGCACGCCTTGAACATGTGGTTCGTGCTGGCGACCGAAGCGCAGGATGGCATTGCCGCGGCCATCGCCCGCATCGAGGAAGCGACCGGCCTGCCGGTTCATGCCTTTCCCAAGGAACGCGAGTATTTCGTCGAAATGAAGCTCGCGGCACGCGCATGAACGGCGCGGCGAAGCTCGATGCGGTTGATCGCGCGCTGATAGTCGCCACGCAGGGCGGCCTGCCGCTGGTCGCCCGACCTTACCACGTTGTTGGCGAGCAGATCGGCATCGGCGCCGAAGAGGTCATCGCCCGGCTGCAGGCCTTGCTCGAAGCTGGGGTCATCCGGCGGATCGGCGCCGTTCCCAACCATTATGCGATCGGCTGGACAGCCAACGGGATGACGGTCTGGGATGTCGCGGACGAGCGTGTCGACGCACTTGGTGTGCGCGTCGGCAGCCTCGATTTCGTCACGCATTGCTACCGCCGGCCGCGCGCGCTGCCAGCCTGGCCGTACAACCTGTTCGCCATGGTTCATGGCAGTTCCCGCGACGAGGTCCGGGACAAGGCCGCGCGCATAGCCGCGCTGCTGGGCGAGGCCAGTCGTGGCGGTGACATCCTCTTCTCCACGCGCATCCTCAAGAAGGCCGGACTGCGTATCTGAGGCGCGGCTGCCCGCCGGTAGAGCGGTCGCCGGGCGCATGCCAAAATGGCAGTCACGACTTTTCTTTTAAATCAGTGTGTTGGGAATATGTTGCCAAACCGGCCTGACATAATGGCAGAAACCGCCGGAATGCCCGTAACGCCCGCCTTTGAGCTTAGTCAATATTAATCATTGACTTGCAGCATATATTGGCCTTTGGCACGGCAAGTGCTTGGAATAACGGTCCGGGCAGGTGCCCGGGCCGTTTCTGCTGCATCGGCGGAGACGACAAATCCATACAAGAGAGGTATTTCATGAAGAAACTGTCGACTGTTGCTGCCCTCGCCATCGCTTCCCTCGTTGCCACCAACGTCTATGCAGCTGACCAGAAGGGCATGTCAGGGATGGAAGGCCAGAAGGGCATGTCCGGCATGCAGGGCATGGAAGGCCAGAAGGACAAGAAGGCCAAGCAGGAAGGGATGTCCGGCATGCAGGGCATGGAAGGCCAGAAGGGCATGTCCGGAATGCAGGGCATGGAAGGTCAGAAGGGCATGTCCGGCATGCAAGGCATGGAAGGCAAGAAGAAGTAATCGCTTTCACGCGAATGGGGCGGGCCGGGTGCCTGCCCCTTTTCCGATTCACCAACGGCGTAATGACAAAATGAAGAGACTGATGCTCTTGCTGGGTCCGCTGCTAGCTGGCGCCAACGTACTTGCCGAGGCTCCCGTGTTCGTCGCTGGGCTGGCGCCTTATCAGCGCCCGGCCGATGCACCGGTAATCACCGTGTTCGAACAGACACCCGAATGGCAGGCGCGGGCCATGAGGGGCATCACGCCGCCGCCGACGGGTATCGACTTCCTGAAGTATCAGGGTGCCTGGTATACCCCGTTCATCCATCCGAATCTCACGGGCCGCTATGACATTCGCGGACTCCATGCCGATGCGGCGCGCAAGGATGGATCATGAAAAGCGCCAAGACCGGTATCATCATCGCTCTCGCCGTGGCGGTCCTGGCTGTCGGCGGCTGGTACATTGGCCGGCAGGGCGCCAAGCCTGCCGCCGCTCCCGCCGTTGTCGAGCAGCCAGCCCCGGCCGCGGGCAAGAATCTGCTGCGCGCCACTTACGATCCCATCCACTTCCGGCCAGCCATTGAAACCGCGACAGACGAGCAATGCCTCGCCTGTCACCGCGAAGTGCTCGACGACAAGGTTCGGGAAACCTCGCCGGCAGGTGTCAAGGCCAGTAACAGCAAGGCCTGGTATCAGCAACTAAGTACTTACACCGGAGAGCAGGACACCTTCCACCGTCGCCATCTGGTGACCGGAATGGCCAAGGAGTTGATGAATCTCAGTTGCAACACATGTCACCAGGGAAGCGACCCGCGTGACGAAGCGCAGGGTACTTCGGCGACGGGTACGCCGCAGACCGATAACGGATTCACGCTGCGCAAGACGGTCAACACCGAAACGACCTGCCTCAAGTGCCATGCTCCGATGAACGCCGCTGTCATGGGTTTGCCCGGTCCCTGGCCGGAAAGCAAGGAAATGTTCGGCGACTCCTGCCTGACCTGTCACGCTGCCATACGCACCAACCGCCACCAGGTCACCTACCTCAAGGCCGAGGCGATCGAGGCCGCCGGCCAGAAAAATGCCGATGTCTGCTACGGTTGCCACGGCGGCCGGTCCTGGTACCGGATCGAGTACCCCTATCCGCGCCATCCGTGGGAGGGCATGGCGCCTGAGGTGCCCGATTGGGCGAAGAACCGGCCGGTTGCCAGCGAAGCCCGCTTTGCCTTGCCGACCAGTGGCAACCAGCCCAAGCAATAAGGACGAATCATGGATACGAAACGCAACTGGCTGGACATCCTCAACCCCCGGCGCCGCAGCTTCCTCAAGACTGTCGGCGCCGGTGCCGCGGTCGCCACCACCAGCGGCCTGGTCGAACTCGGCGCGGGCAAGCAGGAGGCCCGGGCATTTCCTTACGCGCCATATCCGCGCGATGACGACCTGACGACGGTCGTCACCTCCTGCGACCACAATTGCGGCTCGCGCCACATGCTCGTCGCCCACAAGAAGGGTGACGTCATCGTCCGCCTCTCCACCGACGACGGGCGCTACCAGGAGGGCGGCAAGATCGGCCTCGATACCGAGCAGGTTCCGCAACTGCGCGCCTGCCTGCGCGGCCGCTCCTATCGCGCCCGCCTCTATTCGCCGGAGCGCCTGCTCTACCCGATGATGCGTGTCGGCGAGCGCGGCGAGGGCAAGTTCAAGCGGGTTTCGTGGGACGAGGCCCTCGACCATGTCGCGAAAAAGATGGTCGAACTGAAGCAGAAGTACGGCCCGACGGCCATCCTAGACCAGGCCTATGCCGGCACCTCCTACGGCGTGCTGCACAAGTCGGACCAGATCGAGGGGCTGCTCGCCCGCTTCCTCGGCATGTTCGGCTGCCGCACCAATTCCTGGTCGGTGCCGAGCTATCAGGGCACGACCTTCAGCTCGCGGATGACCTTCGGCACCATCACCGACGGCAACGAGGACGACGCCTTCGCGCATTCCAAGCTGATCATCATGTGGGGCTGGAACCCGGCCTACACCTTCCACGGCGGCAACACCTTCTACTACATGCGCCTGGCAAAGCAGCGCGGCTGCAAGTTCGTCGTCGTCGACCCGCAATACACCGATTCGGCGGCGAGCTACGACGCCTGGTGGATTCCGATCAAGCCCAATACCGATGCCGCGATGCTCGCCGGCATGGCCCACCACATCTTCGTCAACAACTGGCAGGACCAGAAGTTCATCGACAAGTTCTGCCAGGGCATGGATGCCGGCACGACGCCGAAGGAATTCGCCGACAAGGAGAACTTCAAGGACTACATTCTCGGCAAGAACGACGGCATTGCGAAGACCCCGGAATGGGCCGAGAAGATCTGCGGGGTTGCTGCGGTCGACATCAAGAAACTGGCCGAAATGTACGCCACGACCAAGCCCGCCGCGCTCAAGGCGAGCTGGTCGCCGGGTCGCGCCAGCTACGGCGAGCAGTACAACCGGATGGCGGCGGCGTTGCAGGCGATGACCGGCAACATCGGCATCCTCGGCGGCTGCGCCGAAGGAGTCGGCAAGGGCTGGCATGCCGAAGCGGTCGCCTATCCTTACGACGAATACGCCAACGTCTGGTTCGCCTCGATCAAGTCCGACCGCTGGGCGCACTGCGTCCTCAACTACCCCAACGTCAGGCGCGAGGAGGTGGGCTGCTGGCCGAGGAGCGACGAACTCGACGGCAAGATTCCCAACATCAAGGCGATCTTCTGGCACGGCTCCGACTGGTTCAACCAGTTGACCAATGTAAACAAGGAAATCGAGGCGATCAGGAAGCTCGAGCTGGTGGTCTGCATGGACTCCACCATCACGCCCTCGGCGCTGTGGGCCGACGTGCTCTTTCCGATCGCCACCCACTTCGAGCGCCATGATGTGGCCCTGCCCTGGTACAAGGGCCACTATTACATCCACCGGCCCAAGGTCATCGAGCCGCTCGGCGAATCGAAGACCGACTTCCAGGTGTTCACCGAACTGGCCTACCGGATCGAGCAGATCGACCCGACGGTCACGGATTTCGGCAAGCGCTACAACCCGAAAGCACAACGCGACTACTTCCAGAACAACGACGCGACCGACGAAGCCTATCTGACCGACTGGTGGAAGAACAAGGTGCAGCACCATCAGGGCGTTACCATGTCCTGGGAAACCTTCAAGAAGCATGGCGTTTACAAGTTCGTTCTCGCCAAGCCGCTCGTCGCATTCAGCGAGCAGATCGAAACGGGTGTTCCCTTCGAAACGCAGTCGGGCAAGATCGAGATCCTCTCGGGCTATCTCGCCAGCGTGAAGGACTGGACGAAAACCCAATACGGCTACGAGATTCCCTACATCCCGAAGTGGGTCGAGCCCTTCGAGTCGCTCAATCACGAGAAGGCGAAGAAGTTTCCCTTCCACATGGTTACCCCGCATCCGCGCTGGCGCACCCACTCGATCTTCCACAACATTCCCTGGCTGCGCGAAACCTACCAGCAGGAAGTGACGATCAACGCGAAGGACGCCGCACGGCTGGGCATCAGGACCGGCGACATCGTCGAGGTGTGGAACGAGCGCGGCAAGGTGGTCGTTCCTGCCTACGTGACCGAGCGCTGCATGCCGAATGTCGTCGTGCTCTATGAAGGCGCCTGGATGGACCTGGCCAAGGACGGTACCGACCGCGCCGGCAACCCCGATTTCCTGACACTGGACGAGCCCAGCCCGGCTGGCGCCTTTGCTTACAACACCATTCTCGTCGACCTGAGGAAGACACAGCTCGAACACCGGCCGGGCTGGGATATTGAGGCAACTTCGCGGTCGGCAGTCTTCCGCAGGGACAAGTGAGGCGATCATGGTCACTAAAATCGACAAGCAGGAGCTTGAACAGGCCATCCGCCGCAAGGTGGCGCAAACCTACGAACCGGTGAAGCCGGCCAAGCAGTTCGGCTTCATCCATCACAACGTCGATTGCATCGGCTGCCGCGCCTGCGAGATTGCCTGCAAGGACAAGAATGGCCTTCCGCCCGGCCCGCGGTTCCGGCGGGTGATGTACATCGAGGGCGGCAGCTTTCCCGAGGTGTTCGCCTACAAGGTGAACATGTCGTGCAACCATTGCGGCGAACCGGCCTGCCTCCCCACCTGCCCGACGGGCGCGATCTGGAAGCGCGCCGACAACGGCGTGGTCGACATCGATTCGACCCTGTGCATCGGCTGCCGCAAGTGCGAGGTTGCCTGCCCCTATGGCGCACCGCAATGGGACCCGCAGGAGCAGGTGATCAAGAAGTGCAACATGTGCATCGACGAGCTGGAAGCCGGGCGCAAGCCGTACTGCGTGATGGCGTGCATGATGCGCGTGCTCGACATCGGACCGATCGAGGAAATCTGGCAGGGCGTGCTCAAGAGCAAGGCGATCGGGCCCAATGACAAACCCGTCAGGCAGGTCAGGAACATGGCCAACCCGGAATTGACGCGACCGTCGATTGCTTTCATTCCGCATCCCAAGGGCAAGGTGGATGGAGGCTGAATTGCGCAACGCGCTGGTCGAGGATCTCGATCAGCTGATTCGCCTTCATGACCGCGAACTGGATGCGGAGACGCTGGCGGCGTTGCGGACGGCGGCGTTTCCGGGGGCTTGCCTTGTCCGCCGCCGACGAGGCCGGCGAAGCGGCCTTCGCGAACATGGCAGCCGCGCTGCGCGAGGATCCGACGCTGGACGAACTGGCGGCCGACTATGCGGCAATCTACCTGAACAACAGTTGCGGTGCCTCGCCGTACGAATCGGTCTGGCTCAGTGACGAGCATCTGGCCTGCGAGCGCCCGATGTTCGAACTGCGTGAAATCTACGCGGCGGCTGGCTGGCAGGTCGGCGACTGGCGCAGCCGCTTCGATGACCACCTGGTGCTGCAACTGCAGTATCTGCGGCGGGTTCTGGCCACGGCCGCGGTCGACCCCGAACAACTGGCAAATTTCATTGACGAGCACATCGGCTACTGGCTTCCGGACTGGGGGCAGCGGGTAGCATCGCACTGCGGCACCCGGTTCTATGCCGCATTGGCCGAGCTGACCTGGGTCTGGCTGCTGCGATTCCGGGAACTGCTGGGCGAGATTCACGACCTGCCGCTGCCTTCGCGCGAACAGACGGGCGAGAAGATCAGGCGGAAACTGGCGCTCGACAAGGCAGAAGTCGCTCCCATTCGCTTCATGCCGGGCGTCCAGGGGCCGAGCTGGTAGTTCACGGATACCGCGGAGTCCGCCGCGCTGCGGGCTGGCGGCGGCGCCCGATTGTCCGGGGCGCCGGGCGGCATTTTTCGCTATGCTTTCAC
The DNA here is from genome assembly GCA_013693915.1 of Dechloromonas sp. Classification (GTDB taxonomy): domain Bacteria; phylum Pseudomonadota; class Gammaproteobacteria; order Burkholderiales; family Rhodocyclaceae; genus Azonexus. The sequence continues at coordinate 3,304,025 of CP059264.1, read as the reverse complement.
ATCATGCCAGCAAACTCTAAGAGCAGTTCGCCGTCGCTCGGGCAGTACATGCTGCGCCGGGTTCTGCTGGTGGCCGGTGGCGCGTCGCTGCTCTTCGGGCTGCTTTTTCTCGCGCTCTATCGCGACCAATTGCAGCGCGAGCGGGCGGCGACATCGGAACAGATCAACCGTCTGCTGCGCGTGGCCCTGGAAAATGCCATGCTCAAGCGGGACGTGCCCGGCCTGCATGAAATCGTCGAGCGCATGGGGAAGTTGCCGGGCATCAGCGACGTGATGATACTGGCGCCGGGCGGTGAGGTCCGCTTTGCCTCGCGCCCGGAAAGCCTCGGCAAGCAACTGCCCGGACTGATCCGGGTCGACCGTCCAGGCGTGCCGGAGACCCGGTTCGTGGCGGAGCCTGGCGGCGGGGAGGTGTTGCGCTCGATCAATCCGGTGCCGAACCAGACGGTCTGCGTCGGCTGCCACGGTCCACTCGAANAAAGCCCGGTCAACGGGATTCTCGTCGTTGACTATCACGCCGCCACCATCCGCGCCGAAGCCTGGCGCAGCGCCGGGCTGTTTGCAGTGGCCGGCGCGGTTGTCCTCGCGCTGACCGTGNGGGTGTTGTGGCGCATGCTGCGCCTGCGCGTGGTCGAACCGCTGCGCGAGCTCGACGCCACCGCCCGCCAGCTGACTTCGGGCAATCTCGGCGTCCGCGCCGGCGTGCCGACCGATGATGAACCCGGACGCCTTGCCGTCAGCTTCAATCGCATGGCAGACAGTCTGGTCGAGCAGATCGGCATGGCGGAGAAGCAGCAGCGCTATCTCCAGGAGTTGCTCGATGGGCTGCCGGACGGCGTGCGGGTCATCCGCCAGTCGGATCTGCGCATTCTCGCGGTCAATCGCGCCTACTGCCAGCAACTTGGGGTGACCGAAGCGGCGGCGGTCGGGCAGCTTTGCCATGTTTCCAGCCACGGTCGCGACCGGCCGTGTCCGCCGACGATGCTGATCTGTCCGGCGGTCGAACTGAAGGATCCCGGGCAGTCGCTGAAGTGCCGGCATCGGCACCGGACTGCCAGTGGCCGCGAGTTTCCGGTCGAGGTGCACGCCGTTCTGGTCGAGCGCCCGGGAAGCTCGGGCAGCGAAAGGCTGATCGTCGAGTCGAGCAGCGATCTTTCGGATGCTGCACGCTTGTCTCAGGAGCAGCGGTTGTCCGAACTCGGTTTGCTGGCAGCGGGGATCGCCCACGAAATCCACAATCCGCTGGGATCGATGCGCCTTGCCGTCGACGGCCTGTTGCGCGGTTTCCGCCAGGGCAATGCCGATCGGGAGCGCGTTTGCAGCTACCTGGAAATGATGAACGCGGAAATCGACCGGTGCACCGGTGTCACCCAGCGCCTGCTGCTGCTTTCCCGCCTGCCTCGGCAGCAACCGCAGATCGTCCCGCTCAACCGGGCAGTGAGCGACACGCTGCAGCTGCTCGAGTTCGACGCGCAGAGCCACGGTATCGTCCAGCATCTGGAACTGGCTCCGGACGAGCCGCGTGTCCTGGCCGATGACAGCGATCTGCGCATGGTCGTGCTCAATCTGGTGCAGAATGCCCACCATGCGATGCCGCAGGGAGGAAGCCTGACAGTGCTGACGATCGTCGAAGACATGTCGGCGGTGATCGAGGTGCGCGATACCGGCATGGGGATCAGCGCCGGGCAGGCCGAGCGCATTTTCGATCCGTTTTTCAGCCATCGCGCCGATGGCGAGGGTGGCACCGGACTCGGCCTGGCCATCTGCAAGAGCATCGTCGAGCGCTATGCCGGCACCATCGCGGTGGCGAGCGAGTACGGCCATGGCGCCGTATTCAGGGTGCGCCTGCCTTTGGTGAGCAATTCGTGAAATGAAGAAGCAGGTCTTGATCGTCGATGATGACCGCGTCTTCAATCAGCTTCTGGTCGAGCAGATTGCCGACCTGGGGCTGGACTGCATGGGTGCGCTCAACTGGAAGGAGGCCTCGCAGATCCTTCTGGAGACCGAGCCGGACCTGATCTTCCTCGATCTCAAGTTGCCGGATGCCGACACGCCGAAGCTGGTGGAAACGCTTTCGGCCCAGTATCCCATTGTCGTGCTGACCGGCTACGGCTCGATCCGCAATGCGGTCAGCCTGATCCAGGCCGGTGCCGTCGAGTATCTGACCAAGCCGGTCGGCCTCGATGAACTGGAGATCATCATCCGCCGCGAACTCGACAGGGCTGAGCTGCGCAGTCGCAACGCGTTTTACCGGCGGCAGCTGGAATCCCGGCGACCGGGTCCGCTGGTCGGCAATTCCCCTGCCATGCACGAAGTCTTCGACCTGATCGAGGCTGTCGCGCCTACCGATGCAACGGTGCTGATCCAGGGTGAATCCGGTACCGGGAAGGAAATGGTCGCCCAGGCCTTGCATCGCAGCAGTGCCCGACACGGTCGCGAGATGGTCACAGTCGACGGCGGAACCTTGCAGGAAACCCTATTCGAATCCGAGATTTTCGGCCATGAACGCGGCGCCTTCACCGGAGCCGACCGCCAGAAGAAGGGCTTGATCGAAGAGGCGGAGGGAAGCACGCTGTTCCTTGATGAAATCGGTGAAACCAGCCCGGCGATTCAGGCCAAGCTGCTGCGCGTGCTGGAAACCAATTCATTCCGCCGCCTGGGCGGAACCCGGACGCTGCGGGCAGATGTGCGCTTTGTCGTCGCCAGCAACCGGGAACTGGGCGACATGAGCGAGGCCGGAAGCTTTCGCAGCGACCTCTACTTCCGGCTGGCCAGCTTCGTGATCCGCGTGCCGCCACTGCGCGAGCGGCGCGACGACATACCGCTCCTCGCCGAGCACTTCCTGCAGCGGTTCGCCCGCGGCATCGAGCGCAAGTTGACGCCGGACGCCCTCAGGTTGCTGACGGACTACGACTGGCCGGGCAATGTCCGGGAATTGCGCAACCTGGTCGAGCGGGCGGTCATTCTGGCCGGTCGTGACGGACGCATCCGCCCCGAGCATTTCGGCCCGCTGGTTGCCCGCCGCGCCGATGCGGTCGTGCTCGCATTCGATCACGAGCCCGGTCTCGACGAGATCGAGAAGGACCACCTGCGCCGGACGCTGCTTCGCCATGGCGGAAACCGCGCCAAGGCGGCTGCGGTGCTCGGAATCAGCGAACGCAACATCTACCGCTTGATCAGGAAGCACGACCTGGGCGACTGAATGGCACGCCGGCGAGCACTCGTCGCCCCGCCTGGAGGCACGATGCCGCAGGCCCCGGAACCATGTTGCCAGACCATGCGCCCATCGATTCGAGAATCAGTAGCGCGAGGTACCCCTGGCCAATGGCATTGAAATTCCTGTCCGTCACTGGCGTTTTCCGAACTGTTCCGGAGCTTCGAAGCATGTCCCGACCGCTTTTCCCTGGCTTCGTCTTGACCATCACGGGCGTGCTGACACTGATGTCGTTGTCGGCCTGCCAGACGCCGCCCGTGTCGCCGGGTGGTCCGGTTGGTGGAATCGAGATCCGGATTGCCCATATCAATGACCACCATTCGAATCTCGAACCGCACCGGGACTTCGAGATCGTCGTCGCTGGCGTGCCGACACGCGTCGAAGCCGGTGGCTTTCCGCGCCTGACCGCGCTCTTCAAGGCGCAGGCCGGAAACGCCAATTTGCTGAAGATCCATGCGGGCGACGCGATGACCGGCACGCTGTACCACACGCTGTATACCGGTGAGGCCGACGCCGCGCTGATGAATACCGTCTGTTTCGATGCGTTTGAACTCGGTAACCACGAGTTCGACGAGGGTGACGCCGGCCTGCGCCGGTTTCTTGACCATCTGCGCCGCGGTCCGTGCCGGACGCCTGTGCTCGCGGCGAACGTCGAGCCTCTGGTCGGAACTCCGCTCGCTCCGCTGGCGCGCGGTGATTATCTCCGGCCCCATGTGCTCATGGATCTCGCCGGAGTCAGGGTCGGCATCGTCGGCATCGAAGTGCGGGAAAAGACGATGCGCTCATCGCGACCGTTGCCGACGACGCGTTTCGATGACGAAGTCGCCACCGCGCAAAGAGTCATCAACGAACTGCGCGCGCAGGGTGTGCGGCACATAGTCCTGGCCACGCATCAGGGCTACGAAGCCGACAAGCGGATGGTCGCCCGGCTGAGCGGCGTCGACGTGATCGTCGGTGGCGATTCGCACACGCTGCTGGGTGAGTTTTCCGACATCGGCATCGCTGCCGCCGGACCATATCCGACGATTGCCCGCAACCTCGATGGTGATCTGGTCTGCATCGCCCAGGCTTGGGAGTATGCCAAGGCTTTCGGATTGCTGAAGGTCAGCTTTGACGAACAGGGAGGGNTCGTCGCTTGCGGCGGCGAGATCACGCTGCCGATCGGCGACGATTTCCGGCAACGGAATGCGAGCGGCGACTTCCATCCTGTCGATGCCGTCACCCGGGCGGCGATCGTCGACCGGTTGCAGCAGACCGACAGTGTCCGGATCGTCGCCCCGGATCCGGCTGCCCAGGCCGAACTGCGGCACTACACTGGACGCCTCGACGACATGAAGCGGCAGAAGATCGGCACCGCCAGCGACGCGCTGTGTCTCGTTCGCGTTCCCGGCGAGGCGACCAATCGCAGCAGCGGGGTCGCCGGCTGCGAGGCGGCGAACACGCTGGCGCGCGGCAGCGACGTGGCGCAGGCGGTCGCCGAAGCGTATCGGCAGGCGAGCAAGCTCGCCGACATCGCGCTGCAGAACGGAGGAGGAATCCGCACGCCGCTGCCGGCCGGCGACGTGACTTTCAACACGGCGTATACGGTTCTGCCGTTCACCAACGTCCTTTTCGAACTCCGATTGAGCGGCGGGCAGGTGATCGACGTGCTGGAAGATGCGGTGGCCAACCATCTTGATCGCGGCAGTTCGGACGGCTCGCACCCCTACGCGGCCGGACTGCGCTGGCACCTCGACCTTTCGCAACCGCGGGGCCGCCGCTTCAGCGAGGTTGAAGTCAAAGACAAGGCCAGCGGAGTCTGGACGCGTCTCGACCCGCAANAAACCTACACGCTGGTGACCAGCGACTTCCTCGCCGCCGGCGGTGACGGCTACGATACCCTCGCCGGAATCCACCGGGCGGGCGGCAGCGTCAATACCTACCTCAACTACACGCAAACCTTCGTCGATTACCTGCTGGCGCGCGGCGACGTGACACGTCCGTCGCCGCGTGACTACAGCCACCAGCGAGTCGTGACGCGCGACGGCAGGGTTCTGCCATGAGTCACCTGCTCGGCCGACGCATTCCCGGCCAGAGTCCGTCGCGCGCCGGCGGAAATCTGCGGCCGCCGGGCAGGTTGTCGATCAGCGAGAGCGATTGTCCTGTTCGGGTTCGAAATCTTCGGCCGTGAGGGCGGCCGGAAGCTCCCGCAGCGACCCCCTGCTTCCGGCTGGCCAGCTTCGTGATCCGCTTGCCGCCAGTGCGCTACACCTCGGCGACCCGTCTGGCGATGTGAGCCAGCGCCTCCTCGACCTGGTCGATCAGGATCAGGCAGAGGTCGCCGGCCTGCAGGCGGGCGAGGGCGGTGTCGATGGCGAGGAACTCGCCGGTGATGGCATCGATCTGCCGGGTCCGTCGGGCATTCGCCAGACCTTCCCGGAGCAGGGCGATGACCTCGCCGTCCTCGCGCCCGCGCTGACAGGCATCCTGATAAAGGACCACATCGTCGAAGGCAGCGCCGAGAATCTGCGTCTGCTGGCGGATGTCGTCGTCACGGCGGTCGCCGGCGCCGCTGATGACCACCGAACGGCGCCTCGCCGGCATGTTGGCGATGCCATCGACCAGCGCCTGGATGGCATCCGGATTGTGGCCGTAGTCTGCGATCAGGGTCGCGCCCTTGTAATCGAAGACATTGAAGCGGCCGGGGGCGGTCTGCGCGTCGTTCACGAAACCGGCCAGCGCGCGTTCGATCACTTCCCAGGATATACCCAACGCCCAGCCGGTGGCGATCGCCGCCATCGCGTTTTCGATCTGGAAGCCAATTGCGCCATTGCGGGTGATCGGAATGTTGGCGAGCGGGATGCTGTATACCCTGCGGCCTTCGCAACAGACGATGGCATCGCGCTTGACATGGACGACACGCTTGCCCTGCGCGCGCTGCGTCGCCAGCACCGGGTTCATGCGATCCTGGGCAAAGAAGATGACCGAACCAGGGCAATGCTGCGCCATGGCGACGACGATCGGGTCGGCGGCATTGAGCACGGCAGTGCCATTGGGCGCGACGTTTTCGACGATGACGCGTTTGATGACGGCCAGTTCATCAACCGTCGTGATGAAGTTGAGGCCTAGATGATCGCCGACGCCGATGTTGGTGACCACGGCGACGTCGCACATGTCGAAGCCGAGTCCTTCGCGCAGCACGCCGCCACGGGCGGTCTCGAAGACCGCGGCGTCGACGTCCGGGTGCAGCAGGACATTGCGGGCGCTCTTCGGGCCGGAGCAGTCGCCATCATCGGTACGCTTTCCCTGGATGTAGATGCCGTCGGTGCTCGTCATTCCCACGCGCAGGCCCTTGCTCTCGAAGATGCGGCCGATCAGGCGGCTGGTAGTCGTCTTGCCATTGGTGCCGGTGATTGCAACGACCGGTATGCGGGCATCTTCGCCGGGAGCGAACATCATGTTCACGATCGCCTCGCCAACCGCGCGACCCTTGCCGAACGACGGGTCCAGGTGCATGCGCAGGCCGGGTGCGGCATTGACTTCGACGACGCCGCCGCTTTGTTCCTCGAGCGGCTTGAGCATCGTGTCGCAGACGATGTCGATGCCGCATATGTCGAGGCCGACCGTCTGGGCCGCCGCGATGGCGCTGGCGGCAAGTTCGGGNTGCACATCGTCGGTGACGTCGGTTGCCGTCCCGCCGGTGGACAGGTTGGCATTGTTGCGCAGGATGACGCGGGCGCCGCGTGGCGGAACGGAGTCGGCGGTGTAGCCCTGCAGGGCGAGACGGGCGATGGCCACGTCGTCGAAGCGGATCTTGGTCAGCGAGGTGGCATGGCCATCGCTGCGCCGGGGATCGCGGTTGACCTGGTCCACGAGCTGGCGGACGTTGTGGACGCCGTCGCCGATGACCAGCGGCGGGTCGCGGCGGGCCGCGGCGATCAGCTTGTCGCCGATGACCAGCAGCCGGTAATCGTGGCCGGGGAGGTACTTCTCGACGAGGATGTCGTCGCGAAACTCGATGGCGACGCGGTAGGCGTGGCGCACCTGCTCCTCGCTCGTCAGGTTGACCGAAATGCCCTTGCCCTGGTTGCCGTCCCGCGGCTTGACGACGACCGGAAAGCCGATTTCCTGNGCGGCGGCCCAGGCGTCATCCTCGTCCTCGACCGGGCGGCCTTTCGGCACGGCGACCCCGGCGGCGTCGAGAAGCATCTTGGTCAGTTCCTTGTCCTGGGCGATCGATTCGGCGATGGCGCTGGTGAAGCTGGTTTCCGCCGCCTGGATCCGCTTCTGCTTGCTGCCCCAGCCGAATTGCACGAGGCTGCCCTGCGTCAGGCGGCGGTAGGGAATGCCGCGCGCCACGGCGGCGGAAACGATGGCGCCGGTGGATGGGCCGAGACGGATGTCTTCGTCCAGCTCGCGCAGTTGCCCGAGTGCGCTGTCAAGATCGAAGGGCTCGTCGTTCAGTGCCGCGTTGCACAATTGTTCGGCAAGGTCGAAGGCCATGCGGCCGACGTCTTCCTCCGTGTATTCGACGACCACCTGATAGATGCCGGTATCGACCGCCTGCGCCGTGCGGCTGAAGGTAACGGGACAGCCGGCCTGCGCCTGCAGACCGAGTGCGGCGAATTCCAGCGCATGCGCCATCGAAACGGTGTCGAGGTGGTCGGCGGGGATCAGGTCGCCGAGCTCGGGGAAGCGGTCGCGCAGGCGGGCTTCGAAGCCGGGCAGTTCGGCGATTGCGCATTCGGCACCCTCGCAGGTGACGATGGCCTGGATCGCCGTGTGCCGGCTCCACAGATTGGGGCCGCGCAGGGCACGAATACGGGAAACGTCCATGAAAACTCTTCCTTGCTAATGCTGGCTAGTTCCGGAAAGTCGCCTGGGGCGACCGTCTGGCGCCCTGCGGCAACAGGGCGGCGGGGTCGGGCAGTTCGAGACCGAAGGTCTTGACCCCGGTGACGATCACTTCCCTGGTCAGCCCCAGTGCCCAGCCGGCGGCGACGGCGGCGAGCACATTGGCGACCGTGGCCGGATCCTTCTGCCTGCCGATCATTGGCACGTCCCCGAGGCGGCAGAGACGGATTTCCTCGCTGCCGGTAGCCAGTATAATGCGGGCGTCGCGCACGAAGACGCCACGCCTGCCGGCTGCTATCTGTTCCGCCATGACCGGGCAGGCCGGATCGGCGGCGAANAAGATGACCTCGCCGTCCGACAGTTCGGCCAGGCTGGCGACGATCTCGTCGCCGGCATTGAGCACCGAGCAACCGTCACGCAGGACGACATCGACCTGCGTGCGGTAGGCGTTGCGGTAAGTCGTGAAGTACTCGCCGCCACTCGGGTGGACATCCCAGCGCCCGAGGTCTTCCGCCGCCGGGTCGATATTGGTGACGATGCCCACCTGGCAGCGGTCGTAGGCCAGTCCCTCGCCGAGGATCGTGCGTCCGCCGTTCTCGATCACCGCCGCCTCGACCGCGGGATTGAGCAGCAGGCGGTGGCCCGATGCCCAGTTGACGCCGTCCGACTTCTGGACATGGCGCCGGTCGATATGCAGGCCGTCGCTGCAGGCCAGTCCGACGCGCCTGCCGGAGAGGTGGATCAGGTGGGCCAGCAGCCTGGCGACGGCGGTCTTGCCATGCGTTCCGGTGATGCCGACGACCGGAATGCGGCCGCTTTCCCTNTCGGCAAACAGGCTGTCAATGATCGCCTTGCCGACCGGGCGCGGCTTGCCGACGCCGGGACGCAGGTGCATCAGCAGGCTGGGGCCGGCGTTTACCTCGACGATCGCGCCGCCCTGTTCGCCGAGGGGTCGGGAGATATCCTGGCAGACGAGGTCGATGCCGGCGATATCGAGGCCGACGATACGCGCGGCGAGGCAGGCTAGGGCGGCGGTTTCCGGATGGACCTCGTCGGTGACATCGAACGCATGGTTGGCGTTGCGCTGGATCAGGACATTGCGTCCCGTGGCCGGAACGGAATCCGGTTCGAGCCCCTGGCGCGAGAGTTCCATGCGCGCCGCCGAGTCGATGTGGATGATCGACAGCGGATGCAGTTCGGAGTGGCCACGGCGCGGATCGGTGTTGATCTGGGTGGCGATCAGCTCATTGACGGTCGATTTGCCATCGCCGGTCACGGTGATCATGTCGCCGCGATTGGCGGCCGCCAGCTTGCCGCCGATCACCAGCAGCCGATGCTCGGTGCCGGGAATCGAGCGTTCGACGAGGACTGCGGTGCCTTCATCGAGCGCTACGGCATAGGCCTTCTCGACTTCCTCGCGGGTCTTGACGTCGATGAACACGCCCCGGCCGTGGTTGCCGTCGCGCGGCTTGACGCAGACCGGCAGCCCGATCTCCTCGGCCGCCTCCCAGGCATCGGCGGCGCTGGTGACCTCGCGGCCTTCGGGAATCGGCACGCCGCACGACGAGATGAGTTCCTTGGTCAGATCCTTGTCGCGCGAGATCGTTTCGGCGATGGCGCTGGTGCGGTCGGTCTCGGCCGTCCAGATGCGGCGCATCGCGGCACCGTAGCCGATCTGGACGAGGTTGCCGTCGGCGAGCAGGCGGATGGCCGGAATGTCACGGTCGTCGGCGGCATCGACGATGCTCGCGGTCGACGGCCCGAGACACTTGGAATCGACCATGTCGCCCAGTTCCTCGATGGTGGCAGCGACGTCGAAGGGCCTGTCCTCGATGGCCGCCATGATCAGGTCGCGCGCCATGTGCAGCGCGGTGCGGGTGACCTCCTCGTGCCAGGCGCGGACGACGACCNNGACCCCGCGTTCCGAAGTCTCGCGGGCCTTGCCGAAACCGCCGGGGAGTCCGGCCAGATTCTGCAGTTCGAGCGTGACGTGTTCGAGGATGTGTCCGGCCCAGGTACCCTCCTCGACGCGACGCAGGAAGCCGCCACGCTCGCCGTAGTTGCAGCGATGCTCGACCAGCGACGGTAGCCAGGCCGAAAGGCGCTCGTAAAAGCCGGGAATCTTGTTCGACGGATACTCTTCCAGTTCGCCGATGTCGACCCAGGCTTCGAGCACCGGCCGGTAGGTCCACATGTTCGGGCCGCGCAGGGGAATGATGTCCCTGATGATGATGTCTTTCTTCTTCATGCTTGGTCCGTCCAGGTCCGTTCCGCAATAAAAGGATTGTCGAGGCAATGAATGATTATCAACGCATTCGCCGGGGCCTAGGCTGACGCCTGTCAAAAAATGTCATGTCCTGGCAAGACTTGTTACACGCCGGGATTACAGGAAGCGATCAAGCAGCTTGCGGCTGTGCCGGTCGAGGGTGCCGATGTCGCGCACCAGGAACTGGATGCCATGGGTGTCGGCGATCAGCAGGCGGGTCTGCGACAGCCGCCGGATGTCCTCCTCGCCCTTGAGGATCAGGGCCGCCCTGCCGCGGTTGGTGGCAACCTGCCAGGTGCTCGGACAGACAAAGCTGGAAACCTCGAGAATCTTCTCGATTTCCGGCATGAAGTCGCGGCTCGCCAGTTCTTCCTCGATCAGCCGGCCGATTTCCGGCGGCAGGTCGGCGATGCGGTCAACCCAGCCGACTTCGTGGCCTTCGGCATTGACCAGCGCGATGCCGTCGTCGGGAGCGCCGATCGGGAAGGTGCGCACGGGAACGACGCCGGCGTGGCGCTCGCCGTTCTGGCCGGTCAGGACGAGTTGACCGTAGTTGTTGCGCTCAAGTTGGAAATTGACGTTGACCATCGGGCTACTCGAGGTGGACTTTGGACAGGTCGGGCGCGCGCGGCAAGAGTTCCTCGGCATCGACGTTGCGCGCCTGCGCCATGTACAGCTTGTAGTAGTGGCCTTCGGCGGCCATCAGTTCGTCGTGGTTGCCCAGTTCGACGAGGCGGCCGCGATCCATGACGACCAGCCGGTCGGCCTTGCGCAGCGTCGACAGGCGGTGGGCGATGGCGATCGTCGTGCGCCCGCGCACCAGGTTGTCGAGTGCCTTCTGGATTTCCTTCTCGGTTTCGGTGTCGACCGACGACGTCGCTTCGTCGAGGATCAGGATCTTCGGATCGATGAGCAGGGCGCGGGCGATCGAGATGCGCTGGCGCTCGCCGCCGGAGAGACCCTGGCCGCGCTCGCCGACCAGAGAGTCGTAGCCGTGCGCCAGGCGCAGGATGAACTCGTGGGCATGGGCGGCGCGGGCGGCCGCGATGATCTCGGCGCGCGTCGCACCCGGCTTGCCGTAGGCGATGTTCTCGGCGATGGTGCCGAAGAAGAGGAACGGCTCCTGCAGCACGAGGCCGATGTGGCGGCGGAACTCGGCGACCGGCACCGAGCGGACATCGACGCCGTCGATGAAGACGGCGCCTTCGGTGACGTCGTAGAAGCGGCAGATCAGGTTGACCAGCGTCGATTTGCCGGAGCCGGAATGGCCGACCAGGCCGATCATTTCGCCGGGATGGATGACGAGGTCGACGTCGCGGGTCACGGCGCGGGTACCGTAGCGGAAGCTGGCCTTCTTCAACTCGATCTGGCCGGTCACCTTGGTCAGGTGCACCGGCCTGGCGGGTTCCGGAACGCTGGAGACATGGTCGAGGATGTCGAAGATGCGCTTGGTGCTGGAAGCGGCGCGCTGGGTGGCCGAGACGATGCGGCTCATCGAGTCCAGCCGGGTATAGAAGCGGCCGATGTAGGCGAGGAAGGCGGTGAGCACGCCGACCGTGATCTCGCTTTTCGAAATCTGCCAGATGCCGAATGCCCAGACGACGAGCAGGCCGATCTCGGTCAGCAGCGTGACGGTGGGCGAGAACAGCGACCAGGTCTTGTTCAGCTTGTCGTTCATCGCCAGGTTGTGTTCGTTGGCGGCGCGGAAGCGCTCGGCTTCGCGCTTCTCCTGGGCGAAGGCCTTGACGACGCGGATGCCGGGGATGGTGTCGGCGAGGACGTTGGTCACCTCGGCCCAGACGCGGTCAATCTTCTCGAAGCCGGTGCGCAGCTTCTCGCGCACGTAATGGATCATCCAGCCAATGATCGGCAACGGGATGAGCGTGACCAGCGCCAGCCACGGATTGATCGAGAACAGGATGACAGCGGTCATCGCGATCATCAGCACGTCGGTCGCGAAGTTGAGCAGGTCGAGCGACAGGAAGACGTTGATGCGGTCGGTCTCGCTGCCGATGCGCGCCATCAGGTCGCCGGTGCGCTTGCCGCCGAAGTATTCGAGCGACAGGCCGAGCAGGTGCTCGTAGGTGCTCGTGCGCAGGTCGCGGCCGATGCGCTCCGATACGAGAGCCAGAATGTAGGTGCGCAGCCAGCCGAGCAGCCAGGCGAGCAGCGCGGAGCCGAGCAGGCCGCCGAGATAGAGGCCGACCAGCGGCCAGTCGATCGGCTGGCCGTTCTGGAACGGGATCAGCACGTTGTCCATCAGCGGCATGGTCAGGTAGGGCGGGACCAGCGTCGCGGCGGTGGCCGCCAGCGTGAGCGCGAAGCCGCTGAACAGTTGCCAGCGGTAGGGGTGGGCGAAGCGCCAGAGGCGAAACAGCGTCCAGGTCGACGGCGCCTCGGTCGCCTCGCGGTTGCAGATCGGGCATTCGTCTTCGCCGGGCGGGAGCGGTGCCTTGCATTTCGGGCAGACATCGTCGGTCGACCGCGACACCGGCCGGCCGCTGTCCAGGCTGTCGCGATGCAGGTCGAATTCGGCAATCATGCGCAGCGCGGCGAGGTTTCTGGCCAGCGTGTAGCGCCAGGCGGCCAGCCGGCCCTTCGCGTCGACCAGTTCGAGCGTGCCGACACCGGCATGGTCGTGGTGGTTCAGCGCCAGGCCGGCGCGCAAAGCCCAGTCCTGCCACCCGCCATCGCCGGGAGCGCGCGCCAGCAGGCGGCGGTCAGTGACGATGAGCAGCCCGGTGGCGAACTGCAGTCGGGAGTCCAGGTCGATTTCCAGCCAGGCCTGGATCCTTTCGCCAGCCGCCAGCAAGTCCTCGACTTCGGCAGCCCAGTGGCTGGGCAGTGCCGGTTCGTTGCCGGCGACGGATTGGGCGATCTGAGTCATCGTGCGAGTATAGCGCAAGGGCAGTGAAGCCGACACACCGCCCATCCTTCCCGGGATTGACTCACGTCAATGCGTTGCCGGTCTGCCTGCCTTTGAATACGTCCAGTCCACGAACAAGGAAATCCATGTTCCGCATTTCGCAGTACATGCAGGAAATCGTCTCCCCGACAGCTCTCGGCCCGAAGCGCAACCCGCCGGGCCCGGTGGTGATCTGGAACCTGATCCGGCGCTGCAACCTCACCTGCAAGCACTGCTACTCGATCTCGGCCGACACCGATTTCCCGGGCGAACTGACCACCGAGCAGGTGTACACGGTGATGGACGACCTCAAGGCCTTCCGCGTCCCGGTGCTGATCCTGTCCGGCGGCGAGCCGCTGCTGCGCCTGGACATCTTCGACATCGCCAGGCGGGCCAAGGCGAAGGGCTTCTACGTCGGCCTGTCGTCGAACGGCACGCTGATCGACGAAGGCAACATCGACCGCATCGCCGAGTGCGACTTCAATTACGTCGGCGTCTCGCTCGACGGGCTCGGCGCCACGCACGACAAGTTCCGGCGCCTCGACGGCGCCTTCACGGCGTCGCTGAAAGGCATTCGCCTTTGCCGCGACCTCGGCCTCAAGATCGGCGTGCGCTTCACGATGACCCAGGACAACGCCCACGACCTGCCCGGGCTCCTGAAGCTGGTCGAGGAGGAGGGCATCGACCGCTTCTACTTCTCGCACCTCAACTACGCCGGACGCGGCAACAAGAACCGCAAGGACGACGCGCAATACCAACTCACCCGGCAGGCCATGGACCTGCTCTTCGACACCTGCTGGGAGTACAACCAGCGCGGGCTGGAGAAGGAATTCACCACCGGCAACAACGACGCCGACGGCGTCTATTTCCTGCACTGGGTCCGTCGCCGCTTTCCGGAGCGGGCGGCGCACGTTGAGGCCAAGTTGCGGCAGTGGGGCGGCAACTCCTCCGGCGTCAATGTCGCCAACATCGACAACCTCGGCAATGTCCATCCGGACACCATGTGGTGGCATTACACGCTGGGCAACGTCAAGGAGCGGCCGTTCTCGGAGATATGGCCGGATGTTTCCGATCCGCTGATGGCCGGCCTCAAGCAGTATCCGCGGGCGGTACAGGGCCGCTGCGGAACCTGTGCCTACCTCGAGATCTGCAACGGCAACACCCGCGTCCGCGCCCAGCAACTGACCGGCAACCCGTGGGCCGAGGATCCCGGCTGCTACCTTACCGACGAAGAGATCGCATCATGAAATGGAATGTCCTGATCCNCGGCGGCCCTTGCCGTCTGCTCGCGGCTCACGATGGCCGAACTGGCCCAGGCGGCGGACTCGCCGGCCGCCTACCAGCAGCACTGCGCGTCCTGCCACGGCGCCGACCGCCTGGGCGGCATCGGCCCGGCACTGATCCCGGAGAACCTGGCGCGGCTCAGGAAGGCGGAGGCCGAGAAAGTCATCCGCGAGGGGCGCCCGGCGACGCAGATGCCTCCCTTCGGCCAGCTCCTGGGTGAAGACGAGGTCAAGGCGCTGGTCGAATTCGCGTACAAGCCGATCGTCCCGATGCCGGTATGGGGCGAGAAGGAGATCGTCGCCTCGCGCATCGTTCACGAGGCGCAACCGCTTCCCGCCAGGCCGGTCTTCAAGGCCGACCCGCTCAGCCTCTTCGTCGTCGTCGAGACCGGCGACCACCACGTTTCCATCCTCGACGGCGACAGGCTCGAGCGTATCCACCGCTTCCAGTCGCGCTTCGCGCTGCACGGCGGGCCCAAGTTCAGTCCGGACGGGCGCTTCGTCTATTTCGCCTCGCGCGACGGCTGGATCACCAAGTTCGACCTGTGGAACCTCAAGGTCATCGCCGAGGTGCGTGCCGGCATCAACACGCGCAACGCCGCGGTCTCCGGCGACGGCAAGTGGGTGGCGGTGGCCAACTACCTGCCGCACACCCTGGTCATCCTCGACGCCGACCTCAACCTCAAGAAGATCCTGCCGGTCGCCGACAAGGACGGCAAGGTGACCTCGCGCGTTTCCGCGGTCNACGATGCGTCACCGCGCCAGAGCTTCGTCGCCGCGCTGAAGGACGTCAAGGAAGTGTGGGAGGTTTCGTACAACCCGAAGGCGCCGGAAATCCCGGCCGGCATGATCCACGACTTCAAGTACCGCGAGGGCAGTTTCATCCCGGGCTTCCTCAACCCGCAACGCAGCCAGCTCGACGACTACCTCGACGACTTCTATTTCACGCAGGACTACCACGAGGTCATGGGCGCCTCGCGCAACGACGCCAAGAGCGCGGTCAGCGGCCAGGTGGTCAACCTCGACGCGCGCAAGAAGATCGCCGACCTCGAGTTGCCCGGCATGCCGCACCTCGGCTCAGGCATCAGCTGGAAGTGGAAGGATGCTTCCGGCAAGGAGCGCACGGTCATGGCGACCCCCAACCTCAACGAAGGGCTGATCAGCATCATCGACATGGCCGACTGGAAGACGATCAAGCAGATCAGGACCCGCGGCCCCGGCTTCTTCATGCGCAGCCACGAGAACAGCCGCTACGCGTGGACCGACTCGATGATGAGCAAGGAATTCAAGGACACCATGCAGGTCATCGACAAGCAGACGCTGGAGATCGTCGCCGAACTGAAGCCCGAGCCGGGCAAGACCTTCGCCCACGTCGAATTCACGAAAGACGGCAAATACGTCCTGGCCAGCCTGTGGGAGATGGACGGCGCGCTGATCGTCTACGACGCGCAGACGCTCAAGGAAGTGAAGCGCCTGCCGATGAAGAAGCCGGTCGGCAAGTACAACGTCTGGAACAAGATCAGCAAGTCGGAGGGGACGAGCCACTGACGGAGTCCGGGCGATCGGGAACTTGGTGAAGGACGAGGTGGAACGTGGATAAGGAAATGGAACAGTTTCAGAACGATCTGCTGGCATCCGTTCGCCAGATGAAGGCTGGCAAGGCGGCGCGGGTAACTGCCGTGGAGGTTTCGGCCGCAACCGAGGCGCGCAACCGTGTCGGCATGTCGCAGGGCGAGTTCGCCAAGTTGCTCGGCGTTTCGGTACGTACTCTGCAGGATTGGGAGCAGGGGCGGCGGGAGCCCTCCGGAGCTGCAAAAACCCTGCTGCGCATAGCGTCGCAGAATCCGGAGGCAGTCAAGGCAGCGGCCTGATTGCGCGGCGGCAAGGCATCTCATCCCTCCGCGTCGCCCGGCCCCAGGTCGCCGGCGATCAGGCGGAACTGCTCCAGCGCCGCCTCCAGGTCGGCCACGATCTCCTGGGCGATCACCTCCGGTGGCGGCAGGTTGTCGGAGTCGGCCAGCGAGTCGTCCTTGAGCCAGAAGATGTCCAGGCTGGCCTTGTCGCGGTTGACCAGTTCCGCAAGGCCAAAAGCGCGCCAGCGGCCGTCCGGGGTGTCCTCGGCCCATGTCGTCCGGCGGTCGTGGCGGTTGGCCGGGTTGTAAAGGCGGACGAATTCGTCGAGGTCTTCGCGCTTCAGCGGGTTGGTCTTCAGCGTGAAATGCTTGTTGGTGCGCAGGTCGTAAATCCAGAGCTTGCGCGTCCACGGCGTCTCGCTGGCCGGCTTCTTGTCGAAGAAGATCACGTTGGCCTTCACGCCCTGCGCGTAGAACAGGCCGGTCGGCAGGCGCAGCAGGNNGTGCACGTCGCACTCGTGCATCAGCTTCCTTCGGATGGTCTCGCCGGCGCCGCCTTCGAACAGCACGTTGTCGGGCACCACCACGGCGGCGCGGCCGTGGGGCTTGAGCAGCGTCTTGATGTGCTGCACGAAGTTGAGCTGCTTGTTGCTGGTGGTGGCCCAGAAGTCGTCGCGCTCGACGATGTCTTTCTCCGTGGAGGACCTGCCGTCCTCGCCGACGATCATCGTGCTGCTCTTCTTGCCGAAGGGCGGATTGGCCAGCACCACGTCGAAGCGCTCGCCGGGGTCGGCCGCCAGCGCGTCGGCCACCTTGACGGGCACGCTCTTCTCCGAGCCGATGCCGTGCAGCATCAGGTTCATCGCGCACACGCGCGCGGTGGCCTGCACCAGCTCCCAGCCGCGGAAGGCGCCTTCCTTGAGGTGGCGCTTCTCGTCGCGGGTGAGGTTGGGGTAGTGCTGGGTGAGGTAGTGGTGCGCGCTGAACAGAAAGCCGCCGGTGCCGCAGGCCGGGTCGCAGATCAGTTCGCCGGGGCGGGGCGCGATGCAGTCCACCATGGCCTGGATCAGCGCGCGCGGCGTGAAGTACTGGCCGGCGCCGGATTTGGTGTCCTGCGCGTTCTTCTCCAGCAGGCCCTCGTAGGCGTCGCCCTTGACGTCGGCGCCCATCGCCGACCAGTTCTCGGCGTCGATCAGGTCGACGATCACGCGCCGCAGCTTGGCCGGGTCCTGGAACTTGTTCTGCGCCTTGCCGAAGATCAGCGCCAGCGTGCCCGGCTGCCTGCCCAGCTCTTCCAGCGTGTGCCGGTAGTGGTCGAACAGCGCATCGCCGTCCCTGGCGAGCAGCGCGGGCCAGGAGTAGGCCGCGGGGATGGGGCTGGGCTGGTGGTACGGCGGCCGGCTGCGCTCGTCCGCCATCTTCAGGAACAGCAGGTAGGTGAGCTGCTCGACATAGTCGCCGTAGCTCATGCCGTCGTCGCGCAGGACGTTGCAGTAATTCCACAGTTTCTGAACCAAAGTCGCGGAGTTCATTTGTCGTCGTCGCACAGGGTGAGCCGGGGTTTCCCGCGAGCACCTGCGTGCTCGCGTGCCGGCGAACGGGCGAGGCTCCGTCCGAGCCGTGGGCCGTTGCAGTAGTTCCAGAACTTCTGGATGAGGGTGGAGGTGTTCATTCGTCGTCGGTGCGCTGGCTCTCGATGTGCGCCCGCGACGCGGCTGCGGCTTCCTGCAGCTTGCGTTGCAGCACGTCCTTGGGCGGCAGCACGGTGAGGTACTCGGCAACATGGATGCCGGTCTTGTCGATCTCCAGGAGTTCGATGCGCCCGCGGTCCTTGCCGGTACAAAGGATGATGCCGATGGGCGACTCCTCGCCCGCCTTGCGCTCATGCTTGTCCAGCCAGCGCAGGTACAGCTCCATCTGGCCCTTGTGCTCGGGGCGAAAGCGGTCGAGCTTGAGTTCCACCACCACAAGCCGCCGCAGGTCGCGCTGGTAGAAGAGCAGGTCGAGGTAGAAGTCCTCGTCGTCGACCGTGATGCGCTTCTGCCGGGCCAGAAACGCGAAGCCGCTGCCCAGCTCCAGGATGAAGTGCTCCATCTCACGCAGGATGGCGGCCTCGAGGTCCTTCTCCTGATAGGTGTCCTTCAGCCCCAGGAAGTCGAGCAGGTAGGGATCGCGCAGCACCAGATCGGTGGAGACGCGGTCTTCGTCACGCAGCGCGGCCAGCTCCATGCGCGCCAGATCGGCTGGCTTGCGCGACAGCGTCGTGCGCTCGTAGAGCATGCCGCCGATCTTGTCCCGCAGGGTGCGCACGCTCCAGCGTTGGGCGCGACACATCTCGGCGTAGAACTCGCGTTGCAGCGACTCCTTCAGCGGCAGCAGGGCGAGGAAGTGCGTCCAGCTCAATTCTCGTATCAGCGATACGACGATCTTCTCGTCGGGGAAGACCTGCGCAAACTGGATCATCCGCCGCAGGTTCTTCTCGCCAAAGCTGCTGCCGTACTCGGCCTCCAATTGTCGCGACAGCGTGACGACAATCTGCTCGCCATAGGGNGCGCGGTCGCCGGCAAGCACGTCGGCACGAATGCGGTGCCCTATACGCCAGTAGAGCAGCGTCAGCGTTGCATTGGCCGTTGCGGCCACATGCGACCGCGCATCGGCAACGAGGCGGCGGATGTCGGCGATCAGCGCGTTGCCGGCCGAGTCGTCCTCGGCCAACTTGCTGCTGGTCTTTCGGGTCGTCATCTGATCAGGCCCCAGACATGTGCAGCGCGGGCCAGGCGTAGGACGCTGGGATGGGGCTCGGTTGGTTGTGCGGCGGGCGGCTGCGCTCGTCGGTCATCTTGAGGAACAGCAGGTAGGTGAGTTGCTCGACATAGTCGCCATAGCTCATCCCGTCGTCGCGCAGGGTGAGCCGGGGTTTCCCGGAAGCGCCAGCGCACTCGCGTGCCGGCGAACCGGCGAGGCTCCGTCCGAGCCGTAGGCCGTTGCAGTAGTTCCAGGGCTTCTGGATGAGAAAGGTCGCCGTCATTTGTCACCGAGGATCTCGCGCAATCGAAATCGCGCAAGTCCAATAGTTGCGGTAGCGGCCGCCGACGACAGAACGCCGGCAGCGACGATTGCCACCGCCATACGCGGCGCAACATCAGACAAGACCATCCAACCGCAAACGCCGCACGCGATCATGCCAAGGACACACCAGCCAAGCGCGATAACTACTCGGTCTTTGATCATTGCGTAGTCGGGCCACTCCAAGAGGGCCTTGCCTGCTCCAGTAGGCGATAACAGTTCAAGCGACTCCTTGTAGTTAAACGCAAGCATGGCGAGCGGCAGCGCAGTCGGTCCAAGAGCCACTGTCAAGCTCTCTTTCATTGGCTTCGCTAAGGCATCGGCTACCTCCGGCGCGTAGGCGTAGGCCACGAACGGAAGAAGCGCGGTCATGATCTCTGGCGATAGGAATAGTGCGCGTAGAACGTCCGCAACTCGTTTCATGGATGCTCAAGACCGCGTTCCTCGTTGATGCCACGAAACACGCCTTCGGCTTGCTCGAACAGCAACGCGGGATTCGGGTCACCATCAAACATGAAGCTCTTCTGGTTCTCGCTCGTCCGGACTACCACTTCACGCCGTTCCTCCAGGCCCGTGACCTTCGCGTGCCCGTAACCATCGGCGGCCATCAGCAGTGCCGCATCCCCCACACCATCTAGAAGGGGTTCCATCATCGCAGGCAGTTCTAACGCAGCACGCTCTGCCAGCACAGCGGAAGCAATCTCCTTGATTTGCGTGTCGATGCCTCCTTGCGACTGCTCACGAATCTCCGCCTCGACGAGTCTTCGCTTCCGCATGTACTCGCTGAGCGATTTCCAGCATGGCCCAAACAGAGGGTTCGGTGGAACAACCTTTGCCTTCATTTCGGTAATTACATCGAGTCTCGATAGGCGCATCACAAATGTGCGCAAGTCCGTGATCGGCTCGATGTCGCATCCAACGAAGAACTTCTTGTCCTTTTCCTCGATCAGTTCCTTAAACACGCGTTCAAACTGCTCCCGCGGGAAGATATTCCACACGTGGCGGTAAGCAAGACCGCCGAACGCAGGTAGGTACACAAACGGGCTTGCGGCATCGATCAAATTGGGAATCTCCGCTTCCGCTGACGCGTGCTGCTCTTCCCGAACGACCGCGACTGCGCCTTGCTGCTTGTACTTGGCGAGCGTGGCATGGTAGCCCCGTTCCCGCCCGGGCGTGCCAAAGGCTTCAAAGTCGATAAAGCTATATCTTGTCCCTCGGTACTCGACCGTGACCGGCTCGCGCATCGCGAGCGCCACCTTGTCCGGTGTAAGTTCTCCTCGCTTTAGGACTCGGGCAAGGTAATACCGCGCCAATCTGCTCATCCGTGCAACTCGCTAACTTGGCCACTGAACATCGTTCGTAGAAGTGCTTGCCGCGCCGAACGCGCTCGCTCCAGGTTCAGGGCAACTTCCGCTTCAACTGTCGCAGCTACCGACAATCGACGTTCCACCTCTAAGACGATACGGACCTGCTCTGCCATCGGCGGCACGGGCACCGGGAGCTTCGCGACCGACTTCGTATTGAAGTGCGCGAGGGCTACACCGACGCGGCCTGCTGCAATGCGCGAATCGACGACGGCATTCAGGTAGAACCCACCGTATCCAGGCAACACCCCGCGCGGCCGCTTGATGATCACGAGATCGGAGCAGTTGGCGACAGGCAGCGACACAGGAACTACGCACGCGACGCCGACACTGCCAGAGCGCACGACGAGGATATCGCCCGGCTCCAAGGCGGACTTTTGAAGCTTCGAGTGGAATTCGGGGAGATGAACTTCAGCCCCTCCGAGTCGTATCGATTAGGACGCACATTCTGTGATCGAAGGAACGGAATGCCCTCGGCCACGTACTCGTCCTTCATAGGGCCGACATGGCCAACGGTCACGCGGTCTGCGACTGCTTCAAAGTTGGACCAGCACCATCCCGGCGGGAGGAGAGGAAGGTCTGGTGTCGCACCGTTGCCCCACGCTTCCCCGCTGACTCGGCCGTGGCGACCCTCCGCCCGAGCGCCGCGAAAGCGGGCCAGATGCTCAGCAGCAGTTTCGAACGCTCGCCCCTCTCGGAGTGCAAGCTCCGCTTCTGCGGGGACGAGTCGGCCTTCGACTGCGGCTTTGAGGACGGCGGCCTTGTAGCGCTTGAGGTTGGCCTTGACGCGCTTGAGGTTGGCGACGGCTTCGTCGAGGCGGGAGAACTGCTTTTCGATTTCGGCAACGATGCGGCGCTGCTCGTCGAGGTCCGGCAAGGCAATGTCGAACGCACGGATGTCCTTCGGACGCACCGCTGGATAGAGCGCACCTTGAACTAGCTCTGACATAGCGCCAACGAACTGGTGCGTCTGCACGCCGTAGTAAAGCCACTGCGGTGACACGTTGCCGCGGGCGCGAAGGACGTGAAAGCCGGTTGAGCCGATCGAGCCGTCCAGTTCGGGTGGTACCAGAGCCACTGCGTTGAGGTTTGGGCGGGTCATCGACACGAGCACGTCACCGGCTTGCAGCCTCTGTCGTGCACGGCTAGGCGCACCCTCTACCGGCAACCGCTTCGGGTCGACGATGCGCTTCGACTTGTTGTCGACGCTGCTGATGTCGATGTAATTGAACTCGCCGGCCGGTGGTGGCCCCGACTGGTCGATCTTTGGCTCAGTGATTCCGCCCAGCTCCATCACGCCACCAACTCCCGATTCAACTCCTCGACCACCTTCGGCAAATCCGCCCCGAAGAGCTGATGCACCCGACCCAGCCCGCCGCGCTGGTCGAACGGCGCGTAGCCGAAGTCCTCGGCCTCGATGCCGAGGTTGCTGGCGATGTGCTCGGCCATCTTCTCCAGCCACCAGCGCTGCTCTGCCGTGAACGCGTTGCCCGCGGCCTGCTGCTGCGCCAGCCACGCCCTGAAGTTGGCGGCCACGCGCTCGGGGTAGGGCACCAGCTCGTTCTCCTGGTGCATCGCGTAGCGCACCAGCGAGACCAGGTCGGTCAGGATGCGGCGGCGGCTCGCGCCCTTGACCTTGGCTGCATCCAGCGCCGCATAGGCCTGCCAGAGCTGGCTTTCGGTCCACAGGTGCGGCGGGGCCTGCAGCGTATCGGCCAGTGCCTTCAGGTCGTCGAACTTCAGCGGCGCCCTGGTGGGGCGGTTGTAGAGGATCTGCAGCGCGGTGATCTCGTCGCGGTGAGCTTCTATGAAGGCTTCGAAGCTGTGCACGATGCCCTGCGCGCGCTCGCGCGCAGCCTCGGAGAAGCCGGCTTCGAGCAAGCGGTCCTGGGTGACGGTGTCGATCACCAGTTCCTTCTGCTGCTTGAGCGTCAGGATCAGCGTGCGCAGGTTGGGGTTGGAGAGTGGCCTGACCGCGTGGCGCAGCGCGGCCTCGGCCTCCTGCGGCGAGCGGTCCTCGCGCGGGTCCAGCGCCTGCACGATGCCGCGCGCGAGTTCCTTCAGGCCCAGGCCGCCGGCTTCCGCCTCCACCCTGGCGCGCTCGGCGTCGCTGAGCTGGGCGTCCAGCCGCGCCAGGCGCACGGCTACGCTGCTGAGCACCTCGGGCTCCACGTTGCCGAGAGCAACGGCCTGCAGCAGCGCGTCCAGCGGCACGCTCTTCTTCTGGTCCATCGGCCGGCTGTCGGTCTTGTCGCGCTCGCACACGCCCACGCAGTCGACGATGACGAAGTGGTCCTTGTGCACGTGCTCGCCGGGATTCACGCCGCGCAGGTCGTCGTCCTTGATCACGCGCACGCCGCGGCCCTTCATCTGCTCGAAGAAGCTGCGGCTCTTCACGCTGCGCATGAAGACGACGATCTCCACCGGCTTGATGTCGGTGCCGGTGGCGATCATGTCCACGGTGACGGCGATGCGCGGGTAGTAGCTGGTGCGGAAGGCCTTGATCAGCTCCTCCGGCGTGTCGCCCGTTGTGCGGTAGGTGATCTTCTGCGCGAACTCGTTGCCGCGGCCCCACTCCTCGCGCAGGATGCCGACGATGGCCTCGGCGTGGTTGTCGTCCTTGGCGAAGACCAGCGTCTTGGGCAGCTCTTCGCGCTGTGGGAAAAGGTCGCGCTTCCAGTTGTCGCGCAGCGTGCGGGCGATGGTGCGGATCTGGTCGGGCGTCTGCACGCTGCGGTCCAGCTCTTCGGGCGCGTACTCGAAGTCGTCGTCCAGCTGCCAGTCGCGCCGGGCGCGGGTGGGCTTGTCCAGCACCTGCAGCCAGTAGCCGGCTTCCACGGTGCTGCCGGCCTCGGTGACCTCGGTCTTGATGCGGTGNACGTCGTAGTTGACGTTCACGCCGTCGGCCACCGCCTGCGGGTGGCCGTACTCCATCACCAGGTTCTGGTTGAAGAAGCCGAAGGTCTGCTTGTTGGGGGTGGCGGTCAGACCGATCAGGTAGGCGTCGAAGTACTCCAACACCTGGCGCCACAGGTTGTAGATGCTGCGGTGCGCCTCGTCGGTGACGATGATGTCGAAGGTCTCGATGGGGACCGCCGGGTTGTAGTCGATGGGCTCCGGTTCCTTGAACAGGTTTTCCACGCGTTCGGTGGATTCCTCGTCGGCCTCGTCCGGCAGCTCGCGGCCCTTGAGCATGCTGAACATGCGCTGGATGGTGCTGATGCAGACGCGCGCGGTCTTGTCGAGGTTGTTGCTCGTGAGGTGCTGGACGATGTACTCCTCGCCGAACTTGTAGTTGTTGACGGGCGAGACGTACTGGTCGAACTCCTTCTTGGTCTGCCGGCCCAGGTTGCCGCGGTCAACGAGGAACAGCACGCGCCGCGCGCCGCCGAACTTGATCAGCCGGTAGATGAAGCTGATGGCGGTGAAGGTCTTGCCGCTGCCGGTGGCCATCTGGATCAGCGCACGCGGTCTGTTCTGCGCAAGGCTGGCTTCGAGGTTGCGAATGGCGGTGATCTGGGCGGGCCAGAGCTTGCAGTCGCCCCATTCGGTGACCAGCGGCGGCAGGGCGCGGACGCGGGAGAGGAAGGTCACCGGGGAGAACTCGGCCCGGTGGGCGGCGGGACCGCCGCTGCTGAGCACCGTGGCCTGCGGTGCCGCAGCAAGCCACTCGGCCAGCGTCTCGGGCCGGTGGAACGCGAACACGCCGCGGGCGCGCGGCTCGGGATCGAGGCCGTTGGTGAAGTGCGTTTCCAGCCCGGTCGATTCGTAGAGGAAGGGCAGCGGCCGGCGCCAGGCCGGCAGCGCCGCCGGCAGGCCCAGCGCGTAGCGCGTCGATTGGGCCTCGACGCCGGTGAGCGTGGCGCCTTCCTTCTTGGCCTCGATGACGCCGCCGGCCTTGCCGTCGAGGTAGAGCAGGTAGTCGGCGAAGCCGTGGCCGGATGCCAGCGGGAACTCGCGGATCGCGACCNNCCGCGCGGCGTGGATGTCGGCGGCGGAAGCGTCGCAGACCTGCCAGCCGGCGGCGACGAGCAGCGCGTCGATGCGGCGCCGTGCTTCCTCTTCCGGTTGACCCACGGCCCCCAGCCCCAAACGAAACCATGACGCCGGCAATCGTAACACACCGGCCCGCGGCGCTCACGGCCGGCAGGGCCGACTGCGGGGCCGGTTGCGGTCGACCCCGGATTTGGCCAAAACCCGCGCCGTTTGGCGCGCCGCGGCGACGACGCCGGTGCGGTCCTGTTCCAGTTTGGAGGGGCAGGTGCTGGCTGGAAGCCGGCACGGAGCCGTCGATCAGGTGGGCGCCGAGGCCGGTGCAGGCGGCGATATCGGCGGCGTGCATGCGCGGCCCCACACCATCGGGTGCGGTGCCAGGTTCAGCGCAGCAGGGTGAGTTTTTCGTTGCATGTAACGAATTCCTGGTCTAGGATTGTGTTGCATGTAACGAATTTGAGCCAGGAGGAAACGATGACGACAAGTGTTGCGGACCGTGTGAATAAGCATCGGACGGGTTTGCGCGCTTCCGGCCTGCGCCCGGTGCAAATCTGGGTGCCGGACACCCGCCGCCCCGGCTTTGCCGAGGAGTGCCGCCGTCAGTCCCGCCTGTTGCAAGACGACCAGCTGGAGAAGGAAACCTTGGAGTGGCTGCGTGAGGCTGCCGATACGGACGAATGGAAATGAGGCGTGGTGATCTGGTGACCATCGCGCTGCAAGGGGCGTTTGGCAAGCCACGCCCTGCGCTGGTGATTCAGTCCGATCTGTTCGATGAACACCCGTCGTTGACTGTGTTGCCGATTACCAGCGAACTGCGCGCGACCCCGCTGTTTCGCATCACCGTCGAGCCGGATGCCGAAAACGGTTTGCGGCAGGTGTCGCAGGTGATGGTGGACAAGGCGCAGACGGTGCCGCGCGAGAAAGTCGGCGGACCGTTCGGCCGACTGAGCAGTGAAAGTCTGCTGGCGGTCAACCGCGCGCTGGCCGTGTTTCTTGGATTTGCGTGATGCGATTGCTGCCGGTTGCGGTCGACCGTCCAGAAAGGGCAAAAACGCGTTACGGGTTGATCCGCGTAATCTTGTTGCCTTGCAGGCCGATGCCGGCCATCAGGCCTTTCTGGCTGAAGATGAAGGCGTAGATGTCTTCGGTGGCGGTGGTGGTGGTCATGGTTTTGCCCATGCCCTGGTCGACGACGACGACGCTGGGGCCGACACCGATTTCGAGGCCTTCGTTCCTGCTCAGGGCGTGGACGGCCTTTTCGTTCATCAGGAACATGACATAGCCGTATTCCTGAGCACCCGCCTGCAGGCCATACGAGGCGCCGCTGGTGTTGTAGAAGCCGACGACCTTTTCGCCGCGGAAGAGAACGCCGTCGCCGTATTGTCCGCCGACGACGAGACCGGCCTTGATGATCTTGGGAAACACGAGCACGGCGTCGGCTTCCCGGGAGAGCGCCTTGGCCGCCGGTACTCTGGCGACCAGCTTCTGATAGGCATTGCGGGCATCACGCTCCAGTGCCGCGCGGTCGGCTGCGAGGGCGACGGCAGGGGCCAGCAGAACGATGGTAAGGGCTGCGACCAGCAGCCGGGAGAAGCGGGAGAGGATGGTGTTTTGCATGTTTGCCCCCTGTGCTTGGAAGTATGTATTTACAGCGTGCGCCGCGCTTCGCGGCAAGTCAATCCGGCAGGCAAAAAATCGGGGCGTTGGTTCGCCCCGATTCGTGGTTCGCTCAGCTCAGGCTGGATTTACTTGGCCTGCACGAGCGCCGGCGGCTGCCAGGTGCCTTCGCCGGCCGGCAGGATGGAGGGCGGCGTGTCCTTGGGCCAGTAGAGGCGCATGACGAGGTAGATTTCACCGTCCGGCGCCGGCAGCCAGTTGGCTTCCTTGTCCTTGCCCGGCGAATCCTTCTGGATGTAGAGCGTCAGCGAACCGTCCTTGTTCTTCTTCATGCCCGGCAGCATCGGCGAGTTGATCAGGTAGCGGTCGATCGGGTTCTTGATCAGCAGTTGCGTCTTGCCGTCGTACATGGTCACCGACCAGAAGGCATTGACCGGCGGCAACTGGCCCTTGGCGAAGGTCAGCGTGTAGTTGTGCTTGCTGCCGTCGAGCATGGCGCCGGTGCCGTCGACACGGGTCATCGGGTACATGGCCTCGACCGCGTCGTTGCCGTAGATGCCGCCCTTGGCGGCGGCGGCGCGTTTCAGCCAGTTGCCGTTGAAGAAGGCGGCGTCGCCGAACAGCGAACCGATGTTCCAGCCGTTGATGTCCTTCATGCCCGACTTGAGGAAGGCATCGACCTTGTCGTCGCCTTCCTTCATGGCGAGCAGGATGGCGGCCTTGTGTTCTAGCGACAGCTCCTTGAACTCGAATTTCTTGCCGGGGCCGATGCCGATGCTGGCCAGCCGCTCCCGGATCGCCTTGTCCTGGGGTGTGGCCGGCACGAACTGCAGGGCGGCGTCGAGATAGGCGTAGAAATTCTCCCTGATTCCCGCCGTCGTCGCCGGCAGGAAGTCGATCTTCGGCGCGGCGGGCGGGGCCGGCTGGTTGAGGAAGGCGGAGAGCGGCCGGGCCTGGTAGCCGGCCTGCACCTTCTCGACGTTGGGCATGTCGTCGGCGTTGAAGAGCTGGGTACGGAAGATGGTCAGGGCGAAAGGCGTCGTCGAGCGGAACACCTGCTTGATCCCGGCCGGCTTTTCGCCCTGCCAGTCGGGGCCGACGACGAGGTAGTCGCCCGCCTCGGTGCCGGTGGCGCGGCTGCCGATGTAGCCGTAGTTGAAGGTGTTGCCGTCTGTCAGTTGCACCGAGTAGTAGCGCTTCTTGTCCACCGCCGGCACCGAGATGACCATCGGTTCGGCGCGCAGATCGAGCCAGAGCATGGAATAGGGNGTGTCACTGTTGGGCGTGACGACGGCGGTATCCTTGTAGGTGAAGACGCGGGCTTCGTTGGCGATGGTGTTGAACGGCGCCTTGAACTGCCCGGAGTTCTTGTCGATGACGAATTCGTGCATCACCGCGTAGTTCATCACCAGCGGCAGACCGTAGATGAAGCCTTCCTCGGCGATGGCCTTGACCTCCGCAATGCCCGGGGCCGGCACACCGGCGGCGGCTTCCTTCCTGGCGGCCTGGGTGACGGGGTCGGCGGGCTTGCCGCATGCCCCCAGAAGGGCGGCGGCGCTCATGGCCAGGACGGCAGCCGCCAGTTTCGGTTTCAGTGTGTTCATGGTTCTTGTTCTCGAATGGGCGCCGATGCGGCACGTGCGAAGGAAACGAAATCGAGCGCCATTAGAACGTGCCTTCGGGTTCTCGTCCATTGTTGCCAACAGCGGCTTAAAGCGGCGTCAGCGTGGCATGGCGTCGATGTGGCCCGGACCCCTGGCCCCGGAAAGTCAGCCGAATCCCGCCCCTTTCGGCCCCGGGAACGTCCAGCGGGGCAGTGCGGCCGGACGGGCTTCCCGGAGCAGGAGTCGTCCGCCGACCGGGACGTCGCCCGGTGACTCGATAGTTGTGTGCGTCAAGTTGTGCAAATATGTTGATCAGGTATTTGGTTGATGTTCTTGCGCTGTGGATGACGCGCAGGGCGTAGCCCGGAGCGGCACCCACAGCGCGCGGCCGCTTCAGGCGACCAGTCTCAGCGCCTCCTTTTTCTGTTCCGCCAGGAACGTCATGTTCAGATACCTGTTCAAGCTCAAGCTCTCGAAGAACGTGAAGCGCCATATTGGCAGCCTGTTTCGCCAGTCGGGCTGGACGGATGCCGGGCAAGGTTGGGAAGGCAAGGATGGCGAGTTGCAACTGGCCGGCTGGCAAGGCAAGCGCCGTGTCGTCGTGCTGCGTCGGGCGCTGACGGGCGAGATGGTGCTTGAGGGTGAGGCGAACGGCCAGCAACTGCTCGCCTTCGTCGAGGCCGACCGCAAGGCGGGCAAGGGCATCACTGGTTACGAGTATGCCGTGCTGGTGACCAACACCGATTACGAGGTGCTCAGTCTGGGGCAACTCTACCGTGACCGGGCCGATGCCGAGAACGCTTTCGACGAACTGAAGAACCAGTGGGGCTGGGGCGGCTTCACCACTCATGATCTGCATGCTGCCAGTTGGCCGCCCGGGGTGTCGCGCTCGCTTACAACTGGTGGAGCCTGTTTGTGCGCCTGGCTCATCCCGATGCTCGGCGTGAGGCGATTACCAGCCGGCCGTGGTTGATGTCCTCGGTAGGGCGAAGAACCGAACATGCGGAACAAACGACGATCACGCTGACCGGATTACATGCCCATTTCGAGCACGCCCGAGCAGCGCTGATGCGTGTCTCCGCATTGCTTCAGGGCTGGTTCGCCCAAGCTGCGGAGCAGTTGAATCCCCTACCGGTCTGGCAGTGCGTTTGCGATCATCTCAAGCAGACCCTCGCCGGCATCGGCCCTCCACCAACTCACCGTTTGCTCGAGAATCATGCTTGTGGAATCGGCTAACTACGGTTTTTAGGTTCAAGTTTTTGGTAGCACCACTATGGGCTCACACGGGGTAGCGTGGCAAGCAACATGGCGCTACACAAGAGAGGCGAGCAGAAAAATGGGGAGCATGGTATTGAAGAACGCGGGCCAGGGATACCTCCGAGGCTATCGGTTCTTTAACCCGATTGTAGTCCGTTGGTTTTTGCCGGACTCTTTTAGCTTGGGATGAGGAGAAGAAGATGCGCAAGCCGATTTTCGACACCATCCGCGCTCAGCGCGGCAAGGGCTTCACCGCCGGAGAAGTGAAGGCGATTGACGCGCTTCTCGACCAACTCGGCATAGAAAAGGACGAGGTGGCGGCGACGCCGGCCGTGACCGAGCCAGTGCCTGCAACGCCCGCAGAGGCTGACACCGTGGGGCTCGACAACCCGAAGGCCTTCTTCGATTCGGTGCGCGAGGGCAAAGTGCTCGGGAGCGCGCTCAAGCCCGATCAGGTGAGGGGCCTGCAGGCGGTGCTCGCCGCGGCCAAGGAGGCTGGCTGGCCGCTCTCCTTCACCGCCTACGCGCTGGCGACCGCCTGCCACGAGACCAACGGCACGATGCAGCCGGTGCGCGAGGCCTACTGGCTTAGCGAGGACTGGCGGCGCACGAACCTGCGCTATTATCCTTTCTACGGCCGCGGCTATGTTCAGCTCACCTGGAAGGCTAACTACGAGAGGGTGAATCGCGAGTTGGGGCTTGGCGGCCGCCTGAACGACAACCTCGATCTTGCCATGGCCCCCGACATTGCCGCCAAGATTATGGTGAAGGGAATGCAGGAGGGCTGGTTCTGCGCCGATAGAGCCGGGCAGCGCCACACGCTGGCGCGGCATTTGCCGACGACCGGCGCGGCCAACCCGGCCCAGTTTACCTCAGCGCGGCGGATCATCAACGGCACCGACAAGGCCGGAAAGATCGCGAGTGAGGCGATCAAGTTCCAGGCAGCGCTGCAGGCGGGCGGCTGGTAGGTGTAGCGGCTTGCGAATGAGAGCGCAGTGGTTGCGAGTTTGCGGTAGCGCCACCGTAGGTTCGCTCAGGGCCATGCGGCAAGCACCATTACACGGCAAGTTTGGTCGGGAAGATAGGCGCGTGGCTGGCACACATCCCGTATGGCCCCGATGGGTGGTTGCTATTTTCCTGCTGCCAGGCATCGTAGCCTTCGTCAGCGCGCGGCCTGTTATGGCTGACTCTGCGGCCGCACCATTCGAGACGCGTTGCGGATGGTTCAGCAATCCCACGCCGGCCAACGCCTGGCTGTATGACCGCGACGCCGAGTGGGTGATCGGGGTGCAGGGCGGGTATCAAGCCGAGGGTAACTGGCCAGACTTCGAGCCAAGGCAGTGGGTGAAGACGAACGTAAACTACGGGTATGGGTGCGCCTGCCTGCGGGTCCGGNTTAACCGTGAGACTCATGAGGTGATAGAGATTGCGAGTGCCCGCGCGCGCCCATTGGAAGCGTGTCGTGGTGACCACTCGTTAAGGCGGTGGTGGTTTAAGTGAGCACAAGCCCTGGTCGCCGAAATCCGCGAAAAGTTAGCCAACCTGGACCCTAGGTGTGAATGTGATCATGGTTCTAGTTCTCAAGTGGGTGCCGACCGGGCGGGCATGGGCGAAGGAAAGGAAATCGGGCGCCATTGGAACGCGCATCCGGGCTTTCGGCAAGCGTTGCCAATGTGCCACCCGGACCCGCGAGCACCCGCAAAATCAGCCAAATCCTGTCTCGCACGAGGCTTGGGAGCGTCCAGCGGGCCAGCGCGGCCGGACGGACCCCCGCACCGAAGGAGGAGGCGACCGCCGACCGGGACGCGGCCCGGCGAATGCTTCAAGATCGATTGAAAAGGCCGCGCTGACGGGGTTACCATCGGGGCGAAGGCTGGACGAGCCGCCTTCGCCCTGAGTTGGTGCTTCGCCAACTTGCGGACGCCTTCACTGCCAGAAGGGCGACAGGACCGGATCATCGCTTCGTGGAGGGGTAATTTCATGTCTGGACAATGCTTCCTGATCACCGTGTTCGTCCTGTCGCTCGCGATCGCCGGACCCGCCGTTGCCCAACAGGGTTGTGTGAAGGATTCATACGGTAAGGTGACCTGCGCCCCGCCGGGAGGAACAGCCCGGGTCGACATCGACGGGCAGGTCGTTTCCGGCCGCGGGGACTGCGCGCGGAATCAGTCCGGGCAGGTCATTTGCGCGGACACTCCCGGGGCGGGGCCATGGTGAATAGCGACGGCGAGGTCGTCACCGGCCGCGGCGCGTGTGCGAGAAACTCATACGGGGAAGTCGTTTGCGCGGATGCTCCCGGCGGCGGTGCCATGGCCGACAGTTACGGTCAGGTCAGGACCGGGCCAGGGCAATGCGTCCGGGACTCCGAGGGGCAGGTGATGTGTTCGGCGATGCCATACGGCGGGGCGGCGCTGGATTCCTACGGGCAGGCGGTTTGTGCCGGGGCTGTGTTCGCGGCCGGTAACCGCGAACCAGAGAAACGGGACAGGTGCGCGAGAGATCAGTGTGAGGACAACCGCTCGACGCCACTTCGATAGTCCCGACGCATCGTCGCCATAGCACCAACTCAATGGAAATCGGAACACGGGTTGGCTATGCTGGATAGTGAAGAACCCCGTTCACCCTGAAGAGAAGGAGAGAACCATGAGCGACGAACAGAAGTGTCCATTTGCCGGAATGCGCGGCGCCAAGGCGACGGTTGGCGCCCGCTCGAACCGGGACTGGTGGCCGAACCAGCTGAACCTGAACATCCTGCACCAGCACGCCCCGGCCTCCAGTCCGATGGACGCGGGTTTCGACTATGCCGAGGAATTCAAGAAGCTCGACTACGCGGCGTTGAAGAAGGATCTCCATGCACTGATGACCGACTCGCAGGACTGGTGGCCCGCCGATTGGGGTCACTATGGCGGGCTGTTCATCCGCATGGCCTGGCACAGCGCCGGCACCTACCGCACGGCCGACGGCCGTGGCGGCGGCGGCACCGGCAACCAGCGGTTCGCGCCGGTCAACAGCTGGCCCGACAATGGCAACTTGGACAAGGCGCGCCGTCTGCTGTGGCCGATCAAGCAGAAATACGGCAACAGGGTTTCCTGGGCCGACCTGATGATCCTCGCCGGCAACTGCGCGCTGGAGTCGATGGGCTTCAGGACCTTCGGATTCGGCGGCGGCCGCGCCGATATCTGGCAGCCGGAAGAGGACATCTACTGGNGGGCCGAGAAGGAATGGCTGGCGACCAGCGACAAGCCGAACAGCCGTTATTCCGGCGACCGGGTGCTGGAAAGTCCGCTCGCCGCGGTGCAGATGGGCCTGATCTACGTGAACCCCGAAGGCCCGGACGGCAATCCCGACCCGGTGGCTTCCGGCCGCGACGTGCGCGAGACCTTCGCCCGCATGGCGATGGGCGACGAGGAAACCGTGGCCCTCACCGCCGGCGGACACACCTTCGGCAAGGCGCACGGCGCCGGCGACCCGGCGCTGGTCGGCCCCGCACCCGAAGCCGCGCCGATCGAGATGCAGGGCCTGGGCTGGATCAACGAGTTCGGCAGCGGCAAGGGCGGCGACACCACCACCAGCGGCATCGAGGGCGCGTGGAAGCGCAACCCGACCCGCTGGGACAACGGCTACTTCGACACGCTGTTCGGCTACGAATGGGAGCTGACCAGGAGCCCGGCCGGCGCCCAGCAATGGGTGGCGAAGAACGTCAAGCCCGAGGACATGATTCCCGACGCCCACGACCCGGCGAAGAAGCACCCGCCGATGATGACCACGGCCGACCTGTCGCTGCGCTTCGACCCGATCTACGAGCCGATCGCGCGCCGCTTCCACCAGGACCCGGCGGCCTTCGCCGACGCCTTCGCCCGCGCCTGGTTCAAGCTGACCCACCGCGACATGGGGCCCAAGGCCCGCTACCTCGGTCCCGAAGTCCCGGCCGAGGACCTGATCTGGCAGGACCCGGTGCCGCCCGTCGATCACCCGCTGGTCGATGCCGCGGACATCGCCGACCTCAAGGCGAGGATCCTGGCTTCCGGCCTGTCGATCGCCGAACTGGTGGCGACGGCTTGGGCCTCGGCGTCGACGTTCCGCGGTTCCGACATGCGCGGCGGCGCCAATGGCGCCCGCATCCGCCTGGCGCCGCAGAAGGACTGGGAAGCCAACGATCCGGCGCAGCTGGCCAGGGTGCTGGCGACGCTCGAAGGCATCGGGAAGGCGTTCAACGGCGCGCAGGGTGGCGGCAAGAAGGTGTCGCTGGCCGACCTCATCGTGCTGNGGGGCGGCGCGGCGGTCGAAGTCGCGGCCAGGGCGGCGGGCCACGCCGTGAGCGTGCCCTTCGCTCCCGGTCGCACCGACGCCTCGCCGGCGCAGACCGACGTCGCGTCGTTCGCCGTGCTCGAGCCCGAGGCGGACGGGTTCCGCAATTACCAGCGGAAGGCCTACACCGTCCCGGCCGAGGAAATGCTGGTCGACAAGGCCCAGCTCCTGACCCTGAGCGCTCCCGAAATGACGGTCCTCGTCGGCGGCCTGCGCGTCCTCGGCGCCAACACGGGCGGGTCGCAGCATGGCGTGTTTACGCAGCGGCCGCAGGTCCTGAGCAACGACTTCTTCGTCAATCTGCTCGACATGGGTACGGTCTGGTCGCCGACCTCGGAGGCCGGCGATAGCTTCGAAGGACGCGACCGCAAGACGGGCCATCTCAAATGGACCGGCACCCGCGTGGATCTGATCTTCGGCTCCNATTCGCAGCTGCGCGCGCTGGCCGAGGTCTATGCGCAGGACGACGCGCAGGAGAAGTTCGTGCGCGACTTCGTCGCCGCCTGGAACAAGGTGATGAACCTCGACCGCTTCGACCTGAGGTAAGCGTCAGCTTGGCGTTCCGGGTGCCGGCAGATTGAACAGCAGGGCCAGTTCCGGGCATTCCGGGCTGCCCCTGCCTCGTGGCGCTGACGGCCGACATTTCCGGCGCGCCGAACGATCTGCTGCGGTCGACCGGAAAAATCGGCCAGAACTGGAACCCATGTCTTCCGCACCCCCATCCCGCTCGCCGGCGGCGGCGTCCCGCCAGTTGCTGGTCGTCGTCGCGCCGCACCGGGAGAGCAGCGCCGGCCGCCTGCAGCGCTTTGCCCGCGAGCGCGGCGACGCAAGCTGGCAAGCCGCGGTGCAGCGGGTCAGTGCGTCTTTGCGGTGGCGCCTTCGGCTTCTTCCCAGCCGGTGACCATTGCCTTGAGGTGGGCGCCGACGGTGTGCCCCGTCGTGATCAGGTATACGTGGGCGATCAGGAAGCAGAGCATCATGAAGGCGCCGATCGTGTGCAGCGTCGCGATCAGGCCCAGGCTGACATTGAAACCCGCCGCACCCAACTCGTTGTAGTACAGGTAGGCGAGGCCGGAAATCCACACCAGCGGGTTGATCAGCAGCTTGACGCCGAGGTAGGCGAAGGCCTGCAGCGGGTTGTGCTTGCGCGCCCGAGTGACGTTGAACGGGTGCGGTTCGCCCTGGAAGATGCCCCAGGCGTAATGGCGGATCACCTTGTCGATGTTCTTGAAACTCGGGATGTACTGGCGCCATTCGCCGGTGGTGAAGTGCCAGAAGATGGCGAAGACCCACAGCGTGATCAGCGCCCAGGCTGCCGAGGTATGCAACTGGCCGGCCTGCGCGAAGCCGAGGAGCTTGTAGCTGCCGTGGATCTCGAAGCCGGTGACCAGCATGGTGATGATGAGCAGGGCCTGCGTCCAGTGCCAGAAGCGTTCGAAGCGGGTGAAGATGTAGATGCGTTCCATGATGGGTGCCTCGTGATCAGTTCTTGCGGCGCGCGATGCGCACCAGGCCGTGGAGTAGCACGCCGGCCAGGGTTCCGCCGGCGGCCAGCCAGCCGATCAGGTCGATCCAGCGATTGGCGTCGCGACCGGGGATGACGCCCTCGATCTTGTCCAGGCGCCCGCCGCGGGCGTGGCATTCGACGCAGCCGAGAGCCTTTTCCTTGGGCGCGACCATGTGCGTGATCGGCCAGTACATTTCGGTCTTAAGGAAGTCGACCTGGCCGGAGAAGGGGGCGTTGACGGCCTGCATGCCGGTCGTGATGGCCTTTTCCCAGTTGAAGTTCTTCCAGAAGGCGGTGTCGTCGTTGCCGGCCACGTGGGGCTTGACCAGGGTCTTGTTGACCGGGTCGTAGGGCTGGCTGCCGCGCATGACCTTCATCGGCCAGATCAGCGAGCGTCCGTCGCTGGCGCTGCCGCCGAGGGCGTTGATCAGCGTCACGCCATTGTCCTTGCTGACGGTGTCGCCAAGCAGGGTGTAGGTCACCTCGCCGTTGAACCAGCCGTATTCCGGCTTGACGTTTTCGGCGACCACGAAGTCACCCTTGCGCGAGTCGTAGATGACGTGGCCCTTGGCATCCTTTTTCAGCATCGGCTTGCCTTCCGGGCTCAGCTTGCCGGCCGTGGACCAGTCCCAGTGCATCTTGGTCGGCACGCCGCCGCGGGCGAACTCCGGGATGTGGCAGGTCTGGCAGGCCACCTTGTCGGTATGCTGGTTCAGCTTCGCCGGTTGTGCGCCGGCCTTGTGCGGCGTCTGGCCGTGGCAGGACTGGCAGGTGGCCGGATTCGACTTGTTGACCTTGCCGCGCATGTCCCCGGAATCCTTCCCGGTCGGCATGTAGCGGCTGCCGACGACGTCGTGGGCGGGGGCCTTGTGGCAGGTGCTGCAGGTGAAGTCGAGGCCGGTGGCATCCATGTGGACATCCACCTCCTTGTCCGGCGCCGCGAGCGAGGTGTCCATGTCGCCGTGCTTGACGCCGTCGCCGCCGCCGCCGAAGAAGTGGCACGCGCCGCAGCTGTCGCGGCTGGTCTTGCCGACCTTCTGGGCGATCGCGGTCAGGTCGATCGCCTTGACGATCTTGCCCGATCCCGGCGGGTTTTCGGTGTCCTTGACCGGCGGCTGTCCGCCACCCGGCAGCTTCTTGTAGTTGCCGCTGGTGTCATGGCAGATCAGGCAGTCGACGTTCTCCTGCGACTTGAAGTCGAAGCTCGAATTGACCCAGCCGTAACCGACGTGGCAGGTGGCGCAGGCGCCGAGGTTCGTCGCCGTCGAGATGCAGTAGTTGTTGATGACGTTCTTCTTGCCCAGCCTCTGGTTGTTCAGCGGGTTGATGACCTCCCAGGTCCAGTGCTTGGTGCGGTGGATCTGCGATGCGGCTTCGGTATGGCAGCCGAGGCAGGCCTTGGTCACGTCCGGGCCGGAAGTGAATTCACGCTGCAGTTCCTTGAACTTGCTGTGGTCCGCCGTGGTGTTCAGCTTCATGTCCGCAGCCTGGGCCGAAATTCCGGGCAAGGCGAGGACGATTGCGGTCAACGCCGCAAGCAGTGCCGATTTCAGCATGACGCGCTCCGCTTACTTCTTCTCGACGATGGTGTAGCTGCCGTCCTTCGTCCACTTGATGTCGGCATCCAGGAAGTAGGTCTTCAGGGCCGGCTTGAGCAGCTTGGCCATGTCGACCGCCTCGCCGCTCCGTCCGGCGGCGCCGCACACGAAGACGATCGGCTTGTCGGTCGGCAGTTCGTCGATGCGCTTTTCCAGCGAATTGATCGGGACATTGCGGGCACCCTTGAAGGTTCCGGTCTCGAATTCCTTGCCGTCGCGGACGTCGATGATGTGGATGCTGTCCGGCGCTTCCTTGAAAATCTTTTCGAAGGAGGCGACGGTGATGGTGCCGCTTTCCTTGCCCTGCTGGATGGCGGGAGCCGCTGCTGCGGGCGCGGCGCTGCCGGCCGTCGGGCCGGGGCCGTAGAGCTTGGCCCACAGCGGGTAGCCTTCGGGAACGACCATGACCTTCTTGTAGCCGAGCTTGACCGCCTTCGCGGCCGAGTCCGAGCTCAACACGCAACTCAGGCCCTCGCAGTAGAAGTAGAGCGGAGTGGCCTTGTCGGCCGGCAGACGTTCGCCAGCCAGCTTGTCGAACTGGGAATCGGGCAGGCTGATCGCACCAGGAATGTGCCCCTTGTCGTACTTGCGCTCCTTCGGGCGCGAGTCGATCAACACCATCGGTGCCTTCTCGTCGAGCAGCTTCTTGATGTAAGGCACGCTGACGGCTCCGATGTGGCCCTTCTGGATCCACTCCGGGTAGCCCTCGGCATAGACGCGGATATTGGTGTAGCCAAGCTTCTCCGCCTTGTAGGCCGAATTGTGGCTGAGCATGCACTCATGGCCTTCGCAGTAGAAGATGAGCAGGGTGTTCTTGTCTGCCGGCAACTGGTCGACCATCTTCTCGAACTGGGTGTCCGGGATGTTGATCGCGGTCGGGATGTGGCCCGGATCGAACTTGCGCGCGGTCGGCCGCGAATCGATGATCTGCACGCCGTCCGGCTTGGGCAGCACGGCGTAGCGGGCGACGAAGGCATTGTCGACCAGTTTGGTATACCAGCCTTCCTTCGGCTGTATGGTGGCGGCGTCGGCGGCGAGAGCGACGGAAACCTGGGGCAGCGGGGCGGCGAAAAGGGCGGCCAGCAGGCTTGCGGCCGCGACCAAACGAACGGATTTCATGACGGACTCCTGAGTTCAGCGTGGGTTACGGTCAACCGGGAAGATGAAGAAGATTTTCGGCGGGTCAGCTGCAGCTGGCTGGCGAGTCGCCGTCCTTGGCGCCCCTGATCACGAAGGCCTTCAAGTCCTCGTACAGTTCTGCCTCGGGGACATCCGCGAATTTTTCCGCTGCCTTGTTTTGCGCCTTGATGCTGGCGCGGTAGGCCTGGCTCAGGTACTGCTTCATGGAGTCCTTGCCCTTGGCGTGCTTGTCGGCCTGCAGGTAGCCCTGCCACTGCGCCTTGGTCATGTCGCTCGGGGCGATCGAGCCGCCGGCCTGGGCGGCGTGGCAGGCGGTGCACACGCTGCGGTAATAGATGCGGCCGCGCTTCCAGTCGCCGTCGTAGGCGAAAGCGAATGTGGTCGTGCAGGCGAGCAGAACCGTGACGTCTGCGGCGCGGCAGCGGGAATTTTTCATTGCGGACTCCTGGGCGCTGTTGTTGGCTTCCTGGGCGTCGTCACGAAGCAGTTCCGCATTCAGGGCACGGAACCGGGTTCGGGCGCCGCCATGAGGTGCATCATACGCTACTAATATAATTAGGCGCTTTATTGCCATTGACCTAGGTCAACCACCGTGTAGATTTCGTCGCAAGTCTGCTTTAGCGACGGCTGGCGGCACGCTCCGACCCGACCGGGCAGGTGAACGCATTGCCGGAATGGAACACGGGTGGGTCGACGACGGGACGGCCGGGCCGGCCCTGCGACGGGGCAGGGGGCACGATGTCGAGACGACTACGGGCAACGCAGTGTCGAAGGTGGCGCGCAGGTCCCGCCCCTGCGACGTCAGTATCTTCGGCGAACAGGCGCAACGGGCATTGCGCCCCCGGCGACCGCTCGCTGACCGGCCGTTTGCCTTCTGCCGGCCGGCGCCGGGAGCGCCTTCGCCAGCGGCTCATCATTGCGCTGACGGCCGACATTTCCGGCGCGCCGAACGATCTGCTGCGGTCGACCGGAAAAATCGGCCAGAATTGGAACCCATGTCTTCCGCACCCCCATCCCGCTCGCCGGCGGCGGCGTCCCGCCAGTTGCTGGTCGTCGTCGCGCCGCACTGGGAGAGCACCGTCGGCCGCCTGCAGCGCTTTGCCCGTGACCATGACGACGCGGCTTGGCAAGCCGTTGGTCCGGCGCTGCCGGTCAGCCTCGGACGCTCGGGGCTGGCGTGGGGGCGGGGCTTGCATCCGCCGCCCGGCGGCGCCAGGCCTGGAAAGCGGGAGGGTGACGGCCGGTCGCCGGCGGGCGTTTTCGCGATCACGGCGCTGTTCGGCGAGGACGGGCCGGATGGGCCCCTGGCCCGTGCCGCGCGCCTCNCCTACCTGGCGGCGACGGCCGGGCTCAAGGCGATCGACGACCCGGCGTCGCGGTATTACAACCGGATCGTCGACCGGTCTGCTGTGGCCCGGCCAGACTGGGCCTCGTGCGAGGACATGCTGCGCGACGACGGGCAGTATGCGGTCGGCGCCGTCGTCGCCCACAATGCCGAGCCACCGCTGCCGGGGGCGGGGTCCTGTATCTTCCTGCACGTGTGGGCGGCGCCGGGCGTGCCGACGGCGNGGTGTACGGCCCTGGCGCTGGCCGACATGCGCGAACTCGCCGACTGGCTCGATGGCGCGGCAGCGCCGCTGCTGGTCCAGCTGCCGCGGACGGAATACGAATGCCGCCGTGCGGACTGGGACTTGCCGGCGTGCGCTCTGTAGCCGGTCCGCGCGCCTTGCGATGAAGCGGGGGACCAGCGGTTACGGTGACAGT
This sequence comes from Dechloromonas sp., assembly GCA_013693915.1. Classification (GTDB taxonomy): domain Bacteria; phylum Pseudomonadota; class Gammaproteobacteria; order Burkholderiales; family Rhodocyclaceae; genus Azonexus. Next base: position 3,264,453 of record CP059264.1, on the reverse strand, counting down.
TGCCGGCGGCGCCGATAGACTGACGGCCTTTCCGCCTTCCATCATCCACCATGCTCAACCGGATCTGGGTCGCCTTCTTCCTCGTCGGCTTCGTCGCCGCTGCCGTTCATACGCTGCAGGGCGACCTCGCGATGTTCTCGAAGGTCATGACCGGGCTCTTCGACACCGCCAAAACCGGCTTCGACATCTCGCTCGGGCTGGTCGGGATCATGAGCCTGTGGCTGGGGATCATGAAGGTCGGCGAGAAGGGCGGGCTGATCCAGCTCTTTGGCCGGCTGGTGGCGCCGTTCTTCCGCCGCGTCTTTCCCGGCATCCCGCCCGGCCACCCGGCAGGCGGGTCGATCGTCATGAACGTCAGCGCCAACATGCTCGGCCTCGACAACGCGGCGACGCCGCTCGGCCTCAAGGCGATGCGCGAGCTGCAGGAGATCAATCCGCACAAGGACACGGCGAGCGACCCGATGATCATGTTCCTGGTCCTCAACACGGCGGGGATCACGCTGATCCCGACATCGGTTATCGCCATCCGCCAGAGCATCGCCATGCAGCAGGGGCTGGTCGGCTTCAACGCCGCCGACATCTTCCTGCCGACCTTGCTCGGCACCTTCGTCTCGTTCTGCGCCGGTCTGGTGGCGGTGGCGATCTGGCAGCGCATCAACCTCATATGCGCGCCGGTGCTCGCCTTCTTCGCCGGCTTCGCGGCGCTGATGGGCGGTCTCTGGTGGTGGCTGGGCGGGCTGCCGCCGGCGGAGATGGCGCAGATGATCGGGCTGCTCGGCAGCGGCGTCATCGTCTCGATCATCGTGCTCTTCGTCGGCGTCGCGGCGTGGCGTGGCATCGACGTCNACGAGAGCTTCGTCGAGGGGGCGAAGGAGGGCTTCGGCGTCGCCGTGCAGATCATTCCTNACCTGATCGCCATGCTGGCGGCGATCTCGGTGTTCCGAACCACCGGCTGCATGGACTATCTGATCGGCGGCATCCGCAGCGTCGTGCTCGCGCTCGGCCTCAATGACGACTTCGTCCCGGCGCTGCCGGTCGGGCTGATGAAGACGCTCTCCGGCAGCGGCGCACGCGGGCTGATGGTCGATGTGATGACCACCTACGGCGTCGATTCCTTCCAGGGCAAGCTGGCGGCGATCATCCAGNGGTCGACCGAGACCACCTTCTACGTGCTCGCCGTCTATTTCGGCAGCGTGAACATCACCAGGACTCGCTACGCGGTGGCCGGCGGGCTGATCGCCGACGCCGTCGGGCTGGTCGGTGCGATCCTGATCGCCTACGCCTTCTATCACTGACCGGTTGCGGTCGACGCCCGGAAATGGGCGAAAACCGCGCAGTGGTCCGGCTGCCTTCGGCCGTGTCCGTGCCAGCGGCCGCGGGGGCGGCTGCATCAGGTTGCCGCGAACGGGAAACGGCGGCGATTGCGGTCCGTTATAATGACGCCCGCAAAATTCATATGGAATCCATCATGCAAGCGATCGAATCGCTGATTGCGAACATCGAGAAGGTGATCATCGGCAAGCGGCCGGTGATCGAACTGGCCGTCGTCGCGCTGCTCTGCCGCGGCCACGTGCTGCTCGAGGATGTGCCGGGCACCGGCAAGACAATGCTCGCCCGCGCCCTCGCGCGCTCGCTCGACATCGGCATGAAGCGGCTGCAATGCACGCCCGACCTGCTCCCGTCCGACATCACCGGCGTGCCCATCTACAACCAGAAGACCGGTGACTTCGAGTTCCGTCCGGGCCCGGTGTTCACCCACATCCTGCTCGCCGACGAGATCAATCGCGCGACCCCGCGCGCCCAGTCGGCGCTGCTCGAATGCATGGAGGAGTTCCGCGTCAGTGTCGACGGCGTCGGCTACGAGTTGCCCGCCGTCTTCATGGTGCTGGCGACACAGAACCCGATCGACATGGCCGGCACGCATCCGCTGCCCGAGGCGCAACTCGATCGCTTCTTCGTCCGCTTGCCGGTCGGCTATCCCGACCTGGCCGAGGAAGTCCGCATCCTCGCCGCGCAGGCGCTGGCGCACCCGATCGACACGCTGCAGCCGGTGGTCGGCGAGGCCGAGATCCTTGCCGCGCGCGAGGCGGTCAAGGCAGTGCACGTGGCCGCCGATGTCGCGCAATACATGGCGCGCATCAGCGCCGCGACGCGCAGCCATCCGGATTTGCGCCTCGGCGTCAGCCCGCGTGGCACGCTGGCACTGGCGCGCGGGTCACAGGGCATGGCCTTGCTGCGCGGGCGTGAATTCGTCACCCCCGACATCGTCAAGGCGATGGCCGGTGCCGTCCTCGAACACCGCCTGATCGTCCGCCCGCACGCCGCCGCCAACGGCCGCACGGCGCGCGACATCCTCGCCGAGGTCCTCGACAGCCTGCCGCCGCCGGTCTGAACGTGACGCCCGAAGCGCAAACCGACTGGCTGCGGCGGCACCGGAAATCCATCGTCCTCGCCGCGTTGACCGCGGTCGCCTATCTGGCGGCGATCAACCGCGCCCAGCCGTTCGTCTGGCTCGTTCCCGCCCTGCTCGTCGCGACGCTGGCCACCGGCTTCCTGTGGCCGCGCTGGCTGGTGCGCGGGCTCACGGTGAGCCGCAGCGGCCCGACGCGCGCCGAGGAAGGGCAGGTCATCGAATTCCGCATCGAGGTCGACAACCAGGGCTGGCTCCCGCGCTTCATGGTCGAACTGGTCGACCGACTGCCCTTCGTCGGACTCGCCGATCCGGACGGACGTGGCGCCGACAAGGTTCTCGGCCTGCTCGCCTACCTGCCCGGGCGCAGGCGCCAGCAGTTCACCGCGCGCATCCCGTGCGAGAAACGCGGTTTCTACCATCTCGGGCCGGTGGGGCTCGCCTCCAGCTTTCCGCTGGGCCTTGCCGAAGCCCGGCGCACGGCCGATGACAGCCTCCGCACGCTGACCATCTACCCCGAGGTATTCAACATCCTCGCCCTGCCGCTACGCGGCGCGCCGAGCCAGATCCACCGCGGTGGCTACCTGCTGCCCGAAGGCGCGGGCGCCGCCGAGTTCGCCGGGCTGCGTGAGTACCGGCGCGGCGACAACCCGCGCCATGTGCACTGGCCGACCACCGCCCGCCTCAACGAACTGATGGTGCGCGAGTTCGAGCCGCTCGCCTCGGCCTGCCTGACGCTCGCCGTCGACCAGTCGGCATCCGCGAATGTCGGCCGCGGGCGCGACGCCACCTTCGAGGTCGCCGTGCGCATCGCCGCGTCGATCGCCCGCCTCGCTTCCAGCCAGAGCATCCGCACGCGCCTCGCCGGCAACGGCCGGCGTCCCAGAACGGCCTGCNCCGGCGTCGGCGACCGCCATTTCCAGGGCATCCTCGACGAACTGGCGGTCATCGACGCCGACGGCGCCAACCCCTATGCCCGCCTGCTTGACGACCTCGGTCCGCAGTGCGTGCGCGGCGAGACAGTCGTCGTCTTCCTCTCGGGTAACGCCGCCGACTGGGAGGAGACCTTGCGCGCCCTGACCACGCTGCGGGCGCGCCAACTCAACGTCTTCGCCGTCGTCTTCGACACGCCCGGCTTCGCTCCCGAAGGCGCTCCGCTGGTCGCCGTACCGGCCGATGCCGCCGAAATGACCGCCGCGTTGCTTGAACTCGGCGCCCAGTGCCTCAACGTTCGCCATCGCGACGACCTCGTCCGCCTGTTCAACGCATGAGCGCGCCGCTCACCTACTTCCCTGCCTACGTCGGGCTCTTCGCGTCGCTGATGCTGGCGCTCGCCTGCAATGCCTTCCTCGACATCAGGTACGGGATCTTCGGCATCGAGATCGTGTTCTGGGCGGCGGTCTTCGGTGGANCCCTGCTTGTCGGCTGGCGGCAGCTCGGGCAGGCAGACGGCAGCGGGACCGGCCAGCAGAAGATGATCCTGCTGATCGGCTTCGCGCTGACCGTCCTGGTCTTCATCCCGACCTGGGGTTTCCCGCGCGCCGGGGTATACATCCTCGGCATCCTGCAGGCGGCGATGAATTGCGTGACTACCACGCGCCGCCAGCTGCATTTCGGGCTGCTGGTCTCGGTCGTCATGGTGATGTTCGCCGCAGCACATCTGCGCGCCGACTGGACGATGCTTTTCTACCTGGTCCCCTACATCATCGCCGTCGTGTTTACCCTGGTTTCCGAGCAGATCAGCCGGCGTGCCCGGGACATCCGCGAAGCCAGCCTGNGGCACCCCGATCCGGCCGGTCAGGGCCTCGCCATCGCCGCCGCGACCACGCTCATCCTCGCCCTCGCCGGCTTCCTCTACATGGTCACGCCACAGCCAAGCTGGCCCTACCTGTTCTCGCGCTGGGGACAGCCGACCAACATCGGCTTCACCAACGATCCCGGCGAGCTCGGGCGGGCCGGCCGCCAGNCCCGGCGGCGATGCCGGCCAGGGTGAAAGTGGGCAAGGCGGTGCCGGAGGAAGCGGGGAGGGCTCTGGCGGCGGCCGGCCCGGGAAGCCGGCGCCGGACAGAAGCTGATGCCGCAGTGGAGCTGGCCGGATGCGCAGAAGATGCGCGAGGCGGCGCGGCGCCCGGGGATGCCGGGCTGGCAGTCCGGCCTGATCGAACACCTGGCCGACGCCGAGGAATGGGTCGGCAAGACCTGCTCGCCGCTCATGCGCGCGATCGACGACCTCATCGACCGCCTGCGCGAATGGCTGAATGAGAACCGCAAGGCCATCGCGCTCGCCTTGCTCGCGCTGATCGCGTTGGCGCTGCTCGCCGCCCTCGCCTGGCTGCTGCGCGAGGTACATGCGGTGACCTGGGCGCGCACCCGCCTGGACTACCTGCGACTGGTGGCCTTCGGCACCGGCGCGCCGGGTACGGCCGGCGCCGCACAGTATTACGCCGCGATGGAACGCCTGTTCGCGCTGCGCGAAAGCCCGCGCCGGCCGACCGCGAATACCCGTGAGTTCCTCGCCGAGGCCACCGAGTTCCGTCCCCACCTGCTCCCGCAGGCCGCCGAGCTGACCTGGCTGTTCGAGCGCGCCCGCTACGGCGATACGCCGCCCGGCGCCGAGGAGCGCCGCTGGCTACGCGACCTCTACCGCGCGCTCTTCCGCGAGCTGGGTTGAGGCCGTGAATTCGGGGTGGCAGCGCGCGATGACCGCAAATGCGCGGTCGGCGGGTCGACCGTGATCCCCGTGTCAGGTCGCGGCATCCTGAACATGCGCTGGCCCTTTCCTGTGGTGGCGACGTGGCGGGAGGCAGGCGAGCTGGATTTCCTTGCCGTCCGGAGCGTCTAAGCAGGCGATCAGGATAGCGCATTCGGCCGCCAGTTGCGGTCGACGCCCGGAAATGGGCGACAATCGCGGCTTCGCCCAATAGCCGCCATCGCCGTGCCGTCCCTGGTCCTCTTCAACAAGCCCTACGGCGTGCTCAGCCAGTTCACTGCGGAAGGGCGCTGGCGCGGGCTGGCGGAATTCATCCCGGTCAAGGGCGTCACGTCGCCGGGCNGGCTCGACGCCGACAGCGAAGGGCTGCTCGTGCTGACCGACGACGGCCGCCTGCAGGCGCGGATCGCCGACCCCAGGCACAAGCTGGTCAAGACCTACTGGGCGCAGGTCGAGGGCGTGCCGGACGAGATGGCGCTCGACCGGCTGCGCGCCGGGATCGCCTTGTCCGACTTCACCGCCCGACCGGCACAGGTGCGGCGCATCCACGAGCCGGCCGGGCTGTGGCCGCGCGACCCGCCGATCCGTTACCGGGCGGCGATCCCGACGAGCTGGCTGGAAATCCGCATCGCCGAGGGCAGGAACCGCCAGGTCCGGCGGATGACGGCGGCGATCGGGTATCCTGTGCTCCGCCTGGTGCGCGCCGCGGTCGGGGCGGTGAAGCTGGACGGTCTGGCGCCGGGAAAATTCCGGCAGGTCGAAGGTAGTTTCAGGGATTTACGAGGAAGATTCAATGATTAAGACGATTGCCGGGGCCCTCTGCGGGCTGGCGCTGGGCGCCGCCTGGGCGCAGGATTCGCTGCCGCTGGTGGAACTGACCGCCGGCATGCATCGCATCGAGGCCGAGGTCGCCGCCAACGACCAGAATCGTCAGGTCGGACTGATGAATCGCCGGGTCATGCCGCCGCAGCGTGGCATGCTCTTCGTCTTCGGCCGCGAGAACATTCACTGCATGTGGATGCGCAACACATACATCCCGCTGTCGGTCGCCTTCATGGATGCCGACGGCGTCATCATCAACATCGAGGACATGCAGCCGCAGACCGAATCCAACCACTGCGCGAAGAAGCCGGCGCGTTACGCGCTCGAGATGAACCAGGGCTGGTTTGCCCAGCGCGGGATCAAGCCCGGCACAAGGCTGAACGGCATCGACAAGGCGCCGCGGCCGCAGTGATGACAACGCGAAAATGGCGTTCCCGGCCTGCCGGCGGCGGGCTGGACCCGGCGCTGCGTTCGTGGCTGACCGAACCGGGTTCGCTGACGGCGCGCTGCCAGCGCGCGTGTCGCGACTTTCGCGTGCGCCTTCTCGGCTATGGCAGGGACCTGCCGCAGGCTGACGAAATGCCGCGCCGCCGCCTGGCCCGGGTACGCGAGGTCATTCTCGAATGCGACGGGGTACCGGTGATTTTCGCCCATACCGTGCTGTCGACCGCAACCGGCGGGCGTCTCACGCGCTGGCTGGCGCGTCTCGGCAACCGCTCTCTCGGCTCGCTGCTCTTCTCGTATCCCGGGTTCACGCGGGGCGCGATCGAGTTTCGGCGGCTCGATTCCCGCGATCGGCTCTATCGGCGTGCCGCGACCCTGGGGGCGGCCGGGCCCTGCCTCTGGGCGCGGCGCTCGCTGCACCGGCTCGGCGCGCAGCAGGTGCTGGTGACCGAGGTCTTTCTGCCGGCGATCGCGACGCTCGAATAACGCTGCGGGTGGACCGGCGGCAGCGTTACCAGGGAGCCCGTTGCGCCAGCCAGGTATCGAGCGCTTCCGGCAGTTCGTGGATCAGCAGGTCGTGGCGGCCGGCGATCCAGCCAGAACCGGCCCGGGGTNNGCGTCCGGCCAGGGTCTGTTCGACGAGTGTCCGGGCGGTGACCTGATCGTTGATCAGCCCGAGTTCATCCTGGAGCTGGGTGAGAGCCAGCAGGTTGGGCCGCAGGCGCTTGGGCGAAAGCAGGGGNGCGAAGAACTCTATGGCGTAGCGCAGCTTCTTGAAGCAGATGCGCATGCGGTGGCGTTCCTCGGGCGTCAGCTCGGCCACGCGTTCGGCGAGCGCGCGCGCCTGGCGGTCGCGGCTGCGCAGGCGCTTGCACGCAAACTTGGTCAGGTTGGGCCCCTGCTGATCCTGCAACGCGTGNACCGCGGCGGTGAACTCGACGATCAGGCGCGAGTAGTCCGGCAGTCCGACGAGGTGTGCCNNGAGGCTGCGCGCGCGCTTGGCGCGACGCATTCCCTCCGCCAGCAGGCGGCGGGCGTTGCCGTCGCCCGGGAATTCGGCAAGGATCGGCGGCAGCGTCTCGCTGACGAAGACATCCCAGTTGCGGGTCTCGCCAAGCGCGCTGCCCAGGGTCTGCCAGGCGAGGTTATAGGCGGCGACGAAATCGGGTGGCAGAACCGGGGCGAAGAGCTTGATGGCCGAGCGCAGCCGGCGCAGCGCGACGCGGGCCTGATGGACATATTCGGGGTCCTCGCTTCCCGCTACCNNAGCCCGCTCGTTGCGCTGGAACTGCTCGAGGCAGCCCAGGGCGATCGCGCGGAAGGCGGCGACCGGGGACATGGAGGCGCCGAGGACCGCAGCCTTGGCACGGAACGGCTTTTCCTGCGTGCTGTTGAACAGCGCGTAGCCGCGCTCGGCCTTGCTGGCTACCGCGGGACGCAGATCCAGCGTTTCCTGCAACTGGTGGGTGATGGCGAAAATGTCGGCGACGTCGCCGCTGATCAGTTCGAGTTCGATCTCGCAGATGGGCGTTGCGCGCCCGCCGCTCTCGATCTTGCCGCGGTCCAGCGCCAGCTCGATCAGGGACTTGCCGAACGGCACCCGCCAGGTCGTGCGGCGGAAGTCGGTCGTGAAGATCGCCTGCAGTCGTGGCAGGGCCTCGTCGAGGGCAGCCTTGAATTCCGGCGCGTCGACATGGCTGAAGTCGAACTGCCCGGGCTTGGCCGGGGTTTCCCACTCGTTGCGCAGAGCCAGGCCGCCGCTGACCGCGGCCGCCGACTTGACGGTCAGCAGCCACTGCCAGCCCTTCTTGCGGAAGCGCAGGGCGATCCGGCGCGCGCTCAGGTCCAGCGCCGGGGTGTCGTAGTAGGTGTTCAGCAGGTGCTGCGCCTGCGGCTTGATGCCGGCCAGCAGCGGATGGACGGAAAGCTGCCGTGCCGTCTTGGCGGTCAGCTGAAGTTTGAGTTCGATTTCAGTTGCCATGGAGGTGCCGGTTGAATGAAGGACTGATCTGCGAATTCTGCCTGCTTGGTGGTGCTACCCAACCGGCATGGCAAACCCCGCAGGCTGCGAACGTACAGAACGAGTGTTGCACTAATGTTACAGAGTGGCGTCAATTGTGCAAGCTCATCGATTGCCTGTGCCAATTATTTAGGCTATGTACCCATAGCATGTTGAACCCTATCGATACCCAAGGTGGCGCGCAGGAAATCGGCAGGAGAAATATTCCGGTCGTGTCGCTCAATCAGTCGCCGCCAGCCCAGATAGTTACCCAAGTAACGGGTCGCCACGCCGTGGAAGCGGCGCATCCATTCCTTGAGCCGGCTATCGTAGGCATTGACGTTCTGAACATGATAGACCCCGGCGACGACACGCTGCCCGGCAGTCAGATTGACCGGACGGTGGGTGATGCCCATTTCTTGGCGACGGTCGCCAGCGACTTGGCACTGTCGGTGCACAGAATGACATCGCTCGCCAGAAGCGGTTTGAGCACCGCACCGATATGTGCCTGATCGGCTTTTTCCAGCACGAAATCTGCGGTGTTTCCGGTTCTGTCACGGCAGATCAGTACCGGCACCTGTTCTTCCGACAGACCGCGCTTGCCGGCTTTGCCGCCCCGCTGGCGAGGTGCCCGGCTCAAGCCTTGCCGTCGCCCTTTCTGCGACTCAAGGAAGTAGGTCTCATCGGCTTCGGCTATGCCTGCCAGGCTGCTTGCCTGCTGCCCGTTGGGCAGCCTCAGGAAGCGATGGCGCCAGCGGAATGCCGTGTTGGGATGAATGCCGACTGCAGCAGCGCTTTTGCGGATGCTGCTTCCTTCAACCAATTGTTTGGCGTAATCAATCCATTTCGCTTTGTGCCGAAGTCCGGCCAGCGGGGTATGGGTCAAGGCATTGAAGGTGGCTCGGCATGTGTTGCAGCGATACCGTTGCAGACCGTTGGCGAATCCCCAGCGGGAAACCCGCTCGCCGGCACAATGCGGACAACTCGGCTTCTCCGTCATCCGGGTTTCGACCAATTGGCCGGGCGCCGACGATTGCCCCGCCGGTTGCAGCCGATCTATCAGGATTTGCCGCTGGTGCGGCGTCAGTTCTTTCAGCGCACTCGACAATCGCCGGAAGTCCCTGGGTTTCATCTCAACACCTATCCGGTTGATTTAGATGCTTTTTTATAGACCAACATTCGGGGATTACATAGCCATTATTTAACGCTGGGCGCGGGAGCCGGCTGCTAGAATCCGCCAAAGTATGAGCTGGTAACCGCCAATGAGAGACAGAAAGATCCTGTTCGCCCTGCTGGTTGCGGCCTTCCCGCTGTTCGGGATGGCGGCCGAGATTGATGCGCCGGAAGGCGACGCGAACTTCGCGCCGCTGCGTCACGTCGCCCAGAAGGCGATCGTCAATAACCCCGAAGTGAATGCCAAGTACCACAACTTCAGGGCTTCGGTCGAGGAGGTCGGCGTCGCCTTCGGCGGCTACCTGCCGCGTGTCGATATCGTGGCCGGGGCCGGGCGCGAGTACATCAAGGAGCCGGTGTTCAGCGGCTCGAAGGACAACGAGGGTTACTACAATCGCACCGGCTGGCTGGTCAGCCTCAACCAGATGCTGTTCGACGGTTTCGCCACGCGCAACGAGGTCAAGCGCCTGAACAAGGCGCAACTGGTGCGTTACTACGAATTGCTCGAGGCGATCGACAACGTCGCCCTCGAAGCCGGTCGCGCCTACCTCGACGTGCTGCGCTACCGCTTCCTCGTCGACCTTGCGGAAGACAACTACGTTCAGCACCGCGCCACCTTCGAACAACTGCTGCGCCGCACCCAGTCCGGTGTCGGCCGCCGCGTCGATCTCGAGCAGGCAGCCAGCCGTCTGGCGCTGGCCGAAGTCAATCTGACCACCGAGACGGCCAACCTGCATGACGTCACCGCGCGTTACCAGCGCATCGTCNAACGAGGCTCCCCGCGTGTCGGCTTCCCGCCGGCGCTGATCGGCCGGGCGATGCCGGCCAGCCAGCAGGCGGCGCTCGTGCGGATGTTCAAGGAGAACCCGACGGTGCTCGCCGCCCAGGAGAACATCGAGGCCGCCGAATATGACATAGCCGTGCGCCGAGCCGCCTACTCGCCGCGTCTTGACTTCCGGGCGCGCGCCGACAACTCCGAGAACACGCTGAACGTCATCGGCGACCGCATCAACAACGTGGCCGAGGTGGTGGTGACCTACAACCTGTTCAACGGCGGTTCGGACCGCGCCCGCGAACGGCAGTACACGGAGCGTCGCAACCTCGCCGTCGATCTGCGCGACAAGGCCTGCCGCGACACGCGGCAGACGTTGTCGATCGCCTACAACGACGTCCAGCGCCTGCGCGAGCAGGTCTCGTTCCTCAACATCTAGGTCGGCCTCCTGGAAAAGACCCGCGATGCCTACCGCGACCAGTTCAACGTCGGCCAGCGCACCCTGCTCGATCTGCTCGATACCGAGAACGAACTGCTCTCGGCCAGGCGCGCGGCGCTCAACGCCGACACCGACCTGGCCCTGGCCTATCTCCGCACCTACGCCGGCATGGGCGTTCTCAGCGATGTCCTCGGTCTCAAGCGGACCGACCTCGAAGCGCCCGACCCGCAGGATCTGTCACCGTCGCCGNCCAGTGAATCTTGCGTCGCCGAACCGGTCAGGGCGACCGCGATCGACCGTGATGCCCTCAATGCCCGGGCGCTCGCCCTGCTCGAAAGCAACCGAACCGCCTTCGGGGCGTCGCCCACGGCGCTTGTGACCCCAGGCGCGCCGATCCCGCAGACCGGCCTCGATACAGCGGGCGGCCCGCAGGCCGAGGTTGCCAACCAGGTCAAGGTTTGGGCCGCCCTCGTCGCGCGCAAGGACTTCGCCGGGTACGAGAAGTTCTACGCACCCGAATTCACGCCGGATGGCGGCATCAGCCGCGGCGATTGGGCGACGCGCCAGAAGGGGCGCTTCGCGCAGGCCGGCAGCGTGCCGGTTGGCGTTTAGAACCTGAAGGTTCGCCTCAACGGGCTCGACCGGGCGACGGCGGAGTTCACGCAGGACTACAACGACGACCTGCAACGCGAGGCGACCCGCAAGACGCTCGATTTTGTCAAGGTCGGCACCGGCTGGCTGATCAGCCGCGAAAGCTCGGCGCCGGCGATCAGGAAATGAAAATGCCGATGATGAGTACCATGCGCCTGATGACGCCCGGATCGTCCGCGGCAACGCTGCTGCTCGCCGCCCTCTTGTCTGCGGCCAACCCGGCGGCGGCGCAGGCCGACAAGGATGCCGGACCGACGCTGGGCCGGATCGCCGACGAACGGGTGTTCTACGTGGGGCATCGCGAAGCCGCCATCCCGTTCTCATTTGTCATTCCCGACCCGGAGGTCCTGGGACGCGACAGGTACGCCGGGTATTCCTGGGATATCTGTCTGAAGATCGCCGACGCCGTGGAAAAGAGGATCGGCCAGAAGATCGAGGTGCGGCCGGTGACGATGGCGGCCAATTTGCGGATCATGATGGTCAAGGTCGGTATCGCCGACATTGAGTGCGGGTCGAGCACCAACAACGTGGCCCGCCAGAAGCTGGTTGCTTTCAGCAATACCTTCTACGTTGCCGACGTCAGGATCATGGTCAGGAAGGACCATGGCATCCGCTCGCTCGGCGACCTCAACGGCAAGCGCGTGGTGACCACGCTGGGAACCACGGCCGACCGCCTGATCAAGCAGCAGGCCTTTGCCCGCAACCTGAGCATCGATTATCTGGTCGGGCGCAGCCACGCCGAGTCGATGGCGCTGATGAACGAGGGCAAGGCGGATGCCTACATCGGCGACGACGCGATCGTCGCGGCGCAACGCGCGGGGTCTCCGCTCAGGGACAAGCTTGCATTCCTCGACGAGACGCTGGCGACCGAGCCCTACGGACTGATGCTGCCGAGGGACGATCCGCAGTTCAAGAAGTTCGTCGATGAAGTGCTGGTGGACCTGATGAAGAGCGGCGAACTGGCCAGGCTCTACGACAAGTGGTTCATGAACCCGATTCCGCCCGATGGCATCAACCTGCAGATGCCGATGTCGGAAAAGCTCAAGGCGGCGATCGCCAACCCCAACGACAAGCCGGCGAACTGACGGCGGCGGGGGAACGAACGACAAAAGGCCATGCACCAGCGCATGGCCTTCTTTCTCGCAAGCGGCCGGGTCAGGCGCCCAGTTTCGGGTTCAGCGTGTAGGTGCCGGTGAGGCGGGCCTCGGCGAGGACGTGGCCGGCGATCGCGGCACGCACTTCCGGGCCGCCGAACCTGCCGGCGAGCGGCAGGTGCTCGACATCCAGCGCGTATACCAGNAACACGTAGTGGTGGATGATCTCGTCGTTCCACGGCGGGCAGGGGCCGTCGTAGCCGTAATAGTCGCCGCGCATGTCGTTGTCGCCGGCGAACCAGTCGGTGTAATTGTTGATCCCNTGGCTGGCGCCGTGGGCGGCCTGCGGGCCGGGCTTGCCGCGCGGCGTCACGTCGTCCGAGAATTCGCCCTCCCTGATGGCGTTGACCGCGGCAGGCAGGTCGATCAGCACCCAGTGGAAGAAATCGACGCGCGGCAGCGACGCGGGAACGCTGCGTCCTTCCTGATTGACGTCGTCGCCCTTGCTCGGCACGTCTGGGTCATGGCAGATGACGGCGAACGAGCGGGTACCGGCGGGGACGTCGGACCATGCCAGTTGCGGGTTGAGGTTCTTGCCCAGGCAGACGTGATGATCGATATCGGGGATGCAGAAGGCGAAGGTGCCGGGGATCTTCTGCCCGTCGGCAAAGCTGTTGCTGGTCAGTTTCATCGAATGATTCTCCTCCGGTTATGCGGCGCGCCGCTTGAAGTCGTTCAGGCGAAAGCCGAGAACCCATAGTGTAGCGAAATAGGCGATCACGCCAAGTCCCACCAGCACCCCGAGGCGGATCAGGCGTTCGCCCAGCGGAGAGGCCAGCCACGCTGCGTCGCTGCCGCTGGCCAGCCACAGCGCGCCGCCCATGACGACGAGCGCGGCCAGCAACTTGAGCGAAAAGACCGCCCAGCCCGGCTGCGGATGGTGNACGTCGTGCCGACGCAGGCCGCGATAGAGCAGTGCGGCGTTGAGACAGGCGGCGAGGCCGATCGACAGGGCCAGCCCGGCATGTTGCAGCCAGCCGATGAAGGCGAGGTTCATGGCCTGCGTGGCGACGAGCGACATCACCGCGATCTTGACCGGCGTCCTGACGTTCTGACGGGCGTAGAAGCCGGGCGCCAGCACCTTGACCAGGATCATCCCGACCAGGCCGATGCTGTAGGCGACCAGTGCCTCGCGGGTCTGCAAGACATCGTCGGCGGTGAACGCGCCGTAGTGGAACAGCGTCGCGATCAGCGGCACGGCGAGAATGGCGAGGGCCAGGGCGGCCGGTGCGGCGAGCAGCAGGGTCAGGCGCAGGCCCCAGTCGAGCAGCTCCGAGTATTCGCGGTGGTTGGCGCCGGCGTGGTACTTCGAGAGCGAGGGCAGCAGGATGGTGCCGAGCGCGACGCCGAGCATGCCGGAGGGAAACTCCATCAGACGGTCGGCGTAGTAAAGCCAGGAGACGCTGCCGGTTTTCAGGAACGAAGCGAAGATGGTGTTGATCAGCAGGCTGATCTGCGACACCGAAACGCCGAGCAGTGCCGGCCCCATGAGGGTCAGGATGCGGCGCACGCCGGGATCCTGCCAGGCGGCGCGCCAGTTCAGCGACGGACGCGGCAGCATTGCGACGCGGCGCAGCGCCGGAATCTGGATCGCCAGTTGCAGGGCGCCGCCGACAAAGACCGCCCAGGCCAGCGCCAGCACTGGCGGGTCGAAGTACGGAGCGGCGAAGAGCGCCATGGCGATGAAGGCGACATTGAGCAGCACCGGCGTGAAGGCCGGCAGCGCGAAGCGGCTCATGGTGTTGAGGATGCCGCCGGCGAGCGCGACCAGCGACATGAAGAAGATGTAGGGNAAGGTGATGCGGGTCAGCTGGATGGTCAGTTCGAACTTGCCTGCGTCGGCAGCGAAGCCCGGCGCCGAGATCCAGACCAGCAGGGGCGCCGCGGCGACGCCGAGGGCGGTGACGGCGAACAGGACCAGGGCGAGGATGCTGGTCACATGGTCAACCAGCAGCAGCGCTTCCTGGTCCCCGCGCCGGTTCTTGTATTCGCCGAGAATGGGCACGAAGGCCTGCGAAAACGCTCCTTCGGCGAACATCCGGCGCAGCAGGTTCGGCAGCTTGAAGGCGACGAAGAAGGCATCAGTCGCCAGGCCGGCGCCGAAGGTGCGGGCGATGACGAAGTCGCGAACGAAACCGAGAATTCGCGAGAGCAGCGTCATGCTGCTGACCGTCGCCAGGGCGCGGAGAAGATTCATGGATTGCCGGCGTTGCCTGAAAGCGCGTGCAAAAGATATAATTCTACGCCGTGTCGCTGCAGTAGCTCAGTCGGTAGAGCAACTGATTCGTAATCAGTAGGTCGGAGGTTCGATTCCTCTCTGCAGCACCATTTCATACGGTCTGGCAGGTTAGCGATCACTGACCAACCGGGCTGGGGTACATCTCGGGGGCGTTCGATGTGCCGCGAGAAAGAAAAGGCCACCGCAACAGGGTGGCCTTTTTCACTTTCGCCGGGTCACCACCCAAGCCAATCGCTGAATATCCCACCGCACCATTACCCGCTCGGCGGGGTCGTTATGCTCGACACCACAGAGGCGCCAGGCTCACAGAATGAGACAGTGGTTGTGGCAACCAGAGTCAAAGGGCGGCCATGAATCGGGGTCATGAAGCGTCCCTGCGGGCGCGCCTGGTGAGTCCGGAACAGGGCACAATGATCGCTTCCGCAACCTACCGCTTCCTGAGTCGCCGGCATGCCCCGTCTCCGCCGCTACACTAATCCTGCCCCCGTCCTGCTGGCGATGTTCCTGTATGTCGTGGTCGTCTTGGGCCCGCTGCTCGGGCGCTCGCTACTCGTGCTTGTGCCCGTCTTCATCGCCGGTATCGGGGCCTTCCTGGCCATGCGCTGGCTGATGCGCGAGTCCTTCCGCGCGGGGCGGATCTCCCGGAGACCGGCGAACTGCGCTACGGCTTCGCCGGGCACGAGATCCATGCCTTCGTCGCGGCCGACGGTGCCGTCTGGCTGCGCGCCCGCGACGTGCGCGGCATCCTCGACCTGCAGCGCAGCGACGCGCGGATGGCGCAGGCGTACCCGGAGGGCTGGCGCCGGGCGCACCCCGGGAGCGCCGCCTGGTTCGTCAGCCCGGAGACGGTGCGCCGCCATTGGGGCGGCAGCACGCGCCCCGAGGTGAACCGCTTCCTGCACTGGCTCGACCGCGAGCTGGTCCCGCTCTGGCGCGCGCGGCGGCGGAAGCGGCCGCACGGGCGAACGGGAACCCGGCGCAGGAAAAACGGCGCGCTGCGGAAGGCTACTTCGTCCGCTTCTGGCGGGGTGAGCACGGGCTGGGGCACGTCTTCGCGGCGGGCGCGGCATTGGCCACCGTGGCCTGGCAGATGTATTCGTTCGATCCGGACCCGATGGCCGTCACCCTGCATTACCGGCGCTATGCCTTCATTCTCCTGGTCGCGCTGGCCGCCGGGACGCTGCTCGCCGCCTGGTGGGGCGTTGGCGCCTGGCGCTCGGCGCGGCGCTGGCTGGCGGCGGACCGCTCGCTCCTCGTCGGCGCCGTGGTGGCGATGGCGGGGATGACCCTGCTCGGCAGCGCCTTCGATCGTCTGGGCAGTCTCGACCGCAACATGACCCTGTTCACGCTCGCAACCATTGCCGCCGATGCCGGGCCGAAGCCGGCGGTGCGCGTCGAGCCCGACGGGCGGCTGCGGCTGTCCGGCGAGATGGGGTTCGGGACGACCAACCGCGTCCGCGCCGCGCTTGCCCGCGACCCGGGCATCCGCGAGATCGAGCTGGACAGCCCGGGCGGCAACGCAATGGAAGGGTTCGCGCTCGCCGCACTGGTGCGCGACCGTGGACTGAATACCCGCGTGCGGGCCAACTGCGCCAGTGCCTGCGTGCTCGTCTTCGCCGGCGGGTGGGAACGCGTCGCCGAACCCGGCGCGCGCTTCGGCCTGCACCGCTCGGGCGTCGACTGGCGGAAGGACGGCGCCGTCTCGGCAACGGATCTCAGGATGGCGGCGTGGTTCCGCGAGCGCGGGGTGGGCGAGGAAATCATCGGGCGCGTGCTGGCGACCCCTTCCACGACCTGTGGGAGCCGGGGTACGGAGAGGTGCTGGCGAGCGGTCTGGCAAACAGCCGTGGCGACACCAGGGGATCAAGCTGAATTTCAGCCAGGCTGTGTCACCTGAATTCCTCCTGTCTCTTGTTGAAGTCCCGGAATGCGGTCATTCTTGGCGCTTCGGGATTTTTGCGTCTGCAAATTGCACCGTGGTGGTTGTGCACCGGGCGAGATGCGGGTAAGGTGTTGCGTACCGGGAGAGGATCAGGATATGACCAGCAACTACGAGGAGAAGCAGCCCGCCCGCAGCGACATCGATGCGCTTGCCGTTCCGCTGCTCATCGAATTCGGGACGGCGTGGTGCGGTTACTGCATGGCGGCGCAGCCGCTGATCGAGAACGCCTTGAAGGATCATCCGGGGCTGCGCCATCTCAAGTTCGAGGATGGACCGGGGCGCCCGCTGGGCCGTTCGTTTCGCGTCAAGCTGTGGCCGACGCTGATTTTCATGGCGCATGGCCAGGAAGTGGCGCGCCTGGTCCGGCCGGAAAGCGTCGGGGAAATCAGCCGTGCGCTACGCCGGATCGCCGATTCCTGATCATTTTCTCTGTGGCCGAGCTCAACGTTGCTGCCACTTCATCGTCGCGGCCGCACCGGCGACGATCCCGGCGACGCTGATGAACGAGCCGAGGGCGAGCGTCGACAAGCCGGACAGGCCCTGGCCGATGGTGCAGCCCATCGCCAGCACGCCGCCGAAGCCCATCAAGATGCTGCCCACGAGGTGGTTGCGCAGGTCCTCGAGCGAGGCGAACCCCTCCCAAAGGAACTGCCGCGACGTGACGGCATGGATGAGCGAACCGAGGACGACGCCGATGATGGTGGCAATGCCGAAAGTCACCCGCAGCGACTTGTCGGTCCACAACATCAGCAATTCGAGGCTGTAGGCGGTGGGTGCGACAAAGGTCAGGGACTCGAGGGTCCGGGAGTTGGTCCCGAAATAGGTCATCTCCAGCGTGTCGGGATTTTCCGCGAAGCCAATGTGGCCCGTCAGATACCAGCCTGCCGTGACCAGCATTCCGAGAATCGTGCCGCCGACCAGCTGCTCGCCACTGGCGCGGAAATCCTTGTCCTTGAACACGAAGATCAGCAAGGCGATGACCACGACGCCCGTTGTGGCGAGCAATGCGGTTCTTGCCGTCATGCCGGTGAGCCGGGCCAGCAGTTCGGCGAGGCCTTGGCCTTGCATGCCGAGGCTGGCGAAGTCGAAGGCCACTGGGTCGAGGTAACTGGACCGCCATTGGCCGAACAGCCCCTTGAGCGTCATGTAGGCCGAGATGGCGAGAAAGACGAGGACGACCAGCGAGCGCACGCTGCCACCGCCGAGGCGCAGCAGGTTCTTGTTGGCGCAGCCGCCGGCGATGGTCATGCCGATCCCGAACAGCGTGCCGCCGAGCAGCATCGACAACCAAGGGAGCACCGGCCGCTGGTAGATCGACTTGGTCAGGTCAATCAACTCGAAGTAGTGGAGGAGGTTGGCGCCGGCCATGGCCACGGCAATGGCGAGCAGCCACATGCGCGCGCGGCCCCAGTGGCCCATGTTGACCACATCGGAAATTGCACCCATGGTGCAGAAATTGGTCCTCGCGGCGATGTAGCCGAGAACCAGCGCCAGGCCGAAGGCGCCCCAGATGACCAAGGATGCCAGATTTACAGATTCGTCCATCCCACCCCTTGCGGACCCGGATCGGAAATTGATGCCAAATCCGGCAAGTATCTCCGGGGAGCGAAGAATCAGTCAATCCTTCCTGCCCCCGCCGGGGATTGCACGAGTGGCGGCGCCGCTGGCGCCGTCAGGCGTTGGCGGTGATCGCGTGCAGCTTGGCGTAAGCGAACAGTTCAAGGCGGCTGGACAGCCCGAGCTTGCCGTAGATCGAGTTCAGGTGGTTGCGCAGCGTGTTTTCGCTGATGTTGAGGCGTTCCGCGATCAGCTTGCCGCCGGCCGCGGCGTCCCTGGTGATCTCGGCGATCGTTTGCCGTTCGCGCCGGGTCAGGCTGGCAATCCGCAGTTGATCCGGCGTCTCGTACTCGGCCTTCCGGCGTTGGGCGAGATGGAAAAGNATCCGGCCGGTGGCGGCGCCGTCGATCCAGAATTCGCCTTCATCGATCTTTCCGATGGCCTTGAGCAGCGACGCGACCGGCTCGCTTCTGGCCACGACCCCGCGCGCGCCCGCCAGGATGGCGCCGTCATGGACCGAGACGTCGCGGGAAACGGTCAGCGCGAGGACGCGCGCCGGCGATATGGAGCACAGTTCGGCAATCGCATCGATTCCGATGTCCCCGTCGAGGTCGACGACGATGACATCGATCGGCGTTTCGTAGATGATGCGCGTCGCTTCGCTGGAATCGCCGGCCGTACCGGCCAGTTCGATTTCCGGGGCGGCGCCCTGCAGAAGCTTTTCCAGTCCCCACAGCGAGATGGGGAGGTCGCTGACCAGCATGACGCGGATCGCTCTGGTTCGGTTGTTTGTCATGATTTGATTGCTGAAAGTGGTTGGCTTTGAAAAAGTAGTAGATTTATACTACGTCTGATTTTGTAAGTCTAGTAGGTACCAAAAGAAATCTGGTACCCGACGTCGTGCCCCGCGTTTCCGAACCCGGGGCTCCACGCTAGAATGAGAGCGCGTTGCACGGGGCCGGCTGGCGCCGCGCCGCGACAAATTCAAACCGAAGACTGGGAGAGCATCGATGGAGATTGCGGGCAAGGTATTTCTGGTGACGGGCGCCGGTTCCGGCCTCGGGGCGGCGACGGCGCGGACGTTGGCCGCAGCGGGCGCGAAGGTGGTTCTGGCCGACGTGAACCGCGAGGCGGGCGCCGGACTGGCGGCCGAACTCGGCGCCGGCGCCTGCTTCGTCGCGACCGACGTGGCAGACGAGGCGAGCGCGGTCAACGCCGTAAATACGGCAAATTCCGTTTTCGGCGGCCTGCACGGGCTGGTCAACTGCGCCGGTGTGGCGCCGGCCGAAAAGGTGGTCGGTCGCGACGGAGCGCACAAGCTGGAAACCTTTGCGCGGACGATCAACATCAACTTGGTCGGCACCTTCAACATGATCCGTCTGGCCGCCGAGGCGATGATGAAGGGCGAGCCCGATGCCGGCGGCGAGCGCGGCGTGATCGTCAACACGGCGAGCGTGGCTGCCTTCGAGGGCCAACTGGGGCAGGCGGCCTATGCCGCGTCGAAGGGCGGGATCGTCGCCCTGACCCTGCCGGTTGCGCGCGAACTTGCCAGAAGCGGGATCCGCTGCGTGACGATCGCCCCGGGCATCATGGAAACGCCGATGCTGCTCGGGATGGCGCCGGAAGTCCAGGAGTCGCTGGGCAGGATGGTGCCGTTCCCGTCACGCATGGGCAGGCCCGCCGAATTCGCCGCGCTGGTCAGGCACATCGCCGAGAATTCCTACCTGAACGGCGAGGTCATCCGCCTCGACGGCGCCATCCGCATGGGAAGCAAATAATCTATACTGCGGCTCCGCCTCCTGGACCGGAAAGGCGCTGCGGCGCCTTTTCTCATCTGCATGTCTGAAGCTCCCTGTTATCACTGCGGCCAGCCGATTCCGGATGATGTCGAACTGTCGGTCGTGGTGGAGGGAGAAGAGCGCCCGATGTGCTGTTACGGGTGCCAGGCGGTAGCGCAATCGATAGTCGCCAACGGGCTCGCGGACTATTACCGCACGCGCGATTCGTTGCCGGAAGCGCCGCGCGAGGCGATGCCGGCCATCCTCGAGCAACTGGCGCTGTACGACCACGCCGATTTCCAGAAGAGCTTCGTCAAGGCGCTGNGGGAAAGCGAGCGCGAAGCGTCGCTGCTCCTCGAGGGAATTACTTGTGCCGCCTGCATCTGGCTCAACGAGCGACATGTCGGCAAGCTGCCGGGAGTTACCGCGGTCGACATCAACTACGCGACGCGCCGGGCGCGGGTGCGCTGGGACGAGTCGCGGATCAGGCTCTCCGACATCCTCGCTGCGATCGCTGCCATCGGGTACCGCGCCTATCCCTACGACGCCGCGAAGAACGAGGAAATCTCGCGCAGGGAGCGGCGCGACGCGTTGTGGCGCCTGTGGGTGGCCGGTTTCGGCATGATGCAGGTGATGATGTACGCCTACCCGTTGTACATTGCCGACGGCGACATGGCGCCCGATGTCGAAAGCATGATGCGCTGGGCCAGCCTGCTGCTGACCCTGCCGGTGGTCGTCTATTCCGCTGCTCCGTTCTTCCGCAATGCCTGGCGCGATCTCCGGTTGCGCCGGGTCGGCATGGACGTCCCGGTGGCCCTCGGCGTCGGCGCCGCGTTTGCGGCCAGTTGCTGGGCGACGTTAAGCCAGGCGGGCGAGGTCTATTTCGATTCGGTGACCATGTTCGTCTTCTTCCTGCTCGGCGGCCGCTATCTGGAAATGACGGCACGCCAGAAGGCAGTCAGCGTCACCGAGGCGCTGGCCAGGCTGCTGCCGGCGTTCGCGCAAAAGCTGCCGAATTTCCCGGTCGACCGCAGCACCGAGCAGCGCGTGGTCGCCGACCTGCAGCCCGGCGACTACGTGCTGGTGCGTGCCGGCGACATCGTGCCCGCCGACGGTCGGGTCGTCGAAGGCGTCAGTTGCGCCGACGAGGCGCTGCTCACGGGCGAGAGCAGGCCGGTGCCGAAATCGCCGGGCGAAGCGGTGACCGGCGGCACGATCAACGCCGAGAGTCCGCTGGTCGTGCGGGTCGAGCAGGTCGGCACGGGGACGCGACTTTCCGCCATCATCAGCCTGATGGAGCGGGCCGCCGCCGAAAAGCCGCGCATCGTCGAACTGGCAGACCGCATCGCCAGCTATTTTGTCGCGGCGCTGCTGTTCGTCGCCGCCGCCGTCGCGGTCGGCTGGTATTTCGTGGACNCCTCGCGGGCCCTGTGGATCACCGTATCGGTCCTCGTCGTGACCTGTCCCTGCGCCCTGTCGCTGGCGACGCCGATCGCCCTGACGGTGGCGGCCGGCGCGCTGGCAAGGGACGGCCTGCTGGTGACGCGCGGGCATGCAATCGAGACGCTGGCCAGGGCAACTCATTTCGTCTTCGACAAGACAGGGACGCTGACCACCGGGCGCATGCACCTTGTCGATGTCGCCGTGTTGGGCGGGCTCGAACGCGACGAGTGCCTTGCCGTTGCCGCTGCCCTCGAGCACAGTTCCGAACATCCGGTGGCGTCGGCGCTGTGCCGCGCGGCGGGGAGGCGCNTGCCGCCGGCGACCGATGTCGTTGCCGAGCCGGGGCAGGGGATTGCCGCCACGATCGCCGGGCGCCGTTGCCGCATCGGGCGTCCGGCGTATGCCCTGGCGCTCGGAACCGGCGCCCTCCCGGAGGCGGCCGCTGCCTGGCTTGACAGCGGCGATACGGTGGTCGCGCTGGCGGATGCCACCGGCTGCTTGGCGCTGTTCCGCGTCGGCGACGAGGTTCGTCCCGAGTCGGCGGCGCTGGTAGCGGAACTGCTGGCTGCCGGCAGGAAGGTGGTGCTGCTCACCGGAGACGCGCCGGCGGTGGCGCGGCGCGTCGCGGGGCAACTGGGCATCGCCGACGTGCGCGCCGGCGTTACGCCCCAAGGCAAGCACGATTGCGTCACGGCGCTGCAAGCGAGCGGCGCGGTGGTGGCGATGGTCGGTGACGGGGTCAATGATGCGCCGGTCCTGGCCCGGGCCCAGGTTTCGATCGCGATGGGTGGAGGAGCCCAGCTGGCCCGCACGCAAGCGGACTTCGTGCTGCTCTCCGAAAATCTCGATCACCTGCGGCACGGCCTGCTGCGGTCGACAAAGGCCTTGCGGGTAATTCGCCAGAACCTCTGGTGGTCATTCGCGTACAATTTCATCGCCTTGCCCCTCGCCATCGCCGGCTACGTCACGCCCTGGCTGGCAGGAATCGGCATGTCGGCAAGTTCGCTGCTGGTCGTGCTCAATTCGCTGCGCATTCAGCGCATGGAAACGGACTGATGGAAAGCATCTATCTGCTGATTCCGATTTCGGTGATCCTCGTTTTCGTGATCGCGGCGGTTTTCTGGTGGTCGGTCCGCAGCGGTCAGTTCGACGACCTGGAGGGCCCCGGGTTCAGGATCCTGATGGATGACGATGGGCCGGACATTCCGAAAACGGGTCCGGAAAAAACGAAAAACCGGAGAAAAGTTGACCTGCGTCAACGCCTGGAACAGGCGGTAGATTAATAATTAAATCAAATGAAGTGAGCGCTTCATGGTGATTCTCTGTTGGGGTTGGGGTGCGTTGCGACGCACCCTTTTTGCCCTGCAAACGGCATTTTCCCGCTTGCTACACCCTTCGGACTAATTTCTTGTGGATAGCCGGGAGGTTGATCTAGGTCAAATGCCGGCTGTCATTCTAGAATAGCATTCGCAGTTATGCGCCGCCTTGGGTTCAGGGAGGTGGACATCCGGTTTTTTCAAAGAGAGGTGGGTTCATGTCTGGAACGCAAACCACATACAACGACAAGGTCGTCCGGCAGTTTGCCGTCATGACCGTCATCTGGGGCATCGTCGGCATGCTTGTCGGTGTCATCATCGCTGCGCAACTGGTCTGGCCGGAGCTGAATATCGGCCCGTGGCTGCACTTCGGGCGCCTGCGTCCGCTGCACACCAACGCGGTCATCTTCGCCTTCGGCGGCTGCGCCCTGTTCGCGACGTCCTACTGGTGCGTGCAGCGCACCAGCCACGTGCGCCTGTGGGGCGGTCCGCTGATCCCCTTCACGTTCTGGGGCTGGCAACTGATCATCGTGCTTGCCGCGATCACGCTGCCGCTGGGCATTACTTCCGGGAAGGAATACGCCGAGCTCGAGTGGCCGATCGACATCCTGATCACGCTGGTCTGGGTGGCCTACGCTCTCGTCTTCTTCGGCACCATCGCCGTGCGCAAGGTTTCCCACATCTATGTCGCCAACTGGTTCTTCGGTTCCTTCATCATCGCCGTTGCCCTGCTGCACATCGTCAACAGCATGGCAATGCCGATTACGTTGACCAAGTCCTACTCGATGTACGCGGGCGTCCAGGACGCGATGATCCAGTGGTGGTACGGCCACAACGCGGTGGGCTTCTTCCTGACGGCGGGCTTCCTGGGCATGATGTATTACTTCGTGCCGAAGGCCGCCGGGCGTCCGGTGTATTCCTACCGCCTGTCGGTGGTGCACTTCTGGGCGCTGATCTTCACCTACATGTGGGCCGGTCCGCACCACCTGCACTACACCGCCCTGCCTGACTGGACCCAGTCCGTCGGCATGATCTTCTCGCTGATCCTGCTGGCGCCGTCGTGGGGCGGCATGATCAACGGCATCATGACCCTGTCGGGTGCCTGGCACAAGCTGCGTGACGACCCGATCCTGAAGTTCCTGATCACCTCGCTGTCCTTCTATGGCATGTCGACCTTCGAAGGCCCGATGATGTCGATCAAGACGGTCAACGCCCTTTCACACTACACCGACTGGACCGTCGGCCACGTGCACTCCGGTGCGCTGGGCTGGGTTGCCATGGTGTCGATCGGCTCCGTCNACTGGCTGTTGCCGCGCCTGTTCGGCAAGACCGAGATGTACAGCACCAGGCTGGTCACGACCCACTTCTGGATCGCCACCATCGGTACCGTCCTCTATATCGCCTCGATGTGGATCGCAGGGGTCATGCAGGGCCTGATGTGGCGTGCGGTCAACCCCGACGGGACGCTGGCTTACAGCTTCGTCGAATCGGTCAAGGGTTCGTATCCGTTCTGGGCGATCCGCTGGTTGGGTGGGGTCCTGTTCCTGTTCGGCATGCTGCTCATGGCTTACAACATGTTCAAGACCATGGCTGGCGGCAAGACCCAGGATGCGCCGGTTCTGGCTCCGGCCGGTCATCNNACGCCTGATTAGGGAGAGATAACAATGCTCAAGCATGAACAAATCGAGAAGAGCGTAACGCTGCTGATCGTCCTGACCTTGCTGGTCGTGATCTGGGGTGGTCTGCTGGAAATCGTTCCGCTTTTCTTCCAGAAGTCGACGACGACGCCGATCGAGGGTGTCAAGCCTTATGACGCGGTTAGTCTGGCCGGTCGCGATGTCTATGTCCGTGAAGGCTGTTTCCTCTGTCACTCGCAGATGATCCGTCCGTTCCGTGCGGAAACCGAGCGTTACGGCCACTTCTCCGTCGCCGGCGAGTTCGTCTATGACCACCCGTTCCAGTGGGGCTCCAAGCGTACCGGTCCGGATCTGCATCGTGTCGGCGGCCGTTATTCGGACGAATGGCAGCGTGCGCACCTGATCAATCCGCGCGACGTCGTGCCGGAATCCAACATGCCGGCCTTTGCCTTCCTGCAGAACACCAAGGCCAAGGACAGCGTCGGTGCCGACATCGAGAAGAAGATGGAGGTCATGCGTGGCTACGCCAAGCTTCGCGGCATCCCGACCTATTCCGATGCCGAGATCAAGGGCGCCAAGGCAGCGATAGGTGACATGACCGAAATGGACGTTCTGATCGTCNACCTGCAGGGTATGGGCACGGCACTGGGCACGATGAAGCAGTAAGCCATGGACATCAACGATCTGCGTTCCATCGTCACCGTTGCCGGGTTGCTCTGCTTCCTGGCGATCGTGGGGTGGGCCTACAGCAAGCGCAGCAAGAAGGGGTTCGATGAAGCTGCCAACTTGCCGTTCGCGGAGCACGATGATCAGGATTTGGCGTCCCGCACGTCACGTCCTCGCTGAAAAGAGGAAAGCAAATGAGCGATTTCGTTAGCGGTTTTGGAATTTGTACGTGATTGTCATTGTGCTGGCCAGCATTCTGGCCTGTGCAATTCTTCTCTACATTCAGGGTAAGTCGAAGTTCACCGGGCAAGACCATGGGTCATGTCTGGGATGAAACCCTCGAGGAATACAACAACCCGATGCCTAAGTGGTGGAGCTGGCTGTTCGTCATCACGGTCGTCTTTTCTCTGGTCTATCTGGCCCTCTATCCCGGACTCGGCAGCTTCAAGGGTCTGCTGGGCTGGAGTTCGGTCGGTCAGTACAAGGCCGAGCGCGAACGCATGGATGCCACCGTCCAGCCGCTGTACGCGAAGTACCAGGGAATGGACGTCAAGGCGCTGGCTGCCGACAAGCAGGCCATGGAGACCGGCAAGCGTCTGTACCTGACCTACTGCATGCAGTGTCACGGTGCGGACGGACGCGGTGCCAAGGGTTTCCCGAATCTGACCGACAGCGATTGGCAGTGGGGGGCGAACCGGAACAGATCATGCAGACCATCGCCGAAGGCCGCATGGGCATCATGCCCCCGCACGCGCAACTTGGTGCGGAAACCATCAAGGATGTGGCGAACTATGTCCGCTCGCTCTCCGGTTTGCCGAATGACTCCGTTCGCGCCGCCAAGGGCAAGGAGGCCTTCACTTCCGCCGGTTGCGTCGGCTGCCACGGCGCGGACGGCAAGGGGATGCAGGCCCTTGGCGCCCCGAACCTGACCGACAAGGTCTGGCTGTATGGATCCTCCGAAGCCACCATCGTCGAGACGATTACCCTCGGTCGCCAGAACAAGATGCCAGCGTGGAAGGCATTTCTTGGTGACGCCAAGGGTCATTTGCTCACGGCGTATGTCACAGCCTGAGTCAAGGCGCGAAGTAAGATGCAAGAACGGGGCGGGCAACCGCCCCGTCTAGCTTCAACGGCAATATAATGAAAAGCTGATCTGTATCAACATTGCGTTCCTGAATTCCCCAGAATCCATGTTTCAGCGCAATTCAGATACGGATGCAGGATCATGGAACCTACTGGTAACACGAAGCAACAGGCAGCACCCGCTCCAGCACCAATCTCGTTCTACGAGAAGCACAAGAAGGTATATATCCGCGACGTCAAGGGCTGGTGGAATACCTGGCGCTGGGCCTTTGTCTGGTTTACCCAGATCCTTTTCTACGGCCTGCCCTGGCTTGAGTGGAATGGTCGGCAGGCGGTTCTCTTCCATATCGTCGAGCGCAAGTTCTATCTGTTCGGCCTGGTGCTCTGGCCGCAGGATGTCTTCTATCTGGCGCTGTTGCTGATCATCTCGGCGTACGCCCTGTTCCTGTTCACGGCGGTCGCCGGGCGCCTGTTCTGTGGTTATGCCTGTCCGCAGACGGTTCACGNNGAAATCTTCATGTGGATCGAGAACCGGATCGAAGGCGACCGTTCCAGGCGAATGAAACTGGACAAGGGGCCGCTGACCGGCCGCAAGCTTACCCTGAAGGCGATCAAGCACGCGCTCTGGATTCTCATTGCCGTGTGGTCCGGCTTCACACTCGTCGCCTACTTCACCCCGGTCGACGAACTGCTGGCGGCGTTGCCTTTCGACCTTTCCGGATGGGAACTGTTCTGGACCTTCTTCTATGCCGGTTTCTTCTACATGCAGGCCGGTTTCCTGCGGGAACAGGTCTGCAAGTACATGTGTCCCTATGCGCGCTTCCAGGGGGTCATGTACGACCCCGACACGTTGATCATCACCTACGACCCGGAGCGCGGCGAACCGCGCGGCGCACGCAAGAAGGGTGTCGATGCCAAGGCTTCGGGAATGGGCGATTGCGTGGATTGTGGCCTGTGCGTGGTTGTCTGCCCGACCGGCATCGACATCCGCAAGGGACTTCAATACGAGTGCATCGGCTGCGGTGCCTGTATCGATGCCTGCGACCCGGTCATGGACAAGGTCGGCCTGCCGCGTGGCCTGATCCGCTACACCACCGAGAACGCGCTGGCCAAGCACTGGTCGGCCAGGGAGGTCCTCGGGCATATCGTCCGTCCGCGCATCATCATCTACACGACCATCCTGGTGGCGATTACCGTGGCGGCTGCCTGGTCGCTGGCAACGCGGATTCCGCTCAAGGTCGATGTCATCCGTGACCGTTTCCTGCTGGCACGCGAGGCCGACGACGGGCGTATTGAAAACGTCNACAATCTCAAAATAATGAACACTACCGAGGAGCCCAAGCGCTATGCGTTGTCCGTCGCCGGTCTGGATGGCATCGAGATTGCGGGCGAACACATTGTCGACGTCGAGGCTGCGAAGAATCAGGAGGTGACCGTGGTCGTCCGCGTTCCGCCCGAATCGGCCAAGAAAGGCGCGAACACCATCTATTTCGATATCAAGGCCCTGAATCACGACAAGATCGCGGTTCACGAGAAGGCCACTTTCCTGACGCCCTGACTTGAGTGACACAATGACCCTTCGCCGCGACAGCAATCCCTGGTATCGAGAGCCTTGGCCGTGGATCCTGATGGCGGGGCCGGCAATCGTGATCGTCGCCGGATTCGTGACAGCCTGGCTGGCTATCGTCAGCAACGACGGTCTGGTTGCCGATGACTACTACAAGCAGGGTCTGGCTCTAAACCAGCGCTTGCAGCGGGACTATTACGCAAGCGATCTTGGCCTTCGTGCCGACGTCATGCGCTCCGGCCAGCAGGTTCGCTTGCTGGTCGCAGCGGAGCGCGATGCAGCATTGCCGGGGGCGCTTACCCTCAAGCTGTCGCACCCGACACGTGCCGGGCACGATCAGATGGTCAGAATGGTGTCGGAAGGACAGGGTTTCTATGGTGGCAAGTTGAGCTCCGACATTTCCGGTCGCTGGTATGTGTCGATCGAGGATCCGGCCGGGAAGTGGCGGTTGCAGGGAGAATGGCGGGCTGATGGCGAGGCGCCGCTGCACATTGCGCCGCGGCCCGAGAAGTAGGATTCATTGTTCTGTTACTGGGAGGTGACTTATGGCTTGGGAATTGCTGTTTGGTAGCGATATCGGTTTGATGAGCCTCGGCGTCATTGTCGGGGTGCTGGTCATCGGCGCCGTGATGGCGAAGATGTACTCGAACAAGATTGACGAAGAGGCGCGCAAGCTCGGCAAGTAAGACGATTCCCGATGCCGCCCTGCGGGGCGGCCACATTAGCCAGCCCGGCACAGCAGCCGTCGTGGAGGCTGGAAGTGCAATGGCGAAAGGTGGGCGCGGATGCGGCCGAGTCTGAGACGGGCCTTCCTCGTTTCAATCCTTGCGCATCTCGCTGTGCTGGTGCCGCTCCGGAATGCGTTGATCCTCCAGGACAAGTCCGCTCACGCCGTACCGCATGCAATCGAGGCATTGCTGGTTGCGACGACGCACGAGGAGCCGCGGACTCTTCCATTTGAGAGCCCTTCGCCGCCTGCAGAAAGACCGGAGGGCCATGCCAGGGACATGCTGGCGAAGTCCGGCGCGGCGGAGAAGTCCGCGGTTTTTCGCTCCCCACGCNGGTCGACCGCGACAGATGACGTTGCCGTGACCGAGCGGGTGGCTGTTGCCACCGGGACCACGTCGCATGCCGTGTGTCCCGCGGCGGTCACGCCGACGNACATCAGCGTCGACGGTGTGCGCCAGTATCGACTGAATCTTGCGCGCGAGGCCCGACGCTTCAAGGATTATCCGCAAGGGGCCAGGGAGCGGGGGTGGGAAGGAGTCGTGGTGGTTGTCGTCAATACGGTGGCCGGGGTTGGCGTTCCGGTCGTCAGTCTGAGTCAGTCCAGCGGCTACGATGCCCTTGACCAGGCTGCGCTGGATCTCGTCGGGCAGTCCGTGGGCACCGCGACGATGCCTGAAAGCCTGCGTGGCCGCCAGTTTGCGCTGACGCTGCCGATCCACTACCGGCTGGATGAGTGATCAGACCGCTTTGCTCAGAGGGCCCAGCGCGGTCTCGTGAAACCCGAAGCTTCCCTGTGCTGCATCCTTGAGGTAGTGCTCGAGGCAGTGGGTGACGCTGCGAAAGGCGATTTCGCCCCACGGAATGTCATCCGCCTGCATCAGGGCAACCTCGAGGCTTTCATCCCCGGCCGCGTGCGCTGGTGCAGCGAGGCGGCCGCGGTAGAAGAGATGAACCTGATTGATGTGCGCGATGCTGACCATGGCCAACGGTGCGTCAACGACGATCCGCGCGCCGGCTTCCTCATACGTTTCACGACAAGCGGCCTCGGCAGTGGTCTCGCCGTTTTCCATGAAGCCGGCGGGCACCGTCCAGAACCCGCGTCGCGGTTCGATCGCCCGGCGGCAAAGGAGGATGCGACCCTCCCAGGTTGCAACGCAGCCGACGACCAGCCGCGGGTTCTCATAATGAACGTGACCACAACGGCTGCAGACGTGCCTGGGAAGCGCGTCGCCGGCGGGAATCTCGAAGGAGACGCCAGCGCCGCAGTGAGTGCAGAACTTGATCATCGAATGAGGGCGTTCGGGATAGTGCTGGCAGTTTAGCACTGCGCCCGACCGGCAATCGCAAATTGCGCTGGAGGCGGAGCGGGCGCGGGAATTCGTTACGGTGGTCGCCGTTGCCGGATGTGCCGTGGCCTGAGCGATGGCCGGAACGGCCCTGCTGCTTCGCAGATTGACTGGTGTCGCTAGCCGATGCTCGTCGGAAAGTCGGATAGGTGAGCGATATTGCCGACGGCATCATGCACTTTCAGGTCAAGTCAGATCCTTCGGTGCTGAAGGTGCCCGACTGGGACCGTGGCCGGTCGACTGTTCTTCGGGCCTCCTGTCCGAAGTGCCGGGCCATGTCGCAAGGCGCGGCGTCACGCTATAATTCGACCCGGTCGCCGGTTGCCCCCGTAGCATGAAGGTCGTGCAGTTGATTTGTAATCATCAGGTGTTGGTTCGATTCCGACCGGGGCACCATCCGAAGGCCGCTTCAGTTCGCCTTTCCGGGTATCCTTGGTGATTCATCGTCTCGGTCCGCGACACCTGATTTTCCTGGCCGTCGTTTCCTGCGTGAGATCGGCCCCCTGCAGTGTTGTCTCGAGCAGAAGGTGCGTGCGGACCCCGATCATGACGGTGCGTCTGCAGATACGCTGACCGCAAGTGCATCGAGGAGAAATTCATGGAGTCTGAGTTGCTGGCTGGCTTTCACCCGGGCGCTGTCGCCTTCGCTGCAACTGTCCTGGGGGATCGTCGTGGCGCTTGTTCTCCTTCTGCGGCAGAACCGGAAGGATCTTGATGTCCTCGAGGAGGAACTGGAGTCCGAGAGTGCGGATGACGATGAAACCGCCGCCGATTCCAAGCCGGGGAAACTTTTGTAAGCGTTCGTTCAAGCTGGTGGGCCGATCCTCAGCGTTCGGGACCATTGAATCCCAGTTTTCGTGACAAATTGCCCGCCGCCGCGACCATTGCCTTGGCAACCGGGCTGTCCCACTCCACGCTGAATTCGCCTACCGTGCCTAGCGATGTAATTGCGGCGACCATCATGCCCGAGTGATCGAAGACCGGGGCGCTGAAACCGTTGATTCCCGGGGTCAGGCTGCCTGAAGCGCGCGAGATGCCGTGCCGGCGCACTTCTGTGAGTGACTTTTCGAGCTGACGGCGCGCGGTCGTGATCGAGATCATGCCTCCTTGCGAAATTTCGCGGAGCTCCTCATCAAGCATCTGCCTCAGAAACGGCGAGCGGAAGAAAGCGGCAAACGCCTGCCCGGTCGCCGACTTGCAGAGTGGCAGTACGGCACCCGCACGCAGCATGATCGTGATCGGGGCGCCCGAATCGACAATGCGCACGATCGTCGCCCCGCGATTGCCCCACACCGCAAGTGCCACGGTCTCCTGAATCTCCTCGCACAGGTTTTCGAGAATGTGGCCGGCAAGGCGGACCGGATCTAGTCGCCCGAGTGCGGACAGGCCAACCTCGAGCGCGTAACTGCCGAGAAGGTAGCGTCCGCTGCCACTGTCCTGTTCGATCATCCCGGTACGCATGAAACTGACCATGTAACGATGCGCCTTGGCGGCGGGCATCCCGGCGCCTGTAGCGATATCGCGCAACATCATCGGCCGGCCATTGCGCGCCAGCACGTCCAGGAGGCGAAAACCCACCTCGATCGAATGAATACCCTGACGGTCGCTTGCCACTCTGGTAACCATGAATTGCCGTCCCGACGAAAAACTTCATTTTATGTGTATATGCCTGCCATGCCGCGGCGAATATAATTCCCTCTGAGAATTCAAGGGGATGGATATGCGGGCTGTTCTGGTGGCAAATCCCAAGGGCGGGGCGGGGAAGACGACCCTTGCGACCAATCTCTCCGGGTATTTCGCCAATCAGGGAAGGAAAGTCACGCTCTGCGATCTCGACCGGCAGCAGTCTTCGCTGCGCTGGATGGCGTTCCGCGATCCCGACATGGCTCCGGTTACCGGCTATTTCGCCGCCAATCAGATCGTCCTGAATCTGCCGCAAGAGGCGGACTGGGCTGTGCTCGACGCGCCAGCCGGATTGCAGGGCTACAAGCTTTCGGATTGTTTGCGAACGGTGGACAAGGTGCTGGTGCCCCTTGTGCCTTCGGTCTTCGACATGGCAGCAACCGAAGATTTCCTCAACGCCATTCGCGTCGAGATGCGCGGCCGGCGCGGATGTCTGGGCATTGTCGCAATGCGCGTCGATCCGCGCACGAAAGCCGCCGGCATGCTCGAGGAGTATCTGAAGCACTTCGACATTCCGATCGTCGCCTACCTGCGGAGCACCCAGAACTACGTCAATGTCGCCGCCGCCGGACTTACCATTTTCGACCCGCCCCGTACTCGACACAAGCGGGATATCGAGCAGTGGGAGGGCGTGTTGAGTTGGCTCGGAGCCAGTTAGCTGACCGTTTCGAACAGGTGTCTCGGAAAAGCTGTTGACACCTGCAAGGTTGGTCAGGATAATGCGCCCCTCTGACAGGCGCGGGGTGGAGCAGTCTGGCAGCTCGTCGGGCTCATAACCCGAAGGTCGCAGGTTCAAATCCTGCCCCCGCAACCAGATTGCAGACCGCTTGGCGAATGCCAGTCGGTTCTGTATCCGGGAAGTTGGAAGCCGGCGTAGCCCCTGGTTCCGGGAGAAGGAATGGTTTGATTCGGGCAATTTCTTCTTGACGGTAGTTTGTGGGTATAGGATAATTCCGCTTCTTTGCTGCTGGCGTTGTTTTTGGGCGTAGCGGTGTTGATCTTTAAAAATTTGGACAACCGATAGGTGTGGGTGCCTTGATGCGGAGCGACGTTGGTCGCGCAAGTATTGAAGGCAATCACACGGATGGAGAGATCCATCGAGGTAGAGAAATCTATCGTCAGTGAATTGCGAGTTTGTTGGATTGAACTGAAGAGTTTGATCCTGGCTCAGATTGAACGCTGGCGGCATGCCTTACACATGCAAGTCGAACGGCAGCGGACCTTCGGGTGCCGGCGAGTGGCGAACGGGTGAGTAATGCATCGGAACGTGCCATTGAGTGGGGGATAACGTAGCGAAAGNNTTGCGCTAATACCGCATATTCTGTGAGCAGGAAAGCAGGGGACCGCAAGGCCTTGCGCTCTTTGAGCGGCCGATGTCAGATTAGCTAGTTGGTGAGGTAACGGCTTACCAAGGCGACGATCTGTAGCGGGTCTGAGAGGATGATCCGCCACACTGGAACTGAGACACGGTCCAGACTCCTACGGGAGGCAGCAGTGGGGAATTTTGGACAATGGGGGCAACCCTGATCCAGCCATGCCGCGTGAGTGAAGAAGGCCTTCGGGTTGTAAAGCTCTTTCGGCCGGGAAGAAATNCGCATGGGTTAATACCCTGTGTGGATGACGGTACCGGCATAAGAAGCACCGGCTAACTACGTGCCAGCAGCCGCGGTAATACGTAGGGTGCGAGCGTTAATCGGAATTACTGGGCGTAAAGCGTGCGCAGGCGGTTTGGTAAGACAGGCGTGAAATCCCCGGGCTTAACCTGGGAACTGCGTTTGTGACTGCCTCACTAGAGTACGGCAGAGGGGTGGAATTCCACGTGTAGCAGTGAAATGCGTAGAGATGTGGAGGAACACCGATGGCGANAGGCAGCCCCTGGGCCGATACTGACGCTCATGCACGAAAGCGTGGGTAGCAAACAGGATTAGATACCCTGGTAGTCCACGCCCTAAACTATGTCAACTAGGTGTTGGGTGGGTAAAACCATTTAGTACCGTAGCTAACGCGTGAAGTTGACCGCCTGGGGAGTACGGCCGCAAGGTTAAAACTCAAAGGAATTGACGGGGACCCGCACAAGCGGTGGATGATGTGGATTAATTCGATGCAACGCGAAAAACCTTACCTACCCTTGACATGCCAGGAACTTGCCAGAGATGGCTTGGTGCCCGAAAGGGAGCCTGGACACAGGTGCTGCATGGCTGTCGTCAGCTCGTGTCGTGAGATGTTGGGTTAAGTCCCGCAACGAGCGCAACCCTTGTCGTTAATTGCCATCATTTAGTTGGGCACTTTAACGAGACTGCCGGTGACAAACCGGAGGAAGGTGGGGATGACGTCAAGTCCTCATGGCCCTTATGGGTAGGGCTTCACACGTCATACAATGGTCGGTACAGAGGGTTGCCAAGCCGCGAGGCGGAGCCAATCCCAGAAAGCCGATCGTAGTCCGGATTGCAGGCTGCAACTCGCCTGCATGAAGTCGGAATCGCTAGTAATCGCGGATCAGCNATGTCGCGGTGAATACGTTCCCGGGTCTTGTACACACCGCCCGTCACACCATGGGAGCGGGTTCCGCCAGAAGTAGGTAGCCTAACCGCAAGGAGGGCGCTTACCACGGCGGGGTTCGTGACTGGGGTGAAGTCGTAACAAGGTAGCCGTAGGGGAACCTGCGGCTGGATCACCTCCTTTCTAGAGAAAGCATCCTGGCACCCACAACCTATCGGTTGTTCATGAGTAGCAAGCAGGCGAGGGTCTGTAGCTCAGTCGGTTAGAGCATCGTCTTGATAAGGCGGGGGTCGTTGGTTCGATTCCAACCAGACCCACCAACGTCTTATCAGTTAAACGAGTCAGGCAAGGCGCGAAATGTCGCCGCATAGCAGCGCTATGCAAGGCATTGAGCAACGCAGCATGGCGCGTTTAAAGGGGATTAGCTCAGCTGGGAGAGCACCTGCTTTGCAAGCAGGGGGTCGTCGGTTCGATCCCGTCATCCTCCACCAGAACCCAAAGACAAGCAGGGGTTGTTTATCTTTGGCTTTTGAGGAATCAATTGCTGCGCTCTTTAACAAAACGGAAGAAGGTTGTGTCACTCGTGCCGAAGAGGCGGGAGTGACGCGTTGTGATTGCATCGATCTTCATGCGGCGGTCAGCGGCATGAAGGTTGCACAAAACGAGTTGCCTGTAGCCTGGCTTCGTGAGAGGCCGCAAGGTTATAGGATCAAGCGACTAAGTGCATGTGGTGGATGCCTTGGCGATCACAGGCGATGAAGGACGTGCAAGCCTGCGAAAAGCGGGGGAGCTGGCAATGAAGCTTTGATCCCCGATATCCGAATGGGGAAACCCGGCCCGCAAGGGTCATCTTTACCTGAATACATAGGGTATTGAAGCGAACCCGGCGAACTGAAACATCTAAGTAGCCGGAGGAAAAGAAATCAACCGAGATTCCCCAAGTAGTGGCGAGCGAACGGGGAAGAGCCTGCTAGTGATAGCAGCATTGTTAGCAGAACGGAATGGAAAGTCCGGCCGTAGCGGGTGATAGCCCCGTATGCGAAAACAGCGCTGTGGTACTNGAGTTAGCGACAAGTAGGGCGGGGCACGTGAAACCTTGTCTGAACATGGGNGGCCCATCCTCCAAGGCTAAATACTCGTGATCGACCGATAGTGAACTAGTACCGTGAGGGAAAGGCGAAAAGAACCCCGGGAGGGGAGTGAAATAGATCCTGAAACCGCATGCATACAAACAGTGGGAGCCGACTTGTTCGGTGACTGCGTACCTTTTGTATAATGGGTCAGCGACTTACGTTGTGTTGCGAGCTTAACCGAATAGGGAGGCGTAGCGAAAGCGAGTCCGAACAGGGCGTTGAGTAGCACGGCGTGAACCGAAACCGGATGATCTATCCATGGCCAGGATGAAGGTGCCGTAACAGGTACTGGAGGTCCGAACCCACTAACGTTGAAAAGTTAGGGGATGAGCTGTGGATAGGGGTGAAAGGCTAAACAAATCCGGAAATAGCTGGTTCTCCCCGAAAACTATTTAGGTAGTGCGTCATGTATCACTTGCGGGGGTAAAGCACTGTTATGGCTAGGGGTCATCGCGATTTACCAAACCATGGCAAACTCTGAATACCGCAAAGTGCGAGCATGGCAGACAGACAGTGGGTGCTAACGTCCATTGTCAAGAGGGAAACAACCCAGACCGCCAGCTAAGGTCCCCAAGACACAGTTAAGTGGGAAACGAAGTGGGAAGGCATAGACAGCTAGGAGGTTGGCTTAGAAGCAGCCATCCTTTAAAGAAAGCGTAATAGCTCACTAGTCGAGTCGTCNNCTGCGCGGAAGATGTAACGGGGCTCAAACTGTGCACCGAAGCTGCGGATATCGAAAGATATGGTAGGGGAGCGTTCTGTAGGTCTGTGAAGGTGTCTCGTAAGGGATGCTGGAGATATCAGAAGTGCGAATGCTGACATGAGTAGCGATAAAGCGTGTGAAAAGCACGCTCGCCGAAAGCCCAAGGTTTCCTACGCAACGTTCATCGGCGTAGGGTGAGTCGGCCCCTAAGGCGAGGCTGAAAAGCGTAGTCGATGGGAAACAGGTCAATATTCCTGTACCTTGTACAAGTGCGATGTGGGGACGGAGAAGGTTAGGTCAGCCGGGTGTTGGACGTCCCGGTTTAAGCGTGTAGGCGTGCCCCTTAGGCAAATCCGGGGGCTGAGCTGAGGCGTGATGACGAGGAACCACGGTTCCGAAGTGATTGATACCAGGCTTCCAGGAAAAGCCACTAAGCTTCAGCTTGTATGAGACCGTACCGCAAACCGACACAGGTGGGCAGGATGAAAATTCTAAGGCGCTTGAGAGAACTCAGGAGAAGGAACTCGGCAAATTGACACCGTAACTTCGGGAGAAGGTGTGCCCCGGTAGCGTGTAAAGACTTGCTCTTGAAGCGCGATGGGGTTGCAGTGAAATGGTGGCTGCGACTGTTTAATAAAAACATAGCACTCTGCAAACACGAAAGTGGACGTATAGGGTGTGACGCCTGCCCGGTGCCGGAAGGTTAAGTGATGGGGTGCAAGCTCTTGATCGAAGCCCCGGTAAACGGCGGCCGTAACTATAACGGTCCTAAGGTAGCGAAATTCCTTGTCGGGTAAGTTCCGACCTGCACGAATGGCGTAACGATGGCCACACTGTCTCCTCCTGGGACTCAGCGAAGTTGAAATGGTTGTGAAGATGCAATCTCCCCGCGGCTAGACGGAAAGACCCCATGAACCTTTACTGTAGCTTTGCATTGGACTTTGAACCGGTTTGTGTAGGATAGGTGGGAGACTGTGAAGCCGGGACGCCAGTCCTGGTGGAGTCAACCTTGAAATACCACCCTGACTTGTTTGAGGTTCTAACCTTGGTCCGTGANNATCCGGATCGGGGACCGTGCATGGTAGGCAGTTTGACTGGGGCGGTCTCCTCCCAAAAGGTAACGGAGGAGTACGAAGGTACGCTTAGGGCGGTCGGACATCGCCCATAAAGTGCAATGGCAAAAGCGTGCTTGACTGCGAGACCCACAAGTCGAGCAGGTACGAAAGTAGGTCATAGTGATCCGGTGGTTCTGTATGGAAGGGCCATCGCTCAACGGATAAAAGGTACTCTGGGGATAACAGGCTAATTCCTCCCAAGAGTTCATATCGACGGGGAGTNTTGGCACCTCGATGTCGGCTCATCACATCCTGGGGCTGTAGTCGGTCCCAAGGGTATGGCTGTTCGCCATTTAAAGTGGTACGCGAGCTGGGTTTAAAACGTCGTGAGACAGTTTGGTCCCTATCTGCCGTGGGCGCTGGAAATTTGAAGGGNGCTGCTCCTAGTACGAGAGGACCGGAGTGGACGTTCCTCTGGTGTACCGGTTATGACGCCAGTCGTATCGCCGGGTAGCTAAGAACGGAAGAGATAAACGCTGAAAGCATCTAAGCGTGAAACTCGCCTTAAGATGAGATTTCCCGGAGTCTTGAACTCCCTGAAGGGTCGTCGTAGACCACGACGTTGATAGGTCAGGTGTGGAAGCGCAGCAATGCGTTAAGCTAACTGATACTAATTGCCCGTGCGGCTTGATCCTATAACCTTGTAGCACCGCAGCAACTCACAGCAACCACAACAACAACCTTCTCCCACCCTTTTAAGTTTGCCGCCAACCCCGGCAAACATACCAGTTACGCTTGGCGACCATGGCGTTTCGGACCCACCCCTTCCCTTCCCGAACAGGACCGTGAAACGAAACCGCGCCGATGATATTGCACACCCCGTGTGAGAAAGTAGGTCATCGCCAGGCTCCACATACCCCAAATACCCCCGACCAAATTACTAAACGGCCGGGGTTTTGTTGGGAAACAGCCGGGATTCCCGGCCCCGCCGTGCTAATATTCGCGGCGGCGGGTCTCCCGCATTGCAGCGCGGTGAACCTGGTCAGGTCCGGAAGGAAGCAGCCACAGCCATTTGCTGCAAGTGCCGGGGTTAGGCTCGCCATTTTCTTTTCTTCATCGTTGTGGGGCGCATGAGTTACCAGGTTCTCGCGCGAAAGTGGCGGCCGCGCAGCTTCACCAGTCTGGTCGGGCAGGAACACGTTGTGCGCGCCTTGACGCATGCACTGGCCAGTCAGCGGCTCCATCATGCCTATCTTNTTACTGGCACCCGCGGGGTAGGAAAGACCACCCTGGCGCGAATCCTCGCGAAATCCCTCAACTGCGAAACCGGTGTTACAGACACGCCTTGCGGCATCTGTTCGGCATGCCAGGAGATCGACGCAGGGCGCTTCGTAGACCTTCTCGAAGTTGACGCTGCGACCAATACGCGTGTCGATGAAATGCGCCAGTTGCTGGAGAACGCGGTGTATGCGCCGACCCGCGGACGCTACAAGGTCTATGTGATCGACGAAGTGCACATGCTCTCCAACTCGGCGTTCAACGCGATGTTGAAGACGCTCGAGGAGCCGCCCGAGCACGTCAAGTTCATACTGGCGACGACCGATCCCCAGAAGATTCCCGTCACTGTCCTCTCGCGTTGCCTGCAGTTCAATCTCAAGCAGATGACGCCGGGCGCGATAGCAGCCCACCTGGCCCACGTCCTGCAGGCCGAGGGAGTGGCGTACGAGTTGCCGGCGCTCGGGTTGATTGCGCGTGCAGCGGCGGGCAGCATGCGCGATGCCCTTTCCCTTCTCGATCAGGCGATAGCGCATGGCGGCGGCAAGGTCGAGGACGCGCAGGTTCGCGCGATGCTCGGAACCGTGGACCTCGACTATCTTNTTTCCATCCTCGAGGCCGTTCATTCCGGCGACTCGCCGGAACTTCTTCGCCTGGCTGCCGACATGGCCTTGCACAGTCTTTCATTCAGTCTCGCACTTCAAGAACTGGCGGGCTTGCTGACCCGTCTGCAGATAGCCCAGTGCGCGCCAGGCTCGTTGGATGACGAGGATCCGGACCGCAACCGACTCGACGGCCTGGCTGCCAGGCTATCGCCGGAGTTCGTCCAGCTGGCATATCAGATCGTGATTCACGGTCGGGCCGAACTGGCGATGGCGCCGGACGAGTATGCAGGCTTCGTCATGACCCTGCTGCGCCTGCATGGCTTCCGGCCGGAGTCGGTGGCTGACGTCGTGCAGGCAGTGCAGTCCTCGATTCAGCCAATGATGGCGGCGAAAGGCGCGGGAGCGACGCAAGCATCGCGCGCACCCGAAAGCGCGCAGGTGCAGGCCAGCGGCAAGGACAGAGCCGAGGGCGGTCCCGGGAACGAGTGGCGGGACATGGTGGCCGCCCTTCAACTGAATGGGCTCGCACGGGAGTTGGCGCAGCACTGTGAACTCATCGAGATCGGCGAGTCCGGCTGCGTGCTTCGCCTCGCGCCAGTGCATGGCCATCTCCAGATGAAGCCGGCGCCCGAAAGGTTGCAGCAAGCGCTCAGTACTTATCTCGGGCGTCCCGTTGTCGTCCGCTTCGAAATTGCGCCGACCGAGNGGGATACCCCGGCGGGGGCCGTCGACAGGGAGCGGCGCGAACAGCAGGAAGAGGCGGTTGCCTCGATCCGAAAGGATGCATTTGTCCGGGACGTCATCGAGAATTTCGATGCCTCGCTGGTTGAATCGTCAATCAAACCAATCGCTTAGCGGAGATCAAGACATGATGAAAGGTGGCTTGGCGGGCCTGATGAAGCAGGCCCAGGTGATGCAGGACAACATGAGGAAGGCGCAGGAGCAGCTTGCGCTGACGGAGGTTGAAGGGCAGTCCGGTGCCGGCATGGTCAAGGTGGTGATGACCTGTTCCCATGACGTCCGTCGGGTCAGTATCGATCCGTCGGTCCTCGATGACCGCGAGATGCTTGAAGACCTCGTAGCTGCCGCCATCAACGATGCCGTGCGTCGCGGCGAGGAGTTGAGCAAGGAAAAGATGGCCGGCTTTGCGGCGGGTTTGAACCTGCCGCCCGGGCTGAAGCTGCCCTTCTGAGCGCGTGAACCCTCGGGTCTGCAGGCGCTGATTGAAGCGCTGCGCTGTTTGCCTGGCGTAGGGCCGAAGTCGGCTCAGCGCATGGCCTATCACCTTCTGCAGCACGACCGGAAAGGGGCGCAGCATCTTGGGGACGCCTTGACAAGTGCGCTGGCATCGGTGCGCCATTGCCGGCGCTGCAACACCTTTGCCGAAAACGAGATCTGCGAACGCTGCGCGTCGCCCCGCCGCGATGCGTCGTTGCTGTGCGTGGTCGAAACCCCGGTTGACATGAACATGATGGAACAGACGCATTCCTATCATGGGCTTTATTACGTCCTGATGGGTCGAATCTCCCCGCTGGATGGGGTCGGCGCCCGTGAACTCGGCCTCGAGCAGCTGGTTGCACGCGCCCTCGACGGTGTGGTCCGGGAGGTGATTCTGGCAACCAACTACACCAACGAAGGCGAGGCGACCGCACACTACATCGCCGCCATGCTGCAGCCGAAGGGGATCGACGTGACACGAATCGCCCGCGGCGTGCCGGTCGGTGGTGAGCTCGAATATGTCGATAGCGGAACCCTGGCCCAGGCTTTGCGGGAGCGCAGGACGTGTTCAGCGTGACAATGGCTTTTATGGCGAGTTCCCGTAGCGTATAATTTAGCGTTTCTTTTTAATCCCATTCAACTCCTTTAGGGGTCAGCGTAATGAGCAATCAAGGAAAAATGGACTGCGGCAGACGGCGTCTGATCGTCGCTACTGCGGCCGTGGGCGGGGCGGGTGCGGTTGCCGTACTGGTGCCGTTCGTCTCCAGCTTGCTTCCGTCCGAGCGCGCCAAGGCAGCAGGCGCACCGGTGGAAGCCGAAATCGGCAAGCTTGAAGCCGGCCAGATGATGACAGTCGAATGGCGCGGCAAGCCGGTCTGGATCATCAACCGGACCAAGGAAATGCTGGCCACGCTGCCCAAGCTCAATGATCAGATGGCCGATCCGAAGTCGGAAAAGGATATGCAGCCGGCTTACGCCCAGAATGAAAACCGCTCGATCAAGCCGGAATATATGGTTGTCATCGGCATCTGCACGCACCTCGGCTGCTCGCCATCGTCGAAGTTCAAGCCCGGGGCCGATGAGGGCATGCCTGCTGACTGGCTCGGCGGCTTCCTGTGCCCGTGCCACGGCTCGACGTTCGACTTCGCCGGTCGCGTTTTCAAGGCGAAGCCTGCCCCGACCAATCTCGAAGTGCCGCCGCACGTGTATCTCTCGGATACGCGCATCCTGATCGGCGAAGACAAGAAGGGAGCATAGAAATGGCTGCTGGCAAAGTCGAAAAGTACAAGTCCGACGGGTCGCTCGGCGGCAACGCCCTAGAGTGGGTGAACGCCCGCTTCCCGGCCACGTCGCTGTGGAAGGAACACCTCTCCGAGTACTACGCTCCGAAGAATTTCAATTTCTGGTATTTCTTCGGTTCCCTGGCGTTGCTGGTTCTGGTCATCCAGATCGTCACCGGCATCTTCCTGGTCATGCACTACAAGCCGGATGCCGCGCTGAACGCCAATGGCGTCCCGGTTGCGTTCGCCAGCGTCGAGTACATCATGCGCGACGTGCCCGGCGGCTGGCTGATCCGCTACATGCACTCGACCGGCGCCTCGGCCTTCTTCATCGTGGTTTACCTTCAC
Source organism: Dechloromonas sp. (assembly GCA_013693915.1). Classification (GTDB taxonomy): domain Bacteria; phylum Pseudomonadota; class Gammaproteobacteria; order Burkholderiales; family Rhodocyclaceae; genus Azonexus. The sequence continues at coordinate 3,222,777 of CP059264.1, read as the reverse complement.
ATGTTCCGCGGACTGCTCTACGGCTCCTACCGCAAGCCGCGCGAGCTGACCTGGCTGTTCGGCGTCGGCATCTTCCTCGTGCTGATGGGCGAAGCCTTCTTTGGCTATCTGCTTCCTTGGGGCCAGATGTCGTTCTGGGGAGCGCAGGTGATCGTGAACCTGTTCTCGGCACTGCCCCTGATCGGTCCCGATCTGTCCCTGATCATCCGCGGCGACTACGTTGTCGGCGACGCGACGCTCAACCGCTTCTTCTCGTTCCACGTCATCGCTTTCCCGCTTGTGCTGCTCGGCCTTGTGGCCGCGCACATCCTGGCGCTGCACGAGACCGGGTCGAACAATCCTGATGGCATAGAGATCAAGGCCAACAAGGACGCCAACGGCATCCCGCGCGACGGCATCCCCTTCCATCCGTATTACACGGTGAAGGACATCGTCGGCGTCGTGGTCTTCCTGATGGTCTTCTCGGCGGTGCTCTTCTTCGCGCCGGAAGGCGGCGGCTACTTCCTCGAGTACAACAATTTCTACCCGGCCGATCCGCTCAAGACCCCGCCGCACATCGCGCCGGTCTGGTATTTCACGCCCTACTATTCGATCCTGCGCGCCATGGTCTGGAACTTCTTCGGGCTCGATGCCAAGTTCTGGGGTGTGGTGGCGATGGGGGCCTCGGTCGTGATCTTCGCCTTCCTGCCCTGGCTCGACCGCAGCCCGGTCAAATCCATCCGCTATCGCGGCCCGATCTTCAAGACCCTGCTGACCCTGTTCGTGATCTGCTTCTTCATTCTCGGTTATCTCGGCACGCAACCGCCGTCCCCGATGGGCGAACTGGTCTCGCAGATCTGCACGCTGTTCTACTTCGGTTTCTTCCTGGGCATGCCGTGGTGGTCCCGCATGGACAAGTTCAAGCCCGTGCCTGAACGCGTGACGATGAAGTGAGGATGCGAAAAATGAAAAAATTTCTGATGGCATTGCTGTTTGCGCCTCTAGCCGCTCTCGCGAGCGGCGGTGCTCACCTCGACCGCTGGCCAGGCGGGGTCGGCGACGAGGCGGCACTGCAGAATGGCGCCAAACTGTTCGTGAACTACTGCCTGAACTGCCACGGCGCTTCGCACCTGCGTTACAACAAGCTGACCGAAATTGGCTTGACCGAGCAGCAGGTGAAGGACTACCTGATGTTCACGTCCGACAAGATCGGCGATCAGATGACGGTCGCCGCCCGCTCCGATGAACAGAAGCAGTGGTTCGGTGCGGCTCCGCCCGACCTTACGGTCATCTCGCGGGCGCGGGCTTCCGAGATGGGTTCCGGTGCCGACTGGCTGTACACCTATCTGCGCTCCTTCTATCGTGACGAGAAGCGCCCGACCGGCTGGAATAACGTCGTCTTCGAGAACGTTGGCATGCCGCACGTCCTGTGGCAACTACAGGGGATCCAGGTCATGAACCCCGAGACCCACAAGCTCGGACTCGCCGTTCCGGGGAACTCTCTCCGGCCGAGTACGACAAGGCGGTTTCCGATCTGGTTGCCTTCATGGTCTGGATGGCAGAGCCGAACCAGTTGTACCGCCAGCGTCTTGGCTGGTTCGTTCTTGCTTTCCTGGCTGTGCTCTTCGTGCTGGCCTATGCACTGAAAAAGAACTACTGGAAAGACATTCACTGATCCTTTCCGGGTCAGCTGACGGCATCGCGGGTTGGCTCAGGTCAACCCCGATGCCGAATCCCATTCTGAAGGTTTCTGGAAATGATGAACCTCTACTCGGGCACGACCTGCCCATTCAGCCATCGCTGCCGGATTGTCCTCTACGAAAAGGGCATGGATTTCCAGGTCATCGATGTCGACATGTTCAACAAGCCGGAGGACCTGGCGATGATCAACCCGCACAACCGCGTGCCGGTGCTGGTCGAGCGCGACCTGGTGCTGTTCGAGCCGAACATCATCAACGAATACATCGACGAACGCTTTCCGCATCCGCAATTGATGCCTGCGGATCCGATCATGCGTGCCCGCGCCCGTCAGTTGCTGGTCGGGATGGAGCGCGAAATCTTCTCGTTCATGGACACGATAGAAAAGCACTCCAAGACCGCCGACAAGGCGCGCCAGGAAATTCGCGCCCGCCTGACCGAGATCATTCCCATCTTCAACAAGCAGAAGTTCATGCTGGGTGACGAATTTTCGATGCTCGACGTGGCGATCGCACCGCTGCTGTGGCGTCTCGACCACTACGCCATCGATCTCGGCAAGAATGCCGCGCCGTTGATGAAGTATGCCGAGCGCATCTTCAGTCGCCAGGGCTTCATCGATGCGCTGACGCCGTCCGAAAAGGCGATGCGCAAGTAGCCCATGGATCTGCCGTCGACCAAACCCTATCTGTTGCGGGCCATCTGGGAATGGTGCTGCGATAACGGCTTCACGCCCTACATTGCTGTGCAGGTCGATGCGCGGACGCGCGTTCCGCGCGAATTCATCCGCGACGGACAGATCGTGCTCAATATCGGCCCGGATGCCAGCAACAAGCTGCTGATCGGCAATGACTTCATCGAGTTCCAGGCCCGCTTCGCCGGCGTGGCCCGCGAATTGTCGGTGCCGGTGGCGCAGGTGACGGCCATCTATTCGCGCGAGAACGGCGCCGGGATGGCTTTCGAGATCGAAGGTAACGCCGCCGCGCCCGCCGGCGAGGCGCCCCCGAGCAGGAGCGGGGGTGCCGGCGACGACGCTCCCGAACCACCGCGCCCGGAAGGTGGGCGTCCGAAGCTGCAACGCATCAAATAGGGCCGCCGGTTGCGGTCGACGCACCAAAATGGGGAGATTTCCGGAAGGGATCTCCCTTTTTGCATTCCGACCGATGTTCCTGAAAACCGCTGTTGGACGCGCCCGCTGGTGCGTTTGGGTGGGTCGCTGGCGCGAAGCGACAACGCCGCAGGCTCATGCCTGCAAGGCGGAGCGACAAAGCCAGATGCCCGACCGGACGTGGCAGCGGGTGCGTAGCGCTGTCACCGTTCAGGTGATGCTTGGCGGAGGGACAGGAGTCGGTGTTCATGGGGTTGCTGACGGGAATACAAGCGGTCAACTGCGGTTTCCAGGATGATCCTTCCACATGGCACGCCTGTTGCTCAGAGGCTGTCCGGAAGGAATTTCATGAACCGGCAAGTCAAATCCACCTGTTGTTATTGCGGCGTCGGCTGCGGCGTCGTCATCGAAACCGGGAACGGCGCGATCACCGGCGTCCGCGGCGATCCTGACCACCCTGCCAACCGCGGTCGCCTGTGCACCAAGNGGGCGACCCTCGCCCAGACCGCCGACCCCACGTGTCGGCTGCAGTATCCGGAGCGGCGCCGCTCCAGGGGCGGCAGTCGCGAGCGGGTCGACTGGAACGCCGCGCTCGACGAGGCGGCCGAACGATTTGCCGCGACGATCCGCGCCCACGGGCCGGACTCGGTCGCCTTCTACATTTCCGGCCAGTTGCTGACTGAGGACTACTATGTCTTCAACAAGCTGGCCAAGGGGCTGATCGGCACCAACAATGTCGATACCAACTCGCGGCTATGCATGTCTTCGGCCGTTGCCGGCTACAAGCAGACGCTCGGCGCCGACGCGCCGCCGTGCAGCTACGAGGACATCCGGCAGGCGCAGGTCATCTTCATCGCCGGCGCCAACCCGGCGGTGGCGCATCCGATCGTCTTCCGCACCATCGAGGATGCACGGGCAGCCAATCCGCACCTGAAGATCATCGTCGCCGACCCGCGGCGCTCCGAGAGTGCCGAAATCGCCGACCTGCACCTGGCGCTCAGGCCGGGCACCGACATCGCGCTGTTCAACGGCATGCTCAACATCCTCATTAACGAGGGGCTCATCGACGAGGCCTACATCGCCGTCCACACCAATGGCTTCGCAGGGCTGCAAGAGATCGTCAGGAATTATCCGCCGGCCATCGCCGCCGACATCTGCGGCATCGCGACTGCCGACCTGCTGCAGGCCGCGCGCTGGTTCGGCAGCAGCGCGGCATCGCTGTCGCTCTACTGCCAGGGCCTCAACCAGTCGGCGCACGGCACCCACAACAACGCCGGCATCATCCACCTGCATCTGGCGACCGGGCAGATCGGCAAGCCGGGGGCCGGCCCCTTCTCGCTCACCGGGCAGCCCAATGCCATGGGCGGGCGCGAGGTCGGCGGCCTGGCCAACCTCCTCTCGGCGCACCGCGACCTCGGCAATCCGGCACACCGGGCCGAGATGGCCCGCTTCTGGGGCGTCCCCTTCGTACCGGCGAAGCCGGGCAAGGCCGCTGTCGATCTGTTCAAGAGCCTGAAAACCGGCGAGATCAAGGCCGTCTGGATCGCCTGCACCAATCCGGCGCAGTCGCTGCCCAGCCAGGCGGCGGTGCGCGAAGCGCTGCAGGCAGCGGAGTACGTGGTGCTGCAGGAGGCCTACGGCAACACCGACACCGCCGCTTACGCCGACCTGCTGCTGCCCGCCAGCGGCTGGGGCGAGAAGCACGGCACGGTGACCAATTCGGAGCGCTGTATCACCCTGGTGCAGTCGGCGGTTCCCGCGCCGGGCGAGGCGCGGCACGACTGGGAAATCGTCGTCGATTTCGCGCGCCGGCTCGGTCGCCAGCTCGATCATGCCGGCGCCGACAGGCTGTTTCCTNACGCCGACGCCGAATCCATCTTCAACGAGCATCGCGCAAGCACGCGCGGCCGCGACCTCGACATCACCGGCCTCAGCTACGCCCTGCTCGAACGGGACGGTCCGCAGCAATGGCCCTATCCGGAAGGCGCCAGCGCCGGCAAGGTCCGCCTCTACGAGGACGGGCGTTTTCCGACGGCGGACGGCAAGGCGCGCTTCGTCGCCATCGAGCACCGCCCGACCGCCGATGCGCCGAACCCGGATACCCCGATCAGCCTGCTCTCCGGCCGTATGCGCGACCACTGGCACGGGATGAGCCGCACCGGCACGGTGCCGCGCCTGTTCAATCTCGAAGACGAACCGCTGCTCGCCATGCATCCGTGCGACATGCGCCATCGCAACCTGGAAACCGGCGACCTGGCGCGTGTCAGCAATGCCCGCGGCGAATTGACGGTGCGTGTCGCCGAGCGTCCCGGCCTGCAACGCGGCCGCGCCTGGATGCCGATGCACTGGGGGAGCCAGTTCATGAATTCGCCCGGCGCCAACGCCGTCGTCGGCGATGCCACCGATCCCTACTCGCTGCAGCCGGAACTCAAGCACGCCGCGGTGCAGATCGCCAGGGTCGACCTGCCTTACCCGCTGGCCGTCGTCCGCCGCTGTGCCAGTCCGTCCGCGGCGCTGGTCCTGCGGCAGGCGGCGCAGGCGCAGCTTGCGCGCTTCCCTTATGCCACCGTCGGCCTCTATGGTCGCGGCAGCCCGCTCATCGTATTCCGGGCGGCGGCCAGGGAGCCGATCGACGCGGCCGGAATTGCCGCACTCGATCGCCTGTTCGGCATCGATGGCGACGAAGGCGCCATCGTCTATGAGGATGCCCGGCGCGGCATCGCCAAGAAGGCCATCGCCCGTGACGGCAGGCTGCTCGGCGTGCGGCTGGCCGGCGAGACGCTGGCGCAGGCGTGGCTCAAGCAGGCAATGGCCGAGGATGAACTCGATGCCGGCCTGCTGCGCCTGGCGCTGGCCCCGAGTGCCCGGGCGCCGGTCACCATGCCGGCGCGCAACATCATCTGCAAGTGCGCGGATGTCAGCGACGTCCAGATTCGCGAGGAACTGGCGCGCGGCAGCGGCNTGGCGGCGCTCCAGGACAAGTTGAAATGCGGCACCTTCTGCGGCTCCTGCGTGCCCGACATCAGGCGCCTGGCGGCCGAATTCAAGACCGAAGAGACGGCGCCGGCCTGAGCGCCGCGAAAGGAGACCATGAATTACGCCCAGTACATCAGGGAAATCGGCCGCGGCGCCGAGGGTGCGCGCGATCTCCCGGCGGACGACGCCCGCCAGCTCTACCTAGCCATGCTCGACGGTGGCGTGCCCGATCTGGAACTCGGTGCGATCATCCTCGGCCTGCGCGTCAAGGGCGAGTCGCTCGCCGAGATGCTGGGCTTCCTGGCGGCGACCGAGGCGCGCATGCATGGCATGCACCGGCCGCCCGGCCGGGTCCGCCCGGTGGTCCTGCCGACCTACAACGGGGCGCGCAAGGAAGCCAACCTGACCCCGTTGCTCGCGATCATGCTGCAGCGCTTCGGCGTGCCCGTGCTGGTGCATGGCCTCATCGAAGGCTATGGCCGGGTGACGACCGGCCAGGTCTTCCGCGAGCTGGGCATCATGCCATCGCCATCGGTCAGCCATGCCCAGGCCAGGCTGGAAGAGCAGGGGCTGGCCTTCGTCCCGCTCAGTGCCCTGTCACCGGGCGCGCACAACCTGCTGCTTCTGCGCTCGCGCCTCGGGGTGAGGAACAGCGCGCACAGCTTGGTCAAGATGCTCGACCCTTTCCGCAGCGAAGGCGTTCTCGTCACGGCGGCGACCCATCCCGAGTTCCTCGACAGCATGCGCAACATGCTGGTGACGCTCGATCGGCGCGGCATCCTGTTGCGCGGCAGCGAAGGGGAGCCGTTCGCCAATCCGAAACGTCGGCCGCGTCTGGAGTACATCCATGACGCCCGCATCGAGATCCTGTTCGAAGCCGAGCATGACAGCCTGCGGACATTGCCGCATCTGCCGGAGGCGGCCGATGCGCCGAGCACCGCGGCCTGGATCCGGCGGGTGCTCGACCAGCAGGTGCCGCTGCCGAAGCCGATCGCGAACCAGCTGGCCTGCTGCCTGTTCGCCTCGGGTTACGCCGACGATCTCAATCGGGCCAAGGCCATCGTGGCGGTCGAAGGGAACGGAAATGCTGCGGCCGCGTAGCCGAGCAGCGTGGAAGTCCGCCGGTGCTGCACCGAAACAGGAGATTGTGCACCACCCTGGTGCGCGGTTGTCGCGGTCGACCGGTCGAAAATGCCAAAAATCAGAGGCTTGGATTGGTGGCACGGTGATTGCAACACGCAGCCCATTACAGCGAAGCAGCTGCCAGTGCCGGCGGCCTGATGGCAATGACGTCATGCGCTGAAACAAGTCTTGCACCTGCGGGTGCGCGCAACGTTGGAGCCCAAAATGAGCAAACCCCGTCTCGTACTGATCGGCAACGGCATGGCCGGTGTCCGCACCGTCGAAGAGTTGCTGAAGATCAAGCCGGATCATTACGACATCACGATCTTCGGCGCCGAACCGCACCCGAACTACAACCGCATCCTGCTTTCCCCGGTACTGGCCGGCGAAATGACCGTCCAGGAAATCGTCCTCAACGAACTCGACTGGTACAAGGAAAACAACATCAGGCTGCACACCGGCAGGCAGATCGCCAGGATCGACCGCGTCAAGCGCAAGGTGATCGCCGACGACGGCAGCGAGGAGGCCTACGACCGCCTGCTCATCGCCACCGGCTCGACGCCGTTCATTCTGCCGGTTCCCGGCAACGACCTGCCGGGCGTCATCGGCTACCGCGACATCAAGGACACCGACGAGATGATCGAGGCCGCCCGCCTGCACAAACACGCGGTGGTCATCGGCGGCGGCCTGCTCGGCCTCGAAGCCGCCAACGGCCTCAAGCTGCGCGGCATGGACGTGACCGTGGTGCATCTCGGCCCGTGGCTGCTCGAGCGCCAGCTCGACGAAGTCGCCGGCAGGATGCTGCAGAAGTCGCTCGAGGACAAGGGCCTGAAGTTCCTGCTCGAAACCCAGACCGAGGCGCTGATCCAGGGCGAGTCCGGCCGCGTCGCCGCGGTCCGCCTCAAGGGCGGCATGCAGATCCCGGCCGACCTCGTCGTCATGGCCGCCGGCATCCGCCCGAACTACGCGCTGGCCGAGGCCTCCGGCATCTACTGCAACCGCGGCATCGTCGTCAATGACACGATGCAGACCTACGATCCGAAGGTCGCGGTCGGCGAATGCGTCAGCCACCGCGGCATCGCCTACGGCCTCGTCGCGCCGCTGTTCGAGCAGGCCAAGGTCGCCGCCAACCACCTCGCCGGCTACGGCATCGGCCGCTACACCGGCTCGGTCACGTCGACCAAGCTCAAGGTCACCGGCATCGACCTGTTCTCGGCCGGCGACTACATGGGCGGCAGGGACACCGAGGAGATCATCCTCAACGACCCGCATGGCGGCGTGTACAAGAAGCTGGTGATCAAGGACAACAAATTGGTCGGCGGCGTCATGTACGGCGACACAGCCGACGGCCCGTGGTACTTCCAGTTGCTCAAGGACGGCCGCGACATCCACGACATCCGCGACTCGCTGATCTTCGGCCAGTCGCTGGTCGGCGACGTCGGCCACGCCGGCAACAGCAAGGCGGCGGCGATGGCCGACAGCGCCGAGGTCTGCGGCTGCAACGGCGTGTCCAAGGGCGCCATCGTCCAGGCGATCAAGGCCAGGGGCCTGTTCACGCTGGACGAGGTCAAGAAGCACACCAAGGCGGCATCGTCCTGCGGGTCCTGCGCCGGCCTCGTCGAGCAGATCCTCGCTTCGACCATCGGCGGCGCCTACACCCCGGCGGCGTCCGACAAGAAGCCGCTCTGCGCCTGCACCGACCACAGCCACGACCAGGTCCGCAAGGTGATCCGCGAGCAGCGCCTGACGAGCATCCCGCAGGCCATGTCCTTCCTCGAGTGGAAGACGCCGAATGGCTGCGACAAGTGCCGCCCGGCGCTCAACTATTACCTGATCTCGACCTGGCCGCACGAGGCGAGGGACGATCCGCAGTCTCGCTTCATCAACGAGCGCGCCCACGCCAACATCCAGAAGGACGGCACCTACTCGGTGGTGCCGCGCATGTGGGGCGGCCTGACGACTCCCAACGAACTGCGCGCCATTGCCGACGCCGCCGAGAAATACAAGGTGCCGACCGTGAAAGTGACCGGCGGCCAGCGCATCGACCTGCTGGGCGTCAGAAAGGAAGACCTGCCGGCGATGTGGGCCGATCTCAACGCCGCCGGCATGGTTTCCGGCCATGCCTACGGCAAGTCGATCCGCACGGTGAAGACCTGCGTCGGCGCCGAGCACTGCCGCTTCGGCACGCAGAAGTCGATGACCATGGGTGTCAAGCTGGAAAAGATGCTGTTCGACATGTACTCGCCGCACAAGGTCAAGCTGGCCGTGTCCGGCTGTCCGCGCAATTGCGCCGAGGCCGGCATCAAGGACGTCGGGGTCATCGGCGTCGATTCCGGCTACGAGCTGTACATCGGCGGCAACGGCGGCATCAAGACCGAGGTCGCGCAGTTCCTGTGCAAGGTCAAGACCGACGAGGAGGTCATGGAATACTCCGGCGCCTTCCTGCAGCTCTACCGCGAGGAAGGCTGGTATCTCGAGCGTACCTGCCACTACCTGGAGCGCGTCGGCCTCGATTACGTCAAATCCAAGATCCTGGAAGACGAGGAAGGGCGCAAGGCCTACTACTTCCGCCTGCTCGACTCGCTGAAGGATGCCAGGGACCCGTGGGCGACCTCGCGCGAGCCGCAGGCGATCAAGCAGTTCATCCCCATCGCTGTCGCGGTCGACGCCTGAAAACACCCGGAAACGAGGAAACGCAAATGAGCAACTGGAAACCGGTCTGCCCGCTGGAGGATATCCCGCAACTCGGCTCGCGCATCGTCAGGCCGGCTACCGGCGGCGACATCGCGATTTTTCGCAACGCAGCCGACGAGGTATTCGCGCTGCACGACAAGTGCCCGCACAAGGGCGGGCCGCTGTCGCAGGGCATCGTTCACGGCAAGCGCGTGACCTGCCCGCTGCATGGCTGGAACATCGGCCTCGACGACGGTCAGGCGGTAGCTCCCGACGTTGGCGGCTGCAGGAAATTCGCGGTCAGGGTCGACAATGGCATGGTGATGTTGGCGGTCTGAGTCCGCCTCGAACAAGCTTCCGGTCGGCCGGAGTGGCGACTGCCACGGTCGACCGGAAACAGCCCGGAAAATGAAAATGGCGCCGGCGAATCCGGCGCCATTCCTCAAGCCTGGCTGGAGATGCGAGTGGCTCGCGATCCGCTGCAGCGACGCCGGGGCAGGTTCACGACAGGCGACCGGCCATCGCTGCCAGCGCGCACGCATGGACTCGCGGATCCGCCCTGTGTTGCCGGCGATGACGGCTCGTTCGACCGGCGCAGCCAGATGGCTGGCCATTTCGGCCGTTACCCGGTCAACGCCTCGCGCAATCCTTCAGCGCCCGGCCGCGGCGTGCATCGGGAAGCCGTCGAAAAAAGGCCCACCGAAGTGGGCCATGAACGAGTCCGTATCCGGACCGGCAGCACGCTCTACCATAAGCCGCATAGTGGAGCCATTCCACAATACCAATGCCGACATCTGCGACGCATCAACCAGACATCAATATTTGATCAGTCCGGAAAATATCCGGACTCGAATGCGCAAGAATCGCCCGGCCGGCTTTTTGCGCCTTACTGCGCACCGTTTCCAGCCTCGGGGCAACATCGAAAACTCCCGTTGATCAACCCTGAATCAGCAAGACATCAATATCAGATCAATTCCCGGCAATCCGCTGCGAAAGGCTGGGTTCCCGTCAGTTCGCCGTAAGTTTCCGGCAAAAACTGCCGGGAGGATGGTGGCGATGCTGTCGACGCTGTCCAACCATTTCCAACTGGAGGAGGAGAAAAATGGAAGACCAAGGCAAGGCCTACTGGTCGGCGACTCTCAAGCTGATCTGGGGCATCCTAATCGTCTGGGCGCTGGTGTCATTCGTCGCAGGAATCCTGCTCGCGCCGCAACTGGACAGCATCAAGCTGGGCGGCTATCCGCTGGGCTTCTGGTTCGCCCAGCAGGGTTCGATGTACATCTTCATCGCGCTGATCTTCATCTACGCGAAGCTGATGGACAACATCGACCGTCGCTTCAACGTTCTGAAGAATAGGAGGCGGGTCATGGAACTGCAAACTACCATCTGGCTCGTCGTCGGCGCGACCTTCGCGCTCTACATCGGCATCGCCCTTTGGGCACGCGCCGGCAGCACCAGCGAGTTCTATGTCGCCGGCGGCGGCGTGCCGCCGGTGATGAACGGCATGGCGACGGCCGCCGACTGGATGTCGGCGGCTTCGTTCATCTCGATGGCCGGCCTCATTTCGAACATGGGCTACGGCGGCGGCCTCTTCCTCATGGGCTGGACCGGCGGCTACGTGTTGCTGGCCGTCCTGCTCGCTCCCTACCTGCGCAAGTTCGGCAAGTTCACCGTGCCGCAGTTTATCGGCGACCGCTTCTATTCGAAGTCGGCGTCGACGGTGGCGGTGTTATGCCTGCTGGTTGCGTCGTTAACCTACATCATCGGCCAGATGACCGGCGTCGGCGTCGCCTTCTCGCGCTTCCTCGGCGTCTCGAGCGAAACCGGGATCTACGTCGGCCAGGCGATCGTCTTCGTATACGCGGTGTTCGGCGGCATGAAGGGGATCACCTACACGCAGGTCGCGCAGTACATCGTGCTGATCTTCGCCTACATCATCCCGGCGGTGTTCATCTCGATCCAGCTCACCGGCAACCCAGTCCCGCAACTCGGTCTGGGCTCGACGATGACCGGCACCGACGTCTCGCTGCTCGCCCGTCTCGACCAGGTGGTCACCGAGCTCGGTTTCGGCAAGTACACGACGACGACAGCTGGCAGCACGCTGAACATGTTCGTCTATACCATCTCGCTGATGATCGGTACCGCCGGCCTGCCGCACGTCATCATGCGCTTCTTCACCGTGCCGACGGTCCACGCCGCCCGCCTTTCCGCCGGTTGGGCGCTGGTCTTCATCGCCCTGCTGTACNCGACGGCGCCTGCCGTCGCGGCGATGGCGCGCTACAACCTCAACGCGACGGTAACGCCGGGGATCACGGCCAAGGCCGACCTCTTCCTGCCGGAATCGAACCTCAAGGCCGAGGATCGCCCGGACTGGATGAAGCGCTGGGAGAAGACCGGTCTGCTGAAGTGGGAAGACAAGAATGCCGACGGCCGCATCCAGTACTACAACGACAAGTCGAAGAGCGCGGAATTCAAGGCCAAGGCCGACGCTGCCGGCTGGAAGGGCAACGAGCTGACGGTCAACGCCGACATCATCGTGCTGGCCAACCCGGAAATCGCGCTGCTGCCGAACTGGGTGATCGCCCTCGTGGCGGCCGGCGGTCTGGCGGCTGCACTGTCGACGGCGGCGGGCCTGCTGATGGCCATTTCGGCGGCGATCTCGCATGACCTGGTGAAGGGCGTCTTCGCACCCAACATCAGCGAGAAGGGCGAACTGCTGGCCGGCAAGATCTCGATGGCCGTGGCGATCGTCGTCGCCGGCTGGCTGGGGCTCAATCCGCCCGGATTCGCCGCCGGAACGGTGGCGCTGGCCTTCGGCATCGCGGCGAGTTCGCTCTTCCCGGCGATCATGATGGGCATCTTCTCGAAGAAGATGAACAAGGAAGGCGCGATAGCGGGCATGCTCGCGGGTCTCTTCATCACCCTGTTCTACGTCTTCGCGCACAAGGGGATCTTCTTCATCAAGGGGACCGAGTTCGTGAACCTTATCGGCGGCCCGAACAGCTTCTTCGGCATCACCNCCGAGGCCTTCGGTGCGGTCGGCGCCCTGGTCAACTTCATCGTCGCCATCCTGGTCGACAAGGTGACCAAGGAACCGCCGGAGCACATCCAGCACCTGGTCGAAAGCGTGCGCGTGCCGCGCGGCGCCAAGGCCGTGGATGGCGCTCACTAAGGGGTAACACGACCCGGCGATCCAGCATCGCCGGGTCGTGCCTCCGGGCCGCCACTACGGTCCGGAGGCTTTACCGAAGCACCTGCTCCCATCGCCATCAATTCATCATCGGGATCACGATCATGGTTTTCGATATCAGTGTTGCACTCACCTGGATACTGTTCCTCGCGCTGTTTCCCATCACTTTCTTCTGGCTGCGCCGCGCCTGGCGCATCCTGATCCTCCGCGACTTTTCCGAGGTTGCCCTCAAGCACGGCAAGCCGCCGGCCAATCCGCAGAAGTTCGCCCCTTACGCCGCGATGATCAATCTGGTCTGCGGCGGCATTACCGGCTACGTCATTGTCGGCATCATTGCCGGCAGCCTCGAGTACGACACCTGGTCCGCCATCGCCGGTTCGACCATCTGGATGAAGTTCATCCTCGACTTCGCGCTGAGCCGCAGCGCCCATTACTTCCTGTCCAAGAAGGCGGCCTAGCCGCCCGCCCTGCCGACGCAGGAGCCAGGTGCAGGATCCGCATCCCAGGGCTTAGAATACGGCCTTTGGCCGGCCATCATCCTTGGCCGGGCTTGCCAAGCCTCACCAAGGGAGCTTTTTCTTCGTGGCACACTGCGTTCTGATCGTCGAAGACGATCGCGACCTGGCCCGGAACCTGATCGATTATCTCGACCTCCGGGGTTACGTCACCGATTACGCCCCGGACGGTTTTGCCGCCATCAACCAGTTCCGGAACAACCATTACGACCTGGCCATCGTCGACCTGATGCTGCCCGGCATCGACGGCATCGCCGTCTGCCACCGGCTTCGCCATGAACTGCTCAAGACGACGCCGGTCATGATCCTGACAGCCAAGGACGACGTCGATGTGAAGGTATCGGCGTTCGATTTCGGTGCCGACGACTACATGGTCAAGCCGGTCGCACTGAAGGAACTGGAAGCGCGAGCACGCGCATTGATCCGGCGCTCGAACCAGGAGGGCGAAAGTCCGGTCATGGCGGTCGGCGACCTGCGCGTCGACGCCGGAACGCTGCGCGTCGAACGGGCCGGCAAGGCGATCACCCTGCCCCCGGTGCAACTCCGCATCCTCTCCCTGCTGCTCAGGCACTCGCCCAATGTCGTGACCCAGCAGGCCATCGCCCGCGAGATCTGGGGCGACGAACCCGGCGACAAACATTCGATGTTCGTCCATATGCATGCGCTGCGAAGCGCGATCGACAAGCCCTTCACCCAGCAATTGATCCATACCGTGCGGGGTTTCGGCTATCGGGTTGCGGCCCTCGATGCGACCTTATGACAGCCTTCGCGAGAAGCTGGTCCAGCCTTTCGTGCTGTTCGGCTATGTGGTCAGCGCCACGCTCAGCCTGACTACTTTCGCGCTGCTCGCCCACATCGAGGAAAGGGCGATCGCCCGCACCCTGCAGGTCGAACTGGAAGCCTTCCGCAACCGCCATGCCCTCAACCCGCAGGCAAGGCCGGCAGAATCCGGCGTCCTGCGCGGGACATTCCTCCCCGCTCCGGGCATACGCATCCCGGCCGGTTTCTCCACGGGGATGGAGGTGCTCGATATCCGAAATATCGACGACGTCGATTACAGCGTCCTGTTCGCGGACGTTGGCGGCCGGGGATTCGCCCTGCTTTACGATCGCTCCTACATCAAGAGCAACCTCGCCGACCTCGCGTTCCTGCTGCTGATCGCCACCGGCGCGATGACGCTGCTGACATTCCTTGTGGCCAATCGCCTGTCGCGCCGGGTTATCCAGCCGATTGTCAAACTGATCGACGAAGTCTCGGCCAAGGCTGACCTGCGCGGTCTTCCCGGCGAGCGGGTGGCCTTCGACGACACTGCCTACCCCGCTGACGAGATCGGAGCCCTGGTCAAGGCGCTCGACCGCTACTCCAATCGGCTCCAGGATTTTGCCCTGCGCGAAGGTTACTTCGCCGCCGATGTCAGTCATGAACTGCTTACCCCGCTTGCGGTCATCACCGGGGCCGTCGAGGTAATGAGCGAGCTGCCCGAGCTGAGCGAACCCGTGCGCCGCCGCCTGGCGACCGTGTATCGCAACGCCGGCAGGATGACGCAGATTCTCGAAGCGATGCTCCTGCTGGCCAGGGAAGAGTCGCCGTACGCCGATCCCTCCTGCAATCTGGCCGAGGTCATTGCCGAAGCAGTCGCGGACTGCATGCCTTCGCTGGAGGGACGGCCTGTCGTCATCGCGATCCGGGAACTCGAGCCGGTGACGCTACCCGTTGAGCGCAGCCTGGTTTACGTCCTGGTCAGCAACCTGCTGCGCAACGCCTGCGCACATACACGCGAAGGTTCGATCGATGTCTCGCTGCAAGCGACAGGCCTGAAGGTCGCCGACACCGGCATCGGGGTGCCCGAGCCGCGCCTGAACGAGATGTTCAGGCGCCACGCCAAGAGCCAGGAGAGCGCCGGGCATGGCCTTGGCCTCTCGATCGTCGCCCGCATCTGCGAACGACTACGCTGGGAGATCGCGGTCGAGAGCGCGCCGGGGAAGGGAACCACCTTCAGCTTCCGCTTCCTGAATCTGCCTGATTGACGAGATGCCGGCCGCCCCGGAATTTTTCCGGCGCAAGGCGCGGCGATGATGACATTGGCGCAGCCGCGACCGGAAGACGGCATTCTTCGGCCTTGAGCAGGATCTCCGGCTGACCGTCGGGCGAGCGCTGATGGCCTCCGCCACAATCCCGCTTGTTCTGGCCAGGGAGCGCGAGGCCCGTGCTGGCGACATCGCCCCTTGCCCGCCGGCCATGTTTGCCAACCTGCGCCACCTGTCGCACCACGCTGCCTGGTGCCGGCGCCGCGCTGTTGCACCGCATTGAAGAGGCCTGCTCCGAGTCGGTGCGCGGGAGCCCGCGGTCAACCGGAAAAATCGCCAGGAATCCATGGCAGCCGGCAACTCGGGCACCGCGCTCGCCGCGCTGCTCGCCCGGGGCTCGCGGCCGCCTTCGGCTGGACCAACGTCTTCGGCATCGTGCTGATCCCGCTGGTCATCGTGCTTGTCGCCTTCTGCTTCATGGCCAAGGACGCGCCGGACGCGCCGCCGCCGAAAACCCTGGCCGAGTACCTCAAGGTGCTCAAGGACAGGGATGCCTGGTGGTTCATGTTCTTCCACTCGGTGACCTTCGGCGGCTTCGTCGGCCTGGCTTCCTCACTGGTCATCCACTTGAACACGCAGTACGGCCTCGATCCGAAGATGGCAGGCTTCTTCACCGCCGGTTGCGTCTGCGCCGGCTCGCTGGTGCGGCCGATCGGCGGCAACGACAATGCGACGGCGTTGGTCATCGACGTGCTCGCCCTGCTGCGGGCAAGCCTGCGCGACAGCCTCGAAAACGCCGCCAGCCTGCCCTTGCCGCATCACCTGAAGGTCGGGCACGAGATCGACGGGCTGGTCCTCGAGGAAGTGCTGCACGATGCCCGCGAGACGCTGCTCTATCGCGTGCGCAACCTGCGTAACGGCCAGCAACTCGTGCTCAAGACGCTGCAGCCGGCGCTGCAAGGCGATGCTGGCGCCAGCGCCGCGCTGCTGATGGAAGAATGGCGGGCGCGACGGGTGCTTTCTCCGTACTTTCCGCAGGTTGTGCCGTCGGATGAAAAAGCGGGCTGTACTACCTGATAACCTGGCACGCCGGCGCCACGGTGCAGGCGCGGCTCAATGCCGTTCAGCATTTTCCGGTCGGGGAAGTCGTGCGCCTCGGCATCGCGCTGCTCAAGGGCATCGCCGCGCTGCACCGCCTCGACATCGTCCACCGCGATATCAAGCCCGCCAACATTCATCTCGGGCAGGATGGCGCACTGCGCATCCTCGATCTCCGCGTCGCGCTCAGCCTCGGCGAGCGCAAGGCCGAAGACCCGGTCGCCTCGGCCGGAACGCCGTCGTACATGGCGCCCGAACTCCTTGATGCTGCGCCGCCGGCGCCGGGCTTCGATCTTTACGCCGCCGGTGTTACGCTCTACCTCCTGCTGACCCGCAAGTACCCGTATGGCGAGATCGAACCCTTCCAGAAGCCGAAATTCGGCGAGCCCGTCCGGCCGACGCGCTGGCGGCCGGAAATTCCCGGCTGGCTCGAGAACATCGTGCTCAAGGCTGTCGCCCGCGAGGCGAAGGATCGCTTCGAAACGGCCGAGGAATTCCTTCTCGCCCTCGAGCGCGGCCCCAGCCGGCCGCTCGCGGCATCCGGCCGGCGGCCGCTGGTCCAGCGCAACCCGCTCATGCTGTGGAAGATCGTCGCTGCCGCCTCGCTCGCGGTCAACTTCCTTCTGTTGCCCAAAATGCTGCACTAGGCCGGGGTGCGCATGAACGGCACGACGAGGTCGACGCTGGGCCAGATCCCTCCGGGGTCTGGGTGCTCGGTTTCGTCAGCCTGCTGATGGATATCTCCTCGGAGATGATCCATAGCCTGCTGCCGCTGTTCATGGTCACCACGCTCGGCGCCAGCGCGCTGGTGGTCGGGCTGATCGAAGGGCTGGCCGAGGCGACGGCGCTGATGGTCAAGGTGTTCTCAGGGGCGCTCAGCGATTACCTCGGCAGGCGCAAGGGGCTGGCGCTCTTCGGCTACGCGCTGGGGGCGCTGACCAAACCGGTCTTCGCGTTGGCTTCCGGCGCCGGCATCGTCCTCGCCGCGCGGCTGCTCGACCGCATCGGCAAGGGCGTGCGGGGCGCGCCACGCGACGCGCTGATCGCCGACATCGCCCCGCCGCAGGTGCGCGGGGCGGCCTTCGGGCTGCGCCAGTCGCTCGACACGGTGGGCGCCTTCGTCGGTCCACTGCTCGCGACCGGCCTCATGCTGCTGTGGGCCGACGATTTCCGGGCGGTGTTCTGGGTCGCCGTGATCCCCGGCGTGCTCGCCGTCGCGCTGCTCTGGCTGGGCGTTCGGGAACCCGGGAAGCCATTGACGGAAAAACGCCGCAACCCGATCCGCCGCGACAACCTGCGCCGTCTGGGCGGCGCCTACTGGTGGGTGGTCGGGGTCGGCGGCCTGTTCACCNTAGCCCGCTTCAGCGAGGCCTTTCTCGTCCTGCGGGCGCAGCAGATCGGCATCGCGCTGGCGCTGGTGCCGCTGGTCATGGTCGCGATGAACCTCGTCNACGCGCTGGCGGCCTATCCCTTCGGCAAGCTCTCCGACCGCGTCAGCCATTCCCGCCTGCTCGCCGGCGGGCTCCTGGTGCTGATCGCCGCCGATCTGGTGCTGGCGGCCAGCAGCCACTGGAGCACCCTGCTCGGCGGGGTGGCGCTGTGGGGCATCCACCTCGGCATGACGCAGGGCCTGCTGGCGACGATGGTTGCCGATACCGCGCCGGCCGACCTGCGCGGCACCGCCTTCGGCTTCTTCAATCTGGTCAGCGGGATGGCGATGCTGGTGGCCAGCCTGGTTGCCGGTCTGCTCTGGGACACCCTGGGCGCGTCATTCACGTTTTACGCCGGCGCCGCCTTTTCTCTGGTGACGCTGGCGGCGCTCGCCTGGCGCCCCGCCGGCGCAAGACAGGCTCCGGCCAGGGGGAAAGCTGACCGATGACCACCGCCCTGATCCTCTTCGCCCACGGCGCCCGCGACCCGGAATGGGCCAATCCGCTGCGCCGCGTCCAGGCGGCAA
Organism: Dechloromonas sp.; assembly: GCA_013693915.1. Classification (GTDB taxonomy): domain Bacteria; phylum Pseudomonadota; class Gammaproteobacteria; order Burkholderiales; family Rhodocyclaceae; genus Azonexus. The sequence goes on along the minus strand of CP059264.1, from coordinate 3,204,437 downwards.
TTCGCCAGCGCGCCGCCGGCATGGCGGTCGAACTCGCCTTCCTCGAATTCATGGCGCCCAACCTGCATGACTGCGCGGCCGCGCTGGTCGCCAATGGCGCGACGAAGATAGTCGTGATGCCGATGTTCATCGCCCAGGGCGGACATTTGAAGCGCGAAGTGCCGGATATGCTCGCCCGGTTGCGGTCGACCTGGCCGGAAGTCCGTTTTTCACTGGGTGAGGCCATCGGCGAGAATGAAATCGTCGTCCAGGCCATGGCCACTGCCGCCCTTGAGGCAGCCGGCAAAATCCTGACCAGACCGCCCGCTGATTTCGACTGAACGTCGACAGCTTCCTGGAATGTTTGCACTCGACCCAGAAGAGACTGATGACGTTTTCAAGTCCTCTGGCAGTTTACTGATCTTCAACCTGCCATTCACTGAAATTTGACCCTGTCGGCACCTCGGACATAACGGCCGTTGGCCTAAGCTATGGGCTGCAACCCAGCCCACCTTACGTCTAGAGAACTCTTGGCGATTCGGTTCTTGCCCTTTTTCGGTGAGGAAGAGGCTCGGTCAATGGCTTTCCAAACCTGTTCGAGCAAGGCCAGCGTCTCAGGGGAGTTTTCTCCGGGACGAGTTGCGTAAATGGCGATGACCAGATGTTTGTCAAAATCGACGTACAGACTAGTCCCATGGGCTCCGATCAGAGCTACACGATTCCGAGGTCCGCCCAAGTGCACGAAACCATAGCGCCGCTCACTACCCTTGGAAAGCCCCTCGATTTCCGACGAACGCACCCCNGTGGAGGCGACCAGAGTCTCGATAAACCAGCCAGGAATCTTGGCGCGGCTGCGACTGCTGCGAGCCTCGACAAGCAGTTGTCCCAGTCTCGAGAAATCCCGCAAGGACAAACCCAGTCCAGACGCTAATTCGACGCCCAACGAATCACTTGCCCACAGCATAGCGTGCTCTATATGGGTCCGGCTCAACAGTTGTTTGCAGAACAACTGGGAAAGTGTCATTGCGTTACTCTCTGCCAATGCCCAGGCTAACAAGTCGTCATCCGGTGAGCCACCGAATAACGGTGCGGCCTTCTCACTCAATGATCGATCCCATCGTCCTGGGTGAGATAGCCAGGCGCGAATATTGTTACCCGTCGGGTTCGTGATCCAGCCGCTGGCCTGGCGCCAAGCGTCAAGTTCTTCCGGTGTCCAAGCCAGGTGCTCCTCGTTTTCCAGCAAACGCTGTATCGACACTTTGCGCAGACCCGTTGAAGCTGCCAAGCGGGGAAGATAACGAATGACGGACTTATCGGTGGACAGCTTGCCCTGGCTGACACTCATTGCCCCAAGCAAGTTGAGCAGAGGACGAGTTGCATCGCCCAGGAGTCTGGGTTTGTCAGGCGCCAGACCATTGCGATAGCGTTCTGCCACGATCCGGCCGTTACGCAGGACGACGAGCCCGTCTGCATAGAGACGACTATCAAGCAGAAATCCGAGGTTGCGCCGACTGTCATCAAGGGGNTCAACAATCTGGAAATCATCAAATGGGCTCTGCTTCGCAGGCTCGCGTTGACGTTCGCCAGAAGGGGCCAGACGCCAAGTGGGCATGAATACTTCGCTCGTCTGCAGAGTAACGCGCTGGTTTTCAATGGCCAACCAGTTGCGCTTGTCGATCCAAGCACCTAGTTTTTGCGCGCCGACCGGGAACTGCTCGAACTGACAGGTCGAATCCGCCGCCAATGCGCCTCGGGCGACAAGTATTGACAGCAAGGCTACCGGCAATAGGCGGATCATCTTCTCTTCTCCGAAGTTGGATTGTTTTTCCCCATTAACCTTTCGCTGGCCTCGCGCACTACATCGTTCAAATTTCCATGTCGCATTTCTCTGGCCCGCAGCCACGCTGCATCGCCCGTATTCCCGGCGACCACCTCCTTGAGCGGGATCAGCCAGTGTGCGCAGCCCAATTCACTGGCATCCATCGAGATATCTTCCAGCAAGTCCATCAGGGTTTGCTTCAACGGGGTCTGGCATAAAGCCACCGGATCGGAAATCATCGCCTCCAGACCATAGCGACAGGCCTGGAATTTGTTGTAACGGGCAACGTGCACCTGTTTGGCAGCATGCAGTTCTGGGCGGGTACGCAGCAGCCAGCGTGAAAGGGATTGGGCCAGGGCAGCCAGTGAGGTCGCGTGTTCAATCGTCAGCGGCGTATCGCAGACCCGTATTTCAACGGTGCCGAATTCCGGCTTCGGGCGGACATCCCAATACAGATCCTTGATGCCCTGCGCGATGCCGCAGGCTTGCAAAAAGGCAAAGTGTTCTGTGAACTCCTGCCAACTGCCCAGCGGCGGGCACTGTCCGCTCAGCGGAAAGGCTGAAACTGCATTCAGCCGGGTCGACTGGTAGAAACTGTCCACACCGTCGACGAAGGGGAGGAGGCGGATAGGGCAATGAAGGCGGGTACGTAAACGCCGAGAGCCTGGGTAAGCCAGATGGCTTCATCGGCCGAGGTGCAGCCAACATGGATGTGCTGGCCAAATACCGTGAATTGTTTGGCCAGATAACCATAGCGCTGGTAGAGATCATTGAAACGGTCGCCAGGGCAGATACGCCGTTCCGGCCAACGATGAAAAGGGTGCGTGCCGCCACCGCTGACCCCGATGTTGTTGCGCTCGCAATGCTGGCGCAAGGTGTCGCGCAGGCCACCGAGATCGGCGGCAATACCGTCGACGGTCGACCGTGCAAGGGTGCTGATTTCGATCATGCTTTCAGTGATTTCCAGCTTGATCTCGCCGAAACGTTTGTCGTAATCGAGGCTGCCAAGCAGGTCGGTCGCGCCCCGCGTCAGATCGAAATCGCGTCTGGATACCAGTTGCAGTTCAAGTTCGACGCCCAGCGATAGCGCGGCACTATCCTTGAAGTCACCCAATGCTTTGCTTGTCATGCAATACCTCCTCGGCTGCGCTCAACGCTGTCGCACTCGCCTGATCTATACAGCGCCAGTCTGCACAGGGCGGGGCCGACGAGCTCCATCATGGCGGCGGCGAACAGGGGCAGAGCCAGGGCTGAACGCCCGACTTCAGGATACAAATTGGCAATTTCGTAGGCCATGAACACGGCCGTGGCCGACAGTGGCTGGATACCCATGCCGACCAGCAGGCGTTTGGGCAACGGCAAGCTGCCACCCGACCAAGCCATCGCCCCGCCTTTGGCCGCAGCGCGCACCAGCAACAGTCCGAGCGCCTGCGCTCCGGCCAGCCAGGTAAAGTCACGCCAGGGTAAGGAAGCGCCGACGATGACAAANAGCACGATGGCAAGTAGCCAGTGCCCCTCGGGCAAGTCGGTGTAACGCAAGGTTTGTTGCCGGTCACGCGAAGCCAACAGAACGCCCATCAGGAAGAGCGTCAAAAATACCGGCACGGCGAGCATGCGGGCGATGCCCACGGCTAGCAGGGCGCAGGCGATCAAGACAAAAACCTGGGCCAGCGAGCCCTTCGGCAAGGTTTTGGCAATGCGCAGCGCCAGCCAGGTACCGATCCCGCCGACCAGCAAAGCACCTACGACTACCCAAAGTGGATGGACAAGGGCATTCAGCCAGTCCTCGCTCTGTTCGGCGTGAACGATGCCGAGCACGATGGCGAAGGCGACAAAGGAGGCGGCGGAGCTGATTGCCGTGTGCAGGATAATGCGCTCGGTGACTTGCCCCTGGGCCCTGGCTTCCTCGATCGTCAGCAAGACGACAGCAGGGGCAGAGGCCATGGTTACGGCAGCCGTGGCAGCTGCCCAAGCGGGCGTCAAGCCAACCAGCCAGAGGGAGAAAATTAAGATCAGGGCAAACGATAGGGTGATGTCCGCCAAGGTACTGCGCAACAGTTCAGGGTTGCGGCGCAGCCAGCTAAGGTCGAGACGCCGCCCGACCTCCATCATCAGCAAACCGAGTGCCGCGTCGGCAATCGGCCGCGCCTGCGCCAGGGCCTCAATGCTGATCCAGCCGAGTGCGGAGGGGCCGAACAGGATACCGGCCAGCACGTAACCGATGACCTTGGGCCAGCGGGCGTGGGCGTGCAGCCATTCGCCGAGGAGCAGACCGACGACCAGCAACAGGCTGAACAGGGCGAGCGTGTCTATGGTCTCGGGAAACGGCGGAAGGAAAAACAGGCGTTCGAGCAAGCTTTCCCAAATGGCGCGCAATGGTGACGTGATCGTTTCGATCATGTCTGGCCCCGTGCTACGGTCAACGGCAAATAACGGGCACAAATCACCAACGCCGGCCCCGCGCTGCATTCAGGAATTCATCGAGGATCGGATTGCAGTTCAACAAATCCGGGGAGCCTGGAGGGTGAAACTCGGGGTGCCATTGCAGTCCGAGAACATAGGGCTTGCCTTCAAGGCGTATTGCTTCGATCAAGCCATCTTCCGCACTGCGCGCCTCGACGTGCAGCCCCTTGCACAGAGCCCTGATGGCTTGGTGATGGATCGAAATCACCTTGCTGCTGACCAGCTCGGGATACAGCTTGCCCAAGCCACTACCGGATTCCCACGTGATGCTGTGAGCGTGCTTGTCGTAATCCTCATGCACATGGATTTCCGACGCTTCGTATTGCGTCGCGATGTCCTGGTACAAGGTGCCGCCCAGCGCGACGTTGATCAGTTGGGTGCCCCGGCAAATACCAAGCACCGGCCTCCCGGCTTCCATAAATTCGTGCAGCAATTCCATTTCATAGGCATCGCGCAGCCGGTCGCCAGCCCACTCAGCTTGAAGTGGTTGTTCGCCATAGCACTGCGGGCTGATATCGGCGCCGCCCTGCAGGACTAGCCCGTCCAGGTATTGGGGATAGTCCGACAGGCGAATGCTGCTGCGGTGCACCATGCCGTCGCCACTCACCGAGGGGATCATGAAAACCATCACCTCGCGTGACATGACCCAATGCGCTACTGACTGTTCAAGGTATTGCAGCGACTTGGACTGGAGCCCGGTCGCCCCATGCAGTGGATGGTAAATCCGGGCCGAAAGCCCGATACGCAAAGGGCGTCTGTTCATGATGTGCCTCTATTATTTTCTGCTGGGACTTCGCTCTTGGCCAAAGGGCGTAGTCGAGTCGCTTCGCCAAATCCCTTGATTGCCGTTTGAGTAGCCAGCGGGCCCAGCAATTGCATCAGCAGGATAGTTGCCATCAACATGCCAACCAATTCTGCATCCATCCCGCCGTAGAGCATCTGGGTGTTGACCAGAAGTACCAGCGCGATGCTCGACATCGGTTGTAATCCGACACTCAGCAAAACACCCTCTCGGGCTGTCAGGCCAATGCTCTTGCGCGCAAGCAGTATGGGCAGCATCTGCCCGGTCAGCCTTGCTAACGCAATAAGAATCGCTTCCAGCCAGTAGTCACGAAGATGGGCAATATCCAGTGCCGCACCGGCAAACACAAAAGTGATGACCAAAAATACACGGGCGTCACTGGCAATTCGAATGGCGACAACTTTACGCTCACGGTCAATGGTGCTTACCAGGATGCCAAAGATCAGCATGGGAAGGAATACCGAGACTTCGAGATATATCGCGGTACCGACGCCTAGCACGATGGTGCCCAGAATCAGTAGATGCTGGTGTTCGGCCTGTCTTTCCAGTCGATCGGCGCCAAGCAGGACCAGTCCGGCGCAGGCCCCGCCGAGAACGATTGAGCCGATGATACTGCCCAGCGCATTGCTGATTCGCGCGAAGCCACTCAGCGGCTCGCTGTCGACCAGGAACGGGACAAGCAACACTACCGCAGCAAAAGCAATTGCACCGTTGATTGCTACCATCGTGTAAAGCAAGCCGGTACGTTCCCCTTTGGCTCCCACATCGCTACAGGTGGCAATGGTGATGGCAGGCGAAGTGGCAACACAAAGCGCTGCCGCGAACAACGCGGACCCTGCTGAAGAACCCCAGTAGAGAAACAATATCAATACCAACGAGCCCGCCGTAAACGAAAGCGAACAGCCGACGAGCAATCGTTTGTATCTGGTCTCCAAAGAGCTGCGCGGAACCAGGTAGCCCAGTTCGAAAAGAATCAACCCAAGCGCCAGATCGATGAAAAGCTGTGCCGATTCAATCTGCAGAAGCGTTACCCAATTCAGTCCGCTCTGGCCGACCAGCAAGCCAAANAGCACGTAGCCGGTCGTTCGTGGCAAGGCACAAAGTCTTCTCGAAACTTCGCCAGCCACCAACCCGCCAAGCAACACCAGACCGAAGAGTTGAATCGAGTTGAACATAATAAAAAGGGCAAGCCCCTAGAAAGCCCTTGTCGAAAGGCATCCAATGAAATCACGAAAGTACATTGAATGGCAATATAATTCACAATCGACTTTTCGTCCGTGAGGTTTACTTTGTCGAACACCGATGATCGTTCCAGTGCGCTCACGCTAGATGTGCTGCGCCAATTTCGCGTGATCTTTGGATCAATGCGTCAATACTTTCGGTTAGTCGAGGAGCGTTGCGGGTTGCCCGCCTCCCAGATGTGGGCCTTGCAGGAGGTGTGCCGCACTGAAGGCATTGGAATCAATGACATTGCCTTACGGATGGGTATTCATCAGTCGACCGCCAGCTTATTGGTCGAAAAGCTGGTTTCGGCAGGTATGGTTTCGAAGTTCCGGCTGGACGACGACCAGCGAAAGGTCCGCCTGCGGCTTGAGTCGGCAGGACAGAAAGCGCTCTTCAGCCTTCCGGGACCAGCCGAAGGCATCCTCCCGGCGGCTCTATCGGCGCTGCCAGAGGTCGTCCTAAGAATATTGAACATCAATCTTGATGCCTTGATTTGCGAGTTGCCGTCCGGAGAAAAGAGTTTTGCAGGAACTCCGCTGGCGGAGATGGTAGGCAGGTCCAAGCCATGAACCATCGGATAGCAGAAAGGTTATGCATCGCTGGTGCAATCAACTGACCTGCGAGCCAAATCGATTCTGATGGCGTGGTCGTTGAAGGATTGTGATGCAATACGTTTTCCACTTGATTCGCCTTTTCGCAGTTCTTTCACTTGCCGGGTGTGCAAGCACACCGGAACCCGTGGCGCCTGTCGGCAAGCCGACGCCACTGGCGGTAGCTGAACCCGAGGCGCCGTCCACGAGAACGGAAACACAAGTTATCGCGTCGGTGAGCTCGGAGAACAACGTCTTTTTCCAGCAAGGGTCTTCGGATATTGATGAGACAGGAAGGGCAACTCTGCGATTTCACGCAAAGCGCCTCAAAGCCAACCGGAAAACACGGCTCACTTTGATTGGACATGCCGAGAGCTTCGGTAGCCGAGCAATGGGCATTGCGATTGCCGAGAAGCGGGTAAATGTCGTCTATGCCCAATTGCGAGCGTATGGTGTACCGTCACGCCAATTGCTACGTGCCAACATGGGTATCGAGAAGAACAGCAAAGCCTGTCAATCTCAGGATTGCCGGAGCCTGATGCGTCGCGTTGAACTTAGGTACGCCAAGGTTCGCTGACCGGCTATGTCGATCAAGGAGCCGGTACAATTTTCGCAACAGTATTCACTGGAAGTCGAAAGTTGCATCGAGTCATTGCAGTAGCGCTCGCTACGCTCGGCTCCTTCAGTGATGTTGCCTCCGAGCCAGTTGTCGACGAATCGCCGGTGGTGGCGGACGCTCTTGCACTATCAACCGATAGCTCCGTCGTGGTGACCCCTATTACCGTGCCAGCATCATTGATCGAACCGGCGACGACCGCAAACCGCAAAGCCCTTGTTGAAGCTTCGGTCGGCCACGCGTTCAAAACTGGCCATAAACCGGCTGCTACCGACAATCATGCTATCGCGGACGGAACAGCATCAAATGGTCCTTTTGGCACCAATGCCAAAGAATGGCCGACCAGGCTGTCCGCAGGCAACTGCATGACCAGATCGGGGATGGTCGCTACGACGAACTGGCACTTCACCGCTCCTTCAGTCGTCTGAAGCTGGTCAGTGAAAGTGACGACGACTGATTTCCGATCTGCTTCCGGTCATTCAGGTCAAACCATTTCCGGCGCATCGAAGGACCGGAACTGGCCGTTCGCTGCTTGATGACGATCGGGAACTGTCGAGTTGGCACATGCGAACTCCATGCGGGCCGGAGTGGGTTTCCGAGAATTGCAGGGCCGCCCCCGTCCGGAAGCGCAGCTTGGTCATGGTGCGGGCGGGTGGCATCATCAGGTGGCGGTCTCTAGCTGGCCTGCAGATTGCTTTCACGATTGCATGCTCACCGTACTCGTCATCGATGAATCCCGTTCGCGGGCCGGGGAAATCTGCGCCGGGCTGGCGCTCGCCGGCTACCAGGTGGCGGCGATCCTGGCCGGCTCGGAAAACCTGACGGCGGAAGTCGAGAAGCTCCAGCCCGATGTCATCCTGATCGACACCGAGAGCCCGAGCCGCGACACGCTGGAGAACCTGGCGGCGATGCACAGGAACATGCCGCGGCCGGTCGTCATCTTTACCCAGGAAGACGGCCAGGCGACCATCCGCGATGCCGTCCGGGCGGGCGTTTCCGCCTATGTCGTCGATGGCCTCGACCCCAGGCGCATCAAGCCCATCGTCGAGGTGGCGCGCGCCCGTTTCGAGGATACCCAGGCATTGCGCCGGGAACTCGACGAGATTTCGCAGAAGCTGTCCGACCGCAAGCTGGTCGACAAGGCCAAGGGCGTGCTGATGAAGGCGCGCGGCCTCGACGAGGATGCCGCCTACCACGCCATGCGTAAGCTGGCGATGGAGCGTGGCCAGACGATGGCCAAGGTGGCGCGCGACGTCATCGACATGGCGCGCGTGCTGCTCTGACATTCCCCGTTGTTGTGCGGAGGAATCGGGTTGTTGCACTGCAACAGTGCATGGTCTTCCGGGCTGGAGCGATTGTCCGGAAGCAGGAAACCCGGGAAAAATCATTCAGTTTCAACGTATTAGTTCTTAGTGCATAGTCCTGGCACGACCATTGCGTTAGTCCTCGTGTAGCGCACGGTCAATGGCGGCCGGGCAATGGCTCGATCGAGGTGATCGGGCCTTGGGGACAAGGGCGTCCATCCGTGCTGCCGACCTTGTGGCACGGGTGTGGCGCCCGTTTTCGATTCGAACACTCAAGGAGCAAGCAATGGAAGACAACAAACTGGCGCCGGAATCCAAACCGTCTGAATCCGGGCCGTCCTTTTCACGTCGTGACTTCGTTTCAGCCGCACTGGGAGCATCGCTGATGACCATGGTACCCNCCGGCGTCCGCAGCGGCGCCTGGGCCGCTGGCTCCGACGCCCCCGAAAAGAAGGAAGTCAAGATCGGCTTCATCCCGCTTACGGATTGCGCCTCGGTCGTCATGGCCTCGGTGATGAAGTTCGACGAGAAGTACGGGATCAAGATCATTCCGACCAAGGAAGCCTCGTGGGCTTCGGTGCGCGACAAGCTGGTCAATGGCGAACTCGACGCCGCCCACGTGCTGTACGGCCTGATCTATGGCGTCCAGCTCGGCATCGGCGGGCCGAAGAAGGACATGGCGGCGCTGATGTGCCTGAACAACAACGGCCAGGCGATCACCCTTTCCAACCAGATGCGCGACAAGGGCGCGACGGATGGTGCAAAACTGGCTGCCCTGATCGCCAGGAAGGAAAAGGACTACACCTTCGCCCAGACCTTCCCGACCGGCACCCACGCCATGTGGCTTTACTACTGGCTGGCGGCCAACGGCGTCAATCCGCTCAAGGACGTCAAGACGATCACCGTGCCGCCGCCGCAGATGGTGGCCAACATGCGCGTCGGCAACATGGACGGCTTCTGCGTCGGCGAGCCGTGGAACAACCGGGCGATCATGGACAACATCGGCTTCACGGCGGTGACGACGCAGGACATCTGGGTCGACCATCCGGAAAAGGTGCTCGGCACCACCGCCGAGTGGGTCCAGAAGAACCCGAACACGGCGCGCGCCATGGTCGCCGCCATCCTCGACGCCGGCAAGTGGATCGACGCCTCGATCGCCAACAAGCAGAAGACGGCCGAAACCATCGCCCAGAAGGCCTACGTCAATACCGACACCGAAGTCATCGTCGCCCGCATGCTCGGCCGCTACCAGAACGGCCTCGGCAAGAGCTGGGACGACAAGAACCACATGAAGTTCTTCAACGAGGGCGCGGTCAACTATCCGTACCTCAGCGACGGCATGTGGTTCATGACCCAGCACAAGCGGTGGGGCCTGCTCAAGAGCCATCCGGATTACCTGGCCGTCGCCAAACAGGTCAACCGCATCGACGNNTACAAGCAGGGGGCCGCTGCTGCCGGCGTCGCCCTGCCGAAGAGCGAGATGCGCAGCAGCAAGCTGATCGACGGCGTCGTCTGGGACGGCAAGGACCCGGCGAAGTACGCCGACGGCTTCAAGGTCAAGGCCTGAGGCCAGGGAGAAGATCATGAGCGCATTGACGATGAGCGGTGATTTTGGCCTTGAAAAGCCGGTCGACCGCAGCAAGACCAGCCCGCCGGTCGCGGAAGCAGTCGCCGAGCCGGCGAAGTAAACGAAGATGGAAAAGGTTGCATCCCGGCCGGTGGCGGAAGCCGGCACGCCGCTTGGCGAACGACTGGCCGCCGTCGGTCGCGCCATCCTGCCGCCCGTGCTCGGCCTGGTGGTGCTGATCGGGCTCTGGCACGTCGCCACCCACAAAGGCGGCAGCATTCCCGGTCCGGCCCAGGTCTGGGATGCTGCCGTTGCCCTGTTCTCCGACCCGTTCTACCGCAACGGGCCGAACGACCAGGGCATCGGCTGGAACGTGCTGTCCTCGCTGCAGCGTGTCGGCATCGGCTTCGGCCTCGCGGCCCTGGTCGGCATTCCGCTCGGCTTCATGCTCGGCCGCTTCGCCTTCCTGTCGAGCATGGTCAATCCGGTCATCAGCCTGCTGCGCCCGGTGTCGCCACTGGCCTGGCTGCCGATCGGCCTGCTCGTCTTCAAGAAGGCCGACCCGGCGGCGACCTGGACCATCTTCATCTGCTCGATCTGGCCGATGATCATGAACACCGCCCAGGGCGTGCAGCGCGTGCCGCAGGACTACCTCAACGTTGCCCGCGTGCTGGCGCTGTCGGAATGGAAGATCGTCACCAGGATCCTCTTCCCGGCCGTGCTGCCCTACATGCTGACCGGTATCCGGCTGTCGATCGGCACTGCCTGGCTGGTCATCGTCGCCGCGGAAATGCTCACCGGCGGAGTCGGCATCGGCTTCTGGGTGTGGGACGAATGGAACAACCTGAAGGTCGAGCACATCATCATCGCCATCTTCGTCATCGGCGTCGTCGGCCTGATCCTCGAGCAGGCGCTGATCCTGCTCGCCAGGAAGCTGACCAAGGAATCGTCGTAAGGAGCCAACATCATGGAAAAGTTCGTACAGATCGAAAAAGTCGGCCAGACCTTCGACACCAAGAAAGGGAAGTTCGTCGCCCTGCGCGACATTGACCTGACCATCCGCAAAGGCGAGTTCATCGCCCTGATCGGCCACTCCGGCTGCGGCAAGTCGACGCTGCTCAACCTGATCGCCGGCCTTGCCTTGCCGACGACCGGCGTCCTGCTCTGCGACGGCCGCGAAATCGCCGGCCCCGGCCCGGAGCGCGCCGTCGTGTTCCAGAACCACAGCCTGCTGCCCTGGCTGACCTGCTTCGAGAACGTGTACCTGGCCGTCGAGCGCGTTTTCAGCGGCAGGGAAGGCAAGGCCAAACTGAAGGAGCGCACCGCCGCCGCCATCGGCCTGGTCGGCCTCGACCACGCCAGCAGCAAGTATCCGCATGAAATCTCCGGCGGCATGAAGCAGCGCGTCGGCATCGCCCGCGCGCTGTCGATGGAGCCCAAGGTGCTGCTGATGGACGAGCCGTTCGGCGCCCTCGACGCGCTGACCCGCGCCAGGCTGCAGGACGAGCTGATGAAGATCTGCGAGGCGACCAGGGCCACCACCGTCATGGTCACCCACGATGTCGACGAAGCCGTGCTGCTCTCCGACCGCATCGTCATGATGACCAACGGCCCGGCGGCGACCATCGGCGAGATCCTCGAGGTCGATCTGCCGCGTCCGCGCCAGCGCCTGACCCTGGCGCACGACCCGGCCTACATCGACTGTCGCGCCGCGGTGCTCGAATTCCTTTACGAAAAACAGGCGCACGTCGAAAAGCTGGCTGCCTGAACCGCTTGTCTCCACCGTCGCTAAGCTCTCTCTCCTCCAGCGACGTTTTTCCCACCGGTGCAAGCCGGTGGGCTTTTTCTTTGACTCACGCGCTTGCTTTTATCGGGGCACGGCGCTAATGTGCTGACCATCGACTCACCGAGGCATCATTGATGGTCTTCCCTGGCAAGCTTTCGCGCAAGATCGTCGGAATGCTGGCCGCCTTCTTCCTGGTGGCCCTGGCGGCGATCGGCATGACGCTTTACCTCTCCTGGCAACTCGAAGGCGTGGCGGCAGCGATCAACGATGCCGGCAGCCAGCGCATGCGCACCTATCGCATGNGTCCACCTGATGGCGCACGGGACGGGCCACGGGAGAACGCCGGCGCCCTGGCCGCCGCCCTGGCGGCCGAACTCGGGCGCTTCGACGAGGTTCTGCGCGATCTGCGCCAGGGCGACCCATCGCGACCCTTGGCGCCGCCGCGCGACGGCGAAGTCGAGACGAAGCTGCTGGCCGTCGAGGACTCCTGGAGCGCGTCGATCCGTCCATTGGTCGCTGCCTTCCTGAGCCAGCCTGCGGAACGGCGCGCGGCGGCCCTCGAGACCTTCGACAGCCGACTGGAAGGCTTCGTCGGGAGCATCAACGACCTCGTGCTGGCGATGGAGCGAAGCTACGCCGCGAATACCAATCTCCTGCGCTCGGTCCAGGCGGCGCTGGTGCTGATGGCCGCGCTGGGAACGGCGCTCCTGATCTGGTTCTTCATGCACCAGGTGATCCGCCCGGTCAGCGAACTGCATGCCGGCATCCGGCGGATGGGAAAGAATGACCTCGGGGTACGCGTTCCGGTCGAGAGCGACGACGAGTTCGGCGGTCTGGCGCAGGGCTTCAACGAGATGGCCGAGCATCTGCAGGCTGCCTACAGTACCCTCGAGGAACGCGTGGCGGCGAAGACCCGGAGCCTGGGCGAGCGCAACCGCGAGCTCGGCATCCTTTACGAGATCACCGCCGTCCTCGGCGAGCCGGTGCCGATCGAGGCGCTGTGCCAGGGTTTCCTCAGCCGGATCCGCGCGGCACTGGGGGCGGATGCCGGCGCCGTGCGCCTTTACGCCGCCGATACCGAGAAGCTCTACCTGATGACCCACGAAGGCCTGTCTGCGGAATTCGTCGCCAGCGAGTCGGAAATGGATTGCGGCGACTGCCTGTGCGGCGACGTCATCGATACCGGAATGCCGGTCGCCTTCGACACGGCAAATCCACCGCCGGGCATGAAATTGCGCACCTGCATCCGCGAGGGTTTCGCCACGGCGACGGCCTTCACCGTGCAGTACGACCGGCAGCGGATCGGGGTCTTCAATCTCTATTTCCGGCAGGCGCATCCCGTCTCGGCGCAGGAGGTGAACCTTCTCGAAACCCTTGGCCGGCATCTCGGCGTCGCCATCGAAAACCAGCGGTTGCGCTCGCGCGAGACGGAACTGGCGGTTTCCGAGGAGCGCAACCTGCTGGCCCAGGAACTGCACGACTCGATCGCCCAGGGGCTCGCCTTCCTCAACATCCAGGCGCAGTTGCTGCAGGATTCGCTCAACAGAAAGGATGTCGAGGAGGCAACCGGCACTGTGGAGGAACTGCGGGAAGGCATCCAGGAAAGCTACGACAAGGTCCGCGAACTGCTGGTCCACTTCCGCACGCGGATGCACCAGACCGATCTCGATTCCGCCATCGCGGCGTCGCTGGCCAAGCTGGAGGACCAGACCGGCGTCGCCGCGCGCTTCGAGCGCTCGGGCAGCGGCCTGCCGCTGTTGCCGGAGAGCCAGATCCAGGTCATGCACATCGTCCAGGAATGCCTGTCGAACATCCGCAAGCATGCCCGCGCCTCGAACGTCGAGGTGGTCGTCCGACGTAGCCGGGAGGGAATGCACGTCGAGGTTGCCGATGACGGTGTCGGTTTTGACCCGGAAACCGATCCGGCGGTATTGTCCGACCGTCATGTCGGGCTCAAGATAATCAAGGAAAGGGCGCACCGCGTGGGCGGCCAGTGCCAGGTGAATTCGGCCGCAGGGCAGGGCACGCGCGTGTCGCTGTGGCTGCCCCGGCGACACAGGGAGGCGGCATAAATGGGAGAAAAGATCCGGGTCCTGATCGTCGACGATCATGCCCTCTTTCGCAGCGGGGTCAAGTCGCTGCTGCAGCGGCATCAGGATTTCGAGGTCGTGGACGTGGCGGGAGACGGCCTCGAAGGTGTGAAGCGGGCGAAGTCGCTGCGGCCCGATGTCGTGCTCCTGGACATCAACATGCCCGGCGTTTCCGGCCTCGATGCCTTGCGCGTCATCGTCGAGGAGGTGCCGGAAACCCATGTCCTGATGCTGACCGTTTCCGAGGATGCCGAAGACCTCATCGAGACCCTGCGCGTCGGCGCCGCGGGCTATCTGGTCAAGAACATCGAAACCGAGGCGCTGGTCGACGCCATCCGCCGCGCTGCCNGGGGTGAATCCGTCGTTTCACCGCAGATGACCGCCAAGCTGGTGCAGNGGGTGCGCGGTCAGGCGAAGGCGGACGTGGCGGCCCGCCATCACGACAAGCTGTCGCCGCGCGAGCGGGAAATCCTCGGCTGCCTGGCGCATGGCGACAGCAACAAGGAAATCGCGCGGTCGCTCGATCTGGCCGAAAGCACGGTCAAGATCCATGTCCAGAACATCTTCAAGAAGCTGAACATGTCGAGCCGGGTCCAGGCGGCGCTCTACGCCGCCGAGCACGGGTTTGGCGCGCCGCGCGACCGCTAGGCGCAAGACTCAGTCGTGGAGCGGCTGCGGGCAGCGCCTGCGGAAATCCTCGTAGGTGCGCTGGTGGGCGGCCGCGCCGGCGTGGTCGCCACGCGCGACCGCGCGCTGGGCGCGGTTCCTGAGCATGCCGCGCATGCGCTCCAGGCCACGCTGCGAACGCAGCAGACTGCAGCCGACCATGACGGCGACGATGGGTGGCAGGTTCTCTTCCTCGGCGATGGCGGCGACCTCCTGTTCGGTAAGGTCACACATGTCGATACAGTCCCTGAGTGCAAGCATTGCGGTATTCCTCGAAATCTTCCAGCGACCTCCGACCGTGGCAAAAGCCAAAGTTCCCGCTGATGCGGAATTTCGGAAAATAATCGAGCCGTCGGCACCGGCGGGCTTCCGGGGAAATTGCCCGGGAAATCCGGTCGACCGCGACAGGCTAGTGGTCTGCTTCGTAAGTGTCGGACATGAGAAAGCGCAGGAATCGCGCTTCTGGCAAGGCGCGAACCGCAGCAATAGCCGAAGCTATTGTGAGGATGAGCAACGCCGCCAGGGGCACGAAGACAAGCTTTGTCGGTTCGAACATTTGCGAAGCAGATCACTAAATTTCGAGCACTCCGCCGGGCAGCGGGTGGGCGAGTTGCAGGCGGCTGATCGTCGACCGCAGGTCGAGGCCGGACACCTTCTTGAGTTGCAGGGCATTCCCGCGCATGGCTTCGAGCGTGATCGCCACGGGTTCGCCGCCGGTCGCGAAGGCGATGGTATTGCCGCTGTCGCTTGAGGGAAATACCGCCACCCGCCCGTCGAACGCAGCTTCGAGGCGTTCGACGCTGGCGGCGAAGCCCTTGCTGCGCCCGAGCAGGTTGACGCCGAGCAGGCCGCGGTCGCTCAGCCGGGCGCGGCAGGCCTGGTAGAAGGGCCGGGTGTCGAGGACGCCGGCGCGGGCGTCGGGGTCGAAGCCGTCGACCAGGATGTAGTCGAAACGGCGGTCGCCGGCCAGCATGTAGTCGGCGCCGTCGCCGATGACCACGCTCAGGCGCGCCGGATCGTCCGGCAGGCGAAAATACTGGCGGGCGATGAATTCGACCCGCGGGTTGATCTCGACGACCGTGCTCCGGCACTCCGGCAGGTTGCGGTAGATGAACTTGGCCAGCGAACCGGCGCCCAGCCCGACCAGCAAGGCGCTGCGCGGCCAGTCCGGCTCGTCGCGCAGCAACAGCCCGGCCATCATCTCGCGCGTGTAGGCGAGTTCGAGCGACCACGGCCGGGCAATGCGCATCGCGCCCTGCACCCAGTCCGAGCCGAAGTGCAGGTAACGCACGCCGGCTGCTTCGCTGATATCGACCGAATGTTGCGGCGGCTGCTTGCGGGCTTTCACGGCCGGATCATCCTGGACCGCCGTTGCCCAGGGCCTTCGCGGCGTCGGTCCAGGCGAGCCCCAGCGCTTCCGCCACCGGCGCGCAAGTGACCTTTCCCTGAAAGACGTTCAGGCCGTCGCGCAGGTGCGGGTCGTCGAGCAGGGCGCGGCGACAGCCCTTGTCGGCGAGGGCGAGCGTGAACGGCAGGGTGGCGTTGTTCAGCGCGAAGGTCGAGGTGCGGGCGACCGCGCCGGGCATGTTGGCGACGCAGTAGTGGACGATGCCGTCGACGATGAAGGTCGGTTCGGCATGGGTGGTCGGATGGCTGGTCTCGAAGCAACCGCCCTGGTCGATCGAGACATCGACGAGCACGGAGCCGGGACGCAGCGTCTGCAACTGTTCGCGGCGCAGCAGCCGCGGCGTTCTTGCGCCGGGAGCGAGGATCGCGCCGACGATCAAGTCGGCATCGGCGACGCTCGACTCGACGGTTGCCCCGGTCAGGTGCAGGGTGCGAATGCGCTGTCCGAAACGCCCGTGCAGCGCACGCAGCCGCTCCAGCGAACGGTCGATGATCGTGACCTCGGCGCCGAGGCCGATGGCGATCAGCGCCGCATTGCTGCCGACCACGCCGCCGCCGAGGATGGTGACCCTGCCGGGAGCGACGCCGGGAACGCCGCCGAGGAGCACACCCGATCCGCCGCGCGACTTCTCCAGGTTCGCCGCGCCGACCTGGATCGCCATGCGCCCGGCGACTTCGCTCATCGGCGTCAGCAGGGGCAGGCCGCCGGCGCGGTCGGTGACCGTCTCATAGGCGATGGCGGTGACGCCGGAGGCGAGCAGCAGTTCCGCTTGGCGCGGGTCGGGCGCCAGATGCAGGTAGGTGAACAGGGTCTGCTCCGGGCGCAGTTGCCTGCACTCGTCCGCTTGCGGCTCCTTGACCTTGACGATCAGTTCGCCGCGTGCGAAGACTTCCGCCGCGCTCTCCGCCAGTTCGGCGCCGGCGGCGGAATAGTCCGCGTCATGGAGGCCGATGGCCGTGCCGGCGCCGCGTTGCACGATCACCCGATGGCCGTGCCGCACCAGTTCGCGGACGCTGCCCGGCGTCAACCCGACCCGGTATTCGTGATTCTTGATTTCCTTGGGTACCCCGACCAGCATGTCCTTCTCCCTGATTCGTCACGGTTTCCATTCTCGCCGAACGACCGTCCGGCCGGGCCGGTTTGGTGCAGGTTTGGTGTCCATCTCCGGTAGCGGTTAATCTAGCGGAAAATAACGTCAGCACGGATCGAGCAAATGCCGGAAAACCACGAAATCAGTCCCGAAGCGCTGCACACTGCCTGCGATCCGGACAGTCTGGGATTCGCCACGACTGACGGCCTGTCCGATCTCGACCCGGCGCTGATTCATCCGCGTGCCGTCGCGGCCATCCACCTTGGCCTCGAAATGCCGCACAAGGGCTACAGCCTGTTCGTCCTCGGTGAATCGGGAAGCGGGCGCCATGCCATGGTCGATCGCCTGCTCGAGGACGAGTCGCACAAGGGTCCGCCCNCGGCCGACTGGTGCTATGTCAATAATTTCGCCAATCCGGCACGGGCGCGCCTGCTGCAACTGCCGTGCGGCCGCGGCTTGCAGTTGCGCAACGACATGCAGCGCTTCGTCGGCGAGATCGGCGCGGCGATTGCGGCCGCTTTCGACAGCGAACAATACCGCGAGCGTGTCGAGTCGCTGCAGGAAGAGGAAAAGCATCGCGAGGAGGCCGCCCTGCGCCAGCTCGGCGACGATTCCCAGAAAAGCGGCGTCGCCCTGCTGCGGACGCCGCAAGGCTTCGTCTTTGCGCCGATGAAGGATGCCGAGGAGACCTATTCGCACGAGGAATTCGCGCAATTGCCGGAAGAGCGGCAGGACGAACTCGGCAAGCAGGTCAGCGCCTGTTATGAGAAGCTGCACAAGCTGATGAACGAGTTCCCGCGCTGGCGGCGGGACGTGCAGGGCGTCATCAAGCAGGTCGGCAGCGAGGCACTGCGGCTGGCCGTCGGTCACCTGATCGAGGAAATCAAGCCCGGCTACTGCGATCTGCCCGACGTCACCCGCTATCTCGACGAGGTGATGCGCGACATCATCGAGAGCGGCAAGTCGCTCCACGAATCGACGAAGAGCGACGAAGAGACGGAAACCACATTCTTCTCAGGCACCATCTCGGTTCAGCGTTACCTGGTCAATCTGCTGGTGGAAAACCCGGCCGGCGGCGCGCGCCCGATCGTCNACGAGGACAATCCGACACTGCAGAACCTGGTCGGACGCATCGAACACCACGTGCACATGGGCACGCTGTTCAGCAATTTCACGCTGATCAGGGCTGGCGCGCTGCATCGCGCCAACGGCGGATTCCTGATCCTCGATGCACGCAAGGTCCTGACCCAGCCGTATGCCTGGGAAGGACTCAAGCGCGCCCTGCAATCGGGCGAGATACGAATCGAATCGCTGGCCGAGCTGGTCGGATTCAGCAGCACGGTACAGCTCGAACCCGAACCGGTCCCGCTCGACGTCAAGGTGGTCCTGATCGGCGAGCGGATCATCTATTACCTGCTGGCGGAACTCGACCCGGATTTCCTGTCGCTGTTCAAGATCAACGCCGACCTCGAAAGCGAGATCGACCGCACGCCGGAA
Organism: Dechloromonas sp.; assembly: GCA_013693915.1. GTDB lineage: Bacteria > Pseudomonadota > Gammaproteobacteria > Burkholderiales > Rhodocyclaceae > Azonexus. The sequence goes on along the minus strand of CP059264.1, from coordinate 3,185,536 downwards.
GGCACCGCGCAGTACGCGCGCCTGATTGCCACCCTCGGCCGGCGCGATGCCTTGCGCCCGCTGTCCGCCCCGGCGGTGGCGCGCATCATCGACCACGCCGCGCGCCTTGCCTGCGATGCCGGGAAACTCAGCACGCGAACGCAGCCGGTGAGCGGCCTGATGCAGGAGGCGGAACACTTTGCCGCCACCGCCGGGTCGCCGCTGATCGAACGCGCCCATGTCGAAGCCGCCCTGCACGCGCACGAGCAGCGCAACGACCGGATCCGCGAGCGCTACCAGGAAGAAATCCTGCGCGGCCAGTTGCTGGTCGATACCGCCGGTGTTCATGTCGGCCAGATCAATGGCCTCGCCGTTGCCATTCTCGGCGAAAGCACCTTCGCCCATCCCGTGCGCATCACGGCGACGGTGCGCATGGGCGAAGGCGAGATCATCGACATCGAGCGCGAGGTCGATCTCGGCGGGCCGATCCACTCCAAGGGCGTCCTCATCCTGTCGTCGTTTCTCGCCGCCCGCTTCGGCTGGGCGATGCCGCTGTCGCTGCGCGCCAGCCTGGTCTTCGAGCAATCCTACGGTGGCGTCGAGGGTGACAGCGCTTCGCTGGCCGAGCTTGCCGCGCTGCTCTCGGCTTTGTCCGGCATCCCGATCCGCCAGTCGCGGGCGGTCACCGGCTCGGTCAACCAGTTTGGCGTCGTCCAGCCGGTCGGCGGCATCAACGAAAAGATCGAAGGCTTCTTCGAGATCTGCGCCGCCCGAGGCCTGACCGGCGAACAGNGGGTGCTGATACCTACGGCCAATGTCTGCCACCTGATGCTGCGCGAATCGGTGGTGGCGGCGGTCAGGGAAGGGCGCTTCCACGTCTGGGCGGTCAATGACATCGACGAGGCGATGGAACTGCTGACCGGCATGACGGCCGGCGAACCGGACGAAAAGGGCGAACTGCCCGAGGGGACGATCAACTTCCACATCGCGCTGCAACTCGCCGAACTGGCGCAGATGCGCCAGAACCTGCTGCGCCCGACGCGGCGCAGGCGGAGCAAGAAGAAAGCCAAACCGAAGGTGGCCAAACCCGAAAAGCCCCAGCCGTAGCGGTACCCGGAAATGAAAACGGCCCACCAGACGGTGGGCCGTTGCGCTGCATTGTGGCCGCTGCCGGCCGATCAATCAGTCATTGCTCGAGAGCCCCAGCAACTGCAGGATCGACAGGAAAAGATTCAGCACGTTGAGATACATGCTGACCGCCGCCATCACGTAATTGTCTTCCTCGCCACGCACCAGACGGCTGGTGTCGTACAGGATGAAACCGGAGAAGAGCAGGGCGCCGGCCGCCGACACCATCGCCTGCATTGCGGGGATGAACAGCGCGGCGATGGCGGCCAGCAGCACCACGATCAAGCCCGCGAACAGGAATCCACCCAGCCGCGAGAAATCCTTGCCCGTCTTATACACGTAAGCCGTCAGGGCCAGCGTCACGGCCGTGGTGATCAGCGCAGCGCTCAGCACCGTGGCGCTGCCGCCCGGCAGGTTGATGTAATGACTCAGCGTCGGGCCCAGACCCAGGCCGCTCAGGCCGGTGAAGGTCAGCATCGCCGGCACTGCCGCCGCGGTGTTTCGGTTCTTGTGCAGGTAGAACAGCGGCACCAGGCCCAGCAGCGTGAACACGATACCGGCTAGCGGGCCGAAGCCGGCGAGCATGCTGATCCCGGCGCCGACGCCGGCCAAGGCGGTGGAGAGCGCCAGCAGTTGGTAGGTGTTGCGAATGACGCGACTGGTATCCGGCGCAGCGTAGGCACCGTACTCGGTCTTGCTCAGGTCGATAACGCGTGCATCAGTTCTCATGGGTCCGAGACCTCCGTGTGGAATGTGTCGCAACTGTAAATTGTGGTGCCGTCAGCAAAAATCAATATCTCGTTTACTGGCGGTCTGTATAAACCGAAGTGTCACCGAGTTGCCTCACCATTCATCATCCTCGGCAAGAGCAGTGCACGGGCCCATCGGCAGGAGGTGCGCCACCTTGCCGAATTTGGCGGCGTTGCGCGCCACCTTCATCGCGCCCTTGGCATCGATCGGCGAGGCGCGGTTGATGTGAACCAGGACGTTGCCGCCGCTGTGCAAACTGACCTGCGCCAGCCAACGATTGCATGCAAGCTCCTGTATGTTCGATTGATTCATGGTGGCGTCAATTACCTGGATTTATGGCAGCGTGGATTCTCGCCAGGCAGATTCAAAAATACTGTTGAAATACGGTAACCATCAGTAACGGGGCGTCCCTGATCCGAAAGGCGAAAGCCCCCGCAGGGGAGGCGGGGCTTTCAGGCGGCCGGGTCAGGAGGGGAGGTGAGCCGCCAGCACTGTTGGGGGACAGCGCATAGGTGTAATGTAAGGTTCGCATTGCCGGCTTTCAAGTAACGGCGTGCAACGATTTGTACCCATGATCGCCGGGCGCCATCAGACGACGGTCAGCACCACCTTGATGTTGCCGCGGGTGGCATGGGGTACGGGCAGACCGGCTGTGCTACAACCACCCGGCCGTTGGCGAATCCACGCGTCCTCACCGGTAGATTTCCAACCGTGTCTGGCCAGGTCCGGCGCGTCATTGCAGGCAATAGCTGCTGGCCAGGCCATGCACATCGACCCGCGCCTTGAGTTTTGCCGCGAGCAGATACAGACCGCCCAGCTTGCGGTGCAGGAAGAGGGCATCGGCCGGCGGGGTGTGCCAGAAGTCGCGATCCATGCCGAGCACCATCCCGGCATCGCGGATGCGGACGCCGAGGTCGGAGCGGCCGAAGTCGTAGGCGCCGGCGCTGCCCAGTGGTTCGCAAGCCAGCGCGAAAATGTCGAGCACGGCCTGGCGCTGGTTTTCCTTGATGTCGTCCTGAAAATAGCCGATCGCCTGGGCAGCCGCGTTCATGCCCTGCCGGTCGTCGTCGATGGCGCTGGCGATGAGCTGCCGATAACTGTCGACCAGAGCCGCCGGATAGGCGCGCGTGGCGCCGAAATCGAGCAGGATCAGCTGCCGCGATGCGCTGGCATATCGATAGTTGGCAAAATTCGGGTCGGTCTGGATCAGCCGGAATTCGAATATCTCGCGGAACAGCAGGCGGAAAAGCTGGCCCACGATTCGGTCGCGCTCGGCTTGCGGGAGGTCGCCCAGGCTCTCCAGCGCCACACCGTCGAGGCGCGTCATGGCCAAGATGTTCTCAGTCGTCAGGTCGTCGTGCATTTCCGGCACCATGAACTCGTCGGCGCCGGCCAGCAGGCCGGAGAATTGCATCATGCAGGCACCTTCGCGGCGGTAATCGGCTTCGTCGTGCAGCTGCTTTTTCGCTTCGTCGAGCAGTGGTTTGATGTCCAGCGATTTGGGCAGCAGGCCGGAAACGCGAAGCAGGGTTGCGACGTTATCGACATCGCTGTCGATGCTGCGGCGTATGCCGGGATACTGGATTTTCACCGCCAGCTTGCGGCCGTCCTTGCGTTGCCCGAAATGCACCTGGCCGATCGATGCAGCCGCCGTCGGGGTGAAAGAAAACTGCGTGAAATGACGATCCCAGCCTTCGCCCCAGTTGGCATCGAGGACGTTGACGACCTGGCTCATCGGCATCGGAATGGCATCGGCGCGCAGCCGGGAGAGGATGTCCGCCAAGTCTGGCGGCAGCAGTTCGCCGGCATCCATCGACAGCAACTGCCCAACCTTCATCGCGGCGCCGCGCAATTGCGCCAGCTGGTTTGCCACCCGGCGCGCATTGGCCGGCGTTAGCAGCAGTTGATGCAGTTGCGGCCGCTTGCCTTGGGCAAATTTCCGCGCCCCCTCGGCCAGCATGTTGCCGGCGACGCCGCCGGCCAGCGAGCCGAGGCGGGCCAGGCGCGACCAGCGGCCACCGGGAACGGCGGCGGATATGGCTAAGGCTTTATCGGCCATGTGGCCTCCTTTCGTGTGCTGCATCAAGTGTTTCGGCTTCCGGCAGCGGATAGGCGTCGGCGACATAAGCCGGGCCCTTCATCATCATGACGATGAAGGCGGCGATGCCCACCGTGAATACCACCGTCCAGTGCAGGATAATCAGGCTGATCACGTAAATGTCGGTGGTGGTGACCGCCAGCGTATCGTCGGCACTGACCAGTAGCCGCGCCACCAGCGAGGGGACGCCGAGCAGCAACGTGCCGAAGAGAAATGTCCGGGGCAGCAGGCGCAGGACGACCCGTTCCTTCCCGGCCGGCGTGCGCGGGAAGCCGGGCAAGCGATTGAAAAGGTTCATGGCGCAAGCTCCCTCGGATTTCCGTGCTTAAACACAGGCAAAGACACTCGCCACCAGGCAGATGCAGGCGATGCAACTCAGGCGCAGGCGGAGCGGCAGATACCAGTCCGGGAGCCGCGCCTGGCGGGCCAGCCGGCGGTCTTGCAGGTAGTGGGCGATGAAGCCGAGAACCAGCAGCGGCGCAGCCAGTGGCGGCGAGAAGAGGACGGCTGGCCAGGCGATCAGGGCCGGCACGACGCTCCACGCAAACCACGCCGAGCGCTGGCGGTCGCTCAGGTCGGGCAGGCTCATCGCCAGCCCCCAATGCAGGGCGCCGATAAAACTCAGGATGATCGCCCCGTAGGCGTAGAGCGCATCGCCCCATACCGCGCCATGGTGGTGATCGAGCAAGCTGGCCGGCGCCAGCACCAGAAAGGGAGCAGGCCGCCATAACCGAGCCAGGCGACGGTGCGGGGTAGCGCAAGGGATTTTTCTTCAGTCATGAGGGGCCTCACTTGACCAGGGGCGGATGCTCGAAAAGCCGCCGTCGAGCGACCAGACCTGCCCGGTGACGCGGGCGGCGGCGTCGGAAAGCAGCCAGACCATCAGCTCGGCCAGTTCGTCCGGCGCACCGATGCCGGGCAGCGGGTACTGCCGGGCGGCGCCTTCGCGGGCGGCGGGGCTGGCGATGATCGCGGCCGCGGCGGGGGTTTCCATGATGCCGGGCGCCACCGCGTTGATGCGGATGCCGTTGGCCGCGTAGCTGGCGGCGGCACCGCGGACCAGACCCTCGAGCCCGGCCTTGGCGGCGGCCACGGCTTCATGGTTGGGTGTGCCGATACGGGCCGCGGCCGATGAGACGAACATCGCCGCGCCGGGGCTGCGCGCCTCGCGCAAGCTGCCGATGAAGGCCGCCAGCGTGTGGAAGGCGCTGACCAGATTGGCGCTTAGGCAATCGTTGAAGTCCGCCTCGCTCATGCGGTGCAGGGCGCCGAGGCGGATGTTGCCGACACAATGGGCCAGCGCGCTCGGGATCATCTGATGGTCCTTGGCGACGTGCAGAATCTGTTTGGCGCCCGCCACCGTCGAGCAATCGGCGGCCACCTGCAGATGCTGGTCGCCGAAGGCTGCCTTCAGGTGTTCGGCCTCGCGGCTGGTGACAATCAGTTGCCAGCCCTGGGCGGCAAGGCGAGCCACGACGGCGCGCCCGACGCCGCCCGCGGCACCGGTGACGAGGGCGATTCTGTTCATGAGGGTTCCTTGCTTGCTAGTAATTACGTCCTGAACGAAAAACGATTTATGCTGCGGACTCGTGTCAAATTTCGCGTATATTGCGATTGTGTTGTTGTATTGTCTAGGACAAACTAAAGTCTGTCGCGTTCTGAACATTTTTCGAGATGCCCTCCGAAAGGCCGCCCATGTCCTCCATCCGCTTGTTCGCCCTCGCCCTGATCGCTTCCCTGACCCTGGCGGCGTGCTCGACGGCGCCGCCCGAGGGCGTGCGCCCGGTCACGGCCTTCGACATCAATCGCTACCTCGGGCAGTGGTACGAAATCGCCCGCCTCGACCACTCCTTCGAGCGCGGCATGAGCGACGTCAGTGCCACCTACCAATTGCAGGACGACGGCAGCGTCAAGGTCATCAACCGGGGTTACGACACGCAGCGCCGGGCGTGGAAGGAGGCGGTAGGGCGCGCGCTGTTCACCGGCAATCCGGGTACCGGGTCGCTGAAAGTGTCGTTCTTTGGCCCGTTCTATGGTGGCTATCACGTGATCGCTCTCGATCAGGAGAACTATCGCTGGTCGCTGGTGGCCGGCCCGGATCGCGATTACTTGTGGATACTCGCTCGCGACAGGACGCTGCCGGCCGAGGTACGCGAGCAGCTGGTCGCCCAGGCACAGGCGCTGGGCTTTGCCACCGACCAGCTGATCTGGGTCGACCAAACGCGCACCGAGACGAATTGACCCTGGCGGCTCGCGGCATGCGTTCCCCGAAGAAATCCGACCTGCCGGAAAAAATCTGCGTTTCTTGCGGTCGACCGTTCTTTGGCGCAAAATGGGCCGCCGTTTGGGCGGCGGTCAAATATTGTTCCGAACGTTGCCGGCGAAATCGTCGGCATAACGCATGACGACGCTGCGCCTGATCCTCGGCGACCAGCTCAACCCCGCACACAGCTGGTTCGCGGTGCCTGACGACACGGTGGTCNACGTCCTGATGGAGGTCCGTCAGGAAACCGATTACGTCCTGCACCACGCCCAGAAAATCATCGCCATCTTCGCCGCCATGCGCGACTTCGCCCGGCAACTCGGTCTGGCGGGCCATCGCGTGCACTACCTGACGATCGACGACCCGGCCAACCGCCAGGCGCTGCCGGCGAATCTGGATGCGCTGATCGCCCGTTATTCGGCCAGCGCCTTCGAGTATCAGGCACCGGACGAATGGCGGCTCGACCGGCAACTCGCCGATTACGCCAGCCGACTTTCCATCCCCGGCGGTATGGTCGACAGCGAACATTTCTACACCAGGCGCGACGAGGCCGCGCAACTGTTCGCCGGCCGCAAGCAATCGCTGATGGAACATTTTTATCGCCAGATGCGGATGCGCCATGGCGTGCTGCTGGCTGGCCCCGACAAGCCGCTGGGCGGCCAGTGGAATTTCGATCACGACAACCGCAAGCCTTGGCCCGGCCTGCCGCGCGAACCCGCCGACCGGCGCAGCGCGCACGATCATTCGGCGCTGTGGCAAAGCATCCAGCGGGCCGGCGTGGCCAGCTTTGGCGAGCCGGCTGCGCAGCACTTCTTGTGGCCGCTGAACCGGGCCGAAGCGCTGCAGCAGCTCGACGATTTCGTCGACCAAGCCCTGCCGCACTTCGGCGATTTTCAGGATGCGCTGACCCATCGCGCCTGGCGGCTTTTCCATTCGCTGCTCTCCTTCGCGCTGAACACCAAGATGCTCAATCCGCGCGAGGTCGTCGCCAAGGTGGTTGCCGCGCATGAGTCCGGCCACGTGCCGCTGCCGGCGGCGGAAGGCTTCATCCGGCAGATTCTCGGCTGGCGCGAGTATGTGCGCGGCGTCTATTGGACCAAAATGCCCGGCTACGACGCGCAGAACTGTTTCGCCCACCAGCGGCCGCTACCCCAATGGTTCTGGACCGGCGAGACCAAAATGCGCTGTCTGGCGCACGCCATCGGCCAGTCTCTGGAACACGCCTACGCCCACCACATCCAGCGCCTGATGGTCATCGGCAATTTCGCGCTGCTTGCCGGGCTCAACCCGGCGGCGCTGCATGGCTGGTACCTCGGCATCTACATCGATGCCTTCGAATGGGTCGAGTTGCCCAACACCCTCGGCATGAGCCAATTTGCCGACGGCGGCCAGTTGGCGACCAAGCCTTACGTGTCGAGCGCCGCCTACATCGACGGCATGGGCGATTACTGCAAGGGCTGCCATTACGACAAAAAGGCGCGCGTCGGCGCGCGCGCCTGCCCGTTCAATGCGCTGTACTGGGATNTTTTCGCGCGCAACCGCGAACGCCTGGCGCCCAACCCAAGGCTGGGGATGGTCTATCGCCAGCTGGCCAAAATGGACCCGGCCGTGGTGCTTGCCGCGCAGGGCAGGGCCGACGAAATCCGGGCGGAGATCGAAGCTTTATAGGTTCCGCTTTATCCAGCCGGCAGGCCCGGCCATGACGCTACCTGGGCGCGAAGGCGACACCCCAATAATTGTAGGTGAGCGGCCGCGGCCCCGGCAGGTACATCGTGTTGAGGTCGGGGCAAGCGAAGCCGGCTTCCCGCAGCAGCGCCGGAATGTCGCGGTCGAGATGGCAGCCGCCGGCAATCCTTTTCCACCACGGCGTGATGCGTTCCTGCCAGCGCCGCACCGCGGCATCCGGGGCGCGTCCGTGTTCGCAGAAGATCAACTGGCCGCCGGGAACCAGGACGCGCCGCATTTCCTTCAACGCGGCCAGCGGGTCGGGGATCGTGCACAGCGTGTAGGTGACGATTACCGTGTCGAAGCTGGCGTCGGCGCGCGGGATGCGTTCGGCGGACAGGCCGACCAGATCGACCTCGAGGCCGGCGCGGCGGCTGCGCTTCTGCGCCAGCCTGTGCATCTCCAGCGCCGGGTCGAGCCCGGTGAGCGATTCGATCCGCGACTTGTCGTAATGCCGCATGTTGAGGCCGGTGCCGATGCCGATCTCCAGCACCCGGCCGTGCGCCAGCGGGACGACCTTGGCCCGCTGACGGCGCACCGCCCTGACGCTGCAGGCGGAATCGATCAGGTAGGGCAGCAACGTCCGTTCGTACCAGTTGGGGTTCAATTGCGTCCCCCGCCGTCGAAGATGCTGGCCAGCAACGCGTCGAAGGCAGCTTGGGCCTTGGTGGTTGCGGCGGATTGTTGGGTGGCAACCCCGGAAACATCGGCGCAGCGCAAAGCAAACTGTTCTTGCAGAAGAAGGGGTGGGACTGGCAATGGGAATGCCTTCAACTCCTTGCTGTTTATATTGGACTGTCCTATTGCGCCGCGAGCTGTGTCGAAGATGGCCCGCTTCATATGGGCCGTGTTCATGAAGCCCCAGAGGAAATAAGGACTCACCACCGCACGCTGCACGCGCAAACGGATAAAGTAGGAGGCGACAATGGCCTTCAGGGAAACATTCCATAAGCCGGTCTTGCCGACCAGTTCTTTGCTGTTGGTACGATTGAACAGGATGTCGCCTTCATGCAGTGAGTAGCGTTCAATTTCTGCTTGCGGAAGCTTGACGTATTTCAAATCGGCAAGGTCAAGCTGGCCGGCATAGGTTATGTTGCCCATGCGAATCATTGGCAAGCCAGCGCCATCGCTGCTTGCCTTGCTGCTACTGCCGTAATCTGCCGCCTCAAGAACACTGCCGACGGTAGCCACCGGCCACCCCTTCGGATTCGTCGCCGGGTCGCCGAACATGTCGAGAAACAGCGCCGGGATGAGTTCGGCGGCTTTCTTCTCGACCTCCCACCGCAGGCGAACGATGCCCTCGGCACGGGAAAGCAGATCAACAATGCGGCGTTGCTCGGAAAGCGAGGGAATCGAAATGTCCAGATTCTTCAGAATGCCCTGATTGATATTTGGCTGGGCAACTCCACGTGCCTCACGATTCAAAAAGCCGTGCTGAGAGTCCAAGTAGAAGCGCAAATATTGGGAGTCAAGGCGGCCGATGTCGTGCGGCACGACGCCAGCAATCGCCTGATTCGTCGCAGCCTCAATCCCGAGAACTGCGGTACGGCCGATTGTGGCAAAGATCGAAATGAGCACCGTCCCAACTGGTAATAGCTTTGCGCTGCTGTTTTCTATCCCAGCGAGTGCAATAGTCTCGTCCGTTGTAATGACAATGCCCTGGAGCATGTCCGTAATCTTTACCCACGGAATTCCACCACCAAAATATTCCGATTTGGTTCGTGATGGCGTCCCTCCGGTAAAGATTCGGCAAACGTCACCAAGCTTGCACATCTGTTGCGTCATGCAGCCTGCTCCGCCAGCGCCGCCTTTAACGCTTCCACTTCCTCGACAATCTCGGCCTCTATGGCCGCCAGCTCGTCGAGGATTTCCCTCGGGTCGCGGTGCTCCACCGCCGACTGGCTCATGGGCCGGTAGCGTCCGGCGGACAGATTGAAGTCGTTGGCGCGCAGCGTCGCCGCGTCGGCGAACCACCATTGCGCCGTCCATACGGCGGCCGGGTCGCGAACCTGCCAGGCGGCAAAATTTGCCTCTTTTTCGCGGTGNACCGCGACAAGCCCCGGCAGGTCGTCGGCGTCGATCGGCGTGTCATGGTTGGCGTCGAGCTTGTAGCCGTCGTTGTCGGCATGCAGGAACAGCACCTTGTCGGTGCTGCCGCCCTTCGTGAAGACGAGCACCGAGGTCTTGACCCCGGAATATGGCTGGAAGACGCCGCCCGGCAGCGACAGCACGGCCTCGACGCGGTTATTTTCGATCAGTTGCCGGCGCAGTTCCTTGTGCGCGCCGGTCGAGCCGAACAGCACGCCCTCGGGCACGATGACGCCGCAGCGGCCATCGGGCAGCAGGCAGTCGAGCATGTATTTGATGAAGAGGATTTCGGTCGCGGTCGAGGTGCCGACCTTGACGTCTTCGCTGATGCGGTCCTTGTCGAGCCGGCCGGAAAACGGCGGATTGGCGGCGATGACGTGGTGCCCGTCGGCCGGCAACCCCAGCGCGGCTTTGGTTTCGGCATCGAGCGTGGTGGTCAGGACGTTGCGCTGGCGGATGCGCACGTTCGGCAGACCACGCAGCGTGAGGTTCATGGTGGCGAGGCGAACCATCTTCGGGTCGACGTCGTTGCCGAAGAAGGTTTGTTCCTGCAAGACGCGCCATTTGGCCGCCGAGAGCGCATTGCCGTTGCCGCGCGGGATGCGCTTGCCGTCGAGCTCCACGGTCTCGATGCCGTCGGGCGTCGAGTTGGCGAGCTTGATGTAGTCGAACACCGCCGCCAGAAAACCCGCCGTACCCGCAGCCGGGTCGTAGCAGGTTTCACCGATCTTCGGGTCGAGTATGGCGACGACGGCGCGGATGATGTGGCGCGGCGTGCGGAACTGGCCGAGTTCGCCTGCCGTCCTGATCTGCTTGAGCACATGCTCGAAGAGGTCGCCCTTGGTATCCGCATCGGCTTCGTCGAGGCGCAGGCCATCAACCTTGCCGATGACCTGGGTCAGCACCACCGGCTCGTCGATAACCAGACGCGCGCCGTCCATGAAATTGACCGCGCCGCGTGCGGCGACTTCCGTGTANAAGGCAAAGACCTCGTCGCGCAGGAAGCGCACCAGATTCTCGCCGGTGAGCGCACGCGCCCACTGAGACCAGCGGAAACGGTCGCGCGAGATGCTGTCCTGGCCACCGGACAGGCCCATCGCCGGGGCGTTGAGCGGATTGCGCAGTTTCCACTCGCCGACGAAGATGCTTTCGGCGGGTTGCTTCATCAGGCGGGCGCGTGCCTGTGCCTGGGTGTCCAGCCCGTCGGCCAGATAGAAGAAGAACAGGAAGGCGAGTTGCTCGGCGTTGGTCACCGGGTCGGGATAGCCGCCGCCAAACAGGTAATTGCGGATGACTTCGATGTCCTGGCGGAGTTGCGGGGTCAGGGGCATGGATCGTCTTCAATGGGTTGCGGAGGAACCCGACGCGGAATCCTTGGCGAAGGGTTGCCGATAAACGGATTGCGACAGGTCGTGAATGAGGATGCTCAGGGCTTCCTCGCCACCGAAGAGTTCGACCGCACGGCGCTTGCCGCCTTGCAGGCTGAACGGCGGGAATTCGAGATGGTCGAGCGTGAAGTCGTCGAACTGCCCGGCGTTCTCGCGGATTTGCGCTTCAACGTCATGCAGCCAGCGTTCCTGTGCCGGCGTGAATTCGCGGCTGACCAGCCAGCCCTCGAAACGCGCGCCGAGTGCGTTGGCTTTTTCTTCCGAGGCTTCGAGAAAGACGAAATTGCCGGCGTCGTCCATCGTCACCCAGGCGCGCGTGGTCGGGTCGATGTCGTCGTCCTGATTGACGGTTACCAGCGTGCGCGGCGAGTGGTACGGCGATGGTCTGGGTTCCATCACCTTGCCGCCTTCGCCATAGCCGTCTGCGCCTTCGTGCGCAGTGGCAACGCCGACAAAATCGAACAGGGTAAAGAGGGGTTTGCCCTGCGCCTTGCGCGTTCCCCGGCCGCGCATCTGCCGATAGAGCGAGACGGACCTGGTGTAGCGCGCAAAGACGAGATTGACGACTTCCGGGCAGTCGAAGCCGGTATCGAGCATATTCACCGAGACCAGTATCTGCGGAAACTTCTCCTTCTTGAAACGGCGAATCCGCGTCATGCCGTCGCTGGTGTCTTCACCCTGGCCAACGCCGGAAACGACGTAATCGGCATACCTGATTTCCGGTGAGGGTTTCAGGTGGGCGAATTCGCTGTCGAGCATCGTCGCCAGTGTTTCGGCGTGGCGCTTGGTGACCGCAAAAACGATGGTCTTGCCGATCAACGGCTTCCGGAGAACGCCATTCTTGTCGGTGTAGCCCTCGTCCATGATCTTGCGAAATTCACGCACGATGGCCTGATTGCGTGCCGGAATCGTGAACTTGCGTTCCAGCGCGTTGGCATCGACTTCAATGTGCGGCTGTGGAGGCTTCAAATTCGCGGCGGCGGCGAAGGCGTCTTCGAGTTCCTTGCGTGTCCGGGCATCCAGGCCGTCCCATTGGATGTCCTCGCGCCGGATCCTGATGACGCCGTCGGGGCTCGCGGTTTTGACGGTCCGCGCCTTGTAAATCTGGTAGCCGACCAGATAGCCGTCGTCGATGGCGCGCTTGAGCGTGTAGGAAAACGTCGGCTTGTCCNNACCGAAGAAGCGCAGGGTGTCACGGACGAAAGCCGCTTCATCATCAGGCGAGCCGTCGTCATTGGGCGGCTTGACGCACGGCGTTGCGGTCAGACCGATCTGGATGCCGTCGAAGTGTTCCAGCACCTTGCGCCATTTGCCGTAGATGCTGCGGTGGCATTCGTCGGTAATCACGAGGTCGAAATACCCGGAGGAATACTCGTGGTAGATATTGACCATCGATTGCAGCGTGGTGATGGTGATGCGCTGTTCGTCCTGAAACCGCCGACCAGCCCGCAGAACGTAGCATGGCAATTCCTTGAGGTGTTCGGCAAAGGCATCCTCGGATTGCACCGCCAGCGGGATGCGGTCCACGAGAAATAGCACTCTGCTGACGACATTGGCCGAAAANAGGCGCTTGATCAGTGCGGCGGCGGTTCGGGTCTTGCCGGTGCCGGTGGCCATTTCCACCAGCAGCTTGCGCCGGCCGATGCCGATTTCGCGGCACAGGGTTTCGATGCACTCCTGCTGATAGTCGCGCCCGGCAATCTTTTGGTCGATGGCGACACTCAGCGGATCGACGCGGATCTGCCGCGTTGCGGCGCGGCGTTCGAGGTCGGATTGCGAGAAGAAGGTTCGTACCGGGCGCGGGTGCGCTTCGCGCTGCCAGTCCCAGAACAGGATTTCCCTGCCGTTGGCGAGGAAGACGAAAGGCACGTTCGCCAGTTCGGCGTTGTGCCGCGCTTGCTCGGCGGCTTCGGCGGCATTGATGGATTCGCGCTTGGCTTCGACAATCGCCAGGCCCCGGCCCTCACGGCTGCACAGAAGATAGTCGGCGCGATTGGCGTCCATCGTGTATTCATACCGGATGCTGACGCCATCGTTTTTCCAGCCCTGCTCTTCGAGTTGAGCATCGATGAGGGTGCGGGCAAAGGCTTCGTTCTTGTTCATGTCCCTGGTCGATTTGAATTTCCAGCCATTGTAGGTGCTGGCGCGAGTCGGCGGGGGACTTGTGGCGTTCAGGGCCTGTTGCCCACGGAGTTGGTACCCCAGGTGGAATCGAACCACCAATTCGCCCTTAGGAGGGGCGTGTTATATCCATTTAACTATGGAGGCCGCGCATGCGTCCGGGAAGGGCGCCATCGCCAAGTGCGCATTGTAACGGTGTCCTGCCCGCTTCGGATAGTTGCGGCGATTGTCCGGAGTATCGCGAAGCGGATGCGTTGCGCGCGCCGCCAAGCGGATAGAATGTCGCCTCCCTTGGCCGGCGCCTGTGCGGGGCGCCGTTTTCACGTTTCCGATGCCTTATCTCAAGCTTTCCGACGCCTCCCTTGCCTACGGTCACGTGCCGCTGCTCGACCACGCGGATTTTCTGCTGGAGCCGGGCGAGCGTGTCGCGCTGATCGGCCGCAACGGGACCGGCAAGTCATCCCTGCTGGCGGCGCTGGCGACCGGACCCGGCAGGGGCAAGCTCGACGACGGCGAGGTCTGGGTGCAGCCGGGAATTCGTGTCGGCTATGTGCCGCAGGAACCGCCCTTCGATGCGCGGTCGACGGTGTTCGAGGCGGTGATTTCGGGGATGGGCGAGGCCTCGCGGCTGCTCGCCGCGTATCACGACGTCTCACACGCGATGGCCGAAGGGGCGGGCGATCACGATGCGCTGCTGGCGCGGATGGATGCCTTGCAGCACGAGCTGGAAGCCTGCGGCGCATGGACCTACGAGGCGCAGGCGGAGAAGGTCATCGATCGCTTCGGTCTCGACGCCGACGCCAGCGTCGGCAGCCTTTCCGGCGGCCAGAAGAAACGCCTGGCGCTGGCCCAGGCGCTGGCTGTCACGCCGGAGGTGCTGCTGCTCGACGAGCCGACCAACCATCTCGACATCGCCGCCATCGAATGGCTGGAGAACATGCTGATCGAGACCGGCGTCACGCTGCTCTTCATCACCCATGACCGGACCTTCCTCGATCGCGTGTGCACGCGAATCGTCGAGCTCGATCGCGGCAAGCTGGCCAGTTTTCCCGGCAGTTTCAGCGACTATCAGCGGCGCAAGGAGTTGCTGCTGCACGAGGAAGCGCTGGCCAATGCGCGCGCCGACAAGCTGCTCAAGGAGGAGGAGGCGTGGATCCGCAAGGGTGTCGAGGCGCGGCGGACGCGGGCGGTGTTCCGGGTGCAGCGGCTTGACAGGCTGCGCGCCGAACGCCAGGCGCGGCGCGAACGCCTGGGCAAGGTCCATCTGCAGCTCGATGCCGGCGAGCGCAGCGGCAAACTGGTCGCCGAACTCGAGCATGTCGGCAAGTCCTACGGTCAACAGCCGGTCGTGCGCGATTTCTCGGCGCGCATCCAGCGCGGCGACAGGATCGGCGTGATCGGCCCCAACGGCGCCGGCAAGACGACGCTGCTGCGCCTGATTCTCGGCGAGTTGAAGCCGGACGCGGGCATCGTCCGGCTGGGAACGAAGATCGATGTCGCCTATTTCGACCAGTTCCGCACCCAGCTCGGTCCGGATTCGTCGCTGGTCGATGTCATTTCGCCCGGGTCCGACTTCGTCGACATCGGCGGCGCCAGGAAGCACGTGATCGGCTACCTCGAGGACTTCCTGTTCCGGCCCGAGCGGGCAAGATCGCCGGTCAGTTCGCTGTCCGGCGGCGAGCGCAACCGCCTGCTGCTGGCCCGCCTGTTTGCCAAACCGGCCAACGTGCTGGTTCTCGACGAGCCGACCAACGACCTCGACATCGAAACGCTGGAACTGCTCGAGGAACTGCTCGCCAACTACGACGGGACGCTGTTCCTGGTCAGCCATGACCGGACTTTCCTCGACAACGTGGTGACCCAGACCATCGCCGCCGAAGGCGACGGCTACTGGAAGGAGTATGCCGGCGGCTACAGCGACTGGGCAGCCTACAAGGCGGGGGTGGCCCGCGAGGCGGCGAGGCAGAAGACCGACGCCAGGCCGGCGGCCAGGGCTCCCGAGCCGGCCAGGGCCAGGGGCGACCGGCTGTCGTGGAAGGAGCGGCGCGAGCTCGACGACCTGCCCGACCGGATTGCCGCGCTCGAGAGCGAACAGGCCGAACTGGGCCGGCGCCTTGCGGATGCGTCGATCTACCAGAGCGATCCGCAGGGGGCGCAGAGGGCGGCCGAGCGGCTGGCGCTCATCGACGATGAACTGATGGCGCTGCTCGAGCGTTGGGAAACGCTCGAAGCGCGTGCCGGGAACCAAGCATGAAAGGCGCCATCGAAACGAATTCAGGAGACCGTTGCACATGAACAAGTCCACCTGGCGGACGCCGCTGGTGATCCTGGTCGCCGGCAGCATCGTCCTCACCCTGGCGATGGGCGTCCGTCACACCGGCGGCCTCTTCCTGCAGCCGATGACGGCGGACCACGGTTGGAGCCGTGAAACCTTCTCGGTCGCCTTCGCGCTGCAGAACCTCGTCTGGNGGCTGGGCTCGCCGTTTGCCGGGGCGCTGGCCGACCGCCACGGCGCCGGGCGCGCGGTGCTCGGCGCGGCGGCGCTCTATGTCTTCGGGCTGGTGCTGATGGCGCACGCCACGTCGCCGCTGGCCTTCGATCTCTCGGCCGGCGTGCTGATCGGCCTCGGTCTTTCCGGCACCACCTTCGCCGTGATCATGGGCGTCATCGGCCGTCACACGACGCCGGAAAGGCGCAGCCTGGCGCTCGGCATCGCCAGCGCGGGCGGCTCGTTCGGCCAGTTCGCGGTGTTGCCGGTGGGGCAGATGCTGATTTCCGCGTATGGCTGGCAAAGCGCGCTGGTCCTGCTCGCCTGCGGCGTCGGTCTGATCGCGCCGCTGGCCTACGCCCTCGCCGATGGCCACAAGCCGGCTGCGGGCGCCGGGCAGTCGGTCGTGCAGGCGTTGAATGAAGCGCGTGGCGAGAAGAGCTTCCACTACCTGTTCTGGGGCTATTTCGTGTGCGGCTTCCAGACCGCCTTCATCATGCTGCACCTGCCGTCCTTTCTCGTCGATGCCGGGTTTTCCGCCAACATCGGAATGACCGCGGTGGCGCTGATCGGCCTTTTCAACATCTTCGGCTCGTTCCTGTTCGGCTGGGGCGGCGGGCGCTACAGCAAGAAGAACCTGCTGGCGCTGATCTACGGGCTGCGTGCGGTGGCGATCCTGGTTTTCCTGCTGCTGCCGCTGTCGACCGCGACAGCCTGGGCCTTCGCCGCTGCGATGGGCCTCCTCTGGCTGGGCACCGTGCCGCTGACCAACGGCCTGATCGCGCAGATCTTCGGCTTGCGCTACATGTCGATGCTGACCGGCGTCGTCTTTCTCGGCCACCAGTTGGGCGCCTTCCTCGGCATCTGGCTCGGCGGGCGGATCTTCGACCAGACCGGCTCCTACGACGTTGCGTGGCTGATCGCCATCGGCCTGTCGGTGGCTGCCGCCTTGTGTTCGTGGCCGATCGACGAGAAGCCGCTGGTCCGCCAGGGGGCCATGGCATGAGTCCGCAGTGGAGCTGGTTCCTGGGCGGCGTCGGCGCGGCGCTGGCGGTGTTGCTGCTGGCGCTGATCTTCATGGCCCACCAGATGCCCGAACTGCTCATCGACTGGGCCAACATCCGCTATTGCGGTTGACCGTCATTGCCGGCACGACCGGCGTGCGATAATTCCGGCTGCTCCAACATTTCGATCCTGTCATGCGCTACGCCATCATCCCCGTCACTCCCTTCGAGCAGAACTGCACCGTCTTCTGGTGCGAGAAGACCCGCCAGGCGGCGGTCATCGATCCGGGCGGCGACATCGAGCGCGTTCTCGACTTCCTGGCTGCGGAGAAGTTGACGCTGGCGAAAATACTCGTCACCCACGGTCACATCGACCATGCGGGCGGGGTGGCCGCGCTGGCAGCGCGCACCGGCGTGCCGATCGAGGGGCCGCAGGAGGAAGACCGTTTCTGGATCCAGAGCATGCCGCAGCAAAGCAGGATGTTCGGCGTGGCGAGCGCGCTCAGCTTCGAACCGGACCGCTGGCTGCACGCCGGCGACAAGGTCGGTTTCGGCGAAGTCGAGCTCGAAGTCCTGCATTGCCCCGGCCACACGCCGGGCCACGTGGTCTTCTTCCATGCGCCGAGCCGGCTGGCGCAGGTCGGCGACGTGCTGTTCCAGGGGTCGATCGGCCGCACCGACTTTCCGCGTGGCGACTACGACACGCTGATCCGCTCGATCAAGGAGCGCCTGTTCGCGCTTGGCGACGATGTCGAATTCATCTGCGGGCACGGCCCGATGTCCACCCTCGGTGAAGAGCGGCGCTATAACCCCTTCCTGAGTGGAAGGTACGGCTGATTCCATTTCCGGACCAGGCGTGACCTTGTCGACTTCACCCTCACGTGCAGGTTGCACTGGCAGCGGCTCCCCTTCGCGCCACGATTGCCCCGGAGAGGGGACGCTTGCGGACCTCCGGCTGCGGCCGCTGCGGTCGACGCCACTTTTTGGCCGATTTCGACCGAGGCTGCGATGATCCCGCCCTACTGGCAGCAGGCCGGGCGCGAGCTCGCGGCGAGCGACGAGCGCATGGGCGAACTGGTCGATCGCCATGGCGGGCTCGGACTCGTTTCGCGTGGCGACCCGTTCGCCACGCTGGCGCGATCGATCGTCGGGCAGCAGATCTCGGTGAAGGCGGCCGACGCGGTGTGGGGGCGCTTTGTCGCGGCGCTCGCCGATGTCTCGCCGCAGGCCGTTCTCGCGGCCGGCGCGGAAGGTCTCGCCGGTTGCGGCCTGTCACGGCGCAAGGGCGAGTATGTGCGCGATCTGGCCGCGCATTTCGTCGCCGGGCGGCTCGATCCGGCCGCCTGGTCGGCGCTGGATGACGAGGCGCTGATTGCTGCGCTCACCGACGTGCGCGGCATTGGCCGCTGGACCGCCGAAATGTTCCTGATCTTCAACCAGTTGCGTCCGGATGTCTTCCCGCTCGACGATCTCGGCCTGCAGCGGGCGATTTGCGAGCGCTACTTCGCCGGCGAGAAGCAGCCGCGGCAGAGGCTCGCCGAATTCGGCGAACGCTGGCGGCCGTGGCGCTCGGTCGCGACCTGGTACCTGTGGCGCAGCCTGGATCCGCTGCCGGTCGAGTATTGAGCCGGGCGTTTCGGGCTTTGGGTTAGAATACGCGCCATTCAGGAAAACGCTCCGTCCATGAAAACAACCTTTCTCGACTTCGAACAGCCGGTCGCCGAACTCGAATCCAAGATCGAGGAGTTGCGCTTTGTCCAGGATGACTCCGCCGTCGACATCGCCGAGGAAATCGAGCGGCTGGAAAAGAAGAGTGCCCAGCTGACCAGGGACATCTATGCCAAGCTTGTGCCGTGGCAGATTTCCCAGGTGGCGCGCCATCCGCAGCGCCCCTACACGCTGGATTACCTGTCGCTGATCTTCACCGATTTCGAGGAACTCCACGGCGATCGCGCCTTTGCCGACGATCACGCCATCGTCGGCGGCCTGGCCCGCTTCAATGGCCAGCCGGTGATGGTGATCGGCCACCAGAAGGGGCGCGATACCAAGGAAAAGATCTTTCGCAATTTCGGCATGCCGCGTCCGGAAGGGTATCGCAAGGCGCTGCGGCTGATGAAGCTGGCCGAGAAATTCGGATTGCCGGTGCTGACCTTCATCGACACACCGGGCGCCTACCCCGGCATCGATGCCGAGGAGCGCGGCCAGTCCGAGGCGATCGGCCGCAACCTCTACGTCATGGCCGAACTGAAGGTGCCGGTGATCGTCACCATCATCGGCGAGGGCGGTTCCGGCGGCGCGCTGGCGATCGCGGTCGGCGACATCCTGCAGATGCTGCAGTACTCGACCTACTCGGTGATTTCTCCCGAGGGCTGCGCCTCGATTCTCTGGAAGAGCGCCGACAAGGCCGCCGATGCGGCGGAAACGATGGGCATCACCGCCCAGCGCCTGAAGACGCTGGGACTCGTCGACAGGATCATCAACGAGCCGCTGGGCGGCGCGCATCGCGACCACGTGGCGATGGCGCAAACCTTGAAGAAAGCGCTGCAGGATGCGCTGACGAACCTCTCCGCGCTGCCGACGGCGGAACTGCTCGCCAAGCGCTACGAGCGGCTGATGAGTTATGGCCGCTTCAAGGAACAGCCTGCGAAGTAGCCTCCCGGCCAGGGTTGCCGCCTTCCTGGCAACCCGCACGACGCCGGGCGAAAACGTTTGCGTGGGACTCTCGGGCGGTTGTGATTCGGTCGTCCTCCTGCATGTTCTCGCCGTTCTTGGTCCGCGCGAGCGGTTGCGGGCCGTGCACGTCCATCACGGGCTGTCGGCCAACGCCGACCGCTGGGCCGCCTTCTGCACCGACTATTGTCGGGGTCTCGGCATCGACCTGCTCGTCGAACGTGTCGAAGTGGATCGGCACACCGGACTCGGACTCGAAGCGGCGGCGCGCGAGGCACGCTACAGGGCGTTTTCCGGTTCAGCCGGCGGACTGCTTCTGCTCGGGCATCATCGGGGCGACCAGGCGGAAACCCTGCTCTTCAACCTGTTGCGCGGAGCCGGGGTGGCCGGGGCGGCCGGCATCCCGGCGGAACGGCGCGAGCATCGCCTGCGCATCCTGCGCCCGCTGCTCGACGTGTCGCGTGACGAGATCGAAGCCTATGCCCGCGATCACCGCCTTGACTGGGTGGACGACGAAAGCAACTGCGACACCGCCTTGTCGCGCAATTTCCTGCGCCACCGGGTGTTGACCGTGCTCGCTGGGCGCTTTGCTGCTGCTGAAATGAATCTGGTGCGGGCGGCGGGACGCTTCGCCGAAGCCGATGTCCTGCTCGGCGAACTGGCCCGCATCGACTGGCAGGCGGCTGCCGACGGCGACGCCCTGAAACTGGCGAAACTCCGCGAACTGTCGGCGCCGCGCCTGAAGAACCTGCTGCGCTTCCGGCTGCGCCAGTTGGGTTGGCACGCTCCCGCCGCTGCGCGCCTCGATGAGTTCTCGCGGCAACTCCTGACCGCCGGCGCGGACCGCCATCCGGCGCTCCATCTCGCCGAAGGCAGCATGGTCGCCGGCGGCGGCGTGCTGCGCTGGATCGCCCGCGGGTAACAATCTGTTACCAAGCGCCATTCCGCTACCGGGACCCTTCAGTTACAATCGTAAAGTTATCTTATTGCCGGACCAGAGACCATGATTACCGGATCCATTGTCGCAATCGTAACGCCCATGCACGAGGATGGCAGCCTCGATCTGGATTCCCTGCGCAATCTGATCGACCTGCATGTGCGCGAGGGGACCGACGCCATCGTCGTCGTCGGCACCACCGGCGAGTCGCCGACCGTCGATGTCGCCGAGCACTGTGAACTGATCCGGGTCACCGTCAATCACGCCGCCGGGCGGATTCCCGTGATCGCCGGCACCGGCGCCAACTCGACCGACGAGGCGATAGAGTTGACCGAGTATGCGAAGAGGGCCGGCGCCGACATGGCGCTTTCGGTGGTTCCCTACTACAACAAGCCAACGCAGGAAGGTCTTTATCGCCACTTCAAGGCGATCGCCGAGGCTGTCGAGTTGCCCATTCTGCTGTACAACGTTCCCGGGCGCACGGTGGCCGACATGGCCAATGACACCATACTACGCCTGGCGCAGGTACCGGGTATCGTCGGCGTCAAGGAAGCGACCGGCAACCTCGACCGCGCCTGCGACCTCATCGCCCGCGCGCCCAGAGACTTTGCCCTCTACAGCGGTGACGACATGACTTGCGTGGCGTCGATCTTGCTCGGCTTCCACGGCAATATCTCGGTCACGGCCAATGTGGCGCCGCGCCTGATGCACGAAATGTGCGTCGCGGCCGCTGCCGGCGACGTCGCTCGGGCTCGCGAGATTCACTTCAGGCTGCTCGGCCTGCATCGCGATCTGTTCTGCGAAGCCAACCCGATTCCCGTGAAGTGGGCTGTCCAGCAACTCGGGCTCATGCCGGGCGGTATCCGGCTGCCGTTGACACCCCTGTCCGAAGCCAACCATGCCCGGGTTCTGGCCGCGATGCGGCAGGCCGGCCTAGTCGCCTGACGGAGCGAAAATGAATCATCGACTTTCGCGGTCTGTTCCCCTGCTGACGCTGCTGGCCCTGGCCGTTGCCGGTTGCAGCATCGCCCCGGAAACGAAGAAGATCGACTACAAGTCTGCCGGCAAGGTTCCCACGCTCGAGGTTCCGCCGGACCTTACCCAGGTGACGCGCGACGATCGCTATGCGGTTCCGGATGCGGCGGGCAAGGGCAGCGCCACCTTCTCGGCCTATACCGCCGACCGCACGCCGGCGGCCCAGGCGAAGAATTCCGTGGTTCTGCCGCAGGTCGAAAAGGTCCGGGTCGAGCGTTCCGGCAACCAGCGCTGGCTGGTGGTGATGGCGCCCGCGGACAAGTTGTGGGGTCCGGTCAAGGATTTCTGGCAGGAGAACGGTTTCATCATCGCCATCGAACGGCCGGATGCCGGGGTAATGGAGACCGACTGGGCCGAGGACCGCGCCAAGATCGATGACGACATCATTCGCGGCACACTTGGAAAGTTCCTAGATTCCCTCTATTCGACCGGTGAGCGCGACAAGTTCCGGACCCGCTTCGAACCCGGTGCGGAACCCGGAACGACCGACATCTTCATCAGCCATCGCGGCATGGAGGAGGTCTATACCTCAACCTCCAAGGATGAGACCCGCTGGCAACCGCGCCCGGCGAATCCGGAACTCGAGGCGGAGATGCTGCGGCGCCTGATGGTCAGCCTCGGGGCGGAGAACAAGCGCGCCGAAGCCAGCGTCGCTGCGGCCAAGGCCGAGCCGCGCGCCAGGCTGGCAAGCAGCAACGAAGGCAGCGGAACGCTGGAGGTCNACGAACGGTTCGACCGCGCCTGGCGCCGGGTCGGCCTGGCTCTGGATCGCGTCGGGTTTACCGTCGAGGACCGCGACCGCTCGAAGGGGCTCTACTACGTTCGCTATGTCGACNCGGATGCCAGCCTGGCGAAGGGCACCGGCTGGCTGGACAAGCTGAGCTTCTGGAAGAGTTCCCCGCCGGCGGGCAGCGGCAAGCCGCAGTATCGCATCCATGTCAGCGAATCGGGACAGAACAGTGTCGTTCAGGTGCTCTCCAGCGAGGGTGGCACCGACAAGTCGGAAACCGCGAAGAGGATCCTGAGCCTGCTCTATCAGCAGTTGCAGTGATCCGTTACGCGTCGCTCGGCAGCGGCAGCGCAGGCAATGCGCTGCTCGTCGAAAGCGGCGCAACCTGCCTGATGGTCGATTGCGGTTTCGGGCAGCGCGAGACGTTGCGGCGTCTCGCGCGACTCCAGCGTGACCCGGCTGACCTGAGCGGGATTGTCATCACCCACGAGCATGGCGACCATATCGGCGGCGCATTTCCGTTTGCCCGGCGCCATCGCCTGCCTGTCTGGTTGAGTCACGGAACCCTCGCGGCGTGCGGAGCGGCGACAGCCGACATAGATCTGCGAATCATCGACAGCGATAGCGCGTTCGTGGTCGAAGCGCTGGAAATCCAGCCCTTTCCGGTTCCGCACGACGCGAGGGAGCCGGTTCAGTACGTGTTCTCGGACGGTGTGCGGCGACTGGGGTTGCTGACCGATGCCGGTGACGTCACCCAGCACATGCGCAACGTCCTGTCGGGGGTCGACGGGCTGATCCTTGAATGCAATCACGATGCCGCGCTGCTGGCTGCGTCGAACTATCCGCCAGCGCTGCAGCGCCGGATTGCCGGCCGTCTTGGTCATCTCGAGAATGGCGCGGCCGCGGGACTGTTGCGGGAGATCGATTGCAGCAGACTGCAGCATGTGGTTGCGGCGCATCTGAGCGAGCGCAACAACCATCCTGCGCTGGCGATCAGCGCTCTCGCGGCAGTACTCGGCGATGCCGCCGGGCGGGTCAGCGTGGCCTGCCAGGAAGCGGGCTTCGACTGGCGCCAACTGGCCTGACGGTCAACGAAAAGCGGGGCCGCAGCCCCGCCTTTCCTGAAACCCGAAGAATTACTTCTTGGCTTCCATGCCGGCCATGCCGCCTTGCTTGCCGGCGTCCATGGCGGTGCTGTCCTTGCCGGCCATGCCGGCTTGCGGAGCGGCAGCGCCGGCCATGCCAGCCTGTTCGGCAGGCTTGGCGGCTTCCATGCCAGCCATGCCACCTTGCTTTCCGGCTTCCATGCCAGCCATGCCGGCTTGCGGAGCAGCCATGCCAGCCATGCCAGCTTGCGGAGCGGCAGCCGGAGCCGGAGCGGCGGCGGCAGGAGCAGGCGCCGGGGCGGCAGCCTTCGGCTCTTCCTTCTTGCCACAGGCAGTCAGGGCAACGGCAAGCAGAGCAGCAACGAGAATAGACTTATTCATGGGGATTTCCTTATCGACAAGAAAAAAGTATGACAAATATCGATGGTCTTCATGACCTATCGCTTTGCATTATATCAATATTTCGAATCAGAGTAGGAAATCCGATTTCTCTCCCCGTCCCGGGTTTCACAAGGCTATGTACCCATAGCATGTTGAACCCTATCGATACCCAAGGTGGCGCGCAGGAAATCGGCAGGAGAAATATTCCGGTCGTGTCGCTCAATCAGTCGCCGCCAGCCCAGATAGTTACCCAAGTAACGGGTCGCCACGCCGTGGAAGCGGCGCATCCATTCCTTGAGCCGGCTATCGTAGGCATTGACGTTCTGAACATGATAGACCCCGGCGACGACACGCTGCCCGGCAGTCAGATTGACCGGACGGTGGGTGATGCCCATTTCCTTGGCGACGGTCGCCAGCGACTTGGCACTGTCGGTGCACAGAATGACATCGCTCGCCAGAAGCGGTTTGAGCACCGCACCGATATGTGCCTGATCGGCTTTTTCCAGCACGAAATCTGCGGTGTTTCCGGTTCTGTCACGGCAGATCAGTACCGGCACCTGTTCTTCCGACAGACCGCGCTTGCCGGCTTTGCCGCCCCGCTGGCGAGGTGCCCGGCTCAAGCCTTGCCGTCGCCCTTTCTGCGACTCAAGGAAGTAGGTCTCATCGGCTTCGGCTATGCCTGCCAGGCTGCTTGCCTGCTGCCCGTTGGGCAGCCTCAGGAAGCGATGGCGCCAGCGGAATGCCGTGTTGGGATGAATGCCGACTGCAGCAGCGCTTTTGCGGATGCTGCTTCCTTCAACCAATTGTTTGGCGTAATCAATCCATTTCGCTTTGTGCCGAAGTCCGGCCAGCGGGGTATGGGTCAAGGCATTGAAGGTGGCTCGGCATGTGTTGCAGCGATACCGTTGCAGACCGTTGGCGAATCCCCAGCGGGAAACCCGCTCGCCGGCACAATGCGGACAACTCGGCTTCTCCGTCATCCGGGTTTCGACCAATTGGCCGGGCGCCGACGATTGCCCCGCCGGTTGCAGCCGATCTATCAGGATTTGCCGCTGGTGCGGCGTCAGTTCTTTCAGCGCACTCGACAATCGCCGGAAGTCCCTGGGTTTCATCTCAACACCTATCCGGTTGATTTAGATGCTTTTTTATAGACCAACATTCGGGGATTACATAGCCTTTCACAATCCCAGCGTCGTCGGGGTGACCGGTGTTCCGCCTTCGGCCCAGATCTCGGCGAAGCGACGGCGGTAGGGCATGACCTCGTCCGGTTCGTCGATCAGCAGTTTGCCGCGCGGCTGATTCCGGTCGAAGCGAACCAATGCATGTGCGTCGTCGACCAGCATCATCGAATCACGGAGGTGGCCGAGCTGTTCCGGCGTCTGCTGCGCTGCGCTGTTGTGGCTGTATACAGTCAGCAGGCGCCGCGTCAGCGGTTGTCGTTGCTGAAGCGGCTCGCTGTTGCGCAAGGCGATGCGCAGACAGTCCGGTTGCAGCGAGGCGAGGGGTGCGGTGAGCGCTGCGATGCGTTCCGGCGTCTCGAGGTGCAGCATGCCGAGGTCTTCGTCATAGATCCATACCTGCCTGCAGGCGAGGGCCAGGATCCGGTCGATCGCCGACTGATACTCGATCCAGGAATTGATAAGTTCGCGGGACATAATTTGAAGTTTAGACCATTGGTAGAATTTGTGCTTTTTCGGAGCCATTCATGCCGATCGGCGTCATCGAGTCCCTCGACCACGAAGCCCGTGGAATCACTTGTCGTGAGGACAAGAAGATCTTCGTCGACGGTGCCCTGCCTGGCGAAATTGTAGAGTACGCAAGCTTCCGGAGAAAGCACGGTTATGAAATTGCGCACCTGGTCCAGGTGCTTTCCGGTTCGCCTTCCAGAGTCAAGCCACGCTGCGAATACTTTGGCATCTGCGGCGGATGCGCGATGCAGCACCTCGAACTGTCGGCGCAGGTTGCCGCCAAGCAGCGCGTTCTCGAGGACAGCCTGCGGGAGATCGGGCGGGTTCGAGCCGGGCAGATACTGTCCCCGATTCAAGGCGCACCTTGGGGCTATCGTCACCGCGCCCGTCTCGGCGTGCGCAATGTGCCGAAGAAGGGAGGCGTTCTGGTCGGCTTCCACGAGCGCCGCAGCAGCTATATCGCCGACATGCGCTCCTGTGCCGTGCTGCCGCCGCAGGTCTCTGACCTGCTGTCGCCGCTGCGCGAACTGGTCGCTGCCCTCTCCGTTTCCGAGCGCCTGCCGCAGATCGAAGTGGCCGTCGGCGAAGAATGTACCGCCCTGGTCCTGCGCATCCTCGAGCCGCTGACCGGCGATGACGAGGAACTCCTCAGAGCGTTTGCCGACCGCCATGGCATCGTTNTTTACCTGCAGCCCAAGGGCCCCGATACGGTCTATCGCTTCTACCCGGTTTCCGGGGCGCGACTGTCGTATGTGCTTCCGGAGTATGGCCTCGAATTCGAATTCCGGCCGACCGACTTTACCCAGGTGAACCATGCGGTCAACCGCGTTCTGGTGCGCCGGGCCCTGCGCCTGCTCGATCCGCAGCCCGGTGAGCGGATCGCCGACCTGTTCTGCGGACTGGGTAATTTCACGCTGCCAATTGCCCGTTCGGGAGCCTCGGTCGTTGGCGTGGAAGGCAGTCAGGCGTTGGTCGAGCGCGGGCGTCAGGGAGCCATCGCTAATGGACTTGCCGATCGTGTCGAGTTCGCAGTCGCCAACCTCTTCGAATGCACGCCGGAATCGCTGGCGATGCTCGGGCGCTTCGACAAGATGCTGATCGACCCGCCGCGCGAGGGTGCGATCGAGGTGGTCAAGGCGCTCCCGGCAGACGGCCCGCGGCGCATCGTCTATGTCTCATGCAACCCGGCGACGCTGGCGCGGGATGCGGCGGTAATGGTTCAGGTCAAGGGTTACTGCTTCAAGGCTGCCGGGGTGGTGAACATGTTCCCGCATACCGGTCACGTCGAGTCGGTTGCGGTCTTCGAAAGGGCATGAAAAAGGGCGGCCGCAGCCGCCCCGAGATCGACGATGCGACGCTCAGTCACGGTCGCCGGTGAAAGCCATGATCAACTGCAACAGGCTGACGAAAACGTTGTAGACGTCGAGGTGGACCGCCAGCGTGGCCGAAATGTAATTGGTTTCGCCGCCTTGGACGATACGGCTGATGTCGTAGAGGATGTAGGCGGAAAACAGGACGACGACAACGGCAGCGATGGTCAGCGACAGTGCCGGAATCTGGAAGAAGATGTTGGCGACCGCGGCGAGCAGGACGACGATCATCCCGACGAACAGGAACTTGCCCATGCCGCTGAAGTCACGCTTGCTGACCGATGCTATGGTTGCCATCGTCGCGAAGATGGCCCCGGTTCCGCCAGCCGCCAGCGCGATCATCGAACCGCCGTTGGAGAAGCCGAGGGCGACCTGCAGGATGCGCGACAGCATCAGGCCCATGAAGAAGGTGAAGCCGAGCAACAGGGCAACGCCGAGGCCGCTGTCCTTGTTCTTCTCGATACCCCACATGAACCCCCAGGCGATCCCGAGGAACAGCATGAAGGCGATGAACGGGCTGCCCGCAAGGAAGCTGAACTGCAACTGGATGCCGACCAGGGCGCCGATGACCGTCGGCACCATCGACAAACCGAGCAGCATGTAGGTGTTGCGCAGAACCCGGTTTTGCTGGAGGACAAGTTCCCGGGACCCTTGACCGGCGACTTGGAAGTCGATTTGCATGCAGAATCTCGCTTTCTGGAGGTTTGTACCATTATTAAGACTAATCGAGGCGCCCGAAAGTTTCAATAGATTGTTGACTGATCCGCTGGGGTATTCTTGCGCTGCGCCATGCTATGATTCCGCGCTGTCAGTGCGGCGAGCGATTGGTCGCATGTGCCGACGCCGGCGCTTGTCGCAGGCGGGTGCTGGAGGTGTGGCAGAGTGGTCGATTGCACCGGTCTTGAAAACCGGCAAAGGGAAACCTTTCGTGAGTTCGAATCTCACCGCCTCCGCCAGAAAACGGCAGGTCATTGCCAGTTTTCCGATAGCAGGATACGACCTGTTCGGGGTGTGTCTCACCATGGCGCCGGGAACATGTCACCGGGGAAACCGAGGTCATCCGGCGGTCGGCGGGCCGGTTGCCGGATGCGCATGCGCGGCCGTGGACAAGACCAGGGTGAGGCGGGCGTCAGTCCGTCCCGGCGCGAACCGCATCGGCCCAGCAATTCGGCGTTTCGTAAATGCGGACGCGCTCGAGTTGCAGGTGATTCCCGTAGGTGTCGCGGTGGACCGCGTTGAGGCGGTCAAAAGCGATTCTTGCCAGGTTTTCCGCCGTTGGCACGCGGTCAAGGAGCGCTGTCTTGTGGCCGGGAAGCGAGGCCAGGAATTCGACGATGGCGGAATCGCCGGAATAGGCCAGGAAGGCGTGATCCCATGCGTCAACCAAGTGTTCCCGCGCCAGTTGCTTGACCTGCGAGAAGTCCATGACCATGCCGTTGGCGGCGTCGCCGGCCTTGTCGATGACTTTTCCCGAGAGCGTGATCTCGATGACGTAGCGGTGGCCGTGCAGGTGCCGGCACTGGCTGCGGTGATCGGGGATGCGGTGGCCCGCGTCGAATTCGAGGCGGCGGGTAATCAACATGGCGGAGTCGTCTCTTGAGTGGTCGCGGATTATACAATGGGCGCATGCTGACGATTGCCAACCACCGGCGTGACAGTGCCGGGCTGCGCTACGTGTATCCCGTGGTTTCGCGCCGCGCCGGCGGCGTTTCGGTGGGCATCAACCTCAATGTCAACAACGCCTGCAACTGGGCCTGCGTCTATTGCCAGGTCGAGAACCTGACCCGCGGCGGGCCGCCGGCGATCGATCTCGAACTATTCGAGCGGGAACTGGCGGGTTTTCTCGATGCTGCGCTGACGGGCGACTTCCTGGCGCGCAAGGTGTCCGCCGAGGACCGTCGCCTGATGGACGTGGCGTTTTCCGGAAATGGCGAACCGACCAGCGCCGCCGAATTTCCGGAAGCGGTTCTGCTGGTAGGGCGTGTCCTGGAGCGTCTCGGGCTGGCCGGCAGCCTGCCGGTACGTCTGATCACCAATGGCAGCCTGTTGCATCGCCGGAAGGTGCAGGAGGGGATTCGCACGTTAGGGGAACTGGGCGGCGAAGTCTGGTTCAAGCTCGATCGCGGCACGCCTGCCGAAATCGAGGCGATCAACGGCGTTCCGATGGATGCGCAGCGGATTCGCCGCAATCTGGCGCGATGCGCGACGCTGGCCACGACCTGGGTCCAGACCTGCTGGTTTGTCCTGGATGGCGCCGCGCCCGATGCTGCCGCCCGCGGAGCCTATTGCGACCTGCTCGGAACGGTGGCGACCGGTTTGGCGGGCATTCAGCTTTACGGACTGGCGCGGCCGTCGCTGCAACCCGCCGCTCCGCGCCTGCAACGCCTGGCAGCGGATGAACTCGAGGATTTCGCCGCCGAGATCCGGAACAAGACAGGCCTCACGGTTCTGGTCTCCCCGTGATGCCTGTTGTTTCCCCGCTGCGGATTCTTTCAAGCGCGGTCGACTGCCTTTACGGTCCGTTTTTCAGGCGGCCTTCTTGCCCTTGCCGTGCGCCGACTTCTTCAGCGACTTGTACATCTCGGGTTCCTTGGTCTTCAGGTATTCCACGACTTCCCAGTCGTCCCGCGTGATCGACGCGATGTCGATTCCCTCAACGTGTACCAGCCGCAGCAGTTCGCGGACGGGCTTCGGCATGTTGCGACCGCTCTCGTAGCGGGAGCCGCCACTCTGGGTCACGCCGATCGTGGACCAGAATTGCTGCTGATTGAGCCCGAGCCTGCGGCGAATTTCCCGGGCGTCAATTGTTTCTGGGGTCTTTGTATTTGCCATCATAAAATCTCCAGTTCGTCAGCGTTCCCGAAATACCCAAGCATCCTGACGATCTATGCCTAAGGTAATAGTGCAATTATAGTGGTGTCTATGACATACGACAAGTGCCAATGCCATAAAGTTTCCGCGCAGCGCATGGCGCTGGGGAACTCTCGATCTTCTTTACGCGTACCGCGGGCCCGGGCGGCGGATTGGTTGCGGTCGACGCCCTGGAGGAGGTCTTTTGCTGGTCATGGTGACTCGGCATTTCATTCCTGATCCGCACTCCCCATGTCCGGCAACACATTCGGCACCCTGTTCGCTGTCACTTCCTTCGGCGAGTCGCACGGCCCCGCGATCGGCTGCGTCGTCGATGGCTGTCCGCCCGGACTGGACCTGTGCGCCGCCGACATCCAGGGCGAACTGGATCGCCGCAGGCCGGGCACGTCCCGGCATGTCACGCAGCGCCGCGAGCCGGATACGGTCGAGATCCTCTCCGGCGTCTTCGCGGGGAGGACGACCGGCACGCCCATTGCGTTGCTGATCCGCAACCAGGACCAGCGCAGCAAGGATTACGGCAATATCGCCGACACTTTCCGGCCAGGCCACGCCGACTACACCTACACGCAGAAATACGGTTTCCGCGACTATCGCGGTGGCGGCCGCTCCTCGGCTCGCGAGACTGCGGTTCGCGTGGCGGCAGGGGCGATTGCCCGCAAATGGCTGCGCGAGCGTTACGGGGTGACGATTCGTGGCTGGATGAGCGCCCTCGGGCCGATCGAGATTCCCTTCGCCTCTGCGGACGACATCGACACCAATGCCTTCTTCGCGCCCAACGCGGCGCTGGTGCCGCAACTCGAAGCCTACATGGACGGCTTGCGCAAGTCGCTGGATTCGGTCGGCGCCAGGATCACCGTCACGGCGACCGGTGTTCCGCCGGGCTGGGGCGAGCCGGTCNACGACCGTCTGGATGCCGGGATCGCCCATGCGATGATGGGCATCAACGCGGTCAAGGGCGTCGAGATCGGTGCCGGCTTCGCCTCGGTCGCGCAGCGCGGCAGCGAGCATGGCGACGAAATGACGCCGCAGGGCTTCGTCAGCAACCACGCAGGAGGGATCCTCGGCGGCATATCGACCGGTCAGGATATCGTCGTCAACATGGCGATCAAGCCGACCTCGTCGATTGCCCAGCCTCGGCGCTCTATCGACGTTCGCGGCCAGGCAATCGAGGTAGCCACCGAGGGTCGGCACGATCCTTGTGTTGGCATCCGCGCCACGCCGATTGCCGAAGCCATGCTGGCGCTCGTGCTGATCGACCAGGCGCTGCGCCATCGGGCGCAGTGTGCCGACGTCGTGGCCAGCACGCCGCGCATTCCGGGAAAAATCGCGTAAAATTCAAAAATTTGCCGCTGCTCAACGCGGAAAAGCCGCAAAGGGAGACCAACATGCAAGTCGAACACCACGACCTTCACCACGAATTTCCTGACATGAACGATGCGATCGATGCGCTGAAGGCACGCAATGCGCATTTCGCCATGCTGTACCATAGCTACAATCGCCTCACCGGCAAGGTCGAGGAACTCGAAGAGCATGACATGCCGGTCGCGGATTTCACGATCGAGGACATGAAAAAGCAGCGGGTCAGGCTCAAGGACGAGTTGTACCACCTGCTGCTGGCTTTCCGCGCGGGCCAGGAGTCGGTCAGAGCCTCATAGGGCATCCGCGCGCGGGTGCATCCGGTAAGATTGCCGGATGCATGCTCTGCCTTACTGGCGCCTCTCGGGCTATTACTTTTTCTACTTTGCCTTCATTGGCGCGTTTTCGCCCTATTTCGGGCTTTATCTTCAATCCTTGAATTTTTCCGCCTGGGACATCGGATTGCTGATGTCCCAGATGCAGCTCATGCGCCTGTTCGGCCCCAATCTCTGGGGCTGGCTGGCCGATCGCTTCGGGCGGCGCATGGCAATCATCCGTCTCGCGGCAGTGGCTGGGCTGGCCGGATTCACCGCCTTCTTCTGGGTCGACCGGCTGGGCGGAATGCTGGTCGCGATGGCGGTTCTCGCCTTCTTCTGGAGCGCCGCGTTGCCCCTGGTCGAGACGCTGACCTTCGATCACCTGCGCGAGGAGCGCGGACGTTACAGCCGCATCCGGCTGTGGGGTTCGGTTGGCTTCATCGTCGCCGTGCTGGGTACCGGCGCCGTCCTCGACGTGCTGCCGCTCAATGGCGTGCTCTGGGTGTGCTGGGGAATTCTGGTTGGCATCCTGTTGCTGGCGGCGGTCTTGCCGGATGCTCCCGTCGTGGCGCATTCCCGCGACAGTCTGGCGGTCGGCGCCATCCTTCGCCAGCCGCGGGTACGGGCGCTACTCGCCGCCTGTTTCGCCATGTCGGCGGCACATGGCGCGCTCTATGTCTTCTATTCGATCCATCTGGCTGATCACGGCTACAGCAAGGCCGAGGTCGGCGCCTTGTGGTCGCTCGGGGTGCTGGCCGAGATCGCCGTCTTCATGCTGATGGCACGGCTGACGCGGCGCCATTCGCTGCGCGCCCTGTTGCTGGCCAGCTTCGCCGCGGCGGTGTTGCGTTTCCTGCTGATCGGCTGGGCTGTCGAGTCGCTGGCGATCATGGTTGTGGCGCAGTTGATGCACGGCCTGACCTTCGGCGCCTACCACGCAGCGTCAATTGCCGCGATCAACCTGTGGTTTCCCGGTCGCGCGCAGGGGCGCGGGCAGGCGCTCTATTCGAGCATCTCGTTCGGCGCCGGTGGCCTGCTCGGCGGGCTGATCAGCGGCTGGACCTGGGATGGCATCGGCCCCGGCTGGACCTACACGCTGGCGTCGGCCTTCGCCGTTGGCGGCTTGGCGCTGGTCTGGCGCTGGGTGCGCGGGGATGTCGCGGTCGACGCCCCCGGCGGGGCAAAAGCTGCCGATCCTGTGCCATAATTCAACGCCTTACGGTTCAACTGCGGCGTTTCATGGCGAAGACACTCTACGAAAAGCTTTCGGAAGACCATGTCGTTCATCAGGAGGCGAGCGGCACGATGGTCGCCGTGCGTTGGTGGCTGATCGCTCTGGCGGCAGTCGTGTTTGCCGGCTGCAACACGGCCGAGGGGGTCAAGAAGGACGTTGCGATCGGCGTCGAGAAGACCGGCGAAGCGTTGCAAAGGAGCGGCGAGGCGGTCGGCAACGCGTTGAACAGGACGGGTGACGCGGTTGGGGGCGCCCTCAAGAAGAGCGGCGAAGCCGTGCAGAAGAAAGTCGAATGATGGAAGGAGTTGCTCGTCTGGAAGGACTGGTCGTCGATCTGCCGGCCCGGGCGGTGATCCGCCCGGACGGCCATGGCATTCCGTTCTCGATCGACGCCTTTCGCAAGGAGTGCCTGGTGGACGGGTGGGACGACATCGGCCTGACCCCGCGCCACGCCGACAAGATTCGTGAATTCGAAACCAGGTGTCGCATCGAGCGGCCCTGGCAGTTCTCCTGACGAGGAAATGACTATGAAAATCTGTGTATTGCCGGGTGACGGCATCGGTCCCGAAATCACCGCCGAGGCGCTGCGCGTCCTCAGGGCGCTGGGCCTGGATTTCGCGATGGAAGAAGCGCTGCTCGGCGGTTGCGCGGTCGACGCGACCGGCGAGCCGTATCCCGAGGCGACCCGCAAGCTCGCCCGCGATGCCGACGCCGTGCTGCTCGGCGCCGTCGGCGGCCCGCAGTGGGACAACCTGCCGCGCGAGCAGCGCCCGGAGCGCGGCCTGCTCGGAATCCGCAAGGATCTCAACCTGTTCGCCAACCTGCGCCCGGCCATCCTCTACCCGGAACTGGCCAACGCGTCGACGCTGAAGCCGGAGGTCGTCGCTGGCCTCGACATCCTGATCGTGCGCGAACTGACGGGCGACATCTACTTCGGCCAGCCGCGCGGCGTGCGCGAGGAAAACGGGGAGCGCGTCGGCTTCAACACCATGGTCNACAGCGAATCGGAAATCCGCCGCATCGGCCATGTCGCCTTCCAGGCCGCGCAGAAGCGCAACAGGAAGCTTTGCTCGGTCGACAAGATGAATGTCCTCGAATGCACCCAGCTCTGGCGCGACGTGATGACCGAGGTGGCACGCGACTACCCGGATGTCGAACTGAGCCACATGCTGGTCGACAACGCCGCGATGCAACTGGTCAAGGCGCCCAAGCAGTTCGACGTGCTTGTGACCGGCAACATGTTCGGCGACATCCTGTCCGACGAGGCCTCGATGCTGACCGGTTCGATCGGCATGCTGCCGTCGGCGTCGCTGGACGACAGGAACAAGGGTCTCTACGAGCCGTCGCACGGCTCGGCCCCGGACATCGCCGGCATGGGCATCGCCAACCCGCTGGCCACCATCCTGTCGGCGGCGATGATGCTGCGCTACACCTTCGGGCTGGAAGAGCAGGCACTGCGCGTCGAAAATGCGGTCAAAAAGGTCCTGGCACAAGGGTTCCGCACCGGCGACATCTACGAGCGCGGCACCAACAAGGTCGGGACGAAGGAAATGGGCGACGCCGTGCTGGCGGCGCTGAGGTAAACCGAACGACGGGTTCGCACGTTAAGTAAGGATTCATTCGGAGAGAGAGTCATGAAGAAGGTTGGTCTGGTCGGCTGGCGTGGCATGGTCGGTTCCGTGCTGATGCAGCGCATGGTCGAAGAGGGCGATTTCGTTCACATCGATCCGATTTATTTCTCGACGTCCGCTGCCGGTGGCAGGGCGCCGGCGTTTGGCGACAAGGAACCCTCGCTGCCGCTGCAGGATGCTGCTGCGGTCGACGCGCTGAAAGAGTGCGAAATCATCATCACCTGCCAGGGCGGCGACTACACCAAGGAAGTCTTCCCCAAGTTGCGCGCCACCGGCTGGAACGGCCACTGGATCGATGCCGCCTCGGCGCTGCGCATGGCCGACGACGCTGTGATCATCCTCGACCCGGTCAACATGAACGTTATCAAGGATGCGCTCGCCAGGGGCGGCAGGAACTGGATTGGCGGCAACTGCACGGTGTCGCTGATGCTGATGGGCCTCGGCGGCCTGTTCCAGAACGATCTGATAGAATGGNGGACGTCGATGACCTATCAGGCCGCCTCGGGCGCCGGGGCGCAGAACATGCGCGAGCTGATCGCGCAGATGGGTGCCATCCACTCGTCCGTCGCCGACCTGCTGGCGGACCCGGCCTCGGCCATCCTCGACATCGACCGCAAGGTCGCCGAAACCATCCGTTCGGACAGCTTCNCCCGGAAGAACTTCCGCAACACCCCGCTCGCCGGCTCGCTGATCCCGTGGATCGACGTGCCGGTCGACGGCGGCCAGTCCAAGGAAGAGTGGAAAGGCGGCGCCGAGTGCAACAAGATTCTCGGCAAGCCGGCGTTCCGGTCGCCTGGCTCGGTGCCGATCGACGGCCTGTGCGTGCGCATCGGCGCCATGCGCTGCCACAGCCAGGCGCTGACCATCGNNCTTAAGAAGGATGTGCCGCTCGACGAAATCAGCGACATGCTCGCCAAGGCCAATCCGTGGGCCAAGGTCGTGCCCAACGAGCGGGAGATTTCCGAGCGC
The DNA here is from genome assembly GCA_013693915.1 of Dechloromonas sp. Lineage (GTDB taxonomy): Bacteria > Pseudomonadota > Gammaproteobacteria > Burkholderiales > Rhodocyclaceae > Azonexus. The sequence goes on along the minus strand of CP059264.1, from coordinate 3,150,209 downwards.
GAACTGACACCCGCGGCGGTGACCGGCACGCTGACCGTTCCGGTCGGCCGCCTGCACAAGATGGCGATGGGTCCGGAATATCTGGCCGCCTTCACCTGCGGCGACCAGTTGCTGTGGGGCGCCGCCGAACCGCTGCGCCGCATGCTGCGCATCCTGCTCGACGCCTGATCAGGCAGCTTCGAAACAGGCCGGGGCCGTGGCCCCGGTTTTTTGTTGGAAATGGGTATCCCTTTGATGCACGTACCGCCCAATCCATCATCAACCGAACGGTCGGCGGTCTGAAATGGGCCGCATTGGCAACGGGTGCAGCCCGGCTTCGTTGGCTCGCTAACATCTACGCGCGTTAAAGGGATACCCAATTTGTTGGAAATATACCAAAAGCTGCTGGTTAGAACGGGGATTAGCTTGATTTGCTAAGTCCATGATGTTAATTTGAAAGTCCATAATTTGACGCTCAGGGTGGTGGCGTGACCGATACAATCCGGACAAACTTCAAGAGACGCGCCGCGGCAGCCGCCGTGGCTTCCTGTCTTTCATTCGCACCGTGGTTGGCGGAAGCCGCAAGCCTCGGCAAGATCACCGTTCTATCCGGCCTCGGGCAGCCGTTGCGTGCCGAGATCGAGATCAGCGCATCGCGCGCCGAACTGGCTGGCATGACAGCCAGGCTTGCCGATCAGAAGGCGTTCCGCGAGGCCGGCATCGACTATTCGTCGACCTTGCAGGATCTGCGATTCGCCATTGGGAAGCGAAGCAACGGCGCGCCGGTGATCAAGGTCAGTTCCGGAAATCCGGTGAATGAGCCGTTCCTGGGCTTTCTCGTCGAGCTCAATTGGCCTTCCGGGCCCGTCGTTCGCGAATACACCTTCCTTCTCGATCCACCCGAGATCGCAGCGAAGGCGGCCGGACGGGCGGCGATCGCTGACGCGCGAGTAGTGGAAACGGTTCGCGGCAGCAGCGCTGCACCGGCGCCGGGAACTGCGCCGGAAGCGGCCAGGCCCGCACCGGCGCCACGTGCCGCGGCGGAGCCGAAGAGGGCTGACGAGTCGGGGTCGCGAGTCGTCCAGCCGGGCGACACGCTGCGCAAGATCGCTGGCGAGACGAAATACGAGGGTGTGTCGCTGGAACAGATGCTGGTCGGCCTGTTCAGGAAGAACCCGGCAGCGTTCTCAGGCGACAACATGAACCGGCTCAAGTCGGGCGCCATACTTAACGTTCCCGACCGCGCTTCCGTGGCCGCAGTGCCGCAGGCTGAAGCAAGGAAGTTCTATGAGGCGCAGGCGGAGGACTGGAACAGTTACCGCCAGAAGATGGCGTCGCTGGCGGCCAAGGGTCAGCCTTCCCAGGATGCGGCAGCCCAGACCGCCGGTGGCAAGATCTCCGCCAGCGTCGCGGAGAAGNCCGACCGCCGTGACAAGGCCAAGGATCAGGTCAAGGTCTCCAGTACCGAAATGGCCTCGAAGNGGGTTGCCGGGGGCAAAGCGTCGGCGGCGGTTGAAGCCGACCTGATAGCCAAGGACCGGTCGCTCAAGGAGGCGCAGGAAAGGCTGGCGCTGCTCGAAAAGAATGTCAGCGAGCTGCAGAAACTGGTGGACATGAAGACGCAGCAGTTGGCAGAACTGCAGGAGAGAGCGTCAGGCAAGAAGGAGGAGGCGAAGCCGGCGGCACCTGTCGAAACGTCAAAGCCGGCGGCGCCTGCCGAGCCGCCAAAGGCGCCCGAGCCCGTGCCCGCGGCTCCGGCCGCCGAGGCGCCGAAGCCTCCCGTTGCCGAGACGCCGAAGCCGGCAGAACCGCCCAAGGCGGCGGAAGAGGTGAAGCCGGCCGAGCCGCCCAAGGCGGCGGAAGTCAAACCGCAGGAGCAACCCGCCAAGCCGGCGGCTGCGCCGGCACCCGGGTTCCTGGACGAGTTCGACGCATTGCCCCTGATCGGTGGCGGCGGCATTCTCGCACTGCTGGCCGGCTATTTCCTGCTCAGGCGGCGACGCAGCGAGCCGGAGCCTGAATTCACTGCTGCGGTTCCGGGGCCGTCGAGTCTCGGCCCGAATTCCGTGTTCCGGATGACCGGCGGCCAGAGCGTCGACACGGGTAACGTACCTCTGGAAACGCGCGATTTCAGTATGACCGGTCCGGGCACGATCGATACCGACGAGGTCGATCCGGTTGCCGAGGCCGACGTGTATATGGCCTATGGCCGGGATGCGCAGGCCGAGGAGATCCTGATCGAGGCCTTGCGCAAGGATCCCCAGCGGACCGCGATCCATGTCAAGTTGCTCGAGATCTACGCCAATCGCAAGAGCGTCAAGCAATTCGATACGCTGGCCAGCGAGTTGTATGCCCAGACCGGCGGCGAAGGGTCCGAATGGGAAAAGGTGGCATCCCTGGGGGCCGCGCTCGATCCCGAGAATCCGTTGTATGCCGCTGGGAGAAGCGCTGCCCAGGCCGAAGCCGGTGCCGCACCCGACGCGTCCGGACCCGTCTTCGATACGAAATCCACCGTGCTGCTTCCTGGTACGCTCGGCGTGATGGCGGCCGGGCTGGCCGAGGTGGCCATGGCCGCTCCGGAAGCGTCCGCTCCGGAAGATACCGTCGGCGCTGTCGCCGCGGCCGTTGCCGAAGAAGGTCGCCATGTCTCGACGCACGTTGCCGGTGATCTCGGCGCGCTCGATTTCGAACTGGGCGAGACCGAGCAGGTAGTGACGCCCGCTCCCGAACCGCTGGCCGACATTCCATTGCCGGAACTGGAGTCGCTGGATTTCGATGTCGAGTCATTGCCACAGGAGTCTCTCTCCGCCACCGAGGTGAATCCGACCTTTGCTCCCACCGAAACCCTGGTGATGGGTTCCGCTGCCACCGCAGACGATCTTTCGGAAACTTTCACCGGATTCGAGGCGCCGTCAGACTTCACGACGAGCGCGATCGAGGCCGGTACCGGACTTCTTGATTTCGACTTGGGTGACGCCACGGCAGATACCGAGACCATCGTGCACCCGTCCTCCTTGCATGATGACTCGAGTGGTGACATGGGTGGTGATACTGTCGTCAATCCGATGGACATCCAGGAGTCCGGCAGGGACACTATTTCGGTTGTCGATGGAACGGCGGGGATGTCTGTTGACTTCGCTGCTGAAGATGCCGAGTTCGACATAAACCTGAGCGAGTCGGTCTTCCTCGGTCAGCCGATGCCGGTGCCCGAGTTCGACCTGACGTCGATCAACCTTGATCTGGCAGCGAGTCCCACCGAGGAAACCGCGGTCGTCAACCTGGCCGAAGACTTCGATGGCGGCAAGGCGGGCGCTGATNCAGGGGGTGAGGATGTGGCTACCAAACTCGCGCTGGCCAGGGCATATGAGGAAATGGGCGACGAGGATCAAGCGCGCGAACTGCTGGAGGAGGTGATTGCCGAAGGGGGCGCCGATCTTGCCGAACAGGCGCGACAGATTCTCGGTCGCCTGAACGGTTAGAATCCCTTTTGCGAGCCGCGCATGGCCCCCGCGTGGGGCCATGCGCATTTTGGGGCCGTATCCTTGCACCCTGCTGCTGCCTTGCTGGTCTGCGTGACCGCGATCGTTGTCATCCAGTTCCTTGGTTGGCTTGGACTTGCGCTGGCGTCCTCCGTCCTGCTGTTGGCGAGGCGAGATTCGCTCTCCGGTTGGTGGCGTCTGCTGCGGCGCATGCGCTGGCTGTTTCCGAGTGTCTGGCTGATACTCGCCTATGGTGCGGCCGGTGACGCCGTCTTCGATGTCGCCTGGATGCCGACCCACGAGGGGGTCCTGGATGCGACCCTGCACGTCGCGCGGCTCGGTCTGATGCTGGGTTGCCTGGCGTGGCTGTTCGCTGATGTCGGGAACCATGGACTGCTGGTCGCGCTGCAGTCCCTGCTCCAGCCGCTGTCGGAATGCGGCCTGGCCAGCGAGCGACTCGTGGTGCGTCTGTCATTGGTGATGCAGAATCTGCAGGTCAAGTTGCCGAAGGGTGCGTGGCGCAATATCCTGGGCGGGATCGGCGGCGAACCGGTTGGCCCGGAGACTTTGCGGATCGAGGCGCCGGCCTGGCGCACGAACGATTATCTGATCTGCCTTGCCGTCCTGATTTCCTCGGGCGTGGCGATTTCTTTGGGGTGAGCGGTTGGTGGCGACGAGAATTGCCCTGGGAGTGGAATATTGCGGGACCCGGTTTCATGGCTGGCAGAGTCAGGCGGAGGGCTGGACCGTCCAAGATGTGCTGGAATCAGCGCTGCGCGAGATTGCCGGCGAGCCAGTCGGCGTTATCTGTGCGGGGCGCACCGACGCGGGCGTCCATGCGACGCATCAGGTCGTTCATTTCGAGACTGTGATCGAGCGGCCGCTCTCGGCTTGGGTGCGCGGTGTCAATTCGCATCTGCCCGACGCCGTCGCGGTCCGCTGGGCGCAGCCGGTTGCCGACGGGTTTCATGCCCGTTTCAGCGCACGCGGCCGGCGCTACCGCTATCTGCTGCTCAACCGGCCGCAGCGCCCCGGCCTGTGGCAAGGGCGGGTTGGCTGGTTTCACCTGCCGCTGGATGTTCAGGTGATGCGCGAGGCGGCGCAGCAACTGATTGGCGAGCATGATTTCTCCGCGTTCCGGGCAGCCGGCTGCCAGGCCAAGACGCCGGTGAAGAAGCTATGGCAAGCCGACCTCCGGGAGAGCGGCGATTTGCTCGTCTTCGATTTCGCGGCCAGCGCCTTCCTGCATCACATGGTGCGCAATCTCGTCGGGACACTGGTCCAGATTGGCAAGGGGGCGCAGGCGCCAGGCTGGATCGGCGAATTGCTGCTGGCCGGGGACCGAACTCAGGCGGCGCCGACCTTTTCGCCGCATGGGCTCTATTTCCGCGGGCCGGTCNACGAGCCGCACTGGGGTCTGCCTGATCCGGCAGACGACCTTCTCGACGGAGCGTTCGCTTGAAAACACGCATCAAGATCTGCGGCCTGACCCGCGAGGAGGATGTCGATGCGGCGGTGGTGGCCGGCGCCGACGCCGTCGGCTTCGTCTTCCATCCGCCAAGCCCGCGTTTTGTGACACCACAAAGGGCGGCGGAACTGGCGCGGCGGATTCCTCCCTTCGTCGCCGTCGTCGGCCTCTTCNAGAACACCACGCCGGAAACCGTTCTGGCGGCCTGCGATAGCGTGCCCATCAGCCTCCTGCAGTTTCACGGTGACGAAAATGCGGCTTTCTGCCGCCAGTTCGCCCGACCCTATCTGCGCGCGGCGCGGGTCAGACCGGGGCTCGATCTGTTAGAATTCGCCGGCGCATTTCGCGATGCCCGGGGTCTGTTGCTGGATGCGTTCGTCGAGGGTTACGGCGGTGGCGGCGAGGTCTTCGACTGGTCGCTAATTCCGCCCGGACTTTCCGGCTTTCTGGTGCTCTCCGGCGGGTTGACCGCAGCCAACGTCGGTGAGGCCATCGAACGGGTGCGACCTGCTGCGGTTGACGTGTCTTCCGGGGTCGAAACGGGAAAGGGCATCAAGGATCACTCGAAAATCGCCGCCTTCGTGGCGGCTGTACGGANNAAGCTGATGAATCACTATGACTTCCCTGACGCCAAGGGCCATTTCGGGCCCTACGGGGGCGTTTTCGTGGCCGAGACGCTGTTCGCGGCGCTCGACGAACTGAAGGCCGCCTATGCCGAGGCGCAAGGCGATCCGTCATTCCGGGCAGAGTACGAATACGAGTTGAAGCATTTCGTCGGCCGGCCGTCGCCGATCTACCACGCCAGGCGCTGGTCCGAGATGCTTGGCGGCGCGCAGATCTACCTGAAGCGCGAGGATCTGAACCACACCGGCGCCCACAAGGTGAACAACTGCATCGGCCAGGCCATGCTCGCCCGGCGCATGGGCAAGCCGCGGGTGATCGCCGAAACCGGTGCCGGCCAGCATGGCGTGGCGACGGCGACGGTGGCCGCCCGCTACGGCATGGAATGCGTGGTTTACATGGGCAGCGAGGACATCAGGCGCCAGGCCGCCAACGTTTATCGCATGAAGTTGCTCGGCGCCACGGTGGTGCCGGTCGAAAGCGGTTCGAAGACGCTCAAGGATGCGCTCAACGAGGCGATGCGCGACTGGGTCACCAACATCCACAACACCTTCTACATCATAGGCACGGTGGCTGGTCCGCACCCGTATCCGATGCTGGTGCGCGATTTCCAGAAGATCATCGGCGAGGAGTGCCTCGTGCAGATGCCGGAAATGACCGGCCGCCAGCCGGATGCCGTGATCGCCTGCGTCGGTGGCGGCTCCAACGCCATGGGTATCTTCTATCCGTACATCAACGTCGAGGGCGTGCGCCTGATCGGCGTCGAGGCAGCGGGCGAAGGCGTTGACACCGGTCGCCACGCGGCGTCGCTGACCGCCGGCGTGCCGNGGGTGCTGCACGGCAACCGCACCTACCTGCTGCAGGACGAGGACGGACAGATCATCGAGACGCACTCGGTTTCCGCCGGCCTCGACTATCCGGGCGTCGGCCCCGAACACGCCTGGCTGAAGGACATCGGGCGCGCCGAGTATGTGGTGATCAATGATGGCGAGGCGCTCGACGCCTTTCACACGCTCTGCCGGATCGAGGGCATCATCCCGGCGCTGGAATCCAGCCACGCGCTGGCCTATGCGGCCAAGCTGGCGCCGCTGCTGGCCAAGGACAAGATTCTGCTGGTCAACCTCTCCGGCCGGGGTGACAAGGACATACACACCGTCGCCGAAAAATCCGGGATCGTCTTCTGATGTCGCGCATCAAGTCCGCTTTCGATCGTCTCGCTGCCGAAGGCCGCAAGGCGCTGATTCCCTTCATCACCGCCGGCGACCCCGATGCGGCGCTGACCGTGCCGCTGATGCACGCCCTCGTCGAAGCAGGCGCCGACGTCATCGAACTCGGCGTGCCCTTTTCTGATCCGATGGCCGATGGCCCGACCATTCAGCGCGCGTCCGAGCGCGCCCTGGCCGGGGGCATGAGCCTGCGGAAAGTGTTCGAACTGGTGCTTGCCTTCCGCGCCACCGACAAGACAACGCCGGTCGTCCTGATGGGTTACGCCAACCCGATCGAGGCAATGGGTCTGGAGCGGTTTGCCGTAGCTGCCGTGCAGGCCGGCGTCGATGGCGTGCTGGTTGTCGATTATCCGCCGGAAGAGGCGGCGGCATTCGGCGCCACGATCAAGGCGCAGGGAATGGATCCCATTTTCCTGCTGGCGCCGACGTCGACCGCGGCACGCATCGAGCAGGTCGCGTCGGTGGCGAGCGGTTACGTATACTACGTCTCTCTGGCCGGGGTGACCGGTTCCGGGGCGGTGAACATCGAGGCGGTGGCCGAGCGCCTGCCGCTGATCCGGGAGAAGACCGGGCTGCCGGTTGGCGTCGGTTTCGGCATCCGCGACGCGCAGACCGCTGCGCGCATCGCCCGGATCGCCGATGCCGTCGTGGTCGGCAGCCGGATCATCGAGGAAATCGAGAAATCGACTTCGGAAACGGCTTGTGTCAATGTCAAGGCGCTGGTGGCGGAGATTCGTCGCGGTGTCGATGAGGTGATCAAATGAGCTGGCTGACCAAACTCCTGCCCCCAAGATCAAGCGTGAACAGGGCGTGCAGCGCCGTGGCGCGCTGCCCGAGGGCCTGTGGAGCAAGTGCCCGTCGTGCGAGGCGGTACTCTACGCGACCGACCTCGAGAAGAACCTCCAGGTGTGCCCGAAGTGCGGTCACCACAACCGGCTTTCGGCGCGCCGGCGTCTCGACCTGCTACTCGATGGCGAGGGCCGCGCGGAAATCGGTGCGGAGGTGGTTCCGGTCGACTCGCTCAAATTCAAGGATTCCAAGCGCTACCCGGACCGCCTGATGGAAGCCAACCAGGCGACCGGCGAGAGCGATTCGCTGGTCGTCCTTCAGGGCGCGATCAAAACCATGCCGGTGGTCGCCACGGCCTTCGAGTTCGATTTCATGGGCGGCTCGATGGGCTCGGTTCTCGGCGAGCGTTTCGTGCGCGGCGTCAACACGGCGGTCGAGCAGAAGATCCCCTTTGTCTGCATCAGCGCCTCGGGCGGCGCGCGCATGCAGGAAGGGCTGTTCTCACTGATGCAGATGGCCAAGACGACGGCGGCGCTGACCCGGCTTGCCCAGGCCGGGCAGCCGTTCATTTCCATCCTGACCGATCCGACCATGGGTGGCGTCTCCGCGTCCTTCGCTTTCGTCGGCGATGTCGTGATCGCCGAGCCGAAGGCGCTGATCGGTTTCGCCGGCCCGCGCGTCATCGAGCAGACGGTGCGCGAGACGTTGCCGGAGGGCTTCCAGCGTTCCGAGTTCCTGCTCGAGAAGGGCGCGATCGACATGATCGTCGACCGTCGCCAGTTGCGGGACCAGGTTGCCCGGGTCCTGGCGCTGTTGCAGAAATTGCCTGCTGCCGCTTGAAAAGTCTCGCAGATTGGCTGGTCCACCTCGAAGGCCTCCATCCCAAGGGGCAGGCGGGTATCGAGCTGGGACTCGAGCGCATCAGTCGGGTCAAGGAGGCGCTGGGTCAGAGCCAGCACTGCCCGGTGATCGTGGTCGGCGGCACCAACGGCAAGGGTTCGACCTGTGCCTTCCTGGAATCGATGATTGCCCATGCCGGCTACCGGGTCGGCTGTTACACCTCGCCGCACCTGCTGGCCTACAACGAGCGTGTGCGGGTGAATGGCGAGGAGGCGAGCGACGCCGCGCTGTGCGCTGCCTTTGCCCGCGTCGAGGCGGCGAGACGGGATGCCGGCAATGTCGCGCTGACCTATTTCGAGTTCGGGACACTCGCAGCGTGGGAAGTCTTTGCCGGCGCCGGGGTCGAGGCGGCAATCCTCGAGGTTGGTCTGGGCGGCCGCCTTGATGCGGTCAACGCCTACGAACCGGATGTTTCCATCGTCACCACCATTGCCCTCGATCATACCGAGTGGCTGGGGCCGGACCGGGCGAGCATCGGTTTCGAGAAGGCCGGCATCTTCCGGGCCGGCAAGCCGGCCTTGTGCGCCGATGCCAACCCGCCGCAGACCCTCCTCGATCATGCAGAGGTCATCGGTGCCGACCTGCGTCTGGTCGGGCGCGACTTCGGTTTCGACGGTGTTCCGGAGGATCGCCGGCAATGGCGCTGGTGGTGCAGATCCGGCGACAGTCCGGTCAAGCGGACCCTGGCCTATCCCGGCCTGCGCGGCGCGACCCAGTTGCGCAACGCCGCGGTTGCCCTGGCGGCGCTCGATGCTCTGGGCGATCGACTGCCGGTAAGCATGCAGGCAATTCGCATGGGATTGATCGCAACCGAGCTGCCAGGGCGCTTCCAGGTGATCNCGGGAAAGCCGGCGATCGTCGTCGACGTCGGTCACAACGCGCAGGCGATCGAAGTTCTCGCCGACAATCTCGCGAGCATGGGCTTCTTCGATCGCACCCATGCGGTGGTCGGCATGCTCGCCGACAAGGATATCAGGGGCGCGCTCCAGCCGCTCAGGGACAAGGTCGATTTCTGGCATGCGGCGACGCTCGGCGGGCCGCGCGGCGCGCGGGCGGAGTCGCTGGCGGCGGTCATCAACGGTGGCGGGCTGGGCGGCGAAGTCATCTGCCATGACTCGCCGCGGGTTGCGATGCAGGCGGCCAAGGGACAAGCTGCCGAAAGTGATAGAATCATTGTTTTCGGATCTTTCTTAACGGTGGCCGGAGCGCTCGAAGCGTTGCGTGCGAAATCCTAGTCATGGAAGACAACGACGCTCAGTCTCAACTCAAGAAGGTTGCCCGCCGTCGCCTGGTCGGTGCGGTGGTCTTCGCCTCGGTGGTTGCCGTGGTCCTGCCGATGGTGATGGATCACGCGCCGCGGCAGGCGGTCCAGGAAGTTGAAATCCGCATACCGGGGCAGGATGAAAAGCCGTTTGCCCCGAAGTTCGCGGTGACCCCGGTGGAGAAGGCTGCAGAGAAGGCGGCCGAGCAGGCGGCCGAGAGCAAGTCGGCGGCGCCTGCCGAGAAGGGTGCCGGCGAAGCCGGGGAGTGAAGCCCGCAGCCAAGCCGGGCGAGGCCGCCAGGGACAAGCCCGAAGACAAGGGCGCCGGCAAATCGCCTGAAAAGACGCCGGAAAAGGCGCCGGCGAAGCCCGAGAAACCGGCTCCGAAGCCGGAAAAGACCCCGAAAAGGCGCCGGAAAGGCCTGCCACCAAGCCGGACAAGACTGCGGAGAGGGCCCCGGAAAAGGCCCCGGAGAAACCTGCCGCCTCGGAGTCGTCGGCGGAAGCCAGGCGGGCGGCGGCCATCCTTGCCGGTCAGGCCGCGCCGGCTGCGGCGGCGCCGGCGAAGACGGGCGAATTCGTGATCATGATCGGCGCCTTTGCCAATGAGGACAACGTCAGGAGTCTGCGGAGCAAGCTCTCCGAAAAAGGCGTCAGAACCTATGTCGAGCCGCTCGACACGCCGGGAGGCAAGAAGACCAGGGTGCGGGCAGGGCCGTTCGCCAGCCGCGAGGCGGCCGAGCAGGCGCTCGACAGAATGAGGCAGGCCGGCGTTTCGGGCGTGATCTCGGGCAAGTGATGGCAGCTTTCGACTATGCGGTGATCGGCATCGTCGCTCTGTCCCTGGTGCTCGGATTGTGGCGCGGCGTGGTCAGCGAAATGATGGCTCTGGCTGCCTGGGTGCTGGCTTTTATGGCCGCGCTGGAATTCGGGGCGCAGAGCGGGCAACTGGTATTTCCCGGGATCGCCGATCCGGCGGTGCGCGCCCTTGCCGGTTGCGCATTGGTCTTCTTCGGGGTGCTAGTGGCCATGTCGCTGGTGCGCATGGCGGTGCGCAGCATGGTCAAGGCGTTGGGCCTGAGTGTCTCGGATCGCCTGTTGGGCATGATCTTCGGCCTGGCGCGCGGCGTGCTGCTGGTCATGATCCTGGTTGCAGTCGGTGGCATGACCGCGGCGCCGCAGCAGGTCTGGTGGAAGCAGGCGACGCTGGCGCCACCGCTGCAAACGGCGGTGCTGGCAGCCCGGCCATGGATGCCGGACGATCTGGCAAAGCGAATTCGGTTCAGTTAGGCGGATAGGACTATGTGCGGGATTCTTGGTGTAGTGGCGACATCGCCGGTCAACCAGCTGCTCTACGATGGCCTGATGGTCCTGCAGCATCGCGGTCAGGATGCGGCCGGCATTGCCACGGCGGAAGGCAACACCTTCAACCTGCACAAGGGGCCGGGGCTGGTCCGCGACGTCTTCCGGACCCGCAACATGCGTGCCTTGCCCGGCAACTGGGGGATCGGCCACGTTCGCTACCCGACCGCCGGCTCGGCCTACAACTTTGCCGAGGCGCAGCCGTTCTACGTCAATTCGCCTTTCGGCATCGTGCTTGGTCACAATGGCAACCTGACCAACGCCGAGCAGTTGAAGGGCGAGATGTTCCGCCTCGACCGCCGCCATATCAACACCAACTCCGACTCCGAAGTCCTGCTCAACGTGCTGGCGCACGAACTGCAGGCGTCGGCACATGGCTACGAACTCGATGTCGACAGCATCTTCCAGGCGGTGGCCGGCGTTCATCGCCGTTGCCGAGGCGCCTATGCGGTGGTTGCACTGATCGCCGGCTACGGCCTGCTTGCCTTCCGCGATCCGTACGGCATCCGCCCGCTGGTTTATGGCAAGAACGAGACGGAGACCGGGACGGAATACCTGGTCGCGTCCGAATCGGTGGCGCTCGATACCCTGGGATTCGAAATGGTGCGCGACATCGAACCCGGCGAGGCGGTGTTCATCGATCTCAACCACCAGTTCCACAGCATGCAGTGTGCACAACAGCCGACCCATGCGCCATGCATTTTCGAATATGTCTATCTGGCGCGACCCGATTCGGTCATCGACGGGGTCTCGGTATATGAAGCGCGTCTGGCGATGGGCGAACACCTGGCCGAAAAGATCCGCAAGAGGATTCCGGTGGGCCAGATCGACGTGGTCATCCCGATTCCCGACTCGAGTCGCCCGTCCGCCATGCAACTGGCGCAGGCGCTCGGCATTCCGTTCCGCGAGGGCTTCGTCAAGAACCGCTATGTTGGCCGCACCTTCATCATGCCCGGCCAGTCGATGCGCAAGAAGTCGGTGCGCCAGAAGCTCAACACCGTGGGACAGGAATTCAAGGGCAAGCGTGTGCTGCTCGTCGATGATTCGATCGTGCGCGGCACGACCAGTCGCGAGATCGTCGACATGGCGCGCGCTGCGGGGGCGGTGAAGGTCNACTTCGCGTCGGCGGCGCCGCCGGTGCGCTTTCCCAACGTCNACGGCATCGACATGCCGACGCGCGCCGAGTTGATCGCCACCGGTCGCACCGATGACGGCATCGCCCGCGAGATCGGCGCCGATGCGCTGGTGTATCAGGATATCGCGGCGCTCAAGCAGTCGGTGACCAGGATTCGCTCCGACCTGACGGATTTCGAGGCCTCGTGCTTCGACGGTTGCTATATCACCGGCGATGTCGATGCGGATTACCTTGACGCCATCGAGGGCAGTCGTGGCAGCAAGACAGCGGGACACGAAGACGACGGTGACGGCCCGCCCGTCCAGCAACTCGTCCTGCAACTGGCATCGGCAGATCAGGACTGATGTCTGAAGTGGCCAGCTACCGCCCCGATACATTGGCCGTCCGCGCCGGCCAGGAACGCAGCCAGTTCGGCGAGCATTCCGAGGCGCTGTACCTGACTTCGAGCTTCGTCTTCAAGGACGCCGCCCAGGCGGCCCGGAGATTTTCCGGCGAGGAGGAAGGCAACGTCNACTCGCGCTTCACCAATCCCACCGTCGCCATGTTCGCCGAGCGCCTTGCCGCGCTCGAGGGCGCCGAGGATTGTGTCGCCACGGCGAGCGGCATGTCGGCGATCATGGCGCTGGTCCTCGCGCACCTCAAGCACGGCGACCACATCGTCGCCTCGAACGGTCTCTTTGGCGCAACCGTCCAGCTGTTCTCGAACATTCTGCCGCGGGCCGGAATCACCGCGACCTTCGTGCCGCAGATCGACCCTTCTGCCTGGGAGGCGGCAATTCGGCCGGAGACGAAACTGTTCTTCCTCGAGACGCCGTCCAACCCGCTGACGGAAATTGCCGATATTCCGGCGTTGACCGCAATCGCCCACGCCTGCGGCATCCTCGTCGCCGTCGACAACTGTTTCTGTACCCCGATCCTGCAGAAGCCGCTGGAACTCGGCGCCGACCTCGTCGTGCATTCGGCAACCAAGTATCTCGACGGCCAGGGACGTGTGCTCGGCGGCGCGGTCTGCGGCCCGCGGAAGCTGACCGAGGAGGTGTTCAAGTTCCTGCGCACCGCCGGCCCCACGCTTTCCGCGTTCAACGCCTGGGTGCTGCTCAAGGGCATGGAGACGCTGCGCATCCGCATGGAGGCGCAGGGCGCCAGCGCGGCGCGCTTCGCTGCCTGGCTCGAGGCGCACCCGAAGGTCGCGCGCGTCTTCTACCCCGGCCTGCCGTCGCATCCGCAGCACGCACTGGCGCAAAAGCAGCAGAGGGGCGGCGGCGCCATCGTCTCGTTCGAGGTCAAGGGCGCGCGCGAGCAGGCGTGGACGGTCGTCGACCACTGCAGGCTGCTGTCGATCACCGCTAACCTCGGCGACACGAAGACCACCATCACCCACCCCGCCTCGACCACGCATGGCCGCATCACCCCGGAAGCCCGGGCTGCGGCCGGCATCGGCGAAGGGCTGCTGCGCATCGCGGTCGGCCTTGAAGCAGTGGAGGATCTTCAGGCCGATCTCGAACGCGGCCTCTCTCTGATCTGACACGAGAACGGCGCCGGTTCGATCCGGGGTCAACTGGAGTTTCCATGCTATTCACCGAACTCGGCCTCAGGGCCGAACTCCTGCGCGCCATCGCCGAGCAGGGCTACGACACGCCAACACCGATCCAGCAGAAGGCGATTCCCGCCGTCATGACCGGCCGCGACCTGATGGCGACGGCGCAGACCGGCACCGGCAAGACTGCCGGCTTCACGCTGCCCATCCTGCACCGCCTGGCGAATTGTCCCAAATCCCGCGCCTCCAGGCGTCCGCGGGTGCTGGTCCTGGCGCCGACGCGCGAACTGGCGATGCAGGTCGAGGAGAGCGTGCGCACTTACGGCACGCATCTGGCCCTCAACTCGCTGGCAGTGTTCGGCGGCGTCGGCATCAACNCCCAGATTGCCGCGCTGCGCCGCGGTGTCGATATCCTCGTCGCGACGCCGGGCCGATTGCTCGACCACGTCCAGCAGAAGACCGTCGATCTCGGCGGCATCGAGATCCTCGTCCTCGACGAAGCCGACCGCATGCTCGACATGGGTTTCATCCGCGACATCCGCAAGATCATCGCCTTGCTTCCGAAGCAGCGGCAGAACCTGCTGTTCTCCGCCACCTTCTCGCCGGATATCCGCGAACTGGCCGGCGGCCTGCTGGACCAGCCGGTATCGGTCGACGTCGCGCCGCGCAACACCGCGGCCGAAACCGTCACCCAGCGCGTCATCGAAACCAACCGCGAGCAGAAGAAGGACCTGCTGCTGCATCTGTTCGCAACGCTCAGTCTCAATCAGGTGCTGATTTTCGCGCGCACCAAGCATGGCGCCGACGCGTTGTCGCGTCACCTGGAAAAGGCCGGCATCAAGGCGGCCGCGCTGCACGGCAACAAGTCGCAGNGGGCGCGCACCCGCGCGCTCGGCGACTTCAAGGACGGCAGGCTGGTGGCGCTGGTGGCGACCGACATTGCGGCACGCGGTCTGGATATCGATTCTCTACCGCATGTCATCAACTTCGAGATTCCCAACATCCCTGAAGACTATGTGCATCGCATTGGCCGCACCGGGCGCGCCGGCCTCGAAGGCGAGGCACTGTCGCTGGTCAGTCACGACGAACGCCCCTTCCTGCGTGACATCGAGAAACTGATCAGGCGCGATCTCGAGCGGGTTGTGGTCGCAGGATTCGAGCCCGCTGCCCATGCCGCGCCGCGTCCGGCGCCGCCGCCACGCCCGCCGCGCAAGGCTCAGGTGCCGGACAGGACGCCCAACCGGAATTCGCCGCAGAAATCGTGTGGACCGCAACTGCATCGCAGTGGCGGGCGGCACCGCTGAAGGAGCCTTTCAGGGGAACCCGGCATGCTGGCTGGATTACACGGGCGGGGCAACCGCCCGGGTTCGGCCGGGGCCGGCTGCGCTAGACTCGAATGCCCTTGACGCGAGAGTGGCAGCAAACCCCATCAGCTGCCGGCCCTTCAGCCCAGTCAACGATCAGCCCAACGGACAGCTGCGACGGAAACCAGCGAGAAGCGATGGCACACCCGTCGATCGCCGGGGCGCAACCGCTCAATACAGTCGTATGGCCGTGTCAAAGTGCCAGGTCCGGCGGATCTCGATCACGTCGAAGTCGCGCGCCAGTGCCGGTTGGAACGGCAGATTGGGAGTCTGGCCGTAAATGATGCGTCGTACCGCATCATCGATCGCGGCCACACCGCTGGAGCGAACGAACGTCACCGACTCGATCGAGCCGTCGCTTCGTATGGCCACGGTCACGATGGGATCAGTGTGAGGCCGCTTTGCCGCTTCGCGGACCATGTCGAAGGTCATGTTGAATTGTATCCGCCGGCTCCAGGCTTCCGCGTACAGTATGAGTTCGGCGTTGGGGTCGCTGCGCCCAAAAGCCTCGCGCGGCGCAGGGGCTTGAAGACGGTGAAGGACGCGATGCATCCTGAGTCGCCTGACGGCGTGCCGCTTCCTCGTCCAGCTGTCGGCCCATCGCCCGGCGCACAGCGTCGCGTCTGGCATCCTGCTCTCGCCCAGCCTCAACTCGTGCAGCCTCTGCGCGAGCCGAATCCTGTCTTGTTGCTTCCTGGCGGGCGGCTTCCTGACGGACTGCTTCCTGACGAGCGGCTTCCTGACGAGCGGCTTCCTGACGAGCGGCTTCCTGACGAGCGGCTTCCTGACGGACGGCGTCCTGGCGGGCGGCGTCCTGGCGGGCGGCGTCCTGGCGGGCGGCGTCCTGGCGGGCGGCTTCCTGGCGGGCGGCTTCCTGGCGGGCGGCTTCCTGGCGGGCGGCTTCCTGGCGGGCGGCTTCCTGACGGACTGCTTCCTGACGGACTGCTTCCTGACGGACGGCTTCCTGACGGACGGCTTCCTGACGGACGGCTTCCTGACGGACGGCTTCCTGACGGACTGCTTCCTGACGGACGGCTTCCTGACGGACGGCTTCCTGACGGACGGCTTCCTGACGGACGGCTTCCTGACGGACGGCTTCCTGACGGACGGCTTCCTGACGGACGGCTTCCTGACGGACGGCTTCCTGACGGACGGCTTCCTGACGGACGGCTTCCTGACGGACGGCTTCCTGACGGACGGCTTCCTGACGGACGGCTTCCTGACGGACGGCTTCCTGACGGACGGCTTCCTGACGGACGGCTTCCTGACGGGCGGCTTCCTGACGGGCGGCTTCCTGACGAGCGGCTTCCTGAAGTTCAGCCTCGAGTCGTGCCGACTCCATTTGCCCTGCCTCCTCGGCAACACCCTCACGTGACCGCTGGTCGATTCGTGGCTGCACCTCACCGCCAGCGTTTCCCGGTTCTGCCGGGACGGTCGGCGCGGGTTAACAGGCGCCGGCGGCACGACGAACTCGGCGTCTCGGGACTCCTCAAGGGCGATCACTTCCGGGAAGGCCTTGGGCCGGGGCGCCCGGTCAGCAGTTGCGCTCGTCGGGGCTGGGCCCGTTGCCGCCATCGCCCTTGATGCCGGCTTTTCCTTGGGGTGCTCCGGGATGCGTTCCGCAGGGCGGCGCCAGTCGCCACCTTTGGCTTTGGGTTAGCCTTCGCCTTGGAGGTACTGCGCGAGGCGTTCGCCGGAGAGGCACCAGTCGCGGCCTTTGGTTTCGGACCGGCCTTCGCTTTTGGCGTGCTTCTGGACTTGCTCGCGGGGGCTGACCGCGCCTGCCGCGCTTCGGGGGACCTGAATGTCACCACTGCGGGCCGATCGGCCACGGCCTGCTCGGTCAATGCCGCCGCTAACGGCGGGGCAGCCGAGGCATTGGCTGACTCAGGTTCTGCGACCTTCGACGAAGTAAGCACGACCCGCAGTTCAGGTACCGCCACCCGTCTTTCCTGCCAAGGCAAGGCAAAGCCCGGGAATCCAGATTCCTGACTGCCGAAAGTCAGGCTCAACAACAGGGCATGAAACAGCAGGGAAAGCAGCAGCGAGGTGGAGAGGCGCCTGCCTTGGCGGGGCAGCGAACCTTTCCTTCTGTAAGTATCGTAAAGCGATTTCATGGGGATCACTGGTTCAGGCAGGCAAATCGCGACAGACCTTGCCAGTCATCCATTCTCGGTCGCACTCGGCAAAGGGGGCAGAAACGAGGCGCAGACAGGTGAATTGCCCCGCATCTTGGGGCAACGGTCGGTCAGTCAAGCCGGAGCTGTCAATCATCGAGTCTAGGTCTTCACGGTGCTACTTGTTCACACAGTCCCTAAGCCGGCAATTATGCCGGGTTGCGAATCAGCGCCAGCAATTCCTCGCCGTAATGCTCGATCTTCGCCGCGCCCATGCCGGTGATCCCGACGAGCAGGCCGCGGCTGGTCGGGCGAACCTCGGCGAGTTCGCGCAGGGTCCGGTCGTGGAGGATGACATAGGCCGGCACCGCCTGTTCGCGGGCAGTGTCGGCGCGCCATTTGCGCAACAGCTGGAAGAGCGCCTCGTCGGCCGGCGCCAGGTCGGAGACCGGCATTCGGCTGACCTTCGCCGGCGCCGGTTCACGCTTCGCCGGGCGCCGCAACTGCACGGCGCGTCGACCCTTCAGCACCTCGCGGGCAGCTTCCGTGAGTTGCAGGGCACCATGCTCGGCCATATCGACATGGACGAGGCCGGCGGCGGCGAGCTGGCGGAAGATGCTCTTCCAGGCGTGGTCGTCGAGGTCGCCGCCGACGCCGAAGGTCGGCAGGCGGTCGTGGCCCCATTGTTTGACCTTGTCCGTCGCCTTGCCGCGCAGGATATCGGTCAGGTGGCTGACGCCGAAGCGCATGCCGGTGCGGAAGATGGCGGAGAGCGCCTTCTGCGCCGCCTGCGTGCCGTCCCACAGTTCCGGCGGCTCGGCACACAGGTCGCAGTTGCCGCAGGGTTGGCGCTCCTCGCCGAAGTAGTCGAGCAGCACCTGGCGGCGGCAGCGCGGCGCCTCGCAGTAGGCGAGCAGCGCGGTCAACCGTTGCGCTTCGAGGATTTTCTGGCCCTCGCCGGCGCCCGACTCGGCGATGCGCGCGTGCTGCAGCGCGACATCCTGCATGCCGTAGGCCATCCAGGCTTCGGAGGGCTCGCCGTCGCGGCCGGCGCGGCCGGTTTCCTGGTAGTAGGCCTCGATGCTCTTGGGCAGGTCGAGGTGGGCGACGAAGCGGACGTCGGGCTTGTCGATGCCCATGCCGAAGGCGATCGTCGCACACATGACCAGGCCTTCCTCGCGCAGGAAGCGGCGCTGGTTGGCGGCGCGTTCCTCGGCGGGCAGGCCGGCGTGGTAGGGCAGCGCGGGATAGCCCTGGGCCGACAGCCATTCGGCGGTTTCCTCGACCTTCTTGCGTGACAGGCAATAGACGATGCCGGCCTGGCCTTTCCTGCCGGCGAGGAAGCCGAGCAGTTGCTTCCGGGCGTTGTCCTTCTCGACGACGGTGTAGCGGATGTTCGGGCGGTCGAAGCTGGACAGGAAAATGCGCGCCTCACCGAGGCCCAGGCGTTGCAGCATCTCGTTGCGCGTCGCCTGGTCGGCAGTGGCGGTCAGGGCGATGCGCGGGACCGCCGGGTAGCGTTCGTGCAGGGCCGAGAGTTGCAAGTATTCCGGGCGGAAATCGTGGCCCCATTGCGACACGCAGTGCGCTTCGTCGATGGCGAACAGGGCGAGCTTGCCGGCTTCGCAGAGTGCGTCGAGCAGGGCCAGCGTGCGGTCGAGCAGCAGACGCTCGGGGGCGATGTAAACGAGGTCGAGATTGCCGGAGAACATTCCCTGCTCGACGGCCTGCGCGTCGCGCCAGTCCAGCGTCGAGTTCAGGCAGGCGGCCCTGACGCCGAGCTGGGTGAGGGCGTCGACCTGGTCCTGCATCAGCGCGATCAGCGGCGAGACGACGACGGCGCAGCCGGGGCGGAGCAGGGCGGGGATCTGGTAGCAGAGGCTTTTTCCNCCGCCGGTCGGCATCAGCACCAGCGCGTCGCCGCCACTGGTCACATGCTCAATGATTCCGGCCTGGGCGCCGCGGAAGGCGGGGTAGCCGAAGACCTCGCGCAGCAGGGTCAGCGCTGCGGTCGACACCGTTTCAGGGCCGGTTTTCGGGGAGAAGGGCCTCGCGGCGCAGCGTCTCGCCGTCCCAGGCCAAGCACTCGCCGCGCTCCTCGTGCCAGTCGGCGAGCACCCAGCGCTCGACGTGGATGCCGTCGACGATGTGGTCGTGTGTCGCCGGCAGGTGCGTGTGGCCGTGGATGAACGTGGCGTAGCCGTGCTGGCGAAGGAAATCCTCGGTGGCGGCCGCTTGCAGGTCGGTGTAGGGGTTGTCCTTGTCGCGTTGGCTCGACTCGCTGACCTCGCGCATGTGGGCGGCGATGGCGCGGCGCTCGGCCAGCGGTTTCGCGAGCAACGCCGCCTGCCAGGCCGGGTTGCGCACCCGGGCGCGGAAGGCCATGTAGGTGGCGTCGTCGACACAGAGAGCGTCACCGTGCGAGAGAACGAACTGCCATTCCGGTGTCGACAGGACGCAGGGGTCGGCCAGCAGCGTGACGCCGGCGGCCGTGGCGAAGTCGGCGCCAAGCAGGAAATCGCGGTTGCCGTGCATGACAGAAATCTTCAACCCGGCATCGCTGGCGGCGCGCAGCGCGGCGACGACCTGGGCATTGAACGGGTCGCCGCTGTCGTCGTCGCCGATCCAGGCCTCGAAAAGGTCGCCGAGGATGTAGAGGGCTTCCGCCTGGCGCGCGCGGCCGGCGAGAAACCGGGTGAACAACGCAGTCGCCCCGGGTGACCGGGGCGACAGGTGGAGATCGGAGACGAAGAGGATCAAACGACCTCGGCCTTCTCGATGATTACGTCCTCGACCGGTACGTCCTGGTGGAAGCCCTTGTTGCCGGTGCGCACGCCGCGGATCTTGTCGACGACGTCCATGCCGTCGACGACCTCACCGAAAACGCAGTAGCCCCAGCCCTGGCCGGACGGCGACTTGAAGTCGAGGAAGGCGTTGTCGACGGTGTTGATGAAGAACTGGGCGGTGGCCGAGTGCGGGTCGCCGGTGCGCGCCATGGCGATGCTGCCGCGCTTGTTCCTGAGGCCGTTGGCCGCCTCGTTCTCGATCGGGGCGCCGGTTTTCTTCTGGTTCATCCCAGGTTCCATGCCGCCGCCCTGGATCATGAAATCGCGGATCACGCGATGGAAGATCGTGTTGTCGTAATGCCCGGCCTCGACGTAGGCGAGGAAGTTGGCGACCGTCTTCGGCGCCTTCTCGGCATTGAGTTCGAGGGCGATGACGCCGTGGTTGGTGGTGAGCCTGATCATTGGGGAATCCTTATTTGTCGGAAACGATTTTGACACTCTGGATGACTACCGGCGTGGTCGGCACATTCTGGTGCGGGCCGGCGTTGCCGGTCGGCACTTTGGCAATCTTGTCGACGACATCCATGCCCGAAGTGACCTTGCCGAAGACGGCATAGCCGAAGGCGCGCGGATCGGCGGCCGACTTGTGGTTGAGGAAATCGTTGTCCTTCAGGTTGATGAAGAACTGGACGCGTGCCGAATGCGGGTCGGCGGTGCGCGCCATGGCGATCGTGCCGCGGTCGTTCTTCAGGCCGTTGGTCGCCTCGTTCTGCAGCGTTGGGGTAAGCGTCTTCTTTTCATCCATCGCCGGGCTGAAACCACCGCCCTGGATCATGAAGCCGTCGATGACGCGGTGGAAGATGGTGCCGTCGTAGAAGCCGCCCCTGGCGTTGTCGACGAATGCCTCGACGGTCTTCGGCGCCTTCTCCGCGTTGAGTTCGATGGTGACCTTACCCAACGAAGTGGTCATCTCGACTGTGGGTGCGGCCCACGCTGTCAGCGACATGAGCAGGCCGGCGGTCAGGGTCGAGAGTTGCTTGAGCATGGCTGGATTTCCTGTTCGGGTTATTGATTGGCGGCCTTGTTGCCGGCTGCAGGATCTGCGGGGGTCTGGACCGCGGTCGCCGGCTTCGCCGGCGCCTTGGCCGGGATTGCGATCAGGTCGCGCGAAAGGGCTTCCTTGGTCTTTGCCGACTTGCTCGCTCCGTCCAGTTGGGCGGCCCTGGCATAGGACTGGTTGGCCAGCCTGGCGTAGAGGTCGCCGAGATTCTCATGCGCGGTTGCGTAGGAGGGGTGCGTCTGGATCGCCATCTCGAGCGCCATCCGCGCCTTTTCGTATTGTTTCTGGCGGGCGTAGAGGACCGCCAGATTGTTGTAGGACTCGGGAAACTCGGGGTAGTCCTCGGTCAGCTTGGAGAACACCGCGATGGCCTCGTCGGTCTTGTCCGTCTCGCTGTAGATCACGCCCTTGAGAAATCTGGCCTGGGCGTCACTGGGTGACGTGCCCAGATACGAATCGATTATTGTCAGCGCTTGCGGATACTGCCCTCGCCTGATCAGGCGCTGCACATCCGCCAGCGTGTCGGCGAGCACCGGGGTACCGCAAGCGACCGTCAGCGCGATGATGGAGGCACGCAGTGCCCGAGATGCAACTGGCCGAGGCGGAGGCGGAGGGGCTGAACTCATCGCGGTGATATACTCGGCGCAGGTTGACAATCGTTTAATTCTACCAAGAACACCAGCCATTCCCAAACTTCACGAATCGGCGACGCCGCCGCGATTTCCCCGCCCATGCTCAAAATCCACAACTCCCTGAAACGGGAAAAACAGGTCTTCACGCCCATCGAACCGGGCAAGGTCCGCATGTACGTGTGCGGGATGACCGTCNACGATTACTGCCACCTCGGGCATGCCCGGGTCATGGTCGTCTTTGACATGGTCTATCGCTGGCTCAAGGCCAGCGGTTACGACGTGACCTACGTGCGCAACATTACCGACATCGACGACAAGATCATCAAGCGCGCGGTCGAGAATGGCGAGACGATCCAGCAGTTGACCGACCGCTTTATCGCCTTCATGCACGAGGATGCCGATGCGCTCGGCGTGCTGCGCCCCGATCACGAGCCGCGCGCCACCGAATTTGTGCCGGAAATGCTCGACCTCATCGCCATGCTGGAAACACGCGGTCTGGCCTACCAGGCAAGCGATGGCGATGTGAACTACGCGGTGCGCAAGTTCGCCGGCTACGGCAAGCTGTCAGGCAAGTCGCTCGACGACCTGCGCGCCGGCGAGCGTGTCGAGGTCGATTCGGCCAAGGATGATCCACTCGATTTCGTGCTCTGGAAGCATGCCAGGCCGGGCGAGCCGGCATGGCAGTCGCCTTGGGGTGACGGCCGGCCGGGCTGGCACATCGAATGTTCGGCGATGAGTTCGAAGATCCTCGGCGATCATTTCGATATCCACGGTGGCGGGCAGGATCTGCAGTTTCCGCACCACGAAAACGAGATCGCCCAGTCCGAAGGCGCGCACCAGTGTCCCTTCGTCAATTACTGGATGCACAATGGCTTCGTCCGCGTCGACAACGAAAAGATGTCGAAGTCGCTGGGCAACTTCTTCACCATCCGCGAAGTGCTCAGACGCTACGATGCCGAGGTGGTGCGCTTCTTCATCCTGCGCGCGCACTACCGCAGTCCGCTGAACTATTCGGATTCGCACCTTGACGATGCCAGGCGCAGCCTCGACGGTCTCTACTTCGCGCTGCGCGACGTCCCGCCCGCTGCTGCGGTCGACATCGACTGGAACGATGAATTCGCCGTGCGCTTCGCCGCCGCCCTGAACGAGGATTTCGATTCGCACGGCGCGATTGCCGTGCTGTTCGAACTCGCCAGCGAAGTCAATCGGCAGCGCAGCAACGAACTTGCGGGCCTGCTGAAAGCGCTTGCCGGGGTTCTCGGCCTGCTCGACCGCGACCCGCTGGCCTACCTGCGCAGCGGTGTTGCAGGTGTTGGCGGACTGGACGAGGCCGCCATCTCAGCCTTGATCGCCGACCGCACGGCAGCCAAGAATGCCCGCAATTTTGCCGAGGCCGACCGCATCCGCGACCAGTTGAAGGCGGGCGGGATCGTGCTCGACGATGGCCCGCAGGGAACCTCCTGGCGGCGCGCCTGAAATGACGAACGGCCTGCGAAGGCAGGCCGTTCCAGGTTCCTGGCCGCAGACGGAGTTACTTGAGGACCTTGCCGCCGGGCCCGACGACCGTCATTTCGACGAAACGCGAACCCTGCCTGTTGCTGGCGCTGAACGCGACGCGGAAGCCGCCGAGGTCGGCATTGGTGCTCTCGAGAGCCTCCATGAATCTCTCGCGGGTGAGATCCTTGCCGGCCCTGCGCAATGCGTCGACCGTGACGCGGGCCATGACGTAGGCCTCGATACCGTAGTACGAAGAGTCGGCCTTGTTGCCGATCAGCTTCTGATAGTCGCGAACCATCGGGACGATGTCGTTCCACGGGTAGGGCATGACCTGCGAAATCCCGATGCCGCGTGCATCGGTGCCGAGTTCCTTGACCAGTTGCTCGGTGCCGACCGGTGACAGCGTCATGAACATCGGCCTCTGGCCGGCGGCCTTCATGGCCTTGACGAAGGCCGCAGTAGGCTTGTACAGGGTGACCATGACCACGGCCTGCGGCTTGGTCCTAGCGATGGCATCGACCGCGCTGGCGACTTCAACCGAGTTCCGCTCGACCGTGGCGGCTGCAGTGGGGGTGAGATTGTGCTTCCTCAGCGCCGCCGTCACGCCTTCCAGCCCCGATTTCCCGAAACCGTCGTTCTGGTAGAAGACGGCGACGTTCTTGAGTCCCAAGGACACGAGCTGGTTGACGATCGCTTCGGTTTCATCGGCGTAGCTCGCCCGCACGTTGAACATGTAGCGACTGCCCGGGTTCTGCGAAATCGGCTCGCGCAGCGAACCGGCCCCGGATATGGTTCCCACCAGGGGCACCCTGGCCGGTCCGAAGACCTTGTTCATCGCTTCGGTCGTCGGGCTGGACCCGTAATAGGCCATCAGCGCAAAGACCTTCTTGTCGTTGACCAAGGCATTCGTGTTGGCGACCGTGCGGTCGGTTTCGTAGCCGTCGTCAAGCGCCAGCAGNGAGATCTTGCGGCCATTCACGCCGCCAGCCTTGTTCACCTGGTCGAAATAACCCTCGATCACCTTGCGCATGTCGAGCCCATAGGCCCCGTTCGGTCCGGTGAAGGGGGATGACATGCCCAGCGTGATCGTGGAGCCGGTGACACCCGGTTCTGCCCCGGCCAGCGTGGAAACGGCGATGGCCGCGACGGCAAGCAATTGCTTAAGGAAATGCATTGATCGATCCCCCGCACTCTGACAGTCCCAAGATTCTAACAGCCGAATGGCGGCGTGGGAAACAGGCAGGGCGCAGACGGCAACGACCCTCCTGCTGCCACTTCCTGCCGCGAAGCGAAATACCGTTCGGCCGATGACGCGAGTCGAAGGGTCGGTCGCCGAAGGACGCCGCTGACGGCGGCGCGGGCACGGCCAGTCTTCGGGGACAGGCGATCAATCGCCGAAGAATTCCTTCACTTTGTCCATCCAGGATTTTGCCCGCGGATTGTGCTTGGCGCCGTTGTCCCGAGCGGTGGATTCCTCCAGTTCGCGCAGCAGTTCCTTCTGGCGCTCGGTCAGGTTGACCGGCGTCTCGACGACCAGATGGCACATCAGGTCGCCATGTGTATGGCCGCGGACTCCCTTGATACCCTTGCCGCGCAGGCGGAAGACGCGCCCGGACTGGGTTTCCGGCGGAATCTTGATGGCGGCCGCGCCGTCGAGCGTCGGGATCTCGATCTCGCCGCCGAGGGCAGCAGTGGTGAAGGAGATCGGCATTTCGCAGTGGAGGTCGTTGTGATCGCGGGTGAACACCGGATGCGGCTTGAGGTGGATCTGGACGTAGAGGTCGCCGGGCGGGCCACCATTGACGCCATGTTCGCCTTCACCCGCGAGACGGATGCGATCGCCCTCGTCAACCCCGGCGGGAATCTTGACCGACAGAGTCTTGTGCTGCTTGGTGCGTCCGGCGCCCCCGCAGTTCTTGCAAGGTTCGGCGATGAAGCGGCCGGTGCCGTGGCACTTCGGGCAGGTCTGTTGAATAGAAAAGAAACCCTGCTGCAGGCGAACCTGGCCCGAACCGTTGCAGGTCGGACAGGTCTTGGGCTCGGTACCCGGCTTGGCGCCACTGCCGTTGCACGGCTCGCAGATCTCCATGGTCGGAATGCGGATCTTGGTCTCGGTGCCATGAGCCGCTTGTTCGAGGGTGATTTCCAGGTTGTAGCGCAGGTCGGCGCCGCGGTGACGTTGGAGCGGCCACCGCCCCCGCCGCCACGGCCGCCGAAGATTTCGTCGAAGATGCCGCCGAAGGCGTCGGCAAAGCCACCGCCCCCGAATCCGCCGCCACCCNATGCCGGCCTGAGGGTCGACGCCGGCATGTCCGAACTGGTCGTAGGCCGCCCGCTTCTGGCTGTCTGACAGGATCTCGTAGGCTTCCTTGGCTTCCTTGAACTTCTCCTCGGCCGCCGTGTTGTCCGGGTTGCGGTCGGGGTGGTGTTTCATGGCCAGCTTGCGGTAGGCCTTCTTGATCTCGTCGTCGGAAGCGTCGCGGTTGACGCCGAGAATTTCATAAAAATCACGCTTTGACATGCTCTCGTCCCGTCAAGTGACAAAAGCGCCGAGCGCGTCCGGAGGTGACCGGAAGGCTCGGCGCCGGGAGGTGGCTTCAGGGATTACTTCTTGTCCTTGACCTCGGTAAACTCGGCATCGACCACATCGCCGTCGTCCTTCCTGGCCTGCTGGCCGCCAGGCGCGCCGCCCGCAGCGCCGGCTTCGGCCTGCTGTTGCGCGTACATCTTTTCGCCGAGCTTCTGGGCGGCCTGGCTCAAGGCTTCGGTCCGTGCGCTGATGGTTTCCTTGTCACCGTCGCGCAGAACGCTTTCGACGTCCTTGATCGCCGCCTCAATCTTCGTCTTCTCGTCGGCATCAAGCTTGTCACCATACTCGGTCAGCGACTTCCGCACCATGTGCACCATGGCGTCGGCCTGGTTGCGGGCGTCGGCCAGTTCGTGCGCTTTCCTGTCTTCCTCGGCGTGCACTTCGGCATCCTTGACCATGCGCTGGATCTCGTCCTCGGACAGCCCGGAGTTGGCCTTGATCGTGATCTTGTTTTCCTTGCCGGTCGCCTTGTCCTTGGCGGTGACGTGCATGATGCCGTTGGCGTCGATGTCGAAGGTGACCTCGATCTGCGGCATGCCGCGCGGGGCCGGCGGGATGCCCTCGAGGTTGAACTGGCCGAGGCTCTTGTTGCCGGCGGCGACTTCGCGCTCGCCCTGCAGCACGTGGATCGTCACCGCGGCCTGGTTGTCGTCGGCGGTCGAAAATACCTGCGAGGCCTTGGTCGGGATCGTCGTATTCTTCTGGATCAGCTTGGTCATGATGCCGCCTAGCGTCTCGATACCCAGCGACAGCGGGGTGACGTCGAGCAGCAGGACGTCCTTGACCTCGCCCTGCAGCACGCCGCCCTGGATCGCGGCGCCGACGGCGACGGCTTCATCGGGGTTGACATCCTTGCGCGGTTCGCGGCCGAACACCTCCTTGACCTTTTCCTGGACCTTGGGCATGCGCGACTGGCCACCGACGAGGATGACGTCGTCGATGTCGCCGATCTTGCACCCGGCATCCTTCAGCGCGGTCAGACACGGTGCAACGGTGCGCTCGACCAGTTCGTCGACCAGCGCTTCGAACTTGGCACGCGTGATCTTGATCGCCAGGTGCTTCGGGCCCGAGGCGTCGGCGGTGATGTAGGGCAGGTTGACTTCGGTCTGCTGGCTTGAGGACAGTTCGATCTTGGCCTTCTCGGCAGCTTCCTTAAGGCGTTGCAGCGCAAGCACGTCGGCCTTCAGGTTGACGCCGGCATCCTTCTTGAATTCTTCGATGATGTAGTCGATCAGTCGCTGGTCGAAGTCTTCGCCGCCGAGGAAGGTGTCGCCGTTGGTGGCGAGCACTTCGAACTGCTTTTCGCCATCGACGTCGGCGATTTCGATGATCGAGATGTCGAAGGTGCCGCCGCCGAGGTCATAGACGGCTATCTTCTTGTCCTTGCTCGACTGCTTGTCCATGCCGAAGGCCAGCGCGGCGGCCGTCGGCTCGTTGATGATGCGCTTGACTTCGAGGCCGGCGATGCGGCCGGCGTCCTTGGTCGCCTGACGCTGGCTGTCGTTGAAGTAGGCCGGCACGGTGATGACGGCTTCGGTGACTTCCTCGCCGAGATAGTCCTCGGCGGTCTTCTTCATCTTTCGCAGCACTTCGGCGGAAACCTGCGGCGGCGCGATCTTCTTGTCGCGCACTTCGACCCAGGCGTCGCCGTTGTCGGCCTTGACGATCTTGAAGGGCATCAGNGAGATGTCCTTCTGCACTTCCTTTTCTTCGAAGCGGCGGCCGATCAGGCGCTTGACCGCGTACAGGGTGTTCTTGGGGTTGGTGACGGCCTGGCGCTTGGCCGGGGCGCCGGAGAGGATTTCGCCGTCGTCGCTGTAGGCGATGATGGAAGGCGTCGTGCGCGCGCCTTCGGAGTTTTCGATGACCTTGGGTTGGCCGCCTTCCATGATGGCGACGCAGGAGTTGGTGGTGCCGAGGTCGATGCCGATGATCTTGCCCATGTTCGTTTTCCTAGAGTGAATTGCCGATGTTCTCAAGCTGGGGACGGGTGGCCCGATTTCAAGCGATTGTCGCGGTCGACCGCGAAAAACGCCGCGTTTTCGTCATTTTCCCTTGGCGACCATGACCAGGGCCGGGCGCAGCGTGCGCTCGGCGATCAGGTAGCCCTTCTGCAGCACGGTGACGACGGTGTTCGGCTCCTGGTCGGAATCGACCATGCCGATCGCCTGGTGCTTGTGCGGGTCGAACTTCTCGCCGGCCGGATTGATCTCGGTCAGTGCATTCTTCTCGAAGGCGGAAATCAGCTGTTTCAGGGTCAGCTCGACGCCGGCCTTGAAGCTGTCGACGGTCTGTTCCGGAACCGCCAGCGCGGCTTCGAGGCTGTCCTTGACAGCCAGCAGTTCGCCCGCGAACTTTTCGACCGCGAACTTGTGCGCCTTGGAGATATCTTCCTGGGCGCGGCGGCGGATATTCTCACCTTCGGCCTTGGCGCGCAGCCAGGCATCGTGATGCTCGGCGGCCAGCAGTTCCAACTGGCGCAGCTGTTCCTCGACGCTGGGCAGGGTGTCGGTGTGCTCGCCGGACGCCGGTGCGGGGGCCTCCTCAGCGGCTGGTTCGCTACTCGGCAACGGGTCCTGGGTATTCTTGGGAATGGTCATGCGCGGTTCTCCAAAAATCTGCCAATGTATGTGGGGACGCTTGTGCCGATTTCAAGGCCCGGGCCGCACTTAATCGCGGACGGGAAGCCGGTGACCTGCGGGCCGGCTGCATGCTACGATGACACCCGTGAATCGACTTTGCTCAGGCGCATGGAACAGATAGGCAAGTACCGGGTCATCCGGGAAATCGGCAAGGGGGCGACCGCGACCGTATACCTGTGCGTTAGCCCGGATTCGGACCGCCCGCTTGCCGTCAAGCTCATCCGGTTCGGAAAGGACTGTGCGGCCATGTCGCGCCGCCTGCGCAAGCTGTTCGGGAACGAGCAGATGGTTGCCAGGCGTCTCAAGCATCCCAACATCGCCAAGGTCTACGAAGGGGTGGTCAAGGACGAGTACGCCTATCTGGCGATGGAGTTCATCGATGGATTCACCCTCGAGAACCACACCCGGATCGACAAGTTGCTGCCTTTGCACAGGGTCATCGGGATCATCTTCAAGTGCTGCATGGCGCTCGACAGTGCTTACCGCCAGGGAATCATCCATCGCGACATCAAGCCGGCGAACATCCTGGTGGCAGCCAACGACGAGCCCAAGCTGGTCGATTTCGGACTGGCGCTCAATCTGAACAAGAACATGGACCGCGACTCGACCTTCATCATGGGCGTGGGGTCGCCATCCTACATGTCGCCGGAGCAGATCAAGGGTTATGCGCTGAACCAGAAGACCGATCTCTACTCGCTCGGCGTGGTCATGTTCCAGTTGCTGACCGGACGCTTGCCGTTCCGCGCCAAGAACCAGGCGACGCTGATCTACCGCATCATCAATACCGATGCGCCGGACGTGACCTCGCTGAATCCGAGCCTTCCGGAGGGGCTTAACGCGATCCTGCGCAAGGCCCTGGAGAAGGATCTGTACAGCCGTTACCGGAATGGTGCCGAATTCGCCAAGGACCTGGCGGCTGTCCGCTACCAGATCGTCCAGGACGACGAGACCGTCCAGGACAATCGGCACTTCGAGATACTCAGAAAGCTCGACTTCTTCATCGACTTCGAGAACGTCGAACTCTGGGAGGTGTTGCGGATCGCCGTCTGGCGCGAGATCGCTCCGCGTGTGACGATCATTCGCGAAGGCGAGGCCAGCCGAGTGTTCGGCGTCCTGATCGAGGGTTATGTCGAGATCTCCATCACCGGCCGCACCTTGTGTCGCCTGGGGAAGGGTGAGGTGATCGGCGAGGTGGCGTATCTGCACCCGACCAGCGACGATCGCTCCGCCAGCGTCGTCACCCTCGAGAACTCGCTTTTTCTCGAGATCAACGCCGCGGCGCTGGCGCTCGCCTCCGAGGAATTGCAGGAGCGCATGCGCACGGCGCTGCTGGGACGGATGATCGACCGCATGCGCACGGTCAATGGCATTGCGGCGTCGTTGGGCGCACCTGCAGTGGAGAGTACGAAGAGTCTGATGGCGGGTTCGACACGATCGGGCCCCGGTTCGGGGATTGATCTCGAGTTGTCGCCGATGTAGTTCCCCTGCACCAGAGGGAAACTCAGATCTGGGCGCGAACCCATCTCTCCAGGGTTGCCGCGTCGACTGCGCCGCTCTGCCGCGCGATTTCGCGCCCATTGCGGAAAATGGCCAGGGTCGGGATGCTGCGGATGTTGAAGCGGGCGGCGAGTTGCTGCTGACTTTCGGTATCGACCTTGGCCAGGCGGACTGTTGGTTCCAGTTCCCGGGCAGCACGGGCAAACGCGGGGGCCATGGAGCGGCAGGGGCGCACCACGGCGCCCAGAAATCGACGACGACGGGCAGGTCGCCACGCCCGACATGGCGATCGAAGTTGCTGGCGGTCAGTTCGAGTGGCAGGCCGGTAAACAGGGCCTGCCGGCACTGGCCGCAGGTCGGCCGCTCGTCGAGGCGCGCCGCCGGCAGGCGGTTGACCGCATCGCAATGCGGGCAGACGACGTGCAGGTTGTCGCTCATGAGGCTTCCTTCGTATCAGAAGACTCTGATATCAGGTCGGCTTCGCCGGTTTCAAGAGCTGGCCCCGTGCGCTTTTGCCTGGCGGGCCGAGGTGGCCAGCGCAATCGAATCGGCCCGCTCCTTCGACGGCCAGCCGGCAAGGTGGCGCTCGACGAGGGCGGTCAACGCCGCCAGCCAGCGCTGGTCCTCGTTCAGCGCCGGAATGTAATGAAACTCCTTGCCGCCGCAAGCCAGGAACGAAGCCTTGCCTTCGATGGCGATTTCTTCGAGGGTTTCCAGGCAGTCGGCGACGAATCCCGGACAGATGACGTCAACCCGTCGCGTGCCCGCCCTGGCCAGCACCTCGAGGGTCGGCGCCGTGTACGGCTGCAGCCATTCGGCCTTGCCGAAGCGCGACTGGAAACAGATCNNGTACTGCTCCGGGCCAAGCTTCAGCCGCTCGACCAGCAGCCGGCCGGTTTTCATGCACTCGCAGTAGTACGGGTCGCCACGCTCGAGATTGCGCCGCGGCAGGCCATGGAAGCTGATGATCAGGCGCTCGCCGCCGGCGAGCGGCCCGTGCCGCATCCAGTGCTTGCGCACCGACTGCTCGAGGGCCTCGATGTAGCCCGGGTCGTCGTGGAAATTGCGGACAAAGCGCAGCTCTGGCTGATTGCGCCGGGTCAGCAGCCAGTTGCAGGCCTCGTCGACCACCGTTGCCGTGGTGCTCGCCGAGTACTGCGGGTACATCGGCAGCAGCAGGATGCGCCTGACGCTGGCAGCCGCAAGCCGGTCGAGGACCGTGGGCAGCGACGGCGCGCCGTAACGCATCGCCCAGGCGACCGTCACATGATGTCCGTGTTCGCCGAGATGACCGGCCAGGAACTTGCTCTGGCGTTCCGTGTGCACCTTGAGCGGCGAGCCCTCGGGTGTCCATACTGCGGCATATTTCCCGGCGGATTTNTTCGGGCGGGTGTTCAGGATGATGCCGTTCAGGATCAGCCACCACACCGGACGCGGGATCTCGACGACACGGGGNTCGGACAGGAACTGCCGGAGGTAGCGCTTGAGGGCGGCAGCGGTCGGCGCCTCGGGCGTACCCAGGTTGACCAGGACGACCGCAGTTCCCGGTGCTGTCCCGTGCTGGTAAGGAGGTTCCTTCCGAAAACCTGGCATCAGTGCTTGTGCGGGGCGGAGAGGGCGCTGGAAAGCAGTCTGGCCGTGATGTCGACTATCGGAATGACCCGCTCGTAGGCCATTCGGGTCGGGCCGATGACACCAACCGAGCCGACGATCTGGCCGTCACGCGTATAGGGCGCGGCGATCACGCTGCATTCGTCGAGTGGGGCGATGCCCGATTCGCTGCCGATGAATATCTGGACGCCAGCGGCCCGGTTCGAGATCTCGAGCAGGCCCATCAGGCTGGAGCGCTGCTCGAACAATTCGAACAGTTCGCGCAGGCGCTTCACGTTGGATGACAGTTCCTCGAAATCGAGCAGGTTGTGCTCGCCCGAGATCACGTAGGGTGCCGTGTTGCGCGACAGGGCCTCGTCGCCGGCATCGAGCGCCAGTGCCATCAGCGGCCGGATGTCATCGCGCAGTTGCTGGATCTCCTGCGAGAGGCAGTGGCGGATCTGTTCGAAATCCATGCCCGCGAAGTGATGGTTCAGGTAATTGGCGGCTGTCACCAGTTCTGCTGCCGAATGCGCCCGCTCGGTGACCAGGACGCGGTTTTGCACGTCACCGTCGGTGGTCACGATGATCAGCAGAATGCGTTTCTCGGTCAGGTTGAGGAACTCGACCTGGCGGATGCGGCTGGCGTTCCGGCGGGGCACCATGACCACGCCGGCGAAATGGGTAAGGCTGGAGAGCAGTTGCGACGCGCTGGAAATGGCCTGGCTCGCCGGTTGACCGTGCAAGGCGTCTTCCATTTCATCGAGCTGTCGCGCTTCGAGCGGGCGCATGGTCAGCAGCCTGTCGACGAACAGCCGGTAGCCGCGCGCGGTCGGGACGCGACCTGCCGACGTGTGCGGGCTGGCAACGAAACCTGCCTCTTCGAGGTCCGCCATGACGTTGCGGATCGTTGCCGGCGACAGGTCGAGACCGGAAAACTTCGACAACGCGCGCGAGCCCACCGGCTGGCCGTCGGCGATGTAGTGTTCGACCAGGGCCTTGAGCAGGGTGCGGGAGCGGTCATCGAGCATGGCAGGGCATTGTACAAAAATCTGGCGACGGCGCGCGCGGGCATTTTTTGTGCAAGAATTCGCGCCANTGAATTCCAGCTTCGCCTCCTACCGTTCGCCCAGGACCATTGCGCTGGTCGGCAAGTATCAGAGTCCAGAGATCGCCGAATCGCTGCGCCGCCTGGCGGAATATCTGCACGAGCGGGGAGTGTCGGTGTTCATCGAGCGGGAGACGGCCGAGAACGTCGGTCGCCAGGTCGATCTTTCCCGCTGGGTTGCCTGCGACTTCAGCGACATCGGCGCGCACGCCGACCTTGCCATCGTTATCGGCGGCGACGGCACGATGCTCAATGCCGCACGCCGCCTTGCCCGTTATCGCGTGCCACTGGTCGGCGTCAACCTGGGGCGGCTGGGGTTCATGACCGACATCGCGCGCAGCGACATGCTGACCTGCATGGACGATCTCCTCGACGGGCGCTTCATGACAGAAAACCGCATGCTCCTCGACGCGGAAGTGATCCGCAATGGCAAGGAAATCTTCAACAATCAGGCGCTCAACGATGTTGTCGTGGACAAGGGGGCGATCGGCCGGATGATCGAGTTCAAGTTGTCGATCGACGGCGAATTCATCTACAACCAGCGCTCCGACGGCCTGATCGTCTCGACGCCGACCGGGTCGACCGCCTACTCGCTCTCGGCGGGCGGGCCGATCCTGCATCCAACGCTGACCGGCATCGCCCTCGTGCCGCTGTGTCCGCATGCATTGACCAATCGGCCGATCATGGTCAATGACGAAGCCAACATCGAGGTTAGCATTGTCCAGGCAAATGACCCGCGCGTGTACTTCGACGGCCAGGTGACGCATGACCTCCAGCCCGGTGACATCGTCCGCCTCAAGCGCTCGGACTACACCATCCGTTTCCTGCATCCGCCGAGCTACAGCTACTTTGCGATGCTGCGCCAGCGACTGCACTGGAGCGAGCGTCCCAAGGGCGCCTGATGCTGTGCCATCTCGCGATTCGCGACTTCGTCATTGTCGATCGCCTTGAGCTCGAGTTTTCGCCCGGTTTCGGAGCGTTGACCGGGNAAACAGGGGCCGGCAAGTCGATCCTGATCGACGCGCTGGCGCTGGCGCTCGGCGATCGTGCGGATGCCGGCGTCATCCGCGCCGGCTGCGACAAGGCGGAAGTCGCGGCCACCTTCGCGATCGGCAGTCTGCCGCAGGTCGCGGCATGGCTTGCGGCAAACGACCTCGACGGCAACGACGAACTGCTGCTGCGGCGTGTGCTCGATGCCGGCGGCCGCTCGCGCGGCTACATCAACGGCTCGCCGGCGACCGCCCAGCAGTTGCGCGAGGTCGGCGAATTCCTGGTCGATATTCACGGGCAGCACGCCCACCAGTCGCTCCTGCGCGCCGATGCGCAGCGTTCGCTCCTCGACACCCATGCCGGACTGTCCGAACTGGCGTTGCGGGTTGCGGCGTCCTTCCGGACGTGGCGTGAAGCGCAGCAGATGCTGCAGTTGGCGACGACTGGGGCCGAGGCGCTCGAGCGCGAGCGCGAACAGCTTGAATGGCAGGTCCGCGAACTGGCGGCGCTGGCGTTCACCGCCGATGAATGGGCCGCCCTCGAAGCCGAGCACAACCGTCTGGGACACGCCGCCGGCCTCATCGACGGCACCCAGTTCGCGCTTGCGGCGCTGGCCGATGGCGAAACCGCCTGTTCGGGCACACTCGATCGCGTCGCGACCCGGCTCGATTCGCTGGCGAGCTACGATCCGGCGCTGCAGGAGGTTGCCGGCTTGCTGCAGTCGGCGTCGGCTGAGCTGGCGGAAGCCGTGTCGACCCTGCGCCGTTATGCCGACCGGGTCGACCTCGACCCCGAACGCCTGGCGGAAGTCGAGCGGCGCATGGAAGCGGTCCTAGCGTGCGCCCGCAAGTATCGCGTGCCGCCGGCCGAACTGCCTGGGTTGCTCGCCGGCTGGCAGGCCCGGCTGGAGGCGCTCAGCGCTGCCGCCGACCTCGACGCACTGGCGGCCGGGGTCGCGGCGGCGCATGGCAGTTTCCTCGACCTGGCCGGCGAACTCTCGGCTGGGCGGCGGCGCGTCGCCGGCGAGATGGCGGTGGCGGTCAGCGCGTTGATGCAGAAGCTGGCGCTGGCGTCCGGGCGCTTCGAGGTGGCATTGCTGCCGCTGGCCGAGGGCGCGGCCCACGGGCTGGAGCAAGTCGAGTTCCGTGTCGGCGGCTTGGCAGGGCTGGAGGCGAAGCCGCTGGCCAGGGTGGCATCGGGCGGCGAGCTGTCGCGCATCAGCCTGGCTATCCAGGTGCTGACCTCGCGCTCGGCGAGCGTGCCGACGCTGATCTTCGACGAGGTCGATGTCGGCATTGGCGGCGGCGTCGCCGAAATCGTCGGCCGCCTGCTGCGCGAGCTCGGGGACGAGCGCCAGGTGCTGTGCGTGACCCACCTGCCGCAGGTGGCGGCAAGGGCCGAGTGGCAGTGGCAGGTGAGCAAGTCGATCCGCGACGGGGTGACCCTCAGTTCGATCGAACCGCTCGACGGCGAGCAACGCGTGCGTGAAATTGCCCGCATGCTCGGCGGGGTCGAGTTGACGGACATTACCCTCGAGCACGCGCGGGAACTGCTGCACGCGGAGGGTAATCTCCCGGGGCGAGTTCGACCCTGCCCGCCTCACGACCATGAGCTGCGCCCGGCGCTTGTTCCGGAAACCGTGAATGGCCAGGCTTGCACGGCGGATGTCGCGATGAATGCGCGCTTTTGGGCCACTGTCCATGGCACGTTCTTCGCACTGGCCATAGGCTGGGTGCTCTACATCGGAAAGGGCGTTTTCGTTCCGATCGTGTTCAGTATCCTCGTCGTANTCGTCATCGTCGGCCTTGCCCGGATTCTTGTGAGACTTCCGCTCGTCGGGCGTTTCTTTCCCCCGGATCGGCNNTATCCCCTGTCGGCTCTGGTGATCGTCTTGTCGCTTGCCGCCATCGCCTCGCTCGTGGCCGGCAGTATTGGCAACGTCGCCGGCCTCGCACCGACTTATGCAGCATCACTGCTGAACGCGATCCAGAGCGTTGCCGAAAGGCTGGGGTTTGAAATGGCTCCTACCTGGGCCACGCTGCGCCAGGACGTGCTGGCGCAGATCAATACGCAAAGGTTGATAGGATCGACCGTGGTTTCGGTGTCGGCAATCGTCTCGACCCTGGTTGTCGTCCTTCTCTACGTTGCCTTCCTGCTGATCGAGGAGCGTACCTTTGCGACCAAGATCGCCAGGATTTCCAGCGATCCGCAGCATGTCCGTCAGGTTCAGAACATCGTCGCCCAGATCAATGCCAGGATCGGTGCGTACCTCGCGCTCAAGACCGTGGTAAGTGTCATACAGGGGTTGGTCAGTTGGGCCATACTGGAATTCGTCGGCGTCGAATTTGCGGCATTCTGGGCAGTACTGATTGGGATGCTGAACTATGTTCCTTACCTTGGTTCGGTCTTGAGCGTCGTCTTTCCCGTTGCGTTCGCGACGATGCAGTTTGCGGATTTTGGCGTCGCACTGGTCGTCCTCGTCTCGCTGTCGGCGGCGCAGTTCGTCATTGGGTTCTTTCTCGATCCTTACCTGATGGGCAGTTCGCTGAATCTCAGCCCCTTCGTCATTCTCGTGAGTCTGGCCGTTTGGTCGGCCCTCTGGGGAATCCCCGGCGCCTTTCTGGCGGTGCCGATCACCGCCTGCATGGTGCTGGTCTTCGCCGAATTCCCGGGGACGCGTCCAATCGCGATACTGTTATCGCGGAATGGCGAAGTATGACCGACCCGGGACAGGCCTGCCTCCCGCTACGGCCACGGGCGCGGTCAACCCGCGAAAACGCCCGAAAATGACACGCTCCCCGGGCGTGGCGTGCGCAACGGCCGGATTCTTCTTATGTCCCTGCCTCAGCGAGCCGGAAGGGCTGTCCACGAAGCGTCGGGGTCGAAGCGTGTCATCGCGCCAGCAATGGCGGCGGTATCGGGACCCAGGTACTTCTGGTAAACGACGCCGTCCTGGTTGACGATGAAGGTCATCAAGCCGGTCTCGTTGTAGCGGGCCGGCCAGCCGACCAGCGCGAAACCCTCGGTCATGCGCCCGTCATTCACATAGCTGCGTGCACCGCCCGGCGCCGCCTTGCCCTGTGCCTTGAGAATCCTGAACCGGTAGCCGTGGTAGCCGTCCTTCAGGTCCCTCGTCTCAAGCAGCGGACCCGCCGGGCTTTCCGGCTCGCCATCTGCCGTCGGCCAGTAGAGACCGTCCTGCTTGCCCGGGGAGCTCAAGATCTTCTGGGCAAATTCGCGGATACCGTCGCCGTTGCGGTCCTGCTCGGCGTATTCCCCNTGCGCCTCCACGTAGGCGCGCATGGTTTCTATCGCCGCCAGTTCATTGCGGCCGATGCGGCGAACGCGCACTTCGGCCTTGCCGGCCTGGGTGTCGAAAACCCAGCCCTGACTTGTGCGTACCAGCGGGATCGGCAGGGTCCAGCCGGTGCTGAGTTCGAGGCGAGCCACCTTGTCGCCATCCTCCAGGATGCGATGACCCTGCGCCCAGGCGGCGAGAAAGGCCAGGCGATCGTCAAGGGAGACGCTGTCGAGCGGCACCAGTTTCTCCGACTGGATCCCGAGAATGGACCGCACCTCGGCCCCGTCGTTGCGCGCCACGCCATCCACCAGCGCGTTCACGGCCAGTTCCGGCGAGGCAAATGTCCTTTGCACACCGGCGGCCGCTACCTGCCCCGACAGCGCCAGAGTATACAGCAGCGCGGTGAAGCCCTGCAACCAGCGATTTTTCATCATGCGATCTCTCATCATCGGCCCCGTCTCTGTCAATTGCGCAGCCGCTGGGCGGCGCCGCCACCACCACCTGCCGGGCGGGCAGCATTGCCTTGCCGGTTGCCGGCGGCCTGACGCTGGGCGCCCTGGCGCTGCGCAGCCTGGCGCTGGGCAGCCTGGCTGGCGTTGCCACGGTCGATCTGCTGTCGCGTCTGGCGGCCGTCGTTCGCGCCGCGCAAGGCATTGTCGCGATTGGTTCGCGCGGCGCTGTCGTTGCGACTCGGCACCTGATGGCGATCGATGTTGGCGGCACGGTTCTGGACCTGACTGCGATCGATGTTGGCGGCGCGGTCACGGGCCTGGCTACGATCGACGTTCGCTGCCCGATCCCGCACCTGGCTGCGATCGATGTTGCTCGCGCGGTCCTGAACCTGACTCCGGTCGATGTTGGCGGCACGGTTCTGAATTTGACTGCGGTCGATGTTGCCTGCCCGGTCCTGCGCCTGGCCACGGTCAATGTTGCTGACGCGATCTTGAACCTGGCTGCGGTCGATGTTGGCGGCCCGATTCTGTACCTGATTGCGATCGATGCCGGCCGCCCGGTCCTGCAACTGCCCGCGATCGATGTTGGCCGCGCGATCGCGCGCCACCGCGCCGGAGCCAGCCGCCGGCCGCTGCGGAATCTGGCTGCGGTCGATGTCACGCAGCGCATTGCGGTCCAGGTTCTCGGCGCCGATTCGATCACTCAGTGCCGCACGCGCCTGCGCGCGCTGATCGTCACGTCCGCGAAAATCCTGAAATCCGCCGCGTTCACCTATTCTGTTCTCAAGGCGATCGCGTGTCGCGGCATCCCGATAGGGGATGCCCCGCCGGTTGCCGGGGTTGTGGTTCCAGTTCACGTTCCGGTTATTGGACGTGATGCGGTTATTGACGTTGATGTTGTTCCAGCGATTGACGTTGATATTGACGTCGCGCCGGCCCCAGTTGACGCCTCCCCACAGCGCGTTGGTGACACCGATGCCGACGCCCCACCAGATGGCCGTGGCAACCGGGTTCCAGCCGAATCCCCAGACCGGTGGCGGCGGGAAGAAGAAGGGCGGGAACAGCGGGTGCCACCATGGTCCGAAGACATGCACCGGATTGTAGATGGGCACGAAGACGACCTGCGGGTTGGCCGGGGCGATGGTGATGATCTGCGTTGGCGGTGGCGGGGCATTGACGACGATGGTCTGCGGCGGCGGTGGCGCCGCCTCGACGGTGACGATCTGCTGTTCGTTGCTGCTCAGGTTGCCGGCCTCCTTGGCCTTGGCGCGCAGGAATTGCACCGAGTCCATGACCTCTTTCGGCTGGCCGAGGAAGGCGTCTCCGAGGTCACGCACCCATTCGGGCTTTTCTCCGAGCATCGCGAGCACCTGCGGGAAGGCGACCAGCGACTGCACGCTGGGGTCCCACGGCTTGTCCTGCACCGCCTTGACCGCATCGTCGCCTTTCAGGCTCCGGTTGGCCAGCGCCCACTGGACGGCTTCGGCGACATCCTTCGGATAGGTGGTTGCCATCAGCACCTGCGCCAGCAACGCATCGGGAAAGAGGGCGATGGGGGCCAGCATCTGGTCAAGCTGCTCGACGGTGAACTTCGGCGGGTCGGCGGCGCGCACAGGCACGGCAAACAGCAGGAGCATGGCGACAAAAAGCGCGGCAATGCCACGCAGGATCGAAGGCATTTCTATGGCTCCTTTACGACAAGACGCGACATGACCCAATAGAGCGTCATTTTGCGGTTGGACGTCCGAACGG
Organism: Dechloromonas sp.; assembly: GCA_013693915.1. Classification (GTDB taxonomy): domain Bacteria; phylum Pseudomonadota; class Gammaproteobacteria; order Burkholderiales; family Rhodocyclaceae; genus Azonexus. The sequence goes on along the minus strand of CP059264.1, from coordinate 3,111,074 downwards.
TCAAGCGCAGCGCCGCAGCGTGGAAAGCAGTTCCCGCTGCGGCTCGGAGCCCGCGAGGTCAGTCGTGCTCGACCATATCGACGACCTCGAAGGGCTTGGGTGCCTTGGCCGGCGTCTTCGGTGCGGTGCCCGGCATGATCTCGAAGTCCGGCGTGAACATCACGAGGATCGAACGCAGTTGGTCGAAGCCGCTGCGGTCGCCGTCGAACTTCGCCTTGCCCTCTTTGATCAGGTCGTCGAAACTGGCGACGCCACCCATCACGCGGTTCAGGTCAGCGCGGTTCACGGTTACCGTCAGGTCCGGCTTCGGCGCCTGGAAGCCCTTGATCGTGGTCAGCGTCGCGTTGCTCATCTCGACCACGAACTTCTCGCCGTTGTCTGGCGTGACCAGATTGATCGTGAAGCGGATCCCGTCGGCCCGCTTCGGATCCATGCTGATGCCGATGAAATCGAGCCACTGCTCGGTGGTCATGGCGCGGATCGTGTCCGGGCCGGTTGACCGGGGAGCGGCACCGCCCGGCTGGCCGTGGCGCAACTCGTAGGCGCCCTGCAGGAAATTGTTCCGTACGCTGGTGCTCTCGGCCTGGTAGCCGAGCTGCTCGAAAGCATCGGCCAGCAGGCGTTGGCCTTCCTGGTTGCGCGGTTCGGCGAAGACCAGCTTGTTGAGGATTTCGGTCGCGTGCAGGTACTTGCCCTGCGCGATCAGCTGCTTGCCCTTGGCGATGATTTTCGCCGAGCCCCCNATCATCTCGACATACAGCGGTGCCGAGTCCTTGGGCGAGAGTGGCGCCAGGTTGGTCGGGTTGCCGTCGAAGTGGCCGAGGAAGCGGTTGATCACGCCACGCACGTTGTTCTGCACGTCGCCGTGGTAGCTGCGTACCGACCACTGCTGTTGCAGGCTCTTGGGCACTTCATAGACGTTGTGGATCTCGTTGATCGTGACGCCGCGGTTGGCGTAGTGCAGCGTCTGGTTGTTCAGGTTGGCGTAGGCATCACGCTGTGCGCGCATGACTTCCTGGATGCGGTCGTTGCCCCAGCGCGGCCAGCTGTGCGAGGCGAACATCACCTCGGCCTCGCCGCCGAACTTGTAGAGCGCGGCGTTGATGTGCTTCTGCCAGTTGTGGGCGTTGCGCACGGCGGCGCCGCGGATCGTGTAGATGTTGTGCACCGTGCCGGTGATGTTCTCCGCCGCCCAGAAGGCCTTGAACTGCGGGAACCAGGTGTTCATCTCGACCGGCGCCTCGGTGTCCGGTGTGTTCTGGAAGACCATCTGCACACCGTCGAGGGTGATCTCCTCGAAATCCTTGGTGATGATCCGGTTCGGCGCGATGAGGCCGACATTGCCGGCGGCAATGTTCTTGCCGATGGCCTGGTCGACGTGGCCGTGCGGGTCACGCGCGAGGAGCATGGAATACTGCCATTGCAGGCGGCGCGACATGGCGTTGCCGGCGAAGACGTTCTCGGCAATCGCCGCTTCCATGAAGCGCTCGGGGGCGATGATCATGACCTTGCCGCTGGCGACGTCGGCTTCATCGACAACGCCGCGCACGCCGCCGAAATGGTCGCCGTGCGAGTGCGAATAAACGACACCGACGACGGGCCGCTTGCCGAGTTTTTCGTTGATGAATTCGAGCGCAGCGCGCGCGGTTTCCTTCGCGGTCAGCGGATCGAAGACGATCCAGCCGGTGTCGCCCTTGATCAAGGTTATGTTGGCGAGGTCGTAACCGCGCACCTGGTAGATCTTTCCGGGCAGGACCTCGTAGAGGCCGTAGGCCATGTTGAGTATTGCCTGGCGCTGCAGCGAGGGATGGATGGTCTCGAAATCCTTGCCGCTCAACAGCCAGCCGTAGCTGCCCATGTCCCAGGCGACGTGGCCGGCGTCGGCCATGATCTTCGTATATTGCGGTTCGGCGATGAAGCCCTTCTTGGCTTCATCGAAGTCGCGCTTGTCGGCGAAGGGCAGCGATGCGAGCTGGCCGCTGCGCAGTTCCAGCGTGAATTTGGACGGCCGCTTGCCGAGGTTGTCGAAATGGTTCGTCGCGCTGGCCCGCTGTTCCACCGCCTTCAGCCCGGCACCGGGCGTCTGGGCGAGGGCGATGGCCGGGAGCAGAGTGGCCAGCAAGAGTGTCCGTCTGCCAAGTGCGTTGAGGGTAGGGGTCACGGGGCGTAGGGTAGTGGTCACGGGGTGGTCTCCACGCAATCGAATTCCGGAATGTTCATGAAACGTCGTCCCTGGTGCATACGGGAAGGCGATATTCGCGCCCCTGTCATCAGAAGCGCGTTTGGGTTGCTGCCGGGGAAATCAGCGCCGGCCGCCCCTGATGTTGCCAGCCACGCCGCCGGCGACGCCGCCGATGGCTGCGCCGGTCCAGGCGTCTCCGCCGGAAATCGCCGCGATGCCGGCACCGCTCGCGGCGCCGATGGCCGCGCCACTCATTGTTCCCTGCTGGCGCGGGGTCATGTCCGTACATCCCGCGATGCTCGCCATTGCCACGATGGCGACGATCATTCCAATTCGTCTCATGATGGTTCTCCGTTACTTGTTCTTGTGAAGGCCGGGAACGGCCATTTCAAACCAGATGGTCTCGATGACCGGGCGCTGCAACTGGCCGGGATTTGCCGCATACCACTGATTGAGCCCTTCGCGCACGCTGTCGAGCGTCTGGCCCTGCAGTCCCTTGACCAGGCGCGGCACAAAGCTCTCGGAATCGCTCGGCGGCTTTCCCTGGGAATAGGCGCGCTCGATCTGGATCAAATTGGCAATACCGACAAGATAGCCCTTCTTGACCTCTTCCGATGACCTGGTCCAATGTTCGCCGGTAACGATGGGAATGTCGGCCGCCTGGGCGGCTGTCGCCGTCACGCCTGCGACCGCGATGCCAAGTGCCAAAACCAGTTGTCTCGTCAATCTCATGAATTGCTCCTTCTCGATGGTGAACGATCCGTCGCTCCGGCGACGGCCCCTGAAGCATGCTACGCGGCAGGTTGTAGCACAGGGACTGGATTCGGACAAATGGCTTTTCTGATAATCTTTTGTTCATCATGCCTACCCCAGCGCCGCCTTCGTCATCTGCTGACCCTTGTTGAGCACGCGCATTTCGGGCGCGCCTCCGAGGTGATGAACATATTGCAGCCGGCGCTCACCAAGAGCATCCAGGCGCTGAAGTCCNGGTTGGGTGTTACCTTGCTTGACGGCAAGCGGGGCGCGCTTGGGCTCACTGTGTTCGGCGAACTGGTGGTGTGGCGAAGCCGGGCGCTGCTTGATGGCGAAGCGGACATGCTGCACGAGATAAAGCTGCTCGCCGGCCTCGAGAGCGGGTCGCTCAAGCTGGCTCTGGGTCCCTATCCGAGCGTCATCTCGGGGTATCCGGCGATTGCACTTCTGCTTGCCCGGCGCCCGAAATTCAGCATTGCAGCGCACGTCGCCAGTTGGCGCGAAGTGGCGCGCCAGGTGGCGGCCCGCGAAGTGGATCTCGGCCTGGCGGAACTCAGCGGCCTGGTGGCGGACGATCAGTTCGCGACGGAGTTGGTCGGGCAGCATCGCGGCCGGTTCTTCTGCCGGCCCGGGCATCCCGTTCTGGCGCATGCCCGGGTTGCTTTGCCGAGGTTGCTGGAATTCCCGTGGGTGGCGTCGCGCCTGCCGCAACGCATTGCGGCGAACCTGCCGCGCTCGACCGGACGGGCCGGGACTGTCGATGCGCTCACTGGCGATTTCGTGCCGGCAATCGAGATGGATGTGCCGATGCAACTGGCCGATCTTCTGTCCGGCAGCGACGCCCTGGCGTTCGCTTCGCTCGCGCTCATGGAACGTGCCCTGGTCGCCGGCGAGGTGGCGATGGTGCCGACGACAGGGATCGAATTCCGTGCGGCCTAAGGATTCATCTACCTGAAAGATCGCTCGCTGACCCCGGCCGCGCTTGCCTTCATGCAGGAAACTCGTGCCGTCGAGGAGGAGGACATCAGAACCGGGAAGAGGTGCTCACCCGCCTTTACGGCGCATGTTCCCGGTTCGGCCGGCTCGCCCGGATCGCGCCGGGCGCAGGCATTGGTGCGCGATGACGAAGCCGCGCAGGCAGGTTGCGCGCCGGAAAAGCGGAAAGCAGTGCGATCGGGAAGGCTGCCGCCCGAACCTTCGCGATGACGTTGTGTCGGCGGCATTCTTGACCGCCGGGTGCGGTCGCCCCCGCAATTTGCCCGAAAATCCAGCGCTCCCGGCTGGCGCTCAGAAGAGGCGGGTCACCGCGAAGATCGCCAGCAGCAGGAAGAAGGCGCCACTGATACGGTGGATCCACACCAGGGGCAGGCGGTTGAGCAACTTGCGGCCGGCGAAGACGCCGAGGATCGAGGTGATGGCCAAGGCGACGGTGGCGCCCGCCCAGACGGCGGAGGGCTCGCTGGTGCTGCCCATGCCAGCGACCGCAAGCTGGGTCTTGTCGCCGAATTCGGCGAGGAAGATGAGCAGGAAGGTCGTGGCGACGATCCCGTGCCCGGGTTTTTCCTCGACCGCTTCGTCGTCGCCGTCCTCCTTGTAGCGCAGGGCACTGATGCCGAAGGCCGCGAAGAGAACGGCCACTGCCAGGACGACGATCCACTCGGGCAGCCAGGCGGCGACGGCGGCGCCGAACAGGACCGCCAGCAGGTTCAGGACGGCGAAGGCCGAGACGGCGCCGATGACGACCGGCAGGCCGCGATGGCGCGCGGCCAGGGTCATGCACACCAGTTGGCTCTTGTCGCCGATTTCGGCGAGCCCGACCAGGAGAAATGTCGTCGCGGCCGAAGCCATCCAGTTACCTGACAGGAAATCGGCGAAGTCGGTCATGTTTTATTCCTTGTTGCGGTTGGGACAGTTGGCCTTGGTGCATTGCGCGTACAGGTAGAGCGCATGGTCCTGGATGGCAAAGCCGCGCTCGCTGGCGACCAGGTTCTGCCGGCGCTCGATCTCCGGGTCGTAGAATTCCTCGACACGGCCGCAGTCGACGCAGACCAGGTGATCGTGATGCTTGCCGCGGTTGATCTCGAAAACCGCCTTGCCCGATTCGAAGAAGTGGCGCTCCAGCAGTCCCGCCTGCTCGAACTGCGTCAGCACCCGGTGNACCGTCGCCAGCCCGATATCCATGTTCTCGGCGATGAGCATCCGGTGAACGTCTTCCGCCGTCATGTGGCGCAGCGTGGCCTTCTCGAACAGCTCGAGGATCTTGAGGCGCGGGAAGGTGGCCTTGAGCCCCATGTTCTTGAGGCTTTGCGGGTCGCTCATCGTTTTTCCGTGGGAGGTCGGGGGCGGGGACGCCATGAATTAAGGTATGATATAACGCTTCAAACCCGTTTGAGAAACTTCGGATTCCCGCATGCTCCGTTCCCGCCTGCTCATCTTCGGTGCTGTCTGCTCGCTGCTTGCAGCGTGCAGCAGTTTCAATCCCTACAAGATCGATGTCCAGCAGGGCAATGTGCTGACCCAGGAAATGGTCGCCCAGCTCAAGCCGGGCCAGACCCGCGAGCAGGTGCGTTTCATCCTCGGTACCCCGCTGCTTACCGACATCTTCCACCAGCAGCGCTGGGAATATGTCCCAGCTATCGCAAGGGCCGCACCGGCGAGGTCGAGACCCGCCAGTTCTCCGTCTATTTTGACAAGGACAATCGCCTTGAACGGGTATCGGGCGACGTCGCGGTCGGCGATCCCGACGAACTCGTCGCGCCGACGGCGCGGACGCGCGTGGTCGACTATGGCACCCTGCCCAGCGACGGGTCGGCGCCACCGATGCCTCCTCCCGAGGGGCCGGGGTTCATCGAGGGTTTGATAAAGTCTGTCGGATTCTGATCATGGACAACGGAACGCGAGTGGGTATCGTGGGAGCCGGGGGCGCATGGGCCGCATGCTGCTCGAGGCTGCCCTGAAGGATGAAGGCGTGACGCTGGCCGGCGCGTTCGACGTGCCGGGAGCGCCGCGGTCGGCCAGACGGCGGGGCAACTGACCGGTCTCGCCAGCACGATCCGGGTCAGCGACGATCTCGCCGGGAGCCTCGCGGCGATCGACTGCCTGATCGATTTCACCCGGCCGCAGGGCACGCTGGCGCATCTCGAATTGTGCCGTCAGGCCGGCGTCGGGATGGTGATCGGCACCACCGGCTTCGAAGGCGAGGGCAAGGAAAGGATCGCCTCCGCGGCCCGCGACATTCCGGTCGTCTTCGCGCCGAACATGGCCGTCGGGGTCAACCTGGTCTTCAAGCTGCTGGATACCGCCGCGCGCATCCTGAATCAGGGATACGACATCGAGATCGTCGAGGCGCACCATCGGATGAAGATCGACGCGCCATCGGGTACCGCACTGCGCATGGGTGAGGTGGTCGCCGGCGCCCTCGGCCGCGATCTCAAGGAATGTGCGGTCTATGGCCGCGAAGGTGTCACCGGCGAACGCGATCCGTCGACCATCGGCTTCGCAACTGTTCGTGGCGGGGACGTGGTGGGCGACCATACCGTGATGTTCTGTGGGATCGGCGAACGCGTCGAGATTTCCCACAAGGCGGGCAGCCGCATGCCTTATGCGCTAGGCAGCATGCGCGCGGCGCGCTTTCTGGCTGGACGCCGCAGCGGCCTCTTCGACATGCAGGACGTCCTCGGGTTGCGCTGAGGCTTATCGCGGAACTTCCTTGTCCGTCCGCCGTGGGCGAAGGTGAGTCGCAGGTCCGCCAAGGGTCCGCGAATTTGCCCGGCCGGGTCGTTTCCGCTAGAATTGCCCGGCTGCATTGCACGAGCGGGGAGGCGCAAGCCTTCCCGCTTGGCACATGAACAAGCAGGAATTTCCAGGAGAGCCGGTCGTGTCGTTGCTTCCCTCATTTACCCCCGCCATTCTCGCCCTGGCCGACGGAACGTTGTTCCGCGGGCAATCCATCGGCGCTGACGGCGTGACCAGCGGCGAGGTGGTCTTCAACACCGCGATGTCCGGCTATCAGGAAATCCTCACCGATCCCTCGTACTGCCGGCAGATCGTCACCCTTACCTATCCGCATATCGGCAACACGGGTTGCAACGCCGAGGATTTCGAATCCGGAGCCAATTACGCCGCCGGCCTGGTCATCCGCGATCTGCCGGGTCGCGCTTCCAGCTGGCGCTGCGAGAATGACCTTTCGTCCTATCTGAAGACCCACGGGATCGTTGCCATTGCCGGCATCGATACGCGCAGGCTGACCCGCATCCTGCGCGAGAAGGGCGCCCAGGCCGGTTGCATCGTCGCCGGAGCGGTCGATGATGCCAGGGCGCTGACGATGGCGCGCGCATTCCCGGGATTGAACGGGATGGATCTGGCCAGAGTGGTTTCAGCCAGGCAGGGCTATTCCTGGAGCGAAGGCGAATGGACGCTGAAGGGCTACGAACCGGGCCCGGTGCCACGCTTCCATGTCGTCGCCTACGATTTCGGCGTCAAGAAGAACATCCTGCGCCTGCTGGCCGGGCGTGCCGTCAGACTGACCGTCGTTCCCGCGCAGACGCCGGCGGCCGACGTGCTGGCGCTGAAGCCGGATGGAGTGTTCCTGTCCAATGGTCCGGGTGACCCTGAGCCGTGCGACTATGCCATCGCCGCGATTCGCGAGTTCCTTGAGCGCGGCGTGCCGACCTTCGGCATCTGCCTCGGCCATCAGCTGCTAGCGCTGGCCTCCGGCGCCAGGACGTTGAAGATGAAGTTCGGACATCACGGTGCCAACCACCCGGTCAAGGACCTCGATACCGGCCAGGTGCTGATCACCAGCCAGAACCACGGTTTCGCGGTCGACGCCGATTCGTTGCCGAAAAACCTGCGGGCCACCCACGTGTCACTGTTCGACGGCTCGCTGCAGGGCATCGCCCGCACCGACGTTCCGGCGTTCTCCTTCCAGGGCCACCCGGAAGCGAGCCCGGGGCCGCACGACGTGGCCTACCTGTTCGACCGCTTCCTCGACACCATGACCCGCGGCGTGGCCGCCCTTCAGCCGGCGCAATAAGCGAGAAGAATCATGCCGAAACGCACAGACATCGAGAGTGTCCTGATCATTGGCGCCGGCCCGATCGTCATCGGTCAGGCCTGCGAATTCGACTACTCCGGCGCCCAGGCCTGCAAGGCGCTGCGCGAGGAGGGCTACAAGGTCATCCTCGTCAACTCCAATCCGGCGACGATCATGACCGACCCGGAAATGGCCGATGTCACCTACATCGAGCCGATTACCTGGCAGGTCGTCGCCAAGATCATCGGGAAGGAGCGCCCGGACGCACTGCTGCCGACGATGGGCGGCCAGACCGCGCTCAACTGCGCGCTCGACCTTGATCGTGAGGGCGTGCTGGCCAGGTTCGGCGTCGAGTTGATCGGCGCGTCGAAGGAAGCCATCGACAAGGCCGAGGACCGCGAGAAGTTCAAGCAGGCGATGACCCGCATCGGCCTGGGCTCGGCGCGTTCGGCCATCGCCCATTCGATGNGGGAGGCCTACCAGGTGCAGGCGATGGTCGGTTTCCCCACCATCATCCGGCCCTCGTTTACGCTGGGCGGCTCCGGCGGCGGCATCGCCTACAACATGGAGGAGTTCGAGACCATCTGCAGGCGCGGCCTCGAGGCCTCGCCGACCAACGAGCTGCTGATCGAGGAATCGCTGCTCGGCTGGAAGGAATATGAAATGGAAGTCGTCCGCGACAAGGCGGACAACTGCATCATCGTCTGCTCGATCGAGAACCTCGACCCGATGGGCGTGCATACCGGCGACTCGATCACCGTCGCCCCGGCGCAGACGCTGACCGACAAGGAATACCAGATCCTGCGCAACGCCTCGATCGCCGTGCTGCGCGAGATCGGTGTCGACACTGGCGGCTCCAACGTCCAGTTCGCGATCAATCCGCGCGACGGCCGCATGATCGTCATCGAGATGAACCCGCGTGTGTCGCGCTCGTCGGCGCTGGCTTCCAAGGCGACCGGCTTCCCGATCGCCAAGATCGCCGCCAAGCTGGCGGTCGGCTACACGCTCGACGAACTGGCCAACGACATCACCGGCGGCAGGACCCCGGCTTCGTTCGAGCCGTCGATCGACTACGTCGTCACCAAGGTGCCGCGCTTTGCCTTCGAGAAGTTTCCGCAGGCCGATTCGACGCTGACTACGCAGATGAAGTCGGTCGGCGAGGTGATGGCCATCGGCCGTACCTTCCAGGAGTCGTTGCAGAAAGCCTTGCGTGGCCTGGAAGTCGGCGTCGACGGCTTCAATCTGAAGACAGTCGATCCGGAAACCATCGACGAACAACTGGCCCGGCCGACGCCGGATCGCTTGTGGTACATCGCCGATGCCTTCGGCGTCGGCATGTCGGTCGAGAAGATCTTCGACCTGACCCGGATCGATCCGTGGTTCCTGGTGCAGATCAAGGAACTCGTCGATCTCGAACTGCAGATCGAAAAGCGCGACCTGGCGACGTTGACCGCGGAAGAGTTGCGTTACCTGAAGCGCAAGGGATTTGCCGACCGTCGCGTCGCCCATCTGACCCGGACCAGCGAGACGGCGGTTCGCGAGCGCCGCCATGCGCTTGGCGTCCGCCCGGTGTACAAGCGCGTCGACACCTGCGCCGCCGAGTTCGCGACCGATACCGCCTACATGTATTCGACCTACGAGGACGAGTGCGAGGCCAATCCGACCGACAGGAAGAAGATCATGGTCCTGGGCGGCGGTCCGAACCGCATCGGCCAGGGCATTGAGTTCGACTACTGCTGCGTGCATGCGGCGATGGCGATGCGCGAGGACGGCTACGAGACGATCATGGTCAACTGCAACCCGGAGACCGTCTCGACCGACTACGACACGTCGGACCGCCTCTACTTCGAGCCACTGACACTCGAAGACGTGCTCGAGATCGTCGCCGTCGAGAAGCCGCTCGGCGTCATCGTCCAGTACGGTGGCCAGACCCCGCTCAAGCTGGCGCTGGCGCTGGAGGCCAACGGCGTGCCGATCATCGGCACGACGCCGGAATCGATCGACATCGCCGAGGACCGCGAGCGCTTCCAGAAGCTGCTGAATGAACTCGGCCTCAGGCAGCCGCCCAACCGCACGGCGCGCACCGAGGACGAGGCGCTGCGCCTCGCCGCCGAGATCGGCTACCCGCTGGTCGTCCGCCCGTCCTACGTGCTCGGCGGCCGGGCCATGGAAATCGTCCATGAGCGGAAGGATCTAGAGCGCTACATGCGCGAGGCGGTCAAGGTTTCGCACGATTCGCCGGTGCTCCTCGACCGCTTCCTCAACGACGCTTGCGAGGTGGATGTCGATGCGCTGTCCGATGGCGAAGAGGTCATCATCGGTGGCGTCATGGAGCACATCGAACAGGCCGGCGTGCATTCCGGCGACTCCGCCTGCTCGTTGCCGCCTTACTCGCTGAGCCAGGCGGTGCAGGACGAGTTGCGCCGCCAGACCCGGCTGATGGCCAAGGCGCTGAACGTCTGCGGCTTGATGAACGTGCAGTTCGCGATCAAGGATCACGAGATCTACGTGCTTGAGGTCAACCCGCGCGCCTCGCGCACCGTGCCCTTCGTTTCCAAGGCCGCCGGTCTCCAGTTGGCCAAGATCGCGGCACGTTGCATGGCGGGCCGCAGCCTCAGGGATCAGGGCGTGACCCGGGAAGTGATTCCACCGTATTTCTCGGTCAAGGAAGCGGTCTTCCCCTTCGTCAAGTTCCCCGGGNTCGACACCATTCTCGGCCCGGAAATGAAGTCGACCGGGGAAGTCATGGGCGTTGGCACGACGTTCGCCGAAGCCTTCGTCAAGTCTCAGCTGGCGGCCAGCGTCAGGCTGCCGTCGTCGGGCAGGGTCTTCCTGTCGGTCAAGGACGGTGACAAGCCGAAGGCGGTCGAGATTGCGCGCCATCTGGGCGAAGCCGGGTTCCAGCTGGTGGCGACGCGTGGCACGGCGCATGCGCTCCAGGTCGCCGGCCTGCCGGTGCAGCAGGTCAACAAGGTGACCGAAGGCCGCCCGCACATCGTGGACATGATCAAGAACGACGAAATCTCGCTGATCATCAACACGGTCGAGGAGAAGCGACTGGCGATCAACGACTCGCGTTCGATCCGGACCTCCGGACTGCAGGCCCGGGTTACGATGTATACGACGATCTGGGGCGCCGAGGCGGCGGCAGAGGGAATCCGCAGCCTTGGCGAACTGGTCGTCTATCCGATCCAGACGCTGCACGCGCAGCTCCACTGAGACCAACCCCGAACGTCGGGCCGCGCTGTCGCGTGCCGGCGGTCGGCCTTTGCCGGAATGAACGATGAGTAAGGTTCCTTTGACTGTTGCCGGCGCCGCGAAGCTGCGCGAGGAGTTGCAGCGCCTGAAGACGATCGAGCGTCCGAAAGTGGTTGCGGCGATTGCCGAAGCGCGTTCGCATGGCGACCTGTCCGAAAATGCCGAATACGATGCCGCCAAGGAACGCCAGGGCTTTCTCGAAGGACGCATCAAGGATCTCGAGGGCAAGTTGTCCAATGCCCAGATCATCGACCCGGCGCTGCTCGATGCCGACGGCCGCTGCGTCTTTGGGGCCACCGTCGACCTCGAGGATCAGGAGTCCGGTGACGCCGTGACCTACCAGATCGTTGGCGAGGACGAGGCCGACATCAAGCTGGGCAAGCTTTCGTTCGGGTCGCCGATGGCGCGTGCGCTGATCGGCAAGTACGCCGGCGACATCGCCCAGGTTCAGGCGCCCGGCGGGATTCGCGAATTCGAAATCATCGACGTCCGCTACGAGTGATCCGCCTTGCGCAGACTGTCCGAAGCCCTCTATCTCGTGGCGATCACCCTGTGGGTGGGCGGGATGTGGGCGATCGGCTACATGGTCGCGCCGGTTCTCTTTTCGAGCCTGGGCGACCGCCAGCTTGCCGGACTGGTGGCCGGGAAGCTGTTCTCGCTGATCGGCTGGGTCGGCCTCGGCAGCGCGGCCTACCTGCTCCTGTTCCTGGTTGCCCGCTTCCGCGGGCTGGCATTCCGGCGTGCCGTCTTCTGGCTGGTGTTGCTGATGGCACTGGCGGCTGCCGCCAGCCAGTTCGGGATCCAGCCGCTGCTGGCCCAGCTCAAGGCCGATGCCCTGCCGCGCGAAGTAATGGAGAGCGTGTTGCGCGACCGCTTCGCCGCGTGGCACGGAATCTCCAGCATTCTCTATCTGCTGCAGAGTGCGCTGGGGTTGTGGGTGGTGGTCTGGGCGAACCGTGGCCTGCGCTGATCAGGCCTGAAAACTGCGCTTGGTCTTGCGCGGCGTGACTGCCGGTCGGCGCGAATTGGCGCTTCCGGGGCGTTGACCGTAGCAGCCCGGGCTGGGGCAGGGCGGTAAACCACCAGCAGTTTGCCGATATGCTGGACGGGGGCGGCGCCGAGTTCGCTGCAGATCTTTTCGAGATGGGCGATGCGGACCTCGCGACTGTCGCCGTGACGCGAATCTTGATCAACTCGTGAGCATTAAGGTTGGCGTCGATCTCCTTGAGAAGCGCCGCGCTGAGGCCTTTTTCGGCAATCGAGACAACGGGATTCAGGGCATGGGCACGCGCGCGCATTTCCCGGAGCGCGGCAGACGATAATTGCAGCATAGTAAACCTCTCGAAACCGGCATTTTATCGAATGGCTAGAACCAGGACCAGCAAGGCGTGGATGCGCGAGCATGTGAATGACCCATACGTCCAGCTCGCAAGGAAGGAGGGCTGGCGTTCGCGGGCCGCGTTCAAGCTCATGGAAATCGACGACAGGGACAAGCTGCTGCGAAGCGGCGAAGTCGTGGTGGATCTTGGAGCGACCCCGGCGGCTGGTCGCAGGTGGCTGCCAGGCGGGTGGGCGCAGACGGTCTCGTGGTCGCCGTCGACCTGCTGGAAATGGAGCCGATCGCTGGCGTCGCTTTCATTCAGGGCGATTTCCGCGAGGACGGGACTCTGTCGAGGCTGGAGAAAATGCTGGCCGGGCGCCCGGTGGGACTTGTAATGTCCGACATGGCCCCCAATATGTCAGGAGTGCCCCTCGTCGATCAGGCGCGCATCATGCACCTCGCCGAACTTGGCCTGGAGTTCTGCAAGGCGCATTTGCAACCTCAAGGTGCTTTCCTGGTCAAAGTTTTTCAGGGGACGGATTACGAGGCATTCCTCCGTTCGATGCGCGAAGCCTTCCGGACGGTTGTGGTGCGCAAGCCGGATGCGTCGCGCGACAGGAGCGCAGAGCTTTATCTGCTCGGCAGTGTGCTGCGCTGAAGTTGTGTATAAAATGGCGTCTTTGTCGCTCGACGCTGTCAAAGGAGAGCAAGCTTGAACAACATGTTCAAAAATCTGGCAATCTGGATGGTCATCGGGCTCGTGCTGATGACGGTATTCAATCAATTCAGTACCCGCCAGGTCGCGCAGAATTCGATGGAATACTCGCAGTTCCTCGATGAAGTGAAGCAGGGGCACATCACCAAAGTGCTCATCGAGGGCCGCACGCTGAAGGGGACGACCACCGAGGGCAAACGCATCACCTCCTATGCGCCGCCCGATCTCTGGATGGTGTCCGATCTGCTCAAGAATGGTGTCAAGGTCGAGGCCAAGCCCGAGGAGGAACCCTCGTTCCTGATGAACATCTTCGTCAGCTGGTTCCCGATGCTCTTGCTGATCGGCGTCTGGGTGTTCTTCATGCGCCAGATGCAGGGTGGCGGCAAGGGAGGGGCGTTCTCGTTCGGCAAGTCGCGCGCGCGGATGACCGACGAGGCCCAGAATACGGTGACCTTCGCCGACGTCGCTGGCTGCGACGAAGCCAAGGAGGAAGTGCAGGAACTGGTTGATTTCCTGCGCGACCCCTCCAAGTTCCAGAAGCTCGGCGGCCACGTTCCCAAGNGGGTGCTCATGGTTGGCAACCCGGGTACCGGCAAGACATTGCTCGCCAGGGCCATCGCCGGCGAGGCCAAGGTACCGTTCTTCTCGATTTCCGGTTCCGATTTTGTCGAGATGTTCGTCGGCGTCGGTGCCGCGCGCGTCCGCGACATGTTCGAGAACGCCAAGAAGCATGCGCCGTGCATCATCTTCATCGACGAAATCGATGCGGTCGGCCGCCATCGCGGTGCCGGTCTCGGTGGCGGCAACGACGAGCGCGAACAGACGCTGAACCAGATGCTCGTCGAAATGGATGGCTTCGAAGGCCACGCCAGCATCATCGTCATCGCCGCGACCAACCGTCCGGACATCCTCGACCCGGCGCTGCTGCGCNCGGGCCGTTTCGACCGCCAGGTCGTCGTGCCGCTGCCCGACATTCGCGGCCGCGAGGAGATCCTCAAGGTGCACATGCGCAAGGTGCCGATCGCCGGAGACGTAAGGGCCGACATCATCGCCCGCGGTACGCCCGGTTTCTCCGGTGCCGATCTCGCCAATCTGGTCAACGAAGCCGCGCTGTTCGCCGCGCGCGGCAACAAGCGCCTGGTTGACATGGAGGATTTCGAGAAGGCCAAGGACAAGATCATGATGGGCACCGAGCGTCGCAGCATGGTCATGTCCGAGGAAGAGAAACGCAATACGGCCTACCATGAATCCGGACACGCCGTCATCGCCAAGCTGATGCCGAAGTCCGATCCGGTGCACAAGGTCACGATCATTCCGCGTGGCCGTGCCCTCGGGCTGACCATGCAGTTGCCGGAGGAGGATCGCTATTCGTACGACCGGCAATACCTGATGAGCCGCATCGCCGTGCTCTTCGGCGGGCGCATTGCCGAAGAACTGTTCATGAACCAGATGACGACCGGCGCCTCCAACGATTTCGAGCGGGCCACCGCGATGGCGCGCGACATGGTCACCCGCTACGGCATGTCCGATCTCGGCGTCATGGTCTACGGCGAGAACGAAGGCGAGGTCTTCCTCGGCCGCTCGGTAACGCAGCACAAGAACGTTTCCGAGGCGACGATGCAGAAGGTCGACGCCGAGATCCGCCGCATCGTCGACCAGCAGTACGCGCTGGCGCGCAAGCTGCTGGAAGAGAACCGCGACAAGGTCGAAGCGATGGCGCACGCTCTCCTCGAGTGGGAAACCATCGATTCCGAGCAGATCGACGACATCATGGCCGGCAAGCCGCCGCGTCAGCCGAAGCCTTCGCAGAGCGCTTCACGTCCGTCTGCGCCAAACGATTCGCCGGGTGCCGAGCCAAGCGCGCCGGCGACCGTCTGATTGGCGCGCTTCATGGAAAAGCCGGGACTTCAGGTCCCGGTTTTTCATTTCTGCCATGTCTGACCTTCACTGCGGCGGCTTCCGGCTGCCCCTCGAGCGCCCGCTGATCATGGGCATCGTCAATCTCACGCCGGATTCGTTCTCGGGCGACGGCATGGGGTCGNNGACGTTGATCGCGCCATACGCCATGCCCGGCACCAGCTTGACTCCGGCGCGGACATTCTCGACATCGGCGCCGAGTCGTCGCGGCCCGGGGCCATTCCGACGCCCGAAGACGAGGAGTTGCGGCGCCTGCTTCCGGTCCTTCGGGAGATCGTAGGCTGGGGCGTGCCGGTTTCCGTCGACACCTGCAAGCCGGCCGTCATGCGTGCCGCGCTCGCCGCCGGAGCCTCGATGATCAACGACATCAGCGCCCTCAGGCACCCCGAGGCGATGGCTGCAGTCGCGGCCAGCGACTGTGCCGTATGCCTGATGCACATGCAGGGGAAGCCGGGAACGATGCAGGACGCGCCGGCATACGGCGATGTGGTCCACGAAGTCCGCGAGTTTCTGGCAGCGCGTGTTGCGGCTGCTCGCGTGGCCGGGATCGACGATTGCCGTCTGGTTCTCGATCCGGGGTTCGGTTTCGGCAAGAGCCTGCAACACAATATCGCGCTTTTCCGGACGTTGACCGCAACCGGCGTCAATGACTTGCCGATACTGGTCGGGATCTCGCGGAAATCGATGCTGGGCGCCATTACCGGCCGGCCGGTCGAGCAGCGGTTGGCGGCCAGCATTGCCGCGGCGATCCTCGCGGCGCTGAAAGGTGCGAAAATATTGCGCGTACATGATGTTGCGGACACCAGCGACGCGCTGGCAGTTCTGGCGGCAATCGAAGAGGGAGAGTGGCAANTGAGCAGGAAATACTTTGGCACCGACGGGGTGCGTGGACATGTCGGACAAGCGCCGATCACGCCTGATTTCGTGATGCGCCTCGGGTACGCGACGGGCAAGGTGCTGCTCGAACGCACCACGATGCCGGAGGGCGACCGCCCTGCGGTCCTGATCGGCAAGGACACCCGGCTTTCCGGGTACATGCTGGAAGCCGCGCTGGAGGCCGGATTCTCGGCCGCCGGTGTCGATGTCTCTCTGGTCGGGCCGATACCGACGCCGGCAGTCGCCTATTTGACCCGGGCGTTACGCCTGCAGGCGGGCGCCGTGATCTCTGCCTCACACAACCCCTATTACGATAATGGCATCAAGTTCTTCTCGGCGCAGGGCACCAAGCTGCCGGATGATGTCGAACACGCCATCGAGGAGGTCATCGATCAACCGATGGTTTGCGTGGCGGCGGCCGATCTCGGGCGGGCCAAGCGGATCGGTGATGCGCGGGGCCGTTACATCGAATTCTGCAAGAGCACGTTCCCCAACGATCTCGACCTGCGCGGCCTGAGGATCGTCGTCGATTGTGCGCACGGCGCTGCGTACCATACGGCACCGGACGTCTTCCATGAACTCGGGGCGGATGTGGTTGCGATCGGTGCCCAGCCCAACGGCCTGAACATCAACGACGGATTCGGCGCGACGGCGCCTAGGGCCTTGTGCGCGGCCGTCCTCGCCGAAGGCGCTGACCTCGGTATCGCTCTCGACGGCGATGCCGACCGCCTTCAGATGGTCGACGCGAGGGGAAAGCTCTACGATGGCGATCAGCTGCTCTACGCGATTGTCCGGAATCGGGCCAAACACGGGCAGGTCAGGGGTGTTGCCGGAACGCTGATGACCAATCTGGCGCTCGAGCATGCCCTGGGCAGGCTGGACATTCCGTTCGCGCGGGCGGCCGTGGGTGACCGCTACGTCCTCGAGATGCTGCAGGAAAGGGGCTGGACCTACGGCGGCGAGAACTCGGGGCATATCATCGCTCTCGATCGCCACACCACCGGGGATGGTACGGTCGCTGCCCTGCAGGTGCTGGCGGCATTGAGGGAGTCTGACGGCGACCTGGCCAGCTTGCTGGGAGATCTGGAACTCTACCCGCAGAAGCTGATCAACGTGCCCATGGTCAAGGGCTTTCCCTGGCAGGAAAACGCTTCGATTCGCGGGGCGCGGGAGGAAATCGAGAATCGGCTGTCCGGCNAGGGGCGCGTCCTGCTGCGCGCTTCCGGCACAGAGCCCCTGCTGCGGGTCATGGTGGAGGGCGAGGACGCCACTGAGGTCCTTGAGGCGGCCGAGGACCTTGCCAGGGCGGTACGTGAGGCCGGGCAATGAGGCAGCAGGGTCTGGGGTTCCTTGACCCATTGACTGCCTGCCGGCTATAATTTTTCGGTTTTTCACCCATCGGAACCCCCGCAGATGCGCAAGACGCCGCAGAGTCCTGCCGGGCGGCTGGCTCCGGCGGAAGGCGATCGTGGCCCGATTGGCGGGACGGCACTGAGTGCCGGGGACTTTCTTGAGATTTGCCTGGCGGCAAACTGATAGGCGGAAACATGAACTGGGTATTTTCTCTTCTCTTGACGGTCCACATTCTGGTGGCGCTGGCGATTATCGGCCTTGTGCTGATGCAGCATGGCAAGGGGGCGGACATGGGGGCTGCGTTTGGTAGCGGTGCCTCCGGTAGCCTGTTCGGGGCAACCGGTTCGGCCAATTTTCTCAGCCGGACGACCGCTGTCCTAGCTGCCGTGTTTTTCGTGACCAGCCTGAGTCTGGCCTATGTTGCCTCGCTGAAGCCAAAAACGGCTGGCAGTGTGATGCAGGAAACGGTACAATCCCAAGCGGTTTCACAGCCTGCAGCCATGGGCGGTGAGCCGCCTGCGGTGCCTGCGGAGGCTGGTTCCAAGGCAAAGGATATTCCGAAGTAACGAAGGGTGGATTTCCCGGCTTGGTCTCTCGCCGGGATGGCCAAAAATCAGTGCCGACGTGGTGGAATTGGAGACACGCTATCTTGAGGGGTAGTGGCGCGAGCTGTGCGAGTTCGAGTCTCGCCGTCGGCACCAAAATGGGGGCAGTGGCTGAAAGGCGCGCTGTTTCGTACAAGAAACTGAATACTGGCGGCGGATGATGGAAAACTACTTTCCTATTCTGATGTTCGTTCTGGTGGGGATCGCGGTCGGCGTCTTGCCGGTTGCGATGGGATTCATGCTTGCGCCCAGTCGTCCGGACCCCGAGAAGCTCTCTCCCTACGAATGCGGCTTCGAAGCCTTCGAGGATGCGCGCATGAAATTCGATGTGCGCTATTACCTTATTGCAATCCTCTTCATCCTTTTCGATCTGGAAATCGCCTTCCTGTTTCCCTGGGCGACGATTTTCAAGGATATCGTTGCGGCGGAATCGATAAAGGTCTTCGGATTTATCGAGATGCTGGTCTTCGTTGCCGTTCTGGTCATTGGCTATGTATATGCCTGGGCCAAGGGCGCGCTTGAATGGGAATAGGACTCGATCATGGGTATTGAAGGCGTCCTCCAGGAAGGCTTTGTCACGACGACGGCCGACAAGCTGATCAATTACATGCGGACCGGGTCGATGTGGCCGATGACCTTCGGTCTGGCCTGTTGCGCTATCGAAATGATTCACGCGGGCGTCGCGCGCTATGACCTCGACCGCTTCGGCATTGTCTTCAGGCCAAGCCCGCGCCAGTCAGATGTCATGGTTGTCGCCGGGACGCTGACCAACAAGATGGCGCCCGCCATGCGCAAGGTTTACGACCAGATGCCCGAGCCGCGCTGGGTGATCTCCATGGGCTCCTGCGCAAATGGCGGGGGCTACTACCATTACGCCTATTCGGTGGTGCGCGGCTGCGACCGCATCGTTCCGGTCGATATCTATGTGCCGGGCTGCCCGCCGACAGCCGAGGCGCTGATTTACGGGNATCATCCAGTTGCAGAACAAGATTCGCCGCACCAATACCATCGCACGTTANATTGCCGAGGCTGATTCGCTATGTCCGCCAAGCTGGAAACGCTTAGCCACAACCTTAAGACGCACTTCGGGGACAAGTTGAAGGCATTCAAGCTTGCCCTCGGCGAGTTGACGATTGAAGTTGCTGCCGCCGACTATCTCGCGGTGATGACCTCCNTGCGTGACGAACCCGATCTCGGCTTCGAAGAGCTGATGGATCTCTGCGGGNTTGACTATTCGACTTATGGGGATGGAAGGTGGTCTGGCCGCCGCTTTGCCGTGGTTTCGCACCTGCTGTCGGTCACTCACAACTGGCGCCTGCGTGTCCGGGTTTTTGCCGAGGATGACGACTTTCCCGCTGTGGATTCGGTAACCGGGGTGTGGAAGAGCGTTAACTGGTTTGAGCGTGAGGCGTTCGACCTCTATGGCATCGCCTTCGTCGGCCATGACGACCTGCGCCGTATCCTCACGGATTACGGTTTCATAGGGCATCCGTTCCGCAAGGACTTTCCCATCTCGGGACATGTCGAAATGCGCTATGACCCGGATCAGGCTCGCGTCATCTACCAGCCGGTGACCATCGAGCCCCGCGAGAACACGCCGCGCATTGTGCGCGAAGACACCTACGGGGATCCCGCTCATGGCTGATATCCGCAATTTCACGCTCAATTTCGGTCCGCAGCATCCGGCTGCGCACGGCGTGTTGCGCTTGGTCCTGGAACTTGACGGCGAGGTTGTCCAGCGCGCGGATCCGCATATCGGTTTGCTTCATCGGGCAACGGAGAAGCTGGCGGAAACCCGGACCTGGGTGCAGTCGGTACCCTACATGGACCGTCTCGACTACATGTCGATGATGTGCAACGAGCATGCGTACTGCATGGCCATCGAGCGCCTGCTCGACGTCGATGTCCCGATCCGTGGCAAGTACATCCGGACGATGTTCGACGAAGTCACGCGCATACTCAACCATCTGCTGTGGATCGGCTGCCATGCGCTGGACGTCGGGGCGATGACGATGGCGCTGTACACGTTCCGCGAGCGCGAGGATCTGATGGACGTGTATGAGGCAGTCTCGGGTGCCCGCATGCATGCTGCCTACTATCGTCCGGGCGGGGTCNACCGCGATCTTCCCGACAGAATGCCACAGTACCAGGAGTCGACCTGGACCAGTGCGAAGAAGGCCAGCGAAAAGAACGAGAACCGTAGCGGGACGTTGCTCGACTTCCTCGAGGATTTCACGCATCGTTTTCCGACCTACCATGGCGAGTACCACACGCTGCTGACCGACAACCGGATCTGGAAGCAGCGCTTGGTCAACGTCGGCGTCGTGGCACCGGAGCGCGCCAAGCAGATGGGCTTCACTGGCGCGATGCTGCGCGGTTCCGGAATCGCCTGGGACTTGCGCAAGAAGCAACCTTATGCAGCCTACGACAAGGTCGATTTCGACATACCGGTCGGCGTCAATGGCGACAGCTATGATCGCTATCTTGTACGCATGGAGGAGATGCTTCAGTCGAATCGGATCATAAGGCAGTGCATCGACTGGTTGCGCAAGAACCCCGGGCCGGTGATCACTGACAACCACAAGGTGGCCCCGCCGCCCCGCGAGGGCATGAAGTCGAACATGGAAGAGTTGATTCACCATTTCAAATTGTTTACCGAGGGGATCCACGTTCCGCCCGGTGAAGTGTATGCCGCCGTCGAGCATCCCAAGGGCGAGTTCGGAATCTATGTCATCTCCGACGGCGCCAACAAGCCGTACCGCCTGAAGATCCGGCCGCCGGGCTATGTGCACCTCGCGGGCATGGACGAGATGTCGCGCGGCCACATGATTGCCGACGTCGTGACGATTATCGGTTCCCAGGATGTTGTTTTTGGCGAGATCGACCGCTGATGTTTGCCGCTGAGACCCTCAAGAAATTCGACCGCGAGATCGCCAAGTATCCTGCCGACCAGACACAGTCGGCGGTCATGGCCTGTCTCGCGCATGCCCAGCAGGAAAAGGGCTGGTTGCCTCCCGAAGCCATCGAGGCGGTGGCTGCGTATCTGGGCATGCCGCCGATCGCAGCGTATGAAGTTGCCACCTTCTACAACATGTATGACCTCAAGCCGGTCGGCAAGTACAAGATTACGGTCTGTACCAATCTGCCCTGCGCGCTGTCCGGTGGTTATCATGCCGGGAAATACGTGCAGGAGAAGCTCGGCATCGGCTACGGGGAAACCACCGCTGACGGCAAGTTCACCCTGAAAGAGGGTGAGTGCATGGGTGCCTGCGGCGATGCGCCGGTGATGATCGTTAACAACCGCAGCATGTGCTGCCACATGCATCCGGAGCAGATCGACAAGCTGCTGGAGGAGTGCGAATAATGGCCATGCTCGGTTCGATCAACGGTGTCCTGATGGAAGGCCTTGACGGCGACAGGACATGGCGCCTCAAGGATTACGTCGCCCGTGGCGGCTACAAGCAGTTGCGGCGCATCCTGGAAAGCGGGATGTCCCAGGAGGAGGTGATCAGCGAGGTCAAGAAGTCCGTCCTCCGCGGGCGCGGCGGGGCCGGCTTCCCGACCGGTCTGAAATGGTCTTTCATGCCACGCTCCTTCCCGGGAGACAAGTACGTCGTCTGCAATACCGATGAAGGCGAGCCGGGAACCTTCAAGGACCGCGACATCATGCGCTTCAATCCGCATTCGGTCATCGAGGGCATGGCGATCGCTGGCTACGCCATGGGTGCCAACCGCGGCTACAATTATGTGCATGGTGAAATCTGGGAACTCTACGAGCGTTTCGAGGAGGCGCTCGACGAAGCGCGTGCCGCCGGCCTGATCGGCCAGAACATTCTCGGTTCGGGCTTCAATTTCGAACTGTTCGCCCACCATGGCTACGGTGCCTACATCTGCGGCGAGGAGACCGCACTCCTCGAGTCGATCGAAGGCAAGAAGGGGCAGCCGCGCTTCAAGCCGCCGTTCCCGGCATCGTTCGGTCTCTATGGCAAGCCGACGACGATCAACAACACCGAAACCTTCGCGTCAATCCCGTTCATTCTGAAGATGGGTGGCGAGGAGTTTCTCAATCTTGGCAAACCCAACAACGGCGGCACCAAGCTGTTCTCGGTTTCCGGCCATGTCAATCGCCCGGGCAACTATGAAATCCCCTTGGGTACGCCGTTTTCCACCCTGCTCGAGATGTGCGGCGGGATGCGTGGCGGGCGCAAGCTCAAGGCGGTCATTCCCGGCGGATCGTCGGCTCCCGTGGTGCCCGGTGCCGTGATGATGGAAACCACGATGGACTATGACTCGATCAGCAAGGCTGGCTCGATGCTCGGCTCCGGGGCGGTGATCGTCATGGATGAAACGGTATGCATGGTCAAGGCGCTGGAACGCCTCTCCTTCTTCTACTACGAGGAGTCGTGCGGCCAGTGCACGCCGTGCCGCGAAGGTACGGCCTGGATGTACAAGGTCGTGCATCGGATCGAAACCGGTCAGGGAAGGCCCGGGGATCTGGATCTGCTGAACAGCGTGCTGGGCAACATCATGGGGCGCACCATCTGTGCCCTCGGCGATGCCGCGGCGCTGCCGGTGCAGAGCTTCCTCAAGCATTTCGGCAGTGAATTCGAGTACCACATTGAACACAAGACCTGTCTTGTACCGCGGGACGTTCAGTGGGCAGGCAGTGGTTTCCACAAGGTTCATTCCTGAACGAAACCTTTCACGCGATAGATACGAAAGAACTGGCTACAAGGTAGCGACATGCTAGAAATCGAAATCGACGGCAAGAAAGCGGAAGTGCCCGATGGCAGCACGGTGATGGATGCCGCGCAGCAGGTCGGGGTTCACATTCCGCACTTCTGCTACCACAAGAAACTTTCGATTGCCGCCAACTGCCGCATGTGTCTCGTGCAGGTGGAAAAGGCGCCAAAGCCGTTGCCCGCCTGCGCGACGCCGGTGACCAATGGCATGAAGGTTTTCACCCACTCCGACCTAGCGATCAAGGCACAANAGNGGGTGATGGAATTCCTGCTGATCAATCACCCGCTGGATTGTCCGATCTGCGATCAGGGCGGCGAGTGCCAGTTGCAGGACATGTCGGTCGGCTACGGGCCGATGAAGAGCCGTTATACCGAAGAGAAGCACGTCGTCTTCCACAAGAATGTCGGTCCGCTGATCTCCATGGAGGAAATGAGTCGCTGCATTCACTGCACCCGTTGTGTCCGCTTCGGTCAGGAAATCGCCGGCATCATGGAACTCGGCATGGCCAACCGCAACATGCATTCCGAGATCACCACTTTCCTCGGCCGCACGGTCGACTCGGAATTGTCGGGCAACATGATCGACCTGTGCCCGGTCGGCGCGCTGACCTCCAAGCCCTTCCGTTACACCGCGCGCTCCTGGGAGTTGCAGCGCCGCAGGTCGGTGAGTCCGCATGACTCGGTGGGCGCCAATCTGGTCATTCAGGTCAAGCACGACAACGTGATGCGCGTTCTGCCGCGCGAAAACGAAGCGGTCAATGAATGCTGGATCTCGGACAAGGAGCGCTTCGCCTATCAGGCGCTCAATTCCGACGAGCGCCTGACGAAGCCGATGGTCAAGCAGGGCGGCCAGTGGCGCGAGGTCGACTGGAACGTTGCCCTGGACTATGTCGCGCATGGCCTCAGGGATGTCGCCCGCGAGCATGGCGGCGATGCGCTGGCGGCCTTGGCTGCTCCCAGTGCGACTCTCGAAGAGATGTTCCTCCTGGGCAAGATCATGAAAGGCCTGGGCAGCGGCAACATCGATTTCCGCCTGCGGCAGAGCGATTTCGGCAGCGACTTCAGGCGTGCCGGTATTCCCTGGCTGGGGCTCCGTCTCGCCGAGATTGCCGATCTGGACGCGGCGCTCGTCGTCGGGTCCTTCCTGCGCAAGGACCATCCGCTGATAGCCCAGCGGTTGCGCCAGGCGGCGAAGAAATATGCCAAGGTCAGCATGCTGTCGGTGGCGGCCGACGACCAGTTGATCGACCTGAATGAAAGCCTTGCAGTGGCGCCATCGCAGTTGGCCCGCGCGCTGGCGGCGATCGTCAAGGCAGCGGCCGGACTGATGGGTGCCGCCGTTCCGGCCGGTCTCGACGGCATCAGCCCCGACGAGGCCAGCAAGAAGATTGCCGGGAGCCTGGTCGATGGCAACAAGAGCGCGATCTTCCTCGGCAACGTCGTCACCCAGTCGGCTGACGCGACGCAACTGCATGCACTGGCTCTTGAACTTGGCAAGCTGACGGGTGCCACGGTCGGCTTCCTCGGCGAAGCGGCCAACGTGGTGGGCGGCCATGTGGCCGGAGCCCTGCCTTCGGGCGCCAACGCCAGCCAGATGTTTCGGCAGCCGCGCAAGGCCTACGTGCTCATGGGCATCGAGCCGGAACTCGATTGTGGCAACCCGCAAGCTGCCGTGGCCGCGCTGATGCAGGCCAGCCTGGTGGTCTGCATGTCCGCTTTCAAGCAGGCGCCGGCTCTCGAATACGCCGATGTGATGCTGCCGATCGCACCATTCACCGAAACCGCTGGCACCTTCGTCAACATCGAGGGACGTGTTCAGGGTTTCAACGGCGTGGTCAAGTCGCGTGGCGACTCGCGTCCGGCATGGAAGGTGCTGCGTGTGCTCGGCAATGTGCTGAACCTCGACGGTTTTTCCTACGAGTCGAGTGAAGCGGTACGCGATGAAGTGCTTGGCAATTGCGGCGAATTCGTCTCCGGTCTCGATAACGGCCTCAAGGGCGTTTCCGTCTCGCTGCCGGCGGCAGGGAGCCAGTTGCAGCGGATAGCCGATGTGCCGATCAATTTCGCCGATCCCCTGGCGCGGCGGGCGCCGGCCTTGCAGCAGACGGCCGACGCGATCGCGCCGGTCGCGCGAATCAATACCCGGACGCTCGCCGAGATCGGCGTTGCTGCCGATGACAAGGTGCGGGTGAAGCAAGGGCAAGGCGAGGTCGTGCTGGTGGCCAGGGCCGACAATACAGTGCCGGTCGGGTGCGTCCGCGTCGCTGCGGCGCATTCCAGTACGGCTGCGCTGGGCGGCATGTTCGACCCGATTTCCGTGGAGCGTGCATAAATGGACGCACTGATGAACTTCGGACAAGGGATTTTCGGCGGCATCTGGCCTGCCGTGTGGACCCTTGTCAAGATCGTCCTGATCGTCGCGCCGCTGATGCTGGCCGTGGCCTACCTGACCTATTTCGAGCGCAAGGTCATCGGCTACATGCAGGTGCGCATCGGACCCAACCGTGTCGGTCCGCTGGGCTTGATCCAGCCGATCGCCGACGGTCTCAAGCTGTTGCTCAAGGAAATCATCCTGCCCACCGGGGCCAACAAGGGAATCTTCCTGGTCGCCCCGATGCTCGCCATTGCGCCGGCGCTCGCGGTCTGGGCGGTCGTGCCGTTCACCGATACGCTCGTTCTCGCCAACATCGACGCCAGCCTCCTCTACATCATGGCCATCGGATCGATGGGGGTCNACGGCATCATCCTCTCGGGCTGGGCTTCGAATTCCAAGTATGCCTTCCTCGGGGCCATGCGCGCGACCGCGCAAGTGGTGTCCTACGAAATCGCGATGGGCTTCTCGCTTATCTGTGTCCTGATGGTTTCGAACAGCCTCAACCTGGTCGACATCGTCAACGCGCAGGACCATGGACGCTTCGCGGGATCGGGCCTTGGGCTGATGTCATGGAACTGGTTGCCGCTGTTCCCGATGTTCATCGTCNACCTGATATCGGGTGTCGCCGAGACCAATCGCGCGCCGTTCGACGTGGCTGAAGGGGAGTCGGAGATCGTTGCCGGCTTCCATGTCGAATATTCCGGCATGGCGTTCGCGCTGTTCTTCCTTGCCGAATACGCGAACATGATCCTGATTTCCGCGCTGACGTCGATCCTGTTCCTTGGCGGCTGGCTGTCACCGGTCGGCTTCCTGCCCGACGGCATCATCTGGCTGTTCGCCAAGATGTCGGCGGTCCTCTTCATGTTCCTCTGGTTCCGCGCGACCTTCCCGCGTTACCGTTTCGACCAGTTGATGCGGCTGGGCTGGAAGGTATTCCTGCCCGTCTGCCTGGTTTGGCTTGTGGTGGTCGGGCTCTGGATGATGTCCCCGCTGAATATCTGGAAGTGAGGAGAAATTGATGGGTTCGATGAAGGAAGTCTTCAACAGCCTGTTCCTCAAGGAGTTGCTGAAGGGATTGTCGGTAACCGGCAAGTACTTCTTTGCGCGCAAGATCACGGTTCAATACCCTGAAGAAAAGACTCCCCAGAGCGCACGCTTCCGCGGATTGCATGCCTTGCGTCGCTATCCGAACGGTGAGGAGCGCTGCATCGCCTGCAAGCTCTGTGAAGCGATCTGTCCGGCGATGGCCATCGTCATCGAGGCGGAACCGCGCGACGACGGCTCGCGGCGCACCNACCCGTTACGACATCGATCTCACCAAGTGCATTTTTGCGGCTTCTGCGAGGAGGCCTGTCCGGTCGATGCGATCGTCGAAACCCGCATCTACGAATATCACGGCGAACGCCGGGGCGACCTCTACTACACCAAGGCGATGCTGCTGGCCAACGGTGACCGCTACGAGGCGCAGATAGCCAAGGATCGCCAACAAGATGCACCTTACCGATAACAGGTACTAGAGATGGATTTTCAGACCCTGGTTTTCTTCTTCCTGTCGGCAATCCTCATTTTCGCCAGCCTGCGTGTCATCACCTCGCGCAATCCGGTGCACGCCGCGTTGCACCTGATCTTGGCCTTCTTCACCTGCGGCGGCATCTGGGCGCTGCTTCAGGCCGAATTCCTGGCGATTGCGATCATTCTCGTATATGTCGGCGCGGTCATGGTGCTGTTCCTCTTCGTCGTGATGATGCTCGACATCAACCTTGACCGGATCCGCGAGGAGTTCTGGAGCTACCTTCCGCTCGGGGCCGTACTCGGGATTCTGATGGTCATGGAAATGGGCCTGGTTCTCGGCAGCAAGTATTTTCAGGTACCCGCGGCGCAGGCCATGGTGCCGGCCGGCGTTTCCAATACCAAGGCCATCGGCGCCCTGATGTTCACCGACTTCGTCTATCCCTTCGAGCTCGCGTCACTGGTGCTGCTCGTCGGCATGATCGCGGCGATCGTCCTGACCTACCGCGGTCCGAAGCAGTCCAAGTACACCAATCCGAATCAACAGGTCTTCGTCAAGGCGAAGGATCGCGTCCGCGTATTGCAGATGCCTGTGGAAAAGGACTGAGACAGGATCGCCAATGCTTACTCTATCCCTCTCGCATTTCCTGGTTCTCGGCGCGATTCTCTTCGCGATCAGCGTTGTCGGCATCTTCCTCAACCGCAAGAACCTGATCGTCCTGCTGATGGCGATCGAACTGATGCTGCTTGCGGTCAACATGAATTTCGTGGCCTTTTCGCATTATCTGGGCGACCTGTCCGGGCAAATCTTCGTCTTCTTCATTCTGACCGTGGCCGCCGCCGAATCGGCGATCGGCCTGGCCATCCTGATCGTGCTGTTCCGCAACCTGAAGAGCATCCACGTGGATGACCTGGGGAGCCTGAAGGGTTAAACATGGAAATGCAAAAGCTTTATCTCCTGGTTCCCCTGGCGCCTCTCGTCGGCGCCGTGATCGCCGGTCTCTTCTGTCGTGTCATACCGCGCTGGTTCGCCCATACCGTGACCATCGCCGGTGTTGCGATCGCCTTTGTCGCGTCGGTGATCATCTTCAGGGATGTTCAGGCCGGCCACGCCTTCAACGGCCCCGTCNACACCTGGTTGACCAGCGGCGACTACCGTTTCGAGGTGGGCTTCCTGATTGACTCGCTGACGACGACGATGATGCTGGTCGTCACCTTCGTCTCACTGATGGTGCACATCTACACCATCGGCTACATGCACGACGATCCAGGCTACAACCGTTTCTTCAGCTACATCTCGCTGTTTACCTTCTCGATGCTGATGCTCGTCATGAGCAACAACTTCATGCAGCTCTTCTTCGGCTGGGAGGCAGTCGGCCTCGTCTCCTACCTGCTGATCGGCTTCTGGTACACCCGCCCGACGGCGATTTTCGCCAACATGAAGGCCTTCCTGGTCAACCGCGTCGGCGACTTCGGCTTCATCCTCGGCATCGGCCTGATTCTTGCCCACTTCGGCACCCTCGACTACGCGACTGTCTTCAAGAAGGCTCCGGAATTCGCCAACACGACGATCTCGCTGTTGGCCACCGGAGACTGGGCGGCCGTCTCGCTGATGACCGTCACCTGCATCTGCCTGTTCATCGGCGCCATGGGCAAGTCGGCGCAGGTCCCTCTGCATGTCTGGCTGCCTGACTCGATGGAAGGCCCGACGCCGATATCGGCGCTGATCCATGCCGCGACGATGGTCACCGCCGGCATCTTCATGGTCGCCCGGATGTCGCCGCTGTTCGAGCTGTCGACCACCGCGCTGTCCTTCGTCATCGTCATTGGCGCGGTCACCGCCCTGTTCATGGGCTTCCTCGGCATCATCCAGAACGACATCAAGCGCGTCGTCGCCTATTCGACGCTGTCGCAGCTCGGCTACATGACCGTCGCGCTCGGTGCCTCGGCCTATTCCGTGGCGATCTTCCACCTGATGACACACGCCTTCTTCAAGGCGCTGCTCTTCCTCGCCGCCGGCTCGGTGATCATCGGCATGCACCACGACCAGGACATCCGCAACATGGGCGGCCTGCGCAAGTACATGCCGATCACCTGGATCACCTCGCTGATCGGGTCGCTGGCGCTGATCGGCACGCCCTTCCTGTCGGGCTTCTACTCGAAGGATTCGATCATCGAGGCCGTGAAGTTCTCTGACATCCCGGGCGCCGGCTTCGCCTACTTCGCTGTGCTCGCAGGCGTCTTCGTTACCGCCTTCTACTCGTTCCGCATGTATTTCCTCGTTTTTCACGGCGAGGAGCGCTTCGGCAAGGCGGACGATGCCCATCACCACGAGCATCACGGCGACCACGATGACGAGGAGGTGGCCCACGACCATCATCATGGCCTGGCGCCGGGTCAGAAGCCGCATGAAACGCCCTGGGTGGTCACCGTGCCACTGGTGCTGCTGGCCATTCCGTCGCTGGTGATCGGCTACATCGCCATCGGGCCAATGATTGCCGGCGACTTCTTCAAGGGCGTGATCCACGTCGACGCGCAGGCT
This sequence comes from Dechloromonas sp., assembly GCA_013693915.1. GTDB lineage: Bacteria > Pseudomonadota > Gammaproteobacteria > Burkholderiales > Rhodocyclaceae > Azonexus. Next base: position 3,081,892 of record CP059264.1, on the reverse strand, counting down.
CACCCGGCTCTCGCCACCTTCCTCAGCCACTTCCACGGTGCCGCCGCGATGGGCATCCACGCCTTCTCGACACCGCCGTTCTACCTGGCGCTGGCCGGCGTCGGGCTGTCCTGGTTCTTCTACATGAAGCGCCCCGACATCCCGGCGGCGATCCAGCGGCGTTTTTCGGCGATCTACATGCTGCTCGACAACAAGTACTACNTTGACAAGTTCAACGAGGCGGTCTTCGGTGGCGGCGCGCGTCTGCTCGGCAAGGCCTTCTGGCGTGGCGGTGACGTTGCCGTGATCGACGGGGTCATCGTGGACGGCTCGGCCCGGCTCGTCTCGATGATCGCGTCGGTAACGCGGACTTTGCAGACCGGTTACGTCTATCACTACGCTTTCACCATGATCATCGGTGTCTTTGTCCTGATGACCCTGTGGCTCAACCGCGCTTAGCGTGAACAGTTCGCAGACAAGCAAGGAATAACATGTCGACTTACCCGCTGCTATCTTTCGCCATCTGGATCCCCATCTTTGCCGGGCTGCTCGTGTTGCTCACCGGCAACGACCGGAACGCGCCGCTGGCACGGATGCTTGCCTTGATTGGCGCGATCGCCGGCTTCCTCGTGACCATTCCGCTGTGGACGGGGTTCGATGCTGGCTACGGCGGCATGCAGTTCCTCGAGGTGAAGACCTGGATTCCGCGCTTCAATGTCAACTACCAGCTCGGCGTTGACGGCATCTCGATGCTCTTTGTCATTCTGAATGCCTTCATCACCGTCATTGTCGTCGCCGCCGGCTGGGAAGTGATCAAGGAGAAGGTTGCCCAATACAATGCCGCCTTCCTGATCATGTCGGGCCTGATGAACGGCATCTTCACCTCGCTTGACGGTGTCCTGTTCTACGTCTTCTTCGAAGCCTCGCTGATTCCGCTGTACCTGATCATCGGCGTGTGGGGCGGCCCGAATCGCGTCTATGCGGCGTTCAAGTTCTTCCTCTACACGCTCTTCGGCTCGCTGCTGTTCCTGCTGGCGCTGATGTACCTGTTCATCCAGTCCAATGGCAGCTTCTCGATCCTCGAATGGCATACCCTGCCGCTGGCGCTCGGCGCGCAGATCTGGCTGTTCCTCGCCTTCCTGATCGCGTTCGCGGTCAAGGTGCCGATGTGGCCGGTGCATACCTGGTTGCCGGACGCCCACGTCGAGGCCCCGACCGGCGGCTCCATCGTGCTGGCGGCCATCGCCCTGAAGCTCGGCGCCTACGGCTTCCTGCGCTTCTCGCTGCCGATCGCGCCGGACGCGTCGCACGAACTGTCCGGATTCGTGATCGCACTGTCGCTGATCGCCGTCGTTCACATCGGCTTCGTCGCGCTGGTCCAGGCCGACATGAAGAAGCTGGTCGCCTACTCGTCGATTGCCCACATGGGCTTCGTGACGCTGGGCTTCTTCATGTTCAGCGCCATGGGCATCGAAGGCGCGCTGGTGCAGATGGTGTCGCACGGCTTCGTCTCGGGCGCCATGTTCTTCTGCATCGGCGTCATGTACGACCGCGTGCACAGCCGGCAGATCGCCGACTACGGCGGGGTGGTCAACACCATGCCCAAGTTCGCCGCGCTGTTCATGCTGTTCTCGATGGCGAATGCGGGCCTTCCGGCCACTTCCGGGTTTGTCGGCGAATTCATGGTCATCCTCGGCGCCGTCAAGTTCAACTTCTGGGTGGCCTTCGCCGCCGCCAGTTCGATGGTCATCGGCGCCGCCTACACCCTGTGGATGTACAAGCGGGTGATCTTCGGCGATGTCGCCAATCATCACGTGGCCGAACTGACCGACATCAACAAGCGCGAGTTTGCCATCCTCGGCGCGCTGGCCCTCTGTACCCTGTGGATGGGCGTATACCCGCAGCCCTTCACCGAAGTCATGCACGCGTCGGTCAACGACCTGCTGCGTCACGTTGCCATCAGCAAGATTCAATAACCGGTAGCCGACATGTTCGACAATTTCGTTGTCCCCGATCTCCTGCCCGCCGCCCCGGAACTCTTCCTGGCGTTCATGGCGCTGGTCATCCTCCTTGTCGATCTGACGGTCAAGGACAGTCGGCGCACCCTCACCTTCGCGCTCGCACAGCTTACCCTCCTGGCGTGTGCGGTGATCCAGTTGGTCACCAGCACCGGCGATGTCGTTCACACCTTCAGCAACATGTTCGTCGACGACCTGATGGCGGACCTTCTGAAGATGTTCCTATACATGACGGTGATCGTCGTGCTGTTCTACTCGCGCGCCTACGTGCTCGACCGCGACGCGATGAACAAGGGCGAATACTACGTGCTGGCATTGTTCGCGACGCTCGGCATGATGGTGATGATCTCCGCCAACAGCTTCGTGACGATCTATCTCGGACTGGAACTGCTCTCGCTCTCGCTGTACGCGATGGTCGCCATGAACCGCGAATCCGCGGTCTCGACCGAAGCAGCGATGAAGTACTTCGTCCTCGGCGCGCTGGCCTCCGGCCTCTTGCTCTACGGCATGTCGATGATCTACGGCGCCACCGGCACCCTGGAAATCACTGGCATTGCCGAACGCCTCTACGGCGGTGGCGTCAACAAGGGCGTGCTGGCATTCGGTCTGGTCTTCCTGGTTTGCGGCCTGGCCTTCAAGCTGGGGGTCGTTCCCTTCCACATGTGGATCCCCGACGTCNACCACGGCGCGCCGACCTCGGTCACCCTGTTCATCGGTTCCGCGCCGAAGCTGGCGGCCTTCGCGATCGTCATGCGCCTGCTGGTCAACGGCATGATCACCATGGCTCAGGACTGGCAGGCGATGCTGGTCATCCTCTCGGTGCTGTCGATGGCGGTCGGCAATCTCGCGGCGATCGCCCAGACCAACCTCAAGCGCATGCTGGCGTATTCGGCGATCTCGCACATGGGATTCATGCTGCTCGGCATCGTCACCGGGATCGTCGGCGGCGACGCCCGCTATGCGCTCAATGCCTACAGCTCGGCGATGTTCTACGTGCTGGCCTACGTGGTCATGACGACCGGCACCTTCGGCATGATCCTGCTCATGGCGCGCGCCGGTTTCGAAGCCGAAAACCTCGACGATTACAAGGGCCTCAACAAGCGCAGTCCGTGGTTTGCCGGCATCATGCTGATGATGATGTTCTCGATGGCCGGCATCCCGTTCTTCGTCGGCTTTTTCGCCAAGTTCTCGGTTCTGCAGGCGGTCGTCGCCGCCGGCTACATCTGGCTGGCCGTCGTCGCGGTCCTCTTCTCGCTGATCGGCGCCTTCTACTACCTGCGTGTCGTCAAGCTGATGTACTTCGACCCGCCCGCCGACACGTTGCCGCTGACCGCCGGCATGGACATGCGCATCCTGGTCTCCGCCAACGGCCTCGCTGTTGCACTGCTCGGCATTTTTCCGCAGATGCTCATGTCGCTCTGCGCCTATGCCCTGCTGCGCTCGCTCTGATCGTTCCTGCCACTACCAGCAAGCGCCCCGAAATCCGGGGCGTTTCCATTTCCGGAACCTGAAATGAGTCACGACACCCACCTCATCGAATCCGAGATCTCCAGCGAAAGCATGTTCAAGGGCGCGCTGCTCGACGTGCGCAGGGACAGGGTGCGTCTTCCCAACGGGCGGGAGACCATGCGCGAGTACGTCGTTCATCCCGGCGCGGTCGTCGTTCTTGCCCTTCTCGACAACGGCAAGCTGTTGTTCGAAAGACAGTTCCGCTACCCCCTGCGCCGGGTCTTCCTGGAATTGCCGGCGGGCAAGATCGACCCCGGCGAGTCCATTCTCGACACCGGGCGCCGCGAACTGCTGGAAGAGACCGGCTACATCGCGAGCGACTGGGAGTACGTAGGGGTCATGCATCCCTGCATCGGCTACTCGGACGAGCGGATCGAGATCTTTGCGGCGCGCGGACTGCGTCGTGCCGCAGAAACGCAATTGGACCACAACGAGTTTCTCGAAGTGCTCGAACTGACGCCGGCGGAGGCCAGGGCCGCCGTGTGGAATGGTCAGATCACCGACGCCAAGACGATCGCCGCGCTGTTCTGGCTGGACAGGCCCTGAGCGAAACAGGCCGATTTCCGCGGTCGACCGCAGCAAGCGCATGAAATCGATCCTGGCGTCGTGGCGAACGGCTCGCACCTGTCCCCGGGCTGGATTCCGGCAAGTCCGCACGGAGCTGTGGCGACAGATTTGGGCGGTGGTCGCGAACGTGGCACACTGACGCCGTGGCCACCCCGGGCAGGCAGGGCCGCAGCGGAAATTGCCCGGCAGGGCGACCGCGAGAACATCGATCGTAGGCAGTCATGACAGTCCGCAACCTCGAATTCCTCTTTCGCCCCGCCTCGGTGGCGGTGGTCGCCGAACCCGACGAGCCGAGCCGCTACGCCGAGGTGGTCCTGGCCAATCTCGCGGCAGGCGGATTCAACGGACCGGTCGTGGCGGTCAGCGCGAGGAAGCGCCTGCTGTTCCCGATGGGCAACGATGTGCGCATTGGCGAACTCGATGTCGTGCCCGATCTGGCGATCATCTGTGCTGCACTCGACCGGGTGCCGTCGATCATCGCGCAACTCGGCGCCCGTGGCACCCGCGCGGCGATCGTCGGCCCGTGGTTGTGGCGGAAGATGAGCGTCGGCGCGATCGCCAAGGCGCGCCAGGACATACTGGAAGCCGCCCGGCCGCACCTGATGCGCGTTCTCGGGCCGGGCAGCGGCGGTCTTGTCGTCCCCGCCAGAGGACTAAATGCCAGCGCCGCGCCCGTGCCGATCGCGCCGGGCAAGATCGCCCTGGTTGCGCAGTCGACGGCAGTGGCGGCGGCCGTGCTCGATCGCGCTGCCAGCAAGGGGATCGGCTTCTCGATGGCACTGCATCTGGGTGCCGGCCTTGATGTCGATCTACCCGACGTCATCGACTGGCTGGCTGCGGACCCCGACACCCAGTCGATCCTGGTGCAGTTTGACGAAGTTCCGGGCGGGCGCAAGTTCATGTCGGCGGCGCGTGCCGCTGCGCGCAACAAGCCGGTAATCACCTTCCGGAGTGGCGCGGTACAGGGCAGGCCGCCCGGGGCGNGGCCATTCACCGCCGCCGACGTTTACGAAGCCGCCCTCAGTCGCGCCGGTTGGGTGCGCATCGATACGCTCGGGGAAGTGTTCGAAGCCATCGAGGGGATGGCGCGGGTGCGCCCGCTGCGTGGCGAGAGTCTGACCATCCTGGCCAACGGTCATGGCCTCGGACGGATCGCCGCCGACACGCTGCTGCGTTCCGGCGGGCAGTTGGGCAAGCTGTCGGCAGCTACCGTCAGGCACCTCGAAGGACTGCTGCAAACCCGGACCGAGCTCGCCAATCCGCTGGCGCTGCCGGCGGACGTCACGGCGACCAGCTGGGGAGCGGCGGTGACGGCCGTGCTCGCCGACAATGAAACGCAAAATCTCCTCACCGTCTGCTCGCCGTCGCCGTTTGCGCAAAGCGCCGACGTCGCCGCGGCAATCTGCCAGGTCTCCCGGGAAGCCGAGCGCAACGTCTTCACCTGCTGGGTCGGCGGCACTGCGATGCTCGAGGCGCAGAGGATTGCCGCCGCGCAGGGCGTGTTGAGCCATGAGTCGCCGGAACAGGCGATTGCAGTCTTTCTCGGCGCCGTCAGTTACCGGCGCAATCGCGAGTTGCTGCTGCAGATGCCGCCATCGCTCGCCGAGGGCTTCACGCCCGAAGCGGAAGCAGCCCGCGGCGCGGTCGGCGAAGCGCTTTCCGCCGGGGCACGGACGCTGTCGGCACGCCAGGCGCGGCGCGTGTTGCAGGCCTATGGCCTGGCCGTCGGCGAGTACCCGCTGGCCGGGAGCATCGCCAAGGCGATCGCTGCCGCCGACGATGCCGGCTATCCGGTCGATCTCTTCCTCGTGCTTGGCAACGGGGTGGAGCTTGCCGAGCGCGTGTCGGGTTTGCGTTCCCCCGCCGAGATCGGCATCGCGGCGCGCGGTCTGCGCAGCCGCGCGCGGACGCGGCATCCCGGCGACCGCGTCAACGGTTACAGGCTGCGCCCGAGCGGCGCCCGCAGCGGCGCCCCCGCCTTGCGTCTGGGTGTTGCCGACGATCCGGTCTTCGGGCCGGTGATCTTCGTAGGTCCGGCAACGGTCGCCGGCTTCCGCGAAGGCCGCCCGGTCGTCGCGCTGCCGCCGCTCAATCCGGTGCTGGCCGGTGATCTGGTCGCGCGCAGCGGCTTTGCCGAGGGTCTCCCGGAAGACGAGCGGCTGGCGGTGCATGCAGCCGCGAGCAATGCCCTGGTTCGCCTGTCGCAGCTGCTCACGGACATCGACGAGGTGGCCGGCGTGGAACTCGATCCGGTACATGTCGAAGCTTCGNGGGTCGTCGTACTCGGGGCGCAGATCAGCATCGAGCGGCGGGAGCGCCGGCACGGCTTTCGCCGCTTCGCGATCCGTCCCTACCCGAAGGAACTGGAGCGGCAGGTCGACTGGGAGAGTCGCCGGCTGCTGATTCGCCCGATTCGGCCGGAGGACGAGCCACTGCTGGGCGAATTGCTTAATTCCCTGACTCCCGAGGATTCGCGCATGCGCTTCTTCGATTCGACCAGGAGCCTGCCGCGTACCCGGCTCGCCCGCTTCTCGCAGATCGACTACGATCGTGAGATGGCGCTGGTGGCCATCGAGCGCGGAAGCGACGGCGCCGAGCATGCCTTGGGCGAGGTGCGGGCGGTTGCCGACCCCGACGGCAGGTTCGCCGACTTCGCGATCGTCGTCGGCTCGGAAATCAAGGGCAGGGGACTCGGGCAACTGCTGCTTCAGAGCCTGGTAACCTACTGTCGCAGCCGCGGCATCGGCGAATTGCGCGGTGAAACACTCGACGGCAACCTGCGGATGCAGCACCTCGCACGGCGCCTCGGCTTCACCGTGACGACCGGATCCGACCGCGGCACAATGGATCTTTGCCTTGCGTTGAACACGCACGAAAAGGCCTGACATTGATGCGAGCGGAGACAGGGGGCAACTCTCCGGGCGCATCGGGATGGCACCCTGGAACACCCCGCCGGAGGGGTCAAGGCGGGTTCAGCGCTTGCCGAGCGCCTTCTTCCAGTCGCGGAAGACGTCGATGTCGAAGCCGTCGGGATAGAACAGATAGCCCGGCTTGTGGCCCCTGGTGTCGGTCACGCCGTACTGCCAGATGATCTCCTTGGTCTTGCGGTCGATCACCATGACGCGATCACGCAGGTCATCGACGACGAAGATGTCGCCGGTGTCGGGCAGCTCGCGGGCGATGCTCGAGTGGTCGAGCATCTTCTCGCCCTCCTTGACGAAGTACTCCCAGCTGATCTTGCGCGTTGCCGGGTCGAAGATGACCACGCGCCCGGGCTTCCAGAAGTCGGCGACGATCACCTGCTTGCCGTCCTCGGTCATGAAGGCGTCCGACGGATAGCGGATGTTCGGCGCCTTGACGCTCCACACCACCTTGCCCTCGCGCGTGATGCGGGAGATCCAGGCGCCGGATATCTCGGTCACGAGGATGTCCCCGTTCTCCAGCGGCGTCGCGCCATTGGGATGACCGAGCTGATGCGGCGGGTTGTGGCGGCACTTGCCGGGCGTCCCNCACTCGGTGCTGATCGTGTTGTCCCTGGGGTCGATGATCAGCACGCGGCAGTTGCGGATGTCGGCCGTGATGAACTTGCCGTCTGCCAGCAGATGGGCGTCGTCCGGATAGTTGAGGAAGCCCGGCGCCTTGCCCTTGAAATCGGGCGTGCCGTAGGTCCAGACCAACGCCTTCTGCTCGTAGTCGACGATGTGCACGTCGAAGTTGTCCTCCTCGCTTACCGCCAGCAGCTTGCCGTCGGGCGAGAAATTCACGTCCTCGTTGCCGCGATACACTTTCAAATTCGGCGAGGCGAACTCCCAGACGATGCTCTTGTCGGGCGCGATCTCGATGAGGCGGTTGTTGCGCCGGTCGGCGATGACCACCGGGTAGGGCAGCGGCTTGCCCCAGGAGGGAACCGGGTTCTTCCGGTTGCCCGTGACCGGCGGGATCGGCGGCAGCGCGACGCCGCTGGAGACGACGCCGGCCCCCTTCATCTCCTCGGTGACCTCGACCTCGACCCCGGCCGGTTTCTCCGGGCGCGGTGGGTCCGCCTTCTGCGCCTGAGCCGAACCGGCCAGCGCGGCAACGGCCAGCAACAACGCGGTGACCAAGGCCCGTGCCGGCAACGAGGGGGAGATTCCGGATACATGCCGATTTCCATGGTGAGGGGTGAATGACGAATGCCGAATTGTCGCGCAGGCGCCGTCTTCCGTTTTGACCTGACGCAAGCAAGGCCGCAATCGCTCGGCAGCTACCAGCTTTCGTGTACGACGCGGCCGTGCAGAGGCTGTGGCGGCCGGATGTTGTCGGCAAAGCGGGTCCGCCAGACCTGCAGCTGCTCCGGCGACAACTCGAGCGCTTGCTGCATCACCAGCCAGGTCACGCCCTCGGTACACGGCGACGCGGTCAGCGAGCCGTCATAGCGGTAGTAGGTTTTCCGGGCCGGCAGCAGCGCGTTCGGATCGGCCACGGCACCGGCGATCCGGTGGTCGCCGTCGGCGTTCGCCGGGATGTGCGGCAACAGGGCCTTCAGCGCCGGGTTTTCCGCGCCCAGCCGAAACCAGACGACCAGCGCCAGCAACTGCCCGGACCTGCCCTTGTGCAGCAGGTGCGCGGCCATGGGGAATTCCTCGCCGGCCAGACGGTCACCGCCGGGCGTATGAAAATGAAACTGCTGCAAGGTCCAGGTTTCCCTGCCCACCTTCAATCGGCTGGAATTGCCCGTCCGCACGCGCGCGGTGTGCCCGTCGTTGGCAATCGTCAACAGTGCGCTGCGGTAGTCGAACTCCAGCGGCGCCAGCCTGGCCCGGACCGGCGCGACGATGTCGACCGGCGACTGACGGTGCCCATGCTGGCACAAGGCAGCTTCGGCGGCGGCCGCGCCGGACCCGACGAGCAGCGCCCATCCCAAGGCGATGCGCCAGCGGACGCGGCACGACGTTTCGGGAAATTTGCTGCCTTTCGCTCGCGGGACCGAGCTTGGAACACCGAAATCAACGCCCATCAGCCATGCTCGCCGGGCATGTGCACGAAGTCAAAGCGACCGAAATTGCCTGCTTCAGTGCCGGCTTCGGCGGTAACGCGCAAGGCGGACAGACGCAATTCAGCTCCGGATTCCCGGCGCCCGGCCAGTCTCAATCCATCGCGCAATACTTCCCTCGCGTTCCGGTAGCGCCCGGTGCTGACTGGACGCTCGACAAGGCGGGCCGGATGGTCGGCAAGGAAAACGTTCCGGGTCGGCAGCGGAGTCTCCTGAGGCAGGTCTTCCATATGATCGCAATATGCCATGAAATCGGGGGCGGAAGGGAACCGAACGGGTCGGAGACACATCCTGCCATCCATTCCCTGATGACAAATCCGGGTTGCTGCGGTCGGCCGGGAAATCTGGCCAGGAATAAGGGAATCCCTGGCCGCCCCCTGTTGCTCCGGGACCTTCGAGGATTGCCTGGTTGCCGCAGCATCGCAGTGAACCAAGTTGCCGGGCCGGGGTCGTATGACCAGCCGCCCGCCGGGCGACACCAATCCACTGCCCACCGCCACCCCCGCCGATGGACCTCTCCCAGATCACCGATACCCTCCAGCGCGACGCGGTCTGGGTGGTCTTCGTCAATGTCCTCATGCAGCAGGCCGGCCTGCCGGTGCCGGCCGTGCCCACCCTGCTGCTGGCCGGCAGCCTGGCGCTGTCGTCGTCGCAGCTCGCCGGCATGCTGGCCGCCGCCATCGTCGCCTCGGTCATCGCCGACTGGGTCTGGTACCTGGCGGGCCGTGCCTTCGGTTATCGTGTGCTGTCCGGACTTTGCCGCCTGTCGATCAACCCCGGCTCGTGCGTCAGCCAGACCGAGGCGCGCTTCGTCCGCTGGGGAACCGGCTCGCTGGTCGTCGCCAAGTTCGTTCCCGGCTTTTCCACCGTCGCCCCGCCGATCGCCGGCTCGATGCGCATGCGCCTGCCTGCCTTCATCCTCGCCGCCGCGGCCGGCGCCGCGCTGTGGGCCGGCCTCGCCCTCGCCGCCGGCTGGCTGCTGCGCGACGAGGTCAACGCGGCCATCCAGGCCCTCGACCGCCACTCCGGCAGCGCCCTGTTCGCGGTCGCTGCCGTGCTCGCTGCCTGGCTCGGCTGGAAGCTCTGGCAGAAGTACCGCTTCCGGCAACTGGCCGCGCTGCCGCACATCACCCCGGACGAGCTGCTGGCGGCGCTCNGAGGCGACGCATCCCCGCTTGTCCTCGACCTGCGCGGCCAGACCATGGTCGCCGCCACCGGCCCGATCGCCGGCGCCACGGTCGCCGAGCATGACCGTCTGCTCGAGGCCGTGAGCCATTGGCCGAAGAACCGCCCCGTCGTCACCCTCTGCGCCTGCCCGCAGGACGCCGGCGCCATCCAGGCCGCCCATCGCCTGCTCGCAGCCGGCTACCTGTCGGTGCGCCCGCTGCAGGGCGGCTACGAAGCCTGGCTGGCGGCCACCGGCGCGCCGGACGCTGCCCCGCAACGCCCCGAGCGAAAAGGAGACCGCCCATGACCCCGATCCAGCGCGTCGAATCCCGCCTCACCGATCTCGGCGACGGCATGGTCGTCCGCCGCGCCCTGCCGGCCCGCGCCCGGCGCATGATCGGCGCCTGGTGCTTCCTCGACCACCTCGGCCCGGTCGACTTCGGCCCCGGCCGGNGGATGCACGTCGGCGCCCACCCGCACACCGGCCTGCAGACCTTCACCTGGCTGATCGACGGCGAGGTGCGCCACCGCGACAGCCTGGGCAGCGACCAGATCATCCGTCCGGGGCAGGTCAACCTGATGACCGCCGGGCACGGCATCGTGCATACCGAGGACTCCGTCGGCGAAGGCGGCCGGCTGCATGCCGCGCAACTCTGGATCGCCCTGCCGCCCGCCGCCACCGATTGCGAACCGGCCTTCGAGCATTTTCCCGACCTGCCCCGCTGGGATGCGCAAGGCTGCACCTTCACCCTGGTCGCTGGCCGCTTCGCCGGACGCACGATGCCGGCCCGCTTCCACTCGCCGCTGCTCGGGCTTGACGTTCGGAGCGAGGCGGCCACTGCCATCGATCTGCCGCTGGAACCGGCGTTCGAGCACGGAATCCTGCCGCTGGAGGGCGAAATCCGCATCGGCGGCGAGCGCTTCGCCACCGACGAACTCGCCTGCCTGGCCTCGGGCGCCGGCCGCATCGCCATCGAACTCGCGGCCGGCACCCGCATCCTGCTGCTTGGCGGCGAGCCGTTCGCCGAGCCGGTGCTGATGTGGTGGAACTTCGTCGGGCTGGGCAAGGAACAGATCGCCGCAGCCCAGCGCGAATGGGAAGCCGGCGGCCCGCGCTTCGGACCTGTCGCGGGCGCTGCCGACCGCCGCCTCGTCGCGCCGGCGCTGCCCTGGGCCGGGGTTTGACGCGGGGCGAAGCGGAAGGCGCCGCCTGTCGGTGCGCCTCGGCTGGCAGGGTTATTGATGGAACCCCGGCAAGTGCGCTTTCAGCCGCCCGACTCGCGGGCAGCCTGGACGGGCAGGACTGCTCCAGGGTCAGGCGGTGGCGAGGGCGGATTCGATCAGGGTGGCGGACAGCCGCGCCTGCCGGCTGCGCGACTCGGCGAGGTCGGCCTTGAGGCGGTCGCAGAGAGCCAGCAGTTCATCGACCTTCGCGACGATGCGGTGTTGTTCATGGCAGACAGGAAATTGTGGTCTGTGCCATTTTGAAGTCAAAGTTTTTTCCGGGTCGATCGCAGCTGGGCGGAGGGAAACGGGCTTGCCCCTTGTTGCTCAAACCCTCCCTGTTGCTTCTGGCAACGGAGGCGTTGGCGTCACGGCAGGCGGTGCCTCATCCAATGAAGAACAAGGAAATGGATGCGCCCAGTCCGATTATCCATAGAGCAGAACGCAGATTTGCGCGATCGGCGACGTAGGCTGCGATGTAGCCGATCCGGGCGGCCAAGAACAGCATTGCCAGGCCGTCGATCTGACCTGTTGGCGCGTGAAGCCGTTCGGCGATGAGTACGCCGGAGATGAAGATGGGCAGGGCTTCAAAGCTGTTGAGCTGGGCGGCATGGGCGCGCGCCTGCCAGCCCTGGAGGTTTGCCAGCCACTGGCGCGGATTGTTGTTGTCGAAACCGCCCAGGCGCCGCGGCTTGCCAAAGCCCTTCGACTTGGCCAGGCCGGCGCAGGCGATCGGCAACAGGCAGGCAATCAGGATGCAGATTTCGGCGATGGTCATGTTCATGCTCCGCAGTGTAAAGACTCCGGTGTACTGGTGACGCCCGGACATGATGGTTCAACGCCGGGCGGCCCGACTTCGGAGTAACATGGGTTGCGTGCGGGAAGGTGCACACAGAGCCACCCGGTTGGCGCAGTGGCCCGAAGGGTCAGAGACATTTCCTGTGGTCTTCTGGTTGAAGAATAATCCGAGTTGCAACGGTCGACGGGACGAACTGGCCAGAGACTTGTAATTATCGTGCACCCGTTTCTCCGTCAAAATCCGCAGCCGGTGCGGTCAGACTCACGGCGATGGCTTCAAGCTCGAAAACCATAAGTAGCCGTCGAAGCGATCCCCGTCAAGAAATATGAAGAGGAAGATCTGCCGATCGTCGCTGTTTCCGCCACCTAGGTCGATGATGCCTTCCTCATAGTAATAGGTCCACACGGTGCGTGGCGCGCTCTGCCAAGGGAGCATCGAGCGCCCTTGGCCGTTAGGACTTCCAAGCGCCTTGCGAACGTCTTGCTGCGTGGAATGACCGACTTGTAACGATTGGTTCAGCAGGTTGACGTCCGGCTTCTTGCCGGCGCGCACTTGCATGGCGCCGCAGCCGGTCAACAGGATGGACAGAAGTAACGCGAGCGTTGCTGTGAGGAAGACAACTGTTATGCGCCCCTCACGCTCACTTTGCGGAAGCGATGCAACGGAATCCTCCACTCGGGTCCGCGCTGCCTGCTTCAGTTTATTTGTCATTTTGTCGCTCCCAGCAACAGGCCCGAAGAGAACCACAAATGCCCAACGTAAACATCTTTCTCAATGAAGACGAGCAAAATCTTCATCTGCACTTTGCTCCCGCTCGCTTGCGTGTACTCATAAAACCAGATGTTCTGTTCGGGCAGTTCTGCTGCAAACCGCGCTTGCCCTTGGCCACGCGGTTCTCCCAGCGCAACCACAACTTCTTGTGCCGAGGATACGCCACCCTTCAGGGTAGCTAGCTGATCAATTCGCGGCATGGCGCCGAAACTCATCACAGGTGCGCATCCTGAGATCATCAAGNNAATGCCGGCCACAACAGAAACAACGTCGCAAAGCGCTGCAACAGCCGCCAAGGTTTCATACAGAACCTCCCGTCAGTAGTCGGCAGTTGGTTTGACCACGTTGGTGGTCCATAGATAGCCATCGAAGAGGTCCCCNTTAAAAAANACCAGCAGGATCTGCTGGCGCATGTTCATGGTGGCCACTCCTCCGCGAGATTTAACGTCAGTGATTTCGAGGTCGTCATAGAACCATATCTCGCGCGGGCCCTCGCCCAGCGGAGGCACGTCCACAATCACCGGACGCACCATGTCGGCGCTGCCAGCGCCACTAGGTACGCCGAGTAGGCTTTGAACATCTGACTTGGTCGATCGACCACGCAACAGTTGCTTTTCAATTGAGGCAACATTGCTGAAAGCACCCGTTCCATAGACCTGCGCGCACGCGGACGACACAGCAATAAGAGAAAGACTGACGCATCCCGTCGCCACTGCCATACGGATACTGAATTTAGTCATCGCTAACCTCCAATAGGGAGATCCGTCATTTCAACGGCGCATTGCCGGCAGCGAATTGACGGAACTGCCTTACGATGTCATCAAGCGCGGAAGCCAAGATGATCTGGTCGGCACCTACGGAATAAAGACCCCCGGCCGCCACTGTGGCCCGTCCGCGAATAATAGCCAGCGTTTCACCCGACTGTGAGTCCGTGACCATCACTGCGACCTGTCCAGTCGTAGCACCCCAGCCTGGAACAAGCCATCGCTTGAAGGCGCTCCCTTCGACGAAGCTTGAGATATCGCAAGTGACTATATAGCGGCCGTCAGGTCTTACCTCGATTTCGGTAGTAGCCGATAACTTTTCAACCAGCGCGTCGGTCGCCTCCTTGCTAAAATCACGGGTCGCGTAACCAGTCCGGTCGATACAGCCTCGAACCTGGATCTGCATGCGCCCGCCAACTCTGGGAAGGGGGCGCCAATCAGGAAGCGATTCCTTGGTCGCAAGTTGTGACGCGCAACCTCCAAGCGCCAGAAGACCGGCCAGAGCTAGTCCGGATAGCGAAGGCATACCGATTGACACCCGTGTCCTCGAGTTTCTTGACAAAACCAAGACTTCAGCCCTTGATGCTTACAGTCGAAATAGGCCACACACATCCCCACTTCCCTGTCGGCAAAATACAGGACACTACCCGAACGGAAAAACAAGACGGTCAGAACCATTCCGTCACAAGCAACCCTGCTGACTTCACCATAGGTGCCTAACGTGCTTCATGTCAAGCCAAAAATGCCAAATGGCTCTTGGAGCATCGCCCACGCCCTCCCAAAGCGCCGACCTGCGCCTTGACACTGGCGCAGAAGAGCATGTTCCAATCCCGACGGTGCAAGAGAGGTCCCTTGATATGCGAATTTTGGATATTGTGCGCGGGGGATTGTCGTTAACCCAACTTAGCGGATTCGCCCTTGATTCAGGGGTGGGGGCGGAAATTTTCGCTTAAAAATCAGCGGTCGGTCTGTGGGTAACTGCCGAAAACTGGCTGTAGTGAAGACCTTGCCTGTTTCTTTCGGTGTGCGCATGCGGATAATGGGGAGCCATGTTCCTGCGCGTGACCCGACGACGGAAAGATGGCAAGGTGCACCAGTATTGGAGCATCGTCGAGAATCGACGCCTGCCGGGTGGCCGCGTGCTGCAGCGGCACGTGCTGTATCTGGGGAAATTAATTCTTCGCAGGAGCGGGCTTGGCGCAAGTCGGTGGAGGTGTTCGACGAGCGTGCAGAGGTGTCGCGTTCGATGGCGCTGTTTGCCGAAGAGCGGCGCGACGAGTGCGGGTGGACGACGCGATGGTGCGGCTGCGCCTGTCGCAGTTGCGGCTATGCCATCCGCGTGTGTGGGGTTCGTGCTGGCTGACGCTCAAGCTGTGGGAGATGCTGGCACTGGATCAGTTCTGGGCACAGTGCTTGTGCCGCAGCCGCAAGGGTACGCGCTGGGATCAGGTGTTGTTCGTGCTGGTGGCGTATCGGCTGCTATCGTCGGGCAGCGAATGGCGTTTGCATCGGCAGTGGTTCGAGCGCAGCGCACTGGCCGACCTGCTCGGCGCCGACGCCAGCGTGTCGGACATCCATAAGCTCTACGCCTGTCACGACCGGCTGCTGGCGCACAAGAACGCGGTGTTCGATCACCTGGTGAGCCGCTGGCGCGATCTGTTCAACGTCGAATTCGACTTGCTGCTCTATGACCTGACGAGCACCTACTTTGAAGCCAACCCGCCCTTCGATGATGAGGACGACAAGCGCCGCTTCGGCTACTCGCGCGACAAGCGCCCCGACTGCGTGCAGGTCGTCATCGCGCTGGTGGTCACCCCTGAAGGCTTGCCGCTGGCCTACGAGGTGCTGCCCGGCAATACCGCCGACAAGACCACCCTGCGCGACTTTCTCGATCGCATCGAGGGCCAGTACGGCAAAGCGCGACGCGTGTGGGTGATGGACCGCGGCATCCCGACAGAAGAGACGCTCGAGCAGATGCGTCACAGCGATCCGCCGGTGCACTACCTGGTCGGTACGCCCAAGGGACGCTTGACGAAGCTCGAGCAAGCCCTGCTGCTCAAGCCCTGGCAGGACGCCCGGCCCGGCGTGCAGGTCAAGCTCTTGCCGCAAGACGGTGAGTTGTACGTCTTCGCCCAAAGCACCGATCGCATCGCCAAGGAGCGCGCGATGCGGCGGCGCCAGCTCAGGCGCCTGTGGGCGCGTCTGAAGCAACTCTCCGGCATGACGCTCACGCACAAGGAGCTGCTGATGCGCCTCGGCGCGGCACGTAGCCAGTATCCGTCCGCCTGGCGCCTGGTCGAGGTGAAAATCGACGATCGACAGCCGAGCTTCAGCTGCCGCCTGAACCGCGACAAGCTCAAACAAATCCGCCGTCGCGAGGGCCGCTACCTGCTGCGCACCAACCTGACCGGCACCGATCCGTCCGAGTTGTGGCGCACCTACATCCAGCTCACCCTGGTGGAGGAAGCGTTCAGAAATTTGAAGGGCGATCTCGCGCTCCGGCCGATCTACCACCAGAAAGAAGCGCGCATCGAAGCGCACATCTTCATCGCCTTCCTCGCCTATTGCCTGCATGTCACGCTGGCCCAGCAACTGCGGCCCCATGCGCCCGGCCTGACCCGCGCAGCGTGCTCGACAAGTTCGCCGCCGTACAGATGCTCGACGTCGAAATTCCGACCACCGACGGCCGAACCCTCCGCCTCACCCGCTACACCGAGCCCGAGGCCGACCTCAAGCTGTTGCTGGAGAAGCTGCGGCTTGAATTGCCAGCTCAGCCACCACCAAAAATTACCGCCGCCCAAGCCAAAGCCGCCACCCCCGTGTAGTGCAGACCTTTAGATCCTCACCTATATGGATCAATGACTTAGCACACCACAGACCGCGAATCCGCTAAGTTGGGTTAATCGGATTCAGTAGCCCAAAGGGGTCAGAGACATCTCCTGCGTTCCTCTGGTTGAAGATAAATCCGAGGTGCAACGGTCGACAGGAAGAACCGGCCGGAGACTGGAAATTGCTCTGCACCCCTGCTAACTCAACCCAGACCAGGGCACCATCCCTTTTCTTGAATCGGCGCAAAGACTGCGCCAGCATTATTGCCTGTTTTTGCCGGTCGACCGCAACAGGGCGGGGGAAACCGTCGTCTGTGCGGGGTTGTTCCGGGTTGTTCTCCCGCGGTTGTTCTATCCCCGGTTGTTTGTCGCCGGTTGTTCCGTGTCTCCGATTGTTCCGCTCAGGCGCGCCTTCAGCCGTCGCCTGCAGCGGATTGTTGGCCGGTTGCATCCCTGTCTTCAGCCAGTTTCCTGACGAGGAGTTCGGCAATTTCTGCAGCCTGCGAATGCAAGTTACCGCCCGCGTCGAACGTGACACCTCCATACTTCCTAGATTCATCAAACATGCCCGGTGGAGCGTCGGTGAACCATACGGGGATCACAGCATTCTCTCCGAATCGCTCCCGAAAAGCGTCTGATTCAATCCGCGCCCACACTCGCTCAGGGTATTCCCTGCTCAGCAGAGGCACAACGAACCGAGCCTCCGACTGGTAGATGGGGAGCAGATAGTCTTCGACGTTCTCTGCCAATATTCTGTGCTGCTCATTACGGTCATAGAACACTTCCACATCATGTTCTGCGAGCGCGGCATGTAGCGCTTCCGCGACGTCCCGTTTCTGTCCAGCGAATGAGAGGGCGAAATCATAGCGGTGCTGGAACTCCACAGAAATGAACCCGCACTCACGTGCGAATCGTGCCCATGGCATGTTTCGGATGTAGAAGACGAAAAGGGGATCTTCCACTGTAAGCTGTTCAGACGTGGCGTCATAGTGGAGCACTGCGCCGATGTCCTCGTCGCCAGCAAGGAGGTCCGCCAGATAGCCCTTGGTGACTACCTGGCTAACACTTCCGCTCATCTTCCGGTGCCGTCGCATGGCAGAACGCAGGTCGAGTGTCCATTCGCCTTCCTCGGCGAGCCACTTGAGTATGTGCAAGTACGGGGCTCGACCCGCTGATTTCATCTTGCTGCCACGGCAGAATGACTCGCACCGCTTGCGAAAACTCGTGCCCAACCGTTTCCATATCTCGGCGCGAAGCGCCTCGAAGCTGGTATCAGTCTCAACCAGGAAATCCTGACGTTCGGTGATTTTGCACGCGAGGCACGCCTCCAGAGCCAGCATTTGCGCAAGGAAGAAGCTGCCCTTTGCGGCAGCCACGATTTCATCCGCTACGTTAAGATGCATATTGAGAGTGTTTTCACCCTTGGTAAGAAGCTCTCGAACGCGTTCATCAGGATTACTTTCAAACGGCACGACGTCGAGCCGGTTGACAAGGTCGTGTGCAAACTGGATGAGACTCTCGCCAGCCTTATTGATCCCCACCACGATCAGCTTCACATCCGCAGCGGAGCGGTCTGCAAGGGTCTTCATGTAGTCGGCGAGGCTCTGGCGGGCGCTAGGGGGCAGTTTGTGAAAGTCATCGACCACTACAGTCCCAACGCTGCCGAGTGAAGGTAGCATCGTGATGTACTCGACATCTTCAGGGAGTCTGGCGGAGAACTTCGTGACACGCCCAGACAACCCCAATTGCGCAAGCGCGTTCTCGACGGCCGTGGTCTTCCCGATGCCCGATGGTCCCTCAACAACCAACCCGCGGCCGGGCGTGCGCAAGTTAAGAAGCAGCCGGGGATACTCCCGTGGATGGACGAACGTGTAAGTGGGAACACCACTGGTCTTGAATACGTCCTGAATATACGGTTCCGGCATTAGGGCCTCCTCCTTAGTATCGGCCAACCTTGTTATAGGACGACAGTTTTTGCGGACCATACCAAAATCATAATCGGGGTCAGACCACGGTTGGCCATCTTACTCCCGGCCGGCCGCGCCAGTCCGGGATGAAAAAGAGCCAATTTCGGCGGTCGACCGCAACAGCTGCTAAGAGACGGTTTCTGGAACCAGGTAGTTGCCGTCCGTACCAAGGCTCGACAGTCCCTTCCGATCAAGCACGAAAAAGGCCCCGGAGAGCTTCCAGGGCCTTCGTTCTCTCCACTGCCGGCACCGCTGCCGCCTATCAGCCGCAAGTCCCCACCGCGCCGCAGGCGGTGCAGAAGTCGCAGCCGTCCTTGCGGATCATCGTGTGGTTGCCGCATTCGCTGCACAGCTTGCCCTGGGTCGGGTGCACGGTATTGCTGGCGTCCTCCGGCGCTTTCAGGATGCCCATCTGCTGCAGCGGGAAGCCGTTCTCGTCGAGGATGCCGAGCATCGCGTAGCGGTGGATGATGAGCTGGGCGATGTAGGCGACGGTCGACGGGTAGGTCTGCTGCTTGCGCGAGCCGGGGACGAAGGCCATGAAGTCGCCGAGCGGCTCGGGATAGTCGAGAAGCTTGCGCAGCTTCATGCCGATCCACGCCGGATCGAGGACGCGCATGTCGAGCGACAGCAGCTTGCACAGGCCGTCGAGGGCGCGCGGATAGTTGCCGGACAGCCACATCGAGTAGGGGCGGGTGACGCCGTCGGGCAGGGTGATTTCCTTGAGCCCGAGGACGAAATCCTCCCCGGTGGAGGGATTGCTGACGTCGACCGTCCACGACAGCGTGCCGTCGGTGCCGGTTTTCGGCTCCTTGATGCTGAACAGGGCATCCTTGACCGGGGTCGGGCCTTCGTGCTTGAAGGCGCCGAGCTGTTCGCAACGCCAGCGGATGATCTGGGCCAGCGCCGAGACGACCGACGGCACGCGCTTGCGTTCGCCGTGCGGCGGCATCGGCATCTCGAACGATTCGCCGGGNGTCTTGGCCAGCGCGTCGAGTTTCATTTCCAGCCAGCCGTGGTCATTGGCGCGCATGTCCATCGACAGCGTCTTGGCGAGCGCGCCGAGGCCGCGCGGCTCGGCCGGGCCGTTGGCCCACACCTCGAACGGCCAGGCGCGGCCTTCCGGCTCGACGTGGCCGACGAACAGCGCGAACTTGCCGATCGGCGAGTCGAGCATGTAGGTCCAGCACAGGTTGCCTTCCGGCAGGTTGGGACGGTTGGGCCAGCGCAGGCTGGACAGCACCGGCGCCGGCAGGTCCTTGATCGACAGCCGGCGGTTGGCGTCGGAAACGAAATCCTGCGGCGATTTGGCGTCGACCGCAGCAACTTCGGCCACCGTCGGCTCGACCGACAGCACCGAGCCGAGAACGCTGTTCGGACGGTAGGTGGCCAGCCCCTTGAGGCCGGACTTCCAGGCGGTCATGTAGAGGTCCTGGAAGTCTTCGTAAGGGTACTCCGCCGGCACGTTGACCGTCTTCGAGATCGAGGTGTCGATGTACGGCGCGACGGCGGCGACCATGTCCTTGTGCGCCGCCGCGGAAATTTCCAGCGCGGTGACGAAGTAGTCGGGCAGCTTGCTGACGTCGCCGCCGAGGTGCTTGTACAGGCGCCAGGCGTAGTCCTCGACCGAGTATTCCTTGAGCGTGCCGTCGGGCATCCGTTTCTTGCGGCTGTAGGTCCACGAGAAGGGCGGTTCGATGCCGTTCGAGGCGTTGTCGGCGAAGGCCAGCGAAATGGTGCCGGTCGGCGCGATCGACAGCAGGTGCGAATTGCGCAGGCCGTGCCTGCGGATCTCGGCCTTGACCTCGTTAGGCAGGCGCGACGCGAAGTTGCCGCCGGAGAGATAGAGTTCGGCGTTGAACAGCGGGAAGGCGCCGCGTTCCTTCGCCATTTCGACCGAATAGAGATAGGCCGTGTCGCGCATGAATTCGGTGATGCGGGTGGCCATCGCGCGCGCTTCCGGCTTGTCGTAGCGCAGGCGCAGCATGGCCAGCGCGTCACCGAGGCCGGTGTAGCCGAGGCCGACGCGGCGCTTGTTGGCAGCTTCCTGCTGCTGGCGCTCGAGCGGCCAGTGGGTGGCGTCGAGGACGTTGTCGAGCATGCGCGTGGACACGCGGACGACCTCGGCGAAACCGGCGAAATCGAAGCTGGCCTTGTCGGAGAACGGATCCCTGATGAACAGCGTCAGGTTGATCGACCCCAGGCAGCAGCAGCCATAGGGCGGCAGCGGCTGCTCGGCGCAGGGATTGGTGGCCTCGATCACTTCGCAGTAGTTGAGGTTGTTGTCCCGGTTCATGCGGTCGAGGAACAGGATGCCCGGCTCGGCGTGGTCGTAGGTTGACTTCATGACCTGGTCCCACAGTTCGCGGGCGGGCAGCTTGCGATAGACCCACATTCCGTCGTCACGCTGGTAGGCGCCCGACAGCTTCATGTCGGTGTTGGGTTCGGCGCGATGGAGCAGTTCGACATCGGCGCCGCTGTCGACCGCTTCCATGAAGGCGTCGGTGACGCCGATCGAGATGTTGAAATTGGTCAGGTCGCCGTGGTCCTTGGCATGAATGAAGTCCTCGATGTCGGGATGGTCGCAGCGCAGCACGCCCATCTGCGCGCCGCGCCGGGCGCCGGCCGATTCGACGGTTTCGCACGAACGGTCGAAGACGCGCATGTACGACACCGGGCCGGAAGCGCGCGACTGCGTGCCCTTGACGTGGGCGCCCTGCGGCCGGATGCTGGAAAAGTCATAGCCGACGCCGCCGCCCCGGCGCATGGTTTCGGCCGCCTGGGCGAGCGCGGCGTAGATGCCGGGCTTGCCGTCGACGGTTTCGACGATCGAATCGCCGACCGGTTGCACGAAGCAGTTGATGAGCGTGGCATGCAGGTCGGTGCCGGCGGCGGAATTGATGCGGCCGGCCGGGATGAAGCCGTTTTCCTGGGCCCACAGGAAGCGCGCTTCCCAATGCGCCCTGTCCTTCTCCTGCTCGACCTGCGCCAGCGCATAGGCGACGCGCTTGCGCACGTCGTGCACGTTGGTTTCCTTGCCCTTGGCGTACTTTTCGATCAGCACCTCGCCGGAGATCTCCTGGTCGGGGAGCGGGGCGAACAGCGGAGGGGCGGGAATCTCGGTCAGCGAGAGTTGCTCGGAAACGGGTCTCATGGGGTCCTCCTCGGCGTCGTGTAGATTGTCGGGTTGTGATGTCTTCGGGTTTTGCAAAGCTACTATATCTAGTGGGTCAAGGCAACAAGTTGACTACATATAGTGTTTCCTGCATATTCCTGCAGGCCGTGCCGCTGGCCCGGAAGGCCCGGAAAACATAGCCCCGGGGCGTGGTGGCGCCGGGTCAATGTGCTACGGAACGTGATTCAGAGACCGAGCAGGACCTGCGCGTGCTGGGCGATCATCCACTCTTCGTTGGTCGTGATGACCAGCAGGTCGAAGCGGCTCGCGGCGGTGGAAATCCGCGGATGATTCGCGGCGTTGGCGGCTTCGTCGAGTTCGAACAGCGCGAACTTGATCGACGACGAGCCGGCATTGATCGTAAGGATGCCGCGCGCCATCTACGCGGCAGCCCGGTTGCGGTAGGAGTGGGCGACGAGCGCGGCGATCACGCACGAGGCGGTTCGCGTCTCGGCGCTGTCGGCGCGGCTGGTCAGCACGATTGGCACGCGCGTGCCGAGGACGATGCCGGCGGTCAACGCGTTGGCCAGGTATTCGAGTTGCTTGGCGACCATGTTGCCCGACTCGAGATCGGGAACGACGAGGATCTCGGCAAACCCGGCGACCGCCGACTTGATGCCCTTGGTCTTGGCGGCGATGATCGAAACCGCGTTGTCGAAGGCGAGCGGGCCGTCGAGGAGCCCGCCGGTGATCTGCCCGCGGTCGGCCATCTTGCACAGCGCGGCGGCATCGAGCGTCGACTGGATCTTCGGGTTGACCGTCTCGACCGCCGAGAGGATGGCCACCTTCGGCTCGGGAATGCCGATGATGTGCGCGAGTTCGATGGCGTTCTGGATGATGTCGACCTTGTCCTCGAGCGTCGGCGCGATGTTGACCGCGGCATCGGTGATCAGCAACGGACGATGATAGGTCGGCACGTTCATCACGAAGACGTGGCTGATGCGGCGCGCGGTACGCAGGCCATTGGCGCGCGAGACGACCTCGGCCATCAGTTCATCGGTGTGCAGGCTGCCCTTCATCAGGGCCTCGGCGTCGCCGGTGCGGACCAGCGAGACGGCGATCGCTGCCGAGTCATGGCTGTGCCGGGCATTGACGATCCGTACTCCGCTCAGGTCGATGCCGAATTCCTCGGCCACCGAGCGGATCCTGGTTTCCGGGCCGACCAGGATCGGTTCGATGATGCCCTCGTGGAAGGCGATGATCGGACCCTTCAGCGATTCCCGGTCGCACGGGTGGGCCACCGCCATCGGCACCGGCTCCAGGCCGCGGACCAGCGACAGCATCTGCAGGAAGCGCTCGTGCTTGTCATCCACGCTGACCAGCGGATGATGGACCTCCTCGATGCGCGAGATCTTTTCCGTCGGCGCCAGAACCTCGGCCGTTCCGCGCACGACCTGGAGGTTCTCCTGGTTGGTGCAGACGCAGTCGAGGATGACATGCTTGTTGTGATCGAATTTCTGTTTGGCGGTCACGGTGATGGTGATGGTGTCGCCGATCGTCACCGGTCGCGAAAAATGCAGGCTCTCGTCGATCAGGATGGTGCCGGGGCCGGGAAACTGGGTGCCGAGCACAGTGGCGATCAGCGAGCCGCTCCACATGCCGTGCGCCATGACCTCGCGGAACATGCCGCTTTGCGAATACTGATGGCCAGTCTCGCCGCGGTTACCATCGCCGGAAAGGACGGCGAACAGCTTGACATCCTCGGGCATCAGCGTGCGCGAGAGGCTGGCGCAGTCGCCGATCCGGATCTCGTCGTAAATCTTGTTGACGATGTGTCGCTTCTCGTTTTCTTCAGACATTGCCGCGCTCCTTGAGATTCATTGCAGATTGCATCCAGTATAGTATGCTGCAATGCAGCAAACAATATCGGCTTGCCTGCGCCGGGTGGATCGGCCCGGCGTTCACGATGCCGGGTTGGTTGCGCCCTCCGGGGTTGCCGGGATCATCGCCAGCCGCACGAGTCGCGGCGGTGGCAGGGAAGTCGGCGTTCTGTTGTTGTGGCACAATGGCAGCGATGCAGCGGTACCGCGCCTGACGCGGTGATGAAACATCGGCAGGAGATTTTCGTGCCACTCAACGAATTGCATGCCGGGGCGGTCGCCGGGATTGTGGACCGCGTGGTTGCGCGTTATCGGCGCGATCCGACCTGCATCGTGCAGATCCTGCGCGAGGTGCAGGAGGCCTGTGACTGGATTCCGCCGGAGGCGATCGACCGCATGCAGGCGACCCTCGGGGTGCCGCGCACCAAGATCGAGGGCGTCGCCGGCTTCTATTCCTTCTTCTATACGCGGCCGCGCGGCAGATACCGCATCCTGTTTTCGGACAACATCACCGACCGCATGCTGGGCAGCAAGGCGTTGATGGATCGCCTCTGCAACAACCTGTGGATCGAGCGCGGCAAGGTCTCGGAAGACGGCCTGGTCAGCGTCAACCAGACCGCCTGCACCGGCATGTGCGACCAGGGTCCGGCGCTGCTGGTCAACAATTACGCCGTGGCGNGGTTGACCGCGGCGCGCATCGATGAAATCGCCGAGCTGATCCGCGGCAAGGTGCCGCTCGCCGAATGGCCGGCCGAGTACTTCCGGATCGAGGACAACATCCGGCGCGCCGACATCCTGCTCGCTAGCGACCTGAAGGCGGGTGATGCGATCAAGGCGGCCGTCGCGCGGGCGCCGGGCGAAGAACAGACGGCATCCAACATGCGTTCGTGGCGGGAGGGGTTGCCGGCCGGGTTGAGCGGCCCGATTGCGATGCTCGACGAGATCAGACGGGCCAACCTGCGCGGGCGCGGCGGGGCCGGCTTCACGACCGCGCTGAAATGGGACGCCTGCCGCAACGCGCAGTTGAAGGCCGGGCAACAGCGCGTTGTCGTCTGCAATGCCGACGAGGGCGAACCGGGAACCTTCAAGGATCGCGTACTGCTCGCCCGATACGCCGATCTCGTCTTCGAAGGGATGACCGTGGCCGCCTACGCGGTGGGCGCCAGGCGCGGTTTCCTCTATCTGCGCGGCGAATACCGCTACCTGCTCGACCATCTGAATGCCGTGCTGGCGCACCGTCGGCGCGAGAAGCTTCTCGGCAGCGACATACTCGGCATCCCGGTGGCCGATTTCGACATCGAGATCCATGTCGGCGCCGGCGCCTATGTCTGCGGCGAGGAGTCGGCGCTGATCGAGTCGCTCGAAGGCAAGCGCGGCACGCCGCGCAACCGGCCGCCGTTCCCCGTGACCAACGGCTATCTCGACCAGCCGACCATCGTCAACAATGTCGAGACCTTCGCCGCTGCCGCGTTGATCGCGTTGAACGGCGGTGACTGGTACGCCGGCATCGGCACCCGGCATTCGGCCGGCACCAAGATACTCTCGGTCTCCGGCGACTGCGCGCAACCGGGCCTCTACGAATACCCGTTCGGCGTCAGCGTGCGCCAGGTGCTGGCCGATTGCGGCGCCCGCGACACGCAGGCGGTGCAGGTCAGCGGGCCGTCAGGCATCTGCGTGGCGCCGGGCGAGTTCGACCGGACCATCGGCTTCGAGGACATCCCGACCGCAGGGGCATTCACCGTCTTCGACAACAGTCGCGACATGTTCGAGGTCGCGCGCAACTACGTGCATTTCTTCCAGCACGAGAGCTGCGGGTTCTGCACGCCGTGCCGGGTCGGCACTTCGCTGCTCAGGAACCTGATGGACAAGCTGCACAACGGTCACGGGTCGCCGTATGACTTCGCCGAAATCGAGAAGCTCAACCAGTTGCTGCAGTCGATGAGCCATTGCGGCCTGGGCCACACCGCGTGCAACCCGGTGCTTGACACGATCGCCAAGTTCAGGCCGGCCTACGACCGGCGCATGGAGCACGACGATTTCTCGCCGGCCTTCGATCTTGACCGTGCCCTCGCCCCGGCGCGGCAGATGACCGGGCGCGACGATGCCGCGGCACACATTGTCACCGACAATCCGGGGAGGGCGCATGAGCCAGACCTTCACGATCGACGGCCGGATCATTCCCTTCGCCGTAGGCCAGACGATCATCCAGGCGGCGACCGCGGCCGGCGTCTTCATCCCGCACCTGTGCTACCACCCGGATTTCAAGCCGCACGGTTCGTGCAAGCTGTGCACGGTCAAGGTCAATGGCCGGCATACCGCCGCGTGCACGATGCGGGCGGCGGCCGGCATGGTCGTCGAGAGCGATACCGAGGAACTCAACGGCGAGCGCCGGGCACTGACGCAGATGCTGTTCGTCGAGGGCAACCACTTCTGTCCCTCGTGCGAGACCAGCGGAAACTGCCAGTTGCAGGCCACGGCCTACCACCTCGGCATGATGAGCCCGCATTACGACCACTTCTTCCCGAATCGCGCGGTCGACGCCTCGCATCCCGACTTTCTGCTCGATTTCAACCGCTGCATCCTCTGCTCGCTGTGCGTGCGGGCCAGCCGCGACGTCGATGGCAAGAACGTCTTCGCCCTCTCTGGGCGCGGGATCGCGACGCACCTGATCGTCAATGCCAGGTCCGGCCAGTTGGCCGACACCAATTTCACGGCGGCCGACAAGGCGGCGCAGGTTTGCCCGGTCGGCGTCATCCTGCGCAAGCGCAAGGGTTTCGCCGTGCCGATCGGTGAGCGCACCTACGACAGGAAGTCGATAGGTGAGACCGTCGCACCCAGGCGGGAGTCGCCGNACATGAATGGTCCGCGGAAGAAATTCAAGGTGGCCACGACTTCGCTGGCTGGTTGTTTCGGCTGCCACATGTCGTTTCTCGACATCGACGAGCGCCTGTTCACCTTGCTTGACCATATCGAGTTCGACCGCTCGCCGCTGACCGACATCAAGGAGGTCAGCGCCGATTGCGACATCGGCGTCATCGAGGGCGGCCTGTGCAATGCCGAAAACGTCCATGTGCTGCGCGATTTCCGCAAGAACTGCAAGGTGCTGATCGCCGTCGGCGCCTGCGCGATCAACGGCGGGCTGCCGGCGCAACGCAACCACCTGCCGCTGCCGACGATACTCGAGGAGATCTATCACACCAGTCCGGGGCTGGCCAACGGCATGATCCCCAACGACCCGGAACTGCCGCTGCCGCTCAACAAGGTGCATCCGATCCACGAAGTGGTGCAGGTCGACTACTTCATCCCCGGCTGCCCACCCTCCGCCGATGCGATCTGGAAGGTGCTGACCGATCTGCTGGACGGCAGGGAGCCGGAGTTGGGCCACGGCCTCATGCATTACGATTGAGGTAGAATATGACCTATCAACTGGAAACCGCCGCCCATCCGGAGAGGTTGCGTCGCGTCGCGATCGACCCCGTTTCGCGGGTCGAGGGCCACGGCAAGGTGACCATCCTGCTCGACGAGCAGGGCAGGGTGCATCAGGTTCGCCTGCACATCGTCGAGTTTCGCGGCTTCGAGAAATTCATCCAGGGCCGTCCCTACTGGGAAGTCCCGGTGATGGTCCAGCGCCTGTGCGGCATCTGCCCGGTCTCGCACCATCTGGCGGCGTCCAAGGCGCTCGACATCATCGTCGGCGCCAGGAAGCTGACCCGCGCGGCCGAGAAGCTGCGCCGCCTGATGCACTACGGCCAGATCCTGCAGTCGCATGCGCTGCATTTCTTCCATCTGTGCTCGCCGGATCTCCTGTTCGGCTTCGACAGCGATGTCGCGAAGCGCAACATTGTCGGTGTCGCCGCCGCGCATCCCGAGATCGCCAGGCGCGGCGTGCTGCTCCGGAAATTCGGTCAGGAAGTGATCCGCGTCACCGCCGGCAAGCGCGTGCATGGCACCGGAGCGGTGCCGGGCGGCATGAACAAGTCGCTGACCGTCGCCGAGCGCGACGAACTCCTCAAGGATATCTATCACGTCGTCGCGTGGTCGCGCGACGCGGTGCGCCTGATCCAGAAGGTGCATATCCAGAACCCCGGCCTGTACAACAGTTTCGGCATCTTCCGCTCGAACTTCATGTCGATCGTCGGCCATAACGGCGATCTTGACTTTTACCACGGCACGCTGCGCGCCCGCGACGACAACGGCAGGATCATCTTCGACGACGTCGATTACCAGCACTACGACCGCTACATCGAGGAGGAGGTGCGCCCGTGGAGCTACATGAAGTTCCCGTTCTTCAAGTCGATCGGCAAGGAACACGGATGGTACAAGGTCGGTCCGCTCGCCCGCGTGCAGAACTGCGACCAGATTTCGACCCCGTTCGCCGAACACGAGCGCCGGGAATTCGTCGACTACGCCGGCGGCTCGCCGATGCATGCGCCGCTCGCCTACCACTGGACGCGGATGATCGAGATGCTGCATGCGGCGGAGGTGATCAAGGAACTGCTGCACGACGATGACCTGCTCGGCGACGACCTGATGGTCACGGGCGAGCGCCAGATGGAAGGCGTCGGCGTCATTGAGGCGCCGCGCGGCACGCTGTTCCACCATTACCAGGTCGACGAGAACGACCTGATCACGATGGCCAACCTGATCGTTTCGACGACCAACAACAACCAGGCGATGAACGAAGCGGTGCGCCACGTCGCGCGCCGCTACCTGCACGGCCGCGAGGTCACGGAAGGGCTGCTCAATCACATCGAGGTCGCGATCCGCGCCTTCGATCCCTGCCTGTCCTGTGCCACGCATGCGCTCGGCAAGATGCCGCTGGCTGTCGAACTGGTCGATGCCGAAGGCCAGGTCGTCCATACACTCAGCCGTTCGTGACCGCGCCCCTGGTCGTCTTCGCCGTCGGCAACCCCAGTCGCGGCGACGACGCCATCGGGCCGGTCCTCTGCGGTCAACTGGCGAACTGGCTCGAAAATGAAGGCCTGGCCGAGCGCGTCGACCTGATCGAGGACTTCCAGCTCAACATCGAGCACGCCCTCGACCTGCAAGGCCGCGAACTCGCACTATTCATCGACGCCGGCCAGGACACCCCGGCCCCCTTCATTTTTGCCCGAATTCACCCGTCGACCGCAACCGCCCACACCACGCACGCGCTGCCGCCCGAGGCGGTGCTGCAGGTCTATCGCCGGATGGAAGGAAAGGAACCGCCGCCGGCTTTCGTGCTCGGCGTGCGCGGCGAGAAATTCGATCTTGGGGAGCCGTTGACCGCGGCAGCCGGAAGCCATGCGGCAGCGGCATTCGAACTGCTGACGGTGCTTTGCCGCCGGCCGTCGTTGAGCGAGTGGGCGGGCTCGGCTGCCGCAACGCGGAGATGACGGGTTGGAACGATGAGCACGGAAACGCATGCGGTTCGCTCGCCGATTCTTCGCACGCCGCGAAACCGGGGCAGGGCAGCGCGCCGCGAATCGGCATCGGTTACGCAAGGCGGTGATGCGGAGGCGGTTTTGCAGCGCATCAGCAATGTTGATGCGCATCATGGGCACGCAACCGGCCTTCGCTCCGGATGAGCAGCAGGCGTTTGCCCGCCCGGCAATCCTTTCCATCGGCATGCACTTCCTCAGACAAGCTGCCACAGCAGCAGTGGCAGCCGCACTTCTTTCCCAGGCACTTGCCGCCGAACCCGCCGCGCGGCAGTTCGAAGCGCTTGCCGGTCTGCCGGAGGCCGGTGTCAAGGCAATGGCCGGGCAGGAGATAGAGGTCGATGTCGATCTGGCGGCCAGTTCCGGCTTCGCCGCGGAGATCATCGGCGATCGGGCCGAGGCGCGCTACCGCATGGCCTTCAACCAGGTCGCCGAGGGCTGGAGCTGGCGGCCGCTGGCCGACCGCGCGGTCGACGACTATTACCGCTACAAGTTCCTGCCGCTGCAGTCGGTGCTGGTCGAGAAAGGCGAGTATTCCCACTAAGACAAGATCGGCGTAACGCAGCACGTGAAGGTCACGTGGCGTTACGACTACTTTCTCGCCTTTGAAAACCTGCATGATTTCTATCCGCGCGTCGCGGATGATGACGCCGGCTTCAGCGCCGAGTTGCCGGCCGACGCGGCGGCTCACCTCGGGATGCGGGCACGGGCGCGCCTGACCGAACCGGTGATCAGCGAGAGCACGACTTTCTGGAAGGCGACCCACGGCAACCCGATCGACTTCACGCTGAAGAAGCGCTATCTCATCGCCATTCTTGAAGAAGTGCTGTTCGTCGATACGAAAGACGACCGCATCCACTGTCGCATCGCGCGCGGGGCGCCGCGCTGCTCCGCGCGTTGACGCCGCCGCTCAGCGGTGACCAGAACCGGAATCTTCGAGTGGGTCAGCACCTTCTGGGTCTCGCTGCCGAGCAGCAGGCCACTGATCCCGCGCCGGCCGTGCGAACCCATGAAGATCAGGTCGCAGCCGGCTTTCTCGGCGGCTTCGATGATGGCCTCGTAGGGCACATCGCTTGATGCCGAAACGGTTGCGCACTCGATGCCGGCCGCCGCGCACTGGCTCTGCACGTCGCTGAGGTATTCGTTTGCCTGCTGGTCGGCGAGTTCGGCAAATTTCTCGGGCGTGGTCGGATCGATCAAGGCGCCTTCGCCGAAATAGGCGACCGGATATTCCGGCTTGGCGAAGAAGACCGTGACCTGGGCGCCGATCTCCTTGGCGAAGACGACCCCNCGCTGCGCCGTCGCCCGGGAAAGCTCTGATCCGTCGGTCGGTATGAGAATGTGCTTGAACATGGTACTCCCTCCTTTTTCGCGCGTGCCGATATGGCGGATTTCTACGGTCGCATCCTACGCCAACTATCGCCAAAGCGAAACGGGTGCGAGAAAGCTGTCCGGCGATGGCCCGATCGTGGCGCCCGGCAAGGAATTCGATCCGTCTCTATGGTATAAGTAGCGCTTCATTTGCAAGGAAACTACCAGCATGTCCGCGATCTCCTCAGCAAAATCACATGGCATCGACCTCAGCGGCCTGAGTCCGGTCGAAACCGCCGGGATGGCCATCAGCAAGGCCGCCGATCCTTACGGCGTGACCTCGTCGCTGCTCAACGCCCAGATGGCGTGGATGATGCACCCGCAGGAGCTGATGCGCGCCGCCAGCGCGCTGTCGNGGGACCTGCTGGCACTGCAGGCGCACGTCGTGCGGCGGGCGCTGGGCATGCCCTCCGAGGATGTGATCGAACCCAACCCCGACGACGTCCGCTTTTCCGATCCGATCTGGACCAACGCGGCGACCTGGGACATCATCAAGGAGTGGTATCTCGCCTTCACCCACCGGCTGCAGGACATGTACTTCGAAACGCCGGGGCTGTCGGACAAGGAACGTCGGCGCGCCGCCTTCTGGCTGCGCAAGTGGCTCAACATGGTGGCGCCGACCAATTTCTTCTGGCTCAATCCGGTGGCCGTCGAGCGTTTCATCGCCACCAGCGGCGAGAGCCTCGCCCGCGGATTCCAGAACTTCATGCGCGACGTGAAGGCGAAGAACATCCAGATGGTCGATCCCGCGGCCTTCGTCGTCGGCAAGGACCTGGCGACGACTCCCGGCAAGGTCGTATTCCGCAACCGCCTGGTCGAACTGATCCACTATGCGCCGACCACCGAAAAGGTCAGGGCGACGCCGATCGTCATCGTGACGCCGTGGATCAACAAGTTCTACATCCTCGACCTGAACCCGAAGAAGAGCATGATCAAGTACCTGACCGATCATGGATTCTCGGTCTTCATCACGAGTTGGAAGAACCCGGATGCCGGGATGTCCGAAGTGCGTCTCGACGACTACCTGCTCGAAGGCATCAACGAGGTTGTCCGCGTCGCCAGCGAATTCTGCAAGGTGCCGACGGTGCATCTGGTCGGGTACTGCATCGGCGGCACGCTGGTGTCGATCTACATGGCCTGGGCCAACAAGCGCTTCACCGCCGACGACGTGCCGGTGGCGCACTGGTCGCTGTTCACCACGCTGACCGACTTTTCCCATCCCGGCGACATCGACGTCTTCATCGACGATGCCTGCATCGACGCAATCGAGGATTCGATGGCCAAGCGCGGCTACCTCGACGGCAGCGAGATGGCGGCATCCTTCCGCATGCTGCGCTCGAACAGCCTGATCTGGCACTACTGGGTCAGCAGCTACCTGATGGGCGAGCCGTTGCCGCCGTTCGACGTGCTGTTCTGGAACATGGACACGACGCGCATGCCGCGCGCCATGCACTCCTACTACCTGCGCGAGATGTACCTGCACAACAACCTGATCAAGCGCGACCGCCTGACCATCGCCGGCGAAGCGATCGACCTCGACCGCATCGTCCAGCCGCTGTACGCGGTGACGGCCGAGGACGACCACATCGCGCCGTGGGTCCAGTGCTACCGCATCCGCAAGTACGTCAATGTCAATGCCTCGGTGCGTTTCGTGCGTTCCAGTTCCGGCCATATCCTCGGTATCGTCAATCCGCCCGCCAACCCGCCCAAGCGTTCGTACCGGATCGCCGAACCCGAACGCAACGAGCACTGGGAACACTGGCTCGACCGCGCCGAAACGCGGCAGGGAACGTGGTGGGAAGACTGGACGCGCTGGCTGGGCGAGCGCTGCGGCGAAATGGTCGATGCCTACCCCGCGGCGAGCCGCAGTTTTCCGGCGCTGGCCGACGCGCCCGGAACCTACGTGCTGGAGAAGTGAGCCGCCCTTCCAGCCGCCGAGCCGGTTCCCGCGGAGTTGCGGCCGCCTGCCCCCGCGCCTTGGGCACGCGGTTTCTTGACCGTGATTAAGGAGGACGCGGCGCGGTACTCCGAGAATGGGCTCTTCCCAACCGCGCGAGTTAGCCATGACCACGATCCGGACCTTCATGACCGACGATCATCGCCGCTGCGATGACTTCTTTGCCGAGGCCGAGCAGGCGATCGGCAAGAAGAATCTGCCGGCGGCAAGGGCAGCGTTCGGCCACTTTCGCAATGCCATGCTGGCGCATTTCGACTGCGAGGAAAAGACCCTGTTCCCGACCTTCGAAGCCAAGACCGGGATGCGCATGGGGCCGACCCAGGTGATGCGCATGGAGCACGGCCAGATGCGGGCGCTGCTCGATGATGCGGTCGACGCGCTGGAGCAGGCGAATCCGGACGATTTTCTCGGGCTGGCCGATACCCTGCTGATCATGATGCAGCAGCACAACATGAAGGAGGAAAACGTCCTTTACCCGATGTGCGACCAGCATCTCGCCGGCGAAACGCCCGAACTGCTGGCGCGCCTCGAAACCGAACTGGCCGAGGCATGAGCCATCCCAAGGCTTCGCATGTCGTCGATGCGCGCTACATGGAGCCGCCGGAACCGTTCGTCCAGACCATGGAGATGCTCGACACGCTGAAGCCCGGCGAGAAGATGCTCCTTCTCCTCTTCCGCGAGCCGCATCCGCTCTACAAGGTGCTCAGGCAGAACGGCCACGCCTACGAAACCGAGCTGCTCGCCGACGGCACCTTCGAAATCCTCATCTGGCGCTGACCGGGCAACCGGATGCAGGCGCTGCTCTCGTTCGACAAGACTCCGCCCTTTGCGGCGCCGCTGCGCTTCTTCATCACCGCGCCGCTGTTTTCCCTGGCCGCCGGCTTGCTGCTGTTGTGGGTCGGGCCCGACCTCCTCGCATCGCGCTGGACGCCGGGGCTGCTTGCGGCAACGCATCTGGTCACGGTCGGCTTCATGCTCATGGTCATGCTCGGGGCGCTGATCCAGATCCTGCCCGTGGTCGCCGGCGCCAACCTGGACAACCCGCTGGCGGTGGCGCGCTGGCTGCATGCCGGGCTGGCGGCGGGAGCGCTTCTGCTGGCAGCGGGGTTCCTGCTCGGGAACGGCGCGCTGCTCGGCACGGCGGCGCTGCTCCTCGGCCTCGCCGTTGCGACGTTCCTGGTCGCCAGCGGGCGGGCCCTCGCCGGCGTACCGTCGACCAGCCCGACGATCCGCGGCCTCAAGCTGGCGCTCGTCGGCCTTGCCGGCGCGATCGGACTCGGCGCCTGGCTGGCCGTCGCCATCGCCAGGGGCTGGGCGGTGGCGCTGCCGTCGCTGGCCGACCTGCACGCCGGCTGGGCGCTCGGCGCGTGGGCCGGCACCCTGCTGGCGGCGATGGCCTATGTGGTCGTGCCGATGTTCCAGTTGACTCCCGGTTACCCGGCGCGGCCGAGCTGGTGGTTTCCCGGAGTCATGCTCGGGCTGATGCTTGCCTGGGGACTGGCGGTCTGGCTCGACGCGCCGCAAGGAATTCGCCTCGCCCAGGTCCTGTCGGCACTTCTCGGCATCGCCTTCGCCGTGCTCACCCTCAGGTTGCAGCGGCAGCGCCGGCGGGCGCGCAGCGATGTCACCTACCGCTACTGGCAGCTCGGGCTGGCGAGCGCCATTCTTGCCCTCGCCATGGCGTTGACCGCAACAGCCTGGCCGGCGCTCGCCGACCGCGCCGGCTGGAGCATCCTTGCCGGCATCCTGTTGCTGGTCGGCGGCTTCATGTCGTTCATCATCGGCATGCTCTACAAGATCGTTCCCTTTCTCGCCTGGATGCATCTGCGCAACCGCGGCGGCCCCCGCTCGCCGGTGCCGAGCATGAACAGGCTGCTGCCCGAGGCCGACGCGCAGCGCCAGATGCTGGCGCATGCGGTGGCCCTGGCCCTGCTGCTGGCGGCGGTGATCGCGCCCGACTGGCTGGCGCGGCCGGCCGGCGTGGTGCTGGCAGTGGCCAGCGGTTGGCTGATGGTCAACCTGCTGGGCGCCGCGCGCCGTTACCGGCAGCATCTGGAAAAGCTCGACCGCGAAGCCGTCGCCGCATGAGTTACCTTGCGCTCAAGCATCTCCATGTCACCTGCGTCGTCCTCAGCGGCCTCGGCTTCGCCCTGCGCGGCTGGTGGATGCTGAACGATTCGCCGCTGCTCAAGTCCCGCCCGACGAAGGTCGTTCCCCATGTCGTCGATACGGTGCTGCTGGGCAGCGCACTGGTCATGGCCTGGCAGAGTGGCCAGTATCCGTTCGTACAGGGCTGGCTGACCGCCAAGTTCTTCGGCCTGCTGGCGTACATCGTCTGCGGGACGATCGCGCTCAAGCGCGGCAGGACGCCCCGCCAGCGCGGCCTCTTCCTGGTGCTCGCCCTGCTGGCCTACGCCTATATCGTCAGCGTTGCGCTGACGCGGAACCCGTCGGTCTGGTATTGAGCGCCGCCGGGGCGGATTATTCAAACGTGGTCAGTCGATCCCGGCTCGATTTCTTCTTGCTGACACCGCAAGAGCGGCACGTATGAAGGGGCGGCCCAGCGGGCCGCGCCTTCATGCGTTGTAGCTCCTCTCTCACCCCGGAAAGCTACAATCCCCACGCGCTGTTCGACCGCATCAAGATCAAGCGCAAGGATGGTGTGGACGTGCCGCGCAGCTTTGGCGATTACGAGGTCAGCCTTGATGATGCATGGTTGGCGGCCGGGGTGACCCTGATCAAGCGCGTGTAATTCTGGCCCTCAGCGCCGCCCGGCCCAATATCCAGACTGGCGGCGCTGGAGGGCAACGGCATGAATGCTGATGCTGTCGGGGAAAGCCGGTAAATGAGGAAATAGGGAAAATGCGTGCTTATCCGGTTGTCACCCAAACTCAAAACAGATGGTTGTGTACAGGCTGAAAGTGGAGCCGCTTCCATGATTGCAGCCTTATCCACGACCTCGCCGCGAGACTTGGCTGCGAAATCCGTCCTGATGTGGGGAAATTCGCATGTCGTGGGTGACAACCGGATAAGCACGATACATTGATCTGAGCGCAAACCAGATCATTGATACATCGCCATCACAGGGAACGCTGTCGGGTTTCTTGCTGCTGCCTGCCAGATGGGGTGAAGAACTTGCAGGCTTCGCCGGCCTGCCCTTGACCGTCAGCCCCGGTAATTCATCAGCGCCTTGAGACCGGCGACATCGAGAATGCGGACATGCTTCTGCTGCACCGCGATGTGGCCTTCTTCCTGGAAGCGCGAGAAGGTGCGCGAGACGGTTTCCAACTTGAGGCCGAGGTAGCTGCCGATTTCCTCGCGCGTCATGCGCAGGTAGAAGTCGGCATGCGAGAAGCCGCGCGCCGTGAAGCGCTGCGACAGGTTGAGCAGGAAGGCCGCCAGGCGCTCTTCGGCGCGCATCGTGCCGAGCAGCATCATGACCCCGTGGTCGCGGACGATCTCGCGGCTCATCACCTTGTGGAAATGATGCTGCAGCGTGTGGATCTCGCGCGACAGGACTTCCAGTCGCGAGAATGGGATGGCGCAGATCTCGCTGTCCTCGAGGGCGACCGCATTGCAGGTGTGATGCTCGCTGCTGATGCCGTCGAGGCCCAGCAATTCGCCGGCCATCTGGAAGCCGGTGACCTGCTCGCGACCGTCTTCGAGCAGCACGTCGGTCTTGAAGAAGCCGCTGCGGATGGCATAGATGGCGTCGAACGGGGCGCCGAAGCTGTAGAGGCGATCGCCACGCTTGAGGCGGCGGCGATTCGACACGAGGTCGTCAAGACGTTGCAACTCCTCTTCGGTCAGCCCGAGGGGCAGACACAGTTCGCGCAAGTTGCAGTTCGAACAGGCCGTCTTGATGATCGCCAGCGAGATCGGCTTGGCGGTGGATTGGGGGCATCAGCAACGTGTCCAAGCTTGATCCACGTCAACCGGGATGGCGCGGCACCCGCACATAATCCATCCAGTTCTTTTCGGCTTGTTCAATGAATTTCGCAACTGAAAACCTCGTCTTCAATCCCCAGATCATTCGCCGCTTCGATGTCAATGGCCCGCGCTACACGTCCTATCCGACGGCGGATCGCTTCGTCGAGGCTTTCGATTCCGATGCGGCCAAGCTCTGGCTCGGCAAGCGCACCATTGGCGGCATCGGGCGGCCCCTGTCATTATACTTCCACATCCCCTTCTGTAATACCATCTGCTACTACTGCGCCTGCAACAAGATCATCACCAAGGATCACGGGCGCAGCGCCAAGTACCTGAAGTATCTCGGCAAGGAGCTCGCACTGCAGAGCGCGAGCCTGGAAGGACGCGACGGCGAGCACGAGGTGATCCAGTTGCACTGGGGCGGCGGCACGCCGACCTTCCTGTCGCACGACGAGATGCGCCAGCTGATGGGCGAGACGCGCAAGCACTTCAAGCTGCTCGACGGCGGCGAGTATTCGATCGAGGTCGACCCGCGCAAGGTGGACACGGCAACCGTGGCCCTGCTCGGCGAACTCGGCTTCAACCGGATGAGCGTCGGCGTCCAGGATTTCGACGAGCGTGTGCAGGTTGCGGTCAACCGCATCCAGAGCGAGGAAGAGACCGCCACCGTGATCGATGCGGCACGCGCCAACGGCTTCAAGTCGGTGTCGGTCGATCTGATCTACGGCCTGCCGCACCAGACGGTGATGGGTTTCAACCGCACGCTCGAGCGGGTGCTGGCGATGGATCCGGATCGCCTGTCGATCTACAACTATGCGCACTTGCCCAGCCTGTTCAAGCCGCAGCGGCGCATCGCCGAGCCCGATCTGCCTTCGGCCGATAGCAAGCTGCAGATCCTCGCGCTGGCGATCAGGAAACTGACCGAAGCCGGCTATGTGTTCATCGGCATGGACCACTTCGCCAAGCCCGACGACGAGCTCGCCGTCGCCCAGCGCCAGGGGCGCCTGCACCGCAATTTCCAGGGCTACTCGACCTATGCCGACTGCGACATGCTGTCCTTCGGCATTTCGTCGATCAGCAAGGTCGGGCCGACCTACAGCCAGAACGTCAAGACCCTCGACGAATACTACGATCGTCTCGACGCCAGGATGCTGCCGGTATTCCGCGGCATCGAGCTGAACGCCGACGACATCCTCCGACGCGCGATCATCCAGGCGCTGATGTGCCATTTCGAGCTGTCGCTCGAGTCGATCGAAAGCGCGCACCTGATCGATTTCCACCAGTATTTCGCCGCCGAACTCGACGATCTCAGGGAGATGGAGCGCGCAGGCTTGGTCAAGGTCGAACGGGAGTGGATTACCGTTCTCCCGCCGGGGCGTCTGCTGGTCAGGATCATCGCCATGGTTTTCGACCGCTACCTGCGCGCCGACCGCCAGCGGACCCGCTACTCCAAGGTGATCTGAGCCAAGGCGATTCGGGAAGGGCGCAGCAGTGAGGTATCCTTGCGCCGTGACTTCATGCGCCAGATGTTCCCCCGCAGATGCCTGATTCCGCATACCTGGCGCTGTTTCTCGTCGGCCTGCTAGGCGGCACCCACTGCGTCGGCATGTGCGGCGGCATCGTCGGGGCGCTGTCGCTCGGCGCGCCCGCCCGCTGGTCGATGCACCTTGCCTACAACGCCGGGCGCATCCTGTCCTATGGGGTCGCCGGCGCGCTGGCGGGTGCGCTCGGCGCTGCCAGCCTGGCGCTCGACGGGCCGGCGCCGGTGCGCCTGGCGCTCTACCTGCTATCCAACCTGATGCTGGTGGCGCTTGGCCTCTACCTGCTCGGCGTGACCCGGGCGCTGGCGTTTACCGAGCGTGCCGGCCACCACCTGTGGCGCCACATCCAGCCGCTGACCCGCCGCTTCTTGCCGGCGACGACGGTTGCCCAGGCTTTTCCGCTCGGCGTCCTCTGGGGTTGGCTGCCCTGCGGGCTGGTCTATAGCGCGCTGACCACGGCCCTCGGCGCCGGATCGCCCGGGCGCGGGGCGCTGCTGATGCTGGCATTCGGGCTGGGAACATTGCCAAATCTGCTGCTGGCGGGCATTCTGCTGGCAAGGGTCAATGAATTCGTCCGGCGCCCGCTGGTCCGCATCGCCTCGGGCCTGCTGGTGCTGGGCTTCGGGATCCACGGACTGATCGGCCTGGTGCGCCTGTCGCACTGGTTTTAGGAGAACGCGATGACCATGAAAATCCTGCTGCCGGTTGACGGCTCCGACTGCTCGCTGCGTGCCGTCGGCCATCTGATCGCGCATAGCGCCTGGTTTCGGGAGGTGCCCGAGATCCATCTGCTGCACGTCCAGCCGCCGATCCCGATCGGTCATGCACTGGCGCACGTCAGCAAGGAAACCCTGCACAGCCACTACATGGAGGAAAGCCGCGAGCATCTGCTCGGTGCGCAGCAGCGCCTTGATGCCGCCGGCCGCATCCACACGACCCACATCCACGTCGGCCAGCCGGCCGAAGTGATCGCGCGGCTGGCGGGCGAACTGGAGTGCGACCTGATCGTCATGGGTACCCACGGACGGACCGGGATTGCCGGGCTGGTGACCGGGTCGGTGGCAAGCCGTGTCCTGCATCTGGCCGAATGCCCGGTGATGCTGGTGAAATGAACGCTGCCGCCGGTGGCGCCCGCGCTTCGCAGGCTGGCGCCAGCACCATGGCGACAGCGGCCGGCAGCAGTCGCGTCGTCGAGTTCGCGATCGCCGGCATGACCTGCGCGGCCTGCTCGGCGCGCCTGGAAAAGGTGCTCAACCGGCAGCAGGGCATGCAGGCCAACGTCAATCTGGCCGCCGAGCGCGNNCGCGTCCGGCTGGACGGGACGGCGGACGAAGGGGCGGTGATCGCCGCGGTGGCGCGCGCCGGCTTCACGGCCAGCCTGGTCGACAAGGATACGCGGGAGCGCGAGAAGGCGCGGCGGGCGGCTGATTACCGGCGGGAAATGCGTCGCTTCCGGATCGCCGTGGCGCTGACCCTGCCGCTGGTCGGGCAGATGTTGTTCATGTTCGGCGATTCGCATCACCATCCCGAACTGCCGCGCTGGCTGCAACTGGCACTGGCGACGCCGGTGCAGTTCTGGATCGGCTGGCGTTTCTACGACGGCGCCTAC
Source organism: Dechloromonas sp. (assembly GCA_013693915.1). Lineage (GTDB taxonomy): Bacteria > Pseudomonadota > Gammaproteobacteria > Burkholderiales > Rhodocyclaceae > Azonexus. Next base: position 3,042,444 of record CP059264.1, on the reverse strand, counting down.
AAGGCCTTGCGCGGCGGCGGCGCCAACATGGACGTGCTGGTGGCGCTCGGCACCAGCATGGCATGGGGTTTCTCGGCGGCGGTTACCCTGTTCGGGCTCGACCAGCACGTCTATTTCGAGGCCGGGGCGGCGGTCATCACCCTGGTCCTGCTCGGCAAGCTGCTCGAGGCGCGGGCCAAGGCACGGACTTCGGAAGCGATCGAAGCGCTGATCCGCCTGCAGCCGAAGACGGCGCGCATCGAGCGCGACGGCCAGTGGGTCGAGATTGCCGTCGATGCCCTGATGCCGGGCGACATCTTCATGGTCCGTCCGGGCGAGAGCGTGCCGGTCGACGGCGAGGTGGTGGATGGCACCTCCAGCGTCAACGAGGCGATGCTGACCGGCGAGAGCATGCCGGTCGGCAAGACGGCCGGCGACAGGGTCTTCGCGGCGACCGCCAACGGCCAGNGGGCGTTGCGCTGCCGGGCGACCGGCGTCGGCGAACAGACGCTGCTGGCCGGCATCATCCGCCTGGTTGGCGAGGCGCAGGGCTCGAAGGCGCCGGTGCAGCGTCTGGCCGACCGGATTTCCGCCGTTTTCGTTCCGGTCGTCTGCGTTATCGCCCTGGCGACCTTCGCCGGCTGGTGGCTCTACGCCGGCGATTTCGCCGGGGCGCTGGTCAATGCCGTCGCCGTGCTGGTCATCGCCTGCCCGTGCGCGCTCGGACTGGCGACGCCGACGGCGATCATGGTCGGCACCGGCNCAGGGGCGCGGGCGGGGATCCTGGCCAGGAACGTCGAGGCGCTGGAGCGCGCAGAGAAGATCGCCGTGCTCGCCCTCGACAAGACCGGCACGCTGACCTGCGGCGAGCCGCAGGTGACCGACATCGTGCCGCTGGCACTCGACGCCGATGAAGCGCTGCGACTGGCGGCGGCTCTAGAGGAGGGATCGGAACATCCGTTGGCGCGCGCGGTCCTGGCGCGGGCTGCTGCGGTCGACCTGCCGAAAGTGGCCAATTTCAGCGCGATGCCGGGGCAGGGTGTGGCCGGCAAGGTCGACGGGCGGCGCTTGCGCCTGGGGGCGCCGGAATGGCTCGGCATGCGCGACGACCCGGCGGTGCAGCGCCTGCAGCAGGCGGGCAAGACGGTCGTCGTGCTCGACGAGGACGGGGTGGGGCTGGCCTTACTGGCGATTGCCGATGCCCTGCGGCCGACCTCGCGCGACGCCGTCGAGCGCCTGCGCGCCCGTGGCATCCGTGTCGTCATGCTGACCGGCGACAATGCGGCGACGGCGGCGGCGATTGCCCGCGAAGCCGGAATCGACGAATTCCGCGCCGGCATCCTGCCCGGGGCCAAGGCGGCGGCGGTGGCCGAACTGAAATCCGGCGGGCTGGTGGCGATGGTCGGCGACGGCATCAACGACGCGCCGGCGCTGGCGGCGGCCGACGTCAGCTTCGCCATCGGCGCCGGTTCCGACGCGGCGGTCGAGGCCGCCGACCTGACGCTGATCCGCAGCGACCTGTGCGGCGTCGACGATGCCATCGAACTGTCACGGGCGACGCTGGGCAAGATTCGCCAGAATCTCTTCTTCGCCTTTATCTATAATGTGCTGGGAATTCCGCTGGCGGCCTTGGGCATGCTCAATCCGGTTGTCGCCGGGGCGGCGATGGCGATGAGTTCGGTCTCGGTCGTGTCGAATTCCCTGTTGCTCAGGCGCTGGCGTCCGCGAGGCCACCAGGCGCAATAAGGGGGTCACCTGGAAGAAAGCGAAAAACTGTCGTTCTACGAGGCGCTGCTGGAAAGCATCGCGCGCGTCGTCTATCGCCTCGATTTCGTCACCGGACGCTTCGAGTACATCTCGGGCGCGGCCACCCGCCTGTTCGGGATGGATCTCGAAACGGTGCGCGAATCCGGCGTCGACCTGATCGGACGCCGCTTGCTGCCGGGTGACTACGAGGCGGCGATGGCTCGCATCGCCGAAGCCGCGGCCAGTCGCCCCGGTGAACGCGTGTCGCTGGCCGTGAACTATCGACTGCTCGATGCCGAGGGGAGGATTCGCCATTGCCACGACTCGATGGTGATCGAGGCCGATGCCGCCGGCAGACCGCGCGCCGCATTGGGTGTCTCGATCGATGTCAGCAGGCGCATCGCGGCCGAAGTCGCCATGCGCGAAAAGGAGGCGCAGTTCCGGGCGACGATGGAGGCCGCCCAGGTCGGCATCTTCGTCCTGCAGGACGGCGTGTTCCGTTACGTCAATCCGTTTCTTGTGAACCTGATCGGTTACGCGGAGGAGGAACTGGTAGGCCGTCTCGGCCCGCAGGACATGATCATTCCCGAGCAGCGCGCACTGGTCTTCGAACAGAGCCAGCGACGCGCCGCCGGCGAGCAGGGCACGCCCTACGAGTTGACGGCGCTGCGCAAGGACGGGACGACGGTGCCGGTGATGATCCTCGGCTCGCCGGCGACGTACGACGGACAGCCGGCCTCGGTCGGCACCGTGCTCGACATCTCCGCGCAGAAGGAAGCCGAACAGCGGGCGCGCGAACTGGCCGATTTCGATCCACTGACCGGGCTGCCGAACCGCCGGCTCCTGCGCGACCGCTGCAAGCAACTTCTGGCGGCGGCCGAGCGCGACGGTTCGGAGATGGCGCTGATCTTCCTCGATCTCGATCATTTCAAGCGGGTCAACGACTCGCTTGGCCACAGCGTCGGCGACGAACTGCTTTGCGCCGTGGCGCAGCGCCTGACGACGGCGTTGCGCAAGGTCGATACGCTGGCCCGCCTCGGCGGTGACGAATTCATCATTGCCCTGCCCGGCGTGCGCGCCGCCGGCGCCGCCGAAGTCGCCTGTCGCCTGATCGATGTCTGCGCGGCCCCGTTCTCGCTGGNNGGGCACGAGCTGACGATCAGCCCGTCGCTCGGCATCAGTCTCTACCCTGTCGATGGCACCGACTTCGAAGCCCTGCTGCGCAATGCCGACGCCGCGATGTACAAGGCGAAGGAAGCCGGGCGCAACGCCTTCCGCTTCTACTCGAGTGAGATGAACGTCGCGACGCTCAAGCATCTGCTGATGGAAAGCGGTCTGCGCCGTGGCCTCGGCGCCCGCGAATTTGTCCTGCATTATCAGCCGCTGGTGCACGAGACCAGCGGCATCATCGGCGTCGAGGCGCTGATCCGCTGGCAGAACCCGGAAGTCGGGCTGGTCTCGCCGGACCAGTTCATCCACGTCGCCGAGGACATCGGCCTGATCAACCCGATCGGCGACTGGGTGTTGCGCGAGGCCTGCCGGCAGGCGCGCGCCTGGCAGGATGCCGGTTTGCCGCCGCTGTTCGTGGCGGTCAACGTATCGCCCATCCAGTTCCGGCAGGCCGGCTTCGTCGATACCGTGGCCCGGGCGCTCTCCGCGTCGGGACTGGACGCGCGCTACCTGGAACTGGAATTGACCGAGCGTACCGTGATGAACGACGCCGAACAGAACCTCGGCACGCTGTCGGCGCTCAACGACATGGGGATCGAACTGGCGCTCGATGATTTCGGCACCGGCTATTCGTCGCTCGCCTATCTCAAGCGTATCCCCGTCGGCAAGCTCAAGATCGACCGCTCGTTCGTCAGAGATCTCGAGGTCGACCCGGACGACCGCGCCATCGCCTCGACCATCCTCAGCATGGGCCGCAGCCTGCGCCTCAAGGTGCTGGCCGAGGGCGTCGAGACCGCCGAACAATACGAGATACTGCGCGGCATGGGCTGCGAACTGGTGCAGGGCTATCTTTTCGGCCGTCCGCTGCCGGCGGAGCAGTTCGTCGCGTTTCTCGAGCAACAGGGGTTGCTCGGCAAGAAGGGCTAGGCCATGGAAACAAGCGTCATCAAGGTCGGCGGCATGAGCTGCCAGGGTTGTGTCAGGAATATCACGGGTGTCCTCGCCGCCGTGCCGGGGTGGTGACGGCGGAAGTATCGCTCGAAGCTGCCGAGGCGCGCGTGGTCTTCGATCCGCAGGTCGTTGCGCGCGGCGCGCTGGTCGCGGCGATCGAAGACGCCGGGTTCGATGCCGAGTGAGTTAGACTCGCGGCACCAGATCAACGCCGGAGAAGCGCGGTGCCGAAAGAAGAGATCAGGCTTACCCGGCTGACCCAGGGCGGCGGCCGCAAGGTCGCCCCGGACGTCCTGGGCGAGATCCTCGCCGGTATCAAGCCGGGCATCATTCCGCCGCAATTGCTGATCGGCAGGGAAGATGGCGACGATGCGGCGGTCNACCAGATCGGCGAACGCCAGGCGATCGTCGCCACCACCGACTTCTTCACCCCGATCGTCGATGATCCGTTCGATTTCGGCCGGGTGGCGGCGACCAGTGCGCTGTCCAACATCTACGCGATGGGCGCCACCCCGCTGTTTTCGCTGGCGCAGGTCGGGATGCCGGTCAACGTGCTGCCGCTGGATGCGATCGCCCGAGTCCTCGACGGCGGCGAGTCGGTCTGCCGGAGAGTCGGCATCCCCGTCGCCGGCGGACATACGATCGATTCGCTCGAACCGGTCTACGGGCTGGTCGTGATCGGTCTGGTGGATCCGGCCCGCCTCCGGCGCAATGCCGGGGCCCGCCCCGGTGATCGCCTGATTCTCGGCAAGCCGCTCGGGATCGGTATCTACGGCATGGCACTGAAACGGGGCGCCCTGGACGCAAGCGATTACGAGGCGATGATCGACAGCGCCACCCGGCTCAACACGCCGGGACCGATTCTCGCGTGCCTCGACGGCGTCCATGCGCTCACCGACGTCGCCGGGTTCGGTCTGCTCGGCCACCTGCTGNGGGTGTGCAGGCGCAGCGCGGTCGGGGCGCGCGTCCGTTTTGCGGCGCTGCCGCTGCTTGCGCAGGCGCTGGCGTTTGCCGGAGCCGGGGACGTCGGCGGCGCCGCGCAGCGCAACTGGGAAAGCTGCAGCGAGGAGGTGACGCCCGGCGCAGGCATTGGTGGCAAGGAGAGGGCGGTGCTGAGCGATCCGCAGGCGTCGNGGGGACTGCTGGTTTCGTGTGCGCCGGAGGCGGTCACCGAGGTGCTGTCGATATTCCTGCAGCAGGGTTTTTCGCAGGTCTCGGTCATCGGTGAATTCGTCGAAGGCAAGCCGGCGATCGAAGTTTTCTGAGCCTGGAGAGATCTGAATGAGAGTCATTGGATCAGTCATTCGCATCGTGATGTTCTTTGCGCTCGCGCAGCTGGCGTGCCTGTCGTTCGCCAAGGGCGAGGCCGCGCCGGAGGCCATGCTGACGATCGCCAACCGCGACATCGTCATGCTGCGGGCGACAGCGCAGGGCGCTTCGCCGGAGATGCGCATCAGGCGCATCCACGAGCGCCTTAGACAGATGGGCGAGCGTGACTTGAGCGAGCCGCTTTCGCGCTCGCACCTGACCATCGACAACCGCAAGGGTGTCGTCTATTACATCGGCGATCGCAACATATTCGTCCTCTACGAGGGCGACCTCGACGAAGGCGAAAAGCGCAGCCTGGATGAGGTGGCGGAACAGGTCGGCAAGCGCCTGGAAGGCGCGATCGCCGCCCTCGTCGAGCAGGGCCACGGTACGGTCCTGATCAGGGGCATCGTTTTCTCCCTGCTGGCCACGGCGGTGATGCTGGCGCTCCTGTGGGGAATCCGCAGGGCGACCTCCTACGTGCTCGGCCGCCTGCAGCAGCGCGTCCTCTCGGCCAGAGGCGACACGAAGCTGCGCTGGGCGGCGCAGGGCTGGCTGCTGGTCAAGCGCGTGGCGCAACTGGTGCTGGTGGCGCTGTGGGTTTCGGTGGCCTACCTGTGGTTCACCTACGTGCTCGCCAACTTCCCGCTGACGCAGCCGTTTGCCGAGCGCCTGTCCGGCCTGCTTGTCGAGATACTGGTCCACATCGGCGAAGGTGCCGTCGCTTCGCTGCCCGGACTGATAACCGTCGCGATCATCCTCTTCCTGACCAAGGCGGCCAACGACGTGGCCGGCAACATCTTCGACAGCGTCTCGCTCGGACGCTCGCTGATTCCCGGCGTGCACAAGGACACCGCGCATGCGACGCGGCGGCTGGTCGGCGTTATCGTCTGGGGGTCGNGCATCGCCATCGCCTACCCGTACCTGCCGGTTGCCGACAGCGACTCGTTCAAGGGCCTGTCGGTCATGTTCGGCTTCATGCTCACCCTCGGGTCGGCCGGCGTCGTCACCCAGATGATGAGCGGACTGGTGCTGATCTATTCGCGCGCGCTTAAGGTCGGCGACTTCGTCAGCATTGGCGAGGTGATGGGTGTGGTCAAGGAAACGGGCGCGTTGTCGACCAAGATCATCAACATGCGCAACGAGGAAGTGACGATTCCCAACACCGTCGTCGTCGGCACCCCGATCAGGAACTACTCGGGTGCCTTTGGCGAGCACGGGGTGCTGGTCTCGACGACGGTGACGATCGGCTACGACACGCCGTGGCGCCAGGTGCATGCGATGCTGATCAAGGCGGCTCAAGAGACTTCGGGCCTGCGCGCGCAGCCGACCCCATTCGTCATGCAGAAAGGCTTGCAGGACTACTATGTCGAATACGAGCTCTACGCCTACCTCGACCGTCCGCTCGAGCGCGTCCAGATCCTTTCCGAACTGCATTCGCGGATCCAGGACCAGTTCAATACCTACGGCGTCCAGATCATGTCGCCGCATTTCGTCATGCAGCCACGGAGCAATGTCGTGGTGAAAAAGGAAGACTGGTTCGCCGCGCCGGCAGAGCCGCCCGCCGCGCCGAAGTCGCAGTAGCCGCTCTCGCGGAATGGGACGGCCGGCATGCCGCGGAGGGCGCTAGAATTCGCCCTTGTCCGATCATCCCACCAACAGATTGAAGGAGAACAAGCCAATGTCCGGTCACGGATTTCACGTACACGGTCCGCACGATCACGAAGTTGAACACGTTGCCCAGCATGGCGGCGACCGCTTTACCGCGCGGCTGGCGGTGCTGACCGCCGTCCTGTCGACCATCGGCGCCATCTTCGGGTACATGGGTGGCCATTCGCAGAACGCAGCGCTGCTCCTCAAGAACGAAGCGGCAATCCAGAAGACGGCGGCGTCGAACCAGTGGAACTACTATCAGGCCAAGAGCAACAAGCAGAATCTGGCCGAGCTGTCGATCACGCTGACCAGCGGCGACGTCCAGGAAAAGTACCGGCAGGAGGTCGAACGCTACAAGCAGGAAAAGACCGAAATCAAGACCGAAGCGGACAAGCTGGAAGCGGTCGCCAGGGAAGCCGACAAGAAGAGCGAGGGCGAAATGCACGTCCATGAGCGCTGGGCGCTGGCCACCACGCTGCTGCAGATCGCCATCGCGCTGTCTGCGATCACGCTGCTGACGCGCAAGCGCTGGCTGCTGGTCGGTGTGTACGGCGCGGCCGGCCTCGGGCTGCTGGCCGGCGTCATGGGTTACCTGCACCTCTGATGCCGATGGCTGCCGCCGGTCGCTGCCGGCAAGCCGTCGCCGGACTGGTTTTTGCCTTTCTGGCGGCGTCGACCGCAACCGGCGAATCCTGCCGCATCGCCTACGACATGGGCTCCTCGGGCATCCGGGCGGGCGCCTCCGGCAGCGCCGTCTCGACGCAGGTGAGCATCGATTATCTCGATCCGCTGTGGGCGGGTCGCGGACTCGAGGAGACGGTCGCGCCGACCATCGCCGCATTGAACGATCTCCCGCGCGAGGCCGGATTTCCCGCCGACTGCGCGCGCGTCGGCGGCGGCTTCTCGGCCTGGCGGCTGGCCCTCGAGCAGGACGCGGAGAAACTGGCGGCGATCCTCGACCGCATTCACGCCGCCAGCGCGGTCAGCGTGCTGGTCATTCCGCAGTTGCAGGAGGGCGCCTACGGCTATTACGGCGCCCGCCAGTTGCTCGGTGACGGGCTGACCACCAACCATGTGCTCGACATCGGCGGCGGCAGCCTGCAGCTTGCCGGCGAGCGCAGCGCCTGGGGCGACATGCTCGGCCAGAAGGCCTGGCAGCGCCGGCTCTGCCAGGAAATCCGCAATTCCGAATCGGCCCCCTGCGACCTGCAGCCGATGACCGGCGCCGAACTCGCCACTGCGCGCGCCCTGCTGGCGGAACTGCTCGGCGGCGTCACGGCGGCGCTGCCGGGACCGGTCACCCTGACGGCGATCAGCCGCCCGGTCAGCCGCGGCGTCGCCCCGGCGGTGGCGCGTCTGGCGCCCGAGGGAGCCGGCGCCGATGTTGTGCAGCGCCCGGCGCTCAGCGTGGCGATCGACCGGATCGCCGGGTTGACCGCCAGTGAAACCATCCTCGCGACGGGCATCTCGCGCGACCATGTCGCCTATCTGCTGAGCAGCATGCTGCTGGTCGAGGGCATACTGCTGGCGACCGGCGCCGAGTCGCTGAAGGTGGCCGAGATCGACCTGACCAACCTGCCCGGACTGCTCGCCGACGACCGGGCGTTCGCCTGGGGGCAGCGCCCCGGCTGCTACCTGGAGCGCCTGCGGACGCTGGGCCTCGGCGCCTACGCCAGCGATCCGGCGACCTGCCCCTGATCGGAGCGGTTGCCGGTGGCGTCACAGGTAGCGTCGCGCCAGGTATTTCCGGGTCTCCTCCAGCGCGGCGACAGCGAGCGCGAGAGCGATCATCAATCCCCATGTCGCCGGCGCGAAGGCCTGGGTGGCGAAGAGTTCGTTGCCCAGGGGCGTATAGACGATCGCCAGGATCAGCGCGAGTTCGACAGCGAGACCGAGCAGGAGAAGCGGATTCTGCGTCAGCGGAAAATGGATCGCGGCGACGCGGGGATGACGGCAGAGAAAGACATTGACCATCTGGGCGACGACGATCGCCGCGAGGCAGGCGGTGGTCGCCTGCCGATACAACGGATCGGCGGTCGCGAGGAATTCGCCATATTGCCAGCCGCCGAGGCCGAGGACGAAGAAGAACGCGGCGAGCGCCGCCGCCGCCTGAAGCGGGCCGAGCCAGAGATAGGCGCGGGCGAGCAGGGGCCACGACAGCAGGCGTTCATCGGCCGGACGCGGCGGCTGGCGCATCAGGCCGGGGTCGGGACGTTCGGCTCCGAGCGCCAGCGCCGGCAGCATGTCGGTGCCGAGATCGACGGCGAGGATCTGGATGATGGTCAGCGGCAGCGGAATCCTGAACAGCACGTAGGCCAGATAGGGAACCAGTTCGGGGATGTTCGAGGTGAGGATATAGGTCAGGAACTTGCGGATGTTCTCGAAGACCGCCCGCCCTTCCTCGACGGCATTGACGATGCTGGCGAAATTGTCGTCGAGCAGGATCATGTCGGCCGCCGCCTTGGCCACGTCGGTTCCCGAAATCCCCATGGCGATGCCGATGTGCGCGCTCTTCAGCGCTGGCGCATCGTTTACCCCGTCACCGGTCACGGCGACGATCTCGCCCTTGTTCCGCAGCGCGTTGACCACCAGCATCTTCTGCTCTGCGGTGACCCGGGCGAACAGGATTTCCGGGCTGTCGAGGGCGATCTGCAGTTGCGCCGGACTCAGCTTGCGCACAGTTTCGCCGAGCAGCACGGTCGGCTGCGCACCGCTGACCAGCCCGATTTCACGGGCGATGGCGAGGGCGGTATGCGGATGATCGCCGGTCACCATGATGACCTTGATGCCGGCCGAGCGGCAGCGCGCCATCGCCTCGGGCACCTCGGGACGCGGCGGGTCGTGGAGGCCGATCAGGCCAGAAAACACCAGCTCCCGCTCCGCCGGGAGGTCGCCCGGCGCCAGCTTGCGGTAGGCGAAGGCGAGCACACGCAACCCTGAATTGGCCATCGCCTCCTGCACCCCGGCGACCTGCTGCATGCCCTCGGCGTCGAGCGGGAATGCCCCGCCGTCACGGTCGACCTGCGTGCACAACTGCAGGACGACCTCGGGCGCTCCCTTGCAATACAGCCAGCGCGCCCCGGCGTCGTCGACGATGACCGACATGCGTCGCCGGTCGCTGTCGAACGCCAGTTCGCCGCGACGCGGTGCGTCGCCGCTGGTGCCGTGCCGCACGGCAAAATCGCGCAGCGCCGCTTCCATCGGATCGCCCAGCCAGACCTCGCTGCCACCTTGCTGGGCGCGCTTGAGATTGTGGCAATTCGCGGCGTTGCGCAGCAGGTGTCCGGCGGCTGATCCTGCGGGCGCCCGGTGAGCGTCGTACAGCTCTCCGGCGCAGAATGCCTGGCGCACGCTCATGCGGTTCTCGGTCAGCGTACCGGTCTTGTCGCTGCAGATGACGGTGGTGGCGCCCAGTGTCTCCACCGCCGGCAGATGCCGTACCAGCGCATTCCGCCGCGCCATGCGCTGCGTCGCCATGGCCAGCGACAGGGTGACGGTGGGCAGCAGGCCTTCCGGAACGTTGGCGACGATGATGCCGATGGCGAACATCAGGTTGGCCCAGAAAGGCAGGCCGATCAGGGCGCCGATCACGAAGAAAACNAGCCCCAGCGCACTGGCGAAGATGGCGACCAGCCGCGAGAGGCGGGCGATCTCGATCTGCAGATGGGAAACGGTCTTCTCGGCCGTCTGGGTAAGGTGGGCAATCCTGCCGAACTCGGTCTTCATGCCTGTGGCAAAGACGACGGCGCGCCCCTCGCCGGAAAGCAGCGAAGTGCCGGCCAGCAGCAGGTTCCTGGCGTTCAGGGGCGTCGCGCCGGCCACGCTCTCCGCAGTGCGCGCCTTGGGCAGCGACTCGCCGGTGACGGTCGCCAGGTTGACCCGCACGTCGCTCCCGGCGATCAGCCGGCAATCGGCCGGGACGTTGTCGCCCTCGGCGAGCAGGATCACATCGCCGGGCACCAAGGCTTCGGCGGGCAGCGTGAACAGCTTGCCGTCGCGCATGACCTTGACTGTCTGCGGCAACAGCTTGCGCAGCGCGGCGATCGCCCGTTCGGCGCGGTATTCCTGCCAGAAGGAAAACGAGCCGTTGATCACGATGACGGCGACAATGGCAGCACCGAGCTGCCACATGCCCTCGCCCGGGCTGCGCGATTCGGCGAAGAAGGCCAGCGCCGCGGCGACCCAGAGGATCAGCGCGAAGAAGTGCGTGAATTCGCCGAGAAGCCGGCGCCACTCGGACTCTTGCCTGATCTCGTCAAGGCGGTTGCCGCCGTATTCTCCCAGGCGCCTCGTGGCTTCGGCCGTGCTCAGGCCCTGTTCCGAAGTTCTCAGGCCGCGCAGGGCATCCGCGATGGAGAGATTGGCAATGTGCATGGGACTGGATCAATCCGTTTCCGCCGTCAGGTTACTCCAAAAAGCGGTGGAAGCCGCGGCCGCGTTGCGCGTGAGCGGGAGGTGGCGGCGGCGAGGCTTTGCCGGATCGGGTGTCGGCCCGATAATGCGCGGATGGAAGATCGTCGCAAGGACCTTCGCTTTCGCGCCCGCATTCAGTGTGACCTGATGATCGCGGCGACCGGCAAGCGCTATTCGGGAATTACCCGGAACATCTCCCGCGGCGGGGCCGAATTCGAGGCTAGCGAATCGATGACGCGGGGCGCCCAGCCGGTGACCGTCGGCACGCCGGCCATCGTGACCTTCATGTTGCGCCGCGGCGGCAACTTCCAGGAACTCAAGGTCCAGTGCCGGGTCCGCTTCGTTTCGGCCAACATCGCCGGCCTCGAATACACGTCGTCGCTGCCGACACCCCGCGAGCGCGAAGCCATGGAGATGATGCTGGAGACCCGTTCCAACCGCATCGATTGAAACCGCGGAAAGGCGCGGCAGGGACGGGGCAGGGCGAACGGAGCTGGAAGCTATCGGCCGTCGCCCGCGTGGCCTGCCTTCNGAGAAGCGCAGCGAGTCGTCCGCGAGGCGCGCGAACCTGAACAGCAGGATGTCCTTGAAGTAGTTCTGGTAAAGCTTCCACGGCCGTCGCGAGCCTTGTTTCGGGAAGCTGCCCAGCGCCCGCTCGAAGTAGCCGGACGAGAAATCGATCCAGCGTTCCGGCTTGAGCCCCGGATCGGCGACGATCGGCGTGACGATGTGCGCGCCGCTGGCCTGCATGTGGTTCAGCAGGCGGCAGAGATAGTCGCTTTCCAGATCGGCTTTCAGGGTCCACGACGAATTGGTATACCCGAAGACGCAGGACAGGTTCGGCACGCCCGAGAACATCATGCCCTTGTAGCCGAAAGTCCTTGAAAAATCGGCTTTTCGACCGTCGACCGTAACCGCCATCCCGGCAAGAAAGAGGAGCTTGAGTCCGGTTGCGGTGACGATGATGTCGGCCGCGAGTTCCTTGCCGGATTCGAACCGGATGCCGGTTTCGGTGAAGGTCTCGATCCGGTCGGTGACGACATTCGCCCGCCCCGACCTGATCGCCGCGAACAGATCGCCGTCGGGCACCAGGCACAGCCGCTGTTGCCACGGGTTGTAGCGCGGCGAGAAGTGGGTGGCGACGTCGTAGCCGGGCCCGAGTTGCGCGCGCACCCCGGCCAGCAGGTATCTCCTGACCGCTGCGGGCCAGGCGCGTGCCAGCCCGAATACCACCTGGTGATACAGGATGTTGCGACAGCGGACGACGGCGTAGGCGAGCTTCGGCGGCAGCAGGCGCTGCAGCGTCCTGGCGAAGCGGTCTTCCGCCGGTCGCGAGATGACATAGGTCGGCGAGCGCTGCACCATCGTGACCTGCAGTGCATCGCGGGCCAGCGTCGGCACCAGCGTCATTGCGGTGGCGCCGCTGCCGATGACGGCGACGCGCTTGCCGCGGTAGTCGAGGTCCGCCGGCCAGTGCTGCGGATGCACGATGCGGCCGGTGAAGCGCTCCCTGCCAGCGAACTCGGGAGTGTAACCCTCCTCATAGTCGTAGTAGCCCGAGCACATATGGAGGAAATTGCAGCTCGACCTCACTTCATTTCCGGCATGCCACATCTTCACCAGCCAGCGCGCACTGTTCGAGTCCCATGCGGCGGCGGTGACACGGTGGCCGAAGCGGATCTTGTCCAGGATTCCCTCCTCGCGTACCACTTCGTCGAGGTATTCGAGGATCGACGGGCCATCGGAAATGGCCTTTGCCTGCCTCCACGGCTTGAAGCTGTAGCCCAGCGTATACATGTCGCTGTCCGAGCGGATGCCGGGATAGCGGAACAGGTCCCAGGTGCCGCCGATATTCGCGCGCGCCTCGACAATGACCATGCTGCGTGTCGGGCATTGGCGCTGCAGATGCACGGCAGCGTCGATGCCGGAGATCCCGGCGCCGACGACGATGACGTCAAAATGCTCGATTTCACTCATCGGGAATATCCTTTCGTCTGGACATCAGCGTTTACGCCTTGGCGAACACGCGGCGGCGGAAAATTGTACCGCCCCCGTTCAGAAATTGGCCGCCCGGCCGCACCTCGCTCCGCCCCCGGTCGTGGCGGGCAAGCCGTGTTCGCTGCGATCAGCGCGGGTTCGGCGAACCCCTTGCGCCGGCGGCGGGCTGGAGCGCCGATTCGTGCAGTCGTGAAACCAATTTCGGCGTCTGCCTGACCATTTGGGTCGGAGCGAACATGGCTGCGAAGGTCTTGATTACGGGCGGTTTCGTTGGTCGCGAAGGCGAGTGTGAAGCTGGTTGCAAGGGCGCGGGTGGGTGAAATTTTTCGGGCCGTTGTTACAATGCCACGATTCACTTCCGCCAGCGTCGGCCAGCAATCCACGGGATGATTGGCCTTTTCCTTCATTCATACCTTCGAGATCAAGATGCAACCTACGGTCAAACCCAAGAATCCCAATTTCTCCTCCGGCCCATGCAGCAAGCGCCCGGGATACGACGTCGCCAGCCTGCAACTCGACACCCTGGGGCGTTCGCATCGCTCCGCACTGGGCAAGAAGGCGCTCGGTCTGGCTTGTACTGAGACCGCGCGAATTCTGGGCTTGCCAGACGGCTACAGGGTTGCCGTCGTGCCGGCCTCGGACACCGGCGCCGTGGAGATGGCGATGTGGTCCCTGCTCGGATCCCGCGGCGTTGATGTGCTGGCCTGGGAATCCTTCGGTTCGGGCTGGGTCACCGACATCGTCAAGCAACTCAAGTTGCCGAATGTCAACAAGCACGAAGCCCCTTACGGCGAGATCGTTGACCTCTCGCGCGTGNACTTCAACAACGACGTGGTATTCACCTGGAACGGCACGACGTCGGGCGTCAAGGTTCCCAACGGCGACTGGATTGCGGACGATCGCGCCGGCCTGACCATCTGCGATGCCACCTCTGCCGTGTTTGCGATGGAACTGCCGTGGGACAAGCTGGACGTGGCGACCTACTCGTGGCAGAAGGTTCTGGGCGGCGAAGGCGCCCACGGCATGCTGATACTCAGCCCGCGCGCAGTGGCACGTCTGGAAAGCTATTCGCCGCCGTGGCCGATGCCCAAGATTTTCCGCATGACCTCAGGGGGCAAGCTCAGCGAGGGGCTGTTCAGGGGCGAAACCATCAACACGCCGTCGATGTTGTGCGTGGCCGACTATCTCGACGCCCTGGCCTGGGTCGACAGCATTGGTGGCGTGCCGGCCACCATGGCGCGCAGCGAGGCCAATCTGAAGGTCATTTCCAACTTTGTCGACGCCAACGACTGGATTTCCTTTTTGGCCAAGGATCCGGCCACGCGCTCCAACACCAGTGTCTGCCTGACCCTCGACGCCAGCCCGGAGCAGGTTAAGCAGGTGGTGAAGTTGCTCGAAACGCACGCTGCGGCTTATGACATTGGCGCCTACAAGGACGCACCCGCCGGCATTCGCATCTGGTGCGGCGCCACCGTCCAGACCGAGGATCTGCAGGCAATGCTGCCCTGGTTGAGCTGGGCCTACACCCAAGTTAAAACCTGAGCGAGGACGGTCCTGTCCGCTCCACCACCCACACTATTCAGGAAGATCCATACCATGTTCAAAGTCCGCACCTACAACAAGATTTCAATCAAGGGACTGGAGCGGTTTCCACGCCAAAGCTATGAAGTCGGCAGCGACATCGGCCACCCCGATGCCTTCCTGCTGCGCAGCCAGAAGCTGCAGGGCGTGGAAATCCCCGAGACACTGTTGGCGGTGGCTCGTGCCGGCGCCGGGGTGAACAACGTCCCGGTTGCCGAGTACAGCAAGCATGGCATCGTCGTGTTCAACACGCCGGGAGCCAACGCCAATGCGGTCAAGGAACTGGTGATGGCTGGCATGTTGCTGGCCACGCGCGGCATTCTGCCGGGCATGGCATATGTCCAGTCGCTCACCAGCATGACCGATGCGGCCGAAATGGCGCAGCTGCTGGAGAAGGAAAAGGCCCGTTTCGCGGGTGGCGAGATCAAGGGCAAGACGCTGGGCATTGTCGGCCTCGGGGCGATCGGCTCGATGGTTGCTGAGATGGGTCTGGCCATGGGCATGAACGTGGTGGGATTCGATCCGGCGCTGTCGATCGATGCCGCCTGGCGGCTGTCCAACGCGGTCACCCGCATGGAGAACCTGTCCGCCTTGCTGGCACGCTCGGATTACGTCTCGCTGCACGTCCCGGCGCTCGATGCGACGCGCCACCTGATCAACGAGGATGCGCTGGCCTCGATCAGGAAAGGCGCCGTGCTGCTGAATTTTGCCCGCGAGACCATCGTCGATCCGGCTGCTGTCCTGCGCAGTCTCGATCGGGACAAGCTCGGCACCTACGTCTGTGATTTCCCGGAGCCGGCGATGCTCGGCCGGACGGACGTGATCGCCATGCCGCACATTGGCGCCAGCACCGAAGAGTCCGAGGAAAACTGCGCCGTGATGGCGGCCAACCAGATCATGGATTATCTGGAGAACGGCAACATCGCCAATTCGGTCAACTTCCCCGCCGTGAGCATGCCACGCTCGGCGGGCACCACACGCATCACCTTCGCCAACGACAACGTCTCGGGTGTGCTCGGCCACGTGCTTTCGATCCTTGCAGAGCACAAGGTCAATGTCATCGACATGGTGAACAAGAGTCGGGCCGAATTGGCCTTCAACATCATCGACGTCGAGCGCTGCCCCGATGCCGAAGTGATCTCGGCCATTCAGGCAACGCCGCACGTGATTCGCGTGCGGGTAATCGGCGCCTGACGAGGCCGACGATATAGCGGGGGCATTGCGGATTCCCGTCACCGCGGTCACGGTTTCTCCAGGCAACGCACAGCGCGGTTGACCGGTTGTCTGGCGGATGCGACGCTGCCGCTCGAACGGCAGCGTCGCATCCGTGAGCAGTTTGCGGCAGTGGCGAAAGGCGCAGGTCCGGGCCGGTCACCGGCCCCGCCACTGGTTAGCCGTAGCGTCCGCCACCGCTCTCAATCCTGCCAGCCTCACTGTCTCTCTCCTGCTCATGACCATCCGTGCCGGCGTCGAGACCTCCCCTGGTCATGAGAGCGGTAAGCGCCCAGCCGGTCAGAACCGGACACTGCCGGGTACGTGCCGCACCAAAAACTTCTGACAATTGACTCCGGGAGCGCCGCCGGGGATACTTCGTCTGCGTGGTTGAAACGCCTTCCCTCACGTTTCAATTCCTCAACGCAGCAGCGATACGGGTGCTCGGTTAAGGAGCCGGTTTGCAGCCCGAACGGAGACGCCATGCCATTTTCCATCCTGATTCCAGCATTTTTCAATACCAACTTACTGTCGAGGAAGTCATGCCCAAACTGTTTATCGAAGACCTCGCCCTCAAAGGCAAGCGCGCCCTGATTCGCGTCGATTTCAACGTCCCTCAGGACAAAGTCACTGGCGCCATCACCAACACCAAGCGAATCGAAGCGGCCTTGCCGACGATCAGGTACGCGCTCGACCAGGGTGCCGCAGTCATCCTGATGTCGCATCTCGGCCGTCCCGACGGGAAGGTCATGCCGCAGTACAGTCTCGCGCCGGTAGCCACCGCGCTCGGGGGACTGCTCGGCCGACCGGTGAAATTCCTCGATGACTGCGTCGGTCCGGAAGTCGAAGCCGCCTGTGCGCAGATCAAGCCCGGCGAAGTCATCCTGCTCGAAAACCTCCGCTTCCACCTCGAGGAAGAGGGCAAGGGAACGGTCACCGGCGCCGACGGCACGGTCACCAAGATCAAGGCCAATCCGGAGGATGTGAAGGCGTTCCGCGCTTCGCTGACCAGGCTCGCCGACGTCATCAACGATGCCTTCGGCACTGCCCACCGCGACCACTCGTCGATGACCGGCGTGCAGTTGCCCGAACGTGCCGCCGGCTACCTGATGAACAAGGAACTGGCGGCGTTCTCGGCAGTTCTCGAGTCGCCTCAGCGTCCGCTGCTGGCCATCCTCGGTGGCGCCAAGGTAGCCGACAAGATCCAGCTGATCAACAACCTGCTCGACAAGGCCGACCAGATCATCATCGGCGGCGGCATGGCTTTCACCTTCAAGAAGGTCCTCTCGGGAATGCCGATCGGCAACTCGCTGTTCGACGAAGAGGGGGCCAAGCTCGTTCCCGGCCTGATGGAGAAGGCAAGGGAGAAGGGCAAGGAAATCCTGCTGCCGGTCGATTTCATCATTGGCGACAAATTCGACGCCGGCGCCAACACCGGTTCCGCCAACGACGTCGATGGGGTTCCTGATGGCTGGCTGGGTCTCGATTGCGGGCCGGAATCGACCAGGATTTTCACCGACGCGATTCTCAAGGCCAGAACCATCATCTGGAACGGCCCGGCCGGCGTCTTCGAGTTCGAAAAGTTTGAAGCCGGCACCAGGGCGATGGCTGATGCGGTCGTCCAGGCTACCGCCGCCGGCGCGATTACCGTCATCGGAGGTGGCGACACGGCTACCGCGGCGAAGAAGTACGGTGCCGACAAGAAGGTTACCCACAGCTCGACCGGCGGTGGCGCTTCGCTCGAGTACCTCGAAGGGAAGATCCTGCCGGGCGTCGCGGCCCTGTCGGAAAAGTAGGAACACATGGCGGCCCCGACCGGGGCCGCTGCCTCGTCAAGTCATGCAAGCAACACCACCATGAGGAATGCCATGCGCAAGATCGTTATCGCCGGAAACTGGAAAATGAACAAGACGGTTGCCGAATCAGTCAAGCTCGCTGCCGACGTGGTCGCTGCCGCCAGGGATGTCAGGAACGTCGTCGTCGCCATCGCTCCCACCTACCTGGCGCTGGCCAAGGTGGCCGAAGTGGTCAAGGGAACGAACGTCAGGCTTGCCGCCCAGGATGTGCACTGGGAAAACCAGGGCGCCTATACCGGCAAGGTCAGTGCCGACATGCTCAAGGAAATTGGCGTTGATTTCGTGATCATCGGTCACTCCGAGCAGCGGACCTACTTCGGCGAGACCGATGAAACGGTAAACAGGAAGGTGAAGAAGGTTCAGTCTCTCGGGATGACGCCGATCATCTGCATCGGTGAGACGCTCGCCGAACGCAAGGAGGGACGGCTGGAAGCGGTGCTGACCACGCAGGTAAACGGCGCCTACGCCGGTTTGTCGGCCGATGAGGCGCTGCGGACGGTCATCGCCTACGAGCCTGTCTGGGCCATTGGTACCGGTGTCACCGCCAGCGACGACGAAGCACAGGAAGCGCATGCCTTCGTGCGCGGCCTGCTCGCCAGGCTCTATGGCGACAATGTCGCCCAGTCGATCTCGATCCAGTACGGCGGCTCGATGAAACCGGAGAACGCAGCGGGTCTGCTGGCCCAGAAAGACATTGACGGAGGCCTGATCGGCGGCGCAGCGCTGAAGGCGGACAGCTTCCTCGGTATCGTTACCCCGGGGAGTCGATCAGCAAGTAGCCTGTCGGTGCCGCGTCAGGCGACAGGACTCGCACCGGGTGCGGCTGCGGGCCGCACTGGCGCGCCGGGGTTCTCGTCATTGCGGCTGCGCGCCCCTGATTCCGGCTCAGCCCCAGACGCGCGCCCGGATCATCCGGCGAACTTGAGGCTAGGTGCTTGCGCTCAGCGAACTGTGCTGGGTAGCCCAGGGTTCTACTGGCGGCCGCGTCTTGCCTGAGCGCGGACGGCATGCGGAGTCGGGTGCCGACAGGCAGATTTGCCGGGACATGGATAAAGACGAGAGCATTGAAACGGCGACCACGCCGGATCGACCCGGTCTCGCCGCTACCGCGCTGGCGGCGATGGGGGTGGTCTTCGGCGACATCGGTACCAGCCCGCTGTATACGGTCAGGNAGATCTTTGGCGGGCACCATGCGGTTCCCGTGACTGTCGCCAACGTGCTCGGCATCCTGTCGCTCGTCTTCTGGGCGATGACCATCACCGTCTCGCTCAAGTACGTCCTCTTCATCACCCGCGCCGACAACAGAGGCGAGGGCGGCATCATGGCCTTGACGGCACTGGCCTTGCGCACGGCCAACGCGTCGCCGCGGCTGCTCTGGTTGCTTTCAGCACTCGGCATCTTCGGCGCGGCGCTATTCTATGGCGATGCCGTGATCACTCCGGCGATGTCGGTACTTGGGGCGGTCGAGGGGCTCAAGGTGGTCACGCCGCTACTAGAGCCCTACGTTCTGCCGCTTGCCGTGGTCATCCTGGCCCTGCTCTTCCTGTTTCAGCGGCGCGGCACAGCGGCCGTCGGGGCGCTGTTCGGCCCGGTGATGCTGGTCTGGTTCGTGACGCTCGGGGTGCTCGGGCTGTCTCAAGTGATCGAGCACCCGGCGGTGCTGCGAGCGATCAATCCCTGGTATGCGATTGCCTTTGCCGGTGAACACGGAGGCCTCGCCTTTCTCGCGCTGGGATCGGTGGTGCTGGCGATCACTGGCGGCGAAGCGCTGTACGCCGACATGGGTCATTTCGGGCGGCGCGCGATCAAGTGGGCCTGGTTCGTCGCGGTCTTTCCTCTCTTGTATCTCAACTATCTTGGTCAGGGGGCATTGATCCTCAACAATCCGAAGGCGCTCGAGAACCCGTTCTTTCTGATGATGCCGAACGAGAACCTGCTGCTCCCGCTAGTCATCCTGGCTACCGCCGCAACGGTGATCGCCTCGCAGGCGGTTATCTCGGGCGCCTTTTCGCTCACCAGCCAGGCCATGCAGCTCGGCTACTGCCCACGCATTCGGGTGAAGTTCACGTCGGAGCGCGAAAAGGGACAGATCTATGTTCCGAACATCAATTGGCTGCTCCTGCTGGCGGTGATCGTCGTCGTTCTGGGCTTCGGCTCGTCGTCGAACCTGGCGTCGGCCTACGGTATTGCCGTGACCCTGACCATGATGATCGACACCGTCCTCGCCTTCGTCGTGGTCCGTTCGCTATGGAAATGGAACTGGCCCCATGCCGCGCTTTTCCTGGTGTTCTTCGTGGTCGTCGACCTTGCCTTCTTCCTGGCCAATGTCGCCAAGATTCCCGACGGTGGCTGGTTCCCTCTGGCTCTGGGAGTGTGCGTCTTCGTGCTGTTGTCGACCTGGCGGCTGGGTCGCCGGCTGCTGACCGACCGACAGAGGGAGCATGCGATACCGCTCGACTCCTTCATCGCGAGTCTGGCCGCAGACGGGCCGCAACGCGTCGAAGGGACGGGCGTCTTCCTTACCGCAAACCCGCAGGGAGTGCCGCGGGCCATGCTGCACAACCTCAATCACAACAAGGTCCTGCACCGGCGCGTCGTGGTGCTGAATGTCGTCACCGAAGACGTTCCTCATGTTCCCGAGAGCGAGCGCGTTCGTGTCGAAGCGCTTCCCGGCGGATTTCATCGCGTCTTCGTCCGCTACGGCTTCAAGGACGACCCCGACCTGCCGCGCGCCCTGGAACTATGCGGGGAACTTGGCTTGCATTTCGCCCTGATGGAGACTTCGTTCTTTCTCGGCCGCGAGACGGTTGTTGGACTGCCCCTCGCGCGGCATTCGCGGATGGCGCACTGGCGGCAAGTCCTGTTCAACTGGATGTTCCGCAACGCTGACACGGCGACGGCCTTCTTCAAGATTCCGCCCAACCGCGTCGTCGAACTTGGGGCGCAGGTTGAGCTGTGAATCCCGCTGGAGGGGTTCCATGACGAGCGATTGTCGCGACCGCGACCGGTCAGTGGACGTACTCGATTTGCCGGAACCGGACATCACGAAGTTGCTCCAAAAAGTCCCACATGTCGCATTGACAGGGGCTCTCAGGCACAGGATACTTCGTGGCAGTTCGTTGAATTTCCCGTCGTCAGAATTGTTTCCGAAACGCTTGCCATGATTTGAGCAGCGCACCAGCCTGCTTCGATCCGGATGGAGGATTCCCATGTTCCAGATTCGTATTCACGGACGCGGCGGCCAAGGTGTCGTAACTGCTGCCGAAATGTTGTCCATTGCGGCATTTGAAGAGGGGCGCCATGCGCAGGCATTTCCCAGCTTCGGCTCCGAGCGCACCGGTGCGCCGGTGGTTGCGTTCTGTCGCATTTCGGACCAGGAGATCCGCTTGCGCGAGCCGATCATGGAGCCCGACGCGCTGATCATCCAGGATCCCACCTTGCTCTACCAGGTTGATGTTNTTTCAGGACTGAAGAGGGGTGGCTACATCCTGATCAATACCAGCCGCAGCTTCGACGAACTGGGTCTCGGCGATTATGTCCGCGACTGGCCGCAAGACCGACTGTGCACGGTACCGGCTACCGAGCTCAGCCGCAAGCATGTCGGCCGACCGATGCCGAACGTTCCGCTGCTGGCGGGTTTTGCCGCCGCCTCGGGAGTCATCCGCCTGGAATCGGTGATCAAGGCGATCAATGCCAAGTTCGCGGACAAGGTGGCCAGCAACAACATCGCCGCCGCCAGCGCGGCTTACCAGTTTGTCATCGATGAGGTCGCGCACGCGCGGCAAGGGGAGACTGCACNNATGCTTAAACAGACCGAGGGTTCACACGCCGTCGCCGAAGCGGTCGCGCTCTGTCGGCCGGAGGTGATCTGTGCCTATCCGATCTCGCCGCAGACGCACATCGTCGAAGGCCTTGGCGAAATGGTCAAGTCGGGCGAGATTGCCGACTGTGAGTTCATCAATGTCGAGTCGGAATTTGCGGCGATGAGCGTCTCGATCGGATCTTCGGCGGCCGGGGCGCGCACCTATACGGCGACCGCATCGCAAGGGCTGCTATTCATGGTCGAGGCGGTGTACAACGCTTCCGGACTCGGTCTGCCGATCGTGATGACCGTCGCCAACCGTGCGATCGGTGCGCCGATCAACATCTGGAACGACCACTCGGATTCGTTGTCGCAGCGCGACTGCGGCTGGATCCAGTTGTTCGCCGAAACCAACCAGGAGGCGCTCGACCTGCATATCCAGGCGTTCAAGCTGGCCGAGGAAGTCAGCCTGCCGGTGATGGTCTGCATGGACGGCTTCATTCTCACGCACGCCTACGAACGTGTTGACGTCCCGACGCAGGAGCAGGTCGACTCCTTCCTGCCACCGTATGAGCCGCGTCAGGTCCTCGACCCGCGCGAGCCGGTCTCGATCGGCGCCATGGTCGGCCCCGAGGCGTTTGCCGAAGTGCGTTATCTGGCGCACGCGAAGCAGATGCAGGCACTGGAAAGGATTCCGCAGCTCGCCGAGCAGTTCAAGACGGTTTTCGGCCGCGACAGCGGCGGCCTGACGCACGGGTACTGCATCGAAGACGCGGAGACTGTCGTTGTCGCGATGGGTTCGGTACTCGGAACGATCAAGGACACGGTGGATGAAATGCGCAGCGAGGGTACGCGCATCGGTGTCCTTGGAATCACTTCGTACCGCCCGTTCCCGCTTGAAAATGTGCGTGCCGCGCTGAAGAACGCGCACCGCGTCGTCGTGCTCGAGAAGAGTCTCGCGGTCGGCATTGGTGGCATCCTCTCAACCGACGTGCGCATGGCGGTTTCCGGCCTTGGCCTGCGTGGCCACACGGTCGTCGCCGGACTTGGCGGGCGTGCGATCACCCGCAAGTCATTGCGCGAACTGCTCAGCAAGGGCGTTCGTGGCGAACTTGGTCACCTAACTTTCCTCGACCTCGACTGGAACGTGGTCAACAAGCAGCTCGAACGCGAACGCACCAAGCGCCGTTCGGGGCCGGCAGCCGAAAGCATGCTGCGTGACGTGGGCGTCATTGCCGCCCGTATTGGTTGAGGACATCGACGATGAGCATCCAGCCCGTTCACTTTTACCAGACTGGCACCTTCACCGTTGGCAACCGGTTGCTGACGCCTGAAGAACGCAGCGTCCAGGCGAACATGCAGCGGACCAACTCGCTGAACTCGGGGCACCGCGCGTGCCAGGGTTGCGGGNAAGCGCTTGGCGCCCGCTACGCGATCGACGCGGCGATGAATGCCGCACGCGGGCGCCTGATCGCGGCCAACGCGACCGGCTGCCTCGAGGTATTCTCAACACCGTACCCGGAAACGTCGTGGCAAATCCCCTGGATTCACTCGCTGTTCGGTAACACTGCGGCAGTCGCCAGCGGCATCGCCGCGGCGATCAAGATCAAGCGCCAGAAAGGCCAGGCCGAGGATGTTCGCGTCGTCGCCCAAGGCGGCGACGGCGGCACCACCGACATCGGTTTCGGCTGCCTGTCGGGGATGTTCGAGCGTAACGACGACGTGCTGTACATCTGCTACGACAACGGCGGCTACATGAACACCGGCGTCCAGCGCAGTTCGG
Source organism: Dechloromonas sp. (assembly GCA_013693915.1). Lineage (GTDB taxonomy): Bacteria > Pseudomonadota > Gammaproteobacteria > Burkholderiales > Rhodocyclaceae > Azonexus. The sequence continues at coordinate 3,018,992 of CP059264.1, read as the reverse complement.
CGACGCCACCGGCAGCACGCACGGCGACCACCATGCCGGTCGGGCCGGAACCAGGTAATGTCTTTGGCCAGGGCAAGTTCGTGCCGGCGATCGCCATGGCGCACGAGATTCCGTATGTCGCAACGGCGACGGTCGCCGACCTGCGCGACCTCGAGAACAAGGTGACCAAGGCGATGGGCATGCGCGGGGCACGCTACATCCACATTCTGGTGCCCTGCCCTCTGGGCTGGGGTGCCGCCTCCGAGGACACCATTCTGCTGGCGCGCCTGGCCAAGGAGACCGGCATCTTTCCGGTGTTCGAGGCGGAAGGCGGCGAGATCACCGGCCGTCTGAAGATTCGCCGGAAACAACCGGTGGAGGAATATCTGAAGCGGCAGAAGCGCTATGCCCACCTGTTCGGCAAGAAGCCGGCGGTGGCGACGATCGCCCGCCTGCAGGCGGCGGCCGACAAGAACATTCGCAAGTACGGACTGCTCGACCAGGAGGCCAACTGATGGAAAAACCCTTTGCCATAACTCTGGACCCCGGCTCTTCACTGGCGAACCACACCGGCTCCTGGCGCACCTCGCGGCCGGTCTACCTTGACCGCCTGCCGCCCTGCAACAAGCAGTGCCCCGCCGGCGAGGACATCCAGGGCTGGCTGTTCCACGCCGAATCCGGCGATTATGAGAGCGCCTGGCGGCACCTGACCAAGGACAACCCGTTCCCGGCCATCATGGGGCGGGTCTGCTACCACACCTGCGAGGGGGCCTGCAATCGTGGCAGGCTCGACGAATCCGTCGGCATCAATTCCGTCGAGCACTTTCTCGGCGACGAGGCGCTCAAGCGCGGCTGGAAGCTGGCTGCCCCGACAACCGATTCGGGCAAGCATGTTCTGGTGGTCGGCGCCGGCCCGTCGGGCATGTCGGCTGCCTACCATCTCCGCCGTTTTGGTCACCGCGTGACCGTCCATGAGGCGGGTCCCTTCCTCGGCGGGATGATGCGCTTTGGCATTCCCAAGTACCGCCTGCCGCGTGACATTCTGGAAGCGGAAATGCAGCGCGTCGTCGACCTTGGCGTGAAGGTGGAACTGAACAGCAAGGTCGAAAACATTCTGGAAACCATGCAGGCCGGCAAGTTTGACGCGGCCTTCCTGGCCGTCGGCGCGCACATCGGCAAGCGCGCTATGATTCCGGCCGGCGACGCGGCCAAGATCATCGACGCGATTTCGTTGCTGCGCAGCATGGAAGGCGAAGACAAGCCCATGCTCGGGCGTCGTGTCGTCGTCTATGGCGGGGGCAATACGGCGATAGACGTCGCCCGCACCGCCAAGCGCATGGGTGCCGAGCCGCTGATCGTCTATCGCCGCACCCGTGAGAAGATGCCGGCGCACGATTTCGAGGTCGAGGATGCGATGCAGGAAGGCATCATGGTCAAGTGGCTTTCGACCATCAAGCAGGCCAACGAATCATCGCTGACCATCGAAAAGATGGCCCTCGACAGCAAGGGCTTTCCCCAGCCGACCGGCGAGTTCGAAACCATCGAAGCCGACTCCCTCGTGCTCGCGCTCGGACAGGACGTCGACCTCGGCCTTCTCGAGGGCGTTCCCGGTCTGCAGGTGAGCGACGGGGTGGTGCAGGTCGCGGCCAACATGATGACCGGCCATCCGGGCATCTTCGCGGGTGGCGACATGGTCCCGGCGGAACGCAACGTCACGGTCGGCATCGGTCATGGCAAGCAGGCCGCGCGCCACATCGATGCCTGGCTGCGCGGCGAGGAGCACGTGCCGGCGCCGCAACGCGAGGTCGCGACTTTCGAGAACCTCAATACCTGGTATTACGCCGATGCGCCAAAGACTGTGCGCCCGGTTCTGGACGTCATTCGCCGTCAGTCAACCTTCGACGAGGTCCAGGGCGGACTAGACGAGACCAATGCCCTGTTTGAAGCCCGTCGCTGCCTTTCCTGCGGCAACTGCTTCGAATGCGACAACTGTTATGGCGTCTGTCCGGACAACGCTGTGATCAAGCTCGGCCCCGGCAAGCGTTTCAAGTTCAACTACGACTATTGCAAGGGTTGCGGCATGTGCGTCGCCGAATGCCCCTGTGGAGCGATCAAGATGGAGACAGAAGAGATCTGATCTCCGTGCAGTAGGACCCGGCGCCGCTGATTGTTCATCGGCGCAGCAACACCTGACCCGGCGCAGTTGGCCGGGTCATCAAATCCGGGGCTCTTCGGACGTGCCGTTCGAGGTGTCCTTTCCTTGTTTCCCCATCCGCGAGGTAAGTATGTCAGCTGAAGCAAAGAACGTTTATGTATTTGGTGCCGCCCGAACCGACGGCGACGCCAAGATGAAGAACCTGCTCGGAGGGAAGGGCGCCAATCTGGCCGAAATGTGCCGTCTGGGGATACTGGTGCCACCCGGCTTCACGATCACCACCGAAGTCTGCGCGGTATACAGCGAACAGGGCGCGGAAGGGGTGATCAACCTAATCAAGGCAGAAGTCCTGCAGGGCGTTGCCTTTGTCGAACAGGAAATGGGCAAGAAATTCGGCGACGCGTCGGATCCGTTGCTGCTGTCCGTGCGCTCTGGGTCGCGCGCGTCGATGCCGGGCATGATGGACACCATTCTCAATCTCGGTCTAAATGACGAGGCGGTGGTCGGCCTGGCACGCAAGGCCAACAACGAGCGCTTTGCCTGGGACTCCTACCGCCGCTTCGTGCAGATGTACGGCGACGTGGTCATGGGCCTCAAGCCGGTCTCGAAGGAAGAGCACGATCCCTTCGAAGTGGTCATCGACATGCTCAAGGAGAAGAAGGGCGTGCAGCTCGACACCGATCTCGACACCGACGACCTCAAGGAACTCGTCCTGCGCTTCAAGGGGCTGATCCGTGCCCGCGTCGGCCGCGAGTTTCCGACCGATCCCTGGGAGCAGCTCTGGGGTGCGGTGATGGCGGTCTTCCAGAGCTGGAACAACGACCGCGCCAAGGTCTATCGGGAGCTGAACGATATCCCCGACTCCTGGGGCACGGCAGTCAATGTCCAGGCGATGGTCTTCGGCAATCTCGGCGACCATAGCGGGACCGGCGTGGCATTCACGCGCGATGCGGGTACCGGCGAAGACCTGTTCAACGGCGAGTTCCTCATCAACGCGCAAGGCGAAGACGTGGTCGCCGGCATCCGCACGCCGCAACAGGTCACCCTCGAAGGTTCGCGGCGCTGGGCGCAGCTGGCGCTGGTCAGTGAGGAAGAGCGCCGCAGCAAGTTCCCGTCACTCGAGGAACTGATGCCCGACATCTACCAGCAGCTCCTGCAGGCCGAGACAAAACTCGAGAATCACTATCGGGACATGCAGGACGTCGAATTCACGATCCAGGAAGGCCGCCTGTGGATGCTGCAGACGCGCAACGGCAAGCGCACCGGCGCGGCCATGGTGCGCATCGCCATGCAGATGCTCAAGCAGGGCATGATCGACGAGAAGGAGGCGCTGCGGCGGGTGGACCCCGAGCGTCTGAACGAACTCCTGCACCCCGTCTTCGACCCGGCAGCGATCAAGAAGGCGCGTTCGATCGCGCACGGCCTGCCGGCATCGCCGNGGGCCGCCAGCGGCCAGATTGTCTTCTTCGCCGACGAAGCCGAGGAATGGGTCAGAAAGGGCAAGGCCGTGATCCTGGTGCGCCAGGAGACCTCGCCGGAAGACTTGCGCGGCATGAGCGTCGCCAAGGGCATTCTCACCGCCCGCGGTGGCATGACCTCGCACGCGGCTGTCGTCGCGCGCGGAATGGGCAAGTGCTGCATCTCGGGCGCCGGTGCCGTGCATGTCGATTACCATGGGCGCACGATGACGATCGGCGAGCAGGTCNACCGGGAAGGCGACTGGATTTCGCTCGACGGCTCGACCGGCGAAGTCTACGAGGGCCAGGTGCCGACCAAGGAAGCCGAACTGACCGGCGACTTCGGCGCGCTGATGGACCTCACCGACCGCTACAAGCGCCTCGGCGTGCGCGCCAATGCCGACACCCCGGATGACGCCAAGGCCGCCCGCAGTTTTGGCGCCAAGGGTATAGGCCTGTGCCGCACCGAGCACATGTTCTTCGAAGGCGACCGCATCAAGGCGGTCCGCGAGATGATCCTGGCCGACGATGAGGCCGGCCGGCGCCGCGCGCTCGCCAAGCTGCTGCCGATGCAGCGCGGCGACTTCGAAGGCCTGTTCCGCGAGATGGACGGCCTGCCGGTCACCATCCGCCTGCTCGACCCGCCGCTGCACGAGTTCGTCCCGCACGACGAAGCGAACCAGAAGATCATGGCACACGAAATGAACGTGCCGCTGGGCGTGATCAAGATGCGCGTCGAAGATCTGCACGAGTTCAACCCGATGATGGGCCATCGCGGCTGCCGCCTCGGCATCACCTACCCGGAAATCACCGAAATGCAGACCCGGGCGATCCTCGAGGCGGGCCTCAACGTCAAGGCCAAGGGTATCGACGTCAAGGCGGAGATCATGATTCCGCTGGTGGGGACGGTGCGTGAATTCAATGCCCAGGCCAAGGTCATCCGCCAGACGGCGGCGGCGGTCTTTGCCGAGCGCGGCGAGAAGCTCGACTACCTGCTCGGAACGATGATCGAAACTCCGCGCGCCGCGCTGATCGCCGACAGCATCGGCCAGCAGGCCGAGTTCTTCTCGTTCGGCACCAACGACCTGACGCAGATGACGATGGGCTTCTCGCGCGACGACGCCGGCAAGTTCCTGCCGAGTTACCTGAAGGATGGCATGTACGAGCAGGATCCCTTCCAGTCGATCGACCAGAAGGGTGTCGGCCTGCTGGTGAAGATGGCCGTCGAGAAGGGTCGTTCGGTGCGTCCGGGGATAAAGCTGGGCGTCTGCGGGGAGCACGGTGGCGACCCGGCTTCGGTCGGCTTCTTCCATCGCACCGGGCTTGACTACGTCAGCTGCTCGCCGTTCCGGGTGCCGCTTGCCCGCCTGGCAGCTGCGCAGGCGGCGCTCGACTAGCCCGTCCGGGCGAGCGGATCAGGCTTGACTTGACCCCGGCGAGGCCGCGACGGCAAGGGCGGTGGCGCAAGCAAGCGGGTCACGACGGGATCTGATCAGCGGCAAGAGACGGCAATCGTGATACGGCGCTGGCGGGGAGCACTGCTCCTCGCCAGCGCCGCTTTGCATCTGCGCAATGCGGACGAGAGATCCGTCGGGATGCCAGGCCGGCCGTTCGGTTGGGGCGCAGGGTCGCCGGCGCAGTTTGCGGTCGACGGCACGAAAGCGGGCAATTTGCCCGGGATCAAAAAGTCAGCGACAGGCCCCTGGGATGGAAGGCCATGTAGCCGCGGGCAGTCTGGTCGGCTTCGACGCTCCAGGCCGCGGTGGAAGCGACAAGATAGTTGAAGTGCAGCCGGGGCTTGCCGGGGCCGTCGTGGGCCTTGAGCAACAGTTCGACACAGCGGGCGTGCGGATGCCTGAAGATCGCGCCGTTGGTCGAAATCAGGTAGTTAGGACAACGCAGCCTGGCGAGCAGCGTCTCGCTGATGTTGGCGACGCTGCCGTGGTGGGCCAGCTTGAAGCCGTCGACGGCGAGGCGCGCGCCTGGCGCCAGCAGGCGGTCGAGCGAGGCTTCGAGCACCGAAGCCCAGGCGTCGCCGGCGAGCACGAAGCGTACCTCCGGCTTCGCCGCCGGATATTCGAACAGCAGCGCTATGCTGCTGCCATTGGCACGGCTGGTGTCGCCCCCGAACGGGGCATCGGCGCCGGGTTCGCCGCTGCCGCCGCCAAGCACATCGTCGGGTTCGAGGTCCGCGGCGGCGCCGGGTGGTGCCTCGAAGTCGAGACTGTCCTCGGACCCGAGAACGTCGCCGAGGGGCGCAGGCTGCGGCTGCCGGCCAGCAGTTCGCGCAGTTGCACGGTGTCGCCGGAGCGGACCCGGGCGGCCTTCAGTTGTCCAGGCGCACGGTGACCTCCACGCCCGGCTGCCGGGTCGCACCCTCCTCCACCGCGGAGCCGGCGAGCCCGCCAGCCACCGCACCGATGACGGTCGCGACGGCCTGGCCGCGTCCGCCGCCGACCGTGTTGCCCGCGATGCCGCCGATGGCCGCACCGGCGAGCGAGCCGACCGGCGTCTTGGTGCCTTCGAGCTGCACGGCGCGAACCGACTCGACGGTGCCGAACTGCACCGTCATCGCGCGCCGCGCCTCGGTGCGCGAATAGGTGCCGCCACCCAGGCTCTGAGCGCAGCCGCTCACCACCAGCGCTGCGACCATCGCGCCGGCGACGGCGCGCCATTTCATTGTGCTTGGATTCACCATAGATCCTCTCCAAATGCCTCGCGGTAGCGCGACGCGATGTCCGCGCGCGAGGGGTTGTAGTTCTGTCCGCCACGCTGGGCGATCTTGAGCGCGCCCATGACCGCGGCGAGGCGCACGCTCCTGCGCAGGTCCCAGCCTGCGGCGATACCGTACAGCAGGCCGGCGCGGTAGGCGTCGCCGCAGCCGGTCGGGTCGACGATCGCATCCGCCCTCACCGCCGGCACCTCGAACACCTCGCCGCGCCAATACACCCGGGAGCCTTCCGCACCCAGCGTCACCACCAGCGCCTCGACCTCGCGCGCGAGCTCGGCTTCGCTGCGCCCGGTCTTGTCGCTCATCAGGCGCGCCTCGTAGTCATTGACCGTACAGTAGCGCGCCTGTCGCAGGCATTTCAGTAACGCTTCGCTACCGAGGATAGGCAGGGCCTGGCCTGGATCGAACACGAAGGGCACCCCNGCCGCGGCGAAGCCGTCGGCGTGGCGCAGCATGCCGTCGGCGCCGTCGGGCGAGACGATGCCCAGCGTCGCACCGGTCGCCGTGCGCACGTCGTTCAGGTGCGAATGGAACATCGCCCCGGGATGGAAGGCGGTGATCTGGTTGTCGTCGAGGTCGGTGGTGATGAAGGCCTGCGCGGTGAAAGTACCCGGCACCTCGCGCACGAAGTCCTCGCGCAGCCCGAGTGCGCGCAGGCGCGCACGGTAGGGGCCGGCGTCCTCGCCGACGGTGGCGACGATCAGCGCATCACTGCCGAGCAGCTTGAGCCCGTAGGCGATGTTGCCGGCACAGCCGCCGAACTCCCGGCGCAGGTCGGGCACCAGGAAGGAGACGTTGAGGATGTGGATCTGCTCGGGGAGGATGTGATTCCGGAAGCGGTCGTGGAAGACCATGATCGAGTCGTAGGCGACCGATCCGCAGACGAGGATGGACATGGCGCGAGCAGGCAGAGTGTTGGGGAGGCCGGATTATACGGCGCCGCCGCCAAGCTTCTCGCCGAAGCCGCAGCGCGCGCCTCAGCCCTCGCCGGCCAGCGCCTCGCGCAGCTTTGCCGCCATGTCCTCGAGCGCCTCGCGCGGCGGGTTCTTGATCGGCCAGGCCAGCTCCATGCCGTCGCCCTCCCAGCGCGGCAACACATGGAGGTGGAAGTGGAAGACGGTCTGCGCACCGGCCTTCTCGTTGGCCTGCAGCAGCGTCACCCCNTGGCAGCCGGTCGCCTTCTTCGCCACGCGCGCCATCCGCGCGGCAGTGCGGAAGGCTGCGCCGGCGAGGGCGTCGTCGAGCGCGTGNACGTTCGCGCGGTGCGGCTTGACCAGCACCAGCATGTGGCCGGGATTGACCGACTGGATGTCCATGATGGCGAGCGTGTCCGCGTCCTCGTACACCTTCGAAGACGGGAGTTCGCCGCGCGCGATGCGGCAGAACACGCAATCGGGGTCGTGATCGGGCCGGGTCGTGGGCTGCATGCGGGATCCTCCGTAGGGCGGGTTGGCGTCATCGCATTGTAACCAGCACGTCACCGCGTCGCAACGACGGGTTTCGAGAATGGACCACACCCAACCGGACGGATACAGGCCATGCTCCAGCACCTCCAGCCCGAGCCCCTGGCCCAGTTGTCCTTCAGGTAGGCGGGCGTGATCGGGCGAGAGCAGGGTGAGCCGGCAAGCGCCGGGGAGTTCGACCACCGGCAGCGCCGGTTTGCTGCGGTCGATGACGGCAAGCGCTTGGTCAAAGCCGAGGTTCCAGACTTTGGTCGCAGTGCGTTGCTCGTAGTCGGCGATCAACATGCCGAGGATTTCACCCTGGACCCCGCCAAGGGCTTCGCCGGCTGGGTCGGGGACGGCATTGAGCTGGTCGCGGCCATTGAACCAGATGCGGTCGAAGCGGCAATCGAGGGCCTCGGCGTCGAGCAGCAGGCGGACGATGCCTTCGATGTGGTCAGCATCGATGTGGGTGATGACCAGCAGGTCGAAGCGGCGCTCGTCGGCAGGCAGGTGCAGGATGCGCTCGCGCAGCGCCGGATAGGCATGGGCCGGGCCGCCGTCGATCAGGATACGATGAATCTCCCGGCCACTGCCGTATTCGAGCCACAGGCAGTCGCCGTGGGCGGCGGGGAGCATCTCGATGCGGAACATGGGCTTGACCTTTCTGGTCGGGATTACGGCGAGGGTGTGCCGGTGGCCGGCCGCGGCGGCGGCGTCAGCCGCCATTCGGCGTCGCCGAGCGCGACGAGACACAGGGCGAGCAGGTAGCCGCGGGCCAGCATGCGGCGGCGGACTCGGCGCATCAGCGTCCCGAAGTCAGCGTCCGGGTCGTTGACGTCGAGCAGTTGCGTCACCAGTTCGCGGGCGAGCGGCGCCGCGTGGCGGCCGAGGATCTGGGCCAGCGTGCCGAGGACGATGGCGGTCTTCAGTTTCTGGAACTCGCGGACGAGCTGCACGTAGCCGAGTTCCGATTCGGCGCCCGTTCGGCAGCCGAGCAGCAACAGGATGGGACCCGGCTCGCGGCCGTCCGGGTTCACGTAGTCGGGGCGGATCTGGCCGCGTCCCAGGCGGGCGAGGTCGCGGCCGAGGCTCTCGTCGCCGATCTCGAGGAAGTCTTCCAGAGGCTCCTCGTCATGGTGTGGCAGCGCGATCAGCAGGCGCGGGTGCCGCTTCACCGCGTCATGCCATTCGTCCCAATGGCGGGCAAGGGTGGCGCTGGCGATGCGCGCCCGGATTGCTTCCCAGGTGGCGTTCCGTTCGTCCTCCGGCACCTTGTTGCTGCTGGCGAAAACCGCCGAGTCGATCGCCGGCAGGCTGCGCCGGTTCGCCATCGGGGCCGAGGTGCTCGCTGCGCCGTCGGGGTTCAGGCGCTCGATGACCTTGCGCAGCGACCAGAAGCCGAGCGGACAGACCGTCTGCGCGTGGCGGCGGGCATCGGCGGTCAGCGGGGCAGCGCCGCAGGCCGGGCAAACCGTGGCGTTGGCCTCGAGGGCGCCCTGCCAGCCGGAGCACAGGTGTGCGGCGTCGACCGGGTAACCGCGGTCGTGNACGAACTCGAGCGGCAGCACGACGTCGGGGTCCAGGCTCAGCAACTGGATGCGGTCGCCGGGGTCGGCGAAGCCCTGCTGGTCGAGCTGGTTGAAGAGGCCGGCGCCGAAACGCGCCATGTCGCGCAGCAGGATGCGGACTTCCTCGTCGCCGGCGTCCAGCGCTTCCTCCTTGCCGGGACTGGCGGCAAGGCGGCGGACGAGCGATTTTTCGGTCGAGAAGAGTACCGTGTTGAGCGCCTCGATCGCCTTGCCGGGCGACTTGAGCGCGTAGTTGCGTCCGCCGCTGCCGTCGAATACGCGCAGGCTCGGCTTGCCGTTCGCCGCCGGCGGGTCACCGGGGTCGGCGCCGTCNCCGAACACCAGCGTGGAATTGCACGGTTGCGCGTCGTCAACCGCGATCACCTCGCGTCGGCTCAGTTGCGTCCGGATGCGCAGGGCGTCGCGCGGCCCGGCCGCCTCGCCCGGGGCAAGGGCCGCGGCTTCGACGCGGACCACCTCGAAGCTGCGCCCGCGGTAGCGGAACATGATTTCGGCGCTGACGTAGCGTTCGTCGGCCGGAACGTCGAGGCGCAGGTCGCAGTCGCCGCTGCGCGCGCTGCGCGACGCCGGGAGCAGCAGCGTGGTGCTGTCGCGCCGGTCTCCCCAGCACAGCTCGACGGTAAGTTCCAGGCCCTTCTGTGGGATGGGAACGGTGGGAATCGCGGCGTCGGAACTCGCCGCACCGTCGTCCTCGGGCAGGCCGATCCAGCAGCGGATGACGTTGGCGGCACCGGCGACGAAGGTGTCGCGCCGCTTTCCCTCGTGCAGGATAGTGGCGCGGACGTGCCGCTCGTCCGTTTCGGCCGCAGCTGGCGGTGCTGCGCCGCGCCCGGTGGTCGGGAAGGCAACAGGCGCCGTGTCGATGGTAGCGCTGCGCGCGCGGCCGGGCGGCGGGCTGGACGGAAGCGGGGTGCTGCGCGTCCGGTCTTCGGATAAAGTCACGTGCGGGGCACTGCCCGGCGCCGAGCGGCTGGCGGAAGCGATGTCGACGTCGGGCATTTCGAACCCGAACCCGCGCGGGCGACTTGCCGGTGGCGGCGGGGGTACCGGCGGGCCTGGCGGTCGGGCGCTGCTGCGCGTCCGGTCGTCGATCAGCGCATGGCGGAGCGGTGGTGCGGTGCCTCCGCCGGCGAGGACGCCACGAAAGGGCGTGGGCGCGCAGCCTGCCTGGACATCGGCGCTCTGGGCCAGGATGTCGAGCAGGCGCAGCTGGGCCGGCTCCGGCGCCTGGCGAATGAGCAGGACGACCTCGCCGATCAGGTCCGCGGTCGGCGTGCCGGCGATCATCCAGGCGATCTGGCCGTCGTCGTGGGTCGGTCTGGCTGTCGCCAGCTGTTCGTGCAGCAATCGGGCGACGGGCTTGTCGCTGCGGAACGGTTCCGGGGCCACGACCGGACCGAACGGGCGCGGCGGCGGCAGCGGCGAGCCTTCGGCATTGGCGCTGCCGGTGGCGGCCCAGACGGTCAGGCGCAGGGCGCGGGCGTGGTCATGGTCGAGCGGCGTTTCCGGCCCGCCAAGGCGGGCGAGCAGGTGTTCGAGCGCAGCGCGCAGGCGGTCGGGGATCGGGCGAAGCGTCGCGATGCGTTCGTAGGCGGTCCACGGGCTGCCCCAGAACAGGGTCGGCAGCGGTGCGGCCGGAGACAGGGCATCTTCCAGGACAGCGAAGTTGCCGAGGCGGCCGACGGCCAGCCCCAGCCAGAAAGTTGCGTCAGGATCCAGGCCATCGGCGTGGCGCATCACATCGCGGGGNGTCAGCGGGGTCTCTTCCAGCGGCGCGAGCGCCAGCCGGCGCCAGAGCTCGGGGTCCCCGTTTTCCGCCCGCGCCAGCAGGGCCGGAAGGCGCGATGGGTCGCCCGCCTCCTCGAGCGCGGCGACGATCGCATCGCGGTCGGCCTCGTCCGGATCGTCGGCCATCCGGCGCAGTTCATCTCGCACCGTGCGCAGGGGAACGCCGGCCGCGAAGGCCAGCGCCTGGCGGCGCAGCGGCGAGCCGGCCGGGAGCGCGGTGACAAGGGGCCAGCCGGGGGCGATCATTTGCTGCCATGCCCGACGTCCGAGCGGGAAGTGCGCCGCCGCCGCCAGCGCGGCGAGCCGGACCGCGGGNGAGGGGTCGCGGTCGGCGAGTTCAAGCAGCGGCCGGATCCATTCGTCCGCGAAACCTCCGGAAGGTGTGGCGGTCATTGCTCCTGGCTTGCCGGACGGTGCATCAGTTACCCAGCAGCTCGGGCGCGTAGGTCTGCAGCCGGTGGGTGAGCAGGGCGCCGGCGTGCCGGGCGAGAACGGACATCTCCGCCGGCGAGAGGCGTTTCAGGTTGGTGCCGATGGCGGAAGCGAAGTCAGCGTCGCCTTCGCGTTCCTCGCCGACCTTGCTGTCGATCGAGAACCAGACCGGGCGGGCTCCTCCTTCGGCGCCGGCATTCAGTTCGAGCCGCTTGAACTGCAGGCCGCGAACCTGTTCCATCAGGATGCCGATGGCCGCCACCAGCACGGCGGAGCCCGCTTCCGTCGGCCGCTCGTCGATCGCGAACGGCTTGCCGCCATCGCTGACGATCAGGTAATCGAGGGCATTGCGTTTGCGGAACAGCGGATTGACGCCGAGGTTGTCGTGNACGCCGCCATCGGTGAGGGTTACATATTCTACCCCTGCCGCCGGGTACTGCGACTGATCGACCCTGAGCGGCGGGAAAACCGGCGGAAACGCCGACGAGGCGGCGACGGCGCGACTGAGCGGGAAGCCGGCAGCCTCGGTCGTGCCCAGTTCCCATTCGCCCATCTCGGCTTTGCCGCCGACTCCGCCGCCGCCTACGAAAAAGAACATGTTGCCGGTGGCGAGGTTGGTGGCGTTGAGGTACAGGCGCGGTCCGTTCTGCAGCGAACCCAGCGTGCGCTGGCCGTACAGGTCGCGCTCGTAGGTGGCGGCCAGCTTGTCGAGGCGGCTGTGGAAGGGGTCGAGGGCGCCGCCGATGACTGACGAGACAGCGATCGATCTGGTGCGCAGGTAGTTTTCCAGCTTGTCGAGGGCATCGTCCTCGCCCCAGTGGCAGGCGAGAAAGGCGCCGGCGATGCTGCCCCCGCTGACGCACGTCAGAAGGTCGAGCTTCCACAGCAGGCCGAGTTGATGAAGCTTGCGAAATGCACCAAGATGAAAAGCCGCCGCCCGGAAGCCGCCTCCCGAAAGGGCCAGACCAACGCGCTTCTCCTCGCTACCGATGAAGATGGCCATGAGATTCTCCTCGTCAAGCAGGTCCGCTTGCCTGTCCGGCAGATCATGGAACAGGCATTGGGCGCAGGGAGCTTTACTATAGGCGAATTGGCGGGAAACTCAAGCGACGCAAGATTGGCGGGAAGATGCCGACGCGGTCGGCGCCGCGTGTGCCGCGCGCAGGCAGTCGCGGGCACAGGCCGCGCAACTTCCGCATTCGCGGGCGATGCCGAGTTCCCGGCGCAGGTCCCGCAACGTGCGGGCGCCGCGCATCGCAGCTTCGCGAATCTGGCGGTCGGTTACTGCCCGGCAGACACAGACATACATTGACAGTCTCCAGGAACGGCGGCAAGGTGCCTAATGAGAACAGTTCGCATTCTATCCCGATGCGAATGACTGTCAATGGCAGTTCCTCTCGACCAAGCGGAAGAAAACCACGGCGGGATTCCGCGGTTCTCGCGTGCGTCGCGTCGCTGCAACGGATCAGTCTCTGCCCGGCTCCATGTGCGCCTGCAGGTAATTGGGCAGGGTTATTTCCGCGATCAGGCTGTGCTGCGTCTCCAGCCAGTCGATCGCTTCCTCGCAGTGCTCGAGCAGGTCTTCCAGAAGGTCGCGGCTGACGTAGTCCTGCAGGGCTTCGCAGAGGGCGATGGCTTCGACCAGCAGCGGGCGCTGGATCTCGCGCTCGTACTTGAGGTTCCCCTGCAGGCACTCGACGACGTTCTCGCCGATCAGCAGCTTGCCGAGGTTCTGCAGGTTGGGCAGGCCCTCGAGGAAGAGGACGCGCTCGATCAGCTCGTCGGCTTCCTTCATGACGCGGATCGACTGCTTGTACTGGTAGTCGTCGAGCCTTTCCAGCCCCCAGTTGCGGAACATGCGGGCATGCAGGAAATACTGGTTGATCGCGGTCAGCTCGTTCTTGAGAACCTTGTTGAGGGCCTCGATGATCTTTCTGTCGCCTTTCATGGTCGCTCCTTACGCCGCGGTGCCGGAGCCCATCTGGCTCTGCTGGTAGTTTTCGAGACCGACCAGCTCGATCAGGCCGATCTGCTTCTCGAGATAGTAGGCGTGGTCCATTTCGGTGTCCTCGAGCTGCACCCCGAGCATGTCGCGGGTCACGTAGTCATGCGCCTGCTCGCAGGCGGCCATGGCTTTCTTCAGGTCGCCGACAACCTTGTATTCGTAAGCAAGGTCGGCTTTCAGCATGTCCGGCACGGTCCTGCCAACCTTGAGCGGGTCGCGCTTGGCGAGATCGGGCGTGCCTTCTAGGAAGAGGATGCGCTGGATCAGGACACGGGCGTGCTGGCGCTCGTGCTCCGACTCGTGCAGCGCCTTCTCGGCGAGCCGGGCAAAGCCCATGTCGGCGTACATCTCGCCGTGGATCAGGTACTGATCGACAGCGGTCAGTTCGCCGGTCAGCAAGTCGTTGAGGATATCGATGATTTTCTTGTCGCCTTTCATGTGCTACTCCGCAAGTTGTGGGAAATTCGGCTGGCTGGCGAAATCGGCTGGCTTGCCTGGATGCCCATTCCAGCTGCCGGGTGGCGCCCGTTCAACGCGGGGTGGCGCGGCAGCCGTGGTCACTGGTCCGAAGGCGCAGACGAAGTGTTCGCATTTGCTGCGGTGAACCCGCCAAACAGGCAAAATTCAAATCGGCGATCGGGCAGAGGATCAACCGGCATCGCGCGCGAACCGCGCGAGGCGGACATCGACGGTCAGCGTCAGCGCGCTGAGCGCCGCGGCCCGGGCGCGTCCCTCGGCGCTGGCGCGATAGAGGTGCGGGGTCATGGTCAGCAGGTCGGCGATCGGCTCCGCGCCGGTGAGCGCGAAGGAATAGCCGAGCGTTTCCGTGCCGAGGTGCCGGAAACCGGCCGGGGTCGGCGCCGCGCCGGTGCGCCGCGGCTTCAGCGCGGGGTAGATGATTTCGCGCAGTTCGCGCAGGTGCTCTGGCCCGGCATCGACCTGCACGAGTTCGCCGCCTGCCCTGAGCACCCGCGCGAACTCGCGATGGACCGGGAAGCCGAACAGGCACAGCACGCGGTCCAGCGTCCCTGCCAGCACCGGCAGGTTGGCGTTGCTGCCGACCACCCAGGTCGGCCGCCTGTCCTGTTTGGCGGCGGCGAGCACGGCCCACTTGGAAATGTCCAGCCCGAGGATGGCCAGGGTTTGGCCGGCGCCGGCCACGGCGGCCAGCCGGCGCAGGTAATAGCCCTCGCCGCAACCGGCATCGAGGCATCGGACACGGGCATCGGCCGGCAGGCCGGCCAGCAGCGCGCGGGCGACGGCGTCGGCGATCGGCTGGTAATGACCGGTCGCCAGAAAGCGCCGGCGGGCGGCGACCATCTCCTTGCTGTCACCCGGATCGAGCGAGCGCTTTCTCTGGACCGGCAGCAGGTTCGTGTAGCCGTGAGCGGCCACGTCGAAACTGTGGCCGGCAGGGCAGCGCCAGGTCGGCCCCGTGCACCCGAGGGGCGCGCCGTCGAGCGGGCAGGCGAGTGCCGGGAAAGGGGTAATGTTCAGCTGCGGCGGTCCTTGGCTTCCGGTTGCCCGCCCAAGTCTGTCGCGGCAGCCGGCGCAGCAGGTTCGGGCTTGCCCTGCCAGGGCCAGCGGCCGGAGATCTCGAGTTCGAGGGTGAAGCTGAGGAAGGTGCGGACGAGGACGATCAGTGCGAGCACGCCGACGCTCCTGAAGCTGGGGTCGACGGCGACGGTGTTGATGATGTCGGCGGCGACGAGGAATTCGAGGCCGAGGAGGATGGCGCGCGCCAGCGTCTGGCGATACCACTCGTAGAGGGCGCTGCCGGCCATTCCTCGCGCCGCTCGGGCGAGCGCCACCAGCGACGCGAGCAGCATCCCGGCGGCCATGACGAAAATGCCTGCAAGTTCCAGGGCGGCGGTAGTCCAGTGAATGATCGTCTCGAACATCGGTTTTCCTCGGCGGCAAAGGTTGTTGACGAAACGGCAGCGGAGAGGGGCGCGGAGCGACTTGCGCAGGTCCGGTCAGGCGGCGGCGGACTCAGGGTGGCGATCGATCCGGCACACTGTCGGCTTCGGGGCGCAGGAAGAAGTAGCGGGCGGCCAGCAGCGCGACGAACGCCAGCGCGCACAGGAAGATATCGAAAGCGTCATCGGGCTTGAGCGTCTTGCGCGCGACCACGAAGGCGAGCAACTCAAGGATCGCGCCCAGGTCGTGGGTAAGCAGGGTGCGCGCGAGTTCGACGCCGATGACCATGAGCAGGACACGGTACATCAGGTCGTAAAGGCCTCCGAACTGCGCCAGTCCATGCCCAGCAGTTCGCCTACGCTCGCAAAGCCATAGGCAATGATTCCCGCAACAATGGCAACGGCAAGAAGGCGCTCAAGCCATTTGGCGGATACCTTGGTCAAGCGAATCAGTAGTTCTGGACCCACGGGGGTGCCCTTTCGGTGCGGGTCGTTCGGCAATCAGGAAGATATGCTGGCTGCGGTGCCGAACATTGGACATGAGCGGCGACCTGAGGCAGGCGATGCCTGCTGGAAGACGTCCGCTCGATGGATGAATGGGCTGACACCGCATGAATCGATCACGGTTTCCGGCCTGCCGCCTCGCCGGCAACGCTGGCGCCTTGGATATGCTATCAGCTTCAGCCCCTCCTGCTATCACAACGCGGTTGTCTTGCTATTGCTTCAGATGCCGGCCGAAGAATGAGGCAACCTGCTTCTTTGCGTCCGACCACGCGGCGGCATTGCCACCCGTGGTTGCGCCTTTGCCAGATGCTGAACTGACATTGGCACGGTTGGCAACGTAGCGGACCGGTTTGTCGCTGTCAAATGAATGGTGTGCGCCTTGATAAATGATGATCTCAAGTGGAAAACCGGCCTCACGGCTCACCTCGACCATTTGCCGGCAGTCCTCGGCGGGATCCCAATCGTCCTTCTCGCCAATAAGGATGAGAACCGGCGCAATCGGCTTGTAAGTACCGGAATGACTCACGACCGGACCAAAAGTCTTGTTTTGCCGCACGGTTGACCATGCGCCGTAACGCGAGGCGCAGCTTGGATAAAGGGCAATCGCGGCGTTGAAACCGTTGCGCTTGGCTTCTGCCAGCGGATCGCCCTCCAACACGGGCGCATACATGGTGGCGAGTGTAGTCCACCCNCCATGTGATCCGCCCAGGATTCCGACGCGCTTGCCATCGACGTAAGGCAGCTTGCGAAGCGCGGCAAGCGCACCATAGGCATCCCCTGCGCGAACATGTCCATTTGCAACTGTGGCCCGGTCGCCTGGCACTGTGCAAACGCCGTCAGGAAAGCCTCGTGGCGTAAAGCTATCCGGAATCAAGGCAACATACCCTTGTGAGACAAGTTCCTGAGCCCAGCGTAGTGGCGCGCCGCTTGAGCCTGGTCCGAGTCCGCTGCAGTCATGCATGATCACCACTGCCGGGAATGGTCCTTCGCCGGCGGGCTTGATCAACGTCGCCGGGATTTGCACAGATGTATCTACTGATTCAAATGTCAGCATCTGCTGTTCCGCGCCACTGGTGCCAATACTCAACGCAGCGAGACCGAGTACAAACACGATACTGAATACTGACCGTTTCATAATGCGCACCTTACTCCTATCTGGTTGCGGAACTCCCTACAGGAAATGAATATCGCATTGACAATCGGGAAGGA
The DNA here is from genome assembly GCA_013693915.1 of Dechloromonas sp. Lineage (GTDB taxonomy): Bacteria > Pseudomonadota > Gammaproteobacteria > Burkholderiales > Rhodocyclaceae > Azonexus. The sequence goes on along the minus strand of CP059264.1, from coordinate 3,001,779 downwards.
CTGGTATTCAATCCGGCGACTTGCGAAAGGTTGGTGAAAGTGCTAATCCTGCGTCTTTTCTGCTTCGTTGCCATGTTGACCGCAGCAGCTCTCTGCAGGGCTGCTCCAGCGGTTGCCCTTTATTACGGCGACAAGGTCCCGCTGAACGAATTCCGCATCTTCGACATTGTCGTCGTCGAACCGGGCCACGGGCATAATCCGGGGCGGTATCACCGTGTGGACAGCCAGCTCTTCGCCTATGTTTCAGTTACCGAGGCAAGGGCCAGCCGGGAGGATTTCAAGAATATCCCCGCTGCTTGGAAAATTGCGCGCAATCACAACTGGGACGCCGATGTCATCGACCAGACGGCGGCCTCATGGCCGGATTTTTTGCCGAACAAGTGGTCGGCCCGCTCTGGGCAAAGGGTTATCAGGGCTTTTTCTCGACGCCCTGGACTCCTACCGGCTGGCCAAGTCCTTTGACGAGGCGGCGCAGCAAGCTGGACTGGTCCGCGTCATCGAAACCCTGCACCGCCGCTATCCCGGCATTCAAATAGTCCTCAATCGCGGCTTCGAAATCGTGCCGCAGGTCCGCGACAAGATCCGCATGGTTGCCGCCGAGTCGATCTTCCACGGCTGGAATGCAGCCACACAACGTTACGAACCGGTCGCGCCGGCCGATCGCGAATGGCTGCTCGGGCAATTGAAAACCATCCGTGAACGCGATGGCCTCGAGATCCTCGCCATCGACTATGTTGCTCCGCATGACCGCAAACTGACTCGGGAAACCGCGCGCAAGATCCAGGCCCTAGGTTTCATCCCATGGGTCACCGATGCCAAACTGGAAAGCATCGGGATCGGCACGATCGAATCGCAGCCGCGACGGATTCTGCTGGCCTACGACAGTCGCGAATCTTCATCCGTCAATTACTCGACGGGGCATCGTTTCCTGCAGATGCCGCTCAACCACCTCGGTTATGTGGTCGACTATCTGGATGTCAACGAGCGAACCTGGCCCTCCGCCTCTCTCGCCGACCGTTATGCGGGCATCGTGACCTGGTTTTCCGGCGGGCTTGCCGACAATGTCACGAGCGGATTCGGCCGCTGGATCGCCACGCAGATCAGCGAGGGAATGCGCGTTGCCGTAATCGGCAATTTCGGCTATCCGATCAATAGCGAACAAGGCAGAGAACTCGCACTGGAACGCATCGCCCAACCCCTGGTGAAACCTGCCGGAATCAGCAGCGCCGATACCATGATCGGCTTCGAAGCCAAGCCGCAGGCAACCATCGATCTCGTACCCCTTCAACTGAAGTCGGCGCAGGCTCAATCGCTTCTGGAGATCGTCGATGCGAAAGGGACCAAGGTCACCGGCGGGGCCATTACGCCGTGGGGTGGTTTCATTCTTGACCCGTTTGCAGTGGCTGGCGTGCCGGGTACGGAGTACTTCCGTTGGGTCGTTGACCCTTTCGCATTCCTGCAAGCAAGCCTGCGACTGGAACCCATGCCTGTCCCGGACGTCACAACAGAAAACGGACGCCGCCTGTTGTTCTCACACATTGATGGCGATGGCTTTCCTTCGCTGGCGGAACTGCCGGGCAGTCCGATAGCCGCCGAGGTATTGCTCAAGGAAGTCCTTGAACGATACCGGATACCGACCACGATGTCCGTCATTGAAGCCGAGGTTTCGGGCAGCGGGCTCTATCCAAAGCTGAGTCCGCAACTGGAAAACATTGCGCGGCGGATGTTTCGCCTGCCCCATGTCGAGATTGCCAGCCATACATTCGCCCACCCTTTCCGTTGGGACCGAGACGTGCGTCACGGCGTTTTCAGGGACGGGAAGGTCGACTATTACCATCTTGACGTTCCGGGCTATCAATTCGATCTGAATCGCGAAATCGTCGGGTCGACGAACTACATCCGGGAGCGACTGGCCCCTTCGGACAAGCCAGTTCGAATCCTGCTCTGGTCCGGAGACACCGCCCCAAGCGCGGAGGCGCTCAAGATCGCCGAAAGTGCCGGCCTTCTCAACATGAATGGCGGCGACACCTCGATAAGCCGACAAAACCCGACCCTTACCCAGGTCGGTGCGCTAGGCATCGAAAAGAACGGCTTCCTGCAAGTCTATGCACCGATCACCAACGAAAACATCTACACCAACCTGTGGCGCGGCCCGTTTTATGGTTACGAGCGGGTCATCGAAACTCTCGAGCTGACCGAAAACCCACGCCGCCTGAAGCCGGTGGACATCTACTTCCACACCTATTCGGTAAGCAAGCGCGCTGGCCTGGCGGCTTTGAACAAGGTGCATTCCTGGGCGATGTCGAAACCGCTGCATCCCGTATTCGCTTCCGAGTACCTCCTCAAAGTTCGTGACTTCCACGACATTGCGATCGCCCGCGAAAATGACGGCTGGCGTATTCGCGGCAACGGCGAACTGCGAACGGTGCGGCTCGCCGAAGGCCAACCGATACTGGCCCGATCCAGCGGCGTCGCCGGCTTTCGTGATGCTCGTGAAGGGAGTTACATACACCTTGCCGGCGCCAGCGCCTCGTTTGCCACCGGCAATCGCGCAGACAACGACCGCCCTTACCTGTTCGACGCCAACGCCCGGATCACCGACTGGCGGACGAATGACAAGATCCCGAACCTGACGCTCAAGGGCCATGCACCGCTTGAATTCGGTCTGGCCGATTCAAGAGGCTGCCTGCTGCGGGCCAATGGTCGCGACATCAAGCCGCTGCGCAGCGAACGCAACGGCACCACAAACATCCAACACTACCGCCTCAAAGATGCTGCTGCGCAGATCGAAATTATCTGTCCGGTTCACTGAGCGCCCATTTCTGGCGCCCCTCTGGCTGATCGCGCTGCTTGCCGCGATGGTCGGCTTCGCCCTGTTCCTGCTTTATCCACGCCAGGACCTCGAACGGCGTATCACCCAAATGCCGGACTCCGCGCTTTCTGCCGCCTACCTGGATAACCTGCTGCGCAGTGACCCAAGCGATCCGCAGCTGCGCCTCCAGCTCGCCCGTCGCCAGGTTCAGCTTGGGGAGACAGAAAAAGCCCGGAAAACCCTGCAGCCCGCGCTGGAGGCCAGCGACCCGGGCATTCGCCAGGAAGCGCAATGGTTGCTCTGGCAACTGACTGCGACAGATTTCCGTCGCCTGCCCGACGAGATCACCCCTCGACGCAGCCAGTTGCGCGACGAACTGCGTCGCCAACTTCGCGAACTGGCCACCACGCCTTGGCCAGGCAACCGCATGATCGCGCTTGCCGGCATGGCGTTTCAACTCGATGAAGCCGCGCTTGGTGCCGAGCTGTACCAGAAGGCCGCAAAGTCGATCGGGGATTCCAAGACGGCCGCCGGACTGTTCGAGCAGGCCGCTCGCCAAGCGCTGGCCAATGGTGATTACCGGGGATGCGCCGAATTGTACATTCTGGCGCGCAACGCCACAGCGGATCCCNCCACGGCGCGCCGGTACTTTCATTCGGCGCTCAAGGCGCTGCAATCCGGCAACCAGCCGCTTGCCGCACTCGAGCTCGGCGAACGCGAGTTGGGCCCCTTGGCCGACGATCCGGAAACCCTCTACCTGATGATCAATCTGGCTCGGGCCTCCGGTCGCCCAGACATCGCCGACCGCCATGTGCGCCGCCTGCTTCAACTGTCATTGATGCAGCAGCTGCAATCCCAGCAGATTGCCCGCGCCTGGGGAGAAGGGGCGTTCCGCCGTGTCTCGCAACAGGCGGTGGAACGCGAACCCGGCATGCCGTTCGACAACAAGGCGTATACGCTTGGCTACGAGGTTTTTGTTGAAAATGGCAAACTTGAAGATGCTTGGGTGGTCGCCAAATCGGCTGTCCGTCAGGCGCCGGACAATCTGGTCTGGTGCGAGCGCCTGGCGAGGGTGTCCGAATGGACCGGTCGGCCGCAAGTCGCCCTGTTGTACTGGCTTAAGGTTGCCCAGGCTTCACAAAGGGACGAGGCCTGGCAGGGAGTCCTCCGTCTCGCCCCGGGGCTGTTCGACGATGCCGCGTTGATCCCGGCACTGCACTATCAGATGGCCCGCCAGCCTGGCGACCTGCGCCTGGCGCGCGAATTGGTTGCCGCGTATGAACGCCTTGGCGACCCGCAACCGGCGATCGCTTATCTTGAGCGTGCCACCAGACACAATCCGCGCCCGGAGCTTCTCGAATTGCTGGCCGAGCTGGCCGAACGAGCCGGCAAGCCCGATACTGCGCTCCATGCCTGGAAACTCCTGTTCGCCGACCCGAAGCAGATCACCTCCCGCCGTGCGCTGCGCGTCGCGATGCTGCTGTTGCAGCAGGGACGGGGCGCAGAAGGGCTGAAATGGCTGGAGCGCGCCCAAGCCGCCGGGGCGCCGCTGGCATCCGAGAACGACGTCGAGTACTGGCGCCTGACCGGTCAGCTTGCCGAAATGCAGCAGAAGGACGAGCAGGCAGTTCACGCCTTCCGCCGCCTGGTCGACGCAGAAAAGGCCGAGGCTGGAGACTACGACGCCCTGATTCGTCTGCTGTCCAACGCGCACCCGCTGGCAGCGGCTCAGTTGGCGACGCAAGCCTGGCAGCGTTACGACGAGCCCCGGTATCTTGTGAAGGCACTCACGCTTTATTCGGAACGGAATCGCCGGGAAGAAATCGGCGCCCTGTTTCGCCAGCTCGACCCCGCTGCGGACGCCACGCGCCGTTCGCTCCGCCGCTTGCAACAGCTTCCGGAATTCTTGCGCCTTGCTGGCGCCTATCAACAAAGCATCGGCCAGTTCGATTCGGCCCGCCGAAGCCTTGAAGCCGGCCTTCGCCTTGCCCCCGACTCCCCAGACGCGCAAAAGGCCTTGCTCTGGCTGCTCATCGACGGCAATGATGCCGTCGCGCTGCGCAAGCTGCTCGGCCTACACGAACTTGAATGGCGCAAGAATCTCGGCCTGCATGATGCTCTCGCCGCCGCCCATCAGGCGTTGTCTCGACCGCAGCTAGCCCTTGAACGCTACCTGACACCACGCATTGCCAGCCATCAGGACGACTTCCTCTGGCTGATGAACTATGCGGATGCCCTCGAACAGAACCAGCAATCCGATCGCGCCTGGCGCCTGCGCCGCCAACTTCTTTTCCAGGAATGGCAGGCTGCGCGGGGCAAGGGGCAGAGCAGCCTGAACGAGTCCCGCCGTCGCTGGCTGACGGAAGACGGGCTGGAACAGACACGGCGCGTCGCCCGCACACGCTTGTTGTTGAATCAGAAGCCGGGGACGCCGGGTTCGNAAGCGTTACGCGAGCTGCTGCGGCTCGACCGCGACGCACAGGGCAATTTTTCGAACGCCGCAGCCGACACCGCCATCGGCTGGCTGCAGGATTCCGGCGAATACACGGCCGTGCGCGGTTTCCTCTGGCAGCAATATGGCAGGACACTCAGCAAACGGGCCAACCGGCCTCTGTGGGCCGAAATTTCGGTGGCCTTGGCCGAGGATGACAAGGCAGAGACCGGTCAGTTGCTTTCGACCTTTGACGAACGCCTGCCACGCTACGATCGTGTGAACGCAGCGCGCGCGGTCGACGACCTGCGGCTGGCTCAGACGGCGGCTTTCGAGACCCAGTCCGATCAGACTGAAGATGACCAGACACACCAGCAACTGACCGAGACCCTGCTCGCCTTCAGTGACCATGCCGGCTTTGCCGCCAGCTGGCGCTCGATCGATGGGCTCGACGAAACGGCAATGGGCCTGAATTACCATTATGCGATCGATCCACGCCTGTCGTTCGATCTTCAATGGGGCAACGTGCAACGCCGCGCCACCGATGAAAGCATCATACGCAACGTCCCGAACGAGCAACTGTTCGGAGCCAAACTGAACTGGCGGCACCCCAACGGCGAGACCAGTTTCATGGCACAGCAGATCGACAGTTTCGCCCGCTATACGCCCGTGCTGATCGAGCATGAGCAGCGTATCGACAACCGCCTCTCGCTTCGCGTTGGTCTCGGCACGCAACTGCCCGCCCGGGATACCGTCCCGTTGCAGATCGCCGGCATGCAGGACCTGGCCTCGTTCAGTCTGCGTTACCGGCCGACCCGAATGGATGAGGTCGTCATGGCATACTGGCGTGATCGTTACCAGTTGCAGACCGGTGGCAGCCTCGGCGATGGCCAGCACGTGGCGGTAACCGCTGCGCATACGTATCGCCAGGAAGCACGTGACCTGGTATTCAGCGCCTTCTGGTCGAATCACCAGTACTACAACCGCGAGTACGACCTCGCGGGATTCAGCCAGCGAGACCAGCAGATCGTCCGCCTCCTCCCGGAAGGCTTCACGCCGGGCCCCGATTACTTCTTGCCTGCCAACTTCAGCTTCTATGGCGTGCGCGTTTCGACCGACGATCGTTACCAGCGGGAATACACGCGCGCCCTGCGTCCATTCGGCAGTGTTGCCGGTACCTACCACACCAGCTTCGGTGCTGGCTACGATGCCTTCCTGGGGATTGCCGGCAGCATCTTCGGCGCGGATCATTTTGCCCTGAGCGGGGGCGTCAGCCGATCCGGCCTGCAGACAGGCGGACTGGTCAAGGGCCTTGCCTTCACTTACCGTATCCATTTCTGACCTTCAATTAACCTGACGGGGAAAAACCATGAGCCAACGCCAAACCACCCTACCAAGCCTGTATTCTCTCCTGATAGGGGCCNTGTGCCTTCTCCTTGCGGCCTGCTCGACTCTCGATCGCGGCCAGTCACCGGAAATTGACCGGCAAGCGATTTGGGTCGTCGTGCCCTTTGCCAATTACACCGAGACGCCGCTTGCCGGAAACCGCGCCGAGACGGTCGCCGAGTCCCTGCTGCGCACCAGTGGCATGCGCGTCTTGCGCTACCCGCTGGCGGCCCACCGTGAAGGCCTGTTCGACTCCGGCGAGCGCAAGCATCAGGACGAAGCGCTGGCCTGGGGCAAGCAGAAGGGTGCGCGCTATGCGCTGGCCGGCGCGGTTGACGAATGGCGCTACAAGGTCGGCGTCGACGGCGAGCCCGCTGTCGGCGTGACTCTGCAGATCATCGACCTGACCACTGGCGAAACGCTGTGGAGCGGCGCCGGTGGCAAGAGCGGCTGGAGTCGCGAGGCCCTTTCGGCAGTTGCGCAGCAACTGATCAGCGACCTGCTCAAAGCCGGCCTTGCCGGCGCCCGCTGAACTCCTGCTGCGGTCGACATGAATTCCGGAGCATTTTCCAGAAGTTCGCGCCGCAAGGTCGCCGGCAACCTGGATCTGGCATTGGGGAGGCGCGGCAGCAGTCGCCTGGCCGCCATCGTACTGGGCAAGCTGACCTCGAACAGCGTCAGGCCTTGGGTGGTCGTCGGCGAAATTGTTTTCGTGCCGCTGATCGCGATCCTTCTGGGCCTTGTTCTGAACCCGGACGATCCGCTATGTACTCAGGCAAGTTTTCCCTGGCCGTGGTTTGCGCCGATCATTCTCGCACTTCGCTACGGGGCGCTGGCCGGTCTCGGCGCCAGCGGCATCCTGCTCGGCGCCTGGCTGCTGCTCAACACCGGGCATTACGATACCTTTCCCAAGCTGTTCTTCCTCGGCGGCCTGATTCTCGTCATGCTGGTCGGCGAGTTTTCGAGCCTGTGGCGGGCACGGACACGGCGCGCTGAAAACACGCGGGTGTACATCGATCAGCGGCTTGAGCAACTGACCCGACAGTATTACCTCCTCCGGCTGTCACACGACCGTCTGGAGCAAGAGTTGATCAGCCGGCCGATGTCGATACGCGATGCACTGCTTACGCTGCGCGGTCTCGATGGTGGCGCCGCCGATAGCCGCGAGGGCGCGCCGACCCTGCTGCGGCTTCTCGCCCAATACTGCCAGCTGGAAAGCCTGTCGCTGCACCGGGTTGAAGGAGATGCCGTCGTTACAGCGCCCTTGGCTTCGATGGGCAGTGCCTTCACGCTTGACCCGAACGACCCCTTGATCCGCCAGGCGATCGAGCTTCGCCGGCTGTGCCACATTAGTCAGGTGGATGCCGATAGCGAGGCGCAAACCAGTTGTCTGATCGCCGCCCCGCTGACCGACATGGATGGCGAGGTCTTTGGCCTCTTCGTGGTCAAGGAAATGCCCTTTTTCGCGTTGCAGGAGGAAACCCTGCAGACCATCAACCTTCTCCTCGGTTACTACACACATGGCCGGTCCGTCCGTTTGGCTGCCGAACCCATTTGCCGAGAGGTCCCGGGTTGCCCACCGGAATTCGCCTTCGAGCTTCAGCGCCTCTGGAACCTGCAACAGACCACCGGAAACGGCAGTCTGATCGTTGCACTCCAGTTCTTGCCACGGGCCGTAGAGTTGGGCCTGCCCCTGCAGGTTCTGCACATGCAGCGCGCCCTTGACGAAGTGTGGCTGTTCGGTGATCACAATCGGCAGATTCTGGCGACCTTGATGCCCTTCGGTGATACGAGCATTGCCGACGGCTATGTGGCGCGTCTCGAAGGCTGGGCCAGGAAGACATCCGCACAATCACTCGCCGAACTAGGCATTAGATCGCATGTCTTGGCCATCAACCGGGAAGCCCCGGTCGTGGTTCTGGGACGCTTGCTCGGACTGGCCAGAGGCTGACGTGATGCTCGGTCTTCTCGCCTTTCTGCTTGAAATCGGCGCCTGGACCGGTGTCGTCTTGATTGGCGCGAGTAACGACGTGATACTCGCCTGGTACCTGACCGTCCATCTGCTGGCCAGCCTGGCGCTGGCATTCTTCGTCGGCCCGTTTTTGCCGGCAGGAGCGCCGCGAGAGCGGATACCCCTTATCCTCTTGTTGGCCGGATGCAGTTATGCTGTTCCGGTCGCTGGTTTCCTGGGTGTGGTGATCGGCGCACTGATGCTCCGCTTCCACCGTCCACCGGCGGCCAAGAGTGACTTCGAGTCGCTCCAACTGCCTGAATTCGAAGGGCGCGAGACGCCCCCGGCTGGCGGATTCCAGCAGGTTGGCATGCGCTCATTCCTGAACAACCGCGAGGTCCCCGTAAGTTCGCGGATCGGCGCCATGGTCGCCCTGAAATACGTTCCTGGTCGCGTCTCGTCGCCCCTGCTGCGCGATGTGCTATCCGACCCGAGCGAGGACATCCGGCTCCTCGCCTACGGCATGCTGGACAATCACGAAAAGCGCATCAACCGTGCCATCGACGAAGAACTCAAGGCTTTTTCTGCAACCCGGCACAGCGAGGGAGAAGACGCCCCCGGCGACGCGACAATGCTGGCCGCGCAGCGCCTGTCAGACCTCTATTGGGAACTGTTTTACCAAGAACTCGCCCAAGGCGACCTGCGCGACCATGCTATCAACGAGTCGCTGCGCTACTGTGAGTTCGTGCTCATGCAGCAACCTGACAATGCCCCGCTCAACCTGCGCCACGGGCGCCTGCTGAAAGAATTCGGCCAGATCGACGAAGCCGAAGCGGCCTTCCGGCGCGCCCTCAAACTTGGCTTGCCGGCAACCCGAGTGCTTCCCTATCTGGCGGAGCTTTGCTTCGAACAGCGCAATTTCGCCGAAACGCGCCGTCTTATGCAGGATCTGGCCAACTGGGGATCGCTGCTCCCGCGCCTGCAACCAATCCTCGATTACTGGACGCCCGCACGATGAGTTATCCAACCGCTGCCGATGCCGACATCGCATTGCTGCTCGAGGGTACCTTCNCCTACGTAAGCGGCGGTGTTTCCAGTTGGGTCAATGAGATTATTGGCGCTTACCCGGACCGTCGCTTCGCCATCGTCTTTCTCGGGAGCCGGCGCGAGGATTACGGCGAGCAAAAATACGAGTTCCCCGCCAATGTCGTGCATTTTGAAGAACACTTTCTTTACGAAGACCTCAATACACGCAGCGAGCCCAACGCCCGCACCGGCGACCCCGAGGCCTTCGCGATGTCTTCAAGAATGCACGAAAAGTTCTTCAGTGGAGCGCCGACTGCGGAAGCCCTTCACGCTTTCAAGGGTGTGGCGCCCATGATGCTGCCGGGAGGCAAGCTGACGCTGGAAGACTTTCTGCACAGCGAAAAGTCCTGGGAGGCCATTTGTGAGCGCTATCGCCGTTTCTGCTCTGATCCATCTTTTGTGGACTATTTCTGGACCGTGCGCATCATCCACCAGACGCTATGGAGACTCGCCAATGTCGCCAAGACGCTGATTCCGGTACGCTGCGCGCATGCGGTATCGACCGGGTATGCCGGCTTTCTCGGGGCGCTACTGCACCAGTCGCGCGGAATACCACTGATCCTCTCCGAACACGGGATCTATACCAAGGAACGCAAGATAGATCTGTTGAAATGTGAGTGGATCCACGACAACCGCGACGTCTTCCAGCGCGAACAGACCGAGCTTTCGTACTTTCGCCGGATGTGGATCGGCTTTTTCGAATGGCTGGGCCGTTTTTGCTACGATGCTGCCGACCCGATCATCTCGCTCTACGAAGCCAACCGCCAGCGCCAGATCGCCGACGGTGCTGCCGCCGAACGCACCGTCAGTATTCCCAACGGGATCAGTCTCGATCGATTCAGGCCGCTGCGCGAGCTTCGGCCGGCCAATTCGCCGCCGGTGCTCTGCCTGATCGGCCGCGTCGTGCCGATCAAGGATATAAAGACGTTCATTCGTGCCATGCGTCGGGTGGCTAACCAGATGCCCGATGCCGAAGGCTGGATTGCCGGCCCGGAGGACGAAGACGAGGCCTATGCCCAAGAGTGCCACGATCTGGTTCGGAGCCTCGGTCTGGAACGGCACGTCCGCTTCCTCGGGTTCCAGAAGGTCGATGACCTGATGCCAAAAATCAGCCTGACCATTCTCTCGTCAATCAGCGAGGCACTACCCTTGGTCATTCTCGAAGGATACGCCGCCGGGGTACCAACCGTCTCAACCGATGTCGGCTGTTGCCGACAGTTGATCGAAGGACTGGACGAGGCCGATAAGGCAATCGGGGCCTCGGGTGCTGTCGTGAAGATCGCCGATCCCCAGGGGCTGGCCGATGCCGCACTGGCGCTGCTCGGTGACCGGAGTGCCTGGCAGGCGGCCAGCCAGTCCGCTGTCGCGCGTGTCGAACGCTATTACAGCGACCAATTGATGTTCGCTCGCTACCGCAAGGTCTACGAAGGGGCCCTGCATCGAGGCCAAGGAGCACGCTGATGGCCGGCATCGGATTCGAACTGCGTCGCCTGCTGCGTAAAGAAACACTGCTCGGGTTCATCGAGGCCTACGCTTACGCTGGAATCATTGGCTCCGGCCCCTGGGTGTTTTCCATCGTCGGCATTCTGCTGATCGGCATCCTCAGTGTCAGTTTCGTCGTGCCGGCTTTCCTCGTCACCCAGTTCCAGACCTCGGTAACTTATCTTGTGGTGAGCAGCGTGGTCCTTACCGGTCTGGTGCAGCTCGCCTTCACACGATTCGTTGCGGACCGATTGTTCGAGAAGAAGAGGAATCTTATTCTTCCCAATCTGCATGGCCTCCTGCTGGTCGTCGTCACGGTTGCCGGTCTGTTCGGCACGCTCTGCCTGTTCGTTCTGCTGCCCGGCCTTGGGCTGATCTACCGGCTGCTGATGCTTGCCGGGTTCGTGCTGCTGTGCGGTATCTGGATACACACGGTGATGCTCTCCGGCATGAAGCGCTACAAGGCCATCGCCATTCTGTTCGGTATCTCGTATTCGCTCATCGTGCTTAGCTCATTGTGGCTTCGTCGGTATGGCCTTGAAGGACTGCTCGGCGGCTTTGTTTTCGGCAATTTCGTATTGCTTGCCGGCATGTGGGTAATGATCGCGCGCGAATTCAGCACCCGCGAGAAGCTCATCAGCCTCGAATTCTCCGAGCGCAAACTGTTTTACCCAACGCTGATTGCCGTCGGTTTCCTTTACAATCTCGGGGTCTGGATCGACAAGTTCATGTTCTGGTACTTTCCGCCGACCTCCGAGCAGATCATCGGCCATCTGCGCGCCTCGTTGATCTATGACTTGCCGGTATTCCTCTCGTATCTGTCGATCATTCCCGGCATGGCTGTCTTTCTGGTCCGCATCGAAACGGACTTCGTCGAGTATTACGAAAAGTTCTACGATGCTGTTCGCGGCGGTGGTTCGCTCGAGTACATCGAGAGCATGCGCGACGAAATGGTCTATTCAATCCAGCAGGGCCTTGGAGAAATAGCCAAGATCCAGACGCTGGCGGTGCTGGTCACCTTCGTCACCGGCCCTGCCCTGCTGCGTGCGCTGGACATCTCCGAACTCTATCTTCCCCTGCTTTACGTTCAGGTTATCGGCGCCGGCCTGCAGGTCGGTCTGATGGCGATTCTCAACGTGTTCTTCTATCTCGATCAGCGGCGCATCGTACTGGTACTTTGTATCGAATTTGTCCTCCTCAACGCACTGCTGACCGCCTTCACGCTATGGTTCGGTGCGGCACTCTACGGCTACGGCTTCACGTTGTCGGTGTTGATCACGCTGTGCACCGGGTTGGTTCTCCTTTCCCGCCAACTCAGCCGGCTCGAGTACGAAACGTTCATGCTTCAATAACCGTGCGGACTTGGCGGTCTATCATCTGCCCCGTGCTTTCCGGTGTGTCGACTTGGGATCTCGCCAAACCAGCGCTATCTGGCGTTCCTGTCCAGCCTGGACGACCCTAGCGCCGGCGAACGTGATTTGCAGCGACTGACTCAGCCCCGCGTCGGCACCGATCCAAGGGTCAAGGGCTTGAACTTCTTCGACTTCACCGAGCAAACCCTGTTGCGAACCATGCAGCACTGCGAGTTCAATATCCATGGTTGGCGTCCAGCCGATCTGCTGGCGTACTTGCAGATCACACCATGGGCGATGTCGCGCTAACTCAAACAGCTTCGCTTGCTCGGACTGATCAAAAAGTGGCACATACCTATCGCTATTACCTCACAGGCATGGGTCGCGCTGCCATCGCCGCCGCATGCTCGCTGACACGCTTCAACCTCGTCCCCGCCATGGCTGCCCCGCATTGAATTCTTCGCATGATCCGTCAAGACGGGAACGGTTAGTGACTAAATCCTTCTGTGGTGGGATACCCTCCGAAGGGTCCTGTAGTAATTCTCTTAGGCCAGGCTAGGCAGGGGTATCCGGTGACGCTCTCCCGCTCACAGTGACCTGGATGTCATGACCGGATTCGCCACCAACCAGGAGGTAGGCCCAGGCCGTATTGTAGCCGGCGGCGTATACGGTTTTATCCTGCCTGCCATATTCCAGGAGCGTGAATTCCCGATCATAGAGATACCAGACACCGGCTCCAGCAATGGTCAGGCTCGAGGCTACCGGCAACTGGCGCCACTCGCCCAGGCCCTCACGGCCAATGGTCACCACACTTTGACCCCACCCCAAAGGCGATACCGTCGCCAGCGGACGGTACCGNGAGGCTCCCCAGATGACCCATTCCTCGCCGTCCCGGCCCTCGATCACCAAATCATTAAGACCCCAACCGTTGTCGAGGGGAATCTTGAGGCACATGCGGGCGCGATCGTCGCTCTCCCGCGGATCCACGATCTGTACCAGTTCTATTCCCGCCGTTTTCACCAAAGCGGCCAGATAGCCATCCAGACCCGGGATCTGTCCCAGGCCGAACAGCGGCGACTGGCGGCCCAGGGCCAGGAAGGCGCTGTAAAGGTCATTGACCATCAGCCAGCGTTGACCGACTCGCGCCTGCCAACGGGCCGACAGGGGCGGGCCGGCGGGCAGATCATGGCTATCGGGGAGTTCCATTTTGTAGTGCCCGAGCCCGCCGGGCATGCGTACCGCCAGGTAACGGCGACCGGCGGTTACGACCAAGCGGTAAGCTATTTCCGGACGATTTTCAGCCACCCAGCAACCGTCCTGGCGCAGTCTGAGACCCTCGATAGCAGGCTGCCACTGACCGTTGATGAAATTCAACAGGGACAGGGTCCGGTCGGCCTGGGCCTCCAACCGGCGCGGGCCATAGCTGCTGGCGTAGAGGCCGGCGATGGTTGCCAGGACTTCGTCGCTGACCGGGATGGCTGGCAGTGCGGCGGGTTCCAGAGGCGCGGGAACGCTGGTGATACTCCCGCGCTCGGCCAGGGCGTCAAGCAGGATACGCTCGGCCAGGACGCCGGCGGTGGTTGCCATAGCCAAGCCGTTGGTAAGAATAACCACGACCGCAAGTCGCTCGTGGGGNGCGACGATTAAATGACTGTGATAATGATCGGCATCACCCCCNTTGTACCAGGCGGTCACCCCGACCGCCGCCAGTCCGCCTTGGCGAACGCCGTCCCAGCCGAGGCCAAAATGCACAGGGTGGTCCGTGATCGGGTTAAACGGCAAATTCACGGTCTGGTCCCGCCCCATCTCGGCCACGGCCTCAGTGGAGAGGATGCGCCGGTCCCCCAGACGGCCGCCGCTGAGGAAAAACATCGCCAACCGTCCCATGTCGCTCGGCGTCGAAAAGAGGCCGCTGGCATAGGCGTTGACATATTCCTGCGGCTCGGGCCGGCCTGCGCTATCCAGGGCGGGGGCAAAACTGCCGGAGTCAAATGCTTCCAGGGCGAAGCGACTGTGATGCATACCCAGGGGTTCCAGAATTTCCCGCCTGACGAAGTCGGTGTAGGACTGACCGGTCACCGCAGTGACCAGCAGTTCGATCAGGGTAAAGCCGTCAGTGCAATAGACAGCCATCTCGCCCGGTGCGTGCTTCAGGCGTTCGTTAGCCAGCGCGTCCCGAAACTGGGCGGCGTAGCCTGAAAACGGGATCATGGTAAGGACGTTGAGAAAATGAGTACCTTGCAAGCCGGACGAATGGTTGAGCAGCATGCGTACGGTGATGTCGCGATACGCTTCGCCGTCGGCCATGCGCAAGTCGGTCAAATAGCGCACCAGTGGGGCATCGAGTTCGATCAGCCCGCGATCGACCAGGATCATCGCAGCGACTGCCGCGATAACCTTGCTGCAGGAGGCGATGCANAAGAGGGTTTCCGTGGTCGGCGCCAGGCCTCGGGTCTTATCCATCGCCCCAAAAGCCTCGGCCCAAAGAATGCGCTGGTCATCGACCAGGGCGACGGTGATCGCGGAGGTATGACTCTCGCTGTTGGCCAGTTCCCTGAGGATGGCGGCACGGGCATCGGTAATGGTGACTTCGCAGGTGAGCGGGAGTCGGTCGGTGACGGCGGTAGTCGGGGTAGTCATAGGGCGCCTTTTCTTTAGAAGGAACATTGGTAGTGCTTCAGACGTGGATATAGATGAGCGTAACCAGTGAAGCACGGGGGTAGCCGGTAGTTGACAGGCTTGGCGCGGTGAGCGGCAAGGGGTCGGCTCCCTTGCCCGGTTGCGCGGGGAGTAGGTAGATCGATGTCAAACAAAACCTAGTCACCCGCGGAGCCCACCGCTGCTGATGATCTCGCCGTTGCCGGTTGCGGACAAGCCCTTGAACCTATCGGTCCAACTGACGGAACTGACCGGTGTTGTTTATGACACGGCCCGTACCGGGCTGCCGGCGCACGGGCTGGGGCGCGGGCTATGGCCGCGCCTGTTGCAACTGGGCCACGACCTGGAAGCGGCGAATTTCGCCTGCCACTGCCCGGCGATCCATTGTTCGTCTCAATCGCGGAAGAAATTCGCCAGCGCACACTGGCCCCTGCGATTGGGTTCCCGGTCCACAAAGCCTGGGATTCTCGTACGCCAACCACATCAGTTTGGCTGGACGAGTGCACATCGTTACCCAGAAATGCCACGGCAACACTGGGTGTCCGTGCATCCGCCCCCGCTGTACCAATCGCTGTTGAATAGCGCATCCCGTTAGCGATGAAGCCGGCATTGAGTGTGTCCGGAACTTTGTGTTTCCCGAACGTCATCTGGTTGCGGAACAATAGCGTCCGACCCCCGGGCGTTAGCGTCATCGGCATTCGGGAAAAACGCCTAGTGAAAGCCTGTGACGGATAACCTGATGCGCAGTTTCGAAGGAAATCACCTGTGCAAACACCCGCTCAAGGCCACTGCTTGCCGGGCCTCGACCAGTCGACCTTGTCCAGGGATCCCGGCACGTGGCGCCGCATGGACTCGAAGCACAGCCACTCCTCATCGGACCCGATCCTGG
Organism: Dechloromonas sp.; assembly: GCA_013693915.1. Lineage (GTDB taxonomy): Bacteria > Pseudomonadota > Gammaproteobacteria > Burkholderiales > Rhodocyclaceae > Azonexus. The sequence goes on along the minus strand of CP059264.1, from coordinate 2,985,732 downwards.
CCGTCTCGCCGAACGCGAGCCAGGTCTGCTTCCTGGCCGGGTCGAAGCCGAACTCGGGTTCCCGCGCGCTCGGCACCCCGTCCTTGTCATCATCTTCAGCTTCGAGTTGCGCCACGGTCTTGCCCATCTTCCACTTCTCGTAGATCTGGATATGTTCGTTCTCGTGCATGACCGTCGTGGCGAAGGTATCGATATAGGTCGTGGTGCGCCAGCCGTCGAGCACCCCTCTGATGTTGGGCGGCTGGGTGCGGGAGAGGAGGGGAAAACGATTGGACATGGCGCTGCCGCCGATCGCGGTCAGGTCGCAGATGTAGGCGGTGCGGTGCTGGTAGTGGAGCGGGGCAAAGAAACCGGTGATGCCTTCTCCTTCCCAGTGGCAGAAGCTGTAGGGATGGCCGCCGTAGACCAGGTTGACCGTGTGGCCGCCCGGTTTTGCAGCCGGGGTCTGCCCNCAGTAATAGAACCAGTTGGGGTCGCGACCGCCGGGGTTGTTCTCGGCGGTGGAAGGATAGAAGACCTTGATCGTCCTGCTCTCCTCGGCCTTGCAAACGCCAGCACGGATGCGGGCGGTAATCGTCTTGTCGCCAAAGGAGTCGTTCTCTTCCGGCAGCACTTTGTAGGTTACGGTGACGTAAGGGCCACGGGCGTCCACCGGTTCGACGAGGCGGACCGAACCGGGGATTTCGGGCAGGATCCATTCCACCTCGCTTGCCCGCTCGCTTGGCGTCACGCGCGCCTCCAGCACCAGTTGCAGGGTGGCCGGGGTATCGGTGGAGTAACAGAACTTGCCGCCGTGGGCGTCGTTCATGACCGAGATGCCGAGTTCCAGATCCCCGGCCTGGCCGCCGCGCACGATCTTGCCCTTGAGGACAGGCTCGGTGGGACTGTCCGGGTCGAACTTGAAAGTCATCTCATCGCCGCTGATCGACCCGGAAAAACGGCCCGTGGCGGCAAGTCCGACCTTGCCGCCCACGACGTCTAGCTGATAATTGCCCGCCGTCGAGGTGACGAGCAGGGTTCGCGGCCCCACCTGGCGCGAGACGTTGTTCATCCACATGCCGAGGCCCATGTCTATCCGGCCGGAGGTGGATGGCGCCGTGGGGCGAAGTTCCCAGGGGTAGTCCATCTGCTGCTCGAACTCGTCGATCAGCCACTTGCCGTCGTAACCCCGCCCGCCCGAGACCTTGTGCATGGTGAGCCGTTCCGTGTGNACCACGCCCATGGTGGTCGAGCTTCCTTCGAGGTGNACGGAAAGCTCCGGGCACCGGGCCTTGGAGGCCATCGCCGCAGTGGATTGGGCCCACAGCACGGCCGCAGCAAGCACGATCGACAACAATCGCCGCATGGCTATTACTCCTCGCAAGGTTGGAGATTCACCCCGAAGGGCTTCCGGACATTCCCCGCAATTTCCTCGTTGAAGAATAATCCGAATTGTCGCGGTCGACCGGAAAAACCGGCCGGAAACTGGCAATTCCTCCGACCCCTCACCGCATTCAGGCATGAAACGGTGGCGGGTCTGGCGGGGTGAGGGGGACGATTGGGCGGAATTTCCGGAATCTCCCGGTTGACGAAGGGCAGCAAGAGCGGAAATACTGGCACGAAGGCGCTTGAATTTTCTATTTTTTCCATCGAAAGTGCCGGCAAACTGCCGGCAAGCCAGGAGAAACCAGCCATGGATCGCATTCCCGATACCGGAACGACGAAAGACATCCGAAACCTCGTCAAGTCCGTGTTCATTCCGGCGCTCCCGAAGGATTCGCGGGCGCGACAGATCGCCGAGGACGCGCATGATCCCGCCAGTGCGGATTCGTTCCTGCGCGGCAAGGCTGAATTCGACCGGGCGGCCGCCGCGCTGAAACTCCTTCCGGATTCAGCCGAGGGCGCCAGGATCCGTTTTCGCCTGGCCGGCCAGGAGACCCTGACGCAGGCGGGCATGGTCGTTGCCCTTTGGCAAAAGGCCGCCGAAGACCGGACGACCATTTTTCCGGTACCGGCGCGCTCGGCCCCACCATCTTGGTCGTGCAGGTCGATGGCGTCGACCTCAACACACTGTGGAAGGACGACGAGTTCGGTGAGGCGCTGAAGGCGAATGGCAACGCAGGCGCTTCGGTGCGCGTCTTTGAAACGCGTCCGGCGCTTTCCCTCCCGAAACAGCCCGATCCCGACAACGGCGTGATCATCACCGAGCAGGGCGAGCAGGTATCGGTCAAGCGCCGCGGAAATACCAGCCGCTGGGATCCCAAGGTCAATATCTCGGTCTATCTCGACGATGACGAGGAATCCGGCATTCCCCGCCAGCTCAACCTGCTCAACTCGCTGCGCGACCCTTCGTACCACAGGGTCCGGCTTGCCTTCGACCTGATGGGTCTGGCGAGGTGTCCGGTGCGCCCGAACATCTACGCGGAGCTCACCTTGAACGGCAAGTACTACGGCACCTATGTGGCCATGCCGCCGATGGATGAATATCACTTCAAGACCTGGCTTCCAGGCGTCAAGCACCGGGCGATCTTCAAGGGCAACTATGGGGATGACTTTCCCGGCGGCGCTTCCCTGGAGCTGCGCGGAAAGCTGGCGACAGACTACTTCGTGCCAAACTCCCGACCCGAGAGCCGCACGTATGAACCCCGTCTCGACACGCCCGACAGCGACTATGCTGCCCTCGCCAGCTTCCTGACGGCCTTTCACGCCAACAAGCCGGCAACTGCCGCCTTTGTCGATACGGCACGCAAGATACTCGATGTCGAAGGTTTCCTGCGTACCATGGCGGTGGTCAACCTGCTCGGCTCGTGGGATACCTACTATCTGAACAGCCAGAACTACTTCCTTCATCTGGCAGTCGATGATTCAGGGACTCAGCCGCCATTCGCCACATTCTTCATCAATGACCTGGACAGCTTGCTCGGCGTCAGCTGGCCGGGCCAGAAGCGCAACTGGCACGACAAGGACCTGCTTTACCGGGGCCGGGAGATCGGCAAGATCCCCTTGATCACGAAGCTGCTGGCGAACGATATCTTCAGGAATTACTACGTCGATTTCATGGAGTGGTTCGTCGCCAGGCATTTCAACCTCGAGCGGGTGCGCCTCCTGCAAGCGCCGCACTGGGCCATTCTGGAGCAATCCGTACCTGGAGGCGGCCACACCCTCCGGCGCTCCGCAAACCAGGCGACCGTGGACGAACGATCAGGTCTATCGCGCCGCCGTTCTCAATCAGGCCCTCACTTCCGAGCAAGAGCCGCTGAAGGGGATTCGCGTCGATGGAATTGAGGGCTTCGTCGCGGCGCGCTGCAAGAAAGTCCTGGCACAAATCGCCGGGATGACCCGCTCAAGCAGCGGAGTGGACTTCGATTCGGCGAACTGGAGTCTTCCGGCCTGAGCGCGGGACGTTCCTGCGGGCGAACCGGGCCGGATTCACCTGGTTCTTCGCCTGCTTTTTCCGTCGACCGCAACAAGCTGCGTTTTTCAATCGAATAGGGCAGGGGTATTTTCTAGTGGCTCGGAAGATCGAATGACATTCACCCCTTTCGCTGGTTGGCGGCTGATGATGCTGAGGCCCTGCTTGCTGCTGCTTCTGCTGGTCGCCATGGCGATGCCCGCGCTGGCACGCGATTCCGGACCCAATCCCTGGGAGGTCGTGGACGGGCTCTTGCGCCATAGCGGAAAGCCCGTACCAGACCCTCGGCGGCCGCGGCCGACGGTGTCGAAGGTAGAGGCGGCGGAACTCTGGGATGCGTTCCTGACGCGGGTCGTCAAGCACGCCGCTGGCGAGTCGGATGACGCCGCCCGGCGGCAGCAGTTCCTGCTCGTCCTGCTCAGTGGCCGCTACGACGGGCTGGAACTGCTGGCAAGCGAGGCGCCCGTTCCCGAGCCATTGCGCAAGCTGTTCCTGCTGAGTTGGGACCGCCTGGCGCCGGAGCTGCGGCAGCTGACGAAGGAACTCGACAGCCAGGCGGCGAAGTCGCTGCGCGCGCTGGTCGAGGCTGGTGATGCGCTGCGGGCGGCACAGGCGCTCAGCGACGCGATCGGCTTGCAGGTGACTCCACAGACCTTGCGCGAGCTTGCCCGCCTGGTCCTTCCCNCCAGCGCCGGCGATCCTCTGGCCTACGATCTGGCGCTCGACCCGGATCTGCGGCTGCTCTTCGGTTTCGGTCCGCCGCTGCCGGCCGCGCAGCGGAGCCGGCTGCTCGGCTCAAGCCCGCCGGCGGCAGTGGTCGACAACCGGAGCTGGTTCATCGCCACCGCCTTTGCCGCGCCGGTGCCGGCGCCGCTGCTGATCGACGCGGAGACGGCGGCGCTGGCACGGCGACTCAACGACTGGCTGCCGACGCCCAGCGATCTGCCGGAATACCTGCCGGCGATGCGGGCTCTGCTGCAGCGCACTGCCGATGCCACCTGGCAGCAGCGGGAAAACGTCGGGCGGGCAATCGAGCCTCAGTTCGGCGAACTCTACCGCGACCTGGTCCTCTCGACTGCCTGGCAGGAAAGTTGCTGGCGGCAATTCGTTCGCCACAAGGGGAAGGTGCAGCCGATCCGGTCGGGGGTTGGTGCTGTCGGCCTGATGCAGGTGTACCCGCGAATCTGGCGAGGCTTCTACGATGTCGCCGGGCTGCAAGGCGATGTCGCCTACAACGGCCGTGCCGGCGCGGAGATCCTGCACCATTACCTGCGCGACTACGCGCTGGCTCGGCGGGAGGCAGCGACCGCTGGCGATGCTGAAGATCTGGCGCGCGCCACCTACGCCGTCNACAACGGTGGGCCCGGGCACCTGAACCGCTACCGGCAGGCGAAACAGCGCGCTGACCTGCGCGCAATCGACAACTCGTTCCTGCAGAAGTATCTGGCGGTGAAGGAAGGCAAGGAACTCGAAGTAGGTAGGTGCTTCAGCGGCGCTGCGTCGCCGCGCTGAGCAGCTTCCGGCGACGCGGCGCTCAGCGGTGGCTGCCGATCCGCAGGCGGCTTTTCTCGCGAGAGCATCAAAGGGGTCGCAGACTCTTCCAGTGTTCTTCCGGGTGAAGAAAAGTCCGGGTTGCTGCGGTCGACCGGAGGAAGTGGCCAAGAACTGGAAACTGCCCTGGCCCCATCCGGTTTGACGCATGGCGTTCCGGACCAGATCGTGGCTCGCTGCGCGATCACGATCCAGCCTTGATCGTTAGTCCGCCGGCTCCCGGCCACGGCGTGCCGCCTCGATTGCTGCAATGTCGATCTTGCGCATGGTCATCATCGAATCGAACGCCCGCTTGGCGGCAGCGGGATCGGGATCGGTGACCGCTTCCGTCAGAGCCATCGGCGTGATCTGCCAGGACAATCCCCATTTGTCCCTGCACCAGCCACAGGCGCTCTCTTGCCCGCCATTGCCGACAATCGCGTTCCAGTAGCGATCCGTCTCGGCCTGGTCAGCGGTTGCGACCTGAAATGAAAACGCCTCGCTGTGCCTGAATGCCGGCCCGCCATTGAGTCCGAGGCAGGGAACGCCGAGCACGGTGAACTGGACTGTCAGCACATCGCCCTTCTTCCCCGACGGAAAGTCCCCNGGCGCGCGATGCACGGCGTCGACGGAAGAGTCCGGAAAGGTAGCGGCGTAGAAGCGTGCCGCGTCCTCGGCGTCTCCGTCATACCAGAGACAAACCGTGTTCTTTGCGATCTTCGTCATTTTGTTCCTCCATCAACCCCGACTTTGACACCCCCAAGTAACACGCCCGTCGGGAAGCCGCATGAGGCAAGGGTTTCGGCGAGGTGGCCGAAATCGGTGTGTATCTAGGCGGGGAAGGGGCTCAATCCAGATTCAGGATTGGCTTGGGCGGCTTGATGTTCAGTGCTTTCAATCGGTTAGCTGCATCTGGTGATGGCTCGGTGACCTGCCAGACCTGTCCGTTGGGACTGGACAATAGGGCGAGCTGAATGCGCTTCAGATCGTCGCGGATATTGCGCCACGTATCCTGACAAGCGTGCTCGATGGTGCGTTCAAGCAGCAGGGACAGGACGGTGATGGCGATGTGGGCATGGATGCGATGCGGCGCCCAGTGGAACACCGGCCGCATCTTCAAGCCGCTCTTCATCGTCCGCCAGGCTTCTTCCACCCGCTGCTGCTGCTTGTAGCCCAGGGCCATGTCTTCGGCGCTCAGCGTGTCGTCGTTGCTATGCACCACGAACTTGCCGTCGAAGCGCTCCAGTTCGACAATGGCCTGCCGGTCGATTGCAAGGCCGCGCTTCGTCTCCTTCAGCAGACGGCCGTAGCGGGCGCTGCTGCGCAAGGCGCACACCCGTTTCGTGTGGCTCCCCTCGACAAGAACAGACAGGCTGGCCAGTTCGGCCTCCAGTTCGGTCAGCAGTTCCTCGCGATGGGCCTTCTGGCGTTTGGCTTCCAGCGGATTGAAGCAGACCGCATAGCGCCGTCGCCGCTCGCCGTCGCCGACGATGACTTCCTTGACCTCCAGATTCTCGGCGACGGTGCGATAGCGCCCCGGGCGCGACAGAACCTCCTCGGTGACTTCGTCACCCCGGCGCATCGGCATCGCCAGCAGGTACTTGCCGCCCCCTGGACAGGGTCTGCAAGTTGGCCTGCGAGACCATGCCGGCGTCGCCGACGAAGAGGCAGCGGGTGAGTTGCCAGCCGCGCAAGTCGTCCTTGACCCGGGCGATGGTGGTGACATCGACCGTGTTGCCGGGGAATACCCAGTGGCGCACCGGGAATCCGTCCCGGGTGACGGCCATGCCGACGACGATCTGCGGTGCGTCACCGCGACCGTTCTTGCTGTGACCGCGCTTCCTCGGGGCGGCATAGGTCTTCTTGCCGGCCACCTGACTGCCCCGGACGTTGCCGTCCTTGTCGCCCTCATCTTCCTCGTCGCTCTCGAAGTGCAGCGAGGTGGTGTCGTAGAAGATCACCTCGACGTCCAGGTTGAGCAGATCGGCGACGCGGTGGAAGATGGCTTGTTCGATCACGTCCTTGCTCGCTTCCAGAAAGTCCATGGCGCGGTACAACTGGTGCAGTTTCAGCCCTTGTGTTCCCTCGATGTGCGCGTCTTCCTTGAGCCACTGTTCGTGGCAGTAGAGTTTCGAGGCCGGGGCACAGGCACGGTTGGCAACCAGCGCGAACAGGGCGCGCTCGACATCGAAGCCAAGGTTGCGCATGCCAGCCTGCTGCCGCACGATGGCGTCGATGCCCAGTTGCTTCCAGATGGCTTCGAGCACATAGAGGTCGCCGTAGGGCCAGGCGCAGATCAGGCGCCAATTACCCCCGGCGCCAACGATCTCTTCCGGCGAACAACGCCGCAGGATGCTCCTGGCCAGCCGACGCAGACGCTCGACTACCTCAGGATCATCGGAGCGTCCGCAGTTATGGACGATGCTGGCTTGCGATCTGCCCTTGGCGGCATCCCAGACGTTCTCCGCCAGTTGCAGGTAGGTCACGACACTGCCATCGGCTCGCCGTTGTTTGCTCTCGCGCAGGTACATGGCCCGTATCCTAGGGCCATTTGGATCAAAATATCAACAATCCATGTATCTAGGCGTTTGGCAATCCACCGCCCGGAAACCCGCACCATTACTGGGGCTCACCCAAAAATGTGCCCGAAAAGTGTCAAACTCGGGTCAACCAAGGGGTCAGAGACATTTCCTGTCTTCTTCTGGGTGCAGACAAATTCGCGTTGCTGCGGTCGACCGGAAAAATTGGCCAAAAACTGGTAATTACTCTGACCCCCTTCACGCCTGGGCGGCTGTCGGAGTCAGCCCTTTGGCGGGGGAACCACGCCCAACTGCATCATCAGTCCAAGTGTGTCCATGATGATGCGCGTGTCCCTGATTTTTCCGCCATCCAGGCGGTCGATGACCATGCCCCAAACGGTCACAGTCCGATCCGTGGCTGGCACGCCCAGAAATGTCCCACGATGCGTGCCTGTCCACTCGAAGCGTGACACCACCTTGTCGCCTTCGGCAATCTGTTCCTGGACCGTCCAATGCATGTCGGGAAACGCCTCCCTCAAGCCACGCAATGCGCCCTTCAACCCTTCAACTCCCGGACCCTGGCCAGGAAGCGGAACCTGCTCGACCATGTCTTCCCAGAAGAACTCCCCGGCAGCATCGACTTCTCCCCGGTTCAGAACCTTCTCAATGAATTGCAGGACAACGCTGCTGTTGGATTGCATGATCCCATCTCTTCGGTTGAATTGTTGAATAGCGAGCCTGGACGCCCAAACGAATAGCGTTTGACCCCGATCACAAGCGCAGCTTGCGCAAACCGTGGTCTGTCCCCGGTTATTCGTTTCCTGTGATGGGCTGGGCAGCCAGTTTACTTACGGATTTCGATCACGTTGTCTGGGATCTTTTGAAATGGCTGTGCAGTGCCTCCCGGTGTTACGCACTTGAAACGCAACTCTGTTGATCCTAATTGGGCAGGCCGTGCTGGTGTTGTAATTACTTCCAAAGTCATGACTTCAAGGCCCTTCGCTCGGCAAAATTCGTTGGCTTCACGATAAACCTCAGCTTTGTTGCTTAGTGAAACCCCTAGACCCGGTGCGCCGTCCTTTTTGCCAATCATGTATGAGTCTTGATCCATTGGAATGACACCTGTACTCGCACATCCAACAAGGCATGACACGGCTATGGAGGCGGCAACAAGAAGTTTTCTCATTTGTGGTTCCTGACAGGTGAAAGTAGTCGGTGACTTTGGCAAATGCGGCCTGAGGGACGCGCCGCTTGCGGCGCGTCCCGCTCGAATGCAGTATTAGCCGCCATGTTTAGCCTGAAGTGCGGCAATGAAGTTAAAGAGTTGTTCGACGAGCCACGTGACGTCGTCTCGTAGTTTTAACCACAGCTCGTTGGAGATTTCAAGGTCGGCGGGTGTTTTGGGGTGCATGAGAAGGTGGCGCCTTTCGAGAACGCGTTGCGCGCTTGGCCATTCATGACCACCAAAGTTCGGCGCGGGTTGTAGTTCGAACAGTTTGTACGCCGCGCGTAGGGTGAGCTTAATGCGTTCATTCGCATTGAAACTCCGTTCCGACCGGATAACTTCAGCTTCCCTTTCGCTGATCTCGGGCGCGACGCATTCGAAGCTGACCGCGCACATTTCGCGGAGACAGTGGGCGTAGCCCTCAATCAATGACGCGCTCACACGGACATAGTTACGACGCCAGTGCTGCGAATCGATCTCAGTTTCAAGCAGTGCAAGTAGATCCTCCCGCAGAACGTCCGACAACGCAAAGTAGTTGTCAAACGCCACATCCATTCGCTCTTGTGGGGTGGGTATGGTCGTCACTGCCGAGTGCATTTTCCGTAGAACTGGCTGGGCACAAGCTCTTTAAACATGATTCCGTTTCGGCTATGAACTGAATAATAGAACAATAGGGGACACGATTTCCCAGCCTGCCATCCCAACAGCAACACTGGTTACCTTGCATATGCTATCAGTTCCAGCCCCTCCCACCAGCACAACGCAAAACACACAACGCAAAACATCAGTCTTGCCGACCGAACCGCTCGAGAAGTGCCGTAAGGGTCAGAAACCTTTCGATCAAGAGCAGCAACAACCGCCCGGCGAATGCCAGGGCCACGCGGCTCGGCCTATCCCGGAACCTCGCCAGCATCCTTTTCCACCCAGATGTAACGGGCGACGGCGTGTTCGAGCGCGAGTTCGACTTCGTCGGCGAGGATGACCGTCATCGGCCGCTGTTGCAGGACCTTGAGCGGGCGCGATTCGGCGAGGCCGTAGGCGGTCAGTTGTTCGCGCTGGAGCGGGTCGATTTCGTCGCCGAATCCAGCGAGGCGGACTTCCCGTCCGGGAGGGATGAAGGCGAGCGGCAGGCGGGCGGCCTTGCGGATTTCGGGTTTCGGGGTCATGGCTTTACCAGACGGCGTGCAGCAGCAGGTTGAACAGGCCGCCGACGAGGAAGGCGAAGGGGACGATGACGGCGACCATGGCCAGCGCGATCTTCACGCCCTGTTCCTTGACCATCATCATCAGGCTGGCGAAGCAGGGGATGAACAGCGTGATGGTGATCATGCCGACCACGGCCTGGATCGGGCTCAGGTTGTGCGCCATGGCGAAGAGGCCGGTGGCGCCGAAGTCGCGGCGCAGGAAGCCCATGACGAAGGCGGCGCTGGCCTCCGGCGGCAGGCCGAGCCAGCCGGTGACCAGCGGCTCGCCGGCCTTGATGATGCCGGGCAGAATGCCGAGCTTGTCGAGCGCGAACATGATGAAGGTGCCGAGCAGGAAGAGCGGAATGACCTCGACCAAATACCACTTGAGGCGGCCGGCGGTCTTCTTGAGGACGTTGCCGAGGATCGGCATGCGCATCGGCGGCAGTTCGGTGACGAGCGGGATGCGCCGGCCGGGGATCAGCTTGCTGGCAAGGAAGCCGACCAGCAGGAGGACGCCGACCATGGCCAGCGTCCAGATCAGGACGGCGGTGAACGAGACGCTGCCGAGCATGCCGAGGACGACGCCGAGTTGCGCCGAGCAGGGGATGGCGAGCGCCAGCAGCAGGATGGTGATCAGGCGCTCGCGCGGGCTGTGCAGGATGCGCGTGGTCAGCGTCGCCATCGTCACGCAGCCGAGCCCGAGCACCATCGGCAGCACGGCGCGGCCGTTGAGGCCGATCAGGGCGAACAGCCGGTTGGCGATGACGGACAGGCGCGGCAGGTAGCCGGAATCCTCGAGGACGCCGAAGGCGATGAAGAAGGTGGTGACGATCGGGAGGATGAGCGCCAGCGCGTAGGTCATGCCCATGGTCCACAGGCCGTACTGGCCGACCAGCAATTCGGCGATCCACGGGACGTCGACCGCGGCAGTCACGAAATCGGTGAATGTCGGGTTGAGGATGCCTTCGAAGAGGTCCTTCTCCAGCAGCCCGACCAGCGTCGTCGCGCCGAAGACGCCGACGAATTCGTAGACCACGTAGAGCACGCCGAGCAGGATCGGGATGCCCCACAGCGGATGCACGACATACTGGCCGAGGCGCTGGGCGAGCAGCGGGCTGCTGCGCGCGGCGCGCTGGATGACGCTGGTCGCCAGGGTGTCGGCGGCTTCGCTGCGCTCGCGGGCGAGCAATGCCGCCACCTTGTTCGCGGTGCGGTGCGAGGCGGCCTGGCGCAGCGCCTTGATTTCCGGGAAGTTGTCGGCGGCGCGCTCCTCCAGCCAGGCGGCGACTTCGGCATCGCCGCCGAGATAGAGGATCGCAAGCCCGCGCGCCGCCAGATGCGGGTGCGGGGCGAGGCGCGCGATGGCCTCGGCGACGCGGGCGATGTCGGCCTCGCTGTCGGCGTCGTAGTGCAGGAGCGCGCCCGGCGGCCGGGCCTGGCCGAGGCTGCTGGTCAGCTCGCCGATGCCTTCGCCGCCGGTGGCGACGGTGGCCAGCACCGGGATGCCGAGTTCCTCGGCAAGCGCCCGGATGTCGACGGTGACGCCGCGCGCCGCGGCTTCGTCGTGCATGTTGAGGGCCAGCACCATCGGCACGCCGAGTTCGGCGAGCAGCGCGGTCAGCGTCAGCGTGCGGCGCAGGTTCTTGGCGTCGCCGACCTGGACGAGACAGCGCGTTTCCTCGTTGAGCAGGGCGCGCATGGTGGCGCGTTCATCGTCGCTGCGTGACGGCAGGGCGAGGACGCCCGGCGTGTCGAGCAGCGCGGCGCTGCTGTCGAAGCGGGCGCTGGCGCGGGTGACCTCGACCGTGGTGCCGGGGTAGTTGGAAACGTTGACGTAGGCGCCGGTCAGCCGGTGAAAGAGCACCGACTTGCCGACATTGGGGTGGCCGACGAGGAGGATGGCGTTGTTGGGAGCAGTGGTGGCGGTCATGATTTCTGGGCTGAGAGAGTCTTGCTCGGTTCACCCGCAGTGTTCGCATTATCGCGGGCATCATGCCGGGGCGGGAGGTTTTTCGGCGCGCTCACCACGGCGACCGTCGCGACACCGGAAACGCGGATGCGCCTGACGTTCCAGGCGCTGCCGATGTGCCCGGGCAGCGGCGGTCGCCCTGGATCTGCAGCAGGCTGACGACGCCTGCCCGGAGTTGGGGGCATCGCTAGTGCGAAAAGGTGACCAGCGGGCACCACAGTATGGCACCGGCAATCGACGTGGTGGATACCGGGGAGCGCATGATCATTCCTTGAAGTGAGAATGGTTTGCATCTTATCGCCAGATCGGCAGCTTGTAAATAGGAAACATTCGCATTTGAATGTCTGCCACTGCCGGTTGTTCGCGCCAGCCGGAGATGAACCGCCGCTTTCCCGGGTTCCCGGTCGCCGACGCGGGCGACGAACGATCTTCGCCCGGAGAGCGGAAAGCCGCTGCCCGGGTGGTCAGGCGACGCCAGGCAATCTCATGGCGCGGTTCGGTGCCCACTTCTGGGCAAGGGGAGGCAGCGGTTCCCGATACCCTGCGGTTGCATCGCTGGCGGGCGTTGACCCGTGGGGCGGCCGTCCGACGGCGGCGAGGCAGCCAAGCCACGAGCGCGGACATGGCCAATTCAACGCGGATTTGCGGACGGTTCGGCCGAACCGTTCCGGACTAGGAAAACTTCTTCCGGTGCGCCTGCACGGCCATCGTGCGCGCCAGCAGCAGCCTCTGCGTGACCGTGTCCGGGAGGTCGTCGTCGCCGGCGGCCGGGTCGTCGGCCGCCCTGGCCAGGACGTGCGCCTCGACCGCCTTCATGCGGGCAAGGTACAAGCGCAGCTTCACGGCATCGGTGATGGCGAACAGATCGTCGTCGTCCTGGTCGCCGACCTTGACCAGCTTTGGGCGGCTGAACGAGCGGTGGAGATCGAGGTTCTCCGAATCGTATTCATCGTCGTCGTCGTTGACCAGGGTATGGACCACGGTCGCGCCGGCAACGGTCTTGGACGACAGCAACGCGGCCTGATGGCGTTCCGTCCGCGAGAGCAGCGATTTTGCGATGCTCTTGGTCGTCGGCGCCTTCGCCTGTCGGGCCGGACGGACCTCGGCGACGCGCGCCGTGGGGACCCGCAATTCGGTCACCGGTACAGGCATCGGCACCGGCGTGACGGTAACCGCGTGTTCGGCGACGACGGCAACGTCTGCCGTAGGCGCCTCGATGGCTACCGGCTCGGCGGCATTGACCACGAATGAAGTGAGCGCCGCAACAACTGCGGCCATCAACCAACGCACTGCGAATCCCTCGAAATGATGAAAGCTAATTCAAACTAACGCACGGGTCGCGTTTTGGTTGTCACACGAAGCGAAAATTCTTCGACGTGCCGCCAACCGCTGATCGGCTGCCACAACTGGCCGCTCGAAACCGCCGCGTGCCCGCGGTCGAGCTAGTGCACTCCAGCCGCCGCCGGCCGCCGTGGCTTGCGCTGGACGCGCGCGGCGGCGCGGGCATCCATCCAGTTCTTCCAGGCGATCATGCAGCCGAGCAGGATGAAGGCGCCGGGCGGCAGCAGGGCGAGCAGGAAGCCGGGATAGCTCTCGGGCAACAGTTGGAGCGGCGACAGGCCGGGGAAGACCATGTCGATGCCGCCGAACAGCGTGCCGTTGCCGAGCAGTTCGCGCATGCCGCCGAGCAGGGCGAGCGTCCACAGCATGCCGACGCCCATGAAAACGCCGTCGAAGGTTGACTGCAGCGGCGGGTTCTTGGCGGCGAAGGCCTCTACGCGCGCGAGGACGATGCAGTTGGTGACGATCAGCGGGATGAAGATGCCGAGCACCAGGTAGAGCTCGTGCAGGTTGGCGTTGAACAGCAGGTCGACGACGGTGACCAGCGCGGCGACGATCAGGATGAACACCGGGATGCGGATCTCGTGCGGGATGAAGTTGCGCAGCGAGGCGACGGCAACGTTGGACAGGGCCATGACCAGGATCGTCGCCAGCGACAGCATGATGCCGTTGACCGCGTTGGTGGTCACCGCCAGCAGCGGACAAAGGCCGAGGATCTGGACGATCGAGGTGTTCTGTTTCCAGATGCCGTTGTCGGCAATGGTGCGGAATTCGTCGCGGGTGATCATTTGTTGGCTCCCGTTTCGGCAAAAATCTGGTCGCGATGCGCGGTGGCCCACTTGACGGCCTTCAATACCGCTTTGGACACCGCACGCGGGGTTACGGTGGCGCCGGCGTAAAAGTCGATGCGCCCGCCGTCCTTTTTCACTTTCCACTCGCTGTCGGTTACCTGGGCCAGCGATATGTCCGCGAACTGGGTGATCCACGGGCGGGCCTTGTTCTTGTCCTTCCTGACCTCGATGTAATCGCCGAGACCGGGCGTTTCCTTGTGCTGGGTCACGCGCACTCCAGCGACCGTCCCGTCGGCGCGCAGGGCGATCAGCAGCCTGATCTTGCCGGCGTAGCCGTCGGGTGCGACCGCCTCGAAAACCAGACCCGCCGGCTTGCCCCCNTTCCGCGCCCGGTACAGCGTCGATGGCTCGTCGAGGCCGAGTTGGGGCGTCGGCGGCAGGTTCAGCGTGTCGCTGAGCAGCGCATTGTCGTATTCCGCGCGGGGCAGCACCTCGTCGACCAGCTTCATCTTCTCTTCGGCGGCCGAGGCTTCGATCGCCGGCTTGGTCCACAGGTAGGCGCCCGAGAGGAGGCCGGTGAACAGGACGACGAAAACGAAAAGGATGGCGGCCGTGCGCAGCGCCATGCCTGGGGCGGAAATTTCCCTGGTCCCGCCGGTCATGACTTGTCCTTCATGCCGAAGATCGGCGGCTGACAGAGCAGGTCGATGAGCGGCGCGCCGAGGTTCATAAGCAGAATGGCGAAGGCGACGCCGTCCGGGTAGCCGCCGAAGACCCGGATGACGTAGGCGAGCAGCCCGGCGCCGGCGCCGAAGATCAGCTTGCCGCGCGGCGTCGTGCACCCGGAAACCGGATCGGTGGCGATGAAGAAGGCGCCGATCATGGCGCCGCCGGAGAACATGTGGAACAGCGGGTTGGCGAACTGCCCCGGGTTGTACAGCCAGAGCGCGCCGGAAATCAGGGTCAGGGCGCCGATGAAGGCGACCGGGACGTGCCAGGTGATGATCTTGCGCTGCCACAGCCACAGGCCGCCGAGCAGGTAGCCGGCGGCGATCCATTCCCAGCCGCGGCCGGCGAAGTTGCCGTAGAGGTCCTGGTTGGAGAGCAGGTGGGCGACGTCGATGTCGCCGTCGCCGAGCTTGAGCGCGGTCTTAAGCGCGTCGAGCGGGGTTGCGCCGGACATGGCATCGACGCGCGGCGCCAGCCCGAAAATGACGTTGATCTGGTCGCCGGTGGTGAGTTGCAGGCCAACGCTCGGCCACTGCGACATCAGCGCCGGGAAGGCGACGATGCAGACTGCGAAGGCGACCATCGCCGGGTTGAAAGGGTTCTGGCCGAGGCCGCCGTAGAGATGCTTGGCGACGACGATGGCGAACGCCGTGCCGAGCGCCACCAGCCACCACGGGGCCAGCGGCGGGAAGGCGAGGGCGATCAGCCAGGCGGTGACGATGGCCGAGCCGTCGGTGAGGAACAGCGCCAGCGGCTTGCCGCGCATCCACAGCATCAGGGATTCGGCGGCCAGCGCCGCGAGCGAAGCGATCACCAGCTGGACCAGGATGGCCGGGCCGATCAGCCAGGCGTAGGCGGCGATGCCGGGAACCAGCGCGATGCAGACCTGCGTCATGACCTGGCTGACGCTGGCGTCCTTGAGCAGATAGGGGGCAGGGGCGAGCATCATTCGGGTTTCCCCTCGGCCGGGGTGGTCGCGGCCGGCCCGGCGGCGTCGGCCGCGCGGGCAGCCTGGCGGCGCGCTTCGATTTCGTCGATTTCCTTCTGCCGGGCGTTGCTCAAGGCCTCGACGTTCTTCGGCTGGACCGCTTCGCGCTGCGCCCTGGCACGGGCCATGGCTGCCTCGATGGTGGCCTTTTTGGCGTCTTTTGCGGCGTCGACCGCAGCAGTTGCGGTTTCCGGTCCGGGAGCGGCAGGCAGCGGCGCTTCACCCACAGCCGCCGCAGCTGCGGCCGCTTCCGCGGCCTTTCGGGCGGCCTGGACAGCGGCGGCCCTGGCCAGCTTTTCGGCCTTCTCGGCCTTTTCTCGCTCCTCGCGCTCCTGCTTGAATTCGAAGCGCGCCTTGGCGCCGTCGGCGGCATTCTTCTCGCGCTCGCGCGCCCAGATCTCGCTCTTGGCGAAGCGGAAATACTGGACCAGCGGGATGCGCGACGGGCAGACGTAGGAGCAGCAGCCGCACTCGATGCAGTCGAAGATGTGGTACTCCTGCGTCTTGCCGAAGTTCCTTGCCCGCGCGAACCAGTACATCTCGAACGGCTGCAGCTCGTGCGGGCAGACCTCGGCGCAGGCGCCGCAGCGGATGCAAGGCATCTCCGGCGGCTTCGGCGGGAACAGGCGGTCGTCGTGGGCGATCAGGCAGTTGGTCGCCTTGATGACAGGCGCCTGCGGATCGGGGACGAGAAAGCCCATCATCGGTCCGCCCATGATGATGCCGTCGGTGTCCGGGTGCGGCTTGGCGAGATCGAGCAACTCGTCCATCGGCGTGCCGATCAGCGCATCGTAGTTGCGCGGCGCGTGGACGTTGCCGGTGACGGTGACGATGCGCGAAACGACCGGCTCGCCGTGGGCGAGCGCCCGCCAGGCGGTGTAGGCCGTGGCGACGTTGAAGCACTGCACGCCGAGGTCGGTCGAGCGCTTGGAGGCCGGGACTTCCTTGCCGGTCAGCACGCGGATCAACTGCTTGGCGCCGCCGGCCGGGTAGCAGGTGGGTACGGCGACGACCTCGAAGTCTTCTCCTGCCGCCTTGACCGCAGCCCGCATGGCGGCAATGGCTTCCGGCTTGTTGTCCTCGATGCCGATCAGTACCTTCTTCGCCTGCAGCAGGTTGCGGAAAATGCCGGCGCCGCGCACGATTTCTTCGCCGCGCTCGCGCATCAGCATGTCGTCGCAGGTCATGAACGGCTCGCATTCACCGCCGTTGATGACCAGTTCCTCCATCGGCACCGTCTTCGAGGCGGTCAGCTTGCCGTGGGACGGGAAGACGGCGCCGCCGAGGCCGACAACGCCGGCCTGCTGCAGNCGCGCGCGCACTTCCTCGGGCGTCAGCGACTGGTAGTCGACGGCCGTGCGGGCGATCCACTCGTCCTGGCCGTCCGGCGCGATGACGACGCACAGGGCGTCGAGTCCCGAGGGATGCGGCTGCACGTGCATCGCCACCTCGACCACGGTGCCCGAGGTCGGGGCATGGACGGCGGCGGAGATCCGGCCGTCCGCCTCGCCGATCAACTGGCCCTTGAGCACCTTGTCACCGGCTTGCACCACCGGGCGCGGCGTGCCGCCGATGCTCTGGTGCAGTGGTACGACGAGGCGCGATGGAATCGGCGCAGTGGCGATCGGCAGGGTGACGGACTGCGTCTTGTTGGTCGGCGGCTTGACTCCGCCCTTGAACTTGAACAGGTTCATCAGCATCAGGCGGCCTCTCTCAGCGGGGCAGCCTTGATCTCGACCACGGGGTACTTCCATTTCCAGTTGTCGATGTTTTCGCCGATCGGCTCCATGCGGATGCACTCGACCGGGCACGGCGGCAGGCACAGTTCGCAGCCGGTGCATAGCGGCGCAACGACCGTGTGCATCTGCTTGGCGGCGCCGACGATGGCGTCTACCGGGCAGGCCTGGATGCACAGCGTGCAGCCGATGCACGTCTGCTCGTCGATGATCGCCACCTGCTTGGGCTTTTCCTCGGCGTCGAGCGGCTTGACTTCGCGGCCGAGCAGGTCGGCGAGGCGTTGCACGCCCTCCATGCCGCCCGGCGGGCACAGGTTGATCTCGGCCTCGCCCTTGGCGATGGCCTCGGCGTAGGGCTTGCAGCCGGGGTAGCTGCACTGGCCGCATTGCGTCTGCGGCAGGATGGCCTCGATCTTCTCGACCAGCGGATCGCCTTCGACCTTGAACTTGACCGACGCGAAGCCGAGTGCGGCACCGAGCACGACCGCGCCGAGGGCCATGATGGCGATGGCGAGCGCGATTTCCATTACTGGTACTTGTCCAGTCCGGCGAAGCCCATGAAGGCCAGCGCCATGAGGCCGGCGGTGACCATGGCGATGGCGACGCCGCGGAAATGCACGGGCACCTCGGCGCCTTCGACGCGTTCGCGGATGCCGGCGAAGAGGAGCAGCACCAGCGAGAAGCCGACCGCGCTGCCGGCGCCGAAGAGCAGCGACTCGACGAAATTGTGCTTGTTGGCGATATTGAGCAGCGGCACGCCGAGCACCGCGCAGTTGGTGGTGATCAGCGGCAGGTAGATGCCCAGCGTCTGCTGCAGCGTCGGCGAGGTCTTGGCGATGACCATCTCGGTCAACTGGACGATGGCGGCGATGGTGACGATGAACGACAGCGTGCGCAGGTATTCCAGCCCGAACGGCATCAGCAGGTAATGGTCGATGATGTAGCTTGCCCCGGTCGCCATGGTCAGCACGAAGGTCGTCGCGGCGCCCATGCCGTAAGCCGTCTCCAGTTTCTTGGAAACGCCCATGAAGGGGCAGAGACCGAGGATCTTCACCAGCACGACATTGTTGACCAGCACCGCGCCGACGAGGATGAAAAGGTAGTGGCTCATGGATTGGGGAGAAGTCGAGGCCGGTATTATCGGCCTTTGACGCAGGTCAAACAACCGTAATGGAAATAAGGATTTAGGCCTTTTCTTCAGTACATGTGCGAGGGTGTCCGCGACCTCGCCGACCAGATCCGGGCCGCGATAGATGAAGCCGCTGTAGAACTGCACCAGGCTCGCCCCGGCCCGGATCTTCTCGGCCGCATCTGCGCCGCTCATGATGCCGCCGACGCCGATGATCGGCAGTTCGCCGGCCAGCGCGGCCGCGAGCTTCTTCAGCACGGCGGTCGACCTGCGGAAGACCGGTGCGCCGGAGAGGCCGCCGGCCTCGGTCGCGTTGGCCAAGCCTTCGACGCCTTCGCGCGACAGCGTGGTGTTGGTGGCGATGACGCCGTCCATGCGATGGCGGCGCAGCGCGTCGGCGATCGCCGTGATCTGCGCGTCGTCGAGATCGGGAGCGATCTTCAGCGCCAGCGGCACGTACTGCCCGTGCTTGTCTGCCAGTTGCTGCTGGCGCGCCTTGAGTTGCGCGAGGAGGTCGTCGAGCGCCTCGTCCTTCTGCAGCTCGCGCAGGTTCTTCGTGTTCGGCGACGAGATGTTGACCGCGACATAGCTGGCGTCGTCATAGACCTTGTCCAAGCAGACCAGGTAGTCGTCGGCCGCGCGCTCGATCGGCGTCGTCGCGTTCTTGCCGATGTTGATGCCGAGGATGCCGCCGTTCTTCGGGAATTCCGCAGCGCGGACGTTTTCCAGCAGTTTGTCGACGCCCGCGTTGTTGAAGCCCATGCGGTTGATGATGCCCTGCGCCTCCGGGATGCGGAACAGGCGCGGACGCGGGTTGCCGTCCTGCGGCTTCGGCGTGACGGTGCCGATCTCGATGAAGCCGAAGCCGAGGCGGGCCAGGCCGTCGATGTGGTCGCCGTTCTTGTCTAGTCCGGCGGCCAGCCCGACCGGATTGGGGAATTTCAGGCCCATGACGTTGACCGGGCATGGGGTGACCGACCCGGCGAGGCAACCGGCGAGGCCGGTGGCGTTGAGGAAGGCGATGCCGTCCATGCCGATGCCGTGGGCGGTTTCGGCGTCGAGGGCGAAGAAGAACTTGCGGATCAGCGGATAGAGCATGGCCTGCGATTTTACCGCATTGCAGCAATCTTCCGGCGATCGGCGCGCTGGCCAGTGTCATCGGTCGCCCTGGCTCCGCGGCGCCGGCAACAATCTGTAACAGCCTGATCGTTACAAGGGGGCTACACTATGCGCCCATGACAAAGCCGTCGTTGCAGATCCTTGCCGTCACGCTGTGTTTCGCCCTGCCGGCGGGTGCGGCGAGCTTGAGCGATCCGTTCGCGACCGAGGCGGTGACGCCGCCGCGGCCGTCGCCGCAGGCGGCCGGGCGTAGCGCCGGAGTGCCGTGCGCCAGGGAGATTCCGGCGGCGCCGTTGACGGCGATCGACGCCGTCGACCTGACGCTGTGCAACAATCCGCAGACGCGCGAGATCTGGGCGGCAGCGCGTTATCAGGCAGCGCAGGTCGGGGTCGCGCAGGCCGCCTGGCTGCCGAATCTCGATGGCCGGCTGGGCTCCAGCCGCCTGTGGAGCGAACAGCGCAACTACAACTCGACCAGCGCGGCGCTGACCTTATCCTGGCTGGTTTTCGATTCCGGCGCGCGTTCGGCGTCGGGCGAGAGCGCCCGGCAGCTCCTCGCGGCCGCCGTTGCGACGCAGGATGCGACGGTGCAGTCGCTCTTCCTCTCGGCGCTGCAGTCGTTCTACACCGCGCAGGCGGCGCGCGCGGCGGTGGCGTCCACTACCGAAGCGGAGCGGGCGGCGCGCGAGGGCTTCAGCGCCGCGGAGTCGCGCTACGAGGTCGGCATCGCCACGCCGGCCGACCGCCTGCTGGCACAGACCGCGCTGTCGCAGGCGACGCTCAACCGCATCCGCGTCGAGGGTGAGGCGCGCAACGCGCTCGGCGCGCTGGCCAGCGTCATGGGCTTCCGCGCCGGGCAGCCGATCGAGCTGGCGGCGCCGCCGGCGGGGCAGCCGGACGCCGCCTTCGCGCAGGATGTCGCCGCGCTGATCGCCGAGGCCGAGGCGCGGCGGCCGGACCTCAAGGCGGCCGAGGCGCAGGTCCGGGCGGCCGAAGCCGGCGTCGATCTGGCGCGCGCGCAGGGCCGGCCGACGATCACCGTGTCGGCGGCGCCGACCTGGGCCGAGGTCGACCGCGTTTCAGCGAACGGCGGCGTGGTCGGGGTCACGGTGAACCTTCCGCTGTTCACTGGCTTCGACACCACCTACCGCGTGCGCGCCGCCGAGGCGCAGGTCGACCTCCGCGCGGCGCAGCGCGACAGCCTCAGGAACCAGGTCGCCCTCGACGTCTGGCGCGCCTACCAGAGCCTGACGACGGCGACGCAGAGCCTGCGGACGACGCTCGACCTAGTGGCCAGCGCCGAGCAGTCCGAGCGCGTCGCGCTCGGCCGCTACAAGGCCGGTGTCGGCAACGTCCTCGACCTGCTGACCGCGCAGAGCGCGCTCGCCGCCGCCCGTCTGCAGCGCATCCAGGCGGCGCTCGACTGGTACGTCTTCCGCGCGACGCTGGCGCAGGCGGTGGGCGCCCTCGATTACTCGCTGCTGGAACCGGCGGCGCAAGGAAGACCATGAAACGCATCGGCAGGATCGCCCTCGGTACCGTCCTCGCCGCCGGCCTGATCGGCGGCGGTGTCTGGCTCGCCCGCGAGCGCGCGGCGCTGGATCCGGAAACACGCTACAAGCTGGCGGCGGTGGAAAAGGGCGACGTCACGCAGACGGTTTCCGCCAACGGCACGCTCAACCCGGTGGTGCTGGTCAATGTCGGCACCCAGGTGTCGGGCACCGTCAGGAAGCTCTATGTCGACTTCAATGACCACGTGAAGCAGGGGCAGCCGCTGCTCGAACTCGATGACGCGCTGCTGGCGGCGACCGAGCGCCAGAGCGCGGCCAACATGACCAACGCGCAGGCGGCGCTGGAGCTGGCGCTGGCCAACGAGACGCGTCTCGCCGCGCTGTACAGGCAGGAGTACGTGTCGCGGCAGGAATACGACCAGGCACGGCAGGCGCTGAAGTCGGCGCAGGCGCAGCTTGCCCTGGCGCGGGCGCAGAACGACCGCGACAAGGTCAACCTCGGTTTCACCGTGATCCGCTCGCCGGTGGACGGCGTCGTTGTCGATCGCGTCGTCGATCTCGGACAGACCGTCGCCGCCAGCTTCCAGACGCCGGTGCTGATCAAGATCGCCCAGGACCTTTCGGAAATGCGCATCGACACCGCCTTCGCCGAGGCCGACATCGGCAACATCCGCGAGGGGCAGAAGGTGCGCTTCACGGTCGACGCCTTCCCCAACCGCAATTTCACCGGCGAGGTGCAGCAGATCCGCCTCAACCCGACCAACACGCAGAATGTCGTCACCTACAACGTCCGCATCACCGTCGAGAATCCCGACCAGATCCTGCTGCCCGGGATGACAGCCTACGTCAATATCGGCGTCCAGAAGCGCGAGGGAACGCTGCTGGTGCCCAACGCAGCGCTGCGCTTCAAGCCCGCCGACGCCCCCGAGAAGAAGCCGGAAAACGCCCCGAAACCGGCGTCGACCGCAGCCGGCGGCTCCCCGGCCCGGGCACGGGCCTCGGCGCCGGGGCCGGCAAGGGCAGGAAGCGCGACGGCCAGGGCGGCACCGTGTGGATGGTCGATGGGCGCGAACTGAAGCCGGTCCCGGTGCAGATCGGCATCACCGACGGCCGCATGACCGAACTGGTCGGCGGCGAGCTCAGGGAAGGCGACCGCATCGTCGTCGGCGAGAACGGCGGGGTGGAGCGCAAGCCTTCCTCCGTCGGCATGCGGCTGTTCTAGGGCGCGATCGCGGTGAGCAAGCCCCGATGACGCAGCCGGTCATCCGCGTGAGCGGCCTCGGCAAGTCGTACGAGACCGCGGCCGGGCCGTTCCCGGCGCTGATGGAAGTGAACCTCGAGGTGGCCGCCGGCGAATACCTCGCGATCATGGGCCCCTCGGGTTCCGGCAAGTCGACCTTCATGAACCTGCTTGGCTGCCTCGACACGCCGACCACCGGCGACTACTTCCTTGCCGGCGAGAACGTCGCCCACCTCGGCGCCGATGCGCTGGCGCGGTTGCGCAACCGCACGCTCGGCTTTGTCTTCCAGGGCTTCAACCTCTTGCCGCGCATGACCCTCGCCGACAACGTCGCGCTGCCGCTGGTGTACGCCGGGCTCGGGCGCGACGCGCGGCGGGCGCGGGCGCAGGCCCTGCTCGACAAGGTCGGCGTCGGGCGCTATGCGGGCTCGCTGCCGGCGCGCATCTCCGGCGGCCAGCAGCAGCGGGTGGCGATTGCCCGGGCGCTGGTAAATTCGCCGCGCGTGCTGCTGGCCGACGAGCCGACCGGCAACCTCGACAGCCACACCAGCGAGGAGATCATGCGCCTGTTCGGCGAGCTGAACGCCGAGGGCCTCACGGTCGTCCTCGTCACCCACGAGGCGGATGTCGCCGCTCACGCCCGCCGCCAGGTGCGCTTCCGCGACGGGCGCATCGTCAGCGACGTGGCCACCGCCACGGCGGAGCAAAGGAGGCGGCCCCGTGCTGAAGGCCATGCTCGGTGAAGCCTGGCTGGCGATGGGCGCCAACCGCCTGCGCACCGCGCTGACCATGCTCGGCATGGTCATCGGCGTCGGCGCCGTCGTCATCATGATCGCCATCGGCCAGGGCGCGCAGTACGCGGTGCAGCAGACGATCGCGACCATGGGCTCCAACCTGTTCATCGTCCTCTCGGGGTCGTTCACCACCGCCGGCGTGCGCAGCGGCGCCGCCGGCGCGCCGACGCTCAACGTCGCCGACGCCGAGGCGATCGCCGAGCTCGAAGGCATCGTCAACGTTGCGCCGACCCACCAGGGCCGGCGGCAGCTGGCCTATGGCTCGCAGAACTGGAACGCCAACGTCGTCGGCACGACCNCGCCGTATCTCGACGCCCGCGCCTGGAGCATCGCCAGCGGTGCCGCCTTCGGCGATTCCGACGTGCGCGCGGCGACGCGCGTCGCGCTGCTCGGCAAGACGACGGCGCAGAACCTGTTCGGCGACGAGGATCCGGTCGGCAAGACGATGCGCATCCAGCAGAACCCCTTCATCGTCATCGGTGTTCTCGGCAGCAAGGGGCAGAACCTCGACGGCAACGACCAGGACGACACGGTGATCATTCCGCTGACCACCGCCCAGCGCAAGGTGTTCGGCACGCCGTTCCTGAACTCGGTGCGCATGATCATGGTCCAGGCCGAATCGGCCGAGGGCATGCCGCGGGCGATGGACAACGTTACCGCGCTGCTTCGCCAGCGCCACCGCCTGCGCGAGGGACAGCCGGACGACTTCTTCATGCGCAACCTGTCGGCTGCCGCCGAAACCGAGGCGCAGACCACGCGCACGATGTCCATCCTGCTCGGCGCCATCGCCTCGATCTCGCTGCTCGTCGGCGGCATCGGCATCATGAACATCATGCTGGTGTCGGTCACCGAGCGCACCCGCGAAATCGGCATCCGCATGGCCATCGGCGCGCGGCAGAAGGACATCCTGACGCAGTTCCTGCTCGAGGCGGTGATGATCTCGTTCGCCGGCTGCCTGATCGGGCTCGTTCTCGGCATCGCCATCGCCCTCGCCATCAACGCCGCTACCGGCATGGTCATCGTCGTCTCCGGCAGCGCGGCGCTGGTCGCCTTCGCCGTCGCCGCCGGCGTCGGCATCTTCTTCGGCTGGTATCCTGCGCGCAAGGCGGCGCGCCTCGACCCGATCGAGGCGCTGCGTTACCAGTAGGCCAGCCATCGTCAAGTCGAGGAGGAGACCATGCCGCGCATTGCCCGTCACCTGATCATCGAAGGTACCGTCCAGGGAGTTGGCTACCGCT
This sequence comes from Dechloromonas sp., assembly GCA_013693915.1. Lineage (GTDB taxonomy): Bacteria > Pseudomonadota > Gammaproteobacteria > Burkholderiales > Rhodocyclaceae > Azonexus. The sequence continues at coordinate 2,961,295 of CP059264.1, read as the reverse complement.
GGTCGATGACTGCCGAGGCGCGCCGTCTCGGCGTTTGCGGCTGGGTGCGCAACCTGCGCGACGGCCGGGTCGAGGCGATGGCGGTGGGCGAGGAGGAAGCGGTCATCGCCTTGCTGCTCTGGGCACAACGCGGCCCCGGCGGAGCGCAGGTAACGCGCGTCAATGTCGATCTCGGTGCGGGCGACTTCCCGGACTTCCGGCAACTGGCGACCGGGTGAGGCCGTGGCGCCTGGGAGCGGCGCTACGGCGCCAACGCGGGGAAGGGGTGAGCGAATCATGGCCACGTCGCCGCGCCGGCGAAGCGTGCGTGGTTCGTCGCACAGCGCGACAGCAAAGTCCGCCCTGTCGCGGAAAAAGGAGTAGAGTGGATCCATTCGCCCGTGACGGATTGCCGTCCAGCGCGCCAGCAGCCGAAGGGAGGTCAGCATGATCGTGAAACGCCGAACCTGGTTGTACCGCCTGACGGGCCAGTCCTTCGCCCACCTCGTTTCTTTCAAGCAGCCGGTCACCGCCACCAAGGCCCGCGAGTTCCTGCGCGGTTCGGTCGGAGACCCCTCGATCTCTGGGGACGCGACAAGAGCAACGCGCTGCCGGTAACGATGCGCGAGCGCTAGACTGTAACGGATCAGGAGTCACCCGTGCTGCCGTGACGGCGCATAGGTGATTAGCTATTCAAGATAATAGCGCCTCGCCGCGCGGGTTTGCCATCCTTTCAGGCGCGCCATCTGCGATCCGCACGCGAACTTGAAGATTAGCTTTCCCGCCCCGCGATTTAACCAAGCAGGGCTCGTCCCCGGGATTACCAGTTTCCCTCGCTGACCTTGGTCGGAGGGGAGCCAAGATGAATGATTTTCGCCGGCTTGATGGCGTCATTCTCCGGCAGCGGTATCGCGCCGAGCTTGCTGCCCTTGGTGGCGACGCTATCGAGACCGGCTAGTTTCTTTGCACCATTCAGCGACCCGAACCTGTCGTCGTAGTACTCGAACCATGGCAGGCCCGCTTTCGTATAGTCGTTGGCGGTGGGTGCGGCTCCGGGCAAGGATTCTCCGGTCGCGCCTTCCCATTGCGCGCTGTTGAGGATGTGGACAAAACATCGGCAGGACAAGCTTGGATCCCACGCGTCGTAGCCATGCTCGTCTTCATAGATTTCCTGGTGCATCAATCCGCCAGGCGCAAGGCCCATCGAGGCTGATTCACATACAAGTGACGCGGAGGGGCAGCAGGGTATTTCTGTTTCGAAATCAAGGTCCCGGTGCTGCAACATCTCTTGATAGCGATCGCGTTTCATCGGATAGACGATGATCTGGAGCCCGCCGTGCTCCGCCGCTCCCGAGAGTTGCTCCTCGGCGGTGTAGCCCAAGCCGAGTGGCATTGCGACAAACTGTCTGATCAAGCCCTTGCGTACGCAAAAGCCATCGAGCCATGGTTGGTCAGGAATCACAAGGTAGTCCTGGGGGTTCTGGACGAGATCGTCGCACCAGGCATCGCCGGTCACGGCATTGACCTTGCCCGCCGCGATCTTGAGTGCAAACGGGTAACTGGCATCCGTTCCATAGTCGTGTCCGCTTGCGAAATTGATCCACAGCGCCTCCGCCTGATACATTGGCAACAGCACGCCGCCGTGCTCGGCCCAAGTAACTGGAAGTCGCGAGGCGTGCTCTGCGACCTGCGCCATCGGAAATCGGCCGAGGCCGGGCGGTAGCGGATACTCGCGGTTGTCGTCCGGTATTCGCAGCGTCCGCTGAAAATCGACACGGCATACGGCATCTTCGTGCAGGTCTGGAAAGCTGAAAATCAACTGGTTATTCTTGAGTTCGATCATGATCATGGCTCCTTGTCGTTGCTACAGTTGCCCGTCTCCGGCTTCCCTGGCCACGCGGAGAATTGCGCGATCGGGTCCGTTGCCGGCGATGATGGGTCAGGCAAATTTGCCGGTTTCAGGACGTCGACCGCAACAATCGGCCAAACGCCAGCGGGCGCATCAGCCACAGCCGCAGTCATCGCCGCCGAACAGTGCTTCACCAATGCCCCAGGCGAGCACAATGGTACCGAGCGTTCCCCAAAAGCCAAGGCCGGAAGCTGGGGGCGGCTGATAGTCCGTCGCTGGCCGTGAAAGCTGCCGTTGTGTCGCCCACCGCGACAGTCCGGCAAGTTCCGGGGCTGCCGTCAGCTTCAATGCGAGCGGCAATTCCACCTCACCACTGGTTGGCAGCCCCTGCTTCTTCAATGCGGCTATCGGGTCGGCAAGTGCATCGACCAAATCCCGAAGCCAGTCGCGAACCTCGACCAGCGCGTGGCGATAGGTGCCCGCAAGCAAGTCCCGAATCTCGGTTTCGGTCCCGTCGGTAGCCAACGCGCGAACCGCATCATGGCCGGCCAGCAGATCGTCGAGAAAGGCCTCGAAGCGACCGACGGCGCGATAAACCTCGGCGTCGCTGGCTTCCTCGTTCGATACCACATCGCGCATCAGACCGTTGACGCGATCACTCAGCCCTTGAATGGCGCGGCCAATCTTGGCCAGATGATGCGAGGCGACATCGGCCATATCCGGAACGGCCAGGCTGTGACCGATGGGCATGTCGAGTTGCGCGTTCACCTTCAGCCAGACCGGGCGCATCGCTTCGCCGAGCAAGGTCAGGCGGCGCGGCAACAGTGGTTCATCGTGCATCACCACTTCCTCATTGACTCAAATTGACGGCAAGTTCGACGCGCTCCCACGGGTTGCCAGACTGCCGCAAGGCGACGATCCTGGCAGTCACCGCCTGGCCGCCATCGAGCAAATGGCTGACTGCCGCATTGTCGATGCGCGGCACGTAGCCAAGTTTCTGCCCCTGCCAATCCACGCGGACCGCTCGCGAGTCATGGGCGTTATCGGGTTCGCGCACCAGATCGAGGGCCGCGCCAACACTTAGCAGCGGCCACACCGCTTCTGCCCGGTGGTATTGAAAACCGGCCAGCGGAGAGCGCTGCAGTTCGATTGTCCTGGTCGTTGTTGCTTGCGTGAGCGGCGCGACAATGCTTGTGCCGGCCAGAGCGGCAATCCGCTCCAGGAATGATCGTCTGCTCATGGCCATCTCCCGTGACTGAGTATGGCCCAGCTTAAGCGGTGACTGGCTCATATACTGCGCCACCTTGAGATCAAATCACTTGGGCATCCACAAGTGACCCGCCGCCGCAGCCGTCCCTCGATATCCTGCCCGACTTGCGGCAGCGCAATGCCCGGCCGGACGCGGCGGGTATCCATTTCTTGGTCCTCACGTAGTCGCGGGCCGCGCGTCATTCCCGGAAAAACAGGCTGATGAAGCACAGCATGGGCAGGAGGTTGAGCAGAAGCACGCCGATGATGATAGCCCACCAAGGAAAGTGGAATTTCAGGCCGAAGACGACCAAGCAGATGCCGAGATAGAAAAACCACTGAATGATCGTCAGAATGATCCTGGACATGGCTCAAGTCCTACAGGTCGCAATCGCAGTCGCCGCCGAGAAGCGACGATAGCGCCGCAATTCCGATTGCCCAGAGGGCAAGCGTCAGCAGGACCCACGCAACCCGTGCCAGGACGACGGTCGAGATGCCAATCGCCAGCAGGCCCGGCTTGAATAGCCCGCTCGAAAGTGGCAGGTCAGGCCGGATGCGGATCAAGACCCGCGCGAGGACGATGAGCACAACAAACACGACGAAGTTCTTCGTGGCGATGCCCACCAATGCGGCAAGGATGAATTCGACGATCATGGCCAGCCTTCCCTATCCGGATGGCATCAGCTTAGCCCTTGAGTGGCTCAAATACCGAGCCTCATCAATCAATCCCATGGCGCCCATGGTAAACCGCGGTCAGCGCGGCAACCTCGTCGGCAACCAGCCGGCGCAGCGAATCCGGGCCTTCGACGGTCACATGCCGCCCGTGGCGCAGAATGTCCATCAGCAGTTCCCGCTCGTCGGCATACGGTACGCGCAGCCGGTAGCTGCCGTCGGCCAGGGTTTCGCCTTGCTGATCGCGGTGCCAGCGTTCCGCCTGCACCCAGCGTGCCCGCTCGGCGGAAAAGCGCAGTGCCGCCCAACCCTTCGGTGACCCCGAAAANATGCCGTAAGCCGACGCGTAGTGGGCATCCAGTTCCGCGGTTGCGATGCTTTGCGCTGGCTCGCGCAGCACCTTGACATTCTGGATCGCATCCACCGAAAAGCTGCGCAGGCCGTCGCGCCAGTGGCACCACGCATCCAGATACCAGTTGTCGCGGTAATGAACGAGGCGCTGCGGCGAAATCGTGCGGAGATTGGTTTCGTCGCGCCCCCGGTTCCACGCCGCGATCGTGATGCGCTTGCGCTCCAGCAAGGCAATGACGACATCGGTGAAGAAACGTGGCTCGACGGCACGCTTCGCCATCGACAAGAGCCTTACTCGCTGTGTGATCTCCGCGGCCGAGTGTCCGGAGGCTTCGAGCAATGCGGCCAATCGCGACTGCAAGGGCGCGACATGGGCGGCCAGTATTCCCGGCGCCAGATCGCCGAGGAGCTTGTGCGCCGCCAGCAGCGCGTACAGTTCGCCGGCCGAGAACCACAGGCCGGGAAGCTCGTAGGCCGGGCCGTCGGCCTTGATGTTCTCGAAACGATACCCGCCGGCCTCGCGATCCCAGACGATCGGCGCATGCAGGCGGTCGCGCAGATATTCCATGTCGCGCTTGAAAGTCGCCCGCGACACGTCAAGTTCGTCCAGAAAGACATCGATAGTCACCACGCGCCGCTCATGCAGCATCTGGTCGATCTTGTAGAAACGTTCGGTGCGGTTCATCGAGGTGCTTGGTGGTCGGCGGTGTATTGAGGAAAGACCATTTTTGCCGGTATTTCGGCGTCGACCGCAACCGGCACGCCGTTGCGGCGCGATTTCAGGCTTGCGTCCGCAAGGCATCCTTGATGAAGCGAACGAAACGCTCCGCTTCGTTGACTGCCCACGTAGCGGCGTCTTGTTCGACCGGCGTGTCCTTGTAGTCGGCGGCAAGCCGGATGTCCTCGGCCTTGTTGATGCTGCGGCCTAGTTCGACGGGAATCTTGCCCGGTTTCACCAGATGCAGACTGAACGCAGTAATCAGTCCGGAATGGGTACGGATGGATTCCGTTTCAACGATGCGGCCGCTTGCCAGCAAGGCGGCGCGAGCGGCATCGAACATCGCGTAGTAGGCCCGGTTGGCCGCGCCATCGGCGTCGCCCAGATCAAGCAAAGCCCTGGCAGAAGCGACAGCCCGCGCTGCCTTGGCCAGCATGTCGTCTGGCGTCACAAGCGAACCCCATCGCGTCGGATATTGGTAAGCAAGCGCGGGTTCGAGTAATTCTCCGGGCTTGCCCATTCCGTTTCCCAGATCGGCAGCGCCTGAACACGAATCCCGGTGTCCAGTAGCACATCGTAGGCAATATCCGACATCTCCAGCTTGGTTGGCAGGAACTTGCCCGGTTCGCCACGTAGCAGCACGGCTACGTCAGCGTCGCTCTCCGGCGAGAAATCGCCGCGCGCCCGGCTGCCGAAGAGGATCGCTTCGGCCACGTCGAAATGCGCCCGCACGCGCTCAAGGAAGGCATGGGCTGCAAAGTCGGTGGCGGGGTCGAGCGAAGGGGCTTTCATGTCGCAAAACATATCACAACTCACCTCGGCCAACCGCCGTTGATGCGCCAGGTGCGGCCGTGCTGAATGCTACGCGGCGTGTTGAAGCGGCCGAACCTCCTCGGCAATCCGTTCGGCGCTTTCGTTTTCCGCCTGCTTCAGATCGAAAGCACTTTGCAAGTTGAGCCAGAATTGCGCGGTCGTGTCGAAATAACGGGCGAGTCGCAGGGCGGTGTCGGGCGTGATTGCCCGGCGCTCGCGGACGATGTCGTTGATCCTTGGCGCCGGCACGTGAAGTGCCATCGCCAAGGCGTTGGCACTCATTTCCAGTGGCATCAGAAAATCTTCGCGCAGGATTTCGCCGGGGTGGATCGGGCGCATGTGGTTCGTGGCCATTATCAACTTCTCAGTGGTAATCGACGATCTCGACGTTTGTCGGTCCGTTGTCGTTCCATTCTACGGTTTGAGCATCGCCCGAAAAAGTTCGTCGATTTGAGTGTTGGATGCTGATCGATCCGCGTTACCCGGCGTAAGCGATTTGAGGCGGCACAGTTCAGACTCGATGAACCGCTGAATGCGAGGAATCGGCTCCGCGAGCGCCATTTCCGACGAGATTTGTTTCGCCTTCAACAGATTGTCGATGTCGCTATACAGCGGCACATCGTTTTCGATCAGGGCTAACAAGAGCGAGAATTCGATGGGTGGCACGGATTGGTAGGTTTCGATCCAGCGTACCGCGAGCAACGGACGTAACGCATAGAAATACTTCTTGAGTCGAACCTGCGGTGTGCGCAGATATTTGGCGTAAGTGGCTTTGGCGCTGCTGCGGTAGTGATAGATGCCGCGTGGGCAGGAATAAGTCGACCGAAGCAAGCCGTTCAAGGCGTCGCCGAAATTGTCGGATGATTTGTATCGAATTGGCGATTGCAGCCACTCGATCAGGGTCGGATTGGATCTTCTGAATAGGCGCAAGGCCTTGCGGATATCCCAGCCGTTCAAATCAATGTCATCGACAATCGGGAATTCAATAACGTCGCGTTTATCTTCAAGATCGATGCTCAAGTACCATTTCGTTGGACGTACATAGACGAAACGAACGTCGTAGTCGCTATCCGGCGATGGAAACCCNCAGGCCCGACTTCCCGACTCCACCGCGAGAAGAATTCGTACTCCTTCGTTGTGCTCGACGGCCGCAAGTCTTGCCATGATTTCAGCGTGGACGTCACTTGGAATGTCCGGGTTGATCGACGAAGGAGGCAATGTCGACATGATTGGTTACCCCACCCAGCCGCCGTCCGAACGCTTGGCGCGGCCGAGGGCTTCTAGCATGGCGAGGATTTCGGGGAGGCGTTTNTTCCACGGGCCTTTGCCGGTGAAGCGGGCGGCGAGGGCGGCTTCGTCTTGCGGATGCGGGGAGAGCTGGTCGGCGACGGCGCGCACCTGTTCCGGCAGCGTGGCGGGCCAGGGGCGTTTTGCGGCGGGTTGGGGGACGGGNGTTGCGGTCGACCCGGAAATTTCGGGTAAATCCATTTTTGCCTGTGTTTTCGGGTCGACCGCGGCAGACGGGTTCTGGAAGTCGGGGCGGAGCCAGCGGATGTGGCCGGCGGCTTCCTCGGCAGCGCGCTCGGCGTTGAGGGCGACGAGGCGGTCGAGCAGGGCGTCGCTGGCGGTGGGGGCGAGATCGCTCCAGCCATAGGCGGCGAGGACGGCGGCGTCGAGTTCGTCGTGGAGCTGGCGCAGCACGGCGACGAGGCCCATTTCGTGGATGGTCTTGTCCTTGGCGGTGAGCGATTCGCCGCTGCGCAGTTTGGCGAGGACGTTGTACATGCCGGTCAGCGTCAGTGCTGGGTGGGCGGCCTGCTGGCGCTTGCGGTGGGTGTCGAGTTGTTCGGCGAGGGCGGCGATGCGGGTTTGCTGCTCGGGGCTGGCGGCGGGGAAGGGAAAGGGNTCGAAACAGCGGGATTTGTTGTAGCGCGGACGATCTTCCAGCGTGCCGCCGGCAGCCAGCGCCCAGACGACGTGGACTTGCGAAGAGAGGACGCCGAGGGCGTAGGCGTCGGCCAGTGCGATGCAGACGAGCATGTTGTCCGGCGCGATGGCGGCTTCGAGGAACTGGAAAGTGCGGTGCTTGGCGGTTTCGACGGTGGCGATGTAGCGAGGCTGGCCGGCGAGTGATGCGCGCATGTCTTTGCGTGCTTCGCCGAAAATCCACCAGTTGTCGCGATAGCCGGCGCGGTTGTTCAGGTCGCGTTCCGGTTTGACGCGTTCGAGCACCCATTGATAGGCAGCCGGGTAGCGGCTGCGCGCTTCTTCGGCCGTCAGGCCATAGAGGTCGATGACCGAGACGCCGCGTGGCTTGTCAGCCAGGTCGCGGCCGTTGCGGTAGGGGTGGATGCGGTCGCAGGGTTGCAGATTGGCGGCTTCGTCAGGGGTGACGATGAACCCGGCGCCGATTAGCTGAAAACCGCGGTTCGCTAAACCTTCGTTGGCGCGTAGCGCGTTGGCACCAACGACATCGGCACCGATACTCAGGTCGGCGTGGATGCGGCCGGTTTTNTCGGCAAGTTCGATGTGCACGGCATCGCCCTCGGTGCCGCCTTCGCCAACGACGGTTTGCAGCGTTCCCGTTGCGTTGCCGGGTTGGCCGACGGTCATTGCAATGCGCACGTCAGCACCGCTGGCGGCGTCGACCCACGGGTGGTCGGGGATGGCCCAGGCCAGCGCCAGCGGCGGCTGGGCGTTGAGGTGGTGTTCGAGGACGCGGCGGTTGAAGGTTTGCTTGAGGCTGTTGGTGGTGATGAAGCCGAAGCGGCGGGCTTCACCGCGCCGGGTGAGGCCGGCGGCGTGGTGCCACCAGAACATGACGAAATCGGCGGATTCCGGCGCTTCCGGCCAGGCGGCGCGCAGGGCTTCGGTGTAGCCGTCGCCAAGCGACTGGCGCATGGCGGCGGCGCCGATGAAGGGCGGGTTGCCGACGATGTAGTCGGCTTGCGGCCAGGTGGCGGGGCGCGGGTTGGTGTAGCGTTCGCGCGGGATTTGGGCGGTTTCGTCGGGGACTTGTTCGCCGGTGACCGGGTGGGCTTTGGTGGTGCGGCCGTCCCAGCGGGTGAGCGGCTTGCCGCTGTCGTCGGTGGCGAAATCGATGGCGTCGGCGGTGAGCACGGCGTCGCGGCATTCGATGTTCTTGAAGTCGCGCAGGATGGGGCTGGGCGGCAGGCCGCTGCCCTGGGTGCGGAAGTGCCATTGCAGGTAGCCGATCCACAGCACCATTTCGGCGATGGCGGCGGCGCGCGGGTTGATTTCGAGGCCGAGGAACTGGTGCGGGTCGACGGTGAGGCCTTCGACTTCGAGGCGCTGCTGCGTGTCGCCGAGTTGGGCTAGGGTGTCGAGGACTTCGCCTTCGAGCCGCTTCATGTGTTCGAGCGTGACGTAGAGGAAGTTGCCGGAGCCGCAGGCGGGGTCGAGGACGCGGGTGGTGCACAGCTTGTGGTGCCAGGCGCGGACGAGGTCGGCGGCGTCTTTGAGCTTGCCTTCGTTGGCGAGGAGCAGGGCGGCGGCCTGGGTATCGTGCCAGTTGGCGCGCAGCGGCTCGATGACGGTGGGCAGGACGAGGCGGTCGACGTAGGCGCGCGGGGTGTAGTGGGCGCCGAGGTCGTGGCGTTCGAGCGGGTCGAGGGCGTTTTCGAGCAGGGAGCCGAAGATGGCGGGTTCGACTTCGGCCCAGTCGGCGCGGCTGGCTTCGAGCAGCAGGTCGATCTGGTCGCGGTCGAGCGGCAATACCTCAGGCTGCTTGAAGAGTTTGCCGTTGAAGCGCGGCAGCAGGGCGCGGATGGCGACGGAGAACTGGCCTTCGTCCATCGCTTTCCACAGCTCGGCGACAAGGGGAACGAATTGCTCGGGGGCATTTTTCAGCGCTTTGAGCAGGCCGGTGAAGGCGCCGTCGCCGTCGATCTTGGGCAGCAGGCCGACGTCTTCGGCGAACATGGAGAAGAGGCAGCGCGAGAGGAAGTTGGCGACACGTTCGGCGGCATATTGGCCTTCCAGCGATTTGGCGACGCGGGCGAGGCGCACGGCGATGTCGCGCGTGGCGCGGGCGGTGCGGCGGCTGGGGTCGAGGCTGTGCGGGTCTTCCCAGACGGCCTTGAGGCGAGCGCAGATGTCGTCGCGGGCGAGGTCGTCGAGCCGGATGCGGTGGCTGCGCGGATCGGGGAAGGGTGTGTAGCTGCCGCCGGTGCAGGTGAATTCGGCGTAGAGCTCGATGACGTTGCCGACGTCGATGACGACGAGAAAAGGCGGGCGGCCCTCGTCGGGNGGCAGGTTGCGGGCGTAGTTCTCGGCCTGGCCACGGGCGCGCAGCATGGCGTCGTCGAACACGCGGGTCTCGGCCCCGGCGCGGATCTTCTTGACCTCGCCGATGAAGGCGGCGCGCCGGTAGCAGTCGATGAAGCCGTTGCTGGTGCTGCCGTCGCCGTGGTGAAAGACGACGCGGCGCTCGAAGACGTAGGCGTTGTCGCGGGTGTCTTCACTGGCCGGCTGCGGCGGCTCGACGCCGAGCAGTTCGCAGAGATCGGCGATGAAAAGCTGGTAGTTGGCGCGCTCGGAGCCGCCGGCGTTGCGCCAGCGGGCGAGGAAGGTGTCGATATGCATGATGTCGGGATTGTAGCCCGCCAGTTGCGGTCGACCGGCGAAAACGGCCGATTTTCGCGTCAGTATTCGCCGATGACCTTGTCGAGCGCCGGCTTGATCTTGCTGCGGTCGAGAACGCTCAGGGCGCCGATCGGGTTGCGCAGACGGGTATTGTCAATGGTGAAGATTTCATCGGAGGACAGGACGAAGTCGCCGACGCCGGGTACGGTGACCAGCGGGTAGATGATTTCCGTTGGTTGGCTGTTGGCACGCAAGGGAATTACGACCGAGGTGCCGGTTCGGCTGCTGATGTGATTGTTCTGGATGACGACGAGATAGGGAATGTCGAGCTTCTTCTGGCCGGGGTTCGGGTAGATGTCGAACTGCGGCATGGGNTCAGATGCGGTCGAATTCTTCACCGGCCAGGCCGGTTGCCGCGATCATTTTTCCATGTGCGACGATGGCGTCGGCGTTGCGCTCGAGCCAGGCGCGGTTTTCCAGCGTTTCGAGCAGTTCGGCGAGCAGCTTTTCGGTATGGGCCGAAAGGTTGATCTGCTGCTTGTAGGGTTCGAGGCGATCCAGCAATTCCTGGCTGATGGAAAGCGAAAGGCGGCCTTTGCGGCCGGTGTTGAGTTCGGTGGCGAGCATGGGTGTCTCCTTGTGCATGTTAATGCGCATGATCATGCGCTCCATGATCGTTGACGTCAAGCTATGGGTTCGCGCACTCTGTCACGAATTCATCGCCGCCTCTCCCGCAGGGCGTCAAGGCACCNGGAGGCCGGCCAGGGGTGCCGGCGTCGTCGATCTGCGCGGCCAGGTTCTCCCAGAAGACAACGCCGGATTTGTCGAGTTCGAGGCGGAGCAGCCAGCCGCGCCGGGCTTCGGGGTAGTCGAAGCCGTCGAAGACGAAGTTGCCGAGGCTGTAGATGATCGGCTTGCCCTTGTAGAATTCGGCGCCCTGGGTGACGTGCGGGTGGCTGCCGACGACGAGGGCGGCGCCTTCGTCGATCAGCTTGCGGGCCAGTGTCTGCTGGCGCTCGGTCGGCCGGGTTTCCTTCTCCCAGCCCCAGTGCATGAAGGGAATGACGAGGTCGGCGCCGGCGGCTTTGGCGGCGCGGATGTCGGCGATGACCTGGTCGTCCTCGCTCCAGGCGACGCCGGGCCAGTTGGCGCCCGCCTCGAAGGCGCGCGGCTTGAATTCGTTGTAGGCGAGGACGGCGATCTGCAGGCCGCGCTTCTCGATCCACAGCGGCCGGTGCGCTTCGACGAGGTTCTGGCCGCCGCCGAAATACGCGATGCCGACGTCGTCGAGGTGGTGCATGGTTTCGAGGAAGGCGGCGTGGCCATAGTCGCCGGAGTGGTTGTTCGCCAGCGAAACGGCGTCGAAGCGGCCGCGCAGCACGGACAGCGTGTGCGGGTCGGCGCGGAAGGTGGCGATCTTGCTGGCGTGCGGCTGGCCGCCGGTGGCGACCGGGCATTCGAGGTTGGCAATGCGGTAATCGGCTTGCGCCAGGGTGGCGGCAAAGGGGGCGAGCGGGTCACCGCCGGCGGCGATGCTGCGGCCGGGGCCGTCCGCCAGCATGATGTCGCCGGCGAAGATCAGCATGACCGGTTCGGCGCGCGCGATGCCGGCGAGCAGGGAGAACAGGGCGGCTGTTGCGGTCGACCGGAAAAAGGAGGCCATTTTCACGGTTGGCCCTTCAGTTCGCACCAGTATTGCAGCTCGCCGTCGCGTACCGGTTCGTAGATGAAATTGAGCCCGGTGAAGCCGTGGACCGGGCCAGGCGCCGGCGGATAGGCGTAAGTGGCCTGGTGGATGATGGTCGGCCCGTCGTCGCGGTCGGCGTAGGTGTAGAGCTTGATGGTGGCAAGGTCGGCCGGTTCCTTGCGGAAGACGATGCGGAACATGAAGTACGAGCCGATCGAAACCGGCGCGACGGTGAGGGCCTGGGTCGACGCCGCGGCCCCGATGATTCGCGTTTCGCCGCCGTAGGTGACATGGCAGGCGACGCGCTCGGCGTGTGCCGGGAGGGCCGCGGTGCCGGCGATCAGTGCCGCGGCGGCAAGCGTCCTAGTGTTCGCGGCCATCGATCCGCGGGCGGAAGACCAACGGCACGATGCGCCAGGCGAGCAGGCCGAAGGCGACGAACCAGCAGGCGGCGGCGAGGTCGAGCCAGCGCAGGTAGGCATCGGGCATGAATTGCGGGCCGCCGAGACGCAGGAACAGGGCGACGATCATGATCCACAGGACCATCTTCTCGAAGCCGCCGAAGATCACCTTGCGCCCGGTATGGCCGTTGGCGATGCGGATGATCATGGCCGGGATGACGAGGCCCATGGCGCCGAAGGTGAACACGTGCACGGAGACGGTGCCGACCCANGCCGGTACCGGGGGCGGCAGGGCGTCGATAAGCAGTTGGGCGGCGATGGCCAGGTAGCCGAGATACATGATTCCGATGTCGATCCGGGTCAGCGCCTTCAGCGGATGCCAGAAGGCGAGGCGGCCGAGGAGCAGCGCGGCGAGCACGAGTTCGAGGCCGCGGGCGAGCGGGGCGGGGAAGAGGGCGCCGAAGACGAGGAGGGCGGCGAGGATCTTGATCGTGTTGTCGAGGGCGGGCTTGCGCAGGATGTCGACCGAGAAGGCGGCGCGCATGAACTGGGTCAGCGTGCGTTCGAGCATGACCAGGAAGGCGACGCGGAACAGCGCCAGCGTCATGGCCCAGCCGGTGTTGAAGTGTTCGGGCGAGAGCAGCAGCGTCTTGGCCAGCCAGAACAGCGGCAGCACGAGCAGGAAGAACAGGTTGTCGCGCCGGTAGCTGTCGGTAGCGCGGTGGCGGAGCAGGGTGGCGAGCAGCAGGGCGACGATGGCGGCGATGAAAGCGTGGCTGGCGAAACCGAGAAGCAGGGGCGGCCAGCCGGCGCCGAAGCTCATGGCGATGCGTTCGAGCAGCCAGGCGGCGACCAGCGCCATGAGCACGCCGCCGTGGTAGCCGCGGATGCCGACCCAGTTCTTGGTGGCGGTGAGCAGGAAGCCGCCGAGCACCGCCCAGCCGAAGCCGTAGAACATCTCGTGGGCATGCCACTGGACCGGCGCGGTGGCCGGCGAGGGCGGCGGCAGCACACCCTGGAAGATCAGGATCCAGGCGGCCGGCAGCAGGGCGCCGGCGACGCAGGCGAGCGCGAAGAAGGGGCGGAAGCCGACGAGCCAGAGGGGATGGGCGGGAGAGAACACGGCCGGGATTTGATCCTGATTCGGAGGGCGAACTGTCGCACGGCTTCGCGGCGCCGGGCTTTGATCCAGCGCAATCGCCCCGGTCAGGGGCTCCTGGCGGCGCCGACCGGCACCAGGCGGATGTCGACCTGGCGCGGCTGGCCGTCGCTGAAGGCCCGATGGATGGAGTCGCTGATGAACAGCAGCTTGCCCTTGCGCTCGATACGGGCGGAGACGGTAATCTGTGCGTTCTTCGCGATGAGGGCGCGGTCGATGGTGAGTCGGAAGGGGACGGGCTCCCGGAGTTCGCGGAGATCGATACGCTGTTCTGCCAGCGTCAGGGCCGGTGCGTCGGCGCGGGACGTGTCCTGGATGCGGACGATCAGCACGGCATCGGGCGGCAGGGGCTGGTGNCTGTGCCAGCGGACACTGCCGCCGATGTTGACGAAGCCGCTCGCTGCGCCGGGCGGAGGNGGCGGCGCATCGCCGCTGGTACAACGGCGCAGCGGGCTCCTGCCGTCCTCGAACAAGGCATCGGGGCCCTTGGTATGAAAGCGCAGTTCACCGTCGCGGTAGAGGGCGCCGGAGGCGGCGGGAACGAGGGGCAGGGTGATTTCACGGCCGTCAAGGAACAGCGTCGCCTGCGGTCGACCGGCGCCGCCGGCCATGAACTCTGCAACGAAACGGCTGCCGTCATCGCAGGTGTAGGCAACGCGCTCACTCTGGGCGTGGGCGAGGGCGAAGGCAAGCAGGAAGGGCAGCGGGAGCAGGCGTCGGGTCATGGTTCGGGGTCGGGAGTGTCGAGGGTTTGCCAGTGGCCATCGAGGAGGCCCTCGATAGGGCGGAAACGTGACTTGTAGGCCATCTTCCGGCTGTCGGCGATCCAGTAGCCGAGATAGAGATAGGGCAGGTTCAGGGCGCGGCACTGCTGCGCCTGCCACAGGATGTTGTAGGTGCCGAAGCTGGCGCCGGGAATATCCGGGTCGTAGAAGGTATCACCGACGACAGACCGTCCCCGAGCACGTCGACGATGCTGACCATGCACACGATGTCGCCCAGCGAGAACTCGATCAGGCGGGTATCGACGCGGCTCTGCAGCAGGAAGTGGGCATATTGCTCGTGGCTGTCCTCGTCCATGCCGCCGCCGGCGTGGCGCGCGTTCTGGTAACGCGTGTACAGCACGTAATGTTCATCGTGAAAGCCCAACGGAAGCTCGCGGGCGATCAGTCCGGAATGGTCTTTCAGCGCGCGGCGCTGGGCGCGGTTGTGCTTCAGTTCCGCCACCGGCAGGCGCACCGGAATGCAGGCCCTGCAGTCGTCGCAGTGCGGGCGGTAGGTGAACGCGCCGCTGCGCCGGAAGCCGCGGCGGACGAGCGCGCCATAGACCTCGGTGTCGATCAGGTGCGGCGGCGTGGCGACCTGCGAGCGCGCCTCGCGGCCGGGCAGGTAGCTGCACGGATAGGGCGACGTCGCATAGAAATGCAATAGCGAGAAGGGCAATCCGGAATCGTCGGGGAGGGCCATGGTTACCAGTCATCGAGACCGTCGGCGGTCCAGTGGCCGCGCCGCTGTCCCGGTCCGATCAGTTGCTGCAGCCGGGCAAGGAAATCGTCGCGCGGGATTTCGCGTCCGCCCAGCGAGGCGAGGTGCTCGGTGCGCATCTGGCAGTCGATCATGCCGAAGTCATGGGCAAGAAGGTAACGGACGAGATGGGCGAAGGCAATCTTCGAAGCGTCGTTGCGCCGGGAAAACATCGATTCGCCGTAGAACATGCGGCCGATCCCGAGACCGTACAGCCCGCCAGTCAGATTGCCTTCTGTATGGACTTCGACCGAATGCGCCCAGCCGAGTTCATGCAGGCGGATGTAGGCATCCATCATGTCGCGGGAAATCCAGGTCCCGTCCTGACCCGGGCGGGGCGTGGCGGCGCAGGCGCCGATGACGGCGGTGAAGTCGCTGTCGAAACGGACTTCGTATTGGCGGGCGCGCAAGGTCTTGCGCAGCGAGCGGGTGAGGCGGAATTCNCCGGGAAAGAGGACCATGCGCGGATCGGGGCTGTACCACAGCGGCTGCCGCCCGACCGTGCCCCAGGGGAAGATCCCGTGCCGATAGGCGTTGAGGATGCGCGCGGGCGAGAGGTCGGCACCGATCGCCAGCAGGCCGCCCATGTCGGCACGGGCCATTGCCACCGGTGGAAAGGAGTCGAGAGGTCCAAGAAAGGGAATCAGCGAACGGCTCAGTGTGCTGCCCTCTTGAACGCGATCACGTGGTCGGCATCGAGGCGGATGCCGATGTGCTCGCCGAGCGCGTGGTTGTGATGCGAGGGCACCAGCGACAGGACCTTGGCGNCCGCTGGCCAGGCGCAGGGTGTAGAGGATTTCGGCGCCGCGGAAGGCCTTGTGCAGCACTTCGGCCTGCAGCGGACTGCGATCGTCGNNTACCACGTCATCCGGTCGCAGCAGGACATCGACCTCGCAGCCATCGTGACAGCCGGTGCAGGTTTCGCTGCATTCGACCGGCATGTCGGAAACCAGTTGGCCAAGTTCCATCTCGACATTGGTGCCGGAGGAAACGACGCCGGGCAGCAGTACGCCCTGGCCGATGAAGTCGGCGACGAAGCGGTTGGCCGGACGGTGATAGAGGTTGTACGGCACGTCCCACTGCTGGATGCGCCCTTCGTGCATGATGCCGATCTCGTCGGCCATGGCAAAGGCCTCGTTCTGGTCGTGGGTGACGAGGATCGCGGTCGACCCCTCGCGCTTGAGGATTTCCCGGACTTCGAGCGACAGGCGCTCGCGCAGCCCGACATCGAGGTTGGAGAAGGGCTCGTCGAGCAGGATCAGCTCGGGGCGCGGAGCCAGCGCGCGGGCCAGCGCGACGCGCTGCTGCTGGCCGCCGGAAAGCTCGTGCGGGTACTTGTCGCCCTGGCCGTGCAGGCCGACCGTGGCAAGCAACTGGCGGACGCGCAGGTGGGCATCCTGCTGCGGCTGGCGGCCCAGCCCGAAGGCGACATTCTCCTCGACGCTCAGGTGCGGGAACAGCGCGTAGTCCTGGAAGACCATGCCGATCCGCCGCCTTTCGGGCGGCAGCCGGTGACCGGCCCGACTGACGATCTCGCCGTGGACGCGGATCTCGCCGGCGGCGATTTCCTCGAAGCCGGCGATGCAGCGCAGCAGGGTCGTCTTGCCGCAGCCCGAGGGACCGAGCAGGCAGGCGATCCGGCCGCTCGCCAGGCGGAAGCCGACGCCGTCGACGACGGTATGGCTGCCATAGCGCTGAACGACGCCTTCGAGTACAAGTTGCAACATGGTGGTCGATTATAATTCGCATTCACCTTCATGCGCGCCGCCAGACTTTCCCCGCTCCTCGCCGTTGCCGTGTCCGTCGCCGTGCTGGCGGGATTGCCGGTGGCCAGTGTCGGCCTGAACATCTTCGTCGGCGGGACCAGTGCGACATGGTCGCATCTGGCGCAGACGGTCCTGCCGGAATACGTCCTGAATTCGCTGTGGCTGTGCCTGGGAGTCGGAATCGGGGTCGGTACGCTCGGCGTGACGACCGCCTGGCTGACGGCGATGCACGAATTCCCCGGCCGCCGCTTCTTCGAATGGGCGCTGGTCCTGCCGCTGGCCATGCCGGCCTATGTCATGGCCTATGTCTATACCGATTTCCTGCAGTTCGTCGGTCCGTTGCAGACGGCCTTGCGCGAGACCTTCGGCTGGCAGCGCGGCGACTACTGGTTTCCGGATATCCGGACGCTGCCGGGCGCCGTCCTGATGTTCGTCTGCGTCCTCTACCCCTATGTCTATCTCGTGACGCGCACCGCCTTCCTGGAACGGGCGAGCGGCATGCTGGAGGCGGCGCGGACGCTCGGCATGGGGCCGTGGCGCGCCTTCTTCACCGTGTCGCTGCCCCTGGCGCGCCCGGCGATAGTTGCGGGCACCGCGCTGGCCCTGATGGAGACGCTGGCCGACTACGGCACGGTGGCCTATTTCGCGGTGAATACTTTCACGACCGGCATCTACCGCGCCTGGTTTTCGCTCGGCGACCGGGTCGCGGCGGCGCAACTGGCGGCCATGCTGCTTTCCTTCGTCCTGTTCCTGCTGATGGCCGAGCGCATCTCGCGCGGCCGCGCCCGTTACGGCAACACGACCGGGCGCAGGCGGCCGATGGCCGGTGCCCGTCTGCGCGGATTCGCCGCGTTCCTCGCGTTTGTCGGCTGCCTGCTGCCGTTGGTCATCGGTTTCGTGCTGCCGGCGCTGCTGCTGCTCAGGATGGCGTTGGCCGAGGGCGATGCCCAGTTCGGCGAGCGCTTTCTGGTGCTGTCGCGCAACAGTTTCCTGCTTGCGGGAATGACCGCCGGCATTGGTGTTCTCCTGGCGCTGTTGCTGGCTTATGGCGCGCGCCTGTCGAAGACCACGCTGGCCGCCGGGCTCAACCGGCTTGTGGGCCTCGGCTATGCGGTGCCGGGGGCGGTCATCGCGGTTGGTGTGCTGATTCCGGTGACGCGCCTCGACAACTGGCTAGCCGGGCAGTGGGAACAGTGGTTCGGCAGTAACCCGGGATTGCTGTTGACCGGCGGAATCGCCGCACTGATCTACGCTTACCTGGTGCGTTTTCTGGCCGTGGCGCTGCATACCGTCGAGGCGAGCCTGGCCAGGATCACGCCGAACATGGACGACGCGGCGCGCAGCCTCGGCCTCGGGCAGGGCGCGACGCTGCGCCGGGTGCATGCGCCGATGCTGCGCGGCAGCCTGTTCACCGCCGGCCTGCTGGTCTTCGTCGACGTCATGAAGGAGTTGCCGGCGACGCTGGTCATGCGTCCCTTCAATTTCGACACGCTGGCGACGCAGGCCTACACCCTTGCTTCGGACGAACGCCTGGCCGAGGCATCGACCGCTTCGCTGGCCATCGTCGCCGTCGGCCTGCTGCCGCTGATCGCCCTGTCGCGACAGGTCTCGCGGGCGCGCAAATGAAAACACCCCGCCGTGGCGGGGTGTCGCGGACCGACGACGCGCCTACTTGAAGCCGGCGCGGTCGAAGATCATTTGCGCCTTGACCTGGTACATCGCCAGGTTCGTGACCGGCAGGCTGTCGGCCTTGAACTTGCCGAGTGCTTGCAGAGCCGGGTTGGCGACCTTGACGCTGTCGACGACCGGCCATTCGTTGTTGCCATCGGCGAAGTAGCGCTGGGCCTCGTCGGAGGCGAGGTATTCGAGGAATTTGACCGCCGCTTCCTTGTGCGGCGCCGTCTTCAGCATGCCGCCGCCGGAAACGTTGATGTGGGTGCCGGTCGTGGCCTGATTGGGCCAGATGACTCCGACCTTCTCCATCATTTTCAGGTCTTCCGGCTTGGTCGACCGCAGCAGGCGGGCGACGTAGTAGGTGTTGGCCAGCGCGACGCCACATTCGCCGGCCGCGACCGCCTTGATCTGGTCGGTGTCGCCGCCTTTCGGCGCGCGCNNGAAGTTGGCGACCATGCCGCGCGCCCAGGCTTCGGCCCTGGCTTCGCCTTCATGGGCAATTACCGATGCCATCAGCGACAGGTTGTAGGGGTGGGAACCGGAACGCGAGCACAGCTTGCCCTTGAGCCGCGGGTTGGCCAGGTCCGCGTAGGTCTGCACCTCGCCCGGCCTGATTTCGGCCTTGTTGTGAACGATGACGCGGGCGCGGGTCGAGAACGAATACCAGTCTTCGGTGCGCAGGTTGGCGGGAATGCGGACGTCGAGCGCCTTTGCCGAAGCCGGCGCGAAGAGACCCAGTTCGTGCGCCTTGGCGAGGCGCGCGGCGTCAACCGTCAGGAAGACGTCGGCCGGGCTGTTGTTGCCTTCATTCCTGATGCGCTCGAGCAGTTCGTCTTCCTTGCCTTCGATGCGGTTGATCCTGATGCCGGTCTGTTTTGTGAAATTGGCGTAGAGCGCCTCGTCGGTCTGATAGTGGCGGGCCGAGTAGAGGTTGAGCGCCTTGTCCTCGGCCTGGGCGGAAAATGCCAGAGCGGCGACGGCGGTGGCGATCAGGCGGACAATCGACTTCATGCTGCGAACTCCATCAAGTGAATGAGAACGATTGATATATTAAGGCGCTGAGCCTGCTATGTAAATGAGAATTGTTATTGATGATGGGCGAAAAAATGCGGCAGGACTGCCGCATCGGATGTTCAGTTTCCGTCGATGATCCGTCGGGCGCCGTTGTAGCGATTGATCCAGTAGCTGTCTTCCATGCTTTCGACGCGAACTTCGGCACCGGTGCGCGGGGCGTGCAGGAAGTGGTTGTCACCGAGATAGATGCCGACATGCGAGAAGGCGCGGCGCATGGTATTGAAGAACACCAGATCGCCGGGCTTGAGCTGGCTGGTATCGATGCGCTGGCCGACCTGACTCATCTCGGCCGCGGTGCGCGGCAACTGGGTGCCCAGGCTGTCCTTGAACACGAGGCGGACGAATCCGCTGCAGTCGAGACCCTTGTCTTCGTCGTTGCCGCCGAAGCGGTAGCGGACGCCAACCAGTTTCAGGCCCTGCAGGATGACGTCCTGAGCGGCGTTGGTATAGCGCTCGAAGAAGGATTGCGGCTCGTCGGCCTTGCGGACCGACTCGGTCGCGGAAGCCGTAACGACGGCGGAAGCGAAGCTCACGGCCAGCAAAAGGGAGGAGAGGAATTTACGCATAGCGGTCGAATATATTTGAAATGCCACAGGCTGTAAAGAGACTTTGTCGAACAAGAAAATGATCGAAGCGCGGGGAATCGGGTTGCCGGGCTATGTTCATACCCCATAATTATGAATACAATTTGCCGTCCCAGAAGCAAGGAACGCCATGCAATCCTTCAAGGCACTGCTGATCGACGAGGTTGACAGGAAGGTCTCCAGCGCCTTTGCGACGCTGGACGAAGCGCGCCTCGACCCGGGTGGAGTGACCATTCGTGTTGCCTATTCCAGCGTGAATTACAAGGATGCCCTGGCGGCGACCGGCGCCGGCAAGATCATCCGGCGCTTCCCGTGCATTGGCGGCATCGATCTCTCGGGGACCGTAATCGAGAGCGCCGACCCGCGCTTCGCGCCGGGTGATCCGGTGATCGCCACCAGTTTCGACATCGGCGTGGCGCACCATGGGGGCTATTCCGAGATCGCCCGGGTCCCCGGCGACTGGGTCGTTCCCCTGCCGGCGGGGTTGTCGCTGTTCGACGCCATGGCGCTGGGAACGGCAGGCTTCACGGCGGCGCTCGCCGTCGTGCGGATGGAGGAGAACCGGTTGGCGCCGGGCAACGGCCCGGTGATCGTCACCGGCGCGACCGGCGGCGTCGGCAGCCTCGCGGTCGACATCCTGGCTGACCGCGGCTATCACGTCGTGGCGCTGACCGGCAAGGAGAGCGAGGCGGATTACCTGCGCGGCCTGGGTGCTGCCGACGTGATGCTGCGCGGCAGTCTCGATCTGGCGAAGATCCGTCCGCTCGACAGGGCGCGCTGGGCTGGTGCGGTCGACAACCTGNGGGGCGAAGTTCTGGCATGGATCGCCAGCACGATGGCGCAGGGCGGTACGATCGCGAGCATCGGACTGGCGGCCAGCATGAGCCTGAACACGACGGTCGCGCCGTTCATCCTGCGCGGGGTATCGCTGCTGGGCATCGATT
Source organism: Dechloromonas sp. (assembly GCA_013693915.1). GTDB lineage: Bacteria > Pseudomonadota > Gammaproteobacteria > Burkholderiales > Rhodocyclaceae > Azonexus. Next base: position 2,940,247 of record CP059264.1, on the reverse strand, counting down.
CGGGGTATATTCGGGAACCGTATCGGAGCGGGGTATGGCAGCGCCTTGCCAGCGACCTGCGACCGCCGCATTTGTCCGGGATGTCGCGCAGGATCGGTTTCGCCGAACTGCCGGCTACGTTCAATGAATACATCGCCGGCCGTGCCAAGNGGAGGGTTGTCGTGGAGATAGGCGGAGAATGAGATGACGGATCCGGTCCGTATTCTGGTTGTCGATGATTCACGACTGGTGCGGATGGCGCTCGCCCGAAACCTCAAGGGAACCTTTGACGTCCGCGAGGAGGGCGACGGCGAGGCGGCCTGGCAGCAACTCCTGCTCGATCATTCGATCCGGGCGGTGATCTCCGACCTGCAGATGCCCAAGCTCGATGGTGCCGGGTTGCTGCAAAGGGTCAGGGCGTCCAAGCAGCGCCGGTTGCAGGAGATGCCTTTCATCGTCGTTTCCGGCGAGGAAACCGAGGAGGAGCGCGAGCGGGTGCGGGTGCTGGGAGCCTCCGACTTCGTGACCAAGGGTGCCGGCAGCGCCGAGATCCTGACCCGCCTGAACAATCTGCTTGCCCTTTCGGCTGCCCGCGAGAATCTGGAAGCCGGGCGCGAGAGCATGGTTCAGGATCCCTCCAGTGGCCTTTTCTCGCGCAGGTATCTCGAACATCAGGCTTCGCAGGCGCTGTCGCATGCGGCGCGCTCAGGGATCGACCTGTGCATCATGGTTCTCGGCTTCGACGCCTTTGACCGGGTGTGCGAACGGCTCGGGCCGGACCTGGCGGAACGCGTCGGTACGCGTTTCGCCAAGATGCTCGCAGGCAAGGTCCGAACCGAGGATTCGCTGGGGCATTTCGGACCCGGTCAATTCGCCATCGTTGCGCCGGGAACTTCGCCGATGGTGTTTACGGCATTCGCCGAGCGCGTCCGGGAAGCCGTCGAGGTCGCCCATGTTCCGGTTCAGGGGCAGCCGGTTTCCCTGACCGTGAGTATCGGCGTGGCCAGTGTGCCCGTCGATCACGCGGACACGGCGCTGGCGTTGCTGGACCTGGCGGGTCGGCGGATGCGCGAGGGCATGCAGGCTGGCGGCAACCGCATCGTCGCCGGCGACGGCGTGCCGGCCAAGCTGCGTCAGCTGAAGGTTCAGAGGGCGCTGGAACTCATCGCTGCGCATCGCAGCGAAGTCGTAAGCCCGCATCTTGGTCAGCTTGGCGTCGAAATCCTGCCGCTGCTGCATCTGATGAATCGGGATTTGGGATTGAATCTGCCGCTGGCAGACATTGAACGCCGCTTTCGTGACCGGATAAGCTAGAAAAAGGGTCCGGCAATTTTCTTTTGTGCAGGGTAACCAAGCTGGAGGGAGTCATATGACGACGTACAAGGAGTTTCACCAGTATTCCATCGAACACAGGGACGAGTTCTGGACCGAGCAGGCCAGGCTTGTCGACTGGAAGGAGCCATTTACCCAGGTGTGCGACTATTCCCGCCCGCCGTTCGCCAAATGGTTCGTCGGCGGCAAGACCAACCTGTGCTACAACGCCGTCGACCGCCACGCGGCGAAGCGTCCTAATGACCGGGCGCTGATCTACGTCTCGACGGAAACCGATCAGGAGAAGGTCTATTCCTTCGCCGAACTGCAGCGCGAAGTCGAGCGCATGGCGGCTATCTACAAAGGCCTTGGCGTCAAGCGTGGCGACCGGATCCTGATCTATATGCCGATGATCGCCGAGGCAACGTTTGCCATCCTCGCCTCGGCGCGGATTGGGGCAATTCACTCGGTCGTCTTCGGCGGTTTCGCGTCCGGGTCGCTGGCGACCCGCATCGACGATGCCATGCCGGTCCTTATCGTATCTTCCGATGCCGGCATGCGCGGCGGCAAGGCAGTGCCCTACAAGGATCTGCTCGACGAAGCCATCGATCTCGCGGAATACAAGCCGGCCAAGGTACTGATGGTCGATCGCGGGATCGACAAGGGCTTCAACAAGGTCGAGGGACGTGACGTGGATTACGCGACCCTGCGCGCGCAGCACATGGATGCCCAGGTTCCGTGCGAGTGGATGGAGTCCTCCGAGCCCTCATACATCCTCTACACCTCCGGTACTACCGGCAAGCCGAAGGGCGTGCAGCGCGACACCGGCGGCTACGCCGTGGCGCTGGCCTCTTCGATGAAGCACATCTACTGTGGCGGCGAAGGCGAGACCTACTTCTCCACCTCCGACATCGGCTGGGTGGTCGGCCACTCCTACATCATCTACGGCCCGCTGATCGCCGGCATGGCCACCGTGATGTACGAAGGCACGCCGCTGCGCCCCGATCCGGGCATCTGGTGGCAGATCGTCGAGAAGTACAAGGTCAACGTGATGTTCTCGGCGCCGACCGCCGCGCGCGTGCTCAAGAAGCAGGACCCGGCGTACATGCACAAGTACGACCTCTCGTCGCTCAAGCACATCTTCATGGCCGGCGAACCGCTCGACGAGACGACCCACGAGTGGTTCATGAAGGAACTGCAGAAGCCGGTCATCGACAATTACTGGCAGACCGAAACCGGCTGGCCGATGCTGGCGGCGCTGCCGGGCGTCGAGAAGACCCGGATCAAGCTGGGTTCGCCAAGCTTCCCGGTCTATGGCTACGACCTCAGGATCTTCCGCGAGGACGGGTCCGAGTGCGAAGCCAACGAGAAGGGCATCGCCGCCGTCGTGCCGCCGCTGCCGCCGGGCTGCCTTTCGACCGTCTGGGGCCAGGACGACCGCTTCGTCAGCACGTACTTCACGTTGTTCAAGGAACCACTGGTTTACTCATCCTTCGACTGGGCGATCAGGGACGACGAGGGCTACTTCACCATCCTCGGACGCACCGATGACGTCATCAACGTCGCCGGCCACCGCTTAGGCACGCGCGAAATCGAGGAGGCGATTCAGATCCACTCGGCGATCGCCGAAGTGGCCGTGGTCGGCGTCGAGGACAAGCTCAAGGGCCAGATGCCGCTGGCGTTCGCCGTCGTCAAGGATCCGGCCCGGGTGGCGACTCCCGAACTGGCCAAGGCGCTCGAGAAGGAGGTCATGGCGACCGTCGATGGCAGCCTTGGCGCGATCGCCCGTCCGGCCCGCGTGCATTTCGTTACCGGACTGCCGAAGACGCGTTCGGGCAAGATGTTGCGGCGCTCGCTGCAGGCGCTTGCCGAAGGGCGCGATGTGGGTGACCTGCCGACGATTGAAGACGCGTCGACGCTGGAACAGATCAAGAGGGTACTCGAGCTGACACAGCCGCTGCGTGCTGTTCACCATACCCGCCAGGGCAACCTGGCGGTTTTTTTGTCTCGCCGCAGCGGGAGCGGGCGTTGGGGGCGGGTGCTAGAATGCTTGCCAGACAAGGAACTTGATGATTGCGAGCGAATGATCTACGAAACCGTTGCGGCTGTCGACATGGGCTCAAACAGCTTCCGCCTGCAGGTCGGCAGGGTGGTCGACGATCAGATCTATCCGCTGGATTCCCTCAAGGAGCCGGTGCGGCTGGCTTCGGGGCTGACAGCGGACAAACGTCTCGATCTCGACTCGCAGGGGCGTGCTCTCGAGACCTTGCGCTGCTTCGGCGAACGCCTGCGCGGCCTGGATCAGGGCGCGGTGCGGGCAGTGGCGACCAATACCCTGCGCGTGGCCAAGAACGCCGCGGAGTTCCTGCCGCTGGCCGAGGAGGCGCTGGGCTTTCCCATCGAGATCATTGCCGGCCGTGAAGAGGCACGCCTGATTTACCTCGGCGCCTCGCACTCGCTTCCGGCTGCGGCGCACAGGCGACTGGTCGTCGATATCGGTGGCGGATCAACTGAGTTCATCATCGGCAAGCGGCATCGACCGCAACTGATGGAATCGCTGTACATGGGCTGCGTCAGCTACACGCTGCGCTTCTTCCCGGATGGCAAGGTCGACCGGAAGCGCTTGCGTGCTGCGAAGGTTTCTGCCGCCAAGGAGGTCGAGCTGATCTCCCATGACTACAAGAGGATTGGGTGGAAGGAAGCGGTCGGTTCTTCCGGGACGGCCCGTGCGATCGCCGATGTGCTGGAGTTGAACCAGTTGAATCCGGGCGGGCGTTTCGGCATCACTCGGGAGGGGCTCGACACGTTCTGTGACCTGCTGGTCGATGCCGGTTCGGCCGAGGCCCTCGATCTGCAGGGCATCAAGGCCGATCGCATGCCGGTCCTGGCAGGCGGGACTGCCATCATGTCGGCGGTTTTCGCGGAGCTCGGGATCGAGACGATGTCGTATGCCGATGGTGCACTGCGCCTCGGTGTCCTCTACGACCTGCTCGGCCGATATCATCACCACGACATGCGCGACTCGACGGTGAAGCAGTTTCGTCGCCGTTATCAGGTCGAGGTTGACCAGAGCGAGCGGGTCGAAGCTACCGCCCATTCGGCGCTGATCCAGCTTGCCGAGGGTACGCCCGCCACCGCTGACCTGCAGTTTCTGTCGTGGGCGGCGCGTCTCCACGAGATCGGCATTTCAGTGGCGCACAGCGCGTATCACAAGCACGGCGCATATATCCTCACCTACGCGGACATGCCGGGTTTTTCCAAGAGGGATCAGGCGCGCCTGGCGATGCTGGTTCTTGCCCACCGCGGAACGCTTGACAAGCTGGGTGCCCTGCCTGCGGTCGACAGCGTCTGGAGGCTGGTTTTCTGTCTGCGGCTCGCGGTCCTGCTGCACCGGACGCGTGACGATCGCGCGCTGCCGGCATGGCGGGTGAGGGCAACAACCGGCGGCTATCAACTCGTTCTGCCCGCTGGATGGCTGAAGGAAAACCCCTGGACGGCGGCCGCCTTGAGCGAAGAAGCGGCAGTGTGGAGGGAAATCGGCCGTGATTACGCGGTCAAGTCGAGGACGGCGAGGAGGTCGGCATGAGCAACCCGCCCCGTCTGCAGATCGAGTCGGGGAAAGTCGTGCTGACCGGGGAATGGACGCTGGCCGCGCTGCTGCCTCAGCTTCCGGAATTGCAGTCGAGGCTGGCGGCTGGCGGGTTCGGTAACTTGTCGTGGGATCTTTCGGGCGTCGACCGGCTGGACAGTGCGGCGGCCGTGCTCCTCTGGCGGATGTGGAACGAGCGCTGGCCGGCGGATCTGATCGTCACGGAAACCCACCGGCGCGCCGTCGAGCGGGTTTCGCTGGCGCCCGCCGGAGCGAGGTCGGAGACGGTCACGGCTCGGGGGCCGGTCGCGCGCGTCGGCGATCTGTTGCTCGGCGCGATCGACAATGCCGTCGGGCTGGTGACCCTGTTCGGGCAGATGCTCCTCGATGTTTGGCACCTCGCCCGCCATCCTTCCGAGATCCCTTGGAAAGAGACCGCAGCGAACATCTACAAGGCTGGCGCGCTCGCCCTGCCGGTCACCGGCCTGGTCGGATTCCTGATCGGGGTGACGATCAGTTATCTATCGGCCCTCCAGTTGCGCAGCGTCGGCGCCGACCTGTTCATCGTCAATATTCTCGGCATCTCGATCATTCGCGAACTTGGCCCGGTGCTGGTGGCGGTCCTCGTCGCCGGCCGCTCGGGATCGGCGATGACGGCGCAGATCGGCGTCATGCGGGTCACCGAGGAAATCGACGCGCTGGCGGCGATGGGCATTTCGCGCAGCGTTCGCGTGGTATTGCCCAAATTGCTGGCGTTGACCGTCGTGATGCCGATGCTCGTGCTCTGGGCCTCGGCGATCGCCCTGGTCGGCGGCATGCTTTCCGCTATGTTGCAGCTGGACATCTCGCTCACCTATTTCATCGAGAACCTGCAGCGTGCCGTTCCCGTCGCCAATCTCGTCATCGGCCTGACCAAGNGGGTCGTCTTCGGTTTCATCATCGCCTGGGTAGCCTGTCATTTCGGGCTGCGCGTCAAACCCAATACCGAGAGTCTGTCGGCCAACACGACGACTTCGGTGGTCACGGCGATCACCATCGTGATCCTCGCCGACGCGGTCTTCGCAATCAATACCCGGAACATGGGGATTCCCCAGCTATGAGCGCTGCGGAGAAGCCGCCGGTCGTCCAAATATCCGGCCTGAGCACGCGCATCGGCGATCGCATGGTGCATCGCAATCTCGACTTGCGGGTCGAACGCGGCCAGGTTGTCGGTCTGGTCGGTGGGTCGGGCAGTGGCAAAACGACCCTGCTGCGCCAGATTCTCGGCCTGCTCCAGCCCGCAGCCGGTTCGGTTCGACTGTTTGGAGAGGATCTCGGCGCCGCCGGCGCGGTTGCGCAGTCTGCCCTGCTGCGGCGACTGGGCATGCTGTTTCAGGCCGGAGCACTGTTCTCGGCGCTGCCGGCATTCGACAACATCGCTTTTCCGTTGCGCGAACTGAAATGCCTCGATGAAGACTGGATTCGCCGCCTGGTCAATCTCAAGCTGACGATGGTCGAACTGGAGGTCGAGCACGGCACGTTGATGCCCGCGGAACTCTCCGGCGGCATGGTGAAACGTGTTGCGCTGGCCCGCGCCCTGGCTCTTGAGCCGGAGTTGTTGCTGCTCGACGAGCCGACGGCGGGTCTCGATCCCGAGCGGAGCCGGAGCTTCGTCAAACTGCTCGGGCAATTGCAGGGCGAACTCGGGCTGACCGTCATCATGGTGACGCACGACGCGGAGACTCTTGCCGGCCTGGCGACGCATATCGCCGTGCTCGCCGATCGGCACATCATCAAGTTCGGCACATTTGCGGATGTCATGTCGGAAGATCATCCATTCCTCGCCGGTTTCAGGGATGGCGACAGGTCAGGGTTGTTGTAGGATTCGTCAATGGAAAACAAGTCGCATGCCTTTGTCGCCGGTTTGTTCGCGCTTCTCCTGGGAGCGGCGGCGATTGCCGCGCTGATCTGGCTGCGCGGAACCCAGGACAACCTGCGCGAGTATGTCGTTGTCACCAAGTATTCGGTCGGAGGGCTCAATCCCGAGGCGCAGGTGCGCTACCGTGGAATGCGCGTCGGCAAAGTCATGGATATCCGCCTCGATGGCGACAACCCGAGCAACATCCTCATCAGGATTTCCATTGCCGACAATATTCCCNTGACCAGGGGCACGATCGCCAAACTGGCCTCGCAGGGGATCACCGGCATAGCGCATGTGCTGCTGCTGGACAGCGGCAAGAACAACGAACCCCTGGTCGCCTCGGATGGCAAACTGCCGCGCATCGTCATGGTGCCCTCGCTGCTTGATGACATCAGCGAAAGCGGTCCGGCGGCGCTGCACCAGGCGCAGGACCTCATGGCGGCGGCGAGTGCCTTGCTCAACGAGGAAAACCGGCGCCGCTTCGCCGCAACGCTGGCCAATCTCGAAGCGACTTCGGCAAGCATGAAGCCAGCGATCGAAAACATGAATGCGACCCTGGTCCAGGTACGCAAGCTGCTCGATGACCAGAATATCAGGAGCGTCTCCAGGGCGGCCGGCGAGGTCGGGCCACTGCTCGCCGATACGCGACAACTGGTCGCGAGGATGCAGGCGGCCACGGAGAAGCTCGACGTCGCGATCGGCGACGCGTCCGCCGGCGGAACTTCGGCGCTGATGCCGCGGCTCAACGAACTGGCAGCCGATTTCTCGCTGACCTCCAGGCAGTTGAGCCGCGTGTTGCGCCTGCTCGAGGATTCGCCCCAGGGGCTTGTCTTCGGAGTGCCGGCGGCGGCGCCAGGACCCGGCGAGCCGGGGTTTCCGTCTGGCGGGGGCCGCTGAAATGCGTCGCTTCCTGATCGTTGCCTGTTGCCTGCTCGTTGCGGCCTGTTATTCGGCTGGCAGGAGGGGCGGGGACAGCGCGCTGGCCATCTATGATCTCGGTCCGCCCGAGGTTCGCAAGGGGATGTGCCCAAGCGCCGCGATCTGGCGCTTGAGGTGCGGGCGCCCCTGTGGATGGACTCGATGGGCATCGAGTACCGTCTCGCCTACGAAGAGCCCGCCCGCCTGCGGGACTACACCCGAGCGCGCTGGGCAGGTCCGCCGGCACAGCTCATTCAGCAACGGCTGGTGCAGCAACTCGGGATGCGGGCAGCGGGGCAGGGCAGGGCCCGGTGCGTGCTGCGCATCGACGTCGACGCCTTCGCCCAGATCTTCAGCGATCCCGCGACGAGCCGCGGCCACCTGCAGGGCAGGGCGCAGCTCCTCGATTCGACACGGGCACTGGTGACGATCTACGAGTTCAATATCGAGAAGGCCGCGCCGAGCGCTGATTCGCGTGGCGGGGTTGCCGCCCTGACCGCGGCAGTCGATCAACTGGCGCACGAGATCGTGACCTGGGAAGAGTCAGCCTCGAGGGAGGGCAAGGGCGCGGCCTGCTCAGGCTGAGACGATGCGTTCGGCGATCCGCTGTTTCAGGTCTTCAAGATGATCGTCGAAATGCGTGTAGTGCATCAGTGACAGACCGAAGACGCAGGCATAGAGCAGCAGGCTGCGGCTCTTGGCCTCTGCGTCCGTCATGCCGGCGGCGACGAACAGCCTGCGGGTACATTCGAGTCGGTAGAGATCGACCGCCTCGACGAATGTCGCCGCTTGCGGGTCATGGCGGGCCCAGTCGCGAACCGCGAGTTCGATCGCCATCCCCTTGCGGTTGCGACTGGCGCCGTAGACCTCGATGGCAAAGTGAAGCTGTTCGCGCTCCCTGCCCGGGGTTACCGACGTTGTCTTCTCGATGTCACGAATGCGGCCTTCCTTCCAGTATTCGAGCATGGCCGTGAGCAGATCCTGGCGATCCTTGAAATGCCAGTAGAAGCTGCCCTTGGTGACGCCGCAACGCTTGGCAAGAACTTCGATGCGGAGACCTCCGACGCCATCGCGGGCCAGTACGTCGATGGCGCTTTCGATCCAGTTTCCGCGGTCAAGCTGAGCCCGCGGACTCGCCAGCTTGCGGCGGACCGGTCGNGGTCCGGGGTTGACAGAACGGGTTTCCATACGGTACCGTATGCACTCCATACGAAACGGTATGGACATTGTGCGCAATGATGCGCACTCTGTCAAACAGGTGACAATCTGTAGTAAAAAGACACTGACAAAATCAACCGACCGGAAAGGAGCGCTTTGTGAAGATTCTCGTCCCCGTGAAACGGGTAGTGGACTACAACGTCAAGATTCGCCTGAAGGCGGATGGCACGGGTGTGGATCTGGCCAACGTCAAGATGAGCATGAATCCCTTTGACGAAATCGCCGTCGAAGAGGCGGTCCGGCTCAAGGAAGCGGGCATCGCCACCGAGGTCATCGCCGTTTCCTGCGGGCTCGCCGCCTGCCAGGAAACGCTGCGCACGGCAATGGCCATAGGCGCCGACCGCGGGATCCTCGTCGAAACCGACGTCGAACTCGAACCGATCGCTGTCGCCAAGCTGCTGAAAGCGCTCTGCGACAGGGAGCAACCGCAACTCGTCGTCTGCGGCAAGCAGGCCATCGATGACGACGCCAGCCAGACCGGCCAGATGCTGGCGGCGCTGGCCGGCTGGCCGCAAGCCACCTTTGCCTCCAAGGTCGCCATCGCCGACGGCAAGGCCACGGTCACGCGCGAAATTGACGGCGGTCTCGAAACCCTCGAGATCTCGNCTGCCAGCGGTGGTTACGACCGACCTTCGTCTCAACGAGCCGCGTTATGCAACGCTGCCCAACATCATGAAGGCCAAGAAGAAGCAGCTTGACACCGTCAAGCCAGCCGAACTCGGCGTCGATGTCACNCCCCGCCTGACGGTCCTCAAGGTCAGCGAACCGCCCAAGCGCTCGGCCGGCGTCAAGGTTGCCGATGTCGCCGAACTCGTCAACAAGTTGAAGAACGAAGCCAAGGTGATCTAAATGACCATTNNCTCGTTATCGCCGAACACGACCACCACAGCCTCAAGGCCGCCACCCTCAATACGGTTGCCGCCGCCGGCAGGATCGGTGGCGAGATCCACGTCCTCGTCGCCGGAGCCAGCTGCGCCGGCGCCGCCCAGCAGGCGGCCGGTCTGCAGGGTGTCGCCAGAGTCAAGGTGGCCGACGCCGCTCACTACGCAGCCCAGACAGCCGAGAACCTCGCCGCACTGGTCGTTGCCAATGCGGCGGGCTACACGCACATCCTCGCTCCGGCCAGCCCCTTCGGCAAGAACATCCTGCCGCGTGTCGCGGCGCAGCTCGACGTCGGGCAGATATCCGAAATCAGCGGCATCGAATCCGCCGACACCTTCGTTCGCCCGATCTACGCAGGCAACGCACTGGCGACGGTGAAGAGCGCCGACCCGGTCAAGGTGATCACCGTCCGCGCCACTGCCTTCGATGCGGTCGCCGGCGGTGGCTCGGCGCAGGTCGAAAGTATCGCTGGCGCGGCCGATACCGCGCAGACGACGTTGACCGGCCGCGAACTGACCAAGTCCGAACGTCCGGAACTCGGCGCAGCCAAGGTCATCGTTGCCGGCGGACGCGGCATGGGTAGCGGCGAGAACTACCACAAGCTGCTCGAACCGCTTGCCGACAAGCTCGGTGCAGCGCTCGGGGCGTCAAGGGCTGCGGTCGACGCCGGTTTCGTGCCTAATGACTATCAGGTCGGCCAGACCGGGAAGATCGTCGCGCCCCAGCTCTACATCGCGGTCGGCATCTCGGGGGCGATTCAGCACCTGGCCGGGATGAAGGACTCGAAGGTCATCGTCGCCATCAACAAGGATCCCGATGCGCCGATCTTCCAGGTGGCGGACTACGGTCTCGTTGGCGACCTGTTCGAAGCGGTTCCGCAACTCGAGGCAGCCGTCGGCTAGAATGGTCGTGTGAATCTGCCGGATACACTGCTGGGCGAGGGTTGGTACTGGGCGGCGTGGGCTGTCTGGTTGCCGCTCTTTGCCCGCAGCCTGTTCCGCGCGCCGTGGGCGATGCTCAAGGAGTCCGAGCAGTGGAACGTGTGGCTCGGCATGATCGTCTTGCTGACGCTGATGTGGAGTCTCAAGGCGGGGGTCAAGCCTGGCCTCTCGCTGCACCTTCTGGGGGCCACGGTCTTTACCCTCAGCTTCGGTCCCCACCTGGCGTTCGTCGGCCTTTCGCTCGTCGTTCTCGGCGTTACCCTCAACGGTGAAGCTGGGTACTTCAGCTTTGCAATCAACGCGCTCCTGATGGGGGTCGGGGTGACGATCAGTCAGGCGGTCCATCGGCTGGCCCTGAGCTTCCTGCCTCGGCATTTCTTCATCTATGTCTTCATCAACGGCTTCCTCGGGGCGTTCCTTGCGGTGTTTGGTGTCGGTGTCGCGGCAACTTGCCTGGTGGCCATGGCCGGCGCCTACGAATGGGACTATCTGGTCAGCGAGTATCTGCCGTATCTTGTGCTCCTCGGGTTTTCGGAAGCCTGGCTCAGCGGCATGTTGATCACCCTCTTCGTCATCTATCGTCCGGGCTGGGTCTTGACTTTTGACGATTCGATATATCTGGCCAACAAATAGGTACTACAATTCGTAGGATTTAGTGTCATTGGGGTCTGAAACGGTGAATCAATCCATCTTTCGTTCTTCCCTGGTTGCCGCGCTGATTGCGCTGTCGNGGGAGGCGGCTGCCATCGGCCTCGGCGAACTCAGAGGGAAGGCGGCGCTGGGCGACAAGCCGCGCTTCGAGGTTGATATCCTGGGCGCGGGGGCGGGTTCGCTCGATTCCAGCTGCTTCCGTCTCAAGAAACCTGCCGGCGACGATGATCTTCCCTGGTTGAAGCAGGCGACGTTCTCGGTTCGCAGGGGCCATCCGCCGGTTCTTGAAATTCGTTCAAGCGTGCCGCTTGCCGACCCCGTGCTTGCGGTGGTGGTATATGTCTCATGCGGGCACGACGTCGTCCGCGAGTTCGTCGTTNTTCCATCGCCGCCGCTCGGCCGCACCGCGGATGCGTCGCCTCCGGTCCGCGCGCCGGCGGCAGCGCCGGCGCAGCGACGGCCGGCGGAACCTGCCCGCACTGCGGTGGCTCCACGGCAGGCGGTGGTTGCTCGATCGGCAGCGGTGCCGGCCACGGTGACCAGTCAACCGTTGGAACCGGCGAAGGTTCCGGTCGCTCAGGCTGGCATGGCGCCGGCAGACGACAAGATCAAGAGCATGGAGGCGACGGTTGGCGAGTTGCAGCAGCGTGCCGCCGAACTGACGCAGAAGCTCGAANCTGGCGGCCGCTACCCCGACCGCCACGCCGGCGGCCGGGCCGCCGCCGCAGCCTGAGGCCAAGCCGGCGCAGCCGGCGCCGGAGCCNGGCCGTCGCGACAGTGCCCGCCAGCGTTGGCTCCGGAGGCTCGAACAACACGCTTTTCGGCGCGCTGGTTGGGGNCGGTGCTGGCTGTCGTTGGCTGGCTGTTCTGGCGAAATTCCCGGGGCCGCGCCGACGGTGCGATGGCCGGCAACGTGACCGCAGATGTCGAGGTTGACCCGCAGCGGAAGGATGAGCGCGAGGAGCGGGGTGGCGTCGATCTGCGGGTAGACCCTGTAGCCATGGGAATGCCGATGAAGCTCGAAGTCGATGCCGAAGCGCCGGCGGCTCCCGCACCGGCTGCCGGGACGCCGTCGCGGCTGGACTCGATCATGTCGGTTTCGGCGGCTACGGTCGACGAGCATTTCGAGGCCAATCCGGTCATGGAACTTGCTGAAATCATGCTTTCCTTCGGGCGCGTGAAGGGTGCGGCCCAGGCGCTCCAGGAGTATATCGACAGCAATCCGCAGGAAGCGCTCAAGCCATGGATCCGGCTCCTCGAGGTTTACCGGATGGCGGGAATGCGCAAGGAATTCGAAAAGGTTGCCCGCGACCTGAACAGGAATTTCAACGTCGAGGTGCAGAGGTGGGAGCAGACGGTCGAGCCCGCGAGCGAGGGGCCGGTCGACGTGATCCTCGATACCGAGCCGGTGGCCGCTGGCAACCAGCTTGCCGGTGCCAGGGCCGAAGGCATCGAGGGCATGCCGGCGATCACGGAACAGGTTCTCATGCGCTGGAACGACGGCAGCGCCATCGAATACCTGAATCAACTGCTGCGCGACAACCGGGGCGGCACGCGTCTGGGCTTCTCGTTGCCGGTGATCAGCGACATCCTTTTCCTGGTCGAGTTGAAGGAAGTGTCAAATAAGATTGAAAGCGAGTCTTCTACATCATGAGTGAATATCTGGCCCCATTGAAGGACATCCGGTTTGTCATGCAGGATCTCGCCGGTCTTGATCAGGTCGCGTCGCTGCCGGGTTTCGAGGAAGCGACTCCGGACGTGGTCGATGCGATTCTCGAAGAAGCGGCGAAGTTTGCCGGCGGCGTTCTTTCGCCCCTCAATTACGTCGGCGACCAGGATGGCGCCAAGTGGAAGGACACCGTGGTCACCACCACGCCGGGCTTCAAGGAGGCGTATCGGCAGTTCGTGGACAACGGCTGGAATGCGCTCGGCTGCGATCCGGAATTCGGCGGGCAGGGTTTGCCGCGGTTGCTGTCGACAGCGGTAAGCGAAATGTGGAAGGCGTCCAACCATGCCTTCTCGCTATGTCCGATGCTGACCCAGGGAGCCATCGAGGCGCTGATGATCGCCGGCAGCGACGAACAGAAGGCGGCCTACCTGCCGAACCTCGTATCCGGTGAATGGGCCGGGACGATGAACCTGACCGAACCGACCGCCGGCTCCGATCTGGCAGCGGTGCGCAGTCGCGCCGAGCCGGTCGGCGACGGCACCTACCGGATTTTCGGCCAGAAGATCTTCATCACCTACGGCGAGCACGACATGACGGAAAACATCGTCCATCTCGTGCTGGCGCGCACCNCGNATGCGCCGGAAGGCGTCAAGGGAATCTCGCTGTTCGTCGTGCCCAAGTTCATGCTCAAGGCGGATGGCACCCCGGGCGAGCGCAATGATGTCNACTGCGTTTCGATCGAACACAAGCTTGGGATCCATGGCAGTCCGACAGCGGTGCTGGCCTTCGGCGACCATGGCGGGGCCATCGGCACGCTGGTCGGCGCCGAGAATCGCGGCCTCGAGTACATGTTCATCATGATGAATGCCGCCCGCTTCAATGTCGGTCTGGAAGGTCTGGGCGATGCCGAGAGGGCGTATCAGCGGGCCGTGGGCTATGCCAGGGAGCGTGTCCAGGGCACCGAAGTAGGTGTTCGTGGCGGCCCGAAGGTGCCGATCATCCGTCACCCCGATGTCCGCCGCATGCTGATGTCAATGCGTTCCCGCATCGAGGCGATGCGCTCGCTCGCCTACGTCACCGCCGCCGCCCTCGACAATGCGCACCAGGCGCCGGATGGCGGCGAACGTGCTCGGGCGCAGGCTTTCGCTGACCTGATGATTCCGGTAGTCAAGGGCTGGAGCACCGAGAGCTCGATCGACATCGCTTCGCTCGGCGTTCAGGTGCACGGCGGCATGGGCTACATCGAGGAAACCGGTGCTGCCCAGCATCTGCGCGATGCCCGCATCACGACCATCTACGAAGGAACGACGGCCATCCAGGCCAACGATCTGATCGGCCGCAAGATTGCCCGCGAGCAGGGTTCCACCATTATCGCGGTGATCGGCGAAATGCGGACCGCTGCCGCCGGGCTGGACGGCGATCTCGCGGGTGTCGGCACTCGTCAGCTTGCCGCGGTCGACGCCCTCGAAAGGGCAGTTTTCTGGATCGTGGCCAATTTTTCCGGCGACCCGAAGGCGGTTCATGCCGGGGCGGTGCCCTTCCTCAACTTGTTCGGCATCGTTGCCGGCGGCTGGCAGCTTGGGCGGGCGGCGGTGATTGCCCGGGCCAGAATCGCGGCCGGAGACGGCGATCCGTTCTGGCCCGCCAAGCTGGCGACGACCCGCTTCTTTGCCGATCATTTCCTGACCCAGGCCGGCGGCCTGGCGGAATCGGTGATTGGCGGGGCGACCGGCGCGCTGGAAATGGCCGACGACAGCTTCTGACAAATCAACAAAATACCGCGTTTTGACCGAAGGCCGGCGATAGTTGTTATAATCGCCGGCTTTTCAACCTTGCCCCACCGCTTTCGCATGGCGGGGGCTGATCCCATAAGGAGTTTGCATGCGTCATTACGAAATCTGTTTCATCGTCCATCCGGACCAGAGCGAACAGGTGCCCGGCATGGTCGAGCGCTACCGTTCCATCGTGACCGCCAAGGGTGGCGCGATCCATCGCCTGGAAGACTGGGGCCGTCGCCAGTTGGCCTACCCGATCCAGAAGATCCACAAGGCCCACTACGTACTGATGAACATCGAGTGCGACGGCGAAACGCTGAACGAACTCGAGCACTCGTTCAAGTTCAACGATGCCGTGCTGCGCCACCTCACCGTCAAGATGAAGGCTGCGGTGACGACTCCCTCGCCGATGATGAAGGAGGAGAAGTCCCGGTCAATGATGCCTGGTGACGCGGCTCCGGCCGAGTCGACCGAAGCGGCAGCTGCCTGAAGCCAGTCCGCACGGGAAGAGCGGCTGAACTGCATCGAACTCTCGGGAAAGCTGGTCGAGCGCAAGGCTCTGCGCTATACCCCGGCCGGAGTGCCGGTCAGCGAAGGATGGCTGCAACATAGCTCCGCGCAGACCGAAAGCGGTGCAGAGCGCCTGGTGGAGGTGGAAATCGCTGTCTTGGCCCTGGGCGAACCCGCCCGCTGGCTTCAGGCGGTATCCCTCGGCGGGGCAGTCAATGTGACCGGCTTTCTCGCGGCCAGGAGCCGCAACAGCAAGACGCCCGTGCTGCATGTGAATTCAATCGAATTTTGGAAGGAAATGAAAATGGCTCGATTCTTCAAGAAGAAGGAAGACGACAAGAAAAAGAAGCGCGGTAGCGGTCTCTTCAAGCGCCGCAAGTTCTGCCGGTTCTGGCGGAAAAGGTCGAACAGATCGACTACAAGGACGTGGATGTCCTGAAGGAGTATATCCAGGAGAACGCCAAGATCATGCCCGCCCGGCTGACCGGCACCAAGGCGGGTTATCAGCGCCAGCTGGGCACTGCGATAAAGCGCGCCCGCTTCCTGGCCCTGCTGCCCTACACCGACAACCATCAATAATTCCCGGGAGACGAAACATGCAAATCATTCTGCTCGAGAAGGTGATCAACCTCGGCAACCTTGGCGACATCGTCAAAGTCCGCGACGGCTACGCCCGCAACTTCCTGATCCCGAAGCACATGGCGAAGCGCGCGACGCCGGCCGCTCTGGCCGAATTTGCGGCCCGGCGCGCCGAACTGGAAAGGATTGCCGCCGAAAAGCGCGATGCGGCTCAAGGCATTGCCGACAAGATGGCGGGCCTTTCGGTTTCCGTTGCCCGCAAGGCCGGCATGGACGGTCGTCTGTTCGGATCGGTCGGCAATGCCGACATTGCCGAAGCGCTCAAGACTGCCGGCTTCGACGTCGACAAGTCGGCCATCCGCATGCCGGATGGCCCGCTGAAGACGATCGGCGAATTTACGCTCGACGTCGTGGTGCATGCTGACGTGACGGCCAGCATCACCGTGGCGGTCGTTTCCGGCTGAACCGGGTTGCCCGGCGTGACCGAAGGCCTCGCAAGCGCGGGGCCTTTTAATTTAAACTTGGCCACATGAACCAGCGCTTCCAGAAGGACGCCGCCAGCGACTCCGCGCTTGCCCAGTTCCGGGTGCCGCCGCACTCGATCGAAGCCGAGCAGTCGGTCCTTGGCGGATTGTTGCTCGACAACCAGGCCTGGGACCGGATGGGCGATCTGGTCACCGACGGCGACTTCTATCGCGACGAGCATCGCCGGATTTTCCGGCAGATTCGCAGTCTGCTCGAGAGATCGAGGCCGGCCGACGTCGTCACGGTTGCCGAAGCGCTCGATGCCGCGGGCGAAGGCGAACAGACGGGCGGGCTGGCCTACCTCGGCGAACTTGCCGCGAACACGCCGTCGGCCGCGAACATCCGGCGTTACGCCGAGATTGTTCGCGAACGGGCTGTCCTGCGCCAACTGGTCGCCACAGCCGACGAGATTGCCGGTGATGCGCTGAACCCGCTCGGGCGGGATGCCGAAACCCTGCTCGACGAGGCGGAGGCGAAGATCTTCGCCATTGCCGAAGCCGGTGCCGGCCACAGCGATGGTTTCGTCCACATCAATCCCTTGCTGACCCAGGTCGTCGAGCGCATCCAGGAACTCCACGACCGCGACAATCCGTCTGACATCACCGGTATTCCCACCGGCTATGTCGATCTTGACCGGATGACATCGGGCTTTCAGGCCGGCGACCTGATCATCGTCGCGGGAAGGCCGTCGATGGGAAAAACCGCCTTCGCCCTAAACATCGCCGAGAGCGTCGCGGTCGATACGGGGCTGCCGGTAGGCATCTTCTCGATGGAAATGGGTGGGACGCAACTGGCGATGCGGATGCTGGCGTCGATCGGCCGCCTCGATTCGCATCGGGTGCGCAGCGGACGCCTGACCGATGACGAATGGTCGCGCCTCTCCTTTGCCCTGGGCAAGCTGCATGAGGCGCCCATCTATATCGACGAAACCGGCGGCCTGACGCCGGCCAACCTGCGCGCCCGGGCGCGACGGCTGGCACGCCAGTATGGGGGCAAGCTCGGCCTGGTGGTCATCGACTACATCCAGTTGATGAGCAGCAATCGTCAGGGCGAGAACCGGGCTACCGAAGTTTCGGACATTTCGCGGGCGATCAAGTCGCTGGCCAAGGAATTGCAGGTGCCCATCGTCGCCTTGTCGCAACTTTCGCGAAAGGTCGAGGAGCGCAACGACAAGCGACCGATGATGTCGGACCTGCGCGAGTCGGGCGCCATCGAGCAGGATGCCGATGTGATCCTGATGATGTATCGCGAGGAATACTACAAGCCCGACACGCCGGACAAGGGCATTGCCGAAGTGATCATCGGCAAGCAGCGCAACGGGCCGACCGGCACGGTCAGGCTGACCTTCCTCGGCGAATACACGCGCTTCGAGAGTCTAGCCAGTGGCGGGTCAGGGCGCCCCGGCCACTGACTGTCAGTCCGGGAAGACTAGAGTTCGACGCGGCGGCGCGCGTTTATCGTGTATTCGAAGCCAGCGGGGTCGGTGCCGTCGCGCAGCACTCCCCGCGATTCAAGTTGCGGGAAGAGCAGGAAGGGGATTCTGGTCTCGCGACCGGGCAATTCGACATCGCTTCCGACGTTGAAGGCGATCCAGTTCATTTCCCAGACGCCGAAAAGGATCTTGCGCAGGGACAGCAGCTTGCTGTCGCGATCCGACAGCCCTTCCATCGCCATCGCTCGCCGGACATCGCTGGGGTCGACCGGAATCCAGCCAAAGCCGGGAATGTAGAACTCCGCCCGGACGTGTTGGGCACGGGTCGCGTCTTCACCGTTCAGTCCGAGACTGCGGAAAAGGCGCGAGGGCCCGACACGCAAACCGTAAACGCAGCGTGCCGGAATGCCGATGGCGCGGCAGAGCGCTACGAACAGGCCGTTGATGTCGGCCGAGCGTCCNCCGTACTGCCCGCGTGCCAGCTGCTGGCTGATGTTGCCGCCGCCGCAGCCGGGCAATGCGGGATCGTAGATCGTGTTGTCAACGACCCAGTCATAGACCGCCTTGGCCTGTGCTACCGGATCCTTGATCCGGCCGACGATCCTTTCGCCCAGTTGATGGGCCAGGCCGTCGTTGGGAATGCGCTGGGAAGACTGAAGGTTCCGCCGGAGAATATCCTCGCGCTCGGGTGCGACGGTACGCCTGGCGACGTCGAAATGGCGGTCCGCCGTCGTGACCAGCGTCCTGACCTGGAATCGTGCGTCGTTGCCGTCGGCCCATTCGGAATGAAACACTTCAAGGTCACCGTCGGGTAGCCGGCGCATGGTGGAAAGCTTCGGATTGCCGTCCCAACTGTGGCCAAGGGTCCGCTGGAAAAGGGTGTCCTGATTCAGCGTCAGGGGTAGCCACAGGCGGGTCTGCCCGGATGCGCCCTTGACCGTGACGCTGGTCGTAACCTCGTAGGTCAGCCAATTTACCGGCGGTTCGGCTGCCTTGACCGGTGGCAGGCGACTGGCGGACGTTCCCTGGGGCGGCTTTTCGATGATCGGATCTTCGGCGGTGTGGGCGACCGGACCCTGTGGCCGGGCCGACGCGGCCGCAGGCTTGGCGTTGCTGCGGCTGCCCGATGACCTCCTCGAGGCGGGTTTCGCCGCCGGCTTGGCGTCAGACTTCTTCTTTGCCGCCATCGCTTCGCCGGACAACAGCGAGAGGACAACGGCAGTGGCAAGAAAATCGCGGCGTTTCAAATGTTCCTCCGGCGGGGACAACCCGTGGCTGAAACGAAAAGGCCGTGTCGCTGACACGGCCCCTGTAGTTGTTGGGACAGATTATAACACCTCGGCAGCGTGGTCAGCCAAGCGGGAACGCTCGCCGCGTTGTAACGTTATGTGACCGGAGTGTTGCCAGCCCTTGAAGCGGTCGACCACGTAGGTCAGGCCGGAACTGCCCTCGGTCAGGTACGGCGTGTCGATCTGCGCGATATTCCCGAGGCAGATGACCTTGGTGCCGGGGCCGGCCCGGGTGATCAGGGTCTTCATCTGCTTGGGCGTGAGGTTCTGCGCCTCGTCAATGATCAGGTATTTCTTCAGGAAGGTGCGGCCGCGCATGAAGTTGAGCGACTTCACCTTGATCCGCGAGCGGATGATGTCCTGCGTGGCCGCCTTGCCCCAGTCGCCGCCATACGGGCTGCCGCTGTCCTCGGTATGCGTCAGGACGTCGAGATTGTCCTCGAGCGCCCCCATCCACGGCGCCATCTTCTCTTCCTCGGTCCCCGGCAGGAAGCCGATATCCTCGCCAACCGGGACTGTGACGCGGGTCATGATGATCTCCGCAAAGCGCTTGCTTTCCAGCACCTGGGTCAAGCCGGCGGCGAGGGTGAGCAGCGTCTTGCCGGTGCCGGCCTGGCCGAGCAGGGTGACGAAGTCGATCTCCGGGTTGAGCAGGAGGTTGAGGGCGAAGTTCTGCTCGCGATTGCGCGCGTTGATGCCCCAGACGGCATTCCTCGGATGCGTGTAATCGACCAGTGTTTCGAGGACCGCCGCCGTGCCGGCGGTCTCCTTGACGATTGCGGCAAAACCGTCGCTTTCCAGCCAGACGAACTCGTTGACCAGCAGCTGCGGGCACAGCGGTCCATTGACCCGGTAGTAGGTCCTGGTCTCCTTCTTCCAGGATTCCATCCCCTGGCCATGCTCCTCCCAGAAAGTGCCGGGCAGGGCGCGGGTTCCGGTGTAGAGGATGTCGGTGTCCTCGAGCACCTTGTCGTTGAAGTAATCCTCGGCGAGCAGGTTGAGCGCGCGCGACTTGATGCGCATGTTGATGTCTTTCGACACCAGGATGACCGGCCGCTTGGGGAACTTCTTCTGGAGGTGGATGACGACCGAAAGGATCTGGTTGTCGACCTTGGACGTCGGCAGTCCCTGCGGCAATTCGGCGCTGATCGCTTCGGTCTGCAGGTAGAGGCGACCGCTTGCCAGCTTGCCCGAAGGCCCGTACAGGTCGATGCCCTCGTCGATATCGACGCCATCGTTGACCAGCATATCGTCGAGCGTGCGCGATGCCTGGCGGGCGTTGCGGGCAATCTCCGACATGCCTTTCTTGTGGCTGTCGAGTTCCTCCAGCGTCATGATCGGCAGGAAGATATCGTGCTCCTCGAAGCGGAACAGGCAACTCGGATCGTGCATCAGCACGTTGGTATCGAGTACGAAAAGCTTGGTGACGGCGGGCTTCCTGGCGGTTGCGGGCTTGCGCGTCATGGCACGGTGCATTGGTCGGGATTCACAGGGTCTTGATGAAAGCGAGAACTTCCTCGGCATGTCCGGGCACCTTCACGCCACGCCATTCGCGGCGCAGGACGCCGCTGCGGTCGATGACGAAGGTGCTGCGCTCGATGCCGCGGACCGGCTTGCCGTACATGTTCTTCATCTTGATCACGGAGAACAGGTTGCAGACGGCTTCACTGGCGTCGGAGCCGAGCTCGAAGGGCAGCGACTGCTTGGCCTTGAAGTTTTCGTGCGACTTCACGCTGTCCCGGGAAATGCCCAGAATCACCGCGTCGACCGCGACAAACTGCGGGTACAGGTCGCGAAACTGCTGCGCCTCGGTCGTGCATCCCGGCGTGCTGTCCTTGGGGTAGAAATAGATGACGACGACCTTGCCTGCCTGTGCCGCCAGGCTGAAGTCGCTGCCGCCGGTGGCGGGCAGCGTAAAGTCGTGAACTTTCGCATCGAGCATGGGTTCGTCTCCTCTTTTCCGGAATCCGGCAATTGTCGGCAATGGGCAGGCGTGCGGTCAAGTTGTTACACTTCGCGGCATGCAGAAAATACTCGTGCAATTCCTGCTGATTGGCGCTCTCGCCGGCTGCAGCCAGGCGTGGAACGATCCCTATCCGGCGGCCGATGTCGAGAGCAACGTCCTTTATGCCGCCTTCACCGATCGGCCGAAGCATCTCGATCCGGCGCAGTCCTACAGCGAAGACGAAATTACCTTCACGGCGCAGATCTACGAGCCGCCGTTGCAGTACCACTACCTGAAGCGCCCCTACCAACTGATCCCGGGAACCCTGGAGCAGGTGCCGCAGCCGCGCTTTCTCGATGCGCTGGGTCGCGAAGTGGGCGCCGATGCTCCGGTCGACATGATTGCCGAGAGCGTCTATGAACTCAGGTTGAAGCCCGGGATCCGCTATCAGCCGCACCCGGCCTTTGCCCTCGATGCCGAGGGGAGGCCGCTTTATCTGGGCAATGACGTCGCCGCCGGGCGCGCGAAGATCGGTGATTTTCCGCAGACCGGCAGCCGCGAACTGTTTGCCGACGACTACATCTACCAGATCAAGCGCCTCGCGCTGCCGAGCATCCATTCGCCGATCTTCGGCATGATGGCCGACAGGATCATCGGTNCACGCGAACTGGGAGAGGAGTTGCGCAAGGCTGCGAAGGCCAATCCGGCCGATCCCTGGATCGACCTCGATGCCTATCCGCTGTCCGGGGTCGAAAAAGTCGATCGCCATGTGTGGCACATCCGCATCAAGGGCAAGTATCCGCAGTTCGTCTTCTGGCTGGCGATGCCCTTCTTCGCCCCGGTGCCGCGCGAGGTCGACCGCTTCTTCGCGCAGCCCGGGATGGCGGCGAAGAACCTGACCCTGGACTGGTGGCCGGTCGGCACCGGGCCGTTCATGCTCAGCGAGAACGATCCGAACCGCCGTATGGTCCTTTCGCGCAACCCGAATTTTGACGGCCGCCAGACGTATCCCTGCGAGGGCGAGGCGGGCGACCGCGAGGCCGGCCTGCTGGCGGATTGCGGCAAGCCACTGCCGTTAATCGACAAGGCCGTCTTCTCCCGCGAAAAGGAGGCGATTCCGTACTGGAACAAGTTCCTGCAGGGATACTACGACGCCTCGGGCATTTCCTCGGACAGTTTCGATCAGGCGGTTCGCGTCAATGTCGGTGGCGACGTGGCGCTGACCGACGAGATGCGCGACAAGGGAATACGCTTGCTGACCTCGGTCAAGATTGCGACGTTCTACCTGGGGTTCAACATGCTCGACCCGGTCGTCGGCGGGCTGAACGAGCGCGCGACCCGGCTCAGGCAGGCGATATCGATCGCCATCGACCAGGAGGAGTACATCTCGATCTTCCAGAATGGCCGCGGGATACCTGCCCAGAGCCCGCTGCCGCCGGGCATCTTCGGCTACGAGGGCGGCGAAGAGGGACTCAATTCGGTGGTTTATGACTGGGTGGACGGCAAGCCGCAGCGCAAGCCGGTCGCCGTCGCCAGAAAGCTGATGGCCGATGCCGGCTACCCGAACGGGCGCGACGAGAAGAGCGGTGAGCCGCTGGTGGTCAACCTCGACACCACGGGCGGCGGCATGGGCGAAAAATCGCGGCTGGACTGGCTGACCCGGCAGTTCGCCAAGATCCACGTGCAACTGGTCGTGCGTTCCACCGATTTCAACCGCTTCCAGGACAAGATCCGCAAGGGGAACGTCCAGCTCTACTATCTCGGCTGGAATGCCGATTACCCGGATCCCGAGAACTTCTTCTTCCTGCTCGACGGCCGGGAAGGCAAGGTCGCGACGGGCGGCGAGAACGCTTCCAACTACGCCAATCCCGAGTTCGACCGGCTGTTTGCCGCGATGAAGAACATGGACAACACCCCCGAACGCCTGCATCTCATCCGCGCCATGAATCGCATCCTGCACCAAGATGCGCCGTGGGACTTCGGCCTCCATCCGAAAAGCTACACGCTGGCCCATCGCTGGCTGAAGAACCGCAAGCCGAGCGACGTTGGCAACAACATCCTCAAGTATCAGCGCATCGATGCGGTCGACCGCGCCAATGCCCGCCGCGAATGGAACCGGCCGGTGCTCTGGCCGCTTGTCCTCGGACTTGCCGCGATTCTGCTGGCGATCGTTCCCGCTCTTGTCGGTTACCGGCGAAGGGAGCGCCAGGCTGCCGTCAGATGAATCTTGCCGCGCGCCAGCGGGAGCTTGATCGTGTCCTGTCGGAGTACCGGCCACTCTGGCACGCGCAGCCGTTTCGCGAGATTCGCCCTAGCTGGTGCCGCCGCTGGCCAGCACTGACGGCCGACCTGCTGGCGCTCGACGATGGCGAGCAGGCGCGGCTTGCCGACGACGGCGAGGCGGCGGCGGCCCTGGTTGCCCGTCATCTTCCCGCGGTGGCGGTGCTGCCTGAACTCGCCGATGTGGCCGTCGGCCGGAAAAATCGTTCGCGCACCATGACCGCTTCTGGGACCGGGAGATCCCCGGACG
Organism: Dechloromonas sp.; assembly: GCA_013693915.1. Classification (GTDB taxonomy): domain Bacteria; phylum Pseudomonadota; class Gammaproteobacteria; order Burkholderiales; family Rhodocyclaceae; genus Azonexus. The sequence goes on along the minus strand of CP059264.1, from coordinate 2,916,604 downwards.
CAAGCGGGCGCAGATCGCGGCGTTTGCCGCGACCGTCGATGGGTCGGGCCTTCCCGTGATCGACTGGTGCGGCGGCAAGGGTCATCTGGGACGATTGCTGGCCAGGCAATGGAAGGTCGCGGTGACCACAGTGGACAGTGATCCGGCGCTGTGTGCCGATGGCCGGGATCTGGCGGCACGCGCCGGCGTCGAACAGGATTTCGTGGTGGCTGACGCGACCCTGCCCGATACCTGCCTGGATCGCGGCCAGCACGCGGTGGCCCTGCATGCCTGCGGCCATCTGCACCGCGCGCTGGTCGCGCGTGCGGCTCCGTCCGGTCTGGGCGCACTGGATGTGGTGCCCTGCTGTTACCATCTCGGGATAGAAGGAAACTACCGGACGCTATCGCGCCCGTTGCTGACCGCGGTCAGCGGTGACGACGCCAGGATGGCGGTGACCGAGGCGGTGACCGCCGCGCCCCGCCAGCTGCGCCAGCGCGACCGGGAAATGGCGTGGAAGCTCGGATTCGATACGTGGCGCCGGTTGCATGACGATAGCGACGGGTATCGCCGCTTCCGCCCGGTGCCCGCCGCCTGGTCACGCGGCAGCTTCGGCGAATTCATGCAACTGATGGCGCGGCGCGAGAAGGTGGCGGTCCCCGCGGCGAGCGACATGGATGAACTCGAACGCCGTGGCTGGCAGCGCCAGCGCGAGGTAATGCGGCTTTCCATCGTGCGCCACGCGTTCCGCCGTCCGCTCGAGGTCTGGCTGGCGCTCGACCTTGCCGTCCGGCTCGAGGACGACGGATACGCGGTGCAACTTCGCCGTTTCTGCGAGCGCCGGTTGACACCGCGCAACCTGCTCATCTCGGCGCGCCTGCGCTGAACAGGAATCCGGCCAGATCGGCCGGGTGGTCGGCGATGAAATCGGCGCCCCAGGTGGCGAGCGGACCGCCGTCGCCCAGATATCCGTAGGACACTGCCGCCGTCAGGGTTCCGGCAGCCTGCCCGGCGACGATGTCGCGGCGGTCGTCGCCGACGTACAGTGTGCGCAGCGGCGAGCAGCCGAGCAGCGTGCAGGCATGCCGGATCGGCAGCGGCGATGGCTTGGCGGCGGCGGTGGTGTCGCCGCTGACCACGCATTGCGTGCGCGGGCTGAGCCCGAGTGCGGCGACCAGCGGATCGGTGTAGCGCGCCCGCTTGTTGGTGACGATGCCCCACGCGAGCCCGCGCGTTTCCAGCGCGTCGAGCAGCGCCGGGATTCCGTCGAAAAGCGTTGACAACTCGCACAATCTGCCGGCGTAGATCTCGAGAAAGCGCGAGGAGAGGCGCCCATAATCCCGGTGGGTGGGGTCGATGGCGAAAGCCTTGCCAAGAAGTCCGCGCACCCCCTGCGAGGTATGGGGGCGCAAGCTGGAAAAAGCCTGTTGCGGTCGACCTTCTTCCGCCAGCAAGATCCCCATCGCGCCGCACAGGTCTGGCGCGGTGTCGGCCAGCGTGCCGTCGAGGTCGAAAAGAACCGCGTCANNAACACCGCGTGTGGCGCGCACCAGGTAATTCACGTCGGTATCGCGACCAAGCGCATAGTGTCGGGTCAGCGGGTTGTAGGTCATACCGACTAGTTCGTCCGGCTCGAGGCCGGACTGCTTGCACCAGCGCGTCAGTTCGGACGGCTTGATGAACTTGGCGAAGTCGTGCGTGCCCTTGGGCAGCATCTGCAGCAGGTATTCAGCGCCGATGACAGCCAGCAGGTAAGCCTTCGGATTGCGGTTGATGGTCGAGAAGAAGACCTGGCCGCCGGGTTTGACTAGGCGGGCGCAGGATTCGACGATGCTTGCCGGATCGGGGACGTGCTCGAGCATTTCCAGGCAAGTCACGGCATCGAAGGCGGCGGGCATCTCCTCGGCCATCTGCTCGGCGGAAATCTTGCGGTAATCGACCTTCTGGCCGCTTTCCAACAGGTGCAGCCGGGCGACGCCGAGCGGCTTCTCCGAGAGATCGATTCCCGTGACTTCGGCCCCGCGGACCGCCATACCCTCGGAAAGCAGGCCGCCGCCGCAGCCAACATCGAGGACGCGCTTGCCAGGCAGGCCGATGGCTCTGTCTATCCAGTCGAGGCGCAGTGGATTGATGTCGTGCAGCGGCTTGAACTCGCTGTTCGGATCCCACCAGCGATGGGCGAGGTCGCCGAACTTTTCGAGTTCGGCTGGATCGGCGTTGAGCATGTTCGGCCTTGAATGTCGGTTTGAAAATGGAAAGAAAAAGCCCTGCCGAAGCAGGGCTTTTGTTGAAGCGCGGCGGCTTACTTGGTGCCGATGATCTCGATGTCGGCGCGGCGGTCGGGCTGCAGGCACGCGACCAGCTTCTTGTTGGCGCCGTTTTCCGGACCCATCTTCTTGCACTTGTCGCCGGTGACCGGCTGGCTCTCGCCCTTGCCTTCGGTGTGNACCCGGTTGGCTTCGATGCCCTTGGAGACCAGGTAGGTCTTCACGGCAGCGGCGCGGCGGTCGGACAGCTTCAGGTTGTAGGCGTCGGAACCGATGCGGTCGGTGTGGCCAACGACCAGGATCACCTCGAGCTTGATGGCGCCAGCCTTGGCGACCAGCTCGTCGAGCTTGGCCTTGCCTTCCGGACGCAGCGTCGCCTTGTCGAAGTCGAACAGGGCGTCGGCGGCGACGGTGATCTTCTCACCGCTGGGCTTCGGCGCGGCAGCAGCAGGCGGAGCCGGCGGTTCGCAGACTTCCTTCGGCAGCAGGTCCTTGTCGCACTGGCAGCCGGCCGGATCNCTGGCGGCAGCCGCCGGGGTCCAGTAGCCGGTACGCCAGCACAGGCCGAAGCCGCTCAGGGCGACGACGTCGCGCTGGTCGATGACATACACGCGCTCTTGCGCCTGAGCGACGGTGGCGCCGAAGCCAATACCGGCCAGCAGCGCCACAAGAAGAGATTTCCTGGCAATGTTCTTGATCATTGTTTTCCCTCGTTGAAGAAAATTAGCAAACTATTTTACCCGTGTAGCGCCCTGTTTTCAGGATCCACTACTGACCTCGAGCCTATTCTGCCATAGGGTGATTGCCGATTCCAAGTCATTTTGGCGACTCCAGGAGAGCTTTTCGTCTTCTACGCAACACTTCCCTGCCACCCAGACATGCGTCACGCATTCACGCCCCGCGACATGGACGAGGTGCGACACCGGGTCGTAACAGGGCGTGGTGTTCAGCCCCTTGAGTCTGACAGCGACCAGGTCTGCCGCCTTGCCGGGNGTTATCGAACCGATTTCGTGACCGAGTCCGAGTGCGATCGCCCCGTTCAGCGTGGCCATGCGCAGCACCTCGCGGGCGGGCAGCGCGCTGGCATCGCTGCTGCTGACCTTGGCCAGCAGCGCGGCAAGGCGCATTTCGCCGAACATGTCGAGGCGGTTGTTGCTGGCAGCGCCGTCGGTTCCGAGGCCGACGTTGATGCCGAGCCGTCGCATGCGCGCCACAGGGGCAACGCCGCTCGCCAGTTTCAGGTTCGAGGTCGGGCAATGCGCGACGCTGCATCCGGTTGCCGCGAGCAGTTCGAGCTCGCCATCNGTCAAGGTGGATGGCGTGCACCCGATGAACCCGGGGCCGAGCAGGCCCAGGCGGCGCAGGCGCATGAGCGGCGTGACGCCGTGCTGGCGCAGGCTCTCCTCGACTTCGTGGCGGGTTTCATTGACGTGACAGTGAATCGGCACGTTGAGTTGTGCCGCAACGGTGACGATGCGCGCGAAGGTTGCGTCGGCGACCGTATAGGGGGCGTGAGGAGCGAGGCAGAAGCCGATCAGGGGTCCGCGAGCCAGTGTNTCGCGGACCGCCAGTCCCTTGTCGAGATAGTCGTCCGCGTCGCTGGCGTAGGGNGTCGGGAACTCCAGCGCCGTGATGCCGAGCAGGGCGCGCATGCCCAGTTCCCTGGCGGCACTGGCAGCCGCTTCCGGGAAGAAGTACATGTCGTTGAAGCAGGTCACGCCGCCCAGTAGCATTTCGGCGCAGGCCAGGCGCGTACCGTCAAGGACGAACTGGTGCGATGCGTTGGCGGATTCCGCAGGCCAGATGTGCCCTTGCAGCCAGTCCATCAGCGGCAGGTCATCGGCCAGGCCGCGCATCAGCGACATCGCGGCATGGGTGTGCAGGTTGACCAGGCCGGGGATCAGGATGTGGTCCTCGAGCACGACCCGTCGTCCCGGACTGAAGCGGTCGCGCGCCTCGCCGCTCGGCAGGACGGCGACGATCCGTCCGGCGTGCACGGCAACGGCATGGTTCCTGAGCGTCACATCGGGGTCGACCGCAGCGATCCAGCGTGGCTCGATCAGCAGGTCGATGAATTGGCGAGTGGTTGTAATGGACAACGGCGTCTGACTTGGTGTGTGTGGCATGTTAAAATAACAAATTGCACTCGATTCGACCAATAGCAGCGCTGCCCGGGCTGCGCGGACGCAAGACATGGATCAATTCGCCAAAGAAACACTGCCGATCAGCCTGGAAGACGAGATGCGGCGTTCCTATCTCGATTACGCGATGAGCGTCATCGTTGGCCGGGCGCTGCCCGACGTGCGCGACGGCCTGAAGCCGGTGCACCGCCGCGTCCTGTTCGCGATGCATGAGCTTTCCAACGACTGGAACAAGGCATACAAGAAATCGGCACGTATCGTCGGGGACGTGATCGGCAAGTATCACCCGCACGGCGATACGGCGGTGTACGACACCATCGTCCGCATGGCGCAGGACTTCTCGTTGCGCTACATGCTGGTCGACGGCCAGGGCAACTTCGGTTCGGTCGATGGCGACAATGCAGCGGCGATGCGTTACACCGAAGTGCGCATGGCCAGGATCGGGCACCAGTTGCTTGAAGACCTGGAGAAGGAAACCGTCGATTTCGGACCGAACTACGATGGTTCCGAAAGCGAGCCGTTGGTTCTGCCGGCGCGCATCCCGAACCTCCTGATCAACGGCTCGGCCGGCATCGCCGTCGGCATGGCGACCAACATTCCGCCGCACAACCTGAACGAGGTGATTGCCGGCTGTCTGGCGCTGCTGGCAAACCCCGCCCTCAGCATCGATGAACTGATCGAATACATTCCCGCACCAGATTTTCCGACCGCCGCGCTGATCTACGGCATCATGGGCGTCCGCGAGGGCTACAGGACCGGCCGCGGGCGCGTCGTCATGCGCGGCCGAACGCATTTCGAGGACATGGAAAAGGGCAATCGTCAGGCCATCGTCATCGACGAGATACCCTACCAGGTCAACAAGAAGACCTTGATCGAGAAGGTGGCCGAGCTGGTCAACGAGAAGAAGATCGAGGGCATCTCCGACATCCGCGACGAGTCGGACAAGTCGGGGATGCGCGTCGTCATCGAGCTCAAGCGCGGCGAAGTCGCCGAGGTCATCCTCAACAACCTTTACAAGCAGACGCAGTTGCAGGATACCTTCGGCATGAACATGGTCGCGCTGGTCGACGGCCAGCCGCGCCTGTTGAACCTGAAGCAGATGCTCGAATGTTTCCTCGCGCACCGGCGCGAGGTGGTGACGCGGCGCACCGTGTTCGAACTGCGCAAGGCGCGCGAGCGTGGCCACATCCTCGAAGGCCTGGCCGTCGCGCTGTCCAACGTCGACGAGATCATCGCCCTGATCAAGGCGGCCGCCACACCGGCCGACGCCAAGCGGGGGCTGATGGAACGGACCTGGCGCAGCCCGGTGGTCGAGGAGATGTTGCAGCGCGCGGCGGCCGACGCCTCGCGTCCCGAAGGGCTGGCGCCGGAATACGGGCTCTCGGAACAGGGCTACCGGCTGTCCGACGCCCAGGCGCAGGCCATTCTCGAACTCCGGCTGCAGCGCCTGACCGGACTCGAGCAGGACAAGATCGTCGGCGAGTACAAGGAGGTCATGCTCAGGATCGCCGACCTGCTCGACATCCTGGCCCGTCCCGAGCGCATCACCGAGATAATCGTCGGCGAACTGACCGCCATCCGCGACCAGTTCGGCGACGAGCGCCGTTCCGAGGTCGTCCTGCACACGCAGGAACTCGGCATCGAGGATTTCATCACCCCGCAGGACATGGTGGTGACGCTATCGCACGGCGGCTACATCAAGGCCCAGCCGCTGACCGATTACCGCGCCCAGCGGCGGGGCGGTCGCGGCAAGCAGGCGGCGGCGATCAAGGACGAGGATTTCGTCGATCAGCTATTCGTCGCCAACACCCACGATTACATCCTGTGCTTCTCCAACCGTGGCCGCTGTTACTGGCTCAAGGTCTACGAGGCGCCGCAGGGCAGCCGCAACAGCCGCGGCAAGCCGATCGTCAATCTCTTCCCGCTGGAGGAAGGCGAGCGGATCAACGCCGTGCTGCCGGTCAAGGAATTCTCCGACGACCAGTATGTCTTCATGGCGACGCTGATGGGCACGGTCAAGAAGACGCCGCTGTCCGACTTCTCCAATCCGCGCAAGGCCGGCATCATCGCCGTCGCGCTCGACGACGACGATTACCTGATCGGTGTCGAACTGACCTCGGGGCAGAGCGACATCGTGCTCGTCTCGGACGCCGGCAAGGCGGTCTGGTTCGACGAGGAGGATGTCCGGCCGATGGGTCGCGGCGCCCGCGGCGTGCGCGGCATGCGCCTGCAGCCGGGGCAGTCGGTGATTTCGCTGCTGGTCGCCGAGAGCGATCAGCAGACCGTGCTGGTGGCGACCGAGAATGGTTTCGGCAAGCGCACGGTGCTTGCCGATTTCCGCCACTCCGGGCGCGGCACCCAGGGCGTGCGCGCCATCGCCGACAGCGAGCGCAACGGGATCGTTGTCGGCGCCAAGCTGGTGCGCGATGAAGACGAGATCATGTTCATCACCACCGGCGGCGTGCTGATCCGGACCCGCGTTGCCGAGATCCGCGGCATGGGCCGCGCGACACAGGGCGTGACGCTGATAGCGCTGGACGATGGCGAAAAGCTCGCCGGGCTGGAAAAGATCGTCGAAAACGTCGGCGACATCGACAGCGAACCGGAAGCCAACGGCAGCGCGCTGCGCGAAGCTTCGGGCGAAGCGGCGGGCGAGGCTGCCGGGGAGGAATGATGAGCCGGGTCTGGAATTTCAGCGCCGGGCCGGCAGCCCTTCCCGAAGAAGTCCTGCGCCAGGCGCGGGAAGAAATGCTCGACTGGCATGGCGTGGGGTGCAGCGTCATGGAAATGAGCCATCGTGGCAAGGAATTTACCGGCATCATCGAGCAGGCCGAAGCCGACCTGCGCGAACTGATGGCCATTCCGCCCGGCTACGAGGTCCTCTTCCTGCAGGGCGGGGCGACCCTGCAGTTCGCGCAGGTCCCGATGAACCTGCTGGCCGGGCGTTCGGCCGACTACATCGTCACCGGTTCGTGGTCGAAGAAGGCCTTCAGCGAAGCACGGCGGGTGGCGGCAAGCCCGGGCACTGTCCGCTGCGCGGCGACCACCGAGGCGAGCAACTTCACCCGTCTGCCGGTGGCTGACGAGATCAGGCTCGACCCCTTTGCCGCCTACTTGCACCTGTGCACCAACGAGACCATTCACGGCGTCGAGATCAGCGCCGAGCGCATTGCCGACACCGGCGTGCCGCTGGTTGCCGACATGTCGTCGCATATCCTGTCGCGGCCGGTAGCGGTCGAGAAATTCGGCCTGATCTATGCCGGTGCGCAGAAGAACATCGGCCCCTCGGGCCTGACGCTGGTCATCGTCCACCGCGACCTGCTCGGCATGGCGCCGCTGGCGATTCCGAGCGTCATGGACTACGCGGTGATGGCCGAGCACGGCTCGCTGCTGAATACGCCACCGACGTACGGGATCTATGTCGCCGGTCTCGTCTTCCAGTGGCTCAAGCGGCAGGGCGGACTGGAAGGCATCGCTGCGGTTAACGCCGAAAAGGGGCGCATTTTGTACGGATGCATCGACGCTTCCGCCGGCTTCTATGCGAATCCGGTCGATCCCGATTGCCGCTCGCTGATGAACGTCCCGTTCACGCTGGCCGATCCCCGGCTCGACGCCGGGTTCCTCGCCGAAGCGAAGGCGGCCGGACTGGTATCGTTGAAGGGCCACAAGTCGGTCGGTGGCATGCGCGCTTCGATCTACAATGCGGTGTCGCTGCAAGGCGTGCAGGTTCTGGTGGATTTCATGAACGACTTCGCCAAACGCAACGGGTAGAGGCCGATGAGTGACGAACTGCAGAAGCAACTGGCCGGCGTCCGTGCCGAAATCGACGGCATCGACGCCGAACTGTTGCGCCTCCTCAACCAGCGCGCGCGTTGCGCGCAGAAAGTCGGCGAGATCAAGGCAGCGCACGGCGAGGCGGGACACATCTACCGTCCCGAGCGCGAGGCGCAGGTGCTGCGCCGCCTGCAGGAGGCCAACCCCGGCCCGCTGCCGGGCGAAAACATCACCTTCTTCTTCCGCGAGATCATGTCGGCCTGCCTGGCGCTGGAAGAACCCCTGGGCATCGCCTTTCTCGGCCCGCTCGGCACCTTCTCGGAATCGGCGGCGACCAAGCACTTCGGTCACGCGGCCCGCCTGCTGCCGCAGGTCTCGATCGACGATGTCTTCCGCGAAGTCGAGTCGGGGCATGCGCAATATGCGGTGGTCCCCGTCGAGAACTCGACCGAAGGCGCGGTCGGCCGCACGATGGACNCTTTGCTGGCGACCCCGCTCAGGATCTGCGGCGAGCTGGTGCTGCGTATTCACCAGCACCTGCTGTCCAGAGAGACCGATCTGGGCGGGATCGCCAGGGTCTATTCGCATGCCCAGTCGCTGGCGCAGTGCCACGAGTGGCTGAACCGCATGCTGCCCAACGCGCAACGCATACCCGTCGGCAGCAATGCGCAGGCGGCGCAGAATGCTGCGGACGAGGCGGGCGCGGCGGCGATCGCCGGTGAAGCCGCGGCCGCCCGCTACAACCTGCCACGCCTTGTCGAGAACATCGAGGACGAGCCGAACAACACGACGCGCTTCCTGGTGCTCGGCAAGCATGATGCCGGCCCCTCCGGTCGCGACAAGACCTCGCTGATCATGTCGGCGCCCAATCGCACGGGCGCCCTGCATGAACTGCTGCTGCCATTCGCCGATGCCGGCGTTTCGATGTCGCGCCTGGAGTCGCGCCCGGCCCGGCATGCGCTGTGGGAATATGTATTCTACGTGGATGTCGACGGCCATCGCGACGACCCGGCGGTCAAGACCGCACTGGACGAACTTGCCAGTCGCGCCGCCTATCTGAAGATCCTCGGATCCTACCCGGTCGCCGTCTATTGAGGAGNNCCGCTCATGAGCCTCGTTGAACAAGCGCTGTCCTATGTTCGCGCCATTTCACCCTACCAGCCGGGCAAGCCGATCAGCGAATTGGCCCGCGAGATGGGCATGCCGGTCGACAAGATCGTCAAGCTGGCGTCCAACGAAAATCCGCTTGGCATGAGCCCGAAGGCGAAGCGGGCGGTCGAGGCCGCGATCGGCGGCAGCGAGCGCTATCCGGACCAGTTCGAACTGATTGCGGCCGTCGCCGAGCGTTGCGGGGTGGGCCGGGACCAGGTCGTCCTCGGCAACGGATCCAACGACGTTCTCGACCTGATCGCCCGGGTTTTCCTGGCGCCGGGTCGCTCGGCGGTTTTCGCCCAGCACGCTTTCGCGGTCTACCCGCTGGCGACGCTATCGACCGGAGCCGAACTGATCGCGACACCGGCCAGGAACTATGGTCATGACCTGAGCGCCATGCGTGCCGCCATCCGGCCCGACACGCGCATCGTCTGGATCGCCAACCCCAACAACCCGACCGGCAGCTTCCTTCCCTATCCGGAAGTGCGCGCCTTTCTCGCGGCGGTGCCGCAGGATGTGGTCGTCGTTCTCGACGAGGCGTACAACGAATACCTGCCGCCGGCCGAGCGGGTCGATACCGCCGCCTGGATCAGCGACTTTCCCAACCTGGTTGTCACCCGCACCTTCTCGAAGATATTCGGGCTGGCCGGATTGCGCGTCGGCTATGCGCTGGCATCGGCGGAGATCGCCGACCTGATGAATCGCGTGCGCCAGCCGTTCAACGTCAACAACCTGGCGATCGCCGCGGCCATCGCCGCGCTCGACGACCATGTGTTCGTCGCCGAGAGCTACGAACTCAACCGGCGCGGCATGGAGCAGATCGTCGCCGGCCTCAAGCGGCTGGGCCTCGAGCACATCCCGTCGCACGGCAATTTCGTCACCTTCCGCGCCGGCGACGGGGCGGGCGTGAATCAGAAGTTGCTCAAGCAGGGCGTCATCGTCCGGCCGATCGGCGGCTACGGCCTGCCGGAATGGTTGCGCGTCACCATCGGCAGCGAACCGGAGAACGGCCGTTTTCTCGAAGCGCTGGAGAAGGCGCTGTAGATGCCCGAATTCGGCAAGGTCGTCGTTTTCGGCACCGGCCTGATCGGCGGCTCGTTCGCGCTGGCGCTCAAGGAGGCCGGGGCAGTCGAGGAGGTGGTCGGCTTCGGTCGCACGCCATCGACCCTGCGAGTTGCGCAGGAGCTCGGCGTCATTGACCGCGCCGGCATCAACCCGACCTACGAGATCGAGGACGCCGACATCGTGCTCGTTGCAACGCCGGTGGCGCAGATGCCGGAGATCTTCGGGCGCATCGCCNCCTACCTCGGCCCGAATACCATCGTCACCGACGGCGGATCGACCAAGGGCGACGTCGTTGCCGCTGCGCGCGAAGCCTTCGGCGAGAGGATCAGCCAGTTCGTGCCGGCGCACCCGATCGCCGGCGCCGAGAACAGCGGCCCTTCGGCGGCGCGCTGGGATCTCTACCGGGGCCGGAAGGTCGTCGTCACGCCCCTGCCGGAAAACACCGACGATGCCCTCGACCACATCAAGCGTGCCTGGTCGTTGTGTGGGGCGGATATCTACGAACTGACGCCGGAAGCGCATGACCGGGTGTTCGCCGCGGTCAGCCATCTGCCGCATCTGCTGTCGTTTGCGCTGGTTCACGATCTGGCAGTGCGCGAGGACGCCGACCTGTTCTTCACTTTTGCCGCCTCCGGTTTCCGCGACTTCACGCGCATCGCCGCCAGCCACCCGGAGATGTGGCGCGACATCTGCCTCGCCAACCGCGACGCGCTGCTGGCCGAACTGGATAGCTACCGCGCCCAGCTCGACGACCTGCGCGTGGCGCTGGCACGCAACGATGGCGAGCGCCTCGAAGAGATATTCGGTGTTGCCAGGCAGGCAAGGCGCGAGTGGGCGGACAAGGGCTGAGATGATCAGCGTGTTGCGCACGCTGGTTCTGGTGTTGATCCTGGCGCTCCCGGCCATCCCGGTGGGTGCCGAAGCCCCGGCCATCCTCCTCGCCGAGGTCTATCGCAATCAGGTCGACGTTGCACAGTATCTCGTCAGTGAAAAGCTCGACGGCGTGCGCGCGATCTGGGATGGCCAGATCCTGCGCTTCCGCAGCGGCAAGACGATCAACGCCCCCGCCTGGTTCCTCGCCGGCCTGCCGATGCAGCCGCTGGACGGGGAGCTCTGGATGGGCCGCGGAACCTTTGAACGGCTCGCCGGCATCGTTCGGCGCGAGGTTCCCGACGATGCCGAATGGCGGCAGGTGCGCTACATGATCTTCGAGCTGCCGGGTGCGCCCGGCACCTTTGCCGAGCGTGCCGAACGGATTCGTGAAACGGTCAGACAGGCGAATGTGTCGTGGCTGCGTGAAATCGAGCAGTTCAGGGTGGTCGACCGCAACAGCCTGGAAAAGCGCATGAAAGAGGTCGTCAAGGCGGGCGGTGAAGGCCTGATGCTGCACCGAGCCGACGCGCCCTACGAAACCGGCCGCAGCGATACCCTGCTCAAGATGAAACCCTGGGAAGATGCCGAAGCGGTCGTCATCGGCTACGTTCCAGGCAAGGGCAGGCATGCCGGCAGGATGGGCGCCTTGCGCGTCCGTGCCGACGACGGGCGGGAATTTTCGCTGGGCACCGGCTTCACCGACCAGCAGCGCCTTGCCCCGCCGCCGCTCGGCACCACGGTGACTTATCGTTACCACGACCTCACACGCAAGGGGCTGCCACGCTTCGCCAGTTTCCTGCGGGTGCGGGCGGATTGACCGATGAAGAAATGCCACGGCCGACCTGCACAGGCGGAGTGGCGGAACTAAGGGTTTGCCGCGCTCTCTCCGTCGGCGGATACCGCCACGATGTAATGGCTGCTGCGAAAGAGGAAGCGCTTTTCAACCATGTGCCACATGGCGATGGCGCAAATTGTGGTCAGGAAAACGGACGTGCCCAGGAGGGTCCACGGGCGGTCGCTGAACCAGCCGGATACCAGAAGAAGCTGAATGATCGGGACGTGCAGAATGTGGACGCCGTAGGAAAAGTCTCCGTACTTGCCGAAGTTCCCCAAATACAGGAACAAACCGAAGAAGGAAACGAGGGCGGCCAGGGCGAACGGTTCGAAGAACGGCATCGGGTACCTGGAGTTGATGGCGAGAGCGATGACGGCCGCAACCACGAAGTAGGCGCTTTTTCGCTCGAACAGAGGCAGGAAATAATAAAANAAGGCGCCGGCCATGAAATAGGAAAGCTGCCCAGGGAGTTGTCTGCCAAGCCGTACATACAATTCCGATCCGGTACTCTCGGCGATCGATGTCATCAGCATCAAATAGGCAACTGACGCGCAGTAGGTGACGAGAATCACCGAGAAATGCGAGAAGCGTCGGAAGAGAAGAACAAACAGGGGGACCGAGAGATAGAACATCACCTCGATCTTGAGCGTCCAGAGTGCGCCGTTAACTTCGGGTATCGTGTTGGCCTCGAAAACGCCGGGCAGCGTCGGGTGCAGGAAATTCAGGAAGAGCAGGTTGGCGATGACATACTTGACCCATGCCGAGGAGAAATAATCCGCGACGGTCAATGAACTGACCGCCACAAGACCTATGGCACAGAGCATTACCACGGTGAAATAGGCCGGATAGATACGGCGGACCCGTTTCAGGGCGTATGCCCTGAGCGAGGAGGAGCGTTCGAAGCTCATGAAGATAAGGAAGCCGCTGACCACGAAGAAGGCTTTCACGGCCATCCCCGCTGACAGGAATCGCGTAATCGGCTCCAGGTCGCCGAATCCGGACAGNGCCAGAACATGAACCACGCAGACGGTTCCCGCGAACAGTAGTCTGAGAAGGTCAAAGTTGTTGGCTCTCAGGCGAGGGCTATCGTGCTGCACTGGGGTCTGCTCCAGGTGTTGATTCGGTCCGAAAGGAACGAGCCGGGTGCTGATTCTGATCTCGTTCGAGGTCTGCAGCCATCTGTTTTCCGACGCGAAGGGCGAATCCTACCAAGTTTCCTCGGTGGTGCGTCGCAAGTGTCTCGACTTTGGTGCAAGGCGAGTTGGCAAGAGCATCAGCGACAAGTCCGCAGCCATACGGATTACAAGGGGTTCCGGCGCTGCGGTACAATCCGCCGCACCAAGATAGCAGGTCGATGCAATGATCCTCGTAACGGGTGGGGCAGGCTTTATCGGCAGCAATTTCGTCCTCGACTGGCTGGCAGCGATCGACGAGCCCGTCATCAATCTCGACGCGCTCACCTACGCCGGCAATCTCGAGAACCTCGTTTCGCTGCAGGGCGATGCCCGCCACATATTCGTCAAGGGCGACATCGGCGACTTCGACCTCGTCTCCAGACTGCTCGCCGAGCACNCCCCGCGCGCCGTCATCAATTTTGCCGCCGAATCGCACGTCGACCGCAGCATCCACGGCCCGGACGACTTCATCCAGACCAACATCGTCGGCACCTTTCGCCTGCTCGAAGCCGTACGCACCTACTGGAACAGCCTCGAAGACCTGGCCAAAAACAACTTCCGCTTCCTCCATGTCTCCACCGACGAAGTTTACGGCTCGCTCGGGCAGGATGATCCGGCTTTCAGCGAAACCAACCGCTACGAACCCAACAGCCCGTACTCGGCGAGCAAGGCCGCCAGCGACCACCTCGTGCGCGCCTACCACCACACCTACGGCCTGCCGGTGCTCACCACCAACTGTTCCAACAACTACGGCCCCTACCACTTCCCGGAAAAGCTCATCCCGCTCGTCATCCACAACGCCCTCGCCGGCAAGCCGCTACCCATCTACGGCGACGGCCAGCAGATCCGCGACTGGCTCTACGTCAAGGACCACTGCAGCGCCATCCGCCGCGTGCTGGAAGCGGGCAGGGTTGGCGAGGTCTACAACGGCGGCTGGAACGAAAAGCCCAACCTCGACGTCGTCCACACCCTGTGCGCCATCCTCGACCAGCTCGCCCCGCGCGCCGACGGCAAGCCATATAAGGAGCAGATCACCTACGTCGCCGACCGCCCGGGCCACGACCGCCGCTACGCCATCGATGCCCGCAAGCTCGAAAGCGAACTCGGCTGGAAGCCGGCCGAGACCTTCGAGACCGGCATCCGCAAGACGGTGCAGTGGTATCTCGACAATCAGGGGTGGGTGCAGAATGTGACCAGTGGCGCCTACCTGAAATGGGTCCGGTGAACTATGGAGAGCGGCCATGAAGCGCAAGGGCATTATCCTCGCCGGCGGTTCCGGAACCCGCCTTTACCCGGTGACCCTGGCGGTGTCCAAGCAGTTGCTCCCGATTCACGACAAGCCGATGATCTACTATCCGCTGAGCACGCTGATGCTGGCGGGAATCCGGGAAGTCCTCGTCATTTCCACCCCGCAGGATACGCCTCGCTTCGAGCAACTGCTGGGCGATGGCGGCCAGTGGGGTCTCAACATAAGCTATGCCGTTCAGTACAGCCCGGATGGCCTGGCCCAGGCTTTCATCATCGGTCGCCGGTTCGTCGGCGACGACCACAGCGCCCTGGTGCTGGGCGACAATATCTTTTACGGCCACGAGTTCGCCGGCGACCTCAAGGAAGCGAGTGCCCAGACCAATGGCGCGACCATATTTGCCTACCATGTGCAGGATCCCGAGCGCTATGGCGTCGTCGAATTCGACGGGGATGGCAAAGCCGTGAGCCTAGAGGAGAAACCGGCGGCGCCCAAGTCAAACTACGCGGTCACGGGCCTCTATTTCTACGACAACGCCGTCCTCGAAATCGCCCGCGACCTGCGGCCTTCACCGCGTGGCGAACTGGAGATCACGGACATTAACAGGGCTTACCTTGAAAGAGAAGCCCTCAGCGTGAAGGTCATGGGCCGCGGGCATGCCTGGCTCGATACCGGCACCCACGAGAGCCTTCTCGACGCCAGCCAGTTCATCGCCACCATAGAAAAGCGTCAGGGCCTGAAGGTTGCCTGTCCCGAGGAAATAGCCTACCGCCAGGGTTACATAGATGCCGCTTCACTCGAAAAGCTGGCGCAACCAATGCTGAAGAACCCATACGGCCAGTATCTGATCAGTGTGCTCAGGGAGNCGTGTGTTCTGATGAAAGTGATTCAGACGGCGATTTCCGACGTCCTCGTCCTCGAGCCCAGATTCTTCGGTGACGAGCGCGGCTTCTTCTTCGAGAGTTTCAACCGCAACGCCTTTCGTCAGGCGACCGGCCTCGATCCGGATTTCGTTCAGGACAACCATTCCCGGAGCGAGAAGAACGTGCTGCGCGGATTGCACTATCAGGTGGCCCCAAAAGCGCAAGGCAAGCTCGTTCGCGTCGTTCTGGGGGCAGTCTTCGATGTGGCAGTCGATATTCGCCAGGATTCGCCGAGCTTCGGGCGCTGGGTCGGCGAGACCCTCAGCGCGGAGAACAGGAAGCAGATGTGGATCCCTCCGGGATTCGCTCACGGATTCCTGACCCTCACCGAGGCGGCGGAATTTCTGTACAAGACGACCGACTATTACGCCCCTGACCATGAACGCTGCATTGCCTGGAATGACCCTGACATCGGCATCGAATGGCCCTTTGCGGCAGCGGGGCCGATTCTTTCAGGCAAGGACCGGAATGGTGTGCTCCTGAGGGCGGCTGGAAAGGCTCGGCCGGAGTAGCGGTCTTTCGCTTGGTGCGCTGGCTGGAGGGGCGCAAACTGCTATAATAAATAGTTTTAGGCGAGTCTATTCCATGTGTGGCATCGTCGCGGCAGCAGCCGGCAACAACATTGTGCCTGTTCTCGTTGAAGGCCTGAAAAGGCTCGAGTACCGGGGTTACGATTCGGCGGGACTGGCAGTCATTTCGGGTGACAGCATCGTGCGGGTGCGTTCGGTCGGCCGTGTCGCCGAACTCGAAACGGCGTCGGCCGCCACTAGGTCCATCACCGGCATCGCCCATACGCGCTGGGCCACCCACGGCGTGCCGTCCGAGCGCAATGCTCACCCGCACGTCTCCGGTTCGATCGCCGTCGTCCACAACGGCATCATAGAAAACTACGAGACTCTGCGCACGGAGCTTGGCGCCCAAGGTTATGTGTTTACCTCCGACACCGATACCGAGAGCATCGCGCATCTGGTCGACGCTACACTGAAGTCCGAACCCGACCTCTTCAAGGCCGTCCAGATCGCCTGCCGCCGTCTCGTCGGCGCCTACGCCATCGCCGTCATCGACCATCGCCAGCCAGGCAAGGTCGTCGTTGCCCGCGAAGGCTCGCCGTTGCTGCTCGGCATCTCCCAGACAGGAAACTACGCCGCTTCCGATGCCTCCGCCCTGTTGCAGGTCACCCGCAACATGGTCTATCTGGAAAACGGCGACATCGCCGAGTTGACCGTGACAAGCGTCAGAATCGCCCGCCTTGACGGAACCCCGGTCGAGCGTCCGGTCAATGTTTCCCAGCTTTCCGCCGCCGCTGTCGAACTCGGCAACTACCAGCACTACATGCAGAAGGAAATCTTCGAGCAGCCGGAAGCGCTGGCCAGCACCCTGGAAATCGTCGGCGGCAGCAAGACCATCCAGCCCGGCATCTTCGGCGCCGAAGCCGCCAGCCTGCTGGCCGACGTCGACTCGATCCTGATCCTCGCCTGCGGCACCAGCAGCCATTCCGGCTACACCGCCCGCTACTGGCTCGAAGCGATCGCCGGCGTCCCGTGCAATGTCGAGATCGCCAGCGAATACCGCTATCGCACGTCCGTTCCCAATCCCAGACAACTGATCGTCGCCATCTCGCAGTCCGGCGAGACCGCCGACACGCTGGCGGCGCTGCGCCACGCCAGGAGCCTGGGCCAGACCAGGACCCTGGCAATCTGCAACGTTCCCGAATCGGCCATTGTCCGCGAATGCGCTATGCGTTTCATAACCCGCGCCGGCCCGGAAATCGGCGTTGCCTCGACCAAGGCCTTTACCACCCAGCTCGCGGCGCTGTTCCTGTTGACGCTGGTCATGGCCAAGGTCCGGAACAAGCTGAGCACGCAGAACGAAACCGCCTGCATCGAGCAATTGCGCCACCTGCCGGTGGCGGTCAACAAGGTGCTCGAACTCGAAGACGAAATCAAGGCCTGGGCCCAGCGCTTTGCCGACAAGCACCATGCGCTCTTCCTTGGCCGCGGTCGCCACTATCCGATTGCAATGGAAGGCGCCCTGAAGCTCAAGGAGATTTCCTACATCCACGCCGAAGCCTACCCTGCCGGAGAACTCAAGCACGGCCCGCTGGCGCTGGTCGATGCCGACATGCCTGTCATCTCCATCGCGCCCAACGACCAGTTGCTCGACAAGCTTAAGTCGAACCTCAAGGAAGTTCAGGCGCGCGGCGGCGAACTTTACGTATTCGCCGATGCCGACTCGGAGATCCCGGAATCGGAAGGTGTTCATATCCTGCGCCTGCCCGAGCACTATGGAGAGCTGTCGCCCATCCTGCACGTCATTCCGCTGCAACTGCTTTCGTATCACGCGGCGCTGGTCAAGGGGACGGACGTCGACAAGCCGAGAAATCTCGCCAAATCCGTTACTGTGGAGTGATCATGAATCTGAACNGAAAAAAGGTTGCGGTCATCGGCCTGGGGTACGTGGGTTTGCCCCTCGCCGTCGAGTTCGGGAAGTTGCGGCCGGTCGTCGGCTTCGACATCAATCTGTCGCGTATTGGCGAATTGCGGTCGGGCAAGGACAGCACGCTTGAGGTGACGTCCGAAGACTTGGCCGCTGCCAGGCAGCTTTCCTACAGCAACCGACTCGAAGACATCGCCGATTGCGGCGTTTTCATCGTCACCGTCCCGACACCGATCGACAAAGCCAATCGCCCGGACCTCACGCCCCTGGTCAAGGCCAGCGAAACGGTTGGCAAGGTGATGAAGGCCGGGTCGATCGTGATCTATGAGTCGACAGTGTTTCCGGGATGTACCGAAGAGGTTTGTGTCCCGGTTCTGGAGAAGCACTCGGGCCTGAAGTTCAACCAGGATTTCTTCTGCGGCTACAGCCCGGAGCGCATCAATCCGGGAGACAAGGTCAACACGCTGACGAGGATCAGGAAGGTTACCAGCGGCTCGACACCCGAGGTGGCGAAGGCGGTCGACGCACTCTACGCCAGCATCATTACCGCCGGCACTTTCCCGGCCACCAGCCTGAAAGTGGCGGAAGCGGCAAAGGTCATCGAAAATACCCAGCGCGACCTGAATATCGCGCTGGTCAACGAGCTCTCGGTGATCTTCGGGCGCCTCGGCATCGATACGCTTGAGGTTCTCGAAGCGGCGGGCAGCAAGTGGAACTTCCTGCCGTTCCGGCCGGGGATGGTTGGCGGTCACTGCATCGGCGTTGACCCGTACTACCTGACGCACAAGGCGGAGGAGGTTGGCTATCATCCGCAAGTCATCCTCGCCGGGCGCCGGATCAATGACAACATGGCACGTTACGCTGCCCGCAATGTCATCATGTTGATGTTGCGCAACGGGATCGATGTGGCGCGCAGCACGGTGGGCGTGCTGGGCATCACGTTCAAGGAAAACTGCCCGGACATCCGCAACAGCAAGGTAGCCGATCTCGTGCAGGAACTCCAGAACTGGGGAGTCCGGGTGGTCGTCTCCGACCCGTGGGCTGTTGCGGATGAGGTTGCCCATGAATACGGCATCCGCCTTGGAACCATCGATGCCGCGCATCCGGTGGATTCATTGGTTGTTGCGGTTGGACACAATCAGTTTCGCGACGTGGCTCTCGCAGCATTGCGTTCGCTCTGTCAAGGTGAAAAGCCGGTTCTCGCCGACCTGAAGTGTCTCTATGACCGCAACGCCGCAACCGCTGCCGGCTTTACGGTATTCCGTCTCTGAGAGGACAGAAATGAGGAACTACCCCACCATAACCGGCCGCAAGATCCGCATGGCGCTTGTCGGTTGCGGACGCATCGCGGCCAACCACTTTGGCGCCATGGAGCAGCATGCCGACGATATCGAAATCGTGGATGTCTGCGACGTTGACCGCGCCGCGCTCGACAAGGCAGTCCAGCGTACCGGCGCCAAAGGGCATCTGAGCCTGGCCGAAATGCTCGAGACCACGACGGCCGACATTGTCGTTCTGGCCACCCCTAGTGGCTTGCATCCTGAGCAGGCGATCGAAATTGCCCTGTCGGGCCGCCATGTCATGACCGAAAAGCCGATGGCAACCCGCTGGCATGATGGTTTGCGCATGGTCAAGGCCTGCGACGACGCCGGGGTGCGCCTCTTCGTCGTCAAGCAGAACCGCCGCAATGCCACGCTGCAACTGTTGAAACAAGCGGTCGAACAGAAACGTTTCGGCCGCATCTACATGGTCAACATCAATGTCTTCTGGACGCGCCCTCAGGAGTACTACGACAGCGCCAAGTGGCGCGGGACCTGGGAGTTCGATGGCGGCGCCTTCATGAACCAGGCCAGCCATTACGTCGATCTGCTCGACTGGCTCATCGGGCCGATCGAGAGCATGCAGGCCTATACCGGGACGCTTGAGCGCGATATCGAAGTCGAGGACTCCGGAGTCTTGAGCGTTCGCTGGCGTTCGGGTGCGCTGGGATCGATGAACGTCACCATGCTCACCTACCCGAAAAACCTGGAGGGCAGCATCACCATTCTCGGCGAGAAGGGTACCGTGCGCGTAGGCGGTGTTGCGGTCAATGAGATTCAGCACTGGGAATTTGCCGAGAAGCTGCCGGAAGACGAGCAGATAGCCTCAGCGAACTACCATACCACCTCGGTCTACGGCTTTGGTCACCCGCTCTATTACGACAACGTAATCAAGGTCATGCGCGGCGAAGCCGAGCCGGAAACGGATGGACGCGAAGGCCTGAAGTCGCTGGAGGTGCTGATTGCCGCCTATCTGTCGGCGCGCGATGGCAAGCGGGTTGCACTGCCGCTGGACTACTGAGATGGCAGTCACCATTCATCCCTCGGCGATTGTGGACGACGGAGCTATCATCGGCGACGGCAGCCGCGTCTGGCACTTCGCACACATCTGCGGTGGCGCGCGCATTGGCAAGGGCTGCTCGTTTGGCCAGAACGTCTTCGTCGGCAACGACGTCATCATCGGCAACAACGTCAAGGTTCAGAACAACGTGTCCATCTACGATGCCGTGCATCTTGAGGACGACGTCTTCTGCGGGCCGAGCATGGTATTCACCAACGTCACAACCCGCGCTCGGCGGTCAATCGCAAGGACGAATACCGGGTGACGACCGTGAAAAGAGGTGCGACCCTCGGGGCCAACTGCACGATCGTCTGCGGCGTGACCGTCGGCGAATTCGCCTTTGTTGCCGCCGGTGCGGTCATCAATCGCGACGTCAGGCCCTACGCGTTGATGGCGGGCGTGCCGGCCAGGCAGATCGGCTGGATGAGCGAGCATGGCGAACGGCTCGACCTGCCGCTGCAGGGCGATGCGTCTGCCAAATGTCCGATCACCGGCAAGACCTACAAGCTGACGGGGACGACACTGGCGGTTGAATGAAGGTTGCGGTCATCGGTGGCGGGATCAATGGGGTCATGACCGCGTGGGCCTTTGCCCGGCGTGGCGACACGGTCGATCTGTTTGAAAAGGGCCGGCTGATGTCGGCTACCAGCCGGTCCTCCACCAAGATGCTGCACGGCGGCTTGCGTTACCTCGAGCACGGGCACCTGGGGCTGGTTCGCGAGGCACTCCAGGAGCGCTCGTGGTGGATCGCGCAGGCGCCGCAACTGGCCAGTCCGCTGGAGTTGCTGATCCCGATCCACCGCAACGGCGAACGTGCCAGGTGGCTGGTCGGGGCGGGAATCCGGCTTTACGACCTGCTGGCGCGCGGGTCCGGCTTTCCGCGTGGCCGCTGGTACAGTGCCGATCAGGTGGTCGAACGCTTTCCTGGCCTCAAACGCGATGGGTTGCTGGGCGCTTACGGTTACTGGGATGCCCGCATGGATGACTATGGGCTTGGCCTGTGGGCAGCGGAAAGGGCGAGGGCGTCGGGGGTCACCATCCACGAACGCACCNCCGTCCTGCGCATCGATCCAGTGACAGGGGCGGTTTCCACTTCCGGGCCAAGTGGCTGCTATGATCGTGTCGTCAATGTGGCCGGGCCATGGGCAGAGAAACTCCTCGCCGGATCGGGTGTTGCCAGCGCCTACCGGCTTGACCTGATCCGCGGCAGCCACATCGTCGTGCC
Organism: Dechloromonas sp.; assembly: GCA_013693915.1. Taxonomy (GTDB): domain Bacteria; phylum Pseudomonadota; class Gammaproteobacteria; order Burkholderiales; family Rhodocyclaceae; genus Azonexus. The sequence goes on along the minus strand of CP059264.1, from coordinate 2,895,134 downwards.
CGGCAAGCTGGAGCAGGGTTGCGTTCTGCAGGTACCCGGCGAAAAGCGGATTCTGTTCGTCCTGCCGCACGGGGAGAATACCCTGCTCGGCACCACCGAAGTCAGCCAGGCCGACCCCGATCATTGCGCACCCGGCGACGACGAAATCGAATACCTAATCGCCAACTACAATCGCTGCTTTTTTGAGGTTATTGGCCGTCAGGATATAATTTCAAGCTTCGCCGGCATCCGGCCGATTGTTGCCAGCAAGTCCGATTTTTCCGCGGCCAGCCGGGAATCGGTCATCGAGCGCCGGGGAAGACTGATCAACGTCTTCGGCGGCAAGTGGACCACCTCGCGGGCCCTTGCCGAAGCAGTCGTCACGAAATCGCAGCATTGAGGGAAAAATGGCAATCCAATTCATCGACCTGAAGGCCCAGTATCAGGCGCTCAAGAGTCGAATCGACGCCCGCATACACAAGGTGCTCGACCACGGCCAGTACATCATGGGGCCGGAAGTGGCCGAACTTGAATGCAGGCTGGCTGCCTACACGGGTGCGAAACACTGCATCACCGTCGCCTCCGGTACAGAGGCGCTGCTGATTTCGCTGATGGCACTCGATGTCAGGCCGGGTGACGAGATCATCACGACCCCGTTCACGTTCGTTGCCACCGCCGAAGTCATCGCCCTGCTCGGCGCCACGCCGGTCTTCGTCGATATCGAAGCGGATACCTGCAACATCGACGCCGGCAAGATCGAAGCCGCGATCACCCCAAGGACCCGCGCCATCATGCCCGTCAGCCTATACGGTCAACCGGCCGACATGGACGAAATCAACGTCATCGCCGCCCACCACGGGCTGGCCGTGATCGAGGATGCCGCCCAAAGTTTTGGCGCGGAGTACAAGGGCCGGAAGAGCTGCAACCTGTCGACCATCGGCTGCACCAGCTTCTTCCCGAGCAAGCCGCTGGGCTGTTACGGCGACGGCGGCGCCATCTTCACCAGCGACGATGCGCTGGCCAAGGCCATGCGCGAGATCCGCGTGCACGGGCAGGAGAAGCGCTACGTCCACACCCGCATCGGCGTTGGCGGGCGCATGGACACCCTGCAGTGCGGCGTCGTGCTGGCCAAGCTTGAGCGCTTCGACTGGGAGGTCGAGCAGCGGCTGAAGATCGGCGCGCGCTACAACGAACTCCTGGCCGGAAAACTGCCGGTCGTGTCCCAGCGCCGGGACCGGACCAGCGTTTTCGCCCAATACACGGTCTTCGTCGAGAACCGCGAACAGGTTCAGGACAAACTCAAGGCGGCAGGAGTGCCGACGGCAGTGCATTACCCCATTCCGCTGAATCGGCAGGCGGCGTATTCTGCGCTGAGCCGGGTCAGCGGCAGTGTCAATACGTCGGATACCATGGCCAGCCGGGTCATGAGCCTGCCGATGAGCGCGGATCTCTCGCAGCAGGAGCAGGGCCAGATCGTCATGCTGGTGATCGAGGCGCTGAGCAAGTGATCAAGATCGTCACCATAGTCGGGGCTCGACCCCAGTTCATCAAGGCTGCAGCCGTTTCCCGGTCGATCCGCGACGAATTCTCCCACCGGGTCAGCGAAATCCTGGTTCATACCGGCCAGCACTACGATGAAAACATGTCCAAGGTCTTCTTTGAAGAGTTGGACATCCCCCACCCGAAATACAATCTGGAAATATCCGGAGGACAGCACGGCGCCATGACCGGGCGCATGCTGGAGGCGGTGGAGAAAGTACTCCTGGAAGAGAAGCCGCACTGGGTGCTGATCTACGGTGATACGAATTCGACATTGGCCGGTGCGCTCGCCGCAGCCAAGCTCCACATCCCCGTCGCACACGTGGAAGCAGGGCTGAGGTCCTTCAACATGCGCATGCCGGAAGAGGTGAACCGGATCGTTGCCGACCGCCTCTCGACGCTGCTGTTCTGCCCGACCGATACCGCCGTCGCGAACCTGGCGAAAGAGGGCATTTCTGCGGGGGTGGAAAACGTCGGCGACGTGATGTTCGACGTCGCCCTGTTCTACCGCGAGCGGGCCAGGAAGCACAGCACGGCCCTCGCTTCCCTGGGTCTTGCCGATCGGGGATTTGCGCTGGCGACCTGCCACCGCGCCGAAAATACCGACGATCCGACCCGCCTCGGGGAAATCGTCGCTGCCCTGGCTGAAATATCCGGGAGTTTGCCGGTCGTTCTCCCGATCCACCCGCGTACCCGCAAACTGCTTGCCGATACTGGCTTGGACAAAGAACTTGGCAGTGTCAAAGTGGTCGACCCCGTTCCCTTCCTGGATATGGTCGCACTTGAGCAGGCAGCCAAGGTCATCCTGACCGACTCCGGCGGCGTCCAGAAGGAAGCCTTCTTCTATGGTGTTCCATGCATCACCATGCGCGATGAAACGGAGTGGGTGGAGACGGTTGATCTGGGCTGGAATCGCCTCGTCGGCGCTTCCGCGGTCGAAATCAACAAGGCTTTCAACGACAGCGTGCACGGCCAATTGCCGGCCTTGCCGAAATCGCCATACGGAGACGGGAATGCGGCACGAAACATCGTGTCCAGCATCGTCCGGAAATCGCATCTTTAATCAGCATTCGGAAGGACTGTCATGAAGAAAGTACTCGTAACCGGCGGTCTCGGCCAGATCGGCTCGCACATCACGGAAATGTTGCTTGAACGGGGTGACAAGGTCGTCGTCATCGATAACCTCGCTACCGGTCGTCGCGAACACCTGGCCGACCATCCCAACCTGACCGTTGTCATCGACACGATTGCCGACAAGACCATCGTCGAAAAGCTGGTCGGCGACCTCAAGCCCGATGCCATCGTCCATACCGCCGCTTCCTACAAGGATCCGGACGACTGGTACAACGATACCCTGACCAACTGCGTCGGCGGATCCAACATGGTAGATGGTGCAAAAAGCNACGGCGTCGGCCGCTTCATCTACTTCCAGACGGCGCTTTGCTACGGCCTCAAACCCATGCAACAGCCGATCCGCCTCGATCATCCGCGTCTTCCGGGCAGTAGCAGCTATTCGATCTCGAAGACGACGAACGAGTTCTACCTGGAACTTTCCGGCGTCGACTACGTGACCTTCCGTCTGGCGAACGTCGTCGGCCCGCGCAATGTCGCCGGCCCACTGCCGATCTTCTACCAGCGCTTGAAGGACGGCAAGCAGTGCTTCGTCACCAACGCCCGGCGTGATTTCGTTTTCGTCAAGGACCTGGCCCGGGTCGTCCTCAAGGCAGTCGATGGCGTCGGGCACGGCGCCTACCATTTCTCCTCAGGCACGGATGTCGCCATTCAGGAGCTTTACGACGCGGTCGTCACCGCGCTGGACGTTCCCGGCAAGCCGAAGGCTGAAGTCAAGGAACTCGGGCCGGATGACGTCTTTTCCATCCTGCTCGACCCGAGCCGCACTTTCGAGGATTTCGGGGCGATCGAATTCACGCCTCTGCAGGAGACGGTGTCGGCGGCGATGGCGTATTACCAGAAACACGGCACGCTGGGCGAATACACGCACCTGCGTCTCGAAGGCAAGAAGTAAGCGGAGCATCCGATGCGTATACTGATTACCGGCGGGGCCGGCTGCCTTGGCTCCAACCTGATCGAACACTGGCTGCCGCTGGCCCACGAAATCTTCGTGATCGACAATTTCGCCACGGGAAAACGCGAGGTCGTGCCCGAGGTGCCCGGCCTGACCGTCAGGGAAGGCAGCATTGTCGACCAGGCGCTGGTCGATGCGAGCTTTGGGCAGTTCCAGCCGGAGGTCGTCATCCACGCGGCGGCGGCCTACAAGGATCCCGATGACTGGGTCGAAGACTCGCGGACGAACGTCATCGGCAGCGCCCATGTCGCGCGGGCTGCCAAGGCATGCGGCGCCAGGCGCCTGATCAATTTCCAGACGGCGCTGTGCTATGGCCGCCCGCAGCAGTTGCCGATTCCCGCCAGCCATCCGACCGCACCGTTTACCAGCTATGGCATCACCAAGACGGCAGGCGAGCAGTTCATGCTCCTTTCCGGTGTGCCGACGCTGTCGCTGCGCATTGCCAACGTCACCGGCCCGCGCCTCGCGATCGGTCCGATCCCGACTTTCTACAAGCGCCTGAAGGCGGGTCAGAACTGCTTCTGTTCGGATACCTCGCGCGACTTCCTCGACATGTCGGATTTCCTCGCCTTCATGGATCTGGCCATCAAGGACGAAGCACCGACCGGCGTCTTCAACATCGCGAGCGGCGAAGCGCATTCGATCAAGGAGATTTTCGATCTGGTCACCGATCACCTGAGTCTCGGGGTCAAGGAAGTGCCGGTCGTTCCGCCAGCCGCCGACGATGTGCCGATCGTTTCTCTCGATCCCAGCGAAACAACAAGGGTTTTCGGCTGGAAAGCACAAGTCGGTTTTGCCGATACCATCCGGCGCCAGCTGGCCTGGTATGACAAGTACGGCATCTCCGATGTCTTCTCCCATCTCAAGGCGCCGGCGCCAGTCAAGTAATCAGGGTTTCCATCATGAGCGACAGCAATTTTTCCGGCGCCAGGGTATTGGTTGTCGGCGGCGCCGGGTTCGTCGGCAGCAACCTGGTGCATCAACTGCTCGAACAGGGGCCGCGCGAGATCATCGTCGTCGATAACCTCATTTCGTCCGATGTTGCCAACATCCCGGCCGATGCACGCGTCCGTTTCGTCTTTGGCTCGATCACGGACGACCGCATCCTGGCCGCCCTGCCGGGCGATCTCGACTACGCTTTCCATCTGGCCTGCTTCCACGGCAACCAGTCGTCGATCGCCGACCCCTTCGCCGACCACGACAACAACACCTACACGTCGCTCAAGCTTTTCGAGCGCCTCAAGGATATCAAGGGTCTGAACAAGGTGGTCTATGCCGCAGCGGCCTGTGCGGTCGCGGAAAAGACCTACGATGCCCCCACGGCGACGACGGAAGATCAGCCGGTCACGCTCTATCACGACAGCCCTTATTCGATCTCCAAGATCATCGGCGAGTTGTACGGCAACTACTATTTCCAGCAGCACAAGCTGCCGTTCGTGAAGGCTCGCTTTTCCAACGTCTATGGCCCCCGCGAAATCCTCGGAGCGGGGCAGTGGCGGGGAACCGTGCATACCGTCTGGCGCAACGTCACGCCGACCTTCATCTGGCGGTCGCTGAACGGCGAGGCCTTGCCCCTGGATAACGGCGGCAATGCCAGCCGGGACTTCATCTTCGTCGAGGACATGGCGCGGGGCCTGATGGCCTGTGCGCTCAAGGGGGCGGCAGGAGGTGTATATAACCTGGCCACCGGCCGCGAAACCAGCATCCTTGAACTGGCGACGATCATCAACGAATACACCGGCAATACCACGCCGCTCGACCTGCGCCCGGCCCGGGACTGGGACCGCTCCGGGAAGCGCTTTGCCTCGACCGAGAAAGCCGCACGCGAACTCGGATTTGCCGCGCAAGTGGATATCCGCGAAGGGTTGCGCCGCACCGTCGAATGGACCCAGGCCAATCGGGATCTGATCCGGCGCAGCATCGCCAGGCATGGCAAGCTGATGGCGCAGGCTGCGGCCTGACCGGCCTGGCGCGCACACTTCTCCAAAGAGCACAGGGGTCGAAGCGATGGTTGTTGGAGCCGGGGCGGTCGTTTCATCTGCGAGGTGCGGCTGACCAGGGTCGGCCTGCAGACGATCCCTCACGAAAAGGCGGGCAGGATAGGGCAGGGGAGAACGGCTATCGTGTCGGGATGATTGCGGAAACGGTTCGCGTGGCAGGGCTGGTGACCTGTTTGGCATCGAATCCCCGGCCTGACGTCATGTCTGGCCATTGCGGATGAAGTTGTGGCCCGGCTTGGGCTGGATGAACTGAAGGAAGCAGAATGAATTCATTGACGAATGCGAAGGTGCTGGTGATCGGCGGGGCCGGCTTCATCGGCAGCCATGTGGTGGGCGAACTCCTGAAGACCGACGTTGGCCAGATCCTCGTCTATGACAACTTCGCGCGCGGCAAGCGCGACTACCTCGCCNCCTACCTCGGCGACCCCCGCTGCAGCCTCTACCAGAACGGCGCGGATATCCGCGAAACGGACCTCCTCGACGACGCCATGCGCGGGTGCGACCACGTCATCCACCTCGCCGCGATGTGGCTGCTGCACTGCAAGGATTTCCCGCGAACGGCTTTCCACGTGAATATCGAAGGCACCTTCAACGTCCTCGAAGCCTGCGTCCGCAACAAGATCAAGCGCCTCGTCTATTCCTCCTCGGCCTCCGTGTATGGTGATGCGGTGGAGGTGCCAATGACGGAAGAGCATCCCTTCATGAACCGCAACTTCTACGGGGCATCGAAGATCGCCGGGGAGGCCATGTGCCGCGCCTTCCATGACCGCTACGGGTTGTCGTACGTCGGTCTGCGCTACATGAACGTGTATGGGCCGCACCAGGACCAGACCGCGGCCTATACGGGCGTCATCCCCATCATGCTCAACAAGATCGACGCCAACGAAGCCCCTGTCATCAATGGCGACGGCACCCAGGCTTACGATTTCATCGACGTCGAGGACGTCGCCCGCTGCAATGTCCTCGCGCTGCAGTCGGATGCGAATGACGAGTTCTACAACGTGGGTTCCGGCGTACAAACCAGCATCAAGCAACTGTGCGATCTCATTCTCGAGTTGAAGCAATCTGAGTTGCAGGTTACCTACAAGCCCTACCATCCCGACGATGCCCGCCGCCTCGTGCAGAATCGCATCGGTTGCCCCGAGAAAGCCGAGGCCGATCTCGGCTTCAAGTACCAGTACGGTTTGCGCGAAGGGTTGCTAAAGCTGATCGCCTGGCGGGATGCCAACAAGGGGCGCTACTGATGGAGAAGCGTTCGATCGCCATCTCGTTGCCCTTTACGGGTGATGAAGAATGGGAGGCCACGCGCGAACCGCTTTCGACCGGCTGGCTGACGCAGGGCCCCAAGGTGGCCGAGTTCGAAAAGAACTTCGCCGAGCGGCATGGGGTGTCCCATGCCCTGGCCACGACGAGCTGCACCACCGGGCTGCACCTGATCCTGGCGGCGATGGGCATCGGCCCCGGCGACGAGGTGATCGTGCCCGCCTTTACCTGGGTGGCGACGGCCAACGTCGTCGTTTACTGCGGTGCGACTCCGGTGTTTGCCGACGTGGACCGGCGCACCAACAATATCGACCCAGCCGACGTTGTCCGCCGCATCACGCCGAGAACCCGGGCCGTGATCGCGGTTCACCTCTTCGGGCTGTGTGCCGACATGGACGCGCTCCGCGCCGTCGTCCCGTCCCACATTCCGATCATCGAAGACGCCGCCTGCGCGGCAGGGGCCACCTACAAGGGGCGCCCGGCCGGTTCGCTCGGGCTGGCGGCCGCCTTCTCTTTCCACCCCCGCAAGTCGATCACGACCGGGGAAGGTGGCATGGTCACCACCAGCGATGCCGGGCTTGCCGATGTCGCCAACATGCTGCGCAACCACGGGGCCAGCGTCTCGGAAGAGCAGCGCCACAAGGGACCGCGCCCGTACCTGCTGCCCGAATTCAACTTGCTCGGTTACAACTACCGGATGACCGATCTACAAGGGGCTGTCGGTCTGGTTCAACTCGGCAAACTCGACCGCTTCATCGAGGAAAGGGCTCAGTGGGCGGCGTACTACACGCATGCGCTCGCGGATATCGACTGGCTGCTGCCGCCGCATGTCAGCGAGGCCAGCCGCCATGCCTGGCAGGCCTACGTCCTTTATGTCGATCCGGAAAAGGCCCCGCTACCGCGCAACGACATCATGGAGCGCCTGCAGGCGATGGGCATCTCCACCCGCCCCGGGACGCACGCGGTCCATATGCTTGGCTACTACGCGCAGCGCTTCGGCCTGAATCCCGACGACTACCCTCGCGCTCGCGACTGCAATGACCACACCATGGCCATCNCCCTCCACAACCGGATGACACGGGAGGATTTCGAGTACATCGTGAGCACCCTGCACGCGATTGACTGATCCATGTGCGGCATCACCGGAATCGTCAACCTGAATGGTGATCCCGCATCGCCGGCCATCCTGAAAAGGATGACGGACGCCATTGCCCATCGCGGCCCCGATGGAGAGGGCCAGTGGGTCGAGGGCAACGTCGGACTCGGGCATCGCCGTCTGGCGATCATCGATCTCAGCCCGGCCGGGCGCCAGCCCATGCTCTCGGCGGATGGCCGGTATGTGCTGACCTACAACGGCGAGATCTACAACTTCCGCGAACTGCGTGAGGAGCTGGAGACTGTCGGTTATCAGTTCCGCAGCACCAGCGACAGCGAAGTGGCGCTGAATGCCCTGGCGCACTGGGGAACCGATGCGCTGCTCAAGTTCAACGGCATGTTCGCCCTGGCACTGTGGGACCGTCAGGAAAAGACGCTGCTCTTGGCGCGCGACCGTTACGGCATCAAGCCGCTCTACTACGCCCGGCAAGGCCGCAGCTTCGCATTCGGGTCCGAACAGAAAGCGATTACCTCCCAGCCGGACTTTCGGAAGGTACTCAACAAGCCGGCGCTACTCGAGTATTTCACCTTCCAGAACATCTTCACCGACCAGACCCTGCTCAAAGACATCCACCTGCTGCCCGCAGGCCACTATGCGCTGCTCGGCGGTTCGGACGGCAGATTCCATACGTGCCGCTACTGGGACTACCGTTTTCGCGAGCCCGATGCCCCAGCCAGCAAGCAGGAATATCTGGAGGAACTCGATCGGCTCTTTCGCCAAGCCGTACAAAGGCAACTGGTCGGCGACGTCGAACTGGGCGCCTACCTCAGCGGCGGCATGGATTCCGGCTCCATCACCGCGATCGCCGCGCAACAATTTCCTTACCTGAAAAGCTTTACCTGCGGATTCGACCTCAGCTCGGCCTCGGGTATCGAACTGGCCTTCGACGAGCGTGCGGCGGCCGAAGCCATGTCGGCCCGGTTCAAGACCGAGCATTACGAAATGGTGCTCAAGGCCGGCGACATGGAACGCTGCCTGCCGAAGCTCGCCTGGCACCTCGAGGAGCCCCGGGTCGGGCAAAGTTACCCCAACTACTATGCCGCCAAGCTCGCCAGCAAGTTCGTCAAGGTCGTGCTCTCGGGGAGCGGGGGCGACGAACTCTTCGGCGGCTACCCCTGGCGGTATTACCGCGCCGCCAACAGCCAGAACTTCGAGCACTACATCGACGCGTATTACCAATACTGGCAGCGATTGGCGAACAACACCCAGCTCAGGCAGATGTTCGCGCCGGTCTGGAACGAGGTTTCGCATGTCTGGACGCGCGACATCTTTCGCGACGTCTTCGCCGCGCACGACAACGAACTCGACCGGCCAGAAGACTACATCAACCACTCGCTCTATTTCGAGGCCAAGACCTTCCTGCACGGCCTGTTCGTGGTCGAAGACAAGCTTTCGATGGCGTACGGCCTCGAGAACCGGGTTCCGTTCATGGACAACGACCTCGTCGACTTCGCCATGCGATGCCCCGTCAACCTGAAACTGAATAACCTGACAGAAGTGTTGCGACTCAACGAGAACGAGCCCGGGCACAAGTCCAGCGTCTTCTTCCAGAAGACGAACGACGGCAAGCAACTGCTGCGGGATATGATGGCGCGCTATGTTCCCGAAAGTGTCGTCCGTGCCGAGAAGCAAGGATTCTCATCGCCTGACGCCAGCTGGTTCAAGGGCGACAGCATTTGCTTCGTCCATCGCGAGCTAATGGAAGGAGATCCCAGCTTGTATGATGTGCTGGATCGAAGTGCCGTGGCCCCATTGATTGAAGAACACTTGCGCGGCGAGAAAAATCGGCGGCTGCTGATCTGGGGTCTGTTGAATGTGAACGCCTGGTTACGGCAACTATCTTCTTGAGAGCTGCAAATGACGAATAGCAAACATCCCAATTTCATTGTTGGTGGCGTGGCTGCCGGTGGAACGAGTNTTTTGTCATCGATACTCGTACAGCATCCCCAAGTCTATTTGCCGAAAGAAATGAGGCCAGAACCACATTATTTCTACAAATCGTGGGAGTATGAAAAAGGTCTCGAGTACTATCTAAATAGGTGGTTTTCGGACGTTCCGGAATCAGCGATTGCCATTGGCGAGCGATCTTCTTCATATTTGTTTGGTGGTAATGACATAGCTGAGAGAATCGCAGCAGTCTATCCAGGTATGAAGTTTGTTTTTACGCTCAGAAATCCGATCGAAAGAACCTGGGCAAACTACCGCTATACAGTATTGCAGGGCCTTGAGGATCTTTCCTTTGAAGATGCCCTGAGCAATGAAANNAAACGGATCGAAGAGCAGGTGGGAATATGGGCGGAAATTCAACCCCATAATTACACTGGGCGCGGATTCTATGCTGCTCAAATTCGAGACTACCTCAGGCATTTCCCGCCTGAGAACCTGCTGTTCATCAAGTCCGAACTGCTGTCCAGCCAAACAGATGCCGAATTACAGAAAATTTACCGGTTCCTCGGCCTGACGGAGTTGAATTTTGAGTATGTTCGTGCCCCGGACCATACCAGTGTGAACGTGATAGATCCGAAGCTTCAGAAGGCCTTGCGGCAGTACTTTGGTGATCGTTTCGACAAGGTGATCGAGGCAACGCGGCGAGAGGAGGGAATAGATAGGTTTGTCAGTGATCGTCTCGATAAGGACAAAATAGCGCAGCTGTCAAACAACATGACGGGCAAGAAGGAGCCGATGCCAGTCAGTGCACGAGCCTATCTGAACGAATTGTTTGCTGAAGATATTTCCGATCTCCGCCAATTCGTCGATTTTGATCTACGAGATTGGAAATAGATGTCCTTTGCTAGAGGTTCTGTTGTATGGATTACCGGATTGTCCGGTGCCGGCAAATCCACACTTGGCGCTGCTTTGGCCGGGCGTTTGCGCGTCACCGGCAATGCTGTCGTGCTGCTGGATGGGGATGAACTGCGCGAAGTATTCGGTGCTGTGGCGGCGAATGCACAAAACCATGGCCGCGAGGGGCGCCTGGCGCTGGCGATGCAATACGCTCATCTGTGTCGTGTGATTGCTGCGCAGGGGCTGACCGTGGTGATTGCCACGATTTCGCTGTTCCGCGAAGTATACACTTGGAATCGCGAGAACCTTCCCAGTTATTTCGAGGTGTATCTAAAGGTGCCGGTGGAAGAACTGCGTCGCCGTGACCCGAAGGGTATATATCGCCGCTTCGATGCTGGTGAATTGAGTAATGTCGCTGGCTTGGATTTGCCGATTGATGAGCCGGAAGCGGCCGACTGGGTGGTTGAGTTTACGCCAGAGCGCTCTGTGGCGTCGCTGGCAGAAGTTTTGTTAAACAGATTAAATGTAAGGAATACAGCATGAAAACTGAATGGGATTACACCACGCTGGCGGATGCCTATCTGAAGCGGCCTGATTACGCCGATGCCGCAATCGATGCAATGCTATCAATTGCTGGAGCGGAAAAGAATGACAAATTTTGTGATGTGGGTGCGGGCGTTGCTCACCTAACCCTGATGTTGGCTGCGCGCGGCCTGGATGTGGTGGCGGTTGAGCCGAACGACGCGATGCGCGCCAACGGCATTAAGCGTACCGAGAAACTTGGCAACGTCCGCTGGCATGAAGGGACAGGCGAAGCGACCGGCCAAGCATTACAAGCATTCGACATGGTGACCTTTGGCAGTTCGTTCAACGTGTGTGACCGTCAGCAGGCACTCAAGGAAACCGCCCGGATTCTCAAACCGCGCGGTTGGTTTGCCTGCATGTGGAACCATCGTCAGTTGGAAGACCCGATTCAGGCGCAGATCGAAGCGATTATCAAGGCGCGGGTGTCGGGATATGGCTACGGCACGCGCCGCGAGGATCAGACAGCCGTTATCGATGCGAGCGGTTTGTTTGGTCCAGTTGTTCATTTGGACTCCCGTGTGATGCATGAGCAGACCATCGAAGAGTGTGTCGAAGCCTGGCGCTCGCATGCCACTCTGGAGCGACAAGCTGGAGCGGCTTTCCACGATGTGGTCGCTGCCATCGAAAGCTACCTGCAGAGTCTTGGCACACCCAGTATCCAGATTCCCTATTCGACCAACATCTGGGTGGCGCAACTACTGTAATCGGGAATGAACCTGAGTTTCTCCACCAAGGCTGGTACGCTGGCCGCATTGCAAGGTGTGCTCAAGAAGGCACGCATTGCCCCGTTACGTGTCTATACGGTGGCGCAGTGGCAGGCGGATCGTTCGGTGTGCCTGTCCGGGATCGCCGACAGTCTGGGCGCTGGCCCCTGGATCGTGCGCTCCAGTTGCGGTCGGGAAGATGGAGCAACGCAATCTAACGCGGGCGCGTTTCTGTCCATTCCCGATGTGCAGGCGGCTGGGCTGGAAGCGGCAGTGGAACAGGTCATCGCAGCCTACGGAGAAGCTGAACCCACCGATGAAGTACTGATCCAGCCGATGCTGACCCAGGTCTTGCGTTCCGGTGTGGCGTTTTCGCACGACCCCAATACCTGTGCGCCCTATCGCGTGGTGAACTGGTCGGAAGGCAGCGATACCGCTGCCGTCACCGGAGGCATGGAAGGCCGAGTGTGGCAGCAAGCCGCCAACAGCGACGTCCCGCCAGTGCCGACTTTGGTGCCAATCGTTGTGCTACTCGACGAGTTGCTGACCTTGTTTGGCAGCGTGCCGCTGGATTGCGAATTTGCGGTGACGCGTGAAGCTGGGGACGAGGTGCTTTGGCTTCTGCAAGCGCGGCCACTGGTCTTGTCTGGGGCGCCAGAATCGGAAGCCGTTCAAGCGGCTCGCCTGGAGAGCATCCAGCGCAAAGTGTCACGCGGCATGCAGCCCCACCCTTTCCTGATGGGGCGGCGTACCGTCTATGGCGTGATGCCGGACTGGAATCCGGCGGAGATTGTCGGCATCCGTCCCAAGCCGCTGGCCCTGACGCTCTATCGGGAATTGATCACCGACGCCATCTGGGCCTACCAGCGCCACAACTACGGCTACCGCAACCTGCGCAGCTTCCCGTTGATGCCGCATTTCTTCGGGTTGCCCTATATCGATGTGCGGCTGTCGTTCAACTCCTTCATCCCGGCCGATCTTGATGAGGGGCTGGCGGGGCGATTGGTCGATCACTACATCGACCGCCTGCTGGCCGAACCGACCTTGCACGACAAGGTGGAGTTCGAGATCGTCTTCTCGTGCTACACGCTGGATTTGCCGCAGCGACTGGAGTGCCTGGCGGAGGCCGGCTTCTCGAAGCACGAGCGCGAGGCGATTGCCCACAGCTTGAGAAAACTTACCAATCGCATCGTGCACCCCAAGGAAGGTTTGTGGCGCGGCGATGCAGCCAAAGTCGATACCCTTAATGCACGGCGGGAGGAACTGCTGGCATCGAGTGCCGATCCGCTGGAGCGCATCTACTGGTTGCTGGAGGACGCCAAGCGTTATGGCACCCTGCCGTTTGCCGGTTTGGCTCGAGCCGGATTTGTGGCCGTGCAGATGCTCAAATCGCTGGTGGCGGTAGGTGTATTTTCGCAGGCCGATTACGATGCCTTTATCGGTGGCGTGTCGACTGTGAGCGGCCAACTGGCCCGTGATCGCGCGACGCTCGACAAGGCAACCTTTCTGGCACGTTACGGTCACTTGCGCCCGGGCACCTACGACATCCTCTCGCCGCGCTATGACGAGGCACCGGAGCTTTATTTCGACTGGAGCCAGCGGCCACCGGCTCCAGAACCCGTCAAGCCGTTCGCACTGACCCTGCCACAGATGCGCGAAATCGTGAATCTGCTGGAGGCGCATGGTCTGCAACCAGATCCGGTCGGGCTGTTCGACTTCATGCAAGCGGGCATCGAGCTGCGCGAACTGGCGAAGTTCCACTTCACTCGCAACCTCTCCGATGCCCTGGCACTGATCACCGAGGTCGGTGGTCAATACGGGTTCAGCCGAGAGGATCTGGCCTATTGCGATATTGCTGCATTTAAGGAACTGCACGTCGCGGCGACCGACCCGAAAGATGTGCTCTTGCGCAGCATTGAACAGGGCAAGGCACGCTATGCCGAAACCTTGAAGATTTCCCTGCCGCCGCTGATTGCCAAGCCCGAAGATGTGTGGGCTTTCGAATGGCCGGAGACTGCGCCGAATTTCATTACGCAGAAGCAGGTGACGGCGCCAGTGGTAGATTGTGATGCGCGTGACCGGTTGGCTGGGTCAATTGTTTGTATTCCGAATGCAGACCCTGGTTTTGACTGGCTGTTTGCCTACCCGATTGCCGGGCTGATCACCGCTTGGGGCGGCGCCAATTCGCACATGGCAATCCGTGCCGGGGAAATTGGATTGCCGGCTGTGATTGGAGCGGGTGAAGTGCTTTATCGCTGCTGGTCTGGAGCGCAGCGGCTACATCTGGATTGTGCCGGGCGGCGGGTGGAGGTGCTGGCATGAAGATCGTGGCGGTCAGTCAGCGGGTAGATCACTTCCCTGAGCGTAATGAAATACGGGATGCGCTGGATCAGCGCTTGATCACCTTTTGCTGGTGGCTGGGTTTATCCCCGTGCCGGTACCCAACGGGCTGTACAAGGCCTTGCCTGATGGCCGGTCCGATCCAGAAGCGTTGGACGCTTGGCTGGCCGCCATCAAGCCGCAAGCCTTTGTTCTTTCGGGGAAATGACATCGGGCAGTGCCGCGAGCGAGATTTGACGGAGGGCTGGCTGCTCGACCACGCCAGCCAGCACCAGAGGCCGCTTCTGGGTATTTGCCGCGGGATGCAGATGATGGCCCACTGGGCGGGTGTCGACCTATGCTCGGTTCAAGGGCATGTCAGAACCCGGCATCGTCTCACTGGGGAAATTGCCGTCGAGGTCAATAGCTATCACGGCTTCTCGTTGGCCACTTGCCCGATTGACTTTGAGGTCATCGCTAGAAGTGAGGATGGTGAAATCGAGGCCATTCGCCACCAGTCTTTGCCCTGGGAGGGCTGGATGTGGCACCCGGAGCGCGAAGAAAACTTTGCTGCTCGCGATTTGCAAAGAATCAAGGCGCTGTTCGGTGGATAAGTGGCTTGAACTGGCCCTTGAGGCGGCGCGGGAGGCTGGAGTCGCCATCATGCGCTACTACCCGCAGACCTTGACCGTGCAGTACAAACAGGACGGCTCACCCTTGACGCTCGCCGATCAGGCAGCACATCGAGTGATTGCTGACCGTTTGGAAGGCAGCGGACTGGTCGTTGTCTCGGAAGAAGGTGAAGACCTATACCTTGCTGCCGAGCGCTACTGGTTGGTCGATCCACTCGATGGCACCAAGGATNTTTTAGCGGGAAACGGTGAGTTCNTAGTGAACATCGCCTTGGTTGACCAAGGGCGTCCTGTGCTCGGCGTGGTGTTCGCGCCCGCTATCAACGAGTTGTACTGGGGAGCCGAGGGCATGGGTGCCTGGNCGAATTCGGGAGGGGCAGCTGCGGCATTGTCTGCGCATGCGCGATCTGCTTCGTTCCGGATGGCGGTCAGTCGATTTCATGACCACCCGGATGTGGACATTTTTGCTGCCCAGAACGGAATCGTAGAGCGTGTGGCGATTGGCTCGGCGCTGAAATACGGTTT
Source organism: Dechloromonas sp. (assembly GCA_013693915.1). GTDB lineage: Bacteria > Pseudomonadota > Gammaproteobacteria > Burkholderiales > Rhodocyclaceae > Azonexus. Next base: position 2,879,562 of record CP059264.1, on the reverse strand, counting down.
GCTGGCTGCAGGAGAGGTGGATGTGTTCCCGCGCTTAGTGGGTAGTTCGGAGTGGGATACCGCGGCCGGGCAGGCGGTTCTGAATGCGGCGGGTGGCCAGGTTCTGGATTGGCACACGGGCAAGGCTTTGGAGTATGGCAAGCCACGACGCAGGAATCCCCGGCTATTGGCCTTGCGCGCCCCCTATCGCCAAGAAGAGTTCCAATTAAAAGTGTACGAGAGCGAGTTGTTATGAAAGCCATCATACTTGCGGCTGGTCGCGGCAGTCGCATGAAAGACCTGACCGGCGAGCGTCCCAAATGTCTCGTCGAACTGCGCGGCAAGGCGCTGCTCGATTGGCAACTGGAAGCGCTGCGTGCGGCAGGTATTACGGAAATTGCCATCGTCACCGGGTACAAGCGAGAACTGCTGGGCAATCGCGGGCTGGTCGAATTTCATAACGCGCGTTGGGCTGAAACCAATATGGTGTCGTCGCTGGCCTGTGCCCAAGATTGGCTACAGGCGGAGCCCTGCATCGTGAGCTACTCGGATATTTTCTACTGCCCGATGGCCGTTCAGTCCCTGATGACTTGCGAGGCATCCTTGGCGGTGACCTACGACCCGAACTGGCTGGAGTTGTGGACGCAGCGCTTTGGCGATCCGCTGCTGGATGCGGAGACGTTCCGTCTGACGCCAGAGCACACCTTGGCTGAAATCGGCAACAAGCCAACCTCCGTGGATGCAGTGCAGGGACAATACATGGGTTTGTTGCGATTCACGCCTGAAGGGTGGGCGGAAGTGACGAGGATTCGTTCTTACTTGTCTCCAGAGCAATGCGACAAGATGCACATGACCGGAACGTTGCAAATGGTAATTGAAGCCGACTGCATCCAGATCCTAGCGGTTCCCTATGAAGGCGTTTGGGGTGAAATCGATTTGGCGGATGACCTTGCTGTCTATGAACACCGATAAAGAGTTTGCTCTGATGTGGCCTGCGGCACGGGGAAGGTACGGATCCGGGAGGCCAAGGTGGACGGTCGATCTGGGGTGCCATGGACCTGGATTCAATCGATACGTAAGCGCTTGACATGATTTCGAGCGACAACCAGCCGAACTGGTCCACGACATCCGACGAGGACTTCACCGAGGCACACTATCGGCAGCTGCTGCGTATCGCCAAGGTATCCTATGGTTTCGCCACCTACGATGCGATTCCGTGGGGCAGGCGCTTCGTACTGTGGCGCCACGACCTGGACTGCTCCATCAACCGCGCGGTGGCGCTGGCGGGCATCGAGGCCGAAGAGGGTGTCACGGCCACCTACTTCGTCAACCCCCGCAGCGAGTACTACAACCCTTTCGAGCCGGGGCAGACGCGCCTGCTCAAGCACATTATTGGGCTCGGCCATCGCCTGGGGCTGCACTTCGACGCGGCCTTCCACGACATCCAGGACGAGGTGCAGCTGCACAACAAGGTGGCGCAGGAAGGTAGCTGGCTGGAGGAGGCGTTGGGCGTCCGCCCGGCCGTCTTCAGCTTCCACAACCCCGGCGCCGCCCACCTGCAGTGCGATGCGGACAGCTACGGCGGATTGATCAACTGCTACTCGCGCCGGTTCAAGGCGGAGATCCCCTACTGCTCCGACTCGAACGGCTACTGGCGTTTCCGGCGCCTGCACGATGTGCTCGTCGAGGCCGCGGACCGCTGCTTGCAGATACTCACGCATCCGGATTGGTGGCAGGAAAAACCGATGCCGCCGCGCCAGCGAATCTTTCGCTGCGCCTATGGTCGCGCTCACGCAACGATGCGCGGCTATGACGCAGCACTGGCTGAGCATGGCCGGATCAACCATGCCGGGCTGACCGACTCCCTGCGCTTTCTGCAGCCGCTACATGCCCGCGTCTTCGATCTGTGCGATTACCTCTGGAATCAAGGCTACCTGGCCGCGCTCTTCGTCGAGTTGTGGCGCCTGCATGAACGCCAGATAAACCAGTTCTGCAAGGCGGTGTTTCGCAAGGAATGGCAGGTGCCTGCAACCGAGGTCAATGCCTTCCTTGAAGATCGATCGTTGGCCGTCGATGGCTTGCGGCTGTTCAAGGCGGTCTTCGGCAGCACATGGCAGCAGGCGGCCGGTTTGGACGAGGGGCAATGCAAGGACTGGGTGGCGCTTCGCAACAGCCTGATTCATGGCCGATCGACCGCGCCAGGCGGGCAATTGGAGGAGGGCTGCGTCTTCCTTTGCCGCGCCATCGAAGCGCTGGTGGCGTGGGGCCGGTCGCAACCCATGGCTTACGACGGTATCAGCCATCTGGGTTCCATCGGCATTCCGACGTCTAAGACCGCGGATGGCAGCCTGACGGATCGGCTGGAAGAGGTTGCGGACGACGTTCCGGGCTTTCCCGGAAAGCGTTGGGAACGATTCAAGGCCGAGATGCAGAAAGTCGCCGCTGGCGAGACGGCGGAATGAAGCAGTCGTGTTCGTTAGGCTCGGTAAGGCTTAGACCGGTCAGGCAGGAAGACTCCAGTCTCTTGTTTGAATGGATCAATGACCGCGAGCTGGTTGTTCTGAACGCACCATTTCGTCCGATTTCGAAGGCGGAACACGAACAATGGTTTGATAGCCTCGGTGCCCGAAGGAATCTTGCATTTTTCATGATCGAGGATGTCGATAGCGGTTTGGCGATCGGGTCGTGTCAGCTCACCAATATCCATGATGTTCATAGATCAGCCGAGCTACAAATCAGAATCGGCCGCTCGGATTTCCAGAACAAGGGCGCGGGAAGTGAAGCGGTGCGGCTATTGGTCGAACACGGATTCGATATGCTGAAACTGCATCGAATCATGCTCCATGTATTCTCGACAAACTTGCGCGCCATACAGGTATATAAGAAAAACGGTTTTCAACAGGAGGGCGTGTTGCGTGAGGCGGCCTTTATCGAAGGGCAATGGCTTGATGTCCTGGTTTTCGGATTGATCAGCACAGAACGTTGATGAGCAAGGTCGTCGCCATCCACCAGCCCAACTTCTTTCCGTGGATCGGCTATTTCGACAAGATCGCGCGCAGCGATGTGTTCATTTTTCTTGATCATGTGCAGCTGCCGAAGACGGGTGGAGGATGGTCCAACCGCGTGAAGATGCTCGTGGCCGGCGAGGCGCGCTGGGTCACGGCGCCGGTCCGTCGCGCCTTTCACGGTGTTGCGCCGATCAACGAAATCGAATGGGCAGACGAGCAGCCCTGGCGGGCAAAGCTGCTCAAGACGCTGTCCGCCAGCTACGCCAAGGCGCCGCATTACCGCGACACCATGGTCTGGCTGGAGCCGCTGATCCTCCAGCCGGAGGGCAACCTGGCCCGCTACAACATGACGGTGATCCGGGCAATTGCCGACCGGATTGGTTTGTCGCACGAGCACTGCATGACCTCGTCGTCGCTGGACGGGCAGGGGCAGGCCAACGAATTGCTGATCGACCTGACGCGCAAGACGGGCGGCAACTGCTACCTGTGCGGCGGCGGGGCGGCGGGATACCAGGATGACGCAGCGTTCGCTGCGGCAGGGCTGGAATTGCGCTATCAGTGCTTCGCGCACCCCGTCTATGCCCAGGCCGGCCAACCGGAATTTTCGCCCGGCCTTTCGATCGTCGATGCACTGATGAACATCGGCTGCGGGGGCGTCAAGGGGTTGCTTGCGGTATAATTTCCGTTTTTGCGTGGTGGGCAAGGTCGGGGATGAGTTTCAAGAGACGCGTGGTGCAGCGGGCAGGACGCCTGGTCCTCGACATGGTGCCCGACGATGCGAAGGAAGCGGCCCGTCGCAAGCTGGCTTTCAGCATCAAGGCCGAACTCGGGCCGGAACTCAGGGCGGAGCTTCACGCACAGCTCAAGGCGGAGCTTCACGCACAGCTCAAGGCAGAGCTTCACGCACAGCTCAAGGCGGAGCTATACGCTCAGCTCACAGCGGAGCTTCACGCACAACTCAAGGCGGAGCTATACGCACAACTCAAGGCGGAGCTGACGCAGCAGCTCTTCCTGCTCAATGCCCTGCCGGGACGGGTCGAAGCTTTCCTTGCTGCGGTCGACGCGGAAAAAGCGGTAAATTCCCTGAATGTCGACAGTCGGGCCCAGGAGCTTCGCCGCCTGGTGCGTTCGACCGCCGGTCTCGCGCCCGAGCCGCCCGAGACGCCTTCCGTCGATGATCTTCTGGCGGAGATGGCGTTGCTGCATGCCCATGCGAATGCGCTCAGGCCAGCGTTCGAGGCGCTGCACTCGCGGCGGGTGCTGTTTTGTGGACAGGCCTACTACAACGCCTGGTATCTCTCCCGAGCTTTGCGTCCCTTGGGGTGGAAGGCGGACGTCNACAACTGGGATAGCAATCCGACAAACCACATCTACTACCACGGCGAAGATTTTCTTCTCGGCGAGGATGTGCCGCTCAGTCTTGAGGGTGTGCTCGGGTTCTACTTATCGTCACTGTATGGTTACGACGTCTTCCATTTTTCCAATGCCCATGGAATCGCCTTTGGCTGGGGCATGCAGTCGGCTGCAGCCCAGCGTTTCGAGATGCATGCCGAGATCCATCTGCTGAAGGCGCTCGGCAAGAAGATTGTCTCCAACAATGGCTGTCTGGACGGCGTCTCGCAAACCGCCTTCTCGAAATGGGGCCCGGAGTCGGTATGCGCGATCTGCCCTTGGCAGCACGAGCCCGCCGTTTGCAGCGACGAGCGCAACCTGTCCTGGGGCAAGTTCAGGAATTCGGTGGCCGACTACCAGTGCACGCTGGGCGGCAACCGCGCCGATTACAACGACGATCCGCGCGTGCACGAAGCCCCCGAGTTCTACTGCCTCGACCCGGAACTCTGGCGTCCGGACATCGAAATTCCCGGGCAATACCGGCTCCCGCCGCTTCCCGAAGGCGGGGTGCGTCTCTACCATGCGGTCGGGCACCGTGACGAGCGCACCCGCAGCGACGGCGTCAATATCAAGTCCTCGCACGTGTATTTGCCCTTGATCGAGCGATTGCGCGCCGAGGGGCTGGTGCTCGACCTGATCGAGCCCACCGGCATTCCCAACAAGGAGGTCCGTTTCCTGCAGGCGCAGGCCGACATCTTCCTGGACATGCTGACCTTCGGCTGGTTCGGCGCCAATATCCGCGAGGCGATGATGCTGGCCAAGCCAGTCATCTGCTTTATCCGCCCCGAATGGCTGGAGAGCGTGCGCGAGGAAATCCCGCAGTATGCCGATGAACTGCCCATCGTCAGCGCTACCCCGCACACCGTGGAAGCCGTCTTGCGGGACCTGATCGCCCACCCTGATAAACGCCGGGAGATCGGCCGGCGGAGCCGGGAATTCGCGCTCAAATGGCATTCGGCGTCGGCGGCCGGCAAGCGCTTCGACCAGATCTACAGCGCGTTGCTGGCCGGCGACCCGCTGCTGCGCAGGCCCGCCTGATGAACCTGCCGGTGGCCGATGACGGGATCGCGCTGCGCTGCGTGAACGTCGGCAAGACGTTTGCGGTGCAGCGCGAGCAGCGGGTGTGGCGCATCCTGCTGGGCGTGGAGGGAAACGGCAAGGGTCCGGTCGTCGAGGCCTTGCGCGATATTTCGCTGACCGTCCCGCGCGGGAAGATCGTCGGCATCCTCGGCCGCAACGGCGCGGGAAAGAGCACCCTGCTGCGGCTGCTCGGCCACGTCACACCCCCANCGACCGGGCATATCGAGGTCAACGGCCAGGTGGCCGGCATGTTCGAGCTGGGCGGGTTGGGCAACGCGAACCTGACTGGTCGTCAATTTGCCGAGCGGTACCTGACTTTTTCGGGGTTCGGCGGACCGAGCNTGCCGGCGATTCTCGAGGAAATCTGCGAGTTTTCCGAGTTGGGCGAAGCCTTCGACCAGCGCATACGGACGTACTCCTCGGGGATGGGGGCGCGTTTGTTCTTTGCCGTGGCGACTTCCAGCCAGCACGAGATCTACCTGATCGACGAGCTGCTGTCGGTCGGCGACGAGCATTTCCAGGCCAAGTCCTGGCGCCGGATGCGCGACCGGCTGCTGGGCGGCTCCTCCGGTGTCCTGGTGACGCACGACTGGTCGGCGATCGTCAAGTTGTGCGAATTCGCCTGCGTCATCGAGGACGGCCGCTTTGCCTTCCAGGGAAGCAGCGATGGCGCTGTCGTCCATTACCTCAAGCTGCCGGTGCCGCAAGCCGGCGCGGCGAGGTTTCCCGCTTCGTTGCCGGACGAGTTCGTCCTGCGGTCCGGCGAAGCATCCCGGCTGAGGATACCGGTAGAAATCCTCGACGATGTCGCGGTCGACGGCGCGATATCGATCGAAATGCTGCGTATCGGCATTGGCTGGGAGATCGTGATCCTGACGGAATACCTTCCGGTGGCGGATCAGCGCGGGGAGTACGAGATGGTGTTCGAGATCCCCGAGTTGCCGCTGGCACCGGGGAAGTATTCGCTGAACCTCTTTCTTTCGCAGCGCCCGGACGGTGAAGGGAAGCCGCGAACGGCGCTGGATGCCCGGTCATGGACCTACGGCAACGGCTTGGCCCTGAAGGTCGAGGGCGAATCGTTTCCGGCGGCGGTCAGGCTGCCTTTCACGGCGCGGCGGATCGGGGCGGAGGCCGCATGAGCCTGCACGTGCATCTCGAGGACGTTTCCAAGGTCTTCCCGCTCGGAGCCTCGGCCACCGGCGAACTCGTGGCGGCCATGTCCGCAGACCGTGGCCAGGATGCGCTGGCCGGCGGAAAGGTCGCGGTCGACCGGCTCAGTCTCACGATTTCCGAAGGCGAGCGGCTGGGGATCGTCGGCCGCAACGGGGCGGGCAAGTCANCGCTCCTGCACATGATTGCCGGGATTTCCGACCCGACATCGGGCGTTATCCGCATCAATGGGAAAGTCACTTCGATCATGACCCTGGGCGTGGGCTTGCGCGAAGACTTGAGCGGCCGGGAGAACATCTACGTCGACGGGGAAATCCAGGGCAAATCGCGCGCCGAGGTGGATGAGGTGATCGACCGGGTGATCGAGTTTTCCGAACTGGGAAAGTTCATCGACTATCCGGTACGGACGTACTCCACGGGAATGAAGGCTCGCCTTGCCTTCTCGATGATTACCCACATCGAGCCGGAAATCCTGATCATCGACGAAGCGCTCTCGGTCGGGGATGCATCGTTCTCGGCCAAGGCCACCGCCCGCATCCTCGACATCTGCGCCCGCGGAAAGATCGTGATCCTGGTCTCCCATGGCATGCAATCGATCCGCGATATCTGCAATCGCTGCATCTATCTCAAGGATGGCCGTGTCGTCATGGATGGCACGCCGGAGGAGGTCACCGAGGCCTACATCGACGAGGTACAGGGCGAAGACGAAGCGGCCCTAATGGAGCGCTTCAGCGCCCATGTGGGCAGCCGTTCCCGCAAGGCGGGTTACGAGATCTCGCGGGTCTCCCTCTTTTCAGGAAGCAATCGGGCGGAGTCGGTCCGGGTCGAGGCGAGGGAAAGGCTGCGGATCCAGGTTGTCGGCCAGCTGGGCGCGCCGGCCGGGCAAGGGTTCTGCCGTGTGCGCATCGTCAGGCTGGATGATCTGCTCGTGTTCCAGCAGGACTTCCGGTTCGCGGATNTTTCCTGTCCCGGTGGCGGGGTCGGCATCGAAATCGAGTTTGACCCGCTTGCGCTGGGCGCGGCAATCTATCGGCTCGATGCCCTCCTTCTCGATGCCCGGGAGGAGGGAGCGCAACCGTGCAGTGAGCACACGACGGTGTTCGAGATCTTCACGCTGACCCCTCCCGCCGGCGGAAGGCCGATGCTCTACTACCCCGTCACTGCTGCGGCGCAGCCCTGATCACTGGAGATAGCCACCTTGTTCGGATTCAATCGCTACGACATCAGGCTGATGATCAACCTGTTCAAGATGAATGTCCGCGACCGCTACCTGGGATCGTCGCTGGGCAGCGTTTGGGCGATCGTCAACCCGATCTTCATGCTGGCGCTGTTTACCTATATCTTCGGATTCGTATTCAAGATCCGGCTGCCCGGCGCCGAAACGACCCTGGCCTATGTCATCTGGCTGATCAGCGGCTATGGTCCCTGGCTTGCCAACACGGAGGCGATCATGGGGGCGGCCAATTCGGTGGTCGGAGCATCCGGACTGGTCAAGAACATGGCGTTCAAGACCGAACTGCTGCCGATTGCGGGTGCGCTGGTGGGGGTGATCAATCTGGCGGTCAGCCTCGTCTTCCTGATGCCATTGCTGGTATGGGCCGGCAGTCCGATTACGTGGCACGTCATGTTCCTGCCTGTCGTAATGCTCGTGCATTTCTCCTGGCTCATTGCGCTCGGCATGTGGCTGTCGGTGATTGTCGTATTCATACGGGACGTCCTGCAGATCCTGCCTACGCTGCTGACGGCGATCCTGTTTCTGTCGCCGATATTCTATCCGTTCGAAAGCATGCCCGAGTTCATTCAGCAAGTCTCGTCGGCGAATCCCTTCTATCATGTTTCGGAGGCGTATCGGGCCATTCTGATCGGCAAGCATCTGCCAAACTCTTCCGGGCTCCTTTTCGTTTCTGTGGTTTCCCTGGTCATTTTCTATTTCGGGCTCGCGGCGTTCCGGCGGGCTAAAGGAAGTTTTGATTCTGCAATCTAGACGAAATTTCGCGCTGTCTTCATGACGTCTGATCGAGATCTGTGTTGGGCCTCGCAAGTTATGCGCATCCAATCGCTCCCGGGCCTCGGGGTGTGCCTGGAAGAATGCGGTTTGGCTGCAGGATAATTTAGTGAGCCCTTCGTAGCGTAGTGACGCCCCCTCCCGGTTTGAATTTTTACAGTATACCAGTCCGTGCCCAAATTGAGCGAAATCAGATGTCCATGGTCTGCAGTGAAGCACAGAACAACGTTGATCTGTTATTGATCGACGCGCATTGTTGAAAACATTGTATTGGACTTCTGTTCCAGAAGGATTGGTTTGTAAATGAAATTTTCGGGTGGAATCAAATCTCGCGTTGAAAAGTTTTTGCTCGTTGCATATTATGAACCAGTTACCGTGCCGTCCATCATCGAAACATTGATGATGATTCAGCAGATTTCAGTTTTTGAAATTGATTTGCTGAACCTGTTTGAGGATCGTTTTGATTCCGGATGGTTGAAAATTCCACCCACCATCGATCTGTCAGTATACGATGGCATCATTATTCACAATACGGTTGCTTATAACGTAGATAATTTGCGATCACTTGATGCTGTTTTGCCGATAAAATTAGAAAATTATCGTGGGCTCAAGGTAATTTTGAAGCAAGATGAGCACTTCAGATTTAGGGAATTTGTCGATTATGCGAAAGGCATTTCCATCGATTGTGTATTCTCTGTGATGCCTGAAGGTGAAATGGGCAAGACCTACGGAGCACTTCTTCCGGGCGTCAAGATTTACCCCATGCTTACCGGTTACGTAACTCCCCGAATGCGGTCGCGAAAGTTCAATGTATCTGAGCGTCCCATAGATATCGGGTATCGCGGCTCAATCATGCCTCTGTCGTTCGGGCGTTTGTGCTACCAGAAACGCAAGATCGGCGATGAGGTTAGTAAGCGCCTCGCGAATCATGGTCTTAAGCTGGACATATCCAGTCGGTGGGAAGACCGCCTGGGCGGAGAAGCGTGGTTTTCCTTCCTTGGTTCATGCAAAGCTGTGCTTGGCGTCGAAAGTGGTACCGGATTATTCGATCTTGATGGGCAATTGGAAACGACGTGTAAGGAGATTGAGTTGAGGCTCGGTCCGGATGATGGGACCGATGTTTACGCCGAGGCATTTCTGGATGCGCTGGCCCCGTTTGAAGGCATGGTGGGTTACTACGCGATTTCTCCGCGACATTTTGAGGCAATTGGTGCCGGGGCATTACAGATACTGATGCCTGGAAAATACTCCGGACGAATGAAAGCCGGAAAACACTATTTCGAACTCGCGGAAGACTATTCGAATCTGGATGCGGCGGTGGAGTTGGTGTTGGATCCTAATCGCCGAAGAGAAATGGTGGATGCGGCCTATCACGAAGTATTCCTGGACAAGCGAAACTGGATTGAGGGCTTCGTGGAAGAGTTGGATGAAGTTTTGATGAATACTTTGACCGAGAAAGGCATGGTCACGGAGCCGCTCATTGTATCCAAACGTGATGCGAAAAACATGCTTGTTGTGCAGGCTCATCACTACGGTTTGGATCCTCGGCGCGACGAGTGGTATTCGATCGGTGCGCCAAACGGCTTCTCTGTAAGTCAGCTCGGGATTTCTGACGGTCCAGGTGAGGTAACCGCCTTCCATACGGAGCGCGGTGGCGTAGTGCTGACAGTGCCACGAAAGCGTTGGAGCTCTGATGCGATCCACGACTATATTAAGAAATGCGCAGGCGACGCCCCGGCGAGTTCTGTTCTACGGGAGCTGTGCTTCATCGCAGGTGCGAGAGAATTGAGAAACGAGGACCTATACCGCATTTATGGATTGCCAATAAGTTCGCATTATCGTGATTATTTCCGCTGGTTACTGGATTACCTGTTAGATACGGCAATGACGCTTATCGATTCCGGGGAGCGCATTCGTGGTGTCAGCGCCATTGTTGCAATTAATTTTCCGGCGCTAATGCCAGCTTTGGTCTTGAAAGCGTTACTGGGTGTCCCGGTGGTTTACGAGGCTCTCGAATATTGGCCTGAGGCTGATCCCAGTCAACCCGACTTCGCAAAGGAGTTCTGGAGGCAACTGGAAAGTCGCATAGTCCCGTATGCCGATCACTGTGGAACAGTAACTCCGCAACTCGCAGCGTTGATGCAAGAGGACTTTGGAGTTGATTTTTCGNCCGTACCTAACTGCATCCCCTGTTCAGGGAAGGCTTCGTCGTCACGGGATGAAACGATCGAAGGGGCAGCCACCGAATCCGGTAGTGTGAGGTTTCTTTTCCAGGGAAATTTCGCGCCGCATCGGGGAATCGAGTTGCTACTCAAGGCATGGGGAAAAGTGGAGCCGAGTGCAATCCTCCTTTTGCGCGGTCCTGACAATCCCTTCAAGGATGAAATGATCAAATTGGCCCAGAGCTTGGGCTTGACCGATGAACGTGTTAGGTTTCTTGAACCTGTTGCGGTGGCGCTCCTTGAGCACGCGGCAGGAATTGATGGGGATGTGGGAGTAATACCCTACACTCCTGCAGGCACGAATTATGCGAATTGCTCCCCGAACAAGCTTGGGCAATATCTCTCTGTCGGGCTGCCCATATTCGCCAATCAGACAAACTTCATCGCCGAAGTGGTTGGCCGAGCCCAATGCGGACTTGTCGTTGATTTCTCGCGCGAGGCGAACATCATTGATGCAGTGAAGCGCTTGTGTGACCAAGAGTATCGGCGGGTTTGTTCTATGAATTCAATCAGTTTCTTCAAGAGCGAGTTTAACTGGGATGCGGTATCGAAGCCGTTTTACGCGGCAATGCAAGGTGCGACGGCCTCCAGGTCGCCAGAGAGACTTACGTTTTATCCGCGAAGGGTCTTGACGCCAAAAGAGATATTGACATCAGAAGATCGTCACGATCCTCATGAGTCCGTCGTTGAAACGCATGCTGAGNCACCCGCGGGGCTTATCTATAATGGCTTGCGGCGTGCCTGGCGGGCATTCCCTGAGCCGTCCAGGAAAATACTGAGGCCGGTGGCCGAGAAGGGGCATCGATGGATCTTCCGGGCCTTCAGGAGGAAATAGCGTTCAAAGGGATTTTGGACGATGCGGTGATAAATTCGTTCATTGGTTATGCCGACGCGGTCACTTCTGTTTCGCAGGTATCGTTTGAGCAATTCGTTTTCGACATTGATTAATTTCGTGAGTCTTTCATGTGTGGAATCTTCGGGTGTATACTGAAATCGCAGTCCGACCATAGTCGGACTGATGCCATAGTCTCCAAGGGAACAGCCCTGATTAGACATCGGGGGCCGGATGGCATGGGCAGGTGGATTTCCGCGAACGGGCAGGTTGGCCTGGGTCATGTCCGTCTTGCCATCATCGACGTCGAGACCGGTGCCCAGCCGATGTCGAGCGAGGATGGTCGCTACACCATCGTCTTCAATGGCGAGGTGTACAACTACATCGAGTTGCGCGCCGAACTCGGCNGGCGAGGGTTCCGGACCCATTCCGATACCGAGGTGGTTCTTCGGGCATTTCAGGAATGGGGCGAAGCGTGTCTGGATCGTCTGCGCGGCATGTTCGCGATCGCGATCTGGGACGTGAAGGAGCAACGGCTGTTTCTTGCGCGCGACCGCTTTGGCATCAAGCCGCTTTACTGGGCCAACACGGCGGAAGGTTTCTATTTCGCTTCGGAGATGAAAGCGCTCCTGCCGTTCCTGCCGGAGCGTGCGGTCAATGCGGATGCGCTTGCCGACTATTTCACCTTCCAGTTCTGTCTGGGCCACAAGACGCTGATGTCGGGTGTCTGGCAATTGCCGGCCGCGCACTTTGCGGTGGTGGCCNCCGGGCAGACGCCTGCTCCCCGCAAATACTGGGAGGTCCATTACGACATCGACTACGACCACACGGAACGATGGTTCGCGCAGCGGTTGCGCGACTTGCTGGAGGATTCGGTACGGTTCCACTTGCGCGCCGACGTGGAAGTGGGGAGCTATGTGAGTGGCGGCGTGGATTCCAGCCTGCTCGCAGCGATGGCCCGTGACGTCCGCCCCGATGGGCCGTTCAAGGCGTTCAACGGGCGTTTTACCGATGGCCCGGATTTTGACGAGTCCCATTACGCGCGGGCGCTTGCAGACGAAAACGGCATGGAGTTGCACGTTGCCGACATCGGCGAGGACGACTTCGTCGACCACATCGCCAGGGTGATCTGGCACCTCGACCAGCCGACCGCCGGTCCGGGGTCCTTTCCCCAGTACATGGTGTCGAAGCGGGTGGGAGAGAACATCAAGGTGGTTCTGGGCGGGCAGGGCGGAGACGAGATCTTCGGCGGCTATGCCCGCTACCTGGTGGCCTACTTCGAGCAGTGCATCAAGGGGGCGATCGAGGGATCGCTGCACAGCGGCAATTTCCTTGTGACCTATGAATCGATCATCCCCAACCTGGCCACGCTGCGCCAGTACAAGCCGATGCTGCGCGAGTTCTGGGCGAGCGGCCTGTTCGGCGAGCGCGACGAACGGTACTGGCGCCTGGTTAACCGGGCCAACACCTTCGGCGGAATCCTCGCGCCGGAGGCGATGGATCAGCGCGGGACGTTCGACGAGTTCAAGAGCATCTTCTGGGGCAGCAATGTCGGCAAGGAGTCGTATTTCGACTCGATGACGCATTTCGACTTCAAGACCCTGCTGCCGGCGCTGCTGCAGGTGGAAGACCGGATGTCGATGGCGCACGGCGTCGAGGCGCGGGTTCCTTTCCTGGATCACCCGCTGGTCGAGTTCGCGGCGACGATCCCGGCGGACATCAAGTTCAAGAATGGTGAACTCAAGCGCCTGCTGAAGGCTGTTTTCTCCGACCGGCTGCCTGTCGCGATCCGGGAGCGCAAGGACAAGATGGGCTTCCCGGTACCGCTGAACCTCTGGCTCAAGAAAGGCGGACGGGCCCGCGACCTGATCGGGGACATCCTCGGCTCCGAGCGGGCGCGCTCGCGGCCTTACTTGGGCGAGGGCATGTCGATCGACGGGGTACTGGATTCGCAAAGCGTCTATGGCCGCAACCTGTGGGCCTTGTTGGGCCTGGAGCTGTGGCATCGGCAGTTTGTTGACAGCATCGAGCCATGAACAGACTCAGGATCCTTGTCCTGCATAGCCTCGGTGATCCGTCGGCTGCCCCCGTCTTTCTCGCAAAGCATGTTGCAGCCCTGAGGAGATACTTTCCTCAGAACGAGTACGTGTTCCACGACACCACGGTCGATTCGGCTTCCGATTTGTCCGGACTGCATTTTGACGCGGTGATTCTGGATGTCAGCTTTCTGTGGGCCAGATGGGCAGAAGACAACCGGCTTGAGGCGATCAAGCGTGACTATGCGTTCATCAAGGACCTGCCGGCGGTCAAGGTGGCCCTTCCACAAGACGAATACGATTGCAACGCGGTGCTCGACGAGTGGATGTGCGAGTGGAATGTCGACNGTCGTTTTTCCGTGATCGATGGAAACTGGGATGTCCTCTACCCGAAGTATTCGAAGGCGGGAACCATTCGCCTTGCCTATACGGGATACTTAGACGATTCGCTTCTCTACACCAGGCCCTCCGCTTGGGCGGGCCGCCCGATCGATATCGGCTACCGGGCGCGCAAGCTCCCGCCGTATTTCGGTGCGCTGGGCGAAAACAAGTGGCGAATCGGTGAGGAGGTCAGGGCAAGGGCGATCCGTGCGGGATTCGTTACCGACATCGTTGTCGGCGACGGTGGTGCGCTTCTGGGGGACTCGTGGCTGAAATTCATCAACGACTGCAGGTTCACCCTGGGGGCCAATAGCGGGAGCAGTCTGCTCGATCCGACCGGGAGCATTCAACGGTGTGTCAGGGCCTACCTCAGGGATCACCCGGAGGCTCCGTTCGAGGAAGTCGAGAACGCCTGTTTTGCGGGACTGGATCGCGTCCACGAGTTCACCGCGATTTCTCCGCGTANNCTCGAGGCGGGAATGCTGGAAAGCTGCCAGATTCTCGTGGAAGGCGCCTACAGCGGAATCCTGAAGCCGTGGGAGCACTACATCCCGATCCGGGCGGATGCGTCGGATTTCGATGATGTTGCCAAAGCCATGCGCGACCATGCGCTCTGCGCCCGATTGATCGCGAACTGCAAGTCGGCGCTGCTGGACTTCAAGGCGCTGCGCTATGAGTCGTATGCGAACGAGATCATGGACGCAATTGCCGAGAAGGCGGAGAAATATCCCGCGAGGAGGGATGGGCGGCCAATGCCGGCAGGCGAGTCCGGAGGAACCGGCGTCGGTGTGGAGCGGCAATCGAACGTCTTGTTGCTGGTGGCGCACGAGCCCGAACGCGACCCGCGCTGCGCCTGGATTGCCGCCAGCGTCGGTCCGGACTGCGTGGTGCATCAATTGGGTGTCAGCCGAATTCCGAAAAGCGCCCCGACCGAGAGCGGGAGCCGGGAGGCCGGTTTCGTCTGGTCGATCCGCGCCGCGAGTGCATTGACGATTTGGGAGTCATCAAGCAGTTGATTTTTCCGCGGAGCAATCGCGAGCACTGCTCGAGTTCGCCGCACTGATCTCGATTCGATCGGTCAGCGAGAGGGAATTGCGGGCTGTTCTGGACTGTGGCGATTCAGCGCGCTTCAATCACTTCCGCTGGCATGTTTCCTACATTTTGGACGTCGCCTACACCCTGATCCGCCATGCGGACAACCTGGTCGGCGTCGATGCCATCATTGCGACGGACCTCGACACCCTGCTCGCCGGTGTCTTCCTCAAGGAGCGATTCAAGGTACCGTTGATCTACGATGCCCATGAGTTCTGGCCGGAAGCCGATGTCGGCCAAGCCGGTTTCGAGCACGATTTCTGGGTCTCGCTGGAAAAGCGGCTGGTCTCGCAGGTCGATTACGCGCAGACGGTTACCCCGGTCTCGCAGCGCACATGACCCGGCTGTACGGGGTCCCGTTCTTCTGTACGCCCAATGCCGAGCCGATCGCTGCCAGGCTTCCGGCGCGCGATACTTCGAAAAACACCGGGAAGGCAGGCAGCAAATGCCGTTTCCTCTTCCAGGGAGGGTTCGCACCGGCGCGGGGAATCGACATCTTGATCAAGGCGTGGCCCCGGACCGATTCGGCAGCCGTGCTGGTCTTGCGCGGTCCCGACAACGAATACCGGCACGACATGATCCGGCTAGCCAAGTCGCTGGGGATCCACGGCACAAGAGTGATATTCGCTCCGGCGGTGGACGAATCGCAACTCGTGGCGGCGGCCGCGGAATTCGATGTCGGGCTGATTCCATACACCACGACGGGTCTGAACTACGCCAACTGCTGCCCGAACAAGCTCTCGCAATACATGGCGGCGGGATTGCCGATCCTTGCATTCAGGACGACCTTCGTAGAGCAAGTGGTGCGGGAATCGGGCGCCGGGACGGTCGTTGATTCCAGCGATAAGGAAGGGCTGGTCAGGGAGGTCAATCGCTTCGTTGGCGACTTAGATTATCGGACGCGTTGTCGCGAAAGATCCGCAGCGTTCTTCGTCGAGGGTTTCCATTGGGAGGTCTTGAGTCGCCCCTTCTTTGCGAGACTGCGGGCGCTGGTGCGGAACACCGGCCTGCGACATGCGCAACCGTTCGGCTTCGTACAGAAACCGGCTCTGTTCGAATCGACGTTGCTGAAGGCTAATGTAACCCGCGCCAGCCTGATATCCATCCTTCGCACGGTCTGGCGCATGCTGCCCGCCGGCTTGCGCTATCGCAGCGGCATCGGCTCCCGACTCAGAAGAGTGGCGGCGCGATTTCTGGGTGTTTGATCGCTAATTGCGCTGGTGGGCTTCGGCCAGGTACGCTGACAAGACATGACCATTGAAACGCGAAAGATGATGTTCGTGGCTACCAGAACTGCCATTGATGGTGGAGGACCTTTTCCTGGGGATCGCACGCGGGAATCTCCGGATACCCAATCGTCTGACGTGTCCGCCGGTCCTGATCTGGAGCCTGTTGCCAGCCTGGCCTTGAGGTACCCGTAACATCATGTGCGGCATTCTCGGCGGTGTGTGGCGCGGTGACAGCCCTCATGTTGAGGCGGCTTTGGGCCATGCGGCCCGGGCGTTGCGTTTCAGGGGGCCAGACGACAGCGGGCAGGAACTCGTCAGCCTTGGCACGGCGACGGTAGCGCTCGCCCATACGCGATTGTCGATTATCGATCTGACGTCTGGCGGCCATCAGCCGATGCAGTCGGCTGACCGTGTCTTCTCGATCGTGTTCAATGGCGAGATCTACAACTACCGGGAACTGCGGGAAGAACTGAAACTGCTGGGCCATCGTTTCGCCTCCAGTTCGGATACCGAGGTGCTGCTGGCGGCGTGGCGTCAATGGGGGCGCGACTGCCTGTTGCGTCTGGTTGGCATGTTCGCGTTCGTTTTGCTCGATCGCAAGCAAGGGACGATCACCTGCGTGCGTGATGCATTCGGCATCAAACCTTTCTTCTACACTCTGGAAGGTGGAAATTTCCTGTTTGCGTCGGAGATTCCGGCGATCAAGGAACTGAAGCAGGTCAAGGTCGAACTCGACTGGCA
Organism: Dechloromonas sp.; assembly: GCA_013693915.1. GTDB lineage: Bacteria > Pseudomonadota > Gammaproteobacteria > Burkholderiales > Rhodocyclaceae > Azonexus. The sequence goes on along the minus strand of CP059264.1, from coordinate 2,862,395 downwards.
GCGAGCCTACGATTATCTCGTCCATGGCGATTACGACAGCGGTCCCCGTACTTTCCTGGACGGGGTATTCCATCTCCAGCCTGGTCACGTCCTTGAACTGGACGTTGCCAGCGGACGGCTGTCCGAACCAGTGCGCTGGTGGCAGCCGCGGATTGCCGAGCGGCGGGATATCGAATTTGCCGAGGCGGCCGAGCAGCTGCGCGCGCGCTTTCTCGACAGCATCCGTCTGCATCTGCGCAGTGATGTTCCCCTTGGCGCGGCTCTTTCGGGAGGGATTGATTCTTCGGCCGTGGTGTGTGCGATGCGCCATGTGGCACCGGATGCACCGATCAATACGTTCAGCTACGTCGCTCGCGGCAGCGCGGTTTCCGAAGAGGGTTGGGTCGACCGCATCAATCAGCATGCGGGTGCGGTGCCGCACAAGGTGGTGGTCAGCGCCGATGAACTCGCCGCCGACCTGGACGACATGATTCAGGCTCAAGGCGAGCCTTTTGGCAGCACCAGTATCTATGCACAGTACCGGGTATTCCGGCTGGCGAAGGAGCACGGCGTGACGGTAACCCTGGATGGCCAGGGAGCGGACGAGATGCTCGCAGGCTACAACGGATACCCGGGACAGCGCATCCGGAGCTTGCTTGAGCAAGGTAGTTATGCGGATGCCTGGCATTTCCTCGACGAGTGGGCCAGGTGGCCCGGTCGCAGCCGCCTGGCAGGCGCCAAGCGGGCCGTTGCAGAACTTACCCAGGGAACCCGCCTCAACAATTTCCTGCGGCGGCTCAATGGAATGCATACCTTGCCTGCCTGGATGAATGCGGCACCCCTTGAAGACAGGNGGATTGTCCGCCGTCATCCGCAAACCAGCTCGACACCGGGCGAGTCGTGACGCCTGGTTGCCGAGCTGGCTCGTTCACTCACGCAACGCGGCCTTCCGGCACTTCTGCGGCATGGGGATCGGAACTCGATGCGTTTTTCCGTGGAGAGCCGGGTTCCTTTCCTTACTCGCGAACTGGCTGAGTTTCTGCTGTCATTGCCCGAGGCCTACCTGATTTCGCCACGAGGCGAAACCAAGCATGTCTTCCGTGCGGCGATGCGGGGTATTGTGCCGGATGAGATACTTGATCGACGCGACAAGATAGGCTTTGAGACGCCGGAAAAGGAATGGCTGCTCGGAATGGGCGATACCGTCCGCGACTGGCTCAGGGCAGAACTGAATTTGCCGTTTTTCAACCAGTCCGAAGTGCTCAACGAGTTCGATCTGATCGCGGCAGGGAAGAAGCCCTTCTCCTGGCAGGTATGGCGCTGGATCAACTTCTCACGCTGGTACAGCCACTTCGTTGCTTGATCCCGGATGAAGAAAAGAACGTGAAAGACATTTTGATCCTTTCGTTCTCGGTGATCAGGAGCGATCCGCGGGTGATGCGACAAATAAGGCTTCTGGAAAGGGATTACCGTCTGACCGTATCGGGATATGGACCCAAGCCGGATGCCGAGATCGATTTTCTCGAAATTGACAGACCGCTGGTCAGCCGAGTGCAAAAGGGGGTATGGGGGTTCAAGCTTCTCCTTCGGCTTTTCGAAAGCTACTACTGGGCTCTGCCTCAGGTACGGCAAGGACTCGGAATGCTGGCGGGGCGGAGGAACTTCGATCTGCTGATCGCCAACGACATGGCAGCGCTGCCTCTGGCACTGAGGATCGCCGCAGAGAGGCCTGTCCTTGTCGATGCCCATGAATACTCGCCTCGCGAATTCGAGGACAAACTGCTCTGGAGAATCCTGTTCGCCCCTTTCTACGATACATTCTGCACCCGCTATCTGCCCCGGGCGGCTGCCATGACGACCGTTTGTGAAGGAATTGCCGACGAATATGCGAAGGACTACGGTGTGGTGTCGAAGGTGGTTTACAACGCGCCATCGGAGCAGCTTCTTGAGCCCTCCCCGAGTCTGCCAGGCAGGGTCCGCCTCATACACCATGGCTCGGCGATCCGGTCTCGCCATCTCGGCGTGATGATCGAGATGATGCGTTACCTGGATGAGCGATTTACGCTGGACTTCATGCTGGTCGAAACTGATCCGGTCTCATGGCGGAATTGCGCGAAATGGCAAGGGAAGACCCGAGGGTGGGCTTTGTCGATCCGGTCCCGATGCCGGAAATCTGTCGCCGCCTCAACCAGTACGATGTGGGTATCTATCTGTTGCCGCCCGTCAATTTCAACCACGAACACGCGTTGCCGAACAAGTTCTTCGAGTTCATTCAGGCGCGGCTGGCGGTTGCGACCGGCCCGTCCCCGGAAATGGCGCGCATTGTCGAGAAGTATTCACTGGGGGTGGTTGCTGATTCGTTCGAACCCAGAGCCTTGGCCGAGGCGCTCGAACACCTTACGGATGACTCGATTGCGGGATACAAGCGTGCCTCGAGTCGGGCCGCCAGGGAATTGAGTTACGAGGTCAGTGGGCGGGTTCTGCTGCATGAGATTGAACGCCTTGTCTGATCTGTCGGTGCCTCGAAAGGTGCTGATCATCTGTCAGTATTTCGTCCCCTATTCGGCCTCCGTGGGTGGCGTTACGCGCGTTGTGCATCTGGCGCGCTACTTGAAGGACCAGGGTTGCGAGGTGAACATTCTGACCTCCGATGGCGCGGATTTCGGAGATCTTGGTCTCAGAGGGTTGCTGGCCGGGCTGGGTATCACCTATCTGCGCGATCCATTGAAAAGATCGGTCCAGAACAGCCTGATGAGAATCGGACATCACCCTGCGGGTTCAGCCAGCGTGTGGTTGTCCCGGTTGCGGGTACTCAAGCGTATTGTCAGTTCCTTGGTCATCCCGGACCTTGGTCTCTTCATGGTGCCGAAGTACTATCGCGCCGCTGCCGCATTGATTGAATCCAGGGGCATCGATACCGTCATTGTTTCCTCCCCGCCCCATAGCATGCAACTGGCAGGCGGATTGTTGAAGAAGAGATTTGACGATCGAATTGACCTGGTCGCTGATTATCGGGATAGCTGGAACGGGAGCAGGATATTCTCCNCCAAGGGGGCATTGACTTCGTGGATTTCCCGCAAGCTTGAACGCTTCAGCCTGGAGCAGGCCGATCTCGTTACGTTTGCTTCGCAGCCGATGCTGGCGAAGCTGAATCGCCTGTATCCGGACCTGCGCCTCGAACACAAGGGTCTGCTGATGATGAACGGATATGCCGGCGCGCCCTGTCCGGTGGGCGAGACGAGTGACCGCGCTGACTTGCGCATCGGCTATTTCGGCATGGCCGACGACGACGAGAAGGGATACCGGAACGTTGAGCCACTCTTGCACGCAATGGCCGGAGCGATAAAGTCTGGAATCAACATCCGCCTGTGCTTCTATGGCTCGTTGCGCCTGTCTCGCATTGAAATCAAGGATTTTCCCTTCGTTGAAGTGAATGCTTCCGTGGCGCATGACAAAGTGTTCAACGTCATGCAGGGAATGCACTACCTTCTGATCCTGCATACGGATCCGGCCAGCAGCGACGAAGTGATTACCGGAAAGTTCTTTGACTATGTCAAGGCCAGGCGCCCTGTCTTGTGCTTCTCGCCGGAGAATACGGAAGCGGCTCGACTCGTAAAGCGCTGGCAGGTTGGCGAATGGCTGGACTCCGAGGCGCCCCAGCGTGCCTCGCAGGCGCTTGCCTCTCTCCGGCAACGTGACTATCCCGCTTTGCTCGATGATGAACTGGTCTCGTCGTTCGCTCGCGACGGACAGTACAGGAAGTTCTACGAGAGGCTTTGTGGGGCTGCATGACGGCATTGGCGCTCTCCCGGTACGTCTTGCCCGATATCCGAGCGTTTCGTTGCCTGCTTGAATCGGTCATGGGAGCCTGAATGATAGCGGTTTCCATCGTCAGCCACGGGCACGGCGATATGGTGCGGAGGCTTGTCGGACAACTTCTGGCGTTCCCGGAGGTCACCCAGATCATTTTGACCTTGAACGTTCCGGAATCAGTGGCATTGCCCGATGACGCGCGCTTGACGGTCATCGGCAACGCCGAGGCAAAGGGTTTCGGCGCCAATCACAATGCGGCGTTTGCAACCTGCACCCAGATGTTCTTCTGCCCGTTGAATCCGGACATCGAATTCGACGGTAATCCATTTCCCGTCCTGTCCGCTGCACTCGGTGACGAACGCGTGGCGCTCGTGGCACCGGTGGTAAAATCGCCCGACGGGAAGATCGAGGACAGCATGCGGCACTTCCCTACGCCGGGTTCATTGCTGACGAAGGCATTCGGGGGAGCGNATGGCCGCTATGTCGTCCGGGAGGGCCAGGCGGATTTTGCCCCGGAGTGGGTGGCTGGAATGTTCATGCTTTTCCGTAGCCGCGATTTTCAGGATCTGGGTGGTTTCGACGAGCGTTTCTTCCTTTACTACGAAGACGTCGACATATGCGTCCGGGTGTGGCAGAAGCGGATGAAGATACTGGCGTGCCCGAAGGTAAGCGTGATTCACGATGCGCGGCGCGACAGCCGTCGCAGCATGCGCCATTTGCGCTGGCACTTGGCAAGTATCGTGCGATATTTCTGGAAGCACNTGGGGAGGCTACCCAGGGTGCCGGAAGTCCAGCCATGAATCTGGTTACCGGCGCAACCGGGTTCATTGGCCGGCGATTGATCGCGGCGCTTGCGGCAGACGGCGCGACTTGCCGCCGCCTGTCACGACAACCCATTTCGTCCGCCGATTCGTTTGTTGGCGATTTGGCCGACAAATCGGCGTTGACCGCAGCATGCACGGGAGTGGACGGAATCTTTCATTGTGCTGGCCATGCGCATGCATTTTCTTCACTGACGGGCGACGACGCGGCAATGCATTGGCAGGTTAACTTCGAGGGAACACGAAATCTGGTCGAGGCGGCGGGTCAGTCGGGAGTGAAGCGGTTCATCTTCCTCTCCAGCGTCAAGGCGATGGCCGAACCGGGCGAGTGCTGCGCCGACGAGGATTTCCCCGGGCAGTCGGGGACTGCTTATGGTCAGGCCAAGCGGGCGGCCGAAGAGGCGGTGCTCGAAGGCGGCAGGCGCTACGGAATGCACGTGGTCAACCTGCGCTTGGCGATGGTCTATGGGGCAGGAGGCCGCGGGAACCTGGAGCGCATGGGGCGTCTGGTCAAGCGCGGTCTGTTTCCACCGCTGCCGGAAACGGGAAACCACCGTTCCCTGGTGCACGTCGATGATGTCGTGGCGGTCATGCGCCTGGTTGCCGACGATGACCGGGCCAATGGCAGAACGTACATCGTGGCATCGTCCGAAGCCCCTTCGGGGCGCGAGTTGTTCGATTCGCTGCGTTCGACTCTGGGGATGCCGCGATGCTCGTGGGCAGTGCCGGAATGGTTGCTGCGCGCCATGGCGACCGGGGCTGACGGACTGGAGGCCATCGTGAAGAGGCGGATGCCGTTCGACAGTGAAGTGCTCGACCGGTTGTTGGGTTCGGCCTGGTATTCCACGGCGCGCATCGAACGCGATCTGGGCTGGCGGGCGCGGGTATCGCTCGCCGCCGGGCTTGCGGAGATGCTGGGGAAATGAAACGGCTTTTTGACCTTTTCCTGGTGTTGACCGCAGGCGTGATCCTGATCCTGCCGATTATGGCCGTAGCGGTCGCGGTGAGGCTGACTTCCCCGGGTCCCGCGCTCTACTGGTCCGACCGCGTCGGACGCCATAACCGGATCTTCCGGATGCCCAAGTTTCGCAGCATGCGCATCGGCACGCCGGCGGTGGCGACCCACCTGCTGCAGGATCCCGATGCCTGGCTGACCCCGATCGGGGCTTTTCTGCGCAAGACCAGTCTCGACGAACTTCCGCAGCTTTGGAGCATCCTGACCGGCGACATGAGCTTCGTTGGCCCGCGCCCGGCACTCTTCAATCAGGACGATCTGGTCGCCTTGCGCAGCGAGCGCGGGGTGCATGAGCTGGTGCCCGGACTCACCGGTTGGGCCCAGATCAACGGGCGCGACGAACTGCCCATCCCGGACAAGGTCGAACTGGATGTCGAGTATCTGCGGCGGCGCTCGTTCCTGTTCGATCTCCGGATACTTTGGCAGACCGTGGTCAAGGTGCTCAGGCGGGACGGCGTTTCCCACTGAAGGGCCGGCGTTCGGACCGGCCCGATGTCGCAGGGCAATCGCATGAATGCCAACGTCGTGAACCCTTGGAAATAATCGTTTACGTTCAAGGAGTTGCTTGGGGGCTGTTCACAGTCTCGTGAGTTGTGTAGTTTTCTGTCTTTTGGAGAGATCCATGGAGACGGAAGGCAGGTTGCGCGTAGCAGACGTATTTGTCGGGATACGGGATCCGCGGCAAGCAAGGAAGGTCGACCACGACCTGGTGGAACTGCTGGTGATTGCGGTGTGTGGGGTGCTGGCAGGCGCCGACGACTTCGTCGAGATTGAAGAATGGGCCAAGGAGAAGCAGGACTGGTTCAGGCGGTATCTGCGGCTCGCACATGGCATTCCCTCGCACGACACCTTTGGCCGGGTCTTCGCGACGATTGATGCCGAGGCGTTCGGTGCGGCCTTCCGGCGCTGGGTGAGCAGCATCGTCCCGGTCTTGGGGAAGGACGAAGTCATCGCCCTCGACGGCAAGACCAGTCGGCGGTCCGGANAAGGTGGATGCCACCCCTTGCATCTGGTCAGTGCCTTTGCCGCCGGTGCGGGGCTGGTGCTGGGGCAAAGGGCGACCGCCGCCAAGTCGAACGAGAAGACGGCGATTCCCGAATTGCTGGCCACCCTGGCCCTGGAAGGCTGCCTCGTCACCCTCGACGCCATGGGCACCCAGCCCAGCATTGCGCAGGCGATCCGGGACCGGGGTGCCGACTACATCCTGTCGCTCAAGGATAACCAGCCTCTGCTCGCCGAATCGGTGCAGGACTTCTTCATGGCGTTCCAGGCCGCTCCCGACAAGACGCCCCACCGCTTCGACGAGGCCGTGGAGAAGGATCACGGTCGCTTGGAGGTACGCCGCTGCTACGCCTTCGATCAACTCGACTGCCTGCATGCCCCGGAACGCTGGCCGGACTTGAAGTCGTTTGCCGTGATTGCTTCGGAACGAACGATCAAGGGCAAGACGACGCTGGAGCATCGCTTCTACATCAGCAGCCTGCCGGCAGACGCGACGCGTCTGAACCAAGCGGTGCGCCAACACTGGCGCGTGGAGAACAGCCTGCACTGGTGCCTGGATGTCGTCTTCGGCGACGACCAGATGCGCGCACGGACCGGCAATGCCGCCCACAACTTCGCCGTAATGCGTCACTTCGCCTTGAATCTCATCCGCCTCGATCCCGTCAAGCGCAAGGGCGGACTCAAGGTGCGACGCCTCATCGCCGCTACTTCCGACACCTATCGCGCTCAACTCCTCGGTCTTGTATAAGATTCATGCGATTGCCCTGCCCGATGTCGCGGCATTCCCGGGATCGGTTGCGTAGCGGTTACAATGCCCGTTTTTGCCGAGACACCGCGCGCCGTGGCTCGGACGCCAAAGTGACCAAGAGTTTCCTGTCCATCCTCGTCTTTCTGTTCGACCTCTCGGCGGTTGTCTTCGCCTGGTTGGGTGGCTTCGTGCTGCGCTTCAACTTGGACATGCCGTCCAACTACTTGCCGGTGATGGGCTGGGGTCTGGTGTTCCTGTTGCCTGCCCATGCCGTGGCTTGTCGTCTGGCGGGCCTGTATCGCGGCATCTGGATGTTCGCCAGCCTGCCGGACCTGAAGCGGGTCTTGAGCGCGGTAGGCTTCTCGACTGCTGCCGTCGTCGCCNTTTTTGCGTTCTTTCGCTACGGCCAGAGGGTGGTTCCACGCTCCCTGCTGGTGCTTTATCCGATGTTGCTGACCATCTACATGGGCGGCGGTCGGGCTGCTTACCGCATGTGGAAAGAGCATCGCCTGTACGGAGGGCTGATCGCCCAGGGCAAGCCGGTCGTGATCGTCGGCGCCGGGCGTGGCGGCGCCATGCTGGCCCGCGAGCTCGAGCGCAGCGCGGACTGGCGGGTGGTGGCCCTGGTCGACGACGATCGCAGCAAGTGGGGAAGGGAGCTCTCGGGCAATCCGGTCATCGGCGGCATCGAGAGCCTGCCCGAAGTGCTGGCCTCGGAAAAGGCTTCCCACGTGATCCTGGCGATGCCGTCGGCTGCTGCCGAGGCCTGCCGTCGCGCGACCGATCTTGCGGTGGAGGCCGGTGCCCACGTGTTTACCGTGCCCGGACTCGAGGACGTCATGGGAGGCCGGGTGGCGATCTCGTCGATCCGCCCTGTGGAGATCGAGGATCTCCTGGGCCGGGAGCCGGTGTGGATCGATACACGCCATGTGGCGGCCATGGTCGCTACCAAGACGGTTCTGGTGACCGGCGCCGGAGGTTCGATCGGCAGCGAGCTGTGCCGGCAACTGGCGCGTTTCAAGCCGGCGCGGCTGGTTCTCTTCGAGCAGAGCGAGTTTGCGCTCTACACGCTGGAACAGTGGTTCTCGGTTCATGTTCCCGATCTTGCGCTGGTTGCACTGGCCGGGGATGTCAAGGATCCTGAACGGCTGAATGAGGTGTTCGCCGCGTTTCAGCCACAGGTCGTTTTTCACGCCGCTGCCTACAAGCACGTGCCGCTGATGGAAGTGGCCAATGCCTGGCAGGCGGTGCGCAACAACGTGCTGGGTACCTTGCTGGTGGCTGAGTGCGCTTCCGGCTTCGCGGCAGAACGCTTCGTCCTCATCTCGACCGACAAGGCGGTCAATCCGACCAACGTGATGGGGGCGACCAAGCGGCTGGCCGAAATGGTGTGCGAGGCGTTGCACCAGCAGGGGGTCACCCAGTTCGAAATGGTGCGCTTCGGCAATGTGCTCGGCAGCACGGGCAGCGTGATACCGAAGTTCCAGGAGCAGATAGCGCGCGGCGGGCCGGTGACGGTCACCCACAAGGAGATCACGCGCTACTTCATGTCGATTCCCGAATCCGCACAACTTGTGCTGCAGGCAGCGGCAATGGGACAGNGGGGCGAGATTTTCGTTCTCGACATGGGCGCGCCGGTCAGAATTGCCGATCTGGCGCGCAAGATGATTCACCTTTCAGGGTATTCCGAAAGTGAGATACGCATCGAATTCACCGGTTTGCGCCCCGGTGAAAAACTTTATGAGGAACTCCTGGCCGATGCCGAGCATACACGCCAGACGCCACACCCCAAGTTGCGCATTGCCCAGGGGCGAGCGGTCGAAGAAGGCTTCCTGGAGGCTTTGCGCCCGTGGCTCGCCCAGCCTTGCCGGAGCGACGCCGAGGTACGTGCGGCCCTGATGCGCCGGGTGCCGGAGTACCGTCCGGCCTCGCACGATGACTGAACGGATGCCGCGGCCGGTGCCGCGCATGGACAAGGGTGACTGCGTGAATCAAGAGTTTCTCGATCTACCCCAGCTTTGTGCTGCAACTGGCACGATTCACCTCCCCGGCTCGAAGAGCATCTCCAACCGCGTGCTGCTCCTTGCCGCGCTGTCCGAGNGGGAGACGGAGGTGCGCGACCTGCTGGTATCCGACGACACGGCGCGCATGCTCGACGCACTGCAGGCGCTGGGTGTCGGCGTCGACAGCCTGGGGGCGAGGCGCNGGCGCATCAGCGGTTGCGGCGGGCGTTTCCCGGTGCGGCGGGCCGAGCTATTCCTCGGCAATGCGGGCACTGCGTTCCGCCCGCTGACTGCCGCGCTGGCGCTGGCTGGCGGCGATTATGTGCTCAAGGGCGTCGCCCGCATGCACGAGCGGCCGATCGGCGACCTCGTCGACGGCCTGCGCCAACTCGGCGCGGATGTGACCTACCTCGGCAACGAGGGCTATCCGCCGCTGCATCTGAAGCCGGCGGGGATCCGTCCGGGCGGTGTCGTCAAGGTTCGTGGAGATGTCTCCAGCCAGTTCCTCACCGGCCTCTTGATGGCCTTGCCGCTGACCGGCGAGACGGTTGCGGTCGACGTCGTCGGGGAGTTGATTTCCAGGCCCTACATCGAGATCACGCTGGCGACGATGGCGCGCTTCGGCGTGATCGTCGAGCGCGAGGGCTGGCAGCGTTTCACCGTGCGGGCGGGCAGCCGCTATGTGTCGCCGGGCACCGTGTATGTCGAGNGGGATGCTTCGTCGGCTTCGTACTTCCTTGCGCTCGGCGCCATCGGCGGCGGGCCGGTGCGCGTCGAGNGGGTCGGGCGCGACTCGATCCAGGGCGACGTGAGGTTTGTCGAGGCGCTGGCCCAGATGGGTGCGGTGATCGAGACCGGGCCGAACTGGTTGCAGGCACGGGCGCCGGAAGGCGGGCTGGTTGCGGTCGACCTCGACTGCAACCACATTCCCGACGCGGCGATGACGCTCGCCACTGCCGCGCTGTTCGCACGCGGCACGACGACGCTGCGCAACATCGCGTCGTGGCGGGTCAAGGAGACCGACCGCATCGCGGCGATGGCAACCGAGCTGAAGAAGCTCGGGGCCACGGTCGAGGAGGGCAGCGATTTCATCCGCGTGACCCCGGTCGCGCAGCTGAAGCCTGCCACCATCGACACCTACGACGACCACCGCATGGCGATGTGCTTCTCGCTCGCGGCCTTCGGTACGCCGTTGCGGATCAACGACCCCAAGTGCGTGGCCAAGACCTTCCCGGATTACTTCGAGCGCTTCGCCGCGGTGACGAAGGCGGCGCCGGTGATCGCCATCGACGGCCCCTCGGCCTCCGGGAAGGGAACGGTGGCGGCGCGTGTGGCGGCGGCGCTCGGATTCGGCTATCTGGATTCCGGCGCCTTGTACCGGTTGACCGCGCTCGCCGCCAGAGAGGCGGGCGTCGCCTGGGCAGACGAAGCCGGGGTCGCGGCGATTGCCGCCGGACTCGACGTCGAGTTTTCGGGCGGCGAAATGTTCCTGAACGGTCAGGCGGTTGCTGATGCCATCCGCGGCGAGGAGATTTCCGCCGGCGCCTCGCAGGTGGCGGCCCTGCCGGCCGTGCGCGAGGCCCTGCTGTTCCGCCAGCGGGCGTTCAACACGGCCCCGGGACTGGTCGGCGACGGGCGCGACATGGGGTCGGTCGTTTTCCCGCGCGCACCGCTCAAGGTCTTTCTCACGGCGAGCGCCGAGGCGAGGGCGGAGCGCCGTTATAAGCAGTTGATCGAAAAAGGATTCTCTGCTAATCTCCCCAACCTTCTGCTTGACCTGCGGCAGCGCGACGATCGGGATTCCCGGCGCAGCGTGGCCCCGCTCAGGCAGGAAGCGGACGCTCGACTGCTCGACACGACCGGCCTCACCATCGAACAGGCGGTGAACCAGGTTCTCGCGTGGTGCAGGGAAACGTTGCTGTAGTTGCAGTAAGGTGTCGCCGGCCGCCGGGCCGGCATTTTTTCAACTCCAACCCGCTGTGGATCTGACGATCCGTGGCATGAAAGTCCTCTCCGTAATGGAATCCTTTGCTCAACTGTTTGAAGAATCCCTGGCTCGCCAGGAAATGCGTCAAGGCGAAGTCATCACCGCCGAGGTGATGCTCATCGACCGCAATTTCGTCGTGGTCAATGCCGGCCTGAAATCGGAGTCCTATGTTCCGCTCGAGGAATTCCTGAATGACCAGGGTGAAGTCGAAGTCAAGGAAGGCGACTTCGTTCAGGTGGCCATCGAAACGCTGGAAGACGGCTACGGCGCCACGCGCCTGTCGCGCGACCGCGCCAAGCGCATCGCCGCCTGGAACTTCCTGGAAGAAGCCCTGAACAACAACTCGCTGGTCACCGGCACCATCACCGGCAAGGTCAAGGGTGGCCTCACCGTCATGTCCAACGGCGTCCGTGCCTTCCTCCCGGGTTCGCTGGTCGACATGCGTCCGGTCAAGGACACCACGCCGTACGAAGGCAAGACCATGGAGTTCAAGGTCATCAAGCTCGACCGCAAGCGCAACAACGTGGTCATGTCCCGCCGTGCCGTGCTCGAAGCCACTGCCGACAAGGATCGCGAAAAGCTGCTCGAGAACCTCCAGGAAGGCACCGTCGTCAAGGGTATCGTCAAGAACATCACCGATTACGGCGCGTTCGTCGACCTCGGTGGCATCGATGGCCTGCTGCACATCACCGACCTGGCCTGGCGCCGCGTCCGACACCCGAGCGAAGTGCTCAACGTCGGTGACGAAGTGACCGCCAAGATCCTCAAGTTTGACGCCGAGAAGAACCGCGTCTCGCTGGGCATGAAGCAACTCGGCGACGATCCGTGGGTTGGCATCGCCCGTCGCTATCCGTCGGGCACCCGCCTGTTCGGCAAGGTTACCAACCTTACCGACTACGGTTCCTTCGTCGAGATCGAGCAGGGCATCGAAGGCCTGGTGCACGTCTCCGAGATGGACTGGACCAACAAGAACGTCCATCCGTCCAAGGTTGTTTCGCTGGGCGACGAAGTCGAAGTCATGATCCTCGAGATCGACGAGGAGCGTCGCCGCATCTCCCTCGGCATGAAGCAGTGCAAGCCGAATCCGTGGGACGACTTCGCGATGAACCACAAGAAGGGCGACAAGGTCCGCGGTGCCATCAAGTCGATCACCGACTTCGGCATCTTCATCGGCCTGCCCGGCGGCATCGACGGTCTGGTGCATCTCTCCGACCTGTCGTGGAGCGCCTCCGGCGAGGAAGCCATGCGCAACTTCAAGAAGGGCGATGAAGTCGAGGCGGTCGTGCTCGGCATCGACGTCGAGAAGGAACGCATTTCGCTCGGTGTCAAGCAGATGGATGGTGATCCGTACACCAACTTCATCGCCACCCACGAGAAGAACAGCATCGTCCGCGGCACCGTGAAGACGGTCGATGCCCGCGGTGCGGTGATTTCGCTGGATGGCGACAACGAAGGTTACCTGCGTGCTTCCGAGTTCTCCCGTGACCGCATCGACGACTTGTCGCAGCACCTCAGGGTCGGTGACGAAGTCGAGGCGATGATCATCAACGTGGACCGCAAGACGCGCGGCATCAACCTGTCGATCAAGGCCAAGGACAGCGCCGACCAGCACGATGCCATGCAGAAGCTGTCGGCCGAGTCCTCCGCTGCGGCTTCCGGTACGACCAACCTCGGCGCCCTGCTCAAGGCCAAGCTCAACCAGCAAGGCTGACAGGCGGCAGCATGACCAAATCCGAGCTCATCGCCCGGCTGGCGGAACGCTTTCCCCAGCTCGTGGCGAAGGATGCCGACTTCGCGGTCAAGATGATCCTCGATGCGATGTCCGACGCCCTGGTGCGCGCGGACCGCATCGAGATTCGCGGATTCGGCAGCTTTGCGCTCAACTACCGGCCGCCGCGCACCGGCCGCAACCCCAAATCGGGGAGAAGGTCAGCGTGCCCGCCAAGTGGGTTCCCCACTTCAAGGCGGGAAAGGAACTGCGCGAGCGGGTCGATCAGTCGATCTGACTCGGGTCCGGGTACATTGTGGTAGATTCGGGGGCAGTGGATTTCACTGCCCCTTTGTGTCGCCGGCCCCGCCGGTGACGATATCCCGCGTGGATTCTGATGTCATGACAGCATTGACCTGGGCGATTCGCCTCATCATCTTCTCGATCCTGCTGGTGTTCGCCATCCGCAACACCGAACCGACGACCCTGCGCTTCGTTCTCGACTATGCCTGGGAGGCGCCGCTGGTCATCGTCCTGCTGGCATTCTTCGCCGCCGGGGCCGTCCTCGGCGTGTTGTCGGTGGTTGGCGTGATCTACCGCCAGCGTCGGGAAATCTCGCGCCTCAAGCGCGAGGCCGCGAAGCCGCAGTATCCGGCCATCCCCGAACCGCCGCCGCCGGCATGAGCGAGCTTTTCGAGTACTGGCAACTGCTGCTCGTTCCGCTGTTCTTCGGGCTGGGCTGGGCGGCGGCTCGCGTCGATATCCGGCAGGTGGTGCACGAATCGCGCGCCCTGCCGCGCTCCTACTTCCAGGGACTCAACTTCCTTCTCAACGAGCAACCGGACAAGGCCATCGATTCCTTCCTGGAGGTGGCCAAGGTCGATTCGCAGACGGTCGAACTGCACTTTGCGCTGGGCAACCTGTTCCGCCGGCGCGGCGAGACCGAGCGGGCGATCCGCATGCACCAGAATCTGATCGACCGGCCCGATCTCGACGAAGGCGTGCGCCTGCATGCGCTCTCGGAACTCGGGCAGGATTTCCTCAAGGCCGGCCTGCTCGACCGCGCCGAGGAAATCTTCAACAAGCTGGTCGGGACCTCCTTCGAGGACGACGCGAAGCGCAACCTGCTGGAGATCTACCAGGTCGAGAAGGAATGGCAGAAGGCGATCGATCTCGCCCGCGAACTGCCGGATGTCGCGTCGCAGCAGCAGGTCGCCGAGTTCTACTGCGAACTGGCCGCCGGCGAGATCATGCGCTCGCGCCCGGACGGCGCCCGTGCGCATCTGGAATCGGCCATGCAGCAGAACCGCAAGTGCGTGCGCGCCAGCCTCCTGCAGGGCGAACTGCTGATGCAGGAGGGCAACCCGGTGGGCGCGATCGAGGCCTGGCAGCGCATCGAGCAGCAGGATCCCGCGTACCTGGCGCTGGTCGCCCAGCGTCTGCTCGAGACCTACCGCAAACTGGAGCGGCGCGACGAGGGCATGGCGTTGTTGCGCGGCTACCTCCAGCACTACCCGTCGCTCGACCTGCTCGATGTCTTCTATCAACTCGTCCTCGAGAGCGAAGGCAACGAAGCGGCGTATCGTCTCGTCCGTGGCGAATTGCAGCGCAATCCGACCCTGCTCGGTCTGGAGAAACTGATGAGCGCGCGACTACCACTGGTCGAGCCGGAAGTGCGACCCGACATCGACCTCGCGAAGAGCATCATCGCCGGGTACACGCAGCGCCTGTCGCGCTATCGATGCAATAATTGCGGTTTCAAGGCCCGCCAGTTCTACTGGCGCTGCCCGGCCTGCGGCGGCTGGGAAACCTACNCGCCGCGGCGCAGCGAAGAGTTCGATCAAACCCTGTAGAAGGCGCCCATGAAGATACGGAACCCCGCCATTCACGATCCCGGCAAGCGCCAAGACCACCGGTCGCAGCTGGCTGGCGGCATCCGCTACCGGGGAGCCGGACATTGAGCCACATGCTCGACAAGGTCGGCAACGTTCGCCTGCTGGTGGTCGGCGATGTCATGCTCGACCGCTACTGGTTCGGCGAGGTCAGCCGGATTTCCCCGGAAGCACCGGTGCCCGTGGTCAGGGTTCAGCGCATGGAAGAGCGTCTGGGCGGCGCCGCCAACGTCGCGCGCAACGCGGCGTCGCTCGGCGCCTTCACCGGCTTGCTCTCGGTCGTTGGCGACGACGAAGCGGGCCGCTCGCTCGCCCGGCTGCTCGAAGAGGAGCAAATTGATGCCGGATTGCATGTCGACCGCGACATCGACACCACGGTCAAGCTGCGCGTCATCGGCCGCCAGCAGCAACTGCTGCGCATCGACTTCGAGACGGCGCCGTCGCACGAAATCCTCCAGGCCAAGCTGGCCGACTTCGAGCAGCGGGTGGCGCAGGCGGACGTTGTCATCCTCTCGGATTATGGCAAGGGCGGCCTGGCCCACATCGCCGAGATGATCGCCATCGCCCGCGCCCACGACAAGGCGGTGCTGGTCGATCCCAAGGGCGACGAATGGGGCCGGTACGCCGGCGCAACCGTCATCACGCCCAACCGCGGCGAGTTGCGCGAAGTCGTCGGGCGCTGGTCGTCCGAACAGGAACTCGCCGACAAGGCGCAGAAACTGCGCGGCAGACTCGGCCTGGAGGCGCTGCTCGTCACCCGCAGCGAGGAAGGCATGACGCTCTTCGGCGATGACGGCATCCATCACCAGCCCGCCCGTGCCCGCGAGGTTTTCGACGTCTCCGGAGCCGGGGATACGGTCATCGCCACGCTGGCGGTGATGGTGGGAGCGGGCGCCGACTGGGCCGAGGCCATCCGCGTGGCCAATGTCGCTGCCGGCATCGTCGTCGGCAAGCTGGGTACCGCCGTCGCCACCCGCGCCGAACTTGCATCAGCACTGTAGGGAATAGCCATGTACATCGTCGTTACCGGCGCCGCCGGCTTTAGTTCCGGCGTAACGCCAGCCAAGGCTGGCATTAGCCTCCTCTGAAACAGGCCGGGAGAGTCAACATGCATATTGTGGTTACCGGCGCGGCCGGTTTTATCGGCTCCAATATCGTCAAGGCGCTCAACGAGCGCGGCCAGAAGAACATCATCGCTGTCGACAACCTGACCAAGGCCGACAAGTTCAGGAACCTGATCGACTGCGACATCGCCGATTACGTCGACAAGCACGACTTCATCGCGCGCGTCCAGGCCGGACATTACGACGGCGAGATCGACGCCATCTTCCATGAGNGGGCCTGCTCGGACACCATGGAAGGCGACGGTCACTACATGATGGAGAACAACTACCGCTATTCAATGATCCTGCTCGACTGGTGCCAGGATCAGGACGTGCAGTTCCTCTACGCCTCGAGCGCCGCGACCTATGGCGGCAGCAGCGCGTTCCGGGAAGAGCGCGCGTGCGAGNGGCCGCTCAACGTCTATGGCTATTCCAAGTTCCTCTTCGACCAGATCGTCCGTCAGCGGCTGGCGCAGGACCCTTCGTCGCAGATCGTCGGCTTCCGCTATTTCAACGTGTACGGTCCGCGCGAGATGCACAAGGGGCGCATGGCCTCGGTCGCCTTCCACTGCTTCAACCAGTTCCGGGCCGACGGCAAGGTCAGGCTGTTCGAGGGCTCGCACGGCTACGAGAACGGCGGCCAGATGCGCGACTTCGTCNACGTCGGCGATGTCGCCACGGTCAATCTCTTCTTCCTCGACCATCCGGACAAGTCCGGCATCTTCAACCTTGGCTCAGGGCGGGCGCAGTGCTTCAACGATGTCGCGGTGGCTGCGGTCAACGGCTGTCGGAGGGCAAAAAACGCGGAGCCGCTGACGCTGGACGAACTGCGGGCGCAGGGCTTGCTCGAATATGTCGCCTTCCCCGAGGCATTGAAAGGCAAGTACCAGGCGTTCACGCAGGGCGACCTGACCAGACTGCGGGCGGCCGGCTACGATGCGCCGATGGCCACGGTCGAGGAGGGCGTCTCCCGCTACATCGAGTGGCTCCTGAAGAATGTATAAGACCCTGCAGGATTTTGTCGGCAACACGCCGCTGGTGCGCCTGTTGCGCATTCCCGGCGCCGACAACGAAAGGCGCGGCAACGTCATCCTTGCCAAGCTGGAGGGCAACAACCCGGCCGGTTCGGTGAAGGATCGGCCGGCGCTGTCGATGATCGTCCATGCCGAGGCGCGCGGCGACATCCATGCCGGCGACACTCTGATCGAGGCGACCTCGGGCAATACCGGCATCGCGCTGGCGATGGCGGCGGCGATGAAGGGCTACCGGATGATCCTGGTCATGCCGGAAAACCAGAGCATCGAGCGCCGGCAGACGATGCGCGCCTTCGGTGCCGAGCTGGTGCTGACTCCGAAGGATGGCGGCATGGAACTGGCGCGCGACGTTGCCGACCGCATGCGCGACGATGGCAAGGGCGTCATCCTCGACCAGTTTGCCAACCCGGACAACCCGCTTGCCCACTTCGAAGGGACCGGCCCGGAAATCTGGCGCGATACTGAAGGAAAGATCACCCATTTCGTTTCCAGCATGGGAACGACCGGCACCATCATGGGCACTTCGCGCTTCCTCAAGGAGAAGAACCCGGCGGTGCAGATCATCGGCTGCCAGCCTGAAGACGGCAGCCAGATTCCTGGCATCCGCAAATGGCCGGACGCCTACCTGCCGAAGATCTACGCCCCGGACAACGTCGACCGCATCGAATACGTCAGCCAGGCCGACGCCGAGGCGATGACGCGCCGGCTGGCGATGGAGGAGGGCATCTTCGCCGGGATTTCCTCCGGCGGTGGCGTCGCCGTCGCCCTCCGGCTTTCGCGGCAACTGGAGAACGCGGTGATCGTCAGCATCATCTGCGACCGCGGCGACCGCTACCTGTCCACGGGCGTCTTCCCGGCATGAAACCCGTTCTCGTCTTCGACATTGAGACCATTCCCGACGTCGCCGGCCTGCGCAGGCTCAATGCCCTGCCGGCCGAACTTTCCGACGACGAGGTCGCCGAGCTCGCATTCCAGCAACGCCGCGCCAGGACCGGCAGTGATTTCCTGCAGTTGCACGTGCAGCGGGTCGTCACCATTTCCTGCGTCCTGCGCACCGGCGAGGGCCTGAAGGTCTGGTCGCTGGCCGAACCGGAGCAGGGCGAGGGCGAGATCATCCAGCGCTTCTTCGACGGCATCGAGAAATTCACGCCGCAGATCGTCTCGTGGAACGGCGGCGGCTTCGACCTGCCGGTGCTGCACTATCGCGGCATGCTGCATGGCGTCGCGGCGCCGCGCTACTGGGACATGGGCGACGGCGACTACGCCGACAGCCGCGATTTCAAGTGGAACAACTACATCAGCCGTTACCACACGCGCCACCTCGACCTGATGGACCTGCTGGCGCTCTACAATCCCCGCGCCAACGCGCCGCTCGACGACCTCGCCAAGCTCTTCGGCTTTCCCGGAAAGCTCGGCATGGACGGCGGCAAGGTCTGGGAAGCCTGGCAGGCCGGCAAGGTCGCCGGGATTCGCGACTACTGCGAAACCGACGTGATCAACACCTATCTCGTANTCAACCGCTTCCGCCGCATGCGTGGCGAGCTGACGGCGGAAGAGGAGACCGCCGAGGCGGAATTCGTCAAGGCGCAGCTCGGCCGGATCGGCGCGCCGCACTGGCAGGAGTTTCTCGGCGCCTGGCGCTGACTGGGTGCGGCACGGCGCTATAATGACGCATTCCGCAACCCGACCGCAGAGAGACCAGAATGGCCCTCAACAACGTACCTTCAGGCAAGTCCCTTCCCAACGACGTCAATGTCATCATCGAGATCACGGCGCATTCGGAGCCTGTCAAGTACGAGGTCGACAAGGAGAGCGGCGCAATCTTCGTCGATCGCTTCATGTCCACCTCGATGCACTATCCCTGCAACTACGGCTATATCCCGCACACCATCGCCGGCGACGGCGATCCTGTTGACGTGCTGGTCGTCAGCCCGTTCCCGCTGCCTCCTGGGGTTGTCGTCCGTTGCCGCCCGATCGGCGTGCTGGCGATGACCGACGAGGCCGGCGACGACGCGAAACTGCTGGCGGTGCCCGTCGACAAGCTGACGCCAATGTACCGCAATGTCATGAGCCACGCCGACATGCCCAACCTGCTGCTCGACCAGATTGCCCACTTCTTCGCGCACTACAAGGACCTCGAGCCGGGCAAGTTCGTCAAGATCATCGGCTGGCGCGGTCCCGAGGAGGCCAAANAGGAAATCCTGGATGGCGTGGCAACCTACAATTCGGCGAAAGACAAGCCCAACTACTGAGTCCTGATGCTGCGTATTGCCGTTGCCCAGTTCAACGCCGTTGTCGGTGACCTGACCGGCAACGTCGGGCGCATCGTCGAATGTGCCGCCGCGGCCAGGGCGCGGNGGGCGCAGGTCCTGGTGACGCCGGAACTGGCATTGTGCGGATACCCACCGGAAGACCTGTTGCTGCGCCCCGATTTCTACCGGGCCTGCCGGCGTGAACTGGACGATCTGGCCGGTCGCGTCGAGGGCATTGCCCTGATTGTCGGTCACCCGGAGGAGCATGAGGGGCGGCGCTACAACGCCGCCACGGTCATCGAAAACGGCCGGAAGCTGGCCGTCNACCGCAAGATTCGCCTGCCCAACTACGACGTCTTCGACGAGAAACGCTATTTCGATCCCGGCGCCGAGGCATGCATCGTGACCCTGGGCGGCGTGCGCTGCGGCATCAACATCTGCGCCGACATCTGGGAGGCCGGGGCGGCGGAACTGGCGCATGCCGGCGGCGCCGAACTTCTCCTCGTGCTCAATGCCTCGCCCTGCCATCTCGAAAAGCATCAGCAGCGCATCGAGGTGCTGCGCGAGCGGGTTGCCGCCACTGCCATCCCGGCGATCTATGTCAACCTGGTCGGCGGTCAGGACGAACTGGTTTTCGACGGCGCTTCGTTCGCTCTCGATGCCGAAGGCCATTGCCGGATGCGCCTGCCACAGTTCGAGGAAGCCCTCGGCGTCGTCGACTACGACCGGGGGCGCCTGAGTTCCGTCGACATGGCGGAAGAACTTACGGTCGAAGCCGAGGCCTACCGCGCCCTCGTGCTGGGTGTCCGCGACTATATCGGCAAGAGCGGCTTTCAGNGGGCGCTGATCGGTCTCTCCGGCGGTATCGACTCGGCGCTGACCCTGTGTGTCGCGGTCGACGCGCTGGGGGCCGACAAAGTGCGGGCGGTCATGATGCCGTCGCCATATACCGCGCAGATGAGCCTCGACGACTCGCGGGCGATGATCGCTGCCCTTGGCGTCCGTTACGACAAGGTGCCGATCGCGCCGGCGATGGCCACCTACGAGGCGATGCTCGATCCGCTGTTCGCCGGCCTGCCGGCCGATACTACCGAAGAGAACATCCAGGCGCGCATCCGCGGCAACATCCTGATGGCGCTTTCCAACAAGACCGGCGCGCTGGTGCTGACCACCGGCAACAAATCGGAAATGGCCGTCGGCTACTGCACACTGTACGGCGACATGGCGGGCGGCTTCGCGGTGATCAAGGACGTCTACAAAACGCTGGTCTATCGCCTGTCGCGCTACCGCAACACCTTGTGCGGCAACGGCGCGCCGGTGATCCCGGAAAACATCATCGTCCGGCCGCCTTCGGCCGAATTGAAGCCGGATCAGACCGACCAGGATTCGCTGCCGCCCTACGAAATCCTCGACGCCATCGTTCGCGCCTACATGGAAGAAGACCGCAGCCCGCGCGAGATCGTCGCCGCCGGCCTGCCGGAAGAGGCGGTGCGCCGCGTCGTGCGCTTGCTGCGCATCGCCGAATACAAGCGCCGCCAGGCGCCGGTCGGCATCCGCATCACGCCGCGTGGCTTTGGCAAGGATTGGCGGTATCCTATTACCAACCGTTATCAAGACGAATTCTGAGAAACCGGAGCAAGAGGAAAGAAGCATGAAAAAATCGAAGCCATCATCAAGCCGTTCAAGCTCGACGAAGTGCGCGAAGCGCTGTCGGAAGTGGGGATAACCGGCCTGACGGTCACTGAAGTCAAGGGCTTCGGCCGCCAGAAGGGTCACACCGAGCTTTATCGGGGCGCCGAATATGTCGTCGATTTCCTGCCCAAGATCAAGATCGAGATCGTCGTCAAGACCGAGCATACCGATGCCGCCATCGAGGCCATCATCAAGGCGGCGCGTACCGGCAAGATCGGCGATGGCAAGATTTTCGTCATGCCGGTCGAGCAGATCGTGCGCATCCGGACCGGCGAGACCGACGAAGCGGCAGTCTGATTCGGAGGGAATTGCCATGGACGATGGACAGGAAGATTTCGATATCCCCGCACTCAAGGCGAAATTGCTGGAGTCGCTCGGGCCGGAATCCGGGGTTTACCCGATGCTCATCGAGCAGCAGTTTCCGCGCATCCTCGCACGGATCGTCGAGTTGTGGGGCCGGGCCGGGCTGGATGCCTATCTGGTGGATCTGATGGTCACCGATCGCCATGGACGCCAAGGTTTTCCGCACGATGTGTTGCTGGAGGTCTTTCGTCTGGCTACGGTGCACAGCGCCCTGGGGCTGACGCCGAAGAACTCGCCGGGAACGGCGTGGGACTGGATCGACGACCCCGAACTCTTCAAGCGTTGATTGGCGAAGAACCGTAGTCGCCGGAAAGTCGTCGATCAGGGCTGCGACGTGCCTTTCCGTTGCGTACGCAGCAGCACGATCACCGCGCCCTCGCCACCGTCCTGGGGCTTTGCCTGGCAGTAGGCCAGGATTTCATTCTTCTGCATCAGCCAGCCGCGTACCAGGCGCCTGAGCACGGCTTCCCTGCCAGGCGAGCCGTGTCCCTTGCCATGGACGATGCGGATGCAGCGCCTGCCGCATTTCAACGATTGCGCGAGAAAGGCTGCCAACTGGTCGCGCGCTTCCTCGCGGTTCAGGCCATGCAGGTCGATCTCGTCCTGGATGGCCCAGCGTCCGCGCCGCAGGTCGCGCAGCACGCTGTTGGCGAGGCCACTACGCAGATGGCTGGGTTCGTCGCCGCCTTCGAGCCGGTCCTGCAGGGTGATCGGTCCGTGCAGGCTCTCGCGCAGCGCCGCCTGCTCGTCGGCCAGTCGCTGCATCGGGCGCGGCGGCGGCATCGGGCCGCCGAGATGAACGCGACCCGATGCCGGCAGCGGCTTCGCATCCGCAACGGCCGCCCGAAATGCCGCGAGATCGTCGGGGTCGAGCAACCCTGAACCTCACTGTCTAGGCAAGCTGGTCAAGATAGCGCTCGGCATCGAGCGCGGCCATGCAGCCGCTGCCGGCCGAGGTGCAGGCCTGGCGATAGACGTGGTCCTGCACGTCGCCGGCGGCAAAGACGCCGGGAATGCTGGTCTGCGTCGCGTTGCCGTGGCGCCCGGCCTCGGTCACGAGATAGCCGCCTTCCATCGCGAGCTGACCGGCGAAGATGTCGGTGTTCGGCCGGTGGCCAATGGCGATGAAGACGCCGAAGACATCGACATCCCGGGTCGTCCCGCTGTGGACGTTTCTTACCCGCACGCCGGTGACGCCCGAATCGTCGCCGAGCACTTCGTCGAGCGTGCAGTTTCTCAGGATGGTCAGCTGGCCGGCCTTTTCCTTGGCGAACAGCTTGTCCTGCAGGATCTTTTCGGCCCGAAAGGTTTCGCGGCGATGGACCAGCGTGACATGGCTGGCGATGTTGGCCAGGTAGAGCGCTTCCTCGACCGCCGTGTTGCCGCCCCCGACGACGGCTACCTCCCTGTTGCGGTAGAAGAAGCCATCGCAGGTGGCGCAGGCGGAAACCCCTTGCCCATGAAGGCCTCCTCGGAGGGCAGGCCGAGGTACTGGGCTGAGGCCCCGGTGGCGATGATCAGCGCGTCGCAGGTATAGGTGCCGGCATCGCCGACCAGGGTGAACGGCCTCTGCGTCAGTTGCGCCGTATGGATCTCGTCGAAAATGATCTCGGTATCGAAGCGCCGGGCATGGGCCTCGAAACGCGCCATCAGGTCGGGCCCCTGGACGCCGTCGGCGTCGGCCGGCCAGTTGTCGACCTCGGTCGTCGTCATCAACTGCCCGCCCTGGGCCAGGCCGGTGATCAGCACCGGCTTCAGGTTGGCGCGGGCGGCATAGACGGCGGCGGTATAACCGGCAGGGCCGGAACCGAGGATGATGAGACGGCTGTGACTGGGTCCTTGGGGCATGGTGACTCCCGGTAGTGGCAAGTGGCAAAATTATATCCTCCAACCACGGGCCGATTTTTCGCCCTTTCTCTTGCGCTTTTCGAATTGAGTTTATAATCTTTCCGTAACTCCATGAAGGGAAATGCTTTATGTCCTCCACAAATGTCGGTCTGAGTCTGGTGGTCCTGCGCAACATACCGCTTTTCTCGGGGCTCGACGAGAGCGAACTCGAGCGCTTGTCGAAAGTCGCGATGCGGCGCCGCGCCGCGCGCGGCGAGCAGGTCGTGCGTGCGGGAGAAGACGCGGAGACCTTGATCGTAATGCTCACCGGCCGCGCCAAGGTGACCAATTTCGACGAGGAAGGGCGCGAGATCATTCTCGCCTGGCTGAGTCCGGGCGAGTTTTTCGGAGAAATGGGCCTGATCGACGGTAGCCCGCGCTCGGCCAATGTCGTCGCCGTCGAACCCTGCGAACTGCTGATCCTGGGCAAGCACGAATTCCAGCGCTGCATGCAGGACAACTTCCAGGTCGTGCAGAAGCTGATGCAGATTCTCGTGCGCCGCCTGCGCGAAGCCGACCGCAACATCGAGAGCCTGGCACTGCTCGACGTCTATGGCCGCGTCGCCCGCCTGCTGCTTGACATGTCCGAAAACGATAGCGGCAAACGCGTGGTCAGGCAGAAGATCTCCAAGCAGGACATGGCTCGCATGATCGGCGCCTCGCGCGAGATGGTCAGCAAGGTGATGCGCGACCTCGAGGTTGGCGGTTACATCATCAGCGAAGGCGATCACATAACGATTACCGGAACCTGAACGTGGTCGTCCGGACCGCCAACCGCGCAACCTCGAGCCAGTTGCCGGAGAAGATCGGCAACCTGCTGCACGAGTCGCGCTGGCTGGGACTGGGGGCCATCGCCATCTTCCTGTCGATGGCGCTTTGGGGTTATCACAAGGCCGATCCGGGCTGGTCGCATGCGGTCGCCTCGGGAGTTCTTGTCAACCCGACCGGCCATTTCGGCGCGTGGGTCGCCGATCTGATGCTCTACCTGTTCGGCTTTTCCGCCTGGTGGTGGGTCGTCCTCCTGGCGATGGTGATCTGGTGGGGGTTCCGGCGCCTGCATTCGCCGCTTGGCAAGGCTGACCGGCGGCCCCTGTACATTGCCCTGGCCGGATTCCTGCTGCTGCTGGCCGCCAGTTCGGCGCTCGAGGCGCTGCGTTTCCATACGCTCAAAGTCGAGTTGCCGCTGGCGCCGGGCGGCCTGCTGGGGATCGAGGCGAGTCGCCTGCTGGCGCACCTCCTCGGGTACACCGGTTCGACGCTGCTGCTGCTGGCGGCGATGGCGGCGGGCTGGAGCATCTTTTCCGGAATGTCCTGGCTGTGGGCGTTCGAGCGGCTGGGGACGGCCCTCGAGGTCACGGCTGGTTCCGTTTTCGCCCTTCTGGATTCCTGGCGCGACCGGCGCATCGGCCGCGAGGTTGCGCACCAACGCGAGGAAGAGGTCGAGGTCGAGAAGCGCCGCGTCGAACTGCACGACCCGATCATCATCGAGACGGCGCCGCCGGAGGTGCCGGTTTCGAAGAAGGCCGAGAAACGCATCGGGCGCGAGAAGCAGGTGGCGCTCTTCCCCGAGGCGCTGGTCGGCGGACAACTGCCGCCGTTGCATCTGCTCGACCCGGCGCCGCCGGCAACCGAGACGGTCAGCGCCGAGACGCTGGAATATACCTCCCGGCTGATCGAACGCAAGCTTGCCGACTTCGGCGTCCAGGTCAGGGTGCTGGCGGCCATGCCCGGCCCGGTGATCACCCGCTATGAGATCGAGCCGGCAGTTGGCGTCAAGGGCGCCCAGATCGTGAACCTGGCGCGCGACCTGGCGCGGGCGCTGGCCATGGTCTCGATCCGCGTCGTCGAGACGGTGCCCGGCAAGTCGTGCATGGCGCTCGAGTTGCCCAATCCGCGGCGGCAGGTGGTCAAGCTGTCAGAAATCATTTCCAGCGCCCCGTACAACGACATGACCAGCCCGTTGACCGTCTGCCTCGGCAAGGACATCGGCGGTCAGCCGGTGGTGGCCGACCTGGCCAAGACGCCGCACCTGCTGGTCGCCGGCACGACCGGATCGGGCAAGTCGGTCGGCGTGAACGCGATGATCCTGTCGATGCTCTACAAGTCCGAGCCCGAGCATGTGCGCCTGATCATGGTCGACCCGAAGATGCTCGAACTGTCGATCTACGAGGGCATCCCGCACCTGCTGGCGCCCGTCGTCACCGACATGAAGCAGGCCGCCAATGCGCTGCACTGGTGCGTGACCGAGATGGAGAAGCGCTACAAGCTGATGTCGGCGATGGGTGTGCGCAACATCGCCGGCCTCAACCACAAGATCAAGGAAGCCGAAAGGCACGGGCAGCACATTCCCAACCCGCTGACGCTGACGCCGGAAACCNCCGAGCCGCTGAAGTCGATGCCCTATATCGTCGTCGTCATCGACGAACTGGCCGACCTGATGATGGTCGTCGGCAAGAAGGTCGAGGAACAGATTGCCCGCCTCGCCCAGAAGGCGCGGGCATCCGGCATCCACCTCGTGCTGGCGACACAGCGCCCGAGCGTCGATGTCATCACCGGCCTGATCAAGGCCAACATTCCAACGCGTCTGTCCTTCCAGGTTTCCAGCAAGATCGACTCGCGCACCATCCTCGACCAGATGGGTGCGGAAGCGCTGCTCGGTCAGGGCGACATGCTCTATCTCGCCCCCGGCACCGGCTACCCGACCCGCGTTNCTGGCGCCTTCGTTTCCGACGACGAGGTACACCGCGTCGTCGAGCACTTGAAGGCTACCGGCTCGCCGGAATACGTCGAGGACATCCTCAGCGGTGCCGCCGGCGACGATGACGAGGGCGGCGAGAATGGCGGCGGCGACAGCGGCGACGCCGAGAATGATCCGCTTTACGATCAGGCGGTCGATATCGTCCTCAAGAACCGGCGCGCCTCGATCTCGCTTGTGCAGCGCCACTTGCGCATCGGTTACAACCGCTCGGCGCGCCTGATCGAAGCGATGGAGAAGGCCGGGCTGGTGTCGACGATGGACGCACGCGGCGGTCGCGAAGTGCTGGCGCGCCGCGAAGCCGAATGAAATTCGCCCGAAAAGTGCTGTTGACCGCGGCTATCGCGGTGTTTCCCGCGCTGGCCGAGGCCGGGGCGATCGACCAATTGCACCAGTTCCTGAACGGGACGCGGACGCTGAAAGCGGAATTCTCGCAGATCGTCATCAACAAGAGCGGACGCAAGCCGCAGCAGTCTTCGGGTAGCGTCGCCATCGCGCGGCCCGGCAAGCTGCGCTGGGACATCCAGAAGCCTTACCCGCAACTGGTCGTCGGCGACGGGAAAAGATCTGGATCTACGACCCGGAACTCAAGCAGGTGACGGTGCGCAAGGCCGGGCAGGCGATCAGCAGTTCACCGGCGGCGTTGCTTGCCGGCAGCAACGAGCTCGAAAAAGACTTCGTGCTCGAAGAAGCCGGCGAGGCCGAGGGGATGAACTGGGTCGAGGCGACGCCCAGGGCCGGCGACAGCGGTTTCGAGAAGGTTCGCCTCGGTTTTTCCGGCAAGGACCTCAAGGCCATGGAGCTTCACGACAGCTTCGGCCAGCGCACCCTCATCCGCTTTTCCGGGCTGGAGCGCAATATCGCGCTGCCGCCTGCGACCTTCCGCTTCACGCCGCCGGCCGGCGTCGACGTGGTTGGCGAATGACGCCAGCGCGGCCGGGAACTTCTTCTTATCCCTTATTCACACTTGACGGAAGCACTACGAAATCGCTGGTGTGCGGCAGCGATTCGACGGCGGCGAACAACGCCGGCGGCGGCACCGCCAGTTTCCGCGTCGTGTGATCGAGCCAGCCGCCGCTACTGGTGATTCGTGCGCAAAGCGTCCCGTCGGCGCGGCAAATCTCGTTGCGCAACAGGAAGCGGCTGCCATCGGGCGACCCGCCGGCGGTTGCCAGCGTGACGACGATCTCCTGCAGCAGCCCGACTTCCTTCCGGTATTCGATTTCATCCTTCATGATCACCGGACCGATCCTGAGCCGCGCAAACTCGGCCATCGGAAAGCCGTTCTCGGCGAAGAACAGCATGCGGATGTCGGCAGCCTTGTCGAGGAAGGCCGTGTTTTTCATGTGCCTGTTGAAATCCATGTCGCCCCAGCCGGCGTACAGCGTCTTCGAATACATGCGGAACCTCCCCGGATTGGCTCAGACTTTCCTGTCCCAGTGAAAACGATGAATCGCGCGACGCGGAGCCGGCGTGAACAGCAGGGTGGCCATGACGATGAGCGCCACCCTGGCATGAAGCACAGGGAACCCGGCGAACAGCTTGCCGGCGGTGGGCGAAGTGGATCGTCGGCAATGGGGCGTGGCGCCTGGATTCATGCCTGCTCGGTCGCCCGTTTCATTCCGCGCCGTCGTTTCCCGATGCCGCGGCGAAGACGCCCAGACCGATATAGCTCAGGCCGCCGAGATAGCGCCCGCCCCGCTGCAAGCCGCGTCGCTCGCGCAGCGCGCCGGCCACGGTGCCGGCCGCCAGCGCATAGGCGCCGTCCGTCAGCGCCGCGATGCCGACAAAGAGTCCGCCCAGCGCCAGGCTCGGGAGCATCGTCGCCTGTCCGCGATCCAGGAACTGCGGCAGAAATGCCGCGAAGAACAGCGTCGTTTTCGGGTTAAGCAGGGCCACGACGAAGCTGTCGCGAAAGATGCGGCGCAGCGGCATGGCCTCGGGGGTGCGGTGGGCGATTTCCCGCCGTGCATCGCGCAGCGTCTGCACGCCGAGATAGACCAGGTACACCGCCCCGGCATACTTGACCAGCGCAAATGCCGCTGCCGAAACGGCGAACAGGGCCGCCAGCCCCAGCGAAGCGGCACCCGCATTCCCGAGATTCCCCAACGCCACCCCGGTCACCGAAACCAGACCCGAACGCCTTCCCTGCGCCAGGCTGCGGGTGACGATATAGATCACCACCGGCCCCGGCGTTACGGCAAGCACCAAGCTTGCCAGCAAGAACGCTGAAAGCAGCGGCCAGGCGGGGAGGAGGGCAATGGAAACGTCAAGCATCGGCTTCCTGCAGGTTCTGGCAAGCCCCAACTTTAAGGAAATCGACGCGGGCGTCAATGGCAAACCCTCGACCCGGCACCTCGCCATGGAAATCGCCCTGTTTTCCCGGTCGACCGCGACAGTCCATGGTTCTGCCTGTTCTGACAGTTGCAACCGGCCTACCGGTCCCGCGGCCGGTGGCGGAAGTCGCAGGCGGTGTCAGCCTCCATGATCAGGTTTCCAGTTGGCGGTTCATCGCTGCGGCTGAGCAGGAAACGCAAAGACAGCGAGAACCGACAAGGCGCTGCCCGGGTTGATGCGAAGCGTTTTTGACCGGTGCAGGGAAGTCAAGGGGAGGAAGGGATTTCTGGCTGACGAATGCGGATTTTCCCGAAATTTCTTTGCAGCTCCGCCACATTGGACGTATTTTGGCTAAGTTATGGTCATTTGACACAACTGCCCAGCAAAGGAGAGCCACCATGTTCAAGGGAATACTGATCACCAAGGAAGAATCCGGCTACAAGGCCGCCGTTCAGCAGATCGACGATGCCGTGTTGCCCGAAGGCGACGTCACGGTGCGGGTCGAGTGGAGCACGCTCAACTACAAGGACGGACTGGCGCTGACCGGCAAGTCGCCGGTCGTGCGCCGCTTTCCCATGGTGCCGGGCATCGATTTTTCCGGCACCGTCAGCGAGAGTTCGCACCCTGCCTGGAAGGCGGGCGATCGCGTGGTGCTCAACGGTTGGGGTGTCGGCGAAACCCACTGCGGCGGTCTCGCCGAGGTGGCGCGGGTCAGGGGCGAATGGCTGGTGCCGCTGCCGGCCGCGTTCNTGGCGCGTCAGGCGATGGCGATCGGCACCGCCGGCTACACCGCCATGCTCTGCGTGCTGGCGCTGGAACGGCACGGCATCAAGCCGGCCGACGGCGAGATTCTGGTCACCGGGGCCAATGGCGGTGTCGGCGGCGTGGCCATCGCGCTGCTGTCGAAACTCGGCTACACGGTGGTGGCGTCGACCGGCCGTCCCGCCGAAGCCGAACATCTGAAGGCACTGGGGGCGACCGCTGTCATCGAGCGCGGCGAACTTTCCGCGCCGGGCAAGCCGCTCGGCAGGGAGCGCTGGGCCGGCGTCGTCGATACGGTGGGCAGCCAGACGCTGGCCAATGACTGCGCGACGACGAAGTATCGCGGCGCCGTGGCGGCCTGCGGCCTGGCCGGCGGCATGGATTTCCCGGCGACGGTGGCGCCGTTCATCCTGCGTGGCGTGACGCTGTACGGCATCGACAGCGTCATGGCGCCGCTGGCGGTGCGTCAGGAGGCCTGGGCGCGCCTCGCCCGCGATCTCGACATCGCGAAGCTCGACGCCCTGACGAGCGAAATTGGCCTTGCAGACGCGATCAGCGTCGCCGGCAAACTGCTCGAGGGCAAAGTGCGCGGACGGGTGGTCGTCAACGTCGGCGGCTGACGGCTCGGAAGTGTCCCGTCCGCAGAAGCAAGGACCCGGCCGTAGCCGGGTTTCTCGTTGCATTGCTTCAGCCCGGTGGCGTGCTGGTCACGGCGGCACGCGGCGTGTCGGACACGCAACGAGTGAAGGCGCCTGCGGCGCCGGAAGATTGGAACCCGCCGCGGCTCAGTTTCAGCCGGTCGATGTCGTCTCCTTGCCGTTGCGCCCGAGCAGGCTGCGGAGCAGGTCCACCGGCACCGGGAAGACCAGCGTCGAACTCTTGTCGCCGGCCACCTGGGTCAGGGTCTGCAGGTAGCGCAACTGCATCGCCGCCGGTTCGCGCGAGAGCATGCCGGCGGCCTCCATCAGCGCCTGGGCCGCCTGCTTTTCGCCTTCGGCATGGATCACCTTGGCGCGCCGCTCGCGCTCGGCCTCGGCCTGGCGGGCTATGGCGCGCACCATGCTCTCGTTGAGGTCGATGTGCTTGATCTCCACATTGGTCACCTTGATACCCCAGGAATCGGTCTGCGCGTCGAGAATCTGCTGAACATCAAGGTTGAGGCGCTCGCGTTCGGCCAGCATCTCGTCGAGCTCGTGCTTGCCAAGGACCGCGCGTAGTGTGGTTTGCGCCAGCTGGCTGGTGGCGACAAGGAAATTCTCCACCTGTATGATCGCCTTCTCAGGATCGACGACGCGGAAGAAGACGATGGCGTTGACCTTCACCGAAACGTTGTCGCGCGAGATGACGTCCTGCGGAGGAACGTCCATCGTCACCACGCGCAGGTCCACCCTGACGATTTGCTGGATGCCGGGGACGACGATTACCAGGCCCGGCCCCTTCACTTTCCAGAAGCGGCCGAGCAGGAAAATCACGCCGCGCTCGTATTCGCGCAGAATCTTGATCGAACTGAAGACAGCGAAGACCAGAACCAGAAGCAGTGGGAAAAGGCCGAGTTGCAGGTCGATCATGATGTACTCCTGGAGGCGGAAGACTTGGGAGAATTGTTGGTCGGCGAAACGTCGAGGGTGAGGCCGTCGAGACGTTCGACTCTCACCCTGGTACCGGGCGCGAGCGGCACGGGTGAGCGGGCGCGCCAGTTTTCGCCATGCACGGTCACCCACCAGTCGCCGTTGTCGGCCGGGCCACTGACCTTGCCGAGGGCACCGGTCATCTCCTCCCGCCCGCTGACCACCGGTCGTTTGTAACTGCGCGCCGCGAAGCTGCCCAGCATCAGCAGAGTCGCCAGGCTGGCCAGCGCCAGCCCGCCGATCAGCGCCACCGGGATGCCGAACCCGGGCGCGCCGGCATCCATAAGGAACAACCCGCCGACAACGAAGGCGATGATGCCACCGACTCCGAGGGCGCCGAAGCTGGGAATGAATGCTTCGGCCATCATCAGTCCGGCGCCGATCGCCAGCAGTGCCACGCCGGCCCAATTCACCGGCAGCAACTGGAAGGCATAGAGGGCGATCAGCAGCGCGATCGTGCCGGCTATCCCGGGGACACCAAAGCCGGGCGTGGTGGCCTCGAAGAACAGTCCGTAGATGCCGATCATCATCAGGATCAGCGCGATCTGCGGATTGGTGATTACGGCCAGGATGCGGTCGCGCCAATCCGGATCGAGGCGTTCGACCGTGGCCCTGGCCGTCGCCAGAGTTATCGCGCCGCTGCCCAAAGCCACTTCGCGACCGTCAAGGTGAGCGAGCAAGTCGGCCAGGTCGACCGCAATCAGGTCGATCACCTTGCTNTCCAAGGCATCGGCTGCCGACAGGCTGGATGCCTCGCGCACCGCGCGTTCGGCGAAGTCGGCGTCGCGACCGCGCAACTGCGCCAGGCTGCGGATGTAGGCGGAGGCGTCGGCGACCGACTTGGCGGTCATCGCGTCGCCGCCGGCGAGCGGCTTGGCGGCCGCTTCCGGCGTTTCGCCTTCTTTCTTGCCGGCGCTCGGTTCGGGCCTGGCGCCGGTGCCGGGCGGCGCCGTGCCGCCGATGCCGATGGCGACCGGCGTGGCCGCGCCGAGATTGGTCGCCGGCGCCATAGCGGCGACATGGCTGGCATACAGGATGTAGGTACCGGCACTCGCCGCCCGGGCGCCTTCGGGTGAGACGAAGGTGGCAACGGGCACCGGCGAGGCGAGAATATCCTTGATGATTGCGCGCATTGAGCTGTCTAGCCCGCCTGGCGTATCCATCTCGATGACGACCAGTCCGGCGCCCGAACCGGCGGCGCGCGTTAGGCCGCCGCGGATGTAGTCGACCGTGGCCGGGCCGATCGCACCATCCAGGCGCAGGACGAGCACGTTGCCGGCGCCCGGCGCCGCCAGTGCGCCAGCGCCCAGGGTCAGCGCGGCAAGCCAGAGCGACCAGCCGACGAAACGCCTGAACCAGGCAAACCTGCAGGACGGCATAAGATGAACTCCTTGGGTACCGAACAAACAATTCGACACATGACTATGCCTTTGTTTCCCGGGAAGACAAAGCAGCTTCACGAGTGACTTTGTCATTGGCGTTGGCCTGGTGGCAGGCTCAGGGCCGGAAGAAGGCGTCCAGGTCGGAGAACACCGCGTGGTCGGCGTTGTGCCGGCGTACGGCGATGACGTCCTCGAGCTTGTCGACCTGCTTGATCATCTGTGCCAGCCGTGCATCCTCGTTGACCAGCAGCCAGATGCGGCTCTGCCGGCCGTCGCCGACCGGCAGGCAGAGGATGCCCTCGACGTTGTAGGCGCGCCGGGCAAAGAGGCCGACGATGTGCGACATCACCCCGGGATGGTTGTTGACGTCGATTTCGAGCACCGCGCGCAGCGCGGCGAGTTCCTGCTTGTTGGCGGCGTTCATGTCAGGCTCCGATCATGTCGCGGTTGGCGGCGCCCGGNGGCACCATGGGATAGACCTTCTGTTCGGCGTCGATGCTGGCATGGATCAGGCACGGCCCCGGGCGCGAAAGCGCCTCCATCAGCGCGGCGCAGGGATTGGCTGCCTGGTCGAGGTCGACCGCGGCGATGCCGAGCGCCTGGGCGGCCCGGACGAAATCGGGCATGGCCCTGAACTGCGAGGCGACCAGGCGGGCGCCGTAGAACAGCGTCTGCTGCTGGTGGACGAGGCCGAGGGTGGCGTTGTTCATGAGCACGATCTTGACGTTGGCGTTTTCCTCGCCGGCGGTGACCAGTTCCTGGATGTTCATCAGGATCGAACCGTCGCCGGTGAAGCAGACGACGGTGCGCTGCGGTTCGGCCAGCGCGGCGCCGATCGCGGCGGGAACGCCGAAGCCCATCGTGCCCAGCCCGCCCGAGGTCAGCCACTGGCGCGGGCGGCGCAGCGGGTAGCCCTGGGCCACCCACATCTGGTGCTGGCCGACGTCGGTGGCGATGATGGCCGAATCGTCGAGGCAGGCGGCGATGGTGCGGATCAGGCCGAAGTGCGAGCGCGGGTCGTCGAGCCCGGGAATNTCCTGCGGGAACTGTGCCTTGAGGGTTGCGATGCGCTCCACCCACGCCGCACGCGGGTTTTCCGAAACCAGTGGCAGCAGCCGACCGAGGGCTTCGCTGACGTCGGCGGTGATGCCGACATGGGCCGCCTTGATCTTGTCCAGCTCGGCCGGATCGATGTCGATGTGGACGATCTTCGCCTGCGGGCAGAAGGCGGCGACCTTGCCGGTGGCACGGTCGTCGAAGCGGGCGCCGACGGCAACCAGCAGGTCGCATTCGTCGAGCGCCAGGTTGCAGTAGCGGGCGCCGTGCATGCCCAGCATGCCCAGCGACAGCGGGTGGTCGACCGGCATCGCGCCGAGCGCCATCAGCGTCATCACCGTCGGCAAATTGGCCTTCTCGGCGAGGTCGACCGCGGCAGCGGCGGCCCCGGAATGGACGACGCCGCCGCCGAGGTAGAGGAGCGGGCGGCGCGCCGCGTTGATCAGCGAGGCGGCTTCGGCGATGGCATCGCCGGCGGCCGGCGGCGGCAGCCGGCGCACGCCCGGGGCCGGCCAGTCGGCGATTTCGATCGCCTGGTTTTGCACGTCCTTCGGGATGTCGATCAACACCGGCCCGGGGCGCCCGGAAGCGGCGATCTCGAAGGCGCGCGGGATCACCTCGAGCAGTTCATCGGCCGACGAGACGAGGAAGTTGTGCTTGGTGATTGGCACCGTCAGGCCGTAGGTATCCACTTCCTGGAAGGCGTCGGTGCCGATCATCGCGCGCGGCACCTGGCCGGTGATGGCGACCAGCGGGATCGAGTCGAGCTTGGCGTCGGCGATGGCGGTCAGCAGGTTGGTCGCACCGGGACCGGAGGAGGCCATGCACACGGCGACCTCGCCGGTGGCCCGCGCCATGCCCTGGGCGATGAAGCCGGCGCCCTGCTCGTGGCGGGCGAGCACGTGGCGGATCGCGGTCGACTGCCCGAGGGCGTCGTAAATGGGCAGGATGGCGCCGCCCGGGTAGCCGGTGACGATGCGTATGCCCTGGCGTTCGAGCAGGCGCACGGTGATCTGGGCGCCGGTGAGGATTTCGGTCATGGGGGTCTCCTGAGGTTGGGTGGCGTTCCGTCGGGGCCAAAAACAAAACCCCCGCCGGGTTGCGCCGGCGGGGGTTGGGAAGTCGGCTTGCTTGCTGCTTACCCGGCCCGCGGCGGCGCGTACGTGACGACGCCTACGACGACTACGCGTATGACGACCGCTTCCGCGGAACGGAAGGTGGCGGGGCAGCGCTGGCGGGTCGGGATCACGGGCAGGACGGCTTCGGGAAAAACGAGCGAGAACACACTATCGCCGAGTCCGGCGCAAATATCAACACCTTGATTCGAAGGGTTATTCCAAACAGCGTCAGGCCGGTTCGAGGCGGACGATGCGCCCCTTGTCGCTTTCGATCAGCAGGTAGAGCAGGCCGTCCGGCCCCTGGCGGACATCGCGGATGCGGCCGAGCGCCTTGTCGAGCAGGCGTTCCTCGTGCACGACGCGCTCGCCGTCCAGTTCGAGGCGTACCAGCATCTGGAACTTGAGGGCCCCGACGAACAGGTTGCCCTTCCACTTCGGGAAGCGCTCGCCGGTGTAGAAGGCCATCCCCGACGGGGCGATCGACGGCGTCCATTGCAGCAGCGGCTGCGCCATGCCGGGCTTGGCGGTGCCCTCGCCGATCTGGGTGCCGGTGCCGTAGTTGCGGCCGTAGGTGATGACCGGCCAGCCGTAGTTGACGCCGGCGCGGATGACGTTGATCTCGTCGCCGCCCTGCGGGCCGTGCTCGTGCGTCCATAGCTCGCCGGTCTTCGGGTGCAACGTGGCGCCTTGCATGTTGCGGTTGCCGAGCGTGAACTTTTCCGGCTTCGCGTCCGACTTGCCGACGAAGGGGTTGTCCGCCGGCACGCGCCCGTCGTCGTGCAGTCGGATGACCGAGCCGGCATGATCGTCGAGGCGCTGGGCGCGCGCCATCTCGCCGCGGTCGCCGAGGGTGATGTAAAGGAAGCCTTGGCGGTCGAATACCAGGCGCGAACCGAAGTGCTGTCGCGAACGCGTCTTCGGCTCCAGGCGGAAGATCACCTTCACGTCGCGCAGCGCATGGCCTTCGACGCGCCCACGTGCCACCTCGGTGCCATTACCGCCGGGCCCTTCGCCGGCATACGACAGATACACCAGGCGATTCTTCGCGAAGTCGGGGTGCAGCGCGACGTCGAGCAGGCCGCCCTGGCCGACGGCGGCGACTGCCGGCACGCCCTGCACCGGCTGCGGGTCGAGCCGGCCGTCGGCGGCGACCATGCGCAGTCGCCCCGGGCGCTCGGTCACCAGCAGGCGGCCGTCGGGGAGGAAGGCGAGGCCCCACGGGTGGTCGAGGTTTTCGGTGAGGGTGACGGCGCGGAAACGCTGAACTTCGCTGTCGAACACCTGGGCGCTGGCCGGCGGCGAGAGCACTGCCGCCAACATAATGCTGCCCGCTGCCAGCAAGCGGCGCCAACCGGCTGGCGACGGTTGCGTCAGGTTGCGCTCAGTGAGGGCCGGGAACATGGTGACATGCATGGTGCCAATCATATGCCTTTTGGTGCGAACCGGTACCGGCCGTTTCGCGGCGTTCTGGAACTTGGCCGTTTCAGGGCGTCGAGCGACAGGCCGATTTCCTGGCAGTTTCGACGCCGATCGAAGGGTTGGCGAGATTGTCGGGCTAAAATGCTTCGGTAATGTTCAGCAAATCTCAAACCCACTCGACAGGAGAAATGAATGATGAAGCGCAAAATCTTGATTCACGCGCTGGTGCTTGGGGCGAGCCTCGCGGGGCCGCTGGGCGCAACCGTGCAGGCACAAACCGGTAGCCCCGCAGCCCAGTTCGAAGGCCGGGTTGGCACGGTTGAATCGGTTCGCACGCAGGCGGTGCCGACTTCCGGTACCACCCTCGGCACTGTCGGTGGCGCGGTCGTCGGTGGCGTGCTCGGCAATCAGGTCGGCCAGGGAAGGGGGCGGACTGTCGCCACTGTGGGCGGTGCCGCCGGCGGGGCGGTGGTGGGTAACCGCCTGACCAGCGGCACCTCGACGGTGTGGGTCGTCAATGTGCGATTCGATGACGGTACGAACGCCAATATCGAGCAGGATTCCCAGCCGCCGGTATGGGCCGGTGAACGCGTTCGTGTCAGCAATGGCAGGCTGGAACGTATCCGTTGACTTGCCGATGCTGATTTTTGCCGTTTTTGCGGGTCGACCGCAACAGGCGGCAAATTCCAGGCATGAAAAAGCCCCGGCTGGCGGGGGCTAGGCGATTCGAGGCCAGGTGGGCCTGGAATCAGGCGGCGACCGGGATCTTGCCGATCCTGACCTGCCATTCCTTCGGGCCGGTTTCGTGCACCGAGGTGCCGGCCGAATCGACGGCGACGGTTACCGGCATGTCCTGCACGTCGAACTCGTAGATGGCTTCCATGCCGAGGTCGGCAAAGCCGACGACCTTGGCCGACTTGATCGCCTTGGCGACCAGGTAGGCGGCGCCGCCGACGGCCATCAGGTAAGCGGACTTGTTGTCCTTGATCGCCGCGATTGCGGTAGGGCCGCGCTCGGACTTGCCGACCATCGAGATCAGGCCGGTCTGTTCCAGCATCATGCGGGTGAACTTGTCCATGCGGGTGGCGGTGGTCGGGCCGGCGGGGCCGACGACTTCGTCGCGCACCGGATCGACCGGGCCGACGTAGTAAATCACGCGGTTGGTGAAGTCGACCGGCAGCTTCTCGCCCTTGGCCAGCATGTCGGCGATGCGCTTGTGCGCGGCGTCGCGGCCGGTCAGCATCTTGCCGTTGAGCAGCAGTTTCTGGCCCGGCTTCCACGAGGCGACTTCTTCCTTGGTCAGGGTGTTGAGGTCGACGCGGGTGGCCGACTTGAGGTCCGGCGTCCAGGTCACGGCCGGCCAGTCTTCGAGCTTCGGTACTTCCAGCTTGGCCGGGCCGGAGCCGTCGAGGTGGAAGTGGCAATGGCGGGTGGCGGCGCAGTTCGGGACCAGCGCGACCGGCAGGTTGGCGGCGTGGCAGGGGTAGTCGAGCACCTTGACGTCGAGCACCGTGGTCAGGCCGCCCAAGCCTTGGGCGCCAACGCCCAGCGCATTGACCTTCTCGAACAATTCGAGGCGCAGTTCCTCCGCGCGGTTCTTCGGGCCGCGCGCCTTCAGTTCATGGATGTCNACAGGCGCCATGATCGACTCCTTGGCCAGCAGCATGGCCTTTTCCGGCGTGCCGCCGATGCCGATGCCGATGATGCCGGGCGGACACCAGCCGGCGCCCATTTCCGGAATCTTGTGCAGCACCCAGTCGACGAGGTCGTCGGACGGGTTGAGCATGGCGAACTTGGACTTGGCTTCCGAGCCGCCGCCCTTGGCCGCGCAGATGACCTCGACGTGGTGGCCAGGGACGATCTCGAAATGCACGACGGCCGGAGTGTTGTCCTTGGTGTTCTTGCGGGCGCCGGCCGGGTCGGCCAGCACCGAGGCGCGCAGCGGGTTGTCCGGGTTGGCGTAGGCGCGGCGGACGCCTTCGTCGATCATCTGCTGGATGCTCATGGTGGCGTCCGGCCAGGTGACCTGCATGCCGACTTTGATGAAGACCATGCCGATGCCGGTGTCCTGGCAGATCGGACGGTGGCCTTCGGCGGCCATGCGCGAGTTGGTGAGGATCTGGGCGATGGCATCCTTGGCGGCGGGGCTTTCCTCGCGCTCGTAGGCTTCTCCCAGCGCCGTGATGTAATCCAGCGGGTGGTAGTAGCTGATGTACTGGAAGGCATCGGCGACGGACTGGATCAGGTCTTCCTGCTTGATGGCGGTCATGGGCGGCTCCGGGTCAATGTTTCTTGTGTTGCAGGGCGAGGGTCTGGGTCATGATTCTGTCGACAAATGCCATGGCCAGGGCGGAAATCAGGAATACGACATGGATGATGACCTGCCACTTGATCGTGTGCTCCGACAGGTTCTCGGCATTGATGAAGGTTTTCAGCAGGTGGATCGACGAGATGCCGATGATGGCGGTCGACAGCTTGATCTTCAGGACGCCGGCGTTGACGTGCGACAGCCACTCGGGCTGATCGGGGTGACCCTCGAGATCAAGGCGTGAAACGAAGGTTTCGTAGCCGCCGACGATGACCATGATCAGCAGGTTGGCGATCATCACGACGTCGATCAGGCCGAGGACTGCGAGCATGATCTCGGTCTCGCTGATCTTCGACGTGCTGAGCGCGTTGTGGGCCAGGTGGGAGAGCTCGACCATGAACAACCAGCAATAGACGACCTGGGCAAGGATCAGTCCAAGGTAGAGCGGCGCCTGGATCCAGCGGCTGGCGAAGATGAGCGTTTCGAGGGCTTTGACGAGCGAACTCATGGTTTGGGCGGCGGTTTGGAAAAGTCGGATCTTACCATGGCACGCTGGCATGGCGCGGCGCCCGCTTCGGGAGCCGGTGATATGCTGCGGCGCAGCGTGATTTCGTAAGGGCTTTGTAAGATTATCTGCGTCTAATTCTGCGCAGCGCTGGCGGGAGGAGTGGGTGGTTTTCCAGTTTGCTTGGCTTTAGTTGTCCCGGGTAACAGCCAGAGGCCCGTTCCCGTTCGGTTGTTCCAACATGGATGCGAAGTACCTCAGAGGAGAAGAATATGTCTAGTGAATCCGTGCAACTGATTTATCCGTCTGACGAAGCCGTCAGGAACGCGACGATTTCCGGGATGGATGCCTACAAGGCACTGTGCGCCGAAGCCGAGGCCGACTATGAAGGCTTCTGGGCCAAGCGCGCACGGGAAATGGTCAGCTGGAAGGAGCCATTTACCAAGGTTCTCGACGAGTCCGACGCCCCGTTCTTCAAATGGTTTCCCGATGGCAAGCTCAATGTGTCGTACAACTGCCTCGACCGCAACGTCGAGGGCGGGCTGGGCGACAAGGTCGCCATCATTTTCGAAGCCGATAACGGCGACGCCACGAAGATCACCTACAAGGATCTGCTGGCCAAGGTCTGCAAGATGGCCAACCTGCTCCGCTCCAAGGGTGTCAAGAAGGGTGACCGCGTCGTCATCTACCTGCCGATGACGATCGAGGGTGTCGTCGCGATGCAGGCTTGCGCCCGCATCGGCGCCATCCACTCCGTCGTTTTCGGCGGCTTCTCGGCCCAGTCGCTGCGCGATCGCATGAACGATGCCGGAGCCGTCATGCTCATCACCTCCGACGGCCAGTTCCGCGGCGGCAAGTCGATTCCCCTAAAGACGATCGCCGACGAAGCCTTCGCTCTCGGCGGCTGCGAATGCGTCAAGAACGTCATCGTCTTCAAGCGCACCGGCGGCGAGTGCAATATGGTTGCCGGTCGCGACGAGTGGCTGCACGACCTGCTGCCCGGTCAGGCGGAAACCTGCGAACCGGAATGGGTCGAGGCCGAGCACCCGCTGTTCCTGCTCTACACCTCCGGCTCCACCGGCAAGCCCAAGGGCGTCCAGCACTCGACCGGCGGCTACCTGCTGCATGCCATCATGACCATGA
This sequence comes from Dechloromonas sp., assembly GCA_013693915.1. Lineage (GTDB taxonomy): Bacteria > Pseudomonadota > Gammaproteobacteria > Burkholderiales > Rhodocyclaceae > Azonexus. The sequence goes on along the minus strand of CP059264.1, from coordinate 2,822,683 downwards.
AGTGGACCTTCGACATCAAGCCGCAGGATATTTTCTGGTGTACCGCCGACATCGGCTGGGTGACGGGGCATACCTATATCACTTATGGCCCGCTCGCCTGTGGCGCCACCGAGGTCGTCTTCGAAGGCGTGCCGACCTACCCGGATGCCGGCCGCTTCTGGAAGGTCATCCAGACGCACAAGGTCAACATCTTCTACACCGCGCCGACGGCGATCCGCTCGCTGATCAAGGCCTGCGACGCCAATGCCGCCGTGCACCCGAAGAGCTACGACCTGTCATCGCTACGCATCCTCGGCACGGTCGGCGAGCCGATCAACCCGGCTGCCTGGCAGTGGTATTACGACAATGTCGGCGGCGGCCGCTGCCCGATCGTCGATACCTTCTGGCAGACCGAGACCGGCGGTCACATGATCACCCCGCTGCCGGGCGCCACCCCGCTGGTGCCGGGTTCGTGCACGCTGCCCTTCCCGGGCATCATGGCGGCGGTCGTCGATGAGACCGGGGCCGAAGTGCCGTGGGGTCAGGGCGGCATCCTCGTCGTCAAGAGGCCGTGGCCGGCAATGATCCGCACTATCTGGGGCGATCCCGAGCGCTTCCAGAAGAGCTACTACCCGGCCGACTTCCAGGGCAAGTACTACCTGGCTGGCGACGGGGCGATCCGTGACAAGGACACCGGCTACTTCACCATCACCGGCCGCATCGACGACGTGCTCAACGTTTCCGGGCACCGCATGGGCACGATGGAAATCGAATCCAAGCTGGTCGCCAATCCGATCGTTGCCGAGGCGGCAGTGGTCGGCCGTCCGGATGACCTGACCGGTGAGGCCATTGTCGCCTTCGTCGTTCTCAAGGGGCAGCGCCCGACCGGCGACGATGCGAAGCGGATCGTCAAGGAGCTGCAGGACTGGGTGGGCAAGGAGATCGGTCCGATCGCCAAGCCGAAGGACATCCGCTTCGGCGACAACCTGCCGAAGACCCGCTCGGGCAAGATCATGCGCCGTCTGCTGCGTGGCCTGGCGAGGGGCGAGACGGCGGCGCAGGACACGTCCACGCTGGAAAACCCGGCGATCCTGGAGCAGTTGAAGGGTTGAGGGTTGTCCGGGATTTGGCGCTGCCAGACCCCGGCGATCCCGGAATGGCGCAGCGGCTGATTCCGGTTCACGACATGGGGGCGGCGCGCTTGCCAGGCCGCCTCCAACGAACAATGGCAAGGAGGAGACAATGGTCGCCTGTCAGGTGACCTCCCGTGTGGTCGTTCTGGATTGCATGCCATCAACGGCCGGCGCGCTTGGCGTGCCGGCCGTTTTCTTTGGAGTGGCGGCGCATGAAGCGTTTGAATCCATTACGGCAGCGCCTGGCGGCGCTCGGTCTCCTGGCCATCCCGCTGCTGAATTTTCCCGTGATCGGGTTGCCGACAGGCGACTGGAGCGGAATTCCCGCCAGCTTTCTCTATCTGTTCGGAGTCTGGGCGGGAATCGTCGTGCTGGCGGCCGGCGCTGCCGAGCGGCGAGGCGAGTAGGTGCTTTCCGGCGGGCTGATCCTTCTGTTGTCGGCTGCCTACATGGGGCTGCTGTTTGCCGTCGCGCGCTTTGGCGATGCCCGGGCCGACGCCGGCCGGTCGATCATATCCGCCAATGTCTATGCCCTCTCGCTGGCGGTCTATTGCACGTCGTGGACCTTCTACGGCAGCGTCGGACGCGCGACCTCCGGGNGGCTGTCGTTCCTGACCATCTACATCGGGCCGACACTGATGCTGCTGTTCGGTGGGGTCATCGTCAAGATGATCCGCATCAGCAAGACACAGCGCATCACCTCGATCGCCGACTTCGTCGCCTCGCGCTACGGCAAGAGCCAGTTGCTGGCCGGACTGGTGACGGTGATCGCGGTGATCGGCGTGGTGCCCTACATCGCCCTCCAGTTGAAGGCGGTGGCGGCCAGCCTCGACGTTCTCCTGCAGGCGTCCGGAGAGGACCTGCTGGCGGAGCCGATGCTCGACTCGACCCTCGTGATTGCCGCGCTGCTGGCGCTGTTCACCATTCTCTTCGGCACGCGCCATCTCGACGCCACGGAGCGTCATGAAGGCATGGTGGCGGCGATCGCCTTCGAGTCGGTGGTCAAGCTGGTGGCGTTTCTGGCGGTCGGTGTGTTCGTCACCTACGGCATGTTCGGCGGGCTTTCCGACCTGTTTCAGCGGGCGGCGGCGGCACCTGAACTGGCGCGCCTCCTGCAACTGGATTCGAGCCGGGCGGGGACGTGGACCGCGCTGATCCTTGTTTCCGGCCTCGCCATCGTTTTCCTGCCGCGCCAGTTCCAGATCATCGTCGTCGAAAACGTCGATGAATCGCACCTGCGGCGGGCAGTCTGGTTGTTTCCGCTCTACCTGGTGCTGATCAACGTCTTTGTCCTGCCGCTGGCGCTTGGCGGTCTGCTGCACTTCCCGGGGCAGGGCCTGAATCCGGATACCTTCGTCCTGACCCTGCCGCTGGCCCGCGGCGCCGAGGCGCTGGCGCTGCTCGTCTTCATCGGCGGGCTGTCGGCGGCGACCAGCATGGTGATCGTCGAGACCATCGCGCTGTCGACCATGGTCTGCAACGATCTCGTCATGCCCGCGCTGCTGCGCGCGCNNCGGCTGGGTGTCGGCGAGCGCGGCGATCTCTCGGGGATACTGATCGGCATCCGGCGCGCCGCCATCGTGGTGATCCTGCTGCTCGGCTACGTCTATTTCCGTGCGGCCGGCGAAGCCTACGCGCTGGTCGGCATCGGCCTGATTTCCTTCGCCGCCGTGGCGCAGTTCGCCCCGGCGGTGTTCGGCGGGATGTACTGGAAGCAGGGCCGGCGCACTGGCGCCGTGGCCGGGCTGCTCGGCGGCTTCGTCGTCTGGTTCTATACATTGCTGCTGCCATCCTTCGCGCGGTCGGGCTGGATCGACAACGGGTTCGTCGACCGGGGCCTGTGGGGTGTCGAAGCGCTCAAGGCGCAGGCGCTGTTCGGCCTCTCGGGACTCGATGAGATCTCGCACTGCCTGTGGTGGAGCCTGCTGACCAATATTGGCCTCTACGTCCTGGTTTCGCTGCATTCGCGGCCGGATGCGCTCGAAGCAGGGCAGGCCGAGAGCTTTGTCGATGTCTTCCGGCATGGTGCGCGTACCCGCGATGCGCGCCTGTGGCGGGGCAGCGCTTCCGTCGATGATCTGGTCGGTCTGCTCGAACGCTTTCTCGGCCCGCGCCGGGCGCGCAAGCGCCTGAGCGCCTTTGCCGCGGCGCAGNGGGTGAGGGACTGGCAGACGCTGCCCGCCAATGCTGATTTCGTGCGCTTTGCCGAGGCCCAGCTATCGGGCGCCATCGGCTCGGCCAGCGCCCGGGTGATGGTGGCGTCGGTGGCTCGGGAAGAGGCGCTCGGACTGGAAGAGGTGCTCGACATCCTCGACGAAGCGACCCAGGTGCGCGCCTACAGCCGGGAACTGGAGCGCAAGTCGCGCGAACTCGAAGCGGCCACCGCCGAATTGCGCGCGGCCAACGCGAGCCTGCGCGAACTCGATCGCATGAAGGATGACTTCATTTCGACAGTCACCCATGAATTGCGGACGCCGCTGACGTCGATCCGCGCCTTTTCCGAAATGCTGCACCAGGATCCGGAAATCGGCCTTGCCGACCGCACCCGCTTTCTCGGCATCATCGTCAGTGAAGCCGAGCGGTTGACGCGCCTGATCAACCAGATTCTCGACATGGCCAAGCTGGAATCGGGGCGGGCCGAATGGACGACTGGCGATGTCGACATCGGCGAAGTGGCGCGCGAGACGATGGAGTCGATAGGGCAGCTCTTTCGCGACCGGGGCGTCAGGCTGGAGAGTGAGGTCCCGGCACAGGGGCCGGTGGTGCTGGCTGACCACGACCGGTTGACGCAGGTCATGATCAACCTGTTGTCCAATGCCGTAAAGTTCGTCCCCGGCGAGACCGGTCTGGTCATGGTGCGGGTAGGCGACGATGGGCGCGAAGCGCGGGTCGAGGTTGAAGACAACGGGCCGGGACTCACCGCCGAAGAGTCCCTGGTCATTTTCGAGAGATTCCGCCAGGGCGGCAACACGATGACCGACAAGCCGCAGGGAACCGGGCTCGGGTTGCCGATCAGCCGGCAGATTATCGAATACTTTGGTGGTAATCTCTGGGTTGAAAGCCGGCCGGGCGCTGGTGCAAAATTCATCTTCACGGTGCCGTTGCCGGTGCCGCAAGAACAAGAGGGAGACGCAAGACATGGCCAATAAGATTCTCATTGTCGACGACGAGCCCAATATCGTCATTTCGCTTGAATTCCTGATGAAGAAGGAAGGTTTCGCGGTGGCGGTTGCCAGTGATGGCGACGAGGCGCTGGCCCTGGTTGCCAGCTTCAACCCGGATCTGCTCTTGCTCGATGTGATGATGCCGAAGAAGTCCGGCTTCGAGGTCTGTGAAGCCCTGCGCGCCGATCCCGAACGCGCGGGGCTGAAGATCGTCATGTTGACCGCCAAGGGGCGCGATACCGAAATGGCCAAGGGGCTGGCGCTCGGCGCCGACGCCTATGTCACCAAACCGTTCTCGACCAAGGAACTGGTCGACAAGGTCAAGGAAATGCTCGCAGTCTGACCTGTTGCGGTCGACCGCCGCAACAGCCTGAATTTCGATCCGGACGAGGACGATGAAGGCAAAATACCGATTCCTGTTGGCAGTGATCGTGCTTGGTCTGCTGATGACCGGGCCATTCATGGTCACCGTCCTCCTGGTCTGGCTGGGCACGAGCGAGGACGAGCACGCCGAGTTGGTCCACCTGCTCTTTTCGCACCTGCCGACCGGCATCGCGATGACCGTGGCCGGCTTCGTTGTCGGCGTGGTGGTGCTGAGGAAGCTGTTCAAACAGTATGTCGACGGACTGCTGAGCATGTCCGAGAAGCTGCGCCTGATGCTCGGGGCCAACCGCAACTTCCGGGTGACGCCGGAAGGCCCGCCCGAAGTGCAGCATCTGGCGCGCGCCGCCAATGATCTGGCGCAGCAGCGCGACGTCCTGCTCGACGACGTCAGCGAGCAGATCGCCGTGGCCAAGGCCTCGGTCGAGGAAGAGAAGAACCGGTTGGCCGCGCTGATGTCCGAACTGGCCCAGGCGGTGGTCGTCTGCAACCTCGACGGGCGCATCCTGCTCTACAACAACCGCGCGCGTCTCCAGTTCAAGGCGCTGGCGCAGGGGCCGACGTCGGTGTCCGGGNGGNCGCTGATCGGTCTCGGGCGCTCGATCTTTTCCATCCTTGAAAAGAACCAGGTGCAGCATGCCGAGGAGGTCGTCCGCCAGCGGCTGGCGGCCGGCAAGACCGCGCTGTCGAACTTCATTACCACCCTGCGCGGCGGCCAGTTGCTGCGCGTCCAGATGGTTCCCGTGCTCGGCGGAAGCGAACGCGGCGACAGGATGTCCGGCTACGTGCTGACCATCGAGAACATCACCCGCAACGTCGAGGAAGAGGCGCGCCGCGACCAGGTTCTGCATGCCCTGACCGAAGGCAGCCGTGCCTCGCTCGGCAGCATCCGGGCGGCGGTGACGAACCTGATTGACTGCCCGGACATGGAGCCGGAAATGCGCGAGCGCTTCCTCGGCGTCGTCGGCGACGAGGTCGCGGGAATGAGCCAGCGCCTCGACCGGACGATGGTCGAGTATTCGGACTCGATGAAGATGCGCTGGCCGCTGGAGGATATCCTCGGTATCGATCTCATCGCGGCCGCCCAGCGCCGCATCGAGGAGAAGCTGCGCCTGCCGACCAAGACCGAAGGGCTGGACGATGCGCTGTGGGTCAAGGCGGACAGCTTTTCGCTGGTTTTTGCGCTGCTCTTCCTCTCTTCGCGGCTGCAGGATCACTATGAGCCACGGGAACTACGCTTCCGTCTGTCGGCCGAGGGCAAGCTGGCCTACCTCGACCTGATCTGGGCCGGGCCGGCGATGTCGTCGGAAACCTTCTACACGTGGGAAATGGAGTCGATGCATGTCGGCGCGGAAACGTCACCGCTTACCCTGCGCGACGTCATCGACCGCCATGGCGGCGAAATCTGGTATCAGCGCGAAAAGGCCGCCCACCGCGCCTATTTCCGCTTCGTGCTGCCGGTGGCGACACCGGAGATCGCGGAGGAGCAGGACGACAACAAGCGCGGGGCGGGGCGGCCGGAGTACTACGATTTCGACCTCTTCAACTACGAAGACAAGTCCGTCGATCTCGACCGCAAGCTGAGCGAACTGACGTACACGGTCTTCGATACGGAAACGACCGGGCTGCAGCCGTCGGGCGGCGACGAGATCATCCAGATCGGCGCGGCGCGCATCGTGAACAATCGCCTGCTGCGCCAGGAGGTCTTCGATCAACTGGTCGATCCGGAGCGGCCTCTCAGGCCAGAATCGATACCGATCCACGGCATTACCGAGGACATGGTGCGCGGCAAGCCGAACATCGACCTGGTCCTGCCGGCGTTCCACGAATTCTGCGCGGACACTGTCCTCATCGCCCACAACGCGGCTTTCGACATGCGCTTCCTGCAACTCAAGGAGAAGCGGACCGGCGTCCGCTTCGCGCAACCGGTCCTCGATACCCTGCTGCTGTCGGCGGTGGTGCACNCGAACCAGGAGTCGCACAAGCTTGACAGCATCCTGGATCGTCTGGGCATCGAGATCGATGCCCGTCACAATGCACTCGAGGATGCCCTGGCAACGGCCGAGGTGTTCCTGAGGATGGTGCCGCTGCTGGAGCAGATGGGCATCGTGACCGTGCGTCAGGCGCTGGAAGCTTCCGAGAAAACCTACTTCGCGCGGGTCAAGTACTGACATGCCCTGGTCGCTGGAAGGCATTCTTCCCTGCCGCCGGCAGTTGGCACTCGAAGATGAGCTGGATACCTTCGCGTCGATCGACGAGGCGCCACGGATTGCGCTCCGGGTGCATGAGTTTCAGCAGGATTTTGCTGCGCGCGATATCAGCGGACGTTTGTTGGCGCGTTTGATCGCGGCCTTCAACGATCGCCTGACGGTCCGTGTCATCGAACTCACCGCGCGCCGCCACCGGATGCCGAGAGTCTCGTGGTGCTGGCTGGCCCTCGGTTCGGAAGGGCGGCACGAGCAAAGCCTGGTCAGCGACCAGGACAATGGGCTGGTGTTCAGCGCCATCGACCGGAACGAAGCGGACGCCCTCCGCGAAATCTTCCTGCCCTTTGCCCAGGACGTAAACCGGCGCCTGGCCGAATGCGGCTTTCCGCTGTGCAGCGGCGGCATCATGGCCGGCAATCCGGCGTGGTGTCTGGCGCTCGACGAGTGGCGGCAGCGCTTCTACGATTGGGTGCGCCGTCCCGAGCCGGAGGCCCTCCTCAACGCCAGCATCTTCTTCGACCTCTTCCCGCTTTATGGCGATCGCGACCTCGGCGAGGACCTGCGCAGCCTGCTGCTTTCCCTGACCGCCGACACCCCGGCCTTCCTGCACCTGATGGCGGTCAATGCCGTGCAGGCGGAGCCGCCGCTGAACTTTCGCGGCGACGTGGTGGCCGGCGAAGGAGGGGGCAACGAGGTCGACCTCAAGAAGTTCGGCAGCCGCATCTTCGTCGATGCGGCGCGGATCTTCGCGCTCTCCAGCGGCGTTCGCGCGGTCAACACCAGCGCGCGCCTGCACGATGCCGGGCCGGCGGCCGGCATGCAAGCCAGCGAGATTGATGCGGTCGACGCCGCCTTTTCGCACATTTTGCGGCTGCGCCTGACCAGGCAGATTGCGGCCGGAGCGACGGCCGCCGAAGCCGGGAACTGCGTTCCGCTGGACAGCCTGAACGAGGTGGACATGGCGATCCTGAAAGCTTCCTTGCGGCAGGCGCGGCGACTCCAGCAGCGTCTCAAGTTAAACTATGCACTTTGAACAGGAACGAGGTTGTCGTGAGTCACAAGGAAAAGGTCGTCAGCCAGACGGAAATTGAGTTGCGGCAGCAGGGAAGTCGCCATATCGCGGGGAGCACCCAGAAGTTCCTCAAGCACTATGCGCCCTTCGACAAGATGAAGGGCGACGCCCTGCATCTGTTCGCGGAAAATGCGCAACTGGTCTTTCATGCGGCGGACAGCGAGATTGTCGGCCCCGATTCAGGCACCGTCCGTTTTTTCTACGTGATCGAGAGCGGCAAGGTTCAGGCGCGCCAGGCCGGCGAGGTGACGGTCACCGAGTACTCGGTCCTCAATCTGGGGCCGGGCGAGAGCTTTCCGATCGGTGCCGCGACTTCGGGAAGACCGACGACGAACACCTACACGGCGCTCGAGGATACCTTCTGCTACCAGTTGCCGACCGAGGATCTGATGAAGCTGATGGCGATCAGTCCGGAATTCAACTTCTTCTGCACGCAGTACATCGCCAGCATGTTGCAGCAGTCGCGGCTCCAGCTGCAACAGCAGTTTGCCCAGCGTGCCAGCGAGCAACAGACGCTCAATTCGCCGCTGACCAGGATCGGCTCGCGCAACCCGGTATTCGTGGCACCGGCGACGCCGATGCGGGCAGCGCTGGAAACCATGTCCAAGGCCGGGGTCGGCTCCNTGGTGATCGCCGGCGAGGACCTGCGGCCGGTCGGCGTGTTCACCCGCTACGACCTGCTCGACCGCGTCGTCCTCGCCGATCTGCCGCTGACTGCGCCGATCAGCGCGGCGATGTCGGCCCAGCCGCTGATCCTCGAGGAGCACGCCACCGCCTATGACGCGATGCTGGCGATGGCCACCCACGGCATCCGGCACGTGCCGGTGACCGACGCCGAGGGCCGGTTGGCCGGCATCGTCACCGAGCGCGACCTGTTCGCACTGCAGCGAGTCGCGCTGCGCCAGATCCGCCAGGCGATCGAATCGGCGGAGAATGTCGAGTCGTTGCAGCGGTCGGCGGCGGATGTCCGCCAATTGTCATTCAACATGCTGGCCCAGGGCATCGGCGCCGAGCAGCTGACCCAGTTCATCTCGGCCCTCAACGATGCCCTGACACGGCGTGTGCTCGAACTCAATCTCCACAATCACCATTTCGATGGTGTCGAATGGGCTTGGCTGGCGTTCGGCTCGGAAGGGCGCGACGAGCAGACGTTCAGCACCGACCAGGACAACGGGATCGTCTTCACCTGTCCTGATGCCTCCGAGCTCAAGGCGCTGCGCAAGCGCTTCCTGGCTTTCGCGCTCGACGTCAACAAGGATCTCGACCGTTGCGGTTTTCCGTTGTGCAAGGGCAACATCATGGCCAGCAATCCGCAGTGGTGCCTGACCCTCGAAGAATGGAAGAACCAGTTCAGCAAGTGGGTGCGCTCGCCGGAGCCCGATGCCCTGCTCAACGCCTCGATCTTCTTCGACTTCCGCGCGCTGTTCGGCAATGCCGAGCTGGCGGAGCAGATGCGTCGCTTCCTGCTCACGGCCACCGGAGGAAATTCGCTGTTCCTGCAGTCCATGGCGAGAAATGCCCTGAGCGTGGCGCCGCCGCTGGGTACGTTGCGTGATTTCATCACCGACCTCGAGCCGGGGCAGCCGGGCAAGATCGATCTCAAGAAATACGGTTCGCGGATTTTCGTCGATGTCGCGCGAATCTATGCGCTGGCCACCGGCGTCCATAACACCAACTCGGTACAGCGCCTGCGCATCGCGTCGAAGCGACTGGCGATCCGCGACGAGGAGGTCAACGCGGTGCTCGATGGGCTCGATTTCATCCAGTTGCTGCGCCTGCGTCACCAGTACCTCGAAGGCAAACCCGGCGTCCAGGGCGACAACCTGATCGATCCGAACGACCTCAACGAACTCGATCGCCGGGTGCTCAAGGAATCCTTCCGTCAGGCGCGAAAACTGCAGACTCGCCTCAAGCTCGATTATCAGGTGCATTGATGGCATTCAAACTCGGCAAACTCCTCGGCAAGGGCGGTTCCAGGTCACCGGAGAAGCTGCCCGCCGATGTGCGCAAGGCGCTCGAAGCCTGGCGGGCCGGCCCGGCGCCGGAACTCGATGAGTGGCATTACCATGTGCGCTACGTGGTGGTCGACATCGCGACAGCCGGGCCGAGCGCGGCGGACAGCGCGTTGCTCGGCATTTCGGCGGTGGGGGTGCAGGGCGGCGCGATCATGCCGAACGACGCCTTCACCTTCGACCTGAACGCGGGGGCATCGNACGCCGATGCGGTCGACCGCCAGTTGATGGCTTTTCTCGCCTATACGGCAAAGGCGCCGCTGGTGACCTACCACAGCCCCTTCGTCAGCAGCTTTCTGCAGCCCGCGTTGCAGAATCGACTGGGAGTCAATTTCCAGCCGCGCTGGGTCGATCTCGGCTGGATGCTGCCGTCGCTCTACCAGGACAAGTCGGTGTCGCTGCTGCCATTGGACGACTGGCTCGAGCGGCTGGGCATCCACGGCCAGGGCAGCGGGCGGCGCGACACGATGACGAACGCGCTGATGCTGGCGCGGTTGTTCCAGATGGTGCTGGTTCGTGCCATTGACAAGGAAATCCTCACGGCGGAAAAGCTGGTCGAGGAGTCGCAAGCCACGGTCTTCCTGCGCCGCAGCCATTAGGAAAAGGCGGTGCTGGCCTCCCTGACCAGATTGCAGCGGTACTACCTGCTGTATTCGGGCGGCTTCCTGATGTTCGTCGGGGCGCTCGCCGTGCTCGAGCAGCACGGCATGCCGCCGCGCTGGATCGGCTACTCCTTCCTGATCTTCACGATCTCGATGTACGCGGTGATCGGGATCATGAGCCGGACCTCCGACGTGTCGGAGTTCTATGTCGCCGGACGCCGGGTGCCGGCGTTCTTCAACGGCATGGCTACCGGCGCCGACTGGATGAGCGCCGCATCGTTCATCGGCCTGGCCGGCACGCTCTATCTATCCGGCTACCAGGGGCTGGCTTTCGTGCTCGGGTGGACCGGCGGCTTTGTCCTGGTCGCGCTCCTGCTGGCGCCGTACCTGCGGCGTTTCGGCGAATTCACGATCCCCGATTTCCTGAACGCCCGTTACGGCGGCAACGCCATCCGTCTGGTCGCCGTCGGCGCCGCGATTCTCGCCTCGTTCGTTTACGTCGTGGCGCAGATCTACGGGGTCGGCGTCATTACCAGCCGCTTTGTCAGCCTGCAGTTCGAGATCGGCGTCTTCGTCGGCCTCGCCGGTATCCTGGTCTGCTCCTTTCTCGGCGGCATGCGCGCGGTGACCTGGACGCAGGTCGCGCAGTACGTGATCCTGATCGTCGCCTACCTGACGCCGGTGACGATTCTGTCCTGGTCGGTGACCGGAATCCCGGTCCCACAGGTGGNNTTCGGCCAGGTGCTGCAACAGGTGCAGCAGATGGAGGACAGGATTTTCGACAGCCCGGCGGAGGTCGCCGCGCGTCGCCTTTATCGCGAGCGGGCCGACGAATACGCGCGCAAGATAGCGCAGTTGCCGGATTCGCTTTCCCGCGAACGGGAACAGTTGTCCTCGAGAATCAACGAGTTCAAGGCCAGCGATGCGCAAGTGAAGGATATCGTGGCGCTGGAAAGGCAGCGCCGGGAACTGCCACAAGACCCCGATCAGGCACGGCTACGGTGGGAGGCAGCCATGTCCGCCGCCGCCGAGCGCGCTGCGCCGCCGGTCCATCATGCTGCCGCGTTCCCGGGCGACGGTGCGGACGGCGGGTGGTCGCAGCGCATCAACTTTCTGGCGCTGGTCTTCTGTTTGACGGTAGGCACGGCGGCGCTGCCGCACCTGCTGATGCGCTACTACACGACGCCCAGTGTGCGCGAAGCGCGCGAATCCGTCTTCTGGTCGCTGCTGTTCATCCTGGTGCTTTACCTGACCGCGCCGGCCTATGCCGTATTCGTCAAGTATGAAGTTCTCGCACACCTCATCGACATCCCCATCGCCAAACTGCCTGGGTGGGTGGCCGCCTGGAGCAGGCTTGGGCTGGTCAGCTACGAGGACATCAACCGCGACGGCATCCTGCAACTCACCGAACTTGTACTCAGTCCCGACGTGGTCGTTCTGGCAACCCCGGAGATTGCCGGCATGCCGTATGTGGTTTCCGGGCTGGTGGCCGCCGGTGGCCTGGCCGCCGCCCTGTCCACCGCCGACGGCCTGCTGCTGACCATCACCAGTGCCTTGTCGCACGATGTCTACTACCGGGTTTTCCGTCCCGCTTCATCGACGCAGTTGCGCCTGGTGATCTCCAAGTCGCTGCTGCTCGTCGTCGCGGTGTTGGCGGCGACGGTGGCGGCGCAGAAGCCGGGGACCATCCTGTCCATGGTTGCCTGGGCTTTCTCGATCGCCGGATCGGCCTTCTTCCCGGCGCTGGTACTTGGCATCTTCTGGCGGCGGGCGACGCGGGCCGGCGCGCTGGCGGGCATGATCGTTGGGTTGTCGATAACCGCCTATTACATCTTCCGCGTCGAAGCCGGCAGCCTGGCCTGGCCGGGACTGGGCAGTTGGCAGATGCAGCCATGGTTCCAGATCGGTTCAACTGCGGCAGGTGTTTTCGGAGTGGCCGCCGGATTCGCCACCATCGTCGTGGTCAGCCTGTTCACCAAGGCCCCGGACAGGGAGGTCGAACGTTTCCTGAATGCCATCCGACGCGCATCTCCGGCAAGGGATGCTTCATGACGGACGATCGTTACTGGCTGAGGACGCGGCGGCTGACCATCGTGCTGATCTTGATCTGGACGGTCGTCACCTTTGTCCTCACCTGGTTCGCGGCGGAACTCAATGGCTTCAGCGTATTCGGATTTCCGCTCGGCTTCTACATGGCGGCCCAGGGAATCNTCCTGATCTATCTGGCCTTGATCTGGTTCTACAACCGGCGGATGCGCAAGGTGGAAGACGAATGCGGCGTCGCTGACGAATAGGCAACGGGCGTGCAGGTCTTCGTGATCAGTGCTCTTCGCGCCGTTGTCGAGATGCTCGGACTGTGCCTGATCGGCCAGNGGGTGCTCCATCTGCTGGCCGGAAGCCGGCGGCAGCAGAATGCCATCTACAGGTTTTTCGACCTTTTGACGCGTCCACCGCGACAGCTTGCGGCGTTCCTGCTGCCGCGCGGGGCGCCGGAAATGCTCGTCGGCCTGCTGGCGCTGATGCTTCTCTTCATGCTCTGGATAGGGCTCGCGTGGCTGCGAAAGTCGCTTTGACGAACCGCGCCCCTCTGCTACAATTCGCGCCTCCCGGAGAGGTGGATGAGCGGTTTAAGTCGCACGCCTGGAAAGCGTGTTTAGGGTAATACTCTAACGCGGGTTCGAATCCCGCCCTCTCCGCCAGCAAAAGCAGCTAAACCCATGAATCAATTGGTGTTTTTTAGTTGGGTTTATAACTGTCAAATTCACTATCAAATCATTACTCTGTTTTCAGGTTGCTGCCGTCGCGCCAGCGCCGACTTTTTATACGGCCCACCGGCCGTTTTGCAGCGCTTGCGGTCATTGAGTGTGGAATGGCCAACTTCGGCAGTCGGCCACAACCCGCCATCGAGAATTTGTCGGATAGCGGCCATCCGTCGTCGAAAGCTTCAATATGGTGGAACGGACACGCAAGTCTAGTCTAGCGTGCGGCAAGTACTTAAAGGGCTTCCCAACAAAGTGGGCTAGGAACGAAAAACGGCTAACCTGAGTACTGCGCTGCCCATGCTACGCGCCAAGAACCGAAAGGAAATCCTCAAACCTTCCGCACGACCGCTCCAAGGCTGACCCCAAGTCAGCCATCGGCTTGGCGAGCTTGTAGCGCTTTTGTACACCTTGTCCGCGCCATGGCACTTCTTCCAGAATCCCCTGTCCNAGGAGAATAGGAAGAATATCGTCATAGAATTTCGAAGTGAACGACTTGCCCAACCGAATGCGAATACCTTCATCATCTATGTGACTATGCCGCAGGAACGAACGGAGAATCCTTTCGACAATCTTTAGGCGCTCGTCTGCCTCAAGATTCGGCAATGCAGCAGGAGCGGTTTCGCCGATTTCGGCGCCTAACTGGGCAAGAAATGTCTGAATAAGGCTTGGATCGTAGATGCATTCTTCTTCCGACTGAATTACGAGTGAATCAACCCTGCATTCGACAAACCGACAATCAAGCGCCACCCCNCTGCCCTCNAATTTCAATACGCTCGAATTCACAGTCAATAAAGGCAATGTTGGAAAATGAGCTATTGGTCAATTGTGTGGGCTGAAAATGGCATTCGCGGAATGTCACGTTTCTTAGGGTTCGGCCAGCCAGGACACTTGAGGGAAAGAACATCCCTGTAAAGGTAATTCCNNGGTAGGGGTAGTCGCTGTAGGGGCATCGTGATTACACTCGGCTAGACGAATTGCCAGTGCGCCGCAGTTTTCTTTACAGAAAGAATATCCCGTTTCCGATTGATTGACGGCAACCACCATAGTCAACGCGTTCGCAGCGTCGGTTTTCCTGCGAATCAGAAACTGAACGGATTGTTCAATTGTCGCTAGCGGCACTATTCCAACCGACAGGAATGCTTGGAGTTCCGGTCGGCTTCCATGCTCAAGTAACAGCCCAAGTCCTTCACCCAAATAGAAATTTTGGAAGTCCTCATGGTCGAATCCCAACGCCTGTCCCCGCGAAGCATCACTAGATAACAATGAATGTTGTTTGATGCGCTCCTTAATTTGACGAGTCACCACCGCACTCTTCATCTGCGACTCGCAGAACAGGTCAACGATCACATCTAGCAAGTCGTAGCGGATCGAAGTTGTCGACGATTGCCACATTTCAAGAGCAATTTGAGAAAGCAGTTGATGATGCTCTCCGATCTCAAGCAGAGGTTCCATAACATCGCCGGCCACCTTCGAAAGCCATTTCTCTGAGGCCTCTCGCTTTACTATTGCATCGACAAAGGTGAAGAAATAGTCATGCGGATTGGCGCCGAGAAGGTTGGCTAGCTCTGTTCGATCTACGCCTTCTAGAACATCGAACAAGCGGCGAACTAATACAGCGCGAGTCAGAATTGGATGGTCGTTGCCCAGCCTGGTAGAAACAATCTCATACACTTCTTCGGGGCCACAAACCGAGCGTAGCTCTCCGTATTTGCAGAACTGATCTTTACTCCAGCGCGCCAAAGCGAGCCGCGAGAACGCAGCAGAGCGATCCCCTATAGCATCGAACAACCGGGCTTGGGTTCGGAAACTTAGGTATTCGAAAAACGCCTTACGCGCCGCAATAAAGACAGTTCCCGAAGAATCCATTCTCTGTACTAAGTTCCCGAGCGCTGAAACTGCTTCCCCTTTTGAACCCTCTACCAGCATTTCTTCATAGCCGTCAAAGGCTGGGACTATCGCGCCCATTCGAACCAGTTCGATGAAAGCATCAAAGTACAAATAGTTAAAGCGGAACCTATTAACTAAAGCGGCGATTACTGCGTCATCAAACGTTAGGAAGGCCCTACCGCTTAGAGGAATAGGAACAATAAGTGAGTGCGTTTCCTTGCGTTTATAACGTTCCGCTTGAAGATAGGCGGCTCGATTGATAACGGTCGTTTTTCCTTCGCCCGCATCCGACGTAATGTATAGGACAGATGTGGCGCCTGGGACAGGATTTGATGCCTTTGCCAGCATTGTCTGCATAATGTCATGTACCGGTTCATCCGATACACCGCTGCTAGAAAGGTCTATAGAGATTAATCCGGAAGGGATTACGAATGGGGACTTGGCGATTCCCTTTGCCGTACCACTTGCGGTATTTAGAATTCGATCTGCCAATTGAGGCAGTCGGGCTATTCTGTTGATCAGCCAAGTACGCGCTGCGTACTCTTGATCGTTCTCGACTATGCGAAGTTGCCGATCTTCACCTGGGGAATAGGTTATAGCCGCATCGATAACTTCGTCCCGTACTTGCACTATCACTTTGCCCGCTCGAACATCGACGTCGGAAGGCTCGTCAGCGAACGAGGTCAGAATCCGCCTGAAATCATTTATATCCATGTTGTCTATTCCTAGATACTAAGCTGTTGGTAGCTTTGGGCGCTTTTGGACGTTAGGGTCTTAACTAGGTGCCGCTGTGTTCGCCAGCCCGGTTTTGTATGGATGTGAATGACATTGCAGCCAGCTTGAGTCGCCAACAATACACCGGGCCACATATCGACGTCGGACGAAACTATGACCAAATCATTGGCCTGTTGCACTAACGCCTCATGAGCCAAATCGGCAACAATCAGCGTGTCGACCATCTTTTGTTCGTCGCATATAAGAATTTTTCCAGCCGAGTANTTGCAGCCTAGGGTCGAGCATAACGTATTGTGCGTGAAGGCAGCCGCGTACGCGAGGCCGCAATTGGCGGCGGGGCTGGCGCATTCCGCCCAAGGAGGGCGGCGTGTTCTAAATTTCCGGATACCTCGTTCCCTAGCCAACGTTTCTTCAAGAATTAAAGTAGTTCCGAGGGGGCCTTCTGCCAGCTCTACCAATAGACGTAGCGGCGTCCCTGTCGAGGAGGGATTGCTGACAATCGTTGGCGATCCCGACCGTATATCAGGGATCAGTCGCTGAGCAGATACGGTAAGCCCTCCTTGGCAGCGCCAACCGCCATAGAGCCTAGCCCTAACAGCGTTGTATTTGTGCAAGACACTGGCCGGAACGCTGGGTATGAGCAGCTTTGCAAGACTGACGGGGCCAGCGCTCTTAAGCGTTGGTTCGACATTGTCGTAGTCGATGAATATTCTCAGCGTAGGCACAAAGCGTCTCCCTCGGCGAAGCTATGAGGATATCATTTGCCGCCACGACTAGGCGGCCGTGGTGGGCCGACGTACGGGAAAAAGTTATAGCGCTGAACGAAGAACCCCATACAAGAAGGCCAGACAACCCTCCAATGCATGCGACCCGCTGGCCCTGCCGTGAAGGTCTGCTTCCTTGTACCTAGAGGTCCGCTTTGGGTCGTCAGCACTCAGACGGCCACGAACCCTGAACGGCGGCAACCAGTCCAGAACCGACCGTCACCAACTTGACCAGCCCTTCATTTCTCATTCAGAGAAATCGACGAAACTGCCCTGATCAGCGGCAGGTTCGATAGTCAATTTGATAGTGGATCGGAAATTATTCCTCCCAACCTTTGCTGCTGTGAGAGGCGCGGCGGAAGAAATCTCCGCCAGCAGCAACGCCAGCGCCTTTCGGGGCGTTTTCTTCTTGTATTCGCGCTACACGACGGTTGAGGGCTGGACACCGCAACCTGAATGCCGGCTCCGCCCGCTGGCAGGCACGGCGAACGATCGGCTTGCTGGATTGGAATGCCGGCGCGATCTACAATTCACTGGCGCGTCGTCCCGGTTGCGCCAATTAGTGCAAACGGGACGATCGTTCCGGATTGCCCTGGCCACTCATGGCTCCAGCCACCCGCGTGGCCGTCGGCTCCGCCGGCGCGCGGCGAGAACTCAATCGGCAATGGAAGGGCAGGGGAATCATGGCCAAATTCGAAGAATATTGCGACAAGTACCGGCATCTGCGCATGCAGCGCAACGACGGCATCCTCGAGGTGATGCTGCACAGCGACGACGGGCCCGTGGTGTGGGGAGCCGGGCCGCATCGTGAATGCGGCGCGGCCTTTGGCGATATCGCCGGCGATCCCGGAAACCGCGTCGTCATCCTGACGGGCTGCGGCTCCGAGTTCATCGCCCGCGAGCAGATCGCCCATCCGGGCATCACCGCGCCGGTGTGGGAGCGCCTGCTGGTGCACGCGCAGCGACTGATCTACAACCACCTGGAGATCCGGGTTCCGATGATCGCGGCGATCAACGGCCCGGCGACGATCCATGCCGAGCTTGGCCTGTTGTGCGACATCGTGCTCGCCGCCGACGATGCAGTGTTCCAGGATGCGCCCCACTATGTCGAGGGGCTCGTCCCCGGCGACAGCGTGCATGTGCTGTGGCCCTTGCTGCTGGGAATGAACCGGGGCCGCTATTTCCTCCTTACCGGCCAGGAGCTCGACGCCAGGCAGGCACTGGACCTCGGCGTCGTCAGCGAGGTCATGCCGCGCGACCGGCTCATGGAGCGTGCCCGCCAGCTCGCGCGCAAGCTGCTCGAGCAACCGCCGCTGACGGTGATGTACGCGCGCCTTGCCATCACCCATGAACTGAAGCGCCTGATGCGCGAGCATTTGGACTACGGCCTGCTTCTGGAAGGGCTGGCGGCGACCGAGTATTTTCCGGGGAAGGACGGCCGGCATTAGGCGGTGCCTGGCGGAGCGGTCCAGGCCCACCGGGGCGGCCCGGTTGCGCTGGATTTCGGGTCAGTCCTGCTGCCGCGGCGGGAGCGTGCCGGCGTCGGTGACGCGGCCGCGAGGGCCGTGTTCGACGTAGAGAATCTGCGCCTTCTGCCATGCCGCAAGCTTGTCCGGGTCGAGGGCCGCGCCGGTTGCGAGGCGATCCATGCCGACTGGCCGCCAGCGGTCGTCGACCTTGCCGATGCGCGCCTTCAGTCTTTCGCGCAGCGCGCTGACGAGAAACACGAGAATGGCGACGCCGACGACGTAGGGCATCACCTCCACCAGTGAGAGGAACGTGGCCAGGCTGATCTGGCTCGGAAAGAGGATTTCCGGAAAGTCATAGCCGAAATGGCGGCCGAGGGCGAAAAGAAACGGGACCCACATGGCCAGCCAGAAAAGCCAGGCGAGCGTGGTGATGACGACCGCCGACACCCGGCGCAGCGGGTGCGCCAGGTCGGGCCGCTCGATGATCAGCGGGAGGCGTCGGGCTTGATGCCGCGGTCGGGACTCGTCCATCGGGCGCGTTTCTCGCTGTCGCGAAAGAGGATTTTCGGCAATGCCACCACCGAGGTGGCGGCGGTGATGACCCAGTAGATGATCGGGTACCAGATCATCCAGAAATAGTTCTTCAGCAGGCCACGATCGTACGGCCGGTCGAGGACCAGGCTCAGCATGATCTGCAGCAGGCAGGTCGTTGCGATCAGCAGTCCGGCCCAGCCCAGAAGCAGGATCGGCGCGCTTTGCAGGTCGATCCGGTAGAAGACCAGGTCGATGACCCGGTAGGTGGCGAGCAGCGCGAACAGGTAGGCCCAGGTAATGCTCATTCCGTATTCGATGCACAGCGGCCACAGTCGGGCGTTTTTCGGTGACAGCAGTTGCGGCGTGTAGTCTAGCAGCACCTGGGTGCCGCCCATCGACCAGCGCAGACGTTGCTTCCACAGCCCGCGCAGGGTTTCCGGCATCAGGATCCAGCACAGGGCGCGCGGCTCGAAGCGGATTTCCCACCCGGCGAGTTGCAGCTTCCAGGAAATGTCGACATCCTCGGTCAGCTTTTCCGGGCTCCAGTAGCCGACCTCATGCAGCGCGCTGCGGCGGAAGGCGGCGATCACGCCGGCAACGGTGAAGATCAGGCCGACGGAGCGCTGGGCGCGCTTGATCAGGCCGACGATCGACGAGAATTCGCCGACCTGCACCCGGCCGAGCAGGGTCGACCGGTTGCGCACGCGCGGGTTGCCGGTGACGGCGCCGACGTCGGGCTCGTCGAAATGGCGCACCAGCCAGTCCAGGGCGCAGGGATCGAGGCGCGCATCGCCGTCGATGCCGACGAGGATTTCGGCGGGCGTCAGCAGGGCGGCGGTGTTGAGGCCGACCGCCTTGCCCTGGTTCCTGACCTGATGGATGACGCGCAACTTCGGGAAGCGTGACGCCAGGGCGTTGAGCAGTTCGCCGGTGCGGTCCGTGCTGCCGTCGTTGATGGTGATGACTTCGTAGTTCGGGTAGCGCAGCTCCATCAGGGCTTCGACGGTTTCCTCGACATTTGCCTCCTCGTTGTAGCAGGGGACGAGCACGGCGATCAGCGGGTAGGCGTCGCGCGGCGGCGGCTGGTCGACGATGCGGTGCGGTCGACGCTCGAAACGCAGGTAAAAAGCGATGCCGCCGATCATCCAGACGACCGACATCAGCACCGGGCAGAAGAAGACGTAGGCGAGGATGGCGCCCCAGAAATCGCCGAGCAGGGCCGGCAGCGGGGTCATGGCAGTTGCGGCTGCCAGCGCAGCGAGAGGGAGGGGAAGATGGGTCCCGTTAGACCTTCCGGAAGGCCGGCGACGCCGAACTGGCGGAAACCGTCGGCTTCGAGGCGCTTCATGCGGCGGGCGATGGTCGCCGGCGGCAGCGCGGGGTCGAATTCGAAGAGGACGTGCCGGGCCATTTCCCTGGGCACGGCAGCGACGTTCTCCTCGCTGGCGGGCAGCACCACCAGGTCGCCGGGGCGCAGCGCGGCCCATTGCGCCGGTGTCGGCGCCTGGTCCGGGGCCCAGGCGATCTGCAGGGGCCAGACCCAGCGCCCGGCTGCCTCGCGCAGGCGCTCGGCGGAGGCGCTGCCCGGCGCGGCGCGAACGCGCAGGCCGGCGAAATTGACTTGGCGGGCGAGGTCGGCGACCAGTACCGGCTCATAGAGCCAAGCGGGCGGCAGGTCGATGAAGACCGGCACGCCGGCGCGGCGCTCGGTCTGCCAGGCGATGTGGTTCAGCTTGTCCTCCGCGACCGGGCGCAATCGGGTCGGGAACAGCGCCATCTCGCGCCCGTCGCGCTCGACTCCGGGCTTGACGAAGGCGATGTTGGGGCTCAGCGTCAGCAGGCGGTCGAGGGTGGGCGAGAGGCCGTCCTCGCCCGGTGGCCAGGTGCCGGGGTCGACCCCGACGCTGCGCGCCGGGTTGGGATCCCAGGTGACGCGCAGCATCTCGGCGAAGGCCTGCAGCGACGGGCTGTTCTCGATCAACTGGCGTTTCCAGACGGCCTTCGGCGTCGTGGCATCGTTGAAGCCGTCGACCAGCGTCAGGCCGATCGGCATGCCGAGTTCGGCGGCGACCTCCTGGGCGGCCTCGTTGCTGCGGCCGTAGGGCCAGACGATGATGCGCGGCGCCTTGCCGGTGTGCCGGCTGATGCTGTCGCGCAGCTCGTGGCGCAGGCGGGCGCGGTAGGCGGCATCGTCCTCGTAACGGCCGCTGGCGTACAGGCGGGTGGTCGCCGCCGGCTGCGTGTTGCCCTGCGGGTTGGCGGGAATGCCGCGATGCAGGCCGTAGGAATGCGAGGCGACCTCGACCAGCCCGGACGCCTTCATTTCGCGGACCTGTTCCCAGGTCAGGAACTTGCTGCGTGGTACTGCCTTGCCGTCGTAGTCGACCATCTGGTCTTCGGGTACGTCCATCCACTGGCCGACCAGGGCGATCACCGCCGGGTAGCCGAACAGCTTGAGCAGCGGAAATACGCGCGTGTAGGCATCCTTGAACCCGTCGTCGAATGTGAGCAGGATGGCGTTGGGCGGCAGCGTCGGGCCGCCGTCGCGGGCCGCGAGGATCTGGTCGACGCTGACCGGGTGGAAGTCGTTGGCCCGCAGCCAGGCGAACTGGCGGGCGAGGTCGCTGGCGCGCACCGCGGTCGGGGTCAGCGGCTCGTCGTCGGCGAGCACCTCGTGGTAGCTCAGCGCCATGAAGCGGGCGTCGGCGGCTGGCGCCAGCGCGGCGGCGAGCACCAGCAGGAAGCCGAGGAGGGTGCGGATCAGAAACGCCATAGCAGGACCAGGTTGGCGAAAGTGCGGCCTTCGCGCTCGCCGTCGTAGGGGCGCAGCAGGCGGCCGATGCCGTAGCGCAGCGAGAGGTCGCGGTCGACTTCCCAGCGGTGGCCGTATTCGATGGCCTCGATGGCGCCGGAACCGTAGAATTCCTGCCAGTAGGTGCCGCCGGTCAGCGCGAGGCGCTGGCGGAAGCTGTGGTCGTAGCTGCGCCAGGTCAGGTTTTCGACGGCCGCGGTCAACCACAGCGAACGGTCGCTTTTCGGGTTGAAGTAATTGACGCTGGTGTCGAGTGAGTTGCTCGAGGCGTCGGCGCCGAGCGTCGTCTCGAACATCCATTTCGGGCCGCTTGCCCAGCGCTCGAACCAGGCTGCGTTGATACCGGTACGCAGGTTACCGTCGGAAAAATCGCTGGAATACACCCCGAGCCCCAGCTTGCGCGATTCGTGCTGGCGCCAGTCGGCGCCGGCGCTGACGCGGCTGGCATGGATGCCGTCGGCGACGGCGCGCAGCGGGATCTGGTTGGTCACGCTCTCGGCGGCGCCGTAGAATGTCCAGTGATCGTCAGGCTTCCAGCGCACGGTGCCGGTGACGCCGGCCTTGACCCCGCTGCCGCCATTGACCTCGCCGGTCACCCGCCAGCCGAGATGGCGCCATTCGGCGCCGGCGCCAGTGCGGATCCAGGTCTGGTTGTCGCCGTAGAAATCGGCGCTGGCCGAATAGTTGTGGGCGAAGACCCGCCAGTTGTCGTTGATCGGCCTGCTGTAAAGAAAGCTGTCGATCGACCAGTCGCGGCTGCCGAAATAATTGACGTCCTGCCCCTGGCCGTAACCGGCTTCGACATAGAGCTCGTAGCTGTCGTACAACTCGACGCTGCGGCGGGCGCGGCGCACGGCGCCGTTGTCCGCATCGAGGTCGCTGGCATGGGCAAGCGTGGCGCGGGCGGCGGGCCAGTCCTGCAGGGTGAGCAGGTTCTCGGCAAGATCGGCGTGCAGCGCCGGGTTGATTGGATCGGAGCCGATGGTCCGGCGCAGCATCTCGTCGCCCTGATGCGGCCAGCCGCGGGCCAGGGCCAGGCTGGCCGACGACTGGCGGGCTTCGCTGTTGTGGGGAATGGCCGCATGGCGGGCATCGATGCGGGTCTGCGCTTCGCCGAGGCGGTCGGCGAAGATGCGCACGCGGTCGGCCGCGATGTCGGCGCTCAGGCGCTCGCCGTTGTACCGGCCGTCGAGATGGCGGCGCTCCGGCAGGCGGGCAGCGTAGCGGTCGATGTGGTCGGTCGCGGCATCGAGCTGCTCGGTCTCGACCAGGGCGTAGAAGAGGCCGAGGTTGGCGTCGAAGTCGTCCGGATTGTCGGCGACGACGCGCTGGTAGAGGATCAGTGCTTCCTGCGGGCGGCGCAGTTCGAGGTAGCTGCCGGCGACATCGCGTTCGGCCCAGAGGGGAACCGGAATGTTGCGGGCGCGCAGGGTTTCGTAAAGCACGACCGCGTCGGCGGCACGGCGGCGGGAGGCGAGCGCGCTGAGGCGGTCGGTCAGGCGGCGGCTGTCTTCGGCGTCGGGAACCTTGCCGGCGAAGAACTCGGCGGCCAGCGGGTCGCTTGCGGTCAACGCCTGGTCGAGGCGGGAAAAGCGTTGCGGGCCGCGCAGGGTGTTGCGGTCGACGATGCCGTAGCGGATGTCGAGGGCAATGATGTCGCCTTCCATCGACTGCCGATCCCCGTGGGAAAGCGGCGCGCCGAGCGCGGCAGCCTGCGCGAAGAGGCCGAGGCGCATGGCGGCTACCCAGGCAGCCTTGCGCGCCTCGGGGTTATCCGGCTGGCGTTTGAGGATGGCGAGTTGGCGGCCCAGTTCCAGTGCCCAGTCCTCGCCGCCGGCGGACGCGGTCGTTGCCGGGGCGGGAACCCTTGCCTTGGGCGGCATCACCCAATCCTCTCCGGCACCGGCCGTCGCCGCGGCCAGCGAGAGGCAAAGGGGCATGGCGAGGGGCAAACGACTCATGGCGCCGGATTGTAGCGTTTCCCGAGCAATGCTTGGGCGGCGCGGCGACCGCTGCGCACCGCGCCTTCGAGCGTTGCCGGGTATTCAGCCCAGGTGTGATCGCCGGCGAGCACGATGCGCGGGTCGCCGGTACGCCAGTCCGGGCGCGCGAGACCGGGCTGACAGGCGAAGGTCGCCCGCTTCTCGCGGATGACCTTGTGCCAGATGGCCGGGCCGGGTGCGGGCAGTTCGCCCTGCAGCGCGGCAGCGAGTTCGTCGTCAGCCAGCGCCTCCCAGTCGCCGTGGCCGCTGAGGACGCAGCCGATCAGGCCGTCGCCGCGGTCGACCGCCCACTGGCCGTATTTTCCGGTCTGCTTGAACAGCGGGAAGGGCAGGCGGAATTGCGGCCCGAATTGCAGGTGACCGTGGCGATCGGCTCGTACCCATAGTTCGCGGTCATTTCCGGCCACAGCGTGCTCGCATGTTGCGGGGCGATGGCGATGATCGCCGCGGCGAAGCGTTCGCCGGCGACCGCGACATGCTCGGGGTGGCTTCGAGCGCCTCGATCCGGGTGGAAAAGCGCAGTGTCGCGCCGTGGGCGGCGAGCCAATGGCTCGCCGGTCCGGGCAGCAGGCGGCCGAGATCGACGCGCGGCAGCAGCAGGTCGGTGTCTTCGCGCCGCCTGCTGCCCAGGCTGTCGCGCAGGACGTTGGCGAAGACCTGGGCGGAGGCGCGTCCGGCGGGAAGGTTCAGCGCGGCGAGGCAGAGCGGCTCCCAGAGATGGCGACGCAGTTCGCCGGTCTGCCCGGCGCCGTCGAGCCAATCGGCGACCGTCGCCTCGGCGGCCAGCCGGAAGCCGCGCGCCTTGAGGCCTTGCATCCAGCGGGCGGTGGCGACTTTCTCGCGCCAGCCGACACCGTGCGCGGTCAGCAGGGCCCAGGCGACGTTGAGCGGCGCGGGCCATCCCGGCAAGGCCAGGCGAAAACCGGCATCGTCGACGACCTGCAACGGGCGGCGCTCGAACAGCCGCTCCGGGTCGGCGCCGATGCGCCGCATTACGTCGAGAATGTCGCGATAGGCCCCGAGCAGGATGTGCTGGCCGTTGTCCAGCGTGCGGCCGTCGATGGAAACCGAACGGGCGCGGCCGCCGGGCACGCGGCCGGCCTCGTAAACGGTGGTGGCGACCCCGGCCGCCGTCAGGTCGACAGCGGCGGCGAGCCCAGCCCAGCCGCCGCCGATGACGGCAACCTTCATGCGAAGGCCCAGGTTTTCCAGGCGATCCAGAGCTTGCGCACCGGGGTCAGCGCGATGCGCTGGTGCAGGACCTGGAAGTTGTCGCGGCGTATTTCGTCGAGCAGCGTGCGATAGATCGCCGCCATGATCAGGCCGGGGCGCTGGCTCCTGCGGTCGGCGGCCGGCAACTGGGCGAGTGCCTGCGCGTAGTACTTCTCGGCGCGCTCGCCCTGGAAGCGCATCAGCGCGGTGAAGTTGTCCGAATAGCGGCCGTTGAGGATGTCGGCGGCAGGCACGTCGAACTGCTTCAACTCGTCCATCGGGATGTAGATGCGGCCGCGACGGGCATCCTCGCCGATGTCGCGGATGATGTTGGTGAGCTGGAAGGCCATGCCGAGGTCGTGGGCGTATTTCTGCGTCTGGCGGTCGCGCGCGCCGAAAATCTCGGCGGCGAGCAGGCCGACGACGCTGGCGACGCGGTAGCAATAGAGCGCCAGGCCCTTGAAGTCGAGGTAGCGCGTCTGCTGCAGGTCCATCTCCATGCCGTCGATGATCTCCAGCAGTTGTTCCCCGGGCAGGTTGAAGCGCGCGCTGGCGGCTTGCAACGCCAGCCCGACCGGATGGGTCGGCTGGCCCTTGGTGACGCGCCCGATTTCCTGGCGCCACCAGGCCAGCTTGGTCGAGGCCAGCGCCACGTCCTGGCATTCGTCGACGACGTCATCGACTTCACGGCAGAAGGCATAGAGCGCCATGATCGCGCGCCGGCGGTCGGCGGGCAGGAACAGGAAGCTGTAGTAGAACGAGGAGCCGCTGGCGGCACACTTTTCCTGGCAGTACTGGTCGGGATTCATCGTTCACATTGTAAGGGAACGCCCGGCCACGACCAGCCAGTCCCGCTTGCCGAGCCGCGGGCGGCGCCGGAAGACGTCGCCGCGCACGCGGCGCAGGCGTTCGAGAATGCGCAGTCCGCCCTGGATGGTCAGGCGGATTTCCCAGCCGAGGCGGCCGGGCAGGGCATGGACGAGCGGCGCGCCGCGCAGCATCAGGTCTCGCGTGCGGTCGATCTGGAAATCGATCAGCGCTGCCCAGTTGGCCGACCAGCGGCCGGCCGCGATGTCGTCTTCACCGATGCGGAAGCGCCGGAGGTCGGCCTGCGGGAGGTAAATTCGCCCTTTNTGCCAGTCGACCGCGACATCCTGCCAGAAGTTGACCAGTTGCAGCGCCGAGCAGATGCAATCGGATTGCGCAAGATGTTCCGGCTCGGTGCGCGCGAACAGGTGCAGCACCAGCCGCCCGACCGGGTTGGCCGAACGGCGGCAGTAGTCGAGCAGTTCCGGAAAGTCGGCGTAGCGCTTCCTGACGACATCCTGGGCGAAGGCGTCGAGCAACTCGCGGAAGAGCTGGACCGGTAGCCCGTGCCGGTGAATCTCACCGGCCAGAGCGACGAAGGGCGGCGTCCGTGGCGTTGTGCCGGTGGCGATGCGATCGAGTTCCGCCTGACAGGCGGCGAGCCCGGCGAGCCTTTCGTCGGGCGAGGCATCGCCTTCGTCGGCGATGTCGTCGGCGCTGCGCGCAAAGCGGTAGATGGTCTCGATCGGCCGGCGCAGGCGCCGGGGAACGAGCAAGGAGGCAACGGGGAAGTTCTCGTAGTGATCGACGGGCATCGGCCGCGAAGTATAGGGTCAAGCCGGCGCCGGTGGTAGAATCGCTCCGCCTGCCCAGGTGGCGAAATTGGTGACGCAGCAGGTTTAGGTCCTGCCGCCGCAAGGTGTGGGGGTTCGAGTCCCTTCCTGGGCACCACTTCTTCATCAGGGGATGTGGCTGGTCGTTGGCATTCTTCTCAGGCCGGATTCGGGATGCGCGACACCTGTCATGGCCAGTCCCTGGCGCCGATATTGGGCAAGCTCATGAATTTGCGCGTTCTTCTCGCCTATGCGCTGCCCTATCGCGCCAGCCTTGCCCTGGCGGGCCTGCTGATGCTGGCGGAGACGGCGATCACGCTGGCGATCCCCTGGCTGGGCGGGCGCTTCGCCGTCGACATGCTGTCCGGCGCAGCGGCGACGATGACCTGGGTGTTGCTCGCCCTGCTTGGCCTTTTGNCCTTGCAGGCAATCCTGCGCTTCGCCAATGCTTACGTGTTGAGTCGCAGCAGCGAACGCATCCAGGCTGACCTGCGCATTCGCATCTACGATCACATCCAGTCCCTGCCGCTCGATTTTCATTATCGCTCGCGGCGCGGAGACCTTCTGGCATTGCTAACCGACGATGCCGACCGGCTCGCGAACTTCATCAGCGGAACGCTGCTCGGTCTGTTGCCGCAACTGCTGACCGTGGCCGGCGCGGTTGTCCTGATGTTCCGCACCGACCCGCTGCTCGGCCTCGTCGTCACCGCCCTGATCCCGCTCTTCTACCTGGCGCTGCGGATCATCGGACGCCGCCTGCGGCCGCTCGCCAACCAGTTGCAGGCCGAATACGGCGTGGCGATGGGAATAGCCGAAGAAAATCTCGGCATGTTGCCGGCGATCAAGACCTTCTCCCGGGAAGCCCGGGAAGCGGAACGCTACGGCAGGCAGATCCGCCATCTCGCCGACCTTGGCGTGAAACAGCAGCGCATCCATGCCGCCCTCGAACCGGCGGTGCAATTCATCGCCGGGACCGCGGTGCTGCTGCTGCTCTGGCTGGGCAGCGATCACCTGGCCCAGGGCGGCATGACACCCGCCGAACTCGTCAGCTTCCTCCTCTATGCCGCGCTCCTGACGCGGCCAGTCGGCGCGCTGGCCGCGGTCTATGGGCAGACCCAGCAGGCGCGGNGGGCCATGGAACGCCTGCAGGGCGTCCTCGCCGAGGCTCCCGAGCCGATTTTTCGCGGCGGGCGAAAACTCCCGGCCGTGCGCGGCGACATCGAGTTCCGCGACGTGAGCTTCGCCTATCCCGGACGCGACCTGGCGCTGCGCGACCTGAACCTGCACATCGCGGCCGGCGAAACGCTGGCGATCACCGGAGAAAACGGTTCGGGCAAGAGCACGCTCGTGCATTTGCTGATGCGCCTCCATGATCCACGCGCCGGCAAGATCCTGATCGACGGCATCGACATCGCCGGCGTCAGCCTGCACAGCCTGCGCAGCCAGATCGGCATCGTTCCCCAGCATGTCCTGCTGTTCAACGGCAGTGTGCGGGACAACATCGGTTACGGCCGGCTCGATGCCGACGCAGCGGCGATCGAGAACGCCGCAAGAACCGCTCAGGCCCACGACTTCATCACCCGGCTGCCGCAGGGCTACGACACGATCATCGGCGATCAGGGCATACGGCTCTCCGGCGGCCAGCGCCAGCGCCTGGCCCTGGCCCGCGCACTGCTCAAGGATCCGCCGATCCTCGTGCTCGATGAAGCGACGGCGATGTTCGATCCGCAGGGCGAACGATCATTCATCGAAGACTGCCATGACACGCTCCACCACCGGACCGTCATCCTCATCACCCACCGTCCGGCCAGCCTGAAGTTGGCGGATCGGGTCGTGCACATGGCAGGTGGGAGGATCGATGCCGGCGAGCATGGCGACCCGAAGCGTCAGATGTACGGTGATAACATCGACCCCGGATCGGCAACGCCATGACCACAGTGCCCGAAATTTTCCGCTACGTTTCGATTTATCGAGCACTTTCGGCGGGCGAGCAGAAAGCGCTGCTGACATCGGTCGTGCTGCTGCCGTTCTTTTCGCTGGGCCTGCGGCTGGCCGGCTTGCAGCGCTTCCAGGCATGGCTTGACCGTTCCCCGTTGCCCGCCAAGTGCCGCTGAGCCATTCAGAAGCCGCTGCGCTGGGTGTTGNCGGTCAACCGTGCGGCGAATCATGTTTTTGGGCCGGCCACTTGCCTCACGCGTTCGCTGCTGCTGCGCTGGCTGCTCCGCCGTTACGGCACGCCCAGCGATCTGCGCATCGGCGTGTGCTTTGAACAGGACAAGCTGACTGCGCACGCATGGGTCGAAAAGGACGGCGTCCCGGTCAATGACAGGCCGGAGGTTGTTGCGCGCTTCGCCGCCTTCGACCAGCCGATTTTGCCGAAAACATTCTCATGAGCGGCATCGCCGGCATCATCCATTTCGGCGGCCGGCCCGTGGCGCGCGGTCGGAGCGGGAAGCTGACATCGGGTATGACCAGCTACGGTACGGACGAAACTGCTCCCGAGTGGCCATCTTGATTGGCTCGCTGCAGAATTGTGGCAAAATATTCCAAGTATGTACGGAGGCAATTGTGAATACAGAACCCACAGCGGAAAGTCCAGATCCTGGAGTCCGGAAAATCTATGCTTCGCCGAGCTTGGTTATCTATGGTGCTGTAAGTGCTTTGACTCAAAGTGGGTCGATGGGCGTGAACGAAAATATGATGAACACGGGATCAGATAGGAAGTCGGCCTCAGAGAGACGTGTCAAAGAGAACATCGTCCAAATCGGCGACCATCCTTTCGGCTGTGGCCTCTATCTTTTCGATTACCGCCCGGAACATCGCGCGCAATGGGGCCACGGCCGGCAGTTCGGCGTGATGATCGATGAGGTCGAGATCGTCATGCCGGAAGCCGTCAGCATGGATCCCGACGGCTACAAGCGGGTCGATTACGGGATGCTGGGGATCAGTCGGAGCATCAACTGATCCAGGCGAGCAGACCGCATTGCGTGAATCGTCCAGGCAGTTTCCATTCATTGGTGAAATTTCAATCTTCATTGCGCACGCTCTAATCAGGGGAACGGGGTCGTGACTGATTATTGCCTGGGTTCGGCTGGTCAGCGGGCGCCCATCGATTGCCTGCCTTTCCACGAATGGATTTTTCCGGACGGTACCCGGTGGGCGCAATTCTACCGTGTCGATCAGAATTACCTGGTGAGTTTCCCGGATCTGGGCAATTTCGATATCTCGGCAGATGGCCATGCCGTAACTGCCTGGCCTGCTCCGGGTATATCCGAAGACACCATGCAGCACCTTTATCTGAACCAGGTGCTGCCGCTTGCGCTGAGCAAGCAGGGGCGTATCGTCTTTCACGCCAGCGCCGTCGATACGAAAGATGGTGCCATCGCATTTCTCGGCGAATCGGGGCGTGGCAAATCCACGCTGGCCGCGAGTTTTGCGGCAGGCGGCCAGCGCTTTCTCACCGATGATGCGCTCCTGCTCGATCCGACGGAGGGCGGCTATCTCGTTCAGCCCAGCCACCCTTCGATCCGCCTCTGGGACGACAGCCGGGAAGCGCTGCTTGCAGCCGATGCCGAATTGGCGCCGCCGGTGCAATACACGCCCAAGGCCCGCATCCTGTCCGGCGCCGGCCTGCCGTTCTGCGATGCCGCTTGCCGCTTGCGGCGCGTCTATTTTCTCGGGGACGGCAGCGCGGAGGAATTGACGATCCAGCGCATGCGGCCGAGCGAAGCGATGATCGGGCTGGTCCGGAATTCTTTCCTGCTGGATATCGAAGCCCGGGAAATGCTTTCGTCGCATTTCGATCTGTTGGCGGAAATGGTGGCGCTGCCCATTTATTACCACCTCGATTACCCGCGCGCTTTCGCCGCCCTGCCGGCCGTTTGCCAGGGCATCCTCGAGCATGCCGCCGAAGAAGGCGAGCCGGAAATGTCGAAATGAGCGCAATCGCCGGCATCGTCCATTTCGACGGGGCGCCCGTTGCGCCCGGCCTGATCGAGAAGATGACCTCGGCCATGGCCCGACGCGGACCGGACGGCATCGACCACCGGGTTCAAGGGGTTGTCGCGCTGGGCCAGTGCATGCTGCGCACCACGCCGGAATCCCTCGAAGAGCGCCAGCCGCTCGGCAATGACGACGGAAGCCTCGTGTTGGTCATGGACGGACGGGTAGATAACTACGAAGAGCTGCGGTGCGAGTTGCTGGCGCGCGGCGCGCTGCTCCGGGATCGCTCGGATGCGGAACTGGTGTTGCGGGCCTATGAAGCATGGGGCGAAGATTGCCCGGACCGGATCATCGGCGAGTGCGTTNTTTTCATATGGGACGCTCGACAACGGCGGTTGTTCGGGGCGCGGGACGCGGCGGGAACCCGACATTTCTACTACTACGCGGGCGACGGCTGGTTTGCCTTCGCCTCGGAGATCAAGGGGCTGCTGGCGCTCGGGCGCATCGAGCCGCGGTTGAACGAATCGCGCTTGCTCGACTATCTTGTCGATGAGTTCGACCGCGACGACGAGGTCGGCAGCTTTTATCAAGACATTTACAGAATGCCCGCCGGCCATGCGATGAGCGTCACCGGCCAGGGCGTCAGGACGTGGCGTTACTGGGATCCGGGAAACCTGCCGGCGCTGGAATTCGTATCGCTGGAAGAGTGTGCGGAAGCATTTCTGGCGCAACTGCGCGTTGCGGTGAAGTGCCGTTTGCGGAGCATCGGCCCGGTCGGGGCGATGTTGAGCGGCGGAATGGATTCTTCCTCCATCGTTGGCTTGATCAGCAAGGAGTTCCGGGCTGACCTGACCCAACCCTTGAAGACGTTTTCGCTGATTCGCGAAGACCGGGAAAACTGCCCGGACTGGCGCGCCATCCGGGAAATGCTCAAGGATGACTGGTTTGACCCCGTCATCATCACGTCGGCGCTCTCGTCCGAGGTGTGCCGGACCTATTTCGACGACATAGACAATCTGAACGAACCGTTCGCACTTTCGCAGGGTTTCACCGATTCCCTCGTGTTCAACGCGGCACGCGAGAACGGGTGTCGGGTGGTCCTCGACGGCATGGCCGGCGATCTCCTCTTTNACAGTGCGGAACGCAGCCTGGACTGCATTCTGAGCGAGAAGATGTTTGCGCAAATCCCGGCCCTGTTCGGGGCCTGTCGCCGTCACGGCATCGATAGCGGACTATGGCGTGCGGTTGCCTGGAAATCCTTGCGCCTGGTGACGCCCGAAAAGGTGCGTGTCGTCTATCGAAAACTGCGTGACTGGAAAAGACGATCGGGAAGCAAGCCGGGTGGGGCGCTGGGGAATATCCTGAACCTCCTGCATCGCGAAACTGCCCGGCAATATCTGACCACAAGATATGCGCAACGCCAGCAGGCGGCAGGGAATGTGAAGCCGAGCAATGACCAAGGCGCCCATGCGCGAAACTTCACCACCGGGCTGCTTTCTTTCGCCCACGAGGTCAATGGGCAGATTGCACTGTCCATGGGCGTGGAGCCGCGCAGCCCGTTCTCGGACCGCCGGGTGATCGAGTTCGCGATCGGCATGCCGCTGGCAGCCAAGCTGTGCGTGCCGTGGTACAAGCATTTGTTGCGCGACGGCATGGCCGGCATGCTTCCGGAAGACGTGCGCTGGCGAACCGATATCGGGAATCATCCCGGGTGGAAGTTTNTTGAACGGCTTATCTCGGAGATGGCGCAAACCGCGCCGGAAATCTGGAATCGTCCATGCGCGGATGGTGACTTTCGAATTGGGTCGACGCATCAATGGTGAGTCGGGCGTCGGACGAGTATCTTCGTTGTGGCGATAAAAATAGTGCTGGCAGTCTTTTTGAGCTTGCCGTCCTGGTGCAATGGCTGGACGCCCAGCCGCACAGCATTTGGTCTGCCGAGTGATTTCTAAATTTGTTTGCAATCAGGAACGAGCATGAATCCGGAATCGGAAAGCCAGAATCAAGAACCAAAACCCCGGAAAAACTATACTGCGCCGAGTCTGGTTATCTACGGCGCGGTGCGGGATTTGACTCAAGGTGGGTCGAAGGGGAGTGCAGAGAATGCTTTTCTTTGTTCCCTTGGTATTTTTATTAGAACGAGAAAGCCTTGCTCCGAGCGCCGCGTCAAGGAAAACATCGTCCGCATCGGCGACCATCCGCTCGGCATCGGCCTCTACCTGTTCGATTATCTTCCCGAATACCGCGACCGGTTCGGGCACGGCCGGCAGTTCGGCGTGATGATCGACGAGGTCGAGAAGGTGATGCCGGAAGCGGTGAGCCTGCATTCCGACGGCTACAAGCGGGTCGACCATTCGCTGCTCGGGATTTATCGGCACCGGCATTGAGCCTGCCGGTGTGTTAATGAGGAATGTTTCATGAAGCCCGAATCCGGAATCGGGAAACAAGGACCGGGACCCCGCAAGGCCTATACCCCGCCTGCGCTCGTCAGTTACGGTCTGGTGCGCGATTTGACCCAAACTGGGACGGGTGACATGACTGAGAATAATTGCATCTCGGGAATGGCGACTAGGCAACGTTGCTCCTCCGAACGCCACATCAAGGAAAACATCGTCCGCATCGGCGACCATCCGCTCGGCATCGGCCTCTACCTGTTCGATTACCTTCCTGAATACCGCGACCGGTTCGGGCACGGCCGGCAGTTCGGCGTGATGATCGACGAGGTCGAGAAGGTGATGCCGGAAGCGGTGAGCCTGCATCCCGACGGCTGCAAGCGGGTCGATCATTCGCTGCTCGGGATTTATCGGCACCGGCATTGAGCCGGCCGGTGTTCTCGGTGTGCGGATGATGCTGGACGAACATCTGGGCTACGTAAAGGGTGTCGTCCGGATCGATTGCAACAATAGGGGACCACGGTTTTGTCCGGGGTTGGCTCGACAAACACTGTGGACTCCCCGGTTTTCGGTGGATTGTTGATTTCAGGCCGCAAAAAGCACCAGTCGAGATAAGCAATGAAACCTTCGGAAGCGCTGCAGTTGCATAGGGCCGACATCCGGCGTGTGGTGGCAAGCCACGATGCGTGCAACCCCAGGGTGTTCGGCTCGGTATTGCACGGCGACGACACCGAGGGCAGCGATCTCGATTTGCTGGTCGATCCCATCGACGGCAAGACCTCATTGTTCAGCATTGTTCGCATCAGACGTGACTTGGAAGCGCTGCTTGGCGTGAAGGCTGACGTGCTGACGCCGATGGCTTTGCATGAACGCTTCCGCCAGGACGTACTTCGCGAGGCTGTCCCGGTTTGACCCGCAACCCTCACCGTTTCCATGACAGGATCGAAGATATCCTTGAAGCGATCGGGAATGTCAGGTCCGACCTTGGAGGGATGAGCCAAGCGGAGTTTCTTTCCGACGGGAAGACGCAGCGGGCCATCATCGAAAGTCTCATCGTAATTGGTGAAGCTGCCACCAAGGTCATGCAGATTAATCCAGCGATCCAACAGGAAATCCCGGCGCTCTGGCAGCAGTTTCGGGATGCATCCGACATGCGGAACATCCTGACGCACGAGTATTTTCGCGTCGATGCGGCGATCGTCTGGACTACCGTTCTGATAGCCTGCCGCTTCTTGAGACACAGTTGCGTGAACTTGGGCCGGACAGCCATCCAAGCCAAAAAGGGCAGTAGCAGTTCATGCTGAAAGAGCATCTCGGTTACGTAGCCGACACGGTCAGGCTGGAGCGCTTTCAGGCAGCCATCGGCAAGTCTCCGCTGGCGAATGCTTCGGTCGCCGACCTGGGCTGCGGTTCCGGGGTGCTGGGCCTTTTGTGCCTGCAGGCCGGCGCCAGGCATGTCTTCGCAATTGACGACAGCGCGATGATCGATGTGGCCCGCGATACGCTGGTGCGGGCCGGCGAGGGCGGGCGTGCTACCTTCATTCGCGGCCGATCCAGCCGGATCGAGTTGCCGGAACGGGTCGATGTGGTCGTCTGCGATCATGTCGGCTACTTCGGGTTCGACTACGGCATCGTCCGCTTCCTCGAAGACGCGAGAAGGCGTTTTCTTAAACCCGGCGGCCAGCTCATCCCTTCGCGGATTCGGCTGAATGTCGCGGCGGTCGGCTCGCAGCGCTGCGCCGAACTGGCCAACGGCTGGCAGGCCGAGAACATTCCGCAGGCCTTCCATTGGCTGCGCGGGCATGCGGTCAACACCAAGCACGCCATCAATCTGGAGCCTGCCGACGTGTTCAGTGCGCCGGCGGTGCTGGGCGATATCGACCTTTATGCGGACCATCCGGATTTCTTCTCGTGGAACGCCGAGTTGCATATCGACCGCGACGGCTTGGTGCATGGCCTGGGCGGCTGGTTCGAGTGCGAACTGGCCGACGATGTCTGGATGACCAACTCGCCACTGGCGGAACAACCCATCCAGCGCAACCAGGCGTTCCTGCCCATCGACGAAGCCGTGGCGGTCGAGGCAGGCGATACGGTCAAGGCCACCGTGATGGCCCGGCCGGGCGACCATCTGATCGCCTGGGTCGTCGAGTTTCCGGCCAGCGGGCGACGTTTCGCGCATTCGACGTGGCAGGGCGAGTTGTTGACGCCGGAGCAGTTGCTGCAGGCCAATCCGGAGCGTGTGCCAAAGCTCGGCCGCACGGGGCGGGCGACCGCCACGGTGCTCGCTTACTGTGATGGCGAGCGGACGGTCACGCAGATCGAAGCGGCGGTCTTGCGCGACCATCCCGATCTGTTTCCCTCTCGCGAAGAAATTTCGCGGTTTGTCGCCGGGGTTCTGGGCAGGGATTCCGAGTCGTGATCGACTTTCAGCAGGCGGAGGTGCCCCCGCCGGAGCCGCCCGAATCGGCTTGTTTTCACGAGTGGGTCTTTCCGGATGGAACGCTGTGGACGCGTTTCTATAGGACGGCGTCGGGCTATTTGCTGCGCTTTCCCGAACTGGCGGATTTCGCGGTCGCGGAAGATGGACGGGTCGTGTCTGCCTCGCCTTTGCCCGGTATCTCCACCGGGACCATCCGGCACCTCTACCTGAACCAGGTGCTGCCGTTGGCGCTGAGCCGATTGGGCAAGCGGGTGTTTCATGCGAGCGCCGTCGAGACGCCAGCCGGGGCGCTGGCGTTTCTGGGCGAGTCGGGTCGCGGCAAGTCGACGCTGGCGGCGAGTTTCGCGCTGGCCGGCCACCGCTTTCTGACCGACGATGCCCTGCTGCTCGAACCCGGTGCGGAGGGTTATGCGGTCCAGCCCAGCCATCCGTCGATCCGCCTGTGGGACGACAGCAAGGACGAACTGGTGGGCGACGACGCCGATCTGGCGCCGGTCGTCCAATACACCGCCAAGGCGCGGCTGCTGTCCGGTGATGCGCTGGCGTTTTGCCCCGAACCGCGAATATTGCGGCGCATGTATTTCCTCGGCACGGGCGAGACCGATCAGGTAAGCTTCGCGCCCATGACGCCGGGCGATGCCGTGATGGGTCTGGTGAGCAATTCCTTCCTGCTCGATATCGAGGGCAGGGAATCGCTGGCAGCCCATTTCAGCCAGGTCGCGGAAATGGCGAACCTGCCGATCTTCTTCCGGCTCGACTATCCTCGGTCGTACGCGGCGCTGCCGGCAGTGCGCCGGGCCATACTCGAACATGCCGAAATTCAGGGAGACAATGGATGGAATTGACGGACAAGGTGGCGATCCCGGTCCAGGTCATGGCGCGTACCGTCGGTGACGAAACCGTCATCCTCGATCTCGCCAGTGGTACCTACTTCGGGCTGGACCCGGTTGGCGCCCGCATCTGGCAGTTGCTGGGCGAGGGCAGGACGCTGGCGGAAACCTGCGCGACGATGCTGGAGGAGTATGACGTCGAGAGCGAGCAATTGGAGAAGGATGTCTTGCGACTCGGCGGCGAGCTGCTGGAGCGCGGGCTGGTCATGTTGGCCACTTAGTTCCCGGTCTTGTGATACAGGCCGACAATCAGCGGCCGGTCGTTGCGTTGAATGGCCTCGATGGTGAGCGTACCGTTGTACACCCGTGGTGACCGGTCACCCTTGCGCATCACACGCGCCTGAAATTGCCCCTCGCCGCGCGTGATTTCCCCGTGCGCCGACCAGGCAACATCCCAGACATACAAGTTGCGTCCCTCCGAATTGCGGAACAGCTCGCCATACTCGGCCCGGATCTGGGTTCTGTCACCGCGCTCAATACGAGCCGAGCCGTCGAAGAGATCCAGCAGGCCTTCGAGATCGCCTCGTTGATAAAGGTCGGCAAAGCGGGCAAGCAGGCTGTTGAGTTGCTCCGGGCGCGGTGGCCGCGGTTTCAATTCCGGCACTTTTGGGGGTCGACCGCGGCAGGGGCGCCGATCGCTGCGGAGGGCGGACTGTCCGCATCCTGCGCGGCCTTCGCCGGCGCCACACGGGCAACCGGGGCGACCACCCGGGCCGGCCCGGCTGCGGCTGATCTCATCGGTTCGGCCGCCGCATGCACGCCGCGTGCCGGCGACGGGGGCGCGGTTCCGGGAGCGGTCTCTGCCGGCGCCAGCGGCACATGCGCCNGGACGGAGCGGTTCGCGGGTCGGTTCGCTCACCGGCGCATCCATGTTGGCCTTGGCCGGTTCCTCGGGATCGGGTTGCCGGACGGGTGCCAGGGAATCCGCCGCAGGCGCCTGGCTGAAGCCGCTGCCGCCGCTGCCGATGGCACCTCGCGGCGGCTGGTTGACATAGACGAGCAGCACGCCGAGCGCGACAAGAGCGGCAATCCCGGCGAGCATGAACGGGGCGAGATGGCGGAGAACGAACGGCGGCAACAGGCCGGTCAGCCCCGATGACCGGGGAAGCGTCCGGTATGTGGAGTGGGGCCGCTGCTTTGGCTGCACCCCTTGCTTCTGGCGCAGGGAAAAGTCGTAGTCGGCCCTGGCGCCGGGCGAGCGCAGCACCGTATAGGCCTGGTTGATGCGGGTGGCGAGGGCGTCGGTGCGTTCATCGGGGACCGACTGTCGGTCGGGATGAAAGAGGCGCATCAGGAGCCGGTGGTGTTCCTTGATCGCCTCGGCGCCGGCGCCGGGTTCGAGGCCGAGAACCCGGTAATGACTGGCATTGTGGGCCAGCAGGACCTGTTCGATGAAGAACAGGGCGGCCTTCTGCTGTTCACCGTGACCTTCGCCTTGCGCCGAGGCAACCCCGAATGGCGTGGAGGGTGCCTCGGCGCCGTTGTTGCCGGCAGCCGCCAGCAGCAGTTCGGTGATGCCCTGCGGCAGGCGCGCCCGGCCGTGCAGCAGATCGGGATAACCGCTCGGTGCACGGAAGAAGGCGAGCGCCAGCGCAATGCAGCCGGAATTTGCGTCTGCCGTGGTCGCACTCATGTCGACAGTCGTTTTTGCTCCGTTTCGCCGTACTGGTAGTAGTAGCCGTGATAGCCGTAAGCGCGCCGCGTCACATCGACCTTGTTCAGGACGCCGCCGATCAGCCGGCTGCGGGTGCTGCGCATGCGTTTGACCGAAGTCATTGCAGATTGCCGGCTGGTGCCACCGCTTTCCGCCACGAGAATCGTCGCCTCGGCCAGGCTGCCGAGCAGCGGCGCGTCGGCCAGACCGAGCACCGGCGGGCCGTCGATGATCACCTGGTCGAATCTTTCCGCCGCCAGATTGAGCAAGGCCACCATCTTGCCGCTGCTGATGAGTTCGGCCGGGTTCGGNGGCAGCACGCCTGACGGCATCAGGAAGAGCCGGGGAATCCTGGTCGCCTTGGTGACGTCGACCGGCTCGGAATTTCCGGCCAGGTAGTTGGTCAGGCCCGAATCGTTGCCGATGCCCAGCTTCTGGTGCAGGGAAGATTTGCGCAAGTCGCTGTCGATCAGCAGAACCGTCTTGCCGGCCTGCGTCATGTGGATCGCCAGGCTGAGCGCCGTCGTGCTCTTGCCTTCGCCGATCGATGTGCTGGTCACCAGCAGCACCTTGGGCATGCCCTCGGGGGTCGAGAACTGCAGTGTGGTGCGCAACGAGCGGTAGGCCTCAGCGAATGCCGAGCGTGGGTTGGCGTTTTCGGCAATCGCCGGTTCCTGGCCGGCGACCGCCTTGATCGCCGGGATGATTCCGAGAACCGGCAGGCCGAGAAACTTCTCCAGATCTTCCGGCGCCTTGATCGTGTCGTCCAGGTGTTCGAGCAGCAAGGCCAGCGCGATCCCNCCGGCCAGGCCGACGCAGATGGCGATCATCAGGTTCAACATCAGATTCGGCTTGAAAGGCATTTTCGGCTCTTTCGCCTTGTCGACCACGGTAATGTTGTTGATTCCCACCCCGCCGGCCACGCCGATCTCCTTGTAACGCTGGAGCAGGCTGTCGTAAAGCTGGCGACTGGTATCCACCTCGCGCTTCAGCAGGTTGTACTGGAAGTTGCGGTCCTGTCCGCCCAGCACGGTCGACTTGCTCTCCTTCAGCTTGGCCGCCAACTGGTGTTCCTGCGCCAGCGCCGCGTCGTAGTTGGCCTTGAGCGCGCCGATCGTGGCCTTGGTTTCACTGGCGATCCTGGATTCCAGCTCCTTGATCTGGGTTTCCATCTGCTGCATTTTCGGGTAGCCGGGCTTGTAGGTCTTCAAACCTTCCTGATAGTCGCCCTCCAGCTTCGCCAGGCGCGTCTTGTATTCCTGGATCAGCTTGTTGTCGACCACCGCCGCGACGAACGATGCATCGCCGCCCTTCGCCTGCTGGTACAGCGACTCGGCGCGAATCCGCTCGCCCTGCGCCTTGGCCAGCGCCGTCGTGAACTCTTCGAGTACCTGCGAATCGGGGCTCTGCTGCTTTTCGTCCTGGGTGACGATACCCTCCCGGCGGGTATAGGCATTCAGTTCCTTCTCCGCATCCTCGAGCTTGACCTTGATCTGCTGCAGGCGCTCCTGGAGAAAGGTCTTGGCGTAGGAAGTGGCCTCCATGCGCCTTTCCAGGTTCAGGTTGATGAACGCCACGGCGATGGCGTTGGCGACACGCGCCGCCATCTGCGGGTCGGGGCTGTCGAAATGAATCCTCACCAGGCGTGAATTGCGCACCGGCGCCACCGTCAATACGCCGGGCAGGGCGGGCAGCAGCCCCGTATCCTTTTCGCGTTCGGCGTTTTCCTTCGTCCTGGACTCGTCGCTGCGGAAGAGATCCAGNCCAACCGCTTTCCTTTTTTCCGGTTGCGGCGCCGCAACCAGGTTGAGCTGCTCGATCACGCGCTGTGCCAGCGCCTCGCTCTTCAGCAGTTCATACTGGGTCTGGTAGAACTCCTGGCTTTCATAGACCGGCTCGTTGGGNGTGACCCCNTGCTGCGCGAACACCTTCGACTCCTGCTGCTCGATCTGCAGCGTCAGGCTCGCGCGATAGATCCGGGTCATCAGGAAGGTGGCCGTCATCACGCCGACCACGACGATGGCGAACAGGGTCAGCACCGTCCACTTGCGTTTGACGATGATGTCCCAGTATTCGCGCAGCCTGACCGAAGCGCTTCCCGCGTCGTCGGGCGGCGGCAGGTGCGGATGCAGCACGCTCGGCAACTGGTTGGGGCGCTCGATCAGCGCGCCACCGCCGCCCGGCCTGATACTGCCAGCGTCAGGGCGGTTGGAGGAATCGTTTACAGGTTCGGTCACGCTCTGGGTCGGGAAAGGTCACAAAGGTCGCCAGGCAGTAACCCGGTAGCGGGCTGAAAATCACTGGCCGATCGGTACTGGCCAAAACTGATGAAGCCGCGCAGGGTATCAGTCGCGGCCTTGAAAAAGGCCTTGCTGGCCGACTTTTCGACCGTGATCGTGTCGTTCCCCTTGATCAGCGGATCGGCCGCCTGGCCCTCGCGGATGGCAAGAAGGTCGAACGTGAGAACCTCGCGCTGGCCACTCGGCCTGTCCCGGAAGACATGCACCGTGGTCGGGTCGGCCAGCGGGTCGAGGCCGCCCGCCATGGCGATCGCCTGCAGCAGCGTCGTCTTGCCGGACAGCGGATAGGCGCCGATCTTCGCCACGCTGCCATCGATCACCACGCGCTGGCTGACGAATTCCTTGACGAACACGCTCACCTGCGGGTCCTGCAGCAGATTCTCCGAAAGCTTCGTCGTGAGCACCGCTTCCAGTTCATTGGCCGTCAGCCCGCCGGCGCGCACCTGGCCGAGCAGGGGNAGGGTAATCATCCCCTGCGCGTTCACGCGCACCGAGCGTGTCAGTTCCTGGACCTGAAACACGGAAATTTCGATCAGATCCTGGGGGCCGAGGCGGTATTCATCCAGTTCGCCAGTCGCCGGAAGTGCCTTCGACGCNGACAGCGGGGGCGCAGCCAGGGGAGCCACAGGCGCAACGGCCTGTTGCGCGTACAGCGGGTTGCCCCGGCAAGCGCCACCAGGCCGATAGCGGCCAACCAGACTCGTGAACCCTTCGGCAGTGAGTGGACCATGGTGAGACTCCTTCCAGCCTGAACGTTAACGGCGTTTGCTCCCGGCGAAGAGCCGGCCCAGAAATCCCCCTTTTTGTCGGTCGACCGCAGCACACGACCGGAAACGCCCTGCTCGGGGAGAGGGGCAATTCCGAAGGAACCTCATTATCAAGTATACCCGCCGGCCGCGTTCTAACCAAATGCCATGACTCATCGGTTCCCACAAAACGTTCCGCCGCCGCGCGTCCNTCGGCCAGCAGTGGCGGACGGCGCGTCGCCCCATGCGCATCGGTGGCCAGCACATGCACCCGGCCCTCGGCCAGCAGGCGCTCGCCCCAGTATTGCGGCCGCGTTCCGAAGCGCCCGGTCAGGCTCCCGGCCGTCACCTGCAACCATGCCCCGCGCTCCACCAGCGAACAGAAAGTGCCGTAATGCTCCTCGATCCAGGTCAGGCGTTCCGGATGGGTGATCAGCGGCACGAAACCGGCGGCGAGCACGTTGAAGACAAAATCCGCGAAGCGCGGCGGCGCCACGTGATGCGGCGGCTCCAGCAGAAAATAGCGGCTCCCCGCCAGGCTGGGGGCGTCGCCGCTGCGCAGCCGGGCCGGCAGTTCGGGCGCGATGTGCGCATCGGCCCCGGCCACCAGTTTCAGCGGAATGCGATAGGTGTCGAGCGCCTTCTGAAGCCTCACAATAGCTTCGCGGATTCCATCCCCGGTGTTGTCGTATACGCCCGGGTAGATGTGCGGCGTGCAGGCAATCGTTGCGATGCCGTCGGCCACCGCGATCCGCGCCATCGCCAGCGACGTTTCGAGATCGGGCGCGCCGTCGTCGATTCCGGGAAGAATGTGGCAGTGGAGGTCGATCATCGAGGTTCCATGGTCAGGTTAACGGCGCCGCAGTAGCGCGGGCGCGACCCGGGTCAATGGTTTTGACCCGGCATTGCGGCCGCGCTGCCCTTCGATGGCTCCAGCCAGTTCTCCAACAGCACTCCCGGATATTTCGCAAAATCCTTCATGTTGTTGGTCACGACTGTCGCGTTGAGCGCCACGGCATGCGCAGCGATCAGCTTGTCGAGCGCATCTTGCCTGG
The DNA here is from genome assembly GCA_013693915.1 of Dechloromonas sp. Classification (GTDB taxonomy): domain Bacteria; phylum Pseudomonadota; class Gammaproteobacteria; order Burkholderiales; family Rhodocyclaceae; genus Azonexus. Next base: position 2,780,895 of record CP059264.1, on the reverse strand, counting down.
TATCGCGAGTCGCCTGCCGGATCGGGCCGTAGGCAACTCCGGCAGCGGCATCGAACGGAATCACCTGAATGTCCTCCACAAGACTGGCGAGATTGATGCGCTCCTTCTCCGGGTCGGCAGACACAGCCACGCCGTATTCCAGTTCCGCGTAGGTGATCGACGACATCACCACGTCGCCGACGTAGCATTGCGCAAAGCGCCGGGCAACCTCTTCCGGCTGATTCTTCATCAGATAGATGCACATGTTGGTGTCGAGCATGTAGCGCGGCATTAAAGCGCATTCCTTTCCGCCTGCTCCTGATCACCTCGACCTTCTGCCATGAACTCCGGCGAAAACTGGCCGAATTTGGTCAGCACGCCAGCCAGGGAACGGCGAGCAGGCCGAATACGGATTTCATCGCCCTCACGCTCGATCTCCAGGTCCATGTCAGTGCGCTCGTAAGCCAGGTCGGCGGGAATGCGAACCGCCTGCGAGTTGCCGTTCTTGAAAGCGCGTGTCGTGTGCATTGCAAACTCCCGATCAGATGTACTACGTGTGTACATTAGCCCATGTTGGCTCAAGGGTAAATACATGGATGTACATCTGGCCAGGTTTGTCGCTGGCCGGCGGGTTCACATTCGAAGTGCAACAGGCTGCTGACGAAGATCAGCCAGCCTAACATTCTGGCGCGCGGGCGGAGTGTGGCGGTCCCGGCGTCGGGTCGGACCCCCGCCATTGCCGGAAATTCCCGTCACGAAGCGCTTGGCGACTTCCCAGGTGTTGGTGAACGGGCTGAGCAAAAANTAAGCCGGAAACAGCGCATCGGGCAGCGGCAGTGCTTCCCAGTCGTGGCGGCGGGTGGCGACGGTCGCCAGGTGATACCACCAGCAATCCAGGCCATCGTTGAAGCGTGCCATGTAGCGATTCCGCTTGAAAATCCCCGCCGGCGAGTTCATCCAGCGGTCCGGCCGGGTGATCGCCTTGGCGATGAAGTCGAAATACCTGCGCGGGGCGTCGAATGCATCGAGCCAGGGCCGCACGGCGGGCGGAACCTCCCAGTTCGACAACTGTTCCGCAATCGCCAGCCCCAGCAGCAGCTCGCGTTCGCAACGATACCGCCGCGCCTTCTCGCGCAGCGCAGGCCAGTCCCACGCCCGGCTCTCCAGCACATTGGGCAGGTCGAAAACCCACTTCATTCGGTACCAGGCATGCTTGGCGCCATGGGCGCACAGATGCAGCAGCATTTCCTCGTCATCGAGAAACGGAATGCTGCAGCCTGCAACATCCCAGCGGTTCGTCTGCCTGGAAAGATCGAGGCCGGCCAGTGTGCTCGGCAGTTGCAACGGCCGCCAGTGCAGTTCGAGGACGGCACCGGAATCGGCGCGAACCAGTTCGAGCTGGTTATCGACAAACAGAAAATAGCGGCGCTGCCGCGGCTTGAAATGGTCGATCGGGTGGCTGGCATGATAGCCGGCCGCCGACAGCAGCCGGCATGCGTCATCCAGCATCTCCGGCGGAATCAACAGGTCGATGTCCCCGGCCTGCCGCAAGCCGGCATCGCCGTAGTAACGCTGCCCCACCGGCAAGCCCTTCAGCAAGCAGTGGGGAATGTCCGCTCCGTGCAGCAGGCGATGCAACCTGGCGGTTTCGCCGGTCACCGCCAGTTCGCTGAACGCATTCTCCCGGTAACCTGCAGACAGCGCTGCCATCAACCCGGGGTCAAATGTGCCTTCCGGGTGCTGCAGCAGGTTGTGCCAAACGAGCGGGGCAACGAGGTGCCGTTCGACCAGATACAGAAAGCGCCCGCTGTCGAGCCCGTCGGCAAGTTGCCGCTGCGTGGCCATGTCGGCTGCGCGCACGCGNGCGCGGCAGCAGGATAGAAGTAGCGCATATTCATGGTCAGCGCGGAGATCGTCGAGATTGAGGCTCATGGGTAGATTGCCTGGGCCGGCTTGCCCGGGGCCGCCAAGTATTGCACGAGTTTGCCGGCGAAGCACCGTTACACCAGCGTGGCGTATTCAAGCAGCATTGCCAGTATCTCTTTATCATCGATGGTTAGAGTGGGATAATCAGCACTTTCCAACTCCCGGGAATCACCTTTTCAGAACTGATTGCACCATGACTGCGCCTGTAACCTCCATGAACACTCGCAAAGCAACATGAGCAAGCAACCGGACCGATGAATTGCGCCTGACCGAAACTCAACGAGCAGCCATCAAGGCGACCGTCGCAAGCGCCATAGACCCGGGTAGCCGTGTCTGGCTCTTCGGGTCGCGCGCTGACGACGCAAAGCGGGGTGGAGACATCGATCTGATGATCGAGACCGAAAAGACGCTGCCCAGTCGCGTGGCTGCGCTTTGTCGACTGGAAGGTGGTCTCGTCATGAGACTGGGGGATCGTAAAATCGACATCATCATCAAGGACGCACGCACCCCGGAGGCGCCGATACATCGTGCCGCGCGGGAACACGGGGTATTGCTATGAGCCCGACGTATCTCGTCGAACACGCTGAAGCGGCGCGTANTAGCCCTTGACCTCGCTGAGCGTGAAGCTGCGCACCTGCGCTACACCTACAACACGCTTTTTGGCGAGCCGATTGATCGGTCCTGGCCAGCCTTTGCACGGCTGCTGGGCGGCCAAGCCAAGTCTCTTGTGGATACTCTCACTTATGCGGAGCGCATGGAATGGGTCAGCAGCGGGGAGGAATTCGTCGGCGCACGCAAACTGCGAAACCTGCTGGTGCATGAATACATGACTGAGCCGGATCTGTTTCTCGATGCTTTGCTTGCAGCCAAACCGGCAACCCAAGTGCTGTTTCAAGTTATCCAGTCAGTAAAGCAGGAAGCGCTGTCTCGCGGCTTGGGGGCACTCTAAAAGAGGGAATCCATTGGTGTTACCAATCAGGATGGGCATCCGCATTCGCCAAGCCCTGGCCAGTTCCCGGGAAACCTTTCCTCATTGCCGAATCTGATTGGCGTCTTTAACCCCCATGAACAACCCCTACACCACCTGCTGCGGTCAACTCGCAAAAACGCCCAATAAGTGGCTGATCACCGGCGTTGCCGGCTTCATCGGCAGCAACATTCTCGAAACCCTGCTCAAGTTGGGTCAGCGAATGCCGCCAAACTGGATGCCGCGGATAATCGCAGATTGAACCGGAAGAGGAGAACCAAATGGAAGCGCTGCGCCTGATTGCGGAACCAAAGAACCATCAACTGATAATCGATCTCCCGCCAAGCCTGGATCAACGCCGGCTCGAGGTCATTATCATGCCCGCTTCCGGGTTCGAGAGTGCTGCCACCGCGTCCGCGGGGCGTCGAAAGCCATCCGTCCTGCTAGCCGGAACCGTATCGTTACGCGATGATCTGGTTGCCCCGGTCATACCCGAATCCGACTGGGATGCGCTGAAGTGATTGTTCTCGACACGCATGTTTGGGTGCGCTGGGTGGATTCGTACGTGAATCCATTACCGACTTCCCTCGTGGAGCAGATCGAATCAGCCGATACCCTTGCCATCAGCGCCGTATCCTGCTGGGAAGTCGCTTGGTTGCACCGGCGCGGGCGCATGACTCTCAAGTTGCCCCTGGAAGTGTAGATCGACAATGCACTACAGGGCTCAGATGTGGTTTGTCTGCCGGTGNACCGCCATGTCGCGTTGCGCTCTGCTGAAATGCCTGAACATCATCGTGATCCGGCGGATCGTCCGATCATTGCCACAGCGGTCGAGCACCAAGCCTATATCGCAAGTCTCGACCAGATTTTCCCTCGGTATGCCGAGTTGGCCGGGCGGTTGCTCCAGTATTGATCGTTTCCTTCTAGAAGCCATGAACATGAAATGCCACTTAATGCGCCACGGCAAGCCGATCTGAATCGCTAACCCCACCATGACCACCCCTACACAGCCTGCTGCGGTCAACTCGCAAAAACACCCAAAAAGTGGCTGATTACCGGCGTCGCCGGCTTCATCGGCAGCAACCTGCTCGAAACCCTGCTCAAGCTGGACCAGGAAGTCGTGGGGCTGGACAACTTCGCCACCGGCTACCAGCGCAACCTGGATGAAGTGCAGCGCCTCGTCACCCCCACCAAATGGGCACGCTTCACCTTCATCGAAGGCGACATCCGCAACCTGGAAGACTGCCAGCAAGCCTGCCAGGGCGTCGACTACGTGCTGCACCAGGCCGCGCTCGGCAGCGTGCCGCGCAGCCTCGAAGACCCCATCACCACCAACGCCGCCAACATCACCGGCTTCCTCAACATGCTCGTCGCCGCGCGCGATGCCNGCGTCGCCAGCTTCACCTACGCCGCCAGCAGCAGCACCTATGGCGACCACCCCGGCCTGCCCAAGGTCGAAGACACCATCGGCAACCCGCTCAGCCCCTACGCCGTCACCAAGTACGTCAACGAGCTGTATGCCGACGTGTTTGCCCGCAGCTACGGCTTCGCCACCATCGGCCTGCGCTACTTCAACATCTTCGGCCCGCGGCAGGACCCCAACGGCGCCTATGCCGCCGTCGTCTCCAAGCGGACGGCCGCGCTGCTCAAGGGCGATACGGTTCACATCAACGGCGACGGCGAAACCAGCCGCGACTTCTGCTACATCGCCAACGCCGTGCAGGCCAACCTGCTGGCCGCCACCAGCGACAGTGCCGAGGCGCGCAACCAGGTCTACAACGTGGCCGTCGGCGACCGCACCACGCTCAACGCCCTGTTTGGCGTGCTGCGCGACAACCTGGCCGACCACGGCGTGAATTCCGCCGTGCAACCCGTGTACCGCGACTTTCGCGCCGGCGATGTGCGCCACAGCCAGGCCGACATCGGCAAGGCTGAGCGCCTGCTGGGTTACGTGCCGCAGTTCGATATCCGCGCAGGTATCGACTTGGCAGTACCTTGGTATATCGGATCTTGGAGCGAGGTCAATATAAGAAGCCTCGCCACCGAGGTTGCCTACATCAGCCCAATATGAGCATCCGCCGTCATACTGCCTACAACTTGTTGGGCGCAATTGTTCCGTTGGCAGTATCGCTCGTGACCGTGCCTATTTATCTGGGACTCATTGGAGAGGCACGGTTCGGCGTCCTCGCTATAGCTTGGTTGCTGCTCGGCTACTTCGGTGTGTTCGATCTCGGCTTGGGGCGGGCAATGGCTCAGCGTATAGCAGCGCTACGTGAAGGCAGCCCCGAAGACCGTGCCCAAGCTTTCTGGACTGCACTTGGCCTCAATGTCGGCCTTGGCGTCATCGGAGGGCTGCTGATCTGGCCGGTAGCTGTCTATTTCTTTGGCGATGTTTTCAAGGTCGAGGACGCAATGCGCCCTGAGGTGGAGGCTGTCGTACCCTGGTTGGTGCTAGCCGTTCCGATTGCTACCCTTTCCGGGGTGTTGACTGGTGCGCTACAAGGCCGCGAACGCTTTCTTGAGCTCAACCTTATCTCTGTTGTTAACTCAGTAATGTTTCAGTTGGTGCCATTATTGGTAGCAAAGCTATGGACTGTTGATCTCTGTGTTCTGCTCCCAGCTGCATTATTAACTCGTTTATTTACTTTGATTCTTCTTTACGGCCGTTGTCGGCGCAATGTTTTCGGTGGGTACCCTATATCCTTTGTTCGTGCCGAGGCCAGTCTTTTACTTCGTTTTGGCGGATGGGTAACGATAACTTCTTTTGTCAGCCCCATGATGCTCATTCTTGATCGATTCATTATCGGGAGCATGCTCGGTGCGAGAGCAGTGAGCTACTACACAGTGCCGTTTCAGCTCGCCGATCGCACGACGATCATTCCATTTGCTCTGTCTTCAGCAATTTTCCCTCGCTTGGCAATTGCTGCCCCGGACGAAGAAGAGCGCCTCATTAATGAGAGTTTTCGAACAGTGGCATGCGTTATGACGCCGCTAATGGGCTTAGGGATAGTTCTCGTTGAACCATTTCTATCGTGGTGGATCTCCGCAGCCTTCGCGCGAGAAGCCGGGCTCGTAGGCCGGATTCTACTTCTGGGATTTTGGGCGAATTCCCTAGCAACGATTCCATATGTGCAATTGCAATCCTCGTGACTTAGCACATTTGAATATTTTTGCCCTGATGTTTCATGGTGCCGGGGTTTGGTTAGAATACGCCCTGTAACTGATTGATATATATAGGTTAAATATGACGGCCTAAATATGTCAACGTACTTTCCCGGCTTGCTGACTTCATCCGGAGCGGAGCCTTTCGCGAGGCGGCGCGCCAGGACCCCGGTATTTCACCCGCCAGCGCGGTCTGCCCTTTCCGGAGTTGATCGCTTTCCTGCTCAGCGGTGTGCGTGGTGCCGTACAGGGCGAACTTGATGCGTTCTTTTCCTGCTGGCGCGGCGCAGCCAGCTGGTTCGGGTGGTGAGCGCCAGCGCATTTTCGAAGGCGCGCAGCCGTCTTTGGGCCGATGTCTTCGACCCACTCAACACGGAGTTGCTGCGCCTGATCGATGAAGGCCTGCCGGCGCAGCCGCTCTGGCTGGGTTTGCGGGTGTTGGCCGCCGATGCCTCGAAGGTTCGCCTGACCCTGCTTGACCGCGAGGGGAAGCGCGGCGTACGCGAGGCAACACTGTTTGGACTGTTTCGTCCCGGGATCGAGTTGTTCGATTCGCTGATTCTGCACAGTGCCGTGGTGGGTGAGCGCCAGATGCTGTTCGAACGTCTCGACCGCCTGAGTCACCAGGACCTGCTGGTGCTCGACCGTGGCTATCCGGGGGCGTGGTTGGTGGCGGCCCTGTTGCATCGGGGCATTCCGTTCTGCATGCGCTGCGATTCGTCCTCGACCTTTGCCGCAATCACGCGTTTCATGCGCTCCGGCGAGGACGAGGCGGTGGTGACCCTGCCGCCACCGAACCGCCGCGATGCCGTCGATTATGAGTGTCCGCGTCAGACCTCGACCGTGCGCCTGATCCGTCAGGTGACGCCGGCCGGCAAGGTGCGCGTGCTCATGACGTCGTTGCGCGATGCCACACAGTATCCTGCCACCGCATTCGCCGACCTCTATCATCGCCGCTGGCGCATCGAAGAAGCCTTCAAGCGCCTCAAGCACCGCCTCTGCCTTGAGCATACCTCCGGCCTGACCTGGCTGGCCGCCTGCCAGGATGTCGGCGCCAGGATGGTCTGCGACAACCTCAATGCCCTGGCTGTCTATCTGGCGACCGACCACCTCATCCCGACGGATTCGCCGTGGCGCATCAACCGAACACAGGCCTTCTCTCACCTGCGCCGCCTGCTGCCGCGCATCCTCAGCGGACGAATGCCAGCAAGCGCACGCCTCGTCGCCGACCTGTTCTGCGAAATTGTCCTCAACCTGCAAAAATTCATCCCCAACCGCGCCCGACCTCGACCCGTTCGACCCAAACCACACAAGTCTCATGCCTACAAGTTCGCACCATGACAAAGAGCTAAGTCACGAGGATTGTGTGCAATTGCAGGCCAAGGGTCGACCGGACCTTATCGCAAAGTGCAATATGGCTGAGTTGACTCCGTATTTTTCTTGCTCTATGTTGGATTGAATGAGTTTGGCATTGTTGGGGCTGCGATCGCATTTTCAATGAGAATTTTTAGACTTTGTTTTGCTTGGGGGTCTCTCTGGGATATTGAAAAGATCAATTCGACTGTTGATCATGCCGTTGCTGTTCTTGGCCACAAGTTTCATTGTGTCGATAAGATTAACATTTGGCTCTCCCGAGTGGCTTATATTGGCAATAATTTTTTTCTTTTTAGTGATCTGGGGGTGGCGAGAAGCCCCTGTTCAAGTGCGAAGCTTGGTTTCTGGCCAAATAAAACGAATTGTAAATATCAAAACGAATTGGTGAATTAATGGTTAAGTCAAACGATACGAAAAGTGTGCCAATTATTGTTAGAGAAATAACGTCACGTTTGCCAAGAATAAAGGGGCTTGGAGTCGTTTTGGCATTAATCGCAAAATATTTTAAGAAGGCCGGCGTTCCAGAGATGGAAGTTGACGTTTTTGGCAAACGAATGCTTCTGGATCCATCCGATTATATTGGGAATATTTTAATTTTTACACCGCAATGGTATGACCACAAGGAAAGAAAATTTTTANGAAAAATTCTAACTAATGGTGATTATATTGTTGATGTTGGAGCGAATGTTGGAGCCTACACACTGATATTTTCTAAATTTATCGGGAGTTCAGGTCAGATAACAGCTATTGAGGCAGATGAANAAAATGCCAAGCGATTGGCTCACAATATATCATTAAATGGAATTAATTGGGTGCGCATCCATAATATTGGCGTTTCAGATAAAAACGAAACGCTGGCTTTAAACCTCAATTCTGAGGGCAATGCCGNNGGGTCACTCGTTTTTAGTAAAATCCGCCTGTGGGGATTCGAGAAGGAGTTCATCAAATGCGTACCGCTTGTCGATTTGATGGAAAAACGGAAGCCGAAATTGATTAAGCTCGATATTGAGGGATTCGAATGGAGGGTGTTGCGTAGGTTTNTTTCAGATTCGCCAGAATCGTTATGGCCAACATACATTTTATTAGAGGATGAGCCACGGCATAGAGAGAACGATGCGGTGTCCATGGTTGAAAGCGTTGGTTACAAAGTTGTGAAACGATTTGGTTCTAATGTTTTTATGGTTCGCTGATTTATATTTAATAGTCGATGACCATATTTAATAAGTGTGCGAAATCTGATTTCTTTACGCAAACGCATTCCCTGTAGACGCGTTTATTCTAGGGGTTCAGCGTAATTTCCGTGTAGCGACCCGTTACATGCTCAGTGTTTCATCGAAATCGGTTATTTGATCGCCGTGGTAATATTTCATTGTTCTCTTGTGGAGTCAGACATGGCCGTTATCGTTCGTAAGTTTGCGACGTTGAAGAGGGAGGTAAAATCTAAGGGTTTTTTCCGTATGGCCAAGATTTACGCGGATAGGTTAGCCGTTTTCACGTTGTCACAAATATACAAGTTCCCGGCAAGTTGGCACCCGCCAACAAGTATGAGGCAGTATCGAATAACTGTGGCGGGCATTGTAAATAGCTTGAAACCAGATGTTGTATGTGAAGTCGGATGCGGGCTATGCTCAATATTGAGCCGGGTTAATTCTCCTAATCGCTATGGCTACGATATTGATTCGGGAGTGATACGCGCTGCCAGATTGCTTCGTAGTAGTGCGCTAAAACTGCAAGTGGGCGGCTTGAGTGCTGTGGCACTGAAGCACATTGATGTGCTGATTCTGGTGAACTGGATTCATGAAGTGAGCCCTCGAGATCTGGAAATGGAATTGTCGCGGTTGCTTCCCATTACGCGATATTTGGTATTGGATGCAATTGATGCGGATAATTCATATGGTTATCGATATAAGCACGATTTTTCGTTCCTCGAGAACAGGGCGCGCCGAGTATCGGTTACAAGGCATCCTGGCGAGGGTCGAAGTTTTCAGTTGTTCGAGGTTATCAGGTGACGGGGCGTTACCTTCTTCGTTTGGATGACGCATGCCACTCTATGGACTGGAGAAGGTGGCAACAGTTTGAAGAATTGTTCGATCGTCTTGGTATCAGGCCGCTTGTCGCGGTTGTGCCCGACAATCATGATCGTGATTTGCAGTATGCATCGCCGAATCCGTTGTTCTGGGACAGGGTGCGATTTTGGCAGTCGAAAGGCTGGACCATCGCTATGCACGGCTATCAACATGTCATGCATTCGACCAAGGCCAAGTTGATCTTGCCTTTTTATGAGCGCAGTGAATTTGGCGGCCTGCCGTACGAGGCGCAGGTGGCAAAGATTCGTGAGTCGTGGGCGATTTTCGTTGCCGAGCAGGTCGAACCATCCGTGTGGATTGCGCCGGCCCATTGCTTCGACCGTTTGACGCTGGCCGCCATTCGTAACGAGACACCAATCAGAATTGTGAGCGATGGAATAGCGCGCGACCAGTACTTTGAAGATGGTNTTTTCTGGTTGCCGCAACAGCTCTGGACCCTTACCGAAAAATCATCCGGCCTATGGACCGTTTGCCTGCATCCAAACACGATCACGGAGGATCGATTTGCTGCTTTCCGAAAAGTACTTGAGGAGCGCTTTATTTCCAGAGTGACATCGGTGGATAAGCTGGTACTCCATAAAAGATCGAAATCACTGGCTGACCGGGCGTATGGTGTTTATTTCTGGCAGCGGCACCGGGTTTTCAAATTGATTCACCAGGTGCGTTCCAATTTCCGGTCAGCCTGAACCCTCTCTCCTTCGCCGCCCAGGGCCCATTTCAGTTGTGACCCACAATCCCAAAAAATCGCGATCTTGTTGCCTAGCTTGAAGTTTGGAGGGGCTGAACGTGTCGCGCTCAACCTGGCAATGGCTCTCAAGGCAGAGGGCATTCAGATTGACTTCCTGTTGATGAGTTTGGAGGGCGAGTTTCTGGCCGAGGCTGAACGTCATTTCAATGTGTTAAATCTGCAGTGCAACAAGACTTACAAGCTGCCGGGACGGTTGAGTGCTTACCTCGCCGGAAACAAGCCGGACGCACTGATATCGAGTTTCTGGAAGCTGAATCTTTGTGCATGTCTGGCGCGGCTACTCCACCCCACTTGTAAATTGATTTTGTGGGAACATTCCCCGCCCAGCAGGAGCAAAAACAGCCCTACATGGCTGTACGCTTCAACTGCAAGCCTCTTTTATCAGTTGAGCACAAGTGTGGTTGCAGTCTCCACGGGGGTGTTCAAGGACATCGACGGAATCACGCTGGGGTTGCACAGAAAGCTTGTTGTTATTTTTAACCCCATCACCCCGCCACCAGCCCATATTGTCTCCCAGCCCCAGCGCTACCCGGGAAAGCGCGTGATCTGGGTGGGACGATTAGACGGGCCCAAGAATCCCGGCTTGATGCTTGAAGCTTTCGCACTTGTTGCCAAGACCAGCGATGCCTCGCTCGCGTTTGTGGGAGACGGACATCTGCGTGACCAACTTGAGAAAAGGCGCAGGGCGCTGGGGTTGGAGCAGCGCGTCAGTTTTCTCGGGTATCTGCCGGAACCCTATGTTGAGATCGGGTCTTCTGACCTATTGGTGCTCTCTTCGGACCGGGAGGGGTTTGGAAATGTGATTGTTGAGGCCATGCTTTGCGGATTGCGTGTTGTCAGTACCGACTGTGGCGAGGGGGTTCATGACATCCTGCTGGATAACCGTTATGGGAGCATCGTTCCGAAAAATGACCCCACGGCGTTAGCTCGGGTCATTGAATCCGAGTTGCTGACACCCCATGACGCACAAGAGCAGATCGCCGGCGCCCAGAGGTTTCTTTCAAAGGTGATTGCGCATCAGTTCATGGCGGCAATTTTTGGGAACGGGGTGAAGTGACAGTGCTCGTGAATTCCGGGTTGCCTGCCAAGGTGATGTTGCTGACCAACAAGCTGCACACGTCACCGTCAGGTGGTCGTGAGCTCTTGTGCAAACTGAACCATGACGCCCTGAAAGAAATATATGGGGATCGGCTGGTGCTGTTTGAGTTGCCGCGCCNNAGCGTTCAGGGAATCAAGTCCATCCTCAATGCGTTCAGGGGGCACATTGACGGGCTGGACGAAGAGACGATAAGCAAGGCGCAACTGACCATCCAGTCCAATGACGTCGCCAAGGTGTTCGTGGATGGCTCCAATCTGGGAGCTTTCGCCAAGCGCCTTAAGCAACGGCTTCCGCAGGTTGAAATCAGTACCTTTTTCCACAATGTCGAGTCCAGGTTTTTCTGGTNNTCACTCCGCCAAAGAAAGACCTTTCACGCGCTGGCTGTGTTTCTGGTCAATTACTTGGCAGAAAGGAACTCGGTCAGGCATAGCGACAAAATCATCTGCTTGAGTGAACGAGACAGTCGCTTGCTCCAAAGGNTGTATGGCCGACCGGCAACGCACGTGTCTCCGATGGCGCTGGAAGACAAGCTGCCTGCCGGCTTTGAACAGGGTGCCAAGCCGCCGAAAGAGAAGTTCGCGTTGTTCGTAGGCGGTNGTTTTTATGCCAACCGCGCCGGTATTGCCTGGTTTGTCGAGTATGTGGTGCCGCGCATTGGCATCAAGACTCGCATTGTGGGCCGTGGCTTCGAAGATCTGCGGCAGGAGTTGGAGCGCGATGGGAAGGTCGAGGTCATTGGTGCGGTAGACCACCTTGCAGATTGGTATCGGGATGCGCACTTCGTGATTGCCCCGATTTTTGACGGGTCCGGCATGAAGACCAAGGTGGCCGAGGCTTTGATGTACGGGAAGAAGATCGTTGGAACGCCGGAGGCGTTCTCGGGTTATGAAGACGTCGCCGCTCAGGCGGGTTGGCTCTGTGCGACCGCAGATGATTTTGTTGCTGCAATCTCTTCTGCTCAGAGAGAGGTTGCGCTGTGGTTCGACCCGAGTCTGCGGCGTCTTTACGAGGAAAAATATTCGCTGCCTGCCGCCAGGGCACGCTTTGCAGAAATTTTGGATGTTGCTTAGCAGCATGGATTGTTGAGAAAGGTGTTCGCACTGTGTCTAAAGGGTTGAAGACGGTAATTAGAGACCTGCTGCCCGAGCGGTATCAGGTGCCGCTGAAGTACTGGTATGGGTGGCTGCGTGGTGGTCTTGAGGAGGAGATGAGCTTCCTTCCCTTGCTGGTCGGTCAGGGCGATCGAGTGATTGATATCGGTGGCAATCGCGGTGTTTACGCCTATCGGCTCTGGCGCCTTGGCGCAAAAGTAGAGGTTTTCGAGCCCAATCCGACATGCCTTGCTGTTCTGCAGTCATGGGCCACGGGCAAGTCAAGTGTGCACCTGTACTCGGTCGCGCTTTCAAGCTGTTCGGGTTCTGCAAACCTGCATATTCCGGTCGACGAGGCAGGGGTCGAGCACGATGCGTCAGCTTCAATCGAACAATCCGGGTTCGTGCAGGCACGTGACCAGTTGGTTTCTTTGGCGACCCTCGATAGCTACCGATTCGAAAACGTGAGTCTCATCAAGATTGATGTCGAAGGGCACGAATACAGCGTGATCGAGGGTGCAGGTGTGGCCATCAATGCATCAAGACCAGCGCTGCTCATTGAAATTGAACAGCGACATAACGGAAGGCCAATCAGCGAGGTATTTCAGAAGGTACTGGCGTTCGGGTACGCAGGATTCTTTCTGGAAGAAGGTGAGTTGAGAGCCCTCGAGAGATTCGATCCCTCCAGACACCAGGCGATGGACAATTTTGGTGGACCGAAGGGGCGCTATATCAACAACTTTCTGTTCCTCCATCAAAGCAGGTTGGCAAGTGGGGAGTACGCAGCTTTGACCAATGGTCGAGCGTCTAAATGAGGATTTGTGTTGTTACACCGNCTTTTTCAATTGCCGGCGTCNCCCTGGCGCAATTGAGGTTTGCGCGTGCGCTGGCCGATAGGGGATACGATGTGGATCTGGTGATTGGGCATGTTAGTCAAAATTATCAGCTCCCGGAGGTTTCTGGATTCAATGTCCTGGAGCTCGGTCGCAGCAATGTCCGGAGTATGTTTCTACCGTTGGTAAAGTATTTGCGAACTACAAAGCCAGATGTGGTTTTCTCAGCCGAAGACCACTTGAATGCAGTTGTTCTTTTCGCTGCGATCGCGGCCGGATCGAAGGCGAAGATCAGCGGCTCGTCCCGAGTGACGCCCTATGACACGTACTCGAACAAACCGCTCACGAAACGATGGGTGCTCAAACATCTGGTGCGCGCAGTTATGTGGCGAGCGGATGTGTTGACCTGTGTTTCGAAGGATATGGTTGAGCAGTACCGCAAGGTATTCAAATCCCCACCGCACGTTTGTGTCTATAACATTGTCGACGACCAGCATTCGCGACGCAGGATGGAGGAATCGGTCGATCACGAATGGTTTCGCCACAAGGATGGCCCGGTGCTGGTTGCGGCCGGGCGATTGGCGCCGTGGAAAGGGTTCGCGGACCTCATCCGTGCGATGAAGCTGATTCCGCCGCAAAGGCGGGCGCGGTTGATGATCCTGGGGGATGGCCCTCTTCGCTCCGAACTTGAAGCCTTGATCATTGAGCTTGGTTTGGAGGGCGTCGTTAGCCTGTTGGGTTATGTGGAGAACNCCCTGAAGTATTTTGCCCGTGCCGATGTGTTCGTGTTGTCGTCCCATGTGGAGGGTCTTCCCAATGTCTTGGTCGAGGCCATGATGTGTGGATGCACGCCCGTGTCCACCGACTGCCCGACTGGACCACGTGAGGTTCTTCAGGATGGGAAATACGGTTACCTTGTTCCCCTGCGCGACCCGGTTGCCTTGGCGGCCGGTATTGAACAGGCGCTTGATCGCCCGATCCCAGGGGAACTTCTCGGTGAAGCAGTCTGCCCCTTTGAGGAGGGTGCCGTGCTGAGGAGGCATTTTGACGTACTGGGTCTGAGTGGCCGTTGTTAGCGGACTGAGGGTGATGCTTTGAAAATTGGCTTGAATGCAACGTGCCTGAATGACCGGCCATCGGGGGCGAAACAGCGGTTTGTCGGTATCTACGGGGAATTGGTAAAGCGCCTTCCCGATGCGGAGTTCGTCGTCNACGAGCCTGAGGATTGCAGAGTCGGCGCCTGGTTCGATGGGGCGCCAAACGTCTCCGCCAGGCGCACTCCGCTGCCGAGCGCGGGGCGCATCAAGAAGTTTCTTGGAGGCTTGGGATATTGGCCTATGGCGCTGGCGCGGGATAGATTCGACTTGTTCGAGTGCTTCAACCAGCCGCTGATCAAGGCGCCCACAGGGCGAACTCTTTTAACCATTCACGACATTCGAAGAGTGCATTCTGGTTGGGGCACCATCGAACGAAGGGCCTACAAGATAGCCCTTGAGAAGGCACTTAGTGGCGCCGACCATGTGGTTACGGTCTCCGAGTCCATGAAGCAGGAGATACTCAGCTTTTACCCTGAGACCAAAATCTCCGTGGTCTACAATGGACTGGACCATACTCTGTTCGACACCGTTGCTGAGTCAGACGTGGAAGTGGTGCGTCAGAAATTCGGCCTGGAACAAGACTTTGTCTTGGCGGTTGGGCATCTTGAGCGGAGAAAGAATTATCTGCGACTGATAGATGCCATGGCCCGACTGCGCNGACGGGGTAGGCCAGTCAACTTGCTCATCGTTGGTAACGACAGCGGCGAGAGGAAACTGATCGAAGAGCGGGTCAAGTCGGCAAGTCTTTCCGGCAGCGTCAAGTTTTTGCATGGTCTGAGTGACCTTGAAGTCCGCTGCACCTACAAGCTTTGTAGCCTGTTTGTCTTTCCGTCATCGTATGAGGGTTTTGGCATACCCATTCTTGAGGCTATGGCCGCAGGCTGTCCAACGGTCCTGAGTGATATCCCGGTCTTTCGCGAGATCACCCAAGACATGGGCATCTATTTCCCTCACGACGATGCCGACGCTATGGCGCACGCAATTGAGACAGGTCTATCCGCCAGCAGTGAACGCATGCGTTTGGTCGAGTATGGCAAGGAGCGAGTCAAGGAGTTTAGCTTCCAGAGCCTGGCTGAGCAGTTGGAACGGCTCTATGTCAAGTTGATGTGATGCGTACAGGAATCTGGAAAATTGATGGGCCGGACTTCACCTACGGGCGCCGCAGCAATACAGTCTTCAGGTCACGTGGCCAAATTGCTTCGTTGCTGATGACAGCCGCGAGGGCCTGACCGTGAGAACCGGGAAAGCAAATCGGCCAAGTTGTTGCAATGGTTGCGGTCAACCGCTTTTTCGACCGATTTTCATCGTTGCGACCGCAAGCCGGCATCGATGTACGGCAATTGGGGGTTTCGATGAGTCGAATCTTCCAACGGGGTGGTGAATCGCGCCCGCTTTACCGGCGCGGTCTTACGTACCCATTCTATCGATCTATACTTCGTAGCCTAATTCAAGGATGGATGCCATGAACACGCTCACGCTTTCACCCAAATTCCAGCTCGTGATACCCAAGCACATTCGCGAGGCAATGAAGCTCAAGGCGGGCATGCCCATGCAGGTCGTTCAATACGGTGACCGCATCGAGTTCATTCCCGTCCGCCCCATGCCAGCGGCGCGCGGCATGCTCAAGGGCATGAACACCGATTTTAACCGGGACGACGATCGGCCATGAATATCGTGGATACATCCGGTTGGCTGGAGTACCTGGCAGACTCTCCGCTTGCCGGGAATTACGCTGCCGCCATCGAGAATACCGATGAACTGCTGGTGCCCAGCATCGTGCTCTACGAAGTCTTCAAGAAAGTCACCCTCGCGTTCGACGAAAACAAGGCGTTTCAGGCTATCGCCCAACTCAAGCAGGGGCAAGTGCTTGATGTGGATGAAGCCGTTGCCTTGTATGCCGGTAAGATCAGCATTGAAAAGAAGCTGCCCATGGCTGATGCGCTGATCTATGCCACTGCCGTCCTGCATGACGCGACGATTCTGACTCAGGATGCCCATTTCGAAGGCTTGCCGCAGGTGAAGTATTTTGCGAAAACCGAGCCGGACAGCCGGTAACGGAAACCCGCTGCGGGCAGGGGCAAGGTGGTACGCCAGGCTTGACCATCAATTTTAACGTAACTACAATAACTAAAGTGCAGATTGAGTTCGACCCTGACAAACGCGCTAAAACCCTTTCCGAGCGTGGGCTGGATTTTGCTCGTGCCGGTGAGGTTTTCGCTGGTCGGCATTTCACCGCCGAAGACTCCCGCGAGGATTACAGCGAGCCGCGTTACATCACGCTCGGCAAACTCGATGGCCGGATGGTTGTCATGGTCTGGACGCCGCGCGGCGAGGTACGCCGCATTGTTAGCATGAGGAAAGCCAATGAGCGCGAGCAAGCACGCTACGCCCACCGGGTGGATTGATCCGGACGATGCGCCGGAACTTGACGACGAGTTCTTTGAGCAGGCGGACGAGTTTGTCGGCGACAAGTTGGTTCGCCGTGGCCGCCCGAAATCCGACAGCCCCAAACAGGCCCTGACGGTGCGCTATGACGCCGATGTCGTGACAGCCTTCAAGGCGACAGGAAAAGGTTGGCAGACGCGCATGAACGATGCCCTGCGCGATTGGCTCAAGACGCATTCACCGTCGTAAGGAATCGCTGATTTATTCCAAATCCGTCATTCCGGCGCAGGCCGGGTTGACGAACAAATCAGCGTTTTCCTGACAATCCGGGTTTGTTCAAAACCTGTCATTCCGTTGTCACGCCAGGGGACTTCCTTTGACTGGAAAGAAATTTAGCAACGTATGTGCGGTGTAGCAGGGATATTGACGGTGCGTGGAACTGCGCAGGGCAGCCTGGAAGCGCTGGTCACGCGCATGGCGCTGGCCATCCGGCATCGCGGCCCGGATGACGCCGGGACTTGGGTGGATGCGCAGGCTGGCGTTGCGCTGGGCCATCGCCGCCTGTCCATCGTCGACCTCTCGCCGGCCGGGCATCAGCCGATGGCGTCGGCGGGTGGGCGCTTCGTTATCGCCTTCAATGGCGAAATCTACAACCATCAGGAAATCCGGGCCGAATTGGCGTCGACCGCGGCAGCGCCGGCCTGGCGCGGTCACTCCGATACCGAGACGTTGCTCGCCGCCTTCGAGCACTGGGGCGTCGAGGCGACCTTGCGCAAGACGGTGGGTATGTTCGCCATCGCCCTCTGGGACAAGCGCGAAGGGACCCTGCATCTGGCGCGCGACCGTTTTGGCGAAAAGCCGCTGTACTACGGCTGGGTGAATGGTGCTTTCGTCTTTGGGTCGGAACTGAAGGCATTGCGCGCCTGCCCCGGCTTTGCCAACCCGGTTAGCCGCGAGGCGCTGGCGTTGTACATGCGTTTTACCTATGTGCCGGCGCCGCACAGCATCTACCAAGGGATTTACAAGCTGGAACCGGGGTGTCTGCTCAGTGTCTGCGGTCAACCGAAAAATTGGCCGATTNTTCAACCGCTGCGCCCGCCGGCAAGCTGGCAGGGCATGACGCTGCAGCGCTGGTGGTCTTTGGCGGATGTGGTGGAGGCCGGCGCAAGGAATCAGATCGCGGATGAGCAGGAAGCGCTGACGGCGCTGGAGGCGCGGCTGGGCGATGCGGTGCGCCTGCAATCGCTGGCCGATGTACCGCTGGGGGCTTTCCTTTCCGGCGGCGTGGATTCGTCGGCCATCGTGGCGCTGATGCAGCGGCAGGCCAGCCAGCCGGTGAAGACATTCACCATCGGGTTCGAGGAGGCAGCCTTCGACGAGTCGGATCACGCCCGGGCGGTGGCGCACCATTTGGGCACGTTGCATACGGAGCTGTTTGTCACGGCGGCCGAGGCGCGCGAGGTGATTCCCGGTTTGCCTGCCATGTACGACGAGCCTTTTGCCGATTCGTCGCAGATTCCCACCCATCTGGTGTGCCGTGCGGCGCGCCAGCATGTGACGGTGGCGCTCTCCGGCGATGCCGGCGACGAGTTGTTCGGCGGCTACAACCGCTATTTCTGGGGGCCGCGCATCTGGCGCCGGCTGGATTGGTTGCCTTACCCGGTGCGGCAGGCGCTGGGCAAGGCGATCGGCAGCCTCCCGGTAGCCGGCTGGGACGCCCTGGGCGCACCTTTGAATGCCTTGCTGCCCGGCACGCGCGGCATTGCCCGCGTCGGCGACAAGGCGCACAAGCTCGCGGCGCGCCTGCGCGGCGTGCGGGATATGGATGACCTCTACCAGAGCCTGGTTTCCGAGTGGCAGGACCCGGCGAAGGTGGTGCGGGGGCAGGGCGGCCCGGTAAGCGAGCCGCCCGGTCTGCTCGCCGACCCGCTGCCCGCANGCGGGGTGGCGGATGCGACCTTGCGCATGATGTACCGCGACAGCGTGACCTATCTGCCGGACGACATCCTGTGCAAGGTGGATCGCGCCGCGATGGCCACCAGCCTGGAAACGCGGGTGCCCTTCCTGGACCACCGGGTGGCCGAACTTGCCTGGCGACTGCCGCTTTCGCTGAAGATTCGCGGCAACGAGGGCAAGTGGTCGCTGCGCCAGGTACTTTACAAACATGTGCCGCGCCAACTGATCGAACGGCCCAAGGCGGGTTTCGGCATTCCCGTCGGGCAGTGGATCCGTGGTCCGCTGCGGCCGTGGGCGGAAAGCCTGCTGGACGAGAACCGCCTGGTAGCCGAGGGCTACTTCCACCCGGCGCCCATTCGCCAGTACTGGGCTGAACACCTGAGCGGTCATCGTGACCTCACGCCCGGCCTGTGGGCGGTGCTGATGTTCCAGGCCTGGCTGGAGGCGAATTGCTGAGATGTGGCCTTATTGGTTGATGTTCGCGGTGCCGGCGATCGTGGCGTTGATGACCGAGGTGGATCGGGCGGGTAGCCGGCCGCCGGGCGCTTCCGCGCGCCTGAATGGAGCCTGGATCGCGGTGGCGATGCTCCTGACGCTGTTGATCGGCTTTCGCTACGAGGTTGGCGGCGACTGGTTCAATTATTTTCGCCACCTCGATGATGCTCGCTGGGCGACACTGGATGAAGTAGTCCTGATGAGCGATCCCGGTTATCAGTTGATCAACTGGCTGAGCGGGCAACTGGACTGGGACATTTTCGGCGTCAACCTGATGGGCGGCGCCTTGTTCGCCGTGGGATTGGTCGTCTTCTGCCGCCATCTGCCGCGGCCGTGGCTGGCGTTGGCGGTAGCGGTGCCTTACCTGGTCATTGTCGTTGCCATGGGTTATAGCCGGCAGNGGGTCGCCCTCGGCCTGGCGATGCTCGGTCTGGTGGCGCTGGGCAAGGGAGCGACGGGCCGGTTCGTCTTCTGGGTGATGCTGGCGGCGACGTTTCACAAGACGGCCGTCTTGCTGCTGCCGATCGCGGCGCTGGCCGCAGCACGGAACCGGATACTGGCATTTGCCTGGGGTGCGGGTTCCCTTGTGCTGGGTTACTTTCTCTTCCTGGAAGATGCCGCGGACAGCCTCTACAGGAACTATGTCGAGGCGCAGTACCAGTCGGACGGGGCGATGATCCGCCTGGCGATGAATCTTCTGCCGGCGTTCATCCTGCTTTACTGGTACAAGCGCTTCCGGTTTTCCGCGGCTGAACGCAAGCTGTGGTTGTGGTTTGCCGTGATATCGCTGGGCTTGTTCGGCATTTTCCTCCTTTCTCCGGCGTCGACCGCGATTGACCGCGTGGCCTTGTACATGCTGCCGTTGCAACTGGTGGTCTTCTCGCATTTTCCCGACGTGATCGGCAAGGAAACCGTAAGAGATGTCGCCGCTCCGGTGGCGTGCGTCTTGTTGTACTACGGTCTGGTTCAGTTCGTCTGGCTGAATTTTGCTGTGCATTCTCAATCTTGGCTGCCGTATCGTTTCTATCCGCTGGAAGCGTTTTCTTGAAAATTGTCCTGTTCGCCAATACGGAATGGTATCTCTATAATTTTCGCCGTTCGCTGGCCTTGGCGCTGCGCGAGGCAGGGCATGACGTGCTGCTGGTTTCGCCGCCCGGCCCTTATGGAGAGAAGCTGCGGGCGCTGGGGTTTCGCTGGGTGGCGGCGCCGATGGAGCGGCTCAGCCTGAACCCGCTGCGCGAACTGGCGCTGGTCAATTGGCTGAAACACCTGTTTTTCGCCGAGCGCGTCGATCTGGTGCACGGCTTCACGATCAAGTGCGCGGTCTATGGCTCGCTCGCCGCGCGGCTGGAAGGGATACCGCGGGTCAATGCGGTGGCGGGCATGGGCTACGTCTTCAGCAGCGGCGCCCTGAAGGCGCGATTGCTGCGGCCGGTGGTCCGGATGCTGATGCGCCTCGCCCTCGGCGGGAAGAAGGCGCGGCTGATCCTGCAGAATCCGGACGATGTGGCCTTGTTCAGGGAAGCGCGGCTGGTCGATCCCGGGGCGATTCGCCTGATCCCCGGCTCGNGGGTGGATTGCCGCCGCTTCGTGCCGAACCCCGAGCGTCGGCGTGGCGAACGCTTCCGCGTGCTGCTGGCCGCACGTTTGCTGTGGGACAAGGGCGTTGCCGAAACTGTCGCGGCGGCGGGCCGCTTGCGCGCGGAAGGGCGGGCGATCGAATTCCTGCTGGCCGGCGACCCCGATCCCGGCAACCCGGCGGCGGTGCCCGAGGCGCGGATTCGTGGCTGGGTGGATGAAGGGNTGCTCAAGTGGCTGGGGCATGTGGACGACATGCCTGCACTGTTTGCCACGGTCGACGCGGTAATTTTGCCAAGTTATCGCGAAGGCTTGCCCAAGAGCCTGATCGAGGCCGGGGCCTGCGCGCTCCCGCTGGTGACGAGCGATGCGCCGGGTTGCCGCGAGGTGGTGATGGATGGCGTCGATGGACTGCTGGTGCCGGTGCGCGATGCCGCTGCGCTGGCCGCTGCCATTGCCCGCCTGCAGGACGATCCCGCGCTGTGCGAACGTCTGGGCGGCGCGGCGCGGGCCAAGGCGCTGGCGGAATTCGACGAGCGGATCGTCGTCGCCAGGACTCTGGCTGTCTATGGGGACCTCATTTCGTGAGCCCGCCGTGCCGAACCCGATTGTTTCTGCCCTGATCCGCAGGCTTTTTTCTGGGTGCGCCTGCTTGCCTTGCTGGCTGCACTGGTGTGGACCCTGTGGCTGAGTCTGGGGGCAATCCTGGAATGGCCGGCGAGCGAGCCAGTCGCTGCGGATGCGGTGATCGTGCTGGGCGAGGATCCCGGCCATCGCTATCTTCGTGGCAAGGAATTGCTCCTTGCCGGTTATGCCGACACCTTGATGCTGATTCTTCCATTGCCGCATGTGCTGGGGGACGCCACGGGCAATCTGAAAGGCGTCGCGGTTCATGTCGACCGCAGTGCCGACAGCACGTGGACCGAGGCGCGGGTGATGCGCCGCTGGATGGAAGCGAATGGCATCCGCCATGTGCTGGTGGTCAGCGACCCGCAGCATCTGCTGCGCGTAAGTTATTCCTGGTGGAGCGTGTTCCGCAGCTCCGGCTTGCGCTACACCTTCGTCGCCGCACCGACGCCCGAGTGGTCGGCGTGGAACTGGTGGCACAACAAGGCGACCGCCATCGGCGTCGGCATGGAGGTTCTCAAGCTGGGGTATTACGTCGGCCGTTATCGGTTTGGCTGGGGGAGTGACGGGCATCATGGGCTGTGCCGGCCGCAGTCGCTTGTTATGCCGGCGTCTTCCCCAGCGCACCATTTCGCTGCTACAATGCCCGCTGAATATGACGCCAATAGTTGGGGGCTGGTGCTGAGGTCCGCCAGATATCCATCCAGGGTCATTGGTGCAGACTTGGTGGAATCGGCATGACTTCCTTCTCTCCGCTGTGGTGGATATTGTTGTCCTCGGTGCTGTCGGTGCTTTCCATTCTGGCGCTGATCTGTCCGGCGCGGCGGTTCGATCTGGTCGATCACCCGGCGGGCCGCAAGAAGCACGCGGCTTCGACCCCGCTGGTCGGCGGCATCGCAATCTTCCTGTCTCTGGTCCTGACGCATTGGCTGGCCGGTTCGCTGCCGGGCCAGAGCCGAACCCTGATGCTGGCCCTGATCGTGACGGTCGCCATCGGTGCGGCGGACGATGCGCATGAGATCGGTCACCGCTCGAAATTCTTCGCCCAGTTGATTGCTGCACTGTTGATTGCTTCCGGGACCGAGGTTGAGGTCATGCACTTGGGGGATCTGTTTGGGCTTGGTGACCTGGTGCTGGGCAAGTGGTCTCATCTTTTCAGCGTCATTGCCATCATCGGTCTGATGAACGCAGTCAACATGATCGACGGGGTCGACGGGCTGGCCGGGACACAGGTACTGATTCCCTTGCTCGTCTTTCTTGCCGTTGCACAGGCTGCAGAAAATTCGAATGTGGCGACGGAACTGTCGATTCTGCTGGGAGCAGTGTTGGGTTTTCTGATGTTCAACCTGCGGATACCCGGACGAAAACGCGCCATGGTTTTCATGGGGGACACTGGCAGCCTGCTTCTCGGACTCCTCCTGGCCTGGTATTCGATCAAGCTGGCGGGAATGACTACCTCGCCGCTCAGGCCGATTGCCGCGGTCTGGATTATTGCCGTGCCCTTGCTGGACATGGGGGCTGTCATGTTCTTGCGCATGTTGCATCGCAAGAGTCCTTTCCACGCGGACCGGCAGCACCTGCATTACCTGTTGTGTGACGCGGGTCTTTCCGAAAGCCAGGCGGTCTGGACGCTGGCCGCGGTCTCGGTGACGTTTTCCTTGCTTGCCATGACTGCCGAAGCGCATGGTGTGCCGGAGGCGATCATGTTTTGCGCTTTTGTCGCGCTTTTGCTGGCCCGACTTTGACACCCCCAAGTAACACGCCCGTCGGGAAGCCGCATGAGGCAAGGGTTTCGGCGAGGTGGCCGAAATCGGTGTGTATCTAGGCGGGGAAGGGGCTCAATCCAGATTCAGGATTGGCTTGGGCGGCTTGATGTTCAGTGCTTTCAATCGGTTAGCTGCATCTGGTGATGGCTCGGTGACCTGCCAGACCTGTCCGTTGGGACTGGACAATAGGGCGAGCTGAATGCGCTTCAGATCGTCGCGGATATTGCGCCACGTATCCTGACAAGCGTGCTCGATGGTGCGTTCAAGCAGCAGGGACAGGACGGTGATGGCGATGTGGGCATGGATGCGATGCGGCGCCCAGTGGAACACCGGCCGCATCTTCAAGCCGCTCTTCATCGTCCGCCAGGCTTCTTCCACCCGCTGCTGCTGCTTGTAGCCCAGGGCCATGTCTTCGG
The DNA here is from genome assembly GCA_013693915.1 of Dechloromonas sp. Lineage (GTDB taxonomy): Bacteria > Pseudomonadota > Gammaproteobacteria > Burkholderiales > Rhodocyclaceae > Azonexus. Next base: position 2,757,309 of record CP059264.1, on the reverse strand, counting down.
CGCTCAGCGTGTCGTCGTTGCTATGCACCACGAACTTGCCGTCGAAGCGCTCCAGTTCGACAATGGCCTGCCGGTCGATTGCAAGGCCGCGCTTCGTCTCCTTCAGCAGACGGCCGTAGCGGGCGCTGCTGCGCAAGGCGCACACCCGTTTCGTGTGGCTCCCCTCGACAAGAACAGACAGGCTGGCCAGTTCGGCCTCCAGTTCGGTCAGCAGTTCCTCGCGATGGGCCTTCTGGCGTTTGGCTTCCAGCGGATTGAAGCAGACCGCATAGCGCCGTCGCCGCTCGCCGTCGCCGACGATGACTTCCTTGACCTCCAGATTCTCGGCGACGGTGCGATAGCGCCCCGGGCGCGACAGAACCTCCTCGGTGACTTCGTCACCCCGGCGCATCGGCATCGCCAGCAGGTACTTGCCGCCCCCTNNGGACAGGGTCTGCAAGTTGGCCTGCGAGACCATGCCGGCGTCGCCGACGAAGAGGCAGCGGGTGAGTTGCCAGCCGCGCAAGTCGTCCTTGACCCGGGCGATGGTGGTGACATCGACCGTGTTGCCGGGGAATACCCAGTGGCGCACCGGGAATCCGTCCCGGGTGACGGCCATGCCGACGACGATCTGCGGTGCGTCACCGCGACCGTTCTTGCTGTGACCGCGCTTCCTCGGGGCGGCATAGGTCTTCTTGCCGGCCACCTGACTGCCCCGGACGTTGCCGTCCTTGTCGCCCTCATCTTCCTCGTCGCTCTCGAAGTGCAGCGAGGTGGTGTCGTAGAAGATCACCTCGACGTCCAGGTTGAGCAGATCGGCGACGCGGTGGAAGATGGCTTGTTCGATCACGTCCTTGCTCGCTTCCAGAAAGTCCATGGCGCGGTACAACTGGTGCAGTTTCAGCCCTTGTGTTCCCTCGATGTGCGCGTCTTCCTTGAGCCACTGTTCGTGGCAGTAGAGTTTCGAGGCCGGGGCACAGGCACGGTTGGCAACCAGCGCGAACAGGGCGCGCTCGACATCGAAGCCAAGGTTGCGCATGCCAGCCTGCTGCCGCACGATGGCGTCGATGCCCAGTTGCTTCCAGATGGCTTCGAGCACATAGAGGTCGCCGTAGGGCCAGGCGCAGATCAGGCGCCAATTACCCCCGGCGCCAACGATCTCTTCCGGCGAACAACGCCGCAGGATGCTCCTGGCCAGCCGACGCAGACGCTCGACTACCTCAGGATCATCGGAGCGTCCGCAGTTATGGACGATGCTGGCTTGCGATCTGCCCTTGGCGGCATCCCAGACGTTCTCCGCCAGTTGCAGGTAGGTCACGACACTGCCATCGGCTCGCCGTTGTTTGCTCTCGCGCAGGTACATGGCCCGTATCCTAGGGCCATTTGGATCAAAATATCAACAATCCATGTATCTAGGCGTTTGGCAATCCACCGCCCGGAAACCCGCACCATTACTGGGGCTCACCCAAAAATGTGCCCGAAAAGTGTCAAACTCGGGGCTGGGCTACGTGGCGCTATTGGCGCGGCCCAGTGCGGTCAAGAAGGCACTCAGTCCATTCTTTTCTTCGGCCAAGGCGCCCGATTCGCGGAGCTAGCCTGTCCGCGCGCCGCCGGACCTAATCGGCGAACGGATTGCGAATCTGAGCGGGTTCTGGCGGCGGTCCGGAAACCATGACTGGCGACGGCTCAGGCGTGGCAACTACAGGCGCCTTCGGTAGCGGGGCCGCCTGCGCTTGCCGCGAAGGTGTTTCCGGGTGAAAGAACACGCCCGCGAGGAATGCGAAGTAAACTGCGTTTGCAGGGATATGCAGGTTGAAGTCGATAAACCCGTGGAGTCCGATCAGAAAGAGGCCGATGCCGGCTGAAATCCGCATGAAGGAGTAGGGTGACCAGTTCTCTTCGCGCGGCCAGATTTCCCGCCAGCGAAGGAGATAGAAGGTCAGGAGCGCGAACATCAGGAGTGCCGCCGGTACTCCGCCTTCGAAGATCCATTCCAGATAGTCGTTGTGGGCATGGTTGACGAACTGGGGAACGTCTCCGGGGTGGAAGCGGCGAAATACGGAAGGATAGGTGCCGAAACCGCTCCCTGTCGGGAAGAATTCCCATATGCCCTGAAGGGTGCCGATGTAGATGGACCAGCGGTAGGGGTCGGTCACCCCTTGACTGGCGAAGCGGGCGAGAACCGGGGCCAGGCCGATTTCCAGTGCCAGCGCGCTGCCGATTACTGTAAATATCGTGATTACCCGTGTGGAGCGCCGGCCGCCCAGGTGGCTACCGAAGATAAGCGCGCACAGGAGAATTCCCAGCATGGCCAGCGCAATGCCGGTGCGCGAGCGGCTGAAGACAATGCCAAGAAGGATGCCCAGGCCTGCGGCAAGGTAGATCGCAACCAGATTGAAGCGGATTCCGCTGGTGAACAGGCGAGATAGTCGTTGCCGGATGTTGGGTCGTTGGGTTGAGCGGACTTTATCGCTCCTGCCTAACCGGACATTCGCGACAAGGAGCCCCAATACGACCGGCAAGGCCATTTCAAGCAGACCGGCGAGGTGGTCGGAGTTCGCATAGGTGCCGTGGGCACTGACACCGGCGAACCTGGCGCCTTCTTCAGGCCAGAATATGGTGAGCGATCCGGTACCGAACTGCGCCAGGCCGATAATCGCCTGCAGCAGTGCCAAGCCTATGAACAGATTGACCAGATCCTTCAGGCGTGATTTGTCGGTGGCGACTGTGGCCAGGAAAACCGACACCGGCAGCAGCAAGACAAGCCAGGCGGATTCGGTGGCATTTGGAATCAATGACATTGACCGGTGCGCCGGTTCGACGCCAACGGCTTTGAGCGCCCCGAGATAATAGTCTCTTCCTGGCAGCAAGGCCCAGATGGACTCGGGAATGGGGATGAGTTGAACGACGGGCAGGGCGACAAGGGCGGCCAGGGCAATCAGCGCTGCCCTTGACAGGCGCTGCCTGAAATGCGGGCGAACCAGCAGGATGCAGAGCAGGCCGATGGCGGCCAGTTCGAGGATCAGCAGCGGGAACGGCCGGTTGCCGCCCTTGATCAGGGGNGCAAACGCCAGTATGGCCACAAGAAAGGCGACGCCGNNGAAAGAAAGCCCTGCTTCGTTGGAAGCAGGGCGGACGGTGGTGCTCGTCGTCACGCTCTAGCGTGTCACTGTTCGCTGATCGGCCTGTCGCGGTGGCGATGGCGGTGGCGGTCGCCGTTTCTGGCAATGGCATACCCGCCGGGAACCAGCAATGCACCACCATAGATCAGTGCCTCGCCCCCGTGATTGCCCCTGTCGCCGTTGCGCTACCCAAGGCGCCGGTGCCGGTCGTTACCGTGTTGGCGACTGGCACGGCCTTGCATCCCAGTTTCATGTTGATTACAAGAACATTGTTTTCCGGCAATACGATGGAGCAACCGTCAGGAAGACGATTCGCGCTGACGACTTGTCCAGGGTAATGACGCGGTCGCCATCGTTGAGAACAGCACCCGGCTTGGCGGATGCCAGACCATTTCCCTGGTTGACCAGAGTCTTTCCATCGAACTCGGCCAGCGTTGCATCCCCACGGGGTCGGCAGCCAACCCGACGCCGGAGATAGCGTTGCACAGAATCAGAATGGAAAGGAATTTCCTGCAATCTTTGGTCATGTCGGTCATGCCTGTTCGAACAATACACGCGATGAACGCGCCGGAAAAATTATACAGTTTGCATTCGACCACGCATCGCGGTGTTAGTCAAGCCGCCTCCGGCTTATCGACATATCGTCGAACCACACCGTTCCCTTTGCCTCGAAATCGAGTGGCGATCGGCCGGCAAGTTCAAGGCGTACGGTTTGCGCCGCGCAGTCCTTTGCCGGCACTTCGAAACTCATCGAGAAATGACTCCAGGGGTCCGTTCCGCGGATCGTCTCGCTTCTCGCCAGTGCTTCGGTCTGGCTGTGGCAGTAGATCGACCATCTGACGCCTTCGGTCGCTTCCAGGTTCTCAGGGCGTACGCGTCCGCGCAGGATGTAATTCCCGGGGTCGAGCAACAGATGCTGCCGGAGGTGCTGAAATTGCACCCGAGGACCTCGGAAAAGCACACGCAACGCCTTGCTGCCGGTCGTTCCGTAGGTGCTTGCGGTTTCGACGACAACCTGCGAGGTAGGCGTGACGATCCAGTCGAATCCGGTGTTGCTGATTTCTTCTTCAAAATCGCCATTGAAGAGGTTGCCGATGGCATTCAACCGGTCCCTGCGCAAGCTGTTGAGCCAGGTGATATACGCATCGAACCATAACCTGTCATGTTGAAGTCTCTGCAGATAGGCGCGCAATCCTGTGGGAGACATGAGGTTGGGACCGGTTGCCCGCATTGCGGACAGGGCGCGCAGGGTTTCCACGTCGGTCGCATTGTTTGCCGCATAGGCGAAGAAATCCGGCCACCAGACTGTCGGTTGTTGCAGGAGGCTGGAGAAAGCGGCTTCACGGGTTGCCGGATTCTCGGCAAGTTTGAGGAGATCCGGAAAAAGTTCGGCACGCAGCGAAGTGCCGAAGGTGAGCACCACATCCAGATGTTTCATTGCCTGGGCAATATCGCCGCGGCGCATCCAGAAACTGGCGACCTGGTACTGGACATTGACCCGTTGCGGGGCCATTCCTGCTGCGGCTCTCATTGCCAGTTCCGCTCCGCGTGAATTCCCTTGCGCCTCGAGGATCTCTCCGATCGCGGCATACGTCAGTCCATCTGCAGGATTGTTGCTGACAGCAGCGTTGAAATAGCTCAGGGATCGCCCTTGGTCCGCCGCAAGTGCCTCCAGACCCTTCTGGTAGAGTGCCTCTGGGCTGGATTTGTCCCACGCGAGCGCGCCTGTCGCGGCGTCGACTCCACCGGCCTGCAGATGGAATCCTGACAGATTGACCGCGACTATCCGCCAGACCAGAACGCTGGCGCCCAGTGCAAGCGCCAGCAACTTGAAAAATGAACCAGGGCGGGTTATTGACATCTGGCCGGGAAACACGCGATCGACTTCAGTGGAGCGATCTGCAAACCGTTGAAACGCCATGATCGGCCGTGCAATTCGGTTGACAGACAGGTTGACGATTATATGCTGCCAAGTTGGCATCGGCGGTTGCCGATGGCAGACGGATGACGGGTTGATTCAGGTCATGCCGCAGCAAGGCGGAATCCGAGGATTGTCATGATTAAAATAAACGTTTATATATCATATAATTACGCGTCATTATTCAACCATTATATAAACAATTTTTCGCTAAGGATTTCGCGCGCGAAGCGGGCGAGTTCCATCCTGAATCCGGCGGCATTCGGGTGTCCGCCGCCGCCGTAGCCGGCGGCAATCGCGGCGACATCGACCTTTCCGGCAGCGCGCAGCGATGCCTCCACTTCGCCCCCGGCGCCAAGTTCCCAGACCAGGCCGAAGCTGCCGCTCCGCTCGGCCAGGCGGTTGCCTAGTTCCGAGGCGAACAGCGCATTGGCGTTGACGGCGAGGCCGTCGATGGCGCGCCAGGCGCGGTCGCCGTCGCTCAATGTCGGCAGCCCGTGGCGCTGCGCCTGCAAGAGATCGACGGGCTCGCCGCGCAGGCGGGCGGGCATGACCAGGCTGCCTTGCGCGAGTCGTTCGATCTCGGTCTGGAAGAAGCGCCCGATCGCTTCGCCCTCGGCGAGCAAGGCCTTGTAGCGCTGGGTCTCGGAGGCGTAGGCCTGGCGCACGAGAGCGTCCCACGCCGCAAAGTCGTCGGGCAGCAGGCGCAGGGCGCGGGCGATCGGGCGCGAGCCCGGGAGTGCAAAGCGCCACAGGTCGACGTCCTCGACATGGCGCAGCACGAGCGGGACAGGGCGATCCGGATGGAAATGCTCCCAGGCGAGGCGAACCCCNGACTTGCCGAGGTCGAAGATGACCGTCAGCGGCAGGGCGGGGTGGCTGAAGCGTTCTCCGCCGTCCGCCGCTTTCATCAGTCGCGCGGCCCACGGCTGGCGCGCCGAGGCGTGATGGTCGATCTGCACGACCGATCCGGCGAGCGCTGCCATTGCCTCGAGCACGTCCGGCGCGAACGAAAAGTCGAGGATGAATACGTCGTGTCCGGCAATTTCGGCCATTTCCGGGNNTTGACCGTGGTGCATGGCGCGGTAGCGGGCGCTGGCGCCGAAGCGCAGCCAGGCGGCATAGGCGGCGCCGAAGCCGTCCGGGCAGTCGGCATGATAGAAAACGGTGACCGGGCGGGCTGGCACGGGCTCAGTAGTGCGGCGGGAGTTCGTCGCGCAGGCTGCGCTGCTCGGCTGGGGCGGCTGCCTGCACCTGGTCGCGCAACGTCTCGACCCGGCTGAGGAGCCGGTCGATCTGTTGCTGCTGCCTGTAGATCGTGCGATTCAGCTCGTCGATCATGTCCTCGGCGAAGCTGATCTTGATTTCGAGTTCGCTGATGCGCGTTTCCATGCGGCTGCCTTCGCTCATCGGTCTTTGCGCCAGTCGCGCAGCGTTTCCCTGCGCGGCGGCAGGGGTCTTGTCGGCGCCCCGCTTGCTGATCAGCGGCAGCGCCACACCCACCACGAACGCCAGGCAAATGCCCAGCACGATCCAGCCCTCGTTCATTGCGCCTCCCGGAAAACTGCGGGCATCTTACTGCGATTCATGCCCGCCGTCGCGCGAGCTTTGGTATCTTTCGGCCATCGCACCCGAGGCACCGAAGACCATGGAAATATCCGCGCATTCACGGGGACTGGCCCGCGATCTCCTGAATTTCATCGACGCCAGCCCGAGTCCGTGGCATGCGGTGGAGACCACTGCCGACCGCCTGCTGCAGGCCGGATTCGTCGCGTTGCGCGAGGATGAGCGCTGGCAGCTCGCGGCCGGCGGGCGCTATTTCGTCATTCGCGGCGGCGCGTCGATCGTCGCCTTCGTGATCGGCAGTGACAACCTGGAAACGCGCGGCTTCCGGCTGGTCGGCGCGCACACCGATTCGCCCGGCCTGCGCGTCAAGCCGAAGGCGTTGCAGGCCGGGGACGGCCTGCTCAGGGTCGGCGTCGAGGTCTACGGCGGGCCGCTCCTGGCGACCTTCGCCGACCGCGACCTGAGCCTGGCGGGGCGCGTTGCCGTGCGCCAGGGCGACGGCATTGCCATGCGCCTCGTGCATTTCGCTCAGCCCCTGCTCCGCTTGCCCAACCTGGCGATCCACATGAACCGCGAGGTCAACGAGAATGGCCTCAAGTTCAACAAGCAGACCGAACTGCCGCTGTTGCTCGGTCTTGGTGGGGATGGCGGCCCTGACGACGGACGCTTCCATTCCCTGCTGGCGACGCGGCTCGCGCTTGCCCCCGACGCCGTCCTGAGCTGGGAACTCGCCGTCTGCGATACGCAGCCCGGGACGTTCTGGGGCATGGAGGAGGAGTTCGTCGCCGTCGGCCGGATCGACAATCTGGCGTCGTGCCACGCCGGGTTGACCGCGCTGCTCGGCGCTGCAAGTCCGGCGGCGACCAATGTCTGCGCCTTTTTCGACCACGAGGAAGTCGGGAGCGAGAGCGCCGCCGGCGCCGGCGGCAGTTTCATCGCCGATGTCCTGCGCCGGATCGCCGCCCGTGCCGGCCTCGACGACGAGGGCCTGCGTTGTACGCTGGCGCGCAGCTTCTTCATCAGCGCCGACATGGCGCACGCCTACCATCCCAACTTCCCGGCGGCCTACGAGCCGGCGCATCGGGTTGCGGTCAACGGCGGTCCGGTGATCAAGACCAATGCCAACCAGCGCTACAGCACCGGGGCCGAGAGCGCCGCCCGCTTCATCGGGCTGTGCGCGAAGGCTGGCGTTCCCTGGCAGCAGTATGCCCATCGCAGCGATCTCGGATGCGGCAGCACCATCGGTCCGGTCATCGCCGCCGGCCTCGGGGTGGCGAGCGTCGATGTCGGTTCGCCGATGTGGGCGATGCACAGCGTCCGCGAGAGCGCCGGCGTTGTCGACCATGGCTGCATGATCGCCGCGCTCACCGCCGGGTTCTCGGAATGACGCGCCGGGCCGGCGGCACTCGGCGTTTCCGGCAAATTGCTTGACTTGCCTGCCGACACCCTTATAATGCGCGTCTCTTCAGGCGGTTAGCTCAGTTGGTTAGAGCGCCACGTTGACATCGTGGAGGTCGTTGGTTCGATTCCAATACCGCCTACCAAATTCCTGACGGAGCTGAAATGATCGCTTTCCGAACTTGCTTCGCAGTTCAGAAGCCCTAATCGAGTCAGCCTTCGTTCGACCAGAAAAGTGCGGCTCGCCCCGCGCTTTTTTGCCTTGAGGCCTGCCATGCCCGATATCCGACTGCCCGACGGTTCCATTCGTTCCTTTGAAAAGGTGGTGACGGTCGCCGAGGTCGCCGCCGGCATCGGCGCCGGCCTCGCCCGTGCAGCGCTCGCCGGCAAGGTCGATGGCCGGCTGGTCGATACGTCGTACCTGATCGCTCGCGATGCCGATCTCGCCATCGTCACCGACCGCGATGCCGAAGGCCTCGAGATCATCCGTCATTCGACCGCCCACCTGCTGGCCTACGCGGTCAAGGAACTGTTTCCCGAGGCGCAGGTCACCATCGGCCCGGTCATCGAAAACGGCTTCTACTACGATTTCGCCTACAAGCGGCCGTTTACGCCGGAAGACCTGCAGGCCATCGAGGAACGCATGGGCGAACTGGCGAAGCGCGACATTCCGGTCAGCCGCGAGGTGTGGGAGCGCGACGACGCCGTCAGGTTCTTCCTCGATCAGGGCGAAAAGTACAAGGCCGAACTGATCGCCGCGATCCCCGCCGACCAGCAGGTTTCGCTGTACCGCGAGGGCGACTTCATCGACCTCTGCCGCGGCCCGCACGTGCCGTCCACGGGCAAGCTCAAGGTCTTCAAGCTGATGAAGGTCGCCGGCGCCTACTGGCGTGGCGATCATCGCAACGAGCAGTTGCAGCGCATCTACGGCACGGCGTGGGCCAGGAAGGAAGATCTCGACGCCTACCTGCACATGCTTGAGGAGGCCGAAAAGCGCGACCACCGTCGCCTCGGCAAGCAGTTCGACCTCTTTCACATGCAGGACGAGGCGCCCGGCCTGGTCTTCTGGCACCCCAAGGGCTGGGCGATCTGGCAGGAAATCGAGCAGTACATGCGAGCCGTCNACCGTGACAACGGCTACCAGGAAGTGCGCTGCCCGCAGATCCTCGACAGGACCCTGTGGGAGAAATCGGGGCACTGGGAGCACTACAAGGACAACATGTTCACGACCGCGTCGGAAAACCGTGATTACGCGGTCAAGCCGATGAACTGCCCGGGCCACATCCAGGTCTTCAACGCCGACCTGCGCTCGTACCGCGAGCTGCCGCTGCGCTACGGCGAGTTCGGCTCCTGCCACCGCAACGAGCCGGCCGGCGCGCTGCACGGCCTGATGCGAGTGCGCGGCTTCGTCCAGGACGACGGCCACATCTTCTGCACCGAGGAGCAGATCGAGTCCGAGGTGACGGCGTTCAACGAACTGGTGAGGAAGGTCTATGCCGACTTCGGCTTCCGCGATATCGCGGTCAAGCTGGCGCTACGTCCCGAAGGCCGCGTCGGGTCCGACGAAGTCTGGGACAAGGCCGAGGAGGCGCTGCGCGGCGGCCTGCGGGCATCGGGTCTGGAATGGACCGAGCTGCCGGGAGAGGGCGCGTTCTACGGTCCCAAGATCGAATTCCACATCAAGGATGCCATCGGCCGTTCCTGGCAATGCGGGACGATGCAGGTAGACTTCTCGATGCCCGGCCTGCTCGGTGCCGAGTACGTGGCGGGGACCGACGAGCGGCGGACGCCGGTGATGTTGCACCGGGCGATCCTCGGGTCGCTCGAGCGCTTCATCGGCATCCTGATCGAGAATTTCGCGGGCGCCTTGCCGCTCTGGCTGGCGCCGGTGCAGGCGGTCGTCCTCAATATTTCCGAAAGGCAGGCGGACTACGCCGCCGAAGTCGCGCGAAAGCTACACCAGGCGGGCTTCCGCGCCGAGCCGGATTTGCGCAACGAGAAGATAACCTATAAAATCCGCGAACATAGCTTGAACCGGATGCCTTACCAGCTGGTCGTGGGGGACAAGGAAAAGGCGGACGGAATGGTGGCCGTGCGTACTCGCGGCGGTCAGGATCTCGGACAGATGTCCGTCGGTGACCTGATCGGGCGACTTCGAAGTGAAGTTGCCGCGCGCAGTGGCACGGCCTAATTATTGTTGTTTTCGGGGTCACACCATAGCTCAGAACAAGGCGCATCGCCTGAACGAAGAAATTACGGCGCCGGAGATTCGTCTCCAGGGGGTGGAAGGGGAGCAACTCGGGGTCATGAGTATCCGGGCTGCGCTGCACATAGCAGAGGAAGCCGGGGTCGATCTGGTCGAGATCGCCCCGATGGCCAGCCCGCCGGTCTGCCGCGTCATGGACTACGGGAAGTTCAAGTACCAGGAACAGAAGCGTGCCCATGAGGCCAAGTTGAAGCAGAAGCAGGTGCAGGTCAAGGAAGTCAAGCTGCGCCCAGGCACCGACGAGAACGACTACCAGATCAAGCTCAGGAACATGATGCGGTTCCTGGAAGAGGAGGACAAGGTCAAGGTGACCCTGCGTTTCCGGGGTCGCGAAATGGCGCACCAGGAATTCGGCATGCGCCAGCTGGAAAGGATCAAGGCGGATCTCGACGCCGTCGGGCAGGTCGAGCAGATGCCGAAGATGGAAGGCCGCCAGATGATCATGGTCATCGGCCCGGCCAAGAGAAAGTAGCAGCAGGCAGTCAAGTACAAGTGCTTTCGGGTAATCGAAGCGTTCCCGCCGGGAACCACCTGACGGCATGTCATTAGGAGCAGGAAATGCCCAAGATGAAGACCAAGAGTGGCGCCAAGAAGCGCTTCTCGGTTCGCGCGGATGGCAGCATCAAGCGCGCCCAGGCGTACAAGCGCCACATCCTGACCAAGAAGACCACCAAGGTTAAGCGCCATCTGCGGGGTTCGGTCGTTGTCAGCCCGCGCGACGCCGCCGTCGTTCGTGCCATGATCCCCTACGCTTAAGGAGGCCCGGAATGTCCAGAGTCAAGCGTGGCGTAACGGCCCATGCCCGTCACAAGAAGGTCCTTGCGCAGGCCAGGGGTTACCGCGGTCGCCGCAAGAATGTCTATCGCGTCGCCAAACAGGCGGTGATGAAGGCCGGTCAGTATCAGTACCGTGACCGTCGTCAGCGCAAGCGGCAGTTCCGTTCCCTGTGGATCGCCCGGATCAATGCCGCGGCCCGCGAGTTGGGCATGAAGTACAGCACCCTGATGAACGGTCTGAAGAAGGCCAATATCGAAGTCGACCGCAAGGTGCTGGCCGATCTGGCGGTCTTCGACCAGCCGGCTTTTGCTGCCCTGGCCAGCCAGGCCAAGGCACAGCTCGGCGCCTGAGCGAAAGCATGACTGGAAAAGGAGGCGCAAGCCTCCTTTTAGTTTCGGCCGCCGCTTTGCGGCTTCACGTCGGCTGCGCCGACATGAGGCTTCACTGAAACGTGCGTTTTGTTGACGGGAATCCATGGAAAATCTCGATCAAATCGTTGGCGAAGCCCGCGCGGCGTTCGCTGCCACTTCCGACCCGGATGCGCTGGAACAGGTCAAGGCCCGTTTCCTTGGCAAGAGCGGCCGGATCACCGAACTGCTCAAGGGACTGGGCAAACTGCCGGCGGAGGAGAAGAAGGCCGCCGGCGCCGCGATCAACCGGGTCAAGGAGCTCGTCGAAGCGGCGCTCGGCGACCGCCGCGAAGGCCTCCGCAAGGCGGCGCTGGAAGCACGCTTGGCCGAAGAGGCGCTGGACGTGACCTTGCCGGGTCGTGCCGAAGCGCGCGGCGGCCTGCACCCGGTGACGCGGACGCTGGAGCGCATCGAGTCCCTGTTCCGTTCGATCGGCTTCGAAGTCGCCGATGGCCCCGAAATCGAGGAGGATTTCTTCAACTTCACCGCCCTGAATACGCCCGAGGATCACCCGGCGCGTTCGATGCACGATACTTTCTACCTGCAGAATCCTGATGGCTCGCTGGCAGAGAAGGTGCTGTTGCGTACCCACACCAGCCCGATCCAGGCGCGTTACATGCAGGCGCACGTGGCCCGCCACGGTCAACTGGAAAAAATGCCCGAAATCCGCATCATCGCGCCGGGCCGTGTCTATCGCGTCGATTCCGATGCCACCCATTCGCCGATGTTCCATCAGGTCGAAGGGTTGTGGGTCGGTGAGGGTGTCTCGTTCGCCGACCTCAAGGGCGTCATCGCCGATTTCCTGAAAAGTTTCTTCGAGAGCGACGACCTCAAGGTTCGCTTCCGCCCCTCGTTCTTCNCGTTCACCGAGCCTTCGGCCGAGATCGACGTCGCCTTCATGAGTGGCAAGCTCGAAGGCCGCTGGCTGGAAATCGCCGGCTGCGGCATGGTGCATCCGAACGTGCTGCGCATCGCCGGCATCGACCCCGAGCGCTACACCGGATTCGCCTTCGGTTTCGGCCCCGACCGCCTGACCATGCTGCGCTACGGCGTCAATGACCTGCGCCTGTTCTTCGAAGGCGACCTGCGCTTCCTGAGGCAATTCGCATGAAATTCTCCGAATCCTGGCTGAGAACCCTCGTCGATCCCCGACTGTCGAGCGAGGATCTCGCCCATCAACTGACCATGGCCGGCCTCGAAGTCGAGGAACTCGACCCGGTCGCGCCGCAGTTCAACGACGTCGTGGTCGCCCACGTGCTGGAGGTGACGCGTCATCCGGATGCCGACCGCCTGAACGTCTGCCGGGTCGATACCGGCCGCGGCGAGCCGGTGACCATCGTCTGCGGTGCCCCGAACGTGGCCGCCGGCCTGAAAGTGCCATGCGCGCTGCCGGGCGCTAGACTGCCCGGCGATTTCGAGATCAGGGTGGCCAGCGTGCGCGGCATCGAGTCGTCGGGCATGCTCTGTTCGGCCCGGGAGCTGGGAATTGCCGAAGACGCCTCGGGCCTGCTGGTTCTGGCGGCCGATGCGCCGGTCGGGCAGTCGATCCGGGAATATCTCGACCTCGACGACCAGCTGTTCACGCTGAAGCTGACGCCGAACCGCGCCGACTGCCTGTCGCTGACCGGAGTCGCCCGCGAGGTTTCGGCCATTACCGGCGCACCGGCCAGGCTGCCCGAGGTCCCCGCCGTCGCGGCCACCATTGCCGATCAGCGTGCCGTTGCCCTCGCTGCGCCGGCCGCCTGTCCGCTCTATCTCGGCCGCGTCCTGAAAGGTGTCGATGCCATGGCACCAACGCCGGACTGGATGAAGCGGCGCCTCGAGCGCAGCGGCATCCGCGCCATCTCGGCGCTGGTCGATGTCACCAACTACGTGATGCTCGAACTCGGCCAGCCGCTGCACGCCTTCGACAACACCCGCCTCGATGGCACGGTGCATGCCCGCATGGCGCGGCCCGGCGAGAGCCTGCTGCTGCTCAACGAGCAGACCATCGCCATCGACGGCGACATCCTGATGATTGCCGATGACGTCAAGCCGCTGGCGATGGCCGGCATCATGGGCGGCGAAGACAGCGGGATCACGCTGGATACCAGCGAACTTNTTCTCGAAGCCGCCTTCTTCGCCCCGAGGGCGATCGCCGGGCGCGCCCGCCGCTACGGTTTCGGCTCCGACGCTTCGCACCGCTTCGAACGCGGCGTCGATTTCGGCGGCACCCGCGCCGCCATCGAGCGGGCGACCCGCCTGATTCTCGACATCTGCGGCGGCGCCGCCGGGCCGGTGGTCGAGGCGCGGGCCGCGATGCCGGCGCGCAACCCGGTGCGCCTGCGCGCCGCGCGCGCGGCAAGCGTGCTCGGCGTGCCCTTGCCGGCAACGGAGATCGCCCGGCTGTTTTCCGGGCTCGGGCTGCCGTTTACCCGCGATAGCGACGATTTCCTGGTCGAGCCGCCGACTTGGCGCTTCGACATCGAAATCGAGGAGGACCTGATCGAGGAGGTCGCCCGCCTGCACGGTTACGACAACATTCCCGCGCCCGTGCCGCGCGGTCCGCTGGCGATGCTGGCGCAGCCGGAAGGGCAGCGTCCGCCGGCGCGTGTCCGGCAGATGCTGGTCGATCGCGGCTACCAGGAAGTGGTCAACTTCGCCTTTGTCGAAGAGGCCTGGGAACTGGACTTAGCGGCCAACGCCGACCTGATCCGCCTGGCCAACCCGATCGCCAGCCAGACGGCTGTGATGCGGTCGACCCTGCTCGGCGGCCTGATTGCGAATCTGGTGACCAACCTCAGGCGCAAGCAGAGCCGGGTCCGGCTGTTCGAAAGCGGGCGCATCTTCCAGCGCGCTGCGCACGGCCTGCCCGTCGACGGTTTTCATCAACCGTGGAAACTGGCGGGGCTGGCTTACGGCGGGGCGTTGCCCGAAGGCTGGGGCAGCGGCGCGCGCAAGGTCGACTTCTACGACGTCAAGGGCGACCTCGAGGCATTGCTGGCGCCGGCCGTCTTGCGCTTCGAGAAGCTTGTGCATCCGGCCCTGCATCCGGGCCGGGCCGCGAAGGTGCTGCGCGATGGCGTCGAGATCGGCTGCATCGGCGAGTTGCATCCGGAATGGGTGCTGAAGTACGACCTGCCCCTGGCGCCGGTGGTCTTCGAAGTCGATTTCGCTGTCGTCACGGCGACCAGCGTTCCGGCCTACGCCGAGGTCTCGAAATTCCCGCCGGTGATCCGTGACCTCGCCATCGTCGTCGATCGGGATCTGGCGCTGCAGACGCTGAAGGATGGCCTGAAAGACCGGTTGCCGGCGCTCGTTCAGGATATCCAGCTGTTCGATCTATACGCCGGAAAGGGTGTTCCGGAAAACAAGAAAAGTCTTGCTTTCCGTATAGTTATGCAAGATACTCAACGTACTTTGCAAGATGCTGAAGTCGAACTGGCGGTGCAGCAGCTGGTCTCCTGTCTGGAGCAGGCATTCGCAGCGCAGTTGCGTTCCTGACGGAAATCAACAGATGACACTGACCAAAGCGGAACTCGCCGACCTGCTGTTCGAAAAGGTTGGCCTCAACAAGCGTGAGGCCAAGGATATGGTCGAGGCGTTTTTCGAGGAGATCCGCAATGCCCTGGAGACCGGGGATGGCGTCAAGCTGTCCGGCTTCGGCAATTTCCAGTTGCGCGACAAGCCGCAGCGTCCGGGGCGCAATCCCAAGACCGGCGAGGAAATCCCCATCACCGCCCGCCGCGTCGTGACCTTTCACGCCAGCCAGAAACTGAAGTCCGATGTCGAGCTCGCCAGCGATGGAACAGCGGCATAGGCCCTCGGGTGGCGAGGAATTGCCACCGATTCCGGCCAAGCGCTATTTCACGATTGGCGAAGTCAGCGAACTGTGCGGAGTCAAGCCGCATGTGTTGCGTTACTGGGAGCAGGAGTTCAACCAGCTCAAGCCGGTCAAGCGCCGCGGCAACCGGCGCTACTACCAGCATCACGAAGTCCTGCTCGTCCGGCGCATCCGCGAGCTGCTCTACAGCCAGGGTTTCACGATCAGCGGGGCGCGCAACAAGCTGGACGAAGCGGGCGTCGTCGCCGATGGTGCGGTTGACCAGCAGGAAATTGCGAAAACCACCGGCAGCCTGCGCGCCGAACTCAAGAGCATCATCGATCTGCTCGGACAATAGAGGCGGCGCACGATTTAAAGTTCTGCATGAGGAATATATCCTAACACGTTGTTGTTAAACAAAAACGTGTGCCTTCAGAGTCGCGGAGGCGGTATTCCCTCATGGAGCACCATTCGGATACGGCATTTTCCGGGTTTGCGGCCCCCGGCAAGGCGACGCGCTTTGCCGAGGGTAATGGAACAGTCAGGCGGCGAGATCGAAGACCAGCACCTCGGCGGCGTTGCCGTTCTGCAGGGTTATGGCGGGCTCGTCGGAGAGCAGGGCGGCGTCGCCGCTGTTCAGGGTCCGGCCATTGACCTCGATCGTGCCGCGCACGACGTGAACATAGCCCTTGCGCCCGGGGTCGAGGGGCAGGGCGGCTGATTCGCCGGCGGCGAAGAGACCGGCATACAGCGCGGCGTCGGCATGGATGGTAACCGAGCCGTCGGCGCCGTCTTCCGAGGCGATCAGGCGCAGGCGGCCGCGCTTGTCGGCATCGGCAAAGCCTTTCTGTTCATAGCCGGGTTCGATTCCCGTCTTTCGCGGCTCGATCCAGATCTGGAAGAGATGTGTCGTCTGATCCGGCGCATGGTTGAATTCGCTGTGGCGGACGCCGCGCCCGGCGCTCATGCGCTGGACGTCGCCGGGCGGTATGTCGGTGCCGTTGCCCATGCTGTCCTTGTGGGCCAGCAGGCCGGCGGTGACGTAGGTGACGATTTCCATGTCGCGATGGCCATGGGTCCCGAAACCGGTGCCGGGGGCGACGAAGTCTTCGTTGATCACCCGCAGGTTGCCCCAGCCCATGTGCGCCGGATCGTGGTAATCCGCGAACGAGAACGAATGATGGCTTTGCAGCCAGCCGTGGTCGGCGTAGCCGCGATCTTCGGATTTGCGAATGGTCAGCATGGGCGGGGCTCCTTTGGCGGAAGTGGCGGGTTACTGCTTGATGGCTTCAATGGCGATGTCGATGCGCACGTCGTCGCCGACATTCGGCGCGTACTTGCCGGCGTTGAATTCCGAGCGCTTGACGACCGTCCAGGCGTTGGCGCCGATCGCATCCTTCTTCAGCATCGGGTGCGGGGCGGACTTGAAATCGGTCACCGTCAGCGTCACCGGCCTGGTCACGCCCTTGAGGGTCAGGTTGCCTTCGACCTTGGCCGGCTTGTCGCCGTCGAAGACGACCTTCGTCGACTTGAAGGTGGCGGTCGGGTACTTGGCGGTGTCGAGGAAATCCTCGCCCTGGATGTGCTCGTTGAAGGTGGCGTAGCCGGTATTGACGGACCTGGCGTCGATCACGATGTCGACCGCACCCGTCCTGGCGGCCTTGTCGAAGACGACGGTGCCGGTGGTCTTGTCGAAGCGGCTGAGCTGGGTCGAATAGCCGAAGTGGCTGTACGAGAAACGCGGGAAGGTGTGGGTGCCGTCAACGACGAAGGTTTCCGGTGCAGCGAGCGCCGGGGCGGCGGCAACCGCGGTGAGGACGAGGGCGGCCGAAAGTTTGCTGAGCTTGGTCATGGTAGTTCTCCTGTGGTGGGTTGGGGTGTTACTTGCCTGTCGCGGTGATGCGGAACTTGATCTGGACCTCGTTGGCGACGATGTCGAACTTGGCCCAGGAGCCTTCGCCGATCGCGAAATCGCCGCGGCGGATGGTGAAGCTGCCGTCGAAGACGCCACTGTTGCCCTGTGCGGTGAATGTCGCGGGAACGACGACGTCCTGGGTCTTGCCCTTGATCGTCAGCTGCCCGGCGACTTCGTAGCGGTTGCCGCCGAGCGCCTTGACGCTGCCCGAAACGAAGCGGGCGGTGGGGTAGGCCTTGGTGTTGAACCACGGCTTGGTGGCGACCTCGTCGTCGCCTTCCGGGGCGCCTGTATCGACGCTGGCCAGCTCGACATCGAAAGTGGCTTTGGCGGCGGCCGGCTTGGCCGGATCGAAGCTGATCTGGCTGGAAAAGCGCTTGAATTTGCCGTCGACCGCAACACCCATCTGCTTGTAGGTGAAGTTGATGGCGCTCTTGTCGGTCTGCACCTGGTTGAATTCGACGGCCTGGGCGGCGAGGGGCAGGGCGCCGGCGAGGAAGATGGTGAGGGCGAGGCGTTTCATGGTCATTTCTCCGTGGCGTGAGCAGGCAACATGCGGATCAGGATGTCGTCCTTGTCGATGAAGTGGTGTTTCAATGCGGCGCCGACGTGGCCGGCGATGACGGCAACAAACAGCAGGTTGAGGCTCATGTGGACGGTCTGCAGCAGGTCGCCGAGTTCCTTGTTCTTGCCGAGCAGGTCGGGGATGGGCAGGACGCCGAACCAGACGGTCTGGAAGCCCTTGGCCGAACTCATCAGCCAGCCGGAGAGCGGGATTGCGATCATCAGCGCGTAGAGCACGAAGTGACCGGCGTGCGCGGCAAGCTGCATGACCCTGGGCATGGTTTCCGGCAAGGCGGGNGGACGGTGCGTGAGGCGCCAGAACAGACGCAACCAGACCAGCAGGAACGCGGTCACTCCGGCCCACTTGTGCCAGGAGTAGAGCTTGAGCTTCTCCGGCGACAGCGGCAGGTCGTGCATGTAGAAGCCGAGTGCGAGCAGGCCGAAGAAAAGGATCGCCATCAGCCAGTGCAGGCCCATCGCGGTTCTTGTGTAATGCGTTGTCACGGTCGACCTCCTTGTTGGGGCAGGAATGAATAGGCGTCCATGGCGATGACGTAATCGTCGATGCCGGAATGGAAACGCTCGGCGCGGGCGTGTTCGCCGCCGGCACCGAGTGCGACATGAAGCGGCAGCAAATGTTCATCGCTCGGATGCGCCTGCACGGCGCCCGGCGCCTGGCGGCGGTAGTCGAGCAGGGCGGAAACGTCGCCGGCGTCGAGACGGGCGGCGATCCAGTCGGCGAACTGGCGCACGTAGGCCGGCGTCCGGCCGCCGCTGCGCGCCGCCGCCTGGTAGTCGCGCAGATTGTGCGTGACGTTGCCCGAGGCGACGATCAGGAAGCCCTTGGCGGCGAGCGGCGCCAGCGCCTGCCCGAGCCGGTACGCCTGGTGCGGGCCGCCTTGACTCTGGATCGAGAGCGGAATGACGGGCACGTCGGCATCGGGGAACATCAGGCGCAGCGGCACCCAGGCGCCGTGGTCGAGGCCGCGCCCGGGATCGCGCGCGACTGGCAGGCCGGCGTTGCGGATGGCCGCGACAACTTCCTCGGCGGCTTCGCGGCAACCGGTGGCCGGGTAGCGCAGGGCGTAGAGTTCTTCCGGGAAGCCCCGGAAGTCGTGGATTGTTTCGGGACGGTCGGCAAAACCGACCGTCGGCAGCGCCGTATCCCAGTGCGCGCTGACGACGACGATGGCGCGCGGCAGCGGCAGGGCGCCGGCCGCCGCCGCGATCGCCGCGCCGGCCGCGCCCGGGTGCTGGGCGAAGGTCGGCGCGCCGTGCGGAACGAAGAGAGCGGGTTGAATCGGTGTCATGCGAATTACTCCTGAAGCGATGGGCGAACTGTAATCCTCCTTTCTGGTCCGAAATAGCAGACAATCGGCAAATGTTTATTGCGAAAACGGCAACAATTGGCTCCAACGAAGGCATGCGCCATCGCCTCCGGAGCACTCGTTCGGGCAGGTCTTGCGTGGTGGCGCTGCCGTCCTCGTCCCGCCCTTGCCGGCAGCAGAGGGCGCGGCGAAGCGCCGCGCGGCGGCGGGGTATGCCCTGGCAGCGCCTAGCGCCGGTCGCGGTGGGAGATCTCGACCACGCGCGCCCGGCGCGCGAGCTGTTCCACCAATGCGGTCGCCTTGGCGCGATTGACGGGGTCGAGATTGGCGTCCCACTCGTCGAGCAGATAGACAGGGTGCCGCGTATTCGCGACGATCTCTCGAAGCACCCGCAACTGCCGCTCTCCCGACGAGTAACCTTTCTTCAGCTCGGATTCCTCGGCGGCGTTCATCTGCGCCGCATCGGGAACGTCCTCGTCTTCGTCGTCATTCTCCGTGGCAACCGGCTGGACCGGGTGGACTGGNGTACCGCTGTTGAATTCGAATGCCAGGCGGTCGTGAGTCGGCCAGTAGTAGGCCTGGCCGCGCAGATGGTTCTTGAGCGCCGCGAGCAGCGTGGACTTGCCGGCGCCGTTGCCGCCGCGTAGCGACACCAGGCCGGTCGGCGCCGCCAGAACATGGTGCACCGCGTCGGCCAGCGAAGAAAAGTCCCGCTCCTGCATCCCGTCCCTGAGTTCGAGACGGCCAAAACCGATCCGGTCGGCAAACCCTGCATCCGCCACCGGCTCGATATGCTCGCAGACGCCCTTGATGCGCGTCCACACGGCGATCATGTCGGTCAGGCCGGCGGTGAGCTGATGCATGTCGAGCGTCATCTCGATCTGCCGCGGCAGTGTCGCCGCCAGGGCGATCAGCAGCGCGGTGTTGCCGGCATCCTGCACGGCCACNCAGGCAGTCGTCGACAGCACGATCAGCAGCGCGATGACCCCGCTGATCGCGCTCCAGCCCTCGCGCGCCAGAATCGCCCTGATCTGCGCGACCAGGGCGTCGTGCAGGCGCTGGCGGAAATCTCGATGCCAGCGGGCGAAGTTGTAGCGGTTGCCGCTGAAGATGTTGTCCCAGGCATTGTAGGTGCGCGCCCGCATGCGGTTGGTCATGCGCTGGTTGTGCAGGAAGGCGGTCGCCAGCGGCTTGCGCAGCAGCCACTGCAGGCTGATCAGGATGACGAACACGACCGCGAAGGACAGCGGCAAGCCGGCGTCGATCTCGAAGCCGAGAACGGCGGAATTGAACAGCAACTGGAAGAAGAGGCGCAGATAGAACTGCAGGTTGTAGATCAGGTCGAAACAGATGTCGAAGGTTTCGCTGGTCAGGAACGGCTCGACTTGCTCGCGGCTGGCGGGGTCGGCCAGCAGGGCGGTGCGGAAGCGGTTGCGTCGGGCGAAATGCAGCATGTAGCGCCCGAACGCCGCGAAGCCGGCGCGCTCGGCGAAGATCCAGCTCACCGCGCCGGCCAGATAGGAAAGCGTCTGCGCGACGATGATGGCGACGAAGCCGCCGGCGGTGACGTGTTCCTCGGTGATGTCGCGGGCGATCTCGATCACCAGCCAGGTCGTCACCGCGCCGCAGGCTTCCTGAACGATGATCAGCAGCAGCATGCCGAGCGCCGCCGCGCTGGCGAATAAACGCAGGAAGTCGCGCGGGTGAAAGTTCGCTGCAGGGGTCAAGGACATGGGTGGTTGAATGCCCGGAAGGGCGCCCTGCTTGCCAGCGGGCCAGGAAACGCCGGTAGGGGCAGCGCAAGGAAGCGGAATGCCACGCTCAAAGCACGGAAAGCAGACTCGCGTCTGCTTTCCGTGGCTTGCCCAAGACAGGCGTCGTCAGTGCGACGTCTTACTTCGGGGCGGCTTTCTTCGATTTTCTTGCCTTGGCCATGATCAGGTTCCTTGGTCTGGTTGAATGAAAGTTGCGAACGGTCGAGCATGCAGCAATCAGTTCGTGGCGGCATTCTAGCCGAATGACCATGCCGTGTCATCGAAACAACTGTAAGGGAATTGTAAATTGGCGCCCGCCGCCAGGCTCTGCGTGCGTGGCGGGGCGAGGCGCGCAAGTCCTGTCTGTGTTGTTCGCGCAACGCCGGCGGCCATCGACGTCCATCGAATGCCCATGTTGGCCGCCATGGGCGGACAATTCGCTGTTTATCATTGCGAGAAATGCAACAATGGACAGATTCGATGCGATGCGCCTCTTCCTCCGGGTGGCGGAACTCGGCAGCTTCTCGGCGGTGGCGCTGCAGGCCGGCGTCGCGCGCTCGGTAGTGACGCGGCAGATCGCGGCGCTCGAGGCGCATCTCGGGGTCAAGCTGATGGCGCGCAGCACCCGCCGGCTGGCGCTGACGTCGGCCGGGTCGGCCTACCTGGAGAAGTGCCGGGTCATCCTGAACCTGGTCGAGGCCGCCGAAGCCGATGTCGCCGCCGAGCGCCTGACGCCGCGCGGGAACATCCGCATCAGCCTGCCGCTCAGCTTCGGCCTCCGGCGGCTGGCGCCGTTGCTGCTCGATTTCTCGCAGCGCCATCCGGAGGTCAGCCTCGACATGGATTACAGCGACCGCCGCATCAACCTGATCGAGGAGGGCATCGATCTGGCGATCCGCATCACCCGGCGGCTGGAGCCCGGCGACGTGGCGCGCAAGATCGGCACCGGCCGCATGCTGGTCGTCGCCGCCCCGGAATACCTCGCGCGCCACGGTCGACCGCAACATCCAGCGGAACTCGCGCATCACGAATGCCTCGGCTATGCCAGCGTCGGCAGTCCACTGCCCTGGCAGTTCATGGTCGACGGGCAACTCGAGAGCTTTCCGGTGCGCAGCCGGATCAACGCCAACAATGGCGACGTCCTGACCGAGGCCGCGGCACAGGGGCTGGGCATCACCCTGCAGCCCGATTTCATTGCCGCCGGTTACCTCGACGCCGGCCGGGTCGAGCAGATTCTCGCCGATTTCGCGATCCCCGAACTCGGCATCTACGCGATGCTGCCGAGCAACCGCCATGTGCCGCACCGCGTCAGGGTGCTGATGGACGCGCTGGCGGCGGCGCTGGCGGCGCCCTGATGCTGCCGGCAGCCGGGCCCTGGCAACGCGGTTGACGGGTTCGTCCGGGCACTCCATCTTCGACGCAACTGATCCAGACCGGCGTTCATGCCCGAAATGATCAAGCGGTTCGGCGCCGCCGCCTGCATTGTCGGGACTCAGGAGACCGATTTCGAACAGGTCATGAACCAGTTGTCCAGCATGGGGATCATCGGCAGGGTGCCGGTGCGGTCAGGCTTTGGCGGCAGACCTTCTGGCGTAAGGGTCCGCCTGACGCGACACAGGGGTGGCGGTGGTCATTTTGCTCGTTCGCCTGGTCATCGAGCGCAGGAGAAAGGCTGCCTGAGAGCAGCCATCTGCCACGATCTCGCGGCGGCATGCCGGAAGGTCGGGTCGCCGGACGCGTTGTGCCCGATGTCGGTTCTGAATGCCGGGGCCGCCTGCGGACGAGATCGCCGCATCGCGTCAGCGGCATCAGCCGCCGCCGGATTTCCGCTTCTTGAAACTGCGCTCGCCGTCGAAACGCGGGTTGCCCTCGTCGGGACGCAGGTTGATCGGCACGCCCCGGACACGGACGCGCTTCAGCGCATTTTCGGCTTCCCTGGGCATCCCGGCCGGCAGTTCGACGGTGCTGGACTCGTCGTAGAGGCCGATGCGGCCGATGAAGCGGCTTTCGATTCCCGCCTCGTTGGCGATGGCGCCGACGATGTCCTTGACCTGGACGCCGTGATCGCGGCCGACGTCGATGCGGTAACGCACCATCTCGCCGGCCGGAGCCGGGCGGCGTGGCNNTTGTCGTCGAAACGCGGACGATCATCGAACCGCGGCCTCTCGCCGCGCTCCTCGAAACGCGGGCGGTCGCTACGCTCCTCGAACCGCGGGGTGCGCTCGNCGGTCGCCGAAACTTGCCGGCCGGCGGCTGTCGACCGCGGCAGGGCGGGTGGGCAGGGGATCCTCGCCGGCGATCTGCAACGGCCTGGCCTCCTGCGCCATCATCGCCAGCGCGGCGGCGATTTCCTCGGCGCCGACGTCCTGTTCCTCGGCAATCTGCGACACGATGTTGGCGAAGAAATCGAGGCCCTCGGCGTTCAGCACCTCGGCGACGCGTTCCTTGAATCCGGCGACGCGCTTGTTGGTGACGTCGGCGCGGCTGGGCAGGGTCAGCGGGGCGATCGGCTGGCGGGTGGCGCGCTCGATGGTGCGCAGCATGCGGATCTCGCGCGGGGCGACGAAGAGGATGGCGTTGCCGGTGCGGCCGGCGCGCCCGGTGCGGCCGATGCGGTGCACGTAGGCCTCGGTGTCGTAGGGGATGTCGTAATTGACGACATGGCTGATGCGCGCGACGTCGATGCCGCGGGCGGCGACGTCGGTGGCGATGACGATGTCGAGCGCGCCCGACTTCAACTGTTCGATGACGCGTTCGCGCATCTGCTGGTTGAGGTCGCCATTGAGCGCGGCGGCGGCGTAGCCGCGGGCGGCGAGCTTGTCGGCGAGTTCGACGGTTGCGGTCTTGGTGCGCACGAAGATGATGGCGGCGTCGAAATCGTCTTCGACCTCGAGGATGCGGGTCAGCGCGTCGAGCTTGTGCAGGCCGCTGACCTGCCAGTGNACCTGGCGGGTGGCGGCGATCGTCGTCGTCGCCGACCTGATCTTGACCTCGCGCGGGTCGACCAGGTACTTTTGGGCGACGCGGCGGATCGGGTCCGGCATGGTCGCCGAGAACAGCGCGGTCTGGTGCTTCTCCGGGGTGTGTTCGAGTATCCATTCGACGTCGTCGATGAAGCCCATGCGCAGCATCTCGTCGGCTTCGTCGAGGACGAGGGTCTTCAGGTCGTCGAGGCTGAGCGTCCTGCGCTCCAGGTGGTCCATGACGCGGCCCGGGGTGCCGACGACGACGTGCGCGCCGCGCGCCAGCTGCTTGAGCTGGATGGTGTAGCTCTGCCCGCCGTGNACCGGCAGGACGTGGAAGCCGGGCAGGTGGCGGGCATAGCTCTGCAGCGCCTCGGCGACCTGGATCGCCAGTTCGCGCGTCGGCGTCAGGATCAGCGCCTGGGGTCTGGTGGTCCGGACATCGATCTGCTCGAGCAGCGGCAGCGCGAAGGCGGCGGTCTTGCCGGTGCCGGTCTGTGCCTGACCGATCAGGTCATGGCCGGCGAGGAGGACGGGAATGCACTCGGCCTGGATCGGCGACGGGGTTTCGTAGCCGATGTCGGTGAGCGCCTGCAGGAGTCCCGGGCTCAAGCCGAAGTCGGCAAAGCTTTCAGCGGGAGATGACATGCTGTTTCCTTTCGACGTCGCGCCTTTTTCTGTTCTGCTGGGCGACGTGTTGGCCCGAAGGTCGGGCGGCCTGAGTTCCCCGATGCAGCCAGCCCGGGGGCGAGTCAATGGTGAACTGGAACCTGCACAACAAGCGGAAAAGCGGTGGCTGCTCTGGAGACCTGCGGGCGCTGCATCAACGCATTGATATTATTAGTCTCCATTTTTGTCCGCCTGCGTACCGGATCGCACGCCCCGTCGCCCCGGCGCGCAGGGGCGCTGCGTCAGGCGCAATTCGCAATACCGGCGCCCGGGCGACAAACCGTGTCGGGTTTCTTTACATCGCCCTCCGGCCATGCTGGCCAACTCCCTGTTTAATTGGTGGAAGTTATCCGGGTGCGGAAGTTGCTTCGGTAGTGGCGTGTCGGAATGAGGGTGCAGACGACGCGCCAGGGATTCGGACGACATGTCCCTCGGAGATCCGGGCGGCTCCGTGAAGACAAACCAGGATGCCCGTTTCAGGCAATCAGGGAGGACTGTAATGAACAAGAAACTTTTGGCGCGCTGGCGCTGGTAGCGGCGATGGGCTTGCCGGCCTCGGCAATTGCTTCGCTGCAGACGCTTTCCAGTCTGTTCGTGTTCGGCGACAGCCTCTCCGATGGCGGCAACAGCGGATTGGTCAGCCAGGCGGCTACCGGCGGTACCGTTACGTTCCCGCCCCCGCCCTACTACAATGGCCAGTACTCGAACGGCCCGGTTGCCGTCGAGTACCTGTGGAACAGCTATAATCCGGGCGATACCAGCTTCAAGCCCTCGCTGGCCGGCGGCACCAACTACGCGATCGGCGGCGCGACGACCGGTCTGGCCAGCTACAATTCAGTCAACCCGAACGTGCCGCCACCTTTGCAGCCTGCCTACAACGACCGCGGGAACAACTGGCAACTGAACACCTTTGCTGAGCAAGCGCCGGTTTTCGATCCGGTATCGTCGTTGTTCGTTATCTGGCTGTTTCCGAACGATCTGTTCAATTACCAGGTGACCGGTATGACGTCGGGCACGGCAGGCGGTGCGCCGGGCTTCGGGCCCGCTGGAGTCGACCAGTTGATCGGCAACGGGATCCAGAACATCGTCGATACGGTGCTTTTCCTGGAATCGAAGGGCGCGCAGCACTTCCTGATTCCCAACCTGGTGGATATCGCATCGACGCCGGACGGCAACGGGGATCCCGCTTTGACGGCCGTGTCCCAGGCCTTCAATTTCAACCTTGCGCAGGCGCTTACCTTTCTCGACGCGCAGTATACGTCGATCGAGATCGTTCAGTTCGACACCTATCGTTTCTTCAGCGATGCCATCGCCAATCCGGCCAAGTACGGTTTCACGAACACGACCGAAAGCTGTGTCGCCAACATCCTGAACGGGCGGTGCAATCCCTACGACAACACCTGGCTGTTCTGGGACGGCAGCCATCCCACCACCTATGCGAGTAGTGTCCTTGGCGCCGAGTTCAGGGGTTCGGTCCCCGAGCCGGAGACGTTCCTGCTGGTGGCCATCGGCCTGCTCGGCATCTTCGTGACCAGGCGCCGGGCGGTGTGAACCGGGCCTGCTTCAGCCAACCCCGCTGCGGCGGGGTTTTTCAATTGCGGGCTGGCTTCCGTCCGGATGGGCTAGCGCTGCCAGTTCGGCGGCGCTGAAGCCCGCGGCGAGGCGCGCGCTTTCGTTCAGCGGCGCCTGCGGCCAGGGGGCGTCGAATTCCCTGAGCAACTTGCGGTAGGTGGCTTCCGGTTCCAGGCCGCATTCCGCACAAAGGCGCCGGAACCACGTGTCGCCGAGGCGGACATGGCCGATTTCGTCGCGCAGGATGATGTCGAGCAGGCGGGCGGATTCCTGGTCGCCGGCTTCCGCCAGCTTCTGGCGGAGCGGCGGCGTGGCGTCGAGTCCGCGCGCTTCGAGCAGGCGCGGCACCAGCGCCATCCGGGCGAGGACGTCGCCGCCCGTCTTCTCGGCCATGTCCCAGAGCCCGGCGTGCGCCGCGAAGTCGCCGTAGTCGTGACCGAGTTCGCGCAGGCGCTGGCGCAGCATGGTGAAGTGACGAGCCTCCTCGGCGGCGACGCTGATCCAATCGGCATAATACTGCCTAGGCATGCCGCGGAAGCGGGCGGCGTGATCGAGCGCCAGGTTGATCGCCGAGAACTCGATATGGACGATGGCATGCAACAGCCGGGCGCGGCCTTCCGGGCTTTTCGCACTGCGTTGCGGCACCTGCCGCGGCGGCACCAGTTCGGGCAGCGGCGGCCGGCCGCAGACCAGGTCGACCGGCGATGCGTCCTGCCAGTCGAGCCTGCCCGCCTGCCAGTCGCTGGCGACTGCTGCGGTCAACGCGAGTTTCCGGTCGATTTCCGTCGTTGCCAGCGCTGCGGCGAGGGCGACGAACAGCGAAGCGCTCATGGCGCCGGGTTCGTGTAGCGCAGGTGGATGGCGTCGATCTCCGCCAGCAGTTCGGCAGCGATCGGCGTCCGCGTGGCCGGCAGCGTCACCTGCAGTTGCGCCAGCGACGAGGCGCCGATGATGGTGCTGCTGACGAACCAGCGCGACCGGACGTAACCCAGGGCGAGCTGGGTCGGCGTCAGGCCGTGCTTCTTCGCCAGCGCGGCGTAGGCGGTGACGGCGGGGACCACGTTGGGCTTGCCGTAGCGCTGGCCGAAGGCGGGCCATTGCGTGAGCCGGCCGGGCGCCGCCGGGTCGGCGAGGTACTTGCCGGTGAGATGGCCGAAGGCCAGTGGCGAATAGGCGAGCAGGCCGACCTGCTCGCGGTGGCAGACTTCGGCGAGCGCGGTTTCGAAGGTCCGGTTGACCAGGCTGTAGGCGTTCTGCGTGGACAGGATGCGTGGCAGACCGAGTTCGTCGGCGAGGCGGACGAACTGCATGATGCCCCACGGGTGTTCGTTGGATACGCCGATGGCGCGCACCTTGCCCTCCGCTACGAGTTCGGCGAGCGCCTCGAGTTGCGCGCGGATCGGCGTGCACTCGCGCTCCTGCGCCGGATCGAATTGCCATTGCCCGAACATCGGCTGGTTGCGCTCCGGCCAGTGCAACTGGTAGAGATCGACGTAATCGGTCTGCAGGCGTTGCAGCGAACCGTCGATGGCGGCGCGGATGTTGGCGCGGTCGAGCGAGGGTGGCCCGTTGCGGATCCAGCCGAGATTGCGCGAGGGGCCGGCGACCTTGGTCGCGACAATGATCCGGTCGCGCTGCTGGCGCCTGAGCCAGCGCCCGACGATGCTTTCCGAGATGCCGCAGGTCTCGGCGCGCGGCGGCACCGCGTACATCTCGGCGGTGTCGAGGAAATTGACACCGCTGGCCAGCGCGAAATCGAGCTGGCTGTGGGCGTCGGCTTCGCTCGTCTGCTCGCCGAAGGTCATGGTGCCGAGGCAGACGTCGGGAACGAAGAGATTGCCGCGGCCGAGCGGGCGGGGGTTGAAAGGGCTGGGCATGGCTTTTTCCGGAAAGTGGGTGTTTGTCAGGGTCGACCGCAGAGCACGCCGTAAATCAGGACATGGCGTTGCCTGACTTCGTCGAAGCCGGCGGGGACGATCGCCAGGCGATGGTCTTCCGGCGCGATGCGATGCGCTTCGACCCAGAGGCACGCGGCGGCGAAGGCATCGTCGAAGCTGGCGAACAGGCCGTCAAGCTCCGCCGAGCGCACCGGCAGGAAGTGGCCGGAGGCGCGGTCGAGCAGGGTGTCGGTATCCAGCATCTGCACGGCATAGCCGGCCGGCGGGCGCGGCAGGGGCAGGTCACCGAGGGTGAAGCGGTCGCCGAAGGCGTCGGCGCTGAATGCGGATCGCGGCATGCGGCGTTCGTCGCTTCCGCGTCAGGCCGGAATGTCGGGCACCAGCATCTGCTCGAGGTGCAGGATCCTGTCCTTCAGCGCCAGCTTGCGCTTCTTCAGACGGCGGATCAGCAGGTCGTCGGACGGCGGGCTGTCGGTCAGGTGGGCGATGACCAGATCGAGGTCGCGGTGCTCGACCTGGAGTTCCTGCAGTTGATGACGGAGATCGGCGACTTCCGCGTCGTTGAGTGTGTGGCTGGGCATGGTGCATTCCTTGCGGTGGGCGATGTTTTGCTAGAATAACCGAACGCTTCTCGGGAGGAGGGACTAATGCAACATCATGTAATCGTGTCGTTCGGCAGGAACAAGGAATACGAATTCAGGTTTGCCGGCGGTGCCCATGTCGACGCGGCGCGCAAGTGGTTCGAGCGCGAGTTCAAGGCGCTCGAGTGCGACGTTGTCACGCCTACCGGGAAGATCCTCGCCGTCGACCGCATCCTCAGCGTCGCCAGATATGCCGGCGAGGCGCGCTTTCGCGACCAGCACGCCTGGTCGGAGCAGTTCGCCAGGAATGCCGCCGCCATCCTCGGCCGCGACCTGATCCGGGTGGATGTGCCGAACTATCTTATCGGCTACTGATGAACAAGGCGTTCGTCAGGGAGGCGGACGGCGACGATGACGAAAGTCTCGAACCGTCGCTGAAACTGCCGCCGGGAACGCGCAACTACATCACCCCGGCCGGGCATTCCCGGCTCAGGGACGAGCTGGAACATCTCGTCAAGCGCGAACGCCCGCAGGTCGTCGAAGTCGTCGCCTGGGCCGCTTCCAATGGCGACCGCTCGGAAAACGGCGACTACATCTACGGCAAGCGCCGCCTGCGCGAGATCGACCGCCGCATCCGCTTCCTCACCCGCCGCCTCGAGATCGCCGAGGTCGTCGACCCGGCGCGCCAGGGTGACAACGATCAGGTCTTTNTCGGCGCCCGGGTGACGGTCGCCGACGGCGAGGGCAACGAGAACACCTACACCATCGTTGGCGTCGACGAAGCCGATGCCGCGAGTGGCCGCATCAGCTGGGTTTCGCCGCTGGCGCGGGCGCTGATCAAGGCGCGCGCCGGCGACAGCGTGCGCTTCCAGTCGCCGCTCGGGATCCGCGAGCTCGACATCGTCGACGTCGCCTATCGAAGCATCGTCTGAAGCCGGCGCCGCCGCCTGACGGGATTCCCTCCAGCGGGCGGCAAGCTTGACCGGCGCGACCGTGGCCGGCGATACTCTCGTCCGTGACGACGGAACTGCCGCCGTTCCCGCCCAATGGCACCCTCCAACGGCCCGGAGCCATTGCGACGCCGACCGGGCATCATAGCGCTGGCAATCATCATGACGACACCCTTTACCGCCCGCCGCCTCGATCGTGGCGAAGCCCTCTTCTGGTTTCTCGACCGCTTTTCGCCGATGAACTTCGCTGTCGTCGCCGAGGGCAGCGGCAGGCTCTACGAGCAGGCGCTGCAGGAAGCGCTAGCCGCCGCGCAGAGGCGTCACCCGCTGCTGACGGTCGCCATCGAGGCCGATTCCGGACACCGGCTGCATTTCGTGCCGCGACCGGAACAGATTTTGCCGTCGCAAAGCATTGCCGCCGTCGACTGGCGCGGCGAACTGGCCGAGCGCATCGTCGAGCCGTTCGTGCTCGGCGAGGCGCCGCTGGTGCGCGCCTGCCATGTTGCCGAGGGCGAGCGCTGGGCCATCGCGCTGATCTTCCATCACTCGATCGGCGACGCCCGTTCGGGGTTCGCCGTGCTCGGCGAGGTGCTGCAGGGCGCTGCGGGTCTCGGCGTCGACGCCGCGCCGCTGCCGGTGCAACCGCCGATGAGCGCGGTCTATCCACCGGAATTTACCGGCGAAGCCGGCCGCCAGCTGGCGGGGCAGATCAAGGCGATGCGCCGGGCGGCCGCCGAGCGCACCGGCCTGCCGGCACCGCAGGCCGGCCATCGCCTGAGCGACCGCCTCCATCCGCGCATGATCACGCTGCAGTTCAGTGTCGCCGAGGCCGAGGGGCTGGTGCGCAACGCGCGCGCGGGGCAGGCGACC
The DNA here is from genome assembly GCA_013693915.1 of Dechloromonas sp. Lineage (GTDB taxonomy): Bacteria > Pseudomonadota > Gammaproteobacteria > Burkholderiales > Rhodocyclaceae > Azonexus. Next base: position 2,727,007 of record CP059264.1, on the reverse strand, counting down.
GTCAATGGCGTGATCGGGGCGGCGCAGTTGATCGCGTTGCGCGAGCTGTTCGCCGACGACGAAGAGCGGGTGCTCGGACTGACTTGCGCCGCCGACCTCAGACCCTACCTCGCGGAGCCGATCGGCGCCGAAACGCCAGGTTTCTACGTGACGCTGGTCACCAGCATCCAGCGCGTCGGTACCGGCGCGGCGCTGTGGCCGCTGGCGCAGCGGCTGACCGTGGCGATCCGCCAGCAACTGGCCGGCGGCGCCGGGCACCTCTTCTACGATTTCATGCCACCGGTCGATCAGATTCCCGCCAACGACGAAGGCGTCGCCAGCTTCAACGAACTGATGCTGCGCGGCGTGCAGACCAGCCTGCTGTCGAATGCCGGGCGTTTGNCCGGCGCTCCCCGAACTCCCGGGTTGACCGTCGAGGCGCGCTCGTTCGCGCTCTCGCCGACGACGACGCAACCGGTGTTCACGGCGGTCACCACCCACGCCTGCGGCATGACGGTCAATATCAACTACAACGCGGCGCAACTCTCGGATGACGACGCCCAAGCCGTCGCCGCATCGATGCAGCGCCTGCTGCGCGAGGCGGCGGCCTGACTGCGGCGATCCGGCGCGGGTGGCGCGACTGCTCGCGCCGTCCGGCCACCGCAACGTTTCGGCCGCGATAGCGCCAAGGCTTCGCCGGGGGCTTGAATTCTCCGCGCCCGCCCCCATCTCCCGTCACACCTTTTGCTTTGAATGGGAGTTATGGGCATGTCCGAGTCTGCAACCGCGGCGCAGAACCGCGAAACCCTGGGTTTCCAGGCCGAAGTCAAACAACTGCTGAACCTGATGATTCACTCCTTGTACAGCAACAAGGAGATCTTCCTGCGCGAGCTGATTTCCAACGCGTCCGACGCCTGCGACAAGCTGCGCTTCGAGGCGCTGAACAACGCCGCACTTTATGGCGACGATGCCGATCTCAAGATCCGCGTCTCGTTCGACAAGGCGGCGCGGACCGTCACCATTTCCGACAACGGCATCGGCCTGTCGCGCGACGAGGCGATCGAGCATCTCGGCACCATCGCCAAGTCCGGCACCCGCGAATTCTTCTCGGCGCTGACCGGCGACCAGGCCAAGGATGCCCACCTGATCGGCCAGTTCGGCGTCGGCTTCTATTCCTCGTTCATCGTCGCCGACAAGGTGACGGTGGTTTCGCGCCGCGCCGGCGTCGAGGCAAATCAGGCCGTGCGCTGGGAATCCGGCGGCGAGGGGGACTTCACCGTCGAGATGGTCGACAAGGCCGGCCGCGGCACCGACGTCACGCTGCACCTGCGCGAGGGCGAGGACGAACTGCTCGGCGGCTGGAGGCTGAAGGGTATCATCCGCAAGTATTCCGACCACATCACCCTGCCCATCGTCATGAAGAAGGAGGAGTGGAAGGACGGCGAGCAGGTGACGACCGACGAGGACGAAACGGTCAACCAGGCCAGTGCGCTGTGGGTGCGCCCCAAGTCGGAGATCAGCGACGAGCAGTACAAGGAGTTCTACAAGCACGTCGGCCACGACTTCGAGGATCCGCTGGCATGGACCCACGCCCGCGTCGAGGGCAAGCAGGAATATACCCAACTCCTCTACATCCCGGCCCGCGCCCCGTTCGACCTGTGGGACCGCAATGCCCGCCACGGCATCAAGCTCTACGTGCGCCGCGTCTTCATCATGGACGACGCCGAGCAGTTGATGCCGCTCTACCTGCGCTTCGTGCGCGGCGTCGTCGATTCGTCCGACCTGCCCCTCAACGTGTCGCGCGAAATCCTTCAGGAGTCGAAGGACATCGACGCCATCCGCTCCGGCTGCACGCGCAAGGTGCTGGCGATGCTCGAAGGCCTGGCCAACAGCGACGACGCGGCAGAGAAAGAAAAGTACGCCAGGTTCTGGGAGAACTTCGGTCCCGTGCTCAAGGAAGGCGTCGGCGAAGACCATGCCAACAAGGAGAAGATCGCGGGCCTGATCCGTTTCGCCTCGACGCACAACGACAGCGCCGAGCAGACCGTCTCGCTGGCCGACTACATCGGCCGCATGAAGGAGGGCCAGGAGAAGATCTACTTCGTCACCGCCGAGACCTTCAACGCCGCCAGGAACAGCCCGCACCTCGAAATCTTCCGCAAGAAGGGCATCGAGGTGCTGCTGCTGTCGGACCGCGTCGACGAATGGGTCGTCGGCCACCTGACCGAATTCGACGGCAAGCACCTCCAGTCCGTCGCCAAGGGCGGCCTCGACCTCGGCACGCTGGAAGACGAAACCGAGAAGAAGGAAGCCGAGAAGGCCGCTGACGAGTACAAGGAACTGATCGACAAGGTGAAGACCTCGCTCGGCGACAAGGTCAAGGACGTCCGGGTCACGCACCGCCTGACCGATTCGCCGTCCTGCCTCGTTTCGGACGACTACGACCCGTCCGGCAACCTGGCGCGCATGCTCAAGGCCGCCGGCCAGCCGGTGCCCAACACGAAGCCGATCCTCGAAATCAACCCGACCCACCCGGCGGTGATGCGCCTCAAGTACGAGGAAACCCGCTTCGACGACTGGGCGGCGTTGCTCTTCGAACAGGCGACGCTCGCCGAAGGCGGCCAGCTCGACGACCCGGCCGGCTTCGTCAAGCGCATCAACGACCTGATGCTGGCTCTGTCGGGCAAGTAAGCCGTTTCAACCCTTCCGGGCCGTCTGCTGCTGTCGACGGCCCAAAGTGCATTAAATGCTGCCGTGGAAGTTTGAAAGTGTCTTGGGATGCGGCTCTGCGGTCATCCCGTGTTGTCTCAAGGATCCTTGAATGACCGACCTGTTTTCACCGCTGCGCCTCGGCGCCATCGAATTGCCCAACCGTGTCGTGATGTCCTCGCTGACGCGCAATCGTGCCGGTGCCGGCAACGTGCCGACCGACCTGGCGGTCGAGTATTACCGCCAGCGCGCCTCGGCCGGGCTGATCCTGACCGAGGCTTCGCCTGTCTGCCCGCAAGGCCACGGCTATCCGCGCACGCCGGGCATCCATTCGGCGGAGCAGATCGCCGGCTGGAACAAGGTGACGGACGCGGTACATGCGGCGGGCGGCCGGATCGCGATCCAGCTCTGGCATGTCGGGCGGATTTCGCATCCCGACCTGCAGCCGGACGGCGCGCTGCCGGTGGCGCCCTCGGCGTTGCGCCCGGCCGGCCAGGCGGTGACGTTTACGGGTATGCAGGATTACGTGACGCCGCGGGCGCTGGATACCGCTGAAATCCCCGGTGTCGTTGCGGCCTTCGCGCAGGCGGCGAAAAATGCCATTGCGGCCGGTTTCGATGGCGTCGAGGTGCATGGAGGCAACGGTTACCTGATCGACCAGTTCCTGCGTTCGTCGACCAACCAGCGCAGCGACGCCTACGGCGGCAGCAAGGAAAACCGGGCGCGCCTGCTGCTCGAAATAATCGCGGCGGTGACTGCGGCGATCGGCAACGACCGCGTGGGACTGCGCCTGTCGCCGGTGACGCCGTTCAACGACATCGCCGATGCCGACCCGCAGGCGACGTTCGAGTACGTGGTCGGCGAACTTAACCGCTTCGACCTCGCCTTCCTCGACATCCTGCAGGGCACCGGCGGCGCGCCGCGGGACGAGTGGCTGCCGTTCGACTACGCTAGGCTGCGGTCCATTTACAAGGGAAACTTGGTCCTCAACAACGGCTACGATTTCGCCAGCGCGCAGCAGGCCATCGCCAGCGGTGCGGCGGACGCCATCGCCTTCGGCCGCGCGCTGCTGGCCAATCCCGATCTCGTCGAGCGCTTCCGCCGTGGCGCGCCGCTCAACGAGCCCGACTACGAACGGCTCTACGTCGGCGAGGAAAAGGGCTACACGGACTATCCATTCCTGCCGGCTTGATGGCGGACGGTTTGTTGCCTGGGGCCGAGCAACTGCAACTGCTCGTGACCCGGGCCATGCCCTTCGGCAAATACAAGGGCACGCTGATCGCCGACCTGCCCGGCAATTACCTCAACTGGTTCGCCCGCGAGGGTTTTCCGCCTGGCGAAATCGGCCGTCTGCTGGCGCTGATGCACGAAGTCGACCACAACGGCCTGTCGTCGCTGCTCGATCCGCTGCGCCAGCAGCGCCGGCCAACGTCCGGATAGGACCGCCGGTTGCGGTCAACCGGCCGGGAAGCAGGGCCGTCAGGCCAGGCCCGCCCGGATCACTGGCTGCTGAAATGGCGGCGCAGGCAGTTCATGTGCTCTTCGCCGCTCTTGTTGCCACAGACGGTATTGGCCGTCTGGTTCAGTTCGCATTGCCGGCGCTCCCCGGCGCGCAAGGTGCTGCAGTCGAGCTGCGGGATCACCGCTTGGGCGCACTGGCGGAAGTCCCAGCCGAAGAGGCCCGCACATTGCCGCGCTGCCTGCTTGCGCATCTCGCATTGCTGCCGGTTGCCGGCGCTGGCGCAATCGAGATTCCGCAACTGCTGGTTCACGCAGATCTTGAACGCCGAGCCGCTCTGGTCCGCGCACAGCGTTCGGGCGAGTTCGCGGTCCTGGGCATTCTGGGCCAGGACGGGAAGGCTGAAGACGGATGCCATCAGCGCGCCGGCGAGAATCATCAGGGGGATTTCATGCGTTTCTCCTAACGGATCGGACACGCCGCGTTCCGGCGGATCGTACTGCGGGTACGACGGACGCATTATAAATGCCCGGCCGCAAATGGAAAGGCCGGTTGCGGTCAACCGGCCTTTAGTGGCAATAACGGGGCCGCCGACCGGCCGCCCCCGGACGATCATTTGCCGTTAAATTGAGCGGCCAGGCAAGCCATGTATTCGGAACCCGGCTTGTCCTTGCAAGCTGCGCGGGCCTTCTGGACCTGCTCGCAACGCTTCGGATCGGCCGCCGCGCTGCACTCGGCCGGCGGCATCTTCTGTTGGACGCACTGGCGGAAGGCTGGACCGGCCTGGCCCTTGCATTCCTGATAGACCTTCTTGCGCGCTTCGCACTGCGCTGGGTTGCCCGCCTTGGCGCAATCGAAGTTCTGCATCTGCTCGTTCATGCACTGCTTGCGTTCCGGGCCGAACTTGTCGCCGCAGGCGGCGCGGGCCTGGTCGCGGGCTTGCTGATGCGCCTTGCAGGCTTCCGGGTTGGGCGCCTGCGTGCAATCGCGTGGCCCCCGCGGTCCCATCCCCGACCCATGCCCTGACCGGCGCCGGGACCCATTCCCATCCCCGGCCCCATTCCTTGACCCATCCCCGCACCCATGCCGCCGGGGCAGGGGCGGCGCCGCATGGCCCGGTGCCCGGCCCGGTCTGGGCCAGCGCCGGCAGACAGAAAAGGGATGCCATCAGCGCGCTTCCGACAATCAGCAGACGGGTCTTCATGAGTTTCTCCTTGATGGTTGGTGTGAAGCCATTCTAGTCCCGCGTGCCGCTCATGGCGCTGGTAATTGTAAATGAGTGCAACCGGCAGGAGGCGCAGTTACAAAGCGTTACGGTTGGCATGCTATATTTGCCCGCATGACTCAATTCGACGCCGGCGAGCACCGCCTCACCCTTTCCGAAGTGCTCGAGTGGATGGTTGCCGACGGCCTGGTCGAGCGCGCGGTGGCCGAGGCGCTCAAGGCGGAGCGCCGCCTGCACGGAAACAAGGTGCACNCCCTGGTGGTCATCGCCGACCAGAAATGGCGAAGCGGCGGCATGCCGCTGCGCCTGCTGACGCTGGAGGCACTGACCGAATGGCTGGCCGCCAAGGTCGGCCTCGACTACCTGCACATCGACCCGCTCAAGATCGATTTCACCGGCGTTGCCGAGGTCATGTCGAGCGCCTACGCCGGGCGTTTCGGCATCCTGCCGGTGCAGGTGACGACGCGCGAGGTGGTCATCGCCACGGCCCAGCCCTTCGTCCGCGAATGGGTGCCGGAACTGCAGCACATCCTGCGCAAGGAAATCCGTCGGGTGATGGCCAATCCGGAAGACATTTCCCGCTACCTTGTGGAGTTCTTCAACCTCGCCAAGTCGGTCAAGAAGGCAGCGGCCAGGGGCGAGGTGACGGCCGGGCTGTCGAGCTTCGAGCAACTGGTCGAGCTGGGCAAGGGCAACCGCCAGTTCGACGCCAACGACCAGCACATCATCCATATCGTCGACTGGCTGTGGCAGTACGCCTTCGACCAGCGCGCCTCCGACATCCACATCGAGCCGCGGCGCGACCTCGGCATCGTCCGCTTCCGCATCGACGGCATTCTGCACCAGGTGTACCAGATCCCGATGGCGGTGATGAACGCGATGACCAGCCGCATCAAGCTGCTCGGGCGCATGGACGTGATCGAGAAGCGCCGCCCGCAGGACGGCCGGGTCAAGACGCGGACGCCGGCCGGGCAGGAGGTCGAACTGCGCTTGTCGACCCTGCCGACGGCCTTCGGCGAGAAGCTGGTGATGCGCATCTTCGACCCCGAGGTGCTGGTCCGCGACCTGCGCTCGCTCGGCTTTTCCAGCGACGACGAGACGCGCTGGAAACAGATGACGGGCACGCCCAACGGCATCATTCTGGTCACCGGGCCGACCGGCTCGGGCAAGACGACGACGCTGTATACGACGCTCAAGCAATTGGCGACGCCCGAGGTCAATGTGTGCACCATTGAGGATCCGATCGAGATGGTCGAAGGCGCCTTCAACCAGATGCAGGTGCAGCACGCCATCGACATCGGCTTCGCCGACGGGGTGCGGGCGCTGATGCGGCAGGATCCGGACATCATCATGATCGGCGAGATCCGCGATCTGGAAACTGCGGAGATGGCGATCCAGGCGGCGTTGACCGGGCACCTCGTGCTGTCGACGCTGCATACCAACGACGCGCCGTCGGCGATCACCCGACTGCTCGACCTCGGCGTGCCGGCCTACCTGATCAATTCGACCATGCTCGGCGTCATGGCGCAGCGCCTGGTGCGCACGCTGTGCCCCCACTGCAAGAAAGCGGTGCCGATCACCGAGGACCAGAAATCGACCTGGCGGGCGCTGGTGTCGCCGTGGAAGTCGAACGAGCCGGTGCAGTTGCATCAGCCGGTCGGGTGCCTGGAATGCCGGATGACCGGCTACAGCGGCCGGATCGGCATCTATGAAATCCTTCTCAATTCGCCGGAAATGCGCAAGGTCATCCGCAGCAATACCGAGGTCGTGCAGTTGCGCGATCTCGCCAGCCGCGAGGGAATGCGCCCGCTGCGCATTTCAGGCGCGCTCAAGGTGGCGCAGGGGCTGACTTCGCTCGACGAGGTCGTCAAGGTCGCGCCGCCGGGAGACGAGCAGTAGGAACGCCCTGGTGGTCTGCTTCGCAATTAGCCGAACATGAAAGCTTGCCTTTGCCCCCTGGCGGCGTTGCTCATCCTCGCGATAGCGTTAGCTATCGCTGTGGTTAGCGCCTGGCCAGAGGAGCAAATTCGGCGCTTTCATTCAGTCCGGCCAATTACGAAGCAGACCACTAGCGGGACAGGGCGCGCATCGCGCGCTCGAGACCGTCCGGGCTCAGCGGAAACATGCGGTTGCCGAAAAGCTGCCGGATCATGTGCAGCGACGGCGCGTAGGTCCAGTGCGCCTCGGGGAGCGGATTCAGCCAGACGGCATGCGACCACGTGTTCAGCATGCGTTCCAGCCAGGTGGCGCCGGCTTCCTCGTTCCAGTGCTCGACGCTGCCGCCGGGCCGGGCGATCTCGTAGGGACTCATCGTCGCGTCGCCGACAAAGATCAGCTTGTAGTCGGCGCCGTAGGTATGGATCACGTCCCAGGTCGGCATCCGCTCGCCGTGGCGCCGGCGGTTGTCCTTCCACACGCCCTCATAGACGCAGTTGTGGAAATAGAAATGCTCGAGGTGCTTGAACTCGCTGCGCGCGGCTGAAAANAGTTCCTCGCAGGCGGCGATGTGGTCGTCCATCGAGCCGCCGATGTCGAGAAAGAGCAGGACCTTGACCGCGTTGTGCCGTTCCGGGCGCATGTGCAGATCGAGCCAGCCGGCGTTGCGGGCGGTGCCGGCGATGGTGCCGTCGAGGTCGAGTTCGGTCGCCGCGCCCTGGCGGGCGAAGCGGCGTAGCCGGCGGAGCGCGACCTTGATGTTGCGCACGCCGAGTTCGACCGAATCGTCGAGGTTCCTGAACTCGCGCTGCTCCCAGACCTTGATCGCCGTCCGGTTGCCGGCCGACTCGCCGCCGATGCGGATGCCTTCCGGATGATAGCCGCCATGGCCGTAGGGCGAGGTGCCGGCGGTGCCGATCCACTTGCTGCCGCCGGCGTGGCGTTCCTTCTGTTCGGCGAGGCGTTGCCGGAACTGCTCGAACAGCTTTTCGTAGCCGAGTTTTTGCAGCTTGAGCCGGTCCTCTTCGGAAAGATGGCGCCTGGCCGCCAGTTCCAGCCATTCCTCGGGAATCATCGCCTCCAGCCCGGGCAGCGCCTCGACCCCNTTGAAGTATTCGCCGAACGCACGGTCGAAGCGGTCGTAGAGCGCCTCGTCCTTGACCAGGATGACGCGCGCCAGCAGGTAGAAGTCGTCGAGGCTGGCGCCAACCAGCCGCGCCTGCAGCGCCTCGAGCAGGGCCAGCAACTCCTTGGTCGAGACCGGAAGCTGGCGGGCCTTGAGGTGCAGGAAGAAGTCGACCAGCACTTACTTGCGCCGGGCCATGAACGCCAGGCGCTCGAAGAGATGGACGTCCTGCTCGTTCTTGAGCAGGGCGCCGTGCATGGGCGGAATCGCGTCCTTCGCGTCCTTCGCGCGCAGCGCCTCGGGCGGGATGTCCTCGGCCAGCAGCAGCTTCAGCCAGTCGAGCAGTTCGCTGGTCGACGGCTTCTTCTTGAGGCCCGGCACTTCGCGCAGGTCGAAGAAGACCTCCAGCGCCTCGCGCAGCAGGTCGCGCCTGAGCGCCGGGAAATGGACGTCGACGATGCGCGTCATCGTCTGCTTGTCGGGAAACCTGATGTAGTGGAAGAAGCAGCGACGCAGGAAGGCGTCGGGCAACTCCTTTTCGTTGTTTGACGTGATGATGATCAGCGGCCGGTGGCGGGCCTTGATCGTGCGATGGAGTTCGTAGCAGAAGAATTCCATGCGGTCGAGTTCCCGCAGCAGGTCGTTGGGAAACTCGATGTCGGCCTTGTCGATCTCGTCGATCAGGACGACCGGGCGCTGTTCGCACTCGAAGGCCTGCCAGAGGACGCCGGGCACGATGTAGTGGGCGATGTCCTCGACCCGCGGGTCGCCGAGCTGCGAGTCGCGCAGGCGCGAGACGGCATCGTATTCGTAGAGTCCCTGCTGCGCCTTTGTCGTCGACTTGATGTGCCACTGGAACAGCGGCATGGCGAGCGCCCGCGCGACCTCCTCGGCGAGCAGGGTCTTGCCGGTGCCCGGCTCGCCCTTGATCAGCAGCGGGCGCTGCAGGACGTTGGCGGCACTGACGGCGAGGGTCAGGTCGCGTGTGGCGACGTAGGAGTCGGTACCTTCGAATTTCACTGTGGCATCCTCAAGTCTGGCTGGCGCTGCCGTTGATCTGGTCGAGGTAGGCCGCCGCATCCATGGGGCCGCCGCTGCGCTGGGCGCGCCAGATGGTTTCACCGAGGCATTCGAGGAGCACATGCTCGGCGGCGTGGGGGTCCATTTTCGCGCGCAGGCGGGTGAACGCCGCTCGGATCCCCGGCGGCTGGTCGATGCTGACCTGCTCGTGAATGGCAAGATGCAGCGAGAGATGGAGAAAGGGATTCATCTGCCCGCCTTCGGGCGTCCATTCCCTTTCCAGCGCGCCGGCGCTGTCGGCGAGCAGGGCGTGATATTCGGGGTGGCGCGCGGCGATGTCGGCGGCGGTGACTTCGGCGCCGACCAGCGGCAGGCGCTCCCGGTGCTTCTTCCAGGCCGTGCAGAAGAACTGGCGGACCTGGTCGCGGGACGGGTTAAACATGGGCGCTTTCGCAAAGCAGGGTGACGACGGCATTCTGGAACAGGCGGTTGCCGTCGCCGGCAGGGGCGATCTGGCCGCTGCCGTAAGCGCCGACCAGCGGGACGCCGGGGAAGATCTCGTGGAAGGCGAGCAGGTCGCGGTCGTCGTTGCCGTAGAACAGCGGGCCGCGGCCGAGGCAGGAAAGCATCAGCGCGAAATCGGGCCTTTTCCCGGGTCGNACCGCAGCCAGCAGCGACTGCCGCATGTCCTGCTCGGCGCTCAACGGCTGGCGGATGGCCCAGCGCACCGGTTCGCCGGTCGCCAGCGCCTCGGCCAGGGTCAGCGAGCCGTCGGCGTTGGCCGCGAGGATGGCGACAGCGGGCGTCCCCGGCTGGCGCGCCACCGCGATCTGGTGCAGCGGCGGCTCCGCGCGCAATTCGGCCGGCAGGCTGCGCCGCAGACTGCCGATCGCCGTGAGGCCGCCAACCTCGCACAGATCGTAGCCGGCGACGGCGTCGACCATGAGCGGCGGGCCCAGCAAGCGCAGGCCGGGCGAGCAGGCGATCCGGGAATGGATGCCCACCAGCAGCAGTTCGGCTCCCGTCTCGCCGGCCAGCCGTCCGTGCGACCAGGTCACGGCCGCGGCGTCGAGCAGCCCGACGCGCACGGGCGGCGCCTGCCAGCCGTAGGGTAGGGCAGGGTGGCCGGAGAACGAGAGCAGCGGCTCGTGCCGCGGGCCGGCGGCGCCGGGCGCGGCATCGGCAATGACCAGCGCCGCCGCCCCCGGCTGGTCGAACAGCCAGCCATCTTCCGTCACCAGCCCGTAGGCGGTGCATCCGCTGACCTGCAGCGTGCCGGCGGCGCGGGCGGCGGCGACGATCGCCGGTTGCGCGTGGCGCAGGTAGTCGCGGGTGAGAAACAGCACGACGCTGTCGGCGCGTTCGAGGCCGGCCGCCCGCAGCGCATGGCGGACAGCCAGGGCGGCCAGGTCCATCGTCGGCTGCGGGCCGCTGGCGAGGCCACTTGCGACCCTCATGCCGCCTTGCCCTCGTATTGGCAAAGGTCGGCGACGACGCAGCGGCCACATTCGGGCTTGCGTGCCTTGCACACGTAACGCCCGTGCAGGATGAGCCAGTGATGCGCATCCCTAGCGAACTGCGGCGGCGTGACCTTGAGCAGCTTCTGCTCGACGGCGAGCGGGGTCTTGCCGGGCGCGAGACCGGTCCGGTTGCCGACGCGGAAAATGTGCGTGTCGACGGCGATCGTCGGCTGGCCGAAGGCGGTGTTGAGGACGACGTTGGCGGTCTTGCGCCCGACGCCGGGTAGCGCCTCGAGCGCGGCACGCTCCTCGGGGACCGCGCCGCCATGCCGCTCGACCAGCAGGCGGCAGGCGGCGATGACGTTCCTCGCCTTGGTGCGGAACAGGCCGATGGTCCTGATGTATTCGGCGAGACCCACCTCGCCGAGCGCCAGCATCGCCTCGGCGGTCGGCGCGACCGCGAAGAGCCGCGCCGTCGCCCTGTTGACCCCGACATCGGTCGCCTGCGCCGAGAGGATGACGGCGACCAGCAACTGGAACGGCGTCGCGTATTCCAGTTCGGTAGCCGGCGCCGGGTTGGCAGCTGCCAGGCGGGAATAGAATTCGGCGATCTGGGTCTTGTTCACGGGGCAGGCAATTGCGGGTATCGTCCGATGCGGCCGGATCGGCATCGTTTCGCGATGCCTGATTCTACCTGACGTGGAAACTTCGCGTTGGGCAGCGGAAGAAAGGGGTCGAGCGATTCGATGCCGCACTCATGGACGGGTGCAAGGCCGGCGGGAATGCAGTGCCCGGCGAAATCGGCGCTTGGCCCGTTCATGATGAACGGCCGTGGCCGCGGGCTACCCGAGCAACGCCACCGACTTGATCTGCGCGCAGAGCGCGAGGCCGGGNGAAATGCCGAGGCGCTGCGCCGAACGTTTCGTGATGCGGGCCAGCAGCGGGTTGCCGGCAACGTCGAGACGGACCATGACATGGCCCGGCGTGCCGGTGGCGGCGAGGTCGACGACGCGCGCGCCGACACAGTTGAGGATGCTGACCTGAGTTTGCGGGACCAGCGCCAGGCTGACGTCGCGGGCGAGGATGCGGCAGCGCAGCGGCGTGCCGACCGGCTCGCCGCGGCGCGACACAAGGATGTGACCACCGCGGAATTCGAGCCGGGTCAGTTCGTCGTCCTCGTGTCCGGCGACGACGGTTTCGATGACGACGCCGGCATCGTCGGCGAAGGCGGCCGGCAGGTCGATGCGCCCCAGCACGGCGTTGAGCGGCCCGCTGGCGACGGCGCTGCCGTGGTCGAGGAGGACGATGTGATCGGCCAGGCGGGCGACCTCGTCGTGGGCGTGGCTGACGTAGATGACCGGGATGGCCAGTTGGCGGTGCAGGCGTTCCAGATACGGCAGGACTTCCCGCTTGCGCGCGAGGTCGAGTCCGGACAGCGGCTCGTCCAGCAGCAGGATCCGTGGCGCGGCGAGGAGGGCGCGGGCAATGGCGACGCGCTGGCGCTCGCCGCCGGACAACTGGTCGGGCATGCGTGCGAGCAGGTGCGCGATGCCCAGCATGTCGGCGACATCCGGCAACGCAAAGCCGGCAGTGGCGGTCGACACCCGTTTTTGGCCGAATTCCATGTTTCCGCGTACCGAAAGATGCGGAAAAAGGCTGGCCTCCTGAAAGACCATGCCGACGGCGCGGCGGTGCGTGGGAACGAAGTGTCTTCCGCCTTCATCCTGCCAGACCGTATCGCCGATGGCGAACAGGCCGTCCGCGGCGCGCTCGAGGCCGGCCATGGCGCGCAGGCAGGTCGTCTTGCCCGAGCCGGACGGGCCGAACAGCGCCGTGACGCCGCTCCCCGGCAGGGTCAGGTCGACCGCGAGCCTGAAGTCGCGGCGGTCGACCCGGAAGCGGGCGCGAATATCCGAACTCATCCCGCCTTTCTTCGTNGCCGGGTTGAACGTGTACAGCGCCAGCAGCACGACGAAGCTGAACAGCACCATGCCGGCGGAGAGCCAGTGCGCCTGCGCGTATTCGAGCGCCTCGACGTGATCGTAGATCTGCACCGAGACGACGCGCGTCTCGCCGGGAATGTTGCCGCCGATCATCAGCACGACGCCGAATTCGCCGACGGTATGGGCGAAGCCGAGGATCGCGCCCGAGATGAAACCCGGCCGGGCGAGCGGCACGGCCACCGACCAGAAGGCATCCCACGGGCCGGCGCGCAGCGTGGCGGCGGCTTCCAGCGGGCGTTCGCCGATCGCCTCGAAGGCGTTCTGGATCGGCTGGACGACGAAGGGCAGCGAATAAAATACCGAGGCGATGACCAGTCCGGGGAAGGTGAAGGGAAGAAGGCCAAGGCCGAGCGCCTGGGTCAGTTGCCCGATCGGGCCGTTCGGCCCCAGGGCGAGCAGCAGGTAGAAGCCGAGCACGGTCGGCGGCAGCACCAGCGGCAGCGCGACGACGGCGCCGACGGCGCCCTTCAGCCGCGAGCGGGTGCGCGCCAGCCACCAGGCGATCGGCGTGCCCAGCAGCAGCAGCAGGACGGTGACCACGCTGGCCAGCTTGATGGTCAGCCAGACGGCAGCGAGGTCACTGCTTTCCATGGCCCTAGCGGACGCGACCGGGAGCCGGCATCGAGAACCCGTAACGGCTCATGATGCGGCGGACATCGGCATCGGCGAAGAAGTCGGCAAAGGTCCTGGCCAGCGCCTTGTCCTCGCCGTGCCTGAGGATCACGAAGCCCTGGCGCAGGGGCTGGTGCATCGTGTCAGGGATCAGCGTGTAGCTGCCCTTGCCGGCGAATGCCGGCGCCAGCGCCAGCGACAGGGCGATGATGCCGGCGTCGGCGTTGCCGGTCTGCACGAATTGCGCGGCCTGGGCGATGTTCTCGCCGAGGACCAGGCGGCTTTCCACTGCATCCCGGACTTGCGCCGCCGTCAGCGCCTCGACCGCGCGCATGCCGTACGGGGCGTGCTTGGGGTTGGCGATGGCGATGCGCCGGATTTCCGGCCGCGCCAGGTCGGCCAGTGTCAGCGGCGGGGCGTCGCTGTCCGGACGCCAGACGACGATGCGGCCGAGCGCGTAGGGCCGGACTTCGGAGCCGGCAAGGCCGGCCGCGACAAGTTTCTCGGGAAGCTCGATGTCGGCCGAAAAGAAGAGGTCGAAGGGCGCGCCGTTGCGGATCTGCGCGTAGAACTTTCCCGACGATCCGTAGCTGACCTCGACGCCGGCGCCCGGATGGGCTTTCCGGAAGAGGGCGACGATCTCGTCCATTGCGAAGCGCAGGTCGGCGGCGGCGGCGACATGGATCTGCTCCGCGCGCAACGGCACGGCGACGAGCAGGAGGACGAGGGCGAGGCAGCGGACGAAGGTCATGGCGTGCGCGTCTTATACCACCGGCAGCACAAAGGGCAAAGCCGGCAGGCCACTCGCCGGCAAGCCACTTGCTCGCACACTTCGCGCGGGCAGACGAAGGTCGGCAGGCGGGGCCGCTCAACCCTATGCCGTTACCCCGGCGCGTTGGCCTTGGCGCGCAACCTTCGCCGAGTCGGCCGGGACTATGAACGCATCTGCAATTGCAGCAGCAGGTAGGCAACGACGACGACCGTCACCAGCACGCCGGCCACCAGCGGGACGCCGAATCTGGCGAACGAGGCCGAGGTGTAGCCGCCGGGCTGCATGACCATCAGGTTCGACTGGTGGCTGAACGGATTGATGAAGGTGAACGAGATGCAGGTCCCGATCAGCGCCAGGAGCGTCACCGGGTTGATGCCGAGTTCGCCGGCTATGCCGATCGCCACCGGGGTAAGGATCGACGCGGCGGCGGCATTGGTGACGAGGTTGGTCACGATCGCCGTCGTCACGGCAAAGACGATGACGACGCCCAGCACGCTGCCTCCCGCAACCTGCCTGATGGTGTCGGCGAGCACCCTGGCGAGCCCGCTCTCGACGACGATGGCGCCGAGCGCCACCGACCCGACGAGGATGAACAAGACGTTCCAGTCGAGGGCCCGCACGGCGGACTTCGGCTTGAGGATGCCGGTGATCACCATGAGCACGGCGCCGGTCATAGAGGCCAGTTCGACCGGGACCAGGCCGAAGGACGCCGAGACGATGACGGAAACCAGGATGGCAAGGGCGATTGCGGTCTTGGCCGGTTGCGGGGTCAGTCCGGCGGCGCGCTCGAACAGCGTCACATCCGGCTGGTCGACGAGCAGGGACTTTTTCGGTGCGGTCACGTAGGCGGTGGCGCCCGGGCGCACCTCGGTGTCGGCGAGGGCGGTGGTGGTCCGCGCCGCGATGACGTGGATGCCCCCGTCGGTCTCGAAGTCGCGCACCGTCCCGTTGGCACCCGAGCCGACGGAAACCCGGTAAAGGCGCTGCTCGGCCAGGCCGAAGAGCGGGCTGCCCCACAAGGCAGTCACGCCACCCTCGGTCGCCGAGAAGACCAGGATGTCGCCGGCCTCGATCACTGAGGACGGATCGATGTCGTTATCCCAGCGCCGGATGGCATCGAGGGCGTACTGTTGCGTCTGATCGATCCCGAAGTCCGCGGCCACCCGGCCAATCGCCAGCGCCTTCCCCGAGACCGGGATCTCGACCCGCCAGTCGCGGGTCGCCGCTGCGGTTTCCCCNTGGCCGCGCAGCATCAGCGGCGCGGTCAGATAGACGATCACCGCGCCGACGATGGCGACCGGCAGTGCCACCGGGGCGAACGACAGCATCGTCATGTCGATGCCCGCCGGCGCTGCGATACCGGCGATGAGCAGGTTCGAACTAGTGCCGATCAGGGTTACCGAGCCGGCCAGGGTCGTGATGTGCGCGACGGGCAGCAGCACCTCGCGCGCGTTGATGCCGCGGTTCTGCTCCAGTTCCTTGGCCGCCGGAACGAGCATGGCGACGATCGGGGTGGTGTTCATCAGGCCGGAGCCGGTACCGATGGGCAGCGCCAGACGACGCACGGCCTGCTGCGCGCTGGTGACGGACGACAGCAGCGCCCAGGTGACCCGCGATACCGCGCCGGTATGGACGATGCCCTTGGCGATGACGAGCATCGCCGCGACGGTGATGATCCCGCCATTGCTCAATCCGGCGAGGAGCGCCGGCACCGGGGCCAGGCCGGTGACGCCGGCGATGCAGATCGCCGAAGCCAGCGCGAGGACGGCAGGAACCCGCCCCGACGCCATGGCGACGAGGGTGGCGAGCACGACTAAAGCAGCGAGATAGATCACGTGANNTGACTCCTTTCTGCGGGACTGCAGGCACTCTCCCGATGCCCGCGGTCCTTGCCAACCCTGATTCCTCATCAACTTCGGGCAGCCGGGCGTGCCGGCCCGCTCCCGGATGTTCATGGCCCGCGCTTGCGCCGCTCGCCACGACGGGGACTTCCAGCGGAGGCTTACTTCCATGTCGGCTGCCGCAAGTCCAGAAGCGGGAATCATACAGAACTTGCCGGCGAATTGGGTCATCACCAAGCTGGCAACGCCGGCAACGGCGTCACCGCGATTCTGCCGGTTGTCCCTGAGATGCCGTCAATGGCCTGGGTGCGCCACGCCCGGAGATCAGGCCGGGTCGATTTGATCCGGGCCAATCTGCCCGATCGTCGTGACGCCGGAAAGCGCCATGGCGACCTCGAGTTCCCTCCTGAAGGTGGCGAGCAGGGCGGCGACGGCTGCCTCGCCCCCGGCGGCCAGCGCCCAGGCCCAGGGACGGCCGATCATGACGCCGCGGGCGCCGAGGGCGACGGCCTTGAAGACGTCGAGCCCGCTGCGCACGCCGCCATCGACNGTGACCTCCAGGCGTTCACCGACCGCTGCGACAACCCCGGGCAGTTTGGAGATCGAGGAATTTACGCTGTCGAGCTGGCGCGCACCGTGGTTCGACACGACCACCCCGTCGGCGCCGACCCCGGCCGCTGCCAGGGCATCGTCCGGCTCCTGGATGCCCTTGAGGATCAGCCTGCCTTTCCAGATGCCGCGCAGCCACTCGATGTCCTTCCAGGTCACCGACGTGTCGAACTGGGCGTCGATCCATGAGCGGTAGGCCTTGAGGTCGGTCGGGTCGGGAACCAGGTGGGCGAGGTTGCCGAAGCTGTGCGGCTTGCCGCGCACCCCGACATCGTAGATCCAGCCGGGCCGGGTGCCGAGCTGCCAGACCTTGCCGAGCTTGCCGCGGAGCGAATCGTCGAGCATGCCGTTGCGCGTGTCGCGGTGGCGCATGCCGGCCAGCGGCAGGTCGACGGTGAACACCAGCGTCGTGCAGCCGACGCCCTGCGCCCGCTCGAGCAGATTCCTGACCGTGCCGCGGTCGCGGATCATGTAGAGCTGGAACCAGAAGGGCTGGGTCGCCGCCGCCGCCACCTCGTCGAGCGTGCAGATGCCCACGGTCGACAGCGTAAACGGCACGTTTTTCGCGTTGGCCGCGCGCACCGTCTGCACCTCGCCGCGCCGGGCGTAGAGGCCGGCCATGCCGACCGGCGCCAGGATGACCGGCATGGCCGCCGGCTCGCCGGCGAGCAGCGTCGCGGTGTCGATGTTCGAGACGTCTCTCAGGACCCGCTGCCGGATGCGGATTTTCCGGAAGTCGCTGACGTTGGCGGCCAGCGTGATCTCGTCGTTGGCGCCGCCGTCGATGTAGTCGAAGAGGAAGCGCGGTAGCCGCTTCTCGGCGAGACGACGGTAGTCGAGCGTCGTCGCCGGCAGAATGTTCAGGGTACGGCCCACCATGACTCCTTCAGAAAATCTTGCCGGGATTGAGAATGCCTCGCGGGTCGAGCGCCGCCTTCAGGGTGCGCATCAGCGCGATCTCGGCTTCGCTGCGACTGACCTTCAGGTAGGGCTTCTTTTCGAGGCCGATGCCGTGCTCGGCCGATACCGAGCCACGGAAGGCGGCCAACGGCGAATAGACCAGCGCCTCGATCTTCGGCCGCGATGCCATGTAGTCCTGCGGCCTGACCTGGACGATCACGTGCAGGTTGCCATCGCCGAGGTGCCCGAAGATCCACAGCCTGTGTTCGCCGATCGCACCGGGCAGCGCCGCGCGGAGATTGTCCACGTAGTTCTCCATTTCGCTGATCGGCAGCGAGATGTCGAAGACCACCGGCAGCCCGCCGCGCATCACCTGCTCGACATCGTCGCGCAGCGACCAGAATGCATGACAGTCGGCGTCCGACTGCGAGATGGCCGCGTCGACGATGAGGCCGGATTCGAATGCCGACTCCATGGCGCTGTTGAAGCGCGCAGCATCCAGCTGCCGGTCCGCGCCCTGGCTCTCGACCAGCACGTAGTAGGGGTAGTCCTGGGCAATCGGCGGCTGTCCCCTGGCTGGCGCCGTCGTGACCAGGCGGTAGAACGACTGCCACATGACCTCGAAGGCCGAAAGGGTGCCGCCCAGGCCACTATCCATGTGTTTGAGGAAGCGGGCGACGGCGGCGAAACTGTCGAGTCCGACAAAGGCCATGTTGGTCGTCGTCGGTCTTTCCCGCAGGCGGAGGACCAGGCGGGTGATGACGCCGAGCGTTCCCTCGGAGCCGATGAACAGGTGCTTGAGGTCGTAGCCGGCATTGTTCTTGATCAGGTGGTTGAGCGAAGAGACGATGGTCCCGTCGGCCATGACCACCTCGATGCCGAGCACCATCTCGCGCGTCATTCCGTAGCGGATCACCCGGTTGCCGCCGGCGTTGCTCGCCGCGTTGCCGCCCAGGGTGGCCGAGCCGCGGGCGCCGAGGTCGAGCGGGAAGGCCAGGTCGTGCTGATCGACGGCCTCCTGCAGCGCCTGCAGCACTACGCCGGCCTGCACGGTCGCCGTGCGCTGCACCGGGTCGATGTCCTCGATGCCGCGCATGCGCTCGAGCGACAGGATGATTTCGTCCGGGCCGGCGTCGCTGCCGTGGACCAGGCCGGACAGGCCGCCGTGCGTGACGACGCCGACCTTGTTGGCGAAACACCAGCGCATCACCTGCGCAACTTCATCGGTGTTCGCCGGGCGCACCAGCGCGGCGGCCTTGAGGTTGTCCGGGCGCAGGTAGCCGGCGGAACGGGTGGCGACATCGGCAGCGTCGAGGACGCCGTTCGCGCCGACGATTTGCCGCAGCGACTCGGTCAGGTTCATCGCGATCTCCCTCAAATCATCGCTTCGATCAGGCGCGGCCCCTTGTTCTTCATCGCCGATTCGTACTGCGCCGCGAACTCCTCGGCAGTCGTCGCGCGACTGGCCTCGACCCCGAGGCCAGTGGCGATCTGTGTCCAGTTCATTTCCGGATTGTGCAGGTCGAGCATCGACAAGGCCCGGGCACCCGCGCTGCCGATGCCGACCCGTTGCAGCTCGATGTTCAGGATCGCATACGAGCGATTGGCGTAGATCACCGTGGTCACGTCGAGCTGTTCGCGCGCCATGGTCCACAAGGCCTGCATCGTGTAGGCAGCACTACCGTCGCCTTGCGGGCAGATGACCTTGCGCCCGGGCGCTGCCAGAGCCGCGCCGACGGCCAGCGGCAAGCCCTCGCCGATCGAGCCGCCGGTCAGCGGCAGGTGCGTGTGCGGCCGCGCCTGGGCAAGGTTGATCAACAAGGGCAGACTCGATGTCAGTGCCTCCTCGGCGAAGATGACATTTTCCGGTGTCAGGTGGGCGATGACCTGCGCCACGCTCAAGGCGGTGAGCGCGCCTCCCGGCAGTCCGGGAAGCCTGAGCGGAATGCGCAGCGCCGGCTCGGCCGGGGCCCCCAGCGCATCGGCCAGGTCCCGTAGCGCCGTGACGGCGTCCTCATGCGGTTGCGCCAGATAGCTGAAATCGCAATCCTCCGGAGCACACCAGCTCGGCTTGCCCGGATAGGCGAAGAAGGACACCGGCGGCTTCGAACCGACCAGAATGATCTGCTCGATGCCCTGCAGGAACGCCACGATCTGCTCGGCGAAATAGGGAATGCGCTCGACCGGCACGCGGCCGGCGCCGAGTTCGGAATGCGGGGCGAAGGTGTCGCAGAAGAGGCGGGCGCCGCTTCCCGCCTGCACGCGGCCGGCGGCTTCGAGGCCGGCGCCGTGCAGCGCCGGGCCGCGCAGCAGCAGGGCCGACTTCCTGCCGTTGCGCAGCAGTTTCGCCACGTTCTCGATGGCATCGGTGCCGACCGCCGCCGGCCCGATGTCGGGAAGCGCCTGGGCGGCATGGTCGGCGGCGTTCCACGCGGTATCCGCCGGCAGGACCAGGGTGGCAATTCCGCCGGGAGCGGAGCGCGCGGCCTGGACGGCACGGGCGGCATCGCCCGCGACGGTCTTGGCGCTCTTCGACTCGTGGATCCACGATGATACCGGACGGGCGAAGCCGACGATGTCGGATGTCAGCAGCGCGTCGTATTGCAGGTGATAGGTTGCATGATCGCCGACAACATTGACGATCGGCGTCGCGGCACGACGGGCGTTGTGCAGGTTGGCCAGGCCATTGGCCAGGCCGGGGCCGAGGTGGAGCAGAGTCGCGGCGGGCTTGCCGGCGACCCGTCCGTAGCCGTCGGCCGCCCCGGTCACCACGCCTTCGAACAGGCAGAGCACCGGCCGGATTCCGGGAATCGAATCCAGCGCCGCGACGAAATGCATCTCGGACGTGCCGGGGTTGGCAAAGCACACATCGACCCCGCAATTGACCAGCGTCCTGGCGAGCGACTGGGCGCCGTTCATCTTCTCATTCATTCGGTGCCTCCTCCGGCAATGGTCAGGTATATGAATTTCGGGTGCAGTCTGCACAAGCGAAGCGAATTTATCGAATGTATTGCTTTTCCGTCGGTCATGCCTGTGGCGCTGCAACCGGCCGGCTGGCGTCCGTCAGTTGGCGCAAACGGCGCGGGGAGTCACCAAACCAGCGCACGCAACTGCGCGACAACGCCGACTGTTCGGCGTAGCCGAGAGCGCCGGCGATCTGGGTCAGCGACAATCCAGCCTGGGCGATCAGCGATCTCGCCATCTCCCTGCGCACGTCGTCCTTGATCTCGTCGAAACGGGCGCCCTCGCGCGCCAGGCGGCGATGCAGGGTGCGCGGGTGCATGGCCAGCGACGCGGCAATATTGTCGACACCGCAGCGCCCCGCCGCCAGCAGAGGCCGGATCAGCGCCCGGACGCGGACGGCCAGGCGTTCCTCGCCGCGACCGTACTGGCTCTGCAGATAGGTCAGTGCCGCGGCGGCGAGTTCGGCATGGCGATCCTTGAGCGGCAGGTCGAGATCCTGGCGCGAAATGCGGATGCCGGCGCCGGGCTGCTCGAACAGGACTTTGCCGTGCAGGCGTTCGCGGTAACTGCGCAGCGGGGCGATCCGCGAATGCGGCAGGCAGATCGCCAGTGGCTTGCACATGCCACCCGTCAGCAGGTCGATTGCCTTGTGCGCCAGGCCCACCGCCAGTTCCACCTGCTGGCGGCGGGCGATCTGCCGGCGCAGCCTGAGGTCGACCGCGATCATGACCTGTCCCGGATCGGCCTGCGGCAGCAGGTAAAGGCGCAATGCGCTGCCCTGCACGTGGATGTAGCGGGCGAAGCAGTCGAGGGCTTCGCGCAGATCGGCAGCATGTTGCGCCGCCAGCGCGATCGGCCCGAGGACGCTCAGGTCCTGGCGGTCGAGCAGGCGCAGGCCGAAATCGGGGCAGCGCAACTTGCTGGCGGCGTCTTCGAGCAGCTGGATGAAGGCGCGATGCGAAATGTAGATGTCCGGCCTCTCGAGTTCGGCAGGATTCAGTCCTGCGCTGCGCAGCAGCTGCAACGGGTCGCCGCCCAGTTCCGCAACGAGTGGTGCGAATCCGATGATCGATTGCGCGCGAAGCTGGTGTGCCATCGGCTTTCCTGTCGGCTGATTTTTGCAACATAACAAGAAAATGTCCGCAAGTGACAAGTTTTTGCGGGGCATCTTCATGATATGAAGTGGTTGAGTGAGCGAATGCGTTGCCTCTCTCGAACATCGTCAAGGAGCAGCCAATGACAATCACCCATCGCGTCGTCGCCATCGTCAGCGGTCTGTGGCTACTGTTCGGTACGGTGTTGGCCGGTGCCGCGGGAAAGCCAGCAGCGGTGGATGCCGCGCGGTTGATCGCTGCCGACAGGGAGCCCGGCAACTGGATGAGCCATGGCCGCACCTACGGCGAGCAGCGCTTCTCGCCGTTGGCCAGGGTCAACGACAGGAATATCGATCGGTTGGGCCTCGCCTGGCAGTTCAAGTATGACCTCGACCGCGTCGTCGAGGCCACGCCGATCGTCGTCGATGGCGTGCTCTACACCACCGGCGCCTACAGCATGGTCTATGCGCTCGATGCGACCAGCGGCAAGCTGCTGTGGAAATACGACCCCGAGGTCTATCGCGGAATCCAGGGCAGCGGCTGTTGCGATGCGGCGAACCGCGGCGTCGCCGTCTGGAAGGGCCGGGTCTATGTCGGCGTCTACGACGGCCGGCTCGTTGCGCTTGACGCCAGGACCGGCAGGAAGGTCTGGTCGGTCGACACCGTCATCGACCACGAGCGCAACTACACGATCACCGGGGCGCCGCGCATCGTCAAGGGCAAGGTCGTCATCGGCAACGGCGGCGCCGAATTCGGCGTGCGCGGCTATGTCACGGCTTACGAGGCGGCGACGGGAAAGCAGGCCTGGCGCTTCTTCACCGTGCCGGGCGATCCGGCCAAGGGCGACGAGAGCGACACCATCACCATGATCCGCAAGACCTGGTTCGGCGACCAGTACTGGAAGCAGGGCGGCGGCGGCACGGCGTGGAACGCGATGGCCTACGACCCCGAACTCGACCTGCTCTACATCGGCACCGGCAACGGTTCGGTCTGGAACTACGGCCTGCGCTCGGAGGGCAGGGGCGACAACCTGTTCCTGTCGTCGATCGTCGCCGTCAGGCCGGACACCGGCAAGTACGTCTGGCACTACCAGACGACGCCCGGCGACGCCTGGGACTACACCGCCACCCAGGACATCATCGTCGCCACGCTGCCGATCGACGGCAAGCCACGCAAGGTCGTCATGCAGGCGCCGAAGAACGGCTTCTTCTACGTCCTCGATGCCGCTACCGGCCAGTTCATCTCGGCCGAGAAATTCGGCTCTATCGTCACCTGGGCCAAGGGGATCGACAAGACCACCGGCCGTCCGGTCTTCGATGCGGAAGCGGCGGATTACTGGACCAGGGGCGAGGCCAAGCTGGTCTTCCCGGGTTCGCAGGGTGCGCACAACTGGCATCCGATGAGCTTCAACCCGCAGACCGGCCTCGTGTACATTCCGCAGCACACCACTGCCGAGCGCTACGATCCGCTGAAGGCGGCACGCAAGCCGGCCAGGGGGATTCCCAATCTTGGCGTCGAAATGCCGGCGGTGCCCGAGGACAGGAAGGGGCTGGACGAACTGGCCAATCTCTTCACCGGCAAGTTGCAGGCCTGGGACCCGGTGCAGCAGAAGGAAGTCTGGTCGGTGCCCTACCCGATGATGTCGAATGGCGGCACCATGACCACCGGCGGCAATCTGGTCTTCCAGGGCACGACGCACGGCGAACTGGTCGCCTACGCGGCTGACAGCGGCAGGAAGCTGTGGCAGCGCGAAGTCAGCAGCGGCGTGGTCGCCGGGCCGGTGACCTATGAGGTCAGGGGCGAGCAGTACGTCGCCTTCAACGTCGGCTGGGGCGGCGCCTTCCCGATCGCCTTCGGCGCCATCGCCCAGCGCTCGCCGGTCGTGCCCGACTCGCGCCTGTTCGTCTTCAAGCTCGGCGGTACCGCGGCGATGCCCGAGGTCAGGCGTCGCGTGNTTCACCCGCCGGCGCCGCCGCCGCAAACCGCCGACGTCGAGACGGTGCAGGCCGGACGCAAACTGTTTGCCGACAACTGTGGCGCCTGCCACGGTTTCGGCGCCATGAGCGCCAACGTGATTCCCGATCTGCGTTACCTGGACGCGGAAAAGCACAAGCAGTTCGAGGCCATCGTCCATGGCGCCCGTTCGCATCTGGGCATGCCGCCCTTCGGCGACCGCCTGGAGACGAGTGACATAGAAAGGATCCGCGCTTTCCTGATCAAGCGCGCCCACGATTTGAAAGACGAAATCGCGGCCACCCAGGCCGCTACCGAGGTTAAGACAAAATGACCAAGAATCCCGTAATAGATCCGCTGGCCATCCCGGCTGAATTCCTGAGCGTCCTGCAGAAACAGCAGGCTGCGTACAAGCGCAACATGAACCCCGGCCTCGAGGAGCGCCGCGCCGACCTGCGAGGCCTTCACCGCTTGCTGGTTGACAACCACGAGGAGATCGTCGCCGCCATCGACAAGGATTACGGCCATCGTTGCCGGTTCGAAACCAAGTTCGCCGAGACCTACATGGCGCAGGAAGCGATCCTAGATACCATAAACCATTTGAAGAAGTGGCTGAAGCCGCATCAGCGCTCTCTCGATCCGACCCAGTATCCCCTGGCCAAGGCCTGGACCTTTCCGCAGCCGGTAGGCGTCGTCGGCATCGTCGTGCCCTGGAACTTCCCGATAGCGATGACCTTTCAGCCGCTGATCGGCGTCTTCGCCGCCGGCAACCGGGCGATGATCAAGATGTCCGAGAACTCGAACACTCTGGCCATGTTGCTCAAGCGGGTATCAGGAAAGTATTTCCCGGAAGACAAGCTCGCCTTCTTCGAGGATGGTGGCGGTCGTGGTCCCCAGTTCACATCGCTGCCTTTCGATCACATCTTCTTCACCGGCTCGCCCGCCACCGGCAAGGCAGTGATGGCCAATGCCGCGAAAAACCTGACGCCGGTCACGCTCGAACTGGGCGGCAAGTCACCATGTGTCGTGGCGCCCGATTACCCGATCCGCACCGCCGCTGAACGCATCATCTGGGCGAAGATGCTCAATGCCGGACAGATCTGCACCAACGTCGATTACCTGTTTCTTCCCGAAGACAAGGTGNACGAATTCATCAGCGAAGCGAAGGACGTCGTCAGCAAGCGCTTCCCCGACATCAACAACGGCGACTACACGGCGGTCATCGACCAGCGCTCCTATGACCGCCTGCAGAAAACCGCCGCCGATGCCGTCGCCAAGGGTGCCCAGCTGATCGACCTCTACAGCGGACCGGCAGCCGACAAGGCGCGCCGGATCATGCCGCCGCGCATCGCGCTCAACGTCGATGACAGCATGGACATCATGCAGCGCGAGATCTTCGGCCCGCTGCTGCCGATCCTGACTTACGAGACGAAGGAATACGTGGTCGAGTACGTCGGCGACCGTCCGCGGCCGCTGGCGTTCTATGTTTACAGCAACGATGCCGACCTCCAGGAGTTCTACATGAACAACACCATTTCCGGTGGTGTCGGCATCAACGAATCGGTGATCCAGGCCGGTATCCACAATCTTCCCTTCGGTGGCATCGGCAACAGCGGGATGGGTCATTATCACGGCTACGAGGGCTTCATCACCTTCTCCAAATTGCGCCCTGTCTTCAAGCAGAGCCCCTTGCGTACGCTCGACCTGTTCGTGCCGCCCTACAAGGGTCTGCCCAACACACTCCTCAACATCATGCACAGGATGAAGAGCTGACCGCCGCCGGGTTTATACTTGCCCGGCGTCGCCGGCTCCGGGGCCGGCAAAGGTCAGTCTTGCCCGCGGTCGCCGAGCCTTTCCCCGGTCTCGCTGCGGCCCGCGCCGGCGTTCAGGAGGGAAGCTCAGTGCTGGACAACCACTGGTGCGCATCGGTCGATGCCACCATCGATTTGCGGACCGGCTGCAATCCGCTCGAGAAGCACGGGCCGCAGGCGGTGATCGTGCATGCCGACGCCTGGGCGCCGGTTTCGGCCGTCGCCGATCCGCATGACATCCGGCAGGTGATCGACTACGAGGTGATCTTTCTGGCGATCCGCAAGCTCGAAGGCAACCCGCATTCGATCTGCCTGGAGACGAGCATTCTCGAAGTCATGGATGCCATATTCTCGATGGCGATCGTCACCAGCGCCTTCGTCTCGATGCACAAGCCGCACGTCNACAATGGGCAGGGCACGCCGGCGATCTCGCTGGCGCTGACCCGAGAGCAGTGGGAGAAACGGCGGGCATGATCGCCGCGATCGGCGCGGTCGCGAGCAATGGCATGCTCGGGCTGGACGGCTGGCTGCCATGGGACATCCCGGAGGAGCTCGCCTATTTCGAGGAAACGGTGGCCGGGGCGGCGCTGGTCATCGGCCGCCTGACCTACGAGTCGATGGACATCGTGCCGCCCGACTCGTTCGTCGTCAGCAGCCAGCCCGGACTGGCATTGCGTCCGGGATGTGTCCAGGTGGAATCGGTCGAAAAAGGACTGTTGACCGCAACCGCCACCGGCAAGGACGTCTTCGTGATCGGCGGCGCGTCGATCTACGCGGCGGCCTGGCCCTACTGCCAGCGCTTCTACCTGACCCGCATCGGGCTGCCGTTCGCCGGCGACACGCTGTTCCCGGAAAACATCCCGCTCGATTCACCCGAGTTTGACACTTTTCGGGCACATTTTTGGGTGAGCCCCAGTAATGGTGCGGGTTTCCGGGCGGTGGATTGCCAAACGCCTAGATACATGGATTGTTGATATTTTGATCCAAATGGCCCTAGGATACGGGCCATGTACCTGCGCGAGAGCAAACAACGGCGAGCCGATGGCAGTGTCGTGACCTACCTGCAACTGGCGGAGAACGTCTGGGATGCCGCCAAGGGCAGATCGCAAGCCAGCATCGTCCATAACTGCGGACGCTCCGATGATCCTGAGGTAGTCGAGCGTCTGCGTCGGCTGGCCAGGAGCATCCTGCGGCGTTGTTCGCCGGAAGAGATCGTTGGCGCCGGGGGTAATTGGCGCCTGATCTGCGCCTGGCCCTACGGCGACCTCTATGTGCTCGAAGCCATCTGGAAGCAACTGGGCATCGACGCCATCGTGCGGCAGCAGGCTGGCATGCGCAACCTTGGCTTCGATGTCGAGCGCGCCCTGTTCGCGCTGGTTGCCAACCGTGCCTGTGCCCCGGCCTCGAAACTCTACTGCCACGAACAGTGGCTCAAGGAAGACGCGCACATCGAGGGAACACAAGGGCTGAAACTGCACCAGTTGTACCGCGCCATGGACTTTCTGGAAGCGAGCAAGGACGTGATCGAACGAGCCATCTTCCACCGCGTCGCCGATCTGCTCAACCTGGACGTCGAGGTGATCTTCTACGACACCACCTCGCTGCACTTCGAGAGCGACGAGGAAGATGAGGGCGACAAGGACGGCAACGTCCGGGGCAGTCAGGTGGCCGGCAAGAAGACCTATGCCGCCCCGAGGAAGCGCGGTCACAGCAAGAACGGTCGCGGTGACGCACCGCAGATCGTCGTCGGCATGGCCGTCACCCGGGACGGATTCCCGGTGCGCCACTGGGTATTCCCCGGCAACACGGTCGATGTCACCACCATCGCCCGGGTCAAGGACGACTTGCGCGGCTGGCAACTCACCCGCTGCCTCTTCGTCGGCGACGCCGGCATGGTCTCGCAGGCCAACTTGCAGACCCTGTCCAGGGNNGGCGGCAAGTACCTGCTGGCGATGCCGATGCGCCGGGGTGACGAAGTCACCGAGGAGGTTCTGTCGCGCCCGGGGCGCTATCGCACCGTCGCCGAGAATCTGGAGGTCAAGGAAGTCATCGTCGGCGACGGCGAGCGGCGACGGCGCTATGCGGTCTGCTTCAATCCGCTGGAAGCCAAACGCCAGAAGGCCCATCGCGAGGAACTGCTGACCGAACTGGAGGCCGAACTGGCCAGCCTGTCTGTTCTTGTCGAGGGGAGCCACACGAAACGGGTGTGCGCCTTGCGCAGCAGCGCCCGCTACGGCCGTCTGCTGAAGGAGACGAAGCGCGGCCTTGCAATCGACCGGCAGGCCATTGTCGAACTGGAGCGCTTCGACGGCAAGTTCGTGGTGCATAGCAACGACGACACGCTGAGCGCCGAAGACATGGCCCTGGGCTACAAGCAGCAGCAGCGGGTGGAAGAAGCCTGGCGGACGATGAAGAGCGGCTTGAAGATGCGGCCGGTGTTCCACTGGGCGCCGCATCGCATCCATGCCCACATCGCCATCACCGTCCTGTCCCTGCTGCTTGAACGCACCATCGAGCACGCTTGTCAGGATACGTGGCGCAATATCCGCGACGATCTGAAGCGCATTCAGCTCGCCCTATTGTCCAGTCCCAACGGACAGGTCTGGCAGGTCACCGAGCCATCACCAGATGCAGCTAACCGATTGAAAGCACTGAACATCAAGCCGCCCAAGCCAATCCTGAATCTGGATTGAGCCCCTTCCCCGCCTAGATACACACCGATTTCGGCCACCTCGCCGAAACCCTTGCCTCATGCGGCTTCCCGACGGGCGTGTTACTTGGGGGTGTCAAAGTCGGGATTCATGGACGGTGATCAGCGACGTGCGCAAGACGTTTGTCGAGCGGAAATCGGGCCGCCAGGTCGAGTGCCGCTTCCTGCAATACGCACAGCCCCACCCGCGCCCGCTCCCTACCGGCGATCCGGCGCCAGCAGGTTGAGCAGCGAATCGAGACCGGCGAAGTTGATCGCGACATCGGCGCTGGCGCGGATTGCCGCCTTGGCGCGGTAGGCGACGGAGAGGCCCGCTTCGCCCAGCATCGGCAGGTCGTTGGCGCCGTCGCCAATGGCGATGACCTGTTCCCTGTGCAGCCCGAGTTCGCCGGTCAGGCGGGCGAGGTGGCGNGCCTTGGCCTCGGCGTCGACGATGTCGCCGACGACGCGGCCGGTCAGCCTGTCGCCACGGATCTCCAATTCGTTGGCGGTGGCGAAATCGAAGCCGTGTTCGATGCGCAGGCGCTCGGTGAAATAGGTGAAGCCGCCGGAAATGATGGCGCTGCGCAGCCCGGCGTTGCGCGCTGCTTCGAGCAGTTCGCCGGCACCGGGCGAGAGCGCCAGGCGCTCGCCATAGACGCGGGCCAGAACGCGGGCATCGAGCCCGGCGAGCAGGGCGAGGCGCTGCTGCAGGCTGGCGCGGTAGTCGAGTTCGCCGCGCATCGCTGCTTCGGTCACCGCCGAGACCTCGGCCTTGCGCCCGGCGATATCGGCAAGTTCGTCGATGCATTCGCTGGTGATCAGCGTCGAATCCATGGCGAAGGCGATCAGCCCGAAGTCGGAAAGCTGCCGGTTGCGGTCGACGAAGGCCCAGTCGAGTCTTTCGGCCTCGATGAGGGGTAGCAGCACGGCGAAATCCGGCGTGCGCCGTGCATCGCTCAACCGGACCACCCGCGGCGGGTGCGGGACGACGGCGCTGGCGCCGGTGGCCGCCAGCAGGCGCTCGATAAGGAAGGTCGGCACGGCGCCGCCGTGGACGACCAGGTCCATCAGTCGATGACGTGCGACACCAGGCCGTCGGCGAGTTTCGGCTCGAACCAGGTGGACTTGGGCGGCATGACCTGGCCCGAATCGGCCACCGCCATCAGCTCGCCCATCCGCGTCGCGTGCAGCGCGAAGGCGACCGCCATCTCGCCGCTATCGACGCGCCGTTCCAGTTCCGCCGGGCCGCGAATGCCGCCGACGAAATCGATGCGCTTGTCGCGCCGCAGGTCGCCGATGCCGAGGACGGGTGCCAGCAGGTGCTCGGACAGCAGACTGACGTCGAGCCGGGCAACCGGGTCGCTGGCGGGAACCAGCGCCGGGTCGATCTCCAGCCGGTACCAGCTTCCGCCGAGGTACATGCCGACGACGCCGGGCTTTTCGGGGTGCACGCGGCCTGCCGCCGGGGTCACGGCAAAGCGTTCGCCGACGCGGGCGAGGAATTGCTCGGGCGCCAGCCCGTTCAGGTCGCGCACGACGCGGTTGTAGTCGAGGATGCGCATCTGGTGCGCCGGAAAGAGGACGGCCAGGAACACCTGTGCGCTGGTCTGCCCGCGGCGACCGGCGGCGACGCGCGAAGCCGCCGCCGAACGGTGGTGGCCGTCGGCGATGTAGAGGGCGGGCAGTGCGTCGATCGCCGCGGTCAACCCGGCCACGGCGGCCAGATCGCCGATGACCCAGACCGTGTGGCGGACGCCGTCCATCGTCACGTCGGCGACCGGTTCGCCCGCGGTCGCGGCGGCGATCAGCGCGTCGGCCGCCGGCGCGTCCGGGTAGGCAAGGAGCACCGGGCCAGTCTGCGCCGAGAGCGCCTCGACTTGGCGGACGCGGTCGTCCTCCTTGTCGGGGCGGGTGAATTCGTGCTTGCGGATGCGGTTGCTGTCGTAGTCGGCGACCGACGCGGCGGCGACGAGGCCGGTCTGCACATGATCGCCCATGGTCAGGCGGTAGGCGTAATAGCACGGCGCCGCATCGCGGATGAGGACGCCGTCGGCGATCAGGCGGCGGAAATTGACGGCCGATTGGGCGTGNACCGCAGGGGAATACGGATCGGTATCGACCGGCAAGTCGATCTCGGCCTTGGAGATGTGCAGGAAGTTGCAAGGCTTGCCGGCGGCGCGCNNGCGGGCTTCCGCACTGGAAAGAACGTCGTAGGGCGGCGCGGCGACATCGGCAGCGTGGCCGGCGGCCGGCCGCAGGCCGCGAAAAGGCTGGATCAGGGGCATGGTGATCGTTCTATTTACAGGTTATATGTTGGTGTTGTGGGGATGGAGGTGAAGGAAGGAGTTATCCGAATGCGGCGCAGTCAAGTTGATTCCACCGGGAGCATTTCGGACAGCAGGGTTTCCGGGGCGATGTCCTGATCGTTTGGCCAAGTGATCGCGCCAAACAGAATGCCCACCCGATTGAAATAATGAACGTCCCGAAGTTCGCGAAATCCACCGTGGTCGAGATAGGGGCTCAAGTCGAAAATACCCTTGCGACCGTCCTCGATCTCTACATAAATGCGGAAGTTCGGTAGGGGCTTGATGGTCTTTACATCCCAGTACATGGCGACCTCCTCGCAGGACGAAGTAATCGTGGACAGACCACGAATCTTGTGATTTTGAGTAGAAAATGGGGTCAGACCCGATTGGTGGGAACAGAGTGGACGGCGAAGCGATGATGAGCCTCACTTCGCGCTCGATGGCTTTTCGCTACCCGATCGTGCGCGGCTCTTCGCGTCCTGCTTCGCGGGAGCGGGTGCCGCAGTGGCATGGCCGGGCGCCAGGACATGCATCAGGGTTTCCGGATGCGCGTCGACCTTGCTGACGTGGTCGCCACTCCAGTATACATCGTAGCGACCGAAGCTCGACCACCAGTATTTCCAGAACGGGGCGTCGAGGCGCGGGTTCTCGTCTGTGATCGGGTAGCCCAGGGACATGATGACCTGCTCCTTGCTCATGCCGAGCATGATCTTCCCGGCCAGGATCGCTTCGCGCACGTTGGGCGGATAGGAGGCAAGCCTGACGCGCGGATCGGCCTGCGTGACCAGTTTGGCGACCCACTTTTCCGTGGTCTCCGAGTTCCGCCCGTAGTCGAGGCCGAGGCGGAACGGCTTCCCGTCGATGTCCACATGGGCCCGGTAGCGACCATAGCTTTTGACGCGAATCGGCGATCCGGCGGGGATCATCGGAAGCTGCGCATAGTTCCCGTCGTTGATCCAGTCACCTTCGTAGTGGAAGTTGCAGCAGGTATGGCCGGAAAGCAGGGCGGGTTCGGGTTCATCCGGCTTGGTGTCGGATACCTTGCAACCGACGAGCAATCCGCCAATGGCGAGCGCCAAAATCCAGCCTGCGTTCTTCATGTCGCAACTTCTCCTCTTCGGTCCGGGCTATATAACAGCATTGGGGACACGTTCTTCAAAGGTCATCGTCAAGCGCGCCGTTCGGTTGGCGCCGCCGAGCTATCCGGCAGCTTGTCGAGAATCGGCTGCCAGCGAATGACGATCTCCGGGAAGATCGTCGGCGAGCGTTCTCCCGCCATTTCGGCAATTTCCGGGCCGCCGTATTGGTCGTCTTTCAGCGTGTGNACCGTGATGACGCGGTCGACCGGGTGAGCCAGCCAATATTCGCGGACGCCGGCGCGTTCGTAGAGTGCGCGCTTGGTCAGGTGGTCGTGGCGGGCGGTGGCAGGGGAGAGAACCTCGATGATCCAGTCCGGGGCGCCGCGCACGTTGCGCTCGGTGAGCTTGGCCGGGTCGCAGACGATCAGGATGTCGGGTTGAACGACGGTGGTGGCCAGTTCGTCGGTTTCGTCCGGCGCCGGCAGCAGGACGTCGACGGGAGCGATCAGGGCGCGGCAGGGNGTGCCGTCGAGCGCTTCATCAATTTGCCGGAATAACTGTCCGGCCAGCGCCTGATGGCCGATCGTCGGCGCCGGGGCCATCGCGTAGGCCTGGCCGTCGATCAGCTCCCAGCGTTCGCCGTCCGGCCATTGCCGATAGTCGGCATAGGTGAAGCGACGGTCATCAACTTTCGGCAGGGCCATGGCGCGAACTCCTGAGCGGTGCGGACAATGGCATTGTGCCTTGAGGTTCGCCCGCAAGGCAACGGCGGGATCAGGCCATCCGCTCCGGCAGCACGTCGCGCAGCAGCACGGCGGCGTCGCGGATCATCGTTTCGGTCGTTTCCCAGTCGACGCAGGCGTCGGTGACCGAGCAGCCGTACCGGAGCTGGGCGAGGTTGGCGGGGATCGGCTGGTTGCCGGCCTCGATGTTGGATTCGATCATGACGCCGATCAGCGACTTGTTGCCGAGGCGGACCTGATTGACGATGTCGGCCATGACCAGCGGCTGCAGGTCGGGATTCTTGTAGCTGTTGGCGTGCGAGCAGTCGACGGCGATGTTGTTCGGCAGCCCCGCCCTGGTCAGCGCCTGCTCGACCATCGCGATCGAGACCGTGTCGTAGTTCGGGCGGCCGTCGCCGCCGCGCAGGACGATATGGCCATGGCGGTTGCCGCGGGTGCGAACGATGGCGACCCGGCCCTGCCCGTTGATGCCGAGGAAGGAATGCGGCTTGGACGCCGACAGGATGGCGTTGACCGCGACGGCGAGATCGCCGCCGGTGCCGTTCTTAAAGCCGACCGGCGTGGACAGGCCGGACGACATCTCGCGGTGCGTTTGCGATTCGGCGGTGCGGGCGCCGATGGCGGTCCACGAGATGAGGTCGCCGTAGTATTGCGGCGAGATCGGATCGAGCGCTTCGGTGCCGGTCGGCAGGCCGATTTCGGCGACATCGAGCAGGAACTCGCGGGCCCTCTCCATGCCGACATCGACGCGGAAGCTGTCGTCCATGAACGGGTCGTTGATGTAGCCCTTCCAGCCGACCGTCGTGCGCGGCTTTTCGAAATAGACGCGCATGATCAGTTGCAGCGTGTCGCCGACTTGGTCGGCCAGTGCCCTCAGTCGGCGGGCGTAATCGAGGCCGGCGACCGGGTCGTGGATCGAGCACGGGCCGACGACGACGAACAGGCGCGGGTCCTTGCGCTCGAGGATGCCGCGCAGCGAGTCGCGGCCATGCATGACGGTACGCGCGGCCGCCAGCGAGAGCGGCAGGCGGCTGTGGATCTCCTCCGGCGTCGGCATGGTGTCGAAGGCGGTGACGTTGACGTTTTCGATGTCGATCGTGCTCATGGCTTACTGGCTCAACTGGCGAATCATGTCCTTGACGGCGGCGACCTTGTCGTTCAGGGTCGGGCAATGGCGCAAGAGGGAGATTTTATCCTGTCCGGCCAGCTTGTAGCTGCGGTTCTTCTGGATCAGGTCGATGATCCTGACCGGGTCGACCGGCGCCAGTCGCGCGAATTCCGGGCCGAACTGCAGGGTGATCTGGTCGCTGGTCGCATCCAGTTTGTGGACGCAGTACGGCTTCACCAGCAGGCGCAGGCGGTGCGTGGCGAGCAGCGACTGACCCTGCAGCGGCAGCGCGCCGAAGCGGTCGATCAGTTCTTCCTGCAGGGCGTCGATTTCCTCCGCTGTTTCGCCATTGGCCAGGCGCTTGTACAGGGTCAGGCGCTCATGCACATCCGGGCAGTAGGCGTCGGGTAGCAGGGCCGGGGTGCGCAGGTTGATCTCGGTGCCCATGCCGAGCGGCTGCGTGAGGTCGACCACGTCAAGATGCTTGCCCTGCTTCAGGGCGGCAACGGCGCGGTTGAGCATGTCGGTGAACAGGTTGAAGCCGACTTCCTGCATGTCGCCCGACTGGTTCTCGCCGAGTACCTCGCCAGCGCCGCGGATTTCGAGGTCGTGCATGGCGAGGAAAAAGCCGGAACCGAGTTCCTCCATCAGCTGGATGGCCTCCAGACGCTGCTTCGCCTGCTTGGTCATCGCCTTCTCGTCCTGCACCAGCAAATAGGCATATGCCTGGTGGTGCGAACGGCCGACACGGCCACGCAGCTGGTGCAACTGCGCGAGGCCGAACTTTTCCGAGCGGTTGATCAGGATCGTATTGGCGTGCGGGTTGTCGATGCCGGTCTCGATGATGGTCGTACACAACAGCAGGTTGGCGCGCTGGCCAGTGAAATCGCGCATCACGCGCTCCAGTTCGCGCTCGGCCATCTGGCCGTGGCCGACGACGATCCGCGCTTCCGGCACCAGCTTTTCCAGCTTCTCGCGCATGTTGGCGATGGTGTCGACCTCGTTGTGCAGGAAGTACACCTGCCCGCCGCGCTTCAGTTCGCGCAGCACCGCCTCGCGAATGATGCCGTCGGAGAAGCGGCTGACGAAGGTCTTGATCGCCAGCCGCTTCTGCGGCGCCGTGGCGATCACCGAGAAATCGCGCAGGCCTTCCATTGACATCGCCAGCGTGCGCGGGATTGGCGTCGCGGTCAGCGTCAGGACATCGACCTCGGCGCGCATCGCCTTCAGCGTTTCCTTCTGGCGCACGCCGAAACGGTGTTCCTCGTCGATGATGACCAAGCCCAGCCGGTTGAACTTGACGTCCTTGCCGAACAGCTTGTGCGTGCCGATGATGATGTCGATCCTGGCTTCGGACAGTTCCTGCAGCGCCTGGGCCGACTCNCTGGCGGTCTTGAAGCGCGAGAGCTCGGCGATCCTGACCGGCCAGTCGGCGAAACGGTCGACGAAGGTCTGGTAGTGCTGTTCGCACAGCAGCGTCGTCGGGCACAGCACCGCCACCTGCTTGCCGCCGGCGACGGCGCAGAACGCGGCGCGCAGCGCGACCTCGGTCTTGCCGAAGCCGACATCGCCGCAGACCAGCCGGTCCATCGGCTTGCCCGAGCGCATGTCCTCGATCACGGCGGCGATCGCCTGCGCCTGATCGGCGGTTTCTTCAAAGCCAAAGCCATCGGCAAAGGCTTCGTAGTCGTTTTCTTCAAAGGCGAAGGCGTGGCCCTGGCGGGCGGCGCGGGCAGCGTAGAGCGCCAGCAGTTCGGCGGCGGTGTCGCGTGCCTGTTCGGCGGCCTTGCGCTTGGCCTTTTCCCACTGGCCGGAGCCGAGCGTGTGCAGCGGTGCGCTCTCCGGGTCGGCGCCGGAATAGCGCGAGATGACGTGCAGTTGCGCCACCGGTACGAACAGCTTGGCGTCGTTGGCGTAATGCAGCTCGAGGAATTCCTGCTCGCCGAGGCCGAGATCCATGCGCACCAGCCCGCGATAACGCCCGATGCCGTGGCTTTCGTGGACGACCGGGTCGCCGACCTTGAGTTCGGTGAGGTCCTTCAGCCAGTTGTCGAAGGTGGCCTTCCGCGCCGCGTCGCGCCGCGTGCGGCGCGGCGTTCCGGCGAACAGCTCGGCTTCGGTGACGAGCGCCAGCGTGTCCAGCGCAAAGCCGTTGTGCAGCGGCCCGATGGCGAGCGCCAGCCTGGCGTCGCCGGCGATAAAGTCGGCGAGATCGGCGCTGGCCATCGGCTTCAGGCCATGCTCGGCGAACATCGCCGCCAGCGTTTCGCGGCGGCCAGCGGTTTCGGCGACCAGCAGGACGCGTCCCGGAAAACCGGCGAGGTGGTTCTTCAGCGCGCCCAGCGGGTCGTCGCTTCTGCGGTCGACCGCCACGTTGGGCAGTTTTCCGGCGGCTTCGCCATAACTGGCATTCAGGGCCAGTCGACCGTAGCGTTTGGCCGCCGCGAAGAACGCCTCGTCGGTCAGGAACAGTTCCTCCGGCGCCAGCAGCGGTCGCGCCTTGTCGCCCTGCAGCAGGTTGTAGCGCGAACGCGTGTCGGCCCAGAAGGCGGCAATCGCCGCCGGCGCGTCGCCGTGCGTGACGAACACGGCATCCTTGGGCAGGTAATCGAAAATGCTCGCCGTTTCGTCGAAGAACAGCGGCAGGTAGTACTCGATGCCGGCGCTGGCGATGCCGGTCGAGATGTCCTTGTAGATGCCCGACTTCGCCGGGTCGCCCTCGAAACGCTCGCGGAAGGCCTGGCGGAAGTGCGTGCGCCCGCGGTCGTCCATCGGGAACTCGCGCGCCGGCAACAGGCGCACCTCGGGTACCGGGAAGACGGTGCGCTGGGTATCGACGTCGAAGGTCTTGATGCTCTCGATCTCGTCGTCGAAGAGGTCGAGCCGGTAGGGCAGTTGCGAACCCATCGGGAAGAGGTCGATCAGCCCGCCGCGGATCGAATGTTCGCCGGGCGACACCACCTGCGTGACGTGCGCGTAGCCAGCCAGCGTCACTTGGCTGCGGAACTTCTCGGCATCCAGCTTCTGGCCCTTCCTGAACTCGAACGTGTAGGCCGCCATGAATTCCGGCGGCGCCAGGCGATTGACGGCGGTCGACGCCGGCACGAGCAGGATGTCCACATCGCCCTGCAACGCCGCCCACAAGGTCGCCAGCCGCTCCGACACCAGATCCTGGTGCGGCGAAAAATGATCGTAGGGCAGCGTCTCCCAGTCCGGCAGCAGGCGCACTTTCAGGCCGGGCGCGAACCACGGAATTTCATCCAGAAGCCGTTGCGCATCCGCCGCGCTGGCCGTGACCACCGCCAGCAGCCGCCCCTTGCTCTGCGCAGCCAGTTCGGCCAGCGCCAGCGCATCGGCGGAACCGGCTAGTGGCGACAGGTCGACGCGGGCACCGGGCTTGGGCAGGGCAGGGAGGGACAGCAGGGAGCGGGAAGCGGCCACGATGACGCGGGTACGGCTGGGAGGGGCTGAATTATAGCCGCTTCGGGCTGAGCGATCATTCCGCGGCAGCCGCTGATTCAGATGGCATCGAGAGGCGCCGAACTGGTAGGATTACGTCGTTGGCACCCTTGCCGGGGCATCTCGAGTGCCGAGACTGGATTGCTGCGGTCGACCGGGAAATACAAGGAAGATCAAATGTCGCCCTCGTTTGGTTCGCTAGGAGCGACCACTGTTTTCAACAGAATGAGATTCTTCTCAATCATTTCACTTCCACTCACCCGAACAAGCCCATGCGCACCATACCCCTGCTAATCCTCTTCTCCGTTCCCTTTCTCGCGCACGCCGACGCTTATAAATGCAAGGAAGTGGGGGGCGCGTGGTGTTCTCGGCTTCGCCGTGTCCGGATAATTCTGTGCAGATAAAGTCGGCTCAAAGTGCCAATATATCGGGTATTCAATATCAACGTGCGCAATCCGATCTTGAGCGGCAGCGTGCTTGGCTCAGGGGCGTGAGGCTGAGCAAAGGGTTGAGTCTCGGTCGGCGCCGGTTTCAGTTGTTCAGGACAACTATGGCAATACGGAAAAGATTCACGCTTGTCTCATGGCGGTTACGGCTACGTCGGGATTGTCGCCCTATAGCGCTGGTAGTCGTCGGGTGAGTTGCTTTGCTGGAACGAAAGGCCGTGTCGATGAATGTGAATCCAGCGTGGCAGCAACGCCGTTATTGACCATTACTCAGGAAAGCAGTTTGAAGGCACGATGCCGGTCTCTGTAGTCTGCATCGCAACGCCAAAGAATAGCGAATAGCCAAGTTTTTCGGCCTGTTGCGGTCGACGCCCAAAAAGGCCAGAACTGCCCTGCGAAATGTTGGTTTGTGGCGTTGGGCTGTCTTCAACAACCCGCTGCCACGGTGGTATAAGGACCGCTTGCCTGCGGCAACGGAGTGAACGCTTTTCGCGGGATTTCGGTGAAGGAGACGGCGATGCGGATTCGCATCATCGGCGCGGCCAGCGGCGCCGGCGCCCGCGACNGGGGTTGCGAAGACGGGCCGGCGGCGTTCCATCGTTCTCCGGCCTGGCGCGAACTGGAGCAACATCCCTTGGTCGCCTGGNGGGTAACGCTGCTGGAGCCTGACGCCGCCGGGTCTGCGCCGGTCGGCCGGGTTGCCGCCCTGTGTCGTCATCTTGCCAACAGCGTCGGCGAGACGCTGGCCGAAGGCGCATTTCCGCTGGTCATCGGCGGCGATCACTCGATCGCCATCGGCACCTGGAGCGGCGTCGCGCGTTTCGCCGGGGCGCCGGTCGGCCTGTTGTGGATCGATGCCCATCTTGACAGCCATACGCCCGAGACCACGCATTCCGGCGCGATTCATGGCATGCCGCTGGCCTGCCTGCTCGGGCGCGGCGACCAGCGTCTGCTCGACATGGGACTTCGCGGAGCGCAGCTCGACCCGCGCTACACCGTCGTTCTCGGCCCGCGTTCCTGGGAGCCGGAGGAAGCGGAGTTTCTTGCGCGCATGGGCGTCCGGGTCATCAGTGGCGACGAGATCGGCAAGCGCGGTCTGGCCGCCTGTCTTGCCGAAGTCACCGCGATCATGGCGGCGGCGCCGCGCGGCTTTGGCATTACAATCGACCTCGACGTTCTCGATCCCGCGGCGGCTCCCGGTGTCGGCAGTCCGGAACCCGGGNGTCTGCCGGCGCGCGAGCTGCGCGGCGGCCTGCAAGCGCTGGCCGCGATTCCAGGCTTGCGCGCACTGGAGATTGCCGAATACAACCCGAACCGGGATCGCGACGGGTTGACCGCGCAGCTGATCTGCAGCCTGATCGAGGACATGCTGCCACAGCTAGCCTGCGCTCCCCGCCTCGCTGGCGCACAGGACGCCTGAATTCAAGACGATGAACCACGATCCGCATTCCGTTCTCGGCCTCGCGCCGGGTGCCGGGTCTGCCGACCTGAAGCGCGCCTATCGCCGGCTGGCCATGCGCTGGCATCCGGACCGCAACAGCGACCCCGCGGCGCCCGAGCGTTTCCGGCAGATCCGCGCAGCGTATGACCAACTTGCCGCGGTCGACGGTCCGGAAGGCGAAGCAACGCCGGAGGACGTTGACGAGCCGGCGGCGGCCGGCAGGAAGGCGGCAGACATTCGCCTGAACCTCGAAGTCAGCCTCGAACAGGCAGCCCTTGGCTGTCGCCGGACGGTGGAAGTGACGCGCGGCAGGCCCTGCGCGACCTGCGCCGGCAGCGGCGAGGCGGGGATCACCCGGACGCGGTTCTGCGCGGCGTGTCACGGCAGCGGGCGGATGCCCGGCCCCGGGCGCGGCCTGGTGAACTGTGGCGAGTGCGCCGGGCGCGGCTTCTTCAGCGAACGCATCTGCCCGGACTGCGGCGGCAGCGGGCGCAAGCTCGGTCGGATCAGCCTCAGGATCAGCGTCCCGGCGGGGATGCTGCCGGGCGACGATCTGCGCCTCGCCGGGCAGGGGAGCCGGCGACGGGCGAACTGGCAGCCGGCGNACCTGTATCTGACCATTTTCATCCGCAGTCACCCGCTTTTCCGGTTGCGCGGGCGCGACCTTCATCTCGCCATGCCGGTGAGTGCGCTGGCCCTCGTCGCCGGCGACGAGATCCGCTTGCCCACGTTGGGCAAACCCGTTGCGATGACCCTCGATCCCGGACCGCCCGACGCACGCGAAGTGCGGCTGCCGGGCAAGGGCTTTCCCGGTCGCGGCAGGCATCACGCCGGCGATCTGGTCGTTCGCCTCGAGCCGGTGTTCCCGGCCACGCTCACCGCCCGCCAGCGCAGACTGCTGCTCAAGGCCAATGCCGCATTGATGGAAGGCGGCGCCGACGCGCTGCCGGAGGTCGCCACTTGGAACCGCGAGCATCGCGGCGGCCCGCCTGGCGCCTAGAGCAGCGGACTCATCATCTGCACGGCGTTTTCGAGCAGCCGCCGCCCGCGCGGCCGGGCGCGCCATGCCGCGAGTTCCAGGCGCCGCGAGCGTGCTTCGTAGTCGCGCTGGAGGGCCCGCGTCGTGGCCGAGAATTCATGATCGTAGGCAATCAGCGAGACCTCGAAATTGAGCTCGAAGCTGCGAAAATCGAGGTTGACCGTGCCGAAAATCGTGAACTCATCGTCAACGACCATGCTCTTGGTGTGCAACAGCCCGTCGCGGAACTGGAGGATCGTCACCCCGACTTCGAGAAGGTCTTCGTGGTAGGCCTCGCTGGCGAAACGTACCAGGCGCGAGTCGATCTTTTCGGGAACGATCAGCACGACCCGGATGCCGCGCATGGCTGCCGAGCGCAACGCCGTCAGCAGGGCCTCGCCGGGAACGAAGTAGGGCGTGGTCAGGACGATTTCGCGGCGGGCGGCGTAGATGGCGGTCAGCAGCAAGGCGTCGATGCGTACCCGCGAGGTCTGCGGTCCCGAGGGAAATATCTGGACGTGGCCTGGCCCGGCAGGCGGCAGGTCAGGNGGCGGCAACGGCGCGAAATCGCCGCCGGTCTGCAGCGACGTCAGCGAGAGCGAGACCGCTTCGAGCACCCAGGCGGCCGGTCCCTCGATCCGCGCCATGGCATCCACCCACTCGCCGACACCTGCATCCTGTTTGAAGAAGCGCGGATCGGCGATATTCATGCTCCCCGTGTAGGCGATCCGCCGGTCCATGACGGCGATCTTGCGGTGATCGCGCAGATCGAAACGGACGAACAGCGCGCGCAACGGGTTGACCGGCAGCATTTCGACGACGTTGACGCCGGCTTCGCGCAGGCGATACAAGTCGTCGCTCTTGAAGAACGGGCGGCTGCCAAGCGAATCCATGAGCGCCGAGCAGGCGACGCCGCGCCGCGCGGCGCGCACCAGCGCCGCGATCAGGTCATCGACGAAGCCGCCGGCGCTCCAGATGTAGAACTCCATGTGGACCGAGGACAGCGCAGCGTCGATGTCGGAAATCATGGCGCGCATGATCGATTCGCTGTCGGCGAGCAGTTGCAGGCGATGACCGCTCATCAGCGGCAGTCCGACCGCGGTCTGGGCGAGGCGGCTGACGCTCTCGCCGCCGCTGGACAAGCGTGTCGGCGAGGCGATGGTGGTGACCGGAATGCGTTCGGCCCAACTCAGCACCTGCGGGCGCAGGGCAAGCGCCCGCTGCATCCAGACGCGGCCGAGACGCCGCTCGCCGATCAGCAGATACATCAGGGCGCCGATACCCGGGAGCAGGATGACCAGCAGCAGCCAGGCAACCGCCGTCCCGTGCTTCGAGCGCCGCGAAAAGATGCGCAGGGAAACCGCCACGACCACGAGGACGTCGAGAACGGTGAGGAGATTCAGCGTCATCATGGCAGTATCATCTGCCTGATCGACCCCGGTCAACGGGGGCGTTTCGCGCGCTGCGCCTTCCGCCGGTTGCGGATGTTGCCGGAAATCGAAGCGTTCCGGCACGTCGACCGCAGCGATCGGCTGGAGCGGCTGGCCTTGCCAGAAAACCTGCCCGGATTTGCCCCTCATCAGCGCAAACAATGCGTCTTCGCCGGCCGGGCGGCCGTCCGCGTCATGGCACCGGGCGAGGAAC
This sequence comes from Dechloromonas sp., assembly GCA_013693915.1. Classification (GTDB taxonomy): domain Bacteria; phylum Pseudomonadota; class Gammaproteobacteria; order Burkholderiales; family Rhodocyclaceae; genus Azonexus. The sequence continues at coordinate 2,685,599 of CP059264.1, read as the reverse complement.
CCGGCGAGATCGCGGTCATCGAGGAGGCCGATTCCGAGCGCGGTTGCGAGAAGCACGCTGCCGTCTTCGTCGACATGAAGCGATCGCGGCGCGCCACCCGCGGCCCCGGTCTGGCTGACGAGGACTCCGTCTTCCTGCCGGAACACCCACGGCGTGTAGGCGAGGCTGACGAAGACGCGCTGCGGTCCGTTCTGCACGAACCAGCAGCCGCCGTCATCGCAACCATACTGCCGGTTGATGAAGGCGATCAGGCCGCCATGGGTGATGCGCTCTCCNTGCAAGCGCCAGTCGCCGCGCCGGTCGAGCGACAGCCAGCCGTAACAGGCGGGGACGTCGGGCCATCTGGCGATGGCCGAGAAATCGACCGCCATCAGTCGGCGTAGTCCTCCGGGGGCGGGCAGGCGCAATTCAGGTGGCGGTCGCCATAGACGTCGTCGATGCGATTGACGCTCGGCCAGAACTTGTTGGCGGCAACCCACGGCAGCGGGAAGACAGCCTGCTGCCGGCTGTAGGGNTGCTTCCAGTCGGCGTCGCTATCACCCAGAATCACGTCCGCCTGCGAATGCGGGGCATTCTTCAGCGGATTGTTGTCGGCTGGCCAGACGCCGTTCTCGACCTGGCGGATTTCCTCGCGGATGGCGATCAGGGCCGCGATGAAGCGGTCCAGTTCGGCCTTCGATTCGGATTCCGTCGGCTCGACCATGATCGTTCCGGCGACCGGGAAGGACACTGTCGGCGCGTGGAAGCCGTAGTCCATCAGGCGCTTGGCGATGTCGGTTTCGGTAATGCCGGCATTTCCTCCGGTAGCGGCCTTGATCGGGCGGATGTCGAGGATGCACTCGTGGGCCACGCGGCCGTTCCTGCCGACGTAGAGCACCGGGTAGTGGGCCTGCAAGCGGGTGGCGATGTAGTTGGCGTTGAGAATGGCGACCTGGGTTGCCTTCTTGACGCCTTCGCCGCCGAGCATGGCCAGGTACATCCAGGAGATGGTCAGGATCGATGCCGACCCGAACGGGGCCGCGGAAACCGCGCCCTGTCCGCTGTGCGGGCCGTCGATGGGCGCGACGATGTGGTTGGCCATGAACGGCGCGAGGTGCGCCTTGAGGCCGATCGGGCCCATTCCCGGTCCGCCGCCGCCATGCGGGATGGCGAAGGTCTTGTGCAGGTTCATGTGGCTGACGTCGGCGCCGATGAAGCCGGGAGAGGTCAGGCCGACCTGGGCGTTGAGGTTGGCGCCGTCCATGAGNACCTGGCCGCCATGCCGGTGCACGATGGCGCAGATGTCGCGCACGGACTCCTCGAACACGCCGTGGGTCGACGGGTAGGTGAGCATCAGGCAGGCCAGCCTGGCCGCGTGCAGACTGGCCTTGTTTTCGAGGTCGACCGTATCGACGTTGCCGTGCTCGTCGCAATCGACGACGACGACCTGCATGTTGGCCATCTGGGCGGTGGCCGGATTGGTGCCGTGCGCCGACTTCGGGATCAGGCAGACGTTGCGGTAGTCTTCGTCGCGACTGGCGTGGTAGCGGGCAATCGCCACCAGGCCGGCGTATTCGCCCTGCGCCCCGGAGTTCGGCTGCATGCAGATGGCGTCGAAGCCGGTGACGGTCTTCAGCCACGCGGTCAGGCCAGCGATCATTTCCAGATAGCCGGCGGTCTGGTCGCGCGGCGCGAAGGGGTGGATGCCGGCGAATTCCGGCCAGGTGACCGGGATCATCTCGCTGGTGGCGTTCAGCTTCATGGTGCACGATCCGAGCGAAATCATCGAGTGATCGAGCGCCAGATCCTTGTTCTGCAGGGATTTCAGGTAGCGCAGCATCTCGTGTTCGGTGTGGTGCGTGTTGAACACGGGGTGCTGGAGGACGGCGTCGCTGCGCAACAGCCCGTCCGGGACGCCGGGGTTGGCGCCGGCAATCCGGGCGTCGATCGCCTCGACGTCGAGCGTGACCTGGGCGATCAGCTTGAAGAGGACGGCGACGTCATGGCGCGTGGTCGTTTCGTCGCAGGAAATGCCGAGCACACCGGCGGCGACGCGGCGGAGGTTGTAGCCGGCTGCCAGCGCCTCGCGGTGNACCGCTTCGGCCCGGGCGCCGAGATCGAAGTGGATGGTGTCGAAGTAGTGCCGGGTCAGCACCGCGATGCCGGCGCGCTTCAGGCCTTCGGCGAGGATCGCGGTCAGGCGGTGGATGCGCCCGGCGATGGTGCGCAGCCCTTCGGCGCCGTGATAGACGGCATACATCCCGGCCATGTTGGCCAGAAGCACCTGCGAGGTGCAGATGTTGGAGTTGGCCTTCTCGCGGCGGATGTGCTGCTCGCGGGTCTGCAGCGTCATGCGGTAGGCGGTGTTGCCGCGCGCGTCCCTGGAAACGCCGATGATGCGGCCCGGCATCGAGCGGACGAACGCTTCGCGGGTGGCGAAGAAGGCGGCGTGCGGGCCGCCGAAGCCCATCGGGATGCCGAAGCGCTGGCTGGAGCCGAGGGCGATGTCGGCGCCCATGGCGCCCGGCGACTTGAGCAGCACCAGCGCCATCAGGTCGCTAGCGACGGCGACGGTCGCCCCCNNGGCCTTGAGGCTGGCGATGACGTCGCTCAGGTCGCGGACCTCGCCGTTGTCGTTGGGGTACTGAAGGAGGGCGCCGAAGAATTCTTCGTCCTTCACCGCGTCGACCGCAGCAACCTTCAGTTCGAAGCCGAAGTAGGCGGCGCGCGTCCGGACGACGTCGATGGTCTGCGGGAAGCAGGCGTTGTCGACCAGGAAACGGTTGGACTTCGACCTGGATACCCGGCGCGCCATCGCCATGGCCTCGGCGGCGGCGGTGGCTTCGTCGAGCAGCGAGGCGTTGGCGATTTCCAGGCCGGTCAGGTCGACGACCATCTGCTGGAAATTCATCAGCGCTTCCAGGCGACCCTGGGCAATTTCCGCCTGGTAGGGCGTGTAGGCGGTGTACCAGCCCGGATTCTCCATGACGTTGCGCAGGATGACCTTGGGCGTCAGCGTGTCGTAATAGCCCATGCCGATGCACGACCTGTTGATGACGTTCTTGCGGGCGATGGCCTTAAGCGTCGCCAGCGCCTGATGCTCGCGTTGCGGCGGGGGCAGCGGCAGATCGGCCGGCAGACGGATGGCGGACGGCACGGTCTGGTCGATCAACTGGTCGAGGCTGGTGGCACCGATGGCAGCCAGCATGTCGGCGATTTCGGTCGCGCAAGGGCCGATGTGACGGCCGATGAACTCGTCGTGCTGTTCCAGCGTCGCGAGCGGTTGATTGAGCGGCATGGGCTTTCCTTGCTCAGGCGGCGTCGGCGACAGCCTGGTAGGCGGCGGCGTCGAGCATCGCGTCGAGGTCGGCGACGTTGTCCGGAGTCATCCGGAACAGCCAGGCGGCGTAGGCGTCCTGATTGACGATTTCCGGCGCGTCAGCGGCGGCCTGGTTGACCTCAGTGACGGTGCCGGCGATCGGCGCATAGACGTCGGCGGCGGCCTTGACCGATTCGACGACGGCGATTTCCTTATCGGCATCGAAATGCGTGCCGACTTCCGGCAGTTCGACGAAAACGAGGTCGCCCAGCGCTTCCTGGGCGTGGTCGGTGATGCCGACGGTGACGGAGCCGTCGGCGTTGAGCAGCATCCATTCGTGGGAGGCGGCGTACTTGAGGTTGGCGGGGACGTTGGACATGGTGGCTCCTAATAAAGCGTTGTCGGTTGAAGGTGGATGGTGGATAATTCAACTCGAAGCTGTGAGCGAAACTCGGCCTCGGGCCGTGTGAACCTTCGGGGTTCCTATACTCATGGCTTTTTCCTTTTGTGTTGGCCAATTGCCTGGCCGAAGCGGCTCTCCAGCGTCAGGGCTTGCTGGCTGTTGAAATGGCTGCCGCGTTCCGGCCCAAAATGCAGGTCGTGTATTTCCCCGACCTGTTAGGTACGAGCGTACCTTCCACTCCGAATCGCTATTGTCGACTATGAAGAAATCGGAGGCGTTGTTGGCCATGTCGCAGTTCGCTATTCCGCAAATGGGTTCAACAAGCCGATCCCGCAACCGTCGAAATCGCGGATGTTGCGGGTGACCAGGGTGAGGTTGTGGGCCTGGGCGGTGGCGGCGATGAGCATGTCGGGTTGACTACGCATGATCCCTTTTCGCGAAAAATCACCGCGCATCCGGCCAGCACGTTCGGCAATTTCTCCGGTTACGGGGATAACCGTGTGGCGATTCAGATAGTTTTCCAGCCAGGTGACAAGCTGAATTTGAGGGCGGCGGGCAATGCCGAACCAAAGCTCGTCGACGGTAATTGCGCTAAGGCGTTGATCTGCCACCTGGTTGGCCCAGACCAGCAGGCCCGGATTGGGGCGGCGGCGAGTGAGTTCGCTAACGATGTTGGAGTCGAGCAGGAAACTCATGCCCGACTCTCTGGGTACTCTTCCTCCAGCATCTCGACGAAGGCATTTGGGCGCCCAATGCTTGAGCGTGGCGGCAGTACCAGGCCATCTTCGTAGCCTGCCTCGATCATCAATTGGCGCAACTTGGCGAACGCCTCACCCAGCGTCTCGGCCTTCGCTTGAGCGGCTTTCCAGGCACCAAATTCCGCCATTTCATCGGCCGTAATGACGGCTGCAACCGGTGTATTGCGGTTGTAGATAATCTGCGGTTCGGTGCCCGCCTGTTTGACGACTTCCGAGAAGTGCTGCTTGGCTTGGGCAATGTTCCAGTTCATGGGGAGCTTCCGTTATGTCCATAATAAATGTTCATTATAGACATTTCATATGCCTTTCAAAGTCAAATTACCGACTTGCCGTTGCGGGCGAATACGGGTTTGACGACCCTGGCCTTGAGCAGCTTGCCGCGGATGTCGACTTCGACTTCGTCGCCGACCTGGACGCCGAGCGGCAGGCGGGCGAGGGCGACGGATTGCTGCAGTGTTGGCGAGAAACTACCCGAAGTAATTTCTCCATCACCTTGTTTTGTAATGACTGTCTGGTGTCCACGCAGCACGCCTTTGGCGAGCAGGACCAGCCCGAGGAACTGCTTCTGCTGGCCGGTTGCGGTCAACGCCGATTTCCCGACGAAATCACGCTCGTCCTTCATGGCGACCGTCCACGCGAGACCGGCATCGAGGGGCGAAACCGTCTCGTCCATGTCCTGGCCGTAGAGATTCATGCCGGCTTCGAGCCGCAGCGTATCGCGGGCGCCGAGTCCGCAGGGNGCGACGCCGGCGTCCTCGAGTTTCTGCCAGATTACTTGAGCTTCCGCAGCCGGCATCATGATTTCAAAGCCATCTTCACCCGTGTAACCAGTGCTGGCGACGAAGTATCGATCGACTTCGGCGGCGAAGAAAGGCTTCAGGCCTTCGCTGGCGGCCTTTATCTGCGGGAGCGCCTGCCAGACTTTGGCGCGGGCGTTCGGGCCCTGCACGGCGATGATCGCCAGCGCCTTGTCACCGTCGCGGCGCGGCGAGATGGTCACGTCCATCTGCCATTCGGCGGCCCTGGCCCGCATCCAGGCGAGGTCCTTGTCGGCGGTGCCGGCGTTGACGACCATGCGGAAGCGGGTGTCGCCCAGGAAGTAGATGATCAGATCGTCGATGACGCCGCCGGCCTCGTTTAGCATGACCGCATACAGCGCCCTGCCGGGNGTGGTCAACTTGGCGACATCGTTGGCGACGAGGCGGGAAAGGAAGGGGCGGCAATCGGCGCCGACAAGGTCGACCGGGCACATGTGCGATACGTCGAACATGCCGCAGTCGTTACGCACGGCGTGGTGTTCCTCGATCTGCGAGCCGTAGTTGACCGGCATGTCCCAGCCGCCGAAATCGACCATCCTGGCGCCGAGGGCACGGTGGACTGCGTTCAGAACCGTTTTCTTCAGCATATCAATTCCTTATGAACGTTTGTTAACGCCAATTCTAGAAACGGAAAAAGGGTGAAACGAAAGAACTGTTTCTTGCGTTTCACCCCTCTGTCCTCGATACCTGAGAGATTTGCCCCATCGGTGAATGTCGACCGCGTCCCGAAGAAGGTGCCCTCGGGGTGCCACAGTCGCCATCGCTCTCCAGAGTTTCGGGTTTGACCCCGGTTCCGCGGTTCTTTTGCCTGAGCGTTTTCGGGTGGAATTGCGCCTTCGGCGGCAGAGCGAATCTGCACTCTCCCACGGAATGCGGGCACTATAGCCGGATGCCCGGTGCGAGGCAACCTCCGCACCGTACAGTTGCCGCGCAGCCGAATCCGGGCGATGGGCGGCTTCATGTTAGACTAATTAATTATTTTTTCCTGTAGATCGTGACCCCAGCCAACTTCGACTTCCATTGCCATTCTGCTGTTTCCGACGGGCTGCTGCCGCCGCAGGAGGTGGCCAGGCGGGCGGCGGGGAATGGCGTCGACCTGTGGGCGCTGACCGATCACGACGATCTCGGCGGCCTGCTCATTGCCGGGGAGGCGGCCGCCGAGGCCGGGATGGGTTTCGTCCCGGGCGTCGAGATCTCGATTGAGTGGCGAGGCGTGCCGGTGCATGTCGTAGGTCTCGGCTTCGATCGGGAGGATCGCGGCTTGTCCGGCGGGCTCGATGAACTGCGCAGCGGCCGCATCGAACGCGCCCGGAGGATGGGCGACGCGCTGGCCGCGATCGGCATTCCCGGTGCCTACGAAGGCGCGCTGTGTTTCGTGACCAATCCGAGTCTGGTTACGCGCGCCCATTTTGCGCGCTACCTGGTGTCGGTCGGCATCGCTCGCGACATGCCGGGCGTCTTCCAGCACTACCTGACTCCGGGCAAGCCAGGCTATGTCGATCATCGCTGGGCGACCCTGCAGGAAGCGATCGGGTGGATCTCCGGCGCCGGCGGCGTGGCGGTGGTGGCGCATCCCGGGCGCTACCGGATGTCCGGCGGCGAGATGCGCGGCTTGCTCGACGAATTCAGGGACCTCGGCGGGCAGGGGCTCGAGGTAACCTCCGGCAGCCATTCGCCCGACCAGGTGATGCATTTCGCCAGGCTGGCCCGCCACTATGGCTTTCACGCCTCGCGCGGTTCGGATTTCCATGGGCCGCAGGAGAGTTACGTCGATCTCGGCAGGTTGCCGCAACTGCCGGAAGACCTCAAGCCGGTCTGGCGTCTGCTGTCCTGAGCCATGGCCCGCATCGTCACCATCCATCCGGATTCCCCGCAACACCGCCTCTTGGCGCAGGCGGCGGAACTCATCCGTGATGGCGGCATCGTCGCGCTGCCGACCGATTCCTGCTACGCCCTGGGCTGTCACCTCGGCGACAAGGAAGCGATGGACCGCATCCGCATGATCCGCCAGATCGACGAGCGCCACCACCTGACGCTGATGGTGCGCGATCTCTCGGAAATCGCCCATTTCGCCCGCGTCGACAACGCCCAGTACCGCCTGCTGAAGGCGACGACGCCGGGCAGCTACACCTTCATCCTCGAGGGCACCAAGGAATTGCCGCGCCGGGTCATGCACCCCAGGCGCAAGACCATCGGGCTGCGGGTTCCCGATCATCCGGTTGCGCTGGCCATGCTCCAGGAGTTGAACGAACCGCTGCTGACGACGACCCTGCAGTTGCCGGGCGACGAGGCGCCGCTGACCGAGGGCTGGGAAATTCAGGATCGCCTTGACGACCAGATCGAGCTGATTCTCGACGCTGGCCAGTGCGGCACCGAGCCGACCACCGTCATCGACCTTACTGGCCGCGCGCCCGAACTGATCCGCGCCGGTCGCGGTTCGCTCGCGCCGTTCGGGCTGGACTGACCGCCATGATCGAGAGCGTGATCCAGACCATCGCCATCTCGGCGTTGCCGGTGATCTTCGCGATCACCCTGCACGAGGCGGCACACGGTTACGCCGCACGCCACTTCGGCGACCCGACCGCCTGGCAGCTGGGGCGCATCAGCCTCAACCCGCTGCGCCATATCGACCCGGTCGGCACCATCCTCATTCCGGCCGCGATCCTGCTCTTTTCCGGCGGCACCTTCCTGTTTGGTTACGCCAAGCCGGTGCCGGTCGATTTCAGCCGGCTGCGCAACCCGAAGCAGGACATGTTCTGGGTCGCCGCCGCCGGGCCGGGCGCCAACCTGTTCATGGCCTTCTGCTGGGCCTTCATGCTCAAGCTGGCCTGGCTGCTGCCGGGCAACGTGTTTACGCTGCCGCTCTCGGAAATGAGCAAGGTCGGGATCATCGTCAATTGCGTGTTGATGGTCCTCAACCTGCTGCCGCTGCCCCCGCTCGACGGCGGCCGCATTGCCGTCAGCCTGTTGCCGCACGGATTGGCCTGGAGATTCGCGAAGATCGAGCGCTGGGGCTTCCCGATTTTGCTGGTCCTCCTGTTCACCGGTATCCTCGGCGCGGTCATGAATCCGCTGGTAATCCTGGTGGCGCGGACCATCGAATCCATTTTCGGGCTTTACTGATCAACCATGTACGCAGAACGTGTCCTTTCCGGCATGCGCCCCACCGGGTCGCTCCATCTCGGCCATTACCACGGGGTCCTCAAGAACTGGGTCCGGCTCCAGCACGAGTACCCATGCCTGTTTTTCGTTGCCGACTGGCATGCGTTGACGACGCACTACGACGACCCGCAGGGCATCGAGCAGGCGACTTGGGAGATGGTCATCGACTGGCTGGCCGCCGGGGTCGACCCCAACCAGGCGACCCTGTTCATCCAGTCGAAGGTGCCGGAGCATGCCGAACTGCACCTGCTGCTGTCGATGATGACGCCGCTCGGCTGGCTGGAACGGGTGCCGACCTACAAGGACCAGCAGGAAAAGCTGGAAAACAAGGATCTGTCCACGTACGGTTTCCTCGGCTACCCACTGCTGCAGGCGGCCGACATCCTGATCTACCGCGCCGACAAGGTGCCGGTGGGCGAGGACCAGGTGCCGCACATCGAGTTTTCCCGCGAAATTGCCCGCCGCTTCAACCACCTGTACGGACGCGAGCCCGGCTTCGCGGACAAGGCGCGCGAGGCGGTCAAGAAACTGGGCGGCAAGAAGGCACGGTTGTACGAGGAACTGCGGGTCCGCTTCCAGCAGGAGGGCGACCGCGCCGCCAACGAGCAGGCCAGAGCCATCCTCGATGAAGTCCAGCACCTGTCGCTGGGCGACCGCGAGCGGCTGTTCGGCTTTCTGGAAGGCACCGGCAAGATGATCCTCGCCGAGCCCGGGGCGCTGCTGACCGAGGCTTCCAGGATGCCGGGTCTGGACGGGCAGAAGATGTCCAAGTCCTACAGCAACACGATCACGCTGCGTGAATCCGGGGACTCGGTCACGAAGAAGGTGCGCAGCATGCCGACCGATCCCGCCCGGGTGCGCCGCAGCGACCCCGGCGAGCCGGCCAGATGTCCGGTCTGGCAACTGCACCAGGTCTATTCAGCTGCGGAGTGCAAGGAATGGGTGCAGCAGNGGTGCCGCAGCGCCGGTATCGGCTGCATCGACTGCAAACAACCGGTAATCGACGCCATCCTGCGCGAGCAGGCGCCGATGCGGGAGCGGGCGCAGGTCTATCTGGACGACCCGACGCTGGTCCGCAACATCATCGCCGACGGCTGCGAAAAGGCGCGCGAACTCGCCCGCGAGACGATGCGCGACGTGCGCGAGTCGATGGGCCTGGAGTACCACTGATGGGCAGGAAGGCGTTAAGCCGTGGCTGCCGACTCGGCGCGCCTTGCCCGGAGCGGACCCGCCTTCCGGCCCGCTGAACATGGACGTTGCGGTCGACCTTCCGCAGGGCGTGCTTTTCGAGCCGGTGGCCCGCATCTACGGCGAGCCGCTCGAGCAGTTGCCGCAGGATCTCTACATCCCGCCGGATGCGCTGGCGATCATGCTCGACGCCTTCGAGGGCCCGCTCGACCTGCTGCTCTACCTGATCCGCAAGGCCAACGTCGACATTCTCGACATCCCGATGGCGCCGCTGACCCGGCAGTATCTCGACTATATCGAGAGCATGCGGGCCAGCAACCTCGAACTGGCAGCCGATTATCTCGTGATGGCGGCGATGCTGATCGAGATCAAGTCGCGCATGCTCCTGCCGCGCCCGAAGGCGGGCGCCGGCGACGAGGCCGAGGATCCGCGCGCAGAACTGGTGCGCCGGCTGATGGAATACGAGCAGATGAAGCTGGCCGGGCTCAAGCTCAATGAACTGCCGCAGGCCGAGCGCGAGTTCTTCTGGGTCGAGACGCTGGTCGAGAAGTCGCTCTACGTGCGCTTGCCGGAGGTGTCGCTCGACGATCTCCGGGAGGCCTGGATGGCGGTCGTGCACCAGGCCAGTCTGAAGAAACATCACAAGATCGGCCGCGAAGAGTTGTCCGTGCGCGAGCACATGGGGATCATCCTACGGGTCTTGCGCGAGCGCGGCGGTTTCGTGCAGTTCGAGAGGATGTTCGATCCGGACATCGGGGTGCCCGGGCTGGTCGTGCATTTCCTGGCGATGCTCGAGCTGGCCCGCGAAAAGCTGGTCGAATTTACCCAATCCGAGGCTTTTCAGCCGATATACCTGAGAGTGCATCAAGGTGGAAGCGAGTCTGGTCAAGAAGGTGCTTGAAGCGGCATTGCTCGCTGCCCGCGAGCCGATGACGCCGCTCGAGCTGCGCAAGATGTTCGACGAGGAACTGGCGCCCGACCTTCTGCGCAAGCTGCTCGACGAATTGCGCGAGGAATGGGCCGAGCGTCCGGTCGAACTGATCCAGCTTGCGTCGGGCTGGCGTTTCCGGACGCGGGCCGAATTCCTCCCGTACCTCGAGCGCCTGAACCCGGAAAAGCCGCCAAAATACTCGCGGGCGATGCTGGAAACGCTGGCCATCATCGCCTACCGGCAGCCGGTGACGCGCGGCGACATCGAGGAAATCCGCGGCGTCGCCGTCAATACGAATATCGTCAAGACGCTCGAGGAGCGTGGCTGGATCGATGTTGTCGGTCATCGCGACACGCCCGGCCGGCCGGCGCTGTTCGCGACGACGAAGAAGTTTCTCGACGATCTCGGGCTGCGCAGCGTCAGCGAGTTGCCGCCGCTCGAACAGGTCAGTCAGACACTGGAGCCGGATCATGAAAACTAGACGCACGCCTTTCCGCCAGTCGCGGACGGCGGATTCCGAAAATGGGCCGGAAAAGGCGGTCGACCGCGGCCGTTCGCGTAGGGACGGCATTCCCNGCCGGGGCGGCGAAGACCACGAAAGCGTCTGTGGGGGCGGCAAGGAAACCCCAAGGGGCGTGCGCCGCGTCGCGAAGTCCCCGATGCCAAAGTCGCGCCAACAAAGGCGGCTTCGGGACGTCGTCCGGCGCCCAGTACGGGGGCGGGCAAATCGCGGCAGTGTTGCCCACGATGGCCGGCCGCTGGCCGAAGCCAGGCCGGAACGTTTGCAGAAGGTGCTCGCGCAGGCCGGCATCGGTTCGCGGCGGGAGATGGAAGAGTGGATCGTAGCGGGGCGGATAAGCGTCAATGGGGTCACTGCCACGCTGGGTCAGAGCGTGGTGCCGAGCGACAGGATCAAGATCGGTGGCCGCCTGGTCAATGTGCGATTCACCTCGGCCCGGGTGCCGCGTGTCGTCCTCTATCACAAGCCCGAGNGGGAGATCGTCTCGCGTGACGATCCGGATGGCAGGCCCTCGGTGTTCGCCGCGCTGCCACGCATCCGCAGCGGCCGCTGGATCGCCGTCGGTCGGCTCGACTTCAACACCTCCGGCCTGCTTCTATTTACCACCTCCGGCGAACTGGCCAACAGGCTGATGCACCCGAGTTCGGAACTGGTTCGCGAGTATGCGGTGCGCGTTCTCGGCGAGTTGACGCCCGAAGCGCAACAGCAATTGCTGAATGGCGTCAAACTCGACGATGGCCCGGCCAGCTTTGCCAGCATCGACGAAGCAGGGGGCGAGNGGGCTAACCGCTGGTATCGCGTCACGCTGTTCGAAGGGCGCAACCGCGAGGTGCGTCGCCTGTTCGAGGCGGTCGGGTGCACGGTCAGCCGGCTGATCCGGATTCGCTACGGCCCGTTCACCCTGCCGCCGCAGCTCAAGCGCGGGCGCGTGCGCGAACTGGAGGAGAGCGAAGTCAAGGCCTTGCAGAGCGCACTGGAGAAATCGATCAAGCCGGCGGCGCTCCGGGACGGTGCATAAAGTCTGCCAGACCGATTTACCGGGAGGAACAAAGTCACTATAATTCACTAGTTTGTTCCTCTCGCCGTTTCCGGCGGGCATCTTTTTGTGAGATGGGCGTTTCGCCCATTTTTTGTTTGTGGCCATGGATTTAAACGCACTGCTTGAAACGACCGTGGTCGGTCTCGGTTACGAACTCGTCGATATCGAGTTGTCGCCCCGGGGCCGAACCATTCGTGTCTTCATCGACCTGCCAAACAAGGAGAACGGGGTCGATGTCGACGATTGCGCACGCGTGTCCAATCAGCTTTCCCGCCTGCTCGATGTTGAGAACGTCGATTACGATCGGCTCGAAATCTCGTCGCCGGGCCTTGATCGCGTGGTCAAGAAGCCCGAGGATTTCCAACGCTTTGCCGGGCACGACATCCAGATCAAGCTGCGCATCCCGCAGGGCGGCCGCCGCAACTTCCAGGGCGAACTGATCGGCCTTGCCGACGGCAAGGTCGGCCTGCGCCTCGAGACGGATGCCGTGGAACTCGAATTCAACAATATCGAGAGGGCACGTCTGGTGCCGCGATTCGACTGAAGGACTAGGAGGTCTTGGCTCATGAGCCGTGAAATTTTGCTGTTGGTCGATGCGCTGGCCCGCGAGAAGAACGTCGGCAAGGAAATCGTCTTTGGCGCCCTCGAACTGGCGCTGGCTTCGGCGACCAAGAAGCGTATCCACGACGAAGCCGATGTGCGGGTGACGATCGACCGCGAAAGCGGCAATTACGAGTCCTTCCGTCGCTGGCAGGTTGTTCCCGATGACGAGTACGTCAATGAATACCTCGAGGTGCCGCTTTCCGAGGCGCGCAAGGAGGATCCGGAAATCGAGGCTGGCGATTCGCTCGAGGAGCCGCTCGAGCCCATCGACTTCGGTCGCATCGGTGCGCAGGCAGCCAAGCAGGTCATTCTGCAGAAGATTCGCGATGCCGAGCGCGAACAGATCCTGGCCGACTTCCTCGAGCGCGGCGAGCATATCGTCTATGGCACCATCAAGCGCATGGAGCGGGGCAGCGCGATCATCGAAGCCGGCAAGATCGAGGCGGTGCTGCCGCGCGACCAGATGATCCCCAAGGAGAACCTGCGCATCGGCGATCGCGTCCGTGCCTACCTGTTGCGCATCGACCGCAATGCGCGGGGACCGCAGATCATCCTGTCACGCACCGCGCCGGAATTCGTCATCAAGCTGTTCGACCTGGAAGTGCCGGAGATTTCGGACGGCCTCATGGAGATCAAGGCGTGTGCCCGTGATCCCGGTTTGCGTGCCAAGATTGCCGTCAAGTCGAACGACCCGCGCGTTGACCCGATCGGCACCTGCGTCGGCTTGCGCGGTTCGCGCGTGACTGCGGTGCGCAATGAAATCGGCGGCGAGAACATCGATATCGTGCTGTGGTCGGCGGATCCCGCGCAGTTCGTCGTCGGCGCGCTGTCGCCGGCGGAGGTTTCCTCGATCGTCGTCGATGAAGAAAAGCACGCCATGGATGTCGTGGTCGACGAGGACAACCTCGCCATCGCGATCGGCCGCAACGGGCAGAATGTCCGCCTCGCCTCGGAACTGACCGGCTGGACGATCAACCTGATGACCCAGGATGAGTCGGTCAAGCGCTCTGAAGCCGAATACGCGGTGACCCGCGTCACCTTCATGGAGAAGCTGGATATCGACGAGGAACTCGCGGATCTGCTGATCGGTGAGGGCTTCTCGACGCTCGAGGAGGTCGCCTACGTTCCCCTCGCCGAAATGCTAGAGATCGAGGGACTCGATGAAGACATCGTCAATGAGTTGCGCAATCGGGCGCGCAATGTCCTGCTGACCGAGGCCATCGTGAACGAGGAGCAGATCGAAGGCGTGGCCGACGACCTCTTGACGCTCGAGGGCATGACTCGGGAACTGGCGGCGAAACTGGCTGGCAAAGGGGTCAAGAGTCGCGATGACCTCGCCGAACTGGCGGTCGATGAACTCGTTGAATTGACCGGAATCGACGAGCAGCGTGCCAAGGAAATCATTTTGAAGGCGCGTGCTCACTGGTTTGAGTGAGCGGGAGGGTAGCCAGCATGACCGCAACAACTGTTTCGCAATTTGCCGCAGAACTCAAGATGCCGGTTTCCGCCCTGCTTGAACAACTGGGCAGGGCCGGTGTCGCCAAGAAAGACAGCGCCGATGCGTTGACCGATCAGGACAAGGCAAGATTGCTCGATTACCTGCGCCGCGCCCATGGCGACGATTCGAAGACCAAGATCACGCTGACCCGCAAGCAGACGTCGGAATTCAAGGCGACTGATTCGCATGGCCGTGCCCGGACGGTTCAGGTCGAGGTGCGCAAGAAGCGCGTCCTGATCAAGCGCGATGCCGGCGACCACGGCGTCGAGCAAGTTGCCGAGGGCATTTCCGGAGTGGTTGAAAGGCCGGCGGAGCTGCCGGTCGTCGAACCGGTTGTGAAGGTCGCACCGGTCGTCGAGCAGGTGCCGGAAATCGAGGCGAAGCCTGAAGCGGCGCCGCAGCCGACGGTCCCGCTTGCTTCGGTGATTGGCCAGGGCGAGTTGCGTTCCCGCGAGGAACAGGATCGCCGCTATAGTCAGTTGCGCGAAATCCAGGAACAGGAGTTAAAGGCGAAGCTGGCCCGCGAAGCCGAACTGGCACGCATGCGCCAGCAGGCCGAGGCAGCGGCCGAAGCTGCCAGACTGGCGGGTCAGGCGACACAGCAGGCGGCAGCCCAGGCGAAGACGCAGGAAGCCGCGCCGGAGAAGGGGACGTTGCACAAGAAGCCCGAAGCGCCGGGCAAGGATGCCAAGAAGGGCGGCAACGGTCGTGCCGACGACAGCCGCAAGAAGCAGGGCATCAAGACGCGCTCGGCCGATCCCGGCAGTTCGTGGAAGAGCGGCCGGCATGGCCACCGGAAGCATGGCCACGCGGTTGACGAAGGCCAGGGCAGCTTCCAGGCGCCGACCGACCTCATCGTTCGTGAGATTCATGTTCCCGAAACCATTTCGGTGGCCGATCTGGCCCACAAGATGGCGGTGAAGGCCATCGAAGTCATCAAGGTGATGATGAAGATGGGTTCGATGGTCACCATCAACCAGGTGCTGGACCAGGAAACGGCCATGATCGTGGTCGAGGAGATGGGCCACAAGGCTCTTGCCGCCAAGCTCGACGATCCCGATGCCTTCCTCGAGGAGTCCGCTGCGCACAAGGATGTGCCAATGGAGCCGCGGGCACCGGTGGTTACCGTCATGGGCCACGTGNACCACGGCAAGACCTCGCTGCTGGACTACATCCGCCGCGCCAAGGTGGCCGCGGGCGAAGCAGGTGGCATCACCCAGCATATCGGTGCCTACCATGTGCAGACCGCCCGCGGCATGGTCACCTTCCTCGACACTCCCGGCCACGAGGCGTTCACGGCCATGCGCGCACGCGGCGCCAAGGCGACCGACATCGTCATTCTGGTCGTCGCTGCCGATGACGGCGTGATGCCGCAGACGCGGGAGGCGATTCACCACGCCAAGGCGGCCGGCGTGCCGCTGGTCGTCGCGGTCAACAAGATCGACAAGCCCGAAGCCAACCCGGACCGGGTCAAGCAGGAACTGGTGGCCGAAGGCGTCATTCCCGAGGAATACGGCGGCGATTCGCCGTTCGTGGCGGTTTCGGCGAAGAAGGGCATCGGTATCGACGAACTGCTCGAACAGGTGCTGCTGCAGGCTGAAGTCCTCGAACTGAAGGCGCAGCGGGATGCTCCGGCCAAGGGCCTGATCATCGAAGCGCGTCTCGACAAGGGACGCGGTGCCGTGGCGACGATGCTGGTCCTGGCGGGAACCCTGAAACGCGGCGACGTCGTGCTTGCCGGCCAGGTTTCCGGGCGGGTCCGGGCCATGCTCGACGAGAACGGCAAGGCGATCAATCAGGCAGGTCCGTCGATCCCGGTGGAAATTCTCGGTCTGTCGGATGTGCCGGCGGCGGGAGAAGAAGCGATTGTTCTGTCCGATGAGAAGAAGGCAAGGGAAATCGCCTTGTTCCGTCAGGGCAAGTTCCGCGACGTCAAGCTGGCGAAGCAGCAGGCAGCCAAGCTCGAGAACATGTTCGAGCAGATGAAGGAAGGCGAGGTCAAGACCCTGCCCCTAATCGTCAAGGCCGACGTGCAGGGTTCGCAGGAAGCACTGGTGCAGACGCTGGCCAAGCTGTCGAACGACGAAGTCCGGGTGCAGATCATCCACAGCGCCGTCGGCGGAGTCAGCGAGTCCGACGTCAACCTGGCGCAGGCGTCCAACGCCGTCATAATCGGCTTCAATACGCGGGCCGATGCCAATTCGCGCAAGCTGGCCGAGACTTTCGGTGTCGACATCCGTTACTACAACGTGATCTACGACGCGGTCGACGAGGTCAAGGCGGCGCTTTCCGGAATGCTGGCACCAGAGAGGCGCGAGCAGATCATTGGTCTGGTCGAGATCCGCCAGGTCTTTCATGTTTCCAAGGTCGGCGCCATTGCCGGCTGTTATGTCCTGGAGGGCCTGGTCAAGCGCAATTCACGCGTCCGCCTGCTGCGTAACAATGTGGTGCAGTGGGACGGCGAGCTTGAGTCGCTGAAGCGCTTCAAGGACGATGTCAAGGAAGTGCGCAGCAACTTCGAATGCGGTCTTTCGCTCAGGAACAACAATGACATCCAGGAAGGCGACCACCTCGAAGTTTACGAGATCCAAGAAGTGGCCCGCACCCTGAAATGAAGAAGGCTGGTTTTCAGCGCAGCGATCGGGTGGCGGAGCAGGTGCGCCGCGACCTCGCCGACCTGATTCGCAGCGAACTGAAGGATCCGCGGGTCGGCATGATCAGCCTGACGGCGGTGGAGCTGACACCCGATTACGCCCACGCCAAGATCTTCTTCACGACGCTCGCCGACGAGCATCTGGACGAAGTCGAACGTGGCCTGAAGCGCGCATCGGGCTTCCTGCGCCGCGAACTTGGGCGGCGGATTCACATTCACACACTGCCCGAACTGCATTTCGTCTGACAATTCCATTGCGCACGGCATCAGTCTCTCGCACCTGATCGATCAGGCCAGCGCGTTGAGCGACCAGACGCCTGACGAATAGGGTTCGCATGCAGGTCAGGAAGGCCTGGAAACAGGTCGACGGTGTTCTCCTCCTCGACAAGCCGCTCGGTCTGACTTCCAACGATGCCCTGCAGAAGGCGCGCCACCTCTTTTCTGCGGCCAAGGGCGGCCACACCGGGACCCTCGATCCGCTTGCCACGGGCTTGCTGCCGCTGTGCTTCGGCGAGGCGACCAAATTCTCGGCCGACCTGCTCGATGCCGACAAGACCTACGAGGCCGAGGTCAGGCTGGGCGTCTGCACCGATACCGGCGATGCCGAAGGCAAGGTGACCGCGACGGCTGCGGTCGACATCTCCGGGGACGATATTTTCCAGGTCCTGCCGCAGTTCACCGGGGTTATCCGGCAGGTTCCGCCGATGCACTCGGCGCTCAAGCGCAATGGCCGTCCTCTGTATGAGCTCGCGCGCCAGGGAATCGGTGTCGAGCGTGAGTCGCGCACCATCATCATCCATTCCATCGACTGCCTGAGCTTTGGTGGCGACAGCGTTACCTTGCGGGTTGAGTGCAGCAAGGGTACCTACATTCGCGTGCTGGCCGTCGACATCGGACAGGCGCTCGGCTGTGGTGCTCACTTGGCAGGCCTGCGCCGGACCAGGGTTGGCGATCTCGATCTGGACGCTGCTGTGACGCTGCCGCAACTCGAGGCTCTCGACGAAGTGGGGCGCGCAGGTTGCCTGCGCCCGGTCGATGCCTTGCTGCGCAGCCTGGCGGTGGCGACACTGCAGGGCGAGGCGGCCGAGCGCTTTCGCCACGGGAACCCGGTCGATCTCCCCGCCGGCCTGAGCGGAAAGATACGCGTCTATGTCGACGGCACGCTGATCGGCGTCGGCGAATCGGCAGCGGACGGCCGTCTGTGGCCGAAAAGACTGGTGCACCTGACGCATTGATCTGTTAAAATGCGCGGCCTTCCTCTGCCAGAGGGAAGGAGTGTCCTGATCTGACGCCCGCTCTATCAAACTGGGGCTGCGTTGCAACCAAGAAAGAGAGTTTGAAATGGCAATGACCACTGAATCCAAGGCCGGCATCGTCGCCGATTTTCAGCGCGCCAAGGGCGACACCGGTTCTCCGGAAGTCCAGATTGCGCTGCTCACCGCCCGTATCAATGATCTGACCCCGCACTTCAAGGAGCACAAGAAGGATCACCACTCCCGTCGTGGTCTCCTGCGTCTGGTCAGCCAGCGCCGCAAGCTCCTGGATTACCTCAAGGGCAAGAATATCGATTCTTACCGTACCCTGATTACCCGCCTCGGTCTGCGGAAATAATCCTGACCGTAGCGTTCGAGAGAGCGGCCCGGATTAGTCCCGGCCGCTTTTTTCATTTGTTGTCGTTGTTGGCTGTTCAATGTGATGAGAGTGAAAGGAAAACATGTTCAATGTCGTGAAANAGACCTTCGCCTACGGGGACCATCAGGTCACCCTGGAAACCGGCGAAGTTGCCCGCCAGGCTGGCGGTGCCGTGCTGGTGTCGATGGAGGAAACCGTGGTGCTGGTGACTGTTGTCGCCGCCAAGAATGCCAAGCCCGGCCAGGATTTCTTCCCGCTGACCGTTGATTACCAGGAGAAGACCTACGCTGCAGGCCGCATCCCCGGCGGCTTCTTCAAGCGCGAGGGCCGTCCCTCGGAAAAGGAGATACTGACCTGCCGCCTGATCGACCGTCCGATTCGCCCGCTGTTCCCGGACGGCTTCTACAACGAAGTCCAGATCATCGCCACGGTGATGTCGCTGAATCCGGAAGTCGATTCCGACATCCCGGCGATGATCGGTGCCTCGGCCGCGCTGGCGATTTCCGGCGTGCCGTTCAACGGCCCGATCGGTGCCGCTCGCGTCGGTTACATCAACGGCCAGTACGTGCTGTGCCCGACCCTGAGCCAGCTCAAGGACAGCCAGCTCGACCTCGTCGTCGCCGGCACCGAATCAGCCGTCCTGATGGTCGAGTCCGAATGCGATCAACTGTCCGAGGAAGTCATGCTGGGCGCCGTCGTTTTCGGTCACACCGAATCGCGGAAGGCGATCGATGCCATCAACGAACTCGTCGAAGAAGCCGGCAAGCCCGAGTGGGACTGGGCTCCGGCAGCGAAGAACGAGCCGCTGATCGCCCGGGTGCATGAACTCGCCAGGCCCGAGTTCGAGGCGGCCTACAACATCACCGTTAAGCAGACGCGGACCCAGGCGATAAAGGACATCTACGCCCGGGTCATCGCCGCCGTCAGCGAAGGTGTCGACAACCCGCCGTCGGGCGGCGAGGTCATGGACATCATGTTCGCCCTTGAAGGCGATATCGTGCGCGGTCGCATCCTGTCGGGCGCGCCGCGCATCGACGGTCGCGACACGCGCACCGTGCGTCCGATCACCATGCGCTCCGGTGTCCTGCCGCGCACCCACGGTTCCGCCCTGTTCACTCGGGGTGAAACCCAGGCGCTGGCGGTGGCGACGCTCGGCACCAACCGCGACGAGCAGATCATCGACGCGCTGGCCGGCGAATACCGCGACCGCTTCATGCTCCACTACAACATGCCCCCGTTCGCCACCGGCGAATGCGGCCGCGTCGGGTCGCCGAAGCGGCGCGAGATCGGTCACGGCCGTCTCGCCAAACGCGCGCTGCTCGCCGTGCTGCCGAAGCCCGAAGACTTCTCCTACTCGATGCGCGTGGTTTCGGAAATCACCGAGTCCAACGGCTCCTCGTCGATGGCTTCCGTCTGCGGTGGCTGTCTGGCGCTGCTCGATGCCGGCGTGCCGCTCAAGGCGCACGTCGCCGGCATCGCCATGGGCCTGATCAAGGAAGGCAACCGTTTCGCCGTGCTCACCGACATCCTCGGCGACGAGGACCATCTTGGCGACATGGACTTCAAGGTGGCCGGCACGACCGCCGGCATTACCGCGCTGCAGATGGACATCAAGATCCAGGGCATTACCAAAGAGATCATGAATGTTGCCCTGGCGCAGGCGCAGGAAGCCCGTTTGCACATACTCGGCGTGATGCAGCAGGCTGCTGCCGGCCCGCGCGAAGAAATGTCGGCCTATGCACCGCGTCTCTACACCTTCAAGATCAATCCGGAAAAGATCCGTGACGTGATCGGCAAGGGCGGTGCCGTCATCCGTGCTCTGACCGAGGAAACCGGCACCACCATCGATATCCAGGACGACGGCACGATCACCATCGCGGCCACCTCTGGCGATGCCGCCGCCGCGGCCCGTTCGCGCATTGATGCGATCACCGCGGAAGTCGAGATCGGGAAGATCTACGAAGGCACCGTGCTGAAGATCCTCGATTTCGGTGCGATCGTTTCCGTGCTCCCGGGCAAGGATGGTCTGCTGCACATCTCCCAGATCGCCCAGGAGCGCGTCAACAAGGTCGAGGACTACGTCAAGGAAGGCCAGGTCGTGCGCGTCAAGGTCCTCGAGACCGACGACCGCGGTCGCGTCAAGCTGTCGATGAAGGCTGCCGCAGCCGAGGAGGGCACGTCTCAGTCGGGCGCCGCAGTGCAGCCGCAGTGATCCGCTAGCTCGGCTAGAAACGCAAAAGGGCACCGCGAGGTGCCCTTTCCATTTTGCGCTTTCCGGAGCAACTACCGGCGCCCTGAAGAAAGTCCCCGGGGCGCCAGGCGAAATCGACGCCTATTTCGCCATCTGCCTTTCCTTCATTTCGTCGAGCGTCTTGCAGTCGATGCACAGTCTAGCCGTCGGACGGGCTTCCAGTCGCTTGATGCCGATCTCTACACCGCACTTGTCACAAAAGCCATAGTCGCCACTTTCGATGCGCGCCAGGGTCTCGTTGATCTTCTTGATCAGTTTGCGCTCGCGGTCTCGGTTGCGCAATTCGATGGCGATATCCGTTTCCTGGCTGGCACGGTCATTGGGATCCGCAAACACGGTGGCTTCGTCCTGCATGGTGTGCACCGTGCGGTCGATATCCTCGCTCAATTCCTTCTTGAGCGTCTCGAGGATCTTGCGAAAATGCGCAAGCTGCTTTCCGCTCATGTACTCTTCCCCGGCCTTCGGTTCGTACGGCGGGAAATGCTTGTGTAATAGATCTTCAGCCATGATGCTTGTGCGTCCCAGTGACGAAAAAGACGATTAAATATCAGAAAGCCGGGCACGGTGCAAGGAAACTTTGTTATTGGAATATAGGCCTTTGATCTGGTGCGGGTTTACGCGGGATGTTAGAATCCGCTTCCTCTTGTCGGGGCGTAGCGCAGCCTGGTAGCGCATCTGCTTTGGGAGCAGAGGGTCGTGAGTTCGAATCCCACCGCCCCGACCAATTTCTCCGTGCTTCACCAGCAAGTGCCCGTAGCTCAACTGGATAGAGCAGCTGCCTTCTAAGCAGCAGGTCGGGGGTTCGAGTCCCTCCGGGCACGCCACTTTCGATCGACTTGCGCTGTCAGGCGTCAAACAGGATTGCGGGAACACAGATGATTCTTGTCACCGGCGGTACAGGGTATATCGGTTCACACACCGTGGTCAAAATGCTGACTGCGAACCTTGACCTGCTCATACTCGACAACTTTTCCAACAGTTCGCCCAGAGTGGTCGACGCGATCGAGCGTATTGTCGGCAGGCGGCCGCTCGTGGTTGACAGCGATATCCGGGACAAGGCCGGGTTGCGCCGGATATTCGACGAATATCCGATTCTTGGCGTCGTTCACTTCGCGGGACTGAAGGCGGTTGGCGAGTCGGTTGAACGCCCCTTGCGCTATTACGACAACAACGTCGCCGGCTCCCTCGCCCTGTTCGAGGCGATGGCAGAGGCGGGCGTCTTCCGGCTGGTCTTCAGTTCCTCGGCCACGGTCTACGGCGATCCGCATAGCGTGCCGATCCGCGAGGACTTTCCACTGCAGGCGACCAATCCCTACGGCCGCACGAAACTGATGATCGAGGACATCTTGCGCGATCTGGCGGCTGCGGACCCGCGCTGGCGGGTGGCGCTGCTGCGCTATTTCAACCCGGTTGGGGCGCATCCTAGCGGACTGATCGGGGAAGATCCGCGGNGTATCCCCAACAACCTGATGCCTTATGTGGCCCAGGTCGCTATCGGCCGGCGCCCCGAACTGTCCGTTTTCGGTGGCGATTACCCGACGCGGGATGGAACCGGGGTCCGCGACTATATCCATGTGCTTGACCTCGCTCGCGGTCACCTTGCCGCGCTCAACGTTCTGGACAAGCTGCCGGGAGCAGTGCCGATCAACCTCGGGACCGGTCGCGGCTATAGTGTGCTGGAGGTCGTGGCGGCTTTCGAGAGTGCCAGCGGCAGAAAAGTGCCGTTTCGCATGGTTGACCGCAGGCCCGGTGATATCGCTGCCTGCTACGCTGATGCGTCGCTTGCACAGGAATTGCTGGGCTGGTCGGCCGGGCGGGGGATGGCGACGATGTGCGAGGATTCTTGGCGCTGGCAGTCGACCAACCCGCAGGGATTTGACAACTGATTCGGCTACTGCCAATTCCAGACTGCGGCCTGTGTCGAGCATTCGTGAAGTATCTCCTTGTCAGGCGAGGTGCAGCCTGTAAAATTGATAACATGGAAGCGTTTGCAGGACTGTCGGATTTCTTTACATTGCCGGTGCAAATCAAGGCTTGCATTTTGTTGGGTTCGATGGAAGCCATTGATATTTAATCGGAATCGATGTCTTGCATGAAAATTGCTTTGAATTTCTCAAGGTTCTTTATCGGCATTAGTCAGGTGAAAAGAGATGAGTGACCAATCAAATCAAGTCGGTTCAGGACAAAGCGGGATGAACTCGAAGGCATCGGGGCGCCGCCGTTTCGTTCGCGGGGTCGGAATTGCGACCCCTGTCATTCTGACAGTCGCTTCGCGCTCGGCGTTGGCAGCCAACTGTCTTTCCCCGTCGGCAAATGCCTCGATAGCGCTCGACAACAGCAGGCCGGATCGTCAGAGAGGGGCTGGATGCTTTGGACGGGGTCCCGAGTTTTGGAAAAATGCCTCGAACGAAAAGAGCGGTCATCACGGACACTGGAAAAGCTGTGGCGCGGAGGATAGGTATTTCTCCGCATGCTTTTCCGCTCACGATGGCTTTCGTGGAAAGAAATTGAAGGATGTGCTGGCATCGCAAGGGCAGGACGAATCCGCCGGACTGGGGGCGCATTTGTGCGCCGCCTGGTGCAACCTCAATAGTGGTAGAGTGCCCGCTTCCGTACTCAGCCTTGAGACCATGAAGAAAATGTGGGCTGGGCGAAATGGAAGTTATCAGCCCGTTCCTGGAGTTTTCTGGAATCGGGTTCAAATCGCTGAATACATCAAGACAACATACTCTGGCTGATGGCGTCCGCGAATGATGGAGAATTCGGGGTTGGCATCGCCAACCCCGATGTTTTTGCATTTCACTTTTCGCCTGGTTGATGACGGCGTGCTGGTGTTCGACGCGGCAAGCGGAGACACGTCTCTGTTGCCGTTTGAACGGTCGCTCGTACTCGATTTCTTGCGCGAGCGGACCGCGGAAAGCCCCGCGGAAGACTACGAACTCCAGGGGTTCGTTACCAGGCTAGGTGTTTCCCCAAGTGCTGACGGTTCAGGACGTTTCGGGAAGGAACCTCGGGGAGGCGATGCGGCAGGGGCGCTTTCGTCTTGACATCGGACGCCTGAGGCTCAAGATAAAAAGCGATATCCCTCGCTTTCCAGCGGTATTCAGAGCGCTTTATGGCCGGCATTCGTGCGGAGTAAGCGGTGGCGAATACGACTTCGATATCAGTATCGCGCCGCCCAACTGGCTTCGTCGTCACATTGCGCGCAATGTCGTGTTCGAGCTTTCCGGCGAACGCCCCTTTCTGCCTGTCGACGCGGGGCATGCACACGCCTTGTTCGAGTGGGGATTGAACTGGACCATTGGATCGTTCGCCCACAACTATCTGATCCTTCACTCGGCGGTCCTGGAAACCCGGGGCGCGGGCGTCCTGCTTTCGGCAGTCTCGGGCAGCGGGAAGAGTACCCTCGCGGCGGAACTCGCGCTGAGCGGCTGGAGACTGCTCTCGGACGAACTTGCCTTGCTTGACGAGAAACTCGAACTGATTCCGTGTGTGCGACCGGTCAGCCTGAAGAATTCATCCATCGACCTCATCCAGAGCAGGCACCCGGAGGCCGTATTCGGGCCTGTGGCGACAAATACGCACAAGGGGAGTATCGCGCACCTGCCGGCACCCGGCGATTCGATCCGACGGGGCAGCGAGAGCGCCACGCCCCGTTTGATCATCTTCCCCAGATGGATCGACGGTGCGTCGCTGCGGATGCGGGCTGTTGGCCAGGGGCAGGCAGCCATGCGACTGATCGACCAGTCGTTCAATTACTCGACCCTCGGCATTTCCGGGTTCCAGAGGCTGGCCGGGCTGGTCAGTTCTGCCGAGGCCTGGGAGATCGAATACTCGTCGCTGGATGATGCCAGGAATGCACTGGATGAACTTGTCGAGCACCATGGTTGAAGCGTCGCCATTGACCCGCTTCCTGAGGGATCGGGGAGTGGTAGGCAGTTTCTCTGCCGAGGAATGGAGCCTCATGCTGGCCGAGGCGCGGCACGCGGGAATGCTGGCAAGAATTGCTCGCTGGATACTCGGATCGTCTATGGCTGGAAGTGTCCCGCCGTGTCATCGCGACAGCCTGGCAGCCGCCTTGGTGCATTCGGCAGCGTTTCGCCGCGACGTGCAGCGAGAGCTGCGATCGATCAGCAGTGCGCTGGTCCATGTCGAGGCGCCGATCCTGCTGCTGAAAGGTGCATCGTATGTGGCCTTGGGCTTGCCTGCCGCGGATGGCCGGATCTTCAGTGATATCGATCTGCTCGTCGGGGACAAACAGATTCGCTTTGTCGAGAGCGAACTGATGCTTGGCGGCTGGATTACGGGCGAAATCGCTGCGTACGACGATCGCTACTACAGGCAGTGGTCCCACGAGATTCCGCCAATGACTCACACGCGTCGCGGCACCACGATCGATCTTCATCACTCCCTGGTCATGCCGACATGCCGCATCGCTGTCAATTCCTCCAGAATGGTCAATGATGCAGTGCCGATTGCCGGGAGCGAGCGTTTCTGGCGGTTGCGAGATGAAGATATCCTGCTCCATGCGGCTGCCCATTTGCTGCTCAATGGGGAGTTTGATCGTGGCCTGCGCGATCTCTGGGACATCGATCTTCTCTACCGCCATTTTTCCAGCGGCTCGGCGGAGTTCGCAGAACGCCTGATCGCCCGTTCCGCCGAGGTCGGGCTCGAAGCGATTGTCCGGCAAGCGCTCTACCTGGCGTGGCGGTTCTTCTCTACCCCGGCCGATGACCGGTTGCTGCAGCGCGAGCCAACTGCCTTCGTGAGGCTGGTCGAAAAGGCCGTTTCCTCGCGCCACCCTGACACGCGAATCCGGGGACAGGCGATGGCGGACTGGCTGTTGATGGTTAGGGAACTGTCGCTGCGGTTGCCGCCAAATTTGCTCCTGATCCACCTGGTGCACAAGATGTGGGTCGGGTTTCAACCCGTCAAGCGCGCGCAGGCATGAGGCAAGTGCCCGGCTACGGCGACTTGACCAGCAGTTCTTTCAGGTAATTTGCCGGTATCGCGTAGGCGATCCCGGACGGCTGACTCAGTGCCGCTTCCCTACTTCCCTTGATGAACACCATGTTGATGATGCCGATGACTTCGCCGCTGCTGACATCGAACACCGGGCTTCCGCTGTTGCCGGGGTAGGCAGTGGCATCGAGCTGGAAGATGTTGAATGGTTTGCCCTTGAGCTGGCGAACGAGTCTTTCATTGGCGTGCCGCGCGTTTGCTGCCGGCAGTGCAATCGGGGTGATCGACGACACCATGCCGCGATGGGTCACCGGCGAGAATCCGAGCGCGCCACCGATGGGGAAGCCGGTGAATCCCACTCGCTGGCCTTCGCGTACCGATTCGGAGTTGCGCAGCTTCAAGGCGGGCAGGGCCGGGCCGTCGATGCGGAGGACCGCGAGGTCGTGCTCGCGATCCTTGTTGACGACATGGGCGCGCCGAACCTGAGTTTCTCCGGAGCCATTGCGAGACTGAATGACCAGCGCCGGGGAATCGGGTTCGTTGCCGTCGGGAACGACATGGGCGTTCGTCGCGACGAGGTTTCCGCCCTCGATCACGAAGCCCGTGCCGCGCATGGCAAACTGCGGACTGTCGGTCTTCCTGTAGGTGCCGACGACGACGACCGATGGCTTGACCTGCTGGATGGTGTCGGAAATGTCGGCCGACGCCATCCCCGATAACTGGCAGGCAAGGAATGCCAGCAGCAATCTGGGATGATGGGGTCGGGCAGGTATCACATCAGCTTGCGCGAGGCGATTTTNTGCAGGTCCGGTGAGGGATCGGTCACAGCCGGATCGTAGGGGTGCTCGTCACGCTTGAAAATTTCGCGGATGCGCTTCACGTAGCCCTGTGTTTCGGCATAGGGCGGAATGCCGGCATGGCGGTTAACCGCTCCTTCTCCGGCATTGTAGGCGGCGGCAACCAGTGTGACGTCGCCCTTGAAGTAGGCCAGCAGCCAGCGCAGGTAGGCGAGGCCACCACGGATGTTCTGCTCCGGATCAAAAGGCTTCTTGACATTGAAGCGCTCGGCGGTTTCGGGGATGAGTTGCATCAGACCCTGCGCATTCTTGGGCGATACGGCGCCGGGATTGAAGTTGGATTCGGTGCGTATGACTGCCATGGCCAGCAGCGGGTGNACCCCATATTCCGGGGCCAGCTTGAGGACCATTTCCATGACCTTGCGCCGATCCGGCGCTGCCCGCGCGAGCATGTCTCGTCCGTCGCTGTCGAAGAGGCATTCGGGGACCGTGCTGCCGGGGTCACCAACCTGGCGCAGCATTCGCTGCGACAGCGCATCGCCCTGCTTCGCGGCCATCGCGAAGAAGTAGGCGGCGGTCGCATCGTCGCGTCGAACGCCTCGCCCATTGGCGTAGATCCAGCCCAGGTTGTACTGAGCCTCGACATCGCCCAGGCGCGAAGCCTCGCAATAGAGTTGGACCGCCTTCGCGGGATCGCGCGTTGCGGTATTCCCATGCTCGTAGTTGCGCGCCTCGATGCGGAGGGCTGCCGCTCTCTCACTCTTGAGCGGGTCGGCCATTGCCGGCTTGCTGGAGCAGATCACGACAAGCAGCGAGCAGAGGACCCAAGGCCCTGGAAGGTATTGATCAAACCTTGCGTGCTTCATCCTGGACTCCTTCCTTAGAGACGCCAAAGCTCCACTCCCGACCCGGCAAAGGCCGCAGCTTCAAACATGCTCTTCACGTCGGTAATCACACCATTTTTNTCGAGTTTAGACAAGAAATCGCCAATTGGCCGATTCCTGAATTCACGATGGTTGACCGCAACAACAATGGCTGCAGCGCTGGGCAGATCATCCCAGGAACGCAGATCGACCCCGTATTCGTGACGGGCCTCCCTTGCATCCGCTACCGGATCATGGACCATGACCTTGGCACCGTAGGATTGCAGCTCGCGAATGACGTCGATGACCCGCGAGTTGCGCAGATCGGGACAGTCTTCCTTGAACGTCAGACCCAGCACGATGATCGGGAAGTCCTTGACCGGATGGCCTCTTCGCACCAGTTGCTTGATCGTCTGTTCGGCGACAAATTTGCCCATGCCATCATTTATCCGGCGGCCGGCCAGGATCACCTCCGGATGGTAGCCGAGCTTCTGGGCCTTGTGGGTCAGATAGTAGGGATCGACACCGATACAGTGGCCACCGACCAGACCGGGGCGGAAAGGCAGGAAATTCCACTTCGTTCCGGCGGCCTGAAGGACTTCCAGCGTATCGATCCCGATCTTGTCGAAGATGATGGCAAGTTCGTTCATGAGGGCGATGTTGAGGTCGCGCTGGGTGTTTTCGATGACCTTCGCGGCTTCCGCCACCTTGATGGAGGAAGCGGGGAAGACGCCGGCCTTGATCACGTTTCCATAGATTTCCGTGACTGTTGCCAGAGTCGCCGGCGTGTCGCCCGAAACTACCTTGACGATCTTGGTGACGGTACGTTCCTTGTCGCCGGGATTGATGCGTTCCGGAGAGTAGCCGACAAAGAAGTCGGTCTTCCATTTNTTGCCCGAGTATTGCTCGAGGATGGGAATGCAGACTTCCTCGGTCGCGCCAGGATACACGGTCGACTCGTATACGACAATTGCTCCCGGCTTCAGATTCTCGCCAACGGCGCGCGAGGAACTGACCAGCGGGCTGAAATCGGGCTGATGTGCGTCGTCGACCGGGGTGGGCACCGCGACGATCACGAAGTCAGCTTCTCGCAGCGCAGTAGGGTCGGTACCCATCTCGAGCAGGGTGGCGGCCTTGAGGTCTTCGCTGCTCACCTCGCCGGTCGGGTCGAAATGCTGTTTGTAGCAGGCGACCTTTTCTGCAGAAAGGTCAACGCCGATGGTCCGGAATTTCTTGCCGAATTCGACTGCCAATGGAAGTCCCACGTAACCCAGTCCGACAACAGCTATTGTTTTCATCATCTTTCTCGTCTTGTATTGGAAGAATTCTAGAGCGTTCCCTGCAAGCGCCTCACTTCAGCCTGTTCGGAGAATCTGTTGCCCAGCTTGGCGAGGGCTTCGAGTTCCACACGGGCTTCATCCTTGCGCCCCGCACGGATCAGCACCTTGGCCAGATTAAGGCGAATTGCGGCAGCCTGCGGTGCGATCTCGAGCGACTTGAGCAGGAGTGCGGTCGCGCCCGCAGTGTCTCCTTGCTCTGCCAGAAGCATGGCCTGCGTGTCCATGAATGCTGGCTGGTTGGGAGCAAGTCTGTTGGCCCTTTCAGCGTACTCCAGTGCCTTCGGGGATTTCATCTGTCCGGAAACCCATGCGAGATTGTTGAGTGCGAGCGCGTTCTCCGGCTGGAGGTCGACGGCCGCACGGTAGTACTGCGCGGCAGCCGGGTAGTCCTTGCGCGCCGTCGCGAGATCGCCTGAATAGAGGCGGAATGCGACGTCTTTCGGGTGGTCCTTCAGCCAGGAAGTGGCAGCCTTTTCGGCTTCGGCAGTCTTGCCGGCGGACAGCAGGGCTTTGTGCAGCTTTATCGCAAGCTCTGACGCCGGTGCCTGGCGGACTCCATTCCTGTAGGCCACCGCGGCATCTGACCAACGCTTTTCGGCGGCGTGAATGTCTCCTTCCAGTATGTAGCCAACGGCCTCGTTGGGACGCTGCCCTTCAATTTCACGAGCAATGGCAAGCGCGTCGATGGTCTTGCCATCGCCCACCAGTATCTGGACGAGCTTCCGTTGCGCCTCGAAAAGATTGGGTCTGATCTCCAGCGCCTTGTGCAGGTTCTTGACGGCTTCTTCTGTGTTCTTGCTGGACAGGTGAATATCCGCCATCCGCAGGTATGGAAGCGGCGACGATGGCTGCAGGCTCGCCAGTTTCACGTAGGTGGCCAATGCCTTGTTGACTTCACCCGCCCTTACCTGGGCACGTCCGGCGGCATCAAGCAGTTCGGGTTTGCCAGGTATTGCCGCGAGTGCTTCCTGCGCGGCGGAGTCGGCCTTCTTCGGTTCGTCGTTTGCCATATAGAAGTCAATCAGTGCCAGCCTGGGAGCTACTCCGTCAGGATTCGCGCTGATCGATTTCTTGATGAATGTCAGGGACTCAGCATTGGTGCCGCCCGTCGCAGCCGTCAGTTTGGCGAGAGAGAGCAAGGCCGGCATGTTCTTTGGGTCTGCCGCAAGAACTTCCTCGAAGCGCTTGCGCGCCCGGTCGGAATTGCCTTCGGCCATGTCCATCGATGCCAGGCTGGCGACTGCCGGAAAACTGGTCGGATTCAATGCTACGGCCTTCTCGAAGCTCCGGCGAGCGGCTGCAGTATCTTTCTTGGCCAGCATGACGCGTCCCTGCAGGATGTAGGTTGCAGGATCGTCAGGCTGCTTCTTCTGGAGGGCGTCGATGGCGCTCAGTGCGCTGTCCAGCTCATTGCGCCGCAAATGGGAAGCGATGAGCGCCTGGTCGGCAGTGGTCCCGTCATCGACACGTGATATCTGCTCGAATTCGCTTGCTGCTTCAATGACTCTGCCTTGAGCCATATGGGCGACCGCCACGGCCGTTCTCTTCGTCAGGTCATTCGGATCGAGCTTGCTGGCTCTGTGGAGGAATTCCTCGNNGCCTTCTTCGGATCGCCGGCTTGCAGGTACACCTCTCCGACCAATACCAGGAAGTCCGGATCCTCGTCGATCTTTCCCAGTACCGGCTGCAAGGCGGCGAGTGCTTTGGCAGGTTGACCGGCGCGCAGATAGTTCGTTATCAACAGACCGCGCGCTAACCTCAGGTCCGGTGCCTGTTGCAGCGCCTTGCTGAGGTAGGACTCGGCCTGAAAGTACGAGCCCAACTGGTACTCGGCCGCGCCCGCAAGCTGCAGTGCCGCCGGGTTGTTCGGCGCGAACTTCAGCAGTTGCTGTGCCAGANTCGCGCACGGTCCTGTACTCCTTGCGCTGGTACGCCAACTGCCCTTGGAGATAGATCGTCTGGGGATGATTGGGGGCCACCTTCTTCAGAGCATCCAGTTGCTGTGCTGCCTCCTCAACGGCCCCCTTCTGCATCAAGGTCGAAATTATTGCCGAGTGTGCGGGAATGAAGTTCGGCCGGACTTGCAGAGCCGTCCTGTATAGCTGGATCGCGCCGTCGTTGTCGCCCGTGAGCGAAAGGAGAGAGCCCTTGAGTACCAATGCATCGTAATTTGCGGAGGCTTTTTCCAGTACCCGGTCGACAGTCGCCAGGGAGCCGGAGATGTCTCTGTCCGCGGCCTTGCCTCTGGCCACCACAATGAGCGCGGGCGCATAGTCGGGCCGGGCAGCCAGCGCGGCCGCGAGCGCAGCTTTGGATGCTTCTGCGTTGCCGAGCGCCTGGTAGGCAAGACTGAGTGTCGTACTGAGATTCGCCTTTGCTTCGCCAGGCAGTTCCGTCCGTGAGAACTCGTCGACGACCTTTCTTGCCTGGCCATTGGCGAGAAGGGCTTCGGCCAGCAGGGGAATGGCCAAATCGGGGGCATACTCGAGTTCAAGCGCCTTTCGCAATTCGAGTTCCGCGCCTTGCCCATCGCCATCCTCGAGCAACGCTTGGCCGAGCAGGAAGCGCGCCTCGCCTAGCTTCGGATTTNNTTGCAGCGCATTCTTGAACTGGATGACGGCGGCTTTGCTGTCATTCTTCGCAAGGTATTCCTTTCCTGACGCAATCAGCGAATCGGGATCTTCGGCCGCACAACCGGCGAACAGGGACGTCACGACAAGCCCGACAAGTGTGATGCGAAGGTAAGCGGGTGGCTTTTTCAAGATTCGTCTTCCATAACGGTTGCAGGCTATTTGAGCCCCAGGCGATGCATCATGTCATAGAGGGTAGGGCGGCTGACACCAAGCAACTCGGCGGCACGCACCACGTTGCCGTTGGCCCTGCCCAGCGCGGTGACCACGGCACCCCTCTCGGCCTCATCGCGAACGTGGCGCAGGTCGATGTAGGCATTACCATCATCGGCGGCAATGTCCAGGCCGAGGTCTGCGCGGGTGATTTGCTGGCCATCAGCCATGATGACTGCCCGCTTGATGCAGTTTTCGAGTTCCCGGACATTTCCCGGCCAGCCGTAGGCTTCGCATGCCCGCACGGCATCTTCGGACAGGCTAAGGTTTGCGCGATGAAATTCAGCTGCGAAGCGGCGGACGAACGCGTGGGCGAGAAGAGCAGGATCACCCTTCCGCGCATGCAGCGGGGGNATGGTGACGACGATCTCGGCCAGCCGGAAGTACAGGTCTTCACGAAAGAGTCCCTCCCTGATCCGCGCTTTCAGATCCTGGTGCGTGGCGCCGACAATGCGGACGTCGACAGAAATCTCCTGGCGTCCGCCAAGTCGTTCGACGACCCGCTCCTGCAGAAAGCGCAGCAGTTTCGCCTGCAACGCCAGGGGCAGGTCGCCGATTTCGTCCAGCATCAGTGTTCCGCCGCCGGCCGATTCGATCTTGCCTTGGGTCGTCTTGCTTGCGCCGGTGAACGCGCCCTTTTCGTAGCCGAACAATTCGCTTTCAAGGAGATTGTCCGGAATTGCAGCGCAGTTGATTGCCACAAAGCGCTCTCCCCTGCGGGTTGACGCTTCGTGCAACCCGCGTGCGAGAATCTCCTTGCCGGTACCGCTCTCGCCTAGCAGAAGAACTGTTGCACTGGTATTCGCGACCTTTTCGATCATCCGACAGGCGCGCATCATTTCGCTGTCCCGGGTCAGCAGGCCGGCGAGAGCAGCCGGCTGCTGCATGGCCTGGAGTCGCCGGTTTTCCTGTTGCAGGTCGAACAGCCTGAACGCGCGATCTATCGTCAGCACCATAAGTTGGGGTTCGAACGGCTTGGCGAAGAAGTCGTAGGCGCCAAGCGCAATTGCACGCAATGCGTTGACCTGGTCGTTCTGGCCGGTGAGCACGATGATCTTTGTATCGGGGGCAGTGGCCAGAATCTGTTCGAGCAGCAGAAAACCTTCGGAAACCGAATCCGCATCCGGTGGCAGGCCGAGGTCCATGGTCACGACTGCCGGATTGTGACGATGAACCTGGGCGAGGGCGCTCTCGCGGTCGCTCGCGGTCAACGCCTCGAACTTGTCGAAAGACCAGCGCAGTTGCTTCTGCAATGCCAGGTCGTCTTCGACAATCAGCAGGGGACGTGGTTTGTCGCCGCTCATGCGCGCTCGATCTCCTGCAGGTCGGACTTTGCTCCGGTGTCAAACAGCGGAAGAATCATCGTTACCCGCGTCCCCAGGCCTTCCTGGCTAGCAACCTGCAATTCACCGCCAATTTCACGTATGTACTGTGCGCTTTCATAGGCGCCGATGCCCATCCCGGCCTGCTTGGTGCTCTGAAACGGCTTGAAGAGGCGATCCCGAATGAATTCCTCGGTCATTCCTTGCCCCGTGTCGCCGACCTCGACGATTGCCCGGTCACCGCGGCGCGTCAGCGATACCCAAACCCTGCCGTCTTTATCCGTGGCATCGAGCGCATTCTGGACCAGATGCCCGATGACTCGCTCCAGTCTCTCCGCGTGGCCGCGCGTCGCCAAGTGTTCGCTCGTCACCATTTCCACAGTCCGTCCCTGATTCATTTTACTCTGCCGAACGCGATCGATGATATCGGCAAGTTGCACGCCGCATGCCGTTCCCGGCGGCGTCGCCCCTTCACGGAGCTGCATCATCAGCTGGCGCATGCGCTCGACTGAATGCTCCACCGTCATCAGCATGTCCTGCTGAAATTCGGGGTTGTCCCGGTGACGTTCGGCATTGCGCAGCATCAGGGAAAGTTGAGTGACGATGTTCTTGAGATCATGCACGACAAATGCCGACATCTTGTTGAACGCATCGAATTTCCGCGTTTCGAGAAGTGCTTCCGTGGCCTGCATCCGCGCCAGAAAACCTGCTGCCTGACAGCCGGCAGTGCGAAGCACATCGTTCACCTCCCAATTGACATTGATGCGCGTTCGCGCGCTGGCAAGGATCACGAAACCGGTGAATTCTTGACTGACCATCAGCGGGACAACCAGCCAGGCGTTCGGAATCCCGTAGATCCACTCGGGGATCTCCAGTTCGGCATAGCGCCCCGGCGCCGTCCGGTACTCCTCGAGATTGATGACCCAGCCCCTGTTG
This sequence comes from Dechloromonas sp., assembly GCA_013693915.1. GTDB lineage: Bacteria > Pseudomonadota > Gammaproteobacteria > Burkholderiales > Rhodocyclaceae > Azonexus. The sequence continues at coordinate 2,651,782 of CP059264.1, read as the reverse complement.
ACAAGAAAGCGGCAGAGTGACGAATCGCCGTCCTCGGAGACCTCGTTGGCCGGGATGTTCCACCTTGCGGCCATCCTGAAGGAATTCTGCCCGGGTTGCTTGAGCCACAGGCCGCCCGCCGGACTCTCGACGAGGTTGGCCAGGCCCCGGATGGCCTGCAGCCCGACTCCCTGGTGAGACTCCTGCGATGACAGGATCTGAGTAAAGCGCAACCATTCCTCGCGGTAGTCGTAGCGGTACCTGAAGAAATGCTTGCTCACAAGGACCCGCAGTTTTGCCCGCATGGAGCCTGAAAAGACGAGTACCCCGAGGAACAGCAGCGAGATGAACAAGATCGAGAACTGCAGTGCCCGTCCCCAGTCGCCGCCGAAGAAGCGGACGTAGTAACCCAGGGAAGCCATGATCAGAAGATAGATGGCTGCAAAGACAAGTGTGGCCGTGTGGAATGCGGCCTTCTGCGAAAGCTGGATCTTTGTCTTCCAGTCACGGCTGCGGACAGTGGCGACGAGGAGCAGCGGGATGACCAGGGCATGGAAGAATCCGCGTATCGCGTAGGCGTCGGCATCGAGCCGGTTGAAGAGGAGTCCGTCCGAATAGAGGTAGAGATCGAAGCCGAACTGCCCGAGCAGTGCCAGACACAGTGGCTTGACATTCCAACGCGCATCATCAGTGACATTCCGGAAGACCTGTTCCAGGAAAATCAGGGCGATGATGACCATTCCAAGCCCCAGGACCAGTTCGATCCGCACCCACTGATACGCCTGCAGCAAACCCAAGTAAATCGCCAGATGCATGGCGATGCTGCAGGCCACCAAGGCCCAGCCTGCTGGACTCAGCCAGACGGGAAGGATCCGTTCAATGGGGGCTGGGTCCCGNGCTGGAGACAGCAAAAGGTTCAGGAAGACATACCAGGCTCCGTAGCGCAGCGTATCGAGCAGAACGCTCGATACAAGAAAAATGCTCTTGCCTGTCAGTGCGAACAGCGTGCCAACGATTGCCCAGAGTGCCGCGAGAAAGACCGCTACCAGCATTGCCTGGGCGCGCCGATTGCCGCGCCAGTCCTGACCGAGAAAAATGAGGTGGACCGCCAGCAGCCCGTAGCAGACTGCTGCGGTGCCCATACTCCAGGCGATCAACGATGCCGTTTCGTGGTTCATGGCTCAGTAGGCAAACGAAGCGATCAACCGTGGCGTGGAGCCGCGGCCTACTGCGCGCCTTTGCCTGTCAGTACAACCCCGACCGTTTCGAAGAGCACGACGAGGTCAAGAAACAGGGAGTGGTTTTTCACGTAGTAAAGGTCGTACTGCAGTTTCGCCGCCGCATCCTCGGTCGATGCCCCATAGTGGTAGCAAACCTGGGCCCAGCCGGTCAATCCGGGCTTGACGCTGTGTCTGACAGCGTAGAACGGTATCTCCCGAGTCAGTTGATCGACAAAGAATGGCCGTTCCGGACGCGGGCCAACAAGGCTCATGTCACCCTTGAGGACGCAGTATAGCTGCGGCAGTTCGTCGATGCGCAGCTTGCGGATGATGCGTCCAACCTTCGTTACGCGATCGTCGGACGATGTCGCCCAGACCGGCTTTCCATGTTTCTCGGCGTCCTGGCGCATGCTGCGGAACTTGATGACATTGAACAGACGTCCGTTGTATCCGACTCGTTCCTGGCGGTAGAGGAGCGGGAAGCCGGTTTCCAGTCCGATCGCCAGCGCGGTCACGACCATCACCGGCGCCGCGACGGCGAGCAGTATGAGCGAGGCAATGATGTCGAATACCCGCTTCACGACCGAGCGAACGGCCCCCTGGCTGAAGCCCTCGCCGAAGATGAGCCAGCCGGCGTAAAGGGAGTCCAGGCGGATCTGGCCAAGAGTCTTCTCGAAATGACTGGCGAGGTCGAGAACGCGGATTCCGTTCAGGCGGCAATCCAGAAGTTCGCGCATGGGCATGGAACCACCGCGTCGCTCCGACAGGGCGATGACGATCTCGTCTGCCTCCAGTGCGATTGCAGTGTCGAGCAGACTGCCGCCCTGCGCAACCATGCGGCTGCCCTGAATGATCGAGTCGTTCTCGTTGGGCCCGGCAAAATAGCCGACGATAACGGCATTGGTATCCGATTTCCTTAGCGCGTCCCTGACTTCTATTGCCTTGGAGCCTGTGCCGAAAACCAGTAGTCGACGCTTGGCGAGTTCCGACCCGCGAGAGGCTGAACTTCCGATGCGCGAGGCAAGGACCCCGAACACCGCCGCCATGATCGTAAGGTAGAGAAATTCACGATCGAACTTGACGAAGAACAGGACATCTATCAGGTAAGCGATCGGGAACGAAAGGTGNACCGCGAAGAGTATCTGGGTTCGCGGCCCGATCGACGTCCGCGGATTGATGCGCTGGTTGATCCCCAGCGACGCGGTGATCAACATGGCGACCGCCACATAGATCAGCCCGAACAGAACGACCTGTCGCTGATTGATTGGCAAGCCGGTGGTCGCCCAACCCAGTGCAATAAAGGCGCCGACAATGATGAACGCCGAATCGAACAGCGCTTGTGCGAGAGGTCGCCAGTACAACCAGTGGCTGAACATCCGGTTCATCATCATCCTTTGATGCCTTGCTGGGCGTAGCGAACCCGAAACCCGTCCCTTCCTGCCGATGGCAACAAGGCACTTTCCAGACGACTTGGCTGGCAACGGAACTCCTGAATGTCCGGAGGGGATTGTGCGTGGCCCAATCGTCAGACTCCTGGCAAATTCTATCCAGATCTATTGCGGTCAAGTGTATACTATTTCACGGTCGCCGGCAGTGCGAGGCGAGTCCTTTCGACATGGCCCGGACATTCCATGAATCCTGTGCAGGATTGGCGGATGCGACAGGCCGGCCGGCATGATGGCCCATTTCCCGGATCACCTTGGCCAGCAAAACGAGGCACGTTTCAGGCACCGGAAGCTCGGGTTCCCGCAATCCAGAACCACCGCGGCCCACGCCCGCCCCATTCGGCGTTCGCGCGGGTATTTCGACCGCCGCAGCGACAACCTCCCGGAAGCGCAGTTGCGGAAAGCCGGCGCCAAGGGGAAGAACGCAGCACCATGCGCTGCGCCCGGCCAGAAATTGGCAGAAAATGGGACGTCAACCGCAGCAATGCCTGGATCGGCAATGATTCGCGCACGGTCAGGCCGTCCCCGCAGGGGCCGGCAGACTCGTCCTGACCACTGCGTCGGTGATTTCAGCAGGCGGATTGCCGGGGAGCAGTCAACGCGCCTGACTGATGGCGACGGTCACATTCAGAACCGTGACCCGGGCTGCGCCAGAAACTCCATCTCCTCCGGTGTGGAAGTACGCCCAAGGATTTCATTCCGGTGCGGATAGCGACCGAAGCGGTCGATGATCGCCTTGTGCCGCAACTCGAAGTCATGGTTGGCGGCGGGAGCAAAGTCCCTGTAGAGCGCTTCAGCCACGACGTGAATCCGCCTCGACTCGCTGTGCATGTAGGGCAGCAGCAAGAAACCTCTCTGCGCCGGGTTCAGCGAGGCCAGCGCACCGGATCCAACCGCCTCCTGGGCAAGCACCAGCGCGATGGGATCCTGGGCGAACGCCTGTGGCGTGTTGCGGAACACGTTGCGGGAGAATTGATCGAGAACGATGATTTCCGCGAGGCGACCCTCTGCCGTCGTTCTCCAGGAGTACAACTCGCCGGCGGCGGCCTGCCGCATCAGCCCGACAAATCGCGCCCGGATCAGGTCGTCGAAGTCCTTGTCGGCAGCGAACCAAAGCTTCGGATCGATTTCCTCGAACCAGAATGTCAGGACTTCCGTGTGCATTTTCGATCCCTTGCCAGTTGAATTTCCAGGACTACGTTCGAAATCGGGCGGCATACGCGGTCTTTGCGCGGCCCGTCGCCTGAAACTCGACGTTGGGCGCTGCCGGCGTGGCTCACTTGACCTGTTCCACGAGCTTCGACACAACGTCGTCCGCAACGTTTCGGAAGATTCCTTCCCATGCGCCTGCCCGACAGTGGAGCGCAGCGCCGCTGTCGCGCAGTACGGTTCACCACAGGGCTAGACCGCGGTCTCGGCAAGGACGCTTTCATAGATCGAGAGGTCGCCCGAGGAGAAGCAGCAGAAAAACACCTCTCGAATCACAGAGTGGGTTTGCACTGCGCTGCACACTGTCGATATGGCGACTCTCGCCGCGAGTTCGACGGGGTAGCCGTAGATTCCGGTGCTGATGCCCGGGAAAGCAAGCGAATCAATGCAGTTCAGCGCTGCAAGCTCCATGCAGCGACGATAGCACGACGCGAGGAGAGCAGGTTCGTCATGCTCGCCACCATGCCAGACCGGGCCGACAGTGTGGATGACGTGACGAGCGGGCAGGTCATAGCCGCGAGTCAGTTTCGCGTCACCGGTCCTGCACCCGCCCAGCGAGCGGCACTCGCGAAGAAGACCCGGGCCGGCGGCACGGTGGATTGCGCCGTCCACGCCGCCGCCGCCGAGCAGCGACGAGTTCGCCGCGTTAACGATTGCGCCAACCTCGAGCGTGGTTATGTCTGCTCTCAGTGCGCGAAGTGTCGGTGACATTGCCATGGCGGTCGGAATTCCAGTTCAGGCCGCGGCCCGTCAGGGACGCCGGTCAGCTGCGAATGGCTGGCCAACGACCGCAGCATCCGCTTGCTGATCCCGCCCGGCCCTACGCAAGACCGAGCGACCTGAGGAACAGCCAGGCCGGAGTCTGCAGCGCATGGGCAACATAGACTGCCACCAGCCCGAATGCGAGGGGCGAACCGGCAATGGCAGCGGTGTAAGAGCAAATTAGTAATGTCCGCTTTCGGCAAGGTAGAAATGTCCGCATGGATGAAATGCGGAGGTTTTCGTGGAGCGGGTCGAGATGAGTGGCGAAGAGGTCAGGCGGCTGGAAATTCTGCGTCAAGTGTTGGACGGGNTGGTGAGCCAGGTGATGGCGGCACGGGCACTTGGTTTGTCGGTCCGACAGACGAGGCGCTGGCAGCGGCGCTACGCGGAATCCGGTGCGGCGGGGCTGGTGAGCCGGCGGCGGGGCAAGCCCTCCAACCGACGGCTGTCTGAGACGGTCAAGAACGAGACGCTGGCACGCCTGCGTGAATGCTATGTTGATTTTGGGCCGACGCTGGCAGCGGAGTATTTGCAAGACGATGGGCTGAAGGTCTCCAAGGAAACCCTGCGCGGCTGGATGATCGAAGCGGGACTCTGGAAAGCTGTCAAAGGGCGCCGGGTTCGCCTGCATCCGCCCCGCCCCCGGCGAACCCGGCTGGGTGAACTGGTGCAGATCGACGCCAGCCCGCACGACTGGTTCGAAGGACGAGGGCCGCGCTGTACGCTGATCGCTTTCATCGACGATGCGACCAGTCGGGTGATGCATGCCCATTTCGCGCCGGTGGAAAGCACCCAAGCCTACCTGGATGCCTTGCGGGCCTATGTCACCGCTTACGGCTGTCCGGCGGCGCTCTACAGCGACCGGCACGGCATTTTCACCAAGCACGACCCGGAGGATGGCGAACCGACGCAGTTTCAGCGGACCATTGGCGCATTGGGTATCGCGGGAATTCAAGCCCTAACCCCACAAGCCAAGGGGCGGGTCGAGCGACTGTTTCAAACCTTGCAAGACCGACTGGTGAAGGCGCTCCGAATGGCGGGGATCAGCGACATGACCGCTGCCAATGCCTTCCTGGCGGACTACCTGGCTGAGCACAATGCCCGTTTCGCGGTACCGCCGGCGGACGACATGGACGCCCACGCCCCCTACGACGGGAATGCCGTACAGCTGGCACGCCTGTGTGCAATTCACCATCGCCGCAAGCTCTCCAAGGATCTGGTGCTGTCATTCAATCGGCAGCGTTACATCCTCCAGACCGGCAGACAGCCACGCTATGCCCTGCGGGGCGAATCGGTCACGGTGGTGGTCTATCCCGATCAGCGGATCGAATTGCTGCACGGCGAGGAAATCCTTCCCTTCAGGGTCTTCGATGCGGCTCAAACCCCCACGCCGCCGGCGGACGACAAGACCCTGAACGCTTGTGTCGATGAAGTCCTCAAAGGGCGCCCCTGGTCCGAAAAATCCCGCCCCGCCGCCAACCACCCTTGGCGCCGCTACCCCGAGCCGCCGCTTTCANGGGGTGGCCAATTGGCCACCCCTGAAAGCAAAACCCAACCCTTCTTCGGATGGACCCATTCCCCGCTATCGGAAAGGGCGCCACCCGCTACCAGGGCATGCACATGGACGTGCCGCCCGAGATCCTGTTTCCAGGTATGCAGGACCAGCGAGAACGCCGGCATCCCGCCCAGATGGCGCGGGCTGCCAGCAAACTCGGTTAGCGTTGCCGACGCGGCGGCAAACAGGTTCTCGTAGAGCCGGCGGGGTGCCGCACCGATCAGGCCATTGAGCGCGTGCGGCAGGGTGAACACCAGATGGAAGTACGGTACCGGCAGCACCTCGCGCTGCCTTGCGGCGAGCCACGCCTCCTTGGCCCGCGTCTGACAACGCGGGCAATGCCGGTTGCGGCAGGAATGATAGACGTGCCGACTCCGCCCACAACGGGTGCAGGATTCGACGTGCCCGCCCAATGCCGCCGTGCGGCAGGCAAGAATCGCCCGCCAGACCTTGGCCGCGCCCCGCGGCAGGTCATGGCTGGCCAGATAGGCCGGACCGAAGGCGGTCAGCGCCTCGGCCAGGCCAGCCGGGGTCACGTGCCTTAGCCGGGCATCAGCAATTCAAGGGGTGAGTGGGTGCCGGTCAGGCGCGATTGCGCCAGATGGAAGTAGCGCATGGTCGTGCCGACATGACCATGGCCGAGCAGGCGCTGGATGGTGTGGATATCGACACCGGCCTCCAGCAGATGGGTGGCGAAGCAATGGCGCAGGGTGTGGATGCCGCCACCGCGTTCGATCCCGGCCGCCGCACGGGCGGACTGGTAGCCGCGCTGAACCGTTGAGTGATCGATCGGGCCGTTGCCGGCCCGGTTGGGAAAGAGCCACCCCTTAGGGCGGCAAGCCTGCCAGTACAGGCGCAGGGTTTCGAGCAGGCGCGGCGATAAAAGGGTGTAGCGATCCTTCCCGCCTTTGCCTTGGCGAACCTTGAGGCACATGCGCTCGGGCGATGATTCGATGTCGGTCAATTGCAGGGTGCAGACTTCGGAGAGGCGCAGGCCGGCGGCGTAGGTGGTGGTCAGCAGGGTCCGCGCCCGAATGTCACGCGCGCTGTCGAGCAGGCGGGCCACCTCGTCGCGCGTGAGAATCTGCGGCAGGCGTCTGGGCACTTTGGCCATCGGAATGTCGAAGGCAACTTCCCGTTGACCAAGGACTACGGCAAANAGAAAGCGGATGGCGCAGACGGCTTGATTGACGCTGGCGTAAGCCAGTTTGCGCTCAGTAATCAGGTGCAGCAGGTAGGCCTGGATGGCCGCTTTGTCTAGCTTGTCCGGGGAGCGACCGTAGTGCTTCGCCATTTTGCTGACGCAGTTCAGGTAAGTCTCTTGGGTTCGCTCGGAAAAACCNCGCAGGATCATCGCCTCGGTCATCCGCTGTCTGAGTGTGCTCATGTCCTTCTCCTCTTCTGATTCGGGAATATTCCCAAGGAAAAGGATCGGGCCGGGCCGCTCAATGTTCGAGCAAAAATCCCAGCAAAACAGCGCGCACATCAAGCACGCTGCCACCGCGTCAGCGGTTTAGTTCAACGTTAAGTTCAGCCTCACGCCACATGGGTATGCTTTCGACGTTTCCTTGTGCTTGTGTGGCGTGTAGGCTGCAACGCTCTGTTCGAGGGCATTTTTCAGAAGGATTATCAGGATGGCTTACATGCAACGTCAAGACGGCAGTTTCCGGCTTCGCGCCTCCTTTCCGATGGATCGGAAGCTGATTCTCAAGGCGAATGCGGCCCTCGAGAAGCACAGCATGACGATGTTCAAGCTGTGTTACATGGCGGTCGATCGCTACTGCGACGAGCTGCTGGCAGAAGCAGTTCCCGCTGATCAGTCCGGTGTACCGGAATTGCACGCGGAGTTTCAGTAGCGGGTTTCCAGGGAGAAAGCGCGCGTTCCCGAATGTTCGCCCGGCTTCATGGGCGAAAGCTGCCCGGCTTCATGGGCAGCGTCACAGGGAACTCGCGTTTTCGCGCTTTCTCCCTGCTTTTGATCTTGTCGCAGAGACGAGGATGCCCCAGATAGACAACTGATCTTGGCGTAAGACCAGCACTACACCGAAGGTAGCAGGGTGTGGGCCATGATCCTGGAATGACAGCGATGGCATCGACTGTGACTCTTCACGGAGTCGGCAGCGATGCCATTTTCGGTTCACACGAGTTCGGAAGGTCAGGCCGCAGGCTCGCCCGACCGGGGCGATATGGACAGCGCGGGAGCGCGGGCCAGTCGGCCGGGGCGGTGCGCCCCTGGGCTTGTCTCTTCTCAAACAAGTGGAACGCGGCAATGTCAGCCGGGTACGATACCGAACGGAATACGCGTCGATCCGGCGGTTTCGCGCCTACAGCGCATGCGTCGCCGGGTCTTGACCGGGGCGCGGCTTCATGTCTCCCAGGTGCAACGCTGGCGGGCTGCGATGCTGACTCTGACCTATCGGGCGGATGTTGCTTGGGATGGTCGCCATGTCTCTGAGTGTCTGCGCAATGTCCGTCAGTGGCTCAAGCGTCGGGGCGTCGCCTGCCGCTATGTGTGGGTATTGGAAACGACCAAGGCCGGAAAACCTCACTACCACGTTGTGATCTGGCTCCCCCTCGGGGTCAAGATACCCAAGCTCGACCTGGCCGGGTGGTGGCCGCACGGCATGACCCGCATGGAGTGGGCGCGCTGCGCCGTGGGTTATATCTCGAAGTACGTCAGCAAGGGGCAGGAAGGCGTCAAGCTGCCATTCGGGGCGCGGATGTACGGCGTTGGTGGGCTGACCGGAGAGGCTTTGGCTGAGGCGCGTTGGTGGGCGCTTCCGGTGTGGCTTCGGGATTCCGTCAAGATCGGGGAGAAAGTCCGGCGTCGCGTTGGCGGGNGCTGGCTCAATCACGACACTGGGGAACTACTTCGAAGTCCTTGGCGGGTCATCTTCTCCGGGGGCGTCACTTGGATTATTCCCGAATGGTGCATCCCGGGCCAGTAGCAACCGGCGGCGGCGAGGCGCAGAAAACCCCGGATAGGGCCAATGCTGTCAAGGCCGAAGAGGGAGCGTAGCGACCGTGCCTTGACAGTAGGGGAACGCCGGGGTTTAGCCTCGTTCGGCGGCGCCGGTTGCGGTCCGGGATGCCTGCTACTCATGGAACTACTCAGTGAGTTTCGCATGCGAAACCTGAGACTTCACAAGATGCTTGACAGAAACGCCTTCGAACGTTTGAATTCAGCGGACGGCAAAAAGCGCAGCTTTTTGACGGTCCGCTGGAATGATTTGTTAGGGCGACGGCTATTCATGGAAGACCTGCCACGGATCGTGTCCCCGGACGTGGTGTAAGAGGCCATCAGTAAGTCATGGACTCCGGCATGGTTGGCATGCCTATCAGACTGTCACGGCGGACAGGCTGATGGTGGGATTGTCGCCGACCTCGGCCAAGGTTTCCAGCGTCATGTAACGACGCTGTAGCGCCCACTCGTCGTTCTGCTCGAGCAGGAGTGCCCCGACCAGGCGGTAGATGGCGGCTTCGTTGGGGAAGATGCCGACGACGTCGGTTCGGCGTTTGATCTCGCCATTGAGCCGCTCCAGCGGATTGGTGCTGTAGATCTTGCTGCGGTGCTCCCGGGGNAAGGCCATGTGGGCCAGCACATCGTCCTCGGCGTCATCCATCAGCCGGGCGATCTTTGGGAAGCGTTCGCGGAGTTGGTCGGCCACCGTCCGCCACTGATTCCGAGCCGCAGCTTCCGTCTCCTGCGCGAAGATGGTGGCGATCAGCGCCGAGACCACCCGTCGCTGGCCGGCCGGCGCATGCACCAGTACGTTGCGCATGAAATGCACCCGGCAACGCTGCCAGGTCGCCGAGATCACCTTGCGCACTGCTGCCTTCAAACCTTCATGAGCATCGGAGATCACCAGCTTCACTCCACGCAGCCCGCGCCGGGTCAAGGTTCGCAGAAAGTCGGTCCAGAACGGCTCGGCTTCCGAGGCCCCGACCTGCATGCCGAGTACCTCGCGCCGGCCATCGCTGTTGGCACCGATGGCGATTATGGCGGCGACCGAAACGATTCTCCCGGCCTGGCGCACCTTGAGGTAGGTGGCGTCGATCCACAAATAGGGCCAGTCGCCCTCGATCGGACGGTGCAGGAAAGTCTGCACCCGTTCATCGATCTCGGCACACAGACGGGAGACCTGGCTCTTGGAGATGCCGCTCATTCCCATCGCCTGCACCAGATCATCCACCGAACGCGTTGAGATACCCTGTACGTAGGCTTCCTGGATGACGGCGGCCAGTGCCTTCTCGGCGGTGCGCCTGGGTTCCAGGAAGGGAGGGAAGTAGCTACCGGTACGCAGCTTCGGAATACGCAGTGCCACCGAGCCGGCACGGGTATCCCACTGTCGATCCCGAAAGCCATTCCGGGAGTTGGTTCGCGCCTCTGAACGCTCGCCATGACTGGCGCCACAGCGGTTGTCCACATCCAGCTCCATCAGGCGCTGGGCGACGAAGCCAATCATGTCGCGAACAATATCGTCGGCGCCGGCCTTTTCAAGCAGCTCGGAAAGCTGCATCCTGTCTTGGGTCATCGGTTCATTCCTCAGTAAATGTTGAGCTTCGCAAACCCAACCTTACCGGAGTTCTCCGATGACCTCCTGATCGCGCCTGCCGTGGGGGCCCTGCAGGGCCCCCACGGCAAACCCAACACCTTCAGCTCTTACACCACTCGGCGGGACACCGCCCTGCCACGCATTTTCGAAAGGTTCCAGAGCTGCGGGCGGAATGCCCGGAAACTTTGGGTCAGTAAACCACTTGGTGAAGCGCTCGGGTTCCTTTGCGAGTAACGAGCCAGGAACCACAAAATACTGAACGGCCACGCCCGGCCTATTAAGAATTACAAAAACGTAGGTGTGGTTGGCCTCGACGCGCTCATGCGAAATAGGAAAAGCATTTCGCTTACGCACCGATTTGACCTGAACGGTAAATGCCTTTTCTGTTTCCGGGTTGTACGCAAGGAGATCAATAGCTTTGGCATTGCCAAAGGTGACTGATGTTTGCAGACCACGCTTGAGAAGCTCAGCTGCTACAAATAACTCTCCAGCAAGACCAGTGACTTGGCCATCTGCTCTTTTGGTTTTGGTCTTCGGCGCGGATGTGGTTTCCTTCATAAGCGCTAACGTTTGAGGTAACCTGCCTTGCGCGGCTTTATGCGCAAGGTCCGGTTGACCGAGAGGTTAGACCTTGCCCGGCTATATGTCGGACAACGGCACCTCATCAGAACTACCGTTTTCGTCTTCATCCTCATCGCTATAGTTGAACTCTACTTTGCTCTGAACGACGATTTCCTCCATAACCGTTTGCAGTTGGTTCGATTTCACAACAGCATCGAATGCGGCGACGAGGTCTTTGACGTTGATGATTTCCTCGACGGCAGCCATGTAGGAGTCAACGACAGTTTCTATCTTGTACTTGGCAACGGCCTGAGCACGAATGGCGGAGCGAATCTGATCGGATGTTTCGTCAGACTTTACGACGAATGTAATTGGGAACCGCTGAACCTTATCTATGTCGAGGAAATACTTGTTGACGTCGACGGTCTCCGTAACCTGAAAGAAGCGGCCAAGGGGTTTCATGACAAAATCAATGCCGCCATCGTTCGCGTTGGTTCGCCCAGTTTTGTAGAGGACAAGAAACTCCTCCGAAACTGTGTCCTTGGTTTCGCCGATCCATACCGTTTCCTGTCCGTACTTGGCCTTTAGAACCGCGTAGCTGACGATCTCGAAGACACGAGCGTCAACATTGGGCTTCAACTGCTGGACAACGAAATCGACGGCCTTGGCAGGGGCGCTCTTGCCAAGCTCTGCAATTTGGCGACACGTATCAAGGAATCCTTCAAAGGCTGCTTTCTTTGTGGCGACGTAAGCGTCAATGACATCGATAACGGCCCGCGCGATGTTGTATGTGTATTCCTTTCCGTCTTTGCGGCGAAGAGTGATCTGTAGTAGGTCTTCCTGAATCCAATATCGCTGCGTTTCCACGTCGCGGACGATGGGTGGTTTCCCAACGGTCGGGTAGAACTTCTTGAATTCATCGTTCAGACGGGAGTTGAGAGCGTGGTTTTGCAGCTTCGCTCCGAATGGAAGCTCNCTTTGCCGTTTGAATAAATCGGAAAACCGAGCACCCTGATACTTGGAGTACGGAATGGCGGCTTTGCCGTCGGCAAAGCCGTTCTTTATGTAATCTTCAACCACGACGTACAAGGCGTAGTGATTGGCAAAAGCTCCGCGTGCCTTTGAACCACGGTTTGCCGCCTTGGTCTTGTTGTTCAGGTAGCCGAGAATCGGACTTGCCTGAAAGATTTCCTCAGCGTATTCGCCAAAATGGCGTTGCAATACATCGACGATAGTTGCGGTGAACGAATGTTGGGCGATTTCAAACTTGGGCATCGAAAAGTCCTGTTTGTTTTTCGTCTGTGGCTCCACCGCGAATGCCATTGCCATTCTTGCGGACATAGGTCTTATCGAGTGCGCGAAGTTGTTCGCCATTGAAGTGGTTGGCGATACCAAGGCGTCGCAGCCCGATCTTTACGTAGTCGGGTTGGAGTTCGATGCCGATTGAGCGGCGGCCAAGTTGCTGAGCGACACGACATGTCGTGAACGTACCGCCAAACGGATCAAGGACGAGATCATTTGGGTTGGTGCTAGCCCTGATGATCCTCTCCAAGAGGGCCTCCGGCTTTTGGCTGGGATGTTCTTCGTATTCGGACATCCGGTAGCGAACCCGCGGTATGTACCAAGTGTTGCCGGGAATCTTGGTCGTCTTATAGGGCGTCGGAACTTCTTTGCGATAGTCGATCAGTTTTCTTACTGCGCCGGTCTTTGCTTCAACCTCAATATCACTGGCGTTAAACGTGTATGCCTTTGGGTCTTTCACGCAAAGAGGATGGGTTCGTATAGCGATCCGAAGTACTTTTAGCCTGCACGCCTGAACTGTCGTAGTGCCATACGATCCGAGAGAGAATGGTCATGCGCTCACGAAGCCAGAGGTCTAGATATGGCATGGCCTGTGTGCTGGTCATTACGTAGAGACTTCCCGCTGGCTTGAGCTTTCGAATGCAGAGGTCAAGCCAGCGGTAGCACCACTCGGCATAGTCTTTGTCGGACGGCCAAGAATCTTTGAATTCGCCAAATTTCTTGCCGATGTTGTAGGGGGTCGGCGAATACCAAATCTACCGATGCGTCGCCTATGTCTTGCAGCGCACGCAAGCAATCGCCGTGGTAGATGGTGGAGTCTGACCCTGAATATTTCTCGAAGTTGTCCATGCTGTGTTGTCCGGGAAGCCAAGGCGCTAGTTTACCCGTCGAACGCTCTGCTTTCGAGGTCCATGATGGGGAGGCGATAGGGCAAGGTCTAACGTAAAGTCGATGGCGATTTCGCCACGTATTCCGGAAAACCGCCATCCATGCTGGCCCGCACGTCAGTCGAAGAGTGCCGGCCCGTCATGGTTTCGGGTGGAAGAACCAGATTATTTCCCGGGATGGATGGCGATGAAACATGGCGCCTGCCCGGTATATGCGGCATGGGCGCCGCGTATGCTGGTAACGCGCCGTCACCCTGGCGAACATGGCGCCTCCGAAGGTGCTTGTCATTTGGCTGAAGATAACGTACTGTACGAATACACAGTATATTTTGATCGGCAGGTACGGCATGGAATCGAACCAATCCCCGACCTTGCTGGGGCGCGTTCGGGAAGTGATTCGCTACAAGCACTATAGCATGAGGACTGAGCGTTCTTATGTCGAGTGGGTGCGTCGTTTCGTGGCTTTTCATGGGCGTCGCCATCCACGGGAGATGGGGGCGGACGAAGTCCGGGCATTTCTCGGTTACCTGGCCTCCGACCTCGAGGTGGCGGCTTCGACGCATCAGCAGGCCTTGTCGGCGTTACTTTTTCTGTATCGTGAAGTGCTGGGCATTGATCTGCCCTGGCTGGCGGATGTGGATCGGCCAAAGAAACCGAAGCGGACGCCGGTTGTGCTATCGCGGACCGAGGTTGAACGCTTGCTGGCGGTGATGGAGGGGACGCATGCGCTGATGGCCCGATTGCTCTACGGAACGGGCATGCGCCTGATGGAATGTGTGCGTCTGCGTGTGAAGGATGTGGATTTCGAGCGCGGCGAGTTGACGGTGCGTCATGGCAAGGGCGGCAAGGATCGCCTGACGGTTCTGCCGGCCTCGGTGATACCGGCTTTGCGGGCGCATCTGGTTCGTGTGCGGGTGTTGTGGGAGCGGGACGAGGCGGCCGGGCGGCCCGGTGTGGACATGCCGGAGGCGCTGGCACGAAAGTATCCTTCGACGCCCAGGGCCTGGGGGTGGTTCTGGGTGTTTCCGGCACGGNGGTTGTCGACCGATCCGCGGAGCGGCATCGAGCGCCGTCACCATACGCATGAGCAGGCCTTGCAGCGGGCGATCAAGGCGGCAGTCGGGCTGGCGGGCATCGCCAAGCCGGCGTCTACGCATACGCTGCGCCATTCGTTTGCCACCCACTTGCTGGAATCGGGTTACGACATTCGTACCGTGCAGGAACTGCTGGGCCATTCCGATGTATCGACGACGATGATCTACACGCACGTGTTGAACCGTGGCGGGCGCGGGGTGGTGTCACCGCTGGATGCGGTGCGCTGAGTGGATTTTTCCGATCGATGCGCATACCATGCGCACAGGAGGTCTTACCATGAAACCCGTTGCCCGAACGCAGCCGGCCAAGCGCCCGGTGAATCTGTTGCTCAATGAAACGACTGTCCGCCAGGCGCGGGTTTTTACCCGCAATTTGTCGTCGACCGTGGATGTCCTGTTGGCCGAATATGTGGCCCGCCAGCAGGCGGAGCAGTCGGTACGGCAGCAGTTGGGCGACGCGGTGGCCACGACGTGGAACACCTTTCACGAGGCACAGGGATCGTTTGCCGACGAATATTCGACGTTGTGAGCCAGTTCGACATTCACCGTAATGCCGGCCGCAACCGGGAGGCGATTCCCTACGTGCTCATCGTTCAGTCATCGCTTTTTCCCGGCGCAGCGGCGCGTGGTGGTGCCGCTGGTATCGGCCGAGATTCTGGGGCGGGTGGCGCAGTTGCCGGCCTCTCCGGTCAATCCGGTTTTTGAGGTGGAGGGGCGATCGGTGGTGCTGAATCCGCTGGAAATTGTCTCGGTTCCGGTGGTTGCACTTGGCGAGCATGTCGGCTCGCTGGCGGCACAAGGGGATGTTGTGGTTGCGGCGCTGGACGAATTGTTCTCCCGCGCGTGGAATTGACAGGAGTTGTCTTGAGCGACTTGTTTTCCCGTGCCGGCGTTGATGAGCAGGCCCCGCTCGCCGAACAGTTGCGCCCGCGCACGCCGGACGAGGTGATCGGCCAGCAGCACCTGCTCGGGCCGGGCAAGCCGCTGCGCCTCGCATTCGAGTCCGGGCAGCCGCATTCGATGATTCTCTGGNGGCCGCCGGGCGTCGGCAAGACGACGCTGGCGCGCATGATGGCGACGCAGTTCGCGTGCGAGTTCATCGCCCTGTCGGCGGTGTTCTCGGGCATCAAGGAGGTGCGCGAGGCGGTGGCGCAGGCGGAGATGTGGCGTGACCAGGGGCGGCGGACCATCCTTTTCGTCGATGAAATCCATCGCTTCAACAAGGCGCAGCAGGACGGCTTCCTGCCCTTCGTCGAGAGCGGGCTGCTGACCTTCATCGGCGCCACGACCGAGAACCCGTCGTTCGAGGTCATTTCCGCGCTGCTCTCGCGCGCGACGGTGTACGTGCTGAAGCCGCTCGCCGAGGAAGAGATGGGCCAGTTGTTCGACCGTGCCCGCGAGCGGGCGCTGGCCGACCTTGCCTTCGATGCGGCGGCGCGCGAGCGGCTGGTCGGGCTCGCCGACGGCGACGCACGGCGCCTCCTCAACCTGCTCGAGCAGGTGCGCACGGCGGCGCACGCGGCGGGCATTGCTGCGGTCGACGGCCGTTTTGTCGAGGAAACCATGGCGCAGAGCCTGCGCCGCTTCGACAAGGGCGGCGATGCCTTCTACGACCAGATCTCCGCCCTGCACAAGTCGGTGCGCGGCTCCGACCCGGATGCGTCGCTCTACTGGCTGTGCCGCATGCTCGACGGCGGCGCCGACCCGCGCTACCTCGCCCGGCGCATCGTCCGCATGGCCTGGGAGGACATCGGGCTGGCCGACCCGCGCGCCATGCAGATCGCCAACGACGCGGCGGCGACCTATGAGCGCCTAGGTTCGCCCGAGGGTGAACTGGCGCTGGCTGAGGCGCTCATCTACCTGGCTGTCGCCGCCAAGTCGAACGCTGCCTACACGGCCTACAATGCGGCGCGCGCCTTCGTGAAGCAGGAAGGCTCCCGGCCGGTGCCGGTGCATCTGCGCAACGCGCCGACCAGGCTGATGAAGGAACTCGGCTACGGCAAGGAATACCGCTACGCACACGACGAGCCGGAAGCCTACGCCGCCGGCGAGACCTACCTGCCGGAGGGCATGGCCGAGCCCGGCTGGTACCGGCCGACCCCGCGCGGCCTGGAAGGCAGGATCGGCGAGAAGCTGGCGCATCTGCGCGAGCTCGATCGCAAGGCGAGGGGAAGTAGCGGTGCCGACCGTCCTCCGCCTGTTGAATTGGCGGTTTCATTTCTATTCAGACGAGGGAAGCGAGCCGCCGCATATCCACGTCGATACCGGTGATGGCGAGTGCAAGTTTTGGCTGGCGCCGGTACGCCTGGCGCGTAGCCGTCGTGTGGAAGGCGTTGAATTGCGTAGAATTGAAATTGCGGTTTTCGAGCATGAAGCCTTTTTCATGGAGAAATGGCATGAGTTCTTCGGACGTTGAGCGTGAGTACCATGGGATTCGTGCCTGGGCAGACGGGCAGATGGTTTTTGTCGAACTGGACGATGGCCGCCAGATCGGTTTTCCAGCGGCAAGATTCCACCGCTTGCGTGAGGCGACGCCGGCACAGCTGTCCGAGGTGGCCTTGCGCCTCGATGGCACCGCGCTGCGTTGGGAGTCCATCGACGAAGACCTGACCGTGCGTGGTATCGTCGAAGGGCATTTCCAGCTGCCCCTGCCCAAGGCGGCGTGAGCTGCCCGGGTTTTCAACTTTTTCGCAGATGCTGGCGCGCGGCGTCGGCCCTCGGCGCGCCTTGACCTGACGATGGACATGGCGCAGACCATCGCCCTTTCCGCCGGCCTCGCCTGGGCCAGCGGGCTGCGCCTCTACCTCGTGGTATTCCTGGCCGGGGCGCTGGCGCACTTCGGCTACCTGCACCTGCCGGCGACGCTCTCCGTGCTGCAGCATCCACTGGTCATCGGCGTCGCCGGCGTCATGGCCTTCGCCGAACTGGTTGCCGACAAGGTGCCGGCCTTCGATTCGCTGTGGGACGGCTTCCAGACCTTCATCCGCATCCCGGCGGGCGCGCTGCTCGCCGCCTTCACGCTGGGCGAAGTCGACCCGGCGTGGATGCTGGCGGCCGGCCTGATCGGCGGCACGATCACCGCCGGCACGCATTTCGCCAAGGCCGGCACCCGGCTGGCGATCAACGCCTCGCCCGAGCCGTTCTCGAACTGGGTCGCCTCGTTCGGCGAGGAGGGCATGGTGCTCGGCGGATTGTGGGTGATGCTGGCGGCGCCGNGGGTGTTCCTGGTGCTGCTGGCGATCTTCCTGGTGTTGACCGTGCTGGCGATCCGTTTCTCCTACCGCCTGCTGAAGGGCGTTTTCCGGCGTTTTTCCGGTTGACCGCA
Source organism: Dechloromonas sp. (assembly GCA_013693915.1). Taxonomy (GTDB): domain Bacteria; phylum Pseudomonadota; class Gammaproteobacteria; order Burkholderiales; family Rhodocyclaceae; genus Azonexus. The sequence goes on along the minus strand of CP059264.1, from coordinate 2,633,887 downwards.
GACGGCGCCTAGCAGCGTGCGATGGCATGATCATGACGCGGTGCCGTCCGTGCCGGGCCGGGGCTTGCTCATGCTGAAGCCACAGGCCCACCTATGTCAGGTGGCTATCACCCCTGGTCAAAATTCAACGCGCACAGGTGGTCAAATTTAAACGCGCACCGACAATTCGCCTGAATGATTTGCCCAGATACCCATCATCTTTCTCTTCCTACAAGGGATTGAACAAGCCTGTGCTGGTGGCAGCTCGAACTTGTCGCTGGCCGGTCACCGATCCGGGCCAATGAGCAGGTGCCGCACGTTTCCGTTGCATCGGTAGCTCTCGACCAGCAGGTACGCGCTCAGGAACAGGGAGCCGCCGAAGAGTGCCAGAAGACCGAGGACGGTACCCGCGACGCCAAAGCGATGGCGCCAGGCCACCCAGAGCCCGGAGAGGGCCAGCATGAACATGAAGTCGAGATTGAACTGTCCCGGCCATGCCAGCTTTGCCATGTCGCCGAAGAACACCGGCAGCAGATTCAGCCCGTGATTTGCCGCGACGACGCCGGTATAGATGGTCAGCACCGTGAAGACCAGGACCAGGAACATGCGAAAAGAGGTCATGTGCGGCTCCTTGTCCAAAACGGTTAACCGAATACCGCCACGCATTGGCGACTGAGGGCGATAAGCTCGCCCCGGCGGGACCAGATGGCGGTGTTCTCCCAGGCGTAGCCGCTGTGCGCGGCGGTCAGGGAAGTATCGAAGCAGAACCAGTCGGCGGCGTCTTCNTGCGGTCGGCAGGAGAGCACTTCCAGTGACCAGTTGATGGTGCTGAGCATGGCAGGTGTCCGCAAAACCGACAATGCCGAGGGCGGTATCGCATCAGCCAGGCAGACGAGGTGTGTTTCCGTCGCCACGGGATCTTGGCGAAAGCGGACGTAAATCTGCGCGTCGGCGCTGGTATCTCCGGAATAGGGCGGCGTTCCGGTTGCCCAGCGCAGATGAAAATTTCGCATGAAGACCGGCATCACCCCNTCGACGCAGGGCCAGTCCATAAGGTCCTCCGGAATAATTGAAATCGAGGGAGGCGTCGGGCGCAGCTGGATGGCCGTTTCACGTTCGGCGCCGAAAATCCCGAGGGCGATGAATGCAGTCCTTCCATCGACGGATATTCTGGCTTCCAACTGGGCGACCGACCGCCCGCGGCGGAGCAGTTCGGCGTTGGCAGTGACCCTTCCCGGCGGGACCGGCGCGATGAAGTTGGACTGCAAGGAACGCAGTGGTGGAGCTTCTCCGAGCACGGCGCGCATGGCTGCGAGTGCCAGCGCGGCCTGCCATCCGCCATAGCCGGACCGGCCTTGCAGCCAGTCAGGCGTGAGCTCCAGGGTCGCAGAAGCGCCGTCGGTAATCATCCTGCCGAGAAGGTCGGAATAAGCGGTCATGGTGGAGCGGTCCGGTCCTGGCGAGGCAGGGGGTTGATTGCAAGGACTGCCGGAGGAGCCGGAACGTCGCGCGGATGCCCTTCAGCTGTTCTTCCGGCGCAATCTGGCGGCGGCTGGCAACGCGGATGCCTTCGTTGATGACCATGAGCACCGCAGCCATTTCCCGGGCGCCGGCTTCTTCGAGGCCGGCGTCACGAAAGCAGGCTGCGAAAACGCTTTCCATGTCGCCCAGGTGGCGGCTGGCGCGTGCCGAGAGCTCGTCGTCGACGCCCGACATCTCGAGCACGGTGTTGACCAGCATGCAACCGAGCTTGCCGCGGGCGACCCGTCTGCCGATGAAGTTCCGCTCGAAGAAATCCTGCAGCGCATCGAGCGGTGCCATCCGGATGCGCGCCTCGTTCAGCACTTCCTGCGTGCGCGCGGCGAACGTATCGAGGCATTCGATGTAGAGCGACCTCTTGTCCGAAAACGCCGCGTAGAAGCTGCTTCGGCCGATGTTCATGGCGTCGAGCAGGTCGACCAGCGAGGTCGCCTGATAGCCCCTGTCCCAGAAGAGGAGGAGCGCCCTGTCGCGAGCGGATGAGCGGTCGAATTCGATTGGTCGTGCCATGGCGATANNATTATGAACCATACGGTACATAACAGCAACAGCCTGGATTCTCGGTGCATCCACCGGTAGCCGCTTTCCACCCGATTTTCCCGGTCGACCGCAGGCGGGCCGAAGCCGCCTTCAGGCCAGTCCGGGCATGCCTGGCAACACCTTCTGCAGGGTGGCCGTGTCGAAGCCCTGGGTTTCCTTGAGCGTGCGGCCGAGCAGGCTGCGCCAGTCGACGGTGACCGGCAGGTCGCGTTTTTCGTTGAGCCGCGTTTCGGCGAGCCCGGGAAAGTCGCCGATCTGGCGCCCGCCGGCGATGGCGCCGCCGAGCAGCAGCGCCAGGCTGCCGTGGCCGTGGTCGGTGCCGCGGGTGCCGTTCTCGCGGACCGTGCGGCCGAATTCGGTGCATACCAGCACCTGCGTCCGTTGCCATTCCGCCGGGCCCAGCCCGTCGCGCAGCGCGAGCAACCCCTCGGTGAGCAGCGGCAGGTTGCGGCTCAAGGCGGGCTCTTCTTCGGCATGCGTGTCGAACCCGCCGAGGTCGATGAAGGCGAGCCCGAGCCTGGGCTGTTCCTTCAGGATGCGCGCCATGGTCGCCGCCGACTTCGGGAAGCCGTTGACGCCGGCTGCGCCGCGGGCGGCCTTGGGGTCCATGCCGGTTACTCGGTCAAGTTCGGCCTGGCTGGCGAGCGCCTGGTCGATGGCCTTGCCGCTGGCCTGCTGGCCGTGCATGGCGCGAATGGCATCGAGTGTGCGGTCGTTGCGCATCTTCAGGCCGCTGCCGGTGAGCGGCATCAGCTCGGCATCGCCCCCNTGCAGGGCGAGCGGCTGGCTGGCGCTGAAGCCGATGGTGCGGACGCGGCCGCCGGCGGCTTCGCCAGCCCGCGCGAGAAAGCCCTGGCGACCCTGAGTGCGGCCATTGCCCAGCTCGAACAGGTCCTGTGCCTGGAAGTGGCTGCGGCTGCGGTCCGTGGTACCGAAGCAGGGNGCGAAAGCCAGCTCCTTGCTGGCGTAGAGTTCGGCCAGCGGTCGGCAGGCGGGGTGTGCCGCAAAGCCGCTCTGGCCGAGGGCGATTCCGTTGGCCAGGACTTCGCGCGACAGCCCGGGGCGCAGCGCAGCGAGGTGGGGGTCGGCGACGGGCGAAAAGACGAACAGGCCGTCGAGCCCGCCGCGCAGGAAGATGACGACCAGTCGCCCGTCGCCCGTGGTCTTACGCTCGATGGCGAAGGCCGCGGGGAACGCGGCCCCGGCGGCGATCGCCATGGCGGCCTGCAGCAGCCGGCGCCGGGAGGGAAAGGAAGGGCGGTCCATGTTCAGGGTCTCCCGGGGTTAGCGACGCATGAATTCGGGACTGGCGAGCAGGGCGGCCATTTCTTCCTGTGCTGAAAGGCCGGACAGGGCGGCGCGGGTTTCCGGACCGAGTTGCCCGACGGCAACCCGGACGTTATCGATGGTCGGGCGGCACGGGGCGAAGTCCATGCCGTCGATGCCGATCGCCAATGGCACCGGACGGCTGGTCAGTGTTTGCGCCAGCCGGATGCGCTTGGCCATGGCCGGTGGCGAGAGCCAGTCCGCCTCCTGGCTGCCATAACCGTCCGGCGTCGTGCGCATGAAGGGTGCCTGCCCCTGGTCCTGTGCTGCGCGCCATAGTAGCTGCCTGTTGCCGATGACCTGGCCATCGCAGGCGGCACGGGCAGCGGAGAGCACGAAGTCGACCGGCTCCTTGAACTTGGCAGGGTGCCGCAGCGATGCGGCGAAGGCCGGGCTGTCAAGCAGCGGCGCGAGCGTGGCCGAAATGCGTCCGCCGCTGTTGCGCCAGGCGGCGGCCATCGCCCGGACGACGTCGGGCGGGGGCTCGTCGGCGAGGAAGCGGCGGGCAAGCTTCCCGGCGATGTGTTCGGCGGTTCTCGGGTGGCTGGCCAGCTGGTCGAGCGCCTGACGGATTTCGTCGATGCCGTGCCCGGCGGGGTAGCTACGGCCGAGCAGGCGTTTTTCGCCGAAATCATGGCGGTTGGGGTCGAAGAAGAAGTAGCCGATGCGCTCGGCGCCCGGCGCGGTGACGACCCGTTCGGGCAGGCGGTTGTTGAGGACGCCGGCCCCGGTGATGATACGCGCCAGCGCTTGCACGTCGCTTTGCGTATAGCCGCTGTCTATGCCCAGCGTATGCAGTTCGAGCAGTTCGCGAGCGAGGTTCTCGTTGATACCAAGTTTCCGGCCCGCTCTTTCGGCGTGCTGTGCGAAGCGGGAGTCGGCCGCGACCGACCGGTTGTTGTCTAGGTAGATCTGCATCGCCGGATGGAAGAAGCTGGCCCGGAACAGGGCGGCGAAGCTATCCTCGCGCATCGCCCGCTGCAGCTGGCGTGCGTAGTCGGCGGCAAGGAACTTGTTGATCTGCTTGAGGCCGTGGATCGAGAAGTGGTTGAGCCAGAAATTGAGCAGCGCCTCGTGGCCGGGATTGTCGGAGTTGGCGCTTTCGAGCAGGCGGTCGGTGCTGGCGGCGATCAGCATCTGCCGGCCATCGACTTCGCGCTGCGAGCGCATCGTGGGGCTGCCGGCCGGCTGCCGGGCGGCGGGCTTGTCCAGCCGTTCGCTGCCGCCGGGGCCGTAGAGGGGCCACAACTGGTCGAGCGGCCGTGCGGCCGGCGAGGCGGCGAGCTGGGTGGCCAGGGGTGCCGGGTATGCCGGCTTGTTGCGGATGGCGCGGTCGATGTAGTGACGCGGGGTCGTTCCGGTCGTCGCCTTCAGGCTGGCCAGGTCGGCGCCGTAGCCGAAGCGGTTGAGCATGGCGCGTGCCGTGGCTTCGTCCATCGGCTGGTCGATGCCGGCGACGGCGGCAGCGGCGTGGAGCAGGGCGCCGATGAGCAGGGCGATACCGGCAGGACGGTAGATCGGGGCGGAGCGGCGGTTCATCGTTCGGTCGTTGGCTTCCGTGGTTCCTGGTCGAGATTGTGCTTCGGCAAAGGCAATCGATGTGTGTGCATTTGCAAGCAGTTGTTTCATGCCGGTGCGGTTCGGGCAGGGTTGCGGCGTCGCGTATAATCACCTTTTTCGCCCTTTTTCCCGGTTGACCGCAGCAGTTGGCGGGTCCGGCAGCATTCCAGGATAGATCATGCTCGACATCCAGCAACTCCGCTCCAACCTCGACGCCGTCGCCGAAGGGCTCGCCAAGCGCGGCAAGCCGGTCGACTTTTCCGCCTTCAGGGCGCTGGAAGCCGAGCGCAAGACACTGCAGACGCGCACGCAGGAACTGCAGGCGCAGCGCAACACGCTGTCGAAGCAGATCGGCATGTTGAAGGGGCAGGGCGAGGATGCTTCCGCGGTCATGGCCCAGGTCGGCGCCATCGGCGACGAACTGAAGGCGTCCGAAGCGCGCCTCACCGACCTGTTGGCCGAGTTCAATGCCGTCCTCGCCACGCTGCCCAACATCCCGGACGACTCGGTGCCGGTCGGTGGAGACGAGACCGCCAACGTCGAGATCGCGCGCTGGGGCACGCCGCGCGCGTTCGATTTCCCGGTCAGGGACCACACCGACGTCGGCGAGGCCCTTGGCCAGCTCGACTTCGCCGCCGCCGCCAAGATTTCCGGCTCGCGCTTTTCGTTGCTGAAGGGCGGCGTCGCCCGCCTGCACCGCGCGCTCGCCCAGTTCATGCTCGATACGCACACCGCCGAGCACTGCTACACCGAAATCTACGCGCCCTATCTTGTAAATGCTGAGAGTCTTNTTGGTACTGGGCAATTGCCGAAGTTTGAGGCTGATTTGTTCTCGGTGAACGCTGGCGCAGTTTATACACCTGCTGAGCTTGCCTCGATTGAAGATCAGAAGAGAAGAGATCGGGAGCATTTCGAACAGACTGGCCAAAAGGTGGTTTCGGCCTCGTCCAAGAAGCAGCACAAGTTCTACCTGATCCCCACCGCCGAGGTGCCGGTGACCAATATCGTCCGCGACGAGATCCTCGCCGCCGAGGCGCTGCCGCTGAAGCTCGTCTGCCATACGCCGTGCTTCCGTTCCGAGGCCGGTTCCGGCGGCCGCGACGTGCGCGGCATGATCCGCCAGCACCAGTTCGACAAGGTCGAGCTGGTGCAAATCGTCCATCCCGAACAGTCGACCGCAGCGCACGAGGAACTGACCCGCCACGCCGAGATCATTCTCGAGCGGCTCGAACTGCCTTACCGTCGCGTCGTGCTGTGCACCGGCGACATGGGTTTCTCCAGCCAGAAGACCTACGATCTCGAAGTCTGGCTGCCGGCGCAGGATGCCTATCGCGAGATTTCGTCTTGCTCCAACTTCGGCGCCTTCCAGGCCCGCCGCATGCAGGCGCGTTTCCGCAACGAGAAGGGCAGGACCGAACTGGTCCATACGCTCAACGGTTCCGGCCTCGCGGTCGGCCGCACGCTGGTGGCGATCCTCGAAAACAACCAGCAGGGCGACGGCAGCGTGTCCATTCCCGCCGCGCTGCGTCCCTACATGGGCGGGCTGGAGAAGCTCAGCGCCCGAGCTTGAGGCCGGAGCTGCCCTGCATGCCGACCATGTTCTCGACGCGCGTTGACACCGTCTGGTAAGGCGGTTGATTGCGGAGAAGGATGTCGTAGTAGGCGCGGATGTTCTCGACCAGCAGCACGGCCTCGCCGCCGCGCGCACGGCTTGACTTGACCCGTTCGTAGTACTTGCGCTGGGCCATCAAAGGCAGGATCAGTTTCATTTGGTACCACGCTGCCGGATCGGCCCCCTGCAGTTTCGCCAGTGCCCGCGCCGCACTGAAATTGCCGGGGCCGATGTTGTAAGAGGCGAGCGCCAGCCAGGTGCGGTCGGGTTCGGGAACATCCTCAGGCTGCATTTCCTTGAGCAGGTTCAGGTAGCGCGCGCCGCCGATGATGCTCTCGCGGGGATCGAGCCGGTTGCCGATGCCGAGGCGGTCGGCGGTTTCCTCGGTGAGCATCATGATGCCGCGCACGCCGGTCGGGCTGGTGGCTTTCGGGTCCCAGTTCGACTCGTGGTAGGCGACCGCGGCGATCAGGCGCCAATCGATCCCGGAAAGCGTCTGTGCCGACTGGAAATGCTTCCGGAACTTGGGTAGCAGGGTTTCGATGCGCCCCAGGAAGGTCACGATATCGGCCTGCTTGAGGCGGCGGACATGCCCGAAATAGCGGTCCTCGATCTTCAGCAAGGTGCCGTCACGCTGCGCCCGTTCGACGAAATCGCTGACCCGGGCCAGCAACTCGGCGTTGGGGTGGGTTCCCAGCCGCCAGACCACGGGGTGGTTCTGGTTCAGCTCCAGCGTCGCCTGCAGCGAAGGAATGAACTGGGCGGCAATCTCGGTCAGCGTCGAATCGATGGCGACCAGTTCGATCTCCCTCCTGCCGAGCGATTCGAGCAGGCTGAAGAAATCGCCGCCCTTGTACTCGCTGACCTGCAGGTCGGGTATGCGGTTCTGCAGTTGGCGCAGCGTGGCCAGTTGCCGGGAGCCAGGCATCGCGACCACCGTTCGTCCGCGCAGGTCCCCGATGTCGTCGAGCGGCAGCGATGCTTCGTGCTGGAGGAGGACATCGCTGGTCTGCAGTATCGGCGGCGTCGATTTTTCTCCGGCGTCCGCCGGCATGGGCAGCCACGCCGCGGCAAGATGGGCCTTGCCGGCATCGAGCGCGGCATCGATTTCGTCCGGCCCCACGACCTCGAACTTGACGCCGACCCCGAGTTCCTGGGCGAAGGCTTCGATCAGGTCGTGTTCCAGGCCGACCACGGCGCCCTTGTCATCGAGATAGTAGGTCAGCGGCCCCGTGCTGGTGACGACGATCAGGTCATGTTGCGCCGGCGTCGGGAAGGGCAGGGGCCGCTTCATGGCCAACGGCGCCGCCTGCTCGCCGCATCCCGCGAAGAAGAATGCAAATAGCACGATCAGCAAGGCCGTGAACCAGCGCATGCGTTGTTTTGTGCTATTATCCTGCCCGCTCCGGAGAGGTACCGAAGTGGCCATAACGGCGCCGACTCGAAATCGGATGGTCAGAGAAATCTGGCACATGGGTTCGAATCCCATCCTCTCCGCCATCGCCGCTCAATCTCTTGTTTTCATGACAAACAAGGGATTGGCGACGCCAACCATGCGTTCGGTGTTGCGTGCTGGCGGTCCACCCTCAAGTCACACGGCATTTCAACTCTCGTTCCCGGAGGCATGCCGTGCTGCAGACAATTCTGAAAAACGGAACCGGCTGGCTGCAGACTTGCGTCCCGAAGAATCCTGTCTCGGCATGTGGCCGGATTATACGGCTGAATCGCTTGGGCCGCTTCGGGCGGTGCCGGCGGCGGGATCAGGGAGCAGCTCATTGACCGCTGTTACACGAACACAACAGACCGAGGTCGGCGGAAACTCCCGTCGCCCGTTAGTTGGGCAAGGAAACACCACTGACGGAGTCGAAAATGTTCGTAAATCAAACGGAATCCACGCTGTTCATCCAGTCGTTGAAGAAGGCTGGCGTGGCAATCAACAACGAGAGGGAAGTGATCGAGCGTCTTGCCGAAGCCCGTGAATGGCACTATGCCTTCAGCACCCTGGTGAAGCAGGGCAGAAGAATCGGCATCTGGTTCGTGGCGACGGCGAACATTCGTTCCAGTCAGTTGCAGAGCCTGTTCGCCAGGTTCCGCTTCTCGAGCAATGATGAGGCGCTCTTCGAGGCTTCCCTGCAGGCCTGAGGATCGCTGCTTCCCTCGGGGCTGATCTCGCGGTAGTCTCCGATCCGTGATGGCCCGCTGAAACCCCGTTCGGGGTATCCGTGCAACCCTCGGAAGTCCCGGTTCCGGGATTTTCGGATCGGAGGAGCCCGGTGAAGCCGGGGAGACTGACGTGAGCGACGCGGCGTATGCGGCAAGAGACATTCAATGTGGCGCAATGGCGGCCGGTGACGGCTGGCGCTGCGGCTTGCAGTCCTTGTCGCGATGACCTTGGGAGGTTGTACCTTGCTGCAGGACAGCCATTTTCTCTATTTCCCCGACAACCCGCCGCTCGCGGTCGTGCTCGCCGATGCGCGGCGCGATGGGCTTGTACCATGGCCGGGTGAACACGACTATCGGGGACTGCTGCGCGAACCGGCGGGGCCGGTGCGCGGCACGCTGGTGCTGTTTCACGGCAATGCCGGCCACTCCGGACACCGGAACTGGTACGCCGATGTGTTCACCCGTCTCGGTCTGCGCGTGATCCTGGCAGAGTATCCCGCCTATGGACCGAGAACGGGCACGGTCGGCGAAGCCGCACTGGTCGCGGATGCGGCCGAGACCCTCGCTCTCGCCCGCAGCCAGTTTCAGGGCCCCCTGGTGCTTGCCGGAGAATCGCTGGGTGCTGGCGTCGCTGCCGCTGCGGTCGCCCGCGCGCCTGGCGAAATCGATGCGCTGTTGCTGATCACGCCATGGGACACGCTCGAGCACGTCGCTCGCCACCATTATCCGTGGGCTCCGATCGGCTGGATACTGCGCGACCATTACGACAATGTGAACAACCTCCTCGGATTTCGCGGTCCTGTCGCCGTGGTCATCGCCGAACGGGACAGCATCGTTCCGNGGGATTTGGGCCGCGCCCTGTTCACCGGACTGGCGGGCCCCAAACGGCTGTGGGTGATCTTCGGCGCCGGCCACAACGACTGGATGGTGCGGGTCGATGCCGCCTGGTGGCAGTCGCTCACCGGCTTCCTGCTCGGCGATTAGGCTTGCGCGGCTGGCCGAGGCGTGGTCGGGTTTACGGGCTGCCGCATGCCTTGTGCAAGCGATTGACGGCAGCGTCACCTTTTCTACCCTTCCTGACCGTCGAACGGCCGTGACTTGTCGTGCGCCGGCAAAGGCCAGGTCGGGCGGGCGTTGGGGACGCCGCCATCGACGCGGATGACCGAGCCGGTAATGAAGCTTGCCGCTGGCGACAGCAGGAAGACGATCGCCGCCGAGACTTCGGCGTCGATTCCGAAGCGTTGCAGCGGCACCTTGCGCGTCAGTTTTCGCGCCTGCTCGATGAACTCGGGCGGGTAGGTGTCGAGCCCCGAGGTCGCGATATAGCCGGGCGCAACGGCGTTTACNCGGACCCCGGAAACAGCCCACTCGCAAGCCGCGGTTTCGGTGAGATTGAGCATTCCCGCGCGCGCAGCGCCGGAGTGACCCATCCCGGGCATGCCGTGCCACATGTCGGCGATGATGTTCTGNATGGCCCCGCCGTGCAGCGCCATCGCCTGCGTGTAGCATTCGCGCGCCATCAGGAAGCCGCCCGTCAGGTTGTTCCTGACGACGGCGTCCCAGCCCTTGGCGGTGATGGAGGCGAGCGGCGCCGGATACTGGCCGCCGGCATTGTTGACCAGCCCGTCGATGCGGCCATGGGCAGCAAGAATGGCGGCGACGGTCTCCTTGACCTTGCTTTCGTCGCGGATGTCGCAGGCGTGCGTCGTCGTATCGCCGCCGATCTCGTCGCGCACCGTGTCGAGCTTTTCCGGCGTGCGCCCGACCAGTGCCACGCGGGCGCCGAGCGCCGCCAGCTCGCGCGCGGTGCAGCGGCCGATGCCGCTGCCGCCGCCGGTGACGATGATGCTGCGGCCTGCGAACAGGTGCGGACGAAAGATCGAACGGTGGGTCACGTTGCTGCTCCCTTGAACAGACGTCTGTTGGCTCATCCGAGTTTCGGATAGCCAGTGATGTCCTGGATTTCCGCGTAGAGCGGGGCCAACTGCTTGTACATGCGTTTGTAGACGCGCTCGTAGAGTTCGCCATAGATCGCCGAATGTTGGGCAATCGGCTCGAAGATCTTGCCGGTGCGCGTCATGGCGGCGACGGCGGAAGCGAAATCGCGGTGCAGGCCGAGGCCGACGGCGCAGTCGATGGCCGCGCCGAGCCCCGAGGTTTCATGCGTGTGCGGGCGCAGTGCCGGCAGGTTGAAGATGTCGGCAGTCAGTTGCATGGCGGCATCCGACTGCGCGCCGCCGCCGGAGACGCGAAGTTCGCGCAGGCGCACCTTGCCGCGTGCTTCGAGGCGCTCCTGCCCCTCGCGCAGGGCGTATGCCAGTCCCTCGAGTATGGCGCGATAGAGGTGGGCTCGCGTATGCACATCGCCGAAACCGATGACCGCGCCCTTGGCCAGCGGGCCCGGCTGGCGCACGCCGGGACTCCAGTAGGGCTGCAGCATCAGCCCCAGCGAACCGGGCGGAACGGTCCCGACCATCTCGTCGAAGAGCGCTTCGGGAAGGACGCCGGCGGTGGCCGCCGCCATCGTCTCGGCGTGGCCGAACTGTTCCTTGAACCAGTTGACCATCCAGTAGCCGCGGAAGATCTGCACCTCGCAACTATACTGTCCGGGAACCGCCGCCGGGTAGGGCGGCACCCAGCGCGAGACTTCCCGGTAGCGTGGCGACGTGATGTTGATCGTGGCCGTCGTGCCGTAGGAAAGCGCGCCGACATCGGCGGTGACCGCTCCCGCGCCGAGGATCTCGCAGGCCTTGTCGGCGGCTGCGGCAATCACCGGCAGGCCGCACGGAACGCCGGTGGCGGCGCCGGCGGCGACGCTGATTTCGCCCAATTGTTCGCCCACCGCAACCAGTTGCGGCAACTGGTCGGGGCGAATCGCCAGAGCCTGCCATTTCCAGTCCAGCCGACCGGCCCAGCATTGCCGCCTGAAATCGATCGGCAAGTAGGCGACCAGCGAACCGGCGGAATCGGCGAAGCGGCCCGTGAGGCGCTGATGCAGCAGGCCCGAGACCAGCAGGTACTTGTGCGTGCGGCGGTGAACTTCGGGATCATGCCTGGCCAGCCAGTTGACCTCGGCCTCGCGCTGGAAGGCATCGATGGTGCTCTTCTCGCCGATCAGCCCGAAGGCCAGCGCCCACCATGGCTTGATCGCCGGCACGGCGCTGGCGTGGCGCTGATCGAGCCAGGTGATCACCGGATGAAGGCACTTGCCTTCGGCGTCCACCGGCACGATGGAGCCACGTTGCGTCGTCACCGCGACGCCGCGCAGCCGCGCGCGCCATGCCTCATCCTGCTGCCAGAGTTGCCGGCAGCAGCGCGCGCTCGCCTGCCAGAAGGCCTCGCCGTCGTGCTGATGCCAGCCCGGGTGCGGCGACTGATAATCGTTGAAGGCTTCCTGCGCCCGTCCGACCAGATTGCCTGCAAGGTCGAAGAGCAGGGCGCGAACGCTTTGCGTCCCGCAATCGATGGCCAGCAGTAGGGCGTCGCCTTGATTCACATTATGATCCTGCAGGTGCCCCGCCGCTTCCCGGGTCGCATCGATTCCCAGCTCCAACTCGCTGCCAAAGGCGTACTCTACCAGTGGCAGGCGAGTGTGACTTGACTTGTGCTGCGATGGACTGAAAGGAGAATCTGCATGCCTTTTGCGCCGGTGAACCGGCAACGTCTTNTTTACGACGACAGTGGCGGCGACGGCCTGCCCGTAATCTTGAGTCATGGCTTCCTGATGGATCACGAGATGTTCGCTCGTCAGGTCGCCGCACTGTGCCCGGAGTTCCGCGTCATCACCTGGGATGCTCGCGGCTTCGGCGAGACCGGATACGACGGCCAGCCGTTCACCTATTGGGACTCGGCCCGCGATTGCCTGGCGCTGCTCGACCATCTGGGCATCCGGCAGGCCGTCTTCGGCGGCATGTCGCAGGGTGGGTTCGTCAGCCTGCGCGCGGCCCTGCTGGCTCCCGAGCGCGTTCTCGGGCTGGTGCTGATCGATACGCAGGCTGGCGCGGAAGACCCGGAGAAGATTGCCGGCTACCGGCAGCTGATGGATGGCTGGATTGCCCTCGGCCTTTCCGACGAAGTGGCGCAGATCATCGCCGGCATCATCATCGCCGACCCGGAGGAGAGCGCGTCCTGGATCGCCAAATGGAAGGCGCTGAAGGATCCGCGGCAACTCATCGCGCCAACCGGCTGCCTGCTGGGGCGCGACGACATCACCGCCCGTCTGCTCGCGATCGTCGCTCCCGCGCTGGTCATTCACGGCAACCTGGACACGGCGATCCCGCTGGCGCAGGCCGAGGCGCTGTGCGCCGGCATCAGCAGCAGGACGGAACCGGTGGTGATCGCAGGGGCCGCACATGCGGCCAATCTGACCCACCCTGCTGCGGTCAACCCGCCAATACAGGCGTTTTTGCGGACGCTCCGGGCGGCTGCCGGCGAGAACTGAAATCCTTGGCAAGACGTCTGGCCCCTGCCGACGCTGGCTCGGGCCGATGCCGCGGCGGCTGGCCAGGGGTTGCGGCGTGGCGTCGGTGACGGGTCGGCATGGTGGGAGCGTCCGGGCGGCCGGCGTCGCGCTGTCCACGCTCCGCCGCGACGGAGTATATTTTGCATGTGGCGGTTGCCTCGCTCGGCGCGGCAATGACCGGACGCTGTTCCAGCCAGGGCCCGGAGAGGCGGCACGCTGCCACGGGAATTACTGGAGACGGCAATGAAGCAGGACGATAGGGCAGAAATAGCACTGGCAGCGACGGCTGGCGACCGCTACCTCGCGCAGACGCATGAAGTGCTCAATCAGCCGGCGGCCCTCGTCGACTACAACCTCTACACGACAGATCGGGCCTTGCAGGACGCCGTCGCCATCCAGGGGGCAGNNGCTGCGGAGGCGGCGCTGCCGGCTTTCGGCGCCAGGCTCGGGTCCGCCGATTTTCTCGCACTGGGCGAGCAAGCCAACCGCTATCCTCCGGAACTCGATACGCATGACCGCTTCGGGCACCGGATCGACCTGGTGCGCTTTCATCCCGCCTACCATGCACTGATGGAAACCTCGCTGGCGGCCGGCATGCATGCGGCGCCGTGGCGCCGTCCGGGGCCCGGAGCGCACGTGGCGCGGGCGGCGAAGTTCTTCATGATGTCGCAGGTCGAGGCCGGACACTGCTGCCCGGTCACGATGACCTTTGCCGCCGTTCCCACGCTGCGCCACCAGCCGGAACTGGCCGCGCTCTGGGAAGACCGGATCACCGCCGACAGTTATGACCCGCGCAACGTGCCGGCTGACCGGAAGGCGGCGCTGACCATCGGCATGGCGATGACCGAGAAGCAGGGCGGGTCGGACGTGCGCGCCAACACGACACAAGCCTTCCCGGTCGGCCGGGAAGGTCCGGGGCAGGCTTATGAACTCGTCGGTCACAAGTTCTTCGTGTCGGCGCCGATGTGCGATGCCTTCCTGACGCTGGCCCAGACCACCCGCGGCCTGAGCTGTCTCCTGCTTCCGCGCTGGCGCCCGGACGGGTCGAAGAACCCGATGCAGATCCAGCGCCTCAAGCGCAAGATGGGCAATGTCTCGAACGCATCGTGCGAGACCGAGTTGCGCGGTGCGCTGGCCTGGATGGTCGGCGAGGAGGGCCGAGGGGTGCGGACGATCATCGACATGGTGGCGATGACGCGCTTCGACTGCCTGGTCGGTTCGAGCGGCGGCATCCGGGCGGCGACGGTCCAGGCGCTGCATCACTGTAGGCAGCGCAGCGCGTTCGGCAAGCGGCTCGTCGACCAGTCGCTGATGCAGAACGTGCTGGCCGATCTGACCCTCGAGTCGGAGGCGGCCACGGCGCTGGCCATGCGGATGGCGCGGGCGCTCGACAATCAAGGCGATGCAGGCGAAGCGCTGCTCGTCCGGCTCGGCACAGGACTGGGCAAGTACTGGGTGTGCAAGCGGATGCCCCAGCATGTCGCCGAGGCTATGGAATGCATCGGCGGCAGCGGCGTCATGGAGGATTCGCCGATGCCGCGCCTTTTCCGCGAATCGCCGGTCAACGCGATCTGGGAAGGCAGCGGCAACATCCAGTGCCTGGACATGCTGCGTGCGATGCACAAGACGCCGGCCGTGATCGATGCCTATTTCGCCGAGGTTGACCTGGCGCGCGGGGGCAATGCTGCCCTCGACCGCCATCTCGCGTCACTCCGGGGCGACCTTGCCGACCGGCGGGATCCCGAATTCGTGGCGCGGGACCTTGCCGACCGCCTCGCGCTCGGCCTGCAGGCCAGCCTCTTGGTGCGGCATGCGCCGGATGAGGTCGCCACTGCCTTCTGCCATTCAAGACTCGAACGCAGGGGCCAGGGCCAATACGGCGGCCTGCCGCGCGGAACCGACTGCGTCCGCATCATCGAGCGCGGCATGCCGTCGGAGAGCAGGCAGTGATCATGGGGAAGAAGACGGGAATCTGATGGCGACTGTTCACCCGCTGCCGGCCACCCGGATGGCCGAAGGCCCCACCCTGAGCGTTGCGCAACCGGGAACACCGCAGGAACACGCTACGGCCGACGGCGGATTCGTTCCGCTGCTGACGACGACGCAGTGCCCGCCGGTGCCGCGCCGGCGAATTCGCCGGCAACGTCTCCTTCTTCGGTTGCAGGGGGCGGCGGAAGCGCGACTGATCCTGATCAAGGCGCCGGGAGGCTACGGCAAGACGACGTTGGCGGTCGACTGGAGCGCCGAACTGGAAGCCACCGGGCAGCGCGTCGCCTGGGTTAGGGCCGAGCGGGAAAACAGCGAGCCGGGAATCTTCCTGCAGTACGCCGCGATCGCGTTGGATCAGGCCTGTCCCGGCGCAGGCCGTGCCGCACTCGCCATTTTCGAAGCGAACCCGGTTCCGCCGCTGCATGCCGTTCTTGCCTCTCTGGTGAACGCGCTCGCAGAAACCGGCGAGGAGATCTATCTGTTTGTCGACGACTATCATCTGGTCNGACACCCCGAGATTCGTGAAGCGATCGCCTTCCTCCTGCTGCATGCTCCGCGGCATTTCCGGATCGTCCTGACGACGCGCGAGATGCCCGCTCTGGCCTTGGGAACAATGCGCGTCCGCGGCGAGCTTTTCGAGGTCGACGCGGGCGAGTTGCGCTTCTCGCTTGAGGAGACGGGAAGGCTCCTGGAGTCGGAGCACGCGGCGGCTCCGGACGAGACCACGGTGAATGCCCTGCAGCGGGAAACGNGGGGATGGGCGGCGGCATTGCGCCTAGCCTGCTCGTTCCTGCCCGGGGACGTCGCGGCAGATCGGTGTCTGCGCTCCAGTCGCGGCGGGGCGCATGCGCTGGAAACCTACCTGACGGAAATCCTCGCGCGGCTGCCCCGCGAGATCCACGACTTCATGCTCGACACGTCGATCCTGAAAGCGCTCTCGTCAGATATCTGCCGCGCGGTGTCGGGAAGGCCGGACAGCGACGACCTGCTCGAACTGCTGATCCATCGCTATCAACTGGTTGACCTGGAAGGAACGCAACCGCCGAGTTGGAGTTATCACNCCCTGGTTGCCGATTTTCTGCGCCAGCACCTGCACAGGGGGCACCGGAGAGGTTTGTCGAGTNTGCAGCGAAGGGCGGCTCACTGGTGCTTTGCCCACGGGCGCATAGCCGATGCTATCCGTCATGCGGTCAATGCCGGCGACAGCGGCCTGGCCGCACAGTGGACCGAACAGTGCGCCATGCGCCTGATCATGGAGGGAAACATCGGCACCGTGCTCGGGTGGCGGCGCTGGCTGCCGAAAGACCTGACGCGAAGCCAGTTGCCGTTGCGTCTTGCCCTGGGCTGGTCGATGATTCTTGCGGCGCGGCGCAATGAGGCCATTGCTTGGATCGACGAAATCGCCGCCGACATCGCGTCCGGACTGCCCGATCCGGGCGGCCTTGCCGGCAGGGAATGCGTGGCCATGCGCGCCTGCGTACACGGCCTGGCCGACGCCTCCGCTGCGTCGCTGGCGCTTGCCAGGCGCTACATGGAAGCACCGCTGCCCCACCCGTGGATCAACAATGTCGTCGGCAACTGCATGCTCTTTGCTCACCTGATGGCGGGACGGCATGCCGAGGCGGCAGCCATGCCCTGGGAAGACCTGGCGGGCGACCATGATGCGCAGGCAACCGCGACCAAGATCTACCGCCTGTGCCTGCGCGGACTATCCTGTTCCCAGCGCCTGCTGTTTGCCGAAGCTCGGTCCTGCTATCAGGAGGCTAGCCTTGTGGCCGTGCGCGACCGCGGTCCGAACTCCAGCCTCAGCGCGATTCCTGCCGTGCTGCTCGCGCATCAAGCCTACGAACTTGACCGGATCGACGAGGCCGAGCAGATGTTGCGCGGCAGGCTCGATGCCATCAACGCCACCGGCTTTCTCGATTGCGAACTGCGCGCCTATGTGCTGCTGACGCGGATCGTCTGTCGCCGCAACGACCATCGGCTTGCCCATGAGTTGCTCGATCAGGGAGAACGGATCGCGGCGCTGGAAGGCTGGCCGCGCATGCAGGCCGGCCTGCTGGCCGAGCGCCAGCGTCTTTTCCTCGATGCCGGGAACCTGACCGCTGCGACCGGCTGTCTGGTGCGGCTGGAAGCCTTGGCCGACTCCCGGCGCGACAGCGCCGAGCCGGCGGATGGGCATGTCCGCGACTACCGGCAACTGGCGAGCGCCTGCCTGGACATCAGGAGCGGACGCTTTGACGCTGCCGTCGCTACGCTCGAATGCCTCTGGCAGCGCGCCATCGAGGCCGAAGGCCATTATTTCGCGGTGCGCGTTGGCACGGTCCAGGCCGCGGGAATGCTCGCGGGCGGGCAGGTCGGCAACGCGCTGTCGCGCTTCCGCGAGGTCCTCGAACTGGCCGTGCCGGCCGGTCTGATACGCACCGTCGTCGATTCCGGGCCGGAAGTGGGCGCCCTGATCGACAGCGCGCGCACGGCGCTGTCGGGTCAGGCCGAACATGCGGTTGTCTCGTGCTACCTGAACCGGCTGGCGAATACCTTCGCGGTCAGCTGGAAGGGACTGGAAGTCCTGCCCGTGGCGAATATCGCCGGCGCGAGCCCGTTGACCGCGCGCGAGGGCGATGTCCTGCGGCTGATTTCCCAGGGGCATTCGAACAAGCGGATTGCAGCCGTTCTCGAGGTCAGCCCGGAGACCGTCAAGTCGCACGTCAAGAACATCTTCGTCAAGCTGGGGGTCGATAACCGTGTGCAGGCAGTCACCAGCGGTCGCCGACAGGGGTATTTCGAGTGAGCAGTACCCTCGCTGCCCTGGTGGTTGCCTTTTTGGCGTTGACCGCGGCAATCGGCGTCCATGCCCAGACGCCCGCGGCTGGCAGCCAGTTGGGACGTGAACTGACGCCGATGGGAGCCGAACGTGCCGGCAACGCCGCGGGAACGATTCCCGCCTGGAGTGGCGGTTTGACCGCGCCGCCGGCGGGGTGGCGTCCGGAAATGGGTTACATCGACCCGTTTCCGGAAGATGTGCCGCTGTTTACGATCACCAGAGAAAACTGGACGAACTACCGGGAACAACTGATGCCCGGACTGATCGCCCTGCTGCAGAAGACCGAAGGCTTCCGGATGCCGGTGTTCCGCACACGCCGCACGGCCGCATACCCCGCTGCCGTGATGGCGGAGGTGGCCAGACAGTCCGGCTCGGCGGCAATCGAAGGGTCGGCCGTGAATCTGGCGACCCACAACCCGGTGCCATTCCCGGTTCCCGCGACGGGACTCGAAGTGATCTGGAACCACCTGCTGCGCTATCTGGGCGGCGGCATCGAGCGCACGACCCTGGCCTTTCCGGTGCGGGCGTCGGGTGACTATTACCGCATCGGCTTTCACTCGCGCCGGATCTATGAATCCAACATGGACAGGAAGACCGAAAACCGCCTGTTCGTCGCGATCGGCGACTACACGGAGCCGGCGACCTTGCTCGGCACGATCTTCCTGGTCCATGAACCGCTCAACCAGCTCNAGGAACGCCGCAGCGCCTGGGTCNTCAATGCCGGCCTGCGCCGCGTCCGGCGCGCCCCGGACCTCGGCTACGACGGCATTCCGGATGGCTCGGAAGGAATGTTTACCGCCGACCAGATCGACGCCTACAACGGCTCCCCGGATCGCTTCGAGTGGACCCTGGTCGGCAAGCGGGAGCTTTACATCCCCTACAATTGCTACCGCATCGGCCTGAAGGATCAACGCGATGAGGACATCATCCGCCGCGGTTCAGTCAATTCCAGCCTGATGCGCTATGAACTGCATCGCGTCTGGGTGGTCGAGGCCAGATTGCGGGCGGGGCAGGCGCACATCTACGGCAGGCGGGTCTTCTATCTCGACGAGGACAGCTGGAGTGTCGTTGCCGAGGAATCCTATTCGACGCGCGGCGATCTCTGGCGGGTCGCGCTGCACGGACTGATCCAGTACTACGATGTGCAGGTGCCCTGGTACCGGCTGGGCATCTTCCACGATCTGACTGCGGGCTCCTATTTTGTCGGTGGGCTAGACCACGGGATCAAGACGCCGATCCGCTTCAATATCCGGGGACAACTTGTCGAGTTTCAGGCGGACGCGCTGCGGCGCGCCGGCACGCGCTAGATGAGCGGGAGGCGTTGCATGCTGGCAAGATGGCCTGCCTGGCTGTCCCCAGGCTTGCGGGGTGTGGCGAAAATGGCGATTGCATTTCCGGAGCGCCGGGACGGACGCTCTTTTCCCTTCCCCGTATAGGGTTTTCCTTCTATTGTCGGCTGATCGGTTGTAGTAAGCTTCTTGCAGTCGGCCGGTCCGCTGTGAGGGGCCGGGCCAGCCCCTCGCGCTGCAGGCGTGGGGGTGACCGAGGCTGCAGTGATGTCGGCGCAGGCCGGCGCTGATGAACGAGTTACTTGTCCACTTTCCGAGCTAGCGATGAAACAACTTGGCGGTCTCGACGAACTCTTCTTTGCCATGGAGCGCCCCAACCAGTGCATGCACGTGGCGGTGCTCGGGATCTACGATCCGAGCACGGCGCCCGCCGGCCGGGTCAGATTGCGCGACATCATGGCCCATATCCGCGAGCGGCTCGACGTCTCGCCGGTGCTCCGCCGTCGCCTGGTTCGGGTACCTTTCGATCTGGACCGCGCGTACTGGGTCGACGAGGCCGAGGTCGACCTCGAATACCACATTCGCCACATTGCCTTGCCCAAGCCCGGCGACTGGCGGCATCTGTGCATTCAGGTCGCGCGCCTCCATTCGCTGGTGCTCGACCGTTCCAAGCCGCTCTGGCAGATCTACGTCATCGAAGGCATCGACAACGTCGAAGGCGTCAAGCCGGGAAGCTTCGCCATCTACATGAAGTTCCATCGCGGCGAAGTCGACGGCGAGGCCAGCGCCAAGATCCTGCGCGCCCTGCATTCGCTGATCGCCATGCCAGAGCACAGCCATGTGCTGAAAAAGCCGTTCTTTGCCGATGCCGTGCCGACTCTGGTCGAGTTGTATGCGCGGTCGCTGAGCAACGCCGTGCCGCGGGTGGTGCGTCTGTGGCACGCCGTTTCGACGGCAGGCGTGAAGTTGACGTCGCTGGCGTCGCGGGCGCTCTACAAGCGGGTGGCCGGCGGCACCCTGGGCGAACGCCTGCTCGATGAACTGGCGTGGCCGCAGCATCCGGTCAAGACCCGGTTTGCCGGTTCCGTCTCGTCGCGGCGCATCGTCGAGGGTGTCGGTTTCGAAATGGCGAAGGTTCAGCGCGTCCGCAAGTGGGTCAGCGGCGTGACGACCAATGACGTGTTCCTCGCTACCGTCGGCGGTGCCGTGCGCCGCTACCTGCAGGAGTCCGGGGATCCGCTGTCGGCCGGCGTGGCGGCGGCAGTACCGGCGTCGCATCAGGACATCCTCCCGGGCAGCGATCAGGGGAACAAGCTGAACCAGCATCGCGTGCCGTTGCATGTCGAAATCGAGTCCGGACTCGTGCGTCTGCGCGCCATCCGGCAATCCGCAGGTGAAACGCGGCAAACCGCGGACGTGATCGGTCACGATCTGTTGCGGCAACTGGCGGACGAACTTCCGACCCGCATCACCTCAGCGGTGGTGGACAGCCTGCTCGACGATTATCTGAACATCGTCGTGTCAACCGTGCGCGGCCCCGACGTGCCCTTGTATCTTGCCGGGGCGCAACTGAACCGCTTCTACCCGATCGGCGTCGTCAAGAACGGGGTCGGGCTCAACATCACCAGTTTCAGCTATTGCGGAAACCTGTGGGCGACCGTGGTCTCCTGCCGCAAGATGATGCCGGATCCAGAGATCTTCGCGAATTGCCTCCGGGAGAGTTTCGATAGCCTGGTGGCGGAAGTCGATCGCGAAGAACTTGCCAAGCGCGGCCAGGCCGAACCGGCTGCGGCACCGTTGCGCGCGCGCAAGCGGCGTACGCCGGCGGCGGTGGCCGGTCAGCCGGCGGTGCCGGGCCCGGCGCCGCATCATCCGGTCCGGGCGCGGCTTTCCACCAAGACCGCTCCATTCGGGAATGCGTGAAAGGGAAATCGCGTCTTTTGCACCCGTTCGCCGGATCGTGAATCCAACTGCGTCAACAGGATGCGGAGCCGGTTGCGCTCTCGTCGGCGGGATCGGATAGAGTCAAGATATTTGCCTTGGGGAANAAGTGATGAAACATCTCTCCGGTCTCGACAACCTCTTCCTGAAACTTGAACACGGAAACCAGTTGATGCAGGTGGCGGCGCTGGGTATCTATGACCCGTCGACCGCGCCCGGCGGAGAACTCCGGTTCAAATCGGTACTCGACTTCTTCGAGTCCCGGATGAAGCAGACCCGCGTTTTCCGGCGCCGCCTCATCGCGGTGCCTTGGGGACTCGATCGGCCCTACTGGATCGACGACACCGATGTGGACGTCGAGTACCATGTCCGCCACATCGCGCTGCCGCAGCCTGGCGACTGGCGACAACTGATGATTCAGGTGGCCCGGCTGCACTCGCGTTCGCTCGACAAGTCCAAGCCCCTGTGGGAGGCCTACATCATCGAAGGCCTCGATCATGTTCCCGGAATCGTCCCCGGCAGCTTCGCGCTTTACATCAAGTTCCACCATGCTGCGGTCGACGGCGAGGCAGGGGTCGAAATCATACGGGCCATCCACTCGCTCTCGCGGACACTGGATCCGGAGGCGGACGGGGGCGCGAGTCCGATCGCGATCATCGCCGATCGCGATCCGACGATTGTCGAATTGTGCGCGCGCGCCGTCGGCCATCGCGCCTCCCAGTTCCTCGACGGGGCACGGCTGGCTGTCGGTCTCGGCAGGCGTGCGCTGGGTGCCGGGATCGGCCTCATCACGAGCGGCAAGGTGTTCGCTGCCAGCAGGAAGATTGCTGCCGGCCGCCTGGGACTGGCCGATATCGCCGCGGAGATGGCCGGAAGTCACGACGAGACACTGCACCTGCGACCGCATACGCGCTTCGATGGCAAGATATCGGCCCACCGTGTGGTCGATGTCGCCGGCTTGTCCCTTGCCGACTGCAGCAGAATCCGCCAGNCACGTCGAGGGGTCACGATCAACGACATATTCATGGCGACGGCCAGTGGCGCGCTGCGCAAGTATCTCGAACTGAAGGGCGAACTGCCGGCCGCCAGCCTCAACGCGATGATGCCGATAAGTACCCGCGGCAGGTACAAGGGCGGCGATGAGAGCAATCAGGTCGGCATGACCGCCTTGCCGCTCCGTACCGATATCGCCGATCCGCTCGCGCGCCTGGTCGCCGTGCGCCGGGCCACCCGGCTGGGCAAGTCGATTTCGGCAGCGCTTGGCAAGGAGCTGCCGGCCAAGCTGGTCGAGGTGCTGCCGGCCTTCGTTGTCGAGCAGGTCATGCGAACTGCGCTGATGCCGCTGGTCAATGTCACGGTTTCCAACGTGCATGGTCCGGACGAGGCGCTGTATCTGGCGGGGGCGAAACTGCAGATGTTCACGCCGGTCTCGATCGTCATCGATGGCGTTGGGCTGAACCTGACCGGGCTGAGTTACAACGGCACGCTGTGGGTGTGCTTCGTTTCGTGCCGCAGGATGTTGCCCGACCCTTCCGTGTTCGTGCAGTGCCTGAACGAGAGTTTCGACGAACTGGTTGCTGCTGCCGTCGGCAAGCGGACGCCGGGTGTGGAAGCCGGGCCTGCCGCACCGCGAGTGCGGCGAAATGTGGCCGCCACACCGCCAGCCCGTGACAAGGTGGTCGCGGCAGCGCCGGCGCGCAAGGGCGCCGTGACGAAAGCGCCGGCGGGCAGGACGCCGGTCGTGGACAGGGTGGCTGGAGAGGCATCGGGTGGCGCCGTGGCACAGCCGGTCGCGAGGAAGCCGGCGGTCAGGAAATCGGCGGCAAGGAAGACTGTCGCGAAAAGCCCCGAACCGTTCGTGGCGGTCGACACCGCGGCGACCGAGCCACCTCCGGTTGCCGGCCCGGGCATGCAGGATGCCCGCTGAGGGGCGGCGATAGCCCGACGCCGGCGATACGGCGCGGGAAAGACAATTTCAATAATCCGCGGGCGACCTGGCCGCCGGCGGGAATCTGGCTGGCGTATCCCGCGCCGGTCCAGAAACGAGGAGACATGCATGGAATCGGAGTTTGCCCCCAAGATTTCGGCGCCGCCCTATTACCGCCTGGTTCCGCATATGGGCAGCGAGTCGGCGCAGTTCATCATCGACAACCTGCTGCGCTTCTCGTTCAAGCGGATGAGCTTTTCCAACGATGTCATTCATGAACTGCGCAAGCGTATCGCCATGGTCGATCACAATCTCGGGCAATCCGCCGCGAAGGCCCGGATAACCCGCCAGGACTGCGACGAAGTGCGGGCCGAGTGGCTGGAAGTGCCGCAGAGCCGCCTCGATCGCGTATTTCTCTACCTGCACGGCGGCGCTTTCTGCTTTCGCATTCCGCGCACCCAGTCGGCCATGATCGCCCGCTGGTGCCGCACGTCAGGCGCCCGCGCCCTGATGCCGGTCTATCGGCTGGCACCCGAGCACCCCTATCCGGCGGCGTCCGACGACTGCCTGGCGGCCTATCGCTGGCTGCTCAACAATGGCGTGCCGGCGCACAACATCGTCATCTGCGGGGATTCGGCCGGCGGCAACCTGTCGCTGGTGACGCTGATGCGCGCACGCGCCGAGGGTCTGCCGTTGCCGGTCGCGGCGATCCTCCTCTCTCCCGCGACCGATTTCTCGCTGAGCGGACGCAGCGCCGCGGTCAACGAGGCGAGCGACCCGATGTTCTCGACAGCCATGCTGCGCTGGTTCGGCGAGATGTACCTGTCCGAGCCGGAATTGCACCTGACGCCGCTGGTCTCGCCGCTGACCGGTGATTTCACGGGCATGCCGCCGATGCTGTTCCAGGTCGGCAGCAACGAGATGCTGCTCGACGATTCGACGCGGGCGGCGGCCAAGGCGCACGGCTCGGGCGTCGATGTCCAACTCGACGTATTCGATGGCATGCCGCACGTGTTCCAGGCGATAGGACAGTTGCCCGAAAGCAAGCTGGCGGACAAGTACGTTGCCGAGTTCCTCGAGACCCGCGCCGGCTGGGGACGCGTCCAGTAGGATATCCCGCACGATGCCGGGACGGGTCGCCGCGAGCGTCGCGGCCCCTTGCCGGCGCCAGTCGACCGGTGGCGACCCGAGAATGTAAGAACGGCGCGAACCGGCGGTTCGCGCCGTGCTTCATGGGCGTGCGGGTCAGGCCGCCGTCTTCTTCCGGTTGCCGACCAGGAACGCAGCCAAGGCCGGCAGCAGGAGAATTGCGCCGAAGACGTTGACCAGGAACATGAAGGCCAGCAGGATACCCATGTCCGCCTGGAACTTAAGGTCCGAGAAGGCCCAGGTGGCGACCGACACGGTCATCGTCACCGCCGTGAACACCGACGCGGTGCCGCGCTGCTTCAGTGCCTGGACGAACGCATCGCGCAGGTTCAGGCCAATGTCCATTTCGTGCTTGATGCGCTCGAAGAGGTAGATGCCGTAGTCGACGCCGACGCCGACGCCGAGCGCCACGACCGGCAGGGTATTGACCTTGAGGCCGATGTCGAGCCATGTCATCACGGCGTTGCACAGCACCGTCACCAGCCCGAGCGGCAGGATAATGCACAGCGTGGCGGGAACCGAGCGCAGCATGAGCACGCACAGCAGCGCCACCGAACCGAACAAAGCCAAGTTGACCCACTTGTCGGCGGCCGCCACCGTCTCGTTGGTGGCGGCCATGACGCCGACGTTGCCGCTGGCGAGGCGGAACCTGAGCTCATCGGTGTCGTATTCGCTCTTGAATGCCTTGATCTGATCGACGACGCTGGCGATGGTCTCGGCCTGATGATCGCGGGTGAAGATCGAGATCGGCATCGCGGTGCAGGTGGAGTTCATCAGTTCGTTGCCGAGGCGGGTCGCAAAGCCCACCCCNTGGGCGATCTGTGCCTTGTCCTGGGGCAGGGCCTGCCACTTCATGCTGGTCTCCGCGTAGCCCTGGGTGACAATATTGACGAATCCGGCAAGGCCGCGAACCGCCGCGACGCCGTCGTTCTGGCGAATGCCCAGTTCGAACTCCTCCATCTTGTCCATCACCTTGCGATCGACGCACGGCGACTCGGCGCCCTTCGCCTCGGCGATGACCTGCAGGACATCGACGCCAACGGCAAAGTTGGTGGTGATGACGCGGACGTCCTCGTTGTAACGGGAATTGGGCCGCAGTTCCGGAACCCCGTCGCCGAGGTCGCCAATCTTGTGGTCCTTGGCGACATAGAGACCGATGCCGAGCGCGACAAGGGCGATGGCGATGGCGACGGCGCCACCCTTCGGGGTGGCGAGGACGCCGAACTTTTCCCAGAGGCGGTCGGCGCTGGCTTCATGGCCGCGCATCTTTTGCGCCTGTTGTGGCGAGATCTTCCGGTACGAGAGCAGGATCGGCAGCAGCATCTTGTTGGTGACGATCATCACGGTGACACCCAGCGTCGCGGTAATGGTCAGTTCCTGGACCATTTCGATCTCGACGAAGCCGATGACCATGAAGCCGATGGCGTTGGCCAGCAGCGCGGCGGCGCCGGGAATGAAGAGATTTTCGAATGAAAGCCGTGAGGCCCTGATGCCGTCGGCGCCGGCCATCGTCTCCTGTTTCCAGGAACTGGTCATCTGAACCGCGTGCGAGACGGCGATCGCGAAGATCAGGAAGGGCACGAGGATCGACATCGGGTCCAGCGTCAGCTTGAAGATGGGCAGCAGTCCGAGCAGCCAGATCACCGGCACGACGGCACAGATCAGCGCGTACGAGGCGAGCATGCCGGAGCCCGAGTACCAGTAGAGGAGGGCGGCGGTGATGACGAAGGCAACGCCGAAGAACGCGATGACGCCCGCCGCGCCGGCGGCGATGTCGCCAACGGCCTTGGCGAAGCCGATGATGTGGACCGTGACATCCTTGTTCTCGGTCGTCTTGCGTATTTCCTCGAGTTTCCTGGCGACTTCCTGGAGATTGAGGCGTTCGCCGGTATCGGGATCCTTCTCCTGCAGGGTGGCGACGACCATTGCCGCCGTCCCGTCGATGGCGACGATGCGTCCGCTCCAGTCCGACTTGGCGACGTTGTCGCGCACGTTCTGGAGTTGCTCGGGTGTGCCGACGAAGTCCGCGGCAACGATGTTGCCCCCGCGGAAGCCGTCCTCGACGACCTCGGTGTAACGCACGTTCGCGGTAAACAGNGAAGTCACCGAACTGCGCTCGACGCCCTTGATGTAGAACACCTCCTCGGTGACCTTGCGCAGGGTGTCCATGAACTCCTTGGTGTAGATGTCGCCTTCCCTCGCCTTGATGGCGACGAGAATCTTGTTGGCACCGCCGAAGTCGTGCTGGTATTCGAGAAAGGTCAGCATGTACTCATGCTTGAGCGGGATCATCTTGGTAAACCCGGCTCCCACCCGCAGGTGGCTGGCCGAATAGCCGAGCGCGATGGTAATCAGGATGAACAGCAGCAGCAGCGGCTTGCGCTGGTGAAATATCCAGTACGACACCCTGCCCACCCAGGTATTGCTGAATTCGTGGGCCTGCAGGCCGGCATCGTCTGTCTTTCTCGGATCGGTATTCACGCCATGTCTCCCGGTTGCTTCCGTGATGGGTATTGCTTACTTAGCCAGCAAGGCTGCCGGCACGGGGTGATGCCGCGGTCGCCGACGACCAGCAGTTCCCCGTCGCTGCGCTTGAGGACGCTTGCGTACCCCTCCCTGGCAGACCCTTCACCTCGAAGGTCTGGCCGTTGTCGCGACTGAGCGCCAGCTTGCCGGAATTGCCGGCGAGCACGACCATGCCGTCGTCGAATGCGCGGCCGCCGTTGAAGGCGACCTTGGTGCCGGTCTCGACCTTCTTCCAGGTGCGGCCGGCGTCGGTCGACCGCAAGACGTTGCCGCGCATGCCGAATATCAGGGCGCTGCCATCGGCGGTCCGCAGTCCGCCGAAGAACGAACCTTCATAGGGCGAGTCGACCTTGGCCCAGGTCGTGCCGCTATCGGTCGACCGGGCAATGGTGCCCGATTCGCCGACCAGGACCAGCGCGTCGCCGAGGGCGATGACCTTCGCGATGTGCCGGTCGAAGCCTTGCTCGATGACGTCCTGACGGGTCCACGTGCGTCCTTCATCGGTTGACTTGAGAAAGAGGCCAAAAGCCCCATAGGCAAGCAGCGTCCTGGCATCCACCGCCGTGATGCCAAGCAGGGCGTCGGTACCGGCCTCCGGCACGTCCACCGGCACCCAGGTCTGGCCGCCATCCTCGCTGCGCAGGATGGTTCCGCCGTGGCCCACCGCCAGCCAGGTCTTGTCGTTGAGCGCGGTAACCGCGGTCAGCGTGCGCGTCGATGCCGTCCGCTGGCTCTTCCAGACCTTGCCGCCATCGGTGGAAACGAACACCGTCCCACGCGCTCCGACCGCGACCGCGCGCTGGTCGGCGCGGAACGCGTCGAGCAGCAGGGTGCGGTCCTGCTTCATTGGAATCCTCGACACCACGAGCACCGGCTTCTCTTCGGCCTGTGCCGGCAACGGCGTCACGAGAACACTGACAAGGAGGATCGCCAGCGGCGCCGTCATCAGCATCTTTATCATGGTCTATCGTCTCGTTTGCGGAAAAAACGACCATCGACTGCTCGATGGTCGTCAGCGCCCTCGGCATCAGGGCTTTAACCGGCCGGTCAGCGCGTGCCGCCGGCACGTCGCAGGGCATCGGGCTGGAAGTCCGACCATTTGGCCTTCTTGCCGAAAACGATGGGCTGCGAAATCTCGTTGTCAAGGTGGGTGACGAGGTAGTTGCCGTTGGTCAGGTCGTGCCAGACCTGGACGCTGTGCCAGGGCACGAGGGCATCGTAATTCTGGCGCAAGCCGTGAAGGCCGACACGCCAGAGCTGGCCGCGCGTGTCGTAGGAATCCTCTTCGAGAACGTTCCAGCTATCCTCGTCGAGATAGAAGACGCGCTTGCCGTAGATATGCTTCTGGCCGGCCTTGAGCGTCGCCTCGACGACCCAGACGCGATGCAGTTCATAGCGCATCAGGTCGCTCTTGATCGTGTTCTTGTCGATAATGTCGGTGTACTTGAGCTTCTTGTCGCCGATTTTGTACGTGTTGTAAGGCACGTACATCTCCTTCTTGCCGACCAGTTTCCAGTCGTAGCGCTCAATCGAGCCGTTGTAGGCGAGATACT
The DNA here is from genome assembly GCA_013693915.1 of Dechloromonas sp. Classification (GTDB taxonomy): domain Bacteria; phylum Pseudomonadota; class Gammaproteobacteria; order Burkholderiales; family Rhodocyclaceae; genus Azonexus. The sequence goes on along the minus strand of CP059264.1, from coordinate 2,605,508 downwards.
GGTCGGTCGTGCGCATGCCCTCGGTGCCATCGGCGATGTTGTCGAAAGCGAGGTCCGGCGCGCGACGCACACGACGCAGCCCCGAGTTGTAGATCCATGCTGAACGCGCGTCCTTGAGCTGGTCGATCGGTTCATGGACGAGGTAGATCGTCCCGTCGAGGGTTGCCGGCGAAGTGAAGCGGCCGAAGTAGGCGAAACCCATGTTGCCTTCCTGCGGCGGGTCGAAATTGGCGGCGGTCACCACGCGGTCGACGAAGGTGACCTTGTAGGTATCGCCGTTGGCGCGCACCGGGAACCAGACGTAAGTACGATCATAACCGCCACCCGTGTAGCGCAGGATGTGATTCTGGATCGCTTCCTCGCCGGTCTTGGGAACCGGGAAGGGTACGTTCGAGAAGACGCGGCCGATGATGTGGCCATCCTTCATTTCGATCTTGGGGGCTTCGGCCCTGATCAGGTCGGTGGCTGCCTTGGGCAGCGCCACCGTGCGATGCGTCGGGTACACCGGCATCGTGAAGTTTGGATACTTCTTGAGCAATGCCATCAGGCCCGGACTGAGCTTGTCCTTGTACTGTTCGGAGTTGGCGCCGGTGATCGTGAAGAGCGGCTTTTCATTGGCGAACGGGTCGATGTAGCCCTGTTCCGGCTTCCAGCCAGCCGGNGGCGTGGTCAGGCCGCCCTTCCATTCGGGGATGGAATTGTCGGCGTTGCCGGCGCGGATGGCGCCGGTCGGCGTCAGGTCCTTGCCCAGGCGCTCGATGTCGGCGGCCGAGGTGCCGGCTAGCGCAGCCGCGCTCATCAGGCCGCAGCCGATCGCGACAGTCACTAGTTTCACTTTGAAATTCATGGGGTTGTCTCCTCCAGTCGATTATTGGTGTCAGAACGTGGCGCTGAATGCAAGGCTCAGGTAATCGCGATCCTTGAACGGGTCGTACTTGGCCTTGTCGAGAAAGGCCGTGTAGCCGAGGTCGATCAGGTACTTCTTCTGGTAGTCCGCGCGGAGGCCGAGGCCGAGGATCATGCGGTCCTCGATGAACTGCGAATCGACCGAGTAGCCCCTGACGTCGTGCGACCAGAAGACCGAAGGCGTCAGCGTGAAGCTGGTGTCGAAGGCGCCCGTGTAGTCGAGCGATGCCTTCAGGCGATAGCCCCAAGCGGTCTTGGTGGCGTAACCGTCGTTGTTGCAGCCGTCGCGCTGCGGATTCCACAGCGGATTTGCCGGGTTGCAGGTGTCGCCGGTCGGGAAGGCGATCGTGTTCGGCGACGATCCCAGTCCGAATATGAAGGCGCGACCATAGCGGAGACCTTGGCTCTCGGCCAAGTCGTTGGTGTTTGTCGCATACTGGCCGGCAACTTCGGCGATGAACTGGCCCTGTGTCGCCCCGAGCATGGCCGGAAGGATCTTCACGGTATTGATCTGCAACTGGCTCTTGTGGAAACGGTCGTAGCCCGCAACGTACGTCCCGTAGCCCAGTGCTGTCGCCGTCCTCGTCCGCACTGCCATCGGACCGACGCCGGCCGTGGCGCTATACAGGATGTCGTTGCCATTGACCTGGACCGGCTGGTTGTTCGTATAGCCGAATTCGGCACCAACCGACCAGCCGGCGATGTTTGTCGACAGCGTGGTACCGAAAATGTTGATGTCGTCAGGATACTCCCAGAACGCGGCGGCTGACCTGACGCCCAAGGCGCCGAGCGCCGCCTGCTGGGCTGGAACCGGATTGACGAGGGTCCGCAATGCCCGAATCTGCGGCGGGCTAGCGGGATTCGTTATCACGGGTCCCCAAGTTCCGGTATTAGCCGAAATGAAAGGCGTCCGTGAATTGATCCGCATGCCGTAGAGGCCCCATTCCGAATCGATTGCCTCGATCGGCAGGCGCAACGCGAAACCGAACTGGCCGCTGTTCGAGCCGTCCTTGCCCTCGGTCAGCGGGAAGTACAAGCCACGCTGCAGCAGTGTCGGAGTATCAAGCTTCTGGCCAGGGTAAAGCGCCGTCGCGACCGACGAACAACCCAAACCAGGGTTGGCGTTGGTGGTGACGGCGAATTCCGTTAGCGAATAGTAGCCGCCGCAACTATCGACCAGGCTGTGCTCCCACTTGAACTGATAGAAGCCTTCGAGCGATGCACCGCCGCCGAGGGCGATGTTGGCGTCGATGCTCCATACCGGCAGCAGCGCTTCCTTGACTTCGGTGCCCGGCTTGCGCAGCGCCGGCAGGTTGACCGGGTTGAGCTGGTTGATGCCCTGCACGAAGAGGCTCTCACCCCAGTTCACGACCTGGTTGCCGAGACGGACCTGGAGCGGGGTGCCGACATCGAAGGTGTTGTGNACGTAGGCGTCGAGCAGCGCGATGCCCGAGTACTTGAGCAGGTCGGGCTGGCCGCTGTCCGACAGGGGCTCGCCCTTGGCATAACTGTTGCTGGCGTTGCCATAGGGCCGGTCCTTGTTCTCCATGGCGACGTCGTACCAGGCCTTGACGCGGACGAAAGCGCCGAGGTCGCCCTTGCTGATCGCGAAGTCGGACAGGAGCTGCAGCGGGGCGTTGATCACGTCGCCCTTCTCGTAGTTCAGGTTGCCGGAGTCGGTGGCGCTGCCACCCGATCCGCGCCTGCCGTCGGTGAGACCGAGGCGCGCGCCATCCGGCTGGCTGTACAGGCCGGCGTTGGGCCGCGTCATCCGCCAGTTGGCGCCGAAGGAAATCGTATTGTTCCAGCTCCCTTGACCNCCGTCTTCGAGTTCGAACTCGAATGCCGTGGCGCCGCCGCTGAAGGCGAGCAGCATGGCGGAAGCGAGTGCGGTGCGCACCGGCAGGCGTTGCATTGCGGTCTTGTTCACTTGGGTCCCCCTCCTTAATTGAACTGTCAATCGCCGCGGCCGGCAACGCGATTACGCATTGAGCAAGCGTTTGGCGAACAGCTTACATTTATATATCGAAATCCGCCGGCGAGTCTAGCGGCAAGAGCAAGGGAAGCCACTCCCCCGATGGGGGATAAGCGTTTTAGCAACATCCCCCGTCACGGGAGAGGACTTCCTGCCGTCATTGGCGGAGAATTGCCATCTTTGAACAAATCGGGCGGCGTGTCTCCTTGAGCGTCAGCCGGCGTGCTGGGGAGACAGCAGATGCGAGGAAAGGCTTTCGTGGCCGGCGTCGGGATGGTGCCCTTCGGCAAGCCGGGCGCCAGCGATCCCTACGACGTGATGGCCGCGGCGGCGGTGCGCGCGGTGCTTGACAACGCGGGGCTGGACTACACGGCGGTGCAGCAGGCGATCGTCGGCTATGTCTACGGCGACTCGACCTCGGGGCAACGCGCGCTCTACGAGGTCGGCATGACCGGCATCCCGATCGCCAACGTCAACAACAATTGCTCGACCGGATCGACGGCGCTCTTCCTGGCGCGGCAACTGGTCGAGTCGGGTGCGGTCGACTGCGTTCTTGCCCTCGGTTTCGAACAGATGCAGCCGGGCGCGCTGTCCGGGCGGTGGACCGACCGGCCATCGCCGTTCTCGCGCTTCGATGCACTGTGCGACGAGATCGCACCTTACGACGTGCCGATCGCGCTGCGCTACTTCGGCGGCGCCGGCAAGGAGTACATGGAGCGTTACGGCGTCAAGCCGGACATCTTTGCGAGGGTGCGGGCCAAGGCGAGCCGCCATGCGGCGCACAATCCGCTGGCACTGTTCCGCAAGGTGGTCAGCGAGGAGGAGGTCATGGCGGCGCCGATGGTCCTTCCCGAAGCCGGCATGACGCGGCTGATGGCCTGCCCGCCGACCTGTGGAGCGGCGGCGGCGATTCTCGTGTCGCGGCGCTTCGCCGAGCGGATGAACCTCGACCGCCGGGTGTTCATCGCCGCCCAGGCGATGACGACCGACCGTCCGGGAACCTTCGCCAAACGCAGCATGATGGCACTGGTCGGCGACGACATGACCCGCGAGGCGGCCGCGCAGGTTTATGAGCAAGCCGGGATCGGTCCGGAGGATCTCGATGTCGTCGAACTGCACGACTGCTTCGCGCACAACGAGGTACTCATCTACGAGGGGCTGGGACTGTGTCCGGACGGCGGCGCCGAGAAGTTCGTCGCCGATGGCGACAACACCTATGGCGGGCGCATCGTGACCAATCCCTCGGGCGGTCTGCTGTCCAAGGGGCACCCGCTGNGGGCGACCGGCCTCGCCCAGTGTACTGAACTGGTCGAACAGTTGCGCGGCGAAGCGGGTGAGCGTCAGGTCGCCGGCGCCCGTCTTGGCCTGCAGCACAACCTCGGGCTCGGCGGCGCCTGCGTCGTCACGCTCTATCAACGCGCCGACTGAGCGGCAGGAACGATGATCGACAGAAGCCATGTCGGCCTGCAGTTGCCGGTGGTCCATTGGCCGGTCGAGAAGGGCCGCCTGCTGGCCTTCGCCCGGGCGATCGGCGAAACCCGGCCGGAGTATACCGACGAGGCGGCGGCGATCGCCGCCGGCCATCCGTCGCTGCTGGCGCCGCCGACCTTGTACTTCGGGGCCGAACTCGACGCCGGGACCATCCAGGCGATGATGGAAACGCTGGGCGTGCCGATCGACCGGGTGCTGCACGGTGAACAGGGCTTCACCTACGAGCGGGCGGTGCATGCCGGCGACGTGCTGACCCTCCGCTCGAGCATCGCCGACATCAGCGAGAAGAAGGGCGGCAGGATGGAGTTCGTTACCAAGGTTACCCAGTTGACCAACCAGCGCGGCGAGGCGGTGGGCGAAATGCGCTCGGTCATCGTCGTCATGAACGGGTGAGCGGCATGGCTGGCGAGCAGGAAACCGGCGTGCCGGTGAAGGTAGGCGACGTGCTGCCGGAAATGGTCCTGCCGGCGATCGACCGCGCGCTGCTGTGCCGCTTCGCCGGGGCTTCGGGAGACCTCAACCCGATCCATGTCGATATCGATTTCGCGCGGCGCGCCGGCATGCCCGATGTCTTCGCCCACGGCATGCTCGGCATGGCCTGGCTGGGGCGCCTGCTCACCGGATGGCGTCCGCAGTCCTGCCTGCGCTCGTTCACCGTGCGCTTCATGGCGCTCACCCATCTCGGCAACCAGCCGGTCTTGCGCGGGCAGGTCGTCGATCTGCTGGACGAGGACGGCGTGTCGCTGGCGCGGGTGGCGGTGGAGATGCTCAACCAGTACGGACAACTCAAGATACAGGGCGAGGCGCTGGTCGCGCTCGACTGAACTGAATTCAATCTAAAAGCGGTTGACCGCAGATGACGCGGATCGCCGCAGATCAAATCGGTCGGGGTTCCGGGTTCGATCTGCGTTCATCTGCGAAATCTGCGTCAGACAAGGTTTTTGGTTCAATGGAAACGGGGAGCGAAATGGGAAAACTCGAAGGAAAGACGGCCATCGTCAGCGGCTCGGGTCGCGGAATCGGCCGGGCGGTGGCGCTGAAGCTGGCAGCGGAGGGGGCCAGCGTGGTCATCAACGACCTCGACGCGGCACCGGCCGAGCAGACGGTGGCCGACATTGTCGCTGCCGGCGGGCAGGCGGTTGCCTGCGTCGGCAGCGTGACCGCGCCGGATTTTGCCGAGCGCTTCGTGCTCACGGCGATCACGCAGTTCGGCGGTCTCGACATCATCGTCAATAACGCCGGCTACACTTGGGACAACGTCGTCCAGAAGATGACCGACGAGCAGTGGTACGCGATGATCGACGTCCACCTGACGGCGCCGTTCCGCATCCTGCGCGCAGCCGCCGATTTCCTGCGCAATGCCGCCAGGAAGGAAAGCGAGGCGGGCGAGGAGAAGTTCCGCAAGGTGGTCAATGTTTCGTCGATCGCCGGGGTCGGCGGCAACGCTGGCCAGGTCAATTACGCGGCAGCCAAGGCCGGCGTCATCGGCATGACGCGGACGCTGGCCAAGGAGTGGGGGCGTTACCGGGTCAATGTGAATTGCGTGGCCTTCGGCCTGATCAATACGCGCCTGACCAGCGCCCCGGCCGACGGCAGCGCGACGCTCGACATCGAGGGCAAGCAGATCAAGGCCGGCGTCAATCCCGAACTCCTCAGGCAGATGGAAGCGCTGGTGCCGCTCGGTCGCGGCGGCACGCCGGAAGAGGCCGCCGGCGCCATCGCATTGCTCTGCTATCCCGAATCCAACTACATCTCCGGCGAACTGCTGGTCTGCGGCGGCGGCTTCCGCATCTGACCGGGAAGGCGAAGACATGACCATACCGCGCACAATTTTCGGCGACGAACACCGGCAGTTCGCCGAATCGCTGGACCGCTTCATCGAGGTCGAAGTCGCTCCGCATTACGAGCGCTACGAGGAACAGGGCTACATCGACCGCGAGGTGTGGCAGAAGGCCGGCGAATCCGGGTACCTGTGCACCTCGATGCCCGAGGAGTACGGCGGCGCCGGCGCCGACAAGCTCTACAGCGTCGTGCTCTTCGAGCAGCCGGCGCGGCGCGCGGTGCAGAACCTGCTCGGGATGCTGCTGCATTCGGAGATCGTCGCCCCTTACCTGCTGCATTACGGCAGCGAGTTTCTCAAGCGGAAATACCTGCCGGGGATGGCGACCGGCGAACTGATCGGCGCCATCGCCATGACCGAGCCGGCAGCCGGATCGGACCTCCAGGGCATCCGCACGACGGCGGTGCGCGACGGCGACCATTACCTCCTGAACGGTTCCAAGACCTTCATTACCAACGGTTTCCATTGCGATCTGGTGATCGTCGTCGCCAAGACCGACCCGGACAAGGGCGCCAAGGGAACCAGCTTGTTTGTCGTTGATACGACGATGGCCGGGTTCTCCAAGGGCAGGCGCCTGAAGAAGATCGGCATGAAGGCGCAGGATACCGGCGAGCTGTTCTTCGACGCCGTGCGCGTGCCGGCCGACAACCTGCTCGGCGAGGAAAACCGCGGCTTCGCCTACCTGATGAACGAGCTTCCCTGGGAACGCCTGCAGATCGCGATCACCGCCGTTGCCCAGATGGAGGCGGCGCTCGGCTGGACTGCCGCGTATTGCCGCGAGCGCCGGGCGTTCGGCAGGGAGATCATGGAGTTCCAGAATACCCGGTTCTCCCTCGCCGAGGCGATGACCGAGGTGCAGATTGCCCGGGTCTTCATCGACCGCTGCATCGAGCTGCATATCAAGGGCGAACTCGATGCGACCGCAGCGTCGATGGCCAAGTACTGGTGCACCGACCTGCAGAGCAAGGTGCTCGATGTCTGCCTGCAGTTGCATGGCGGCTACGGCTACATGTGGGAATACCCGATTGCCCGTGCCTGGACAGATTCCCGCGTGGCCCGGATCTACGGCGGCTCGAACGAGATCATGAAGGAGCTGATCGCGCGCCAGTTGCCGTGACACGAGCCCCGCCGTTTTCGGGCAGAATTCTGCCATGCCCGCCTACGGTTTGTTTCCTGCGGATCAGTTCGTGACCACCCGCGGCAGTTGCGCCGATTGCGGCGCGCTGCCGCAGGCATTGTGGTACTTCCGCAATGAAACCATCGCCGTGCCGCTCGCGGGGGCGCCTGTCGCCGGCTTCGAACGCGCGCTGCCGGTATGGGATGACCTTGCGGCCTGGGCCAAGGCGACGCCGTTCGCTGCCGTGCCGGTGCTGCCTCCCTTGGTCTGGCTGGGTGCGCCGGACACCGTGACCGGGGCGGAGCTCGCTGGCGACGGCCTGGCGATACGCAGCGATGGTGGCGAGGTGGCCCTGCAACTGGCGCCGCGGCTGCCGCTGAACAGCGCCTGGTTCGACGCGAGCAGCCTGGCCTTCTTCCGCGGTCGACCGCTGAAAATGCGCGGAAATCGGCATGGTGAAGCCTTTGTTGCGCGGACCTTCTGGCCGCAGGATTTCCGTCTGCCGGAAGCACCGCCAGGTGTCGTGCTGGCCGGCGATCCGTCTGCCCTGCGCGCCTGGGTGCGGGCGCAGCCGCAGGGGGCGCGCAGCCCGTTTGCCGTCGAGTCGGTCTGGCGGCGCNCGGGAAACAACGGGCCGCGCAGCGGACAGCCGCTGCTTGGCATGATGCTGAACGGCGCCCAGGGCGACGACGACGAGGCGCACGGCGGCCACTTCGCGCTGATGACCGGCCGCATCGGCGACCGGGGCGGCATCGATGAATGGCTGGTCAACAATTTCTACACGCTCGATGCGGAGAGCGAGAAGGGCATCATCGCCGCGCCGGTGTCGCTCGACAACTACCTCGGCGACGTGAACAGCGGCCAGGCCTGGTACCGGCCTTCGTACCTGCTGGTGGCGACACTCCGCGATGGGCGGAGCGCTGCCCGGCTGCAGTCGGCGCTGGGCCGGGTGTACAACCAGTTCTACCGGCACCAGTTCGCCTACCGGCATGGGCGCGCCAACTGCGCCGGCATCAGCGTGACGACCGCGCGCACCCTCGGCTGGCAGGTGCCGGTGCGCGGGCCGGAAAGCCGGCTGCGCGGCATCGTCGCCCTGCCGCTGGTTGCGCTCAGGGAGGGCAGCCTGAACAAGGGAATGACCTCTTTCGACTACCTGACCGAGGACCGGAACAGGCTCTATCCGGCTGCCGCCTTCGAGGAAATGGGTGCCGACCTGCTGCGGCTGGCGACGGGACAGGCTGGCCGGCCTCTGAGCGAATTCGAGCGGGTGCTGGCCGGGGATATCGAGGAAATCCTGCTCGTCCGCGTGCCGCAGTTTCCATCCAGCCGGGCCTGGGGCGACTGGCCGGTCGAGTCCAGCGTCGAGTACCACGCGCGCGTGCCGAAGAACCCTGCCGAGCGCAAGATCATCCCGGTGCCGCCGCGCAGGTTCCCCGACGAGTTGCGCGATCCGTTGTCGCCGGGCGAGCCATGGCAGCGTTCCGAATACGCGGTGGCCGCCTGGTTGCTGGCCACTGTCGTGCTGATTGCACTCATCCTGCGCCGCCTCTTGGCATAATCCTGAAAACCTCGGTTGACCGCTTGTATTCCTCCGGAGAGCCGTGTGACCCCTGACTTCCGTGCCTTCGCCGCGCTTCGCCCAAAGGGTGGCTGCGCTACGCCGCCGCTGGCGCGCCTGGTGGGGCGGCCGGATTTGTCGCTCCTCCTTGCAGGCATGAGCCTGCCACGTCGTCGCTTCGCGCCGGCCATCCCGCCCAAACACACCAGCGGCGGCGTCCAACCGAGGTTTCCAGGATAATCCGTCTGTGCTCGCCTACATCGTCCGCCGCCTGCTCTACGCCATCCCGATCCTGATCGGGNTGAACTTGCTCACCTTCGCACTGTTCTTCGTCGTCAACACGCCCGACGACATGGCGCGCATGCAACTCGGGGTCAAGCGCGTGACGCCTGAGGCGATCGAGAAATGGAAGGCCGAGCGCGGCTATGACCGGCCGCTGCTGATCAATTCGGCGGCAAAAGGGCTGTCGACCGTAACCGACACCATCTTCTTCCAGAAATCGGCGCGCATGTTCGTCGGCGATTTCGGCCGTGCCGAGGACGGCCGCGACATCGCCCGCGAAATCGCCGGGCGCATGGGGCCGTCGCTGGCCATCGCGTTGCCGACCTTCATCCTCGGCCTGTTCGTGACAGTGACATTCGCGCTGACGCTGGCCTTCTTCCGCGCCACCGCCTTCGATTTCTGGGGCGTCGTGCTGTGCGTCGCGATGATGTCGATTTCGGGTCTGTTTTACATCATCGGCGGCCAGTTCCTGATCAGCAAGGTGTGGCGGCTGGTGCCGATTTCCGGTTTCGCCGACGGCGTCGACGCCTGGCGGTTCCTGATTCTGCCGGTCTTCATCGGTGTCATTTCCGGCATCGGTTCCTCTACCCGCTGGTATCGCACCATTTTCCTCGAAGAGGTGAACAAGGATTACGTGCGCACCGCGCGCGCCAAAGGCTTGCCGGAAACCGTCGTCTTCTTCCGCCACGTCCTGCGCAACGCGCTGATCCCGATCCTGACCGGCGTCGTCGTCATCATCCCGCTGCTCTTCATGGGTTCGCTGCTGACCGAATCCTTCTTCGGCATTCCCGGCCTCGGGAGCTACACCATCGACGCGATCAACGCGCAGGACTTCGCCGTCGTGCGCTCGATGGTCTTCATCGGCTCGGTGCTCTATATCGTCGGCCTGATCCTGACCGATATTTCCTACACCGTGGTCGACCCGCGGATCCGCTTCGAATGATGGGTTTCCAGGTCGTCGTCCTCTGGTCGGACATGCTGATCTGGCTGCTGGTGGCAGCCGGCATCGGCGTCGGCGTGCTGGTGGCGAAGACGCCGCCACTGCTCGCCGCCTGGCGGCGGGTTGGCGCCAATCGGGTCGGCATGGCATCGGCGACGGTGCTGCTCGCCTTCATCGCCATCGGCCTGCTCGATTCCCTGCATTTCCGGATGCAACTCGAAGGCAAGCCGGGGCAGAAAGCCAGCTATGCCGTCGAGGTGCTGTCCGTGCTCGACGTGCTGGCGGCGCCGCTGCGCCTGCGCAACGAGAAAACCTACTCCGAACCCTTCGCAACGCGCCTCTACGCCAAGGAAACGATCGACCTGCCGGGTGGCGAGAAGATGCGCGACTACCCGCGCCTGAAGCATGGCGGCAGCCATCTCGGCGAGCGCGAGGGCGATGTGGCGGCTGATGCCGGGATGACGGCGTTCCGTCTTGGCCTGCTGGCCTTGCTCGGCTGGCTGGCGCTGGTGGCCGGCGCCGCAGCGGTTGTCCAGCGCGGCCCTGCTGCGGTCGACGTCTCGGGATGGCAANAAATCTGGCGCGGCGAAACGGTGTTCGCCTGGAATGCCGTACTGATTACCCTGGGCATCCTGCTGGTGACCCTCGTTCCGCTCTTCGCGCTGGCCGGCCAGTACCACGTCTTCGGCACCGACAAGGTCGGCCAGGATGTCCTCTACCAGGTGCTGAAAAGCGTGCGCACGGGGCTCATCATCGGCCTCGTCACGACGCTCGTCATGTTGCCCATGGCGGTCCTGCTCGGCATCGTCGCCGGCTATTTTCGCGGCTGGATCGACGACGTGATCCAGTACATCTACACAGTGCTCAACTCCATCCCCGGCGTGCTGCTTATCGCCGCCGCCGTGCTGATGATGCAGGTGGTCATCGACACCCATCCGCAATGGTTCGCAACCGCCGCCGAACGCGCCGATTTGCGCCTGCTGGCGCTTTGCTTCATTCTCGGCATCACCAGCTGGACCGGACTGTGCCGGCTGCTGCGCGGCGAGACGCTGAAACTGCGCGAACTCGAATACATCCAGGCGGCGCAGGCCTTCGGCGTGTCGAACTGGCGCATCATCGTCCGCCACATCCTGCCCAACCTGATGCACATCGTCATCATCGCGCTGGTCATGGATTTCTCGGGGCTGGTGCTGGCCGAGGCGGTGCTCTCCTACGTCGGCATCGGCGTCGACCCGACGATGATCAGCTTCGGCACGATGATCAACAGCGCGCGCATGGAACTGGGCCGCGAGCCGGTCGTCTGGTGGTCGCTGGCGGCGGCCTTCTCGACCATGTTCATCCTCGTCCTCGCCGCCAACCTGTTCGCAGACGCCGTGCGTGACGCTTTCGATCCGAGGGTGGTCGCATGAGCCACCGAGCAGGGGCCCTGCGCAGCGGGATGCGAGCAAGGCGAGTGTGGCCCGCCAGGCCGGTGCGCAAAGTCCTGTCTTGCCAACGGGATGTGGAGGCCTGGCCTGATGCTCGAAGTCACCAACCTGAGCCTCGGCTTCGCTGCCGGAAAACAGCTGCTGGTTGCGGTCGACGCCATTTCTTTTGCCATTTCCAGGGGCGAGACCTTCGCGCTGCTTGGCGAATCCGGTTGCGGCAAGTCGGCGACGGCGCAGGGCATCATGCGCCTGCTGCCGGCCGCCGGGCGCATCACCGGCGGCAGTGTCCGGCTGGAAGGCGAGGAACTGCTGACCCTGGCCGAAGCCGACATGCGCCAGGTGCGGGGCGCGCGCATGGCGATGATTTTTCAGGAACCGGCGACCAGCCTCAATCCGGTGCTGACGGTGGGCACGCAGATCGGCGAGGTGCTCGACCGCCATTGCGGCCTGCGTGGCGAAGCGGCACGCAGGCGCATGCTCGACCTGCTGCGCCAGGTCGGCATCGCCGACCCCGAGCGGCGCCTTGACGAATATCCCTTCCAGTTCTCCGGCGGCATGAAGCAGCGCGTGATGATCGCTATCGCGCTGGCCGGCGAACCCGACCTGCTGATCGCCGACGAACCGACGACGGCGCTCGACGTCACCGTGCAGGCGCAGATACTCGACCTGCTGGCGCAACTGCAGCGCGAGCGCGGCATGGGCATGCTGCTGATCACCCACGATCTCGGCGTCGTCGCCAAAATGGCCCACCGCATCGGCGTCATGTACGCCGGCGAACTGGTCGAAGTGGCCGACCGCGAGGAATTCTTCAGCCGGCCGCAACACCCCTACACGCAGGCGCTGTTCGCGGCCCTGCCGGAAGTCTCGCGGCGCGGCATGGCGCTGACGACGATTCCCGGCCAGGTGCCTTCGCTGGCGGAGATGCCTTCCGGCTGCCGTTTCGCAGACCGCTGCCCGCACGTGATGCCGGTTTGCCGGGACATCCCGCCGGATTGGCGCAGCGCCGCGGCCAGCCATGCGTTGCGCTGCCACTGGTCGGGCGGCGCGCTCGAGCTTGCCGACACACCGCGTCTCGGACTTGGCGACCTGATGCCGGAACTGGCACCCTTCCTCGACGTCGCCGACCTCAAGGTCCATTTCCCGATCCGCCGCGGCATCCTGCGACGGACAGTCGGCCATGTGCTTGCCGTCGACGGCGTTTCGCTGGCCATTTCCGCCGGGCGCACGCTGGCGCTGGTCGGCGAATCCGGCTGCGGCAAGACGACGGTCGGCAAGGCACTGCTGCAACTCGTCAAGCCGACCGCCGGCAGCGTCCGCCTCGGCGGCAGCGAACTGGTCGGCATGCAGGGCAGGCGCCTGCGCGCGGCGCGGCGCCACATGCAGATGGTGTTCCAGGATCCGTTCGCCTCGCTCAACCCGCGCCTGCGGGTCGGCGAAATCATCGCCGAAGGCATGTCCGCACTGGGGCTGGAAAGCGACGCGGCGGCGCAGGGCAGGGCGGTCGCCGCCTTGTTGAAGCAGGTCGGCCTGCCGGACGAAGCCGCCGGCCGCTACCCGCACGAGTTTTCCGGCGGCCAGCGCCAGCGCATCGCCATCGCCCGCGCCCTCGCCGTGCAGCCGGAACTGCTGATCTGCGACGAGCCGACCTCAGCCCTCGATGTCTCGGTGCAGGCGCAAATTCTCAACCTGTTGAAGAAACTGCAGGAAGAACTCGGCGTCGCCTACCTGTTCATCACCCACAACTTCGCGGTGGTCGAATACCTGGCCGACGACGTCGCGGTGATGTATCTCGGGCGCATCGTCGAGCGCGGCAGTGCGGAAGAGGTGCTGCGCTCGCCGAAGCATCCCTACACGCAGGCCTTGCTGTCGGCGGTGCCGGTGCCGCAGCTGGATGCCCAGTCGGCAGTGATCCGCCTGCCCGGCGAAACGCCATCGCCGGCCAATCCACCCGCCGGCTGCCATTTCCACCCGCGCTGCCCGCAGGCGATGGATGTCTGCCGGCAGCGCTACCCGGAAACCAGCGAGGTTTCCACGACGCATAGGGTCAAGTGCTACCTCGTCGGCTGATACAGCAATCCTCGTGACTTAGCTCTTTGTCATGGTGCGAACTTGTAGGCATGAGACTTGTGTGGTTTGGGTCGAACGGGTCGAGGTCGGGCGCGGTTGGGGATGAATTTTTGCAGGTTGAGGACAATTTCGCAGAACAGGTCGGCGACGAGGCGTGCGCTTGCTGGCATTCGTCCGCTGAGGATGCGCGGCAGCAGGCGGCGCAGGTGAGAGAAGGCCTGTGTTCGGTTGATGCGCCACGGCGAATCCGTCGGGATGAGGTGGTCGGTCGCCAGATAGACAGCCAGGGCATTGAGGTTGTCGCAGACCATCCTGGCGCCGACATCCTGGCAGGCGGCCAGCCAGGTCAGGCCGGAGGTATGCTCAAGGCAGAGGCGGTGCTTGAGGCGCTTGAAGGCTTCTTCGATGCGCCAGCGGCGATGATAGAGGTCGGCGAATGCGGTGGCAGGATACTGTGTGGCATCGCGCAACGACGTCATGAGCACGCGCACCTTGCCGGCCGGCGTCACCTGACGGATCAGGCGCACGGTCGAGGTCTGACGCGGACACTCATAATCGACGGCATCGCGGCGGTTCGGTGGCGGCAGGGTCACCACCGCCTCGTCCTCGCCGGAGCGCATGAAACGCGTGATTGCGGCAAAGGTCGAGGACGAATCGCAGCGCATGCAGAACGGAATGCCCCGATGCAACAGGGCCGCCACCAACCACGCCCCCGGATAGCCACGGTCGAGCACCAGCAGGTCCTGGTGACTCAGGCGGTCGAGACGTTCGAACAGCATCTGGCGCTCACCCACCACGGCACTGTGCAGAATCAGCGAATCGAACAACTCGATCCCGGGACGAAACAGTCCAAACAGTGTTGCCTCGCGTACGCCGCGCTTCCCCTCGCGGTCAAGCAGGGTCAGGCGAACCTTCGAGGCATCGGCGGCCAACACCCGCAAACCCAGCCAGAGCGGCTGCGCCGGCAGGCCTTCATCGATCAGGCGCAGCAACTCCGTGTTGAGTGGGTCGAAGACATCGGCCCAAAGACGGCTGCGCGCCTTCGAAAATGCGCTGGCGCTCACCACCCGAACCAGCTGGCTGCGCCGCGCCAGCAGGGAAAAGAACGCATCAAGTTCGCCCTGTACGGCACCACGCACACCGCTGAGCAGGAAAGCGATCAACTCCGGAAAGGGCAGACCGCGCTGGCGGGTGAAATACCGGGGTCCTGGCGCGCCGCCTCGCGAAAGGCTCCGCTCCGGATGAAGTCAGCAAGCCGGGAAAGTACGTTGACATATTTAGGCCGTCATATTTAACCTATATATATCAATCAGTTACAGGGCGTATTCTAACCAAACCCCGGCACCATGAAACATCAGGGCAAAAATATTCAAATGTGCTAAGTCACGAGGATTGGCTGATACAGCTACGGTGGACCGGGGAAATTGGCAAGGAATTGAAATGGCTCTGACCCGTTTGGACGAGCACCATTTCTGCCCATCATCAAGTTTGCCTGTGTGTGGCGTGTGAACTATATTCAATGCGAGTAGATTGATCAAGGAACGAAAGTGCGAATCTCTCGCATCTTGTGCTTAATTACCTCACTGATCATGCTGGCCGGATGCTCGGCATTGCCGGAAAGGATCAATGTTAAGCCGTTGAAAGGCCAGACAACCCCATCGATTGCCGGAACCGATGATGTGCTCATATTCGGACGAGTAATTGTGCTTGTAAACGGGGAGGTGACGGCGCCTTGGTGGAATCTATTCGGGACGGGTGCTCTACTTCAGTTAACCAAGTTGTCGTCTCTAGACCTATCTGAGTCAGCATTTGCCAGTTTCGAATCTGAAAAGGATGGCGCGTTTCGCGTAATTGTTCCGGCAGGACGCTACCTTCTGACTGCTGCTCTGCTTTTTCCAAATGCCTCATGAGAATGAAACTGGCAACAGATGTATCAGTTCCTGGGAACGCATACTATCTGGGGATTTGATCGTGGATGTCGATGCGTGGTCATTTATCCTTGATAAAACGTGTTCCAGGCTCAATTATTTTGAGATTGCCGATAACTTCAGTGAAGCCCGTTCTGCGCTACCTGTTAAATCACTCGATACTTGGGCAGACTCAACGGACAAGCAGTTGCTGCGTCGGGTTCCTGCCAGTTTTCCTGCTCTCGAGTCGTCTTCCGGTGTTCCCCTAGCAGCCTGTCGGACTTGATACCGCCCGGCGGGATAATTTGACGATTTGGGATGAATTCGCGTGTTTCTGGCTGAAATCGGGTGGTTTGGCCATGAAGTTGCAATGCTCCTGTTCTATTTGCTTACTGCGGGCGCAATACGGCCATGCGTTTCAGATTCCACGCCAGGCAAACCAGCGTCCATTCGTTCTGGACATTGTCCAAACCGCGCAGCAGAAACTGGCGGAATCCCATCACCGATTTGATGATGCCGAACACCGGCTCCACCGTTTGCTTGCGCAGCGCATAGGCGGCGCGACCGTCCCTGGTTTTGAGGGCATGCTTCATCACCTCAAGGGCTGAAGCGTCCTCAGGCAGTGCCTCTGGTTCTGTAAAGCGATCTCGCCACTGCGGGTGGTGTTGATCGCGCCTGACTGCGATCAGCGGCGTGATCTTGGCGTCGACACAGGTCTCGACGTTCTTTTCGCTGAAATATCCGGTATCCGCCAGCAGGATGTCCGGTTGATTGAGGCCTTCGGGATTGGCCTGCATTTTCTCGACCATCGGCACAACCAGCTGCTTGTCGTTCGTGTCCTGGCTGACGTGCGCAACGAGCACCAGCATCGATTCGGTATCGACCAGGGCTTGCGCGTTGAAGCACTGCTCGAAGCCGCCGCCGGCGACCTTCATGATCCGCGATTCTTCGTCGGTCAGGTTGATCTGGTCGTCGGCGCGCGGGCCGGCCTCGGGCGGTTTCGGTGACTTGCCGCCGGGCTTCTTGCCGGTGTCCGCTTCCTTCTTGGCACGGGCCACCCTCTTGGCGTCGTGTTCCGCCTGCGCTTGCTTATGCCGCTCCTCGGCTCGGGCCTCAATCCTGGCCTTCGCAACGGCAATTGCCGCCAGTCGATCTTCGCGGCGTTTGATCTCGTCGGGCAAATTCACCCCGTCGGGCACCGACGATTGATCCGCCGCCTCCGCCAACGCCAGCAACTCCTGTACTTCGGCCTTCAGGTGGGCTTCGATCTTCTCGGCATGCCCATACGACAGGGCACTGTGCCGGCTGGCGTTGGCGTGAATCCTGGTGCCGTCCAGACTGACGGTGCCAAAGCGCGAGAGTTGGTTCTCGCGGGCAATCTGCAGGACCTGGACGAAGGCCGACTGGAATTCCTTGCCAAAGCGTCGCCGAAACGTCGCCAGGGTGTCGTGATCCGGATGCCGGTTGCAGGCAATGTAACGGAAGGCCAGCGAGTCGTAGGTGGCCCGCTCAATCTTGCGACTGGAAAACGTCCCGGTGGCGTAGCCGTAAATCAACAACGAGAGCAGCGTCACCGGGTGATAGGCCTCGCTGCCGCAGCCGACATAGGCACTTACCAGTGCCGACAGGTCGAGCCCTTCCACGACATCCACGACGTAGCGCGCCAGGTGCGACTCCGGTAACCAGTCCTGTACCGACGGCGGCAGCAGGTAGTCGGTGTCTCGATTAATCGGGTGAAAGGCCATCGCAATGTCCGTCTGATTCAACGGGTATGATTATCGCATACTTCTGNNGGTAAGCCCGACAGGCTGCTAGGTGGTGGTTTTACGGGGAGCATAAAGTTCGGAAAATGAGATGCAAATGATCACAAGGTTGCTCTCGTTGTTTTTCGCAACATTCATCATGGGCTGTGCATCGGAGGTTCATGTTAGTTCTCAACCTGATTTTCCTAGAGGACAAGTCGCCGTAGTATCAGCCCGCTTTTCACCAGTTCTGACACTCAATCGGTATGCAAAAGGGCAAGGGACTGCAGCGGCCACAGGGGGCGGGAGGAATAGCCGGAGGCGCACTGGTCGGGGCTATAGTTCCACTACAGTTCGGGCCTTTGTATCCATTCATCGCCCCAGCCACAATCATCGCTGGAGCGTTAATCGGCGGGGTGGCAGGCAGCGCTGAAGGAGCAATTCATGGTCTGCCTGCTGATCAAGCATCCATTACAAGAACACTTGCACAGGGTGCGATAGGTCGGGAGGGAATACAGTATGAATTTGCTTCGCTTGTGGCTTCGAAGCTTGAGCAGAGAGGAAGGAGCGTGATCTTGGTCGCTGATAATGGCCCGGGCGATCGGAATGAAAAGCCTCATTATGCAAATTTGATTGCTGGCGAGGCTGATGGAGTCTTGGAGGTTTCCATTATGTCGATCGGAATGGCCGCGGTAAAAGGAGATCCACCCAGAATTGCATTGGAGGTTACGGTGCGCACACGCAGCATCCTTGCAAAACAGACCCATGTTCCTGATGAGCGATTCATGGCGTATTGGAGCAGGCCGCTCCCAGTCGCAGACTGGGTTGTCAATGACAACAAGTTGCTAATTGAGCAAATCAAGACCGCCCTTGACGCATTGTCGATAGATACAGCAGACGTTTACTCTCCGATCCCTTTGAAATTGTGGTGGGAGAGGGAGTTTCAAAAGCATTGATCAACTTTTTCCAAACGGCGGTTTCAAGTCCGAAGCGCAACGAGTTGATGAAAGTGCTGCTTGAAGTCAGAGGACTCAGGCATGAACACCGTGGCGGGGTAGAGCCAGTTGAGGGTCTTGCGTGGTCTGGCATTGAGTTGCCAAGCGACAACGATCAAAGGGGCCGGGCTCAAACCGAATCGCCAGCCCATCCGCCGGCCGGCTGCCAATTCCATCCGCGTTGCCTGCTGGCCATCGATGTCTGCCGGCAGCGCCATCCGGAAAGGACCGGCGTCTCAGCGACGCCTGCAGGCCACTGCCATCCCGCCCGCTGAATCAGCTGCGCCGGCCGTTCCCCGACTTGGCGACTTTGGTTGCCGGCGCTGCCGGTTTGGCGGCCACGGTCTTCGCCTTCTCGCCAGGGCTTGCCTTCGCGACCTTGGCCGGCGCCTTGGCGGTGTCCGCGGCGGCCAGCTTGCCGCCTTTCCTGGCATCCTTCGTCGCCGCAAGCCTGGTGTCGGCTGCCTTGCCCTTGACAGTTTTCTCCGCCTTGCCGCCACGGGCAGGCGTTGCCGCCACAACCGGCGCTTTCGCAGCCGGTTCCGGCTCGACGATCTGCGGCAGGCGGGGTTCAGTACCCATGCTGTCAAGGTCGTCGGCACCCTTGCCGGCCGGCACCAGCAGGGTGGAGCCGCCGGCCAGCCTGATCTTGCCGCTGAGACCGTTGGCGCGTTGCAGGTCGGACAGCGTAATGCCGAAACGCGGCGCGATCTGGTCGAGCTTCTCGCCCGACTTCAGCGTATAGGCCTGCCACTCGGTCAGCGGTTCGTCAGTCTTTTCCAGGTTGCGCTGGAAGGTGGCAAGTTTCTCGGCCGGCAGGACGACCGGCGTATCGGCCTTCATCACCGGGCGGTTATGCGACGGATTGAGCGCCACAAATTCATCGACCGGCATGTTGGCGAGGCGGGCGGCAGTCTTGACGTCCATTGGCCGGGAAGTCCCGACCGTCGCGAAGTAGGGGCGATTGATGATTTCCGGGAGGCCGAGCTGGATCATCAGGACCGGGTTGCTGAAGATGTTCTTGAGCGCCTGCAGCTTCGGGACGTAATGCCGGGTTTCGTTCGGCATCGTCAGGCTGGCGTAGTCGGTCGGCAAGCCGCGCGCGGCATTCCTCTCGATTGCCCGCTTGACGGCGCCTTCGCCCCAGTTGTAGGAGGCCAGGGCTAGGTGCCAGTCGCCGTGCATTTCGTAGATGGTCTGCAGATATTCGATTGCGGCGTCGGTCGAGGCAACGACGTCGCGACGCTGGTCATGCCACCAGGTCTGCTCGAGGTTGAAACGCTTGCCGGTGGCCGGAATGAACTGCCAGAGGCCGGAAGCATGCGAGCGCGAGTAGGCCATCGGGTTGAAGGAGCTTTCCACCATCGGCAGCAGGGCGATCTCGGTCGGCATGCCGCGCGCTTCCAGTTCCTCGACGATGTGGTGCAGATAGGGGCGGCTGCGTTCGACCATCCGGCGCAGCGCATCGGGCCGGTTCTGGTACCACTGCTGATAGTGCAGCGTCAGGTCGTCATCCAGGTTGGTCATCGCGAAACCGTGGCGCAGACGAACCCAGAGATCGTCGGGCTGGACGGTCAGATCGACGGTGCGCGCCACGGCCGGGACCGGACGCACCTCGAAAACGGTCAGGGCGTTGTCGGTGCTCGGGGCGCTCGAAGGTGCCAGCATCGACAGGAGCAAGGGCTGGTTGTCGCCATTGGCGAGAACCGGGGAGGCCACTAGGGAAGCCAGGGAAATCAGTGCAATGCCGGTAAACCCTTTGACCAGCGACAGAACGTTGCGATCATGCATGGGGCAAGACTCCAGCCTCTGAACGGGAATGGTCGTAAGCTCGCAGTATAACGTCTGTGAGCGGAAATACCCATGTTTTCAACGATGAAAACAAGAGAACCGGCCTTGGCCGGTTCTTGTATTGGTTGGCGGAGTGGACGGGGCTCGAACCCGCGACCCCGGCGTGACAGGCCGGTATTCTAACCAACTGAACTACCACTCCGCACTGAAACCTTGGCGTCCCCACGGGGATTCGAACCCCGGTTACCGCCGTGAAAGGGCGGTGTCCTAGGCCTCTAGACGATGGGGACCCGGACAATACTCCATCTCTTCCACTGTCGCTTGGTGGAGGTAAGCGGGATCGAACCGCTGACCTCTTGCATGCCATGCAAGCGCTCTCCCAGCTGAGCTATACCCCAGTTCCGTGAAAGAGGGCGCATTATATGGACTGGACCGATCCTTGTAAACACCTGTCCCAAAATATGTTGCGAGTCGATGATCTTCCGTGTCGGCGTTTGCGAAAGAGTCAACCTCTGGCAATCGGCAGCACAAGAATGGCGGACATCCATGCGCTACGGGAGCCACCCAGCTCGAATGGACCGTGAAAACGGATTCCGGGTGGTTTGGACGGGCAAGATGAGGCCGGAAAGCAAGCCCAGCTGGCACTGCAGCATGCTTGCTTCTCCACGAAATCAATGGGTAAGGACGGTTTGCGGAGGTGCGTTCTCGGAACCGGCCGCAACTGCCGTGCCTTCGTCGCCATGCTCCGGCAGTGCCTCCGGGCTACGCTCCAGTGCCCTCTCGAGGACCTGGTCGATCCATTTGACGGGAACGATCTCGATCTTGTTCTTGATGTTGTCCGGGATTTCGGTTAGGTCCTTGACGTTCTCTTCCGGGATCAACGCCGTCCTTAGTCCGCCGCGCACCGCTGCCAGCAACTTTTCCTTGAGGCCGCCGATGGCCAGAACCTCACCGCGCAGGGTGATTTCTCCGGTCATGCACACTTCGCAGCGGACCGGTATCCCCGTGAAGGCGGATACCAGTGCCGTGGTCATGGCGATGCCAGCCGAGGGGCCATCCTTGGGCGTGGCGCCCTCGGGAACGTGGATGTGGATGTCGGTCTTCTCGAAAGCCTCGTCCTTGATTCCGAGGCGCCGGGCACGGGCACGCACGACCGAACGGGCGGCCTCGACCGATTCCTTCATCACGTCACCGAGCGAACCCGTGCGCAGGATGTTGCCCTTGCCGGGCATGTTGGCGCACTCGATGGTCAGCAGTTCGCCGCCCACTTCGGTCCACGCGAGGCCAGTGACCTGGCCGATCTGGTTCTCCTTCTCCGCCATGCCGAAACTGTAGCGGCGGACGCCGAGGAATTTGTCGAGGTTGCGGGCATTGACCAGAATCTTGCTGCTGCGCCTCTTCAGAACCAGCGTCTTGACGACCTTGCGGCAGATTTTCGATATTTCCCGCTCGAGGGCGCGGACACCGGCTTCGCGCGTGTAATAGCGGACGATGTCGCGCACCGCGCTGTCAGCGACGGCCAGTTCCGTCATCTTGAGGCCATTGTTCTTCAACTGCTTGGGCAGCAGATAGCGCATGGCGATATTGACTTTTTCGTCCTCCGTGTAGCCGGAGAGGCGGATTACTTCCATGCGGTCGAGCAGCGGCGCCGGGATGTTCATCGTATTGGCCGTGGCCACGAACATCACGTCGGAGAGGTCGAAATCGACCTCGACGTAGTGATCCTGGAAGGTGTGATTCTGTTCCGGATCGAGTACTTCGAGCAGTGCCGATGAGGGGTCGCCACGGAAGTCCTGGCCGAGCTTGTCGACTTCGTCGAGCAGGAAGAGCGGGTTGCGCACCCCAACCTTGGTCAGGCTCTGCAGGATCTTGCCCGGCATCGAGCCGATGTAGGTACGACGGTGGCCGCGGATTTCGGCCTCGTCGCGCACGCCGCCGAGCGCCATGCGCACGAACTTGCGGTTGGTCGCCTTGGCGATCGACTGGCCGAGAGAGGTCTTGCCGACACCAGGAGGGCCGACCAGGCAAAGGATGGGCGCCTTGACCTTGTCGACGCGCTGCTGCACGGCGAGGTATTCGACGATGCGTTCCTTGACCTTCTCGAGGCCGTAATGGTCGCCGTCGAGGATCTTCTCGGCGGCGCGCAGGTCCTTGCTGATGCGGGTCTTCTTGCGCCAGGGCAGGCCGATCAGGGTCTCGATGAAATTGCGGACGACCGTCGCCTCGGCCGACATCGGCGACATCAGGCGCAGTTTCTTGATCTCGCCGAGCGCCTTGGCCAGTCCTTCCCTGCTCATTCCTGCGGCCTTGATCTTGCGGTCGAGTTCCTCGAGGTCCGCGCCTTCCTCGCCTTCGCCGAGTTCCTTCTGAATGGCCTTGACCTGCTCGTTGAGGTAATACTCACGCTGGCTCTTTTCCATCTGGCGCTTGACGCGGCCACGGATGCGCTTCTCGACCTGGAGGATGTCGATTTCCGATTCCAGTTGCGACAGCAGGCGGTCGATGCGCTCGCGGACACTGTCCATTTCCAGCACTTCCTGCTTTTGCTCGAGCTTGAGCGGCAGGTGCGCGGCAATCGTGTCGGCCAGGCGTCCGGCATCCTCGATGCCGGTAATCGACGACAGCACCTCGGGCGGAATCTTCTTGTTCAGCTTGACGAACTGGTCGAACTGGGCAACCACGGCGCGGCGCATGGCCTCGATCTCGTGGTCCTCGACCCCGGGCTGCGGCAGCGGGGCGGCGGTTGCCATGAACACGGACGATTGCACCTCGATGGCTTCGACGCGGGCGCGCTGCGTGCCTTCGACGAGAACCTTCACGGTCCCGTCGGGCAGCTTGAGCATCTGCAGGATATTGGCCAGACAGCCGATGCGATAGAGATCATCGGGTTCCGGTTCATCCTTGGCGGCGGATTTCTGGGCCAGCAGCAGGATGTTCTTGCCGCTTTCCATGGCCATTTCGAGGGCCTTGATCGATTTCGGACGTCCGACGAAGAGCGGAATCACCATGTGCGGGAAGACGACGACGTCGCGTAGCGGCAGCAGCGGCAACTGGACGGTTTCCGGGAGCGTGTTGGGGTTCGACATTACGATGCCTTTGAAATAGGTATGCAGCCGTTACTTTGGGACGCGAAACCGCAATTCAAGAGCCGGCTCAGTTGGAGCCGGAAACCTTCGGCTGNNATCGGCGTAAATCAGTAGCGGCGGGGTGTCCCCGGTGATCATGTTCTCGTCGATGACGACTTTTTCGACATTTTCCATGCCGGGGAGTTCGTACATCGTGTCGAGCAGCGCGTGTTCCAGGATCGAGCGTAGCCCGCGGGCTCCCGTCTTGCGCGCCAGCGCCTTCCTCGCGATGGCGGAAAGCGCACCGGGACGCACTTCCAGTTCGACGTCTTCCATGCCGAACAGCTTCTGGTACTGCTTGATCAGTGCATTCTTGGGTTCGGTGAGGATCTGGATCAGGGCCGGCTCCTCGAGTTCCTGGAGGGTGGCGACGACCGGCAGACGACCGATGAGTTCGGGAATAAGACCGAACTTGATCAGGTCTTCGGGCTCGGCATCGAGCAGGACCTGACCAATGGCCTTCTTGTCCTTCTTGCCCTTGACCTCGGCCCCGAAGCCGATGCCGCCCCTTTCCGAGCGGTTGAGGATGATCTTTTCCAGACCCGCAAAGGCGCCGCCGCAGATGAAGAGGATATTGGTCGTGTCGACCTGGACGAAATCCTGGTTCGGGTGCTTGCGCCCGCCCTGTGGCGGAATCGAGGCAACGGTGCCTTCGATGAGCTTGAGCAGCGCCTGCTGCACGCCTTCACCGGAAACGTCGCGGGTGATCGACGGGTTGTCCGACTTGCGCGAGATCTTGTCGATTTCGTCGATGTAAACGATACCCTGCTGCGCCTTCTCGATATCGTAATCGCACTTTTGCAGCAGCTTCTGGATGATGTTCTCGACGTCCTCGCCGACATAGCCGGCTTCGGTCAGCGTCGTCGCGTCGGCCATGACGAAGGGCACGTTGAGCAGGCGCGCCAGCGTCTGGGCGAGCAGCGTCTTTCCCGAACCGGTGGGCCCGACGAGCAGGATGTTGCTCTTCGCCAGCTCGACTTCGCCAGCATTCTTGGCGGTGTGGCGCAGACGCTTGTAGTGGTTGTACACGGCGACGGCGAGGATGCGCTTGGCGACTTCCTGGCCGATCACGTACTGGTCGAGGATCGAGCAGATCTCGCGCGGTGTTGGCAGGTCCGAGCGACCGGCCTTGGCCGCCTCTTCGGGCAGTTCGTCGCGGATGATGTCGTTGCACAGCGCGATGCACTCGTCGCAGATGAAGACCGACGGGCCGGCGATGAGTTTCTTGACTTCGTGCTGGCTCTTGCCGCAGAACGAGCAGTAGAGCAGTTTTTCCTGGGCGCCCTTGGTCATCCGAGAACCTCTCCGTTCAAGCCGCGTCGCGGCGGGTCAGCACCTTGTCGATCAGACCGTATTCTGCCGCTTCCTCCGCAGAAAGGAAATTGTCGCGATCGGTATCCTTTTCGATGCGTTCGAGCGGTTGACCGCTGTGTTCGGCCATGATCCGGTTCAGGCGGTCGCGAATCGACAGGATTTCCTTGGCATGAATGGCGATGTCAGATGCCTGGCCCTGGAAGCCGCCCAGCGGCTGGTGAATCATCACGCGCGAGTTGGGCAACGCGAAACGCTTGCCCTTGGCGCCGGCACAGAGCAGGAAGGCGCCCATCGACGCCGCCTGGCCGATACAGAGCGTCGATACGTCGGGCTTGACGAACTGGATGGTGTCGTAGATCGACAGGCCGGCAGTCACCGCGCCACCGGGCGAGTTGATGTAGAAGTGGATGTCCTTGTCCGGATTGTCCGCTTCTAGGAACAACAGCTGGGCGACAACCAGATTGGCGGTGACGTCGTTGACCGGGCCGACCAGAAACACCACGCGCTCCTTCAGGAGGCGGGAATAGATGTCGAAAGCGCGCTCGCCACGACCGCTCTGTTCGATCACCATCGGGACCAAGCCCAGTGCCTGAGGATCCTGGTTGCCTGCGTTGTCGATGTTCATTTCAGCCCTTGCCGGTTGCGTTCAAGTGATCGTCTGGTTGTCGCCTTTGTTGCCATTGGAGAGATTACTGCTTCTGGCCCATGAGTTCATCAAAAACTGCAGCCTTGTCGGTAACCTTGGCCTTGCCGAGTACCCATTCGACAACATTGCTCTCGATCGCCAGGCCCTCGACCTCGCCGAGGCGCTGCGGTTGGGCGTAATACCAGCGGACGACTTCCTCCGGATGCTCGTAGCTCTGCGCGCTTTCCTCGACCATTGCGCGAACCTGCTCGGGGTCGGCTGAAGCTTCTCGGATTTCACCAGTTCGGCAAGAATCAGGCCGAGCACGACGCGGCGCCGCGCCTGGTTGGCAAACCATTCTGGCTGGATCGGCATGTCCGCCACTTTCATTCCGCGCTGCTCCATGTCCTGACGCGCAGCCTGCATCAGGCGCTGGATCTCCATCTCGATCAGCGCGTTCGGCGTGGAGATCGGATTGGCCTTGATCAGGGCCTCCATGACCTGATCCTTGACCTTGCCCTCGATGCGGCGCTTCACTTCGCGCTTGAGGTTGGCTTCGATCTCGGCGCGCATCTTGGCGACATCGCCGTCGGCGATGCCCATGCTCCTGGCGAACTCGGCGTCGATCGGCGGTAGCTTGGGCGCCTGCACCTGCTTGACCGTGATTTCGAACTGTACGGTCTGCCCGGCCAGATCCTTGGCGAAGTAATCCGCCGGAAAAGTCAGGTCGAAGGTCTTGGATTCGCCGTTCTTGGTGCCTTCGACGGCCTTTTCGAAGTCAGGCAACATCATGCCCTGGCCAAGCACGAACGGGTAGTCGGTTGCCTGCCCGCCCTGGAACGGCTCGCCATCCTTCTTGCCGAGGAAGTCGATGACGACGCGGTCTTCGGTGGCCGCCGCACGCTCGGTGTCCTCGTAGGAGACACGCTGCTTGCGCAGGATGTCGAGGGTCTTGTCGACTTCCTTGGCGCCGACTTCAAGCACCGGACGCTCGACTTCCGCGGTCGACATGTCGGCCGGGGTAAAATCCGGTGACCTCGAAGATGGCGGAGAACTCAAGGTGAGTCGTGCTTTCGCTGGCCTTGGGCTCGATCCGCGGGTAGCCGGCGACACGCATCTTCTGGGCGGTCACGGTCTCGCCGAAGACGCGGTCCAGCTCTTCGGAAAGCACTTCATGGCGGGCCTGGCTGCCATATTGCTGTTTGACGATGCTGAACGGCACCTTGCCGGGACGGAAGCCTGGCATCTTGATGTTCTTTCCCATACGCTTCAGGCGCTGGTCCATCTCCCTTTCGACATTTTCGATGGGGATGGACAAATCGATGCGGCGTTCCAGTTCGTTGGCTTGAGCAGTGGTCGCTTCCATGAGATTTCCTTGTGACTACGAGCCGAAAAAATAAAGCTGGCAATTCTATCATGGCATGCGAAGCAACAGGATTCCTGGTCGACAACGATCTCTGGACAGGAGAACGGATTGTTCGCTACAATGCGCGCCTTCTTCGACGGCGGCTGTAGCTCAGTTGGTAGAGTCCCGGATTGTGATTCCGGTTGTCGTGGGTTCGAGACCCATCAGCCGCCCCAGATTCAGGCCCCCGCATGCCGCAAGGTTTGCGGGGGCTTTTCTTTGGAGCAGCAATGTCCGGTATTTCGCCGCAAGCCGTGTTCTCGGGTCTCGAACCCGCGATCGTGTGGAATCATTTCGCCGTCTTGTGCGCGATTCCACGTGCATCGAAGCAGGAAGCGGCGTTGCGGCAACACCTTCTGGCCTGGGCCGGCCAGCGTGGCCTGGCTGCTGCGGTCGACGCCGCGGGCAACCTGATTATCCGCAAGCCGGCCAGTCCGGGACGCGCGCATCTCCCCGGCGTCATCCTGCAGGCGCACCTCGACATGGTCTGTCAGAAGAACGCCGGGACGCCGCACGACTTTTCGCGCGACCCGATCCGGCCGGTGCGGCGCGACGGATGGCTGTTCGCCGACGCCACCACGCTGGGGGCCGACAACGGAATCGGCGTGGCGCTGATCCTGGCGGTTCTCGAGGATACCCGCCTCGTGCATGGCCCGATCGAGGCCCTGCTCACGGTCGACGAGGAGGCCGGAATGGGCGGCGCCCGCGGGCTGGCGACGGACGTCTTGCAAGGACGCCTGATGCTCAACCTGGATACCGAGGCGTGGGGCGAGTTCTATCTCGGTTGTGCTGGCGGGCTCGACGTCAACGTGGAGCGCAGCGGCACCCCGAGCCGGTGCCGGTGGGCTGGCAATGCTGGCGAATCGATTTGCGCGGTCTCCGCGGTGGGCACAGCGGGGTCGAAATCCACGAGGAACGGGGCAATGCCATCAAGTTGCTGGTGCGTGTCCTGCGCGGACTTGAACAGCAGCTGCCGCTGCGCCTGGCCAGCCTCACCGGGGCACGGCACGCAACGCCCTGCCGCGTGAGGCGTTTGCCGTCGTCGCCGTTCCCGGACCGGAGGAGGAGAAACTGGTTGCCGGTCTGGAGGAATGGGCTGGCTTCCTGCGCCGGGAACTGGTCGGGGTCGATGAGGGCGTCACGCTTGGGCATTCGCCGCAGCCCGACGTGCTGGAGTTGCTGTCGCCTGCCGACCAGGGCGTCTGGCTGGCCTCGCTGCACGCCGCCCCGCACGGGGTCCGGCGGATGAGCCGGCAGTTTCCCGGCGTCGTCGAAACTTCCGACAACTTGGGCATGGTGGCGCTCACGGCGAGCGGCGGCTCGTGCAATTTCATGGTCCGCTCGCTGCTGGATAGCGCCAGCATGGCGCTGGCGGACGAGGTCGTCAGCCTGTTTGCGCTGTCCGGAACCGTTGCCGTGAAGGCGGGACATTACCCGGGATGGGCACCGAATCCCGATTCACGGCTGCTCTCGCTGTGCCAGGCCGCCTATCGCCGGGAGTTCGGCAGCGATTCGCGGGTGCAGGTGATCCACGCCGGGCTGGAATGCGGCATCATTGGCGCGAAATATCTGGGGCTCGACATCGTCTCCTTCGGTCCGACCATCCGCGGCGCGCATGCACCGGGCGAGGCGGTGGAGATCGAGTCTGTCGGGCGGTGCTGGCAGTTGTTGCGGGCGATACTCGCTGCTGTCGAATGAACCCGGCCATCTCGGAGTCGCGACGATGAAATGTTTGCCATTGTTGGCCATCACCTTGTACTTGAGCGCCTGCGGCGTGGAAACGGCGGGCACCGCACCGTCCGGCGCCGCCATCAAGAAGCAGGAGCTTGAACAAGGCAAGAAGACGATGGAGCAGATGCAGCAGAAGATCGACCTGGCCAACCAGCAGTCGCAGCAGCGCGCCGACCAGGCCGGCGGCGACCGGTAGTTTCAGCGGCCGCGCCAGAGTGTCGGGTGCTCAGTCCGGGAGTTCGCTCGCCCGCAGCAGGAAGACGAATTCGTCACCGGCGGTGGTGTCGAGCCAGGTGAAGGGCAGCGAAGGATAGGTGGCTTCCAGTTCGGCGCGGTTGTGGCCGATTTCGACCACGAGCAGGCCGTCCTCGGTCAGATGCCGCTTCGCTTCGCGCAGGATGATGCGGGTGAAGTCGAGGCCGTCCTTGCCCGAGCCGAGCGCCATCACCGGTTCGTGGAGGTATTCCGGNGGCAGCGCGGCGACCGAGTCGGCATTGACGTAGGGCGGGTTGGAAATGATCAGGTCGTAACGCCGACCCTGCAACTTGCTGAACGCGTCCGAACGGATGAGTTCCACGCGGTCATGCAGGCCGTATTCGGCGACATTGCGTTCAGCGACGGAAATCGCTTCCGGCGAGAGGTCGACCGCGTCGACCCGTGCTTCCGGGAAGGCGAGGGCAGTCAGGATCGCCAGGCAGCCCGAGCCGGTGCACAGGTCGAGCGCCGTCTGGATCGACCAGGGGTCGTGGACCCAGGGCGTCAGGTGTTCCTGCAGCAACTCGGCAATGAACGAGCGCGGCACGATCACGCGCTCGTCGACATGGAAGCGATGGCCGGCGAGCCAGGCCTCGCCGGTCAGGTAGGCGGCGGGCAATCGTTCCTCGCAGCGGCGGCGGTAGATCTCGAGCAGCGCCTCGCGTTCCTGCGGCAACAGTCGGGCATCGAGGAAGGGTTCGAGGCGGTCGAGCGGCAGGCTGAGGGTATGCAGCGTCAGGTAGGCGGCTTCGTCCCAGGCGTTGTCGCTGCCGTGGCCGAAGAACAGGCCGGCGGCGGTGAACCGGCTGACGGCGTAGCGCAGGTGGTCGCGGACGGTGAACAGTTCGTTGCGCGCGGCGGGATCGCTCATGGGGAAGCAACTGCTCGAGGATGCGGGTGTAGATG
This sequence comes from Dechloromonas sp., assembly GCA_013693915.1. Lineage (GTDB taxonomy): Bacteria > Pseudomonadota > Gammaproteobacteria > Burkholderiales > Rhodocyclaceae > Azonexus. The sequence goes on along the minus strand of CP059264.1, from coordinate 2,576,109 downwards.
GCGGACAGCCTCGGCAATGCCTCGATATCGACACACTCGTCGATCTTGTGGCTCGTGGCATTGACCGGGCCGATTTCCAGCAACTGGTCGCAGATCTCGGCGATGAAGCGCCCGTCGGAGGTGCCGCCCGTCGTCGACAGTTCGGTGTCGATGCCGCAGATGTCGCGGATCGCCGCCGTCGCCGCTTCGGCCAGCGGGCCGCGGCCGGTCAGGAAGGGACGGGAGCCGAGCGTCCAGTCGATCTCGTATTCCAGCCCGTGTCTATCGAGGGTCGCGGTCAGGCGTTGCTGCAGGCTTTCCGGCGTGCTGGCGGTGGAAAAGCGGAAGTTGAACTTGATCTCGACGCTGCCCGGCACGACGTTGGTGGCGCCGGTGCCGCCGTGGATGTTGGAGATCTGCCAGGTCGTCGGCGGGAAATATTCATTGCCCTGATCCCATTCGGTGTCGCCGAGTTCGGCGAGGGCCGGGGCAGCTTCGTGGATCGGATTGCGGCCGAGGTGCGGGTAGGCGATGTGGCACTGGATGCCCTTGACGGTCAGCTTGCCCGACAGCGAGCCGCGGCGGCCGTTCTTGACCATGTCGCCGAGGGTGTCGACCGAAGTCGGCTCGCCGATGACGCAGAAATCGATCGTCTCGCTACGCGCCTTGAGCGCCTCGACGACGGCGGCCGTGCCGTCGACCGCGTCGCCTTCCTCATCCGAGGTGAGGAGGAAGGCGAGCGAGCCCGGATGCCGGGGATAGGCGGCGACGAAGGCCTCGGTTGCGGTCAACATCGCCGCCAGTGAGGATTTCATGTCGGCGGCGCCGCGTCCGAAAAGCATGCCGTCGCGGATTTCCGGAGCGAAAGGCGGGGAGGTCCACAGGTCCAGCGGCCCGGTGGGAACGACGTCGGTGTGGCCCGCAAAGACGAACAACGGTCTGGCGGCGCCACGACGCGCCCAGAGGTTGGTGACGCCGTTGCGTTTGATGAATTCGATAGAAAAACCGAGCGCTCCAAGGCGTTCGGCGAACAGGTCGCAACAACCGGCATCGTCCGGGGTCACCGACGGCCGGGCGATGATCTGCCTGGCCAGGGCAAGGGTCGGGTCGGGCATCAGGTGTCTGGTTCGTCGTCGCCGAGGCTGAGCGAGAACTCCTTGAAGGAAACGCCGCTCGCGTCGGTGCTGTCGAACTCCAGCGCGGCGTCGGGCTTGCGTTCATCCTTGCCGCCGGTCGGGTTGATCTCGGCGTTGTTGATCAGCCAGGAGAGGTTTGTCGGCGAATCGGCGTTGGTCAGCGCTTCGTCTAGCGAAATCTTGCCCTCGCGATAGAGCCGGAAGAGATCCTGTTCGAAGGTCTGCGATCCCGGCGCCAGCGTCTGCTCCATCGCATCCTTGATGCCCTGGACTTCGCCGCGCTCGATCAGTTCGCTGATGTGACGGGTGTTGATCATGACCTCGCAGGCGGGGAGGCGCAGGCCATCCGGCCTCCTGACCAGGCGCTGCGACATGATCGCACGCAGGGCGACGGAAAGGTCGAGGAACAGCGCCGGGCGGTTTTCCAGCGGAAAGAAGCTGATGATGCGGTTCAGCGCGTGGTAGCTGTTGTTGGCGTGCAGGGTGGCCACGCACATGTGGCCGGTCTGCGAGTACGCGATGGCAGCCTGCATCGTCTCCTTGTCGCGGATTTCGCCGATCAGGATGCAGTCCGGCGCCTGACGCATGGCGTTCTTCAGTGCCGCCTGCCAGTCCAGCGTGTCGAGCCCGATCTCGCGCTGGTTGACGATCGACTTCTTGTGCCTGAAGAGGTACTCGATCGGATCCTCGACGGTCAGGATATGTCCGGCGCGGTTGGCGTTGCGGTGGTCGAGCATCGAGGCGATGGTCGTCGACTTGCCGGAACCGGTGGCGCCGACGATGAGGACCAGGCCGCGCTTCTCCATGATCAGGTCGGCCAGCACCGGGGGCAGTTCGAGCGCATTGAGCTTGGGAATGTTGCCGAGGATGAAGCGGACGACGATGCTGATCGAGCCGCGCTGACGGAAGATGTTGACGCGGAAGTTGCCGATCTGCGGCACGCCGAAGGAGAGGTTCATCTCCATCGTCGTCTCGAAGGTCCGAGCCTGATCCGGTGACATCAGTTCGAGGGCGATCTTCTCGATCATGTCCGGCAGCATCACCTGCTGGTTGACCGGCATGGTGTTGCCCTGGATCTTGATGTGGATCGGCGTGCCGGCGGAAATGAAGATATCCGAGGCCTGCTTTTCTGCCATCAGCTGGAATAGTTTGTCGAGGATCATTCAGGACCTCCGGTGTCGTTGGGCTAGGATCAGGCGCGCAGCAGTTCGTTGATGCTGGTCTTGGCGCGGGTCTGCGCGTCGACCTTCTTGACGATGATCGCTGCGTACAGGCTGTACTTGCCGTCAGCTTTCGGCAGGCTGCCGCTGATCACCACCGAACCCGGCGGGATGCGGCCGTAGCTGACCTCGCCGGTTTCCCGGTCATAGATCGGGGTGCTCTGGCCGAGGTATACGCCCATCGACACGACCGAGTTCTCGCCGACGACGACGCCTTCGACGACTTCCGAGCGGGCGCCGACGAAGCAGTTGTCCTCGATGACGGTCGGGTTGGCCTGCAGCGGCTCGAGCACGCCGCCGATGCCGACGCCGCCGGAGAGGTGCACATTCTTGCCAATCTGCGCGCAGGAACCGACGGTGACCCAGGTGTCGACCATGGTGCCCTCGTCGACATAGGCGCCGATGTTCACGAAGGACGGCATCAGTACCGCATTCCTGGCAACGAACGAACCCTTGCGGACGATGGTGCCCGGTACGACGCGGAAGCCGCCCTGGCGGAACTGCTCTTCGCTCCAGCCTTCGAACTTGGTGTCGACCTTGTCGAAGAAGCGGATGTCGCCGGCTTCCTGGACGCGGTTGTCGCGGACGCGGAACGAGAGCAGGACGGCCTTCTTGATCCACTGGTGCGTGAACCACTCGCCGGCAATCTTTTCGGCGACGCGCAACCTGCCGGCGTCGAGGTCGCCGATCACCGAGTTGATCGCCGAAATGGTTGTCGGCGGCGACTGCGGAGACAACTCCGTGCGGCGTTCCCAGAGTTCTTCGATGGTGGCTTGCAGGTGGTGAGTCATGAGTGCCCTCTCTGATTACGATTGTTTGGCAAATTGGCGAATTCGGTCGGCGGCATCGAGGCATTCGGCCAGCGGGGCCACCAGCGCGATCCGGACGAATCCGGCGCCCGGATTGACACCGCCGGACTCGCGGGCAAGGAAGCTGCCCGGCAAAACGATGACATTATACTGCTCAAGCAGGCCGCGGGCGAATTCGGTATCGGCGATGGGCGTCTTCGCCCACAGGTAGAAGCTGGCGTCCGGCATGCCGGTGCCGAGCACCTCGGCGACCAGCGGCGTGCAGGCAGCGAATTTCTCGCGGTACTGGTTGCGGTTGTCCAGCACGTGCGCTTCGTCGTTCCACGCGGCCACCGAGGCCGCCTGCACCGGNGGCGCCATGGCGCAGCCGTGGTAGGTGCGGTAAAGCAGGAACTGGCTGAGGATCCTGGCGTCGCCGGCGACGAAGCCCGAGCGCATGCCGGGCACGTTGGAGCGCTTCGACAGGCTGGAGAACATCACCAGCCGCTCGTTGCTGCGGCCGAGCAGCTTCGCCGCCTGGAGGCCGCCGATCGGCGGGTTGGCCTCGTCGAAGTAGATCTCCGAGTAGCACTCGTCGGAAGCGATGACGAAGCCGTAGCGGTCGGACAGCTCGAACAGCGTCTTCCAGTCGTCGAGCGACAACACCTTGCCGGTCGGGTTGCCGGGCGAGCAGACATAGAAAAGCTGCACGCGTGACCATTCCTCGGCGGAAAGGGTCGCATAGTCGAAGGCGAAGCCGTTTTCCGGCAGCGTGTTGAGGAAGCGCGGCTCGGCGCCGGCCAGGTAGGCGGCGCCCTCGTAGATCTGGTAGAACGGGTTGGGACTGACGACCAGCGGCACGTGACCGCGGCCGGGGTCGATCACCGTCTGGGCAAAGGAGAAAAGTGCCTCTCTGGAGCCGTTGACCGGAAGAATCTCGCTTTCGGCGTCGAGTTCCAGTCCGTAGCGGCGCTGGCACCAGGCGGCGATGGCCTGGCGCAGCGCCGGAATGCCCTGCGTCGTCGGATAGTTGGCCAGGCCCTTGAGGCCACCCGCGAGCGCTTCCATGATGAAACCGGGCGTCGCGTGTTGCGGCTCGCCGATCGACAGCTTGATCTCCTGATATTGCGGGTTCGGCGTGACGCCGGCAAACAGGGCGCGCAGCTTTTCGAAGGGGTAGGGATGGAGTTGGCTGAGGTGCGGATTCACGATAGACGTCGAGTAAGTGCAAAATAATAATTATCGCTGAAAAATTTTGGGCTGCCTCGTGAACAATCGCGCCTTGGTCGCCGCTCTTGTCGTTCCACTGCTGCTCGCCGCCTGTTCGATCGGCTATGAGGCGCGCGGCAGCCTGGGCGACGTGCCGGGCGAGATGCGCGGCAAGGGTTATCCGGGCAGTTCCGGTGGCGGAAGGTTCCTGCTCGCCGATCGCGAAGGCCGTCTGACCTGCGACGGCCAGGCCTTGCCACCGTCGCTGTCGCCGAATCCCGGCAGTTGTGCCGGGGAAAGCGGCACCGGCGTCGTGCGCTGCAGCGATGGTCGGGAGATTCCGCTGCGCTGGGAGGCGATCACCTGCCGGTCCTGGAAAGGCAGCGGCGTCGATGCCAACGGAAATCGCCTGGAGTTTCGCGTCGAGCGCCGCTGATACGTAGCAGTCCAGATTTCATCTGACAAGTGAGGTCAAGTGAGACGGGGACTGGCAGGCAAGAATCGACCCTCTGCGGACCTTCACTGCCACAAACGCTACGGCAGCAATCGCCTCGATGCTGCCGTTCAGCAAGCGTCGGTTTAGCGCCTCTACTCCACCCTGAGCCGCCTGTCGCGGTTTTGGAAAGCAGACGTTCAACTTTGTTTTAGGCCACGCGTTGGTGCGCGGCACCATGATGAATGCGCACTTACCTTGCGGCGCTGCACTTACCGCCTGCGGCAAGCTCAAGCTGAGAAACCTCCTTCTTGCCTTCATCTTCACTGACGAGTTCAAGGCCGGCCCCGCCTACGAACACACCCATCTTGATATATTGCCGAATGAAGTAGTTCACNCCTGCTACTGCCTTCAGAATCAGGTCATTGGGCGAAAACTCGGACTGGGTGGACACCGTGTGTTCGGCGCCACCCGTGACTTGCTCATAGAAGAACACATTAGGAGCGGACTCGCCAACGCACTTGCCGTTGATCCAAATGTCCTTCTTCAGCGCTGCCCCAAAGCTACCCGACCTGTAGATGTGNACGCCAGCCTGCCCAGCGCTGGGTTGGCTGAACTTCTTGGCCGTTTCAGACTTGTCCTTCCCTTCCATAGGCACGGAAGCGCATCCTGCAAGCAGAGCAATTGCGACTGACAGTACTGCAATTCTTGTGGACATGAATACTTCTCCTTGACGGTTGGTTGGTGGCGGGGAACAAACGAGGGATGAAGGCGGAGGCCGGTTGCGTGCGGGGCATAACGTTCGAGCTAACCGGCCTGCCGTAGCGGGTCCGGTTGAGCGAGGGGTTAGGCGTCGCTTTGAGGTCAGCCAGCATTCAGGCCCTCTCGTTCGAGCGCCCTTCTCTGATGAGTTGAATTTGCTTTCGGGCCTTTTGAACTCCAGGAAAGTCTTCGGGCGGGGGCTGCAGTAGTACGCGGCCCTCCGCGACACAATCGGCGAGCCACTCGGCGCCGTAGTGAACGCTCTGTCCACAAACGTTGCAGTAGAACAAGTTTGAAGTCGCTTGCTTCAAGTCCGCATACGCCTTAAACGCCTCGTAGCTCGGCCCCCGATCGCTCAGCATCAGTCCAACCTTGCAGCCGAACTCGTGAGTAAACCCGATCTGAATGCTAAGGCGGACACTTGACTCATGATCTGCGTGACCAACGCCTCCATGATCTTCTCGAAGTTTCTCGAGCGGGCTAGGCGAACCAGTTCCGAGTCAGGAGAGATCGGTCGCGTACTGGGAGCCGCGCGATAGGGATCAGTGAGCGAAGGCTGAGCGACATAGGTGATGAGAGCTTTCGGGAGCGGTGGCAGAGTCACGTGGAGTGCGGTGCGGCCTCTGTCATGAGGAGCGACAGGAGCGTTTGCGACACCTAACTTTGTTATGGGGCGACAGTTTTGCGCCATAACTCCGGCGCGTGCCGCATTACTGCGGATCGCTTGATGGGAAAACTCCGATTTGCATCAACCGATCCCGAGTAATGCACTGTACGTGTATCCAGTAGTAAACGAATCGTGAAAAGCGGCATGGTATCCCTCCCTCCCCTTAAAGCGGTCAAGGTACTTGATCAGCTGCGCGAGCGCATCCGCTATCTGCACTACAGCTTACGGACCGAGGAAACCTATGTCAAATGGGTACGCTCCTTCATCCGGTTCCACGATCTTCGCCACCCGGCAACGATGGGTGGGGACGAGGTTGAGGAGTTCCTTTCCTACCTGGCCAATACGCGACAGGTCGCGGCGTCANCCCACAAGCAGGCGCTTTCGGCCTTGTTGTTCTTCTACGGCAAGGTGCTTGGGTTGGATTTGCCGTGGATGAAGGAGATTGGCCGACCTCGCACCAAGCGGCGCCTTCCGGTGGTGTTGTCGCCCGATGAAGTGGCCCGGATTCTCTGTTTCCTGGAGGGAGAGCACCGCCTCTTCGCACAACTGCTTTATGGAACAGGGATGCGGATCAATGAAGGCTTGCAGCTTCGGGTGAAGGATGTCGACTTCGGCCGTAGCACGATCATTGTCCGAGAGGGAAAGGGCGGCAAGGATCGGGCGGTCATGCTGCCGCAGCGACTCGTCNCCGGTTTACAGGAGCAAATGGCACGGGCACGTCTGGTCTGGACCGCCGACCAGGCGGCGGGACGTGGCGGGGTGGCGATGCCTGATGCGCTGGATCGCAAGTATCCTCGGGCCGGTGCTTCATGGAGCTGGTTTTGGGTGTTCNCCCAGGAGGCTCAGTCAGTCGATCCCCGTTCCGGCGTGGTGCGCCGTCACCATATGTACGATCAAACGTTCCAACGGGCGTTCAAGCGGGCGTTGTCCCGCACCGGCATTGCCAAGGCCGCGACGCCGCATTCGCTGCGTCATTCCTTCGCGACCGCCGTGCTGCAGGCCGGCTACGACATTCGTACAGTGCAGGAGTTGCTTGGCCATGCTGATGTGGCCACGACCATGATTTATACCCACGTACTGAAAGTCGGCGGGGGTGGCGTACGCAGCCCCTTCGACTCGCTTCCGGACATTACCGTCTGAGACGCCTGGCCGCCGCTGCAATGGGAAACGGTTTCATTTCGCGAACCGGCGTCCGCTTTGGAGGAAATTTCTGAACGGCAGGTCGTGGCCGGCTGATGAAAAAGTAGCGCCGTCACGCCAATGGCAGCAAGAGGTTCTTTGCTGCCGTAGCCGCCAGATAGGCCACGGGCCGCTTGTGGCCGAACCGCGACGTTCCGTCTGACGACGGATGTCAGGTCTCAAGTCTGACCTTCCACATCTAATACGGCGTGCGGTCAGGGTTGCCGGCCCAGCGTTGCAGCGGCAGCAGGGCGTCGGGCAGCGGGCGGTATACCATGGCGATGCTGCGCGCCGCGGAGTGCCGGTTCAGTTCGCGGTACAACTCGTCGTCGCAGAAACCGATGGCGGCGGCCTCGGCCCGGCTGTTGGCGAAGACGATGCGCCCGATGCGCGCCCAGTAGGCGGCCGCGAGGCACATCGGGCAGGGTTCGCTGGAAGCGTAGAGCGTGGAATCGGGCAGGTGGAAGTTGTCGACCGCGGCACACGCGGCACGGATTGCCATGATCTCGGCGTGCGCCGTCGGGTCGCGGCTGGCCACGACGCGGTTCCAAGCTTCGCCGATGATCTTTCCCGCGTGGACGATGACGGCGCCGAACGGCCCGCCCTCGCCGAGTTCGCTACCCCTGAGCGCCAGTTCGACGGAGCGGGCGAGGAAACGATCGTCGTTCGCTGTCATTTACCCTCGCGCATTCGACTCGCTGGCGAACTGCGCCAGGTCGACCCGCGGCGCCGGATGCCAGCCCGTCTGGCGGTACTCGGCGACGACGTTGGTGAAGATGCCGCCGCGCACGAAGAACTTGGCAGTGAGGCGCATGAAGCGCGGCGCCGTGGCGGCGACCAGGTCGTCGAGGATGCGGTTGGTGACGGCCTCGTGGAAGGCGCCTTCGTCGCGGTAGGACCAGATGTAGAGCTTGAGGCTCTTCAGTTCGACGCAGAGTTGATCGGGGATGTAGTCGAGAAGCAGTGTCGCGAAATCGGGCTGGCCGGTCTTCGGGCACAGGCAGGTGAATTCGGGAATTTGCATGTGGATGTGAAAATCGCGGTCGACCGCCGGATTCGGGAAGGTCTCGAGGGTTTTCGTCGGCTCGCTGGACATGCTCGGATTCATCGAAATGGAGTGGATGCTATTATACGACCCCCGTCAAGGCAGGCCATTCCCGGACCTGCCGTCATCCAATGCGCCTGACCAGACTCAAACTCGCCGGCTTCAAGTCCTTCGTCGATCCGACTGCCGTTGTCGTCCCCGGGCAACTGGTCGGCGTCGTGGGCCCCAATGGCTGCGGCAAATCCAACATCATGGACGCCGTGCGCTGGGTGCTGGGCGAGTCGAAGGCTTCCGAACTGCGCGGCGAGTCGATGATGGACGTCATCTTCAACGGGACGACGGGCCGCAAGCCGGTGTCGCGCGCGTCGGTCGAGCTGATTTTCGAGAACCTGCTCGGCCGGGCGCTCGGCCAGTGGTCGCAATATGCCGAACTGTCAGTCAAGCGCACGCTGACGCGGCAGGGGCAGTCGGACTACTTCATCAACAACCTGAAGGTTCGGCGTAAGGACATCACCGATCTCTTCCTTGGCACCGGTCTCGGGCCGCGCGCCTATGCGATCATCGGCCAGGGGATGATCTCGCGCATCATCGAGGCGCGGCCTGACGACCTGCGCGTCTTTCTCGAGGAGGCGGCCGGCGTCACACGCTACAAGGAACGGCGCAAGGAGACGCAGGGCAGGCTCGAGGACACGCGCGAGAACCTGACCCGCGTCGAGGACATCCGTCTCGAGCTCGGCAGCCAGATGGAAAAGCTCGAAGCGCAGGCCGAGGTGGCACGGCGCTACCAGTCGCTGAACGAACAGCTTGAACAGCGGCAGCAGGTGCTCTGGCTGGTACGGAAGCTTGAAGCCGAGGCCGAGCGGCAGCGGGTGGCGCTGGACGTCGAGCGCGCGATGACCGATCTCGAGGCGCAGAATGCGGCGCTGCGCGAAACCGAGGCGCGCGCCGAGGAAACCCGCGAGGCGCACTTCGCCGCCGGCGACGCGCTGCACCAGGCGCAGGGCGACATGTACGCGGCCAATGCCGAAGTGGCGCGTCTGGAGGCCGAGATTCGCCATCGCCGCGAGTCGCGCAATCAGCTCGAGGCGCGCCTGGTCCAGCTCGAAGACGAACTGGCGCACTGGAGCCGGACGGCGGAGAAGCTCGCGGTCGACCGCCGGAACTGGGAGGAATTGCAGGAGACCACCCGCCTGCGTGTCGCCGAGGCCGACGAGCGCCTGCGCCAGCAGATGAACATCGCGCCGCAGGTCGAGGAAAGCCATGTCCAGGCTCAGGAAGAACTGCAACGCCTGCGGACCCGGACGAGCAACGGCGAGCAGCGTCTCGAAGTCGAGCTGACCAACAAGGCGCATGCCCAGCGCGCCCTGCAGTCGATTGCCCAGCGTCGCGAGCGGCTGCGCGAGGAGGGCGGCGGCGAGGATGCGCCGAATGCGCTGGAGCTCGCCGAAAAGGAAGAGGAACTGGCGCTGCTGCGCGAGGAAATGGCCGGGGATCAGGATCACTTGCAGCAGTTGCAGCGGGAATTGCCGCAGCTCGAAGCGAACCGCCGCGAGGTGCAGGAAGAATTGCAGCGCTGCGAGCGCGAACTGGCCGCTGGCCAGGCGCGCCTGGCCGCGCTGGAGCAGATGCAGGCACGGGCGCGGGAGACGGGCGAACTGCCGGAATGGCTGCGCCGCCACGGACTCGAAGATGCGCCGGCGCTGTGGCAGCGGGTTCATGTCGATGCCGGCTGGGAAGACGCCGTCGAAGCGGTGCTGCGCGAGCGGCTGAACGCCATTCCCTGCAGCGACACGGCCAAGCTGGACGAATGGCTGCACGACCGGCCCGCCGCCCGTCTCGCCGTGACCTTGCCGGCCGAGGCGGCAAACGGCGAGCGGGTCGGGCGGCTGAGCGAGCGCGTGCGCAGCGACGATCCGGCGCTTGCCGCGGCGCTCGCCGACTGGCTGGCGCCGGTGCTCACCGCCGACAGTCTGGATGCCGCGCTGGCGCGTCGTTCCGGCCTGCCCTCGNGGGTGATGCTGGTGACTGCGGGTGGCGACCTGCTGACGCGCGCCAGCGTTACCTTCTTCGCGCCGGACAAGGGCGAACACGGGCTGCTGGAACGCCAGCGCGAAATCGAGACGCTCGGCGCCGGCATCGCCGCAGCTGAGGAACAGGCCGCAGCGGTGCGCGAGCGACTCGCCGTGCTCGACGAGCAGTTATCCGACAAGCAGGAGGAAATGGGCGAAATCCGCGAGTACGTAAGCGACCGCCAACAGCGCGTGCACACGGTGCAACTCGAGACGCTCAGGCTTGGCCAAGCCATCGAACGGCACCGCGAGCTGAAGGAGCGCATGCAGGAGCAGTTGGCGGAACTGGCTGCCGAGGACGAGGCCGAGCGCGAGCGCAACCTGGCGGCCGACGACAAGATCGCCGAGGTGCGCGAGGGCCTGGCCCGCATTCGTGTCCTGGTTGCCGGCGCCCAGTCACGGCTCGACGAAGCCGAGCGCGCCGTGCGCGCCGAGCGCGAGCGCAATGCCGGTCTCGACCGCGCCCTGCGCGAGGCGCAGTTCTCGCTGCGCGAATGCGAGGGCAAGTTGCAGGACATCTTCGCCCAGCAGGCGCTGGCACAGCGCGAACTGGGCCGCATCGAGAACGACCGCACGCAGTGCGCCGAACAGGTCGAAGCGGCCCCGGCCGACGTCATGGAGGGCAGCCTGCAGGCGGCGCTGGCCGCCCGCCAGGAGAAGGAAAGGGCGCTGTCGCTCTGCCGTGACGCCCTGGAGTCGGCGACCAATGCGCTGCGCGGGCTGGAAGAACAGCGGTTGCGGATAGAGCAGGGGCTGGAGCCGCTGCGGGCGCGCATCGGGGACCTCAGGCTCCGCGAGCAGGCAGCGGCCCTCAACACCGAACAGTTCGCGCAGCAACTGCTGGAGGCCGGCGCCGACGAGCAAGCCCTGCAAATGGCGCTGCAAGACAATGGCGGCGTCCGTCCGGCCGCCTTGCAGGCCGAGATCACCCGCCTCGGCAACGCCATCGCCGAACTCGGCGCGGTCAACCTGGCGGCGCTGGAAGAGCTGGACACGGCGAGCGAGCGCAAGGGCTACCTCGACATGCAGGCGGCCGACCTCAGCGAAGCGATGGAAACTCTCGAGAACGCCATCCGCCGCATCGACCGCGAGACGCGCGACCTGCTGCAAAGCACCTTCGATACGGTCAACGGCCATTTTGGCCAGCTTTTCCCGGAACTGTTCGGTGGCGGCCGCGCCGAGCTGGTGATGACCGGCGAGGAGATTCTCGACGCCGGCGTCCAGGTCATCGCCCAACCGCCGGGCAAGAAGAACTCGACCATCCACCTGCTTTCCGGGGGCGAAAAGGCGCTGACCGCGATCGCCTTGGTCTTCTCGATGTTCCAGCTCAATCCGGCGCCGTTCTGCCTGCTCGACGAGGTCGATGCGCCTCTGGACGACAGCAATACCGAGCGTTTCTGTGGCATGGTGAAGAAAATGTCGGCGAACACGCAGTTCCTGTTTATTTCCCATAATAAAATCTCGATGGAAATGGCCGAGCAGCTGGTCGGCGTTACCATGCAGGAATCAGGCGTTTCGCGCGTCGTCGAAGTGGATATCGAAGAAGCCTTGAAGATGAGGGATGCGGCTTAGATGACCGAACTCCAGATGGGACTGATTGGCTTGGGCGCGGCAGCGGTGGTCGGCGTCCTCGGTTACAACAAGTGGCAGGAATATCGTCATCGCAAGCTTGCGGAGGCGATGCTCAAGCCAGGGCGCGACGATGTCCTGCTGGGCGCCGCAGGTGCCGCTTCGGGCGTCCGCGGCGAGCGGNGACAAGGGGCGGTGGCCCCGGTCGCAGCGCCGGAACGCCGCGAACCGGTGCTGGCCGACAGTCTTCCGACCGGTGATTCCGGCGAGCCGGTGTTCCGCGATGGCGGCGCCGGCGGCGACGTCATGGGCGGACGGCCGGAATCCGTTGCCGCCGGGGTGCTGCCGGACGAAGCGGATGTTCCCGATCTTCCTGCCGGCCTGGTTCCCGGGAGCCTGCTCGATCCGCGCCTGGAGTTCATCGTGGCGATGGAACTGGTCGATCCGGTGCCGGCGTCACAGATCATCGAATCCCAGTCTCGGACGCTGCAGCGCGTGGGCAAGCCGATCCACTGGNTGCACTTCAACGAACGCAACCGGGAGTGGGAGCGCATCCTGCCGGACAGCGAGGTGCCGGTAAGGCGCCTGCGGGTCGGCTTGCAACTGGTCGACCGCATGGGGCCGGTTTCCGAGGCCGATCTGGCGATCTTCACCGGCGCCATGCACCAACTGGCCGACGAATTGCTGGCAGTGGCCGACATGCCGACCAGTCGCCTGCTCGATCAGGCGGCCGAGATCGACCGCTTCTGCGCTGCGGTCGACCTCGAGATCGGGGTCAATCTGGTCAGTCGCGGGACGCCGTTTTCCGGTACCAAGATTCGCGCGCTCGCCGAGGCGGCGGGAATGGTGCTGGGCGACGACGGGGTGTTTACCCGTTGCGATGATGACGGACGCATCCAGTTCACTATGCAGAACTTCGAGACGACGCGCTTCTCGGCCGAATCGATCCGCAATATCGTGACGCATGGCCTAACCTTCGTTCTCGATGTGCCGCGCGTCGCGCATGGCGAGCGGGTGTTCCAGCAGATGGCGGACCTTGCCAAGCGTTTTGCCGAGACGTTGCAGGGGACGCTCGTCGATGACAACCGGCAGCCGCTGAACGACATGCAGCTCGATCACATCCGCCGCGAATTCATCGGGAAGCCGCAAGCGACGATGGCCAACTTTGGCTTGCCGGCCGGATCGGCACAGGCACTGCGACTGTTTTCCTGATGGCCGCGCCGGCACTTGCTGCCGGGCGCGCGCGGGAACTGCGCGCCGAGATCGAGCGCCACAACCACGCTTACTACGTCCTCGACGCGCCGACCGTTCCGGATGCCGAGTACGACAGGCTGTTCCGGGAATTGCAGACGCTGGAGCAGCAATACCCGGAACTGTTGACTCCCGATTCGCCGACCCGGCGTGTTGGTGCGCCGCCGCTCAAGGCCTTTCCGCCCCACGTGCACGGCGTGCCGATGCTGTCGCTCAACAACGCCTTCGCCGCGGCCGAGGTCGAGGCGTTCGACCAGCGCGTGCGCGACGGCCTGGAAACGATTGCCGCGGTCGACTATGCCGTGGAGCCGAAATTCGATGGGCTGGCGATCAGCCTGACCTACGAAGACGGCGTGTTCGCGNCGGGGGCGACGCGCGGCGACGGCGCAACCGGCGAGGAGGTGACGCACAATCTGCGCACGCTGCAAGACATTCCCNTGCGTCTCGCCGGCGGGGGCTGGCCGGCACTGATCGAGATCCGCGGCGAGGTGCTGATGTTTCGCGCGGACTTCGCCGAGATGAACGCCCGCCAGCGCGAGCGCGGCGACAAGGAATTCGCCAATCCGCGCAACGCGGCGGCGGGCAGCTTGCGCCAGCTCGATTCGCGGGTCACGGCCGGCCGCCCGCTGCACTTTNTCGCCTACGGCGTCGGCGCCGGCGCGGAACAACTGGCTGTCGCCACGCATGGCGAGCTGATGGATCTGCTGGCCGCCTGGGGCTTCCCGGTGGCGGTCGAGCGGCGGGTGGTGCGGGNNGGCCAGGGGCTGCTCGCCTACTTCGCCGAAATCGGCGCCAGGCGGCCGGGGCTGGCTTACGACATCGACGGCGTCGTTTACAAGGTCAACAAGCTGTCCGCGCAGGCGCGGCTCGGCTTCGTGTCGCGCGCGCCGCGCTTCGCCATCGCCCATAAATTCCCGGCCGAGGAGGCGCTGACGGAAGTCCTTGCCATCGATGTCCAGGTCGGCCGCACCGGCGCCATCACGCCCGTGGCGCGCCTCAGGCCGGTATTCGTTGGTGGGGTCACCGTGACCAACGCGACGCTGCATAACGAGGACGAGGTGCGTCGCAAGGACGTACGGGTTGGCGATACCGTGATTGTGCGCCGCGCTGGCGACGTCATTCCCGAAGTCGTCGCCATTGTTCTCGAAAAACGGCCGACGCGAGATCTGCTCGGCGGCGGGCCGCTGCACCCGCCATTCGCCATGCCGGCGACCTGTCCGGAATGCGGCTCGACCATCGCGAAAGGAATCGACGAAGCGGTTGCGCGGTGCAGCGGCGGGCTGTATTGCCCGGCCCAGCGCAAACAGGCCCTGCTGCACTTCGCCGCACGGCGGGCGATGGATATCGAGGGACTCGGCGACAAACTGGTCGATCAACTGGTCGACGCCGAACTGGTCCATTCGCCGGCCGATCTCTTCACGCTGAGTGTCGAAACGTTGGCCGGGCTAGAGCGCATGGGCGAGAAATCGGCGCAGAACCTGGTCGCCGCCATCGCGCAGAGCAAGCAAACGACGCTGGCCCGCTTCGTTTTCGCTCTCGGCATCCGCAACGTCGGCGAGGCGACGGCGCGCGAACTGGCAAAGCACTTCGGCAGTCTGGATGCCTTGCTCGCAGCCGATGCCGAAGCGCTGCAACAGGTGCCGGATGTCGGTCCGGTCGTTGCGGCGAGCATCGCCGACTTCTTCGCCGAAGCCCATAATCGCGAGGTGATCGCGACCTTGCGGACGGCCGGCGTGACCTGGCCGGAAGGGGAGTCGACGCCAGGCGGGCGGCACCCGCTGGCCGGCAAGACGCTGGTGCTGACCGGCACCCTGCCGACCTTGAAGCGCGAGGAAGCCAAGGTGCTGATCGAAGCCGCCGGCGGCAAGGTCGCCGGGTCGGTGTCGAAGAAGACGGATTACGTGGTCGCCGGCGAGGAGGCTGGTTCCAAGCTGGTAAGTGCCCGTGACCTAGGTATTCGGGTCATCGATCAGGCAGAATTGCTGAACTTGCTCGATACGGGGGTGGAAAGTTGAAGCGAATCAGGTGGGGAGCCTGCCGGCGTCCACGGGCCGGAATGATGTTCGATGCGCACCTGATGTAACTGGAGACCCGAGTGGATAGCAAGGAAGCGCGCGCACTGCTGGCGGATGCCGAACTGATACACCCAGCCGCAGCGATCCAGACGGCGCTGGACGAGGTTGCAATGCGGATCCGCACGCGGCTGGCGGACAGCAATCCGCTGGTGCTGTGCGTCATGACCGGCGGCGTGGTCTTCTGCGGTCAACTGCTGCCGAGGCTCGATTTTCCGCTCGACTTCGACTATCTCCACGCCACGCGTTACGGTCCGGAGACGCAGGGCGGCAAGATTTCCTGGCGCAGCGCGCCGTGGATACCGGTCAAGGAGCGAACGGTCCTCGTCGTCGACGACATCCTCGACGAGNGGGTCACGCTGGCGGCGGTCAAGGAGAGCCTGACCCGCCTCGGCGCCGCCAGGGTACTGGTGGCGGTTTTTGCCGACAAGCTGAACGGCAAGTCCAAGCCGGTTTCCGCCGATTTTGTCGGGTTGACCGTACCTGACCGCTTCGTCTTCGGGTTCGGGATGGATGTCCATGGTGCCTGGCGAAATCTGCCGGCGATCTACGCGGTCAGGGAGAGAGCGTGATGAGTGGTGCCACGGTCAGCGAATTTCTCGACTACTGGCGCAATGAGGGCGAGGCTTATGCGCGGCGCGGCGATTATGCGTGGATGGCAGGACTGGTTCCCGGCCGGCGCGTGCTCGAGATCGGCTGCGGGCTGGGTTTCGGAACGGCAGCGCTGGTCGCGCGCAGTTTGACGGTACTGGCGATCGACACGCTGCCCGAATGCCTGGCGGCCAGCGCAACGCGCCTTGACGAGGCGGCCAGCGGGGTAACTCTCATGCAAGCCGATGTGGCGGTGCTCACGACTGAACAACTGGCGACGATCGCGGCATTCGCCCCCGATGTGGTCGTCTGCTGGCTGGTCGGCGCACCGGCTGCGACGACCGGCGCCACGGCCGGCGACGGGGGCAAGGCGGTCGCGGCTTATCGTGAGGCCATTCATCGCCATGTCGCGGAGTTGGCTGCGCAGTTGCCGACGGTGCGTGCGCTGCATCTCGTCGACCGCACGGCAATTCCCTGGCAGGCCAAGGACATCGGGCGCGACACGCTGTTGCGCTATCATCTGGGAACGACGCTGCGCGACCTTCCGCTGGTTGCCGAGCGGCGCAATGCGCAGTACCGCAAACTCGAAGGCGGCGCGCTGGATGGCGCGCGCATCCGCCGCGCCTATCCGGGGCTGAAAGGCGTCGTGCCGACGCTGGCCTCGCTGCTGGCCGAAAGGAAGAACTGAATGCTGGCAATCATCGGCGGCAGCGGGCTGACCACGCTGTCGAACCTCGACGTCTCGCGCCGCGAGGTGGTCCGCACACCCTATGGCGAGCCTTCCGGCGCGCTGGTCTTCGGGCAGATCTGCGGCCAGCCGGCGATGTTCCTGCCCCGTCACGGTTACGGGCACACGATTCCGCCGCACATGGTCAATTACCGGGCCAACTTGTGGGCGCTGCATCATCATCAGGCGACCGGCATCATTTCGGTTGCCTCCGTGGGCGGCATCCGCGCGGACCTGCAGCCGGGCGAAATCGTCATTCCCGACCAGATCATCGACTACACGTCGGGGCGCAAGGCAACCTTCTTCGAGGGCAACGGGTCGGCAGTGACCCATATCGACTTCACCGAACCCTATGACCACGACCTGCGATGCCGGATCGCCGAGGCCGGTGCGAAACTGGGCATCGCGATGAAGAGCGGCGGCGTCTATGCGGCGACGCAGGGGCCGCGCCTGGAAACGGCTGCCGAGATCAACCGTCTCGAGCGCGACGGCTGTGACCTGGTCGGCATGACCGGGATGCCGGAAGCCGTGCTGGCCCGCGAGCTCGGATTGCCGTATGCGGCGATCAGCGTTGTCGCCAACCACGCAGCGGGACGCGGCAGCAGCGCCAGGGGCATCCACTTCGAGAGCCTCGACAAGGTTCTCCAGGGGGCCATGGGCCGTGTCCGGGCGGTGATCGAGGAACTGGCGGTCAGCGCGGCCAGGGGCCGGGCGTCGGCAATCTCCGCCTAGATCTTCAGCCGTTCCATCAGCTCCGATTCGAGCTGGATGCGGCGGCTGCTGACGCCAAGGTCTCCGCCGCTGATCAGGAAGATGTCCTCCACGCGTTCGCCGAGCGTGGAAATCTTGGCGGTGTGCAGGTTGGCACCGTGCTCGGCGAGGGTGGTAGCGACGGTGTAAAGCAGTCCGGGGCGGTCGGCGGCGGTCAGCGTCAGGACATAGTTGGTGCCCCTGTCGTCGGCTTCGATGCTGGCCTCGGCCTTGATCGGAAAATTCCTGACCTGGCGCGACAGACGGCCTGCCGACGGGGCTTCCGGAGGNGTCTGGCGGAACAGACAGTCGGCGAGTTCATGCTCGATGTAGGAAATCATCTCGCGATCGTTGTGTTGCTCCGCGACATCGAGCAGGACGAAGCTGTCGAGCGCGTAGCCGTGGGACGTCGTGTGGATCTTGGCGTCGACGATGCTGTAACCGGAGCGGGCGAAGAAGGCAACGATGCGGATGAACAGGTCCGGCTGGTCCTTCGTGTACAAANNAACCTGGAGACCCTCGCCTTCATGATGGAGGCGGGCGCGCACGACCGGCTTGTCGATGAAGATGCGGTAATGGAGGGAACGCGTGTGCCAGGCGATTTCCTCTGCCGAGTGGCGCAGGAAGTAAACGGTATCGAGTTCCTTCCACAGGCGCTGGTGCACCGTCTCGGACAGCGCGAAGAAACGGAGCAGACGCATGGCCTCGGCCTGCCTTTCGGCGATGATGCCCTGGGCCGCGGGCTGTCTGTCGCGCCCGAGATAGTCCAGCGTCAGATCGTAGAGGTCGGCCAGCAGCTTGCCTTTCCAGTTGTTCCACACCTTCGGGCTGGTGCCACGAATGTCGGCGTGGGTCAGGAGGTAGAGTGCGGTCAGGTGGCGGGCGTCGCCGACCAGGCGGCCGAAGCTGGCAATCGCGTCGGGATCGGAAAGATCCTTCTTCTGGGCGACGTGCGACATGACCAGGTGGTGGCGAACCAGCCAGACGACCAGTTCGGTGTCGGCGGCGGACAAGTCGTGAGCTTCACAGAAGGCTTGCGCATCGACGGTCCCGAGTTCCGAGTGGTTGCCGCCGCGCCCCTTGGCGATGTCGTGAAAGATCGCCGCCACGTAGAGCAGCCAGGGACGGTCGAACCCGGCGATCGCGCGCGAGCAGATCGGGTACTCGTGGGCAAATTCGCTCATCGCGAAGCGCCGGAGGTTGCGGAAAACCTGGAGGATGTGCTGGTCGACCGTGTAAACGTGGAACAGGTCATGCTGCATCTGGCCGACGATGCGCCCGAAGGCCGGCAGGTAGGCGCCGAGGATGTCGAGCTGGTTCATGCGGCGAAATTCGTGGACGACGCCGCGCCTGCCCTGCAGTAGCTTGAGGAAGGCCCGGCGATTCGCGGGGTTCGCCCGAAACTCCGGGGTGATCAGTTCACGCGCCCGCCACAGGGCGCGCAGGGTGCGGGCGGTCAGGCCGTGGAGGTCGGAGTTTTCCTGCATGACCAGGAAGGTGTCGAAGATCAGCGCCGGATTGCCATCGAAGACACCGTCGTCGCGGATGTCGAGCAGCCCGCCGACGGCCTGGAAATGTTCGTCGATCGGCTGCGGCATCTGCTCGCTTTCCGGCGCCAGTGCCGCGCCGATGTTCTGCAGCAGTATGGTGTTGGCGAGGGTGATGCCCTTGGCGTTGCGGTAGTAGCCCTGCATCAGCCGTTCCGAGGCGCGCTTGCCAGCGGTCGATTCGAGTCCGTACTCGGTCGCCAGCGCGTTCTGGTAGTCGAAGAGCAGGCGGTCCTCCCGCCGCCCCGTCATCAGGTGGAGGCGGATGCGCAGGTGTTGCAGGTACTCCTCGCAGCCTCGGGCAAGCCGGCATTCGTCGCTGGTCAGGAAGCCGTGCCGCTCGAGGTCGGCCCAGGTTTTGCCGTATCCGGCCGCATTCGCCGTCCAGAAGATGGCCTGCAGGTCGCGCAGGCCGCCCGGTGCTTCCTTGAAGTTGGGTTCCAAGCTGTACGGCGTCTCGTTGTAGCGCAAGTGTCGTTCCTGCTGCTCGAGTCGCTTGCGCTCGAAAAAGACGAGCGGGTCGAGGTTGCCGCGCAGCCGCTTCTCGAAGGCGGAGAACAGGTCCCGGTTGCCTGCCAGCAGACGGGATTCGAGCAGGGCTGTCTGGACGGTGATATCGGCGGCTGCCGCGTCGAGGCATTCCTGGATCGTGCGCACGCTGTGCCCGATTTCGAGCCCGACGTCCCAGAAGTTGCCGACCAGGGTCTCCAGCTTTTCCTGGACCGCAGCACCGGGTTCCTGCGGCAGCAGGATCAGGAGGTCGATGTCGGACGCCGGGTACAGTTCCCCGCGTCCATAGCCGCCAACCGCGGCAAGCGTCAACGAGGCGGGAAAGTCGAGGCTGGTCCACAGGCGGGCAAGGACGTCGTCGACCATCCGGCAGCGATTCGCGAGCAGGGCCGCGGCATCGTTGGTCCGGGAATAGTCCTTGCGCATGGCTTCCTGAACCGCCTTGACCTCGTTGCGCAGCGCCGCAACATCGATGCCCATCAGGTGATCCAGTCGGGTTTCGGTCGGGCGCCGGCCGAAAGCGTCAGGACTTCGTGGCCGGTTTCTGTAACGAGAACCGTATGTTCCCATTGCGCGGAAAGGCTGTGATCCTTGGTGACGATGGTCCAGCCGTCGGCCATCTCGCGGATGCCGGCCTTGCCGGCGTTGATCATCGGCTCGATGGTGAAGATCATGCCGGGCTCCATCAATGCGCCGGTGCCGGCCTTGCCGTAGTGGGTCACCTGCGGGTCCTCGTGGAACTTGGCGCCAATGCCATGCCCGCAATACTCCCGGACAACGGAGTAGCCGTTCCTTTCCGCGTGTTTCTGGATGATGGCGCCGATGTCGCCGATGTGGCCGCCGGGGCGGACCACGGAGATGCCCAGCCACAGGCATTCGAAGGTGATTTCGCAGAGGCGCCTGGCCTGGATCGAGGCATCGCCGATCAGGAACATGCGGCTGGTGTCCCCGTGGTAGCCATCCTTGATCGGAGTGACGTCGAGATTGACGATGTCGCCATTCTTGAGCACGCGGTCGCCGGGCACGCCGTGGCAGACCTGGTGATTGACCGATGCGCAGATTGATTTCGGGTAGGGGTTGTAGCCCTTGGGCGCGTAATCCAGTGGCGCGGGAATGGCGCCCTGCACGTTCACCGTGTAGTCGTGGCAGAGGCGATCCAGTTCATTGGTTGTCACGCCGGCCCTCACGAATGGTTCGATGTAGTCGAGCACCTCGGAAGCAAGGCGCCCGGCAACGCGCATCTTCTCGATTTCCTGTGGCGTCTTGATGGAAATGCTCATTTTCGGGGGCGGGCGGAACGGTTGGGAGGGGGCCAAGGATAAAGGATCGGAAGTCATTCTCAAAGCCGGCAGCGCGGGTGGCATAATTCGACCTTTCGGTTTCCCGGTTCGCAAGCGATGAGCATCCTTCTCCTCGGCAAGGACGGCCAGGTCGGCTGGCAGTTGCAGCGCTCGCTGGCGCCGCATGGGCCGGTCATCACCTGCGGCCATGCCGACTGTGACCTGACCGATCTCGATCGCCTGCGCCTGCTGGTCAGGCAGATCGGTCCGTCGGTCATCGTCAACGCGGCGGCGTACACGGCGGTTGATCGCGCCGAGACCGAACCGGAACTGGCGATGCGCATCAACGGCGAGGCGCCGGGCGTCCTGGGGCAGGAGGCGGCAAGGCTTGGCGCATTGCTGATCCATTACTCGACCGACTATGTTTTCGACGGCAAGAAGCCGGCGCCCTACGTCGAGAGCGACCCGACCGGTCCGCTTGGCGTCNACGGCGTCAGCAAGCTGGCGNGGGAGGAAGCGATCCGGGCTGCCGGGTGCAAATCCGTCATTTTCAGGACGAGTTGGGTGTTCGGCGCGCGCGGCGGGAATTTCGTCAAGACCATCCTGCGCCTGGCGCGCGAGAAGCGGACGCTGAATGTCGTCAGCGATCAGGTCGGCTCGCCGACGCCGGCGGCGCTGATCGCGACCGTGACCGGTATCGTGCTGGCAATGCTGCGTCAGGGCCACGCGATGAACCGCGAGACGCAGCGCCGCTACAACCTCTGTTGCGGTCGACCGGTCAGTTGGCACCAATTTGCCCACGCCATCGTCGATCTGGCCGGGGCAACGCCGGGGTTCGACCTGCGCCTTAAGCCGGAGGCGATCATTGCCATTCCCAGCAGCGAGTATCCGACCGCTGCTGCGCGCCCGGCCAATTCCCGGCTCGACTGCGGGCGTCTGGAGAAGGAGTTCGGCTTGCGGATGCCGGACTGGCAACCCTATCTGGTGCGCGTGCTGCAATTGCTTGCGCTGAAACAGAACGGCTTTTGAGCTTTCTTCGCAGCGCCCGGCAATGCTACAATTCAAAAGTTTTTCGGGACGAAAGTCTCGACGAAGCGGTTGCAGGCACTCTGCGTGCAATCAATCCACACATCCGCCGATTAAGGGTGTCCGCCAGAATACAGGAATGGCGGGCGTTTCAGGCGGGTGGCGGTTCAACCCTTAAAGGAGTTTCGTATGTCCGTAACCATGCGTCAAATGCTGGAGGCCGGTGTTCATTTCGGTCACCAGACCCGTTTCTGGTCCCCCAAGATGGCTCCGTACATCTTCGGCGCCCGCAACAAGATTCACATCGTCAACCTCGAGCAGACCCTGACCAAGTACAACGAAGCCATGGGCTTCGTGAGGAAGCTTTCCGCCAACCGCGGAACCATCCTGTTCGTCGGCACCAAGCGCCAGGCCCGCGAAATCATTGCCGAGGAAGCGCAGCGCGCCGGCGCCNCCTACGTTGACCAGCGCTGGCTGGGCGGCATGCTGACGAACTTCAAGACGGTCAAGACCTCGATCAAGCGTCTCAAGGATATGGAACTGGCGGTCGAGGCGGGCGACCTCGAGCGCATGCCCAAGAAGGAAGCGCTGAACTTCCGGCGCGAACTGGAAAAGCTCCAGAAGTCCATCGGCGGAATCAAGGACATGCCCGGTCTGCCGGATGCCATCTTCGTCATCGACGTCGGCTACCACAAGATCGCGATCACCGAAGCCGGCAAGCTCGGCATCCCGATAATCGGTGTCGTCGATACCAATCATTCACCGGTTGGGGTGAACTATGTCATCCCCGGCAACGATGACTCGTCGCGTGCCATCCAGCTCTACGCGCGCGGCGTGGCTGACGCGATCCTCGAAGGCCGTAGCCAGGTCGTCCAGGAAATCGTCGCTGCCGGTGGCGAAGACGAGTTCGTCGAAGTCCAGGACGAACTGGCGGAGTAAGTCTGCAGGGGCGGGGCAGGCGGCCCCGCCGGTTTGAAGAAATCAGGAGAACAAGTATGGCGGCAATTACCGCAAGCATGGTGTCCGAACTGCGCGGCAAGACCGACGCACCCATGATGGAATGCAAGAAGGCCCTGACCGAGGCCGACGGGGACATGGCCAAGGCGGAGGAAATCCTCCGCGTCAAGCTCGGCAACAAGGCAACCAAGGCGGCGACTCGAATCGCCGCAGAAGGCGTGGTCGGCCTTTTCCTTTCCGCTGACGGCAAGCTCGGCGCCCTCGTCGAAGTGAATAGCGAAACCGATTTTGTCGCCAAGAACGACGAATTCATTGCCCTGGCGAAGGGCTGCGCCGAACTGGTGGCGACCCGCAACCCGGCCGATGTGGCGGCGCTGTCGGCGCTGCCGATGGGCGAGGGCTCGGTGGAGACCACGCGTACCGCGCTGGTCGGCAAGATCGGCGAGAACATGGCGCTCCGCCGCTTCGCCCGCATGGAGGGCAGCGGCAGGCTGACTTCCTATGTCCATGGTGGCTCCAAGATCGGCGTGCTGGTCGACGTCACCGGTGGCGACGAGCAACTGGGCAAGGACCTGGCGATGCACATCGCCGCCTCCAAGCCGAAGTCGCTGGATGCTTCCGGTGTGCCTGCCGAACTGCTCGATACCGAGCGCCGGATCGCTGTCGAAAAGGCGCGCGAAGCCGGCAAGCCGGAAGCGATGCTGGAGAAGATCGCCGAGGGTACCGTCCAGAAGTACCTGAAGGATGTTACCCTCCTCGGCCAGGTTTTCGTCAAGGCCGAAGACGGCAAGCAGACCATCGAGCAGTTGCTGAAGGCCAAGGGCGCTTCCGTGGCCGGGTTCACCCTGTTCGTGGTCGGCGAGGGCATCGAGAAGAAGGTCGACGATTTCGCCGCCGAAGTGGCCGCCCAGGCTGCCGCAGCCGCCGCCAAGGTGTAACTTTCAAGGAAACGCCATGTCCGGTCCCAGGTACAAACGCATCCTCCTCAAGCTCTCCGGCGAAGCCCTGATGGGCGATGACGCCTATGGCATCAGCCCGCAGACCATCGCCGGGATTGTCGCCGAGATCAAGGCGGTTGCCGACTTGGGCGTGGAAATCGGCGTCGTCATCGGCGGTGGCAACATCTTCCGTGGCATGGCCGGTACGGCCACCGGCATGGACAGGGCCACCGCGGATTACATGGGGATGCTGGCCACGGTGATGAACGCCATGGCGCTCTCGGATGCGATGCGTCAGGCGGGCTTGAACGCGCGGGTGCAATCGGCCCTGCGTATCGAGCAGGTGATCGAGCCGTACATTCGCGGCAAGGCGATCCGCTATCTGGAAGAAGGCAGGGTGGTCATCTTCGGCGCCGGAACCGGCAATCCCTTCTTTACCACCGATACCGCCGCAGCATTGCGCGGATCGGAAATCGGTGCGGAAATCGTGCTCAAGGCAACCAAGGTGGACGGCATCTATTCCGCCGATCCGAAGAAGGACCCCGCCGCCACCCGCTATGACCGGATCAGTTTCAACGACGCGATCGCGAGAAATCTCGCGGTCATGGATGCCACTGCTTTCGCGCTGTGCCGCGACCAGAAATTGCCGATCAACGTGTTCTCCATCTTCAAGACCGGCGCGCTGAAGCGCGTGGTTTGCGGGGAAGATGAGGGCACGCTGGTCTATTGTTGAGGAGAAACCGATGATTCCGGAACTCAAGAAGAATGCCGAGAGCAAGATGCAGAAGACGCTGGAGTCGCTGCGCGGCGATCTGCTGAAGATTCGTACCGGCCGCGCCCACACCGGGCTGCTCGATCACGTCCTGGTTGACTATTACGGTTCGCTGATGCCGGTTAACCAGGTCGCCAACGTCACCCTGGTCGATGCGCGCACCATAGGCGTGCAACCCTGGGAGAAGAACATGGTGCAGAAGGTCGAAAAGGCGATTCGCGACTCGGATCTCGGGCTCAATCCCGCTTCGCAGGGCGAACTGATACGGGTGCCGATGCCGGCGCTGACCGAAGAGCGGCGCAAGGAAATGATCAAGGTCGTCAAGCACGAAGGCGAAAACGCACGGGTGGCGATCCGCAACCTGCGCCGCGATGCCATTACCCACCTCAAGGATGCGCTGAAGAAGGGAGAGATTCCCGAGGATGACGAACACCGGGCGCAGGACGATATCCAGAAACTGACCGACCGCTACATTGCCGATGTCGACAGGATGCTCGGCCAGAAAGAGGCCGAACTGATGCAGGTTTGACTGACGCTTCAGGCTGACCGCAGCCCGCATGGCCATCTTCACCAGTTCGACGCAGCAGGTTCCGCCGGCGGTGGCGGTACCCCGGCACGTCGCCATCATCATGGATGGCAATGGCCGCTGGGCCAAGAAGCGCTTCATGCCGCGCTTCTCCGGCCATGCCAAGNGAGTCGAGATGGTGCGCGAAACCGTACGGTCCTGTCTCGAGCGCGGCGTGGAATTCCTGACCCTGTTCGCCTTCAGTTCCGAAAACTGGCGCCGACCGCCGGAGGAGGTCAGCCTTCTGATGCAGTTGTTCGTCAAGGCACTGGAGCAGGAGGTCGACAAGCTTGACCGCAATGGCGTGCGCTTGCGCATCATCGGCGACCTTTCGCGCTTCGAAAGGCACTTGCAGGAACTCATAGTTGCCGCGGAAGCGCGGACTGCCGGCAACACGNCGTCACAACTGACCATTGCGGCGAATTACGGAGGCCGCTGGGACATCATGCAGGCGGTTAACGCCATGCTGCGCGCGCAACCGGGAAGGCAATCGGGCTGGACCGAAGGCGATCTCGAGCCCTTCCTGGCAATGAGCTTCGCCCCCGAGCCGGACCTTTTCATTCGCACCGGCGGCGAAGAGCGGATCAGCAACTTCCTGCTCTGGCAACTTGCCTATACCGAACTTTATTTCACCGCAACCCTGTGGCCGGAGTTCGAACGTGCCGAGTTTGACCTGGCGTTAGCCTCTTTCCAGAAGCGCGAGCGCCGCTTCGGGCGGACCAGCGCGCNNAGCTCGTCGGCGACGAGTCCGATGCTTAGGACACGCGTCATTACGGCACTGGTCCTGGTGGCATTGCTGCTGCCCGGCCTCTTCCTGCTGCCCCCGACTTGGTGGGCCTTGCTGGCGGCCCTGTTCATCGGTGTCGCGGGCTGGGAATGGGGCGGACTGCTTGGTCTGGGCGATCCGCGGCGCCTCCTTCTCGGTGGGGCGCTAGCGGCTTTCTGCGCGGCCGTCGCGCTGCTGGCGCCGGCGGCCATGNGGAGTCGGCGGCGGGTCGGGGGCGAGGCGCCATCGGCATGGGTCATTGCCACCTACGTGGTGGCGGCCGTTTTCTGGGGATTGCTCGTGCCATTCTGGCTGCGCGCGAAATGGCGCCTGCCCAATGGTTTGCCGGGCATTCTGATCGGGCTGGTGGTCCTCTTCCCGACCTGGCTCGCCCTGGTCCAGATCAGGATCCCTGGCCCCGGAGTCCTGCTGGCGGTGCTTGCCGTGGTCTGGATGGCCGACGTGGCGGCCTATTTTTCCGGAAGAGCCTTCGGCAGGCGCAAGCTGGCACCAGCGATCAGTCCTGGCAAGACCTGGGAAGGCGCCATCGGTGCTGCTGGTGGCGTCGTGCTCTACGGATTCGCCGTGCGCTACGCCTTTGACTTTGCCCCGGTCAGTCTGCCGTCATGGGTGGTCTGCCTGCTGGGCGTCACCGCGATCAGCGTCGTCGGCGACCTGTTCGAGTCGATGCTCAAGCGCCAGGCTGGCATCAAGGACAGCAGCAATGTGCTGCCGGGGCACGGGGGCGTCCTCGACCGGATCGATAGCCTGACCTCGACGTTGCCCGTGGTGGCGTTTCTCTGGCTGGTGCTGCGGGGTCAGGGGTGATCCGCCAGAACGTCACGGTTCTTGGCGCGACGGGTTCGATCGGGGTCAACACGCTCGACGTGATTCGTCGTCATCCCGAGCGCTTCGCTGTCTTCGCGCTGTGCGCTAACAGCCAGGTGCAAAGGCTGTTCGAGCAGATTCGCGAGTTTGCCCCGAGGCATGCGGTCGTGCGGGATGCGCCACTGGCCGATGAACTCGCGCGGCGCTGCCGCGATGCCGGGTTGCCAACAACGGTGCACCACGGTGTCGGGGCGTTGAGCGAAATGGCGGCCCATCCCGAGGTCGACACGGTGATGGCGGCCATTGTCGGCGCCGCGGGACTCGAGCCGACTCTGGCCGCGGCGCGGGCAGGCAAGAAGGTCCTCCTGGCCAACAAGGAAGTGCTGGTGATGGCTGGTGAACTGTTCATGCGGGCGGTACGCGAGCATGGCGCACTTCTGTTGCCGGTTGATAGTGAACATAATGCAATATTTCAATCACTTCCGACAGATATCTCACGTGGAATATCAGCTTGTGGCGTGCGCCGGATACTGCTGACGGCGTCGGGCGGGCCGTTTCGTACCCTAGCGCGCGCCGATCTCGACGAGGTGACGCCGGAGGCGGCGTGCGCGCATCCGAACTGGGTGATGGGGCGGAAGATTTCGGTCGACTCCGCCACGATGATGAACAAGGGTCTCGAGGTGATCGAGGCGCACTGGCTGTTTGACTGCCCGCCCGGGCAGATCCAGGTGGTGGTGCATCCGCAGAGCGTAATACACTCCCTGGTGGACTACGTAGATGGCTCGGTTATTGCCCAGTTGGGGAATCCCGACATGCGGACGCCGATCGCGTACGCGCTGGCCTATCCCGAGCGCATCGACGCCGGCGTGCCGTCGCTCGACCTGCTCGCACTGGCAAGGCTCGATTTCGAGGCCCCTGATCCCGATCGCTTCCCCTGTCTGCCGCTGGCCTATGCCGCTTTGCGCGCGGGTGGCACGGCTCCGGCCATCCTCAATGCGGCGAACGAGGTGGCGGTTGCGTCCTTTCTCGACCGGCGCCTGCCGTTCCCCGGCATTCCCCGTCTCATCGAGGCGACGCTGGCGGCCTTGCCTGCGGGCGCCGAGGGCAGCCTGGACGACGTGCTGGCGGCGGATGCCGAGGCGCGCCGGATCGCAGCAGGCCTGGTCATGGAAGCCGGCGCCAGGTGAGCGACATTCCGTTCTATCTGCTGGCTTTCGTTGTCGTTCTCGGCGTGCTGATCGTGGTGCACGAGTTCGGCCACTATGTCGCGGCCCGCTGGTGCGGGGTCCGGGTTCTGCGCTTCTCCATCGGTTTCGGCCACGCGCTTTGGCAGCGCCGTCTCGGGAAGGACGGCACCGAATGGGCAATCGGCATCTTTCCGCTGGGCGGCTATGTCAAGATGCTAGACGAGCGCGAGGGCGAGGTTGCTCCCGAAGAACGTGAGCGCGCCTTCAATCGCCAGTCGGTGGGCAAGCGCAGCCTCATCGTTGCCGCCGGTCCGGCCGCCAATTTCGTTCTGGCAATTCTCGTTTACTGGGCTGTCTTCATGCACGGCAGCGACGAACTGCTGCCGATTCTCGGAACGCCGCCGGTGGCATCGCCGGCCGCCATCGCCGGCGTCGTCAATGGCGAACAGGTGCGGACGATCGATGGACAGGCGGTGGCTACCTGGAACGATCTGCGCTGGACCTTGCTGCGGAAGGCTGCCAGTCAGGAAAGCGCCGATCTGGAAGTGATCAACGAGCAGCGCGAGATCGCGGTCCGCCGCTTGCCGTTGCAGGCTGCGGGTGACGAGGGATGGGAAGGCGACGCGCTGGACCGTCTGGGGATCAGGTTCTTCCGCCCGGACCTGCCGCCGGTCATCGGCAAGGTGATGCCCGGCAGCCCCGGCGAGGTTGCCGGAATCCGCAGCGGCGACATGATACTCGCGGTTGACGGAGTCGAGGTGCGCAACTGGCACGACTTCGTGCTGCAGGTGCGTGGCGCTGGCGATCGCCAGGTGCGCATCGACCTGTCGCGCAACGGGGCGGCGGTTGCGGTCGACGTGGTCCCCGAGGCTATTTCCGAGCGCGGCAAGCGGATCGGCCGGATTGGCGTCGCGGTTGCCGACAATCGTGATGGCCGCGAGGTCAGGGTATTCGTGCGTTACGGATTCCTGGCGGCGGGCGGCAAGGCGCTTGCGGAAACCTGGGACAAGTCGGTTTTCAGCCTGGTGATGCTGGGCAAGATGGTCACCGGCGAGGTTTCGTGGCGCAATCTAGCGGGGCCGGTGACGATCGCCGACTACGCGGGCCAGTCGGCGCGCCTGGGTGTGGATTATTACCTGAAGTTCATGGCCCTGATCAGCATCAGCCTTGGGGTTCTCAATCTGCTCCCGATCCCGGTTCTGGACGGGNGACATTTGCTGTATCATATGATTGAAGTCGTCAGACGCAGGCCCCTTACCGACCGGGCCATGGAGATTGCCCAGCAGATCGGACTCTCCATTCTTTTCGTCTTGATGGCTTTCGCCTTTTTCAACGACATGAACCGCCTGCTTTCCGGCTGAATGATGAAGAAATCCCTGCTTTCCCTCCTGGTCGCTGGACTGTTCTCGCTGCCCGCGGCGGCATTCCAGGCGTTTACCGTCCAGGACATCCGCGTCGAGGGGATCCAGCGCACCGAAGCAGGAACGATCTTCAGCTATCTTCCGCTCAAGGTCGGCGACACGCTGACCGAGGAAAAGGCCGCCCAGGCGATCAAGGCACTGTATGCGACCGGTTTCTTCAAGGATGTCCGCATAGAGGCTGAAGGCAACGTCATGGTCGTCGTCGTGCAGGAGCGCCCGGCGATCGCGCAGATCGATTTCGTCGGGTTGAAGGAGTTCGACAAGGAGGTCATTCTCAAGGCGCTCAAGGAGATCGGCATCGCCGACGGGCGGATCTTCGATCGCGCGCAACTCGACAAGGCCGAGCAGGAGTTGAAGCGACAGTACCTGACCCGCGGCAAGTACGCGGTGACGATCACGACGACGGTGACGCCGCTCGAGCGCAACCGGGTCGGCATCAACTTCAATGTCGAGGAAGGTGGTTCCGCCAAGATCAGGCAGATCAACATCGTCGGCGCCAAGGAATTCAGCGAGAAGGAATTGCTCAGCCAGTTCCAGCTCACGACGCCTGGCTGGATCACCTGGTACACCAAGAACGACCAGTATTCCAGGCAGAAGCTGGGAGCCGACCTCGAGAGACTCAAGTCGTTCTACATGGACCGCGGCTTCCTCGAGTTTGCCATCGACTCGACCCAGGTCTCGATATCGCCGGAAAAGACCGACGTCTTCATTACGATCAACGTGAATGAAGGGGAGAGGTATCAGGTTTCCTCGGTCAAGCTGGCCGGCGATTTCTCGATCAGCGAAGAGGAACTCGACAAACTGGTCCTCGTCAAGGCAGGCGACGCCTTTTCCCGCGGGCGGCTCAACGATACGACCAAGGCGATCGGCGAACGGCTCGGGAAGGAGGGCTACGCATTCGCCAACGTCAACGCGGCTCCCGAGATCGACAAGGAAAAGCGCCAAGTCGCGTTTACCATTTTCATCGATCCGGGCAAGCGGGTCNACGTCAGGCGGATCAACGTGACCGGCAATACCCGGACGCGGGATGAAGTCATCCGCCGCGAACTGCGCCAGATGGAAGGCGGGTGGTACGACTCCGAGCGCGTTGCCCTCTCGAAGACCCGTCTGGACCGGCTTGGCTATTTCGAATCGACGACAACCGAGACGCCGGCAGTGCCGGGGACTGCGGACCAGGTGGACGTCAATGTAAATGTCGTCGAGAAGCCGACCGGCAACCTGATGGCGGGTGCCGGCTATTCCAGTACTGAAAAGCTGGTGCTGTCCGCCTCGATATCCCAGAACAACTTCCTGGGCAGCGGCAACAATGTAGCGCTTGCCGTCAATACCGGCAAGATCAACACGCTCTATTCGTTTTCCTACACCAACCCGTATTTCACGGTGGACGGCATAAGCCAGGGCTTCGACCTCTATTACCGCAAGGTTGATACGACTTCGACCTCGGTCACCCCGTACAAGTCCACATCGTACGGCGGTGCGGTGCGGTTCGGCTTTCCGATCGGCGAAAAGCAGGCCCTGAGTTTTGGATTCGGCGTCGACAATACGGAAATCACCGCCTTCTCCACCAGTTCTCCCCAGATACAGGAATTTGTCCTGCAATCGGGCGGCACCTTTGACAACCCGACCGCGAGCAACTGGACCATTCCGGTCACGGCAGCGTGGGTGAGCGACGGCAAGGACAGCTTCCTGTTCCCGACCACCGGCTGGTATCAGAAGGCCGCCCTGGAAGTGGCGGTTCCCGGCGGTGACCTGACCTTCTACCGGGCTTCGTATCAGCTGCAGCGCTACATTGCCTTGTCCAAGTCGTTCACGCTGATGCTGAATGGCGAGGTCGGTTATGCCGACAGCTACGGCAGCACGGAAAACCTGCCGTTCTACAAGAATTTCTATGCCGGCGGCGTCAATTCGGTTCGCGGTTTCAAGGCCGGAAGTCTCGGGCCGCAGACCCGGAACTTTGTGGATCCTAGCCAGACCTACGCGATTGGTGGCAACGAGCGTGTCGTCGGCCAGGCCGAACTGTTGTGGGGTGTTCCGGGCATGGAAAGAAGTGTCAGACTGGGATNNTGTTTTTCGATTTCGGCCAGGTTTACGTGAACGGATCCTGTAAGGGAGTGATCAGCACGGAAGACCTCTGCAAGGGAGACCCGTTACTCAATGCATCCGTCGACCTAGGATTGCGCTACTCCGNCCGGTCTGTCCTTCGCCTGGATTTCGCCGATGGGACCGCTGAAGTTTAGTTACGCCGTTCCGTTTAACGAAGGGCCGTACGACAAGATCGAGCGCTTCCAGTTCCAGTTGGGTACAAATTTCTGATTCAGGAGTGTCACGTTGAAAGCCAAGTCACTAGTAGTCGCATCTTTTCTCTCCGCCGTGTTTCTTGCCGGCGAGGCCGTGGCCGAGTTGAAGGTCGGCTACGTCAATACCCAGCGCATCTTCCGTGATGCGCCGGCCGCGCAGAAGGCGGGCAAGAAGCTCGAAGGCGAGTTCGGCAAGCGCGATCAGGATCTGCAACGCATGGCCAAGCAGCTCAAGGACCTGCAGGAAGGCCTCGAGAAAAACGCCGTCACGATGAGCGAATCGGAACGCCGGGCGAAGGAGAAAGAGTTCGCCGACCTTTCCCGCGAGTTCCAGCGCCGCCAGCGCGAGTTCCGCGAAGACCTGAACCTGCGCCAGAACGAGGAGAACGCGGCCGTGATCGAAAAGGCCAACAAGGCGATCAAGCAGATCGCCGACGCGGAAAAATTCGATCTGATTCTTCAGGACGTGGTCTGGGTGAGTCCGCGACTGGACATCACCGACCGGGTGATCAAGGCGCTGGCCGAAGGCAAGTAATGTCCCGGCAGGGCGCGGTAATTCTGACGCTTTCCGACATCGCCGCCCAACTGGGCGGCGATGTACTTGGGGACGGGCAAACCGAGATCCTGCGTGTCGCGACCTTGGCGTCTGCCGGTGCCGGGGATATAGCCTTCCTGTCCAACCGGAAATACCGGAACCAGTTGCAGATGACCAGGGCGTCCGCGGTCATCGTCGCGCCCCCATTTGCCGATGACTTTGCCGGGCCGCGCATCGTCACCGGCGATCCCTACGCCTACTACGCGCGGGTTGCCGGCCTGCTCAACCCGGACCGGGCAGGGTTCAGCGGTGTTCATCCTTCGGTGGCGAGCGGGTCGCCGCTGCCGGCAAGCGCAGCGGTCGGTCCGCACGTCAGCATCGGTCGTGACGTGGCGCTGGGCGAGAACGTGGTGATTCATGCCGGCTGCGTTATCGGCGACAACGTCACCATCGGCGACGGCAGTCTCCTCTATGCAAATGTCACCATCTACCACGGCTGTCGCCTCGGCAAGCGCGCGATCCTGCATTCTGGCGCGGTGATCGGCGGCGACGGCTTCGGGTTTGCGCCGGAGGGTCGGCAGTGGCTCAAAATCCCGCAACTCGGCTCGGTCCGCATCGGCGATGACGTCGAAATTGGTTCCAATACGACGGTCGACCGCGGCGCTCTCGACGATACGGTGATCGGTGACGGCTGCAAGATCGACAACCTGGTCCAGGTTGGGCATAACTGCAACATCGGGCCGCACAGCGTGCTCGCCGGCTGCACCGGTATTGCCGGCAGCGTCACCCTGGGCGAGCACTGCATCGTCGGCGGGGCCGGAATGATATCGGGGCACGTCACGCTGGCGCCCGGAACGACGATTTCCGGCGGCTCGCTGGTCATGAAGAGCATCGCCCAACCCGGGCTGTACACCAGCGTTTTCCCGCTCGACACCCACGACGAATGGGTGCGCAATGCGGCGCATATCCGGCGCCTGTCGCACCTCGCTGAGCGTGTCGCGAATATTGAGAAATTACTTAAACAAGCTGAACGAAGGGATTGATCAAATGGATATCATGGAAGTTCTTGAACACCTGCCGCAGCGCTATCCTTTCCTGCTTGTCGACCGCGTCGTCGCCATCGAACCGGGCAAGTGGATCCACGCCTACAAGAACGTCAGCATCAACGAGCCGCACTTTGTCGGGCATTTCCCGGGGTATCCGGTCATGCCGGGGTGCTGATCATGGAAGCGCTCGCCCAGGCCGCGGGCATCCTGGCGTTCAGGACCGCCGGCGAGAAGCCGACCCCGAACAGTCTTTTCTTCTTTGCCGGGATCGACGAGGCGCGCTTCAAGAAGCCGGTGATGCCCGGTGACCAGCTGCACCTGCACGTGGAGATCGAGCGGCACATGCGCGGGGTCTGGAAATTCAAGGCCGAGGCCCGCGTCGATGATCAACTGGTGGCCGAGGCACGGCTGATGTCGGCCAAGCGGGACATCTGAAATGATCCATCCCGCAGCCATTGTCGATTCCGGCGCCAGGATAGGCGCCAACGTCGACATCGGCCCTTATTCGATCATCGGTCCGGATGTCGAAATCGGTGACGACACCGAGATCGGTCCGCATGTCGTGATCAAGGGGCATACCCGGATCGGCCGCGAGAACCGCATATTCCAGTTCTGTTCACTGGGCGAGATGCCGCAGGACAAGAAATACGCCGGCGAGCCGACCCGCCTGGAAATCGGCGATCGCAATACGATCCGCGAGTTTTGCACCTTCAATCTGGGCACAGTTCAGGGCGGCGGCGTGACCAGCCTCGGCGACGACAACTGGATCATGGCCTACGTGCACATCGCGCATGACTGCCACGTCGGCAACAAGACCATTTTTGCCAACGGTGCTTCGCTGGCCGGGCATGTCACGGTCGACGACCTCGTCATATTCGGCGGGTTTACGGGCGTGCACCAGTTCTGCCGCATCGGCGCGCACGTGATCACCGCCGCCTCGTCGCTCGTCCTCCAGGATGTGCCGCCCTACCTCATGGTTGCCGGCAATACCGCACAACCCTATGGCATCCACGTCGAGGGACTCAGGCGCCGCGGCTTCACCAGCGAGGCCATCACCGAGCTCAAGCGCGCCTATCGGACCCTTTACAAATCCGGACTGTTGCTCGAGGAGGCCAAGGGCAAGCTGGCCGAGCAGGCGAAAACGCAGCCGGATGTTCAGCTCATGGTTGATTTCCTCGAAACGTCCAAGCGCGGCATCATTCGCTGATGGGCAAGGCGTTACGGGTCGCTCTGGTGGCCGGCGAGGCCTCCGGCGACCTCCTCGGCGCACACCTCATTGCGGCGCTCAGGAGCCGGCTGCCTGACGCCGTCTTCTTCGGCATCGGCGGCCCGGCCATGGAGGGGCAGGGTTTCGATCCCTGGTGGCCGATGGACAAGTTGTCGGTCATGGGCTACGTCGATGCGTTGAAGCACGCCCGCGAGATAACCGGCATCCGCCGCCAGTTGAAGAGGCGCCTCCTCGACCTGAAGCCCGATGTCTTCATCGGCATCGACGCTCCCGACTTCAACCTCGCACTCGAAACCGGCCTCAAGAAGGCCGGCATTCCGACGATCCACTACGTCAGCCCGTCGATCTGGGCATGGCGCGGCGGCCGCATCAAGACGATCGGCCGTGCCGTCTCGCGGGTCCTGGCGCTGTTTCCGATGGAGCCACCGCTCTACGAGAAGGCCGGCATCCCGGTAACCTACGTCGGCCACCCCTTCGCCGACCAGATCCCGCTCGAGACTGACCGCTACGCCGTGCGCGAGAAGCTCGCGCTGCCACTCGATCTGCCGGTGATCGCCCTTCTGCCGGGCAGCCGGCGCGGCGAACTGNGAAAAATGGCGGCCACTTTCGTCCGCACCGCCAGGCTGATCTGCGAGAAATACCTGCCGAATGCCCTGTTCGTCGTCCCGCTCACCACACGCGAGACGCGCCTGCAGTTCGAGAAGGCGATCTTCGACGAGCAGGCCAGCGATGTCCCGTTCCGGCTGCTGTTCGGACACGCGCGCGAGGCCTTGGGCGCGGCGGACATCTCGCTGGTCGCCAGCGGCACCGCGACCCTCGAGGCGGCGCTGGTCAAGCGGCCGATGGTCATTACCTACAAGATGGCCGGCTTCAACTACTGGCTGGGCAAGCGCCTCGNNTCTCACCTGCCTTGGGTCGGCCTGCCCAACGTGCTGGCCGGGCGCTTCGTGGTGCCCGAGATCCTGCAGGACCAGGCCACCCCGGAAAACCTCGCCGAGGCCCTGTTCAAGCTCTACGCGGACAAGGAGAACGCGGCGGCGGTGGCCGAGACGTTCACCGACATTCACCTGCAGCTGCGCCAAAACAACGCCGAGAAGGCCGCCGACGCGGTCCTCGCATGCCTGAGCTGATCCTCCTCCCCAGCCTCGTCTGTGGCGTCGACGAGGCCGGGCGCGGACCGCTGGCCGGGCCAGTGGTCGCGGCAGCCGTCATCCTCGACCCGGCGCGGCCGATCTCCGGGCTGAACGACTCCAAGAAGCTCTCCGAAAGGCGCCGCGACGAACTGGCGCTTATCATACGCGCAGAGGCTCTAGCGTGGGCGGTAGCCGAGGCCAGCGTCGAGGAGATCGACCGCCTCAACATCCTGCACGCGAGCCTGCTCGCCATGCAGCGTGCAGTCGCCGGCCTCGCCGTACGCCCGGAGCGCGCGCTGGTCGATGGCAACCGCTGTCCGCGCCTCGCTATCCCGGTCGAGGCCGTCGTCAAGGGCGACGGCAAGATCGCCGCCATCGCCGCCGCCTCCATCCTAGCCAAGACCGTGCGCGATGCCGGCATGCGCGTGCTCGACGCCGCCTACCCGCAATACGGTTTCGGCCGCCACATGGGGTATCCGACCGAAGCCCACTGCCGCGCGCTGCGCGAGCACGGACCGATTTCGGCCCACCGCAGGAGCTTTGGGCCGGTCGCCCAGCTGACGCTGCTGTGAAGCACATCGCATCGCGCGACAACACATTCTACAAGCAGCTCCGGAAGCTGGCCGGTTCCGGCCGCGAGCGGCGCCAGGCCGGCCGCATGCTGCTCGACGGCGTGCATCTGGTCGAGGCCTGCGAGCAGTCCTGCGGCCCGGTGGAGGCTCTGGTTGTCGCTGCCTCGGCGCTGGAGGGGGCGAGGTCGCCCGCTTCGTCGCCAGCCGCGAGATCACGGTCATCGCTGATGCGCTGATGCGCGACCTCGGCCTCGTCGAGACGCCGAGCGGCCTCGTCGGCGTCGCGGCGCTCCCGGCGACGGTTGCGGTCGACCCGCAAAAGACGCCATTTTGCTCGACGGCGTGCAGTATCCGGGCAACGTCGGCACCCTGCTGCGCACCGCGGCCGCCGCCGGCATCTGCCAGGCGCTGCTCGGCCCCGGCTGCGCCGCGGCGTGGTCGCCCAAGGTCCTGCGCGCCGGGCAGGGCGCCCATTTCGCCATGAATGTCGTCGAGGATGCCGACCTGGCCGGCTTCATGGCCGGCTACCGGGGAACGACCGTGGTCACGACACTCGGCCCCGATGCCCGCTCCTCTATGCGGTCGACCTGGACGGCCCGCTCGCATGGATTTTCGGCTCCGAAGGGCAGGGCGTGCGTCAGGAACTGCTCGCCGCCGCCCGCCTGCAAGTGCGCATCCCGATGCCCGGCGCGGTCGAGTCGCTCAACGTCGCCGCGGCCGCGGCGGTCTGTTTGTTCGAGACGGTTCGCCGGCGCTCGCTTTAGCGACGCCTGCGTTAAGGCATAATTGTTGATTTGAACCTCCTTGCTACTGCCATGATCCTCCCACGCATCTTGTTCGCCCTGGCCCTTGCTGTACCGCTCGCCGTGGTCGCCCAGACCAACTTCGATTCCGTGACCTTCGCCAAGCGCTTCAAGGCGGCTGATACCGACAAGGACGGCAAGCTGACGCGTGCGGAGGCCTACGCGGCTTTCCCGCGCATGCCGCAATACTTTGACGAGATCGATGTCAACCGGGATGGCTCGATTACGCTGGTCGAAGTCGATGCGGCGATGAAAAAGCGCGTCGAAGCGGCGCTCGCGGCGAGCAAGACGGCGAGCGGTCGTTACGCCCTGCCTGCCGGTGCGGCCGGCTCCACCCCGGCGGCGACCGGAGGTACTTCCGGGGTACTGGCCAGCGAAGACGAGGCGACTGTGTTCCACGGCCGCCAGTATTACGAGGCGCTGGCCGGCGATCTGGGGCAAGAGCAGATGCGCGGCGAACCGGTGGCACGCAACCCGGCGCCGGGGCAATTCCAGAAGTCTTTCTGAGCCCGTTGCCGGAGATTCTTCCGGCAGGGTGCTTGGTTGCCGGCCGGGCGATCGGCAAGCGTTTCGAACTGAGAATCGCACCCGCCCGGATGCGGACCGGCTACGAATCCGCCGGGAACGGCATTATCCCGGGGCGCCGGACAACTCGCGCGCCATGCGCTCGAAGTCGGGATTGCCCGGCTCGAGTTCGCGCAGCAAGTTGGCGTGCCGGCGTGCTGCTGCCGCGTTGCTGGCAGCCAGCTGGTAGCTGACCAGGGCCGTGAGCAGGTCGCGGTCGTAGNNGGGCTGTGCGCCAGGGCGGCATTGAGCACGCGCAGCGCCTCGGCGCGCTTGCCCGTGTCGTTGAGCGCCACGCCATACACGTACGCGAAACGGGCGTCGGCCGGTGCCAGGCTGACAGCGCGGCCAAGCTCGGCGAGGGCTTCGGGCTTGCGCTGCTGGCGCACCAGCGCAAGCCCCAACGCATGATGCAGTGGCGCCGAACGTGGCGAGCGCACGAGCGCCGCGCGCAGCGTCCGCTCGGCCTCCGGATCCCGCGCCTGCGCCCGGAAGAGGTCGGCCAGGTTGATGGACGCCNTCGACATAGGTCGGATCGATCTCGATCGCACGTCGATAGGCCGCTTCGGCACCCGCGAAGTCACCGCGCAGGGCGAACAGCGTGCCCAGCGCAACATTCGCTTCGGGACGGTCGGCATTGAAGCCTTGCGCGGCGATCCACTCGCCGAGCGCGTTGTCGAAGCGGATCCGCTCGTGCGGCGCAAGAGCCGCCTCGGCATCGCTGGCGAGGCTGCGTGCCGCCTCCATGCGTACTTCACGGACCGGATCGTCGAGCAGAGGCGGCAGCAGCCGCTTCCGCGTGCGCACATCGGCACCGGCGAGCGCCTGGGCCGATGCAGCACGCACCAGCGGATCGCGGTCAGCGAGCCCCTTGCTGACGGTCGGCAAGGTCTGCGGACTCAGGAAGCCGCCCAGGCGATGCAGCGCACTGGCGCGCACGATGCCCGGCTGTCCGGATTCATCGGCAATCGCCACCAGGGATGCCTGGGCACCCGGTGCGCCACGGTCGCCGTCGTGGAAGGCTTCGGCAAAGCTCTGGAAGCCCGGCTTGCGCTGCGGGAACCAGCGGGCCACTGCCGCCGCGGCCCAGGCAGGACGCTCCTTGGTATGGCAGTTGTTGCACGCATTGGGCACGCCGAGCGTCACGCTGCGGTCCGGGCGGGGAATGCGAAAGCTGTGGTCATGGCGCGGGTCGACCACCATGTAGGTCGTGGTCGGCATGTGGCACTGGGCGCAGACGCCGTTGCCCGGGACGTGCAGCTTGCCGCCGTGCGGCTCGTGGCAGTCCGAACAGGTCACCCCCTGCGCGTGCATCCTGCTCTGCAGGAAGGACGCGTGATTGAACACCTCGTCGCGCATCTGCCCGTCGACGTGGTAAAGGCCGGGGTCNAGCAGCGAGGTCCGGAAGGCATCGCCGAACGGCTGGCCCGGCTGCCATTCGTCGGAGAACTGCCCGCGCCGCGCGTGGCAGCGGGCGCAGGTTTCGACCTCGAGATTCGTGTCGCGCGGGTGCGAGCGCCGTGCGTTCCCGGTCTGCGCGTCGAGCACCCAATGCACGTCCCGCCGCTCGCCGAGGGAAACCACCAGGCCCTTGCCGGCCAGCGCCTCGCGGTAGCCTTCCTTCCTCGCCCAGGCCACATGCCGCGAGCCCGGCCCGTGGCAGGACTCGCAGCCGACGCTGCGGTCGGTCGCCGTCGTCTTGAAGGCGCCGGCAGCCGGGTCATAGCCCTTGCGCAGGTTGGTCGAATGGCAGTCGGCGCACTGGTAGTTCCAGTTCTGGTCGATCCCGGTCCAGTGCAACGGGTCGCCGGCCTTGGGCTTCCGGTCGGGATAGAGGTGGAACCAGCGTTGCCCGCCGGCCTGCTTCGGCCGGCTGTCCCAGGCCACCCCNAGCGCCTGCAGGCGGCCGCCGGGGAACTGGATCAGGTACTGCTGCAGCGGCTCGACGCCGAAGGTATGGGTGACTTCGAAATCAGCCAGCTTGCTATCCGGCCCGTCGGTATTGACCATGAACCGGCCGTCGCGGCGGAAGAAGGTGGTGGTCACCCCGGCATGGGTGAAGCGGGCATTGGCAAAATCGCCGAGCACCGTCCGTCCGGTGGCATGCTGCATGGCCCGCGCGTGCTGCGAACCCTGCCAGTCCTTGGCCTCGCCGGCATGGCATTCGGCGCAGGCGGCCGCGCCCAGATACTCGGCCTTGCCCATCGGCAGGCCCGACGCCGCCGGTACGGCGCCGGTCGCGGCCGGCTTCCCATTGCCGGCCAGGAAGACGTAGGCCAGCAGCGCCGCCGCCAGCATTGCCAGCACGGCGAACCCGAGGACCAGCCGACTGCGCGGCGCCGGCCCGGCCGGGGACACATCGTGCAGCGGACCTGCAGGTTCGACGGGGGCGGGCCGGCGGGCGCTTCTTGCGGGTCATCGGGGAGATCAGCTCTTCAATGGCCAGAGTAAACGATGTTCCAGTCGCGTTCCATGTCCACCACTGTCCATCCGCGCAGCGGTGCCTCCTGNCGGGCCTCGACCAGCTTGCCGCTACTCTTGGTCACCGCATCGTAGGCGTATTCGCGCTTTGCATCGGTATGGTGGACGATCAGGCCGAAGCTGGGGCGCGGGTTGTTGACCGTAGTGTACTGCAGCATCGCCAGGTCGCCGTCGCTGTTGCCGAAACAGGCGATCGGCCGGCGCCCGATGAATTGATGGATGCCCACCGGCTTGCCTGCCTTGTCGTCCACGAAGAGGTGGTCCATAGTCTTGACCAGCACCGGTCCGCTCTCGCGCAATTCGAAGGTGGTCCGCGCCGTCGAGCCGACCACCTGTTCGGGCGGGATACCATAGACCCGTTCAGCAAAGACGCGCATGAAGTCGGCGCCGCCACCCGACACGATGAAGGTCTTGAAACCGTTCGCCCGCAGGTAGGCCAACACTTCGAGCATCGGCTGGTAAGCCAGTTGGTCGTAGGGCAGGCCGAAGCGGGGATGGCGCGCCGAGGCCAGCCAGCGCTCGACGGCAGCGGAAAATTCGCCGGTGCTCATTCCGGCATGGGTCAGTGCGATGACATGCAACAAGCCGTCGTGGTGCTTCCCGGAAAGCAGTTTCTCCATGTCGCCGGCGAGTGCCGCCTTGACCATCGGGTCTTCGGCCAGCTTGGGCTCGTTGGGGACACGCCGCTTCAGCTCGTCGATGACGAAAGCCAGTTGGAAGGGCATCGGGTTTTCCGGCCAAAGGGTGCCGTCGTTGTCGAACACGGCGATGCGTTCCGGAATGGCGATGAAGTCGGGCGAGCCGGGCGTCGTCGTCCGCGTTACGAAATCGACGATGGCCTGCCTGGCCGCTCCATCGTTCCACGAAGGCAGGGGNTCGGCTGCCTGCGCCAACCCGGTGGCGAACACGATGGTCACGACAATTGCCCTGAGCAGATTCCTGATTGAATTGCCGTTCATGGCGGTTTTACTCCCGATGATCAAACAAAGAACGGGCCACAGCGCTTTCGCGTGTGGCCCGTCGCATAGGTGCCGGGACGGCGGGCGCGGTCAGTTCTTGGCCGGCTTCGAGACGGCCTCCATCACGCGTTCCAGGTTGAAACTGCCCGGCTTCTGGCGTGGCGGGAACTCGCGGAAACTCTGCAGCCAGTTGGCGACGTAAGCGCCAGCCGGTGCTATGAGGAAGGCGCGGTCGAAGCGCCACTTCGAGTAGCCGATGGCCTCGTGGTCCGCGCGCTCGAACGGGTCGGAGCGCAGGTTGAAAAGCTTGGGAAGGCGCAGCGTCACGAAGGGCTCCTGCCAGACGTCGAAGCCGTGCCCGCGCTGCTCGAGGAAGACCATCTTCCAGTCGTCGTAGCGGATCGCGGCGACGCTGCCGTCGTCTGTCCAATAGAAGAACTCGCGGCGCGGCCACGGNGCCTTGCCGGCGAGCGCGGGGCCCAGGTCGTAGCCGTCCAGGTGCACCTTGTAGGTTCGGTCGCCCACCTTCAGGCCCTTCTTCAGGTCTTCCTTGACGCTCTGACCGCCCGCGGCGTTGACCAGGGTGAGGAACATGTCCTCGTGCGCACCGACGTTGTTCACCACCGTACCCGGCTTGATGACGCCCGGCCACTTGATCATCGTCGGCACACGGT
Organism: Dechloromonas sp.; assembly: GCA_013693915.1. GTDB lineage: Bacteria > Pseudomonadota > Gammaproteobacteria > Burkholderiales > Rhodocyclaceae > Azonexus. The sequence goes on along the minus strand of CP059264.1, from coordinate 2,534,573 downwards.
AGCCGCCCTCCCAATTGGTGTTCTTCTCGCCGCGGAACATCGTCGTGCCACCATCGGGCCATGTGAAGGTTTCCGCGCCGTTGTCGGTGGCGTACATGACGATGGTGTTCTCGTCGAGGCCCAGTTCCTTGAGCTTGGCGAGCACCTGCCCGACGTGCCCGTCGTGCTCGACCATGCCGTCGGCGACGCCCAGGCCGGTCTTGCCCTGCGACTCCGCCTTCAGGTGCGTCCAGACGTGCATGCGCGTCGAGTTCCACCAGAGGAAGAAGGGCTTGTCGGCCTTCTTGGCACGCTCCATGAAATCGAGCGCCTTGGCCGTGACTTCCTCGTCGATCGTCTCCATGCGCTTGCGCGTCAGCGGGCCCGTGTCGGTGATCTTGCCATTGGCGAAGCTGTGGATCACGCCGCGGGGGCCGAACTTCTTCTTGAAATCGGGGTTCTTCGGGTAGTCTGGGTTCTCCGGCTCCTCCTCGGCGTTCAGGTGATAGAGGTTTCCGAAGAACTCGTCAAAGCCGTGCGCGGTGGGCAGCATCTCATCGCGGTCGCCGAGATGGTTCTTGCCGAACTGGCCGGTCATGTAGCCCTTAGCCCGCAGCATCGTGGCAATGGTTGGGTCCTCCTTCTTCATGCCTTCGGGCGCGCCCGGAAGGCCGACCTTGGTCAGCCCGGTGCGGATCGGCGACTGGCCGGTGATGAAGGCGGCGCGACCCGCGGTGCAGCTCTGCTGGCCGTACCAGTCGGTAAACAGCGCGCCTTCGCTGGCGATGCGATCGATGTTGGGCGTCTTGTAGCCCATCATGCCGCGGTTGTAGGCGCTGATGTTGAACTGGCCGATGTCGTCGCCCCAGATGATCAGGATATTGGGCTTGCCCTGGGCCCAGGCGCCGGTCGCCGCAACCAGCGCGACCGTCACGGCCGCGATGGTGCGAAACAGGCTGTGCAGGAATGGTTGTTTCATGAATTCACCTCTCTGGGGGATGTCGGATAGATGGGGCAATGCGGGAGGCCAGTGCAATCTCGCTTGCATCCATCGAGGCTCAGAATGATTCGCTCTTCAGATCTTGTGCCGTACAGGTGAAGCAGGGGATCCTGGCGAAATCCGAATCACCGACACCTTCAGGCCGCGCGAGTAAATCATGTCGATTTGCCATACGTCCAGTGACAAGAATTCATTGAATCGATAATAATTATGCATGGACATCGATACCCGCCTCATCCGGCACGTGCTGGCGCTCGCTCGGCACCGCAACTTTGCGCGCGCCGCCGAACAGCTGCACCTTTCCCAGCCCGCCCTGTCGCGTAGCATCGCGCGTCTCGAGGAAGCGCTCGGGGTCGCGCTGTTCGACCGTACGCGCGATGGGGTCATCCCGACCGACTACGGCTGCGTCGTCATCGAGCGTGGGCAGGACATCCTGCGCCGCGGGCAGGAATTGCAGCGCGAACTCGACCTCATGCAGGGCCTGGAGGTCGGCGAACTGTCCATCGTCGCCGGGCCCTTCCCGCACGCCATTTCAGCCGGCCGGGCGCTTTCCCGCCTGCTCGGCTCGCGCGGCGGATTGCGCGTCCGCCTCGCCCAGCAGAGCCCGCGCGGGGCAGTCGAGTTGGTCCTCGACGGTTCGGTCGACCTCGGCATCGCCGACCTGCGCGAATGGGGCGACGATTCCCGACTGCAGCTCGAGCTCTTGCCCCAGCATGTCGGTTTCTGGGTGGTGCGCGGCGATCATCCGCTGGCCGGGCGGAAAGACCTCTCCCTGGCAGATGTCCTCGCCTATCGGCTGATCTGTTCCNCGCTGCCGCGCCAGCTCGTCNGCTTTTTCGGCGATTTTCCGGCGGCCGGCCATGCCGACGCGGACAAGGGGTTGTTCTTCCCGGCGGTTTCCCTCGATGCGATCAGCTTCGGGCAGCAGATCGCGGCTGTTTCCGATGCGGTCATGCTTACCCCCATCGGGATCGTTGCGCAGGGTCTCGAGCGCGGCGAACTGGCCATCCTCGACCTGCACCTGCCCTGGCAGCGGACCGGCTACGGATTCGTGACCCGGCGCGGGCGCACGCCGTCGCCCGCGACGCTCGAGTACATGGCCTGCGTGCGCGCCGTCGAAGCGGAGGCGATGGCCGAAGAGCGCCGCCTCCTTGACCGCTACCTCGGGCCCGGATTCATGGCGGCTGGCGGGTGAGCGGGGTTCCCGCGCCGGCTTCGTTGCCACCTGCTGCGCGATGACCATCACCATCGCCGCCGCCCGCCTGCGCGTGCAGATTCCGATGCCGGGCGCCGCCGATTCGCTCAACGTCGCTGCTGCTGCCGTCGTCTGCCTGTTCGAATGCCTGCGGCGCCGTGGAACGGCAGGTGGCAAACGCCGCGCTACGACGGCGAAGTAGAGGCAATAGCCAACCTTCAACGATTGGTCGTCGGTAGACTGCGCCTGGATCGAGCGAATTCGCGCGCTTCACGTTTCACTTGCCAGGAAGACCCCCGATGACCAAGACATTCCAGACCCTTGGCGTGGCCGGCATGCTGCTCGTCGGTTGCGCCGGCTTGCCCGCTGCCGCCGGTGAGGTGACCAGGGCGACCACAAACGCAGTCGCGACTTCGGCGCCCGCCAATGATGCCGCGCGTGCGCAGGCCTTGCTCGATCGTGCCGTCGCCGCCTACGAGAAGGACCCCGGGCGGGCGCTGGTCGATTTCAGCATGGTTGGCCCTTACCAGGAAGGCGATCTCTACGTCTATGTCGTCGGCGCGAACGGCGTGATGCAAGCCAGCGGCGGATCGTCGGTGACGCTGGTCGGGCGTGACGTGCGGGAACTCAGGGATGCGGAAGGCAAGCAGTTCATCAAGGAGATGCTGGCCGGCGCCAGGAACTGGGGCAGTGGGTCGATCCAATACCGCTGGCTCAACGGCGAGCACGGCAGGATCGAGAACAAAGTTGCCTATTACAGGAAGTCGGGTGACGCAGTCATAGCCGTCGGCTACTACAATTCGCATGCGACTCCTGACGAAGCCAGGGCGATGCTGGCCAGGGCGGTCGATGCTGTCCGGCAGGATCCGAAGGCGGCCTTCGCCCGCATCAACGACATCAACGGCGCGTTTGTCCACGATGACGTCTATGTCTTCGTCGTCGGCATCGACGATCATGTCATGCATGCCAGCGGCGGGACGCCGCGGCTGGTCGGGCGCAAGGTCGATAAGGTGACCGACATCAGCGGCAAGCGCATCTTCCCGGAATCGGTCGAGGTGGCCAAGGCTGCGGCCAGGGGCACCGGCGAACTGCGCTACACCTGGCTGAATCCGGTGACGCGCCGGCAGGAGAGCAAGATCACCTATCTCGAACGTGTCGGAGACTACGCGGTGGGTGTCGGCTATTACCCGCCGCAACCCGGCAAGCAATAAGCGCGCGGCGCCGGCACTCCGGTCTTCGCGACCGCGCCGGCCTGGTCGGGTCGGCGGCGCGCCCGGATCCCGGAGGTGCCGGGCAGGCTAGCGCAGATGCAGTTCCTGGAGGACGGTCGTCGAGATCTCCTCGATCGATTTGGTCGACGAATCCAGCCAGCGGATTCCCTCGCGGCGCATCATCTTTTCCGCTTCGGCAACCTCTTGGCGACAGTTGGCCAGCGAGGCGTAATTGCTGCCGGGCCGCCTTTCCTCGCGGATGCTGTGCAGGCGCTCGGGCTGGATGGTCAGGCCGAACAGTTTGCCGCGTTGCCTTTCGAGGGTTCCCGGCAGTCGGCCGCGCTCGAAGTCTTCGGGGATCAGCGGAAAATTGGCCGCCTTGAGACCGAACTGCATCGCCAGGTAGAGCGAGGTCGGCGTCTTGCCGCAGCGTGACACGGCGACCAGGATCACGTCGGCCTGTTCCAGATCGTGGTCGGTGATGCCGTCGTCGTGGGCCAGGGTGTAGTTGATCGCCTCGATGCGCCTCTTGTATTCGGAACTGTCGGCCGACCCGTGCGAGCGCCCGACCGTATGGCTGGACTTGACCCCCAGTTCTGCTTCGAGCGGCGCCAGGAAGGTGTCGAAGTAGGACAGGCAGTAGGCATCGGCTTGGTGGACGATGTCCGCCAGATCCTGATCGACGAGCGTCGTGAAAACGATCGAGCGCATGCCGTCACTCTCGCTCTGGCCGTTGATGCGGGCGACGGCTGCGTGCGCCTTGGCAATGCTGTCGAGGAAGGGGATGCGGATCTGCGCGAATTCCACAGCCTCGAACTGGCTCAGAAGGCTGTGGCCGAGCGCTTCCGCCGTCAGGCCGGTGCCGTCGGACACGAAGAAGACGGTGCGCCTGATCGCGGCCATGCTAACCGCTGTTGCGCAACCCGGAGGCGATGCCGTTGATCGAAAGATGGATGCCGCGGGCGACGCGCTCGTCGGTTTCCCCGGCGCGATGGCGCTTCAGCAGTTCGACCTGCAGGTGGTTGAGCGGGTCCAGGTAGGGTGAGCGCAACTGCAGCGAACGCTTGAGCAGTGGATTGTCGGCAAGGAAGTCGTCCTGTCCGAGAATGTCCAGCAGGTGTCGGCGGGTCAGTTCCCACTCGGCCCTGATGCGCTCGAAGATGCCGGCGCGCAGTTCCGCATCGGCGACGAGTTCGGCATAGCGCGAGGCGATGGCGAGGTCGGTCTTGGCCAGCACCATGTCCATATTGGACAGCAGGCTCCTGAAGAAGGGCCAGGCATGGAGCATCCGGCGCAAGGTGGCCAGCCCTTCGGAATTGGCCTGCAGAAAGCCGTCGACCGCGGAACCGAAGCCGTACCAGCCTGGCAGCATCAGGCGGCACTGCGCCCACGAGAAGACCCAGGGGATGGCGCGCAGGTCCTCGATGCGTTCGGACGGCTTGCGCGAGGCCGGGCGGCTGCCGATGTTGAGGGTCGCGATTTCGGAAACGACTGTCGACTGCCTGAAATAGGTGGTGAATCCGGGCGTTTCATAGACCAGGCTGCGGTAGGCCGCGAAGGCGCGCTGCGACAGTTCGTCCATCACGGCGTGGAACTGTTCGGCGGGTTCGACGCGGTTCTCGTGGTCGGTCAGGCTTGCTTCGAGTGTTGCCGCGAGCAGCACTTCGAGGTTGCGGCGACCGGTGTCCGGGTTGCCGTACTTGGTCGAAATGACCTCGCCCTGTTCGGTGAGGCGGATCTGGCCGGACACGGCGCCCGCGGGCTGGGCGAGTATGGCGTGATAGCTGGGGCCGCCGCCGCGNCCGACCGAGCCGCCGCGACCGTGGAACAGGCGTAGCCGGACGCCATGCCTGCGGCAGATACGGGTAAGTTCGATCTCGGCCTTGTAAAGTTCCCAGCCCGAGGTCAGGAAGCCGCCATCCTTGTTGCTGTCGGAGTAGCCAAGCATGACTTCCTGTTCGTCGCCGCGGGCGCCGATCAAGGCGCGGTAGGCGGGCAGGCTGAACAGGTCATCCATCGTCGCTGCGCTCTTCTGCAGATCCTCGATCGTTTCGAACAGCGGGATGATGTTCACGTCGAGTTGTGGCTGGCTGCCGGGACGCAGCAGGCCGGCCTCCTTGAGCAGCAGCGCCAGTTCAAGCAGGTCCGAGACGCCGTCGGTCTTCGAGATGATGCAGTTGGGCAGTGCCGCGGCGCCGTAGCGCTGGCGCAGCTCGCGGGCCGCGAAGAAGATCGCCAGTTCGCCGCGGGTCTCCTCGGAATAGTCGAGATAGGGCGAATGGAGCGGGCGCGGCGTCGCCATTTCCTCGACCAGCAGTCTGGTGCGGTCGACCTCGGAAAGTGCCTCGTAATCGGGGCAACGCCCGGCGGCGGCGAGGAGTTCGGCAACGCTGCGGGAATGGACTTCGGAATTCTGGCGCAGGTCGATCGGCGCCAGATGGAAGCCGAACACCTGCACCGCCCGCAGCAGGCGGCGCAGGCGGCCGCCGGCGAGGCTGGCGCTGCCGTTCTGCTTGAGCGAGGCGGACAGCACCTTGAGATCGGCGCGCAGATCGGCCGGGGTGGCGTAGGGTTCGGCCTGGCCGATTTCATGGCGCACCGGTTCGAAGCGGTCGAGCGTGCGGGCGGTCGCGGCGACGCGGGCATAGATGCCCGTCAGCGCGCGACGGTAGGGCTCGTCGTCCCGTTGCGGCGAGTGGTCCGTGGAACGTGCCGCAAGCTCGTCGAGCTCGGTCGTGGTCCGGACCAGCAGGCTGGAGAGCGGCAGTTCGCCACCGAGTTCGTGAATTTCCTCAAGATAGTGATCGAGCACGGCCGCCGATTGCAGGCGCAGCGCTTCGCGCAGGATATCCGCGGTGACGAACGGGTTGCCGTCACGGTCGCCGCCGATCCAGGTGCCGATGCGGAAGAAAGGCGGCAGCGCCCAGGTCTGCCCGGGGTAGCGGGCGTGCAACTGCTGCGCGACCTGCACATAGAGGCGCGGCAGTTCGTTGAAGAAGGTCTCCTTGAAGTAGGTGATGCCGTTCTTGACCTCGTCCAGCACCTTGAGGCGCACCGGACGCAGCATGCGCGACTGCCACAGGGTCAGAATCGCGTTGGCCAGGCCGAGGTCGTTCTCCGCTTCCTCCTCCGGCGTCATGCGCTGGCGCTCGCGCTGGTCGAGCAGGTGGGCGAGGTCGCGGTGGTTGCGGATCAGGCTCTGGCGCTGAACCTCCGTCGGATGTGCGGTGAGGACCGGCGCGACCAGCGCGTGGGCGAAGAAATCGGCGACGGCCTCCGGCGCGACCTCGCTCTCGGCGAGGCGGTCGAGGGCGTGGACGAGGCTGCCTTCGCGCGGCGGCGAACCCGCCAGATCATGAGCGCGCCGGCGCCGGACGTGGTGCTCGTCCTCGGCGATGTTGGCCAGTTGCAGAAAGTAGCTGAAGGCGCGGACGACCGCCTGCGTCGTGTTGCGCGGCAGCGGGTCGAGGAGGGCGGCGAGTTCGGCGCGGGCGGCGGGGTCGCCGTCGCGGGCGAAGCGCACGGCGGTCTGGCGGACGCGCTCGACAATCTCGAAGACCGCGGACCCTTCCTGCTCGCGCACGGTGTCGCCGAGAATCCGGCCGAGAAGCCGGATGTCGGCGCGCAGCGGCTCTTCCTTGTCGCCGTCGGGCATTGCGGGCCGCATCAGTGCTTGCGCACCAGGAGGACCGAGGCGTCGGACAATCTCGCGACCTGCTCGGCGACCGAGCCGAGGAGCAGCAGGGCGAGACCGCGCTGGCCGTGACGACCGATGACGATCAGGTCGCAGCCAAGTTCGCGTGCCTTGTCGACGAGAACCTCGGAGACGCGGCGCTTCATCGTCTCGAGCAGGATGATCTCGGCCTCGACGCCCGCTGCGCCGGCCGTGGCACGGGCCGCTTCGAGGATGGTGACGCCGGCGTCGCGGATTGCCGTCATCGCGTGCTCGAAATCGAGCGTCGTCGTCACGGCGCGATGGTGCATGCCCAGCAGCACTTCATCGGCGACATGAACGATGTGGAGCCGGGCGTTGGTGGCCTTCGCGATATTGACTGCCTCGGCGAGGGCGCAGCGCGAGGTTTCGCTGTCGTCACGGCGACGATGATCTTCTTGTACATGGCTGGTGATCCTTGACGGGTGAACGGGGCAGGGCGAACCATAGCAAAAGTGGTGTGTTGCGCCAGTTAGGGAATTCCTCAACACGCCGGTTGCGGTCGACTGCATCTTTCCAGCAAATAGGCGATCGACTGGTAATTGCGTCCGGTTTCGGCGGTCAGGCCGATTTCGCAGGTGCGGTTGGTTGATACGCCGCAGGCGCAAGCGGGCGGCAGTTCGTCGTGGATCTTGCGCAGGGCGTGGCGATTGAGTTCCGGGACGGAAAAGCCGCGGTCGCCGGCAAAGCCGCAGCAGGTGACGCCGGCCGGTTCGACGAAGGTGTCGGCGCAGGCGGCGAGGAGCGCCTTCAGCTTGCCGTCCGCGCCGTTCTTGCGCACGCTGCAATTGACGTGCAGCGCGATCGGGCCGGGTTCCTTGCACACCATCAGCCTCGGCAGCAGCGCGTCGTGGGCGAATTCATGGAAGTCGTAGACCACCAGCCGGCCGGCCAGCTGCTTCTGCATGCGCGCCGAGCAGGTGCTGGCATCCATGATCACCGGGTAGCGTCCGTTTTCCGAGGCGTCCATCAGCGCCGCTTCCAGCGTTTGCGACATGCGGTCGGCCGCGTCGGGCAGGCCCTTGCTTGCCAGCATCTGGCCGCAGCAGAACTGGTCGAAGTCCTGCGGCAGGCGCGGGGCGAAGCCGGCACGGGTCAGCAGGGTCATGATGACGTCGCCGAGTTGCGCTTCGCCGGCTTCGGTCGGCCCGAAGATGCGCCCGCCGCAAGCCGGGAAATAGACGACCGGGTCGCCTTTACCGGTACGAATGACGGGTCCCTTGCCGGCATGCGGCATCCGTCTTTTCCAGGCGCCGCCCGAAATGCGGCCGAGGAAGTCGTCGCCGACGACGGCGGAGGCCAGATGGCCGGCCTTGAGGCCGAGGCGCGATGCGGTGGCCAGCGTGCCGAAGTGGTTGGCCGTCCATTCGCCGACCCTCCGGCTGCCGTTGCCGATGGTCCGGCCGCGCAGGCGCCGGGTCAGGTCGCCGGTGTCGATGCCGACCGGGCAGGCGGTCGAGCACAGGCCGCAACCGGCGCAGGTGTCGAGGCCCATGTAGGCATAGTCCTCGCCGATGCTGCCGGCGGGCTCGCCGCTGGCGGCGCGGCGCGCCAGTTCGCGGACGCTGACGATGCGCTGGCGCGGCGACAGCGTCAGCCGGTGCGAGGGACACAGGGGTTCGCAGAAGCCGCATTCGATGCAGCGGTCGACGATGTCCTCGGCGGCCGGCATCGGCTTCAGGTTTTCGAGATGGGCGGCGGAGTTGTCGCTGAGGATGACGCCGGGGTTGAGCAGGTTGTCGGGGTCGAACAGGCGCTTGATCGTGCGCATCAGGTCGGCGGCTTCCTTGCCCCATTCCATCTCGACGAACGGCGCCATGTTGCGGCCGGTGCCGTGCTCGGCCTTGAGAGAGCCGTCGTACTTGTTCACCACCAGATCGCAGACTTCATCCATGAAAAGGGCGTAGCGGTCGATCTCGGCCTGATCGCCGAAATCCTGGGTGAATACGAAATGCAGGTTGCCTTCGAGGGCATGGCCGAAAATGATCGCCTCGGCGTAACCGTGCCGCCGCAGCAGCGCCTGCAGGTCGAGCGTGGCATCGGCGAGCGCGGCGATCGGGAAGGCGACATCCTCGATGATCACCGTGGTGCCGGTGCGGCGCATGGCGCCGACCGACGGGAAGGTGCCCTTGCGCACCTTCCAGTACNNCTCGCAGGTGGCCGGGTCGGTCGAGAACTGCAACGGCTCGACGGTGACGATGCCGGCCAGTGCCGCATGAACCGCGGAAATGCGTTCGTTGAGGACGTCGACCGTGGCCGAGCGCACTTCGATCAGCAGCGCGGTGGCATCGTCGTCCAGCGTCGTGATCACCGGCGGCAGGCCGGGCTTGTCCTGGACCGAGCGCAGCGCCGGGCGGTCGAGCAGTTCGACGGCGGAAACCGGCTGCGGCTTGAGGCGGATCACCGCCTCGCAGGCGGTGCGGATGTCCGGAAAGAAGACCAGCGCGCTGGCCTTGAACGGGTCTTCGGCGACGGTCCGGTAGGTGATGCGCGAGATGAATCCGAGCGTGCCTTCCGAGCCGATCATCAGGTGGGTGAGGATGTCGAACGGGTCTTCGTAATCGACCAGCGCGTTGAGGCTGTAGCCGGTGGTGTTCTTGATCTTGAACTTGTGGCGGATGCGCCCGGCGAGTCGGGCGTTGTTGCGCGTGTCGCGGCCGAGGCGCTCCAGTTCACCGAGCAGTTCGCCGTGGCTGTGCCTGAAGGCGGCAGTGCTGGCGGGATCCTCGCTGTCGAGCACGCTGCCGTCGGCCAGCATCACGCGCATTCCGGCGAGCGTCCGGTAGCTGTTCTGGGCAGTGCCGCAGCACATGCCGGAGGCGTTGTTGGCGGCGATCCCGCCGATCTTGGCGGCGCCGATCGACGCCGGGTCGGGGCCGATCTTGCGGCCGTAGGGCGCAAGCCGCCGATTGACCTCGCCGCCGACGATGCCGGGACCGACGGTGACCTTACCGGCATCGGCGCTGATCTTGCAGGTGGCGAAGCTTTCGCCGATCAGCGCCAGCACCCCGTCGCTGATCGCCTGGCCGGAGAGGCTGGTGCCGGCGGCGCGGAACGTGACCGGGGTGCCGTTCTGCCTTGCCGCGGTCAACACGTTCTTTAGGTCGTCTTCCGACTCGATGACGGCGATGACCTGGGGGATCAGGCGATAGAAACTGGCATCGGTACCGTAGGCCAGGCGACGCAGATCGTCGGTAATGATCTGGTTGTCCGGGAGGTGCTGGCGGAGGTGCTGGATTAGATCGCTCATTTTGCGATTGTCTCGATGGATTATTGGATTGGTCGAACGCTGGTTTTCGCACCTGACGCGCGGGATTGGTTTCCACGACTGCGGTGTTCCGCCTTGCCGGCGGGCGTACTTTCTTCTTGCGTCGCCAAGAAGAAAGTAGCCAAAGAAGAAGGCGACCCGGGTCAGCGCCCGCTACGCGGGTTCCCTGCGCTACTCGCCGTTGGCGGGTGCTGCGGAACTCGCCCCTTCGTGGCTCAGACAGTCCTCGCCCTTTGTCCGCCAACGCCTGCGTTGCTCGGCGCCTCCCAAGGGGCCCGGTGAACCGAAAGGAGGGGTGCGGTCGACGGGCAAAAATGGCCGTTTTCGTAGTCGACCGCAGCAGATGAATTGCGGTCGGTTTTCGGGTCCCCATGTGAAGCGCCGAGCAACGGAGAAGGGCCGGGGGCGGTCGGCGAGGACTGTCTGAGGGGCGCAGCCCCGAGTTCCGCAGCCGCCCGGCTCGTCGAGTAGCGCAAGGGATCGGGCGAAGCCCGACGCCGACCCGGGGTGGCCCTTTCTTTGGCTACTTTCTTTCGGCCAAGCGAAAGAAAGTACGCCCGCGCGTCAGGCGCGGAAAACAGCGCTTGAATAAACACTATTTCCGTTCCTTCAACAGATCCCGCAACCGTTTAGGAGCGGGCTTCAACGGCACCCGCACCGACGTCCATGGCCCCTGATTCGCCGGCATCAACCCCTGNAACCGGCTCCCCAGCCAGGTCGCGATCCCGTAAAGCGCAGGCGACCGATAAACCGTCGCCCACCCCCGCCAGACGGCGGTCATCAGCCGGCTGTATCCCGCCCCTTGCCCGCGCATCGCCGGATTGGCGTGCGGTGCGGAGAAGGCTTCCTCGCGCAGGCGCACCAGCAGGTCCGGGATCGGGATCTTCACCGGGCAGACCTCGCCGCAGGCGCCGCACAGCGAGGAGGCCGTGGCCATCGTCGACGTCGCCTCCAGCCCGAGCATGTGCGGCGAGACGATCTTGCCGATCGGGCCGGGGTAGGTGGTGCCATAGGCATGGCCGCCGATTCGGGTATACNNCGGGCAGTGGTTCATGCAGGCGCCGCAGCGGATGCACTGCAGGGTCTTGCGCAACTGCTCGTCCGCGTAGGCCTGGGTGCGGCCGTTGTCGAGCAGGACCAGGTGCACCTCGGTCGGGCCGTCCTTCTCGCCGGGCTTGCGCGGGCCGGAGATCATGTTGAAGTAGGTCGAAATGTTCTGGCCGGTGGCCGAGCGTGTCAGCAGCGAGAGCAGCGGCGGCACGTGCTCCAGCCGTTCGACGATCTTCTCGATGCCGGTGATGGCGACATGTACCGGCGGCACGGTCGTGCACATGCGGCCGTTGCCTTCGTTCTCGACCAGGCACAGCGTGCCGGTCTCGGCGACGGCGAAATTGACGCCGGAAAGGCCGATGTCGGCCTCGAGGAACTTCTGCCGCAGCACGCGCCGGCCGATCTGGATCAGTTCGTCGACGTTGTCCGTGTAGTCGACGCCCGGCACCTTGTCGGCGAAGAGGCGGGCGATCTCCTCCTTGGTCTTGTGGATCGCCGGCATGATGATGTGCGACGGTTTCTCGCCCGCCAGCTGGACGATGTACTCGCCCATGTCCGACTCCAGCGCGCCGATGCCGGCCGCCTCGGCGGCGTGGTTCAGCTCGATTTCCTCGCTGACCATCGACTTGCCCTTGACCATCAGCCTGGCCGAGTGCCGCTTGCAGATTCCGAGGATGATCGCGTTGGCTTCGTCAGGGGTTTCGGCCCAATGCACATGGATGCCGTTACGGGTGAGGTTGGCTTCGAGCCGTTCGAGCAGGTCGGGCATTTTNGAAAGGTTGTACTGGCGGATGCGCTCGCCCAGCGTGCGCAGGCTTTCCAGCTCTTCCGCGTCGGGGAACTGGGCGGCACGCTTGGCCATCAGGAAATCCATCGCGCCGCGGAAGCTCTGGCGCAGGAAGGGATTGTCGACGACCGCTTTTGACCGCGCGCGGAAGCCTTCGGTCGGCTTGAAGTGGATCGGCTGGGTGTTCATCGTTCGTCTCCCAGCAGCAGAACCACGAGTTCCTTTGGGCCGTGGGCGCCGTAAGCCAGCGTTTGCTGGATGTCCGCCGTCTTCGAGGGGCCGGAGATCAGCAGGGCATTGGTCGGCAGGCCCGCCTTCCAGCCCTCCACGGCGATCGCTTCGTGCAACGTGTTGTAGATCGTGGCGCCGTCGAGCAGCACGACATGCAGCGGCGGCACCAGCGACATCAGGCGCGGCTCGTCGGCATCGGGCCAGACGATCAGCGTGCCGGTTTCGGCAATGGCGGCGCGGGCGGCGGTCAGCGCGGCCGGGGTGTCGGTGAACATGGCAGGTTTCCAGCTTTCGATGGCGTGCTCGTAGCCACGACAGTCGATCCCGCGTGCCGGCAGTTCGGCCTGGGCACGAGCGCCATGGACGGTTCCCGGCCCGACCAACAGCGAAGCGATCTGCCTCGCTGCCAGCACCTCATGCAGTTTCTCGATCCAGCGGCCACGCGAGACGGCATGCACCTCGGCATGCGCCAGCTCGATGCAGTGGCGGAAGCGGCTGATCCTGTCGGCGGCGCTTTCCGGTGCGCGATGCGCCGCGTACCAGGCGGCGACGTCGGGGATGTCGCCCGCGGTCGACGGTGCGCCAGCCTTCAATCTGGCGAGAACGCGGTCACGGGCGCTCATTCGGCAGTCCTCCGCAGCAGGAAGCTGGCGATATGCTCGCCGGGCAGGGATGGTGCGGTGCGGCCCTCCTGCCGGTCCTTCCAGGCGGCGTGGCCGAGGATGTTCATCAGGCAGCCGCAGTCGGCGCTGACCACGCGCTCGGCGCCGGTCGCTTTCAGCGCCTTGACCTTGTCCTCGACCATGGCGCCGGAAATCTCCGGCTGCTTGACCGAGAAGGTGCCGCCGAAGCCGCAGCATTCGGACTCGTGATCCTGCTGCGCGACTTTGACCTTGCCAAGGCCGTCGAGCAGCCGGCGCCCGGTGAGATGGACCCCNATCTCGCGGCGCGCCGAGCAGGAGGTATGGAGCACGACGGTGCATTCGCCGCCCTTGTCCTCGGGCTGCCAGCCCAGGACATTGACGAGGAATTCGGTCAGTTCGTGGATGCGCGCCGCGAGCGCCTCCGCCTGCGCCTTGCGCGCCGGATTGCCGGCGAACAGCTTCGGGTAGTGGTGCTTGATCATCCCGGCGCACGAGCCGGAAGGAACGACGACCGGCCAGTCGTTGGGAAACAGGGTCAGCGTGTGCGCGGCCACCTTGCGCGATTCGTCGGGAAAACCGCTGGTATGGGCGGGTTGACCGCAGCAGGTCTGCTCTTCCGGGAAATGGACGCGGATTCCTTCGCGTTCGAGGAGGGTGATGGCGTCCATGCCGGCACCGGGGAAGAACTGGTCGATCACGCAGGTGGCGAAGAAATACACGTCGCCCGGGCGCTGTGCGGGACTGCCTGGCTCGCTCATGTTGTCTCCTGTGGTAAATTGGTCAAACCAATCCATCGGGTACCGGAAATGTACGATACATCCTTGTTTTGATCAATCATATAAGGGTTTTTCCGGAGATTGCGCTTTGCCGTTCCAGTCACTAGAATAAAGTGGTCGTACCAGTCGAGTGGTTCATGATGCCCATGCCGAAAACCAGGTTGCAGGTCCCGCGTATTTCCGATGCCGTTGCCGCATCGCTCGAGCGCCGCATTCTGGAAGGGTCGCTGAGGCCCGGCGATCGTTTGCCGCCGGAGCGCGAACTGGCGATCGAACTGGGCGTCTCGCGCCCGTCCTTGCGTGAGGCCATCCAGAAGCTCGCTTCCNAGGGGCTGGTGCAGAGTCGCCACGGCGGCGGTACGTATGTGACCGATCGTCTCGAGTCAAGTTTCGTCGATCCCTGGCAGGACATGCTGGGGGAGCATCCCAACCTGCGCGAGGACATGCTCGAATTCCGCCGCATGCTCGAAGGGCAGGCTGCCGAGTGGGCTGCCGAACGCGCGACGGAGGCCGACCAGGCCTGCCTCGACCAGGCCTTCGCGGCCCTCGGCGACGCTTTCCTGGCCGACGATCTCGAGCGCCGTTCGCGCGCCGACATCGCCTTTCATCAGGCTGTTGGCGAAGCCTCGCACAATGTCCTGGTCGGCCATCTCTCGGTAGCCTTGCTGCGCCTGATGCACGACAACATCCGCCTGAACCTCGGCGAGTTGCAAAGGGTTCCCGCCGCCGGTTCGCTGCTGATGCGCCAGCATGCGGCGATTCACGCCGCCATCCGCGAGCGCAAGCCGCAGGCTGCCCGCGCCGCCGCCGAGACCCACATCGATTTTGTCCGCGAGACCCTGGCGCAGTCGCTGCGTTCGGCCGCGCGCCGCGAAACGGCCGCCCGGCGCCTGCAGGCCGAGTCCTGATTTTCCGATTCACCTTCTTCCTGATTCGAACCCACTGAAAGGCTTGGAGCCCCTCGTCATTCCCTTTGAAAAGTTGCGCATGACCGATGTCGAACGGGTCGGCGGCAAGAATTCCTCGCTCGGCGAGATGATCAGCCAGTTGGCCGACTCCGGCGTGCGCGTGCCGGGCGGCTTCGCCACCACGGCGCTGGCCTACCGTGCCTTCCTCGCGCAGGGCGGCCTCGACGACAGGATCGATGCCGCGCTCGACGCCCTCGATGTCGATGACGTCAATGCGCTCGCCGCCTGCGGCGCGCAGATCCGCCGGTGGATCGTCGAAACCCCTTTCCCCACCGCGTTGACCGTGGAGATCACGGAGCAATACCAGCGCCTGGTAGCCGAGTCGAATGCCAACATGTCCTTCGCCGTGCGCTCCTCGGCCACCGCCGAGGACCTGCCGGATGCCTCCTTCGCCGGCCAGCAGGAAACCTTCCTCAATATCGTCGGCCTGGAACACATCCTGCACGCGATCAAGGAAGTCTTCGCGTCGCTGTACAACGACCGCGCCATTTCCTACCGCGTGCACAAGGGCTTCGTCCACGCCGATGTCGCGCTGTCCGCCGGCATCCAGCGCATGGTCCGCTCCGACAAGGGCGCGGCCGGCGTCATGTTCACCCTCGACACCGAATCCGGATTCCGCGATGCCGTCTTCGTCACCTCCAGCTACGGTCTCGGTGAAACGGTGGTACAGGGCGCCGTCAACNCGGACGAGTTCTACGTGCACAAGCCGATGCTCGAAGCCGGCAGGAAGGCGGTCGTCCGCCGCAACCTCGGCTCGAAGATGATCAGGATGACCTTCGCCGCCGAGAGGGTTGCCGGCAAGTCGACGATCACCGAGGAGGTCGAGGAGAGCCTGCGTTACCGCTTCTCGATCGATGACGAGGAAGTCATGGGACTGGCCCGCTACGCGCTGATCATCGAGAAGCACTACGGCCGCCCGATGGACATCGAGTGGGGCAAGGACGGCATCGACGGCAAGCTGTACATCCTGCAGGCCCGGCCGGAAACCGTGCAGTCGCAGGCCGGCGCCGGCAGGATCGAGAAGTTCAGGCTCAAGCAGTTTTCCAGGGCGCTCGCCTCCGGCCGCGCCATCGGCCAGAAGATCGGCATCGGCCCGGTACGCATAGTCCATGACCCGCGCGAGATGGACAAGGTGCAGCCCGGCGACGTGCTCGTCGCCGACATGACCGACCCGAACTGGGAGCCGGTGATGAAGCGCGCCTCGGCCATCGTCACCAACCGCGGCGGCCGGACCTGCCACGCTGCGATCATCGCCCGCGAGCTGGGCATCCCGGCGATCGTCGGCTGCGGCGATGCGACGCATACGCTGACCGAAGGCGAGGAGGTCACCGTATCGTGCACCGAAGGCGACACCGGCCACGTCTATCGCGGGCGCCTCGACTTCGAGGTCACTTCGCGCGACATCTCGGCGATTCCCGATGTCCCGGTCAAGGTCATGATGAACGTCGGCAATCCCGAACTGGCCTTCGAATTCGCCCAACTGCCGAACGCCGGCGTCGGCCTCGCGCGTGTCGAGTTCATCATCAACAACGTCATCGGCATCCACCCGAAGGCCATCCTCGACGTCGAACGCCTGCCGGCTTCCAAGCGCGACGAGATCAGGCGCCGCGCCCGCGGCTATGCCAGCCCCAAGGCCTTCTTTGTCGAGAAATTGGTCGAGGGCGTCGCCACCATCGCCGCCGCCTTCTGGCCGAACCCGGTGATCGTCCGCCTCTCCGACTTCAAGTCCAACGAATACCGCAAGCTGCTCGGCGGCGAGCTGTACGAGCCGGAAGAGGAAAACCCGATGCTCGGCTTCCGCGGCGCCTCGCGCTACATCGCGCCCGCCTTCGCAGACTGCTTCGAGATGGAATGCCGCGCGCTGAAGAAGGTGCGCGAGGACATGGGCCTGACCAACGTGCAGTTGATGGTGCCCTTCGTGCGCACCGTCGGCGAAGGGCGGGCCGTTGTCGATCTGCTGGCGGAACACGGCCTCAAGCAGGGCGACCATGACCTGAAGCTGATCATGATGTGCGAAATCCCGTCCAATGCGCTGCTGGCCGACGATTTCCTGAAGATCTTCGACGGCTTCTCGATCGGCTCCAACGACCTGACCCAGCTGACGCTCGGCCTCGACCGCGATTCCGGCTTGGTCGCCAACCTCTTCGACGAACGCGACCCGGCCGTCAAGACGCTGCTGGCCATGGCGATTGCTTCCGCCAACAAGGCCGGCAAGTACATCGGCATCTGCGGCCAGGGCCCGTCCGACCACCCGGACCTCGCCGAATGGCTGATGGATCAGGGCATCGGCAGCATCTCGCTCAACCCGGATACGGTCGTTGATACCTGGTTGCGGCTAGCCAGCCACAAGAAGGGCTGACCCGCGAAAGCCGTTTGGCTGCGGTCAACCTGAAAATTTGGCCAAAATTGAAAAGGCCAGGATCGCTTCCGGCCTTTGTTCTGCAGGGGCCAACGCTCAGTTCGCGTGTGGTGACTGCTTCTGATACTCGGCCCACAAACGTTCCACCATGACCTTGAAGCCCGCATCATCCGCTATTGGATATTGGGCAATGTCGGCCAGCGTGCCCTTGTATAGCTGTTCGCCCCCGTGTTCCTCGCTCTTCAGCGCAGCCCGAAAAGCGGCTTCCGATTCGGCCGGGCGTTGCAACAGCCACTGTACATAAGCCATATTTCCCTGGGCCATGCCCCAATCCGGCTTGCGGGCCAGGCTGGCGAGCAGATTCGCCTCGGCTCGCTGCAAGGCATCGAGGGCCTGATCCCGATTTACCCAATCTTGCTTGGCCGCCATCAGGCGAACAAAGCCGGTTCCATTCATGGCTCTCGCGACCTGTTCGCGGAGCGCGGGGGTCTTGTCGTCGGCGTAGGTGGCGATCAGCCGGTCGTAAAGAGCGATGGCCTCTTCGGCTTTCCCCATTTGTCCGAGCGTGACGGCCTTGTTGACCATGGCTCCAGCGACCTGTTCGCGGAGCGCGGGGGTCTTGTCGTCGGCGTAGGTGGCGATCAGCCGGCCGTAAAGAGCGATTTCCTCTTCGGCTTTCCCCATTTGTCCGAGCGTGACGGCCTTGTTGACCATGGCTCTAGCGACCTGTTCGCGGAGCGCGGGGGTCTTGTCGTCGGCGTAGGTGGCGATCAGCCGGTCGTAAAGCGCGATGGCCTCTTCGGCTTTCTCCATTTTTCCGAGCGCGACGGCCTTGTTGACCATGGCCTTAGCGACCTGTTCGCGGAGCGCGGGGGTCTTGTCGTCGGCGTAGGTGGCGATCAGCCGGTCGTAAAGCGCGATTGCCTCTTCGGCTTTCCCCATTTGTCCGAGCGTGACGGCCTTGTTGACCATGGCTCTAGCGACCTGTTCGCGGAGCGCGGGGGTCTTGTCGTCGGCGTAGGTGGCGATCAGCCGGTCGTAAAGCGCGATGGCCTCTTCGGCTTTCTCCATTTTTCCGAGCGCGACGGCCTTGTTGACCATGGCCTTAGCGACCTGTTCGCGGAGCGCGGGGGTCTTGTCGTCGGCGTAGGTGGCGATCAGCCGGTCGTAAAGCGCGATTGCCTCTTCGGCTTTCCCCATTTGTCCGAGCGTGACGGCCTTGTTGACCATGGCTCTAGCGACCTGTTCGCGGAGCGCGGGGGTCTTGTCGTCGGCGTAGGTGGCGATCAGCCGGTCGTAAAGCGCGATGGCCTCTTCGGCTTTCTCCATTTTTCCGAGCGCGACGGCCTTGTTGAACATGGCTTGAACTGAATTTATTGCGTCTGCCGCCGGGATTCTGGCTGCATTTCCCCAATACAGTGCCGCCGCATCCAGTTGCCCGGCCATATAGGCGGCGAACGCCCGGGTATTCCAGTCATCGAACGAGTAGCTGTTTTCCGGTATGGCTTTCAGCTCGTTTGTCCGCCGCTGAAGCGTTTCTGCGTCTGTGTCGTTATCTGGGCCTCGCGATGTGTCCGGTTGGGTAGTNGCCGATACCCTTTTTTGCACCCTATCAATGGCGGCCTTGGCTTCTTCGGCGCTGTCGTGGACGCTCCGGACGGTATTGTTGATGTCATTGCGTGCATCGGTGTGAAGGGAATCGATCCTGGCGCGTAGCTCTTTTTCATTTTCGGCAAACCATTTGCTGGCGGTTTCGTTAGCTTCACGCCTGGCTTTCTCGACCACCGAGAAATATCCTGCCAAACCACCCGCAGCCAGAAGAACGGCGATCAGAATTCCGATCCATCCACTGATCGTGGTGGATCGGTCGACTGCGTTTCCGATGTCACTGACCCGGCTTACCTGATCATCGATTCGCTTATCCAGGGCGTCGAGGCGCTTTCCCTGTGCCTCGATGTCTTTTGCAGCAATTCCTTGCCGCNNTATCAATCTTGAGTTGCAGCAGTTCTTTTGTGCGTCAAGGTCATCCTTGCCAATTCCGCCGGCAGCGGCTGGCAGACTGGAGACAAGTGACAGGCTAATGACCAGCAGGCGCAGGAGTTTGAGTGGGGACGACATATATGGTGGCGATTGCAGATTTCGCTGGGTATGACAAGAGCTAAGGATTATGCCATCGGCCAAATGGGGGCGCTTGGTAATATTCATAAGGCCAGGGCCATCGCATACGCAGATGTCGTAAACGCTGAGTAAAAGTCGTTCACGATCAAGTGGTTATGACGGGGGCTTGTAAACCGGGACTGAATCAGGCTTACTCTCGACTTTTGTCGGGACTGGAAATGACGCTGACGGAAGCCTTTGGCGGACTGGACGATCCCCGGACGGGTCCTGCACAACGCCACGATTTGACGGAAATGATCCTGATGGCGCTGTGTGCGGTGCTGTGCGGAGCGGACAGTTGGGTGGATTGTGCCGAATGGGCCGAGGACAATGAAGCCTGGCTGAAGCGCTATCTGGTACTTGAGCACGGCACGCCGTCCCATGACACCTTTGGTCGGGTCTTCCGTCTGCTGGATGACAAGGTGTTCGAAGCCTGTTTCCGTGCGTGGATCGGCGACCTGATTGGGGTCGTAGCGGGCGTGGTCGCCATTGACGGGAAGACCGCTTGCGGCTCCNGGGATGGCCATAACACTGCGCTGCACACGATCAGCGCCTACACCACGGCCAGCGGCCTGTGTCTGGCCCAGGAGCATACGCACGGCAAGGGCAACGAGATTCCCGCGACCAAGGCCTTGCTCGATACGCTGGCGCTCAAGGGATGTATCGTCACGATCGATGCCATCGGCTGTCAGACCGCGATTGCCCAGAAGATTCTCGAGCGCGGTGGGGACTACCTGCTGGCGGTCAAGGATAATCAGGAGACCCTGGCGAGCGCCTTGCGGGAATTCTTCGCCGACGGGGAGAGTGCAGGCTTTGGAACACTGCCGGTGGATCGCTACCAAACCGTCGAGAAGGATCATGGCCGCATCGAAACCCGCCGGGCGCTGTGGATTTCTGACCTGTCCTGGCTGGACAAGAAACTCCGGACACACTGGTCCAAACTGGCCGGTGTCGGCATGATCGAACGACGTCGGGAAATCAGCGGCACGGTTTCCATGGAGCGCGCCTTCTACATCGGCAGCCGGGGTGTGACGTCCGCTGAAGCCTTCGCTAACGCCGCCCGAAGTCACTGGGGCATCGAGAACAGCCTGCATTGGGTGCTCGATGTCACTTTCCGCGAGGACGATTGCCGGGTCCGGAAAGATCATGCTCCTCACAACTTCGCCGCCCTGCGCAAGTTCGCCCTTGCCCTGCTGCGCCAGGATACCCAGTATCCCAAGCGCAGCCTGCGCTCCCGACGCAAAACCGCCGAACGCATCCCCGACTATCGGGCCTCATTGCTCGGACTCACCCTTCGAGGGTAAATGCGATTGCCCTGTTCATAAGGCAAGGTGGGTCACCTCTCCGACTTCAAGTCCAACGAATACCGCAAGCTGCTCGGCGGCGAGCTACGAGCCGGAAGAAGAAAACCCGATGCTCGGCTTCCGCGGCGCCTCGCGCTACATCGCGCACACCTTCGAGGACTGCTTCGAGATGGAATGCCGCGCGCTGAAGAAGGTGCGCGAGGAAATGGGCCTGACCAACGTGCAACTGATGGTGCCCTTCGTCCGCACCGTCGGCCAGGGCCCGTCCGACCACCCGGACCTCGCCGAGTGGCTGATGGACCAGGGCATCGGCAGCATCTCGCTGAATCCGGACACGGTCGTCGACACCTGGCTGCGGCTCGCCAGGCACAAGTAGGGCTGACTGTCGCGGTCGACCGGCGAAAACGGGCCAGAATGAAAAAGGCCGGGAACGATCCCGGCATTTCGCGTTCCCGGCATCTGTCGGCATCGGGCCGCCGGCGATCAGCCAAACCCCTAGCCTGGCTCGTCCATCGTGAGGCGAGTTGCCGCGGACGCTCAGTTTGCCTTCGCGCGCCCGTAGCGTGCGACGAAGCTCGCCTTGCCGATCGCATTGGCGTTGATCATGTAACCCGCCAGCGCTGCCGTCGCGTCGGCGGGGATGTCGAGCTTGGGTACTTTCAGGGCGTGGATGGTGAAGATGTAGCGGTGGGGCTTGTCACCCTGCGGCGGACAGACGCCGCCCCAGGCGGCGACGCCGTAGTCGATACGGACCTGGCGGGCGCCGGCGGGCAAGTTGGCGTCACCCTGTGCGCCGGCATCGGCGGGCAGCGAACTGATATCGGCGGGGAGGTTGATGACGCTCCAGTGCCACCAGCCCGAGCCGGTCGGCGCATCCGGGTCGTAGACCGTGATGGCGAAGCTCTTCGTGCCGGCAGGGGCATTTCGCCATTCGAGGGCGGGCGACTTGTTTTCNCCGGAACAGCCGAAGCCGTTGAATTCGAAACGCTTGTCGATCAGGCCGCCCGCCTTGATCTCGGGGCTGCTGAGTTGGAAACCTGCTGCCAAAACGGCAGCCGATGCGGAGAAGAGCGCGCTTGCAAGCAGGATCTTGAGTTTCATCGGGAACTCCATCAGGGAAGGAAAGCGCATGATGACGCAGTACGGCCGCCCGCGCCAGCCGCTTCGCGGCTGCGGCTGTCCGTTTGGCCGCATGCAAGCTCGCGAAAGCGGACGCAACCGCTGCGGCCGGTGCCATCGTCGCGCCGGAAGACGCGGGTGCGGATCCTCACCCGGAAACCAGCCCAATAAGGCCGGCGACTTTCAGACGATCGCTTCACCAAGGTGGTGCATCAGGCGGCTTCCCGTTTCACGCAGCCGCTTCGTCATGAGCGCGAGCAGCATCAGCAACAACTTGTTCCCGAGGCGTGGATGTTCATGGAGGATGGCGTTGAGAGCATCCCGGTCGAGAACCGCAAAATCGACTTCCTCGTTGGCTATGCAACTGGCGAAGCGGATACCCTTGTCGACGATCGCCATTTCCCCTACCGTGGCTCCCGGGCTTACCGTCGCAATGAAGCGACGCCCGCCATCTTCGCGATCCTTGACGACGTTCACAGTGCCCGTCAAGATGATCAACAGGAAATCACCGGCGTCGCCTTCACGGATCAGCAAGCCGCCGCGACGGATGGTGTAGCAATCCATGAACTGACACAGTTCCTTGATCTCGGACGCATCCAGTTCATCGAAGAAAGGCGCCTGATTGATGATTTCCTGAATGTCCTCGGCAAACTGCGTTGCCTTGCCGAGGGGCTGGAGCGAAGAGTCGAGGGATCTTGGCAGGGGCATGGAAGGATGTTGCGGCAACGCTGTCTGTAGGCTGAATGCTGGGAAAGCAGGGTATCGCAAAGAGCCAGGTCAAGAAAGAGCGGACCAAGTCGTCTTATCTGACAATTCGTCGCGGAGCCGGCCTGGAACAGGGTCGGCACCGTTCGGGCAGGTGACCCCCTGGGCTCCAGGCGGAGCCCCTGCCGTCCAAAGCGCCGGTTCTGGCACTACACATGTCGGCGCGGTCATCGTGCCGCAGTTGCTCCTCACCTGCGCGCCGCCGCAAGCGGGGCTGAGCAATGAGTTGATCCCGGCACCCGCGCGCCGATGGCTCCGCTCAGGGGCCCGCAAACGGCTGCAGCCCTTCTTCGGCCGGAAGGAACGTCGACAATACCGCTTCCGCCCGCACCGGCAGGCCCGGCGATGACGTCGTCGCGATGTTGCGTCCGGAGGGGCCCGAAGGCTGGTTGATCTCGCGATCGATCCGTTCCAGCAGATACGGGAAGAACGGGTTGGATGGCAGCCGCGTCAGGAAATCCTGGTCGACGATCAGCGCGCCGCGCTCCCCGCGGGCATCCATCGCGCCCAGGTTGTAGCCGTAGTCGTCCTTCGTCTTCGGGTCGGGGTGCATCCCGTAGAGCGGATCGTCCATCGGAATCGGGATTGCCAGGTGCGACAGCGAGAAGATTCCCGGCGGATAGGGCAGGTTCAGCGGGCGAACCGCCGCCTCCAGTTGGCCGGGTGCGATGCTGCGCTCGACGGTGGCTTCGCTGTCATCGCTGGCATTGGCGATGGCGGTGAAACGGTAGGTCGCGGGTGCAGTGGGTGCGAGGCGGTCGATCGCGACGTAGGAGGCGGGACGCAGAAGCGGAGCGAACTTGAGTGTCCGGTTTACGTCGAAAAGGACGATCTCGCTGCCGTTGTCGGGCAGGTTTGCGTAAAGCGCCGTAAGGATCGCCGGCGTGCTGACGGTGAAATCGATCACCGACTGGAAGGTCAGCACGGGNGGCAGGGCGCTCAGTTCGCCCCTGCGCGCCATGCGCTCGATCTGTGCCTGCAGCGCGTCGGTCAGGCGGAAGGACTGGCGTGCACCGTTAACCGGAAACGAGTTGTACTTGAACGGATTGAATTCGGGGACGACGCTGAGCCAGGCGGCGTTGGCGAACGGCGGCAACAGCGCCGGCAGGCTGGCCAGCCCGGCAAAGCGCGCAAAGCGCGTGATGCCGATCATCGGCGTGAACAGCACGATGCGATCGGCACGCGGGAGTTGCGGGTTTTCCAGCGCATCGAGCGAGTATTTCATCGCCAGTGCTCCGCCGTTCGAGAACCCGGCCAGATGCAGCGGCGCCGGCGCCGGCACGCGCCGGCGTGCTTCGCGCACGGCCAGCCGCGTTGCGGCCATCCAGTCTTCCCAGCGGACATCGGTCAATCCGGCGGGGACAGTGCCGTGGGCCGGCAGGCGGATGCCGATTGCGACATAGCCATGATCGCGATAACGCCTTGCGATATGACGCAGGCTGTAGGGCGAATCGGTCAGACCGTGGAGCAGGACGACGACGCCAAGCGGCTTGCCATCGGGTTCCATGACGTAGGAGCGGTTCCAGTCCTGGGCAAAGCGCGCCGGGTAAACCGGGCTCGCCTCGAAATAGCGATTGATCGGCACGCGCTGGTCGGGCGCCAGCTTCTGGCTGACTTCGGCACGCAGGCTGGCCATGATCGCGTCCTCCTGCGCCAGGTAACGGGTCCAGTCGGCCGCGTCGAGTTGCTCGGCTTTGAGTTCCTGGGGAACGAAGGTGTGCCACGGTTGCAAGGGCGGGCCGCTGAGCGCCCGAAACGACCGCAAGGCGAGCAGCGCGACGCCGATCACGAGGAGCGACACCAGTAGCCATTTGAGGATTTGTCCGATGGATCTTTTCATGGTCTTGTTCCGGATTGACTTATGCCAGCAGCGCGTCGGCGCGGCTTTGCGCCTTTGAAGGAAGGATCGATGGGAGTCGCGATTCCGCTGGCGTGAGTATCGTTGGGCTGTCAGCCGGAGTCAATCGGCTATGTCGCCCCGGTGCCGCAGCGAAGGATCCCGGGAATCAGGCGGCACCTGCCGCGATGGCGCCGTGTTCGTGCCTGGAGTCGTCCGGACGGCTGCAGGCCGCGGCCAACCTGGCCCCGGGAACGCGAGTCGCCCTTCTTCGCGCCGGAATTTCCTTCGGGCGCAGAGGCGAGTGCAGATGCGAGTCGGCAACTGGCGGGATCCTGGGGCACAATACGCGACTTCCGTGCCCAGGCATGCGCCGCCATGGCAGCCGGCAAGGGCTGGTCGGATTCGCCGGTCTCGTCGTGCCGGAACGTCCCCTGTTTCTGATTCGCTGGAGTCCTGCCGTGCTCGCTGCCACCCGTCGCTGGTTTGACGAAAACATTCTCGAACTCGGCCGCGAGATGCGGCTTTCCTACCTGCCGCCGCTGATGGTCTATGTCGCGGCCGGGGTTTCCGGGCTGACCGGGATCGTCGGGACATTCTTCGTCAAGGAGTACCTCGGGCTGTCCGCCGCCTTCCTGGCGGCACTCGGCTTCTGGGCGGGAATCCCGTGGGCGCTCAAGATGCCGCTCGGCCACCTGGTCGACCTGATGTGGCGCCACAAGGCCGGCCTGGTCTGGCTGGGCGCCTCGCTGATCGCCGCCAGCCTGCTGATCATGCTGGGCCTCGTGGCCGAGCCGCAGACCATGCGCGGAATCATGCCGCTGGAGGCCTGGTACGTCGTCGCCGCGCTCCTTTCGCCGGTGGGCTACGTCCTCCAGGACGTGGTGGCCGATGCCATGACCGTGGAGGCGGTGCCGCGGGTGAACGACCACGGCGAGATGGTGCCGCCGGAAACGCGCCGGCTGATGAACACCACGCTGCAGATGCTGGGTCGCGTCGCCATCATCGGCGGCGGCGTCCTCGTGTCGCTGGTGAACGTGGTGATGTTCGCCGGCGTCGAACGCCTGCCGAATCCGGAGCGCGTGGCGATCTACGCGCAGGTGTACGGGATGGCGCTGGTCATCCCGGCGATCTCGGTGGCGGGAGTGCTGCTGGCGAGCCTGATCCGGCGGCGCGAGGCGGGGCGGCTGCGGGCGCGCGGTTTCGACGAGGCCGCCGTGCGGGCGATGCTCGAGCCGCCAACCGAGTTGGTCAAGCCAGACTGGTGGATTCTGGGCGGCAGCCTGGTGTTCGTCGCCATCAGCCTTTCCGTCGGCGTCTCGCAGCTCGAGTTCGGCCAGGAGATCATCTTCCTGGGTTCCTTCGCCATCATCACCTTCCTGATGGCCAAGCTGCTGCGTGCACTGGACGAGGATTCACGGCGCACGCTGCTCGGCACGGCGATCGTGATCTTCGTCTTCCGCGCCATGCCCGGCCCCGGCGCCGGCTCGACCTGGTGGATGATCGACGTGCTGGGTTTCGACCAGTCCTTTCTCGCCAGGCTGTCGCTGATCGCCAGCGTGCTGACGCTGTTCGGCCTGTTCGCCTTCCGGCGCTTCATGGGCGAGCGCTCGATCGCCTACATCGTCGGCTTCCTGGTCCTGACCGGCACGCTGCTGAGCCTGCCGACGCTGGGCATGTACCACGGCCTGCACGAATGGACGGCGGCACGGACCGGCGGCATCGTCGATGCCCGCTTCATCGCCCTGATCGACACCGCGCTCGAGTCGCCGCTCGGGCAGATCGCCATGGTGCCGATGCTGGCGTGGATCGCCAACTCGGCGCCGGCGAACCTCAAGGCGACCTATTTCGCGGTGATGGCGTCCTTCACCAACCTAGCCTTGTCGGCCTCGCAACTCGGCACCAAGTATCTGAACCAGATCTTCGAGGTCAGCCGCGAGGTCCGCGACCCGGTGACCCAAGCCGTCAAGGCGACGGCCGACTACAGCCAGCTGGGGGCATTGTTCATGACCTCGATCGCCCTCGGCCTGATCGTTCCCTTCGCGGCAATCTGGGTCACGCGGATGCTCAAGCTGCGCAGTGCCTGAGGGCGCCGGGGAGCGGAGCCAGGGGGCTGATTGCCCGGCTGGCGATCGGCGGGCCCAAACAGGTCGCTGCGGAGTTCGATGACGGCGGAGACATCGTGCGCACTGCCGTACAATCGGGTGACTGCGTCACCCGCTGCCTCGTTCGTTGGGCGCCTGGATGGCGGCTGGCGCCGAATGACCCACCGGAGTACCGACATGTCTGTTACGCCTCCTCCCCGGCGGCCACGCCAGTGTTCCGGCACCCAAGGCGGCGAATGATTATTGGGATCTGTCTGGCGACGCGCGCTGGCGTGACGTCATCATCGTTGTCCGTGAAGACGAGGCGCAGCATCGCGACGTCATTCACCAATTTGCCGACCAGTTGGCTCGTCGCCAGACCTGAGGGCCAACCAGCCTTGTGGCGGGACGATTTGTTCAGCGCTTTCCGAGGGTAACGTCACACATGAACCACATCCCTTTCGCGGAATTTCTCGCGCGATTTCCGTGCATCCTCGGTGAGNGGGCGGTCATCGAGCGCCTGCGCCGCAACAGCGGCCTCGAACTGGACCCCTATCTGGTCAATTCGGCATTCATCTATGAAGGCCCGAAACGCGCGGCGCTGGAAACCATCTGTCGCCAGTATCTGGACATCGGTCGCGACACCGGCCTGCCGCTCCTCATGTCCACCCCGACCTGGCGGGCAAGCCGCGAACGGATCGACGCGGCCGGTCTCGCCGGAAGGGACGTCAATGGCGATAATGTCAGGTATCTCGAGGGGCTGCGGAGCAGCTACGGGGAATGTGCCGAGAAGGTGGTCATCTGCGGCCTGATGAGTTGTCGCGGGGACGCCTATGCCCCCGCCGAGGCGCTGGCCGTCAACGAGGCCCTGAAGTTCCACGCCTGGCAGGCCGGCAAACTGGCTGACGCGGGGGTGGATTTCCTCCTCGCGGCCACCCTTCCGGCCCTGAGCGAGGCCACCGGTCTTGCCTTGGCCATGGCCGCCACCGGGATGCCCTATGTCGTCAGTTTCGTGGTCCGCCCGACGGGAACGCTGCTCGACGGTACGCCGCTGAAGGAAGCCGTCGCTGTGATCGATGCCCTTGCGGCACCGCGGCCGCTGGCCTATCTGATCAACTGCACCCATGCCTTATTCGCCCGAGCGGCGCTCAGCCACGAAGCCAATTCTTCTCCCGTGGTCCGGCAGCGCATCATCGGCCTGCTGGCCAATACCGCTCCGCTCAGTCCCGAAGACCTCAACGACAGCACCACTCTGGTGGAGGAGGATCCGCAAAGATTCGGACGAGCACTCGCCGAACTGCATCGGGAAATGGGTCTGAAGATCCTGGGTGGCTGCTGCGGAACCGACGACCGCCACATCCGGGCCCTGGCCGCACAACTTGCCTCGGGATTGCCAGACGAGAGACCAGTCTAGGGCGGCAACCCTGGCTGCACGCCGGCCGATCCGGTTCCGGCAAGGCTCGCTGTCAAGGAGCGTCGCAAACCCTTCGCATGGCGACGATCAGGCCGCCACGGCTTGCTACACTGCGCGTCGCCGAAGTCGCCGCAGTCGTGCTGATGCAGCTATTGACGACCGTCGCGCCGTCGGGCGTCTTCCAAGAGCCCACCGAGTCTGCGGTTACGAAGAAATCCCGCGGATCCGCCGGCTGGACTGAACACGGTTGCCCAGAACCTTGCTGCAGGCGGCAAGGCCCGCCAATTGCGGTATCGAGGGAGCATGGCGTCCCCACATGCGACGCTCAATTCTGCACCTTCCGCCAGCCCTTCGCCTCCATGCAGCCGTGCATCAGCCGCACGCTCTCGTTGGTGACCATGCCATCNGACCCCGGGTAGATCCGCTGCTTGCAGAATGTGACGTCCCGCTCGTATTCGCCAGTCGCGGCGCCGGGCTTCTCCCAGTGCCAGGCAGGAAAGAGTGCACAACCGGCGAGGCCGGCGAGCAGGGCGATGGCAATTGGCGTTGCTGATCTCATGGCAAGGATTCTACCCCGCGCGGCGCCTTGTCAAGCCCTACATCAGGATCGCGAACAGGCTGCTGTAGTCATCCTGCCACGGCCGGAAACCAGGGGTATCGGCAAGCAGCTTGGCGTCCTCGAAGCCCTGGTGGCAGAAGAAGGTGTCGTCCTGGGCGATCAGCGCCCAGCGGGAGCGGAAGATGCCGCGCTCACGGTCGTCCTCCTGATCGATGATGCGCGCCGGCCGGCCCAGGTGGTCGGCTGCGGCCTTGATCACGGGGCGCAGGTCGAGGAAGCGGTTGGTGATGTGCACCGCGAGTACCCCGTCCGGCTTGAGGTGGCGGAAATAGAGTTCGAATGCCTGGCGGGTCAGCAGATGAACGGGCACCGAATCGCCCGAGAAGGCATCGACGATCAGCACGTCGAACTGCTGTGGCGGCTCGCTCTCCAGTTGCAGCCGGGCGTCGCCAAGGACGATGTCGGTCTGTGCCCGGGCTTGCGCGAGGAAGCTGAAGTGGCTCTTGGCCACGTCGATGACCAGCGGGTCGATGTCGTAAAGCCGGTAGTAGTCGCCGGCCCGGCCGTAGGCGGCAAGAGTGCCGATTCCGATGCCGACGACGCCGACGCGCAACGAGCCGCTTCCAGCCTTGGCGAGGAGCGCCTTGCCGGCGCCGCCTTCGCTGCTGTAGTAGGTGGTTGGCGACAGCGCCTTGTCGGCCGCCATGAACTGCCGGCCGTGGATGATCTGGCCGTGCAGCATGGTGCGGAAGCCGGTTTCCGGGTTGCTATGGACGGTCAGCGTGCCGTAGAAGTTGCGCAGCAGGGCATCTGCACCGCTGTTTTCCGCGACGTGATCGGCAACGCGCACGCCGGCCAGGACGACGAGGACGAGCGCGCTGCCAACACCGGCAGCCAGTCGCCAGCGCGGCCGCGCGGCGGGCAGCGTCGGGATGACGGCAACGGCAACCACCAGCCCGGTGAGGACGATGGCGATGGACAACTCGTAGTGACTGTTGAAGAAATACGGCGCGACGACGCCGACGAAGAAGCCGCCGAGGGCGCCGCCGAAGGCGAGCATCAGGAAATAGGTGGTCAGTTGTGCGGGATGCGGCTGATGCCTGGCAAGTTCGCCGTGGCACGCCATGCAGGCGACGAAGAAGGATGCCAGGTTGATTGCCATCGACACCTGGATCGACAATTCGGAAATGCCCAGCGTTGGCAGCCACGCCAGCGCGCCCAGGCCGACGACGAGCAGCGGCAGGTACAGCCCGCGCCGGTACCAGCCGCGGCCCTCGAAGGCGAGAATGAACGAGAGCAGGTAGAGGCCGAGCGGCGCCACCCAGAGCAGCGGGATGGGGGCGATGTTCTCGGTCAGGAAGCTGGTGTTGGCGACCATCAGTATCGATGGGCAGGCAGCCAGCGCGGCCCACAGCATGAGCTGGCGACCGGTGATCGGCTGAGCCTCGTCGTGGTGCCGGATCGCCAGCGGCTCGCTGTTGCGTCCCCGCCAGGCGAGCAGGCCGCAGGCGACGACGAAGGTGGCGAAAAGCCCCGACCATGCCCACGATTGCAGGCGCGTTGGCAGCACCGGTTCGATGGCCAGCGGATAGGCGATCAACGCCAGCATCGAGCCGAAGTTGGAGAGTGCGAATAGCCGGTAGGGAACCTGGCCGGAACGCTCGCGGGCGAACCACGCCTGTACCAGCGGGCCGGTGGTCGACAACACGAAGTAGGGCAGGCCGATCGAGGCGAGAAGCAGACCGAGGATGCGCAGCGTCGGGTTTTCGGCGCCGGTCGGCTTCCACGCGTCACTCGGGGCGACCGGCATCACCAGCAGGCTGGCGAGCAGCAGGGCGATGTGCAGATGGCTTTGGCGGCGCGGCGACAGGCGGGCGACGATCCAGTGCGAATACAGATAGCCGAGCAGCAGGATCATCTGGAAGAAGAGCATGCACGTTGTCCACACCGACGCCGACCCGCCGAACCACGGCAGGATCATCTTGCCGATCATCGGCTGCACCTGGAAGAGCAGGAAGGCGCTGAGAAAGATCGTCAGCCCGTAGTGGAAGGACAAACGCAGGTCGAATTTCATCGGAGCTGTTGCTGGCGGGGTTATTGTTCCGGATCCGAGCGGGTGGCGACCATCCAGTATCCCTGAAGTCGCCGCCCCGACTGGCGGCGCAAGGGCGCAATGTTAACAGAAGTTCGCCCCGCTTGCCGTCGGGCCGCATGGGTTTGCAGGGCAATCGCATGAATCCTATACAAGACCGAGGAGTTGAGCGCGATAGGTGTCGGAAGTAGCGGCGATGAGGCGTCGCACCTTCAGGCCGCCGTTGCGCTTGACGGGATCGAGGCGGATGAGATTCAAGGCGAAGTGACGCATCACGGCGAAGTTGTGGGCGGCATTGCCGGTCCGTGCGCGCATCTGGTCGTCGCCGAAGACGACATCCAGGCACCAGTGCAGGCTGTTCTCCACGCGCCAGTGTTGGCGCACCGCTTGGTTCAGACGCGTCGCGTCTGCCGGCAGGCTGCTGATGTAGAAGCGATGCTCCAGCGTCGTCTTGCCCTTGATCGTTCGTTCCGAAGCAATCACGGCAAACGACTTCAAGTCCGGCCAGCGTTCCGGGGCATGCAGGCAGTCGAGTTGATCGAAGGCGTAGCAGCGGCGTACCTCCAAGCGACCGTGATCCTTCTCCACGGCCTCGTCGAAGCGGTGGGGCGTCTTGTCGGGAGCGGCCTGGAACGCCATGAAGAAGTCCTGCACCGATTCGGCGAGCAGAGGCTGGTTATCCTTGAGCGACAGGATGTAGTCGGCACCCCGGTCCCGGATCGCCTGCGCAATGCTGGGCTGGGTGCCCATGGCGTCGAGGGTGACGAGGCAGCCTTCCAGGGCCAGGGTGGCCAGCAATTCGGGAATCGCCGTCTTCTCGTTCGACTTGGCGGCGGTCGCCCTTTGCCCCAGCACCAGCCCCGCACCGGCGGCAAAGGCACTGACCAGATGCAAGGGGTGGCATCCACCTTTCCGNGACCGCCGACTGGTCTTGCCGTCGAGGGCGATGACTTCGTCCTTCCCCAAGACCGGGACGATGCTGCTCACCCAGCGCCGGAAGGCCGCACCGAACGCCTCGGCATCAATCGTCGCGAAGACCCGGCCAAAGGTGTCGTGCGAGGGAATGCCATGTGCGAGCCGCAGATACCGCCTGAACCAGTCCTGCTTCTCCTTGGCCCATTCTTCAATCTCGACGAAGTCGTCGGCGCCTGCCAGCACCCCACACACCGCAATCACCAGCAGTTCCACCAGGTCGTGGTCGACCTTCCTTGCTTGCCGCGGATCCCGTATCCCGACAAATACGTCTGCTACGCGCAACCTGCCTTCCGTCTCCATGGATCTCTCCAAAAGACAGAAAACTACACAACTCACGAGACTGTGAACAGCCCCCAAGCAACTCCTTGAACGTAAACGATTATTTCCAAGGGTTCACGACGTTGGCATTCATGCGATTGCCCTGCATGGGTTTGCGACCTGCCGGCAAACGGAGTGGCCAGGTGGTGGCCCTGATGGCAGCAAACTACCCTGTATCCCGGGGATTCGGAGTTCCTGAGCAAACAATGGCTCCTATTTCCTGACCCAGGCACCAGATTGATTCTGGACGTAGTTTCCAGGCAGCGTCCGCTCTGCTGCCTCGCGGGCGAAAACCCTCGCCGCCTCGGCCTCGGGAATGCCGTTCCTTGCGGCGATCTGCTCAAACTGCGCTTTGCGCTGGCCATTCACATCGGCTACGAGAGCTTTGACGTCGGGCGGTGCGTCATTCTTCGGTAGACCAAGATACCCGTCATTCTGCTCGCCGATCCAGCCCTGTTGCTTGGCGGTCTTGAGGTCGGCGGCGAATGCGCCGTGCATGATCACGAGCAGGCTGAGCAGACAGGCAGTTATCAAGGCTTTCATGGCATTTCCTTGGTCAAGGGAGGTGTTGATCAAAACAAGCCCTTGTTCGAATCGAACAATTGCTCGACTTCCTTTTCAACCCTGACCAGGATCTCGTGCTTGATATTCACGGTCATGTTGATTTCGATGGGTTTGTCCGGCGCCTCGAGTCGGACAGTCGGCGAACAGCCGCCGAACAGCAGCGCAGGGACAGCAAGGCAGAAGAGGAGGGATTTCCTGGACATGACGTGCTCCACAGAGGAATGGAATCAGCTTAACAAGATCATTCAAGTTTGCCTGATTGCAATTGTTCCAGAATGTGTCGACTGAAATCTCCGGAAAAGACTGCCGACCGGAGCATGCCCGGCAGCTTGCCGTTGATGTTGAGTCCAAAGTGTATAGGATAGCCGCCATAGAATTCGGGGTTGTTGCCTTCCAGCGTTGCCAGAGTCCGGTAAGTCCCGTCCGCGGAATAACTCACCTGCGCATTCAGTCGCTGGAAGTGGAAATTGCGCAAGGCCAACAAGCCGGGATTCTCGGGAAGTGACTGGTCAGGCGCGTACCTGATCGTTCCGGAACCCAGACTTTCAATCTGGCCGTCGCGGATTTCCAAGCTGCCATCGCGATAAGCAATCGGTAGTACGCCGCCCAACTGCCCGCTCCCTGAAAGGCCTTGAACCCTGGTTAGAGCGAGCAGTTGTCCGAAGTCGATCTCGCGGATTTCCAGTGACAGAGGTTGTTCGTCCAGCGGCCAGGGCAGGCTGAGTGGCGCGTGGTACAAGCTGCCACCGAGCAGATTGACGTGCAGCGCCCGCACGTTCAGAGTGTCTGTCCTCAAGTCCAGATCCGCGTTCAGGTCAGCGAGCGGCGTCCCGGTCGCCAGCTCACCGCGCAGCGCGGCAAGCTGAATGCGCCCTTGGAGCGGTTCCAAACCGTCGAGTTGCAGACCGACCTGCATAGCCTCGCCACGCGCCTGTTCCCAGCCGAGGGCGGCATCGCGTACCTGGAGGGTTCCGTTGGCGTTGAGCCGCCAGCGGGGCCGGGAACACCAATTCAGGTTGAAGCGAGCATTGGCCTCCCCTTTCTGGATAACGAGCGGGTGCAGTGCGGGTGGACGCGGCTGCAGCAATTCGTCCACCTTCTGCAGTGCTTGAGACGCAGTCAGTGTCGCTTTGCCACAGCCTCGCGAAAGCGCATGCATTCCGGAAATTCGGAGCAACTCCGTGCCTTTTAGCAGCATCGTGCCGTCGGCATGCAAGGTGCTGCCATCAAGACGCAGTTGAGCACGTACGTCAGGCGCCGGCCAGGACGGGGTTATGATAGCGTCTGCCGACAGCGACAATCGCCCGAGAACGCCCTTTGGCCCGGCCGGACGGAAGCGAGCCAAGTGCAGTCGGCTTGGTCCGAGTGTCAGCGTTCTTGCTCCGGCCAGCGCCACGCTGAGGCGCTGGCTTCTGGCTTCGCCGCTCAAGTCGAGGCTGTTCCAGAAATCGCCGCCAATCCTTGACGATGAATTGGCTTTCACTTCCCAGATGGACTTGCCCACGGTCAGGGGCGACTCNCCTAGCCATGCCAGTCGCTGCAGGTCGAGCCGGACGGCAAGTTCGCTGAACAATTCTGCCGACCGGGACCAGTTCAGCGTCAGCGTGCCNCCTGCCTGCAGACCGTCGATCTTGACGGTATCCCGCTGCCATTGCTTCAACTCCCCTCCGAAACGCAGGCGAGCTTCTGCCGAATACCAATCCCCAAGACCAGGGGCACCATTCGCCTTGATCTGCTCGACGGTACCTGCCCAATGCCCCCATTGTGGCGAGTGCAGCGTGAATGGAAACTGCGACATGCTGGCCGCCTCGCCGTCGTCCAGGAGGACCGCAAATGACCGCTCAAGGCTGCCGTTTGCTCGCAGAGCCTCCTTGCCGACAGCCATCGCCTGCCAGCGCAATCCCGGCAGCAATTCAATCCGGGCACGCAACGGTTCCCAGCAAAAACTCGCCCTGCCGTCCACTTCGATGCCGATGGGGTGATCCGTGCCCGTCACCTGCATTGCAGCATCGACAATCTCGGCATCGCCGTTGATCCCACGCAGGGTTCCAGCGTTTTCGCCGAGAAATGCCTCGGCCTTCAGCGTGGCCGCGCCGCGTGTCGCGGTGAGCGGCGCTGCCAAGCCAATTTGCTGGCCAAGCTGCATCAGCGTGTGGAGAGGCAGTCGCGCCACGAGCCGAGCCGGCTCTTGCTCTGGCTGGTGACCGATGTGGAGCCGCACTTCTGCCGCGAGCTCGTCACTTGGCAACCACTCGGCAAGGATTTCAAGCGTCCGGTGTGGGAGTTGGCGGTCAGATGCCGTTACCCGCAGCAGGTTGGGGCCGGGGCGGAATTCACCCTGCATTTGCCCTGCAGTCTTCCGTAGTCGGAAACTACCCTGCGCTTCCAGCGGCCGTTTCTCCGACCGGTGCAGGGCAACCCGCAGCTGCGCAACCCGAATTTCGTTCAGGGGCGATGCAGGGATTTCCACTTGGGGCCATGGCGAATGCTTCGCTTCCTGTCCGGGATAAACATCCAGTTCGCCACTGGCGATATCCAGTCGTTCGATGGAGCGGCGCGCCAGCGAATAGTGGAGATTGAGATTGCGCAGAACGAACTGAAAGCGATGGCCTCCGGCACTGCGATAAACGCCGTGCACTTCGTGCAATTGGACCATTCCGCTGTCGACTTGGCTGATATCGATGTGCAGTGCCTCGAGGCCCGGGGTATCCAGCCAATGTTCTGCCGCCAGGCCAAGCAGTCGCGGCAATGCCAGCCATGACAGAAGAAGGGCTGGCAGCAAGGGTAGCAGCCAAAGCGCGACGTTTCGAAATTGGGTTCGTTGCATGTTCAGAGGATACCGTCCCACAGGCAATTATGGCGGAGATCGCCGACCGCATGAGTCAGCAAGCCGCTACTGAATGTGGCCGATGGAAAGGCGAAGGCCTCGGACCGGGGAGCGAATGCGAGGCTTTCGAGACGACCTGTCGGGTGAGAGGGCGGCCGTCAGGCTGATGTCACGTCAGTTGATCGGCCCAGACTTGCGGCGCAGGCGCGGCGACGCAAGCAACAGCTTGCACCAACCGGCACTCAGGCCTGATTCAAATGCACTTCACGATACGAGGTCGGCGACTTGCCACTCCAGCGCTTGAAGGCCCGAGTGAAAGCACTTTGCTCGGAGAATCCGAGGAGGAAGGTGATGTCCGTCACCGTCTTGCCGGCATCTTCCAGATAGCGCAGGGCCAGTTCGTAGCGGGTCTTCTCCAGAATGCCGCGATACGATTGCCCGAGTTCGCCCAGTTTCCGTTGTAGCGTCCGGTTGCTCATCCCCAGGGCATGAGCCAGTTCGGCTTCGGAAGGCTCGCCCGAAGTTAACTCCTGCAACAGCCAGGTCGCGCAC
This sequence comes from Dechloromonas sp., assembly GCA_013693915.1. GTDB lineage: Bacteria > Pseudomonadota > Gammaproteobacteria > Burkholderiales > Rhodocyclaceae > Azonexus. Next base: position 2,498,826 of record CP059264.1, on the reverse strand, counting down.
CTTGCGACCAGATTCCCCCTGCCCAGTTCCAGCAACTGTTTGGTCAGGATCGCATCGAAGGTCGCTGCCAATTCACGATTGGAGGTGGGCAGGAGTTTGTCTGCCGCGTGACGTGAAAGAAGGATCGTATCGCAGGTCGCACCGAATTGGATTGGGCAAGCGAAGAAAGCGGGATAGGGGCTTGGGTCCACCGGAGTCGGTCGGCGAAGGGTCACGACTATCGGCGCGAGGTCGGCACCATAATTGGTCCGACACATCGACATCACGATCGACAGATCGAAGTCGGCCATCAGGTGACCGACCGGGGTGTCACCGCGTCCATGATCATAGGTGAAGCGCAACCCATCCGGCTCATCAGCACACCGACTGAACATGCGCTGACCAATGATCTGGTTGAAGCGAGTCATCCGTCTTAGCGCAGTCCGCAACGAGTCGCTCGATAGCCAGGCATAGCCCAGCGCCCCCAGATGGGATGGGTGCCAGCACTCGGCTGCCCGGAGGGCGAATGCGGGATCGGGAATCAGTTCCGCAGCCTTGGCGAAGGCGCGATCTAGCAAGGAACTCGGTAGACGGGTCTTGGTGTCGGGCAAGTCAATGGACGCAAGGCCGACCTGCTCGGCAAAGCGGTTGGGATCGATGCCATGCAGTTCGCCCAGCCGCAACCCTATCAGGCCGAAGCTGGCAAGAAACGTTTCCGCGGCCACGCCTGTCTCTCCGGCAACAAAGCGGCGGTGCTGCTATCCCTCGGGTGACGAGGAGAATACCGCCACATCGATCCCCGTGGTGTGCTCAAGCACCGGATAATCGGTCACAACGAGGGTTGCCCCGGGGCGGACTTCCTTCGCCAGCAGATTCCTGAAATCGTCCGCGACGGCGATTTCCCGAACCGCCTCCGGGTCGGGTGTCGCGCCTCCGTCACCCAAATGGCCCGGCATTCCGACACCGAACCAGTCATGTCCGAAAAGTTGCCCATTGTGCACTCCCTCCTTGGCGACATAGACGTGGCTGCCCAGATTCTTGTCAGGCCGACGAAAAGCAGCCTTCGCTCGTCCGATCTCACGCCCGTTGCGCAGGACAACGACCCTGGCGTCTGAACGTGACACGAGGATCGATACGGGTCCATCGGGGGCAATCGCCGGATCCCAACGGTACGGCTCATTGCTCGCAAGGCGGTGGTCGCCGGCCACATTGCCTGTCGCGGTCAGCGGATTGAGAAACGGCGGATGCAGGAGGGCGTTCGGAGCAGTGCTCGCCTTGGCGATTACTACGGTCATGCCCATCGGCGCAGCGTCGAACAGTAGGCGTGCGTATTCACTCGGCAGGTGAACGCATCCGTGAGATTCAGGGTAACCAGGAATCCCGCCGGCATGAAGCGCCACGCCGTCCTGCGTGAGCTTCTGCGTGTAGGGCATTGCCGCGTTGTGATACTTCGTCGAGCGATGGCTCCGGTCTTTCAGAAAAGTGTGGAACACCCCGGTTGGCGTTTCATAGCCTTGCTTGCCCGTGCTGACCGAGGCGACCCCGATCAATACGCCGTTGCGGTAGGTGTAGGCCCGCTGCTCGTCAAGGCTGACAAGCACCATGATCGGACCCGAAGGCGCGATCTCGGGCGCCCAGGTGAACCCGCCATTGGGTAACTGGTCGGCCGGGGTCTCGAAGGCAACCGGCGCCTTGGCGCCCCAGAACGGCATGTTTCCGGCGCTGACGTGGCCGGTAATGGAAAGGGAAATGGCAGCAGCCAGAAGGAGTCGTTTCATCGGTGACTGGGTAAGGAATGATTGTCGGGAACGTTTCAACAGATGCATCAGGGCAAGTTGGGGAACGCCGGGAGGGAATGTCTTGATACCGGAAAGAGCTTACCCGAGGTTGCGCCCCGTGTGAAGGATCGCCTTGTCGCCGAAAAANCGGATGGCGATATGGCCCTTCTCGTCTTCCCATTTGCAGGACTTGAAACCCGCGGAGTCATCGCAGCTTGCCGGAATGCCCAGGATGGGGATCACCTCCCGGTAGTCCATACCAGACCTTATCTTCGCGTAGTCCTCTGCGGTCACCTTGCTGCAAGCGGCAATCAGAAGGAGGCAGGGCGCGAGGATGGCCAGCGGCGGGCAACGGGTTGGACGAACAGTCATCAGAACTCCGTGGACGGAATCCGGCTGGCGCAAATGATCACGCGAATGACGTGTAGGGTCAAGACGACTGCAAGTCCATTCTGGATACTTGTCAGGCAGCAACGACAGGAGTTCAAAATGATCGCAACGATCCAGTTCATTGATGTCCACCGCGAATTGAAACGTCGCCGGCGCCTGTTTCATGGTTCAGTTCTTTTAAGTGGAGATAAGGAAAGGTGATGAACGTCAGCCTTGTGAATGCCCTTGCCAATGCGATGCTTCGCGATTATCGGGAGGTCGAAACGTCCGCAGACCATGCCTTGAACAGATCCGATGCGGCATGCGTCATCGATTGCGTTCTGTCCCTGAACCGCGACTACGATAGGTTTGTGCTTCCGCGAGTAATGCGGTTCGTACAGGAGCACCCCGGGGTAACCAGTGTGGCGGAATTGCAGTTCATGATGAGAGCCTGTGCATCTCCGCATGAGTTTGTGCAACTGCATCTTGGATACAATCATGCGAAACGTGCAGAGATCCTGATGGCTGTGGTGGACTACCTCACGACAGTTGGGGATTTGCGCGAATGGGCCAGGTCTGCCGACCCGGGGGATACAGGCAGGTTCGCGTTGACGGTTTCGGAGTCACTGGATGGCAATACCTTCGCGTGCTGTTTGGGGCGAACACCGTCAAGCCCGACATCCACATCAAGCGGTATGTCGAACGGGTGACCGGTAAGCCGATAGGTGCCACGGTAAAGCTGGTCAGGTTGTTTGAAGAAGCCTCCCGGCGTGCTGGTCTGCGAGCCCTCGACGCCTCGATTTCAACAGTGCGATATGGGGGAAGGCGCGAGGGGTGTTCTCTCCACCTCTGGACATCAAGCATTCTGTCCGGCGACATCCGAAATGAGCACGGGATGTTCATCGGGCAGGCAATGCCGTGACCGTACTACTTGCTTGTAATGACTGGCGGCCTTTCAGTCGGTGGCGGTGGATGCTGCAGGGGAGCCTGTCAGAATTAGTGTGTGGGGCATGCGAATCGCGGTTGAAAGGAACAGGGATGCGTAGCAGATGCCGGAAGGGGTGTCCGTGCCTGAGGCGCTGATCACCAATGACCGATCGGTGCCGGAAGAAGTGATTCCCGGCCTGCGGCAGCCGCGAAAGCGTCCGGTTCAGCCGGATGCTTGACAGGCCGCCGAAAGACGAGGGCCGCAGCATCTCGATGGTGCATTCTCCCAAGGCGATGCGCCGCACCCTGCACCATCATCGGGCCGGCTTCATGCGCTGGCTGGTCGGACAGATGCCCGAACTCGACACCTTCGGCCGCCACACCGCCGGCCTGCTCGATGACAAGGCGGATTGCCTGCTTGATTACCGCTGCCACCTCGCCATCGAAAACTTCATCGGTACGCATCACCAAACCGAGAAGCTGGCCGCTTGCCGCGCGAATACCGCAACTCTTCGGAGCGTGGCGCCAATCGAGCAGGGCTGGGTGGTGCTGGCGCGTCTTTACCGGGCGGGCGCTGGACTCAGCAATTCCCTTTCTTGGCCTGACCCGGCGGACAATGCCCGCCGCCCTGATGTGGGACGCCGTTGCTGCCGTGGCCAGTGTAGTACTTCTGGCCCTTCGGCCCGTTGTGCAGTTTCCAGTAGGCGGGCTCGCGCCAGCCGTAGCCGTCCCAGTAGTAGCCCCGGTCGTTGCGGCTGCCGAAGGTCACGGAGACACCCGGCGCCTGCACGCGCACGCTGCCGACATTGACGTTGATCTCGCTGGCAGGAGCCAGCAGGGGAGCGCCGGCGATCAATGCGGCAACAAGGCGTTTCTTCATGTGGTATTCCTCGGAAGAAGCATCTGGCCCGACGGCCGGATGCGGGAAAGTCGACAGTGAAGCGGCGGATGATACGGGAAGGAGCGACATCCCGGAAGGCTTGGAGTGCTTGCACCGACCGATGCTACGGACGAGTCGGTGCGGTCGACCATGAAAACGGATCATCTTTCGCTGTGCACCGCGACAGTCGGCTGACGCCCCGGATCCGTGACCGCAACCGGGCGGCCTGCAAACCGGTTCCTTCCCAGGATCAATGTGATCGGGATCGGGCCCGGCGGGGCGAGGGTGGATAGCAGTCGGTCTCACCGCGCGTGAACTGGCCGCGGTGTTCCTGCGCGGCGCCGGACGCGACATCCCTGCGGCGGTGGAGGCTGGTCGACGTCCCCGGAACGACGGTCACCCGAGACCCACGAGGATCACGGGCAGGAGAATGCACCCGCGGGGGCGATAAAGCTTCTGCGGCCCGTTGCCTTTCGTCTTCACCGGCCGGCCGGCAGCTGTGCATCACCTTCGGCGCGCAGGGCCTGAAGCAGCTTCTGGCCGCCGCGCCCGCTCACCGGCTGGCCAAGCCGGGACTGCTCCAGCCTGACAGCGACGCGGCTCTTGTCGCCGAGCATGCCGTCGATCGCGCCGATGTCATGGCCGCGCGCCGCAAGCAGGGTCTGCAGTTCGCGGCGCTCGGCACGCGACAGTCCGGGGTCGTCGGTCGGCCACGGCGTGGCGAAGGGCGGCCCGCCACGCAAACGGTCGGAGAGGTGGGCAATGGCCAGGCCGTAGCTCTCGGCGGCGTTGTAGCCGTAGATGACGTCGAAATTGGGGGTGACGATGAAGGCCGGGCCGCGCACGCCGGCCGGCAGCAGGATGGCCGTGCGCTCGCCGTCGGCCAGTCCGGAATTGGCCAGTGTACGACCGTCGACCGCGACGATGCCACGCGCTGCCCAGTCACTTGCGGGACGCTTGTTCTTGCGACCGGCGAGCGCGGGGTCGAAGCCGGCCGGCAGGCGCACCTCGAAGCCCCACGGCAGACCGCTCTGCCAGCCGCCCTTGCGCAGGAAGTTGGCCGTCGATGCCAGCGCATCGTCGCTGTTGTCGACCAGGTCGCGTCGCCCATCGCCATCGAAATCGACGGCCAGTCGCTCGTAAGTGGCCGGCATGAACTGGGTGTGGCCGAAGGCGCCGGCCCACGAGCCGTTGAGGCGATCGGGCGCGATGTCGCCGCGCTGGAGAATGCGCAGCGCGGCGTAGAACTCGCCCTGGAAATAGCCCTGGCGCCGGCCGAAACAGGAAAGCGTGCCCAGTGCCTGGACCAGCGGGTACTTGCCGGTGATCCGCCCGTAATTGCTCTCGACGCCCCAGACCGCCACGACGGTTGCCGGGTCGACCCCGTAGGCTGCCTGAATGCGTTGCAGCACGTCGGCGTGGCGGGCGAGACCGGCCTTGCCGTCGACGATGCGCTCGTCGTCCACCAGCGCGGCGAGGTAGTCCCAGATCGGCAGTCTGAATTCCGGCTGGTAGTTGAGCTTGTCGAGAATGCCGAAGTCGGCCTGCACGCCATCGGTGTGGCGGCTGTAACTGTCGGGGCGGACACCGCTGCGCTGCGCCGCCGGCTGCAGGCGCGCGAGGCAACTGGTGAACTCCGCCTGTGACTGCGCCAGGCAAGGGCTGCCGGCAACCGCGAGAAAGGCGGCGAGAACGGCGCAGCGGACCGTCGGACGTGGCGGGGGCGAGGCTTCAGGCGAGCGCATCGAGCGCCTTGGCCAGGTTGTCGACGGTACGTTCCGGGTTGTGCAGCTTTTCCAGCCCGAACAGGCCGATGCGGAAGGTGCGGAACTCCGGCGGCTCGTCACATTGCAGCGGCACGCCGGCCGCGGTCTGCAGCCCGACCGCGAGGAATTTCCGGCCGTTCTGGATGTCCGGATCCGACGTGTAGCTGACAACGACGCCGGGTGCCTTGAACCCTTCGGCAGCGACGCTGGGGTAGCCCCGACTTTCAAGCAGTTGACGCACGCGGCGGCCGAGTTCCTGCTGCTCGCGGCAGACCCTGGCGAAACCGTAGGCTTCGGTTTCGAGCATGACGTCGCGCATCGCGGCCAGCGCGTCGGTCGGCATGGTCGCGTGGTAGGCGTGGCCGCCGGCCTCGTAGGACTCCATGATCTGCAGCCACTTCTTCAGGTCGCAGGCGAAACTGCTGCTGGTCGTCGCGTCGATCCGCGCGCGGGCGCGTTCGCCGAGGGCGATCAGCGCGCAGCAGGGCGAAGCGCTCCAGCCCTTCTGCGGAGCGCTGATCAGGACGTCGACCCTGCTCGCGACCATGTCGACCCACACCGTGCCCGAGGCGACGCAATCGAGCACGAACAGGCCGTCGACGGCACGCACCGCCTCGCCGACCGCGTGCAGATAGTCGTCGGGCAGGATCATCCCCGAGGCGGTCTCGACGTGCGGCACGAAGACGACATCGGGTTTCCGTTCGTGGATCGCGGCGACGACTTCGGCGATCGGCGGCGGAGCGAATGGCGCCTGCGCGCCGCTCGCAATCTGCCGCGCCTTGAGCACGATCGCTTCCGAGGGAATTTTCCCCATCTCGAGAATCTGCGTCCAGCGGAAGCTGAACCAGCCGTTGCGGATGACCAGCACCCTCTTGCCGTTAGCGAACTGCCGCGCCACGGCCTCCATGCCGAAGGTACCGCTACCCGGCACGACGGCGGCGGCCGGGGCGTTATAGACCTGTTTCAGGATGCGCGAGATGTCCTTCATGACCCCCTGGAAGCGCTGCGACATGTGGTTCAGCGCGCGGTCGGTATACACCACCGAATATTCGAGAAGGCCTTGCGGGTCGATGTCGGGCAGAAGGGCGGTCACGGGTCTCTCCGGATTGGTCTGTGGCTGCAGGAACGCCGGGCATTCGCGCAGGCTGTTGGTCAGGCGCACATTCTATAGGGAGGCAGACGATTTGCGGGCTAGCAGGTCACATCGGAGCATCGTCCCGATGCCGGCGTGCCGCCCCATGCTTGCCGGCACGGGAACACCACTGCTTCCTGTGCCTTCGGTCTCGCCAGGATGGGGAGGATCGCCGTGTCGCCGATTGGCGATAACAAAAATATCGAGAAATCATCGGGTTGAGCGCATCGAGATCAATCGTGTCGCCAATTGGCGACAGACTTCGCCGCGAAATCCGCCTGCCAGCACTGCAAATGCCCCGGATCGACGATGAAATCGATGGTGGTACGGTGCTTGCATTCTTCAGCCTGCATCTTCGAATTCCGGCTATCTACACAGGAGGCAATGCGCAATGAACGCAACTGGAGACAGGCAAGAGATGGAAGTGCCGTGCTGTCCGGCGCTCGCGAGGGACGACGTCTGCGACGTGCTGGACTTCCATTATCGAACGCGGCACACGACCAACGTCACAGCGGGCGGTCGTCGCGTCCAAGTCGAGGTGCTGATTCATGCCCGGCTGGAGCGTTGTTCGGGACCGATGACGCTGGGTGACCTCGTCNACAGCCTGACCCTGCTGCCTGGTGAAAAGGTCAGGCTGTTTACCTCCGATCGCCGCACCCGCTTCAGCGTCGACAGTGAAAGCAAGGTCAGCTACCGGCACGAGCAGACATCCGAAGAGCGCTACTACATGTCGAGCATGCACGATTTCATGTCGGATCTCTCGGTTCGCGATTCAGGCAGTGCCAGTTCGAGCAACNAGGGGTTCGGCTCGCGGCCACGGGAGACCAGCAGCGCGCTCGGCGCGATCTTCTCCGGCCCGTCGGTGGACGTGAGCGGCTCCTACGATGCCTCGTCCACATCGTCGTTCCTGCGCGAGTTGAGTCAGCATGCGAGCGCCTCCGACCGTCGTTCGGAAACGGCGACGCGTGCGGCCAGTTCGGTGTCGGTCGGGGAAGTTTCGAGCCGTTCCCATGCCGAAGGCGAGTCCGAAGATCACTTCGAGTCTTCATCGCGTGAGTTTTCGAATCCCAACCGCTGCCATGCGGTCACCTATTTCTTCTACCAGATCAACAAGACCCAGACAGTCAGGTTCAAGATTGTCGCCATACAGCGACGGGTGATAGATCCGGCAGCCGATACGCGGGTCACGAACAATCCCTTTGCCGCTGATGGCGGGGTGTCAGCCATCCCGAATGCGGTTCTGGCGACCGACGCGAACCGCCTTAAAGTGGAGGCGGTGGGCCGTCAGAGCGTGCAGGCAAGCCTGAACACCGGGGTCGCCAGCCTCAGTCAGAACTCTGCCAGCGCCAGCCTGTTGCGCGCTTCCGCACTCGAAGGGATTGCGGCTCCGCTGCCGTCGGCGCTCAAGGCGCGCGCGTTGCAGGAAGTCGATCAGTCCCTGATCAAGGAGGGAATCATCGACAAGAACGGCAAGGTGTCGAACGAAGTGGTCGCCGAATTCTCGTTTGAACGCGTCAGTTCGCTGCCAACGCCCGGCATGCTGGTCAAGGGCTGCCTTGATTCCTGCGACGTCTGCGAGCCGACGCTGGAAAAGGAGATTCAACTCGATCTGGAGCGCAAGCAACTGCAGAACGAATTGCTCAAGAAGCAGATCGCCCTGCTCGAGAAGTCGCAGGAGTACCGGTGCTGCCCGGTCGGCGAAGAGGAAGACGTGACGCCGTAAGCGGTCGCCCCTCTGTCTGCGGGCAGGGGTCTTGATTGTCCGCGACGCGGAAACCCCGCGTTGCGGAAAGCAATTTCTTGCCGGCGATTGCCTCAGCGACACAAGCGTCGCTGGCTTGGTCGGAATCGACCGACCGCTGCCCGATCGACGAGATGTCCCGCCTCATGACCGGTCCGACGCCGTTCCGTCTGTGAACCAGGTTTCCGGAATCTGCCGACCGGCCTTGCCACTAAACAGGAGTTAACCGAATGAAACGAATGACAGTTGCCGGTCCCGGATTGTGGGGAATGGGAGACTGGCCGGCGGATTCCCGTGCCGACAACCAGGACGGCGGCAATGGCGTCCCGATTACCGATGTCGTCATCAAGCGCATCCACGATGCAGTCCGGATCCTCAACCTGAAGAAGAAACCCGGACCGACTGAAACTTTCGGCCGGGAGACCGGCAGCGAGATGACGAAGCGGCGACTGCCGCGCAGTAACAGTGCCGACGGCAAGCGAGGATTCGCTCGCGGCTGGCGGGGAAGCGGCGCTCGTGACGAAGTGGCCAGACCAGTCCAATCAACACACAGGAGTGAACAATCGTGATCAAGCCAAACGAAAAACCAGTCGAACTTCCAGTCACCTTCGTCGGCCTCGGTGCCGGCGAGCAGGCGCCGCGCTTCGCGGCCTATCAGCTCAATTCGGCTGGGCGCCCGGTCAGGAAGCTTGGCAGCTATGACGGCAAGACCTTGAAGATCGACAGTGGTGCGGTCGGTTCGGTCGCATTCGGTCCGGATGTCGAGGATTTCAAGGACCTGCCGAAGGAAAGCCTGGTCAGTTATCGGGTGGCACAANAAATCGATCTCTGGCGCAAACAGGGCGTCGTGTTGCCGCAAGATGTCTGGAATCGCTTTCACTTTCTTTTCGCTTGCGTCACCGGAACCGTGCGCAAGTGCCGGCCATGGTTCTGGGATCTCATCGACGACATTCGCCTGAGACCGATGTTCGAACTGGCGCAAGTGGCGCGCATCCGGCCGATTACCGCCGACCTGCAACCGCATCTGCTGTTTCCCGTCAGTTGCCAGCCACTTTGTGACGGCATCGTCGAGATCTACGAGCGCGAATGCTGCTGCCTCCACATCCACATTCCTGACCTGCTCGACCGGTTGCGCGAGATCCTCGATGTTCTGCCGATACCGATTCCCGATCCCGTCCCCGATCCAATTCCGGGACCTGATCCCGCACCCTTCGCGCCCCGGTTGCTGCGTGCCCGAGCCCGCACGATCCAGCAGCGCAAGACGGCGCTCGACCTGGCCGCGGTCCCGCCCGAAAGTCTGCACCAGGACTACCTTGCGCTACGCACGATGCCCGTCGATGCCGCACGGCTCTACGTTCTCAAGCGCCCCTACCTGCTCCCCATACTCTGTCACTGCTCGGTGCGGAAAGTTGGCCAGACGTCGGTGCAACCCGGCGGCCATTTCGATTTCTGCTACCTGCGGGTCCGCCATCAGCCACAGCTTGGACATTGCGTCACGACCTACGCCTACAAGATCAAGCAACTGATCAATGGCGTCCTGACCGTCGTGTACGATGGTCTTGCCGCGCACCAATACTTCGGGGCCAGCGGGTCGGCGGAAATCAGCACCTTCAACCCGCAAGCGCGCGTGTGCGCGGATCGTTCCGGCGACCCGCCGCCCAATGACGGACTTCCCTTCGTGATGCTGGAGCATGTCGGTTCCTATGGCAGCTTCCACTTCAACTTCCCGGCGCAGACGNGGGTTTCGCATGTCGGCCTGCTTGATGCCGACGACGGTACCTACACGACCGGATACGCACTCGATTGCCCCTGGGGTGGCGCGTTGGGCCTGCGTCTGTGGTTCTCGCCGGAGCTGGAACCGGTGGTGAAGCACTACCGGCTCAAGGTCGTCGCCGTCGACGCTACCGGAGCACCGGTCGGCTCGCCGACGGTGCTGAACAACACGGTCACATGGGACAAGCTGGTCGATATACCAGGCGACGTGATCCGTGTCCCGGAAACGCTCGGGCCGAGCCCCGTCGGTACGGAAAACGACCTGTTCAAGGTGCCTTACTGGAGTTCGCCCGACCACCGTTACCTCAGCGGGCAGTATCATCAGATCTGGAATTCGGCCCAATCACTGTTCCCGGACGGCAGGTACCTGCTGATCGTCGAGGTCTTCGACTCGGCGGGAAATCGCGTCAAGCCGGTCGGCGCGGCTGGCCCCGGCAGCGAGCAGGGGTTCCAGTTCCGGCGCTGGGTTTCGGCGGTGGATACCGACCCGGTGCCGTTTGCCGACGCAGCGCATGTCTTCTGGATCGACAACACGCCGGTCGGAGGCGACATCGTCGACCTGCGCCAGAACGGCTTTGCCAATACCGCGGAATGTCAGTTCATGGCGGGGGCAGCCGACAATACCTTCGCGATCGGCCTGAGGGCCTACCATGTGCACGGTGTCGAACATGCCGGCAACGGCGACGACAACTCGTTCATGCAGCGTTACGACATCTCCTGGCAGCGCGGGCTGAACGGCCCTACCGGCGCGCTCGGGCCGGCCCCGTCGGGAGGCAACAACCGCACCGATGTCGGCGAGACCGGGGGACCGGTTTCCTCCGGCAGCGAGACCTTCGCCAATCTGCTGGGCGGACATTCAAAATGCACCTTCAGTGTCACCCTGCACGTGCGGGCCAAGCACTTCACCGGCAGCAGTCGAATATGGAATTATGACTACTGGGAAACCGCGTCGTTTGCGCTGGAAGCGATAGGCTAGGTTGGCGAAACCTGATGGCGTCGGTCGGATTGCCGGTTCATTGGCAAACCGACCGACGAGTCAGACGGTGCGAGGCGGCGGCCTCGTCATGGCCGGCGCAGGGTTGCGCCGACTTCTTCAAGCGGCGCGCGTCGGCGGTCTCGCGTTGTCGCGTGCCTGGCTCGGCATCTCCTCTGCCTGGCGATCTTGCTGCAGGCCGCAGCGTGGAACTACCCCGTTGCTTGGCGTGCCCGGCCCATTGCGTTCCCGCATGCCGGTGCCGGCGCTCGATGCCGCGATTTCCGATCCGGCCTGCCGACGGTACTGGCCTCTGACTGGTAGCCCGCGGACGGTGCAGAGCGCGCGAGCGACGCGCGGTCTGATAATCGTGGGCGCGGCCGTTATGGCCTTTCCAGCGCGTCGGCGCGAGAGGAGCGAAATAGTTCAGAAAAACAGGGGTCAATTGTCCGCCAGCGATTGAAGCGCGTGGCATGTCGGGTCTATCATTTAACACTGTCGTCAATCGCAGATATGACCTCAAGGTTTTGCCACGAAACACGTACCATACTGGAGGAGTTAAATGGACAAGAAGACTTCGACGCCCGCACCGGGTACAGCAAGCAAGCCGGGTGCCGCAACCAAGCCGGCGCTCAAGCCACGCACTGCCACGCCGCGCGCAGCGCAGCCGCGCCGGGCATCGGCTGGCGATATTGCCCCGGCACACACGCCCGAGGCGATGGAAGCCTATGACGTCGCCGAGGCGGCGAGCGCTGCGGTCGAGCAGAAGACTGTCGCCCTGAAAGACATCATTGCCCATGCCGCTCCCGATGATACGGTCGCGCTGGCCAAAACTCTCGAAGCCATCATGACGGGCGCGTCGCCTGATGACGCCGCGGCGCTGCGCAAGGCGCTGCTCGGCAAGGACGAAGCGCCGGCCTGGAAATTGCCGACCAGTCCGGACGACGAGCTGGCGACCGGCTGGCGCGACAACAATTCCTATCCCTACCGCAACCTGATGTCGCGCAGGGCTTACGAGAAGCAGAAGTATCGTCTGCAGGTCGAACTGGTCAAGTTGCAGAACTGGGTCAAGGAAAGTGGCCAGCGGATGGTCATCATTTTCGAGGGGCGTGATGCGGCGGGAAAGGGCGGCTCCATCAAGCGTTTCACCGAGAACCTCAACCCGCGTGGCGGGCGCGTCGTCGCGCTGGAAAAGCCGACGATGGAGGAGCGCGGCCAGTGGTACTTCCAGCGTTACGTGCGGCACCTGCCAACGGCCGGCGAGATCATTTTCATGGATCGGTCATGGTACAACCGTGCCGGTGTCGAGCGCGTGATGGGCTTCTGCACCGAGGATGAATACCGCGAGTTCATGCGCCAGACCCCGGAAGTCGAACGCACCCTGGTGCGCAGCGGCATTCACCTGATCAAGTTCTGGTTTTCGGTCAGTCGCAAGGAACAGCGCCGCCGCTTCAAGGAGCGCGAAGTTCACCCGCTCAAGCAGTGGAAGCTGTCGCCGATCGACCTGGCGTCCCTGGACAAATGGGACGACTACACCAAGGCCAAGGAGGCGATGTTCTTCCATACCGACACCGCCGAAGCGCCGTGGACGGTGGTCAAGTCCGACTGCAAGAAGCGAGCGCGTCTCAACGCGATGCGCTTCGTCCTGCACAAGATCGACTATGCCGGCAAGGACATAGAAGCAATCGGTCCGGTCGACCCGTTGCTGGTCGGTCGTCCGCATGTGGTCTTCGAACCGGGCGGAATCAGGCAAGGGGACCATACCGCAATCCTGTGATCCGGACGGATCAAGGGTTATCGGGGGCGCGGCAAGCGCCCTTTTTGCGCCGCCACCTGTCATGACCTGGCGAAGCCGGCGTCAGCGGGAGGCAAGTGCCGGCGCTCGCTTGCTCGGCGATCGGTCCGGACGGGGTGCGTGCAACTTCACCTGCACCATGGGCAAGGGCAACAAGGCCGCTACAGGGGGACGGATGTCATGTTCAGCGCAGGAACTCGCGGCTGATCTGCCTGAAAATGTCGGTTCCGGCTTGCCGCAGCCACTCGAAGACGACCATCTCGCACGAAACGATGCGGCATCCTTCCTGGCGCAGTCGCGCCAGCCCCAGTTCCTTGTCGGTCGAGCGTCGCGATCCGACCGCCTCGGCGACGACGAAAACCTCCTTTCCCAGGGCCAGCAGATCAAGCGCTGTCTGCAGAACGCAGACGTGGGTCTCCGTCCCGGTCAGCACGACCTGGCGGCGGGAAAAGTCGGGCATCGCCTCCAGGCGGTTGTCGGCGACAGCCGAGAAATGCAGCTTCTCGACGATCCGGTCGGGCTCGACGCGGGCGCCGATTTCGGGGACCAGCGGTCCCAGTCCGGACGGATACTGAACGGTCGCCCCGACCGGGACCGACAGGCGCCCCGCGACGTCGACCAGCCATAGGTTGTGGCGCAGGACCGCATCGATATCCTCGATGGCCGGAGCCAGTCTCTCCTGCAAATCGATCAGCAACAGCATCGATTGGTCGCTCTTGATCAGCATTCGGCTACCTCGCGCATCAAGTCCGGCGTTCGAAGAAAGGGAATTGCAGTGCCGATCAGGAAGTATCACGGCGCGGCCGCCTGTAGTCAATGGCAAGTTCCGGTCATTATGGCAAGTTCGGGTCGCGCGGCGCTACCGGAACGTGCGACGGGCGGGCAGTGATGCTGCGCCGTTGGTCGCGCGGGCGGCCGTTCCGTTGTTTGCACGCTGCCTCGGTGACGCGCCTTCATGGAGAACCCCGGACGGCGTCGCAACAGCGGCCGGTTGGCCGGGGATTTCGATGTCCGGAACCGCACTCAGGCCACCAGGTCACTTGATCCCGGATACCTGTGGGCAAGGACTGAAGTGATCTATGGAGAACCCCGGACGGCGTCGCAACAGCGGCCGGTTGGCCGGGAATTTCGATGTCCGTAATCGAACTCGGGCCACCAGGTCACTTGATGTCGCACAACTGTGGGCAACGACTGAAGTGATCTGATGCCGGTCAACCGGAGCGCGGACATTCTGCCACCCCGTTCGCCATCGCCTCCGGTTGGCAATGGCCGCGCCGTGCTAGAATTCGCATCGAGTCTTGTGCAGCTTGAGGAATGCAGGCAATGGGTGACGTAAACGCGAGCTATGTGTCCGACCATACGAAATGGATCGACGAACTGTTGAAGAAACATCCGGAATGGGTCGAAGACCAGAAGGTCGGTCGCGCCCTGTGGTGGGATAAGAAACAGGATCTGCAGACGACCGAACGCTATGCGGCGTCGAAGGTGCCGCAAAACCGTACCCTTACGACGTCAATTTCTACGGCGAATAGGACCTTCGTTCGCCCGCGGTCGGCCGGTCAGTGACCGGCCGTCTGCTATCCGGCTGGCCCGGGCGCCAGCCGGAGGTTGAAATAGCTGACAAATTCAGTCGAGTATTCTAGAATTCGCCCTGTCAACGACAGGGATATCAGCCTTTCATGTTCCAGTATCTGCGTGAGGATATTCGTGCGGTCTTCGACCGCGATCCGGCGGCGCGCTCGTCATGGGAGATCCTGACCTGCTATCCGGGCATCCATGCCCTGGTCCTGCATCGCTTGGCGCACTGGCTCTGGGGGCATCGCCTGCGCTGGCTGGCGCGGTTCGTCGCGCATCTTTCCCGCTTCTTTACCGGCATCGAGATTCACCCGGGCGCCATGATCGGTCGCCGCTGCTTCATCGACCACGGCATGGGCGTGGTGATCGGCGAGACCGCCGAGATCGGCGATGACGTCACCCTCTATCACGGCGTCACCCTCGGTGGCACATCGTGGAACAAGGGCAAGCGTCATCCGACTCTGGAGGATGGCGTGGTGATCGGGGCGGGAGCCAAGATCCTGGGTCCGATCACTGTTGCTGCCGGGGCCAAGGTCGGCTCGAACGCGGTCGTGACCAAGGCGGTCCCGGCGGGCGCGACCGCAGTCGGCAATCCGGCGCGGGTGCTCGACCACTCCGAGGAAGGCCGGCAACGTGAGGCACAGGCTGAAAAGCTGGGCTTTTCCGCCTATGCAGTCGGCCGCGATCAGGACGATCCGCTGGCCAAGGCGATCCACGGCCTTCTCGACCATGCCGCCGAGACCGACCGCCGGTTGGCCTCGCTCTTGCGCGAACTGGAAGCGGCAGGGGTCAAGTGCGACGAGGACGTGCAGCCGGCCGACAGTTTCGATCCGAAATATCTCGGAAAAATTGTTGACTAAATTTATCAAGAATATATAGTTGATCGCAACAGTAGGTTATTTGTGAAAGGTGCACGATGCGACTCACGACCAAAGGACGTTTTGCGGTTACCGCCATGATGGACCTCGCCTTGCGCGGCCAGGACGGACCGGTGGCGCTGGCTGGCGTCAGCGAACGCCAGAAGATCTCGCTTTCCTACCTCGAACAACTGTTCGGCAAATTGCGCCGGGACAAACTCGTCGATAGCGTGCGCGGTCCCGGCGGAGGCTACTGCATTGCCAGGCCCCTCGACAGCGTGACGGTGGCCGACATCATCCGCGCCGTCGACGAACCGCTCGACGCGACCCAGTGTGGCGGCCGGGAGAACTGCCTCGACGATCGGCGCTGCATGACGCACGATCTCTGGTCGTCGCTGAATACCCGAATGTACGATTATCTGGCGTCGGTGACGCTGGCCTCCCTGGTTGCCCGCCAGCGGGAAAAGGAGGCGAAGTCGGGACTTCCGGCGATTCTCGAGGACCGCCGGAGCATTCCTCGTTCGCGCTCGCGCAATGTTCGCGACAAGGTTGCGGCGGTCATCTGAGCAACGCCATGTCCGGTCCCGTCTATTTCGACCATAACGCCACGACACCGCTAGACCCGGCGGTGCTGGCGGCGATGTTGCCATGGCTGGAAAGCCGCTTCGGCAACGCCTCGAGCCGTCATGAATACGGGCGCGCGGCGCGACGGGCGGTCGACGACGCGCGGCAGCAGGTCGCGGCGGCAGTCAACGCGCATCCGACCGAAGTGGTGTTCACCAGCGGCGGCAGCGAGGCCAACAATCTCTTCCTCAAGGGGGCTGCGGCATGCTCCCGGCCGGGCGTTATCGCGGTCGGGGCGACCGAGCATCCTTGTGTGCTCAAGCCGGCGGCCCAGTTGGCGCGCGGCGGCTGGCAGATCGAGACGGTTGCGGTGACGCCGCGGGGAGGGTGGATTTTGCCGCCTTCTCGCGAATACTGGCGGCGCGGCCGCGGCTGTGGTCGATCATGACGGCCAACAACGAAACCGGGGTCATCCAGGATATCCCGCTTCTGGCGACGGCAGCCAGGGCCGCGGGGGATGGTTCCACAGCGATGCCGTGCAGGCGCTGGGCAAGCTGCCGCTTGATTTCCGGGCGCTCAACGCGGCCGGCGTGCACGCCATGACCCTCTCGGCGCACAAGGCTTGCGGTCCGAAGGGCGCGGCGGCTCTGGTGGTCGACAAGCGCGTCGAACTGCAACCGCTGATCGCCGGCGGCGGGCATGAGCGCGGACTGCGTTCGGGTACCGAGAACGTCCCGGCCATCGTCGGTTTCGGCGTGGCGGCGGAACTTGCGGCGCAACGCGTTGCCGAAGCGCCCCAACGCGTCGAGGCGCTGCGCGAGCGTCTCGAACGCGCTCTGGCAGGGCTGGGCGTGCGGATCTTCGGTGGCGAAGCCAGGCGTCTGTCGAACACGACCTATTTCGCCTTCGCCGACATCGATGGCGAAACGCTGGTCGGCAAGCTCGATCGCGCCGGCTTCGCGGTGGCCAGCGGCGCGGCCTGCTCGAGCGCCAATCCGGAGCCGTCGCATGTGCTGCAGGCAATGGGCGTGGCGCCCGAACTGGCGCGTGGCGCCGTACGGGTTAGCCTTGGCGCCGGCAATGGCGAGGCGGACATCGACGACTTCATCATCGCCTTGCAGGCTACGGTCGGGCGCCTGCAGGGACTGACGGCGGTGGCCGTCTGAAACAACCCGACTGAACCAACATTCAAGCGAGATACAAGATGAAACTCCCCATCTACCTGGATTATTCGGCAACCACCCCGGTCGACCCGCGAGTGGCGGAGAAGATGATTCCCTACCTGTGCGAGCATTTCGGCAATCCGGCTTCGCGCTCGCACAGCTTCGGCTGGGTCGCCGATGCGGCGGTCGAGGAGGCGCGCGAGCAGGTCTCGGCGCTGGTCAATGCCGACCCGAGGGAGATCGTCTGGACTTCCGGCGCCACCGAATCCAACAATCTCGCAATCAAGGGCGCCTGCCATTTCTATGCGGGCACCAAGGGCAGGCACATCATCACGGTCAAGACCGAGCACAAGGCCGTGCTCGACACGGTCCGCGAACTGGAGCGCCAAGGCTTCGAGGCGACCTATCTCGACGTGCAGGATAACGGCCTGCTCGACATCGAGGTCTTCAAGGCGGCGATTCGCCCGGATACCGTGCTGGCGTCGGTGATGTTCGTCAATAACGAGATCGGCGTCATCCAGCCGATTGCGGAACTGGGCGAGATCTGCCGCCAGGCAAACGACGGTAGGGGCGTGATCTTCCACGTCGACGCGGCGCAGGCGACCGGCAAGGTCGACATCGACCTGGGCCGGCTGAAAGTCGACCTGATGAGCTTCTCGGCGCACAAGACCTACGGCCCGAAGGGTATAGGGGCCCTCTACGTGCGACGCAAGCCGCGCATCCGCCTCGAAGCGCAGATGCACGGCGGCGGTCACGAGCGCGGCTTCCGTTCCGGCACGCTGGCGACCCACCAGATCGTCGGCATGGGCGAGGCATTCCGCATAGCCAAAGAGGAAATGGCTGATGAANAAAATAGAATCAAATGCTTGCGCGATAAACTTCTTAACGGACTTCAGGATATCGAGGCAACCTACGTTAATGGCGACCTCGAACACCGCGTCGCGCACAACCTCAACATCAGCTTCGCCTACGTCGAAGGCGAGTCGATGATCATGGCGATCAAGGATCTCGCCGTATCGTCCGGCTCGGCCTGCACCTCGGCCAGCCTGGAGCCATCATACGTCTTGCGTGCCCTCGGTCGCGACGACGAGCTGGCGCACAGCTCGATCCGCTTCACCCTCGGCCGGTTCNTGACGGATGAGGAAATAGAGTATGCAATCAAATTGTTGCACCAGAAAATAGGCAAACTGCGTGAGCTTTCGCCACTGTGGGAAATGGTCCAGGAAGGCATCGACCTCAGTACCGTCCAGTGGGCCGCGCACTAAGGAATTGAAAGGAGAAATGACATGAGCTATAGCGTAAAAGTTATTGATCATTATGAGAATCCACGCAATGTCGGTTCCTTCGGCAAGGAAGACGACGGGGTCGGGACCGGGATGGTCGGCGCGCCGGCCTGCGGCGACGTGATGAAGCTCCAGATCAAGGTGAACAAGTCCGGCGTCATCGAGGACGCCAAGTTCAAGACCTACGGCTGCGGTTCCGCGATCGCGTCGTCGTCGCTGGTGACCGAATGGGTCAAGGGCAAGACGGTCGATCAGGCGCTGACCATCAGGAACACCGAGATCGCCGAGGAACTCGCCTTGCCGCCGGTGAAGATCCACTGTTCGATCCTGGCCGAAGACGCGATCAAGGCGGCAGTGGCCGATTACAAGAAGAAGCACGGAGAATGAGCATGGGAGTCAGCTTGAGCGACAAGGCGGCAAGGCACGTCGCCAACTATCTGGTCAAGCGCGGCAAGGGCCTCGGGCTGCGCCTCGGCGTGCGGACCAGCGGTTGTTCCGGCATGGCCTACAAGCTGGAATTCGTCGATGAGGTCAGCCCCGGGGATCTCGTCTTCGAAAGCAATGGCGTCAAGGTCTTCGTAGACGCCAAGAGCCTCCCTTACCTCGACGGGATGGAACTCGACTATGCCCGCGAAGGCCTGAGCGAGGGCTTCAAGTTCAACAACCCGAACGTCAAGGACCAGTGCGGCTGCGGCGAGTCGTTCAACGTCTGATGGATCCGCGCGCCGACCACTTCGCCCTGTTCGGACTCGACCGCGGGTTCCGACTCGACCTGTCGGACCTCGATTCCCGCTATCGCGACGTTCAGGCGCAGGTGCATCCGGATCGCTTCGCCGGTGCCGGCGACGCCGAGCGCCGACTGTCGATGCAGTGGTCGACCCACGCCAACGAGGCCTACCAGACCCTGAAGAAGCCGCTGGCGCGGGCGCGCTACCTGCTGCATCTGGCTGGCCACGACGTCCAGGGCGAGAACAACACCGCGATGCCTGCCGATTTCCTGATGGAGCAGATGGAGTGGCGGGAAGCGGTCATGGAAGCGCGCAGCGGCGGCGACCATCACGAACTGGAGCGGCTGCACAATCGCCTGCGCGGCGAGATCGATGGTCGTTACAGCGAACTGGAAGTGCTGCTGGACGATGCCGGCGACCTTGATGGCGCGACCGATCGCGTCCGCCGCCTGATGTTCCTCGAAAAACTCCTGCATGAAATCGACGACGCGCTGGCGTCGCTGGAAGAATAACAATGGCCTTGTTTCAGATTGCCGAGCCGNGGGAGTCGGCGGCACCCCACGAGCACAAGCTGGCGATCGGCATCGATCTCGGCACCACCAATTCGCTCGTGGCGACGGTGCGCAGCGGTATCGCGGTGGTCATCAACGACGACCAGGGGCGGCCCCTGCTGCCGTCGATTGTCCGCTATCGCGCGGACGGCACGACCGACGTCGGCTACGACGCGCAGACCAGGCAGGCGGTCGACCCGCGAAACACCATCGTTTCGGTGAAGCGCTTCATGGGGCGCGGGCTCAGGGATGTCTCGCATGTCGAATCGATGCCCTACGACTTCGTCGAAGCGCCGGGGATGGTCAAGGTCAGGACCGTGGCAGGGATCAGGAGCCCGGTCGAAGTCTCCGCCGAGATCCTCAAGACCCTCAAGGCGCGCGCAGAGGCGGCACTGGTCGGCGAACTGGTCGGCGCCGTCATCACCGTGCCGGCCTATTTCGACGATGCCCAGCGGCAGGCCACCAAGGATGCCGCACGTCTTGCCGGCCTCAACGTGCTGCGCCTCCTCAACGAGCCGACGGCGGCCGCCATTGCCTACGGGCTGGACAACGCGTCCGAGGGTCTCNACGCGGTCGACCTCGGTGGCGGGACTTTCGACATATCGATCCTCAAGCTCACCAAGGGCGTCTTCGAAGTCATGTCCACTGGCGGCGACTCGGCGCTCGGCGGCGATGACTTCGACCACCGCATCTATTGCTGGGCGATCGAGCAGGCCAGACTGCAACCCCTGTCGGCCGAAGATGCGCGTCTGCTGATGATGCGCTGCCGCGAAGCCAAGGAATTCCTGACCATCAATCCGGAAGCGCCGATCACCGCGCGTCTGTCGACCGGTGAAATGGTCGAGTTGAAAATCGATGTCGCGACCTTCGCCGAAATCGCCCGGACGCTGATTTCCAAGACCATGCAGCCGGTCAAGAAAGCGCTGCGCGATGCCGGGCTGCGCGTCGAGGACGTCAAGGGCGTGGTCATGGTCGGCGGTGCGACGCGCATGCCGCAGGTCCAGAAGGCGGTGGGCGACTTCTTCCGCCAGGAGCCGCTGACCAACCTCGATCCCGACAAGGTCGTCGCCCTCGGTGCGGCGATCCAGGCCAACCTGCTGGTCGGCAACAAGACCGGCAAGGACGACTGGCTGCTGCTCGACGTGATTCCGCTGTCGCTCGGGCTGGAAATGATGGGCGGGCTGATCGAGAAGGTCATTCCGCGCAACTCGACGATCCCGACTGCGCGCGCCCAGGAGTTCACCACCTTCAAGGACGGCCAGACGGCGATGGCGATCCACGTCGTCCAGGGTGAACGCGAACTGGCGTCCGACTGCCGCTCGCTGGCCCGCTTCGAATTACGCGGCATCCCGCCGATGGCGGCGGGCGCGGCGCGCATCCGCGTCACCTTCCAGGTCGATGCCGACGGCCTGCTGTCGGTCGCGGCGCGCGAGCAGACGACCGGGGTCGAAGCCAGCGTCACCGTGAAGCCGTCTTACGGCCTGTCCGACGACGAAATCGCCGGCATGCTCAAGGACTCGCTGGAACATGCCAGGGACGACGCGATGGCGCGGGCGCTCAAGGAAGCGCAGGTCGAGGCGCGGCGCATGATCGAGGCCACCGAGGCGGCGCTCCGGGAAGACCGCCACCTGCTGAACGATGCCGAAGCGGCGAGGATCGTCGCGAGCATCGACAAACTGCGCGAGACCGTGGCCGGCGACAACCGGCGCCAGATCAATCTGGCGATGGACGATCTCGGCTTCGAGACGCAGGAGTTCGCCCACCGCCGCATGAATCAGAGCATCAACCGCGCCCTGGCCGGGCGCAAGGTCGATGAAATCAGGCTGGGAGACCCCGCATGACGCAAGTCGTCGTCCTGCCGCACGTCGAAAGTTGCCCGGACGGTGCCGTGATCGAGGCGGAAGAGGGCAAGTCCATCTGCGAGAACCTGCTGGAGAACGGCATCGAGCTCGAACACGCCTGCGAGATGTCCTGCGCCTGCACGACCTGCCACGTCATCGTGCGCGAGGGCTTCAACTCGCTGGACCCGGCCGAGGAAGAGGAAGAAGACCTGCTCGACAAGGCGTGGGGCCTCGAACCGAATTCCCGCCTCGGCTGCCAGGCCCTGGTGCGGTCGACTCCGCTGGTGGTCGAAATTCCGAAGTACAGCATCAACATGGCGAAGGAGGGCCACCGCAAATGAAATGGACCGACATCAGCGATATTGCCATTGAATTGAGCGAGGCGCACCCGGACACGGACCCGCTCAAGGTCAATTTCGTCGATCTGCGCGACTGGGTATTGGCGCTCGAGGACTTCGACGACGATCCCAAACACTGCGGCGAGAAGATTCTGGAGGCGATCCAGCAGGCCTGGATCGACGAGGCCGCATGAAGGCGCGCGATTTTCCCGGGCGCGGCACTCAGCTCAACGTGCTCGGCGGGCCGTTGCTGACCTGCAGCGACCGGCCGCTGACCGGATTTTTCCGCGACGGCTGCTGCAACACGTCGGAAGAGGATCTCGGCAGCCACACCGTCTGCGTCGTGCTGACCGGCGAATTCCTCGAATTCTCGAAGGCGCGCGGCAATGACCTGTCGACGCCGCGCCCCGAGTTCGCTTTCCCCGGCCTCGAGCCGGGCCAGCGTTGGTGCCTCTGCGCTGCGCGCTGGGTTGAAGCGTTCAGGGCCGGCAAGGCGCCGCGCGTCGTCCTCAATTCGACCAACCAGGCGGCTCTGGAAGTCGTGCCGCTGGAAACGCTCAAGCAATTCGCCGTGNACATGCATTGAGCGTGGCGCGCCTGCCTGGATGATCCCGGACAGGCACGGGGCGGCGCATGATCGGCCCGGTGGCGGGTCGGGGCGCGGTCCCCTCCCTTCAGTTTTTAGAGCTGCACGTCGCAGCATAACCGGGGCAATGCGATGAAGCCGATGAGTCTGCAGGATTCCCTCTTCATGGTGATCGAGGGGCGGCAGCAGCCGATGCATGTCGCCGGGCTGCATATCTACACCCCACCTGCTGGCGCCGGCGAAGACCATGTCCAGCAGATCTATCAGGGGTGGCGCAAGTACGTGAAGGCCGAGAAGCCCTTCAGCCAGCGCCCGGTGCTGAGCATGGGCCAGTGGGGCTGGGAGGAGGACGCCGACTTTGATGTCGATCATCATCTTTCCCATCTCGCGCTGCCGCGGCCGGGGCGCATCCGCGAGTTGCTGATGCTGGTTTCCCGCCTGCATGGCGCCCTGATGGATCGCTCACGCCCGCTGTGGGAACTGCATCTGATCGAGGGATTGGCCGATGGCCGCTTCGCCCTGTACGTCAAGATCCATCATGCCTTGATCGACGGCGTCACCGGGATCAGGCTGGTTGCCTCGTCGCTTTCGCACGATCCCGCGGAGATCAAGCCCCCGCTCTGGGCGCAGAAGCACTCTCAAGCCGCCGCGAGCCGGCCAGCCCGCAGTCTGGCGGCGAAGGTTGTCGATGCCGTTCTGACCGGGCGAAAGATCATTCCAGGGCTGGGGAGCGGGCTCTTCGACCTCCTGCGCACGGCGAATCCGGACGATGCCCTCGCGCTTCCCTTCCAGGCGCCGCCCAGTCTCTTCAATGTTGGCATCTCCGGTTCGCGGCGCTTCGTTGCGCAGTCGTATTCGCTCACCCGCATGCGGGAGATCGGCAAGGCCACGGGTGCCACGGTCAACGACGTCACGCTGGCCGTTTGTGCCGGCGCCCTGCGCAAGTACCTGATGGCGCGAGACAACTTGCCGGAGAAGCCGCTGATCGCCATGGTGCCGGTTTCGTTGCACGGTGAAACGAGAAAGGGCGGCAATCAGGTGGCGATGATGCTTGCCAATCTGGCCACCGATGTCGCGGATCCGCTCGACCGGCTGCAACGAATCGTTGCTTCGACCGCGGCTGCCAAGGCGCGTCTGTCCGGAATGGTGCGAGTCGAGAAGATCGCCCACGCGGCGATGATGCTGGCGCCCATGCTGCCCGACATGATCACCGGTCGGGCGCGCAAGCGGCCGGCCTTCAACCTGATCATCTCGAATGTGCCGGGACCGACCGGCACGCTCTACCTGAACGGGGCGCGTCTGGACGAAGCCTACCCGGTGTCGATCCCGGCTGACTTTCTGGCCCTGAACATCACGGTCAGCGGTTATGGCGACCGTCTCGGCTTCGGGTTCACTGCGTGCCGGCGGGTAGTCCCGGCGCTGCAGCGCATGGTCGATCATCTCGACGAGGCTTTCGCCGAGCTGGAATCGGCGCTAGCCGCCACCAGGCCCCGTCCGGCGCCGAAGAGGACGAGGCGGCCTGTCGCCGGGTCGGCCTTGCCGGAGACGGGCACGGCGACGCCTGTCGACGTCGGGCAGGTGCTGCGTCGCCGTAAGCTCAGGAAGACGCCGCCTTCGTGATTGCTTTCCGGCGCGTGCGCATCCGCGCGCGGTCGTCCGACTCGCGCTTGAGTTTTCTCATTGCTTCGCCTGCAGCGGGTCTGCCGCAGCTTGACCCTCGCGCCGCTTCATTTCTGCCACGATGGACAGGAACTGCTCCTCGACTTCGTGGTGGAGAAACGATACGCCGAACAGGCCGGCGATGATCGAATCGAAAGCGAATTCGGCGCGATACTCGATCCGGATTCCTTCGGCGCCGGTCGGAACCAGTCGCAATTCGCTCTCCATGCGCTTCAGGGTGCCCGACAGGTTCTTCGCCACGATTCTCCTCTGCGGCTCCATGCGGATTTCGCGCTCGGCCGTGAACGGGTAGGAAAAGATGCCAAATCTGGCGATGCCCTCCTGCTGGACGATCAGGATATTTCCATTACGGCTGACCACTTTGCTCGCGGTCAGGTTGCTGACGATGCCGACCATGTGATCGAAGTCGATTAGAACGTCCCAGGCAGTCCGCAGCGAGACCGGCGGTCTGATCGTCGCCTGCACGATGAACGCGTCGCCCGCCTCGCGGACGGTAACCGCGACCTCCCTTTCCGCGCCGCTGGCGCTTCCGAGGAGAGCCAGATCAGCAGCGATGCGAGAAGAATGCGGACCGACACGGAAGTCCTCTCCGGAACGCGATTGAAGGATGCGGGGCAAGCCGCAAGTTTCGATGAAAACGCTGTCGGGTCATGCTAGCGCGCTTTGGACTGGTTGCAAATCCGCTCCGCGGCCGCGGCGGCATCATGGCGCAGCGGGTCTGGAAATTTCGGGCCGGCGAGCGATTTTCCGTTCCCCGTGTAAAGTATCGGTGGTTCGGTGCTGGCGCCGACTCTGACCGCATCGTCTGGATGAAACCGCGCCCGGGAGGCGCAAAGGAGTTGTCAAGGTGGCGGAGTGGTATCTCGAGGATTTTTCCGTGGGTCAGACTTTCGGGTCCAGTCGCCTGACCGTTGACCAGGGGCGGATCGAGTCCTTCGCTGCGGAATTCGATCCGCAGCCGTTTCATCTGGACGAGGAGGCCGCGCGCGGCTCGATCTTCCGTGGCCTTGCCGCGAGCGGCTGGCATACCGCAGCGATCACGATGAAATTGCTGGTCGAGAGCGAACTGCGCATCGCCGGCGGTCTGATCGGCGCGGGTTTCGACGAATTGCGCTGGCCGAGGCCGGTACGTCCGNGGGACGAACTGCGCGTTCACAGTGAAGTGCTCGAGATTCGCCGGTCGCGGTCGCGTCCGACCCAGGGCATGGTCAAGGTCCGGATCACGACCCTGAACCAGAATGATGAGGCGGTGCAGGTCTCCGTCAGCAACATAANNGTCGTTCCGTGCCGTTCGTAGCTCGTCTTGCCGGGCGTTCTGCCGAGGCCCTCTCCGCTTGCTCCTCGCAATTAGGCGGCAGGGCGATGCCGTGCACGGGGCAGCCGATGATGCCGGGATTTCCGTTCGCCATGGGTACCGCCCGGACCTTGACCAACCGCAAGCAATCCACTGATACTTTGGTGCATTCCGCGCGGATGCCGACGGCCTCGCGGAGTTGCACCGCGTAGCCGGGATGTCGCGCGGAGCTTGGTCCGAGACGAAGGCACCTGTCAGTCAGGAGGGCGGGAAGGGCCAGGCAAACGATTCAATTATGAGGCGGTTGAGGAAGACACAACGATGAAGCAGCTTTCGGGTACCGACAACCTGTTCCTCGCGCAGGAAACCGGCAATCAGCGGGCGCATGTCGCGGGTTTGGGCATTTACGATCCGTCGACCGCACCGGGAGGCAAGGTGCGGTTCAAGGACGTCCTCGAATTCTTCACCAGCCGCCTCGACAAGTCGGCGGTTTTCCGCTTCCGCCTGGTGCGGGCTCCCTTCGATCTCGATCGTCCCTACTGGATCGAAGAGAAGGACATCGACATCGAGTACCACGTCCGCCATATCGCGCTGCCGCGTCCTGGCGACTGGCGGCAGTTGATGATTCAAGTGGCGCGCATTCACGCCCGCNCCCTCGACCTGACCAAGCCGGCCTGGGAGGCCTACATCATCGAGGGACTCGACAACGTCCCCGACCTTCCGCCGGGCAGTTTTGCGCTTTACATCAAGTTTCACCACTCGGCGATCGACGGCCAGGCCGGCGCTGCGCTGGTCGGCAGCCTGCATTCCCTGACGCCGGAAGCGGGTGCCGTCTCCCGAAAGGTGGTCACCAAGCTGGTCGACCGCGAACCGACCACCCTGGAACTCTTGGCGCGGATGGTTGGCAGTCGCATCGACCAGGCGGTGAATGCGACCAAACTGGTCGGCGCCCTGGCGCCGCTCGCGTTGCAGATGGGACAGAAGCAGATCGAGACGATACTTCGCGGTTCGTTGGGCGTTAGCGCCGGCGAGGATGGTCGGGAAACGGCCGGAGTTTCCAGGAAAGCCCCGCCCACCCGGTTCAATGGCCCGTTGTCGCCGCATCGCGTCGTCGATGCGATCCCGCTGCCATTCGCCGAAATCCAGAAGATCAGGGATGCGGTGCCGGGGGCGACGATCAACGACGTCTTCGTGTCGGTCAGTGGTGGAACGGTGCGCAAGTATCTCCTGGCGAAGGGCGAATTGCCGGAGATCAGCCTCAATGCCCTGGTTCCGATGAGCATCCATGGCGAGGCCAAGAGCGGCGATGCGGGGAACCAGATCGGCATGGCCTTCGTCCCAGTCTTCAGCAACATCGCCGATGCCGGGGAACGCCTGCGCAAGGTTTGTCGCGGGACGACGAAGGGCAAGAAGGCGGTCAATGCCGTCGGCCGGGATCTGCCGGCCAGGATCTTCCAGACGCTGCCGTCGAGGGCGGTTGATTTCGCCGTCCGTCACGTCCTGCTGCCACAGTTCAATTTCACGGTGTCGAACGTGCGCGGACCGGCGACGGCTCTCTACATGGCGGGTGCCAGGGTCCATGCCTTCATGCCGGTCAACATGCTGCTCGACGGCATGGGCCTGAATATCACCGGATTCAGCTACAACGGCGTGCTCTGGGTGTGCGCGGTGTCCGACCGCGCAATGATGCCCGATCCGGGATTCTTCATGGATTGCTTCCGCGAGAGTTTTGCCGAGCACCTTGCGCTGGCGCTGCGGGCGCCGGCAGCTGAAGCCAGGCCGGCGCGGCGGACAGCGCGGAAGGCTGCGCCCGTTGCCCAGGCGAGCCATTCGGCAGACCAGCCCGTCGGGACGAAACCGGTACGCCAGCCGCCGCCGCAGCGCAAGCCGCGCGCCGCGACCGCGGCTCCCGAATGAATTTCCGGTTCGGCTTCTCCGGGTTCCATCCTGGCTAACCCTTCCCGAGGCGATCGAGGCCGAAGACCCGGGACAGCCTGGCGTCGAACATGGCGGTCGGCAGCAGCTTCTTGAGGAGCGGCAGCTTGACGCTGTTCGTGCCCCCGCGCACGACGGTCGGCGGGGAAGCAGCGAGGAGGGCGTCGACCACCGGCCGCACGAACTCCTCTGTCGGCGTGGCGCCTTTCTGACCGGCCTGGGCGCGGGCGCGCACGCCGTCGGCGACCGGCAGATAGAGCGAGCCGGGCGGCAGGCGCAGCGCTTTCTCGGCGTGGTTGCCGAAGCTCGAGCGCACGCCACCGGGCTGGATGCAGACGACTCGGATGGCGAACGGCGCCAGTTCCATGCGCAGCGCGTCGGACAACGAATGGATCGCCGCCTTGCTCGAACAATAGGCGCCGGCGAAGGGTGTGGCGAACAGGCCGACGATGCTCCCGACATTGGCGACGATGGCCCTGCCGTTGCGCGCGGCAGCAGTGCGCAGCAAGGGCAGGAAGGCGCGGGTGACGGCGACCGGCGCGATCACGTTGGTCTCATATTGCCGGCGCAGGTCGTCTCGGCTCAGGTCGATCACCGCGCCGACCTGGCTGAAGCCGGCATTGTTGATCAGGATGTCGACCTGGCCGCCTTCGCTGGCGATCGCGGCCGCGGCGGCGGCAATGCTGGCGTCGTCATCGACGTCGATGACCAGCGTGCGGAGGCCTTGCGCGGCGAGTGGCGCGAGCGTTTCAGGCCGGCGCGCGGTGGCGAACACGGTCTGCCCGCGGCGGTAAAATTCCAGCGCCAGCGCGGCGCCGATGCCGCTCGAGCAGCCGGTGATGACGATGGTCCTGTGCATGCAACGAATCTCCCGAATGCGGGTTGGTCAGCGCGCCACCTGCCCGGCGGCAAGATGGTCCCGAGGCAAAGATAACATGGGCGCCGGGTGGCCCGCGCTTCCCGTGACATGGAAGGCCGGCCATTCGCTGCCGGCCGTGCTGTAGGCGCTGTTGCGGTCGACCGCCCGGCGGGGCCAGAATGCGGCCCAGCCGATCCGCTGCTCCTGCAACCTGCCGAGACGAACATGAATACTGGCTTGCGGGGCGCCGTTGCCATTCTGGCCGTCGCCTCTCCCTGTCTGGCCGCCGCCGACGCGGCGCCGTCGTCGCTCGACCCGGTCGTGGTCACCGGCAGCCGCGTGNACCATGGCAGCTTCGACCTGCCCGGCGCCGTCGATGTCGTCGACGCCGGGCGCATCGGGGCCGACAATGCGCGGGTCAACGTTTCCGAAGCGCTGGTGGCAGTGCCCGGAATTACCGTCCAGAATCGTCAGAACTACGCGCAGGACCTGCAGATTTCCTCGCGCGGCTTTGGCGCCCGCGCCGCCTTCGGGGTGCGCGGCATTCGCCTGATCAGCGACGGGATCCCGGCTTCGATGCCTGACGGCCAGGGCCAGGCGGCGACCTTCAGTCTCGATCGCGCCGCACGGATGGAGGTCATGCGCGGACCGATGTCGGCGATCTATGGCAATCATTCAGGCGGCGTCATCCAGCTGTTCACGGTTGATGGCGAGGATCCGCCAAGCGTCGAAGCGCGCGTGGCGGCCGGCAGCTACGGCACCTGGAAGACCGACCTGGCGGCGCAGGGCAGGGCGGGCGAGGTCGGCTACGTGCTCGATGCGTCGCGCTTCGCGACCGACGGGTATCGTCAGCACAGCGCCGCGGATCGCGACCAAGGCCTGGCCAAGCTGACCCATGCGCCCGATGGCGAAACCAGGGTGATGCTCATCGCCAACGGCTTCTCGCAGCAGGCCCTGGATCCGCAGGGCACGACCTGGAAGCGGTTCNTGACCGATCCGCGCAGCGTCGAGGAGGCGGCGCTGCTCTACAACACGCGCAAGAGCATCGACCAGTTGCAGGGCGGGGCCAGCTACGAGCGTCGTTTCGGCGAGGATATCGTCCAGATCATGGCGTACGCCGGTCAGCGTTCGGTAACCCAGTACCAGTCCATTCCGCGTGCGCTGCAGTTGATCACCAGTTCGACGCCGGCCAATGATCCGAGGCGCCGGCAGTCCGGCGGCGTCATCGACTTCGACCGCGACTTTTCGGGCCTTTCGGCACGCTGGATCGGACACTACGAGCTGGGTGGCGGCCGGCTGACGGCGACTGTTGGCCTCGATTACGAAAGGGCCAGCGATGACCGCCGGGGCTATGAAAATTTCATCGGGCAGACGCTTGGCGTCNAAGGGGCGCTGCGTCGCGACGAGGTCAACAGCGCGACCAGCTTCGACCAGTACGTTCAGGCCGAATGGCTGATCGGCCAATGGAGCGTGACCGGTGGCTTGCGCCACGGCAACGCGACCTACAAGGTTGTCGACAACTACGTCACCGACGGCAATCAGGACGACAGCGGCACCATCACCTACAACAACACGGCGTCTTTGCTGGCGGTGCTCTGCCGCCTGACGCCGACGCTCAACGTCNACGCCAGCGCCGCCCGCGGTTTCGAGACGCCGACGCTCAACGAGCTGTTCTACTCCGGGCCCGGCGGCGGCTTCAGCTACGACCTGAAGGCGGCGACCAGCACGCATTTCGAGATCGGCCTCAAGGCCTTCATCGGCAACGACAGCCGGCTCGATCTCGCGCTCTTCGATATCCGCACAGCCAACGAACTGGCGGTCAAGTCGAGCTTCGGCGGCCGCACCAGTTACCAGAACGTGGCGCAGACCACCCGCAGGGGTCNNGAGGTTGCGGTCGACAGCCGCTGGGCAGGCGATTTCACGACGCGGATCGCCTACAGCGGACTCGTCGCCCGCTATGCCGAACCTTTCGTGACCGTTGTTCTCGGCGCGCCGACGCTGATCGAGGCCGGCCGCTATCTGCCGGGAATCCCCGGGCACACGCTGTTCGGCGAGCTGGTCTGGCGCCAGCCGGCCGGCGGCTGGCATGCCGGGATCGAAGCGATCGCCCGCAGCAAGGTCTATGTCGAGGACAGCAATACCCAGCAGGCGGCGCCGGCCTACGCGATCGCCAACCTGCGCGCTGGCTTCGACCAGCGGCGCGGGGCCCTGCGCTACGGCGGGTTCCTGCGCCTCGACAACGTCTTCGACCGCCAGTATGCGGGGTCGGTGGTCGTCAGCGACGCCAACGGGCGCTACTACGAAGCGGCGCCGGGCCGCAACTGGCTGGCCGGGATCAGCGCCAGCTACTCCTACTGAGGAAGCCGGGGTCGTGCGCGGCCGGCTGCGGGACGTGCCTGCCCTCGCCGCCACGGGGAAGATCTCCGTGGCGAAAACCTGCGAATCGGGATAGAGCTGGTTAAGGGTCGCTCCGAGCAGGTTGTCGATGACGCGGCTCAGCCTTCTTTCCAGCCAGTCCGATCCCGAGAGCCCGGTCCGGCCGCCCCAGATTTCGGCGAGCGGGCCCGACTGCGCGGCGACGGCGGCCTCGATGGTCGAACTCCAGTACGCCGGATGCTCCGACCGGCTCCATTCGCCGCGGCCCCTTCCGAAGTGCGCGACGGCCAGGTAGAGGAGCAGCGACTCCTTGAGTATCCTGTTGAGGCCAGCGTCGCCCCAGCTGACGGTGGTGCCGTCCTTGCCCTTGACGTTGTAGCCCCTGGCGATGCCGGCGGCACCGAGGGCGCCAAGCCCGGCGCCGGCCAGCGCGCCGGCTCCCAGCGTCAGGCCGCCGGCCATGAGGTCCGCCGCAAGTCCGGAAATGGCCCCACCCAGGATCGCGCCGACGGTCCCGAAGGCGCCCTCGTTCAGGGGTTCATCGACGCTCCAGTCAGCCGCCAGACGCTGCAAAACCTGTTCCGCGGCACGGCCCTTGAGTCCGTGGATGGCGATCAGCTGATCGGTCAGGGTACGCAGGTTTTTCGCGGCGCGCTCTTCCAGGGCCTGCATCGCGCACGCTTCGGGATCCGGATTGCCGTCATCCCCGATGCCGATCGCCCGACCGACCTTTCTGATGGTTGAGGAAATCCGACGTTCGGCAACGCGCTCGCGATCCCCGGCCAGGGTGGCGAGATACCTCGCGACTGCTTCGGCAGAAGCGCGATAGGCAGCCATCCGCTGCGCCTTCCAGGCTTCCCGAAGCGACCTGAAGGCCGCCTGTTTCGCGCCGGGCAGGGCGCTGGCGACTGCGTCGAGCAGGGAGAATTCCTGAACCCAGCAGCGCGCGAAGGCATCGAGCGACATGACTTCCCTGACGAAGCCGTACCGGGAAACGTAGTCACGCCACAGGTTCTTCTCGGCTTCCTCGATTTCTCCCGGGCGCGGNCTCCCCATCTGGTTGAGCAGCACCAGAACGGGTTTGCCGATCCACGAGAGGATTTCCATTTCGGCCAGGATGTAGGCCGCGTCGGCCGGATTCTCCGAGGCATTGACTAGGTACAGCACGACGTCCGACTGGTCGCGGACGGTCTTCAGCACCTGCTGGCTCGACCACGATGCCTTGTCCCGCCAGCGATCCCAGATCTCGGCGAGAAACCAGCCGATCGGATTGCTTCTCTGGCGCAAGCGCCTGGCCAACCGGATGCTGTCGCCAAATCCGGGCGTGTCCCACAGGGTGAGGACGTGTCCCTCCGGGCTCCGGATCATGGCATGGGGTTCGGAAACCGTGGTCACGTGGGGCGCATCACGGACTTCNCCGACGTCGCGGCCGAGAAGGGTTCGCGCCAGCGTCGTCTTGCCGACGTTGGTATGCGAGACGAGACTCAGTTCGATTTTGGATGTGGCGTCGCTCACCTGCGGTCCTTGCGTGACGAGTCAGTGGCGAATCCAAGTCCGGCAAAGGCTTGCGCCGCGTCCGCCCGGGTCAGGTCGCAGAAGGCATGGTCAAGCGACGCGGCAGCGAAGAAGCGGGACCACAGCGCCCGCCGCTCATCCAGGCGCTCGCCGTGATTCCCGAAGCGCTTGAGAAAGGCGCTTTCGTCGACGATGCCGACGACGCGCGGCCCCTGGCGGGTTCCNGCTTGCAGCGTCCGGAGCAGGACACCGTGCGCTTCGTCCTCGGGCGTCGCGGTCAGGCTGAACACGACGAAGCGCGCNGGCGAGATCGGGGAGGAGATGGCGTCGGGAGGGTTGTCTTCCTGGCCGATCGGGATCGGATCAAGTATTTCGAGTCGGGCATCGCTGTCGAACAGTGCCTGAACGATTCCGTTCAACCCCAGCACGACCTGGGGNGTAATGTGGTAAGCATAGGGGACGACGACAACCTTGGCAACGGTCCCGCGGAACCGGCGCAACAGGCGCTGATAGTACGCCTCCCGCAGATCGACGGGGAACCTCCGCTGCAACCGCTTTTGCGCGAGCCAGGCCCAGCCTGCGAGCAACAGCCGCGGCAACACGACCAGGAGTCCGAGCGTCAGCGCAATCCGGTGAATCCACGGAGCGGCCCCGACCCCGGCCGGGTGCTGTGCCAGATCGAGCGCCGCGAGTTCGTCGGGGGCGGGTGGCGGCATGCCGAACAGCGAGGGGATCGCGCCGATGACCGCCGTCACATACCACTCCACGACGCGGACCGCGGCAGGAACGAAAGTGCTCTTCCATCCAGCAACGTACTCGTTGAAGAAGCCACGGTAATACAGCGAGACGATGATGCCGGCGGCGAATGCGGCGGCAGCCAGGTGAAGCAGCCGGCTGACGTAGGCCTTGGACAGCGGAAAGGAAACCCGACTCCAGTCGCTCCAGTACGCGGTCCGGAACGATGCATTGGCCTCGTCGGCAGCGCTCCCGCGGAAGCGGCCGACAACCGCGGCAACGGCCCGGCGCAGCGGACCGGGTGCTGCCGCTTGGCGGCCGAAAAGGCGGCCGGTCGCCTCTGCCAACAGGAGTGCGTGNACCGCCATGTTCCAGAGCAGCAGCCCGAAGAGCGGAAGCGAAGTCAGGTTGATGAGGTTGTCCGGGCCGACCTGGTCGACCAATACCCCGGAAACCAGCGCCGACCCAACCAGTACCCAGCCAAGCCACTCATGCCAGTTGGAGTCGGTTTTCAGGCGTGCCAGATTCGGCTGCCGCGAGGTGATCGTCTCCCAGGCCAGCTCTGCGCGGCGCCGGATGAAGGTCTCGTCGCTGGCGTTCGCGCCGACTTCCTGCGCCGCCCTGTCACCGGCCAGCGCGGAATCCGCCCGAGACCACGAATTCCCGGGCTGCGCGGCGGTCTCGAAGGCCTTGACCAGGCACACGGTGCGCGCCGAGTCCTCAGTCATTCGGGCCGGCCTGGGTCAAGAGCACGATCATGGTGGTTGTTGCTGCGCACACGACAGGGCAAGAGCTTGTCATACATCGGCGCCGTCTTGCAAGCCTGTCCGGTGTCGGCGGGGAACCCCAGGCAAGGCCGGGCCGGGGAGTTGCGTCACCTGTCGTGGAAGAACATAATGCGCCGGTCGTATGAAGTCGGACCGAATGCTTGCGGGTAACGTCATCTGCGATCGCACCGATGAAACAGCAGAGTTGCACGACACCGCGGGCTGCCGGCCAAATAGCTCGCAATATGTTTTCCCAACCCAGGAGATAACCATGGTACGCAAGAAACTGGTGCTCAGCCTGCTGGCAGTCGTGCTTGCAGCGCCCGGCATCCATGCCCAGACCGCGCCCGCTGCTGCCGCCGCCGCACCGGCGGCGGCGAATGCGGTCGATCCGGCTTCGATCCAGGCCCTCAAGGACATGGGCTCCCATCTGCAGACCCTGAAGCGCTTCCACGTATCCACCGAACTGACTGGCGAGCGCGTTCTCGCCGACGGTCAGAAGCTGCAGCATACGGCGACGGCGGACATGGATGTCGAGCGTCCGAACCGGCTGCACGCCCGGATGTGGAGCGCCCGGGCCGAACGCGAACTGATCTACGACGGCAAGACGGTCACCCTCTTTACCCCGGCGCAAAAGTATTACTCGACCATCGAGTTTTCCGGAAACCTCGGCGAGCTGATCAAGAGGCTGGAAGATCGCTACGGCGTGGAAGTGCCGTTGGCTGACATGTTCGTCTGGGGCACGCCGGCGGCGACGTTCGACAAGATCGAATCGGCAATGAACGCCGGCCAGGACTTCATCGGCAAGGATCTTTGCGACCACTACGCCTTCCGCCAGGGATTGTTCGACTGGCAGATCTGGATCACCGTCGGCGACAAACCGCTGCCGCGCAAGCTGGTTATCACCAATCGCAGCGACGAAGCGCGCCCGCAATCGGTCTCGCTGATCGACTGGAACCTGAACCCGACGTTCAAGGACTCGGTCTTCAAGTTCACGCCACCCAAGGGCGCGACCGCCGTCGAGATTCGTCCGCTGGTCCAGAAGTAAAGGAGCGCCACCATGAAAAAGTCATTCAGCAAGTTCTTCCTGGCCCCGCTGACGGTTCTCGTTCTGGCCAGTTTCGCCATGGCCCCGGTCGCCGAGGCGCGCGGTGGTGGCGGTGGCGGCGGACGCGCTGGCGGAGGCGGTGGCGCTCACGTCGGCGGCGGCGACCGGCAGATCAACAGTAGCCGTGCCGACGTGCGCACCAACAATGTCCGCAACACCAGCGTCAACAACGTCAATGTCAACCGGAACGTCAATGTCAACGCTAGTCGCGGCGGCTGCTGCAATGGCGGCTGGGACAACGACTATCATCCGGTCGCGACGGCGGCGGCAGTAACCGCCACGGTTGCCGTCACCGCCGCCGTCGTCGGCTCGATGGTGCGTACCGTTCCCGCCAACTGCGTCCCGGTCAACTACGGCGGCATCGTCTATCAGCAGTGTGGCAGCACCTGGTACCAACCCCAGGGCGGTCAATATATCGTTATCAATCCGCCCTACTGACCGACTGATCCGGAAGACTGCGCTGCACCCCGATGCCGTTCAGTTGGCGCTGAACGGCATTCTCATTTTGTGCGCAAGCATCTGCAAAGATTAACCAAGGCGGTCAGCTTGCGCCGCGCTGCGCTGCGTCGTGCCTGGGCTCACTGTCGAGCATCGCCCGGCACCGCTGCAGCACCGCCTCCAGCAACGATTCGCGCGCCTTCCCGGACGCCATGGCGCGGGCGATCATGACCGCGCCCACCATCTGGGAAATCATGATCCATGCCTCGTCGTCACGCGTGAGATGGGTGCTCAGCTCATCCTTGATGCGAATCAGCATGTGCTCGAAGACCTCTCTGGTCTCCACGCTTGCCCGGGCGACTTCGGTGCTCAAGGTCGTGACCGCGCAGCCACGTGCCGGTTCGTCGACATGAGCGGTGCTCAGATACGACTCGAGGACAGCAGTCAGTTGTTCATCGGTCTTGCCGGCGAACCGGTCCAGCGAGTGGCCCAGCTCACTTTCGACGATGGCTTCGAGCAGCTCCGACTTGGAACGGAAGTGCGAATAGAACGCGCCTGATGTGAGGCCGACGGCAGCCATCAGTCCGTCAACACCCGTACTGGCGAATCCGTCCTTCTTGGCCAGGGCGCCTCCCGCCTCCAGCAGGCGGGCGCGCGTGCTTTCCTTGTGTTCCGGCGGGTAGCGCATCGCCTGATCCTCGCGAAAGTCGATTGAAGAAACGGCTTGTATTATTGCATGACGACGGTTAGGATAACTGGCGTTATGTAAATAGTCGCCGCGGCAAGATGACTTCCGAATCCAGCAAGACCACCGAGAAAACCGCCTGCATCCTCTGTTCCCGCAATTGCGGCCTCGTCGTCACGATCGAAGACGCGAAGTTCACGCGCATTCGCGGCGACGAGGAACACCCGGTATCTAAGGGATACATCTGCCAGAAGGCGGCCCGCCTCGAACACTATCAGCACCACGAAGACCGCTTGCGCCACCCGCTGAAGCGCCAGGCCGACGGCAGCTTCGCGCGGGTAAGCTGGGACGAGGCGCTGACCGATATTGCCCGGCGCCTGACGGCGATCCGCCAGCAGCATGGCGGTCAGGCGTTCGCCTTTATGNGCGGGGGCGGCCAGGGCAACCATCTCGGGGGCATTTATAGCCAGCAACTGCTCAAGGCGATGAAGAGCCGCTTCGTCTCTTCCCTGGCGCAGGAAAAGACGGGCGATTTCTGGGTCAACGGTCGCCTGTTCGGCCATCAGACCTGCCATGCCACCGAAGATGTCGAACACGCCGACTACGTCCTGTTCATCGGTACCAATCCCTATCAGGCGCATGGCATTCCCAACGCCCGCGATACGCTGCGTGACCTGCAAAGGAATCCGGATCGCACCATGGTGGTCGTCGATCCACGCCGCTCCGAAACCGCCAGACAGGCGGACATTCATCTCCAGATCAAGCCGGGCACCGATGCCTTCCTGATGCTGGCCATGTTGGGCATCATCGTCCGCGAAGGGCTGCATGACCGCGAATTCCTCGCGCAACATTGCACCGGGTTCGACGAGCTGGAACGGGAACTGCTGGCCGTCCCGGTCGCCGATTACGTGCAGCGCACCGAACTGGCTGGGGCCGATGTCGAGCGCGTGGCGCGCGGCTTCGCGACCGCCAGGACCGCCTGCGTGCGCATTGATCTGGGCATCCAGCAGACGCTGCATACCACCCTCAACGGTTATCTCGAAAAATTGCTCTATCTCGTCACCGGAAACTTCGGCAGGCGCGGCGGCAACAACCTCCATGCCTTTCTGCTGCCGCTGATCGGCCATAGCGACGAGCGCAATCCGAAATGCCCGCGTACGGCGCGGCACCGGATGTTCCCGATCGCCGGGCTCTATCCGCCCAACATCCTGCCCGACGAGATCGAGCACGACGGCGAGGACCGGGTGCGGGCGATGTTCGTCGATAGCGCCAATCCGGTACTGACGGCGGCGGATACGCAGGCTTATGAGCGATCCTTCGGCAAGCTCGATCTGCTCGTGGTGGTCGATGTGGCGATGACCGAAACCGCTCGTCTCGCCCATTATGTCCTGCCGGCGGCTTCGCAGTTCGAGAAATGGGAGGCCACCGGTTTTAATCTGGAATTCCCGGAAAACGCCTTCCACCTTCGCCATGCCCTGTTTCCCCCGCTCGGCGAAAGCCTGCCCGAAGCCGAAATCTACACGCGGCTCCTGGAGAAAATGGGCGAGATCCCTGCGCGCTTCCCGCTGCTTGAGCGGATCGCCCGACTGGAGCCCGGTTTTACCGGGCATGCCGCATTCCTCGGCGCTCTGGCCGCCACGTTGCGCCGCAATCCGCGCTGGCGACCCTTTGCCGCGTCGATCATGTATCGGACCCTGGGGCCATCCCTGCCGGACGGTGCGTCGGCGGCGGCTCCGCTGCTCGGGCTGACCGCCGTCTATGCCAAACGTCACGCCGCCGCCGTTCGCCGCGCCGGACATCGCGGCAATNCCCTGACCCTGGGCGCGGCGCTGTTTCGCGCCATTCTCGAACGACGTGCCGGCACGCCCATGAGCATCCATACCTTCGCTGACACGTGGTCCCTGATCCGTCATCCGGACCGGCGCATCCACCTGGCGATTCCCGAGATGCTGGCGGAAATGCGCGCACTGGCCTCGGAAACGCTGCCGGGCGCGGATTACCCCTTCATTCTCATGGCAGGTGAGCGGCGCGCCTACAACGCCAACCAGATCTACCGCGATCCCGCCTGGCGCAAGGTGGATCGCGACGGAGCGCTGCGTCTGCACCCGGCCGACGCGCAACGTCTCGGTCTGGCCGATGGGGCCCGGGCGAAGTGCCGCTCGGCAACCGGCGAACTTGAGGTCAGCGTCGAATTCGATGACAACCTGCGCCGCGGAACCGCGACACTGCCGCATGGCTACGGTCAGCGCTACGGCGGGAGCGGGCCATTCGGGCCGCAGATCAACCGGCTGACGGCCCTGGCCCATTGTGATCCGCTGACGCGTACGCCGTTCCACAAGTATGTGCCGGTGCACATCGAGCCGGTTTCCACCTGAGTGGGGAGTGGCTGGGCGGCGCGAATCCGGACCTGACGCCGGGAATCCTGATTGTTGCCGCCAACCCGCACTTGACGAGTGCTGACGACGAACTGTTTCAGGGCTTTTGCCGCGGCGCGGCCAGGTCGAGAGCGACCAGCGCTTCGATTTCGCTGTCGATGAGCGCCCAGAAGGGGTTGCTGCGCAGGCGCGTGAGCGAGCCGAGGGCGATGGTCAGCGCACCGCTTTCGCCGCGCAGCAGCCAGGAGCCAATGCTCGGGATGCCGTTGCGGCCGCTTCCCTGAACGAATCCGTAGACCGCGTCGTCCGGCGGGAAGGGCAGCGCGACGTGGCCGAGCGAGACGATGCCGGGNGGCCACGAAAGACCCGGTTCGTGGGCTGTCGCTGCGCCATCGGGAGCGAATCTGCGCACGTTGAGTTCGAGGCTCTCGGGNGAGGCATTGCTGACGACCTCGAGCTCGTAGCCGCGTTTCCCCTGCAACAGGCGCCCGATCAGCGCGCCGGCTTGCGGGCGCTGCACGCTCGCCAGCTTCTGGTGGCGATTGACGTCGAACAGCACCAGCCGATGCCCGGCGCCGTCGAGATTGGCATAGAGCCGGTCGGCGACGCCGGTCGAACCGACGGTCGCATCGACGACCGATTGCCAGGTGATGACCGGCGGCATCCGGGTCAGGCGGCCGTTTTCCTTGGCGCGCAGAAGGGCGGCGTGCAGCCATTTGGTCGCCCGGTTGACCTGGCGCGAGGCGTTGACCGGGAAGGAGTTGAACTTGTACGGGTCGTATTCGGGNGCGATCTCCTGCCAGCGCACCTTTTCCAGCACGGGAACCGGCACGATGCTGAAGAAGTCGATGATCGACGCCAGCGCCGCCACCGGCGTCAGCTCGATCGCCGGGGAGACCAGCAGCACGCGGTCGGGGCGGCGCAGGACGGGGTCTTCCAGCGCATCCAGCGTGTATTGCAGGGCTAGTGTGCCGCCGGTCGAGTAGCCGCCGATGTAGAACGGCTGGCCGGCGGTGGCACGCGCGGCGATGTCGCGGGCGGCGATGCGGACGGCGGCGTTCCAGTCGCGGGTGCTCATCTCGGTCATCATCGACGGCAGGGTGCCGTGCCCCGGCAGGCGCAGCACCGTGACCTCGAAGCCGCGCGCGTGCAAGGACCCGGCCAGGGCGCGCATCGAGTACGGCGAGTCGGTCAGGCCGTGGATCAGCAGCGCCTGGCCCTTCGGCCCGGGCAGGGTCAGGCGGAACGAGCGGTTGTAGGGCGCGCCGTCGGCGAGGCGGTTGACCGCGCTGGCGGGGTTGAAGCGGCTGTGCAGGAGAGCCTCGTCCCGCGTGTCCCACTTCGTTACTGTCCCGCGGAGTTCGGCGAACAGCTTCTCTTCGCGCTGCAGGTAGCCGGCAAAATCGAGATCGGCGTGGCGCAGCGCCGAAAATTCCTCATGCAGACGTTCGGTGTGCCACGGCGCCAGCGGCGGCAGCACGGCAACCGCATAGAGGGTGAAGCCGAAGGCGATCGCCAGGCAGACAAGTCCCAGCAGCCAGGCGAGCTTCAGCGCTAGACGCCAGCCGTGCCGGGCGGCAGCGGAGGTTAGCCTGGCAAGCCCCGGCATCAGCGCTTCACTTTGGCGAAGGCCGCAGCCATTGCATTGCCGGCGGGGGCAGCACCGGTGCTGCGCTGCTGCGGTCGCTGCCGGCCGGGGTTGCCGCGCCCGGGCGGGGCAGTGTCATGGCGCTTGCCCTCCGTCGGCTCGTCGCCCATGCGCATGGTCAGCGCGATGCGCTGGCGCTGGAGATCGACCTCCAGCACCTTGACCTTGACGATCTGGCCGGCCTTGACTACGGTGTGCGGGTCCTTGACGAAGGTGTTGGCGAGCGCCGAGACGTGCACTAGGCCGTCCTGATGGACGCCAATGTCGACGAAGGCGCCGAAAGCGGCGACGTTGGTGACGACACCCTCCAGGATCATGCCCGGGCGCAGGTCCTTGACTTCCTTGACGCCATCGGCGAAGTTCGCCGTCTTGAACTCCGGGCGCGGATCGCGGCCGGGTTTCTCGAGTTCTTTCAGGATGTCCTGCACGGTGGGCAGGCCAAAGCGCTCGTCGATATAGTTGCTGGCGTTGACGGCCTTGAGTGCGCGGCTGTCGCCAAGGATTTCCTTGATCGGCTTCTTCAGGTCGACGATGATCCTTTCGACCACGGGGTAGGCCTCCGGGTGAACCGAGGAGGCGTCGAGCGGGTTGTCGCCGTTTGGCACGCGCAGGAAGGCGGCGGCCTGCTCGAAGGTCTTCTCACCCAGACGTGGCACCTTCCGGAGGTCCGCGCGCGAACGAAAGGCGCCGTTGGCGTCACGGTAGCCGACGATGTTGGCGGCCAGGCCGGCGTTGAGGCCGGAAATGCGGGTCAGCAGCGGCACCGAGGCGGTGTTCACATCGACGCCGACGGCGTTGACGCAGTCCTCGACCACGGCGTCCAGCGAACGTGCCAGCCTGGTCTGCGAGACGTCATGCTGGTACTGGCCGACGCCGATCGATTTCGGTTCGATCTTGACCAACTCGGCGAGCGGGTCCTGCAGGCGGCGGGCGATCGACACGGCGCCGCGGATCGACACGTCGAGGTCGGGAAATTCGCGCGCGGCGAGTTCGGAGGCGGAATAGACCGAGGCGCCGGCTTCGGAAACGACGATCTTCTGCAGCCGCGCTTCCGGGTAGCGCTTCATCACGTCCTGGACCAGCTTGTCGGTTTCGCGGCTGGCGGTGCCGTTGCCGATCGCGACCAGCGAGACGCCGTGCTGGGCGGCTAGGCGGGCGATGGTCGCGAGCGCGCCGGCCCAGTCGTTGCGCGGTTCGTGCGGATAGATGGTGGCGGTGGCGAGCAGCTTGCCGGTGGCGTCGACGACGGCGATCTTGCAGCCGGTCCGGATGCCGGGGTCGATGCCCATGGTCACGTGCTGGCCGGCTGGCGCGGCGAGCAGCAGGTCTTTCAGGTTCTTGCCGAAGATGCGGATCGCTTCCTCCTCGGCACGCTCGCGCAACTCGTTCATCAGTTCGAGTTCGAGGTGGGTATGGATCTTTACCTTCCATGTCCAGCGCACCGTGTCCTGCAGCCATTTGTCGGCCGGACGGCTCTGGTTCCTTATCCCGAAACGGACGGCGATGCGTTGCTCGCAGGGTCCGGGTCCGGGCAGGATCTTCTCCGCGTCAAGCTCGGAATCGAGCACCAGCGCGACGTGCAACACGCCTTCGTTGCGACCGCGCAGCAGGGCCAGCGCCCGGTGCGAGGGCATGACGGCGATCGGCTCGGCGAAATCGAACCAGTCGCGGAACTTGGCGCCTTCGCTTTCCTTGCCTTCGACGACGGTCGACCGCAACAGGCCGTGTTCCTTCAGGTATTCGCGCAGTTGGCCAAGCAGTTCGGCATCCTCGGCAAAATTTTCCATCAGGATCTGGCGCGCGCCGTCGAGCACGGCCTTGCTGTCGCCAAAGCCGGCATCGGC
This sequence comes from Dechloromonas sp., assembly GCA_013693915.1. Lineage (GTDB taxonomy): Bacteria > Pseudomonadota > Gammaproteobacteria > Burkholderiales > Rhodocyclaceae > Azonexus. The sequence continues at coordinate 2,456,968 of CP059264.1, read as the reverse complement.
GTTGAGGAATCTTCCGGCTTCCTGCTCGGGCGTCAGGGTCGGGTCGCCGAGCAGGGCGAGCGCCAGCGGCTCAATGCCCGCCTCGCGGGCGATCTGCGCCTTGGTCCGGCGTTTCTGCCTGTAGGGCAGGTAAAGGTCTTCGAGGCGCTGCTTGGTTTCGGCGTCCTCGATCCCGGCCTTCAGCTCGGGCGTCAGCTTGCCCTGCTCGTCGATGCTGGCGAGGATGGCGGCGCGGCGTTCCTCGAGTTCGCGCAGGTAGGTCAGGCGCTCTTCCAGATTGCGCAGCCGGGTGTCGTCGAGCTCGCCGGTCGCTTCCTTGCGATAGCGGGCGATGAAGGGCACGGTGGCGCCTTCGTCGAGCAGGGCGATGGCGGCGATGACCTGCGCCGGACGGACGCCGAGTTCGACGGCGATGCGGTGTTCGATGGGTGCGAGCATGGGTGCGGCGTGGCGAAAAGGGGCAAATGATGCGGAATCCGGCGGCAAAGACAACCGCCGCCGGCGACGAAGCTCCCCGACAGCGATCCCGCGGCAGCCAGGACTGACTCGTCAGCCGGCCAGCCGGCTGGCCAGTTTGCCGACCAGCTTGCGCAACTCGGGCTCGTCGAGGCGTTCCGTTGCTTCCTTCGGGCTGAGCCACTGGCGCTCGCGGTGACTCTCCTCCCAGTCGGCAGCGGGCAGGCACTCGCTCACCACCATCGGGAAGACGGCAACCGTGCAGGTGCCGCCCCACTTGGCGTACTCGTAGTGGCCGATCGGTTCGGCGTCGAGTTCGCCCCGGACCCCTGCCTCCTCGAACGCCTCCTTGCTCGCCGAATCGCGCAGCGACAGCCCGGGTTCCTGGACCCCNTTGGGCAGGACCCAGCGCGTACCCTTGCGCGAGGTGATCAGCATGATTTCCGGCTTGCCGTCGGCGATTCGATAGGGAATGACCGCCGACTGCGTAAAGAAGTAGTCGGGCACCGGCCTCCGCTTCGCTTCGCCGCCCGCCTCTTCCTTGTCCTGGGCCGTGTCGGCCGCCGCGATGTGTTCAGGCACCTCGGCCGGCCGGGTGACCGCGATGATCCGCGCGCAGCCGCGCGTCAGGCCTTTCCAGTCGGCGCTCACCTCCAGTTGCGCCAGTGCCGAGGTCGGCAACAGCTTGCCGTCGGCGGGAATCTCGACTTCGCCGGCGACAAGATATTCGACCAGTTCCTCGAGACCCGGATTGTGTCCGACCAGCATCACCCGTTGCGCCGTCGTCGGACAGTCGGCCAGCGCGGCAAGATGCTCGGCGACCGATGCCTCGTAGAGCCGCTCATCCCAGCGCACCGACTCCAGCGCTACGCCCATCGCCTGGCAGGCGTGTGCCACGGTCATCCGCNNGCGCTCGGCCGGGGAACTCAATACGGCGTCGGGACGCAGGTCCCGGTGCCCGATCCACGCGCCCATCTTGCGGCTGCCGAGACGGCCGCGGCTGACCAGCGGCCGGTGGAAATCCTCGAGTCCGGTGCTCCAGTCCGATTTGCCGTGGCGCAGGACCAGCAAGGTCTTGCACTTCATGTGACCAATTCTCCTCTTCGACAAAGTTGTTGCGGCCGCGATCAGAGCGGCTGGAGCATCCGCCGGTAGCGGCGGGCGTTCTCGACATAATGCGCGGCGGCGTGCTTGAGGTGGATGACCTCGTCGGCGGACAATTCGCGCACGACCTTGCCCGGCGAGCCGACGATCAGCACGTGATCGGGAAAGACCTTGCCTTCGGGGATCAGCGTGTTGGCGCCGACGATGCAGCCCTTGCCGATCACCGCGCGATTGAGGATCACCGAGCCGATGCCGATCAGGCTGCCGTCGCCGACCGTGCAGCCGTGCAGCATGACCAGATGGCCGACGGTCACGTCGGCGCCGATGTCCATCGGCACGCCCTCGTCGGTGTGCAGCACCGAGCCGTCCTGGATGTTGCTGTTGGCGCCGATGTGGATCGGATCGTTGTCGCCGCGCACGGTGGCATTCCACCAGATCGACGCATTGGCGCCGAGATGGACGTCGCCGATCACCGTGGCGTTGGGGGCGACCCAGGCGTTTTCGCCCAACTGCGGCGTCTTGTCGCCGAGACGGAAGAGGGACATAGTGGCTCCTTCGCTAATCCTGAAAATCGGTGGTTTTGCGGCGTCGACCGCAACCGGCCCACCATCTTACAAGGAAGGAGCCGCCATGGATTCGTTTTGTCGAACCATTTCGCTGACCGGGGTCTCGTTCGCCTTCCTCGCTGTCGCGCCATCCGCCGCTGCCGATCTGCCGCCGGTTTGTCCGGTGCCGGTTGGCTGCAGGGAGGCGCAATGAATTTCCGCGACATCAAATCGTGGCAATGGGCGCTGCTGGTGCTGGCGCTGCTGGTCGCCCTCGACTGGGCGATCCGCCGGCCCGACGGCCGCACGCGCGAACTCAACAGCATCATCCAGACCCAGGCCAGTCCGCAACTGAAGAGCTATCCCTATCCCTTCCATGTCCTCCGGATCGAGGGCAGCACGGCGGTCATCGGCACGCCGCGCAACTTCGACATGCCGGCTTTCCGCTTTCTCGGGGCGATGTATCCGGGTGTAAACGTCAAGGATGCCAACAATCCCGCCTTCATCGCGCTGCAGAATGCCCTCGGCAAGGTGCAGGACGAAGTCAGGGACATCGTCCTCGCCCAGCCCGGCATCAAGGAGGTGCGCTGGGAACTGGATCGCGAATGGCTGCGGCGCAATCACATCGCGGTGCCGGACAAGTAGCCTGCAGCTGATCCGTCGGCGTCGGGTACCGGTGCCGGCTGCTCCGCCAGGGTGAACTCGCCGCCGGCGAGGGCGCCTGTGCTATCGTTACGCCTTGCCAAATATCACCGGTCCTGTCCCATGCACAACGTCGTCATCAGCGGTACCGGCCTCTGGGTCGCCCCCGAGGTCATCAGCAACGAAGAACTGGTCGTCGCCTACAATGCCTATTCCCGGCGCTTCAACGAGGAAAACGCGCTGGCCATCGCCGTCGGCGAAGTCCAGGCGCTGCCCGAATCAAGCGTCGAGTTCATCGAGAAGGCCTCCGGCATCAAGCAGCGTTACGTCGTGGACAAGGCCGGCGTCCTCGACCCGGCACGCATGCGCCCGCATATCGCTCCGCGCCCGGACGATGCCCTTTCGCTGATGGCCGAGATGGCCGTGGCCGCGGCCACCCAGGCGCTCGGCGCGGCCGGGCGCGCCGCCGCCGATATCGGCATGGTGCTCTGCGCCGCCTCCAACATGCAGCGCCCGTATCCGGCGATGGCCGTCGAGATCCAGGGCGCGCTGGGTGCCGGCGGCTACGCCTTCGACATGAACGTCGCCTGTTCCTCGGCGACCTTCGCGCTCGAGCAGGCGATCAACGCGGTCAGGACCGGCTCGGTGCGCGCCGCGCTGGTGGTCAACNCGGAAATCTGCTCGGCCCACCTCGCCTGGAAGGATCGCGACTGCCACTTCATCTTCGGCGACGTGTGCACCGCGCTGGTGGTCGAACGCGCCGACACGGCGACGGCCGCCGTGACCTGGGAAGTGCTCGGCAGCAAGCTGGCGACGAGCTTCTCGAACAACATCCGCAACAACGCCGGCTTCCTCTGGCGCTGCGAGGATCGCAACCCGGACGATCGCGACCAGTTGTTCCGCCAGGAAGGGCGCAAGGTCTTCAAGGAAGTCTGTCCGCTGGCCGCCGACCATATCGGGGGCCAGCTCGCGGAGCTTGGCCTGACCGCCGCCGGCGTGCGCCGTTTCTGGCTGCACCAGGCCAATCTGGCGATGAATCAGCTGATCGGCAGACGCCTGCTCGGCCATGAAGCCAGCGCCGACGAGGCGCCGGTGATCCTAGACGAATTCGCCAACACGGCGTCGGCCGGTTCGATCATCGCCTTCCACCGCCACAGCCAGGATCTCAAGTCAGGCGACGTCGGCGTCATCTGCAGCTTCGGCGCCGGCTATTCGATCGGCAGCATCGTCGTGCGCAGGAACTGATCGGTTCAGGCGGTCGTGGTGGTCGCGCCGGCATTGGTCGGCCCGGCCGGCTCCGGTTGCTGCGCTGGTGGTTGCGACGTCGCGCGTTCCCAGTCGGTATGCCGCGCGACGAAGTCGGCGATCCTTTCGAGCGCCGCCTTTCCGTGCGAGAGCGCCTGAAGTCCCTGAAAGACGTGCGGCACGTTGGCCCACAGCTCGACCTCCACGTCGACGCCAGCCGCATGGGCCCGTTCCGCGGCGCGCAGCGAGTCGTCGCGCAGCATTTCGCTCCCGCTGGACTGGAAGAACAGCGGCGGCAGGCCGGAGAAATCGCCGAACAGCGGCGACGCATCGGGCGACAGCATCTCTTCGGGCGCGATGTAGTGATGGCGCAGGCCGACCATCGCCGACGTGGTGAACATCGGGTCGCTCTTCTCGTTGACCACCATGCTCGGGCTGCTCAGGGTGAAGTCGACGAAGGGCGAGAGCATGACGGCGCACGCCGGCATCGGCTGCCCGGCCGCTCTGATCCGCTGCAGCAGGACCAGGGTGAGGTTGCCGCCGGCCGAGTCGCCGCCGACGATGACATCGCGGGCCGGAATGCCCTGTGCCATCAGCCAACGCCAGGCTGCCCAGACATCCTCGACGCCGGACGGGAAGCGGAATTCGGGCGCCAGCCGGTAGTCGACCATCAGTGCGCGCGCCCTGATCCGCCGGCACCAGTTCGCCACCATGGCATGGTGCAGGCGCGGAAACTTGAACATCCAGGCGCCGCCGTGAATGTAGAAGATGACCTTCTCGTTCCGGGATTCGGGCAGGGTGATCCATTCGGCCGCGACGCCGTTGCATTCGGTTGCCTGCGCCGTCATTTCCGGTCGACCTTGGTCAGCTTGAGATCCAGCCCGNATTTGGCGGTGGCGCAGGAACCCGATCTCGGCGTCGTACCTGAAGGCGCGCTTGACCGCCACGCGCAGCAGCTTGTCCAGCCACCACAGCCGGAAGCGCGAACCGGCGTGGCTGACGAGCCTGACGTAGCGGGGCAGGGGGCGTAGGATGTGCTCATGAAAGGCTCCCGGGATCGATCGGACGGACTATCCGCAACGGTGCGAATGTTCGCACATTGGCGCGGATCACGAGAATCGTCGTTCTCGCTTCGGGAGCGGTGCTGTCCGTGCTGATCCAGAGGGCCTCGCGCCGCCGGTGGCCCTGACGCCGGCGACAACGCTGCGGGCAGTGCGCCGACCTCACCCGTTGGCGATGGATGCAACGAGGCCGTTGCTATTGTTCAGCGACGCCAATCTGCAATAATTCGCGGCGTCGCACCGTCGGCGCGAATGCCCGGTCCAGGCAGTTCCGCACTTTGCCCGAGGTTGGTTCGGGCTCGACGCCGTTACCATCCATTCACTCCGGAGAAAGCCAATGAACCGAATACCATTCGTCCACGCGACGCTGGCGGCCGCTGTGCTGTCGCTCGCGCTGCTCCCGACGCTGGCCAGCGCCCAGGCACGCGTGCAGTACGGGCGGATCACCAACGTCGTCCCCACAACGGTCAACAACTCGACCGCCCAGAATGTTGGCACGCTGGTCGGTGGCGGCGTCGGTCTGGCCACTGGCAGCGGGCAGTCCGGCAGCAACCGCGCACTGCGTGCCGTTGGCGGCGCCGCGGCTGGCCGTGGCGTCACCACCCTTGCCACCCGTTCGCAGGCGTTCGAGTACACGGTCCTCATAGGCGGCGCGACGACCACCCGCGTCATTTCCGACCAGGCCGGAAAGCGGGTCGGCGATTGCGTGGCGGTGGAACAGGGGCAGTTCACCAATATCCGGCTGGTGCCCGATGCCCGCTGCAACGTGGCGGCAACGCCTGCATCTGCTGCTGCCGCGGCGGCGCCGGCCGATGTCGAGGCGGCGAGCGCATGCGAGCAGGCCAAGGCGCAGGTGCTGAGTGCCGACACCGACGAGGCCTTCGCACTCGCCGAGCGCCGCATGCGCCTGTTGTGCGGCGAGTGATGCCGCAAGCGCAATGACTCGGGACGGTCCGCCCCGGCCGCGCGGCCAGGGCGGAATGTCTCTGCCATTTTGCCGGCGGCGTGCGTGGGACGGTTGCTGTGGACCTGTCAGACGTTTCCATTGACGACTGTAGTTGCGGTCAACGATACTTTACGCCATTTTCCCATCCTGCCGATTCGACGTTGCCGCTCGCGTGCAGACACAGGCCCAAGTTTGCTGAGAAATCGTGCGCCGCGAGAGGAATCCCATGACAGAACCCGACACGCCGAACGCAGGTCTTCCGCCCACCAGGCTCCACGATTTCCCCGCGACCATCGAGGAGCGGAAAGTTGCGGGTAAGGCCGCCCGCCAGCGGGTGGCGCCCGGCGACCTGGGACACTGGGACGAGAAGGGCCGCGGGCACGACGCGCTCGCCACGATCACCAGCCAGAACCTGGTCCGCGTTCCCGAACTCGTGCCGCTCCGGCACGGACGCATGGCGGTGTCGCCGTGGAATTATTATCGCGGGGCCGCCGCGGTCATGGCCGCCGACTTGGCGTCGCAGCCGCACAGCGGCCTCGAGGTACAGCTCTGCGGCGATGCCCACGTCCTGAATTTCGGCCTCTGGGCGACGCCAGAGCGGAACCTGCTGTTCGACCTGCGCGACTTCGACGAGACTCTACCTGGTCCCTTCGAATGGGATCTCAAGCGCCTCGCCGCGAGTCTGGTGGTGGCGGCCCGCGCCAGCGGGATCGAGGCTCGGACCGCCGAGGCGGCGGTAGTGGCCGCCACCTCGGCCTACCGCAACCGCATGAGCCGGTATGTCGAGGCGCCGGAGTTGGACATCTGGTACGACAGCATCCCTGTCGATAGCCTGATCGAGTACTTCGAACCGGCCGACCGTGGTCGTGTGTCGACCCACATCGAGAAGCAGGCGGAGGTTCGCACGAGCCAGGGCGCGTTCGCCAAGCTCACCAGCATGGTCGACGGGCGGCCCCGGATCGACGTTGAGCCCCCGATTCGCGTTACCGTCGACGACGACGAGCAGGCTGACCTGGTCGACCACCTCTTTGCCCAGTACCGCCAGACTTTGCAGGAGGACCGGCGGTTTCTGTTCGACCGTTTTACGCTGGTCGATGTGGTCCGCCAGGTCGTCGGTGTCGGCAGTGTCGGCATGCGGGTCNACCTGGTGTTGCTCGAGGGCCGCTGCGGCGACGACCCGCTGTTCCTGCAGGTCAAGCAGGCCGCCGCGTCGGTGTACGAGGGCCACACCCGGCCGAGCCGCCATGGCAACCATGGCGAAAGGGTGATCAGCGGCAAACGGGCCCTGCAAAGCGCCACCGACATCTTCGTCGGCTGGGGCTCCCTGTACGGGCGGGACTATTATGTGCGCCAGTTCCGCGACATGAAGATCATCCCCAGCATCGATCTCGTCGCCCCCGTCCTGGTCGAATTCGCGAGCGCTTGCGGCGAGGCCCTCGCCAAGGCCCATGCACGCACCGGCGACCCCGCCGCGATCAGCGCCTACATCGGCAAGGGGGAAGNNTTTACGCGAGCAATCAATGACTTCGCCCGACTGTACGCGGACCAGAACGACCGGGATCACGCGCAGCTCGCCGCTGCCATCGCGGACGGCACCATCGAGAGCAGATCCGACGCGTAGAACGCACCGATCGATCCGCCTGACTCCTGCCCTTCGGCGTGAGCCGCGAAGCCAATGCTTCGTTCAGGACGACGAAATGCGATGCCTGAACCCGATCACACCAACGGCGCCCTTGGGCGTCGTTGGTGTGATCGGGTTCAGGCGGACGGCCGGGCCGAGAAGCGTCTTTGGCGACGGCGGGCGAAGTCAGACGGAACAGACTCCGTTCGGGATACCGATCATGAGCGCGGCATCCGAATGTAGATTCATCATCCTCGTCAGATCCGCAACTCGGCAAGCGCAGTTCAGGCGAGCGCCTTCGCCTTGAGCTTGGCGTACTCTTCCGGAGTGATCGTGCCGTTGTCCAGCAGCGCTTTGGCGTCGGCGATCTGTTCGGCGGGCGACTTTCCGGCAACGTGCTTGATGTAGGACTCGGCCTCGGCGCGCGAGCGCTCGAATGCGGCTCGCTGCCGCTGCGCCATGCTCTTGCCGCGGGCAATCACATACACCAGTGCCGTCAACATCGGCAGGAAAATCAGGCAGATCAGCCACAACGCCTTGGAGCCGCCGCCCAGTTCGCTGTCTTGGAAAAGATCGGCAATTATCCGGAACAGGATCAGGAGGTAGGCCACGAAAAGGAAGGTCGACGCGATCAGCCAGACGAAGTCCCAGAAATTGCTCATTTCAAACACCACCTTTCAACAAGAAAAAATACCGTGACGGCTCGGCGTCATTTGCCTTGACCCATTGCGGCCTTGACCGAGCCGCGCAGCAGACCGAGCAAGGCACTTCCCGAGACCATCCCGAGAATGTGNACGCCAATGATCAGGACGGACGTGGGCATGGTGATGCTCGCGCCAAAGAAGGAGACCGTGACCGCCTCGAAGTTCTGGATCTTGAACAGCAACACGACCGCCGTTACCACGACAATCAACGAAATATGAACGTAGCGCATATGCTTCCTATCCGGGTTCTCCCTTTTTGCTTCAATGGTCGGCTGGGTCGCCAAGTCCTGGCACTTACCGTGCCGACACGGCACCCCTTTGAGATTCCTCTTCACCAGCATGTAGCAGACGACGAATGCAGCCGCCGCCGCCGCGAGGTGCTTGAGCGTGTGGCCGCTGACGAAATGACCGATCGCCAGTATCTGGCGATCGAATGTCTCGAGGAGCTTGCTCAGCACGTACCAGCCAAAAACCCAGTAGATGTCGCCGCCACGCGTGTAGCGCGATGGATTCAGTCTGGCCAGCAGGAGCAGGACAACGACGGAGTACAGTTGGAGAATCCCGTAGGGCAGGACATTGCCGGCCCCCATGCGTTCCGTCGCCCGCCAGTGNACGACCGACGCTACCCCGAGAATCAGCATCGGCAACAGCAGCATGAGTCCTGCCCGGACATTGATCCGATCAACGATCTGGCTTGAAACCAGCGCCATGAAGGCGATGGTCATCGGCAGGCGATCCCAGAACAGGGTCTCGTTGTCCGGCGCGAGGTGATAGTAGGCCGATCCGAGCGCGGTCAGGAGCACCCCGAGAAAGAAGACCACGAATGGCCAGCGCTCACCGGGATACTCGAAGCGGGTGCGACCGCCGATGACGATGACAAGGCCGGTGACGCCGGCGACCAGGAAAGCGAGGTTCGAGACGACATCGAGAAAATTGTCGATTCCAAGCGCGTGCCGGTGATCGGCGAAATCATGGTATTCGAGGGGCTGCCGCATCGCGGGCAGGAGAAACGCCGCGGCGATGGCCGCCAGCGTAAACGCAACGATCCATCGCGCGCGGGCGTTCATCGGCAGTGACCCTTCCCGCGACCGCAGATTTTCCTAAGCGGCTCCGGCATGGTCATTTCGCGACCGGGTTCGCGGTCAGTACCCGCTCGCCATCGGCGCGGTGCATGTCCAGCATGCCATCCTGAACGGTCCACAAGGTCGCCGTTTCCAGCGCCGCCAGGAATTCGCGTTCCTGCTGCATGACGCCATCGCCGGCACATGCCATACGCGTCGCGGCCGCCGGGCCGATGACCAGACGATTCCCGTCGCGCTTGAATGTGGCGCGGAAGCTGTTGCACCCGGCCTGGCCAGANACCACGCCGTCCTGGAACGCAAGCGTCAGTTTCGTGCCGGACAATGTGCCCACCACCGCCTGCCGGCCGTTGTTGAAGCCGGTAACCTCCCAGGTGACGCCTTCGAGCCTGGGCTCAGGCGCCATCCGGAAAACCAGAGGCGCACCGAATTCCGGCGTCAAGGTCAGCGTATCGTCGCTGATAGTGTAACGGAAGGTGCCGGCCAGCGCGCGCTGGAAACCACTCTCGAGCGCCATCTCGGGGCCCGGACAAGCCATCATCGTGCCGGCCAGCTTCCCGATGACCAGCCTGTCGCGGTCAACGGTGTACCCGCCCATGAAACGGTTGCAACCGGAGAAGCCGGCGATGCGTCCCGCCTCGAAGCGCGCCGTCACCGGGCGCTTCAGACCGCCAAGCGCGGCGGAGTCATGCCCTGGCAGGCGGACGAGCTTCCAGGTCGAACCCTCGATCGTCGGCGACTGGGGCGGCATGGCATTCCGCGCGACCGGAATACGGCAACACCCGGCGAGGAAGCGTCCGTCGGGCAGCGACACGCGCGCCGTCACCGGATGCTGGACGTCGGACATGTTGTCGTTGCAGGCCGATTCGCGCAGGAAAGCCACGAGGTTGCCACCCTTGCCACCCGCCTTCCCGCGCCACGCCCTTTCCTTCAGGAAGTCGAGCCGCGTCTCGCTTCCCCGGAAATGGAGTGGCCGCTGATCTGGAAGCAGCAGCCGCGCGGAACCCGGTCCCGCGAACTCGAGGCCCCACGACGGCTCGTTGCCGAAACATATCAGTTGCGGCTCCTCGGCGCGTGCGGGTAACGCAGACGCCAGGAGCGCAAGAACCGCGATCCATGTCTTGATCATATCCACGATGGCTCCTTGCTCTGCGACACCGTGCGCCTGGTGGCGCGCAGGGTCATCAACCACCCGCGCTACAGCAGTTCGATTCCGCTGTTGCTGACCCGCACGCGGTCCCCTATGCGCAACCCCGGAGAGGATGGCTGCTGGACGGTCCCTACGGAACCATCGTCGTAACGGATGCCGATGATCCACACCAGGGTACTTCCGCTGGTCATCCGGTTCCCCGCATAGGCGCCGCCAGCGGCGCCGACCACGGTGGCCGCAGTCCGGCCTCTGCCGCCGCCGATCTGATTGCCGAGCAGGCCACCGACCAGCGCACCGCCGATCGTGCCGATGATGGCATTGGAATTGTCCACCGTCTGCGACCGGATCGATTCGACGGTGCCGACGCGGGAGTACGGTTGTGAAACCTGGAAGGACGGCTGGGTCTCGCAGCCGGACAGGACCGGAACCGCGAGAATGACGCAGAGCGCAAGGGCGCGCCAGAAGTGGAAGTGGTTGAATTTCATTCCTTGATCCTCATTCGACATGGTTGCGCACTATCATTCGGGAATCGAATACAGCAGGTACATGGCGGACAACAGCGGGGTCGGACGCCCGAGCACCCCCAGCCAGCGCGCGAAAATGGTCTCGATGTCATCGCTGAGATAAACCTGGGTCAGGGCACGATTGACTTCCAGCCGCAACGCGGAATCGCCTCGCGGCAACGCCATCGCATAGGGCTCGAACGAAATTTCCTCGGCCAGCATCACGAATTTCGCGGGATCCTTGGCCTGCGCCGCAAGGCCCACCAGCTTGATCTTGTCGCCGGCATAGGCATCGGCACTGCCGGATTCAAGCATCGCCACGCCTTCGTTGGCATCGCCAACAGGGACGACGCGGGTATTCACCATGTGCTTCTGGACGATGGCATTGAGGCGCGCTTCGGTGGTCGTGCCCTTCAAGACGGCGATCTTCTTGCCATCCAGATCCGCCATGCTGTGGAATGGCGAGTCGGCCCGAATCATGATGCCGCCGGCGTCGATGAAGGTGAGGCCCGAGAAATCGACGTTGGCGAGGCGGGCGAGGGTCTGCGACGTGTTCCCGCACTCCAGGTCGGCCTTGCCGGTAGCGATCATCTGCAGGCGCTCCGGAGTCGAACCGGCGAGCCAGTTCACCTTGAGATTGGGCTGCCCGACTGCTTTCCCGATACTGGCGATGACGCGCTTGCAGAGGTCGATCGAATAGCCTGCCGGTTCGTTGTTGGTGCCGACGAATGAAAACGGCAGCGCATTGCCGGCAAATGCGACATTGATGACCTTCGACGCCTTGACTTTGGCGAGCGTGTTGGGCACGGATTCGGCGATGGCGCCGCTTGCGAACAGACTGCCCGCAACGAGGGCCCCGATGAGAAATCTCTTCATGTCAAACCCCTGGAGAGTGGATCCGGCAATAACGGGCATGCCGACTGGACTGGCAGCTTGAAGCTACCAGACGCCTTGTGATGGGTCAACGACCACCAATTCAAGGGATGGGCGAAGCGAGGTTGGGCGAAACGCGGGGGCCGGCCATTTCCGGTTTTCTCCGAAAACATGAATGCGTTGCTTGGAGCCGTTGCGGTCAGAGCCCACGCGGCGCGGCACATCGATCCTTCGAAACATACGGTCGGCTGTTAACGACAGGCATTTCCGAGTTTTCGTGCCTGGGCCAGCCAGGTCAGGCGATCAGGGCCTCCGCACTCTAACGGAATAAAGCATCCATCATAGCTACACAGAAAAATTCGTGCCCTGTCAATGACTTATGGCAACCACTTGCAAACCTTCAGGGAATTCCGTCTCTCGTCTTTTGAGCAACGCCGAAGATGACGAGAGGGACAGTTTTGATGGAGATGCTGTCTGAACTCCCGGGACCGCTGCGCGTCGCGGCTTCTTGAGCACTTGACAGCTTGGAGTTGTATAATTTGAAGGGAAAGTTTGGCTTCAAGCGAGCAAGGAACCGGGATTTGTGCGGCGGGTGGACATCTCCATGCTGGTGGAGTGCCAGCGCCGAGACTGGGGCAGCGCGCGAACCACTAGCAACATCATTCGGGAACTAGCTTTCCAATAGCGGTTCACTGTTGCTTAACAGCTTGGAACCACAGTAGTTTTTCATGGGAACCTGCACGGTCTTTTGCCTGACGAAGTCATCGCGAAAAGGAAACAGCGGTTTGAACTGCCGTTTTTAGTTTTGGGTCACTCTAAACCAAGCCCTGAGAGCCCTTGCCACCGATTCATGCTTTTGGGTTGGTAGAGCGAAGCATTTTCCCCGGCCCTTTGCTGAGCCGTTGACGACCAAACGCTTGTACAGACATATTGAATATTATGGTGAAATGATATGGATTTCGATGATGCGATGATGCTTGAGCGAAGGTTTCTAACCCGCTTTCAAGAAATGTCGATTTGTCGACAGGCCCTTCCCGTTTAGCGTGAGAGAAAAGTGAACCCAATCAGCTCTAGAAGGAATTTGCCACTTTGGCTGTCAGTTGTATTATTCGTGGTCTTCTTCGCTTTATCGAGTCAGGCAAGATCGGATGTTTCTGAGTGTGGCGTCCTGAGAAATTATGGAGACATAGGACCTTTTGACTTTGCAGATGCAAGTAGTTCAGCTTGGACGGGCGAAGCCCCAGGGGCGANNATTAGACAGGTTGAAAATGTTCATTTTCAACCTGAAATGGAGAAGCTAAATCTCAAACTTTTTCAATCGNATCGATTGACTGACGAATTCCATTACACGTTAAGAGTGTTTCCGAATCACCCGCGTGCACTACTTGCGATGTCAAAGTTAGAGAGAATGGCAGGCGGAAAATTACCGCAGNCGGACCGCAACGCAATTCACTCCAAAATTACAGCCGACTGCTTCTTTGATCGTGCCATAAGGTTTAGACCCAACGACAAAGCGGTTCGGATGGTTCATGGTATTCATCTACAACAAAGAGGAAAGCAAAAGGAAGCGCTTGCAGAGTATGAGTTGGCAGAGTCATTGGGGGAAGACGGGCCAAATTTTTATTACAATCTTGGGCTACTGCATGCTGACATGAAAAACTGGGACAAAGCATACGAATATGGTATTAAGGCCGAGCGCGCTGGATTCATGTTGCCAGGACTTCGAGGAAAGTTGGAAAGAGCGGGGCGCCCCCTTCCACCGGTGCCCCCAATCAAAAAGAATCCTCTTCCTGACCTCCCCGCGAATTCCGTTGTTTCAGATTAACGAAACGCTGCGCAACTAATGGCATGCAGCCGAATTTGACGAAATAGACCCTCATTTCATTTTCGCATCATTCTGACTGTTTTTAGCAGCTCACGGCCGAGTGAATGGCGTGTCACGACGATACCTAGCAGCCACCCTAGCGCCGATGCAAACGCACAGCCTGTGAGGATAGTGCCGTTTCCTGCTCCGCCGGCAACGGACTTGAATGCGAAACAAGGAATTGCAGCACATGCGGCAATGGATCCTGACATAGCCATGTTGTAAATAAAGGCCTTCCACTTGAAAGCAGTGATTTTTTTGATATAAGCNACCATATATGCGAGAATTAATATGTCACCGAATGCAATCGCCGACGCAACGTGGCTGATAGAATAATAAGTTCCGACGACTACAAGTACTAACTTGGTGGGTTGTCCAAATAACTGACCTCTCAAGTAATCTTTCGCTTTGCCCATTCCACTGAGGGCCGAATTTATAACCCAAGCAATACTCATTCCCGCGGCGCCAATGCAGAGAATGCGTGCAGGTTCAACGCTCGATTTCCATTGTGTTCCATACAAGAGTGTTATTGCCGAATCCATTACGATGTAAAGACAAGCGAAAATCGGAAGTACTACAGCGGAAACGCTGCCGAGCGTTGCAAGAAGCAAAGTGCCAACCTCTTTTTGCTCACGTTGGGTCTGGGCAAAATGCGATACCAGTACCGGAAGCACGCCTTCAACGATGGTTCTGGAGAACAGTCCGACTATTCCNTGGGCACGGCCCAAGAAGGCAGTGCTTTCGAGACTCATCATTTTTCCCACGATCAGTTCTGGGCCGGCTTGGCCACATTCATTTAGTAGCGAGGCGCCACTAAAGCGGCCGGCGGTGGTCATTACGTGCCTGAACTCGGAAAGCGTTGGAAGCAAGGCAACTCTGAATTTTGAATAATAGGCGGTGAGCGCTACAGTAGTGATCGTACCTGCTACTCCGGCCCAAGCCAGGCTGATGAATCCAAAGGCCATTGAAGACAAGCCGATCGCTGTAAGCGCATGGACGATAGCGGCGCTGGTATTGATTTTGAACAGTGAATCAAAACGCATGTCCCGTCTCAAGAGCGCAGATGCAAGCGCCCCAAAAGGCAGTATCAAGAAATTGATGGAGAGAACCTGAATGACTTCTCCGACCCCGGGTTCTGCGTAAAAAGACGCCACATGGCTGCTTGCAAGCCAGAGGATTGCCGCAAGCGACCAACTGGCAATGAAGAGCAATGTTTGCGCGGTCTGTAGCTTCTCCTCGGTCAAACTTGCTTCTTGTATTATGTAATTTGAGATACCAATATCTCTGAATATATGGGAGAACGACAGAATAATGCTACCGACTGAAAATATTCCGATCTCCAGTGGCGTCAGCAATCTGGCGATAATAATCGACGAAACAAACTGGATTCCGAAGTTCAGGTATCTTTCGCCAGCGGAATAGAAGAGTGATTTCTTGAGAGAGGCCATAATGATATTAGGATTCCACTTGGATTTCCGCGGTGGTCACGGTAGCGTGGATAGCCACCAGGGTGGAATATGCTTAGGCTGTAGCCGTAGAAATGGTTTTTGACTTTCCCAAGCCGAAACGCGCAATGGCTTGAGCGCCGTAGGCAACCTGTAGGCAAGCGGTGTTCCGCCCGCAAGGACAGCTATTGGGGGAATCCAATCAATTGACCGTGCCAATTGGGAAGTCAGGATTATCGTCGTCGAACCTGGACGAATTGGCTTCGTTGTCAAAAGCCTCTATTCGCGGCGATTTCCCTCCTTCACGGCGCAACGGTCCTGTCAGTCGACGCTACACAGCTTGACACACTCACAAGAAAGATGGCTTAGCACCCGCCCCGCTGTTGCTTTTAGGCTTTTCAGTCATTTCTATCGGGTTGTCCGGTCAATCCATAGCGGGTTCCTTTTGCATTGGCGAGATCCATCATCAGCGCATCAGCATAGAACTTGGTGGCCCAATTGGGATACTGCCAAGGATGGTAGCCCCCATCGATCGGGTGGGATCCTTTTATTCCACCTAGGGTGTCTTTGTCTTCACCATTCAGCTGTTGCGTGCGTTTGACATAGTTGAGAATGCGCGTAGTGGATTCCTGATACCTCCGCTTGCCGGTGATCCGATAAAGACGGCCCCAGTTGATGCCTAGCTGGCAGTCGCCGGTGAGGCATGACCATTTGACCGTCGGCTGCCATCTGTCGTCAAAGCGCCCGGGCAAATAGCCGTCAGTCTGTAGTCCGGCGAGCATGGCGTCTCCGATAACCTGGGCGGCAGTGATCAAGTCCTCTCGACCTGCTGCTGCACCAATCTCGAGTAACCCGCGCATAGCGTAGGCAATGGTATGTGTGAAGGGTTGGTTGTTGTCCTGAAGGCAGTTTTGGGCGAGCCAGCCCACGGCGTTGCGCTGGGTCATTGCCCATTCGGCATTCCTGACTGCGGCTTGCAGATAGTGTGGCTCTCCGCTGATGTCGAACACCCGGGCGAGGCTCCAGGCCGTTCTGGTGTTATATGTATTAATCTGCTTTCCGGTCATCGGTGACCCGAACCGGCGCCAGCAGCCATCATCATCCATGGCGTTGATCAGCCAGTCTGCGGCTCGAACTGCGGCCAGACGGTATCTTTCATCACCTTCTTCTTCAAAGGCGCGGACCCATCCGAAAATAACCTGGCCGGTGTTGAAGATGGTTGGTTGGTCGGAGTCGCCCAAGGCGCCGGCAAGGACGCCACCCGTAGGATGTTGGATGTCGATCTCCCAGTCAGCCATGCGGCGGGCTCTGCGGCGTGAGTCATCGTCACCCGTGAGTGCTGCGTAACGGTACAGCGTTGGGATGATGTACCCAGTCGTCTCCGGGTAGGACGGAGCCCAGCGTTGATGACGGACAAGGTAGGTCTGGGCGACGCCGCCATTGCTTGTGACATCCTGAGCATGCTTGAGCCAGGAAATGGCGGCATCAAGATGGGTGTTGTTATCGGTGGGGGATGTCATGCCCAATCCAAGCCGATCTTTTAGTATCAGGCGCTTCAAACGTATGGTTTCAGTGATTCCCATGAGTTTCCTTGGATTTACTTACGAAATTCGCTTACGGATTGTCAAAAAANTGGGTGCCTTCCTGGACAAGCTGCTTGGCACCTGTCAGCAGGGACTGGGCGCGTACCCATACAAGTCCGGTATTTCCGATTTGTCCCCTGTGCAATGATTGCTCTTGCTCCAACTTGGCGACCAGACGATCTTCACGGCGTAAGCGGTTGGCTTCGGCCGATATGACGCGAATGGATTGCAGGCTCTCGTTTCTTCTGGCGTCAATCACCGTTCCTGTGACTGGATTGGCTTCATATAGAGGCACAGGCAGTGTTTCGCCGAGGTGGTCTTCGACGAAGTGGGTAAAAGTGAATGTCGAGAACGGTGCGTCGAATCCTACAATCAGAGCATCGCGTTCAAGAAGTTTTGCAAATGGGGAGTCTGGTCCGAAGGGGCGGTCGGTGTTTTCATGGCCGGCAACAAAAGCTTCGGCATCGTTGCCCCACGCGAGCAAGGGGTGCGTGGCGCTCAGGCTGCGGTGAACGCCTTCGGAGCGGCGAAATGTTTCGGAGATGAGCCCCATCATTGAAGGGCTACGGCGCACATCCATCGGCTTGCCTCTAAGTAACCACTCGGCGGAACTCATGTTGTGGTAAGGCATGGAGGGCATCACGAGCAGACCTTCATTGCCAATCACTGTTTTCAATGCCTTGATCAGATCCGCAGGTTTGCCACGAAAGCCGTTGTGGATCAGCCAGGAGGCATGGATAACCAGTGTTGTGCCACGGCCAACGCCAACTTCGTTCAGTTTCCGGGATAATTCATCCGGACCATATGCCCAAATGGTCTTGGCAAGCCAGTTCTTGATAACGGGTTTGAGCGCAGCGATCATCGTTAGCTTTGTGTGGCCGTGCGGCTGGCTATCACTTCGTCGAGCAGGTTGGCAAATCGACGAGTGACTTCGCGACGGTCAAATTGAGCCAGAAAGTCATCGTCAGCATCCACGTGCTCTGGTACTGGCGCAGTCAGCCATTCAAGCAGCATCGCTGCGCAGCCCTCGACCGATTCCGCGGGAACAACTTTCCCGAGCCGGGCGCGTTCGATGATTTGCTGGGTAGCGCCAGGATCGCAAAGAGCAAAGATCGGACGACGAGCGGAGACGTACTCGAAAAGTTTGCCGGGGATGACGCCATCGGAGGTTTCACCAGTATCGACGATCAGTAGCAGATAGTCGCAGTTGATCTGGGCATCCATTGCTGTGTTGTAGCTGACGTCACCAGCAAAGTCGTAGAGGTGGGCTATTGCATGGTCGGCCAGTATCTGGTCATAGCGTGCCCGGATCTCCGGCGCCACTCCACCGAGGATACGGACCCTTACGTTCTCGACTAGGGCTGGATTCGTCTTGCGCAAGCGACCGAGGGCTTCGGCAAATGCATAGCCGCGGCGGTTCTTGAAGAGTCGCCCGGTATAGACAAATTCGATGGACCCTTTTCCAAACTGTCGGGTTCTTTCCCGATTTGCGTAGGTATCTTGATCGTAACCGTTGGTGAGCGTTTCCCACCGTGCCTTTAGCTTCGGGTGGAGCTGCCGCATGAAGGAAGTCTTGGGTTCCGATACGGTAACGATAACATCCGCGGCACGCAGTAGCCGCGTTTCCATCCTCAGTTCGATGCGCTTTCGCCATTCGGGCAGCCATTCGCGAAGGACGTCGCCGAACCAAAGGTCGCGGTAATCAACTATCCAGGGCACGCCGGTGGCAAGCCGCAGATCGTGCCCGACACAGGCGCTGGAGAATGGCGGAAGCGTGGTGTAGATAGCATCGATCCTGCGTTCTGCACAGATCCTCAGGCATTCCATAGTCGCAGCCTTTGCCCAGGGACGGTAATTGTCGGGTATGTAAATGAAATTCTTGAAAAACCAGCGCACGGTGTCATGCGCCCAGTCAAGAACGCTTGGTGCAGGCTTTGCTGCCGTCGGGAATTTCAGCGAATTGGTGTGCTGGCTGATTACTGTTGCGCTTTGGGGGTCATTCGGTAGTCTCCGAAGCCAACCCTTGACCGTTCGGGCGATCGTGCCTTCGATGTCGGGAAGAGGAAGGCGAACAACCTCAACACCTTCGGCGATTTCTCCACACAACTTTGCGTCATAGTTTGGTTCCTTGGTGGAAGGTTCCAACGTGACAACAATGGCTTTCCACCCGTAGGCACGAAGGTGGTCGACGAACTTGACGGTTCGGATGCGACCGATGGTCTTCAGGGGGAACTCTCCTGCGATAACCAACAGGGTCCGGTTTTCATCGTTTTTCATAAGGGAGCCTGCACTGCGATGTTCCGACATAGCTCATGGAACTGGAGTGCCCGAACAGTCCAGCTGTTTGCTCGAGCATGGGCCAATCCGTTATTTTCAAGCCGAGAACGCAGTTCGGGATCGGCCAACAGGCGAATGACGGCGCCCGCGATTTCCCCGACCACATCGCCATCGACCAGCATTCCAGTTTCACCATCCTTCACTGCTTCCACAGCTCCACCAGCTTTGCCGCCGATAACGGCACGGCCACACGCGTTAGCTTCAAGGAAGACCAGTCCAAAACCCTCGGTATCTCCGTCCGGCATCGTTCGATTGGGCATCATGAAGAGTTCGGCGCTGCGATATGCTGAGAGCAAATCGGCCACTGTTAGCGGGCCGGTCAACGTCACCGATTTCTGAAGACCATGGTACGCAATCAGCGATTCGAGTTCGCCACGCTGCGGGCCATCGCCAGCAATCATCAGGTGAGCGTCCGGGTGCTGCTCCAAGACCGACGGCCATCCTTCAATACTTCTGTCGAAGCCCTTTCGGGGTACCAGCCGTCCAATGCCGACCACCAATCGCTTGTCTTCCACTTCCCAGCGTTGTCTGAACTGGTGATCGACTGGCCCAGGGCAGAAGTGCTCGGTATCAACGGCGTTTTCAATCAGATGGATGCGATCGCTTGGCAGACCAAGTTCCAACAAGGTGTTTCGGGTAAAGTTGCTGACGGCAACGATCGCGTCGGCGCGACTCAGATGCTGAAGCCGCTTTCTTCCGAATGAGCCTGCTTCGAATCTGGTTGTAACTTCTTCTCCGTGAATGTAGTAGATCACGCGGCAACCGCTCAACTTTCTGCATAGCTCACCGAGCCAGGCCGATGAATTCAGTTCACCGATGCACACGATGCCAACATGGTGTTTCTTTATCAGCCTGACGGCTCCCGTCAGTGCCCGCAATGCTATTGGCAAGTCAATCGAGAGCAAACGCCAGGCAGAAACAAGTCTATTGCGCGGTGGGGGCAATATCGGTGGGCGCAGCAATGCCAAGCGCTCGACTTGGTATCCGCAATCCCTGTCGTGCTCTTCCCAACCGCGAATCGGTTCATTTCGGTCATAGTTTTGCCGAGCCGCCAGGACAATCATCGAGCCCTTTGGGGAGAGGCGACAAAGGCTGGCATACACGTTGGCTGAGCCGCCATGAATCGGCGCGAAGATGTTTGCTATGAGTAGGCAAGTGCTCGAATGGATCACGGTTTAACAGGCCTGTGTCTGGACGTGGGTTTCGTTGTTCAATAGTGGCGACTCGCGATGTACCCTCTTTCGGATACTGTAGTCGGGATTCGCTCAGATGCGTTGGTTCCTTTTTCTTTGGCGAGTGCCTGATTGGTGACTTCCTTGACGCAGCGATCCGTGCAAAGAAGCAATACGAACAAGTAGAATGGCATATCCCAGTAGGCCAGACTGAGAAAGGCGCCGCCTACCGCAAATCCGATCAGACTCACCCTGATCACAGTAGCGAGAGAATTCGCCCAATCCAGATTCTCTTGCCCGGCAGATCTGCGGGAAACCCTGCCGGCAAGGGTGTAAGTGGCTATCCAGAATGCCAAGTACAAGACAAGGCCTATGTAGCCGTGCTCGCCGAGGACCTGAAAATAGATACTGTGGGCGACAATCACAAAATCTGGGCTTGGCGCATACTTGTCGTAGATTGCTTGGGAGTCAGTTACGAATCCGGCGCCGGTCAGCCTGTCGTTGGCGATGTTTGCTGCCATTGTCCAGGCGTTGATACGACCCAAGGCCGATGCATCCTGGTCGTAGGTTTCGATGGTTCCCATGCGTGAAGACCACTTCTCCGGCATAAACGTAATAGCCATGACCCCTACCAACGCCGCAATAACGAAAAGCATCATCTTTGATTTGCTGCGCCACCAAAGGACACTCCCCATGGCGATCATCGTGAGGAGAGCGCCTCGTGAATGACTGCCTAGGGCTGCGGCCAGACAGAGGAGGATGGACACGTAGAGAAACCGTTTCCCNCATTTTTCCGGGATCCTTCCGATTATGGGCAGGCTACGAAGTTGGAGTGTTTGATTACTCAGGTAGTAAAGAAGGGGTACGGTGATAAGCAGCGCAACCGCAAGTTCGTTGTTGCCTTCGACAGCACTGGAAGGGGGACCCCACACAAGAAACTCTCCTCCTGCCAGTAGCGTGAATAGTCCTCCTTTAACACCAAANAATGCCAGCGATCCAGCGATAGTCACGACTAGCCCCAGGATTTCTTCCCGCGTACGCACGACGGCAGCGATCGGAAGCAACATCAAGAGAACCTTCAAGACGAATACGTATTTTGTATAACTCTCTTCAGGGAAGATGGCAAAAGCCGTTGTGATCCCCATCCAGCCAACAAATGCCAGGAGTACTGGAACCGGGAAGGCCAATGTCCAGCGTACCTTTCCGGAATTGAGCACCATTGAAAAGAACAATACCCCAGCGGCGGCCATGGCAAACGGCAATGAATATGCAAACCCCCATGTCAGCCGATGTGGATTCATCAGACTTATCCATACCCAGAGCAGGGCAGCAACATAGGGGCGGCGAAGTGCAAGCAGGGTGCCGCAGGCAAACAGAAGCACAACCAGAATGTCACGCATTCGTTATAGTCCGGAACAGATCGAGCTGGCTGCTTGATGTTTCCAGCCAAGGGAATCGCTCAGCATTTCAACGTTAGTTATTTTGCCGAACCGTTGTTCGAACTGGGGCCCAATCAGCGACAAGGTCCACAACCCGTACGCAAACTTGAATGGCAGCGCTACGTTGTCTTTCACAGCCTGCGCCTGCCAGCACATTTGTTTCTCGCTCGCCCTTGATGGGCGACCGGAGATTGACTTGGCTCGGAGCGGATTCTGTCCACGGTCGGCAACATCTGCCAACCAGCGAAAGACACTGCGCACATTGATGCGGTGGTCCGGAGCGAGACTGTTCAAGCCTTGGCCTGCGCGAATCGCTTTCACTGCCCGTTGCCGCATGACCTGAAGCGGTTCGTGCGAGTGGCTGCGGCCCTCCGACGTCCTATTGCATCTTTCACGTTTCGATAGTCCCATAATGATGACGAGACTCTCTGAAAAGTCGGTGCCCTTGGCGCGCCTCCGGTGCCAAGTATTCATTCGCTGTTCTTTCCCGTGAGAATCAAATAAGTGGAACGGTAGTTGGCAACACTGTTGCGCCAGTTGCGGACATTTTCCACAAACTGGCGGCCGTTGGCCTTGAGTTCCGGCCAGTACTGTCGGTTGTTGAGCAGGGCCACGATGGCTTCCGCAAGCGCCTGCCGATCTCCAGCCTTGAAGAGGATGCCTGTCTTGTTGTGTTCGACGAGCTCCTTGTGGCCGCCGACGTCCGAGGCCACAAACACCTGGCCTTGGGCCATTGCTTCCAGGGGCTTCAGTGGTGTGACGAGTTCGGTCAGGCGGATCGGGTGGCGTGGGTATGCGAGGACATTGATCAGGTCGTAGTAGCGACCTACTTCCTGGTGCGGAACACGACCAGCAAAAACCACCACATCCTGAAGGCCAAGCTTTTCAGCTTGCTGCCGCAGATTGGCTTCCTGCGGGCCACCGCCAACGAGCAGAACACCGATGTCGGGTTTCTCTTCAGCGATGGCGGGAAGCGCTTCCAACAGCAGGTCAAGCCCTTCGTAGGCATAGAAGGAGCCCACAAAGCCGATAACGGTCTTGCCTGTCAGCCCCAATTTCTGCCGCAGTATAGGGTCAGGGGGNCTGGCCGGTTTGAATGAGGCAGTATCGACGGCATTGGGAATGACCGTAACTTTGTCTGCCGGAATGCCGCGGGCCAGGATGTCGGCCCGCAATCCTTGACAGATAGTGAAGACATGATCAGCCTGCTGGATGGCGTGGGTTTCGAGTTTACGGGTGGCTTGATAACGCAGACTTCCTTCAGTGGTGCTGCCGTGGTCNACCGCCGCATCTTCCCAAAAGGCGCGGATCTCGTAGACAACGGGAATCCCGAGTTTGCGTGCTACCCTGATCGCCGGTAGAGCATTAAGGACGGGNGAGTGGGCATGAATGATGTCTGGATGCACTTCGCGTGCGACTTCTTCGAGCCGTTTTTCCGTTTGCTTCATGAGACCAAGCTCTTTGCCAATTGGCAGNTTGGCCAGCGCACCCGTCGCTGCCGGGGTGCGGTAGAAACGCAGGCCGTCAATATCTTCAACGGCTGCTGATGTTTCGCCTTGCTTGGGCGAGGTAATGTGAAAGGTCTCCCAGCCGAGCGCGCGCTGCTCGCGCAACAGCGCGGCCGTGCGGAAGGTATAGCCGCTGTGCAGGGGAATGGAGTGATCGAGGACGTGGAGCGTCCGTATCATGCGAGCTCTCCTGGTTTCATGACGTTCCGCAGGAAGGCTTCAAACATCAGCAGCGTCCAGATGGAGGCACTGTAGTCCCGGCTGCCGTTGTTGTGGGCATCGACCAGGTGCTTGAGGTATCCTCGATTGAACCAGCCGTTAGCGGCAAGACGAGGGCCGAGCAACGAGTCCTGGACGCGTTGCTTGAGCGGACCGCGAAACCAGCGGGCGAGCGGAACTGCAAAGCCCATTTTCGGACGATAGAGAACGTCGCGAGGAAGATAGGGTTCCATCGCTTTCTTGAGCAGGTACTTGGCTTCCTGGCCGCGGATCTTCTGCGAAGAGTTCAGCGTGGCCAGCCACTCGACCAACTCGTGGTCCATCAGCGGTTCGCGAACCTCGAGCGAATGCGCCATGCTGGCCCGGTCGACCTTGGTGTTGATGTCGCCGACCAAATAGGTCTTCAGGTCAAGGTACTGGATCAACGCCAGGGGGTCATCGGTTTCGGCCTTGGCAGCGTGCTGCTCGAATACCTGGATGGCATCGTAACCACCAAGGGCTGACTTGAATGCCGGGCTGAACAACTGGTTGCGCATGGGTGCCCGCAGGATGGACACGGAGTGAAAATAGCTTTGTACCGAGCTACGGGCGATGCCTTCGAATGTAGTCTTGGCACGGAAGACGCGGGGTGCCCAGTCCGCCTTGGGGTAGAGCTTGCCGAGAGCACCGAAAAGCGGGCGGCGCAAACTCTGCGGCAGTGCCGAACGCATCTTTTCTTCCATCAGGTGCAACTTGTATCGGCGGTAACCGCCAAAGCTCTCGTCACCGCCATCACCGGACAGGGCAACGGTGACGTGCTTGCGCGCCAGTTGGCAGACGCGGTAGGTGGGAATTGCCGAACTATCCGCGTAGGGCTCGTCGTATAGCCTGGCCAGCGTGTCGATGAGGTCGAAGTCGTCGCTTTCGACCATGTCGAGGTAATGTGTTGTCTGGTAACGATCGGCCACCATCCTGGCGAATTCGGATTCGTTGAAGGCAGGGTCGGAAAAGCCAATGGAACAGGTGTTGACCGCAGCATTCGACAGGCCGGCCATGATTGCCACCACCGCACTGGAATCGACGCCGCCGGAAAGAAAGGCACCGAGCGGGACTTCGGAGATCATCCGCAGACGAATGGATTCTTCGAGCCGATGGGTGAGTTCGGCGCAGGCATCGGCGTCGCTGATCGGATTGTCGAGCGTGAAGCGGACATCCCAGTATTCGCGCTGCTCTCCGGCGGGCTCGCCGCGGCGGAGCAACAGCGTGTGCGCCGGTGGAAGCTTCCGGGCCTGCTTGAAGATGGAGCGCGGTTCGGCGACATAGCCGAGGGCGAAGTATTCCTCGACAGCGCAAGGGTCGATATCACGCTTCAGGCCGCCGTGAGCAAGCAGCGATTTGAGTTCCGAACCAAAGACAAAAGTGCCGTCGTCGAGCATGGCGTAGAAGAGCGGCTTGACGCCGAGACGGTCGCGGGCCAGGAAGAGGGTCTCGCGGTTGCGGTCCCAGAGCGCGAAGGCGAACATGCCGCGGAAGCGGTGGACGCACTTTTCACCCCAGGATTCCCATGCGTGGACAATGACTTCGGTGTCGCTGCGGGTATGGAAGGTGTGGCCAAGTGCCTGGAGTTCGGGAATAAGTTGCTGATAGTTGTAGATTTCGCCGTTGAAGACCACGCAGACGGTCTGGTCTTCATTGTAGAGTGGTTGCTGGCCGGTGGACAGGTCGATGATTGACAATCGGCGATGGCCGAGTCCGATCCCTGGTTCGATATGCAGGCCGCCCTCATCCGGGCCGCGATGAAACTGAGATTCGTTCATGCGGTTGAGGACCGCGCGATCGATTTCGCGCTTGCCTCGCGTGTCGAATATTCCGGTGATGCCGCACATGTGCCGTTACTTCCTGTTCATGCTGCCGCGCCGGAGCGGCCCAGAAGTTTGTCATAAGTGCCCAGATAGGCTGCCACCATCGCGTTCATGCTGAACCTTTGTTCCACCCGCTCGCGCCCAAGCTGCCCCGTGGTTTTCGCCTGACTCGGAGCGTTGGCGAGTTTGACGATCTGATCCGCCAACGCCTGCGGGTCGCCGGTCGGCACGATCTGGCCGGTGATGCCCGCGTTCACGAGGTCGGCATTGCCTCCCACGTCAGTGGCGATCACCGGCAGGCCGGAAGCCATGGCTTCGAGGATGGTATTGGAGATGCCTTCGGCGAGCGAAGGCAGGACAAAACAGTCGAGTCCGCCCATGATCTCCGTGACGTCGCCGCGTTCCCCGGGCAACCACGCAAGATCGCCGATTCGTGCGGCCTCAAGCAGTTGTTTGCACTTTGCGCGCAGAGGGCCGTCACCAATGATCGCAAGGCGAAGACGCCCGGATAGGCTGGGGTCGATTTCCAGGGCGCGGATGAATGCCCGTACCAGCATGGGCTGATCCTTCACCGTCTGCATGCGGCTAACGGTACCGACAATCCAGTGCTCGTGGCGCGAGAACGGGCAACCGGGGATCGAGTGATCGATTCGGGCGGGGTGAAAACGATCGGTATCGACGCCGTTGTATATCTGCAGCACCTTGTTTTCCGGAACCTTGACTTGGGTGGTCAGATATTCGCGGAGATCTTGCGACAGGGCGAGGTAATAATTCACGAACGGCCGATAGAAACGTCGAACGCGCTGATAGGTGGCGTTGGAGCCATCGAGGTCTCCCACATCACGCCCGTGTTCGCCATGAATGCGAACCGGAACGCCCGCGGCCCACGCCGGCAGCTGCGTTTCAAGCGCAGCGAGATTTCGGCTGTGGACAATGGCCGGGCGGAGGCGGCGAAAGAGGGAAAACAGCCTGGGGAAGAGCCAGATACCATGGCCAGGAGCCTTGTTCAGCGAGATGAACTCAACATCGTCATGCTTGATGCGCTGACGGAAGTTGGTGACCTTCGTCGAGGCGATCACGGCATGGCGATAGCGGTCGCTTGGCATGTGATTGATGAGGTTGACGATGCCATTCTCGAGACCACCGGTGTCGAAGCGGTACATGACGTGGGCAACAAGCGGGCGCGAGTCATTGCTCATCTGGCTTCACGCGTCGCATCCAGCATCCGATTGATCGGCTCGATCGCTTGCATGGCGAAGGCGGGAAGGGTATCCGCAGCCGATTCCTGATTAGCGTAGAGGATGATCACCGCCGAATCATCGCCTCGCCCGCGCAGCCGCGCGACTGCGGTCAACAACTTCGCCTCGATGTCGGAAGCCGTCGGTTTGCCGTCGATCCAGTACCACTGCCAGACAACAAGGCGTTGGCTGGTTGCATCCGTGCGCAAAAGTTCCGCGGTCCGCACGCCTAACGGCATCCCATCCAGCGTAACCTTTTCACGCTCCCCGGAGACGACCAGCCAGGCGGGGTCATTGCTCGCGACCAGCACATTGGTTGACGTCACCAGCTTGCGTTGGTAATCCTGATTGCGGTAGTAACCAACGTACAGGCCAACCGTCTTTTCATCCTGTGTATAGGTGGCTTGTCGCTCGACTGACGCGCTGGGATATGCCGGCTTCCAGTTGGTGAAGGGCTCGGCCTCGCTCCATCCCGCTGGGAGCGCCAATCTGGCGAGCCTTGGTGCGGCCGATCTTTCATTCCCGTCAATGGCGACAAAGCCGAGCGGACCGGCGGCAGCGACGAGCGCAATGCCGACAGTCACCAGCCACGTATTGCCGGCAGGAGTTGGGGGTGGATGTTGACCTGCCGCATCGGTACCGGCTTGGTGGCCGGCGGGACTNTCGCTCCAGCGGGCGCCGATAATGAACATGATCGCTATGACGATTCCAAANAANAGCCAACCATAGATGAGGTGATCGACACCGGCAGCCACCTTGTTGCCGGAAAGGTGGCCTAGCATGACGATGATGTAAGCGCGCAGCCAGTTGGCAATAACCGGAACGATGGCCGAAATCCCGATGAAGATGAGTCTTCGGCGAAGGGATACGTAGTTCAGATACGCGAAGAGCGTGCCAACCGTGACCGAGGCGATGACGTAGCGGATTCCGCTGCAGGCTTCGACTACCGACCACTTGCCCGAGGGGATGATGAACTGCATGCCTTCCTGATACGCGGGAATACCGGTTACCCGCAGCGCCAGGACAGTGAACCACGCGGTCCACTCCATCAGCGTGGGAACCATGAAGTCGCCTACCGGCACGCAGAACAACAAGAATCCCAGAGGGAAGGCAATCCGGTGGCTGATCCGTAAGCCCAGTATGGAAACGATGGCGAGTAGTAAGATGAGGACAAAGGTGAATTGGGTCAGCGCGTTGACTGCGGCAAGTTCTCCCATCAGCCAGAAGGCAGTGGTCACAAGCACCGGAAAGACTAGCAAAAACGTCGGTTCAGGCCGCAGGAGCGCCAACTCGTGACGCTTGCGCCAGATCAGCCAGAGACTTATCGGTGGCACGACGAATGCATGTGCATACGTGTCGGCGCGAGCCCAGATCGCCACCATGGCCAGCGCCGTATCGCGATACCAGTAAAGTATCCAGACGACCAGAGCCAGGAGCAAGGGCAGAAACTGTATCCAGGAAACCCCATGGTACCCGGGACTTCCCTGTACCCTCATGTCTCGCCAAGCGAAGGTGCCGGGAGATAAGGGTCGATCGCCTTCATGTGGGCTTCCCACGTGTAGCGCTCGACGACCCGTTGCCGCGCTGCCCTGCCCATTGCGGTTGCCGTTTCCGGGGCTTCCAGCACTTGACTGATCGCGGCAACGTATTCCTCAGGGCTGGTAGCTGTCAGCAATTCCTGCCCCGCGACAGCGTCGACCGCGGCAGCGCAGGTGGCGGATGCGATGACCGCTTTGCCCATGGCCATGGCCTCCAGTATCTTGTTCTGGATGCCGCGGGCAATGCGTAAGGGCGCAACGACTGTAGCTGCATGCTGAAGGTATGGGCGTACGTCGTCGACCGTGCCGGTAACCACGATACGGTCACTTGCAAGTGCAAGCACCGCCGCCGACGGATTGCGGCCGACGACATAAAAACGCACTGCAGGCCAGCGTTGAAGAAGGTCGGGGAGGACGTCCGCGGCGAACCATGTTGCCGCATCGACATTCGGCAAGTAATCCATGGCACCGGTAAAAACCACCGGCAGTTCGCCGGCAGGGAAGGGCGTCGAGCGCGCGTTGTCGGCAGAGAAATAGTCGGCATCGACGCCGTTGCCCATCGCTTGCACGCGCACCCGGCATTCAGGCGCTTTCTGGGTGAACAGTGCGACCTCGTTGTCAGTCGCAAANAANGAGCGCGATGCCCGTGCAGCCATGCGTCGTTCGTAGTCAAGAAGCAACTTGCCCTCGCGACGGTAAAGCCAGGATAAGGGCCAGCGATGCTGCGGCGCGTACTGGGTCCACTTGGCTGAATCGACGTCGACGAAATCGATGATCGTCGGAATCCGTGGCTGCTCTTCGAGATACTGGGCCATCGCCGAGGAGAAGATGACGGAAGCGTCAATGTGGCGCCGCAGGCAGGTTGCGTCNACCCAGTTGCGGAGCGCTGAACTGCGATAATAGCCAAGCGTAAGCGCTTCACCCGCAAGCAGGCCGCCCAGGCTGCGAATCCTGGCAATTCGGGGATCAAGCCTGGCGACGTGAACGTCAGCGCATAGGGAGCGCACTGTCGCAATGTGCCGCTCGTCATCCGGATCGTCGATGAACGTGCCGAGAAAGATCCGGTGCTGTCTGGCCAGATGTTTCAGCAGGTTGTACGAGCGCACCTTGTCGCCCTTGTTGGGCGGGTATGGCAGGCGATGAACGAGAAAGAGGATGTCGGCCATCTTCGCCTCAGCCGAGATTGCGGACAATATGAGGACCCAGCCAGTTGGCCAGCCCGATCGGCATGCGTCGCCAGGCGGCGATCAATAGCTTGTACTTGGGGTTGTTGGGATTGTTCTGCGGCACCGCGCCGTGCTTGTAAAGGCAGTACTCGTAATGCAAGCGCTGCGGCTCGAACCCNCAGTTCTTCTTGAAGGAGTATGGGCCGGTACCTTCCTTGCTGCGGCCATAATCGAATATCCTGACACCACGGCCGCAGGCGCGGCGCATCAGTTCCCAGTACTTGAAATCGTTCGCGGCAAGTTGGCGGGCGCTTTCGTCGTCGCCGGCGTAATAGGGCAATACCTCGTCACGGAAATAGAAGGAGAGCACGCTGCTCAGCAGTTGGCCATCGGGGCCGGTGACCGTCAGCACCTCGCAATCGTTGCCAAACTCCCGGAGCAGGGCCTCGAAGTAGCGCTTGGGCATGGCGGGCGTGCCATGACGATGAACGTTGTCGGCAAAGAGTTTGAAGAATCGGTCTGCGTTGCGGTCGACCGTGCTAACCAGGCCATTCTTGATGCCCTTGCGGACCATGGCGCGCTGTTTGCGTGGGATGGCCAGCATGTTGGCATCGATATCGGGCAGGAGTTCCTTGCGGAAGGTGACGTACAGGTCCTGAGTCGGCCAGTCCGCATGGCGAGGATTCATGTTGCGGAACTCGAGATGGTCCACATCGAGTTTGCGAGCGAGAGCTTGCGCCTCATTTTCCAGCGCCACTGCGGCCCCTGCGTCTGCAGCGACACCGCCGTGNACAGCAAATGGCAGGGCGACCAGNGAATTGCCGAAAAGCCGGCTATTGACATGAGCCAGCGGGAGAATGGCGCGGATGCCACGGTAGTCCTCGGCGTAAAGATAATGAGTGGGATGCCTGAACACCTCGCGGATGATCTTTTGCCAGGCCGAACGATGAAAGAAGGTCGCTTCCGGACAACAAAGGACGAACTCATCCCAGCGCAATGCTGTGGCGGTGTCGGCCAGGTCGAGATACCTGATCTTCAGCATGCGTTCAGGCTTCGCAAAGGAAGAGGTGATCCATGCGTCCCCACCGGAAATCGCCCAGAAGACGTTGCAGGCGTGCTTCCATGCGATGGATATTCACGTAGTGACGGAAGCGCGTCTTGGAACTGATATCGCGAATCCGGGGCTGATCCGAATCGATCTCCCAGGGATGGAAATAGAACACCGCGGTCAGCTTGTCCACATGATTGATCCGGCGCAGCATCCAGCGCGACAGGCCATAAGGCATCAGGCGGAAATAGCCACCGCCGCTGGCCGGCCAGTTGCGATTCAGAAAACGCAGGGTGGTGGCGGGAATTTCCAGGAGGCCGCCGACGGGGTGAGCATGGCGCGGCGCCTCGGGCATGCCGTAGTGGTCATGACGAATCGGATAGATGCTCGAACTGTAGCGATAGCCGGCACGCTCAAGGCAGTCGAAGGCCCAGAGGTTCTTGGCGCCGATGGAAAAGCTTGGAGCCCGGTAGCCCTTGACCTCCTGCCCCGCGAGATCCTCGAGGATCAGCTTGGCGAGGTTGATGTCGGCGAAAAATGCGGTATCTGTCTGGTCGCTGGCGCGTTCGTGGCCGTAGCCATGACTCGCCAGTTCGTGGCCTTCGGCAACGATCCGCCGGACAAGCGCCGGATAGCGCTCGGCAACCCAGCCGAGAGTGAAGAAGGTGGCTTGCGTTCCATGCTGATCGAGCATCGCGAGAATGCGGTCGACGTTGCGTTCGACCCGGCACTCCCGGGTCGGCCACTCGCTGCGTGGGATGTGCGGGGCGAAAGCGGAGACCTGGAAGTAGTCCTCGACGTCAATGGTGAGGGCGTTTGACTGTTGCAGAATCCATGGCTACGAGATTCAGGCGCTCGCCCGGGATTGGTGTTGGGCAAGGAGCCAATCGGCGAGGTCGTTGGCGATGCGTTCAGCGGCATGGCCATCCCAGAACTCCGGAACACGCCCATGCTTTCCCCTCCCGGCGAGGATTTCGGCAGCTTCCCGGCGGATTGCTGCGGTATCCCTGCCGACCATGGTATTGGTACCCTGTTCGACAGTGATGGGACGCTCGGTATTCTCACGCAGGGTGAGGCAGGGAACACCAAGCGCGGTCGTTTCCTCCTGCAGGCCACCGGAGTCGGTGAGCACGATACGCGCACCTGCCAGGAGACCCACCATTTCAAGGTAGCCCTGCGGTGGCAGGAGCACAAGCCTCCGGCTCTTGATCTGATGATCAAGGCCAAAGCGCTCAATATTGGCTCGGGTTCGCGGGTGCAGGGCGAAGATCAGCGGCAGTTGCGCTGCAATGTCGTTCAGGGCCTCCAGCAGGGATGCAAGTGTCCCGGGATGGTCGACGTTCGAAGGCCGATGCAGCGTCACGATCCCATAACCTTCCGGGCCCGCTATCAACTCGGGTGAAAAGCCCTCTGCCTTCAGCGTGTCTGCCGGTTCGCGCGCAAGTTTCCGGTTCTGCAGCAGCGAGTCGATCATGACGTTGCCGACGAAACTGATGCGCTCGGGATCGACACCCTCACGGAGCAGGTTGCTCTCTGCGCCGCGCTCCGTGGTATAGAGACGGTCGGCAACCTGGTCGGTCAGAACGCGGTTGATCTCTTCCGGCATCCGCCGGTCATAGCTGCGCAGTCCAGCCTCGACATGAACTACCGGAACGTCTTTCTTGACAGCGACCAACGTACATGCCAGCGTGGAATTGACATCGCCGACAACGAGAACGCAGGATGGCCCATTTGCGTCGATGACCGGTTCGAAGCGACGCATGACTTCGGCGGTCTGAACAGCATGCGTCGCTGATCCGACATCAAGGTTGATGTTGGGCTTGGGCAGCCGCAGGTCTTCGAACAGCTTGTCGCTCATGTCCTTATCGTAATGCTGGCCGGTGTGGACGAGCAGGGTGGGCACAGGCGGAACCCTTGCCGCAAAGGCGCGCAGGATCGGTGCCATCTTCATGAAGTTCGGGCGCGCTCCCACGACGCAGACTATTGGGCCAAGGCCTGTCGGCCAGGATGTTGAATTCACTCTGGTTCTCTCGGTGGCGCTGTGTCTTCCGGAGCGTTTTCCGACCGCTCTGTGTCCTGGAAATCCCCGACTTGCGTGGTGGTCGGAACGATCCTTCGACGAAACCGCTGCTTGGATCGTTTCGTCCTTGGCAAGGCTGGAGGTGTACAGAGTGAAGGGACATTGCCCGCAAGTTCAGCTTCTGGGGCGGCGGATAACGGGTCAACTGTGCGGTGTCCGTCCTCGCTGGCAGTGGCTGTCTGCTCGAAGTCGTGAACTTCACAGTCCGGGCCAGAGGAGAAGGGCACTGCCACTTGAGAAACCGATGGCGTCTCGGGAGATTTCGCCTTTGCCGGGTCGTCGGGAGCCATTGATGACACGATCCTCTGGAGAAGCGATAACGTGGTCCCGTTGAGAACCTCCAGTTGTCGAAGGCTCTGTTCAAGCCGCCCAAGCCGTTCGTTGAATTGCCACGCGTTAAGTCCTTCGAGAAGAGCCGAGAGTTCTGCCCGCGAGCTGCCTCCCAAGTCCAAAGGGGTGTCATCGACTGCCGGTGTCTCTCTGTCGTCTTTGGCAGTTGCACCGCCATATCCNCTCTCATTGCTGGCGGACTTCGGCTCGGATTCAATGGCTCGACCATCTGCGCGATGTGACTGAGCGGATGACCTGCCCTGTGTTTCCTCGAAGATCTCGTCAGCGACCAGGTCGACATCACCCACGTCGAATTCCTTCTTGTCACTGAGGAATCCGGATAACAACAGGCGATCGCAGAGCGAATTGATGCGCCTGGGAATTCCGCTCGTGGCCTTGAAAATCGCATCGAAGCTGTCCGGAGTGAAGGTGGGGAAGCCATGCGCGCCGGCACACTTGAGCCGGTGTTCGACATAGCCACGCGTTTCCTCCACATCCATCGGCCCGATATGGCTGGAGGCAATGACCCGTTGTCGAAACTGCGTCATCTGCGGACTCTGCAGAATGTTGCGGAATTCGGGCTGGCCGATCAGGAAGCTCTGTAGTAGCGCATGATTGCCATACTGGAAGTTCGAGAGCATGCGCAGTTCCTCGACCGCCCTGGACGTCAGGTTCTGAGCCTCATCGACGATCAACAGGCAGCGCTTTCCCTTGCCGGTCATGCTGATCAGGTAGGCTTCAAGGGACATCAGCACGTCCGCCTTCTCGACATCCTTGGTGCGGATGCCGAATGCAGCGCCGACAAGACGGAGGGTGTCTTCGGCATCGATCTGGGTGCTGACAAGTTGAGCGGCAAGAAACCTGTTTTCATCGAGACCGTCCAGCATGTGTCGGACGATGGTCGTCTTGCCGGCGCCAACCTCACCGGTGATGACGATGAAGCCCTCGTTCTGGTGCATGCCGTACTCGAGATAGGCGGCGGCACGCCGGTGCTGCTTGCTGGGGAAATAGAACTTTGGATCGGGATTTAGCTGGAAAGGCTTGCTCGTCAACCCGTAGAAATCTTCATACATGGCTAGAACACCATGACCACTGAGGCGATCAGTGCATTTTCCTTGTAAGGAGTCGTCGTGAGCTCCGAGCCGTTGAAGTCCTGATGGCGAGCATTCAGTGCGCCGGCAGTCTTGGCACCGAGTCGCGTCGAGATGCCGACCTGGTACCACGTCAATGTCGAGTTGTCGATTTCACCCGTCAGGCCGCTTTTGTTCTTCTGACGGGACGCGAGCAGGTTCAAGCCGGTGAGTTGCGTCAGGCGATGCGAAAAGCTGACCGTATAGCCCCGCTGGTCAACAATGCCAGCCTCGCTGACTATGCTGTCGAGCCCATTGGGGGCGCGTGTCAGTGGCTGGCTATTGCTGCGAGCCGCAAGGAAAGTGATCGAATTGCGGCTGCCGTAGAAGACCAATGACAACTGCTGATTTCGCTGCACCTGGGGACGGTTCGTCAGGTAATTGTTTATCGCCTGGGCATTCGGTGCGATGCCCGCGTTATTCAGAAGGTTCCGGACGTAGGTATCGCGGTTGACTGGATCCGGAATCAGACTGGCGAAAATCTGGAAGTACTGGTCGTAAACAGTTCCCAGTCCCGTGTTGGTTAGCTGATTCGGGATCAGTGAAACTTCCTTGGTGTCGGTGTAGCGAATGGCGCTGAGTGGAAAGCGATGGCTGAGAAGCACATTCCAGCCAGTGCCGAAGAAGCGGTGTTCCCAGAAGCCAGTGGCTTGGGTGCGCTCGGTGGGTGTCCAGTCGAAACCGGCGCCGTAGGTACCCTGGCTTTCGTTGTCACGGGACTGATAGTTGTTAGATTCCCAGCCGCCGCTGCCAGAGAGGCGGAAATCTGGGAACAACCTATAACTCAGCACAGCCCGAATGCGGGTGTCGTCATAATCCTGCTCTGGCAAGAAGCCTACCTGGCTGTAATTGGTGTTTTGCTGGCTGCCATCGATGGCCCAGTTGAGATTCTGGAACCTCGTGTTTCCGCGAATCTGGCCGAGCCATTGGGAGAGGGTGACATTGGAGATATCGCCGCTCCCGCTGTTGGTGTACGCCGCGTTATAGCGAAGGAAATAATCCGCCGAGCCGCCGAGTTGGCCTCTTATGTACGGAGAAACGGCATAGGTCTGAGTCTGAGTGGTATTCCCAGTATCATAGACATTGCTCGCTGACTGCTGCCCGAACGGGTTGATCACTTGCTGCGAGATCTGCCCGCTGAAATCAACGAAGAGCCAGTTGTCGATCGCCTCGAGCGTGCCGAATGCATTGAGCGCACTTTGCGTCTGGTTGCCATTCTCGCCGGTTGAATAGAAGATTCCATTGAGCTGATAGTCAAGAAACATCTTCAGGCGGGCTGTTCTGGCATCGATACGAATGCCCGGGGACAGTTCGGAAATCAGACCGCTCTGCTGGTTGGTCGATGACAGATTGATATTGTCGGTCAGGGTTTCGGTCAGGCCGATCCGTGGCACGATGGTCCACGCCCGCGGCGCACTTGTTTCGTCCGAGGCTGTTGCTCCCTGTACGCCGAGATTGGGGACCGTTGCGGCACCGGGTACGTTCTCCCCGGATGGTGAGGCAATAGGTGTTATCAACGATCCAGAGTCCTGCCCCATGACCGGTCCGACGACGCAGTAACACAGGACGCCGGTAGTTGCCGCCAGCCAATTCGGTCTAGTCTTCATTCCCGTACCCATATCCATAGGCATACCCGTATCCGTAGCGCTCTGTTGCCGGTTGCGTCGCCTGATTCAGGACCATCATCTTCAGCGGGCAGGCCTCAATCGTCGATAACGCCTCCTTGACGGCTGCCTGCGCTGTTTCTCCTGCCTGAACGACGACCACGATCTGCCCCATGTGCGTCGCGAGCGTCCTGGCCTCGGTAGTCGAGAGTAGAGGCGGCGAATCGAAGATAATGATCCGGTCCGGGTAGCGCTGCGCCATGTCATCGAGCAGGCGGACCATCACATCGCTGGCCAAGAGTTCGGTAGCCTGCGCATGCTGTGTACCGCTCGGAAGAATGGAGAGCTTCTCGATATTGGTGCGTAGCAACACACCGGAGATGTCAAGAGAGTTTGCCGTAACCACATCGAGCAGCCCCTCCGCCGGCGGAAGGCCAAGCATGCTCAGCACGGTCGGTCTAGCGACATCGGCATCGACCAGCATGACCGTATTGTCCAGTTCCATGGCGATACTGACAGCCAGGTTGATGGCGGTGAAGCTCTTGCCTTCTCCGGGCAAGGCACTGGTGACCATGATCAGATTGCCGTTATCTATGGGTGAAGCACCCTTGTTCATGGCGTTGGCAATTAATGGGCGCTTGATCACGCGAAACTCGCTGGCCAGCAGGGTACGCGTCTGACTCGGAACGAGGAGACCGGAAGCTGCAATCGCCTCGAGGTCAAGCTCGACTCGCTTCCCGGGAGAGGACGCCGCATCCGAATGCGCAGCCAGCCTGGAGTCGCCTGACGAGCTCGCGGCAAGATGGGGTGTCTTCTGCTGACGCTGCGGTGCGGCAGCCGAGTCGCGGGCCGGCGACGCAGGCGGGAATTCGGGGTTTCTGTCCTCGGGCAATTCGACTCCTGCCTGCCGAAGTTGCTCCAGTCGCTTGGCTGCTTGTTCAATAAGGCTCATCGATTTTCCTCAGGCAGCGCGTTGAGAAAGGTATGTAAGTACTGCGATGCCGATTGCGAACAGAGTCACGAGAGCGGCGCCGGCAAGAAGAAATCGCATGAGGCTTGCGCGCTCCTGCTGGCGGCGGCCTTCATTGGGAAGAATCGAAACAATCCCCAAAACCGGCAGACCGGTCTGGTCACGCAATGACTTGCCATCGAAAAACACCGGACGCAACTGGCTGGCCGCAAAGGCCACAACGAAACCACCAGCAATCGCCAGCAGCAAGCCAAGCGGCAGCAGGACCATACGATTGGGGGCTACCGGAGTTGAGGAGGCGCGCGGTGGATCGACCACGCGAAAATCGGCCATTCCTGCGACCGATCCGAGATCGCCGGTCAGTTCCGCCGACTCGCGACGGGTAGCGAGTTGTTCGTAGTTCTTCTTGTGGATGTCGTAGTCACGATTGAGTTGCACCAGTTCCGCCTCTAGTTGCGGCTGGAATTTCATGAATTCCTTGGTCCGCTTGTATCTCGACTCATACTCGGAAACCCGGGTTCGCAGCGAGGCGACAGTGGCTTCTGCCTCGCCCAGCGACACCTTGAGTTGCTGATAAGCAGGATTGTTGCCGACTCCCGAGCCGGGATTCGCTGCTGCGAATTGTCTCCGGGCCACAATCTCGGTTCGCTTCTGCTCTTCCAGATCCTTGATGAGGCGCCGTGTTCCAATCACGTCCGGATGCTTGTCGGTGTACTTCTGCAGCAGGGTATCGAGATTGCGCTTCTGGGCATCGATGCGACCGTCGATCTCGGGGAGGGAGATGCCTGCGTCAGCTCCGGGNGCCTCTGGTAGGAGCACCGGTTCATCGCCGACGATCTGGCGACGCAGCGCATCCCTGGAGTTCTCCGCTTCGCGCAACTCGAGCCGGGATTTCTGGAGCAACGCGGCGATGTCGCCCAAGCGCTCCATGCTGCCCTTACCGTCGGCGGTCTCGAATTCCACGTTGCGCAACTTGAACTCCTTCAGCCTATTTTCAGCTTCCCTGAGCTTGTTTTCGGAGTGGCGAATCTGCTCGTCGATGAACTTGCGGGCGGCATCGGTGTCCTGGCGCTTGTCGCCAAGGCTCGATTCGACAAAGATAGAAAGGAGAGACTGCACAACCTTTTGCGCCACTGCCGGGTCGGTGTTGCGGTAGGAAATGGTGTAAATGTTGTCGCGGTTGGTACTCTTGACCTCCAGCGCCTTCGTCAGAGCCTCGATCTGGGCCTCCCGGGCCGCCTTGCTCTGGATGCCGAGGTCCATGTCCGCCATGCGTACCACTTTTTCAACATTGGGGCGGCTGATGAGCGTCCGGCTCAACATCATCACTTGCTGCTCGCTGTTCGGCTGAACCGCCAGTCCGGACATCAGGGGTTTGAGAATCGACTGCGTGTCAAGCGATACCCTCGCGGACGCTTCATACCTGTCGGGAATGTTGACGATGATCACGGCCGCTAAGGCACCNAAAATCCATGCGCAAAGCATCCCGAGGCGACGGTGCTTCCAGGTCGCGCGCAGAATTGTCGTAGCCTGACTAAGGAATTCTTCCATCAATCTTGATCCGAGCTAGGGAGTCGCCAAGGGGCAAAATTCCCCGGCGACTCCTGAGGTGTTACGTGATGATGCGCTTCCCTGGTTCAGAACCAACTCTGCGGAATGATCAGAATGTCGCCAGGCTTCATTTCCACGTTGGCGGAAACATCTCCACGCTTGATCAGGTCCTTGAGGCGGACACTATATTGGGCGTTGTTTTCCGAAGTGCGCAGGATGCTCGCCCGGTTGCCATCTGCAAACTCGGTCATTCCGCCGACCGCGATCATCACGTCGAGCGCGGTCATTTTCTGCTTGTAAGGAAGAGTCTGTGGCTTGGTAGCCTCACCCACGACGCGAACCTGTTCGCTGTATGGTCCGACAAAGCCTGTCACGATTACGGTGACGACGGGATCGCGGATGAACTTGCCAAGTTCCTGCTCGATGTCGCGCGCCAGAGCAGTGGGGTTCTTGCCCATGGCGTCAAGATCATCGATGAGCGGCGCGGAAACCTTCCCGTCCGGACGTACCGGCACCGACATGGACAATTCGGGATTGCGCCAGACCACGATGTTCAGGTTGTCCCCGGCCCAATCCTGTAGTTGTAGTCAGCCGCAGCGGCAACCTCGGGGGCCGGCGGATAGGAACTGGCGCATGAGGCCAGGACCAGAACGGAAAGTCCGGTAATCAGCCAATTGGCACCGGAAGATACAAAGGAACGAATCGCAATCATGGTTTTCCCCACTCAGGTCGCAGAAAGATCCAGCCGAACAAATTCAGACTCAGATGATAATCGAATTGCGGCTAGCGTAACGCCAAGGCAGCGAAGGATACCGGAACTATTTCACGGTTGCCACCAAGCTATTCGATTTCACCCCATGTGATCGGCGCCCTGATCTGCCCGGATGCTTTACAATCTCGCCCGTTGCCGGCCTCTGGCACAAATGCACCCACATCCGAATTCAGCGAGGTTGCCTTGGAACTCATTCCCGTTGTTCTCTCCGGCGGTTCGGGCACTCGCCTGTGGCCGATATCGCGCGAAAAATACCCCAAGCAGCTATTACCGCTCGTCGGTGAGCACTCCATGTTGCAGGATACCGTCAGGCGCCTTGACGGGTTTCCGGGGTTGCGCGACCCACTGGTTGTCTGCAACGAGGAGCACCGCTTCGTGGTCGCCGAGCAGGTGCGCCTTCTCGGCAAGCAGAGCAGCATCATTCTCGAACCCTTCGGTCGCAACACCGCGCCGGCACTGACCCTGGCGGCGTTGTGGACGACGCGCGACGACTCCGACGCAGTACTGGTTGTTATGCCGGCCGATCATGTGATTGCGCAACCCGAGATCTTCCGCGAGGCAGTGGCGCGGGCGGCCAGGCTGGCCGAGGCGGGTATGGCGGTGACCTTCGGCATCACGCCGGATTGTCCGGAGACAGGTTACGGGTATATCAGGAAGGGGTCGTCCCTGGGAGACGAATCGCTGGCGTGTCATCTTGCAGGTTTTGTCGAGAAGCCGGATCGCGCAACGGCTCAGCGTTATCTGGACTCGGGCGATTTTCTCTGGAACAGCGGGATCTTCGTGATGCGCGCGTCGACCTGGATCGCCGCGCTGGCGATCGGCCGGCCTGACATTCTTGCCGCCTGCCGCGCCGCCCTGGCCGGCGCCACGACGGATGGCGATTTCGTGCGGGTTGACCGCTCCGCTTTCCAGCAGTGCCCATCGGACTCGATCGACTATGCAGTCATGGAGCGGCTGACGACCGGGCAGCCGGGCTTGCCGAAAGGCGCCGTGATACCGCTCGCGGCCGGATGGTCGGATGTCGGCGCCTGGGATGCACTGTGGAAGGTGCTGCCGAAATGCGATGCCGGGAACGCAATTCGCGGCGATGTGGTGCTTGAGGATTGCCGTAACACGCTGGCCTTCTCCGGGGGCCGGCTGGTTGCCTGTGTCGGTCTCAGCAACCTGGTGGTGGTGGAAACCGACGACGCGGTGCTGGTCGTGCATCACGATTCGACCCAGGACGTANAAAGGATCGTCGATCGGCTTAAGGCCGAGGAACGAAGCGTCGCCCAGTGGCATCGCAAGGTGCACCGGCCGTGGGGCTGGTATGACGGGGTCGATTCCGGCGACCGCTTCCAGGTCAAGCGGATCGGTGTCAAGCCGGGCGCAGCGCTCTCCCTGCAGATGCACCATCATCGGGCCGAGCACTGGATCGTTGTCAGCGGAACGGCCAGGGTGACGCGTGGCGACGAGCTATTCCTGGTCTCGGAGAACCAGTCGACCTATATTCCGCTCGGCGTCAGGCACCGCCTCGAGAATCCGGGGAAGGTCATGCTGGAAATGATCGAGGTACAGTCTGGGAGCTATCTCGGCGAAGACGACATCGTTCGCTTCGAGGACACCTACGGGCGCAGCTGATCAGTCGAAGAGCAGGGCGGCGGCCACCTTGCGCCCCTCGGTGGCGAGGATGTTGTAGGTTCGGCAGGCCGCCTGCAGATCCATCACTTCGAGACCGATACCGGCCGGCGCGAAGGGTCGCATCAGCACCCCGGCGGGGAAGCGCTGGCGGTTTCCGGTGCCTAGCAGAACGATCTCCGCTCCGACTTCGAGCAGTTTCTGCATGTCGCTTGCGGCAAGCGTCGCGGGTGTTGCGGTCGACCACTCGAAAATGATCGATTCGGGCAAGACGATCAGGTTTCTTGCATGCTTTTCCTGGTTGACCGCGACAAAGTCTTCCCCATAGGCGGTGAAGATGTTGAGCCCGGCGGTATTGGAAAGATGAAGTTTCACTCTGGTATCTGCCCGAAAAGCCCGCTGAAATTGCGGTGCACCATGCGATCAAGTACAATTATACCTTTTCGCCTCCAGCGCTCCGGACTTGCCCGTCATGAAAGATTTTCCCCGCATCAAGCGCCTGCCGCCCTACGTCTTCAACATCACCGGCGAGTTGAAGATGGCGGCGCGCCGTCGCGGGGAGGACATCATCGACATGAGCATGGGCAATCCGGACCAGCCGACGCCGCAGCACATCACCGACAAGCTGGTCGAGGCGGCCTTGCGCGAGAATACCCACGGCTATTCGATCTCCAAGGGCATCCCAAGGCTGCGCAAGGCGATCTGCGACTGGTACAGGCGGCGCTACGAAGTCGAATTCGACCCGGAATCCGAGGCCATCGTGACCATCGGTTCCAAGGAAGGTATCGCCCACCTGATGCTCGCCACGCTGGATCGCGGCGATACGGTGCTGGTGCCCAACCCGAGCTATCCGATCCACATCTACGGCGCGATCATCGCCGGCGCTGATATCCGCTCGGTGCGCATGACGCCCGATGTGGACTTCTTCGACGAACTGCAGCGGGGCATCAAGGAATGCACGCCGAAGCCGAAGATGATGGTTCTCGGATTCCCGAGCAACCCGACCGCGCGCTGCGTCGAACTCGCGTTCTTCGAGCGCGTGATCGCGCTGGCCAAGCAGCACGACATCCTTGTCGTCCATGACCTGGCCTACGCGGATATCGTCTTCGATGGCTGGAAGGCACCTTCCATCATGCAGGTTCCAGGTGCGCGCGACGTCGCCGTCGAGTTCTTCACGATGTCGAAGAGCTACAACATGGCCGGCTGGCGCGTCGGCTACATGGTCGGCAACACGGAGCTTGTCTCGGCCCTGGCGCGAATCAAGAGCTACCACGACTACGGCACCTTCACGCCGATCCAGGTGGCTTCGATCATTGCGCTCGATGGCGACCAGGCTTGCGTCGAGGAAGTCCGGGCTCTGTACCAGAACCGCCGCGACGTCCTGGCCAGGGGACTGCATGAGGCCGGCTGGATGGTCGAAGTGCCGAAGGCGTCGATGTACATCTGGGCGAAGATCCCCGAGGCTTACGCCGCGATGGGTTCGCTGGAGTTCGCCAAGAAACTGCTCGCCGAGGCGAGGGTGGCCGTCTCGCCGGGGGTCGGATTCGGCGAATATGGCGACGACCACGTGCGCTTTGCGCTGATCGAGAACGAGGCGCGGACGCGGCAGGCGATCCGTGGCATCAAGGACATGTTCCGGAAGGATGGGTTGCTCTGATGAAGCCAGTCAGAAAATCGGCCAAACTCGCCAACGTCTGCTACGACATCCGCGGCCCGGTGCTGCAGAAGGCCAAGCAGATGGAGGAGGAGGGCCACAAGATCATCAAGCTGAACATCGGCAATCTGGCCGCGTTCGGCTTCGATTCGCCCGAGGAAATCCGGCAGGACATCATCCGCAACCTGCCCACTGCAGCCGGCTACACCGATTCGAAGGGAATCTTTGCTGCGCGCAAGGCGATCATGCATTACTGCCAGCAGAAGCACATCAAGNGGGTGTCGCTCGAAGACATCTATGTCGGCAATGGCGTCTCGGAACTGATCGCCATGGCGATGAATGCCCTGCTCAACGATGGCGAAGAAGTGCTCGTCCCGGCGCCGGATTACCCGCTGTGGACGGCGGCAATCAGCCTGTCCGGCGGGACACCGAAACACTACCTGTGTGACGAGAGGAACGGCTGGTTGCCCGACCTCGCCGACATTCGCAGCAAGATCAACCGGCGCACCCGGGCCATCGTCGTCATCAATCCCAACAATCCGACCGGCGCGCTCTACCCCGACGAGTTGCTCCGCGAAATCATCGACATCGCCCGCAAGCACCAACTGATCATCTATTCGGACGAGATTTACGACAAGGTCCTCTACGACGGTGCCAGGCACACGGCGATCGGATCGCTCTCAGACGATGTTCTGACCATCACCTTCAACGGCCTGTCGAAGAATTACCGCTCCTGCGGCTACCGTGCCGGCTGGATGGTGGTTTCCGGTGACACGCGCCATGCGCAGGATTACATCGAAGGTCTCGACATGCTGGCTTCGATGCGCCTGTGCGCCAATGCGCCGGGTCAGCATGGCATCCAGACGGCGCTCGGCGGCTACCAGAGCATCGACGACCTGGTCGCCGAAGGGNGGCGCATGCGGCGCCAGCGCGATGTGGCCTACGAGCTGATCAGCGCCATCCCCGGCGTCACCTGCGTCAAGCCGAAGGCCACGCTTTACATGTTTCCCCGCCTCGATCCCAAGGTCTATCCGATCAAGGACGACCAGCAGTTCATTTCCGAGCTGTTGCAGGAGGAAAAGGTTCTGCTGGTTCAGGGCACCGGCTTCAACTGGCCGCATCCGGATCATTTCCGCCTGGTTTTCCTGCCGCACGAGGACGACCTGCGCGAGGCCATTGGCCGCATCGCCCGTTTTCTTGAAAACTATCGCAAACGTCACTCAACCTGAGCAAATTCCGACCATGAAACCCATCAATGTTGGCCTCATCGGCATCGGCACCGTCGGCGGTGGCACCTGGACCGTTCTCAAGCGCAACGCCGGGGAGATCACCCGCCGCGCCGGGCGCCCGATTCGCATCACGGCCGTGGCCGACAGAAACGTCGATCTGGCGAAGCAGGTGACCGGCGGCGAGGCACGTGTCACCGACGATGCCTTCGCACTGGTCAACGATCCGGAAATCGACATCATCGTCGAACTGATCGGCGGCTATGGCGTGGCCAAGGACGTGGTCATGC
This sequence comes from Dechloromonas sp., assembly GCA_013693915.1. Classification (GTDB taxonomy): domain Bacteria; phylum Pseudomonadota; class Gammaproteobacteria; order Burkholderiales; family Rhodocyclaceae; genus Azonexus. Next base: position 2,413,417 of record CP059264.1, on the reverse strand, counting down.
AATCCATCGCCAACGGCAAGCACGTCGTCACCGCCAACAAGGCGCTGCTGGCGGTGCATGGCACCGAGATCTTCACCGCCGCCCAGCAGCAGGGGGTCATGGTCGCCTTCGAGGCCGCCGTCGCCGGCGGCATCCCGATCATCAAGGCCTTGCGCGAGGGACTCACCGCCAACCGCATCGAGTGGGCCGCCGGCATCATCAACGGCACCACCAACTTCATTCTCTCCGAGATGCGCGACAGGGGTCTATCGTTCGACGAGGTGCTGAAGGAAGCACAGCGTCTGGGCTATGCCGAGGCCGACCCGACCTTCGACATCGAGGGCGTCGACGCCGCGCACAAGGCGACGCTGATTTCGGCAATCGCCTTCGGCATCCCGGTCCAGTTCGACAAGGCCTATGTCGAGGGCGTCACCAGGCTCGAAGCGTCCGACATCAAATACGCCGAACAGCTTGGCTACCGCATCAAGCTGCTCGGCATCGCCAAGCGCAGGAGCAACGGCGTCGAGTTGCGCGTCCATCCGACGCTGATTCCGGCCAAGCGCCTGCTGGCCAACGTGGAAGGGGCGATGAACGCCGTCATGGTCAAGGGCGACGCCGTCGGCATCACCCTGTACTACGGCAAGGGCGCCGGCGCCGAGCCGACCGGCTCGGCGGTGATCGCCGACCTGGTCGATGTCACCCGGCTGGCGACTGCCGATGCCGCGCATCGCGTGCCGCACCTGGCCTTCCAGCCGGATGCGATGTCCAGCCTGCCGATCCTGCCGATGAGCGAAGTCGAAACCGGCTACTACCTGCGCCTGCGCGTCGAGGACAAGCCGGGCGTGCTGGCCGACGTCACCCGCATCCTGGCCGATCAGGGCATCTCGATCGACGCCCTGCTGCAGCGCGAGCCGGCCGAAGGCGAGGGCGAAACCGACATCATCATCCTCACCCATGTCTGCAGGGAGAGCTCTGCCGACGCGGCAATCGCCAGGATCGAGGGTCTGGCCGCGCAANAGGGCAAGGTCAAGCGGATCCGGCTTGAGGAATTGCAGTAGCCTGCGGATGCGGAGAGGGCAAGCGGGAACCGCGGTTCCCGTCTTCTCATTCCCGATCGCTCCTTTCGGCTCCCACCTCGCGCCGCGTTCCCGGATCGTCATCGTGCGGGGCAGGCGGCGGGGGCGTGCGCATGCCGAGCGCTGCCAGGAGCACGATCAACACGAACAGGCTGGCAGCGCCGGCGAACACGTTGCCGGTGATGAACATCAGCGCCGGGAGCAAGGCCAGACCTGCCATGACGAATTCAATGGCATCGTCGATGTTGCGGTAACCAAGCGCACTCAGCGCACGGCGCATCGCATTGACCTCTAACCAGGGTGGCAACCGAACCAGCTCACGTTTTGTTTATAGCAGCTTGTATGGGAAAAGCGAGACGAAGCGCAGGTTTCCTTGACAAAAAGCCGGGGATTGCGATTCTCATCAAGGAACGACACCTTTCGTTTCCCCACAATTGCCGGCGGCTGCCAATTCCGGCAGCGTCGTCGAGGAACACCAATGCAACCCATTCACGTCTGCAATCACACTACCGAGGAAGCCCTTTACCCCTTCGATGCGCGCGGCATCGCCAAGCGTTTTCGCCATGCCGCCATCTTTGGTGCGCTGGATGCCCTGCAGCCTGGCGAGACCATGCGCTTCTGCAATGATCATGATCCGCTGCCGTTGCTCGGCCAGTTGCACGCCCGTTACGGCGAGCGCCTGAGTATCGAGTACAGGCAGCGCGAACCGGGCGCCATCGTGATCGACTTTGCCGTCGTCAGCTGATTGACTTACACCGCGGGCCTGACACTTCTTGCGCTGCTGGGCAGCGCCATTCTGGCGCTGNGGGGAATGGGCTCGCCGCTGGCAGTGGCGCACCTTGCCCTCGCCGTCGGCATAGTCCCGCTGATTTTCGCGGCGATGAGTCACTTCGTCCCGGTACTCACGCGCACCGGCGATCCCTCGCGTTCGATTTCCCTTGTGCCGGCGGCTGCGCAAATGGCCGGCATCGTGGCCGTCGCCGCCATGCAGGGCCTGCTGCCGCGCTGGCTGCTGCAACCGGCTGCGGCGGTCGACCTGTTGCTGGCCGCCATTTTGCTGAGCTGGATCGCGGGAAGGGTGCGGGTGACACTGGGCACCCCGCATCCCGGCTGGCGCTGGTATGGCGCCGCGCTTGGCTGCCTGATGCTGGCGCTGCTGGCGGTCGTGCTGATTCCGCTCTGGCCGCAGCACTGGAAGGGCTTGCGCAACTTTCATCTGCACCTCAACGCGGTCGGACTGGTCGGCCTCGCAGCCCTCGGCACGCTCCCGGTGCTGGTGCCGACCGCCATCGGCAAGGCTGACCCGGAATCTGCGGGCTGGCTGCGCCGGCGGCTGTGGTTCGTTGCCGGCGGGGCGCTGATGATCGCCACCGGCGCATCGATCAGCTGGCCGTATGCCGTGCCCGGTGCCGCGCTCGTGCTGACCGCCGCGCTCGGCCTTATCGGCCAGTGGAGCAGGCGCTTCGGGTTGCCCAGACTGCTCGCCGATGGCGTCACGGCCTCGCTGCTCGCAGCGCTTGTCGGCCTGTTGCTGGCGCTGACTGCGGGAGTCATTCACGGCGCCGGTCAGGCATCCGCGCGGCCGACCTTGCTGGCCTGGGGCATCGGCTTCCTGTTGCCGCTAGTCAGCGGCGCGCTCAGCCAGCTCCTCCCGGTCTGGCGCTGGCCGGGACCGGAGATCTCCGAGCGCGCGCTCATGCGGCAAAGGTTGGCCGCCAGCGGCGCTGCGCGTTCGCTGCTCTGGATCGCGTCGGCGCTGGCCGTGCTCACCGGCTTGGAGTCGCCGGGTGGTGTCCTGCTGGCGGCAGGATTGTCGCTCTTTTTCCTGGGACTGCTGCGGGCCACGCTTGTGTCGCGGTCGACGCAGTAGAATCACACTTTTCCGCATTCCGGGCTTCGCCATGCGCTACATCTCGACACGCGGCCAGTCCGCGCCCCAGGCTTTCTGCGATATCCTCCTCGGTGGCCTGGCCCCGGACGGCGGCCTCTACCTACCGGAGAGCTACCCTCAGGTAACGCGAGCCGAACTGGATGCCTGGCGGCAGCTCGCGTATGCCGACCTGGCCTATGAAATTCTCTCCCGCTTCATCACCGACATCCCGTCGGCCGACCTCAAGGCGCTCGTTGCCGGAACCTATACCCCTGAGGTGTATTGCCACGCCCGCAACGGCGGCGATCCGGGGCAGATCACGCCGCTGACCCGGCTGGAAGACGGGCTCTACACGCAGGAACTGTCCAACGGCCCGACGCTCGCCTTCAAGGACATGGCTATGCAGTTGCTTGGCAACCTGTTCGAGTACGTGCTGGACCGGCGCGGCGAGTCGATCAACATCCTCGGCGCGACCTCAGGCGACACCGGTTCCGCCGCCGAGTATGCGATGCGCGGCAAGCACAACGTCAAGGTCTTCATGCTGTCACCGGACGGCAAAATGAGCGCCTTCCAGCGCGCCCAGATGTATTCGCTGCAGGATGCCAACATCTTCAACATCGCCGTGCGCGGCATGTTCGACGACGCCCAGGACATCGTCAAGGCAGTTTCCAATGACGCCGAATTCAAGGCGAAGTACAAGATTGGCGCCGTCAACTCGATCAACTGGGCGCGTGTCGCGGCGCAGATCGTCTATTACTTCCAGGGCTATTTCCTGGCAACCCGATCGAATGATGAGCAGGTCGCCTTCGCGGTGCCGTCGGGCAACTTCGGCAACATCTGCGCCGGCCACGTAGCACGCATGATGGGCTTGCCCATCGCCAGGCTGGTGCTGGCGACCAACGAGAACGACGTGCTCGACGAGTTCTTCCGGACCGGCGTCTACCGCCCGCGCACGTCGGTCGAAACCAGCGTCACCTCGAGCCCGTCGATGGACATTTCCAAGGCCTCCAACTTCGAGCGCTTCGTTTTCGACCTGGTCGGCCGCGACCCGGCTGTCGTCCGCGAACTGTGGGCGAAGGTCGACAAGGGCGAGGCCTTCGACCTGTCCGCTACGGTCCACTGGAAAAAGCTGCCCGATTTCGGCTTCGTCTCGGGACGCAGCACGCACAAGGATCGGATCGCGGCCATCCGCTTGGCGCAGGGGCGCTACAACGTGATGATCGACACGCACACGGCCGACGGCCTCAAGGTCGCGCTCGAGAATCGCCAGCCGGGCGTCCCGATGATCGTGCTGGAAACCGCCCAGCCGGCCAAGTTCGAGGAAGCCATCCGCGAGGCGCTCGGCACCGAGCCGGTGCGTCCAGCCGACCTCGCCGGCATCGAGAGCCTGCCGCAGCGCGTCGTCGTCATGGCGCCCGATGCCGCCGCCATCAAGCGGTTCATCGTCGAGCGCGTGTGAGCATTCCGGACAACGAAGCCTTCTGAACTCGATGCCGGGGCGCTGTTGCGGGTGACATTCGCCGATCGGGAAATCGCGTTACTGCACGAGCACGGTGCTTCGATCGGGGAGGGCAAGTCCGACTCCGGCCGATCGGCGCTGATCGACCTGGTTGCCAGGCGGCCTGCTAGAGGTAGATGACCGCCGGGAAGACGGCGACGGCAAGCACCAGAACCAGCCATTCGAGGTTGTTGCGGGCAAGGAAGCCGGTGAAATGCAGAACCAGGATCAGGATTGCAACCACGTAGAACAGTGCAAACAGCATTAAAGTCCCCGTCAAGAAGAATCGGCGTTTTCAGCCAGTCGTTGGCGATTATGACCAAAAATCCCGGCAACGCATAGTCCGTCGGACTAATCGCCGAAGCGCAGCGACAGGTCGAGCGCCTTGACGTCCTTGGTCAGCGCGCCGACCGAAATGCGGTCGACGCCGGTTTCGGCAATATCGCGGATGGTTTCGAGCGTCACGTTGCCCGATGCCTCGAGTATGGCGCGACCGGCATTGATCGCGACGGCGTCGCGCATCATCGCGAGCGAGAAATTGTCCAGCAGCACCATCGTCGCGCCGGCGTCCAGTGCTACCCGCAGTTCGGCAAGTGATTCGACCTCGATCTGGATGAATTTGCAGCGGTCGCCAGCCTGTCCGGCCACCGCCCGTGCTGTCGCCAGGACCTGCTCGATTCCNCCGGCGGCATGAATGTGGTTCTCCTTGATCAGGATGGCGTCCCACAGCGCGAGGCGGTGGTTGCCGCCGCCACCGCAGCGAACCGCGTATTTTTGCGCGATGCGCAGCCCGGGCAGCGTCTTGCGGGTATCGACGACCTGCGCCGCGGTCCCGGCGATCGCATCGGCATAAATGCGGGCCTTGCTGGCGACTGCCGACAGCAATTGCAGGAAGTTGAGCGCGCTGCGCTCGGCCGAAAGCAGGGCGCGGGCATTGGCGCGGATCTGGCAAAGCACCTGGTCGGGTGCTATGCGGTCGCCATCGGCGGCGCTCCAGGTGATCTCGGCGGCCGGGTCGAGACCCTTGACGCAGCCCTCGAACCAGGCGCGACCGCAGAGCACGCCGGCTTCGCGCGAAATGACCGTGGCCCGTGAAACATGCTCGCCGGGAACCAGGCTGGCGGTAAGGTCGCCGGGACCGATATCCTCGGCGAGGGCGGCAGCAACGTTGCGGGTGATCTCGGCGGCAAGAAGATGATCGAATTCGATGGACATGAGGGCGGCCAGAGGGCATGCTGAAAACCTAATTGTACCGTCCGGAAGTCTGCCATGTTCGAGTTGGCCAGTGTCTTTCGCGTCAGCGTCGGGGTTCTCGTAGCGATGCTGGTCGCCCTGTTCGTCGTCTATTGGTTTGTCCGGGACATCACGCAGAAGCGCCACACGGTGTTGCGCAATTTTCCGGTCATCGGACATCTGCGCTTCTTCTTCGAGAATCTCGGCGAGTACTTCCGGCAATACCTGTTTCTGAACGACCGCGAGGAAATGCCCTTCAACCGCGCGACGCGGGCCTGGNTGTACCGTCTGGCCAAGAACGAAGGCGGCATCCTCGGTTTCGGCTCGACCTACGAACTGTCGCAGCCCGGCGCGCTGGTCTTCGTCAATGCCGCCTTCCCGGTCCTCGAAGGCGAGTACCAGCCGACGCCGCCGTTGATCATCGGCGAAGGCTGGTGCGACAAGCCTTTTGCCGCCCGGTCGGTCATCAACATTAGCGGCATGAGCTACGGCGCGATCTCGCAGCCGGCGGTGCGGGCATTGTCAAGTGGCGCCGGGATGTCCGGTTGCTACATGGATACCGGTGAAGGCGGACTCAGCCCCTACCATCTGGAGGGTGGATGCGACGTGATCTACCAGATCGGCACGGCCAAGTACGGGGTGCGCGACGCCAGCGGCCGGCTCGATCCGGAAAAGCTGCGCGAAGTGGCCGCACATGAAAGCGTCCGCGCCTTTGAAATCAAGCTTTCGCAGGGCGCCAAGCCGGGCAAGGGCGGCGTCCTGCCGGCGGCCAAGGTCACCGAGGAAATCGCCCGTATCCGCGGCATTCCCTTTGCCACGGATTCGCTGTCGCCCAATCGCCATCCGGACATCGGCAACATGGACGAACTGCTCGACATGGTCGAGCGGGTGCGGGATGNNACCGGCAAGCCGGTCGGCATCAAGACGGCAATCGGGGGCCGGCAGTTCATGCAGCAACTGGTGGATGCCGTGCACCGCCGCGGCCTCGGCAGCGCACCGGATTTCCTGACTGTCGATGGTGGCGAGGGCGGATCGGGCGCGGCGCCGCAGGCCCTCGCCGACCACATGGCGATGTCGATCAACGAAGCCCTGCCGCGTGTCGTCGACGCCCTGATCGAGGGCGGGCTGCGCGAGCGGATCAAGGTCATCGCTTCCGGCAAGCTGGTGACGCCGGCCAGGGTCGCCTGGGCGCTGGCGTGCGGCGCCGACTGCATCAATACCGCACGCGGCTATATGTTCTCGCTTGGTTGCATCCAGGCCCTGCGCTGCCACCAGAATACCTGCCCGACCGGTATCACCACCCATGTGCCGCGCCTGCAGCGCGGTCTGGTGGTCGAGGACAAGGCCGAACGCGTTGCCGCTTATACGCGGAACCTGACCAAGGAGGTCGAAATGATCGCCCACGCCTGCGGCCTCCGGCATGCCCGGGAATTTCGTCGCGAGCATGTGCGCATCGTCCAGCCCAACGGCCAGAGCGTCGCTCTCAATATGCTTTATCCGTACCCGCCCATTCGTTGAACAGTTCGCGCGAGGCGTCGATCACTTCGCCGGCGGTCAGGCCGATCGGCCCGACCCCGTTGGCGACCAGCCGGTCCGCGGCGGCGCCGTGCAGGTGGACGCCGGCGATCAGGGCAGCTTCCGCCGGCCAGCCCTGGGCGAGAAGGGCGACGATCAGGCCGCTGAGGACGTCGCCCATGCCGGCCGTTGCCATTCCGGGGTTGCCTGTGGAATTGATCCACCAGCGCCCGTCGACCGTGGCAATCACCGTGCCGCAGCCTTTCAGGGCGATGTGGCTGCGATAGCGTTCGGCCAGTTCGCGGGCGGCGCGGACGCGGTCGCTCTGGATCTCGCGAATCGGGCAATCGAGAAGGCGGGCGGCTTCGGCCGGGTGCGGCGTCAGGATGGCCGGACAGACGCGGTTGTAGAGGTGACCCTCGATGCGTCCGTTGTCAGCCAGAAGGTTCAGCGCGTCGGCGTCGAGGAGAAGCTGGACGGGCGCCCGGAGCGATTGCTCCAGGAGGCGGAGCGCCTCCGCCGAGCGGCCCAGGCCCGGGCCGCAGGCGAGCGCCTGGAGGTCAGTCTGCAACAGCGTGTCGGCACGGCGCAACATCAGTTCGGGCTGAATGAGATCGACGCCTGGCGCATCGGCATCGAGCAGGCCGAGGTAGATGCGGCCGGCGCCGAGCCTGAGCGCGGCACGACCGGCCAGGAAGGCGGCGCCGACCATGGACTTGCCGCCGCCGAGGATGCCGGCACTGCCAAAACTGCCCTTGTGGGTATTGCGGCGCCGCGGCTTCAGGTGCCCGGCAAAGTCGGCAAGAGCGACGACGCGCCCGTCAGGGTCGACCTCGGCGGATGGCTGCAGGGCGAGCGTGGCGACGCGGAGTTCGCCGCAGTGATCCGGGCCGTCCGCGGTCAGCAGACCCGGTTTGGCGCCGATGAAGGTGAGCGTATGGCTGGCATGGATGCAAGGATTGAAGGCGCGGCCATGGTCGGCGTCGAGGCCGGAAGGGCAATCGAGGGCGAGCAGCGGGCAGACGTCGCGCTCGGCAACGTGGTTGGCGGTGGCGATCCAGTCGGCGTAACGGCCTTCGGTGTACGGGCGAGGCCGATGCCGAACAGCCCGTCGATGGTCAGCGCCCAGCGCGGTGCATCGGGGATGGCGTCGAGTTCGGCGCCGCCCGCATCCAGGAAGCGCCGGCGCGCCGCTGCGGCATCCGCCGGCAAACGTACCGGGTCACTGCCGAACACGAGACGCACGTCGAAGAACCGCTCGCGCAACAGGCGCGCCGCGACGAAGGCGTCGCCGCCGTTGTTGCCCGGCCCGGCGAGTACCAGCACCGGCCCGCCGTTACCAGCGGCGAGTTCCACGGCCCAACGGGCGGCCGCGGTGCCGGCGCGCTCCATCAGCGGCTCGTCGGCGTGCGACGCCTCGATGCGGCGCAGGGTGGGGCTGAGGTAGAGTGGGGTGGCGTCCATCCGCTCATTCTAGGGGCATCGGCGAGGTTTGGGCAGGCGTTGGTGATGACGGGGCACGGACGGCGAGTGTTCGGCCTTATGTGGAGCTCAACATAAGGCCGACAACCCGCCGTAACCATGACATCCCTGCATGCGGCTGATCAGGGCGTTGCCATCCCGAGAGGGTGAATGGGTCGGCTTTACTTCAGTTCCGCCAGAAACCTCTGTCGCGCAACCTCCAGTTCCGTCCGTGAAAAATCGTCGGCGGTGCGCAGGCAGGTGCGGTAGAAGGCGTCGAAGGCGTTCAGCACCTTCGTTTCGTCGAGCCGGCGGCGCGGGCGCCTGTCGGCTTCGCCGGGCGGCGGGTCGATCGGCCGGAGATCGGCGTAGCGCGGGATGATGCGCTGGCTGCCATCTTCCGCCGTCGCGGTGATCGGCCCGGTCTTGACGAAGACGCGGCCCTGGTATTCGAAGCGGGCGCCGACGGGGATGTCCTGCAGCTTCATGGCGGATCAGCCTGGCTGGCTGGCGTTGCGCAGGGAGATCTGCTCGTTCATGGTCCAGAAGTCGTACAGGACGCCGACCAGGAAAAGCCCGCCGGTAAGCAGGTAGAGGATGCCGGTCAGCCATTTGCCCTGATACATCCGGTGTACGCCGAAGATGCCGAGGAAGGTCAGCAGCAGCCAGGCGATGTTGTAGTCGATGGCGCCGGAACGGAAGCGCAGGTCGGCGTCGCGGTCCATGCCCGGGATCAGGAAGAGGTCGATCAGCCAGCCGATGCCGAGCAGGCCGAGCGTGAAGAACCAGATCGTCCCGGTCACCGGTTTGCCGTAGTAGAAGCGGTGCGCGCCGAGAAAGCCGAAAAGCCAGAGCAGGTAGCCGATGACCTTGCTGTGATTGTCCTGTTGCTGCATGTGCATTGCTCCGTATCGTCAGGTTGCTTGCCGGGTGAATCGTCCACGGCGCCAATGAGCCATCGGCAGCGGGCAAGTATGAAAGGGGTTGGTGATTTCTGCAAAGCCATGGCTTGCTTTTTTTCGTACTGTACAAAAATACAGTCAATGGTTTTTGCGGAGGACGCCATGAAACTCACCCCACGTCAGCAGGAAATTCTCGATTTCATCCGGAACACCGTCGAGGTGCTCGGCGCGCCACCGACGCGGATGGAGATCGCCAGTGCCTTCGGCTTCGCCTCGCCGAACGCGGCGGAAGACCACCTCAAGGCGCTCGCCAGAAAGGGCGTGATCAACCTCGAGCCGGGGTCGGCACGCGGCATCCGCCTGGTCGAGCAACTCGGGCTGCCGCTGATCGGCAGCGTCGCCGCCGGCTCGCCGATCATGGCTGTCGAGAACGTGCAGGGCCGCTACGCCTTCGATGCCGGGATGTTCGATCCGCGCGCCGATTTCCTGCTCAAGGTGCGCGGCCTGTCGATGATCGACGCCGGTATCTTCGACGGCGACCTCCTCGCGGTGCACAAGACCAGCCAGGCGCGCGACGGCCAGATCGTCGTCGCGCGGCTGGACGAGGACGTCACCGTCAAGCGTCTCCGGCACCGTGCCGGCTTCATCGAGCTGATTGCCGAAAATCCCGATTTCGAGCCGATCGTCGTCAAGCCCGGCGAGGTCGAGTTCGCCATCGAGGGCATCGCCGTCGGCCTGATCCGCGGAGCCGTAGCGAAGCTCTCGTGAATGCCATGCCGTTGACGGTCGCTTTGGCGGAAGTGCTGGCCAGGGGCGATGTCTGGCGCGGCGATGCGCTGGCGTCGCTGCCGGACAGCGCGATACCGAGCGGCCATGCCGAACTGGATGTCGAGTTGCCGGGCGGCGGCTGGCCGCGTGGAAACCTGACCGAAATCCTGGTCGACCGCGGCGGTCTCGGCGAAATGAACCTGCTGCTCCCGGCCCTCGCCGCCATTTCCGGCGCGGGCGGCTGGCTGGCCCTGGTGGCGCCGCCCTGGCTGCCGCATGCGCCGGCCTGGGCGGCGGCCGGCATGGCTCTGGAGCGCCTGGTCATCGTGCGCGCCGGACGGGAGGTCGGCTGGTGCGTCGAGCAGTTGCTGGCCAGCGGCGGCTTTGCCGCGGTGCTGGCCTGGCCGGGCGAGGGTATCGATGCCCGGGCCTTGCGTCGTCTGCAGATGGCCGCCGAAGGGCAGCGGGTTTTTGCCTGTTTGTGGCGGTCGACCGCAGCAGCGCAAGCGCCGTCGCCGGCACCGCTGCGTGTGCTGCTGGATGCCGGCGACGGTCGCCTGGCCGTGCGCATCATCAAGCGGCGCGGCCGGCCGGCGACGCGGCCGCTGGTCCTCTCCATCCCTCGTCCCGGGAGATCGTCGCGTGCTCTGGCTGGCCCTGCACTTTCCCTTGCTGCTGCTCGAGGCCCTGCCGCAGCGCCAGTCGCCTAGCGCGGTCGTCGCCCGCGGGCGGGTCCTGGTTGGCGACGGGGCGGCAGCGGCGGCCGGGGTTCGCGCCGGCCAGAAGCTGTCCACGGCGCTTGGCCTGCAACCCGGGCTGGCCGTTCTCGAGCGCGACGAGCCGCGCGAAAGGCAGGCGCTGCAAGCCCTGGCCTGCTGGGCCGGACGCTTCACGCCGACGCTCAGCCTGGCGCCGCCGGATGCCCTGCTGCTCGAAATCGGCGGCTGCCTGCGCCTGTTCGGTGGTGCGCAGGTGATCGTCGGCGAGGTGCTGGCCGGTTGCGCGGCGCAGGGCTATTCCACCGGCTGGGCGGCTGCTCCCGCGCCGCTTGGTGCGCGCTGGCTGGCACGGCATGGCGCGGCGGCGGTGTATGCCGAGGCGACGGCCATGCAGACGGCGCTCGCCGCCTTGCCCTGTGCCGTTCCCGGCTGGCCTGACGAGGTCGGCAGGCGGCTGGAATCGTTCGGCCTGGTTCGCCTCGGCGACCTGCTCCGGCTGCCGGCCGCCGGCCTGCGCCGGCGCATCGGCAACGGGCCGCTCGACGACCTGCTGCGCGCCCGGGGAGAACTGCCCGACCCGCAGCCGCTTTTCGTCTTTCCGGAACGGTTTGCCATCGGTATCGACCTGCCGTCCCGGGTCGAGCATGCCGAGGCGCTGGTTTTCGCCGGGCAGCGCCTGTTCGCCGCGCTGGCCGGCTGGCTGCATGGCCGGCAGTTGCTGCTGCGCCGCTGCTCGCTGCAACTGACCCACGACGATGGCCCGCCGTGCATGCTGGCGCTCGATTTCGCCGAGCCGTCGACCGACGAGGGGCGCTTCCTGCGCCTGTTGCGCGAGCACCTTTCCCGGCTGCAGCTCAGGGCGCCGGTCGAAGCCTTGCGCCTGCAGGCCGACGAACTGGTCGAACGGCCCGGGAGCAGCGAGACGCTGTTTGCCCAAGCGCCGGCCGGCGAGNGGGCGCTGGCCTGCCTGGAGCGCCTGCGCGCGCGGCTTGGCGGGCAGGGCGTGCAGGCCTTGGGGCAGGCGGCCGATTTCCGGCCGGAATGCGCGACGCGGCAATTCGATGTGGCCGTGGATGCACCCCGGAAGTCGCCGCAGGACTCGCCATCCCGGGCCGGGGAGGCGATAGGCCAGCGCCCGCTGTGGCTGCTTCCCAGGCCGCAAGTCCTGGCCGAACGCGGCGGCACCCCGCACTGGCATGGCCCGCTCAAGCTGCTGTCGCGCGCCGAACGTCTCGAAAGCGGCTGGTGGGACGAGGGCGAGCACGGTGCGGCCGGCGACGTGCGGCGCGACTATTTCGTCGCCCGCAACCCGCAGGGCCAGTGGGCCTGGATTTTTCGCGACGGCGAGGGCTGGTTCCTGCATGGCCTGTTCGCCTGATCCGCCATGTCGTTGCCCGACTACGCCGAGTTGCATTGCCTGTCCAATTTCAGCTTCCTGCGTGGCGCCTCGCATCCCGAGGAACTGGTTGAGCGTGCCGTGGCCCAAGGCTACGCGGCGCTGGCGCTGACCGACGAATGCTCGCTGGCCGGCGTCGTCCGCGCCCATCTGGCCGCGCGCAAGGCAGGCCTCAAATTCATCGTCGGCAGCGAGATGACCATGGCCGATGGCCTGAAGCTGGTTTTCCTGGCCTGCAACCGGCACGGCTACGGCAACCTCTCGGCGCTGGCCACGCTCGCCCGGCGACGGGCCGCGAAGGGCGCCTACACGCTGCAGCGCAACGATCTGGAAGCGCTTTCGCCGAGCGGCGCGGTGCCCGATTGCCTGGTGCTGTGGGTGCCGCCCGGCGAGGCGGCCAGCGCGGAAGACGGGCGCTGGCTGGCCGCGCGTTTCCCCGGCCGCTGCTGGCTGGCCGTCGAGTTGCATGCCGGACCGGACGATTCCGCCCGGCTGGAAGCCCTCCAGGCGCTGGGCGCGGCCTGCGGGCTGCCTCTGGTCGCGGCCGGCGACGTGCATATGCACGCCAGAGCGCGGCGCCCGGTGCAGGATGTGCTGACCGTGCTGCGCCTGAAGACCACGGTATTCGCTGCCGGTTACGCGCTGTTCCCGAATGGCGAGCGGCATCTGCGCTCCCGCCTGCGCCTGTCGCGCCTCTATCCGCCGGAATTGCTCGCCGCAACGCTGGAGATTGCCGCCCGCTGCACGTTTTCGCTGGATGAGTTGCGCTACGAGTACCCGGAGGAAGTCGTGCCGCCCGGCGAATCGCCCGCGTCATGGCTGCGCGCCGAGACCGGACGCGGCCTGTCGCGCCGCTATCCGGACGGCGTGCCGACCGGCGTGCAGGAGCGGGTCGAGCACGAGTTGAAGCTGATCGCCGGGATGGCCTACGAGGCGTATTTCCTGACGGTGTATGACATCGTCCGCTTTGCCCGCGAGCGTCAGATCCTCTGCCAGGGGCGCGGCTCGGCGGCCAACTCGGCGGTCTGCTACGCGCTCGGCATCACCGAGGTCGATCCGGCGCGCTCGGAGTTGCTGTTCGAACGCTTCATCTCGAAGGAGCGCGGCGAACCGCCGGATATCGACGTCGATTTCGAGCACGAACGGCGCGAGGAGGTCATCCAGTACATCTACACCCGCTACGGCCGCGAGCGGGCGGCGCTGGCGGCGGCGGTGATCACGTACCGGACGAAGGGCGCGCTGCGCGATGCCGGCCGCGCCCTCGGCTTCGGCATCGCCCAGATCAACGCGCTGACCGCGTCGCTGGCCTGGTGGGACAAGCGCGAGCAATTGCCGGAACGCTTCGCCGAACTCGGCCTCGATCCGGCCGCGCCGCGCGTCGGGAAGTGGCTGGCGATCGCTGCGGAACTGCGTGGCTTCCCTCGCCACCTGACCCAGCACGTCGGCGGCTTCGTCATCTCGCGCGGGCCGCTGGCACGGCTGGTGCCGGTCGAGAATGCCGCGATGCCCGGGCGCAGCGTGATCCAGTGGGACAAGGACGACCTCGACGCGATGGACTTGCTCAAGGTCGACATCCTCGCCCTCGGCATGCTGTCGGCGATTCGCAGGACGCTCGCGATTCTGAGCGATTCTTCCGGTCGACCGGTGGGGATGCAGGACATCCCGGCCGAGGATCCCGCCACCTACGAAATGCTCTGCCACGCCGACAGCATGGGCGTCTTCCAGGTCGAATCGCGTGCCCAGATGGCCATGCTGCCGCGCCTGCAGCCGCGCAATTTCTACGACCTGGTGGTCGAGGTGGCGCTGGTCCGGCCGGGGCCGATCCAGGGCGACATGGTCCACNCCTACCTGAAACGGCGGCAGAAGAAGGAGCGGGTCGAAAAGATCGCGCCGGCGGTCGACGCCGTGCTGGCGCGTACCTTCGGCGTGCCGATCTTCCAGGAGCAGGTCATGCAACTGGCCGTGGTCGCCGCCAGCTTCACGCCCGGCGAGGCCGACCAGTTGCGCCGTTCGATGGCGGCCTGGCGCAGGAATGGCGGACTCGAGCACTTCGAGCAGAAACTGCTGGCCGGCATGGCGGCCAACGACCTGCCCGAGGCCTTTGCCCGGCGCATCATCGCGCAGATCCAGGGTTTCGGCGAATACGGCTTTCCCGAATCGCACGCCGCCAGTTTCGCGCTGCTCGTCTATGCCTCGGCCTGGCTCAAGCGCCACCATCCGGCGCCATTCCTGTGCGGCCTGCTCAACAGCCAGCCGATGGGTTTCTACTCGCCGTCGCTGCTGATCCAGGACGCGCGCCGCCACGGCGTCGTCGTGCTGCCGCCGGACGCCAATGCCAGCGACTGGGACAGCCGTGTCGACCCGGACGGCGCCGTGCGTCTCGGCCTGCGCGAGATCAAGGGCCTCGCGCGCGCCGCCGGCGAGCGCATTGCTGCGGTCGACCGCCGGCAAAGGCCATTTTCCTGCGTTGCCGATCTGGCGGTACGGGCCGGCCTGCAGCGGCGCGATCTCGGCCTGCTGGCCGCCGCCGATGCGCTGCACAGCCTGGCCGGCCACCGCCGGCAGGCAGCGTGGGCGGCGACGGCGGCCGTCGTCCAGGGTGACCTGTTCGACCGGCTGCCGCCGCCGGAAACGGCCGCCGGTCTGCCGGCGCCGGACGAAGGCGAAAACCTGGTCGCCGATTACCGCAGCCTCGGCCTGACCCTGCGCCGCCATCCGCTGACGCTGTTGCGCCAACGCCTGACCGAACGGCGTTTCGTCACGGCCGCAGCGCTGAAGACGGCAGGCCAGCGCGCCCTGATCCGTGCCGCCGGCATCGTCGTCGGCCGGCAGCGTCCGGGGACGGCGACCGGCATTGTCTTCGTCACGCTGGAGGACGAAACCGGGCTGGCCAATATCGTCGTTTATCCGCAACTGGTCGACAAGCAGCGGCGCGAACTGCTCGGTTCGAGCCTGCTCGGTGTCTACGGCCAACTGCAGGTGGAAGGCGAGGTCGTGCACCTGGTCGCCCGGCGGCTGGTCGACCTCTCGCACTGGCTCGGCCGGCTGGAGACGAGCAGCCGGGATTTCCACTGACCACTATCCGGCGCCAACCGGCGACTTCACTCAGCCGGCTGCCAACTCGATCAACGACGGACCACCGGCGTGGAGGGCCGCGCGCAATGCGCTGCGGAACGCGTCGTCGCCATCGGCCCTGGCATAGGCAAGGCCGAAGGTCAGCGCGGCGTTGCGGAAGCTGGTCCGCTGCGGTGTCCGCCAGCCTTGCGCGAACTCGGGCAGGGCGGCCTGCGGCAGATGATCGAAAATGCCGCCCCCGCCATTGTTGACCGCAACAATGACGGCATCGCGCCCCTGCGCAAGGGCAAGGCCGCCGAGGTCGTGCTGGCAGGTGAGATCGCCGAGCAGCGCGACGATACGTCCATGCACGGCGGCGATGCCCATGGCCGTCGAGATGTTGCCGTCGATGCCGCTCGCGCCGCGGTTGCCATGGAACAGCAGCGGCTTGTCACTGCTGCCGGAATGGCTGTCGAGTTGCCGGATGGCCAGCGAATTGCCGACGAAGACGACGGCATTTTCCCGAAGCTCGTCGATCAGAACGCCGATGTGCCCTCGGTCTTCCCGCGATGCCGTCGCTTCCCGCGCGGCAAAGGCGGCATTCCAGCCGTCAGGGCAGGGATCGGGCGCCACGGCGAGAAGTGCCCGGCAAAGGCCAGCGGGNTCCGCCCGCAGGACATGCGTCAAGCGGTGCAGCGGATCGCTCCAGCGCGGGCAGGGTTCGACCAGCGCATGCACGGCGACCTCGCTCCCCAGAAAGGCTTGCAGGTGGCGGGTGACCGGATGGCTTCCGAAACGCAGGATCCATTCGGGTCGCAGGGCCGCGCCGGTCCACGTTTGGCCAAGCCAGGTGTTGTAGCGGACGCACACGTGTGATCGGTCGTGCCGGCCGAAACGCAGATTTGACAGCGGCTCGGCGAAAACCGGACAGTCCAGGCGGGCGGCGAGGGCGGTCAGCGCTTCCGCGAGGTCGCCATTCATCGGCATTTCGCCGCAGACGATGACCCCNGGTCGGCCGGCAATGCCGGCGGACAGCTCGCGAATGGCGTCGGGGCTCGGCGGCAGTTCTGCTCCCGAAATGACAATCCTCCGCGGCAGGCTGCAGGCTGGCGTTTCGCTGGCCGGGACCAGCGGCTCGCGAAACGGCTGGTTGATGTGCACCGGCCCCGGATGCGGCCAGGCCGCCTGCTCGCAGACCCGGGCCGCCAGCCGGTGCAGGTAGCCGGGGTCGAAGCCTTCGACCGGGGCGCCGAGAACGTGGCTCGCACGCACATGGGTCCCGAACAGCCCGATCTGGTCGATGGTCTGGTTGGCGCCGCAGCCCTGGAGTTCGGGCGGCCGGTCGGCTGACAGGAGGATCAGCGGGACGCCGGAGTAGCTGGCCTCGATCACCGCCGGCAACCAGTTGGCCGGGGCGGTGCCCGAGGTGGCCAGGACCAGCGCCGGATGGCGGCTGGCCTTGGCGATGCCGAGCGCGAAAAATGCCGCGCTGCGCTCGTCGACCGCAACAGTGCACAAGAGTCCGTGCTGACGCAGCATGGCGAGCGCCAGCGGAGTCGACCGGGAGCCGGGCGAGATTACCGCATGGGTCGTACCGGCAGCCACGAACCCCGCGACCATCGCCTGCGACCAGAGGAAATTGAGCGTACCGGTGTCGATCATGGTNTCCGATTGTCTGGAAAGCGCAGATTGTAGTCGCAACACGATCGCGGCCGGAGGATCAGGTCTCCCGCCGCGCCTGGCGACCGCGGAATCGCGTCCGGCTTGCTTCCACGATGTTCGCGATTCGGCTGCCGCCACCTATACTCAAGACACCGCAATACAGCGAGGCGTCCACGGCAGGCAGGCCGACATGGGCAGTTTGAAGTGCTTTTATCCGGAATTCGCGCCGGCAGGCGATCGTCGGCCGATGACCGCATCCTGCAGGTCAGGCATCGGCAATCCGTGTTTGCTGATCGTCGCCTTGCTGCTGGCTCTCGCGGGATGCGCGACCACGGATCGCCCCGCCGAGGAGCCGCCGCCGGTCGAGATCCCGGAGAGCACATGGTGGCGGGTCGACAACGACATAGGCGCCGCCTCGCAGGCTGCGACCGGACCCGCGAGGAACTACGCGCGCGGTGCGATGGAAGGCTGGAGAGACCGCGTCCAGGCGCGGACCGAGACGGACTTCATTCCGTGGTTCNTGGGCTACTGGACCCAGCAATGGCTGGCGATCAAGGTGGCCTGGTACAAGTTGGGCGCCGAGGAAGGAAGCGATCCCGCCGTCGAGCGACTGGCCGCCTATCTGCAGGAGCAATACGATGAGCGCGTGCTCGAGCCGGTCGCCCGGGAGGTCGATCCCGACGTGGTCAGGGGTGAGGCGACGTTGCTCTACATCCAGATTGTCGGCGAGCGGCTGCCGGATATCCGGCGGCGCCACGGTGTGCCGCAAGCCCAGTTCGACCAGCGGCTCCACAACATTCCGGCGATTGCGCTGGCGCCGCCACCGGCGCACAGCGCTTCGCTCTACCAGATCGTCAACGCCGACCCGATCGAAAGGCTGCCAGCCTATGTGGCCCTGATCGCCCGCTTCGACAAGGCCGCCGGTGGCGCGGGCGCCGGGTCGGCGGAGGCGAGGATTTCGCCAGTGGCGAAACGGGCCAGCGAAGGCATGGTGGCGCGGCTCGGCCCCGCCGTTGGCGCCAGCGCTGCCGCAGCGGTGGTCGGCGGCGTCGCCGGCGTGGCGATTTCGCTGGGAGCGGCCGGTTTCGGCGCCATCGCGCACGAGAAGGAACGCCCGGAACTCGAAGCGCTGCTGCGCGAAAGCCTCGACGCGGCGTTGGGCGACATGTGGCTGAGCCTGATGGAGGATCCCGCCAGCGGGGTGCTGGCAGGAGTCCATCACATATCCGGACAGATCGAAGGCGCTCTCTCCAAAACCTTTGCGCAGCCGGTCGACCTGGAGCCGCTGCCGCAGGAAATTCCCCTGGAGGACGAACTCGCTCCCGACGACGGGGAAAGCGGGGACGGAGCCACGTCCGACCGCCGCTAGGCGGATGATCGGTCCTGCCCGCTCCGGCCATCACGATTCCTGCCCGCCGCCGGCGACCGCACCCCGCGCCTGCCGCAGATGCCCGCCCCAAAAGCAACCCGATGCCGCGCGTTGGTACTATCATTATCCCCACGGGCATGGCAGTCCCGGTACGAGCAATCAAGGAGAGAAGATCATGGGAAGCAAGGACAAGAGGAAAGAGCCCAAGGGCAAGCAGCCGAAACCGAAACCGGTTCCTCCGGGAGGCTGAGACGAGTGGGCTGCCCGGTTGCGTCGGGCAGCCACGAGGAGGAGATTGAATGACCAGGGCAATCGTATTGGCGACCTGTCTGGCGACCCTGCTGGCCGCATGCGGTGGAAACGAGGTCGTGCGACCGACAGTCAACGTGTCGATCGGACAGCAGTTGATCGACCTGAAGAGAGCGCGCGACGCCGGTGCGCTATCGGCAAGGGAATACGAATATCAGCGCAAGAGGCTGATCGAAAGCGTGGAGTGAAGCGATGAAAGGCGTCAATGCGAAACTTGCCGTCGCCGGGATCGTCGCGCTTTCCACCGCCGTCGCCGCAAGCGGATGCGGCGGTGACACCTACGTCAAGGTCCAGGGGACGACGACGGTTTCCAAAGGGCAGCAGTTGATCGATCTTCAGGACGCGCTGAACGAAGGCGCCATCAACAGGGACGAATACGATCGCCTGCGCGCGATCATCCTCAAGCGGCAGAACTGATCTCTGCAGGTCATGATCCGGTCGGGGAGGGCGGCATGCTCTCCCGCAACCAGCAAAAGGAGTTCAAACATGAGCTTACGCACGTGTCGCGCCAGAGGCGCGGTGGTTCTGATCGCCGGCTTGTTGTCTTTCCCGGTCGCCCACGCTCAGCTTGGGGACATCCTCAACCAGAAGGATGGCGGCGGATTGTCCGGCAGCCTCGGCAACGCCGCCGGCCTGAGCGGTGCGCTGTCGGGGCAGTCCCTCACTTCGGGCAGTCTCGGCAATGTCGCGGGCCTGCTCGAGTTTTGCATCAAGAACAATTATCTCGGCGGCAACAAGGCGGCTGCGGTCAAGGACTCACTGCTGCGCAAGCTTCCGGGCGGATCATCCTCATCCGACAGCGGCTACAGGAGCGGTACCAAGGGCATTCTGGACGGCAGCGACGGCAGCAAGCTCGACCTGAGCGCCGGCGGCCTGAAGAAGCAGGCCACGAAANAAGTCTGCGACATGGTTCTCGACCAGGGCAAATCCATGTTGTGAGCGGGTAGCGGGAAGGTGCCGGGAGGTCGGTTTCATTCACGCTGCGGACCACCAGCCCTGGCCGGCGCCCTGGTCAGGTTTTCGTCCCCTGATCCCGCGCCGCCGGCCAATTGGCGTTTCTGGCCGCGATAGAATTCCCGGAAATGCAATTGCCGGCTGGAGGCAGATGGCCAATCCGACGACAGGGCCGGCCGATAGTGTCCGGGAAGGCAGATCGAGGATCGCCCGTGGCACTCAGGTTTCTTTCGAAAAGCAATGAATCCAGATGGTTGCTGGCGGGCGGCCGCCATGCATAGGGCGGCGCTGATACTTCTGCTTGCCGCCATGAGCAATGGCGCCTGGGCCGAGTGGGTATTCATCTCCGAGAGCATCGGCGATGACAGGAGCTATGTCGACCCGCAGACGATCAGGAAGGATGGGAACTTCCGCCGGGCGTGGGTGGTGACCGACTACAAGGCGAAGCGCAAGAATGGCGTGCGCTCGTTTCGTGCCTTGACCGAGGTCGATTGCAAGGGGAAACGATTGAGAATTCTTTCCTACACGTCGCATTCCGAACCGATGGCGATGGGCGGGGTCATGGGCACCGGCAAACCGAAACCGCAGTGGGCCAGGATCACTCCGGAAACGCTCGGATCGAACCTGCACAAGTACGTCTGCAGGAAGTGAACCAAGCGCTCGGATTTTTCGGACCGCACCGGTAGTTGCCTGTCCGGCGAATTGCCGGCACTTCCCAAGCTTGACCGCGACAGCCAGGGAAATCCGGACACGCGTCCGGCCATGCGTCCGGCAACAGGAGGCCCCGGCGGTGCATTGCCCAGGACCGACGGCAGCGCCTCGACAATCGCTCCCTATTCTGCAAGGTCGTTGCTCAAGCTCGCCGACTGCTGTCTCGCCGCCGGTATACCGTCGTGCCAGCGCGCGAACCATACGCTCAGCGGGCGGGCGTCACCGAGGCTGGCGAGGTGGTGGTCGATGGCATCGTGGTTGCCCCAGACGACGTCGGCAAGGGCGCCGGCGGTGACTTGCGCCTCGATGTCGCTGCAATGGAGTCCGCGATCGCGTTGCACGTAGAAGCCGTAACTGCGGCAGGCCACCGGGCGCTGCGCATAGACGGTGCAGGCGTTGGTGGACCGGTCCAGCAGCGGACAGACGACCGGGGCNTGCGGTTGGTTGTCCATGGCAGCCAGGTCGCGGCCGATCTGCCCGAGCCGCTCCGCAGGCAGCTTGGCCAGGCCCTCCAGCAGCAGGCGCCATTCCGGCTCCGTCAGTTGCGGGACATCGGCGAGGTGCCGACAACAAGCGGCGCACCCCTTGGCGCATGGCCACCGCGGTTGACCGGCGCGGATGGCCTGCACGCGCAGCTCGATGTCGGCATGGAGGCGGGACAAGGAGATCGGTGTTTCCATAAGGCATTTCGGAAGATGCGGGGGTCGCGACGGCGGTGGCGGCCTAACTTGCTGCGGTGCGTCAGGGCCCGGTGGCGTGACCGTCGTGCGGCATGTAGCGCACTGCCAGGTCGTCTATGTTGCGCAGACGACGGCTCAGTTCCCTGGCCAGGTTCAGGACCAGCAGCGAAAAAGTCGGCAGATCGGACTCGTAGATGCGGAACAGGTCGCCGTTCGACAGCGCCAGCGTTGAAACGGGTTCCAGTGCCCGAACCGATGCCGATCGGTTCTGCATGTCGATCAGTTCCATTTCGCCGATGACGTCGCCGACCTTGAGGACGGCGATGCGCTCGCCGAGCGGGGTGTCCGCTTCGGGGCAGGCCTTGAGGACCTCGACCGAGCCGCTGCAGATCACGAACAGCGAATCGCCCCGGTCACCTTCGCGGACGATCAACTCCCCGCCGGCGAAGTTCTCTTCGCGAAGCAGTGGCATGATTGCGCTCATCGCCCGATCGTCCACCCCGCCGAACAACGGCTGCTGCTGAAGGAATTCGGCTGTCTGCACTGTCCACCTCCCGGGCCGACATGATCGATCAACTTCCCGTGCAGAATGATGCGCCGTTGCCCGGGAAAAGAGAAGTCCCCGGGAGCGTCGACCGCGCAATTCAGGATGGCCGAACCCCGGGAATGGCCGCATCAACCATCGAGCGCCCTGATCAGTTCGAACAGCCGCTTGTAAAATCCGGGATCGGTGACGGTCTCCTCGCCGACCTTGACCAGGGTGTCCTTGTCCAGAGACCAGGGCAGCGAAAGCGATCCGAGAGCCGGAACGCTCACACCGGCGTTGCTCCCCTTGGATTTCATCTCGAACTGGGTTTCCAGCCCGCTCGCATAGATGATGGTCCCCGGGTTGCCGGGCAGGCAGACGAGGATGATCGACAGCCTGGTGGCTTCATCGGGCTTGGGCCGGAAATACTTTTCACCGCGCATGTTGCGCGGCTTCGCTTCATCGACCTGATACCCCTGGCTCAACAATGCCCGCCGGGCAATTTCACACGCTTCGTCCGGCTCCCGGCTGCTCAAATACTGAAATGGCGTCTCACTCGGGAATGCCTCGGTCTGATATGAACGCGGAACCTTCGTCGAACTGCATCCGCCCAGCAGCGCTCCCGCCAGTGCGGCGATCGCCAGCGAACGACAAAAGGGGAAAAACGACCTGTGAAAGACTCTCATCGACGCTATTTTAAGCAGTTGGGTCCATCGATTGCCAGTCTCGCGGAATGCGCAACGTGACCGACAGGCCACGCTGGATGCGGGATTCGTCGCGTCTGCCTATACTTGATGTCATGGAGGACACACCTCGGACCGGAGCAGGAGAGACATGGACATGATCATCACTTCAAGCGCGTTCTCCCACAACGGCGCGATCCCGAAGGATTACACCTGCGAGGGCAGGGACATTTCGCCGCCGCTGTCGTGGAAGGGAATTCCCGAAAGCGCCAGGAGCCTGGTCCTGATCGTTGACGATCCCGATGCGCCGGATCCCCGGGCGCCACGCATGACTTGGGTCCACTGGGTGCTGTACAACCTACCGGTCGACATCTCCGGGCTGCCCGAGGCGGTGCGCTCGCTGCCCGCTGGTGCGCTGGAAGGACTCAACGACTGGAAGCGTACCGGCTACGGTGGCCCCTGTCCCCCGATCGGGCGGCACCGTTACTTCCACAAGCTGTACGCGCTCGATGTCGTGTTGCCGGACCTGGGCCGGCCGACCAGCAAGGACCTGGAGCAGGCGATGAAGGGGCATATCGTTGCCGAAGCACGCTTGATCGGCACTTATCAGAAGGGCTGTTGACCTCGGGGCTTGGAGGGCCTATTTCGGTCGTTTTGACTTCCGGCGATGGGTTGTCGAGGTCAACGGGGTCATCCCAGAAAACGGGGAAAAATCGCACATCAAGCCAATGTCATTATTTGGCCTTGCCTCGATTGCCCTGCGCCAAATTAGGATTTGTGGCCTGCCGATGCGTTCCTTGTATATGGGTTACCGTTTTTCCGCCGGGCATGATTGCTTGAGACAATCTGTCAAGAATGCCGCAGCGATCTGCATCACTCTCGTCGCCGCACCGCTCGCGCAGGTCTTTTAGCTGCCTATCCAACTCCTGTAATTCTTTCATCCGTTGGGCGACATGCCCAATATGCCGATCCAGCAGGCGATTTACTTCCGCACAGTTTTCCTGCGGCGACTCCTTGAAGTGCAGCAAAAACCGAATCTCCTCAAGTGCCATGTCCAGGCTGCGGCAATGCCGAATGAAGAACAGCCGCTCTGCATGAGGTTCGCCATAAATGCGATAGTTGCTGTCGCTGCGGGCAGGTACTGGCAGCAGTCCTTCACGCTCGTAATAGCGGATCGCTTCCACATTTGTCCCGGCAAGGCGGGCCAGTTCGCCGATTTTCATTCATGCCTCCAAACGGTCAAGCGAACCGAACCGGTTGCAGTGCGATGACCGCCATGCCGGCCAGACACCCAGAACTTTGACGGACTCAAGCATTTGTTCCACTCCGACTATTTCCGTTATTGTAATCACTTGACTCTGTAGTTACTCAAGGGTTTCTAATACGGGAAACAAGGAGAACGCCATGAGTCTTGATCCCAACCCGAAGTTCCTTCAGGAAACCGCCCATTGCGGATGTGCGGGCGGCTGTTCCGCAGCAGTGCCCACAGTCGCAGAAATCACGGCAGCCCCCGACCTTGCTCAACGTGATGGGGTACCCGTCTTCCTGATTTCAACCATGGACTGCCCGAACGAGGAGAATGACATCCGTCGTGCGGTGGCCGGTATCGATGGCATCCGTTCCCTGCGTTTCCAACTGTCGGCACGCACCGTTTCGATAGACGCCACGATGGATGCCCTCGATACAGCCTTGGCCGCTATCCGCAAGGCGGGGTTCAGCCCCAAAGCGGTTCCGCCAGATCAGGCGGCAACGGAAAACGTCGGTATCAGTGAGCTATGGCGAGGCATTCTGGCGCTGGGCCTGGCCGTCGGCGCGGAAGCGCTGGATTTCTTCGCGCCCGACACATTGCCTTTCAGGGGCTTCGGTATGGCATTAGCCGTCGTCGCGATCTGGCTGTCCGGCATTTCTACCTATAGCAAAGGCGTGGCGGCATTACGGCGTGGGCAGTTGAACATTAACGCGCTGATGGGTGTAGCCGTAACCGGCGCCTTCCTCATTGGACAGTGGCCCGAGGCGGCGATGGTCATGGCCTTGTATGCCATTGCCGAACTGATCGAGGCCCGCTCGGTGGATCGGGCGCGTAACGCCATCAAGGGCCTGCTCGATCTGGCGCCGGAGACGGCGGAAGTTCGGCAGGCTGATGGTACGTGGCAGGAAGTGCCGGCGGCAGAGGTAAAGCTGGAGTCCTGCGTTCGGGTCAAACCCGGCGCCAGAATACCGCTCGATGGTCAGGTGACAGCAGGAACCAGTGCGGTCAATCAGGCGCCGGTCACTGGCGAAAGTATCCCGATTGACAAGGTGGCAGGCGACCCGGTATTCGCCGGCACGATCAACGAAACCGGCACCCTGGAGTTCCGTGTGACGGCTGCTGCCGACAACACCACCTTGGCCCGCATCATCCACGCGGTTGAACAGGCGCAGGGGACGCAAGCGCCGACACAACGCTTCGTTGACCGGTTTGCCGCAATCTACACCCCGGCCGTATTCGGCATCGCGGTTGCCGTGGCTGTTCTGACGCCCTGGCTCCTCGGCTGGACCTGGACGCAGGCGCTCTACAAGGCCCTAGTGCTGCTGGTTATCGCATGTCCCTGCGCGCTGGTGCTCGCCACGCCGGTGACGGTGGTCAGCGGACTGGCAACAGCGGCTCGACGCGGCATCCTGATCAAGGGTGGTGTCTATCTTGAGGAGGCCCGCAAACTGCGGCTCATTGCCCTCGACAAGACCGGCACCATTACCGAAGGCAAACCCCGTCTGGTCGTCACAGAAATACCTCCCTCGACGGTCCCAGAATCACAGGTGCTTGCCTGGGCGGCCAGTCTCGCCGGGCACTCGGACCATCCGGTCTCAAAAGCGATTGCAACCGGTCTCAACCTTCCAGAAAATGGCTTAACCGATTTTCTTGCCCTTGCCGGACGGGGCGTAGAAGCGCGGGCCGACAGCCAACCGCTGATTCTCGGCAATCATCGACTGATCGAGGAACGTGCTCTGTGCAGCGCCGAGATCGAGGCTCGCCTTCAGGCGCACGAGACGCAAGGGCGGACGGTGACCATGCTGGCGTCGGCACAGCAGGTGCTGGCAATTNTTGCGGTGGCGGATACCATCAAGGAAAGTTCGCGGGAGGCGGTGGCCGATCTGCACCGTCTCGGTGTCGTCTCGGTCATGCTGACCGGCGACAATGTGGCGACGGCCGCGAGCATCGCCAAGGAAGCAGGCATCGACGACGCACGGGGCAATCTTCTCCCTGAGGACAAACTGGCGGCCATCGAAGATTTGCAGACTCGCTATGGCCGGACCGCGATGACCGGCGACGGCATCAACGATGCACCGGCGCTGGCTCGTGCCGACATCGGCGTGGCCATGGGTGCGGCCGGCACGGATACGGCGATGGAAGCAGCCGATGTGGTCATCATGAACGACGACCTGCGGCGCATTCCCGAGACCATTCGCCTGTCCCGGCGCATCCATGCGGTACTCTGGCAAAACATCGGGCTGGCCATGGGGATCAAGGCGATCTTTCTCGGACTCGCCGTTTTCGGTAATGCAACCATGTGGATGGCGGTGTTCGCCGACATGGGCGCGAGTCTGCTGGTGATTGGCAACGGCGTGCGCATCCTGCGGTGGACTTCCGGCAAAGACTTTCGCTGATACAATTCCGCGCATGCGCCGCTGGATCTCCATCCTTCTTCTCGTTTTTCTGCCGTTCCAGTTCACCTGGGCCGCGGTAGCCGGCTATTGCCAGCACGAGACCGGGGCGGCTGCACAGCACTTCGGTCATCATGACCACCAGCATCAGACCGCTGCCGATCAGGAGGACACGCCGGATGCCAAAACCTTGAGTGGTGGCATCGACGGCGATTGCGTCGCCTGCCATGCGAGTTGTGCCGCTGCGATTTTCAGCATGGCCACCTTGCCGGCTTCGAGCAGCGCGTCCTTCGCGATTCCCTGGTTATCGGGGAATCTGACCACCCCGCCACTGGCTCATCCCGAACGCCCCAACTGGTCCGTCCTCGCCTAATCGGCGGGGTGGATAGCACTTTTCTGCGCTTCTCCCTTGCGGCTGTGGTGGGCTGATCCGCCCTGATGCATTGCGACGCTTCCCGGTCGCACCCCGCCGATTCCCGTGTGTCTTTTCATCACTGGAGAATCGGATGTCTCGAAGCAAAACTGTTTCACGAACTGCCTTTNTACCAGCCCGCCTACTGGGTGCCGGGCTGTGCTCGCTCGCTGCGCTATCGACTGGCAACCTATGGGCGCAAACGACGCCAGCCCCCGCTGGCACCGCGATTACCTTGCCGCAAGCATTTGCTGCTGCTTGGGCACGGCAGCCCGAGGCACAATCGCTCGATATGCGCCGCGATGCCGCCAAGGCGCGTCGGCAAGTTGCCGACAGTTGGACGGCCCAACCGCCATCGCTTGAACTGGCCGGCAAGACCGACCGACTGAGCAGGAATCAAGGCAGCCGCGAATACGCGGCCGGCATCACCGTGCCCCTGTGGTTGCCGGGCGAGCGCTCACGCCAGGGTGCCCTGGCCGATGCCGAATCCAAAGCCCTGGATAGCCGGGTGACGGCAGCGCAACTGCGCACTGCCGCCGCCGTGCGTGATGCCTGGTGGAACTGGCAGCGGGCCCGTGGCGAACAGTCGCTGGCCCGCGAGCGCTTGGTCAGCGCGCAAAAACTGGCAGAAGATGTCCGCCGCCGGGCCAAGGCCGGCGACCTTGCCCGCTCGGACCAGCATCAGGCAGATGGTGCGGTGGCAAGCGCCGAGGTGGCGCTGGCGGAAAGCGGCAGCCTGCTGGCCGCAAGCACCCAACATCTGCGCGCCTTGATCGGCAGACTGCCGGAAGAGAACGCAGCCGACGGACCGGAAACGCCGCCGGTGGTGCCTGCCGACTTCACCTTACTGGATGCGACCCACCCAGCAGTCATCGAACTGTTCGACCGCGCCGAAGTCGCACGCCGCAGCGCCGAACTGGCCAGCGTACAGACAAGGAACAATCCCGAACTGTTGCTGGCTACGACCCGCGAGCGGGGCGCTTTCGGCGACGACTATCAGCAGACTGTCACACTCGGCATGCGCATCCCGTTTGGCTCGGAGAGCCGCAATCGCGCAAAGCTCGACCTGGCGCACGCCGAAGCTCTCGAAACCGAGGGGCAACTTCGCCTCGAACGCGAGCGCCTGGCGGCTGATCTGGAAGCGGCGCGGGTACGCGTCGAATCCAGCCGCACGCAACTGGCGGCTGCCGAGAAACGCGCCCAACTGGCGCGTGAGTCGCGGGGTTTCTTCGACAAGTCCTTCCGTTTGGGCGAAAGCGACCTGCCGACCCGCTTGCGTATCGAACTCGAAGCCGTGGAAGCCGAACGGCAGAGCGCTCGCGCCCGGATCGACCTGGCCGCCGCGATCTCCGCGCTGCGTCAGGCCTTGGGCCTGCTGCCCGAACAAAAATGAGGAAACCCGACATGAATCCGAGAAACACCTTGATCGCCCTGGGATGGGTGGCATTGAACGTTGCCGGCACGCTGCCTGCCCTGGCCGGCGAAGGCCACGATCACGGCGAGGCGGCAGTGGTCGCCGGACCCGCATTGCCTTCAGTCAGTGCCGTTTCCGAGACCTTCGAACTGGTCGGTCGCCTATATCCGAGTGAAATGTCGATCCTCATTGATCGAGCAGCGTCGAACGAACCGGTGCTCAATGGCAAACTCACCGTCGATCTGGATGGCCGCAGCGCCGTCGCCGCTTTTCATTCCGACCACGGCGATTACTCGCTGACCGACGCGGAAATCCTGAAGAAACTCCGGGAACCGGGAGTCAAGACGATGACTTTTACGTTGATTGCCGGCGCGGAAAGCGACCTGCTGGGCGGTGAACTCGACATGCACGAAGAGGTGCATGTCGAAACGACCACCTACACCCATGACTGGAAGGAATATGCCCTATGGGCTGGCGCTGTGAGCGGGGGTACTGCTACTTGCCGCTCTGTTGCACCGCCTGCGCGCTTCCCGCAACCCGCATTTCGGAGGTGCCGCATGAAGCTCCGTCTGATATTGACCGCCCTTTGCCTCTCACTCACACATTACGCAACGCCTGCTCTGGCCGGCGACGGCCATGACCACGGCGACGCCCCGCCCGCTGCCAGCGGCAACGGCCCCAAGCGCCAGCCGGACGGCAGCGTCTTCCTGCCCAAACCGGCGCAACGCCAGATCGGTGTTCGTACCCTGCCGGTTGAGCCCGGCGAACTTCCCCGTACCCATGAACTGGCCGGCAAGGTGGTCATGGACCCGAATGCCGGCGGCAAAGTACAGGCCATCGTCGCCGGTCGCGTCACGCCGGGGCCACGCGGTCTGCCGCTGCCCGGCCAGCAGGTCAAGAAGGGCGAGGTACTGGCTTACGTGACGCCGGAAGTCGGCGGCAACAGCCGCTCCCTGGCGGAAAGCCGCTTGCGCCGCCTGCGCGAACTGTCAGACACCGTGCCGCGCAAAGTCATCGAGGAAGCTGNNGAAGCCGCCGTTGCCAACGAACAATTGGTGGCACCGGTCAGCGGCGTCATCGCCTCGGCCAACGTCGTTTCCGGCCAGGTGGTCGAAGCCCGTGAAACCCTGTTCGAGATCGTCAATCCGGAACGCATGCTGATCGAGGCGCTGGCCTTCGACATGGCCGTCGCCAGCGATGTGGCCGGGGCCTTTGTCGCCGCCGGCGAGCAGAAGCTGCCGCTACGCCTGGTCGGCGTCGCCCGCAGCCTGCGTGAGCAGGCCCTGCCGTTGACCTTCCGGGGTGAGGGCGGCGCTTTGGCGGCCTTGGCCGTCGGCCAGCCGGTTCGGGTCTTCGTGCAGACACGCAGCACGGTGCCGGGCATCCGCGTGCCGGCAGCGGCGCTGATGAAGAACCCGGCCAACCAGACCATCGTCTGGGTCAAGACGGCCCCGGAACGCTTTGAGCCGCGCATGGTAACTGCCGAGCCGCTGGACGGCACCAACGTGGCGGTGACCAGCGGTCTGAAAGCTGGAGATCGGGTTGCCGTCCGCGCAGCCACCCTGATCAACCAGATACGCTGAGCGGAGCCAAGTATGTTCAAGTGGCTTCTCGACAACAGCTTGGCCAACCGCCCGCTGGTCATCATCGCCAGCCTGGTATTGATGGCTTATGGGGCATTCACGCTCTCGCGAACACCGGTGGATGTGTTTCCCGACCTCAACAAACCGACGGTCACCATCATGACCGAATCCGGCGGCATGGCCGCCGAAGAAGTTGAACAACTGATCACCTTCCCGCTGGAAACGACCATGAACGGTCTGCCCGGTGTGGAAAGCGTACGTTCGGTGTCCAGCGCTGGCCTCTCCTTCATCTATGTCACCTTCAACTGGCGCACGGAGATTTTCCGGGCGCGGCAGATGGTGTCGGAGCGTCTTTCCTCGATGGAAGAAGGGCTGCCGCCTGGCGTCGTGCCGCGCATGGGGCCGATCAGTTCGATCATGGGCGAAATCATGCAGATCGCCATTCCCATCGACACGGCGAAAATTTCACCGATGCAGGTGCGCGAATACGCGGACTGGGTGCTGCGTCCGCGTCTGATGGCGATCGCCGGCGTCGCACAGGTGATCCCCATCGGCGGCGAGGTGCGCCAGTTCCAAGTGCAGCCGAACACGACCCGCATGGCCGAACTGGGCATCTCGCACGAGCAGTTGACCGGGGCGCTCAAGGGCTACTCGGCCAACACCTCCGGTGGCTTCCTCGAACTCAATGGGCGCGAATACCTGATCCGCCATCTCGGCCGCACTTCACGTCTGGACGACCTGAAGAACCTAGCGCTGACGGCCCGTCACGGTCAACCCGTTTTATTGCGGCAAATTGCCGATGTGACGTTCGCGCCGGCCATCAAGCGGGGCGACGCCGGTTTCGAGGGCAAACCGGCGGTGATTCTCGGCATCCAGAAGCAGCCGACGGCGGACACCATCCATCTGACCCGGAGCATCGAGGCCGCTCTTGAAGACCTGAAGAAATCGCTGCCGGCCGGTATGGAGGCGCCAAAGGTGACCTTCCGCCAGGCGAGTTTCATCGAATCGTCAATCAGCACGCTTCAAGGCAAGCTGATCGGGGCATCGGTTTTCGTCGCGGTCATCCTGTTTTTCTTCCTGGGCACCCTGCGCCCGACGGTGATCGCACTGACTGCGATACCGGTGTCGATTTTCATGACGGCGCTGGTCTTCGACCATTACGGCCTGTCGATCAACACCATGACGCTGGGTGGCCTGGCCATCGCCATCGGTGGCCTGGTCGATGACGCCGTGGTCGGCGTCGAAAACGTGCTGCGCCGGCTGAAGGAGGACCGGGCCAAGCACCACGATCACCGGATGCACCCGATTGTGTTGGTTGCGCGTGCGACGATGGAAGTGCGTTCGGCCATCCTCTACGCAACGATCATTATCGTGCTCGTCTTCCTGCCGCTCTTCGCACTACCCGGTATGGAGGGGCGGCTGTTCGTGCCACTCGGTATCGCTTTCATCGTTTCGACGCTGGCCTCGCTGGTGGTCTCGGTGACGGTGACGCCGGTGCTCTCCTTCTACCTGCTGCCACGCATGAAGTCGCTCGATCATGGCGATACGAAACTGCTGGCCTGGCTGAAAGCCGGCTATGGACGCAGTTTGCAGGCGGTGCTCAACCGGCCTAAAGCAGCGTTGGCGGCCGGTGCCATTGCTGTTCTGGTGGCAGCGGTCGCGGTGCCCTTCTTCCCCAAGACCTTCCTGCCGCCCTTCAATGAGGGAACGCTACTGATCGGGATGCGCCTCAACCCCGGCGTCACGCTGGCCGAGTCGTCGGCCCTGGCGCAACAGGCCGAGGTGCTGGTCAAAGCGGTGCCGGAAGTCGTGCACGTCGGGCGACGCAGCGGCCGGGCGGAACTCGACGAGCACGCGGAAGGTGTTCACGTCAGCGAACTGGATGTCGGCCTGAAGCCGGCGTCCGAAATGACGCGTTCAATGGGCGAGATTTCGGCGGATATTCGCGCCCGCCTGATCAACCTGCCGGCGGCGATTGCCATTGGCCAGCCCATCTCGCACCGTATCGACCATATGCTTTCTGGTGTGCGTTCGCAGATCGCCATCAAGATTTTTGGCGACGACCTGGACACGCTACGCGGTCAGGCCGACGCCTTGCGCGGCAGGCTGGCCGGCATTCCCGGCATCGCCGATCTGGAAATCGAGAAGCAGGTGCTGGCCCCGCAGATCAAGGTCATCGTCAACTACGCGACGGCCGCGCAATACGGCGTGCCGACGCCGCAGATTCTGGCAACCCTGCAAAGCCTGGTCGAAGGCGAAAAAGTAACGCAGGTGGTCGAGGGCGGCCGGCGCTTTGCGCTGGTCGTGCGCGTGCCCGAGTCGTCCCGCTCGTTGCAAGGCTTGGGGCAGATATTGCTGGAGACGCCCGGCGGCCCGATTCCCTTGTCAAAAATTGCCACCATCGAGGACGGCGATGGGCCGAATCAGGTCAGCCGCGACGACGGCAAGCGGCGCATCGTGATTTCGGCCAACGCGCAAGGGCGGGCGCTGTCCGACATCGTTGAGGACATCCGCAAGGTCGTCGGCGAAAGCAAACTGCCTGAAGGCTACTTCATCACCCTGGGTGGACAGTTCCAGGTGCAAGAAGAGGCTTCGCGGCTGGTTGGTCTGCTCTCTATCGTCTCTCTGGTGCTGATGTTCGTGGTGCTCTTTAGTCGCTACAAGTCGGTCGTGCTGTCGGCGCTGATCATGGCCAACATTCCGCTGGCGCTGGTTGGCGCAGTGCTCGGCTTGTGGATTTCCGGGCAGCCGCTGTCGGTCGCCGCGCTGGTCGGCTTCATCACGCTGGCCGGCATCTCGGTGCGCAACGGAATTCTCAAAGTCAGCCACTACATCAACCTGATGCGTATGGAAGGCGAGAACTTCGACCACAAAATGATCCTGCGCGGCTCGCTGGAACGTCTTGCCCCCGTCTTGATGACAGCTCTGGTGACGGCGTTTGCACTGGCGCCATTGTTGTTCGAGGCCGAGCGCCCCGGCACGGAAATTTTGCATCCGGTGGCGGTGGTCATCTTCTCCGGGTTAATCAGTTCGACCTTGCTCGACACCTTCCTGACGCCCGTCATGTTCTGGCTCTTTGGCCGCAAGGATGTGGAACAACTAATGAATGACCGGGATGCCGGGGCTCTTTGATTATTTCTCAACGAAAGGGAAAACCATGAAAACGATTCATCTGCTCACCGCTTTCACCTTGTCCATGTCAGGCCCCGCTTTCGCCGCTGATGGCCACGGACATGACCACGAACACAAGCCGCTCTACGGCGGCGTGGTCAGCGAGGTCAAGGATATGGATTACGAACTGGTGGCCAAGCCGGATCTGATCCAGTTGTATTTGCGCGATCATGGCAAGCCGGTGGATGTCTCAAAGACCAACGCCAAACTGACCATCCTCGTTGGTGCCGACAAGCAGGAAGTCGAGTTGAAACCGGCTGGCCCGGCACTGGAGGCCGCAGGCAGTTTCAAACTTGCCAACAGCAAGATTGTGGCCTTGGTATCCGTCCCGGGCAAAGCCCCGGCAACGGTTCGCTTCGTGTTGAAGTAACAGGGAGGCCGCATGTCTATGACCAAAAAATGCTCGCCACAAGTATTCTTGGCGTGACTATTTCCGGTTGTGCCGGGCATTCCCATCGACTGGTATCAGCTGACAACGCGACACCCGTCGTCGGCTCCTTTAGTCACGAGGGAACAGAAGAGCCGGTAATGGTTCTGGAACTTGAAGGAGCACGATATGAGGGGCGGGGATTTGTAATTCAGCAGTTTCAAGACATCGCACAATTGCGTAAATTGTATGGCTTTGGCAAACATTACGACCAAATTGTCAGCGGCATGGACAGGGATCATATAAAGAACTCGGCATCGCCGGTACTACGTGCCCAAAGTGGGGAAACGATTCGATGCCTGCTGGTTTGGGAAGCAGGCCAAGGTCCAGCCGGGGTTTGCACAAGGTCAGATGGAAAGCAGATTGTTGTCCGCTTTGAATGATTCTGGGTAAGCCTGTTTCGGGAAGCATAAGAACCCATAAGACGACAAGCCCATGGTCTTGGTTTGTGCTTCCCGAATAGCGGATTTTCGTCGTGTGGCCTCATAGTGTCGTCTTTTTCGGTCGTTTTGCCTTCCGGCAAGGAGTTGTCGCGGTCAACGCGCGGGAACTCTCGTTTTGGGCTCCGGCCATCTTCCGGCTTACACACCGCGATGACTCGACGGGTCGACCTACTGTGGACATTTCAGGCAAATGGTTGCTGCGACATTTCGCTTCCATGACGAACTCAACGACTTCCTGCTGCCCGGACAGCGCCACCGGGAGTTTCCGGTTCCCTGCGCGCGCAATGCCACCACCAAGCACATGATCGAGGCGCTCGGCGTGCCGCATACCGAGGTAGAACTGATTCTGGCCAATGGCCAGGCGGCCGGGTTCGACCGCCTCTTGCGCGACGGGGATCGCGTGGCCGTCANNCCCCGGTTCGATTCGCTCGCCATCAAGCCGCTGCTGCGCCTGCGCGAGTGGCCGCTGCCGGTGATTCACTTCGTCGCCGATTCCCATCTGGGCGGACTCGCCCGGCTGCTGCGCATGGCAGGTTTCGATACCTTGTATCGCAACGACTACCTGGACAGCGAGATCGCCGAGATCGCCAGCCGTGAACGACGTGTCGTGCTGACGCGCGACCGCGACCTGCTCAAGCAGCGCGGCATCAGCCACGGCTGTTATGTGCGTGCGTTGAAGCCGGCGCGGCAGTTCGGCGAGATTGTGGCACGGCTCGATCTGGCGCGCAGCTTCAGCCCGTTCACCCTTTGCCTGGAATGTAATGCACCTGTTCGTGGAATCGAAAAGAAATATATTGTCAATGAGTTGCCGCCATCAGTTCAAGTCAGACATGAACATTTCACCATCTGCGATCATTGTCGTCGCGTCTTCTGGGAAGGATCGCACTGGCAGCGGATGCAACAATTGCTGGAGACGACGATCGCGCAAGGCGGTGTTTCTCCGGACGACCGATGAAACAGGCCGTCGGCTGCCGCGCTGGCCGAACCGCCAGACCGTTCAGCCCTTGATGCAGACCAGCGGTGCGAGCCGGGCCACTTTCCCGGCCAGCCCGGCGTGGTCGGAGGCATCGACCACGGCACCGACGTCCTTGTAGGCGAGCGGCGCCTCCTCGGCGACGCCACGCCAGCTCGGGCTGCGAATCAGGATGCCGCGCGCCGCCAGATCGTCGATCAGCGCGCGCCCGTTCCAGCGGCGCGTGGCCTCATGGCGGCTCATCGCGCGACCGGCGCCATGACAGGCCGAGCCGAAGGCGCGTTCCTCGGTCCCTGCCGCACCGGCGAGGATGTAGGATGCCGTTCCCATGCTGCCGCCGATCAGCACCGGTTGCCCGACGGCCGCGTATTCGCGCGGCAACTCGGCGTGCCCGGGCCCGAAAGCCCGCGTCGCACCCTTGCGATGCACGAACAGATGGCGCTTGTGGCCGCCGACCATGTGAACCTCTTCCTTGCAGGTGTTGTGCGATACGTCATAGAGCAGCGGCAGCCTGACGCCGGGAAATACCTCGGCAAAGGCGTCTCGCGCCAGGCGGGTCAGAATTTGCCGGTTGGCGAGCGCGCAGTTGATGGCGGCGCGCATGGCGCCGAGATAGCGCTGGCCGAGCGCGGACTTGATCGGAGCGCACGCCAGCTCGCGGTCGGGCAGGGCGATGCCGGCGGCCGGCGCCGCGACCACCATCTCGCGCAGGTAGTCGGTGCCGATCTGGTGACCGAGGCCGCGCGAGCCGCAATGGATGCTGACCAGGATGTCCCCGGCAGCCAGCCCGTAGGCGTGAGCGGAAGCGGCGTCAAAAATCTCGCTGACCACCTGCACCTCGAGGTAGTGGTTGCCCGAACCCAGCGTGCCCATTTCGTCGCGCTGGCGCTTTCTGGCCAGTTCGGAGATGCAGGCCGGATCGGCGCCGGCAACCCGGCCATGTTCCTCGATGTGGGCGAGGTCGGCTGCCGATCCGTAACCCGCCTCCACCGCCCAGCGCGCGCCCCCTCGNAGCATCGCCTCCATGCTCCTGGCGTCGAGGCGGATGCTGCCGGTGCTGCCTATCCCGGCCGGTATGCGCGCGAAGAGCACATCGGCCAGGCGCGCCTTGTGCGTGTCGAGGTCGGCGAGTGTGAGACCGGTGCGCAGGGTGCGCACGCCGCAGGAGATATCGAAACCGACTCCGCCGGCCGAGACGACGCCGCCGTCCTCGGCATCGAAGGCGGCGACGCCGCCGATGGGGAAGCCGTAGCCCCAGTGGGCATCGGGCATCGCGTACGACGCCGTGACGATTCCGGGCAGGCTGGCTACGTTGGCCACCTGCTCGGCGACCTTTTCGTCCATCGCTTCCAGCAATTCGCGCGACGCGAAGATCACCCCNGGTACCCGCATGCGGCCCGCCACCGGCAGTTCCCATTCATGGTCGCCGCGGCGTTTCAGTCTTGAAATGTTCATTCTCTGCCTTCGCATCATGGTTTCGGGGACGCGCCCGACTCAGACGTCGACCACGCACTGGGCCAGCCAGCAGCCGTCAGCCTGGCGCCCGACCGCCAGTTCACAGTATGTGGCGCCCTTGACCTCGGCCGCCGGCCGATGGCGCGTAATGTCGACCGGCTCGCCCCAGGCGGTGGCCGTCAGGCGGTGACCGTCGATATCAACGGCGAATCGCGAAAACAGCATGCGCCGCGTCGCCATTTCATAGATCAGCGCGTTCAGCCAATCGACGAGCAGCAACTCGACGTCCGGCGCGGCGCATTCGACGGTCACCGCCTGGCTATCCGCGATTCGGCCCGGATCGCAGATCACCGATGTCATCGCGGTGGCGGCGCCGGCAAAGGCATCGGCCAGGGTCGAGCCGCTGCCGCGGACGCCGACATCGGCCTCGTGGGGAAAGGTCTGCCACTCCATCAACGCACCCGATGCGCAAGTGCCAGGGCGACGAGCAGCGCTTCGTCGGTTCTTGCTGTCAGGTGGCAGGAACGGGCGGGCATGTTCGGGCTTTCAGCGGGCGGGGGCAGGCCAGCATGCAGCCGGAACGTCCTGCAGCGCTGCCGGCAGCGCGTCCGGGAACGGGGCGCTGGTGTCGATGCGGAAAGTGCAGGCTTCTTCATCGGGCGTAATGGCTTCGCAGGTGCGCATCTGGTACGCCAGCACCGCCTGGTCCGCCTCCGAGGCGTCGCGGCCGGCCGCCTGGCGGGTCGCCAGCCGGGACTGCAGGACCGCTTCCGGCGCAACGCAGGCGAGGATGACGAAGGGAACCCCCGANGCTGCCGCCAGATCCCGGAATGCCGCGCGCTGCCAGACCTTGAGGTTGGCTGCGTCCACCAGCACCGGATAGCCGGCTGCAAGGATTTGCTCAGCCAGCCCGACGAGGCGGTCATAGGTTGCCGTGGTTGCCGCCGCGTCGTAGATCCCGTCGCCGACAGCGGAGTCACTGTGGGCGAGGGCGGGCAGGCCGCAAAGGCGCTTGCGCTCGACATCCGAACGGATGCGCAACGCGCCCAGTCTCTCCAGCAGTTGCTGCGCAAGCCGGCTCTTCCCGGAACCGGCAAGCCCGTGCATGAGCAGCAGTCTGGGGTTGCGCGGAAGGGTCGCTCTCGCCGCACAGTCCAGGTACTGGTCGCAGTTGGCGAGTTCCGCCAGCCTTTCTGCGGGGTTCTCCTGGCTGGCCCGGATCGCGGCGACCTTGGCCCGCACCAGGGCGCGGTGNACGGTGTAGAAGGCGAGCAGCGGCAGACCGCGGTAATCGCCCATCGCCTCCAGATAGCGGTTGAGCAGGCGATGCCCGTAGTCGGCGCGGCCACGCTCCGCCAGGTCCATGGTGAGAAAGGCGATCTCGTTGAGGACGTCGATCCAGCGCAGCCCGGGGTCGAATTCGATGCAGTCGAAAACCCGCAACCCGGCGGCTGTCACGACAATGTTGCCGAGATGCAGGTCGCCATGGCATTCGCGGATCCAGCCGTCACCCAGGCGGGTCGCGAGCAGGTCGGCCAACTGGCTGAAGCGTTGGCGGCTCCACGCTTCCAGGTCGGCGAGCCGCGGGTCGTGGGCGGCGCCGGACAGCTCTTCGCCGAGTTGGGCGAAGTTCTGCGCCATCGGTTCCCACACCGCTGCCGGCGAGCCGAAGCGCCGGTCGGGCGGAGCCCGTTCCGCCCGCTCGTGAAAATCGGCCAGCCGATCAGCGAGCTGGTCGATCACATCCGGGGAAAGGACGCCCGCCGCCAGTTGCCGGTCGAGCAGCGCCTCCTGCGGGAAGCGGGCCATCTGCACCGCATACTCGATGGCTTCGCCGCTTCCCGCGAAGTGCGGCGCATCGCGGGGACCGGTGATCGCCACCACCGCCTGATAAAGTTCGGGAGCCAGACGGCGGTTGAGCCGCAACTCCTCCTCGCAGAAAAAGCGGCGTCTGGCGAGGGTGCTGAAATCGAGAAATCCCAGCGCGACCGCTTTCTTGATCTTGTAGGCATGGGCGCCGCTCAACAGCACGTACGAGATATGCGTCTCGATCACTTCGACCTGCCCGGCCGGATGCGGATAGCAGGCGGGATTCCTCAGCGCGGCGACGAGAGCCGCCTGTTCGCCAGCGCCATGGTGGCCGTCTGCAGTCATGGCGACCCGCTGTGCACGCCGCGGCCAATGCTCAGGCGGCCAGATGCACCGGAATCCGCCGCGGCCCGAAGGCGTGGCCGTCGCGGCCGAGCGTCCTGCCGAAGCGGCCGGCGATGGTGGTCTGGCAGTGGGGGCAGCGGCCTTCGGGCGTCAGGTCGTAGCGCCGGATGTCGTACCAGTCGCGGACGATCAGCGCGGCATGACAGCCCGGGCAGTAGGTGGTGCCGCCCTCGCTGTCGTGCACGTTGCCGGTGAAGACGTGATGCAGGCCCGCATCGCGGGCGATGCGGCGGGCCTGGGTCAGGGTGGCCGGCGGCGTCGGCGGGACGTCGTCCATCTTCCAGTCGGGGTGGAAGGCGGTGAAGTGCAGCGGCACGTCCGGCCCCAGTTCGCGGCCGACCCAGGTCGCGAGTTCGTTGATCTCCTCGGGACTGTCGTTGCTGCCGGGGATCAGCAGGGTCGTGATTTCCAGCCAGCAGTCGGTCTCGTGGTGGATGTAGGCGAGGATGTCGAGCACCGGTTGCAGATGACCGACGCAGAGCTTGTGATAGAAGCTGTCGGTAAAGGCCTTGAGGTCGACATTGGCGGCGTCCATGACGGCGAAGAATTCCTTCGCCGGTTCGCGATGGATGTAGCCGGCGGTGACGGCGACGTTGCGGATGCCTAGTTCGCGGCAGGCGAGCGCGGTGTCGATGGCGTATTCGGCGAAGATCACCGGGTCGTTGTAGGTGTAGGCGACACTGTCGGCGCCATAGCGCTGGGCGGCGCGGGCGATCGTCTGCGGGCTGGCCTCGTCCATCAGGCGGTCCATGTCCTTCGACTTGGAGATGTCCCAGTTCTGGCAGAACTTGCAGGCGAGGTTGCAGCCGGCGGTGCCGAACGAGAGGATGCTGCTGCCCGGGTGGAAGTGGTTGAGTGGCTTCTTTTCGATCGGGTCGATGCAGAAGCCGGAGGAGCGGCCGTAGGTGGTCAGCTGCATCGCGCCATTGACCATCTGGCGGACGAAGCAGGCGCCGCGCTGGCCCTCGTGCAACTGGCAGTCGCGCGGACAGAGGTCGCATTGCACGCGGCCGTCGCTCAGGGCGTGCCACCAGCGGCCGGGGTAGAGAGTTTCTGACGGGTTCATGGTGTGGGTTCCTTCCATTTGGTGACAGTGTAACGTTCCAGCCTGACGTCCGGTCCCCAGTAGCTGGCCGGCAGCCCGGATTTCTGCTTGAGGTGGGCCATGAAGACGGCCGGGTCGGGCAGTTGCTCCCACACCTGCGGCAGGAAGGTCGAGCGATGGCGGCCGGCAATGAAGATCACGCCGTCACGGTCGGGGCGCAACTGGGCGAGCGCGTCGGCTTCGCTGGTGAAGGACATCGGTTCTGCGGGAGTCAGCAGCGAAACCTCGACGCGGGTAAGCGGCAGTTCCTCGGCGGTCAGCGGTTTGAAGCGCGGGTCGCGCAAGGCCGCGCTGCGGGCGTTTTCCTGAACGTCGGCAAGCAGCGGGCGCCACGCTTCGAGACTGCCGATGCAGCCGCGCAGCTGGCCGTGCTGGGTGAGGGTGACAAAGGTGGCGCCCGGTTCGTGCAATTCGGGCAGGTCGACCGCAGCAGTGCCGGCCTGCCCGAAGCAGGCGGCGATGGCGTTGCGCGCCAGCGTCAGCAATGTCGTTCCCAGTTCAGCCATTTTCCTTNNGGCCTCGTGGAAGGCGAACGCGGCATAGCCGACGACGCGCTGCCGGTCACCGGCGGTGTCGCCGGAATTGCAGCGGTGGATCAGTTGCGGGACCAGGCCGCGCCGGCGGGCGGCAAGCAGCAGGCCGTTGACCGGGTAGGCGCCGCAGGCCTGGTCCGTGCGGATGCGGGTGTCGAGCTGGAGGATATGCTGGCAGGTGTCGCGGTCGACCTGGTTGGCGGCGGCGTAGGACAGGAAGTGCGAGAGATCCGAGCTGATCACGATCAGCGTTTCCGGCCCGCCCCAGAGCAGGCCGAGGACTTCGGCGACGGCTTCGGGCGGCGCGTGACCGACGGCAAGCGGAACGAGGGTGAATTCGTCGAGCAGGCGCTGTAGGAAGGGCAGATGGACCTCCAGCGAGTGTTCCTCGGCGTGGGCCCGGTCGCTGCAGACGATCTGCGGCAGCGCGGCGAGGCGGGCGATGGCCGCGCCGTCGAGCGGGATGGTGCCGAGCGGCGTGGCGAAGGCTTCGGCTTTCGGCACGGCGATGCCGTCGACCGCAACCCGATGGGTCGGGCCGAGCAGCACCACGCGGCGGATCGTCGAATGCCACGGGGCCAGCGCCGCATACGCCATGGCGGCGGTCGACCCGNNGTAGACGTAACCGGCGTGGGGCACGATCAGCGCCTTGGGTTGCAGCGCTTCGCTCGGCGGCGCGGCGGCCAGCAACTGGTCGACGGTGGCGGCGAGGACGGCCGGGCTGGCCGGGTAGAACATGCCGGCGACGGCGGGAGAGCGGGTGATGGTCACGGTCGACTCCTCAAACGAGCAATAATCCAAGAGCCATGCCGCCGCCGATAGCGAGCAGGCCGGGCAGTGCATGGCGTGCCAGCTGGCCACCACCGATGCTGACGACGAGACCAACCTTGAAGGTCAGGTTGGCCATCAGCGCCAGCGTCACGGCGGTAACGGCATGGTTGGCCGAAATCTTCTCGAGGTTGTACAGGCGCAGGGCGGACAGCACGCTGGCGTCGGCGTCAGTCAGGCCGGACGCCAGCGCGACGACGTAGAGACCCCGGTTGCCGGCGATGTCCTGGAGCCAGGCGGAAGCGAGCAGCACGATCGCGTAGAGGAGGCCGAAGGAAATCGCGGTCTTGAGTTCGGTCGGGTTCTTGACCGAGGGCATCGGCAGTTCGCCGCCGGCGTTGAGAATCTTCCAGCCGTGGAGCGTGAACGCCAGGCCGGGCACCAGGCCGCAGGCGAAGACGACGGCAATCTTCCCGACCAGCGTCGGCGCGACGACGCCGGCGACGACGCCGAGACGGATCATGACCATCAGGTTGGCGATCAGGATCACGATTGCCGCCATGCGCACCAGATGGAAATGGTCACGAGCGTGGCGCGAGAACATCATGGTCGTTGCCGTGCTCGATGCCAGGCCGCCGAAGATGCCGAGGAAGGCTGCGCCGTGGCGGGCGCCGATGATGCGCAGGGCAAGGTAGCCGGCCAGGGCAAGGCCGGAAATGAGGACGACCATCCACCAGATCTGGCGCGGATTGAGGGCGCCGTAGGGCCCGTAGTCCTGGCTCGGGAGAATCGGCAGGACGACCAGCGACAGCACGGCGAACTGGAGGATGGAATTGATGTCCTTCGGCGTCATCCGCCGGCTGATGCGGCTGAGTTCCGCCTTGAAGTAGAGCAGCACGGTGGTCGCGATGGCGAGCATGACGGCCAGCGTCG
The DNA here is from genome assembly GCA_013693915.1 of Dechloromonas sp. Lineage (GTDB taxonomy): Bacteria > Pseudomonadota > Gammaproteobacteria > Burkholderiales > Rhodocyclaceae > Azonexus. The sequence continues at coordinate 2,371,979 of CP059264.1, read as the reverse complement.
CGTAGCCGGACCAGACCGCCGCGCCGAGCCCATAGGTGACGATGATCGCCGCTTCGGTGGTGAAGCCGCGATACTGCTCCTCCTGGCGCGCCGAAAAATTGGAGGCGATCATCGCGCCGGCAATGACCAGCAGGCCGGTTAGCAGGAGCCAAGGGCCGCCGGTCTTGTCGCTGAGCAGGGCAAACAGGCAGCCGAGCATGGAAACCAGCGCAAAGGTGCGCAACCCGGCCGCGGATTCCGGGCGGCGTTCGCGCTCCATGCCGACCAGCAGTCCGATCCCCAGTGCCGTGGCGAAGGCCTGGACGGGCCCTGCCAGTTCGGGATCGACGAAGCTCATGGCCTTTTCTCCTGCTTTGCTTTATTCAGTAAAATTAGTCCATGCCACGCCATTTCGCAATCGTTCCCGCTGCCGGAAGCGGATCGCGCTTCGGTTCGGAAAAGCCGAAACAGTACTTGAGCCTGCTCGGGCGCCCTTTGCTCCATCATACGCTGGCCGCGCTGGCGGCTTGTCCCGAAATCGACCGCGTCTGGGTCGTCCTCGCGCCGGACGATCGCGAATGGGATCGTTACGACTGGTCGGAACTCGGTCCCAAGCTGGAAACCCTGCGCTGCGGCGGCGCGACGCGGGCCGACAGCGTCGGCAACGGATTGCGGGCGGCGGCCATGGTGGCTGGCGACGACGACTGGATCCTGGTGCACGACGCTGCCCGCCCGTGCCTCAGCCAGGAAATGCTCGCCGCGCTGCTGGCTGGGCTGGCGGATGACGAGGTCGGCGGCATCCTCGCCGTTCCGGTCGCCGATACCCTGAAGCGGGCCGATGGCGAGCAGCGCATCGCCGCCACCGAGGAGCGCGACGGCCTGTGGCAGGCGCAGACCCCGCAGATGTTCCGCTACGGGGTTCTCAGGAGGNCTCTGGAAAAGTGCCGCGCCGTCACCGACGAAGCCGGGGCGATCGAGGCGCTCGGCCTCAAGCCGCGCCTGGTGCGCGCCGACGCGACCAATCTCAAGGTGACCTACCCGGCCGATCTGGTCCTGGCGACGCTGATCCTCANNGGGGCGAAAATGAACTTTCGGGTCGGGCAGGGCTACGACGTGCATCGGCTGGTCGCCGGCCGCAAGCTGATCCTCGGCGGTGTCGAGATTTCCCATGAAACCGGCCTGCTCGGCCATTCGGACGGCGATGCGCTGCTGCATGCGATCACCGACGCCTTGCTCGGCGCCCTCGCGCTGGGCGACATCGGCCGCCATTTTCCCGACAGCGACCCGCGCTACCAGGGCGCCGACAGCCGCGTCCTGCTGCGCGCCGCCGTCGCCCTGCTGGCAGAACGCGGCTGGCGCCCGGCGAACGTCGACGCGACGCTCATCGCCCAGCAACCCAAACTGGCGCCGCACGCGGCGGCGATGGTGGCGAATGTCGCGGTCGACCTCGGAATTTCGCCCGATTCCGTGAATATCAAGGGCAAGACCAACGAGAAGCTCGGCTATCTCGGGCGCCAGGAAGCGATCGAGGCGCAGGCGGTGGTGCTCGTCGAACGTGCGCCCTGAGAGCGGCCAGCAGCCCGGAACGCGGCCCGAGCAGGCGCGGGTCTTCTTCGCCCTGTGGCCGCCGCCGGAATCCGCAAGGTATCTGGCGGATGTCGCCGATTCGTTTGCCGCAAGGGCCGGCGGGCGGGCGATACGTCCGGAAGCGATCCACCTGACCCTGGCGTTCCTCGGTGACTTGGCGGTCGAACGCCTGCCGGATCTCGAGCGCGCGGCGCGCGAGGTGCGCTGCGAAGCCTTCGCGATGACGCTGGACCGCTTCGGCCTGTGGCGCCACAACCGGATATTCCAGGCCGGGTGCAGCGTTCCGCCCGCGGCGCTCGCCGGGCTGGCGGCCGCCCTCGCCGCGGCATTGCCGGCAGCCGGATTCGTCGTCGCCGATGCCCGGCGAACCTTCATCCCGCATGTCACGCTGGTGCGCAAGCTGGTCGCGCTCGATGGCGAAATGCCGGGGTGCGAGCCGGTTGCGTGGAGCAACCGGCAGTTCGTCCTGGCGCGCTCGACCCCGTCGTCGCACGGGTCGTCCTACAGGGTCATTGCCGAGTTCCCGCTGCTCGCCGGGGCCGCCTGAGCCCCGGCCGCGAACATATCCCCGCTGGCGCCGCCTACTTCATGAACTGCAGGGGGCCGCCATCCTGGGGTTTTATCTCTTCCTTGAAGCGACCCGTGATTCGCGCCTGCATGGCGGTCGGCAAGGGCACGAAACCCGTGTTGGTGATGATGTCGTCGCCCTTCATGAATGCCCAGTAGAAGAAACTCAGGGTCTGCGAAACGCTCGCGGCAGTCTTCGGCGCCCGATCGACGAGGACGAAGGTCGCTTGCGTGATCGGCCAGGTGGTGCTGCCCGGCATGTTGAGCAGCGACGCGTATTCATCGGCCGTCAGGTTCATCGCCGATGCCTTGACCGCCGCTTTCAGGCCGGCCTCCGAAGGCGCGACGAACTTGCCCTGGCGGTTTTCCAGCAGAACCGGGTTGAGCTTGTCGCGTGCGATACGGTCCAGCGACACATAGGTAATCGCCCCGCGCGCGCCTTTCAGGGCTTCGACGACGCCATCGTTGCCGCGCGCCTTGGTGACGGTCCCCGGCCAGGACACGGTATTGCCGCTCGCGATCGAACGCGACCAGTTGTCATTGACCATGGACAGGTAGCTGGTGAAGGCGGCGGTTGTGCCCGAATTGTCTTCGCGGACGATGCGGGTGATGGCCACTTTGGGCAGGTCGCTGCCCGGATTCAGTTCGGCGATGCGCGGATCGTTCCACTCGGTAATCCGCCCGGCAAAGATGTCGGCCAGGACGGTCCCGGTCAGCCGCAGTTGTCCCGAGCCGCCGGGGCGGAAACTGACCACCGGCACGATCCCGCCGACGACCGTGGGAAACTGGAACAGGTTGTTGCGCTTGATCTCCTCGCGCGAGACGGCTGCATCACTGGCGCCGAAGTCGACTTCCCGGGCGATGATGCGCTTGACCCCTTCGCCCGAACCGACAGCCTGGAAGGCCACGGGAATCGATCTTTCCTTGGCGAAGCCCTGCCCCCAGGATGTGTAGATTGTTGCCGGAAGCGTTGCTCCGGCACCGCGAATGCTCGCCGCGCTGCCCTGCTGCGCGTGGACCAAGCCACAATGGACCAGTCCGACCAAGATCAACGCGATGCGTCCGATCGACATGACATTCCCTCCTGATTGACCAATGTTCCAGAACCGGCACGAGCCTGACCGGCGCCTTCCCCACCTCGCGCCGTAGTCGAAGAGAATAGCACGCGCCTATCCGCTTTGTCTTTCCCGGCTCGCCCAACCGCTCCTCGCGGTGGGTCCCTATCCGGTCGCGGCGATGACGACCAGTCTTGCCAGCAGTCCGCCGCCGGGATTCGGCAGCAGCTCCAGCCGCCCGTCGTGGAGGCGGGCGATGCGGTCGACGATGGCGAGGCCGAGGCCGGTGCCGGTGGCGTTGCTGCGGGCGACGTCCAGCCGCGTGAATGGACGCTTGAGGCGCTCGGTCTCGCTGGCCGGAATCCCGGTGCCGCGATCGCCGACTTCGATCCAGATTTCTCCCGCCTGCCGCGACAAACTCACCGAAACCTCGCCGCCCCCGTATTTCACCGCGTTGTCGATCAGGTTGCCGATCGCCCGGGTCAGGGCGCGCGGGCGAACCGCCAGTTCGGGAATAGCGTCGGCGGTCAATCGGATCGGCTGCCCGCGCTGCCGCTGGCGTTCGACCACTCCAGCAAGCAGGGCTCCAAGGTCGGTGGCAACGGCTTCTTCGCCAAGATCGGTGCGCGCGTAATCCATGAACTGGGCGATGACGGCTTCCATCTGCTCGATGTCGTCGACGACCGACTGTCGTGCCGATTCATCGGCGACGCTCATTTCGGCCTCCAGGCGCAGGCGGGTGAGNGGAGTGCGCAGGTCGTGCGAGATGCCGGCGAGGACTTCCGCCCGATCCCTTTCGTGCCGCTGCAGGTCGGCGGCCATGGCATTGAAGGCACCGGCCAGCAGGCGCAATTCCTCGGCGCCCGATTCCGGGAGCGGTGTCGGATTCAGGCCGCGCCCGACGGCCTTGGCCGAGATGGCCAGTGCCTTGAGCGGGCGACTGATGCGCGACGCGATCAGCCAGGCGACCGCAAGCGCCAGCGCCAGCGCCAGCAGGCCCCAGATCAGCCAGTGACCGGCAACCGTCCGCGTTGCGCGTTCGCGCGGCAGGATCAGCCAGTATTCGTCCTCGTCGTGCTCGTCGAGGCGGAAGCTGACCCAGAAGCCGGAGACGCCGTCGACCTCGGCGGCGATCCTGGTGTGCGGTCCGAGGCGCGCCAGCAACTCGCGTTCGATCAGGCGGTGAAAGCGGGAATCCGGCATCGCCTCGATGCGGTCGTCAGCCTCGGCCGGCAGGAGGCGGATGCCTTCCCAGGTGGACAGGTCGCTGAACAGCGCCGGGCGTCTTTCCGGAGCGGCGGCGAAAAGTGCGGCCCGGATCAGGTTGACCGCGGAAGCCGCAAGCTGGGCCGTTTCCCTGGCGCGCGGCTCGGCTTCGATGTAGCGGAACAGGCTCAGCCAGGCGGAAGTCGTCAGGATGACGAGGGCTGCCAGCAACAGGAAGGTGCGCGCCAGCAGCGTGCGCGGAATCATTGCCGCTCGGCGCCGTCCGGCACGAAGACATAACCGAATCCCCAGACCGTCTGCAGGTAGCGCGGCTGGGCGGGGTCGCTTTCGATCAACTTGCGCAGGCGCGAAACCTGAACGTCGATGGCGCGGTCGAACGGGCCCTGCTCGCGGCCACGGGCGAGGGCCATCAGCTTGTCGCGCGAAAGCGGCTGGCGCGGATGCTGCAGGAGTACCTTGAGGACGGCGAATTCGCCGGTGGTCAGTGGCAGCAGTTCGTCGCCGCGCTTGAGCNNGCGCGCGGCGAAGTCGACCTCGATGCCGCCAAAGCGGACCGCTGGCTCGTCCGCCTGCGGTGCGCCGGGNGGCGCCGATGACTGGCGGCGCAGCACGGCGTGAACGCGGGCGAGCAGTTCGCGCGGGTTGAACGGCTTGGGCAGATAGTCGTCGGCCCCCATTTCGAGTCCGACGATGCGGTCGACCTCTTCGCCCTTGGCGGTCAGCATGATGATCGGCGTTGTGTCGCCGGTGCCGCGCAGGCGCCGGCAGATCGTCAGGCCGTCCTCGCCGGGCAGCATCAGGTCGAGGACGACCAGGTCGAAATGTTCGCGTGTGCGCAACCTGTCCATCTGCGGCGCATCGCCGACGGCCCTGACCTCGAAGCCCTGTTCGCCGAGGTAGCGGACCAGCAGGTCGCGCAGGCGGCTGTCGTCGTCNACGACGAGGAGGCGCTGTTGTCTGTCGTTCATAGAGTGAAGGATAATCCGCGGGTCATGGTTGGCACGCGGCCAATGGTAACAAGCTTTTTCAGCCGCGGAGCCGGAAACAAGTTGTTACAAAGCGGCCGGCCAGGCTGCTCGCTGCCTTGCCCGAGCAATGCAAGAATGGAGCCGGGTCAAGAAGGAAGGTCATGAAGATGTCTGTCTGGCGAAAGATGGCGCGCTTGCTGCTCGTGTTCTCGGCCTTGTCGGCTGTGGCGGGGGCGGCGCTCGCGCAGATTCCGCCGGACCAGCGCCGCCAGATGCGGCAGGAGATGCGCGAGCAGTGGCGGCAGATGCCGCAGGACGACCGCCAGCGGATGCGCGAGGACCGCCGCGAGCAATGGCGGCCGATGCCCCAGGACGACCGCCAGCGGATGCGCGACGAGATGCGCGGCTATGGTCCGCCGCCCGGGCATGGCGGCGGCGGTCGCGGGCAGCGGGGCGGGTGGCGCTGAGCGGCAGCTTGTCGCCGGTTGCATGATGCGCGGCGCCGGCGGCGCTCCGGTAAAATGCCGGTCATGAAGATCCTGTCCATCGAGACATCGACTGATTTCGGCACCTGCGCGTTGTGGCGGGACGGCGTGATCGAGCAGCGGATCTGTCCCTCCGGCCGTCCGCATTCCGAAACCCTGCTGCCGCTTGTCAGGGATCTGGTGGCCGACGCGGGAATCGGCTTCAATCAGCTCGACGGGATTGCCTTCGGTGCCGGACCGGGTGCCTTTACCGGCCTGCGCATCGCCTGCGCCGTCGCCCAGGGCGTGGCGGTCGGCGCCGACCTGCCGCTGCTGCCGGTCTGCGGGCTGGCGGCGATGGCCGAGACTGCTGGCGCAGACCGCGTTGTCAGCCTGCTCGACGCGCGCATGGGCGAGGTCTATCTGGCAGCCTACGAGCTGCGCGCCGACGCCCATGAACCGCTCGGGGAGATTCGCCTCGGGCTTCCCGCCATGCTCGAACTGCCGGCGGGAGAAGGCTGGGTCGCCTGCGGCAACGCGCCGGCGGTGTATCCGGCCCTGGCCGGACGCCTGCTCGATGCCGGGATTCGCCTGCTGCCCGGGATCCTGCCGCAGGCTGACGCGGTGGCGCGACTGGCGGCGCCTCGCTTGCGGCACGGCGGTGGCATTGACCCGGCGCTGGCGGCGCCGCTCTACGTCCGCGACAAGGTTGCCCGGACGATCGACGAGCGCCTCGGCAGCGAGGGCAAGGCGTGACCANCGGCAGGGCAATCCGAGGTTTCCCGGATGACCGCGGATGACCTCGACGCCGTGGTCGCGCTCGAGGCCTCGCTGCAGGCTTTTCCCTGGTCGCGCGGCAACTTTGCCGATTCGCTCGCGGCCGGCCACGAAATGCGGGTTCTCCGGGTGGGCGGCGATCTCGTCGGCTTCTCCGTGCTCATGTCCATCGTCGACGAGGCGCACCTGCTGGTCATCGGCGTCGACCGGCGCCAGCAGCGGCACGGGCATGGCGCCCGCCTGCTGCGGCAGGTCATCGCAACTGCCCGCGCCGGCGGCGCCGTGAGATTGCTGCTCGAAGTGCGGGCGGCGAACACGCAGGCGATCGCCTTCTACCAAGGTCTCGGCTTTGCGCAGATCGGCGTGCGCCGGGGCTATTATCCGGCGGTCGCCGGGCGCGAAGATGCGCTGGTGTTTGAGATCGGACTGCGATGAACCCGACCCGCGAACAGATGTTGGCCGAAATGGGCATCACGCCGATCTGGCGCGCGCGTGAAACGGCCCAGGCCGGTTTGCCAGGGGAACGGGCCGCCGCAGCGCCGGCAGCGACTGCTGCACCCGCTGCCAGGGCCGTCCCGGCACAGGAGGCGGTTGCGGTCGACGCTCTGGATTGGCCCGATCTGGCGGCGGCCGTCGCCAACTGCAGGGCCTGTCAGCTGTGCGAGCAGCGCCGGCAGGCGGTGCTCGGAGTCGGCGATCTCGACCCGGACTGGCTGTTCATCGGCGAGGGTCCGGGGGCCGAGGAGGACGTCAAGGGCGAACCCTTCGTCGGCCAGGCCGGCAAGCTCCTCGACAACATGCTCGCGGCGCTCGGCCTCGCCCGCGGCAACAAGGTCCNNATCGGCAATGCCGTCAAGTGCCGGCCGCCCGGCAACCGCACCNCCGAGGCGGCCGAGATGGCTGCCTGCCGCCCGTGGCTGGAGCGTCAGATCGCCTTGCTGCGGCCGCGGGTGATCGTCCTGCTCGGCAAGGCAGCGGTGCATTCTCTGCTGCACGACGACAAGTCGCTCGCTTCGTTGCGCGGGCGGCGTTTTGAGTATCTGGGCATTCCGGTGGTCGTCACCTACCATCCGGCCTACTTGCTGCGCAACCTGCCGGAAAAGGCCAAGGCCTGGGAAGACCTGGTCTTCGCGCGGCGCTGCCTGCGCGAGGCGATGGCTGCCGGCAGCGGGGAACTGCCCTTCTAGACCTCACGCCTAGTGGTGGGCGCTGTCGTCGAGGTGGCGGACGTCATCCCGCTCGCGCTGATTGGCGAGATGGCGCTGGCGGATCACGTACATCAGCCCGCTGACGCAAAGCCCGAACAGGGTGACCACGATGTAGATCGACACATCGAGCCGGATCATCAGGTAGTACAGGCCGGTCATCACCAGGATGGACAGGTTCTCGTTGAAATTCTGCACGGCGATCGAGTGTCCGGCGCCCATCAGGATGTGGCCGCGGTGTTGGAGCAGCGCGTTCATCGGCACGACGAAAAAGCCCGAGAGGGCGCCGATGATTATCAGCAGCGGCACGGCCAGCCAGACCTCGCGCACGAAGTTCATGGTCAGCACGATGAGGCCCATCGCGATGCCCAGCGGAATGACCCGGACCGACTTGCGCAAGGTAATGAACTTGGCCGCGACGACGGCGCCGATCGCCACCCCGACGGCGACGACACCCTGGAGCATCGAGGACTTCGACAGGTCGAGCCCGAGGGCGACCTCCGACCATTTGATGACGATGAATTGCAGGGTCGCTCCGGCACCCCAGAACAGCGTGGTGACGGCCAGCGAGATCTGCCCCAGGCGGTCGCGCCATAGCAGGGTGAAACAATGCTTGAACTCGTGGGCCAGATAGTACGGGTTCTTTTTGAGCGGCTTGTGATCAACGCCGGTATCGGGCACGTAGAGGTTGAAAAGCGCGGCGATCACGTAGAGGACGCCGACGATCGAGATCGACATCTTGACCGGCGTGTCGATCCCGGTGTCGATCAGCGGGACATCGAACGACAGCAGCATGTGGGCGATCTCGGGCTTGATCAGCGTGCCGCCGATGACGACGCCGAGGATGATGGCGCCGACGGTGAGGCCCTCGATCCAGCCGTTGGCGACGACCAGCAGGCGGTGCGGCAGGTATTCGGTGAGGATGCCGTACTTGGCCGGCGAGTAGGCGGCAGCGCCGAGGCCGACGACGGCATAGGCGACCAGCGGGTGGGCGCCGAAGAACATCATGCTGCACCCGACGATCTTGATCGCATTGCTGATGAACATCACGCGCCACTTCGGCATCGAGTCGGCAAAGGCGCCGACGAAAGCGGCGAGCGCAACGTAGGAAACCGTGAAGAAGGTCTTGAGCAGGGGCTCGTATTCGGATGGCGCGTGCATGTCGCGCAAGGCGGCGATGGCGGCTATCAACAGGGCGTTGTCGGCCAGCGCGGAGAAAAACTGCGCGGCCATGATGATGTAGAAGCCGAATGGCACTTGGGCTCTTGTCTCGTTATATTGCTTTCGTCGCAGGTTATACCACGGAACCGTGGCGACACAAGGCGGCGGATCGTGCGGTCGACCCAGTAAAATGGGCGTCTTTCCGGGTGCCGGTGGCTATCGCCCCGTGTCTTGTGTTTGAATAGCAGGCGCGATTCACAGGGAGAAACATGATGGCGGACCGGCGTCTGCAGGTCTTTCATGCCGTGGCGGAACATCTCAGCTTCACGAGGGCGGCCGAGGCCTTGTTCATGACCCAGCCGGCGGTCACGTTCCAGATCAGGCAACTCGAGGAGCAATACGACACCCGTCTCTTCGAGCGCCGGCGGGGCGGCATCACGCTGACGCCGGCCGGCGAACTGGTGTTTTCCTACGCGCAGCGGATTCTCGGCCTCGGCGATGAACTGGATACGCGCCTTGGCGAAATGACCGGCGACGTGCGTGGGGCGCTGCCGTTGGGGGCCACTCCCATGGTCGCCGAATGCCTGATGGCCGGCGTTCTGGTGGATTTCTGCGCGCGCTATCCGCAGGCGAGGCCGCAGATGGTCGTTGCCAATTCGGAGGAGATCGCCAGCCGCGTCGCCGGCCACACGGTCGCTGTCGGCCTGATCGAGGCGGCGGCCCGGCAGCCGGGGCTGACCTGCGACTTCTGCCGCGACGACGACCTCGCCATGATCTGCGCCCCGGCGCATCCGTTGGCCGGANGCGAAAGGGTCGGGCCGCGGACGCTGGCCGGCCATGACTATGTCTCGCGCGAGCCGGGATCGGCAACGCGGGAGATGGTCGCCGGCTACTTCCGGGACAACGGCGTGCCGCCCGAGGGGCTGAGGACGCCGATGGAACTCGGCAGCCCGGAGGCGATCAAGGCCGTGGTCGCGGCCGGGCTCGGGTTCTCGATCATGGCGCGCACTCAGGTCGCGCGGGAAGTGCAACTCGGAACGCTGCGGGCGATTCCGCTGCATCCGCCGTTGCGGCGCAAACTGTACCTGATCCAGCCGGAGGATCGCTTCCAGTCGCGGCTGGTCGGCGCCTTCGTCCAGTTCGCGCGCCAGAGACTAAAGGACGCTATTACGTGACAACCTCCCNGACCGATCCGCGCGCTGATTTCAGGCGCCGCGCTCCTGCACAACTACCGGCTGGCCAAGCGGTTGGCCCCGGACGCCAAGGCGTGGGCGGTGATCAAGGCCGATGCCTACGGCCACGGCCAGTGGCGGGCCGTCGACACGTTGCGCGCGGAAGCGGACGGCTTTGCCGTTCTCGAATGCGAAAACGCCGTTGACCTGCGTCTGGCAGGCATCAGCCAGCCGATCCTGCTCCTCGAGNGGGTCTTCGGCGCGCGCGACGCGCGGGCGGCGGCCGAGTACGGCCTGAGCGCAGTCATTCACTGCCTGGAGCAACTCGATCTGCTGCTGAACGCCGCTCCGCGGGGTTCGCCGCTGGCGATCCATCTCAAGCTCAATACGGGAATGAACCGGCTGGGACTGGATGCGGTGACCTCGCCAGGGCACGCGAAATCCTGTCGGGAGCCGGCAACGTCANCCGTGACGATGATGACCCATTTCGCCGAGGCCGACGGCGAACGAGGCGTCGACGAGCAGATGAGGCGCTTTGCCGCGATGACCGGCGACTGGGCGGGGCCGGTCACGCTGGCCAATTCGGCGGCGCTGTTGCGCTACCCGCAGACGCATGCCGACTGGGTGCGGCCCGGGATCATGCTCTACGGCTCCAGCCCGTTTGTCGATTGCAGCGCCGACGACCTCGGATTGCAGCCGGTGATGGCGCTCGAGAGCGAGATCATCGCCGTCCAGCGGCTGCTTCCGGGCGATCGGGTCGGCTACGGGGGCACCTTCGTCGCGGAGCGGCCGATGCGCATCGGCATCGTCGCCTGCGGCTACGCCGACGGCTATCCGCGCCATGCCCCCGGCGGCACGCCGGTTGCCGTGCTGGGGCGCCTGACGGGAACCGTCGGGCGGGTGTCGATGGACATGCTGGCCTGCGACCTGACCGACATTCCCGACGCCGGCATCGGCGCACCGGTCACGCTGTGGGGCAACGGTGCCGCCGGGATGGTGGCGGCCGACGCGGTAGCGGCCGCGGCGGGCACGATCGCCTACGAACTCTTCTGCGCGCTGGCGCCGCGCGTTCCGGTAACGCTCGCCGGCTAGATCGAGAAGCGGGCCGAACGTGGTCGCCACGTTGCGCGTGGTGTATCCTCGTTCCATCATGGCAAAAGGCAAGTCCATCTACAGTTGCAGCGAGTGTGGCGCTACGAGCGCGAAATGGCAGGGACAGTGCCCCGGCTGCGGGGAATGGAACACGCTGGTCGAGAGTGCCGCGGAAAGGCCAACCGGGCACCGCTTCGAATCGCCTGCACCGGTTCCCCGCCTGCTGAAGCTTTCGGAAATCGAGGCGCGCGAAAGCGAGCGTATCGCTACCGGCATCGCCGAATTCGACCGCGCTCTCGGCGGTGGTCTCGTTGCCGGCGGCGTCGTGCTGATTGGCGGCGATCCGGGGATCGGCAAGAGCACGTTGCTGTTGCAGGCGCTGGCGCTGATGTCATCCGGCTGCGAGGTGCTCTATGTCAGCGGCGAGGAGTCCGGCGAACAGGTCGCGCTGCGCGCGCGCCGGCTCGGACTGGACACCCGGTCGCTGCAACTGATGGCGGAGATCAATCTCGAGCGCATCCTCGCCACGCTGCAGGCAGAGCAGCCCCAGGTCGCCGTCATCGACTCGATCCAGACGCTGTGGTCGGAGCAGCTCTCGAGTGCGCCCGGGTCGGTCGCCCAGGTGCGTGAATGCGCCGCCCAGCTGACCCGGTTGGCCAAGCAGGCCGGCATCACGGTCATCCTGGTCGGCCATGTGACCAAGGAGGGCGCGCTGGCGGGGCCGCGCGTGCTCGAGCACATTGTCGATACGGTGCTTTACTTCGAGGGTGACACGCATTCCAGCTTCCGGCTGGTTCGCGCGGTCAAGAACCGCTTCGGCGCCGTCAACGAACTCGGCGTCTTTGCCATGACCGACAAGGGACTGAAGGGCGTGAACAATCCGTCGGCGCTGTTCCTGTCGCAACACGGGCAGGATGTTGCCGGTTCGTGCGTGATGGTGACGCAGGAGGGGACGCGGCCGCTGCTGGTCGAGATCCAGGCGCTGGTCGATACCGCGCATGGCAATCCGCGCCGGCTTACCGTCGGGCTCGACGCGCAGCGCCTGGCGATGTTGCTGGCCGTTCTCCACCGCCATGCCGGAATCGTCTGTTTCGACCAGGATGTCTTCGTCAATGCCGTTGGCGGGGTCAAGATCAGTGAGCCGGCAGCCGATCTTGCTGTGCTCATGTCCATAACATCTTCCATGAAAAACAAGCCGTTGCCAAGCAAACTTATAGTGTTCGGTGAAGTCGGGCTGGCCGGCGAGATCCGGCCGGCGCCACGCGGACAGGAGCGCCTCAGGGAAGCGGCCAAGCTTGGTTTCACCCGGGCCTTGATACCGGAAGCCAATCGCCCGAAGCAGGCGATTGCCGGCATCGAAGTCATCGCCGTTCGGCGCGTCGAAGACGCGGTGGCGCGAATTCGCGACATCGAATAAGCTCTGCGGAACTCCCTGTAGGCAACCATGTTCAACCTTTCCCGCTATTTTTCGACGCTCAGCGTGATCCTTATCGGGCTGGCGGCCGGGCTTCTCGGCACGATGTACCGCGAAGTGTCGGTACGCCAGATGACGATGCTGGCCGAAGACCGCAATGTGGCGATGGCGCGGGTCATCGAGAATTCCCTTGGTGTGCCGCTGGCCGGCCTGATGGCGGCGTCGGTGGGCATCGACGCCTCGATGCTCGAGGCGTCGGACGAATCGCAGGAGATGCAGACCAGGGTAGGCACACTGCTCGAAGGCACGGGCGTGGCCAGGTTCAGGATCTACAATCGCCTCGGGGTGACGATCTTTTCGACTGATGTCGCGCAGGTCGGTGAAAGCCGGCTCGACAGTCCGGGATTCAAGTCGGCGCTCGCCGGCGAGGTGACCAGCGACCTGAACCATTACGACCGCGTGGAGACCCTCGCCGGCAGCCGCTCGAACATCGATCTGCTGGCCAGCTACGTACCGATTTCCAGCGAGGGCAGGGCGGTCGAGGGTGTGTTCGAACTGTATCAGGATGTGACGCCGTTCATGACGCCATTCCGGCAGGGGCTTTGGCTGGTCACGGCGGTCGTCGTCGCGGTCTTCGCCCTGCTGTTCTTCGCGCAGTTTCTGGTGGTGCGGCGGGCTCAGGGCATCCTCTACGACCAGGCGGAGCGAATTGAGACGGCGCGCAGTTCGCTGGAGGTTCAGGTCGATGCGCGGACCGAGGAACTGCGACGTTCCAATCGCCAGCTCGAGGGCGAGATCATCGAACGCCGCCAGGCCGAGAGCAAGTTGAACTATCTCGCCTACCACGATCCCTTGACCGGCCTGGCCAACCGCCGCTATTTTATCGAGCGCCTGGAGGCCAGCCTGATCGATGCCGCCCGGAAGAATCACCGCGTGGCGGTCTTGTTCATCGATCTCGACCAGTTCAAGCAGGTCAACGATTCGCTCGGCCACGGAGTCGGCGACGAATTGCTGGTTTCGGTGGCTGCCGGCCTGTGTGAGCACGTCCGGCTGATCGACATGCTGGCGCGGCTCGGCGGTGACGAGTTCATCTGCGTCATGGAAGCCGTACGCACCGACGAGGAGGTCGAGATGCTGGCGCGCGAGGTAATCGGCGCCTTCGAGTTGCCGTTCCACCTCGGCGAACACGAACTGTATCTTTCGGCATCGGTTGGCATAAGCGTATTCCCCAGCGATGGCACCTCGGTCAGCGACCTCCTGCGCAACGCCGACAGCGCCATGTTTCGCGCCAAGGCGATGGGGCGTGGCCATTACCATTTCTATACGCCGGAAATGACGCGCGACGCCCAGGAACGGATTCAGATCGAGATGCTTTTGCGCCGTGCCCTGGGCAATGGCGAACTCTCGGTTCATCTGCAGCCGCAGGTCGAAGCCGAGAGCGGGCGTCTGGTCGGCGCCGAGGCGTTGGTCCGCTGGGACAGCCCTGAACTCGGCAACGTACCCCCGGCGCGTTTCATTCCGCTGGCCGAGGATTCGGGCATCATCATCGCACTGGGCACCTGGGTCTTGCGCGAGACCTGCCGCCAGGTCATGAAATGGCATGCGAGCGGCTTCGAACTGCCGCAGGTCTCGGTGAATCTCTCGGTGAAGCAGCTCGAGCGGCCCGAATTCGTCGACACCCTTGTGGAAATCCTCGATGAGACCGGCATCGAGGCTTCCCGGGTCAAGCTCGAGATAACCGAGTCGGTGGTCATGGCCGTCGATGATGCATTCTCGCTGCTCGATCGCCTGCGCAAGATCGGCATCAGCCTGGCGCTCGACGATTTCGGTACCGGCTATTCGTCGCTCAGCTACCTGAAGATGCTGCCGGTGCAGCAGCTCAAGATCGACCGTTCGTTCGTGACCGGCATCGGCAGCAATCCGGAAGACGAGGCGATCATCCGCTCGGTGATGGCGCTCGCCCAGAGTCTCGACTTCGAAGTCGTGGCGGAGNGGGTCGAAACCGCCGAGCAGGCGGCGTTTCTGAAGGCGTCCGGTTGCCATCAGCTGCAGGGCTTCCTGCACGGAACCGCAGTGGCACCGGCGGAATTCCGCGCGCGCTGGTCCAGCCTGCCGAGATGACCGGACTTGGCTGGCGGCTGCTCGGGAGGGAACTGCGTTCGGGCGAGCTCCGTTTGCTTCTCGCCGCGCTGGTGGTTGCCGTCGCGGCCGTCACGGCGGTCGGATTCTTCACCGACCGGGTTCGCCTGGCGCTCGAACAGGAAGCCCGGCAACTCATCGGCGGCGACCTGCTGCTGATCTCCGATCATCCGTGGCCGGGGCCGGTCCGCGACGAGGCTGTCAGGCGCGGACTGAACACGGCCGAAACGGTCGGCTTTCCGAGCATGGTGCTGGCTGGCGGGCAGGCGCAACTGGCGGACATCAAGGCGGTGAGCGCTACCTACCCCCTGCGCGGGACGCTGCGCCGGGCGGACCGCGCCGGCGAGGCGGGAGAGGCGGCGCCGGGCGGCCCCGCGCCAGGCACGGTATGGCTCGACGAGCGCCTGGCCAGCACACTGGAGACGGGGCCGGGGCAGAATCTGCAACTCGGGCAGCGGACTTTCCCGGTTTCGGCCATCCTGACTTTCGAACCCGATCGCGGGATCAACTTCCTCGGGCTCGCCCCGCGCCTGATGCTGCATCTCGACGACCTGCCGGGAACCGGGCTGATTCAGACCGGCTCGCGGGTGACCTATCGCTTCATGGTGGCCGGCGCTGTGGACGCCGTTGCGGGCTTCCGCAACTGGGTCGAGCCGCGCCTCGGGCGGGGCGAGCGGCTCGAGGACACGCGGAACGCGCGGCCGGAAATCCGCAGCGTGCTCGACCGGGCCCAGCGCTTTCTCGGTCTGGCGACGCTGTTGACCGTGGTTCTCGCTGCCGTCGCCGTGGCGCTGGCGGCCCGCCGCTACATGCAGCGTCATCTCGACGCCTGCGCCGTGATGCGGTGCCTCGGCATCACGCAGTCCGGCCTGATTCGCCTGCATGCGGCGCTCTTCGTCTGGCTGGCGCTGCTGGCCGCGGCAGTCGGCTGTCTCGCCGGCTTTGCCGTGCATTTCATCCTCGTCTCGTGGCTCGCGGAATTGCTGGACTTGCATCTGCCCCTGCCGGGCTCGCTGCCGCTCGTCCAGGGTGGCGCGGTTGCCGCGGTCCTGTTATTCGGCTTTGCCTTTCCGCCGCTCCTGCAACTGAGCAAGGTGCCGACCCTGCGCGTCTTTCGCCGCGAACTGGGGCCGCCGCGGCCCTTCCTGCCCGGCGGCTATGGGCTTGGCGTCCTGGCGCTAGCCGGCCTGCTGCTGCTGGTCTCCGGCGACTTGCGGCTGGGCGCCTACGCGATTGGCGGATTTGCCGGGGCGCTGCTCACCTTCTGGCTCTTCGCCCGCCTTGGTGTCCGCGTCGCTTCGCGACTGCGCGGGGGCGGCGGTTTCGGCTGGCGGCAGGGGCTCGCCAATCTCGAACGACACGCGGCGGCAAGTACCCTGCAGATCGTCGCGCTGGCTCTCGGGCTGATGGCGATGTTGCTGCTCACCGTGACCCGCAGCGAACTGATCGATGTCTGGCTGAGGGCGACACCCNCCGATGCGCCGAACCGCTTCATCGTCAATATCCAGCCGGATCAACGCGAGGCCGTTACTGACGCGCTCGCCGCCAGCGGCATCGCCGTCGAACTGGCGCCGATGGTCCGCGGGCGGCTGATGCGGATCGGCGAGCGGACGGTGAGTGCCGCCAGCTACCCGGACGACGAGCGCGCCCAACGCCTGATCGAACGCGAATTCAACCTTTCCTGGCGCGCCGATCTGCCGTCGGGCAACCGGGTCATCCGCGGCGACTGGTTCGCCCCCGGAGATTCGGGCAAGGGGCTGGCCTCGGTCGAGGAGGGTCTGGCGCGGACGCTTGGGGTCAAGGTCGGCGATGAATTGAGTTTCACGATCGGGGGCCAGGAGACGCGGGTGCGCGTCAGCAATCTGCGCAAGCTGGACTGGGATTCGATGCGGGTCAATTTCTTCGTCCTGACGCCGCCCGGCGTGCTCGAGTCTGCACCGGCGAGCTACATCACCAGTTTCCATCTTCCCGAGACGCGAGCAGCGCTTGTGCGCACCCTTGTGGCGCGCTTTCCCAACCTGACGCTGGTCGACGTCAGCGCCATCCTGGCGCAGATCCAGACGGTGATGGGACAGGTGGTCCGGGCGGTGCAGTTGATCTTCCTGTTCTCGCTGCTGGCCGGGGCGATCGTGCTCGGGTCGGCCCTGCTCACGGCCTTTGACGAACGGCGTTACGAGTTGTCGGTGATGCGGGCGCTCGGTGCCGGGCGCGACCAGTTGCGGCAGTCGCTTCTGGCCGAACTGGCGGTGGTCGGCGCGATTGCCGGGCTGATTGCCGGCGCCGGCGCGGCGGTTGTCGGCCAGGTGCTGGCGGAAAACGTCTTCATGCTCGACATGCCGCTGAGTCTTTGGCTGTTTCCGCTGGCGACGTTCTCCGGAGCGGCGCTCTCGGTCGGCATCGGCTGGCTGGCGGTGCGTCAGTTGCTTGGCACGCCGCCGCTGCTGGCCCTGCGCGCCGGCGCCTGACGCGGCGGGGCGTCCGCCGCCTCGGGTAAAATACGCCATGGCTTCGGATTTACAGGCGGCGCGCCCGCTCTTCGCTTATCGCAAGTTCTGGGCGGCCCGCTTTGGCCCGGCGCCATTCCTGCCCATGTCACGTTCAGAGATGGAGGCGCTCGGCTGGGACAGCTGCGACGTCATCCTGGTGACCGGCGACGCCTACATCGACCATCCGAGCTTCGGCATGGCACTGGTCGGGCGCCTGCTCGAGGCGCAGGGCTTCCGCGTCGGCATCATCGCCCAGCCGGACTGGAACTCGGCGGCCGACTTCAGGAAGCTCGGCAAGCCCAACCTGTTCTTCGGCGTCACCGCCGGCAACATGGATTCGATGGTCAACCGCTACACCTCCGACCGCAAGATTCGCTCCGACGACGCCTACACGCCGAACGGCGAGGCGAACAGGCGGCCGGACCGCGCCGTCACCGTCGCCCAGCGCTGCCGCGAGGCCTTCTCCGGCGTGCCGGTGGTGATCGGCTCGATCGAGGCCAGCCTGCGCCGCATCGCGCACTACGACTACTGGTCGGACAAGGTGCGCCGCTCGGTGCTGCCCGATTCCAAGGCCGACCTGCTGGTTTTCGGCAACGCCGAGCGGGCGGTCGTCGAGATCGCCCACCGGCTGGCGAAGNGGGAGAAGGTCGCGGAGATCCGCGACCTGCGCGGCACCGCCTTCATGGTGCCGCGCGGCTGGCTGCCCGGCGACGAATGGACGGCCATCGACTCGACCGAGGTCGATACGCCGGGGCCGTTGGTCCGCCATGCCGACCCGTACGCCATGGAATCCGGCCCGGCAGCGCCGTCGACCACAACCGTCGCCGGCGCGCAGCCGGTGCGCCTCGTCGGTCGCGCCGAGCGGCTGGCCGCGCTCAAGGAGCGGCGGGCCCACAGCGTCGTGCGCCTGCCTTCGTACGAGCAGGTCAGCGCCGACCTGGTGCTCTACGCCCATGCCTCGCGCACCTTCCACCTCGAATCCAACCCCGGCAATGCGCGCGCTGNNGTGCAGGCGCACGGCGAGCGCGACGTCTGGCTCAACCCGCCGCCGATTCCGCTGACCACCGAGGAACTCGACGGCGTCTACGAACTGCCTTATGCCCGTCGTCCCCATCCGGCCTACGGCGACGCGAAGATTCCGGCTTGGGAGATGATCCACTTCTCGGTCAACATCATGCGCGGCTGCTTCGGTGGCTGCACCTTCTGTTCGATCACCGAGCACGAGGGGCGCATCATGCAGAGCCGCTCGGAAGGCTCCGTCCTGCGCGAAATCGAGGAAATGCGCGACAAGACGCCGGGCTTCACCGGCATCGTTTCCGACCTCGGCGGGCCGACCGCCAACATGTACCACCTGAAGTGCAAGGACGAGAAGATCGAGTCGGCCTGCCGCCGGCTGTCCTGCGTCTATCCGGACATCTGCGAGAACCTGAATACCGACCACGCGCCGCTCATCTCGCTCTACCGCAAGGCACGGGCGCTGAAGGGGGTCAAGAAGGTGCTGATCGGTTCCGGCCTGCGCTACGACCTCGCCGTGCGCTCGCCCGAATACGTCAAGGAGCTGGTCACCCACCACGTCGGCGGCTACCTGAAGATCGCGCCCGAGCATACGGAGCAGGGCCCGCTGTCGAAGATGATGAAGCCGGGCATGGGCGCCTACGACCGCTTCAAGCAGCTGTTCGACCGCTTTTCGCGCGAGGCCGGCAAGGAGCAGTACCTGATCCCGTACTTCATCGCCGCCCACCCGGGGACGACCGACGAGGACATGCTCCACCTCGCGCTGTGGCTGAAGAAGAACAACTTCCGCCTCGACCAGGTGCAGACCTTCCTGCCGACGCCGATGGCGCTGGCGACGACCATGTACCACACCGAGAGGAACCCGCTGAAAAAGCTGCACCGGCAGGGCGGGGAAGTCGTCGGCGCCGTGCGCAACGGTCGCCAGCGCAAGCTGCACAAGGCCTTCCTGCGCTACCACGATCCCGAGAACTGGCCGCTGCTGCGCGAGGCGCTCAAGGAAATGGGTCGTGCCGACCTGATCGGCAACGGCAAGAAACAGCTGGTGCCGGCCTGGCAACCGGCCGGCACCGGCCTCAAGGCGGCCGCGGCGGTGAAAAATGCCGGCTTTTCCCGGTCGACCGCAACCGGCCGTCCCGGCGCGGACAAACCCCGCAGCCCGGCAGCACGGCCCGCCGGAAGCCGCCCCGGCACGGCGCGCAAAACCAGAAACCCCGTTGAGACGATGATTGCGATGGACGAACAGACCACCTACGACAAGATCGGCGGCGATGCCGCCGTCGCCCGCCTGTGCGACCGTTTCTATGCGCTGATGGACAGCGTGCCGCAGTTCGCCGAACTGCGCGCGCTGCATCCCGAGGACCTGCAAAGCTCGCGCGACAAGCTATACATGTTCCTCTCCGGCTGGTTCGGCGGCCCCGACCTGTTCGTCGAGAAGTTCGGCCATCCGCGCCTGCGCGCCCGCCACCTGCCGTTCGCGATCGGCACGAAGGAACGCGACCAGTGGGTCGCCTGCATGGTGCTGGCGATGGAGGAGGTCGGCATCGAAGAAGGCGTGCGCGCCAAGCTGCTGCAGAACTTCTTCAACACCGCAGACTTCATGCGCAACCGCGAGGGATAACCTGTTGAGGAATGGACATCATGGAAACGGTTGATACCATCGTCGTCGGTGCCGGCGTCGTCGGGCTGGCGGTGGCGCGGGAACTGGCGCTGGNNGGGCGCGAGGTGCTGATCCTCGAGGCCGAGGCGGCGTTCGGCACGCAGACCTCTGCGCGCAATTCGGAGGTCATCCACGCCGGCATCTACTACCCCACGGGTTCGCTGAAGGGGGCGCTGTGCGTGCGCGGCAAGGAACTGCTCTACCGCTACTGCGCCGAGCGCGGCATCGGCCACCGGCGGATCGGCAAGATCCTGATCGCCAGCGAGGAGTCGGAACTGCCGGCCCTCGCCGGTTATGCCAAGAAAGCGGCGGCAAACGGCGTGCCGCTGGCGCCGCTGACGGCGGCCGAAATCGCCCGCCTCGAGCCGGCGGTGAAGGCGGTCGCCGGGCTGTTTTCCGAATCGACCGGGATCGTCGACAGCCACGGGCTGATGCTGGCGCTGCTCGGCGACGCGACGCAGGCGGGGGCGACGCTGGTTACCCGGACGCCGGTGACCGGCGGGAGCGTCGGCGGCGAAGGCATCGTCGTGCATGCCGGCGGCGACGAGCCACTCACGCTGCACTGCCGGACGCTGGTGAATTCGGCGGGGCTGCACGCGCAGCGCCTTGCGGCGAGCCTTGACGGGTTCCCGGCCGCCTGCGTGCCGCCGACGGCCTACGCCAAGGGCCATTACTTCACGCTGGCCGGGCGCAGCCCGTTCCGCCACCTGGTCTACCCGATGCCGGACCATGCCGGCCTCGGCATCCACGTCACGCTCGATCTCGGCGGCCAGTGCAAGTTCGGGCCGGACGTCAGCGGCTGGCCGGCGGCACCCGATTACGCCTTCGAGCAAGGGCTGGAAGCCAAGTTCTACGGCGCCATCCGCCGCTACTACCCGGACCTCGCCGACGGCGCGCTGCAGCCCGGCTACACCGGCGTGCGGCCGAAGGTGACCGGCCCCGACGAGCCGGCCGGCGATTTCATCATTCAGGGGCCGCGCGCCCACGGCATCGGCGGGCTGGTCAACCTGTTCGGCATCGAGTCGCCGGGGCTGACCTCGTCGCTGGCGATTGCCGAGCGCGTCGCCGCCGAGCTGGGCGCCGGCTGAGCGCGGGCGCGGCAGGCGATCCCGACATCCGGGCAATCGCCCTTCCGGGCTACGCCGTCCGGGCTGCGCTTGACATCGCGCACTACGGCACAGATACTCGCTGGCACCCAAGCCACTCCGTCGATCGCCATGACCTACCGCNCCCCCGCCAGCATTCTCGAAGTTCTGCAGAAGGTCGAATACGAGGAAGCCTTGGTGGCGGATGATCCGCGCTATGTCGAAACGCAGGCCGCGCGGGGCAGTGAACTGACTTTCCAGCGCCTGGCGCGCAAATTTGGCTGGGACCCGGCGAGCAACGCTTTCCTTGCGCCGAATAACAAGCACGTTCTGTTCTTCGGCCATATCGGTAGTGGCAAGACCACTGAATTGCGGCAATACGCCAGGAAGCTGAACGAATCGAAGCGCTTCTATGTCGTCGAGGTCGATGTTCTGCTCAAGCTCGACCGCAACAACCTGCAGTACGCCGAAGCGCTGATGGCGATGGCCGAAACGCTGCTCGAACGCATGCACGGCGACGGTTACGCGCTCGACGAAGAGGCACTGAAGCCGGTGCGCGACTGGTTTGCCGCGGCGGTGACAACGCGCAGCAGTCAGCGCGACCTGAGTGCCGAGATCACGGCGGGAATGCAGGCGGGCGGCGGAATTCCAGGCCTGATCAAGTTGTTCGGCGGTTTCACGGCTGCCTTCAAGACCGGCGCCAGCCAGAAGAGCGAATGGCGGCAGGAAATCCGCAATCGCTTCACGACGCTTGCCACGGCGTTCAGCCAGTTGATCCGCGCTGCCGAGGCTGAACTCGGCCGCTGCGGTCGCGCCGAACGGGTGCTGTTCCTGGTCGACGGTACAGACAAGATGCGCGGTGAAGACACGCAGCAGTTCTTTGTCCTTGACGCCGAGCAGTTGCTGGCGATCGAGACCCTTGCCATCTATACCGCGCCGCTGCATCTCAAGTACGATGGTCGTCTGGGCGGGAAACTCGATGCGGACATCGTGCTGCCGATGATAAAGCTCCGTGAGCGCGATGGCGGCCGCTGCGAGGCCGGCTGGCAGGCGTTGACCGAGCTGCTGTTGCGGCGTGCCGATCGCCACCTGTTCGCGTCGGACGCCGACATCGCCGACCTGGTTGAGCACAGCGGAGGTCATCCGCGGGAACTGCTGCGCCTGCTCAAGCTGTGCTGCGAGGTGGCCGATGCAGGCA
The DNA here is from genome assembly GCA_013693915.1 of Dechloromonas sp. Classification (GTDB taxonomy): domain Bacteria; phylum Pseudomonadota; class Gammaproteobacteria; order Burkholderiales; family Rhodocyclaceae; genus Azonexus. The sequence goes on along the minus strand of CP059264.1, from coordinate 2,349,732 downwards.
TCGACCATGCCGTGGTGCAGCGCGCGATCGCTCAGTTGGCGGCTGAATATCGCTACTTTCTCAAGCCCGACGAGTATCGACTGCTGGTGGCGATCGATAGCAACCCGGCGCAGGGAGGAAACGACGAGGCTGCGCAGGGCTTGCTGCACCGCCTCGCGCTGCTGCAATACAACGACGGAACCTGGCGCTGCAGCCATCCGGTAGTGCGCACGCTCGAGGGCTACAAGCTCGCCGCGGCTAACCTGCCGCCGGCCTGACGCGCGCCGGAAGTCGGAGATGGCCCGGTCCGCCTTCGAGATCGAGCGCATCCGCCTCGATGCCGCACGCAGCCTGCCCGCACAGTGCTTCGACGATTTCCTGCGACTGTCACAGTCGCTATTGCATGGACCCGTCTTCCAATGGTTGTTGGTCGATGCGCCGCACGAGCTGTTGCGCAAGGAGGTCATGGCAGCGCTTGAGCGGGTCCTGCGTGCTGCCGGGCTGAGCGTCGATCGTCTGCCGCTGGGCGGCAGCCGCATCCCCGATGTGGCAACACTCGAAATCCGGCTGCGCAAAAGCGCCCGCGCCGCTTCGGTGGTGCAGGTGATTGTCCCCCGCGGCTGGTTCGACGCGGCGCGCTGGGATGCCTTCAACGTGCGCCGCGAACGGATCGCCGCCGGCGCGCGTACGCGCCTGGTGTTCTGGCTCGACGCTGAGGCCATCGCGCTGGCTTCGCGCGGCGCGCCCGACCTCTGGGCCTGGCGCAGCGGCGTGTATGCATTCATGCCACGTGACAGCTTACCGGGCACGACGATGACGATGCCCGTCAGCGCCTCGAACCTGGCGCCAGGACCGGAGGGTCCCGACAACCGTTCGATGGCTGAACGCAATCGCCGGATTGCCGAGATCCGGGGCTGGCTCGACGGTCATCCGGATGCGCCGGACGATCTTCTCGCGGGCGTTTTTGACGAACTGGGACGGCTTCTCGTCGATCTCGGCGACTACGATGCGGCGCTGATCCATTTTCGAGAGCGCGAGTTGCCACTGCATCAACGCCGTGGGGGCGAACACGATGCGGCGGTGACGCAGTGCAAGATTGGCGACATCCTGATGGCGCGCGGCCAACTCGACGAAGCGCTGCGCATCCTCGGCGACGAGGTGCTTCCAGCCTTTGAGCGGCTGGGCGACGTCCGCGAGAAGGCGGTGACGCAGGGCAAGATTGGCGACATCCTGATGGCGCGCGGCCAACTCGACGAAGCGCTGCGCATCCGGAAAGAGGAAGAGCTTCCGGTCTATGAGCGGCTGGGCGACGTCCGCGCGAAGGCGGTGACGCAGGGCAAGATTGGCGACATCCTGATGGCGCGCGGCCAACTCGACGAAGCGCTGCGCATCCGGAAAGAGGAAGAGCTTCCGGTCTATGAGCGGCTGGGCGACGTCCGCGCGAAGGCGGTGACGCAGGGCAAGATTGGCGACATCCTGATGGCGCGCGGCCAACTCGACGAAGCGCTGCGCATCCTCGGCGACGAGGTGCTTCCAGCCTTTGAGCGGCTGGGCGACGTCCGCGCGAAGGCGGTGACGCAGGGCCAGATTGGCGACATCCTGATGGCGCGCGGCCAACTCGACGAAGCGCTGCGCATCCGGAAAGAGGAAGAGCTTCCGGTCTATGAGCGGCTGGGCGACGTCCGCGCGAAGGCGGTGACGCAGGGCAAGATTGGCGACATCCTGATGGCGCGCGGCCAACTCGACGAAGCGCTGCGCATCCGGAAAGAGGAAGAGCTTCCGGTCTATGAGCGGCTGGGCGACGTCCGCGAGAAGGCGGTGACGCAGGGCCAGATTGGCGACATCCTGATGGCGCGCGGCCAACTCGACGAAGCGCTGCGCATCCTCGGCGACGAGGTGCTTCCAGCCTTTGAGCGGCTGGGCGACGTCCGCGCGAAGGCGGTGACGCAGGGCAAGATTGGCGACATCCTGATGGCGCGCGGCCAACTCGACGAAGCGCTGGCCTTGCATGAAGCGCGCTTGCCCGTCGCCGAGCGCATGGGCGATATCGAGGCCATCGCGCATATCCGCTATTCGATGGCAAATATCCGGCTGCAGCGGGGCGACGACAAGCGCGGCGGGCTGCAATCGATTTGCGAGGATCTGGCGCAGGCGTTTGCCCTTCTGCGGACGCGGGGCCACCCCGCGGTCTCGGTGTCGTCGGCCTGCGGCTTGCGGAGGTGCTCGCCATGCGTGGCCTCAAGGACGAGGCGCTCGCCGCACTCGATGAGGCGGCTGCGGCGTCAAAGGGAGTCGGCGACACGGCTGGCGTTGCCAAGGCGGACAATCTGCGGCGGGCGATTGCAGGCGACATTTCGTCACCATCACGCCTCGGCCAGACGGCCGATACCATGCGCAATAAGGGCAGATATGAGCCGGAGATTGATGTTGCGCTGCAGCATCGGGTGGTAGAATCGCACCTTTGATTTTTCAGGCCATTCCTTCCCATGTCCGATCGTCCGATCCGCAATATCGCCATCATCGCCCACGTCGACCACGGCAAGACCACGCTGGTCGACAAGTTGCTCCGGCAGTCCGGGACCTTTGCCGCCCACCAGCACCTCGACGAGCGCGTCATGGACTCGAACGACCTGGAGAAGGAGCGCGGCATCACCATTCTCGCCAAGAACACGTCGGTCGAGTATCAGGGCATCCACATCAACATCGTCGACACGCCGGGTCACGCCGACTTCGGCGGCGAGGTCGAGCGCGTTCTCGGCATGGTCGATGGCGTGCTGCTGCTGGTCGATGCCGTCGAAGGCCCGATGCCGCAGACGCGCTTCGTCACCAAGAAGGCGCTGGCCCTCGGCCTGCGGCCGATCGTGGTCGTGAACAAGGTTGACCGCGACGGGGCGAATCCCGACAACGCGGTCAACCTGACCTTCGACCTCTTCGACAAGCTGGGCGCCAGCGACGAGCAGCTCGACTTCCCCATCGTTTACGCTTCCGCCCTCAACGGCTGGGCCGCACTGGACCTCGACGCGCCGCGCGCGGACATGAAGCCGCTGTTCGAGACTGTGCTGGACCACGTGCCGGCCCCGGATACCGATGTCGACGCGCCGCTGCAGTTCCAGATCTCGGCCCTCGATTACTCATCCTACGTCGGTCGCATCGGCGTCGGCCGCATCAGGCGCGGCCGGGTCAGGACCGGGCAGCAAGTGCTGGTCATGTTCGGCACCGAGGAGGAGGCCGCCGAGCACGAGCGCACCCCGTTCAAGGCCAAGGTGGGGCAGGTGTTCGGCTTCCGCGGGCTGAACCGGGTCGAGCTCGACGAGGGGATCGCCGGCGACATCGTCCAGATCACCGGCATCGAGGACCTCGTCCTCGGGTGCACGGTCGGCGATCCGGAGAATCCGGAGCCGTTGCCGCTGCTGAAGATCGACGAGCCGACGCTGGAAATGCAGTTCCTGGTCAATACCAGCCCGCTTGCCGGGACCGAGGGCAAGTTCGTCACCAGCCGGCAGATCCGCGAGCGGCTGCACAAGGAACTGCTGACCAACATGGCGCTGCGCGTGCACGACACGCCGAACAGCGAGATTTTCGACGTTGCCGGGCGCGGCGAACTGCACCTGTCGATCCTGCTCGAGAACATGCGCCGCGAGGGCTACGAGCTGGCGGTCGGCCGCCCGCGCGTGGTCAGGAAGGTGATCGGCGGCGTCGACTGCGAGCCGTACGAGATGCTGACGGTCGACGTCGAGGAGCAGCACCAGGGCGGGGTGATGGAGTCGCTCGGCGCGCGCCGCGGCGAGATGCAGGACATGGTGCCCGACGGCCGCGGCCGCGTGCGCATCGAATACCGCATCCCGGCGCGCGGGCTGATCGGCTTCCAGGGCGAGTTCATGAACCTGACGCGCGGCACCGGCCTGATCAGCCACGTCTTCGACGAGTACGCGCCGGCGCGCGAAGGCGATCTCGCCGAGCGGCGCAACGGCGTGCTGGTGTCGCAGGAGAACGGCGACGCCGTCGCCTACGCGCTGTGGAAGCTGCAGGACCGCGGCCGCATGTTCGTCAATCCCGGCGACAAACTGTACGAGGGGATGATCATCGGCATCCACAGCCGCGAGAACGACCTCGTCGTCAATCCGATCAAGGGCAAGCAGCTCACCAACATCCGCGCTTCCGGCAAGGACGAGGCGGTGACGCTGACGCCGCCGATCCTGCTGACGCTCGAATCGGCAATCGAGTTCATCGCCGACGACGAGCTGGTCGAGATCACGCCGAAGTCGATCCGCCTGCGCAAGCGCATGCTGACCGAGATCGAGCGCAAGCGCTCCCAGCGGGGGCTCTGAGCCCGCGCATGGAGCGACCTTTGCCCGTGCAGCGGCAAGACGAGGCGGCCGGTCGGGCCGCCTTTTTGCGTCGGCGCTATCCTGGGATGCCGGCGATGACACGCAGCCGGCGCTGGCTTGGCTTGTTCTATGTCGGGCGGGCCGGGCATTCGATGATGTTCTCGGCATACTCCGGCGTGCTGCCGGCCGTGTCGCTTGCCTGGGGCCTGAGCGCCAGCGAGGCGGGCGCCATCCAGAGCGCCTGGCACCTCGGCTTCCTCGTTTCGCTGTTTGCCGCGGGCATCCTCGCCGACCGCCATGGCGCCCGTCCGACCGTGCTCCGCTCGTCGCAACTGGCGGCGGCGAGCGCGCTGCTGTTCGCGGCGCTGGCCGACGGATTCTGGTCCGCCTTCCTTCTCTACGGACTGGCCGGCCTGTGCACCGGCGGCACCTACACGCCGGCGCTCAAGCTGATTTTCGAGGAAGCCGATCCGGATCAGCGCGGCCGGGCGATGGGCGGCTACCTCGCCGCCGGTTCGGTCGGCTACGCGCTGGCGCTCGGCAGCATCGCGCTGCTCGTCGCCGCCGGCTGGCGGGCCGGACTGCTCTGCGCGGCCTGCGGCGCCCTGATCGGCAGCGTGTTCGTGCATCGTGCGCTGGCCGGCATGGACGACCGAAGGCCGGCTGGCGCATGCCCGTCGCCGCTGCGCGGCATGACCGACCTGCGCCGCAATCCCGCCGCCCTCGGGTGCATCGGCGCCTACACCGCGCATTGCTGGGAACTGCTCGGGATGTGGGCGTGGCTGCCCGCGTTCGTGACCGCTGCCGCTGCGGCGGCGGCCGGCGCCGACCCGATCGTCGCCGGCGCCAGCGGCATTGCCGTGGCCGGGCTGTCGCATCTGGTCAGCGCCGCCGGCAGCGTGGCCGGTGGCGGCCTGTCGGACCGCTACGGGCGGGCGGCTGTGATGATGGCGGCGACCGCCGCCAGCCTGGCCTCCTCTCTGGCCTTCGGCTGGCTGTTCGCGGCGCCGCTGTGGGCGATTGCGGCGCTGGCGCTGCTTTACAACCTGGCGGCGATTGCCGATTCACCGGTCTATTCGACGGCGCTGGCCGAGGTCGTGCCGCCGCAGGCTATCGGCGCCGCCTATTCGCTGCGCTCGCTGACCGGATTTGCGGCCGGGGCCCTGGCACCCTGGGTGTTCGGTCTCGCACTGGACGCCGGGCGGGGATGGTGGGGTGATTCGGCATCAGCCTGGGCGCTGGCGTGGAGCGTGCTGGCGGCGGGCGGCCTCGTCGGCATGCCGTTGATCGCTATCTACCGCCGGCACGCCCGGCTGTCGGCGGAATCGTGCGTCCGCAACTGACCGGTCGCGGTCGACCGGAAAAAACGGGCAATTCCGGATGTCCGGGCGCAGCGGGCGCCAGCCCCGGTCGTCGCCAGGAACCAGCGCGGGATCAGGAACCGGCGCCGCCGTCGCGCCCTGAGAGGAACGCCTGGGCTTCCTCGCGGCGCTCGAAAATGTGGGGTGCGATGCTGCGCGCCGAGAAGGCCTCGCCCAATTTGGCGCGCATGAATGCGCTGGTGGCGTAGCGGGTGATCTGACTGAAATAGTTGGCCAGGAAGTAGCGGTCCATCTCGGCATAGGTGTCGTACATGTCCTGATTGATCCGGAAGCGGTCGTAATTGATGATCACGCCGACCCGCTTGCCGGCAGCCTGGCAGCGCTGCTCGCAAATGTCCCAGATCGCCTTGACATCCTCGGCCACCCGGACGTGCATGCCTTCGAAGTTGAGGAACAGGATGTTGCGCTCGGGGTCGTAGATGACCCGTTCCGGCAGGGACATGTTGAGCAGTTCAGCCTCCAGTCCCATCGGGTTGGGATTGAAGATGCGAGCATCCATCTCGCAGTAATCGCCGACGATCGGCTGGAAGTCCATGTGCTGGAGAATGTCGCGCTCGATGTCGATTCCGGGCGCCACTTCGATCAACGCAAGCCCGCCCCGTGCCCGACGGAACACGCAGCGTTCGGTGACGTAGAAGACGGGCTTGCCGCGGTCGTGGGCGTACTGGCCATTGAAGGTGATCTGCTCGACCTGCTTGAGGAACTTCCGCTGCCTGCCCTCCTGGACAATCTGCAGCCTGCCATCGTTGACCGCGACCTTCAGGCCATTGCCAGTGAACGTGCCGACGAACACCACCAGACGGGCATTCTGGCTGATGTTGATGAAGCCGCCGGCCCCGGTCAGGCGGCCACCGAAGCGGCTGACATTGACGTTCCCGGCCGCATCGCATTCGGCCATGCCAAGGCAGGCCATGTCGAGGCCGCCACCATCGTAGAAATCGAACTGCTGGTTCTCGTCGATCACCGCATCCATATTCACGCCGGTGCCGAAGTCGCCGCCCGTCGACGGAATCCCGCCGATCAGCCCGGATTCGACGGTCAGTGTCAGCAGGTGCGAAATGCGCTCTTCCTTGGCGACCGTCGCCACTCCTTCGGGCATGCCGACTCCCAGGTTGATGATGCCGTTGGGTGGCAATTCGAAGGCGGCACGCCGGGCGATGATCTTGCGCTCGGTCAGTGGAGTCGAGACGAGGCTGGCCTGNGGAACCCGGAACTCGCCGGCGTAGGCAGCGCTGTACGGCGTGACAAGCGTTTGCATGTGCTGGTGCGGTTCGGCCACTACCACGCAATCAACAAGGATTCCCGGAATCCTGACCTGCCGGGGCAGCAATCCGTTGCGCTCGGCGATTCGTTCGACCTGGGCGATGACGATGCCGTTGCTGTTCTTGGCCGCCATCGCCATGGCGAGGTTGTTGAGCGTCAGTGCTTCCCGTTCCATCGAGATGTTGCCGAAGGTGTCGGCAGTGGTCCCGCGCACGAAGGCGACGTTGACCGCGCCGACCTTATAGAACAGCCACTCTTCGCCATCGACTTCGACGACGCTGACGATGTCCTTGGTGGTGGCGGCCGAGATCCGTCCGCCGCCGTAGCGCGGGTCGACGAAGGTATGGAGTCCGACCTTGGAGAACGAACCCGGTCTGCCCGCGGCCAGATCGCGGAACAACTGGCAGATGATGCCCTGGGGCAGGTTGTAGGCCTGGATCTGGTTGTCCAGCGCCAGTTGCGCCACCTTCGGCATGCGACCCCAGTGTCCTGCCACCACGCGGCGCAGCAAGCCGGCATGGCCGAGGTGGTTGAGCCCCAGGGTCTTGCCGTCGCCCTGGCCGGCGGCGGCGAACAAGGTCAGGTTCTTCGGAGCGCCGCTGGCGAGGAAGCGCCGCTCCAGAGCGGACAGCAGGGCTTCGGCAAAGCCGGTCTGGACGAACCCGGTGCTGGCCAAGGTATCGCCGTCCCGGATAAGGGCGATTGCCTCGTCGGCCGTGACGATCTTGCTGCGCATGTTTGAATCCTCCTTGCGATGCTCCCGGTTCTCGCCAACGCAGCGACCGATGGCATTAGCGTCATGGCGAAATCTTGAGCCTTGCCGCGCTCAACCCGCCAAATACGCGATGTCGGCTGCCGGCGTCGCCCGGCCCGGGAATGGAGCCACCATCCCGGCGCCTTGCGCCCTGGCGCCCGTCCCGACCCGGCAATCGCAGTCCCGCCGTTCACTGCGACCACGGTTTGCACGACTACTCGTGCGGAGCGAGCTGCACGTTCGCGGCCATTGCCGTCGCTCCATCGGGACCCTGTGCCTCCAGCGCCAGTTGATTTCCCCGNGCGTCCGCCCTCGTGCACATCAGGCGAAATGGCTCGAGGTCGAAAAGGGGAGCGATTCCGCGGAAACTGAACTCTTGTACCCTCCGGTCAAAGTTCCGGCGCACCAGTTCCATCATCAGGACCGCGGTCAGCGGTCCATGCACCACCAGGCCCGGATATCCTTCTTCAACGGTTGCAAAAGGCCGGTCGTAATGAATGCGATGGGCATTGAACGTCAGTGCCGAGAAGCGGAACAGCAGTCTCGTGTCCGGCGTCACGATCCGTGTGATGGCACCGTCCGGGGCGCTNGGCCATTCGCGTACCGGCGGACGCGGCAGCGGCGGTCCGGGCTCGCGGTGNACGATGTCCTGCTCCTCCTCGATGCACAGCCGGTCGTTCTGGAAGAAGCTGCAGAGGACGGAAACAAAGGCGAGTGCGCCGGAACGTCCGGTCTTGACGCGAATGTCGCGAATCACCGCCTCTCGCCGCGCCGGCTGTCCTATGAGGAGCGGATGATGGAAGCGCATGCGCGCTCCGGCAAACATCCTTCGCGGATAGGGAACAGGNGGCATGAAGCCGCCGCGCTGCGGATGTCCGTCGCCATCGAGGAGCGCTTGCGGGGCGCGGGGCAGGAAATGGAACCAGTGCCACAGTGGCGGCAGCGCGCTGCCTCGCGCGAACGTTGTCACGGTGTCGTCGAGCATCGCCGCGGACGCCAGTGCCGGCGCCAGCGCCATTTCATCGTCGGTGGCTTCGCGGCGGCCAATCCAGCCGGCGTAATCCGCGCTCGCATCGGTCATGGCAATCGTCCTTTCGGGGATTTCGGAAACGTTTAGCAACGCGTCGGCAAGCATACGTCCAAATTCGAGCTACTGCACGGTCGTTGCGCAAAGAGTCGCGAGACCCCAGGGTATGAGTGTTCCCAGGCTCTCTTTCATCCGGCCCGCGCCCGCGGGAGACGAAACCCGGGGCCAGCCCGTTGCAGGGGACTCCAAAATATTACGCAAACGGATTCGCGTTGTCCCTATAATTTCTCCGCTCGTCCGCTGCCGCACCCGACCCGGGAACACGGTCCTGATCGGTATTCCGGCGATGCTGTCGGGAGCAGCGGGCGGAGTGGAGAGCGCGGATTCCGTGCAGATGGAGGTGGCTGCGGCGGGAGCGACGTACGGCGGACGCGCTGCCGTTCGGCGATTCCGGCGACCATGAACGGGTTCGCTGCATTGCGGATGCCCGGACTGCCTCTCCCTCGTCTGCGGGCGGAAGTCCTTGAGTCGCGGATGCGATTGGCTTACTGAGACGGGATTGGTCGGGACAATGGCGGGAATTCTCGAGGGGTTGCGGGTTGTCGAAGGCGCTGCGTTTGTCGCTGCGCCGCTGGGCGGANTGACGCTGGCCCAGCTCGGCGCCGAAGTCATCCGTTTCGACCCGATCGGTGGCGGTCTCGATTCTCGCCGCTGGCCGCTTACCAGGGACGGCAGGAACAGCCTGTTCTGGGCAGGCATGAACAAGGGCAAGCATTCCATTGCCGTGGATTTTCGCAAGCCACGTGGTCAGGAGTTGCTGACACAGCTGATCTGCGCCNCCGGAGAGGGCGCCGGCCTGTTCAGCACCAACTTTCCTGCCAAAGGCTGGCTCGCCTACGAAACCTTGAAGACGCATCGTCAGGACCTGATCATGGTCAATCTGACTGGCCGTCGCGATGGCGGCTCCGAGGTGGACTACACGGTCAATCCGCAGGTCGGCCTGCCGTTCATGACCGGTCCGAACCAGTCGTCGGAGGTGGTGAATCACGTCTTCCCGGCGTGGGACTTCATCAGCGGGCAGATGATCGCCGTCGGGTTGCTGGCGGCGGAAAGGCATCGCCGATTGACCGGGGACGGGCAACTGGTCCGTCTGGCGCTGAAGGACGTGGCGCTGGCGATGATCGGCAACTTCGGAATGATCGGCGAGGTGATGGTCAATGACGCCGATCGACCGCGCCAGGGGAATTATCTCTACGGCGCCTTTGGCCGCGACTTCGAAACGCTTGACGGCAAGCGCCTGATGGTCGTCGGGCTGACCGACATGCAGTGGCAAAGCCTGATCCGGGCGACCGGCCTCGGGAATGCGGTTGAAGCACTTGCCGCGCGGATCTGCCTCGATCTTGACGACGAGGGCAATCGCTTCCGTGCCCGGCAGCAGATTGCGGCGCTGCTGGAACCCTGGTTCCACGCGCGCACACTCGCCGAAGCGGCAGAGATTCTCGATGCCCACCGTGTCACCTGGGGCCCCTATCGCAGCGTGCGCGAGGCCATTGCCGGCGACCCCGACTGCTCCGTTGCCAATCCGCTGTTCACCATGATCCAACAACCGGGCATCGGCGCCTACCTGGCGCCCTCAACACCGCTTGACTTCGGGTGTGCTCCCCGTCTGCCGGCATTGCCGGCGCCAGCCCTGGGCGAGCACACCGACCAGATCCTGCTCGACATCCTCGGCCTGAGCGAAGCGGAAGTCGGGCGCCTGCATGACGAAGGCGTCGTCGCCGGGCCCGCCTGAGCACTTCCGGCAACGTTTGCCGATCCAGCAACATATCCACCCTCCAGGAAGAAAGCCATGAAACTACCCGTCAATTTCTACAAGCCGCTCGCCATCGGAGCGCCGCAACCGCTGCGCGAGTTGCCGGTGCGGCCCGAGCGAATGATCCATTTCTTTCCTCCGCACATCGACAAGATCCGCGCCAAGGCGCCTGAAACCGCCCGGCAATGCGACGTGATGTGCGGCAACCTCGAGGATGCCATCCCGATCGACGCCAAGGACGCGGCGCGGGCCGGCTTCATCGAGTTGCTGGCCAGCCATGATTTCGGTGACACCGCGATGTGGGTGCGCATCAACGCCCTCAACAGTCCCTGGGTGCTGGATGACCTCGAGCAGATCGTCAAGCACGTCGGCAACAAGCTCGACGTCATCATGATTCCCAAGGTGGAAGGGCCGTGGGACATTCATTTTGTCGATCAATACGTCGCGCTGCTCGAGGCGAAGTACGCGGTCCGCAAGCCGATCCTTCTGCATGCCTTGCTCGAGACGGCACAGNGGGTCACCAACGTCGAAGCCATCTGCGGCGCCAGTCCGCGCATGCATGGCTTGAGCCTCGGCCCGGCCGATCTCGCCGCTTCACGCGGGATGAAGACGACCCGAGTCGGGNGAGGGCATCCAGGCTACGGCGTCCTGGCCGACCCCGAAGCCGGTCACGACCAGCGCGCCTTCTTTCAACAGGACCTCTGGCATTACACGGTTGCGCGCATGGTCGACGCCGCTGTGGCGCACGGCCTGCGTTCCTTCTATGGCCCGTTCGGCGATCTCAAGGACGAAGCCGCCTGCGAGGCGCAGTTCCGCAACGCTTTTCTCATGGGTTGCTCGGGTGCGTGGTCGCTGGCGCCGAACCAGATCGCCATCGCCAAGCGCGTCTTCAGCCCGGCCGTCAACGAAGTGCTCTTTGCCAAGCGCATCCTGGAAGCGATGCCGGACGGCAGCGGTGTGGCGACCATAGACGGCAAGATGCAGGACGACGCGACATGGAAGCAGGCCAGCGTGATCGTCGACCTGGCACGGCTGGTGGCCAGGCGCGACCCTGAGCTGGCAGCCGCCTACGGACTGTAGGGCGGACCGACGGGAGAGGCTCGAATGAGCGAGAAGACCAGGCTGGGCAACTTTTTCGAGGATTTTCGTGTCGGGCAGACGATCGCGCACGCGACGCCGAGAACCGTCAACGAGGGCGATGTGGCGCTGTACACGGCCATGACAGGCTCGCGCTTTGCCGTGACGTCAGCCGATACCTTCGCGCAGAGCCTGGGCTTCCCGCGGGCGCCTGTTGACGACCTGCTGGCCTTCAACATCGTCTTCGGCAAGACGGTTCCCGACATCTCGCTCAATGCCGTGGCCAACCTCGGCTACGCATCCGGCCGCTTCGGCTGCCCGCTGTACCCTGGTGACACGCTGACCGCCGATTCCACGGTGATCGGACTGAAGGAGAACAGCGACGGCAAGACGGGTATCGTCNACGTGCGCTCCCGTGGCGTCAATCAGCACGGCCAGGTCGCACTCGACTACTGCCGCTGGGTGATGGTTCGCAAACGCGATGTCGCCTCACCAGCCCCGGAAGCCGTCGTCCCCGAGCTTCCGGCGGCGGTCGCGGCCGGCGATCTGATCGTGCCGGAGCGGCTCACGACCGCCGAGTACAGCGTACTCCTGTCAGGCAGTCGCGACCTGTGGGACGACTATCAGGCGGGCGAGCGCATCGATCATGTTGACGGGATGACCATCGAGGAGAGCGAGCACATGATGATCACCCGCCTCTACCAGAACACGGCGCGGGTGCACTTCAATCAGCAGGCCGAGAAGGCCGGTCGCTTCGGCCGCCGCCTCGTCTATGGCGGATACATCATCAGCCTCGCGCGCGCGCTGTCGTTCAACGGCCTGGCCAATGCCTTCCGCGTTGCCGCGATCAATGGCGGCCGCCATGTCGCGCCGGCCTTCGCCGGCGATACGGTCTATGCCTGGTCGGAGGTGATCGACAAGTTCGCGCTGCCGCGACGCAGCGATCTGGGAGCGCTGCGCTTGCGCAGCGTGGCTACCAGGGACCAGCCCTGCGCCGGTTTTCCCTACAAAACCGCCGATGGCCGCTACGACCCGTGCGTCTTGCTTGACTTCGACTATACGGTGCTGATGCCGCGCAGGCAGTAGCAGCGGCGCCGGTTGCCGATCGCCCGGGGCGCAAGCGCGAGCGGACTCCCATGGTCGCGGTCGACCGGAAAAACCGGCGAATTCCGCCGTCGCGGCGCAGCGGGCGTCAGCCGCCGGTCATCGACATGAAGCGCACGACCTGCGGCGCCTCCATCTGCTGCGTGAAGTCGTGGCCGTAAGGCTTGATGCCCATGCTGGCGCTGATCGCCTCGCGCAGCGGGGCATCCTCGCCCGGATGGTCGCGCAGGACCGGCAGCAGGTGCAGCGCGTCGTTCTGTCCGAGGCAGGGGTAGAGCTCGCCCTTGGCGGTGACGCGCACGCGATTGCAGGTATCGCAGAAGTTGTGGCTGTGCGGCGAGATGAAGCCGATCCGCGATTCCGACCCGGGAATGCGCCAGTAACGCGCCGGTCCGCCGGAGGATTCGGTCGACGGCGTCAGTTCGAAGTGCTGCGCCAGATGTTCGCGGGTTTCCTCGGAAGAAATGTAGGTATTTTGCCGCCCGTGAATTTCACCGAGCGGCATTTCCTCGATGAAGGAAATGTCGAGTTCATGGTCGAGGGCGAACCGGACGAGGTCGCCGAATTCGTCGTCGTTGATGCCGCGCATCATGACCACGTTCAGCTTGGTGCGCCGGAAACCGGCGGCCTGCGCCGCCGCGATGCCATTGAGCACCTTGTCGAGGTCGCCGATGCGGGTGATGGCCTTGAAGCGGTCGGCCCTGAGGGTGTCGAGACTGATGTTCAGGCGCCTGACCCCGGCGGCCTTGAGCGCCGGCGCGTAGCGGTCGAGTTGCGAGCCGTTGCTGGTCATGACCAGGTTGTCGAGGCCTGGCAGGGCACCCAGGCGTTCGATCAGCCACATGGCGTCCTTCCGCACCAGCGGTTCGCCACCGGTAATCCGCAACTTATTGACGCCGAGGCTGACAAATACCTTCGCGACCTGCAGACACTCCTCGAGACTCATCACTTCGTGGCGCGGCAGGAATGTCATTTCCTCGGCCATGCAGTAGGTGCAGCGGAAATCGCAGCGGTCGGTGATCGACAGGCGGACGTAGGTGATGCGGCGCCCGTACTTGTCGACCAGCGTGCCTGGGGGNTGGGCGGACTTGGCGCCGGCGATGGGCGGGGTGAAACCGCTCAGTCCGTTCGGGGTGGTTTCCGGCCTCAATGTTTCGTTGTGCATGGCTTGCTGCGCGCGGTGACCGGCTTCAGAATGAAGACGGCTGAAGCTTCAGGCCGCCGATTATGGATATCCAGGTAGTTTCAGACAAGTGGAGACATCAAGAATGCAAAAGTTCATTATGGTTGGCGCGCTGGCCTGCAGCGGAATGCTCGCCGGGTGCCTGGGCGGCATGGCTTCCAGCGGCGCCGAACGCGCCGAGGCGCGCCTGGCGCCGACTCAGGGCAATCGTGTTGCCGGCGCGGTCACATTTACGCAGACGGGAAGCAAGGTCCGGGTGATTGCCGAGGTGAGCGGGCTGGCGCCGGGCGCCCACGGCTTCCATATCCACGACAAGGGCGATTGCAGTGCGCCCGACGGAACCAGCGCCGGCGGCCATTTCAACCCGGGAGGCAAGCCGCACGGCAATCCCGAGCAGGCGGAGCACCACGCCGGCGACATGCCGCAGTTGATCGCCAATGCCGCCGGCGTCGCCACCATGACCGCGTATCTCGACGGACTGACCATCAGCGAAGGCGCCAATGCCATCGTCGGACGCAGCGTCATCGTTCATGCCGCGCCGGACGACTTCAAGACCCAGCCGACGGGCAATTCGGGCGCGCGCCAGGCGTGCGGGGTGATCGTCCGGAAATAGGTCGTCATGGCGGGTTGACCGCAGCGGGCACCGTGCGGTCAGCCTGGCGCCGGCGAAAGGGGCGGGAGCCCTTTTTCAGCTTGCTGGGCGGCGGGCCTGCTGCCAGGCCAGCACCGCCTGTCCGGACAGGGCCAGTATCGCCTGATAGCGCTCGGGCGGCAGGCTCTGGCGCAGTGCGGCGAACAACTGCCGTGTCCCTTCTTCAGCCATCCCGCCGACCGGCTTTTCGGCGGCGAGCAGGCGGATCTGGATGCTGGCCAGCGCATCCGCCAGCAGACGCCAGCCGAGCAGCGGCATGCGCCGGGTCAGCGCCAGCATCAGGCTGCCCAGTGCGCGGACGATGCGCTGCGCCTCGGCGGTGTCGTCGCACGCGGACATGGCGTGCCAGAGCGCCAGATGGATGTTGCGACGCAGTTCGATCTTGAAGTCGACCGCATCGCCCTCGATGGCGTCGAGCTGCGCGAACAGACGCTGGAAGCGCGCCTCCCCTCCGGCATCCATGGCCGTGCGCAGGGAACCGAGCAGCGCGCTCAGGGCCGGGATCGCGGCCAGGTCAAAAGCCTGACTGTACGCGAGTCCCCACTGGTCGAGCCCGGCGACGAGCACGACGCGGCGCAGCGCGCGCGCGGCGTCGTCGCCGGCGGCGCACCAGTTGTGGCAGCGCTGCTCGACCTCGGCCAGCGCCGCGTCGCGACCCGGCATGGCGCCGTCGACAGTCAGCCGGAAGATGGTGGCGAACGCATCTTGGGCGACGTGCGCGGCCTCGCGCTGGGTAGCGGGCGGCAGCGTCGCCGCCAGACTGTCGGGAGCAGGGGTCATCGTTCGGGGCGCCAGCAGGGGAAGGGGTGCGCAACGATACCGCTATTCGTCTTCCCCGTGTGGCGCTTCCCGCGCTTCGGGCGGCAGCGGCGCAAAATAGCCGGCGGCGAGGACCAGCAGGGCGACGCCGATCAGCGTCGCCGCCCAAGTCAGCGTCCCGCGGCCGGCAGCGTCGAGCAGCAGCAGCTTGGCGCCGACGACGCCGAGCAGGGAGATGCCGCCGAACCACAAGGTGCGCCGCCCCTGGCGCGAGGCGTGGATCAGGGTTCCGATCGCCGTGACCGTCCATAGCAGCGTGAGCAGGGCCTGGAACAGCGTCGACCGCAACAGCGGGCCGATTGCGAACGGCACGTCGCCCCAGTGGTGGGCGATGCGCGCCGCCAGCGCCGACAGCCAGACAAAGGCGATGGCGCCGACGATGGCGCGCAGGACGCGGCGTTGCTCGGCCTGCAACCGCGGCGCCAGCAGCAGGAGCGACCCGCCGGCGGCAAACTGCGTCGCGTCGAAAACGTTGAGCAGCGGCAGGTAGGGCCAGCCGAGCCCGTCGTCGCCGGCAAGCGCGGCGTTGCCGAACGGCAGCAGCAGCACCAGCACGGCGACCGCCGGCAGGACGCCGAGCGGGAGGTAGCGAGCTGCGGCGACGGCGAACGGCCACAGCCGGCGCCGGCTGCCCCATGCCGGTAGCGCGACGCTCGCCGCGAGCACGGCGACGACCGCGATCCAGGCCCAGAAGTGCGGCGGCTGCGCGTGCCGCTCGGCCTGCCAGGAGACTTCGACGACCAGCGAACCGACGACGAGCCACCAGCCGCCGACATGCCTGGCGGCCTGGAACGCGGGATCGCCCCGGCGCTCGTCGGCGGCGAGCAGTACGTACTGGAGGACGAGGGCCAGCGGCAGCGCGAAAGCCATGAAGCCGGCGAACGGATGTCCGGCGCGACCGCTGGTGACCAGAGCCGCCAGCACCGCCGCCACCGTCAGCAGCAGGCTCGCCGTGCGTAATTGCGGCCAGCGCCACCACATGCTGAGTCCATCGACCGCGACCAGCGATGCCGCGACGAAGAGCAGGGCAAACGACGGCTGCAGCGTCCACGGTGCGCAGCGCTCGATTTCCGCGAAACCGGTCGCGAACCACCAGAGCGCCGCCCAAACGATTGGCGCGACGGCGGGAACCGGCCAGGGCGCCGCGCCGCGCAACAGGCGGCCCGAGAACAGCGCGGCGGCGACGAGGAGGGCGGCACCGAGCACGGCGTCGTTGGCCACCGGCAGTCCGCGATGCAGCTCCGGCCAGCCGAGGAGCAGTGCGATGCCCGCCGCGAGCTGCATCAACAGCCCGGTTGCCTGTGCCAGCCGGCGCTGGCTGCGCACGCCGTACCACAGCACGGCGGCGCCCTCGGCGGCCCAGAAGGCCGACGTCACCTGGGCGTCGAAGGCGAGCGGCACCGCCACCGTGGCGAGGAAGGCGGCGATCGCGACGTGGGCGACGGCGATGAGCGCCGGCGCCGCGGCGGCGCGGTGCACGATCTGCCGCCACAGGAGGAAGTACCAGAGCGCCCCGGCCAGGGCGCTCCAGGCGAGGCCGTAGCGGGTGTCGCCGACCAGCTGTGCCTGCAGGAAGCAGCCGACGAGCGGCGTCCCGAAGAGCAGCATGCCATCCTGCCAGCCGGCGCTGCCCGGCGCGCGGAAAATGACGGTGGCCGCCGGCATCGCCGAGTAGGCGGCGAGGAAGAGGATGACGAAGGCCTGCGTCACCAGGTAGTGCGGCGGATGGTAGTTGCCGATCGCCCAGGCCATGCCGACCGCCAGCGTGAACACGAAGCCGGCTATGTTGAGGACACGCCAGGCACGGAACCAGTCGACGCCGAGAATGAAAACGTTGAGCAGCGTGAAGTAGAGGAACAGCGGCAGCGGCGTCGGCGCGCTGCCGCCGGCGAGCAGGGGCGCGAGGAAGGCGCCGGAAAGGCCGAGCACCGCCAGCGCCGGTCCGTCCTGGCGCGCGGCGAGGGCGACGCAGCCGACCCCGAGGGCGGCGAAGGCGGCGAACGCCGGACCCTGGCCGATCATCGCGTAGCGGGTGAGCATGAAGTAGGCGACGAGGTAGAGCAGGGCGAAGCCGCCGCCCTGCAGCGCCAGCCCGAAGACGCGGTGGCGGGCGTCGCGCGCCTTGACGAAGCCGAAGGCGATCAGCGCGAGGCTGGCGGCGGCGGTGGCGATCAGACGCACCGGCAGCGGCAGCAGGCCGTGGTCGATCGCCAGGCGCAACCCCGAGGCGACCCCGAAGAAGAGCAGGACGATGCCGATCTTGGCCAGCGGGTTGGATTCCCAGAACCAGCGCAGCCAGCCCGGGATCTCGATGCGGTCGCCGCGCTGGTCGGGTGTCGGCTTGAGGTTGGCGCCCAGCCGATCCGGCAGGGTGTCTCCGGGTTCGGCGGCCGGCCGGCCGGCCTCGTGGCCGGGAGCCGGCGGTGGGGGCGGCGCCAGCAGGGCGTCGAGGTCGATCCAGTTGCCGTTGCCTTCGGGCACGGCAGCTGGCGCTGCGGCAGCAGGCCGCGGCGGCGCGGTTGCGGAGATTCCCGCAGCCGGCGTCGAAGAAGGCTCGGCGGCAGGGACGACCTCCGGCCTGGCCGGCTGCCCGCCGGGGTCACCAGTTGGCGCAGCGCAGCGAGTTCGGCGCGCTGTCCGGCGAGTTCTTTCGACCTCGCCCAGGCGCCGTTCCAGCTCGTGCTGCGTCAGCGTACTTGGCTGCCGCTGACGGAACAGGTAGCCGCCGACAAGAGCGCCGGCGATGGCCCCTAACAGCGAGAATTCGCCGTCGATGGCACTGCCCAGCAGCAAGCCAACGACAGCACCGGCGATGATGGTCCACATGGCGGCCTCCCCGACCAGTGCGGACCGAGCCCGGACCGCTAATACCGGCGATTCTACTTGCGCAGGCATGACCTGCGGTTGACATGACGCAACGCGGCACTCTGGACGTCGGCGCCGGGTGCCCCGAATCCCGGCAGGCCAGGCCGGGAAAGGGTAGCGGAGATGGGGTGTGGCAAGCATTGCCACCAATTGGTGCGGCGCAACAAAATTGTTGACACAAGAGCGGAAATGGCTAAAATAAAGTCATGTTGCAGCGCAGCAATTCAATCTCAGGCAAGCGGGCAATGGGCCATATCAAGCAAGCATCACCTTCAAGGAGAAACACATCATGAACGTCAAACCCCAAGACCTCGCCAACGCCGGTATCGGTTCCGTTTCGCTTCTCGCCAATGTCACCTTCGACGGCGTCGAGCGCCTTGCCGCGCTCAATCTGAGCGCCGGCCGTTCCTTCGTCGAAGCCTCCTTCGCCAACTTCAACGCGATGCTCGGCACGACCGACGTCAAGTCCTTCGTCGATCTGCAGCAGAAGCTGGCGGCCCCGGCCATCGAAAAAGGCATGGAATACTCGCGCAACGTGATCGCGATTGCCAGCGAAACCAAGGACAAGATCGCCAAGGAAGTCGAAACCCGCGTTGCAGCCGTCAATGCCAACGTCGCCGATCTCGTCGACCAGGCTCTGGCCGCCGCTCCGGCCGGTTCCGAAGTGGCCGTGGAAGCCGTCAAGTCGGCCATGAAGACCGCCAACGAAGCCTTCGAAGGCCTCAACAAGGCTGCCAAGCAGGCCGCCGACGTCGCCGAAGCCAGCGTCAATGCAGCGACCGAAGCGACGCTGCAGGCCGCCAACGCGGTTGCCCCGAAGGCCGTCGCGACCAAGGCTGCCGCGACCAAGAAGGTCGCCTGATCCACAGCGACCGCGCTACGAAAGGCCAAGGCATGGCGCCTTGGCCTTTTTGTCGACCGGCAGCGGTTGGCCACAACTGCCCGCGAAGCCCGTCCTATCGAGCGTTTGCAGGCCGCACATGCCGAGTGGGCGTTGGTCCGGGCCATTTCGTTGTTGTTGACGCGTTGGCGATGTTCGCGCCGGCAATTACCTCAAGGGATGACTGCACGGGTACGTTTCGATGCAGGTGTTCAACCGGAGACGGGTCGTCGCGAGCATTGACGCATGAAATTAATCGCATACAATCCCTCGCAATTCTCGGCCCGCGAGCATGACGCAGGGCGGATCGTCATGATTTCATCGGCAAGGGAGGGCGTCCGTTGAGAGTGGACTGGAGCATCAAGATTGGTGATCTCCTGACGATGGCGACGATCATCGTTTCCGTCACCGCCCTGCTGATTTCGTGGTCCAAGGACAGGGAGAGCAAGCTTAAGGAGCAGGCCGATCAGGTGCGGGTGGCGGTGGGCACGGCTGTCGCCAAGCTCGATCGCATTCAGGCGCTCCATCTGTCGGCATTTCAGGAGCTTCAGCCGGCCTTCGTCGATACCGCAGAGATGCTGGCAAAGGACTTCAACGTCGTTGCCGCGCGTGACTTCCTGTCGAAGCGCATCAACGGCCAGCGGACAAAGATCGTCGAGAAAGCTCTCGACGAACATATCGAGACTGCGTACATCGGGCTGTTCTCGCACTATCCCGCCATCCGCCCGCTGTTTCTCGACACCCTGAGGCAACTGAAGGCAGCCGAGGAAGAGGTGCTGGGCGCCTTCCTCGATGCAACGCAGCGTGAGATCATGGCGCTCAGGGAGCGGAAGGCCGATTACAGCAGCGGTGAACTGGAACGATCCCTGCGCGGCATTGCCGCCGAACATCGCGCCGACCTCGAGCGCAAGACCGCCAGCATCCTCGAGCCTGCCCGTGCCTTTCTCCTGCAGGTGGTGACGAAGTCCGACGGCGAGATCCTGACGCACGGGATTGCCCCCGCGACCGTGAAACCGTAAGCCCCTGGTGCCTGGCCGAACGGCGGGCAAGGCTCTTCCGTGCCGGGGCAGCCGGGAGAGACCTTGCGGCAGGGGGTAGCGCAGCCGACCCAGCAGACTCCCGCGATCCCCGGCCGGCCGCGCGCTCGCCTAGCGGAGCCGGCCGACGAAGCCCGGCAGACCCGCTGCTTCCGGGGAACTGCCCAGGTACAGCGCGTAGCGGATCTTCTCGTTGTAGTCGTCCGGATCGGCTTGCCGGATGTCTTCGAGGGTCATGTCCGCGGGATTCTTCCTGGTGCTGGTCAGTTGTTCGTTGAAGATCACGCGCGTGCGGAAGAAACTGCCCCATTTGAACTCCGCGAAGATCGCGTTGTTCGGATCCTTGACGTAGCCGTACTGCTCGCGCACGACCCAGGACAGGCTGCGGTAGAGGTCGTTGTCGAGGTCCTTCACGTGCTGCTTCAGAGTGGCTGGATTGTACGGGCCCGCACCCATGGCGTCGAACGGATAGACCCAATGGGCGGACGCCATCGCTTTCCAGAAACGATCTCCTTCGATGAAATTCCAGTTGCGGGTGACCATCACCGGAATCTCCATGTCGCCTTTGGCGAGCCACAGGGACATGGTCAGGTGATGGTGGTCGATGAGGTAGCACTTGCCGCCGTTGCCGATGATTACGGGGACGACACGCGGCTCGAGGTAGTTCTCCAGCTGCAGACCGCTCCTTTCCTTGAGCTTCTTGACCTTTGCGTTGACCTCGTCCATTCCGACGGCATTCTGCGTGGGCTTGAGGTCGCTCAGCTTGATGCGCCCGATGGTGCCCTGCGGGCTGTTGGCATCGATCTTCGGGAGATAACCGAACAAATCGTCATTCTTCTTGGCCATTGTCATTTCCTCCGTTTGTGGTTGCGTTCGCCGCCCCGTCAGACAATGCCGGCGGTGCGCGGCTGGTAAAGTCGGCTCTTTCAACTACGGGCGATCGCGAAGAGTGCATCGCCATCATAGCAATGCGCTCCGGTCAGATGGGCCAGGAGCGCTCCATTATTGACCGTACTGGGTGCAAAAAGTGCTGGGCGACGTGACGTGGCACCTACCGCCGCGTGGCTTTCACCGGCCGCCCCCTGGCCCCGCGGCTGCCGCGGCAGATTTCGAGGCGCTCTCCNCTGAGCCGGCCGGCGGCTCCATCGACGACCGGGATTATCTCGGCGAGGGCGCTCTTGCCAGGTTCGGCCCCGATCAGCTTGAGGCCGCGGCCGCGCGGGAGCAGACGAATCTCGTCGACGGCAAAGACGAGGCCGCGGCCGTCCCGGGTCAGGCAGGCGACCTCGCCGCCGGCCGGCGCAGCCATAAAGACCGCCGGCGTTTCGCCGTCGCCGAGGGTCAGGAAGGCCTTGCCGGCCTTGCCGCGCGACAGGAAGTCCTCGCCGCGGCAGCGGAAGCCGTAGCCGCCGTCGGAGGCGACGAGGTAGATCCGCTCGGGAGACACGACATGCGCCAGCGCCAGCTTGCCGCCGCCGACGAAATCGGCGAGCGAGGTGGCGGGAACCCCATCGCCCTTGCCGCCGGGAATGTCGGACGCCGGGATCGAGTAGGCGCGACCCTTGGAATCGATCAGGATCAGGTGGTCGACCGTGCGGCAGGGCAGGCAGGCGAGCAGGCTGTCGCCGGAACGGAAGGCGAGTTGCGCGGGATCGATGTTGTGGCCGGTGCGCGAACGCAGCCAGCCGTGCTTCGAGACGATCAGCGTCGTCGCTTCGTCGACGATGGAAACCGTCTTGGCGTCCGCCATGGTCACCTTCTCCGACGCTTCGATCAGCGTCCGCCGGTCATCGCCGTATTTCTTCGCGTCGGCCCGGATTTCGCTCGCCACGCAGGCGCGCAGCGCTTCTTCCGAACTCAGCAGATGGTTCAGGCCCGTGGCTTCCTCGCGCAGCCTGGCCAGTTCCTCGCCGATCTTGATGCCTTCCAGCCGCGCCAGTTGGCGCAGGCGGATCTCGAGGATGTCCTCGGCCTGGATCGCCGACAGGTTGAAGTGCGTCACCAGGTCGGCCTTCGGATCGTCCGATTCGCGGATGACCTTGATGACACGGTCGATGTCGAGCAGGATCGCCTGCCGGCCCTCGAGGATGTGGATGCGCTTCTCGGCGGCGGTCAGGCGGTGGCGCGTGCGGCGCTCGACGGTGGCCAGCCGGAAGCGGCACCACTCGGCGATCATGCTGTGCAGCGAAGCCTGGCGCGGCGCGCCGGAAATGCCGAGGACGGTCAGGTTGATCGCGGCGTTGGTTTCGAGGCTGGTGTGGGCGAGCAGCAGGCGCACCAGGTCGTCCTGGCCCTGGCGCGACGAGGCCGGCTCGATGACCAGGCGGATCGCGTGTTCCTTGCCCGATTCGTCGCGCACGCCGCTTTCCGAGATGGCCGAAAGGAACGCTGCCTTGAGATTCAGTTGTTCCGGCGAGAACACCTTCTTGCCGGCCTTTTCCTTCGGCACCGGATTGGAGCAGGCCTCGATTTCCGCCATCACCGTCGCGGTCGAGACGCCCGGCGGCAGTTCGGTGATGACCAGCTTCCACTGGCCGCGCGCCAGATTCTCGATCTTCCAGCGGGCGCGGACGCGCAGGCTGCCGCGCCCGCTGCGATAGGTGGCGGCGATCTCCTCGGGCGTCGAGATGATCTGGGCGCCGCCGGGGTAATCGGGGCCGGGAATCAGCGCCAGCAGCTTGTCCTCGCTGAAATTCGGGTTCTTGACGAGGTTGACCGCGGCAGCGGCGATTTCGCGCAGGTTGTGGGCAGGGATTTCGGTCGCCATGCCGACGGCGATGCCGGATGCGCCGTTGAGCAGGGCGAAGGGCAGGCGCGCCGGGAGCAGGGCGGGTTCGTCGTTGGCGCCGTCGTAGTTGGGCTTCCAGTCGACCGTGCCTTCGTCGATCTCGGCCAGCAGCAGCTCGGCGATCGGCGTCAGGCGGGCTTCGGTGTAGCGCATGGCGGCGGCGTTGTCACCGTCGCGCGAGCCGAAGTTTCCCTGGCCGTCGACGATCGGGTAACGCAGGCTCCAGTCCTGCGCCATCCGCACCATCGCGTCGTGNACCGACGAATCGCCGTGCGGGTGGTACTTGCCAATGACATCGCCGACGACGCGCGCCGACTTGACATGGCGCGGGCTCCGGTACAGGCCCATGCGATGCATCGCGTAGAGGATGCGCCGCTGCACCGGCTTCTGGCCGTCGGCGGCCGACGGCAGGGCGCGCCCGGTGACGACGCTCATCGCGTATTCGAGATAGCGGCGGGCGGCGTAGTCGGCGGGCGAGGANATGTCGCCTGCCGGCGCGCTGGCCGCGGGCGGCAGCGGAGGCGGCAGTTCCGGCGTCGCCGGCGCGGCGGCCTTCGGCCTGGCGCCGCTGTCGAAGAGGTTCAGTTGATCGGTCATGGCGGGAATTTTCGCGGGCGAGGCGGCCGGACGGAACCGGCTATGCACTGAGGGCGCGATCTTACCCCAAGTTTCCGGCACGGTCTGCGCGCCCTGGCCCTTACGGCAGCACCGAACGAAAAGCCGGGCGGAGGTTGCCCCCGTCCCGGCGTGGCGAGCGGCGGCTTACTTGCTGACCGCGGCCTTGGCTCTGTCGGCAGCCTCCTTGGTGGCATCGGCGGCATCCTTGGTCGCATCGGCAGCCTTGACCACGATCTCCTTGCCTGCCTCCCTGGTTGCCGCGACAGCCTCCTTACTCGCCTCGACGGCCTCCTTGCCAGCTTCCTTGGTTGCCGCGACCGCTTCCTTGCCGGCCTCCCTGGTCGCGTCGGCGGCTGCGCCGACGGCCGCTCCCGCCTTCTTGGCGGCCTCGTCGGCCTTCTGCGCCGCCTCCTGGCCACCTTGGCGGCTTCGGCTTTGGCGGCCTCGGCCTTCTTGGCGGCATCGTCGCCACAGGCGGAAACGGTCAGGGCAAGAAAGGCGGAAATGACGAGCAGGTGGATTCTCATGATATTGATCTCCTATGGTGGTGTGACAGCAATCGACATGACGCCGCAAGAACCATGGGCACGATTCGTAACCTCCGTGACCGCGGTACGCCGATCGTCCTCGCAAAGCGACGCCATGACAGCACATTCTCGGACTGGCGTAAACCGGCAGAGCGCGCTCCGGATGACCGGCCAGCGCATTGACGTCGGCGAAATCCGCCCTCTTTTCATCGTTGACCGCGGCACATAGGGAATGTGGGCCGGATCGGAACAGCGCGCCGGGAGTGTCGTCTTCACCTCGGACACCACAGCTTCTTCCGACGGCCACGCCGCTGAACATGCTCCCGGCACCCCGGAGCAGCCCTAAGGTCGAACGCCCCAGGTCGAGATGGCGTATGCGACCTTCGTGGGCCTCGCCGGCGCGGCCAACCGTCATGCCGGGCCGCGTCCAGCGGCGATCACCAGTGGCGATGGCCATACCCGTAACCATATCCGTACCCGTAGCCGCGTGGTGGCGGAGCATAGTAGGGACCACGGCCCCCGTAGTAAGGCGCCGGACGTACCGTCACGATCCCGACGGCAGGCCCGGTGTAGGCGACCTGGGGCGGAATCACCGTGCACGCGGTCAGAGTCGACAGGATGGCGAGTGAAGCGGCGATCTTCGGTAGCCTTGACATGGCATTTCCTTCAGGTTGTTCGGTCAACGAGATAACGCAGCCGCCAGTCCGCCTGCCGACCGTGATTCTGTACGGAGATGTTTCCGGATGTAAGCCGGGCGATTCCAACGCGCCAGGCATGTCCCGGCGATTCGGCTTTCACCTTGATGGGGCCCGCCGGTTTTCTCCGGCCGCGTGGACCGCCTGCCTTCCTTTGTAATTCCCATCCGTCGGTGCTAGAGTCGATCCAGGCCGCAGGACATGGAGATCGACCGCAAATGCAGCTCCGCTGTTTCATTTCCGTGCCGGAAGACGTTGCCAGGGAAGGAAGCCAGGCGCAGGAAGTGGTCGCGGTGGAGACCCCGAAGGATCTTCTGCAGCACGGGCAGGCGAATTGCGAGGCGGTGCGTCGGGATGGCCCCCGGCCGCCGGCCGCGGAGACTGAATTCGCCGGGCGCCGGCAATCCTGACTGGAGACGATTGAAGTGGCACAGAATGACTTTCCGCGCTTTCAACCCCTGACCGGCGTCTTTGAGCCGTCCGGCATCCATCAACTCGCCGACGGCCGCTTCATCGTCGTCGAGGACGAAGAGCAGCATGCGCTCGGCCTGCTGAGCATCGAGGCCGGCCGCGTCAGGCACACGGCACTGAGCGCGCCTTTCTGGTCGTGGGGTGACGGCGATTTCTGGGAGCTTGACGACCTCGAGGGTGTAGCCGTCGATCGGGCCGGCAACATTTACGCCATCACCTCGCATTCCCGCGACAGCGACGGTGACGAGCGAAAATCCAGGGAAAGGCTGGTGCGTTTCCGCATCGAGGGTGACGGCGTCGTCGATCCCAGGGTAGTCGGCAGCCTGAAGCGCGCCCTGACCGCCGCGCACCCCGAACTTGCCGCCGCCGCCGGGATCCGTCAGGTCAAGAGCGAAGGCGGGTTGAACATCGAGGCGCTGGCGATGAGCGCCGACCAGAAACGCCTGCTGATCGGATTTCGCAGTCCGCTCGTCGACGGGCGGGCGATCATCGCCAGCGTCGAGAATCCCGGCGCCAGCTTCGACGGCGACGAGCAGCCGCGGATCGGCGCCGCCCTGACGACGCTCGACTTGGGCGGCAACGGCATTCGCGGCATGTCCTGGGTGCCGTCGCTTGCCGGCTATCTGGTCATCGCCGGTCCCGTTGCCCGCGAACAGGTTGAATTCCAGCTCTGGTTCTGGCGCGGCGGCAGCGAGGATCGCCCGCGCCAGGTCAGCGTTGCCGGCCTGTCCGGATTCGAGCACGCCGAGGGGGTGAGCCCGGCGGTCATCGATGGCCGGCGCTGCATCATCATCGTCAGCGATGACGGCAGCCGGGATGAGGGCCGCTTCGCGCGCTACCTGATCCTGCAGCCGGAACAATTGCGGATTGCGGACTGACCGCCTATCGCGCGGCGACCCGGGTCGCCGCGCATCGCGGCGTGCCGACTCGGGGAATGCCGGCGGTTGCTCGCCACGGATGAACAAGCCGGATCGGGCGGGAACGCCGTCCGGAGAGACTTCCCAACAGGTCAGTGCCGGCGACAGCACGTATCACTGGTCACATTGGAGCCGGCTGGCGAATTCCGGGCGGGACTGATCGCGGTGGCCGCGGTCGCGATGTCGAGACAACGACAGCGCGGGGCAAACGATCGATGCAGCGACTGGCAGCAGCTTGTGCAGAACGACTGATCTGACCAAGCGCCGGGTCCGCGAACAACAGTCGATGGCCGCGGAATTGCACCCCTGTTGCGGTCGACCGCCATGAATCAGCGAAAAGCGACTGCCGCCGACGCCGCGCCCGGATCGACGCAAGCCAGTGAAGACCGGGACGTACCCGCCCGCCGGTCGTGGCGGACTTGCTGCCGTTCACGCCGGCGACCGCCGGGTGCGGCGAACGCTGTCAGTCCTGGCCGGAGTCGCGGCTCTGCAGACTCAGGCGAGCGAGATCGGCAATGCTGCCGACGCGCAACTTGGCCAGCAGCCGTGCCTTGTGCACCTCGACGGTACGCGGGCTGATGTCGAGCGCCAGGGCGATTTCCCGGTTGTGCCGACCGGCGACGACTTCATCCATCACTTCCTTTTCGCGCGGCGTCAGGGTCGCCAGCAAGCGCGCGCCCTCGTCCTGGCGAAGGCGGTTTGCCTGCGACGCGCGCTGGCGGCTGAAGGCATCGTGGATCGCCCGCAGGAGCTTGTCATGGTCGATGGGCTTTTCGAGAAAGTCGACCGCCTGCGCGAGAAACGCCTGCCGCGCCGTTTCGACGTCGCCGTGTCCGGTCATCACGATCACCGGCAGCCAGCTGCCGGTTTCCCGGAGACGCTTCTGCAGCGCGAGACCATCCATTCCCGGCATGCGCACGTCGATCAGCAGACACCCGTACCAGTCGGGCCTGCGGGCCGCGAGGAAGCTCTCCGCATCGGCGAACAGCGCCACCGAAAAGCCCTCCAGGCCGAGCAGAAGCCCCAGCGCATCGCGAACCGACTGATCGTCCTCGACGATGTATATCGTATTCGGGCTAAATGTCATGATCAGGTTATTCCTCCACGGGAAGGACAAGCTTGAAGACGCCGCGATCGCCGGCCTCGGCCCACAGGCGGCCACCATGGGCCTCGATGATCGCCCGGCTGATCGCCAGGCCGAGCCCGAGGCCGCTCGCTTTCGATGTGTGAAACGGTTCGAAAAGCCGCTCCTCCATTTCTTCCGAGACGCCTGGACCGCTGTCTTCGACCGCGATGCAGACATGCCCGGTGCTGTCCAGATGTGCTGAAAGGCTTACCCGCCGCTCTGCCCGCGGTCGTTCGGCGGCGGCCTCGAAGGCGTTGGCGAGCAGGTTGCGCAAGACCACTTCGAGCTGCAGGCGATCGGCCCAGAGCGTANNCGCGGGCGCCAGCTGCTGCTGCAGTTCGACACCCTGTTGCCGGGCTTGCGCGGCAAAGTGCGAGGCCGCCGACGACAGGAGTTCGCGCAGCCCGATCCGCTCGAGCCGCGTCGTCCCGGTGCGGAAGAAGTCGCGCAGGCGACTGACCACTTCGCCCGCGCGCTGCGATTCGGCGGCCACGCGATCGATCACGTCGCGCAATCTGTCGCCGCTCTCTCCCTTTGCGAGCAACTGCTGGCACGCCCGCGTGTAGGCGAGCAGCGCGGTCAGCGGTTGGTGCAGTTCGTGTGACAGGGCACCTGCCATCTCGCCGGCAGCGGCGAGCCGCAGCGTCTGCTGCAGCTCGGCACCCAGCCGCTGCTTCTCGTCGACGACGACGCCGATAAAGAATCCCGACAGGGCCAGGACCAGCACCAGCACTTCCAACTCGCGCAGAATGAGCGGGGAGAGGCCGAGCAGGTGCGTGGCCAGGATGACGCCGAACTGTGTCAGACCGATGGTCAGCGCGGCGCCGGCCAGACCCTGCCGGGCGGCTGCCCAGGCGATGGGCAGGAACAGCACCGGGAAGTACTTGAACTGGGTCATCTCGCCGGCGACAAAGGTGAATACCAGGACGCCGCCGGTGGCCAGCAGGCTGATGGATTCCCGGCCAAGCAGCAGGCGGCGGAGCCGGGAGCGGCCGCGCTCGTCGAGCAGCATGGCGAGCAGGGGCATCGAGATCAGGATGCCGACCACGTCACCCAGCCAGTATGGCAGGAGCGCATCGGCTGCCACCTTCCCTGGCAGGTATCCGGCCAGGGTCAGCACGGATATGAACAGCAGGCTGTTGAGCAGGGTGGCGATGACCGTGATCGTGACCCAGTCGATGAGGCTGCGCTGGCTGACGAAGATGGCCTTCCTGCCCAGCCGGCGGCGCAGGATCTCGGCGGTCAGCCAGTAGCCGGCGGTGACTTGCAGCGCCACACCGCAAGCCGGCAGCCAAGGCAGTGACAGCTCGCGCACCCAGGCGTTGGCGACGAGAATGGCCAGCGCCACCGGTGCCGCAGCGCGGCCGCCGTGGCGTATCAGGAAGAGCAGGGCGAGAGCCGGTGCCGGACTCCATGGCGTGACTTGAAGCCCGTACAGAGGATGGGTGTGGCTGGCCCAGTCGAGCGCGAGGTAGCCGCCGAACAGCAGCAGGGCGTCGCGCCAACCGAGCCGCCGGGTCGCCGATTTCGGCATTCGGGGTGCTGGCGTGTGGATTGAACTCCCATTGTGCCCGCGCCGGAAAGGTTTGGGTATAGGCGGAATCGCTTAAGGGTTTCCCTTACCGCGCCCGCGGAGGCCCGCCACTGCGTCACACGGCGAAGGGACCGGCTTTCGCCACGCTGGCAGCATCACTTACGTTGCCGCCCGAATTTTCAGCCGCACAAAAGCCTGCCAAGATGGGCCGTCCTGTCATCGCCAGGCGACCAATCCTGCAACCCAAACCCACCCGGAGAAACTTCAGATGAACTCTCGCTCGATGTTGCGCCAGTTTGCCGTCCTGACCCTCGGCGCGGTGGCGGCCGCCGGCGCGTCCGCCAGAACCGAAATCCAGAACAAGGGCTCGGATACCCTCGTCAATGCCGCCCAGTCATTGGCCGAGCAGTACGGCAAGGTCAATCCCAACGTGGCGGTGGCAGTGTCCGGCGGAGGTTCCGGCACCGGCATCGCGGCGATGATCAACGGTACCGTCGACATCGCCAACTCCAGCCGCAAGATGTCGGAGAAGGAGATCCAGGCTGCGCAGGCGAAGGGCCGGCAACCGGTCGAGCACATCATCGGTTACGACGCGCTGGCGATCTACGCGCACAAGAACTTCCCCAAGGATTCGATCACCGTCACTGACCTGGCGAAGATCTACGGTCGTGACGGCGGCGCCAGCAAGTGGGCCGACCTCGGCATCACCATTCCCGGCTGCAAGGGCGAGATCGTCGTCGTCAGCCGGCAGAACAATTCCGGCACCTACGCCTACTTCAAGGAGGCGGTGCTCGGCGAGAAGGGCAAGTTCCGCCAGGGGACGCTCGACCTGCACGGCTCCAAGGATGTCGCTGACCTCGTCGAGAAGACCCCCTGCGCGATCGGCTACAGCGGGCTCGCCTACGTGACCGACCACATGAAGGCGCTCTGCGTCGCGCCGGAGGCCGGCAAGCCCTGCGTCAAGCCGACCGAGCAGACGGCTTTCGACGGCACCTATCCGATCGCCCGGCCGCTGTTCATGTACACCAACGGCGCGCCGACCGGCGAGCTGAAGAAGTACATGGACTGGATCAAGAGCGACGCCGGCCAGTGCATCATCGAGAAGGAAGGCTACGCGCCGATCAAGAAGGTGAAGTGCAAGTAAATCATTCCCGGCCGGTCAGCCGCACGCCAGCGGCGCCCGGCTCATGCCCATGTTCCCGCGCTTGAGGAAAAGCCAGCGATGAGTCATTACGAAGAACGTCTCGAAAGAGACCTGTCCCAGATCAAGCAACAAGTAGCCCTGCTCGCCGGCCTCGTCGAGAAGGCCCTCGACAATGCCGTGCACGCGCTGCTGGCCGATGATGACCCGCTGGCCTACGCGACGGTTCTCGCGGACAACCGGATAAACGCCGTCAGCAGGGAACTGGATCGCATGCGCATGGCCTTCATCGGCGTGCACCTGCCGAGCGGAGCGCACCTGCGCCAGATGGCGGCCGTCGTCCACGCCAACGTCGCGCTCGAGCGCATCGGCGACTACGCCGTCACGATCTGCCGCGAGGCGGTTCGAATCGTTCGCCCACAGGGGCTGCTCGAGCGCGAGATCGAGCTGATGGCCAACGAATCGCGGCAGATGCTGAAACAGGCTGTCGATGCCTTCCTCGAAGGCAATGCCGAGAAGGCGAAGGCGACGATGGTCATCGCCGACCAGGTCGAGCGAACCTTCGACGTGGTCTTCGACGACCTGGTCGGCCAGGGCGACAACTTCAGCGTCAAGGACCTGTTCGCCTACCTGACGGTGTTCAACTCGCTCGAGCGGGTTTCCGATCAGGCAAAGAACATCTGTGAAGACACGGTACNNGCGGTCACCGGCCAGGACAAGGGGCCGAAGTTCTTCCGTATCCTCTTTCTCGACGAGGACAACAGCCTGCTCGGCCCGATCGCCGAGGCGATCGCGCGCAAGAATTTTCCCGAGGTCGGGGAGTATCACAGCCGCGGCCGCAACGCCGGCACCCTCGATTCTACGGCGATCGCATTGCTGCAGGATCTCGGGATCGACCTCGAGAGCCACCAGCCGCAGGCGATCCCGGCACACCATCGGGAACTCGCCGCCTACCATGTCATCGTCAGCCTGCAGGGGCCGGTCAAGTCCTACGTCGAGGAGATTCCTTTCAGCACCGTGGCCCTCGAGTGGGAGATCACCGGACCCGGTGGGGTGCAGCCTGATCTGAGGACGATCACCCGGGAGATCGCTCTGCAGGTGAGCAATCTGGCGACGGTTCTGCGCGGCCAGGAGGCCAGTTGAGATGAGCACCGGAACCCAGGCGCTGGGCCACCGCACCGCTGTCGCCAGCGCGGCCACGAACTTCGACCGCCGCAACCCGGACTGGTACGTCGACAAGCTGATTGCCGGCCTCGTCTTTGTCTGCGGCATCTCGGCCATTCTCTTCGTGCTCGGCATCTTCTTCTTCGTCACCAGGGAGGGAATCGGCTTCGTCTTCGAGAAGATGGATTTCCGCGAGTTCTTCCTCACCNCCTACTGGTCGCCGAGCGATGCCGAGGATCCCGAGTACGGCATCCTCGCGCTGATCGCCGGAACGGCCAGCGTCACCGGGCTGGCGATGCTGGTCGCGGTGCCGTTCTCGCTTGGCGCCGCGATCTACATTGCCGAGTTCGCCACCGGCAAGACGCGCGAGGCGCTGAAAGTGCTGGTCGAACTGCTGGCGGCGATCCCGTCGGTGGTCTGGGGCTTCATCGGCCTGGTAATCATGAATCCGCTGTTGATCAAGTGGTTCGACGTCCCGGTCGGCCTCTCGGTGCTCAACGCCGGCGTCATCCTCGGCCTGATGGCGGCGCCGATCATGACCTCGATCGCCGAGGATGCCCTCAAGGCCGTTCCCGACCGCTACCGCGAGGCCGCCGAGGCGATGGGCGCGACCCGCTGGCAGGTGATCTACAAGGTGGTGCTGCCGGCAGCGAAGAACGGCCTGCTCGGCGGCGTGCTGCTCGGTGTCGGCCGCGGCT
Organism: Dechloromonas sp.; assembly: GCA_013693915.1. Classification (GTDB taxonomy): domain Bacteria; phylum Pseudomonadota; class Gammaproteobacteria; order Burkholderiales; family Rhodocyclaceae; genus Azonexus. The sequence continues at coordinate 2,317,890 of CP059264.1, read as the reverse complement.
TCGGCGAGACGATGGCGGTGCTGATGGCCACCGGCCATGCGGTCAACATACCCGACAGCATCTTCGACTCGGTGCGCGCGCTGACCGCGACGATCGCCGCCGAGCTTGGCGAGGCGGTCGTCGGCGGCGAGCACTACCAGGTGCTGTTCACCATCGGCATCTTCCTCTTCCTCATCACCTTCATCATCAACCTCAGCGCCGATCTGATCGTGCGCGGCATCCGCAAAGGTTAAGCACAATGAACACCGCCAATCCCGCGCTGTTTCAGGCCAGCGACCTGAACCGGCACAACGACAGCGTACAGCGACGCTATCGACTGCTCTTCGGGCTCATGACCCTGCTGCTGATAACGCCGGTGCTGCTGATCCTCGGCACCCTGGTGGCGAAGGGCGGCGGCGCGATTTCCTGGGAGTTCCTGTTCTCGGCACCGACCGACGGCATGCGCACCGGCGGAATCTTTCCGGCGCTGCTCGGGACCGTCTGGCTGGTGACCGTCGCCCTGCTGCTGTCGGTGCCGATCGGCATCTTCGCGGCGATATATCTCAGCGAGTACGCCGGCGACAACTGGTTCACCCGCATCATCAACCTGGCGATCATCAACCTCGCCGGCGTCCCGTCGATCGTCCATGCCCTGTTCGGGCTCGGCGCCTTCGTCATTTTCTTCAAGTTCGGCACCAGCATCCTCGCCGCCAGCCTGACGCTGGCGGTGATGACCATGCCGGTGGTCATCGTCGCGACCCGCGAGTCGCTGCAGGCGGTGCCGCAGGCGTTCCGCGAGGCGTGCTGGAACATGGGCGCGACGCGCTGGCAGACGATCCGCCGCGTCGTCCTGCCGAACTCGCTGACCGGCATCCTGACCGGCGTCATCCTCGAAGTCTCGCGCACCGCCGGCGAGACGGCACCGATCATGTTCACCGGCGCCGTCTTTTTCACGCCGTTCCTGCCGCAGAGCGTCTTCGACCAGACGATGGCGCTGTCGCTGCACCTCTTCGTGACGGCAACCCAGGTGCCGGGAATCGCGGAACAGGTTCCCTTCGGCGTCGCCCTGGTGTTGATCGGTCTCGTGCTGACCATGAACAGCGTGTCGATTGCCTTCCGCATGTGGCTCAGGNGGAAGAAGAAATGGTAGAAGTCGCAGCAGTCCCGGCGCCGGCCAGCGACGCCAGTCAGCAGGCGGCCGCCGCCGTTCCGAACAAACTCGAGGTGCGCAATCTTACGATCCGCTACGGCAGCGAGGTGGCGCTGCGCGATGTCAGCCTGTCTGTTCGCGAGCACGAGATCTTCGGCATCATCGGCCCGGCGAATGCCGGCAAGACCTCGTTCCTCAAGGCGATCAACCGCATGGACATGTTCACCAGCGGCATGCGGGTGGAGGGCGAGATCAGCTTCAACGGCCGCGACACGCGCCGACTGAATAACGTCTATGCCCTGCGCAGCCGGATCGGCGTCGTTTTTCCGCTGCCGGTCGGCCTGCCGATGACGGTGTACGACAACGTCGCGCTGTCACCGCGCCTGCGCGGCATCAAGGAAAAGGCCGAACTCGACGTCATCGTCCAGCGCTGCCTGACCCGCGCCGCGCTCTGGGACGAAGTCAAGGACCGTCTGAACGCCCTCGGCAGCCTTCTTTCCGGCGGCCAGCAGCAGCGCCTGACGATTGCCCGTGCGCTGTCGCAGGAGCCGGATCTCCTGATGCTCGACGAGTTCTCGATCGCCGTCGACCCGGTGACGACGATGCGCATCGAGGACGTGCTCAAGGAGCTGCGCCAGGAAGTGACCATCATCCTCGTCACCAACCTCGTGCAGCAGGCCCGGCGCCTCGCCGACCGGACGGCCTTCTTCCTCGCCGGCGAGTGTGTCGAGATCGGCGTAACCGAAGACCTGTTCACCGGCGAGGTGAAGGATCAGCGCACGCGCGACTACGTCGAGGGACGGTTTGGCTAACCGTGCCGTACCCGTCGTGAGCGGCAAACCGGTGGCGGCTCGCCGGTGACGCCCACATTGCCTATCAAGGACATTATCTACGATGAACAACGAACAAACCGCTGCGCCCGTGCAGCCGATTCCCCGCCATGCCATCGCCAGCGAGAAGCTCAATCTCTGGTATGGCACCTTCCAGGCGCTCTACGACGTCGATCTGCGCATCCGTGAAGGACTGATCACGTCGATGATCGGTCCGTCGGGCTGCGGCAAGAGCACCTTCCTGCGCAGCGTCAACCGCATCAACGAGCGGCTCGGTTACGTGCGGATCGAGGGCAGCATTCACGTCATGAACGAGAACATCTACGACCCGCAGGTCGAACTGGTGCAGGTGCGCAAGCAGGTGGGGATGGTCTTCCAGCGCCCGAACCCATTGCCGATCTCGATCCGTGACAACATCCTCTTCAGCCACCGGCTGCACGCCAAGGGCGGTGGCGAGATGGCGCAGGGAACGCCGGACGAGATCGTCGAGCAGTCGTTGCGCCAGGTCCTGCTCTGGGACCAGGTAAAGGACCGCCTGAAGCGCAAGGCGACCGAGCTGTCGCTCGAGGAACAGCAGAAGCTGTGCATCGCCCGCCTGCTGCCGGTGAAGCCAAAGGTCCTGCTGATGGACGAACCGTGCTCGGCGCTCGACCCCAAGGGCACCGAAGCGGTCGAGGAACTGCTCTGGGAACTGCGGGGCCAGTACACGATCCTCATCGTGACCCACAACATGGCGCAGGCGCGGCGGGCCAGCGAGGAATGCGTGTTCATGCTGATGGGCAAGGTCGTCGAGCATGCGCGTACCGAGGAGATGTTCGTGACCCCGGCACACAAGGAAACCGCGGATTACATCGAGGGCCGCTACGGCTGACCTGGCGGCACGCCGATCCGCGACGTCGAATCCCGTCCTTGACGAACGTATAATGACCCGGGTTCCCAGGCAAGCCAGTCAGGAGCGATCGATGGACAGGATATCCAGCAAGTTGCGGGTCGGCGAAAAGATCGGAATCGGTTTCGCTCTCATCGGCCTATTGTTTGTTGGCGTAGTTTGGCACTTTCACGAGACGCTGCGGTCGGTGCTCGCTGACCACCAGCAACTGCAAAGCGTTTTCGAAGCCCGCAAATCGCTGGCGCTCGAGATTGAAGTGGAGATGGCCGGCGCACGGAACGCGGAGAGGAACTTCCTGCTGCGGCACCAGGAACGCTTCGCCGGGGACGTCGATCAACGGCTGCAAGCCATGCGCGACAAGGTGGCCGCGCTGGCGGCGGCCGACCCGCAGTCCGAGCAGACGGCCAGGGCGCTTCAGGAAGCGATGACCGCCTATCAGGAGAGTTTTCGCGAAGTTGCCAGAGCCTGGCGAATCATGGGACTGGACGAGAACTCGGGGCTTCAGGGCGCCTTCCGCGACAAGATCCATCGCCTGCAGGAACTCGCCGCCCGCTACAACGTCGATCGTCTGCAGACCGTCCTGCTGCAGATTCGGCGCAGTGAAAAGGATCTCGCGCTGCGGCAGGATCCAGCCTACGGCGAGCGGGTGCGCAAGCTGATCCGGGAATTTCGCCAATTGATCGAGCGCTCCGGCCTGCCAGACCAGGTGCAGCAGAAACTGCTGGCCGAGTTGGCCACCTACGCCAGGAGCTTCGAGCCGTATGCCGAAAGTGCGCTCAAATCCGGCAATGTGGCTGGCGGGATGGGAGCGTTCCGCGATGCCGCACACCGGATCGAGGCTATCCTGGATGCTCATTACGTGCCCGACCTGGAAACCAGCGTCCTCGAACTCAGGCGGCGGGAGAAGGATTTTCTGCTCCGTGGCGGCGAGGCCTATCCGCAGATGGTGGTAGAAATCGCCCGCAGGATTCACGCGCAGATCGCCGCGTCCCCGCTGTCTGCGGCTGACAAGGCGCTGCTCGCCGGTCTGCTGCGCGATTACGAGCAGGGTTTTCGCGACCTGGTGGCCCATTACGACCGCATAGTGCAACTGACGCGGGGGATGGATGCCGCCGCCGAACGGGTGGCGCCGCTGATCAAGGAGAATGTCGATCAGGCGAATCAGCTGATGGCTGCCCGCGTTGCCGAGATCGCCGCGGCCTCGCGGGCCAGCATCCGGCTGGATCTGATCGTCCTGGCCTGCGCGATCGTCCTTGCGGTCGTCTTCGCAATCGCAATCACGGTCCGCATCGTTCGCCCGGTCCGGCAGATGGCCGGGCTGCTCGACGACCTGGCGTTCGGTACGCCGACGGCACGTGTCAAAGTATACCCTGGCGGCCGTGACGAGATCAACGCCATGGCAGAGTCGGTGAACGCGCTGATCGACCACCGGGCCACCTTCCTCGGCTGGTGGAAGTCGTCGATGGACGAACTGAGCGCACGCCTCGCGCTGGAAGGTGCGAGCAGCGAAGAAGCCAGGGATGAAGCAATCACCGACCTGCGCGCTGCCACCATCGCCAGGCTGCGGCAACTCAACGCGATTCGCGGCCGCTTGTTGTTGCATGCCCGGTCCATGGTCGACGTCTCGCGGCGGATTGGTGCTGCCGGAAGCGTCCGGGCCGATGACGGCAAGGCGCTCGAACACGCCACGCAGGCGATGGAAACCCTGCTCGAAGTGCTGCCGCCCGACGACCAGCCGTTGGGCGCAGGAAGCGGCGCCGGGCAGGTGGACGCCACGACCGGCGCCGGTCGCGTTCTCGTCGAGTCGTAACGCGCCAACGCGACGAGCCGGCGACATCGTCGATATCACCGGCTCCGGCCCGGGGACGGGCAATGACGAATCGGTGGGGGTTGCGGCCAGCGGCATCATCGCGCCCGGGCAGATCATCGGCCATGGCTTTCGCGGGCTCGCGCGCCGAATTCACGCGCTTCGGGCTGCGACACGGCCCGAGGCGCGAAGCACGGCGCAGAGGATGCGGCGGCGCCCGAATCCGGCCGCCGCGTCAATCGGTGCTGAGCACCGAATCGTTGCGCACCTTGCGCAGCAGGAACACGGCGTACAGGAAGTTCGGCAGCACCAGCAGCATCGGGATCGTCCAGCGCAGGTGTTCGTGAAGATCCAGCGGCGCCCCGCCGCCGCTTGCACCTGCCGACACGGTGAACGTGCCCAAGTCCCACAGCGCGTGGTACACCACCGGCACCCACAGCGACCCGGTGCGGATGAGCAGGGCGATCATCACCGTGCCGCTCATCGCCGCGGCCACCGCCTGCACCGCGGCCTCGGCCAGCTGGCCGGTGGTGATGACATTGACGACGTGCACGCCGCCGAACAACAGCGTGGTCACGATGATCGCGGGCCACAGCCGGAGCCGGCTGCGCAAGCCCTGGAACAGCACGCCGCGGAACATCCACTCCTCGGACAGCCCGACCATCAGCGTGTTGAGCAGAACGAACATCAGCGTCCCGAGCGGCGGCAGGCCGAGAAAGGCTCCGAGCATTGCGAACAGCAGCAGATACAGCGTGGGGAACCATAGCAGCTTCAGCGAGCCTGGCGGGCGCGGCGCCACGAACTTGAGGTCGCGCCAGCGCATCACAAGGGTAACGAGCAACAGGACGCCGATCGCCATCGCGAGGTTCCAGCTGATGCCGTGCGAAACGGTCTCGACCAGCGGCTTCTTGCTGCCGTCACTGGCCCAGCGCATTCCGAACATGGTGACCAGCACCCAGGCGACCCCGGTGAGCAGGGCCACCTGGAGACGCTTTCGGTCGCGATTCGCCGAATCGTTCATGGTTGAATTGAGCACGGTGATTCCTCCGGGATACTCCTGTCCGGGCCAACCCTAAACCAAGGCGCAGGACACCGTCAAGGACGCTGCCGCCAAGGCAGGCGTATCGGGGATTTTGCGCGTGGGGCGGCCAGGCGCACCATGACAGTGCTCGCTGGCGCGATATGGGTACCCGCCCAGCACCGGCGGTGCAACCAAATACCCCTTGTCGCATACGTTGCCGCGCACGAGCGCCAGCCGCGAGGCAGCGTCGCGGAGTGCCGCCCTTGGCCGGAAGCAGCAGTCATCCGCTTGGGCACGGCTTGTCGTCCAGCAGCTTTTCGCACTCCGCCAGCATCGTCTGCGCCAGTTCCGAGTGGTAATTGGGGTCGAGCGCTTCCATCATTTCGTGCGCGGCATACAGCCCGGCTTCGCGCGATAGTGATCCGGCGATCTGGCGTGCCAGTTGGTCGCTGAGGGCCGAGAGGCGGCGCCGTTCGGCGAGGGGCAGCGCGTTTTTCGCGCGGGCGAGCCAGTCGGCGGCGAGGCTGGCGCCTTGAGCGTCGTTGAGCCAATGGCCGTGCTCGCAATAGCCGTGCAAGCGGTGGGCGGCGAGCGCGAAGAGCAGGGCGACGGCGAGGCCGCGCGGGGTCGGCGGGGTGTCGTCGCGGACCCGCATGTCAGGGGTGGCCGCCGGCCAGCGCCGGGTTGCTTTGTTCGACTTTCGTTCCGGTTTCGTGCATAGGCAATACTCGGCGGGGGCGGGCTGGCGGTCAGGCACCGGCTTGTATTTCATCCAGTGCCTGGCGCGGTGTCAGGATATGCAGCGTATCCAGCGGATGCAGGCAGAGTAGGTCATCGTCGCCGGTGATCAGGCGCAACGCGCCGGCGGCAAGGGCGGCGTGGATGAAGGCATTGTCCGCGTGATCAGACGAGAACGTGCGTTCAGCCAGCGCGGCGGGAATATCGACCCAGACGGCGGCGCTCTGCGTCAGGGACAAGAGGCGACGGCGACGCTCGATGGACAGATAGCGGTCGAATTTCGGCAGCCAGATGCGGGTCTCCAGTTCGGCGAAGGTGGCCGCCGAAAACACCAACTTGCTGATCTCCAACAGCCCGTCGACCAGTATCGCCGGCGTCCCGCCGGGCGACAATGCGGCGCTCAGGAGCACGTTGGTGTCGACCACAGCCAGCGCATAGCTGGCCTGGACGACGGGGTCAGCTTTCATCGGCAAGCAGTTCGGCGAGCTTGTCTTCGGTCAAACCGGCAGCCGCGGCATCCGCCGCGCTCTCGCGTAACGTCTGCCGCAAACGGTCGGCATAAAGGCGCGCATCGCCTCGTAATCCTCGGCGCTGACCATCACGCCAACCACCCGGTCGTGGCGCATCACGCGCACCGGCTCGCGCTGCACGCGGTCGAGAAACTCGCCGAAACGGGTCTTTGCCTCATTGGCCGTATAGGTTTGCATGTTGGAACCTCGCTGCGCATCAGGATGTGAATCCACAATAATGGAATCGCTCGATTCGGTCAATTCGTTCGATTTAACCGGTGACAACGTGTCACCGGTTGATAGCCCCGGCTTTACCGCTCACGTGCGATTCAATGGCATTCAATTGGGGCATCCGGGGCAGGCGGCGAGGCCGCGCGGCGTCGGCGGGGTGTCGTCGCGGACCCGCATCTCAGCGGCAGTCGCCGGCCAACGCCCTGGCGATGAAGTGGTGGCCGGCGCTCGGTCTGGGCACGCGGTCGTCGAACCAGGGGCTCACTTCCGCGTCCAGCCCGATGCCGTGCATGTCTTTGTGGAGCGCTTGTTCAGCACGCGGCCGAGGTGGTCGTGGTCGATGCCGATGGGGTCGATGAAGTCGACGTCGTTGGCGGCGAAGGTAGCCGGCGCCATGGGCGGCGCGGCGTCGTCGACGAAGTGGAAGCCGCCTTGGCCGGTTGCGATTGACGGGCAGGTCGTGTGGAGCCGCATCATCGGCGAAACGAGGGATAGCACGCGGACGCCGGCAAGTCCCATGGCACGCCTAGCGGCCGAGCTTTTGCTTGATGTTGGGCAGCGCGGCAAGCGCGGCCTTTTCGCCTTCGAGCATCGCGTCGTGGCGGGCGGTGAAATCCCAGGACTTGACGTAGCGCAGCGTTGGGCGGATGACGACATCGGCCCCCTTGAGTTCGTTGGCGCCGATGATGCCGCCCATGATGGTTGTCGTCTGCCACAGGATCGCGGCCAAGCTGTCCACCGGCTGGCCCTCCGGCCGGTCGGAGATGTCGACGGCGATGACGATATCGGCGCCCATCTCGCGCGCCGCCTGCACCGGCACCGGGCTGGTCAGGCCGCCATCGACGTAGCTACGGCCGCGGAACTGCGACGGCTGGAAGACACCGGGCACGGCCGCCGAGGCGCGCACGGCGAGGCCGGTGTCGCCGGTGCGGAAAACCACCCGCTCGCCGCTGTTGAGATCGGTGGCGACCGTGGCGAAAGGCTTGCCGAGTTTTTCCAGCGGACGCTTGCCAACGTGCTGGTTGACGAAATCCTGCAGGGCTTCGCCCTTCAGTATCCCGCGCCCGCCCAGCGTCCAGTCGGCGAAGATCTTTTCGTCGAGTTGCTGGGCGATCTTCTGCATCGCGAAGGCATCGTGGCCCGCCGCATAGAGCGAGCCGACCACGGCGCCGGCGCTGGTGCCAACCACGTAGTCGGCAACGACGCCGTGCGATTCGAGCATCTTGATCACGCCGATGTGGGCGAAGCCGCGCGCGGCGCCACCGCCGAGGGCGAGGCCGATTTTCGGCTTGCGGACGGCGCTTGGGGCGGGCGCCGGGACCGCTGCCGGCGCCGTGGCGGCCGGCTTCGCCGACGACAGCGAAGGCAGCGACCCGCAGCCGGCGAGGAGGGCGATACTGACGGAGAGCAGACAGGCGCGCAACGCGGTGACGCCCGGCAGGGTGGGGAAATGGTTATTCACGACGGTGCGCAAGGTCAAAGGGCCGAATCTTAGCCGGCCGCGGTCGCGCCCGCTGTGACGATCGGTAACCGCGCCGCCCGGAAGCAGACTCAGACATCCGCCTCAACCAGTCCGCCATCCTTCTCCATCCATGCCCGGCGGCCGGCGGCTTCGCCCTTGCCCATCAGCAGGTTGAAGGTGCCGGTCATCGCGGCGATGGTTTCGCGACCGGCCTGGAAGGGCACGAGGCGACGGGTGTCGGGGCAGAGGGTGGTCTCCCAGAGCTGGTCCGGGTTCATCTCGCCGAGTCCCTTGAAGCGCGAGACGGTGATCCGGTTTTCCGGCACGCCATCGTCGCGCAGCTTGATCAGCGCCTGCTCCTTCTCGGCCTCGTCCAGGCAATAGGTCTTGCGCGTGTGGCCGCGCGCCTCGACATCGACGCGGAACAGCGGCGGCTGGGCGACGTGGATGTGGCCGCGCTCGACCAGCGCCGGGAAGTGCTTGAGGAAGAGCGTGAATAGCAATACCTGGATGTGGCTGCCGTCGACGTCGGCATCGGACATGACGATGATGCGGCCGTAGCGCAGGCCCGAGAGGTCCACCGTATCGATCTGGCTGATGCCGTGCGGGTCGACGCCGATGGCCACCGAGATGTCATGCACCTCGTTGTTCCTGAAGAGCTGGTCGCGGTCGACCTCCCAGGTATTGAGCACCTTGCCGCGCAGCGGCAGAACCGCCTGCGTTTCCTTGTCGCGCCCCTGCTTGGCCGAGCCGCCGGCCGAGTCGCCCTCGACCAGGAAGACTTCGTTGCGGGCAATGTCGTCGGATTCGCAGTCGGTCAGCTTGCCGGGCAGGGTGGCGATGCCCGAGGATTTCTTCTTCTCGACCTTCTGCGTCGACTTCATGCGGTTCTGTGCTGCCCTGACCGCCAGTTCGGCGATCTTCCTGCCGTAATCCGGGTGGCTGTTGAGCCACAGTTCGAACGGATCGCGCACCATCTGCGAGACCAGCTTGTAGGCGTCGCGGCTGGTCAGCTTTTCCTTGGTCTGGCCCTGGAACTGCGGGTCGAGCACCTTGGCCGAGAGCAGCCAGGTCATGCGGCCGCAAACGTCTTCCTGCGCCAGCTTGACCTTGGCAGGCAGGATGGCGTGGTGGTCGGCAAAGGTCTTGACCGCCTCGAAGACGCCGGCCTTCAGCCCGGCCTCGTGGGTGCCGCCGTCGAGAGTCGGGATCAGGTTGACGTAGGATTCCGGCTTGCCGCCGCCTTCCTCGAACCAGGCCAGCGCCCAGGTCGCGCCTTCGCCGACGGCGAAGCCGTTCTCGGTCTCGACGTGCTTCTCGCCGACGAAGATCGGCGCCACCGGCGAGCCGACCATCATTTCGGCGAGATAATCGGCCATGCCGTTGCGGTAGCACCAGCTCTTCGGTGCCTCGCCCTCGACTTCGAGGTCGACGGTGACGTTGGGCATCAGCACCGCCTTCGAGCGCAGCAGATGCTCCAGCTGGGCGAGATTGACCCTGGGCGAATCGAAGTATCCGGGGTCGGGCCGGACGCGCACCGTGGTACCGGTGGTGCGCGGTCCGCAGTCGCCGATGCGGGCCAGCGGCTCGGTGACGAAGCCGGCGCCGAAGGCGATGCGGTGNACGCCGCCGCCGCGCCTGATCTCGACTTCCAGCCTTGTCGACAGCGCATTGGTGACCGAAACGCCGACGCCGTGCAGGCCGCCCGAGAAGTGGTAGGCATTGCCGGCTTCCTTCTTGTTGAACTTGCCGCCGGCGTGCAGCTTGCAGAAGACCAGTTCGACCGCCGGCCGCCCTTCCTCCGGGTGGATTTCGACCGGAATGCCGCGGCCGTTGTCGGAAACCTCGATCAGGCCGTCGGCGCGGACCAGTACGCCGATCCGCTTGGCGTAGCCGGCAAGCGCCTCGTCGGCGGAGTTGTCGATGACCTCCTGGATGATGTGGGTCGGGCAGGTCGTCCGNGTGTACATCCCCGGGCGCTCCTTGACGGGTTCGAGATCCTTGAGGACGCGGATGGAGGAGGCGGAATATTCGGTCATGCGCTTGGAAAATGGGGCGATGGAGGCAGTCGACCGCAACAATCAGCGGCTGGCGGCGGATTGTACCTGTTGCGGCGGCATTCCCAATGCCCCGATCATCGCGCGGACGGCGCGCATCTGGGAGCCGTTGCGGGTGTGGTAGTCGGCGCCGCTATATCCCCACCAGTCCCAGCAGCCCTTGGGGTTGAACAGCCAGCGCCAGGAGCCGAAGGCGATCCCGTAGCGCCGCACCGTCTGCGGGTAGAGCACGACGATGCGGTTGCCGGCTGCCCAGCGGTTGTAGCCGGCGCCATCGACGAAGCGGCGACCGAGATCGCCGGCGTTCTGCTGGCAGCCATGGAAGGCGACGTGGATCCTGCAGCCGCCATTGCGGCAGTTGGCCGGAACGAAGGCGTAGCCCTCGTCGGCAAGACTCGCGTCGACCGCCCGGCCGCTGACGAAGGGGCGCTGATCGAAGGCGATCACTTCACCGTCAGGCTGGTCCGTCGGCGGTTGCAGGGGGCCGAGCAGATGAGCGAGCAACCGGCCCGCGGCGTCGAAATCCTGGCAGCGGTTGATGAACGGCGGGTCGGTCGTCGGGCAGGGATTTGCCTGCGGGTCAGCGACCGAGATCATGGCGTGCCCAGCCTCCGGGATCCTGACGTAGCTGATCGCGGCCGGGGGCAGGACGGCGCGGTAGAAGGCATCGAGCGCATCCATGACTGCCGGCAGGACGGTTCTGTCGTTGCCGCCGGCCAGCAGCCAGACGCGGTCGTCGCGCAGGTTGGCGGCGGGGTCGATGCGGCCCGCTTCGGCCAGCTGCCTGACGGCATTCAGGGTCTCGCCGACGGTCGGCGGCGGGCGTTCGCCGGAGGGCGCCATGCAGTTGCCCAGCGCCCGGCGCAGCGAACCCTGCGCGCAGTAGTACGGCCCGCCGGCGACGACGCCGGCGCCGCGCACGATGCCCGAATGGGCGACCTGGAATTGCACGGCCATGTAGGCGCCGGATGAAACGCCGGATACCGTCACGTCGTCACTGCTCGCGGCCAGCCCCGGCAGCGGCTCGACGGCGCCGGCGCCGGCCGAAAGGAGCAGCAGGGAAAGGGCGCAGGCTGGCAGCCGGCGCGCGGGGACGTTCATGTCATCAGCACTCCGCTTGCCTGCCGGGCGGACGCCAGCGGAAAAGGGCCGGTGCAACCGACCCCTTCGCACACGGTGCCGTCAGCGCGGGCCCTACTTGTTCCTGATGGCCTTGCCGGCCGGCGTGCTGCCGCCCTGGACGCCGAGCTGGCCGCCGGTGCCGAGGCCGCCCTGGACCTCCTGCGCCTTGTAGTTGCGCACGGCCCTGACGATGTTGTTGTAGGAATCGGTGAAGGCGGCGACGATCACCTTGCCCTCCGCGGTGTTGGCGTAGCCACCGCCGATGCCGCCACCGCCGCTGCCGAAGAGTCCGCCCAGCATGCCGAAATCGACATTGCGGGCGCTGCCTTCGGCGGCCGCCAGTTGCACTCCCGAGCGATTGTCGATCAGGGTCAGGATCGTGCTGGCTTCCTTGGCGTTCATGCTGCCGCCGACGAGGGCGCCGAGCGAACCACCCAGACGGCCGCCGATCGCCGCGCCGGCGCCGCCGGCATTCTGGTTGCTGAAGGTGATCGACGGACTCATCGAATAATCGGCGGCCACCATCTGGCCCTTGCCGAAGTTGGATCCCTTGCGCATCTCGCCGGACTGTTCGAGCGCCCGTTCGCCCATGATGTTCTGCATTGCCCGGCCGCGTTCGACGATCACGAAGCAGTTCGACTGCTGCACCAGCAGCTTCAACACCGGAACGGTGGAGCCGAGCCGCAGCTGGCCGGTGAGATAGCCATACCAGGAAGCGTGGGTGTCTTCGACGATCGCCAGCGTGCCGAGGGTTGCCGAACACCTTTCGAGCTGGGCATTGGCGTTCTGGACGCTGGAGCCGGCTGCCGAGCCGGTGGCGGTCGTCTTCGCCGCCGGCGAGCCCATGTCCATGCTTGAACATCCGGCAAGGGCCGCGCAGATCAGGCTGCCCAGCAGCAAACGACGATCGGAATGATTTGTGGCGAACATGGCAACCTCCTCGTGACTGGTTCTTGTGAAATTTCCTGTTGGTGGCGGCAAGCGGCGCGAAGGTTCAAACGGGATCGACCACGGATCCGTGCGGAAGTGAATCCCGGGCGCGACAGCAGCGTGGCCCGTTCGCATCATATACGAGAATGTCCGCACTGCGCAGCGTGGCGGAACGAGCGGGCGCGGACCGTTCTTGGGTAGAATCCGGAGCACCTCAAGAAACGGAACATCCCGATGGCCGGAGCCAGCCTGCTCGCACTGATCGACGACATCGCGTCGGTTCTCGATGACGTTGCCCTGATGACCAAGGTCGCCGCCAAGAAGACTGCCGGCGTCCTTGGAGACGACCTCGCGCTGAACGCCCAACAGGTCGCCGGCGTGCGCGCCGAACGCGAACTGCCGGTCGTCTGGGCGGTCGGCGTCGGGTCGCTGAAGAACAAGGTCATCCTCGTGCCGGCAGCGCTGGCGATCAGCGCCTTCATTCCCTGGGCGGTGACGCCGCTGCTGATGATCGGCGGCCTCTATCTCTGCTTCGAGGGCGTCGAGAAACTGGCGCACCGCTGGCTGCACGGCGCCGGGGAGGGTGAAGCCGAGCACGCCGGGGAACTCGCTGCACTGGCCGACGAGAAGGTCGATCTGGTGACCTTCGAGGCCGACAAGATCAAGGGCGCCATCCGCACCGACTTCGTGCTGTCGGCCGAGATCATCGTCATCGCCCTGGGTACCGTGGCCGACAAGCCCTTTGCGTTGCAGGTCGCGGTGCTGTCGGGCATCGGCCTGCTCATGACCGTCGGCGTCTATGGCATCGTCGCCGGCATCGTCAAGATGGACGATGCCGGCGTCNACCTGCTGCAAAAGCCCGGCGCGCTCGCCCGGGGAATCGGCNAGGGTCTGCTGCTGGCGGCGCCCAAGCTGATGAAGTCGCTCGCGGTGATCGGCACGGTGGCGATGTTCATGGTCGGCGGCGGCATCCTGACGCATGGCATTCCGCCCGTGCATCACGCCATCGCCGAGGCCGCCGCGGCCTCCGGCGTGGCGGGCGGCGTCGTGGCGCTGGCGCTCGACGTGTTGTTCGGTGTTGCCGCCGGGGCATTGGCGCTGCTCGGCGTCAAGGCGATCGGCAGGCTCCGCGGCAAGCAGGAGTAGGGCGCTCTAGCCGAGAAGGGTGACAACGATGTCGCGGCGGTGCCCTTGCGTGCGGTGTTCGAACAGGTGNACTCCNTGCCAGGTGCCGAGCAGCAGGCGGCGGCCGGCGAACGGTACGGTCAGCGAGGTGCCGGTCAGCAGCGAACGCGCATGGGCCGCCATGTCGTCGTCACCTTCGAGATCGTGGCGATACGCCGGATCGCCATCGGGCGCCCAGCGTTGCAACAGGGTTTCGAGATCGCGGCGAACGGTCGGATCGGCGTTTTCGGTGATCGCCAGGCCGCAACTGGTGTGGCGGACGAAAATGTGGGCAATTCCTGCGTCGACCGCGGCAGTACGGACGATGCCGGCGATTTCGCCGGTAATCTCGACGGACCCGCGGCCGCGGGTGGCGACGGTCAAGCAATGCTGCTCGCTCACGGCCGTCGCGCGCCGGGGACCCGCGCCAGGACTGCGCCGATGCGGCGAAAGGTCATCCGGGAATCCGCACGCTTCATCTGCTTCCCTGTTCCAAGGAGTCAAGGCCGTCGTTGGCCAGTTTGCTGAGCGCGGAAGCCCCGGTCAAGCGGAATATTGCAACCGTTTGACTAAATCGGTCGCTGGCCGGAGAATTGTTGCCATTGGCCGCTTCAGCCATGATTCGTAAAGCCCTGATCCCGAATCGGGGCTTTTTTGTCGCTGGCCGTGCCGGTGACGGTATCCCTGATGCATGCCGTAGCTGAGGTAATGAACTTGAGCGCAAGAGTACCGACTGTCGGCTTCGTCTCGCTGGGCTGCCCGAAGGCCACCGTCGACTCCGAACACATCCTGACCCGGCTGCGGGCCGAGGGCTACCTGGTGTCTCCAACTTACGACGAGGCCGACCTGGTCATCGTCAACACCTGCGGCTTCATCGACGCCGCGGTCGAGGAGTCGCTCGACGCCATCGGCGAGGCGCTGACCGAGAACGGCCGCGTCATCGTTACCGGCTGCCTCGGCGCCAAGGGCGACATCGTCCGCAAGACGCACCCGGCGGTGCTGGCGGTGACCGGACCGCACGCGGCAGACGAGGTGATGGGCATCGTCCACCAGCACCTGGCGCAGCCGCACGACCCGTTCACCTCGCTGATCCCGGAGCAGGGCATCCGGCTGACGCCAGACCACTTCGCCTACCTGAAGATTTCCGAGGGCTGCAACCACAGTTGCACCTTCTGCATCATTNCAAGCTTGCGCGGGCCGCTGGTCTCGCGCCCGGTCGGCGACGTGCTGGCCGAGGCCGAGAGCCTGGCGCGTGCCGGGGTCAAGGAAATCCTCGTCATCTCGCAGGACACCAGCGCCTACGGCGTCGACCTCAGGTACCGCACCGGCTTCTGGGGCGGGCGTCCGGTGAAGACGCGGCTGAAGGAATTGTGCGAGGCGCTGGCCAGCTTCGGCATCTGGGTCCGTCTGCACTACGTCTATCCGTACCCGTCGGTCGATGACGTCATCCCGCTGATGGCCGCGGGCAAAATCCTGCCGTATCTGGATGTGCCCTTCCAGCACGCCAGCCCGCGCATACTGAAAGCAATGAGGCGCCCGGCCTCGGCCGAGAACACGCTGGAACGCATCGCCGGATGGCGCGACATCTGCCCGGAGATCGTCATCCGTTCGACCTTCATCACCGGCTTCCCCGGCGAGACCGACGAGGATTTCGACCAGTTGATCCAGTTTCTCGAGGATGCCCGGCTCGACCGCGTCGGCGCCTTTGCCTACTCGCCGGTCGAGGGCGCGACGGCCAACGGGATTCCCGGCCTGCCGCCCGAGAACGTGCGCGAGGATCGGAGGCGCTGGCTGATGCAGGTGCAGGAGGACATCAGCGCCGACAAGCTCGCCGGGCGCATCGACAGTGTCATCGAGGTGCTGGTAGACGAGGTCGACGAGGAGGGCACGATTGCCCGCTCCAAGGCCGATGCGCCGGAGATCGACGGCATCGTATACCTCGACGGCTTCTTCGCCGCCGAACCCGGGGATTTCCTCAAGGTGCGCGTGATCGATGCCGATCACCATGACCTCTACGCCGAGCCCGTGGGGCAAGGCTGACCGGCGATGGGCAAGGCGCGCCTCGCGATTGCGCTCGGCTCCGGTTCGGCGCGCGGCTGGGCCCATATCGGCGTGCTGCGCGCCCTGATGCAGGCCGGCATCGTCCCCGACATCGTCTGCGGCACGTCGATCGGCGCTTTCGTCGGGGCCGCCTATGCTTCCGGCGCGCTCGACCCGCTCGAAGGCTGGGTGCGCGGCCTGACACGCCGCGATGTCCTCGGCTTCTTCGATGTAAGCCTCGGGGCGGGCGGGCTGATCAAGGGCGAGAAGTTGCTCGGCTACGCCTCGCGCCTCTTTCTCGACGAGACCTTCGCCGATCTCGACAAGCCTTTTGCCTGTGTCGCCACCGATCTTGCCAGCGGTCGCGAGGTCTGGCTCAGGGAGGGCCGGGTCGTGGACGCGGTGCGCGCCTCGGTCGCGTTGCCCGGCCTGCTCGTGCCGCAACTGCTCGACGGACGCCACCTGGTCGACGGCGGGCTGGTCAATCCGGTGCCGGTTTCGCTGTGCCGGGCGCTGGGCGCGGACATCGTGATCGCTGTCGATCTCGGCATGGATACCATCGGCCTGCGCCAGCGTCGCGGCGATCCTTCGGCTCCGGCACCGGCGTGGCGCCAGACGATGGGTCGCTGGCTCGGACGCGAGGGCGATGGCGAGGACGTGCTCCGGCCCTCGCTGGCCGATGTCGTGAGCAACAGCATCGCCATCATGCAGGGCCGCATCTCGCGCTCGCGGCTGGCCGGCGAACCGGCCGACGTGCTGATCGCGCCGCGCCTCGGGCAGCTCGGGCTGCTTGATTTTCACCGGGCGGACGAGGCGATCGCCACCGGGCGCATGGCGGCCGAGCACATGCTGCCGATGCTGCGCGCGGTCATCGAGTGAGGCGGCGATGACCGGTGACGCCCTGACGGCAACGCTGGCCGGCATCGTCGGGCCGGCCAACGTGCTCGCCTGGGCCGCCGATATGGCGCCCTATCTGACCGACTGGCGCGGCCGCTACCGGGGTGCCGCGCGTTGCCTCGTCCGCCCCGGGAGCAGCGCCGAAGTGGCGGCGGTGGTCCGTGCCTGTGCCGACGCCGCCGCGCCGATCGTGCCGCAGGGCGGCAATACCAGCCTGTGCGGCGCGGCGACCCCGGACGAGACGGGCCAGGCCGTGGTGGTCAGCCTGGGCCGGCTGAACCGCATTGTTGCGGTCGACGCCGCGAACAACACGATTTGCGTCGAGGCGGGGTGCACGCTGGCAGCGATCCAGGAAGCGGCGCGCGGGGCGGATCGCCTGTTCCCGCTGGCGCTCGCGGCGCAGGGCAGTTGCCAGATCGGCGGCAATCTGTCGACCAACGCCGGCGGTGTCCAGGTGCTGCGCTATGGCAACACGCGCGAACTGACGCTCGGGCTGGAAGTCGTTCTTGCCGACGGAGAAATCTGGGACGGCCGCCGCGGCCTGCGCAAGGACAGCACCGGCTACGACCTGAAGCAGCTTTTCATCGGCGCCGAGGGAACGCTCGGGATCATCACCGGCGCCGTGTTGAAGCTCTTTCCGCTACCGAGGACGCAGATCACCTGCTGGCTCAACGTGGCTTCGCCGGCTGCCGCGGTCGACCTGCTGAATTCCGCGAAATCCGCGTTCGACGCCCAGCTCACTGCCTTCGAGCTGATTTCGGAAGCGTCGCTGGCGCTGGTGCTCAAGCACATCCCCGACACGACACGGCCGACGGCGCCGTCTTCGTGGTACATCCTTGCCGAGTTCTCCGACGCCGCTACTGCCGCCGTCGAGCACTGGCTGGGCGGACGGATGGAAGCCGGGGCAGTCGCCGACGCGGCGATCGCGCACTCCGGGATTCAGGCGAAAAAGCTGTGGGCCCTGCGCGAGAACATCCCGGAAGCGCAGAAGATCGAGGGCATCAGCATCAAGCACGATATCGCGGTGCCGGTTTCGCGCATCCCAGAATTCCTGGCGCAGGCCGATGCCGCCCTGGAAGCGGCTTTCCCCGGCATCCGCGTCATTGCCTTCGGCCATGCCGGCGACGGCAACCTGCACTACAACCTGTCCCGGCCCGATGCCCAAGAGAATGCCGCCTTCATCGCCGCGCAGCCTGCCGTAAACCGCATCGTCCATGATGCTGTCCACGCGCTCAACGGGTCGATTTCCGCCGAGCACGGCATCGGCCAGCTCAAGCGCGAGGAACTGGTGCGCTACAAGAGCCCCGTCGAGCTGGCGCTGATGCGTTCGCTCAAGCGGGCGCTCGACCCGCGCGGGCTGATGAATCCGGGCAAGATCCTCTGACCTCGCCCGGATCCGGCTGGTCCTGACCGACCGCCGTCAGGCGGCGGCCGATGCCAGGCAAGCGATCACGGGTAGGGGAATTCCTGGAATTCCGTGGCCACCCGTCCGGCCGGATCGGCGGCGTTGGCACTGCCTGACGGCGCGTCCCCGGACGAACGCTGCACCTGCCCGACTTCGGAAATGGTGCCCGGATCGCCGGACAGCGCGGGTTCCATGGTTTCCGTGCGGATCGGCCCTTCCAGGCCGGCTCGCGGAGGCGCGGCTTCGGCTGCGGGTTGCTCGATCGCCCGCGGGTTGTCGTATTCCCAGACGCCGGCAACCGAGGCCAGCGGCAGGGACGTGCCCGAAAGCACGACGAGGCTCAGAGCGTACTTGAGTATGGGAGAGTTGTTCATCTGGCTTCTCCTTGAAACGATTCACCTGGATCTGCGGGCTGGTAGTTCATTACCCCCTTTCCGAGTCAAACGACGAAGAGTGACTCGATAGTGATCGCCAACCACACTCCGGAAGCGGCAACTGCGCCAACTCCCATTCGACTTGCCGTCGCTCCGACCATTGTCGTCGCAACGACGCGTCTTAACAGTGGAACATCCGCAGCGCCAGAAGTTCAATCGGCTTGCGGCGGACGGTATCCCCGGCGCCTAGTTTCGGGCGTGACCGCCGGCGTGGTCGATGCCCGCCGCGTCGGCCAGGGAAGGGGTCATCGGCACGAGATCGTCGAGCCGGAACATCGCCAGAATGCCGGCGACAAAGCGCTTGTGTTCGAGCGGGGCGTTCCTGTACCAGTGGAGCAGGTAATCCCGCAGGCTGTTGCGGGCTTCGGCCGCATCGAGATTGAGGTAGCGCAGCGCGGCCCAGTCCTGCGGATCATCCCGGAACAGTGGCAAGAGCAGATTGGCGACCACCTCGTTCTTCTTCCTCAGGTAGGGATCCTTGCGCAACTGCTCCTCGTTCTCCTGCAGCCAGGCGTGCAAGGGCGTGTGCAGCGGAAGCTGGCGGTGCCCCTCGGACACCAGGTGATCGAAGAACCGCCGCAGTTTCTTCGCCGCTCCCGACCATCCTGGCGCAGGCGGCGAACTCTCCCATCTCGCCGCCACGTTCTTCAGCGCAAAGAGCGATGCCGTCTCGCACAGCGTCTCCTCGAACCATTGGTTGTAGCGGGCGTCGTGCGGGCCGGCGTGTTCGTCGAAGCTCGAGAGAATGTGGCACAGCTCGTGCGCGAACTCGTAGACATAGAGATGCCAGTTCTCTCCGCTGGCATGAAGTTGCACCTGATATTCGCCCGCCGGTCCGCGCTCATAGAGGACCGCGGGACTCCGGTTCGTATGCGCGACGACGATGGGAACGGCGAGGTTCGCCGGCAGTCTAGACAGGAGTTCGTCGGCGACGGAATAGAGCAGCGTCTCGATCGATTCCCGGTTGGCACTACCCCAGCCTCCGCCCCGGACATCGATCCGCAGTCCCAATTCCTTGCTCTTGAATCCCGGCCTCGCCGCCGGCGTAGCCAGCTCGTCGGCGTGGACCAACGGGCAGGAAATCGCCGCGACGATCAGCGGCAGCCGCATGCAGCGAGCCACCCAGGCGCGGGGAGTTCCCCGGCGGCGTTCCTTGCTGCGTTTCGCTGGCATTCGATTCCCTCCCGCAATCACCCGCGCCACATTGAACCACGAACGAAGGCATCCCTGAAACATTTGACGCCAACCTGCGAATTGGTTCAAAAAGGTCGAGACGATTGCCAGCGACCGCAAATCGAAAATCCGGACAGGATTCTCCAGCCGCGGGCGGCTTGCCGGGGCGCTGCCGCGGCCGAAGATCTCAGTCGGGCAGGGTGATGGTCAGGCTGCGAAAATGCTGGCGCGCTGCCGGCAGCTTCTTGCACTCGACGCCGCCGACCATGAGGCCGCCGTCGTCGCTGAGGACTTGCACGGTCTTGCTGCCGGGGATCGCGAACAGGGCCTCCGGCCGCAGGTCGCGCAGCTTGATGCCGGGGATGAGGGTTGGCGCGTCGCCGGGGCGGCCCGACCAACTGAACAGCGCGAAGCTGCCGGTGTCGGCGGTTGGGCCGGCGGCGATCACGTAGGATGCGCCGGCGCGCTCGATGCTGCGGATCCCGCGCTGGTCGAGATCGATCTCGACCGGGGCGCCGAAGCGGGCGCTACCGCCTTCGATCAGTTCCCCGGGNTTGAGCAACGGGACCAGCAAGGCGCGCCCTTGCCGCAACGGGTTGCGCAGACCGATCAGCAGGGTGCCCTCGGGAGTCGCGGCGAGGCCTTCGATGTTCAGCCCGCCTGGCGCCTCGGCCGCGCGCTGCGCCGCCGTGGCGAGGCGGTACGGGGCAAGCGTGTCGGCAGCGAGCAGCGCGTTGAGCAGCCGCGTGTAGATCCGGCCGGCGGGTTGGACAGTTGGCGGGTCGCCGGGTATCACGTCGGTCGCGAAGAAGCGGTGCCGGCTCGGCCGGACCCTGCCCTTGGCGTCGCGGGCATGCGACGTGATCCAGTAAATGCGCGTGCCGATTGCCGCTGCCCCNTCGATGTCCGCTTCTTCGCTGCGATCCGTGGCGAGGAAGGCGGAAAGATCGACTCTGCCGACCGGCTTCGCCTGCCCCTGCCGGTAGATGTGCAGGATATTGTGCTCGTCATCCCCAACGATGAAGTGGTCGGCATCGAGCGCGGCAGCAGCCGAGGCATCGCACGGGCCGTCAGACGGTGGGGGTCCGGGCCGAGGCCGTTGCCGTCAGGCAGGCGGCGAGGGCCAGAGCTAGGCAGTACCGGGGTATGATTTCATCGCTTCATCCGGCTTGTAATGGCAGATGGCCGCCATCGTAGCACTGGATTGCGCGGGCTTCAGTGCACTGTCGGGCCAGCGCCGAACAGTTCCGCGATGTCTTCGGCGCTGAAGCGGTAGCTGTGGTTGCAGATGTCGTCGCGGATCAGGATTTCGCCGTGTTCGCGCAGGATGGTCTCGGCCTCCTCGCGGCCCAAGCTGCGGATCACGTCGCGCACCTTGGTCCAGTCTTCGGGACAGTGATAGACCACCGGTAGCGGATCGTAAACGCGCACGCCGTGGGTCGCCATGTCTTCGTGGAAAAGGCGGCCGAGCAGGGTCTCGGCGTCGAGTTCCCGCAATTCGGCCGGCCTGACGGTGGCCGCCAGCTGGGTGATGCGGTCCCAGCCGTCGGCATCGTGCCGGTCGGCGTCCGGCATCTTCTGCAGGAACAGGCAGCCGGCGGCCCCGGGGCCGGCGGTGACGAACAGGCGCGAAGGCTGCTGCTCCGATTGCTCCAGATAATGTTCGAAGATCGCCGCGATGCTGTCGCCGACCAGTGGCACAAAGCTCTGCCAGGGATGGCGGGCAGTCGGCAGGTCGAGGCTGATCGTCAGTTGTCCGCCCTGGTCGGCGCCGAGCAGTGCCGGCACCGGCGCCGGCAGCACGACCGGATTGCTGCGCGCCATGCCGCGCAACTGCAGCTGCTCGTTGCAGTCCATGACCAGCAGCTGGATCGGGCCGTTGCCGCGCAATTGCAGGGTCAGGCGGCCTGGCTGCTTGAGCTGGGCGGCGATCAGCGCGGTGACTGCGGCGGTTTCGCCGAGCAACTGGGCGACGGTCGGCTGATAGTCGCGCCCGGCCTGCATCTGCTGCCAGGCATCGCCGAGGTGGACGACGGCGCCGCGGATGTCGAGGTGCTCGAAGAGGAAGCGGCGGACGCTGCTGTCGCTCATTTCAGTTCGGCAGAGTAGGTTTCCGGGGCGAAGCCGACCAGCAGCTTGCTGCCGGTATCGAGCACCGGACGCTTGATCAGCGCCGGGTACTGCGCCATCAATTTGAGCGCTTTTTGCCCGTCGACCGCAGCACGCTCTTCGTCGGAAAGCTTTTTCCACATCAGGCCGCGCGTGTTGAGCAGCGTCTCCCATCCGGCGCGCGCCGCCCAGGCCGGCAGGTTGGCTTCGGCAACGCCGGCCTTCTTGTAATCGATGAATTCAAAGGCGACGCCGTTTTCGCCAAGCCAGCCCATGGCCTTCTTCATCGTGTCGCAGTTCTTGATGCCGTATACCTTGATCATTTTGCTCATTGTTGGATCGGGTTGGGTCGGGTCGGGGAAGGTATTGTATCCATCCTGGCCGCGCCGCTGACGATGCAATCTGCCCAGCCGGTGCAATTGCAAGTGATTTCACGCAAGTCATGCAGGAAAGTCTGGAAAACCTGCAACAGCCCACGACCATCGCAGCCCGACGCAGCCGACGTAACCCGAGCGCAGCCCGGCGAAACGGCTCGCGCGCCAGCCCGTTCGGCATTCGGGCATTCATCGCGCGTTCATGCTGCTTGAGCCAGCCTCGCCGGGTGTGTTATTCTTCCTGTCTTGTCGGGGCGTAGCGCAGCCTGGTAGCGCACTTGCATGGGGTGCAAGGGGTCGCGAGTTCGAATCCCGCCGCCCCGACCAATTAAATAACCGGCCTGTGCCGGTTTTTAATTTTGCGGTTGATTAATCAATAAGGACAAATTAGATTGTTTCCACCATTTCTCATCTAGGAGGTAATCATGGATTTGTCTTCTCTGACCGTTGTCGAGTTGCGCGACCTGCAACAGCAGATTCCCGCTGAATTGAAACGCCGTGAGGCCCAGGACAAGGTAAAGATTCTGAATGAAGCGCGGGCTTTTGTTAAAGCCCGCGGTTATGCGCTTGAAGATCTCCTTGGCAAGGAAGTCAAAGCCAAGGGACCGACCGGAAAGGTCAAGGTCAAATACCGTCATCCGAATAACGCCGCGCTGGAATGGACGGGTCGCGGCCGGCAGCCGAAATGGGTCGCCGACTGGCTGGCCGCAGGCGGCAAGCTGGATGCGCTGACCGTTTGACATGCGAATTCTCCTGAGCAACGACGACGGTTATTTCGCTCCCGGCATTCTGGCGCTGGCCGAGGCGCTCGATGGCCTGGGCGAAATCGTTGTCGTTGCTCCGGAGCAGAATCGCAGCGGCGCCAGCAATTCATTGACGCTGGATCGTCCGGTTTCCTTGAAACAGGCGGCAAACGGGTTCTATTTCGTTAATGGCACGCCGACGGATTGCGTCCATCTGGCGGTTACCGGAATGCTCGATTACCTGCCCGATATAATCGTTTCCGGCATCAATCATGGCGCCAACATGGGCGATGACACGATTTATTCGGGAACTGTCGCCGCGGCGACCGAAGGGTTTTTGTTGGGCATTCCGTCGATAGCGATTTCCNTGACCAGTTTCGAGGGTAATCATTTCAATACCGCCGGGCGTATCGCGCGGGAACTGGTGGAGCGTTTCCTGAGCGATCCGATTCGCGAGCCGGTGCTGCTGAACGTCAATGTTCCCGATATTCCCTACGACGATCTGNGTGGCACCGAAGTGACCCGTCTCGGCAGGCGCCACAAGGCGGAGCCGGTGGTCAGGATGCGTTCTCCCCGGAACGACACGGTCTATTGGGTCGGCGCTGCCGGCGCGGCTGCCGAGGCCGGGCCGGGGACGGACTTCAACGCGATCGAGCGCGGCAGTGTTTCCATCACCCCGCTTCAGGTCGATCTGACGCATNACGGCGCAGTTGCAGGCGATCACGAGCTGGCTGCGATGAACGCCAACGCCCTGCACGGAATCGGGATGACCTCGCAGCGGACGAGGGCGCGCATGATCGAGCGCCTGCGCGAGAAGGGTATTCGCAACGCGGCCGTCCTGCGGGCGATGGCAGCGGTTCCGCGCCATGTCTTCGTCGAGGAGGCGTTGGCATCGCGTGCCTACGAGGACACCGCGCTGCCCCTGGGCATGGGGCAGACGATTTCTCAGCCGTTCGTGGTCGCGCGGATGATCGAACTGCTGATCAACGGGCGGACGACGCTGGGCAAGACGCTTGAAGTCGGCGCCGGCTGCGGTTATCAGGCGGCCGTCCTGGCGCAACTGACGACCGAGGTCNACGCGATCGAGCGCCTTGGGCCGCTTCTGGAAAAGGCCAAGGCCAACATGCGCCATCTGAAACAGTTCAATGTCCGCCTCAAGCACGCGGATGGGCAGCTCGGGATGCCCGAGGCCGCCCCGTTCGACAGCATCATCGTCGCCGCCGCGGGCCGCCTGGTGCCTCCGGCCCTGCTCGCGCAACTGGCAGCCGGCGGGCGAATGGTTTTGCCTGTCGGCACGACCGAGCAGTATCTTTCCCTCATCGAACGGACTGCCGAGGGTTTTGTCGAAACCCGGCTTGATCCCGTTCGCTTCGTCCCACTTCTCGCAGGAACGCAATGATTAGAGTTCTCGCCCCCGTGGCCATTCTCCTCCTGATGGCCGGTTGCAAGTCACAACCACCGGCGCCGGCCGTCGACCGCTCCACCTCGTCCGTGGCAAGACCGGCGGCGCCGGCGGTTGGGGGCCCCGGGTATTACACGGTCAAGAAGGGCGACACGCTTTACCGCATTGCGCTCGAGCATGGTCAGGATTACCGGGATGTCGTGGCTTGGAACAACATGACCAATCCCGACGTGATCAAGGAAGGACAGATCCTGCGCGTGGCACCGCCGGGCGCCGCGCCGGCGACCGCGGGTGAGGCAGTGGTGGCGCAGCCGGTGGTGACGACGCCGGTTGTCGAGTCCCGGCCGCTGGATGCGCCGGGCAAGGTCGCCGCCACTACGCCACCGCCAGTTGCCGCCGGGACACCACCGCCAGTCGCCGCGGAGGGTCTGAAGCGCGAGCCACGCGGCGGCAAGGTGCCCTATTCGGATGAGGCGTACGCCCGGCTCAACCGCCCGGGAGACCGTCGCGAAAGCGCCGGTCGTCGCGGTCGACCCGAAGCCGGAGCCCAAACCCGAGATTCAGCCGGAGGCCAGACCTGAACCCAAGCCGGAACCCCGGCCGGAACCCGCTGCCGCAGGTCCTGACGATGTGGCATGGCAGTGGCCGTCGTCGGGCAAGGTCATCTCGTCGTTCAGTGATTCGGGCAACAAGGGTATCGATTTCGGCGGCAAGGCTGGCGATCCCGTCGCGGCGGCCGCCGACGGCAAGGTGGTCTATGTCGGGACCGGGATACGCGGCTTCGGCCAGCTGCTGATCGTCAAGCACAACGCGACCTTCCTCTCGGCTTATGCGCACAATCGCAAGATTCTGGTCGCCGAAGGCCAGCAGGTCACGCGCGGCCAGAAGGTTGCGGAAATGGGCAATACCGACAGCGAGATCGTCAAGCTGCATTTCGAGATTCGCAAGCAGGGCAAACCGACCGATCCCTTGGCCTACCTGCCGAAGCGATGACCTCCTGGGCGGCCGACGATCCGGACGACGATGAACTGGCGTCAGTCACGGCCGACGCGGAACCGCCACCGGAACCGGAACCCGTCAGCCCCGAACTGGAACTGCTCGAGGACGTCACTCAGCTCTACCTGAACGAGATCGGCGCCAAGCCGCTGCTGACGCCTGTCGACGAACTGGCGACGGCGCGTCTGGCGAGCGCTGGCAATTTCGCGGCGCGCCAGAAGATGATCGAACACAACCTGCGTCTGGTCGTGAATATCGCCAAGCAC
The DNA here is from genome assembly GCA_013693915.1 of Dechloromonas sp. Taxonomy (GTDB): domain Bacteria; phylum Pseudomonadota; class Gammaproteobacteria; order Burkholderiales; family Rhodocyclaceae; genus Azonexus. Next base: position 2,292,162 of record CP059264.1, on the reverse strand, counting down.
TACCTGAACCGGGGCATCCCGCTCCTCGACCTGGTGGAGGAGGGCAACCTCGGCCTCATCCACGCGCTGGAAAAGTTCGATCCCGAGCGCGGTTTCCGCTTTTCGACCTATGCGACCTGGTGGATCCGCCAGTCCATCGAACGCGCGATCATGAACCAGTCGCGCACCATCCGGCTACCGGTGCATGTGGTCAAGGACATCAACCTCGTTCTGCGGGCGATCCGTCACCTCGAGTCGGCGGCGACGCGGGAGACCTCGGTCGAACGCGTGGCGGCGCTGATCGACCGGCCGGTGGCCGACGTGCGGCGCATCCTGCACCTCAACGAACACATCGCCTCGCTCGATGCGCCGCTCGAAATCGACCCGGGCCACAGTCTGGGCGACGCAATTGCCGACGAAGGAGCGGTCAATCCGGAAGCGCTCCTGCAGTTCCGCGAGATCGGAGCCCTGCTCGACGACTGGATGGCGCAGCTCAGCAAGCGTCAGCGGCAGGTAATCGAACGGCGCTACGGGCTGAACGGCGTCGATGTCGTGACGCTCGAAGCCCTGGCGGCCGACCTCGGATTGACCCGGGAACGCGTGCGCCAGATCCAGGCCGAGGCGCTCGATCACCTGCGCTCGATCATCAAGCGTGGCGGCGTCACCCGCGACTCGTTGCTCTGATCAGGCACGGACCGGTCATTCCCGGAGGCGGGGCGGCGTGCGCGCGCGGATCGCCTCGGCCAGCTGGAACACCGACATCGCGTAGAAGCTGGAACGGTTGTAGCGGGTGATCACGTAGAAATTGTTGTAGCCGAGCCAGTACTCGGTCGGATGGCCGGGNGAGACAAGATCGACCAGGGTCACCGTGGCCTGCGGGTTGGCGTCGGCGGATATTCCGTGTTGCGCCAGATCGGCGACGAGCAAGGTCGGCTGGATGCCGGCCTCGATCAGGCTGCGGTCCGGCTCGCCGCGCGTGCGGGCGGGAACGGCGATCGGCTGGCCGGCCTCCCAGCCGTGCTGCTCGAGAAAGCGGCCGACGCTGCCGATGGCGTCGTCGACACTGCCGGACAGGTCGATCTTCCGGTCGCCGTCGAAGTCGACCGCATAACGCCGCTGGCTTCCCGGCATGAACTGCGGAATCCCCATGGCGCCGGCGAAGGAGCCGCGCACGTTGACCGGGTCCATACCGTTTTCGCGAGCCAGCAGCAGGAACTGTTCGAGTTCGGTACGGAAGAACTCGGCGCGGCGCTGGTAGTGGAAGGCCAGCGTGGCCAGCGCCTCGAGCACCCGGAAACTGCCGGTGTTGCCACCGTATTCGGTCTCGACGCCGATGATGGCGACGATGATCTCGGGCGGCACGCCGTAGAGGGCGCTGGCCCGGGCCAGGCTCACGCGGTTGTCCTGCCAGAAGCGGACACCGCCATTGATCCGGCGCTCGGTCAGGAAACGCGGCCGGTAGCGTTCCCAGGAACGCTGCAGCGGCGATATCGGCGGCCTGATCAACTGCAGCACCTTNTCGTTGGGCCGGATCTGGGCGAACTGCAGCAGCAGTTCGTCGGCGTTGAAGCCATGCCGCTGTTCGAGGTCGCGCGCAAATTCGACGACGGCCGGGTCGCTGGCGAAACCGGTCGCCGCCAGCGCGGCGTTGCCAAGGCAGGCGCAGGCGGCAAGCAGCAGGGTGCCGAGGGCATGTTTCAAGTCGTTCTCCGTCAGGGCAGGCGCGCGAGGGCGGCGCGCAGTGTGGTCAGATCGTCGGGAATTCCGCTGTACCGTGCCTGCAGGTAGGCGCAGACCACCTCCCTGAACGCGGGCGCCGCTGCCGGAAGCTCGCGTTCGACGCGACCGAGGAGGGCCAGCGGCGTTTCCCAGGGTGGGCAGTCTATCTTGCTTCGCGCCAGTCGGCGCAAGGCCTTNTGCCAAAGCCGGGCGGCGGGGTCGCGGCGCGGCCGCTGGTGTAGGGTCCAGGCGGTGACCGCCAGTAGGAGGAGGCCGCAGACGATCGCCAGCGCTGCGGCCAGCTTGCGCCAGTCGGCATCCGGCATGCCGAGGCGGGCGAGCAGCTCGCGCTGGCGCTGCGGGTTGTAGCCGAGGATGTACTGGTTCCAGGAATTGTTGACCGCCTCCCAGCGGAAGAGCAGGGTGCGCAGCCAGTCGCTGCGCAACTGAACCAGCGCAGGCAGCGGTTCGCCGGCCGGCAGCGCAGCGGCAATTCCGGACTCGACGCGGGCCGGCGAAACGGCGGCGGTTGGGTCGACGCGGGTCCAGCCGCGCCCGGCAATCCAGACCTCGGCCCAGGCGTGTGCATCGGACTGGCGAACGACGACGAAACCGTCGACCGGATTCGCCTCGCCGCCCTGATAGCCGGTGACGACGCGGGCGGGTACGCCGGCGGCGCGCATCAGAAAGACGAAGGCCGAGGCATAGTGCTCGCAGAATCCGCGCCGGGTGACGAAGAGGAAGTCGTCGACCGGCTGCTCGCCGAGCAATGGCGGTTGCAGCGTGTAGAAGAACTTCTCGTCGGAAAAGAGGCTCAGGGCTCTGCCTACCAGACCGCCAGGGTCCGGGTCGGCTGCCTTCCAGGACGCCGCCAGGGCGCGGGCGCGCGGGTTGCCGTCGGGCGGCAGCGTCAAGTTGCGGCGCAGCGCAATGGCTTCCTCATCGGCGTTGAAACGGAAGTCCAGCGTTGCCGTCAGGGCAAAACGCTGGCGCTGGCTCAACGGTTCGCGGCTGGTTGCGGTCAACGTGCCGGAAAGGACAAATTCCGGCCCCAGAGCGCCGGGCGCGTCGAGGGCCAGCAGCCAGCGCTGCTGCTGCGGTTCGAGGGTGGTTTCGTAGGCGATCGGCGGCGACAGCGGCTCGATCTGCGGCGGGCGGCTGCGTGCTATCTGCGGCTTCCAGGTGAGGCCGTCGAAGTTTTCGAGAACCGGTCCGCGCCAGTAGAGCTTGTCGCGCTGCGGTGGCGGTTCCGCGAACCGCGCGCGGAAGGCGATCTCGCTGCTCAGCGCAAGGTTGGCGATGTTGCCCGGGGTCATCTGGTCTGACAATCCGCTGCGGCCGCTGTGGGCATCCTGCGGCAGGCCCCAGAGCGGTCCGGCAACCCTTGGAAACAGGAGGTAGAGGACGAGCATGAAGGGAATCGCCTGCAGCATCAGCAGACCCGCGTAGCGCAGCGTGGCGACCGTGCCGGCCGACGGGCCGCCATGCAGGCGGACCAGCGTCGCCGTGAGCAGCAGCATCGCCGCCAGCAGCCAGACCCCGGTGGGGATGCTCTGCGAGTAGAAGTAATGGGTCAGCAGCAGGAAGTAGCCGAGCGTGATGACCACCGTCGCGTCGCGCCGGCTGCGCAGCTCGAGCAGTTTCAGGGCCATGAAGACGACCAGCATCGCAACGCCGGCATCTCGCCCGAACAGCGTGCGGAACTCGAACAGGACGCCGCCGCAGGCGACGGCGACCAGCAACGCGAGCACCCAGCGTCCGGGCAGGCGCTCGTTGCGCCACCACAGCCAGCCGCCCCAGGTGAAGAGGGCGGCGACCAGCACGCTCAGCCAGAGCGGCTGATGCTCGGCGTGCGGCAGGGTTGTCGCCAGCGCTGCCGCCAACAACCAGGGNGTGGCGCCACGGTCGAGCGCTTCGCTCGGGCGTGTGCTCATGCGTGAAAGAACGCCAGTGCTTCCAGGCAGCGATGGCGATGCACATCGCCGCTGTCCGGCAGGATTTCCTGCCCCGGCAGGCGTGACTGTAACGGGCATCCGCGGCTNGCGGCCGCCATCACCCAGCCGGCGAGGGTGGCAATGCGCGTCTCGGGCGCGGCTGCCTCCGGCGTCAGCGACCAGTCGAGCTGCAGTTCGGTCTGCGCGCCGCCGGCGAACTCCTTGACCAGCAGCGGGCGTTGTCCGGCATCGCGGGCGCTGGCTTTCCAGGCGACGTGGCGCGGCGAATCCGCTGGCTGGCGTTCGCGGAAACCGGAAAAATCCTCCTGCCCGCCATCGCCATGGCGATCGCCGCTCCGCGTTGCCGGCTGCTGCGGCGGCAATGGCGTGGCCAGCGGTCGCGGGTGNACGAGACAACGCATAGACGGTTGCAGATAGCTCCAGGCGACAAAGAGTCCGAGCGGATAGCTCGTGGCCAGACGGGTGCGCGGCAGGTCGAGCCAGCCACGGCGCACCGAAACAACCGGCACGGCGATGTCGCTCAGGCCGTGGGCGGCGACGGCGGCGGCGACGCTCCGGGATTCGTCGCCGGCGCGCAGTTCGAGCGCCAGCCGCGGCGTATTGCGCTCGCTCGCCAGGTGGAGCGGAAAGTAGGCGACATCGCCGGCGAATACCGGGTCGCAGCGCCCGGGCGTGATGACCAGTCCATGCAGGTTGCGAAAGGCGTGCACCATACCGACCAGCGCGAGGCCGACCAGCAGGAAGACGAGCGCATGGCCCAGGGCCAGGTTGTAATTGATGGCACCGGTGAGCATCGCCAGCAGGGCCGCGGCGAAGAGCAGGCCGGCGCGCGTCGGCAGGATGAAGATGCGGCGTTGCGCCAGGCGCAGCGGGGCGGTCCCGTCGCTCTGCCAGCGAAAAAGCCGGCGCTTGAGGTCGGCAACGATGCCCACCGTTTCAGGGAATCGCGACGGCGCGGATCAGCGCCGCAATGTCCTCGGCCCTGGCTATCCCGGTTCCCTGCGTCGCGCGCAGGCGATGGCGGGCGACCGCGGGAGGACCGCCTGGATGTCGTCCGGCAGCACCATGTCGCGTCCGTCCAGCCAGGCCCAGGCGCGCGCCGCCGCCAGCAGGGCGAGACCCGCACGCGGCGAGAGGCCGTGCTGGAAGGCCGGGTCGCGGCGGCTCGCCTCGACCAGGGCCTGAACGTAGTCGATCAGCGGCTCGGCGGCATGCACCGTGGTGACCTCGCGCTGCAGCGCCGGCAGGTCGCGCGCAGCGAGCAATGGCTCCAGTTGATCGGCCAGAGCGCGCTGGCCGCCGGCCGTCAGCAGCGCGCGTTCGGCATTGCGGTCGGGGTAGCCGAGTTCGATGCGCATAAGGAAACGGTCGAGCTGCGACTCGGGCAGCGGAAAGGTGCCGATCTGGTGCGACGGATTCTGGGTCGCGATGACGAAGAAGGGCTCGGGTAGCGGGCGGGTTTCGCCTTCGACCGTGACCTGGCGTTCCTCCATGGCCTCGAGCAGGGCACTCTGCGTCTTCGGCGTCGCGCGGTTGATCTCGTCGGCCAGGACCAGTTGCGAAAACACCGGGCCAGGCAGGAAACGGAACTCGCCGCGCTGGCGTTCGTAGATCGAAACCCCGGAAATGTCGGCGGGCAGCAGGTCGCTGGTGAACTGGATGCGCGAGAAGGCGAGACCGAGCAGGCGCGCCAGGGCGTGCGCCAGTGTCGTCTTGCCTACACCGGGCAGATCCTCGATCAGCAGGTGGCCGCCGGCAAGGAGGCAGGCAACGGCCTGACGGATCTCGCGATCCTTGCCAAGGATGATGCGGCCGGCTGCGGCGAGGACCGGGTCGAGCGGACGCGGTCCGGTGGCGAGCGTCGGTAGCGTGACAGCGAACATCGGGAGTTTCCGGAAAATTGTGTAGCAGTCCATTCTAATGCTTGAAGCGGTGCGCTGATTGGGCAGATAATCGCATTTTGCCGTGCCCCTTCCTGGTGCGCCGGTCCGCAGAGAGAGAACTAGTGACGACCACTGCCTTCATCACCCATCGCGACTGCCTGTTGCACGACATGGGTATGCATCATCCCGAGTGCCCGCAGCGCCTCACTGCCGTCAACGATCACCTGATCGCCCAAGGAATCGATGCCTATTTCAGCTACTACGACGCGCCGCTGGCGACCTTCGAGCAGTTGTTGCGCGTGCATCCTGCCTCGCACCTCGAGCGCATCAAGCGTGCCTCCNCGTCGCACGGCGTGGTGCACCTCGACCCGGACACCGCCATGAACCCGCACACCTGGCAGGCGGCGCTACGTTCCGCCGGCGCCGGCGTGCATGCGGTCGACCTGATCATGAAGGGCGAAATCGAGAATGCCTTCTGCGCCGTCCGTCCGCCTGGTCACCATGCCGAGCGCACCAACGCGATGGGTTTCTGCTTCTTCAACAACATCGCCGTCGCCGCCGCTCATGCCCTTGGCGCATATGGCCTGGAACGCGTGGCGATCATCGATTTCGATGTTCATCATGGCAACGGCACCGAAGACTGCTTCGCCGGTGACAATCGCGTGCTGATGTGCAGCACCTTCCAGCACCCCTTCTATCCTTACTGCGGTACCGACAAGCCGGCAGCCAACATGTGCAATGTGCCGCTGGCGGCGGGCAGCGGTGGCGAGGAGTTCCGCGATGCGGTGATGCAGGTGTGGATGCCGCGCCTGAACGAATTCAGGCCGCAGATGATCTTCATCTCGGCTGGTTTTGACGGCCACTACGAGGACGACATGGGCGGCCTGAGGCTGCTCGAGAAGGACTACGCCTGGTGCACCGAGGAACTGATGAAGCTGGCCGCGGAATTTTCCGGCAAACGCATCGTTTCCATGCTCGAGGGCGGTTACGTGATGACGTCGCTGGCGCGCAGCGTGGGCGCCCATCTGCGCGTTCTGGCCGATCTCTAGACGGCGCCAGCCTTCGGAAATCGGGCGGGGTGGGGTAGAATTCCGCCCTCTTTTTCGTGTTTCCAGCGTTTAACCGGATGAATCGATGGCGTTGATCGTTCAAAAATATGGCGGCACCTCGGTGGGCAACCCCGAGCGCATCAGGAATGTCGCCCAGCGTGTTGCCAGGTTTCAGGCTCAGGGTCACCAGGTTGTGGTCGTGGTTTCGGCGATGAGTGGAGAAACCAACAGGCTGATCGCGCTGGCCAAGGAAGTGCAGGCCAACCCGGATCCGCGCGAACTCGACACAGTGATGTCCACCGGCGAGCAGGTCACCATCGGTCTGCTGGCGATGGCGCTCAAGGACATCGGCTGCCAGGCCAGGAGCTACACTGGCGGCCAGGTCAAGGTACTGACCGACGCGACCTTCACCAAGGCGCGCATTCTGGCGATCGATGAGGCCAACATGCGTCGCGACCTCGATGCCGGCAACGTCATCGTCGTCGCCGGATTCCAGGGCGTCGATGCTGACGGCAACATCACGACCTTGGGGCGTGGCGGTTCCGACACCTCGGCCGTCGCCATGGCGGCCGCGCTGAAGGCCGACGAGTGCCAAATCTACACCGACGTCGATGGCGTCTATACGACCGATCCCCGCGTCGCGCCGGAAGCCAGAAAGCTCGATACCATCACCTTCGAGGAAATGCTGGAAATGGCCAGCCTCGGCTCCAAGGTGCTGCAGATCCGCTCGGTCGAATTCGCCGGCAAGTACAAGGTCAAACTGCGCGTTCTTTCCAGCTTCCAGGACGAAGGGGAAGGCACGTTGATCACTGTTGAGGAAGAAAAGAACATGGAACAACCAATCATCTCCGGCATCGCCTTCAACCGCGACGAGGCAAAGCTGACCATGCTGNGGGTTCCGGACAAGCCGGGCATCGCCTACCAGATCCTCGGCGCCATAGCCGACGCCAACATCGATGTCGACATGATCATCCAGAACGTCGGTCACGACGGCATGACCGACCTGTCCTTCACCGTCAATCGCGGCGACTTTGCCAAGGCTTCCGCCATCCTCGAAGGTGTCAGGGAAAAACTCGGCGCGCGCGAGATCACTGGCGACAACAGGATCTGCAAGGTATCCGCGGTGGGCGTCGGCATGCGCTCGCATCCGNGGGTCGCCAGCCAGATGTTCAAGGCGCTTGCTGACGAGGGCATCAACATCAAGATGATCTCGACTTCCGAAATCAAGATCTCCGTCGTCCTCGACGAAAAGTATCTGGAACTGGCCGTCCGTATACTGCACCGCACGTTCGGCCTCGATCAACAAATTTGACCGCAGGGCGCGGAGGTTATATCATCCGCGCCTTCGTTTAGGTCTGGATCCGGAGACGTGGCCGAGAGGTCGAAGGCACTCCCCTGCTAAGGGAGCATACGGGCATAAACCTGTATCGAGGGTTCGAATCCCTCCGTCTCCGCCAGTAAAACTGGACCAAACTTTCTTTGGTCAAAACGACAACCCCGCCGAATCGCAGTACTGGCGGGGTTTTCGTTTATACCTGTTGACCTCGCATCCATGACGAATGCGTAACCCAGCCCTGTTTTCTCTCTCTTACGGCCCAAATTCTTGAAAGCTGTTGACTACAAGCATTTTGGTGCAGGTTTTCAATCGCCCATCTGGTGCGGGTTTCCGGGCGATCGTCTCTTGGATCCCGATTGAGTTTGCAGTCGTTTCTTTTGGGTACCAGAACTGGCTCTCATGGCGAACATCTCCCTTAACCTTTAATTCTGTAATGGGTAATGTCACCCCATGATTTTTTTGCAAACTCCTGCTGATTGGCGGCAAGACTGGTCAATTGAGGGATGAACATGCATAATTACGCTAATCTGTACATTGCGAGGTCGATATGAGACAGGCTACCTTTACTGAAGTCCGCAACCACGCCAAGGCCTATTTCGACATTGTCGAGTCGGGGGAATCGGTGCGCGTGCTGCGCAACGGCAAGCCCATTGCCGACATTGTTCCTGTTGTGGCTGATCTGCCATCGTGGAAGCGTCGCAAGGCCCAGCCCTTGGTGCTCGATGGCGTTTCTGTCAGCCGCATGATCCTCGAAGAACGTGCATCGGGCACATGAAGAGGATGCGCGTCTTTTCGATAGCTCGGCCTTCGCCAAGCGCTACATCAGCGAAGCCGGCACCGACAAGGTTCTGGCGTGGTGCGACCAGGCGACGGAAATCGGCCTGTCGGCAATTGCATTGCCGGAAATCATTTCCGCGTTCTGTCGCTTGCGCCGCGAGGGCAATATAGACGACACCCAGTACCGGCAACTGAAAACCTTGCTGCTGGCGGACATTGAGGATGCCGCGATCTGCGACCTGACACCGGTGGTGTTGGCCCAATCGATTGCAAGCCTCGAAACGAATGTCCTGCGTGGCATGGATGCTATCCATATTGGTGGTGCCGTGGCATTGCAAGCCGACGTCTTTGTCTCTGCCGATGCGCGACAGCGCGAAGCGGCAGGCAAGGCCGGGCTACGCGTCGAGGCCGTATGACAAAGAACGAAGAGAGCAAACTCATCTATTCGTCGCTACAGCAGACCTACACCATCGGCGACAAGTCGATCGACATTCAGATCTATCGCCTGCCGGAAACCGGCTGGACTATCGAGGTCGTTGACGAGCATGGAAACTCGACCGTCTGGAATGACGAGTTCGCCACTGATCAGGATGCATTTGATGAGGTGATGAGGACCATTTCAGAGGAAGGTATCGAATCCTTGATTGGTAAGCCTTCGGCGCGGTTGTCATCGCTGGCTGATGATGGATCCCTGACAGCTGAGGAAATCGCGACCCTCGATGACTTCCTGTCCGGTGACAGCATCGTGGATACCTCGATGGACTTCGCCGCGCTGGAGGGATTCCTCACGGCGATCGCCATTGGCCCGCGCATGGTTCGTCCTTCGGAATGGATTTCATGGATCTGGGACATGGATGATGCCGAGAATGCGCCCGAGTTCAGCGGCGAGCAGGAAGCCAACCGGATCATGTCATTGGTCTTCCGGCACTACAACACGATCGTCGGCACCTTCAACGCCGTGCCGGAATCATTCGAGCCGATCTTCTGGGAAGGGCGTCAATGGGGTGCGGCCGAGTGGTGCGAGGGATTCCTGCTCGGATTCCAGTTTGCCGAGAAGGAATGGGCGCTGCTCCAAGTGGGGCAGCCGACATGGTTCACGCCTTTCTTGCGCCTGGGTACGTTCGAGGGTATCGAGATCACCGATAATCAGGGCGATGCCGAAAAGTGGATGAACGAGATCAAGCCCAGCGTGCTGAAACTCCATGGCTACTGGAGTCAGTACGAAAAGCTGGACCCAGCGCTGCAGCCTGTCCGAGAATTGACGCCGATTGTGAGGTCAGGGCCGAAGATCGGCCGGAACGATTCCTGCCCCTGCGGCAGCGGCAAGAAGTTCAAGAAGTGCTGCGGATCAGGCAATGCATCGCCGACAATGCATTGATCGCGTTACATCACCATGGTGACCGACGACTCTCGGAGGAAAGTGGCTTCGACGTACTGCGCGAGGCGGTGCATGCGGTCGGTCAGTTGATCCAGACGCCCGAGCGTGACCAGGGTGCGGTGCTTGGCCTTGCCGGCATTGTCGCGGAAGGCTTCGACCAGCTGGAGATACTGGCGTGGGCCGGAGCGGGTGATCTTGAGGAACATGCCTCGACTCTACCATCATGGCGCGGCTTGTCAAATATGAACATTAAAACAACCGACGTGCCACTACACGACTTTTTGGAAAATCGCCTTGAAACCCGCATGGCTGCGTGGGGTGCCCTCAAAAATCGCCACTTTTGGCGTTTAACTGTCGAACCCGGGTGGCCAATGTCTGCCGGATGCCAAGGACGATATGGTTCTGGAACTGGCGGTCGCCGCGCAAGTGCCGTGTATAGTGAGCTTCAACGCCAAGGATTTCGGTCCGGCGGCCCGCTTCGGGATTGAAGTGCTGACCCCGAATATCTTGCTGGAGGAACTGCAATGACCACCTTGAATCTGACGTTGCCCAATTCCATTCAACGCCATCTGCAAGAGATGGCCGACCTCGAAGGCGTGCCGGTCAATCAGTTCGTCATGAGTGCGGTGGTGGAGAAGAGANTCTCCGCACTGACCGCCGAGTCGTATCTCCGCACGCGCGCCGGCCGCGCCGATCCCGCTGCTTTTCGGGCGATTCTGGACAAGGTACCCGAGCGCCCGCCGCTGGCTGGCGACGAATGATCGCCCTGGCCTGATGGCTTACAATTTGATTTCCTGGCTTGTGGAGGATTTACGTTGAAATTGCTGAGGAAGTAGTCAGCAACGGCAATCGCGCCGGCCGGGTGAGGATGGGGACCGATCGGCCAGGGTTCGCGGCCTTGAAAACACTGCGTGCGACCGCAATTTCTGCTAGCTTTAAGCCTGCCTAATATGGGGTTTGCTCATGCAATTCAAGGACTATTACCAGACGCTGGGCGTGGCTCGCGATGCCACTGCCGAGGAAATCAAGAAGGCGTTCCGCAAACTTGCACGCAAGTATCATCCGGATGTCTCGAAGGAGCCAGATGCGGAAGCGCGCATGAAGGAGGTCAACGAGGCCTATACGGTTCTTTCCGACCCGGAAAAGCGCGCCGCCTATGAGCAGCTGGGCAAGGGTTACACCCCGGGTCAGGATTTCCGTCCGCCACCGGACTGGGACGCCGGCTTCGAGTTTTCCGGCCGTGGCTATTCCCCGCAGGAGGCGGCGGAATTCTCCGACTTCTTCGCGGAACTGTTCGGGCGGATGGGGCGGGGCGGGGGCTTTCGTGCCGGTGGACACGACGCACACTTTCGGGCGCGCGGCGAAGACCATCATGCCAAGGTGCTGCTCGATCTGGAGGATGCCTTCACCGGGGCGATGCGTCAGATCACCTTGCGCGTACCCGAGCTCGATGCCCAGGGTCTGGTGCAACTGCGGACGCGTACCCTCAATGTGAAGATTCCGCGCGGCGTCCGCGCCGGCCAGATCATTCGTCTCGCAGGGCAGGGCGCACCGGGCTTGGGGGCACCAGCCGGCGATCTGTTGCTGGAAGTACACTTCCGGCCGCATTTGCGCCTGTCCGCCGAGGGCCGTGATCTTCACCTGGGCCTGCCGGTGGCGCCCTGGGAAGCGGCGCTCGGCGCTGTCGTTCCGGTCGATCTGCCCGGCGGGGCGTTGAAGGTGCGCATCCCGGAGGGCGCGCAAAGCGGCAAGCAGTTGCGCGTGCGTGGCAAGGGCATTCCCGGCGAGCCACCGGGCGACCTGCTCCTCGATATTCAGGTGGTCCTGCCGCCGGCCGACTCGCCACGCGCGCGGGCTCTTTATGAAACCATGGCGAAGGAACTTGCCTTCGATCCACGCGGGAGTGCTTGAGCAATGCAGGAAAATGAAGTCTTCGACGGCATCCTGATGGAAGATTCCTGGCTGACCCTGGAGCAGGTGGCTTCAGCCTGCGCGGTGGAACCGCAATGGCTCCTCCGGCATATTGGGGCAGAGCTCTTTCCGCACGCAGAGTGTGTCGCTGGCGTCTGGCGCTTCTCCAGTGCCGAGTTGGCGCGCGCACGGCGCATGCGGCAGGTCGAGCGGGACTTCGATGCGGTGCCGGAACTCGCAGCGCTGGTGGCCGACATGCTCGATGAGCTGGATCGCCTGCGCGAACGTCTCACTTGCCTGGAACATGGCCGATGAGACGGCAGGTGAACGAACTGCAAGCCCGCTCGGTACTCCATGAGGACGATGCGGCCGACAATCGCCGCGATGCCCGGGAGGCATCCTCCTGATGGATCTCCGCGATGCGGCTGCGATCGGCGTCACCGGGCAGTGCACGGCGCGCGTTCCCTTGGGGTGCGCGATGGAAATGATCGTGGATGGCGTCGCCGGGCTCGGCGACGAGTTCTTCATGCGCGAGGCGCTTTCACTGGCGCGCGCGGCGGAATGCCTGGGCGAGGTGCCGGTTGGCGCCGTCGTGGTCAGGGCCGGAAAGATTATCGGGCGCGGTTTCAACAGTCCGATCGGCGAGAGCGACCCGACCGCCCACGCCGAGATCGCCGCACTGCGCGATGCGGCGCGCACGCTCGGGAATTACCGCCTGCCAGGTTGCGAACTGTTCGTGACACTGGAACCCTGCGCGATGTGCGCCGGGGCGATTCTGCATTCGCGGATTGCGCGCGTTGTCTATGGCGCCCGCGACCCCAAGACCGGAGTCCACGGCAGTGTTGTCGATCTCTTCGGCGTCGAGAGCCTCAACCATCATACGGCCGTGCACGGCGGCGTTCTGGCCGATGAATGCAGTGACGTCCTTTCCGCCTTTNTTGCCGAGAGGCGCCGCAAGGTGCAATGAAGGTCGATATCTCGGTTGCCCGACAGATGCTGACCCTGGTCGACGATGCCGGGCGCGTTCTGCGTGAGTACCGCATATCGACCGGCAAGGCCGGGGTCGGCGAAACGTCGGGCAGTTTTCAGACCCCGCGCGGTCGACACCTGATCCGGGCCAAAATCGGTGCCGGCGCTGCAGAGAACGCGATATTCGTCGGGCGCCGGCCCACCGGCGAGGTCTGGTCTCCGGAGTTCGAGCAGCGGCATCCCGGGCGTGACTGGATCCTGACGCGCATCCTGTGGCTATCCGGTTGCGAACCCGGGCGAAACCGGCTGGGCTGCGTCGATACGATGCGCCGTTACATCTATATCCACGGGGCGCCGGAAACTGCCGACATGGGCACGCCGGCTTCGCATGGCTGCATCCGCATGCGCAATGCCGACATCGTCGAATTTTTCGATCTGGTGCCGGCCTACACACCGGTCGACATTCGCGAAGACTGAAGCGGCTGGCCGTTGGGCCCGAAGCTGCGTTCCTCGAACGTGACCCCGCCAGCGACGGCCAGCGTCACCACCGTCGAGGCACGCGTTCCGTAGGGCTCGGAACGCACGAAGATCGCCGACAGGCGCCGTTCCCAGTCCAGAGGAATACCGGTATCCGGCAACTCGGTGTCGGGCACGATCTCGTCGTCGGCCAGGATCGCGAACAGTGGCGCCAAGTCGGGCAAGCTGGCCAGCGCCCCGGTGAACCCCTGGCGGGCGGTCAGCAGTTTCGGCCACGGACTGTCGAGCAGATGATTGGAAAGCCCATAGACGCCGGGCACCAGTTGCAGCGACTGTGCGCTGCGATTGCTGCAGTACCAGAGCGATTCGTCATCAGCGACCAGCAGATTGAAGCCCGCGTATCCGGCCCGGTCGATTTCGCCGACATAGTCCGCCGCACGCTGCCGTCCAGCAAGGAAATCCCGCGTCAACCTGCCCCTTGAATGGAGACCCTTGGCGGCAGCGACTTCACGGACGTTGGTGACCGCCGCGAAGCGCCCGTCGCGCGTGATGCCAAGCCAGGTGCCACCGGCCTCGAGATCACGGCCGGCAATGACTTCGGGCGCATCGGCCCAGAAGTCGGCACGGGCGGTCGGGCGCGTATAAAACTCGTCACGATTGGCGGCAACGACCAGCGGGTAGTCCGGATGAACCCGCCAGCCGACCACGATCAGGCACATTTTTGCCCGTTTTCAGGGTTGACCGCAACCGCCTCGATTTTCGGACCGTCGCGCGATCCGAGGTGCAGGTTGCCCGCAAAGTTCGATTGCACAACCGCCAGCGCCTCGTAGCCGCCGGCGGGCGAGGGCGCGCCGCTGACGACCTTGCCGCAGGCCTGGTCCGGGCTGTCTGGCGAATGGAGATCGGCGCCGGCCGCGAGCGGCTGATCGCTCCGGACGCGGTACAGGTGACGCTTGACCTTCCCGAGGTACTGGGTGCGGGCAACGACTTCCTGCCCCGGGTAGCATCCCTTGTGGAAACTGATGCCTCCGAGCTTCTCGAAATCGGCCATCTGCGGGACGAACTCCTCCTTCGTCGCTGCCGTCACCAGCGGGAAGCCGGCCCGGATATCGAGCCAGCGCCAGGCCGGCAATCCGGCGGGACACGCCTTCGAGGCAAGCCGTTTCCACAAATCGGGCAACTCGTGCTGGTCGACCGCAACGATGTATCTGTCGGCTTCCAGCCCGATCACGCTTGCTTGCGGGCTGATCGCCGCGGTCATCGGCGCCGCCGGGCACGGCAGGCCGGCGTCTGCCAGCGCTGCGCCGGCCTGCCGGCCGCCAAGACCAAGCAACAGGCGGCTTTCGGTCAGCGCCTGCAGCCCGACCCTGGAGCGCAGCACGAACATCTGCAGGCGCTTCAGCGAAGCGGCTTCGAGGTCGCCCGAGACGATCAGCCGGAAGGCATCCGCCTCGCGCCAGACGACGAAGCTTGCCTGCATGCGTCCCTTGGCGGTACACCAGGCCGAATGCTGTACCTGATCGACGCCCAGATGGTTGATGTCGCTGGTGAACTGGTTATGCAGGAAGGTTCTGGCATCGTCGCCGGAAACCTCGAGCAGTCCAAGGTGGGTCAGCGGCACCAGAATGGTTTCATTGCTGGCCGCCTCAAGCTCGCCGACGGCATTGCCGAAGTTGAGAATCTCGTCGGATCCGTTGGCGAAAACGGCCTCGGCAGATTCCAGAAAACTGCGCCAGTTCGGGTTCATGAAGGCTCCTGTCAGGGTTTGCGCTATTATATCGCTCGTTCGATTGTGCTCGTTTCTCCTGGGCATGACCCGGTTGCAGTCCGCGAGTTCCCGTGCGTCTATTCCTCAAGTTCCTCCTGTTCCTGTGCGTTTCGCTCGCGGCCGTGATCGTGGCAGCTGTCTGGTGGGCCAACGCACCAATCGGGCTGCGCGACCGGAGTGTCGAATTCCGGATCGTCTCCGGCAGCAGCTTGCGTTCCGCCGCCAGCCAGATGCGGGAGGCCGGAGTTGACGTCAATCCCGGCCTGTTGGCGCTTCTAGCCCGCTGGCGCGGCGTCGCCAGCGCCATCAAGGCCGGCAGTTATGCTGTAAACATGGGCATTACGCCCGAACAATTGCTGGCCAAGCTGGCCCGGGGCGACATGACCCAGGGCGAGTCGACACTGGTCGAAGGCTGGACTTTCGCCCAGTGGCGGGCCCGCCTCGACCAGCACCCGGATCTCAAGCATGAGACGCGCGACCTTCCGGAGTCGGAAATCGCCGCTCGACTTGGCATCGAAGGCGGCCGGGTCGACGGCTGGCTGTTTCCCGACACCTACCTTTTCGACAAGCAGTCGAGCGACCTCGAGCTGTTCGCACGCGCCCACCGGGCGATGCGCAAGAAGCTCGAGGGCGCCTGGAGCGAGCGCGATCCGGGGCTGCCTTACAGGAATCCCCATGAGGCTCTGATCATGGCCTCGATTGTCGAAAAGGAAACGGGTCGTGCCGACGACCGCGCGCTGGTAGCGGCGGTCTTCGTCAATCGCCTGCGCAAGGGCATGCTGCTGCAGACCGATCCGACCGTCATCTACGGACTGGGCGAGAAGTTCGACGGCAATCTGCGCAAGCGCGACCTGCAGGCCGACACACCCTACAATACCTACACCCGCAGCGGGTTGCCGCCGTCGCCGATTGCCATGCCCGGCGCGGCGGCAATCCACGCTGCGCTCCACCCGGCGGACAGCGACGCACTTTATTTTGTTGCCCGCGGCGACGGCGGCAGCCAATTTTCAAGAACGCTGGATGAACACAACAAGGCCGTCAGCAAATTCCAGAAAGGCNGACAAGTGAGAGGGAAATTCATCACCTTCGAGGGTATCGACGGCGCCGGCAAGAGTAGCCATGTCGGTTGGCTGGCGGAACTGCTGCGGCAAAGGGGACTGGCCGTCCATGTCACGCGCGAGCCGGGCGGCACCGAACTGGGCGAAAAGCTGCGGGAATTGCTGCTGCACCAGTCGATGCACCTGGAAACGGAAACCCTGCTGATGTTCGCGGCGCGGCGCGAACATCTCGCCGAGCTGATCGAGCCGGCGCTTGCCAGGGGTGAATGGGTGATCTGCGACCGCTTTAGCGACGCCACCTATGCCTACCAGGGAGGAGGGCGCGGCCTCGAACGCCACAAACTGCAGCAACTCGAACAATGGGTTCATGGTCACCTGCAACCCGATCTGACCGTTCTGTTCGATCTGCCGCTGGATGTCGCGCGCGAGCGCATCGCGCTGACCAACCGTCTCCTCGACCGTTTCGAGCAAGAACGTGCCGACTTTCACGAAAGGGTACGCCAGGCTTACCTTGAGCGTTGGCACTCGTCTCCCGGGAGAATTCATGTGATTGACGCCCAAGGCAGCATCGTAACAATTCGCAGGTCACTTGAGGATGTTCTCTCAAGTATCTATTAATGAACGTTATTGATCTCCATTCAGGGATCTGGGCCAGCCTTCAGGCGCAGCGCGAGAGATTGCCGCACGCACTGCTTCTTGTCGGCCAGCGTGGCTCGGGCAAATCTGCGCTGGCTCAGGCTTTCGCGAAAAGCCTGCTCTGCGAACAACCTCTGAATGGGGGTCATTTCTGCGGCAAATGCCTTGCGTGCAACTGGTTCGACCAGGAAAACCACCCGGATTTCCGCCTTCTGCAGCCGCAGGCGATGGTCGAGGAAGCAGACGCGGAAGAGGGCAGAAAGAGAACCAGTCAGCAAATAACCATCGATCAGGTGCGCGCCCTCGGAGATTTCTTCAACGTCGGGACGCATCGTGCCGGCTTGAAGATCATCGTCGTCAATCCCGCCGATGCAATGAACCGCAACACCGCCAACGCACTTCTGAAGATACTCGAGGAACCGGCTCCAGGTACATTGTTTTTAATGGTTTCCAATGAACCATTGCGCTTGCTGCCGACGATCCGCAGCCGCTGCCAGGCGATTCCCGTCGGCATCCCGCAGGCCGCTGCTGCGGAAGCGGCATTGGCAGCGGAAGGGATCAGACAGCCCGCGCGCTGGCTCGCTTTGGCTGGCGGCTCGCCAGGCCTGGCAATCGAACTGGCGACTGCGCAAGAGGGTGGCTGGCTCGACATCCTGACGCAGCGTCTCGCCGCGAAGGGCGAACTTGACCCGATCGCCCTTGCCGCCGACCTGGAGAAGGTCATCAGGGAGAGCAAGGGACGGCTCGCCTTGAAGTCGATAGTCGAGGCCATGCAGAAGTGGCTGGTCGATCTCGCGCTGGCCAGCAACGGACTGCCGGTCCGATATTTTCTGCTGCAACAGGCCACAATCGCGGAACTGGCTGATATTATTTCGCCCGCGTGCCTTGTGCGCGCCTATCGGTTGCTTCTGACGCGTCGCCGCGAAGCGGAGCAGCCGCTTAACGCCCGCCTGTTTCTGGAGGGATTGTTCATGGACTATCGAAGTCTGCTGAGACAATAAACGACGATGGCTGACCCCAAACCGGCCCCGGCCCAGCGCCCGAGCGTCCTCTCGCTCAATATCAGCTCGAAATCCGCGCTCTATGCGGCATTCATGGTGCATTTGCGCAATGGCGGGATCTTCATCCCGACCACGCGAAGTTACAACATTGGCGACGAAGTGTTCATGCTCCTGTCGCTGATGGACGATCCTGCCAAGCTGCCGATTGCCGGCACCGTGGTCTGGATCACCCCGGCCGGCGCTCAGAATGGGCGCGCCCAGGGAATCGGCGTTCATTTCAACAATGATGAAAGCGGGCAGGAGGCACGGCGCAAGATCGAAGGTCTGCTTGGCGGTGTCATGCAGTCCACGCGTCCAACGCACACCCTCTGATCCAGAGGATGCTGGTCGACTCCCATTGCCATCTCGACTTTCCCGATCTGTCGCGATGCCTTCCCGAGATCCTCGCGCGCATGGACGAGAATGGCGTCGGCTGGGCCGTCTGCATTGGCGTCAATCTCAAGGACTTCCCCGGAGTTCTGGCGCTCGCTGAAAGCCACCCGAACCTCTACGCCACCGTCGGCATTCATCCCGAGTACGCCGACGTCGCAGACCCGGGCGAAGATGAACTCGTTGAACTGGCCGACCACCCGAAAGTGATTGCCATCGGCGAGACCGGTCTCGACTACTACTGGCAAAAGGACCACCCGAAATGGCAGCGCGACCGCTTCCGCCGCCACATCCGCGCCGCAATCAGGGCGCGCAAGCCGCTGGTGGTGCATATGCGCGACGCGGCCGATGACACCTTGAGAATACTTGAGGAGGAGGGCGCCGACCGCGTCGGCGGGNTGATGCACTGCTTCACGGAGACTTGGCATGTCGCCCGGCGTGCCCTCGATCTCGGCTTCCATATTTCGTTTTCGGGCATCGTCACCTTCAGGAATGCGCTGGCAATCAAGGAGGCAGCCCTGAAGACGCCACTCGATCGCATATTGCTGGAAACGGATGCGCCATACCTCGCACCGGCACCTTATCGCGGCAGGACCAATGAACCTGCCTACGTGCGCTACGTGGCCGAGGAGGTTGCGCGCCTGCGTGGCCTGTCTCCGCAACAGGTCGGCGAGGCCACGACCAGCAACTTTTTCAACCTTTTCAAACACGCCCTGCGACCCGAACAACCATGAAAAATACTCTTCTCGCTATCCTTCTGGCCTCCGCCTTGCCCCTGACAGCCTCGGCCGCCACTTACGATGACCTGATCAGCGCCGCAAAACTGGGCGACACCAGGGACATCGCCAAGCTGGTTCAGCGCGGCGCGTCGGTCGATACGACCGACAAGGAGGGCAATACGCTGTTGATGTTGGCAGCGCGGGACGGCCATAACGAACTCGTCGAATACCTCATCAAACAGCGTGCGAAGGTCAACGAACGCAATGCAGTCGGCGATACTGCCTTGCGCCTCGCGGCATTCCGCGGGCACCTGAAGGCGGCCCAACTGCTCGTTGCCAACGGCGCCGAAGTGAACATGAGCGGTTGGGCGCCGCTGATCTATGCGGCATTCAACGGCCACACGGACATTGCCCGGCTTCTGGTGAAGTCGGGTGCGGACGTCAACGCAGCGACAGAGAACGGCATGACGGCGCTGATCGTTGCCGCCAAGGGTGGCCACATTGAGATCGTGAAACTGCTGCTCGCCAATCGCGCCGATCCCAACAAGCGACTGGACAGCGGCGAGACGGCGCTCGACGTCGCGCTCAAGGCCCAGAATACCGACATCGGCGATCTGTTGCGGCGCTCCGGCGGGAAATCAGGCAAGACCGTCTCGATCGAAATAAGGTAGTTGTCCTTTCCCTGGGGAGATGCCAACCGCTGTCGCGCCAAGTAAATCTTGGTAACTGACATCCGCCAAATTCAACAACTTACGTAGGCCAGAGAGGAGTTTTCTTTCTGGCCTCGTTGTTCGTGTTATCTATATGTCTTTCTGTTGCTTAGGCCTGCAGTGACGCTAGTTGACCGGTTACCGAATTTTCCGGGCGGGTTACTTGGTTGGCGCGACAGCCGCTGTCGCGCCCAAATTTTATTGGTAACCCATCATCAACAAAATCAACAAGTTACTGATGCCGTGCCGGCGTTGCTGGCCAGCAGTATTCACTTGAAATAGTCGTTACGAAACAGTGAGTTATCGAGTTTCTGACAAATTTTGTCGGAAATTTCAGTAACCTCCGCAAATTGTCAGTTTGCAAAGGCCAATTGCGCTCCAAAGTTCGAGCTACGTGAGCTACCTGGGAAACCAATACCCGATTGAACCAAAGATTGACTGTCGTCCTCAGTACCAGTGTGGCCGGTTCAATGGCAGCAGACGATTTGCCGAACTCGATATCGATAGTTGGAAGCAGAGTATCGGTCGCCCAATTGGAGAACTGATAATCCAATGAATCCGTCAAGCGTCGATTTCAGCGACCGCCGAATTGCACTGGCGCTTTCGGGCGGCGGAGTACGAGCCGCCGCTTTCCATTTGGGTGTGCTTCGATTTCTCGCCGGGCATCAGTTGATGGAGAAAGTCACCTACATCTCGACGGTCTCTGGCGGTAGCCTGCTGGCAGGTATGGTTTTCTCCCAGAACGACTATCGTTGGCCGACAAGCCAGGAGTTTCAGGAACGGGTCCATCCGTCAATTTCGCACCTGATGCAGCGCTATGACCTGCAGTGGAGCTACATCGGGCGGTTGTTTCTATTGCCCTGGAACTGGCTCCGCTTTGCATATCGCGCAAATGTGCTTGCAGACGCCATCCGGGCGACCTGGAAAATACGGGCGCCACTTTCGAAGCTGNCCCCGAAGCCTGTCTGGGCGATTAACGGGACGACAATGGAGACGGGACGCCGCTGGCGGTTTCGTGCGGAATCGCCAACAGGTGATGCCGCCCTCTTTGCCATGGGCGATGGAGAACTTGGCGAGACGGATGCCAGCAGCTTTCCGTTGGCCAGCGCAATGGCAACGTCTGCCGCATTCCCCGGAGGCATCAGTCCGCTGCGGATTCCAGCCTGCGGCCGCGACTGGACTGCCTGGCGCTATTCCGGCAAGGGTGTCCGAACCAAGGAATCGGTTCGACCGCTGTATTCGGCGTACCATGTTGCTGACGGCGGGGTATACGACAACCTGGGACTTGAGCCATTGTTTGATGTTTCCAAGGGCGAAATTCGTTCGGGCACAGACGCCAACTTCCTCCTCGTGTCCGATGCGGGGGCTCCGTTGCGCAGACGTGCGTGGGGATTTATCGCCCAGTGGTTCGGATTCTCCACGCGCACGATGGACATCATGAGCACGCAGACACGGCACTTGCGTGTGCGGGGATTGGCGCGGTTTCTCATCGGCCATCCAGAGAACGGATTGTTCCTCGCGATTGCCCAGTCGGCCCAGGAGGCGAGGGACGCGGCTCGGAAGTCCAAGCCCGAAGGGTCGGTCTTTCCTGACCTTTCAGGCTATCTTGAAACGGATGAGGTGCGTTTGGCAGCCAACTTTCCGACAACCTTGCACGCCATGATGAAGGAAGACTTTGACCGCATCGAACGCCATGGCTATGAGACCTGCAAGATTCAATTCGCCTTGTACTGCGGAATTGACAAGAAGGTTGTGACTGGCCAAACCCAGCCCGAGTGATAGCGCGGTCGGAGGGCGTGCCTATTGGACAGTGCACATTCGGTACGGTGCATGCACACAGCATTTGGGCAAGCTTGTACCCCCGCGCAAGCTCATGGCTATCCCGCCAACATGGCAGCTGGACAGCCCGCAGGCCGCGGGTCGGATGCGAGTCTCCTTGATGTTGGACCAGCCGACCTGCTGGTACATCTGAATCGCCGAGAGAGACGGATGGTGATAAGTGTTATTGGCGCCCACGGAAAGCGCCAAAATAGGCGGTGGGCGAAGAGAATGAGGTCGCATCGGCTGGGGCGGCGAGCAGCCAATGGCGCCCCCGTGGTGGCTCGCAACCAGGCCTAGCAGGCCAACCGTCCTGAAAGAGGCCGGTGGCGGGATGAAACAGAACTCCGCGTCACCCGGCAGCAGAATTGGGTCGGCCATTCCGTGCGAAATGCTATCCGTCTCTATGGCATAAAGTGCCAGCCCCGAGTCGTTGCGTTCTTCGCGGCGCAGGGTATTGGGCCCAGTACAAAGCACGACCTCGCCATTTGGAAAAGCTATGGAACTCGGTCCGCCTATGCCCCAGACCAGCAGGCGCCCGTTTGCGACAATTGCCGCCGCGAGCGACAGATGCATGGGGCCAAGATACTGTCGCGGTGCTATCCAGGTTGCCGACACGGCGGCATTTAGCCAGCGTATCGGTTTGGGCCGTTTGGCTGCGCCCCAGTGGTCAAAGTCCCAATGTGACAAGACTATTGGAACATCCGGGCCAATGTAGAATTTGGGGATGGCTGCCGGTGCCGTGTGGGCATTGAAACTCAACGGGCGCCCAAAGTCGAAATAGAGGGCCGGCACGCCAGAATTATTCAGCACTGCATTGCAGTTTCCCTGGCCGACATCGAACACTGCCACGCTGGCATCGGGTCCCGCTGATACCTTGTCGAACTCGGCTTGAAGGTCCGACTCTGGCGTGTCGGGCAGGTCATCCAGTGTGGCAAAACTTTCCAGGACACGCTGAATGCGTGAAGGCACCTGTTGTGTCGTGGTGAGCCAGACTTGGGTTGCGGCGCCCAGGGCCAAGTCTTCGTAGAGGAGCACTTCGACACCGTCGGACGGCATGCGGCTCAGCTCAAACAGCCACCACTGCCGTCCGGCATTTGGCTCAAATCCTTGAAAGTGGCTTTCGATTTCCTGCCGGTTGCCAGCTATCAGGCTGGTGTCGAACTGAAAACGTGCGCGTGGAAACTGCCACGGCCCCAGGTCTTCATAGAACGCGAGCGCCTGCCCGATATCCCAGAGATTGGCCACGTCGGCGACAAAGGTAAATGGGGACGACAGCGGTTGCATGTCTCGGGAGTCAGCGCCGAGGCTCCCTTTGGGACCCGATTGCTGCTCGGGTGGCACACTAAGTTCTACCAGGCCGATGAACAAGTCCCGGCGGAAGTGATTCTCTCGAAGCCAGTCGGTTACATCGGTCATCGTTGGCTGCCTTTGTTACTCCACGGCGTCTTTTGCCTGATTCAGGAATAGTAGTAATCCGGCATGTGAATGGCAACCAAATCCAAGCTATTCCCTGCGCTGCCTGGGCTGATGCTCGTTGAAGGCGAAATACGGGTTTGCTTCAGAATGTTCACGCCATCTCAACGCACAAAACACTTGTCTCCCTCAAATGAAAAATAGAAATGGTCGTCGCTACGCGTGGTCAAGACATACCGCGGTCCATTGCCACGAAAGTTTCGGATACCGCGAGCCTTGCTGTTGTAGTAGGGAACGGTCTCCTGAGACTGGTATTGCTTGGCACTGTCAGAGATGACTATCAACGCTGGCTTGCAGCCGTGCTCGTCGAATAACGTCTTGCACTTACCGTTCGCCCGTCCATGATGCGGCGCAACCAGCACATCTACGCTTCTCATGAGGCTGGCGAATGGCTGGTAACGCAGCAAGTTCTCAAACCCATCTCGCTCCATATCCCCAGTAAAGAGGAAGTTGAACCCATGGATTGACAGGTGTGCCACGAGCGACAGGTTGTTCTCAGTCTCCCAGTGTGGCCATGGGTTCCAAAACCAGGATAGCTTCAAACTGGGAATGTTGGGTGGCGTCTGCGGTTTGCCCTTGGCTCGCCGGTCAGCCAAGCTATTTACGATGACGCGGATGCCATTCCCCATGCCGTCTTCTGACTTTAGGTGCTCAATGGCCTCGGGCGGCACAGTCGGGTTGCCGAGAATGGAGCCGACCGATATTCCGTTTTCGACCAAATTCGGAAGGCCGCTAACATGGTCCTCATCGAAATTGGTGACGATGAGCAGGTCCAAGTGCTTGATGCCGATGCTGAGCAGATGCTCCGCGGGATACCATGGCGCACCTCGATAGTCTGCACTGTGGCCGCAATCGACGAGAACGTGTTTGTTGCGCCGCGGCGTGGGCAGCGTCAGCAACGCGCAAGCGCCATGGTCCACGTTGAAAAACTGGAGTAGGCCGTTATTGATGTTGATTTTCACGGCTTCGCCTCCGTCTCGTCGTTGCGTACCACCATGAGTGCAACTTTCCGAATCTCTGTAGGTTTGGACTCAACGTGGCATGGCACAACATATAGTTTCATTTCGCGAACATGCTGGTGCACCACTGCGACTCGCAAGGAACTCCGTCGCGGTCCCCATCCATCTCCGTGCCGGGGCAATTTTTCAAGAAGAACGTGGCCTCCTCGCAGGAGGTCATTTGCGAGCAATATCTCCGCCCATCGCACTGATAGCGACCGGGTGCAGTGGTCGGCGTACTCGCCAAAGCGGCCGGCGCTGCCTGAGAGGTATTGAACCTGGGGGCTACATACTTGTAGCCAGCGGCAAAAATCATGGCCACCACGACGAAGCCAATCAGGCGGCCGAATACCGAGTTCCCCTCGCGTACAGGCGTCCGGTCTGGACGTCGCTGGCGGGCTGACTCCACGCCTGGCCGTTGAACCCGGGTCGCCTTTTTCTTGCCATCCTTGTTGAGCGCAACTTCAAATGATATCGGCTCCCCGACTTTCGGCGGGCCACCCCGTTTCGGGTAGTCGGAGATATGGACAAAAATATCCTGACCGCCGTTGAGCGGCGTGATGAAGCCAAACCCACGAGCTTCGTCCCAAGTCTTGAGGTTGCCGTTGATACGTGTATCCATATCCAAAATTCATCAATGCCAGCGCGGATTTCTAAGGCTCGTGGCTGTCAATCGTGCCCTTGGCAAGCCCAAGACGCTGTTCAATTTCAGAAACCAGGTTATCCGTGAAGGTTCGCTTGCCATTCAGCAATGCCTCGATGAAAGGTTTAGGAGCGAGAATCCCTCACTGAAGGCGTCCATTCCATGGACCGCTATGTAATGTTCTAACCAGGCGCGTCTCGCCTCGCTGTTTTCGACTCGCATGCAATTACCCCTTGCTCTTCGAAGTCAGACGAATGATTCTGACATTATCCCCTACAAGGCAATATTGGATTTGTTCCCGCTATCGGGAAACCAGTAGGCGGCTGGCGCTCCGGCGGGGAAGAAAGGCGAATTTTCGAGTTTCACCAAGTCGTGCCATCGCTTGGCTTGCTCCACCAAAGCATTCGCCGAATAGGCCGCAAGCGCTGCATCACGCTCATGTTCATTGGCGCCGGACGAACCAAGCCCCGCTGCAAATTCCCTGGCTGCAGCGGAGACCAGCAGCAAGGCCTTCGGGTGTGATTCGGTCAGTTGCGCGGTCGGCCACTGCTTATGCGCCTGAATTGCAGCCAGGACACCTTGAACCAGACAAGCACCGCGCAGCGAATTGACGTGGGAGACGGTTCCGGAACTACCNCCGGCAGCGCACACCATTCTGCGCACCACTTGGTCAGCTAGGCGGTCACCGGCAGCTACCCAGAAAAGTGGGGCATCGATGCCGACCGCTACCGGTGCCTCAGGCAGTACCTTCTGGATAGCCAAGAACACCGCCGGTACGCCGGTTTCAGTGCCCGTAGCAGCAAGTCGATAGGCCCCGCCAATACATTCCAACACCGCCCAGCCGAATGCGTTTTCGCCACCGGGGTCCAAGCCGACCAGATAGTCAGGCACGCTCTTTCTCCTGCGAAATTTGGCTAACCACGAGGGCTCGACATCTTCAGCATCCTCAGATGCCCTCAAACTGGAAGCTGAAGCGGTATTTCTTAAGCTCCAGCGATGGCACCATCCGCGCAGCTGCGACAGCCTTCTTATCAAAATCGAAGGCAATCAGGATTCCCCGGATTTCGGATGAATCTTCTTCAATGACAACGTCGCCCATGTAGCTAAGTATCTGGGCGACGGCCCGCTGGCCGGCAACACCCGTCTTCAGTTCAATGACCACAACGGTTCCCTTTGAATCGCGTGCCGTGATGTCGATGAATCCCGACTCGACGCGCCGCTCAACATCCTCGTCGATAATCTGGAGGCCAGGCTCAAGTTGCCCCATGCTTGCCCGGAGCGCCAACTGCATGTCTCTCTCCAATCCAATCGGCCTCTCATTGGGGGAGTCTTCGCCAATATTCTGGGGTTCGGCGACCGGATTGGCAATTTCCTGTCGGTACCGGATGTAGCGCCCAAGCGTCGAACGATAGGTGGACAGGTTGTGGTAAAGGTTTCCATCAATCACCAACCGGGTCGGGTTCGGGCGTCCAGCCCGCTCATCATGGCGAGTGTAGGTGAATTCCTGCATCAAACTACCCCGGCTATCCGCCTCATACTGCGCATCGATATCGGGATAGGCGGCCCTGAGGCGCGTCATGCGTGCGGATTGGGTGTCGATGGTTCCATCAGCGTATTGCTGGGTCCCCAGCCATTCGTCAAACGTCATGTCGCTCCTCCTCTTGTTAATCGACAGTCGTGCGTACTTGATTGTCCCAAACATCATAGCCGATGCGTCCGCTTGCCGATGTCGCGTGCTCCCGCATGATATTCCCGAGTTCGCCAATCGCGATGCCGTTCCAGAACTGCATCGCGGGTTACCGGCAGCGACGGGAAGTGCGCCGCGACCTCGCGCTCATCGAGCTCGATATCGACCCATCTGAACGGCGCCGGCCAGCGCATGGGACCGAAACGCCCGTTCAGGAGCTCCGCAACCAACGACGACAACATCAGGAACGGCGAGGGATGGCCTTCGACGAGGGCGGCAAGGGGTACCGGTCGTTCGGGAACGGCCATGCCGCGGATTCTTCGTGCCAGGAGCAGCTGAGCCGCCCGCAGCTCATCGTAGGGCACTCGCTTCTCGAGCTGGCGCATGGGTTCCCAGTTCAAGCGGATGGGGAACAGGCAGAGGTCGTCCCAATTCACCGCCAATCCGACCATCCGCCGGATTGCCGCGAGCCCGGCGAGGCGGTGAGCGACGAAATGCCTGAGGCGCAGCAGGTCGTCGATATCAACGCCCAGGTCGTCAGTGGTCGTACGCGTCGGCACTCGGCCAGCGCGGCGCAGGGCGCGAAATGCCTCCATTCCAACACCGACAAAATCGGCAATCTCGCGGGGCTTGCTGAGCGCCGGTGGCCGCCCGCCGAACTGGGCGGCGCCGCCCAGGGCCGGGAAGAGCTCAGGCGGGCCGGCCAATGCCTCCGCCACCTCGAACATGAGCCGTTCGCAGTCCATCAGGAATGTCCTGGCCAATTGGGCCACGTAGTCCTCGGGCGCGAAGTGGCTGACGAGTGCGACCATTTCCCGAACNAAAGGCTGCAGCGCAGGCAGGACATAGCTGGCCTGTTCGTTCCGGCACCGGGCAATGCGGGCCAACACGCTGCGGCGCCCGGCGATTGGCAGCCCGGCAAAATCGATGAGGTCACTGAATTCGTGGCTCAGCCATGCCTCTGGCGCCTGCGCCAGTGCACGCACGATGCTGAACATGCCTTCCCATGACGTGGTCGCCGTCTCGCCCCGGTTGAGCTCGACGCGGAATCCCGCCAACGCGGAAAAGTCCTCGGCCAGCCGGCACTCCGCCGGCGAGACTGGCGCCGCAGGCTCGGCGCCGGCCACCAACGATGCACTGCAATGGCCACAGCGGTAGATGCTGCTGCGCTCCCAGCGCAACGGCTGATTGCACTGGCTGCAGCTGCTGATGAGGACGCACTCATGGACCGGGCAGACGACGACCGGCGAAAGCTCCCAGGCCTCGCGGCAATGGCCGTGTTCTTCGAGGCAATGGGGACAAACCGCGACGGTGGCCAGATTCAGTCCATCCAGCGGCACCCGACAGTCGTGCATCCATACCGCCTCCGAACCGATGCTGCGACGCTGGAACGCCAGCAGGGCCGTCTCGTCACCGCAGGCGACCCGGCCAAGTCTGGCGAGATGCGTTGCGGACTGTCGTACCGCGCTGAGCTGCCGGCGCAGCGACACTTCAGGCACTTCGGGCAACACGGCGCGCAGGAATGCGGAAATGCCGGCGTAGCGATTCTGCTCCGCCAGGCGGAGCAGGAAGCCGGGGAGCGACTCGTCGCCCTCCGGACGCAGGTTGGCGTAGCAGCCGGGCAGGTAGTTGGCGAGGGTGCCGCCGTTCATCAGCGGCTGCCGCGGCGCCTGCCCTGGACGGTCATTTCGCGCTTGACCGCGGCACCGAGTTCCTCGGCCGACCAGGAAAACGGGTTGTTCAGGGCGGCCGGCCGGGCACCGACCGCGCTGTACGCCTTTGCAAACAGCTCGTGGGTCGTCATCGGCGGCAACTTCCTGCGGAGGAGGGAATCGGCGCGCTGAAAGAGATTCTCCAGCTCTCGCAGGTGGGCCCCGCAGGCGAAATAACAGCAGGCGGCAAACGCGTCGTCGTCCGGGTCGACGCGCTCCGCTAGGTCAAATCGGGACGCAAACTCGCGAATGAGCGCACGAAATTCGCGAAAACTTTCATTCGGGAACATGGTCAGGCGCGGTGCCTTAATCGTGATGGCGAAGCGGCTCGCCAGCTCTGGGGACTGCGCGACGGCCCGCTCAAGCTCATCGGTACCTGAGATGACGATGACGAGTTTGCGATGTCGGAATGCTGCACTACTGCCGGTCGCCCAGTTCGCTATCGCATCTGGCAGGTTGAAATTCCACAGGTTCTTCAACGACTCGCCGGAGCGGCTTTTGAAGTCCCGGGTGCCGCGCAACAGCCAGTTGTGGAGCTCTTCGATGATGATGACCCGCACCTGATGGGCGAGCAGGGCGCCGTAGAGACGATTCTCCAGTTCGCCGAGGTTTCTGGTGCGGAGGCTCTCGGTGCCCATGCCGAGTTGCGCCAGGCAAGCCGCCGGCAGCGTATATCTGCTGCTCAGGGCACCGGCGTCGAGCCGGATGCAGGGCGTGATGACCTGGGGCCCGACCTTGTTCCTGGGCGGCAGACAACCGACGACAAGGTCCATGGCATGGGTCTTCCCGGTTCCCGACTCGCCGGGCACGATGATGCCGACGCTGTTCCCGCCGCGCTCGGTACTCTCCTGGCCGAGCGCCACTTCTTCGCACAAGCACTTCTGAAACGGCCTCCGGAAGTTACTCACGGTTTATTTTCCCCATGGCCAAGCCGGCTGCCCCCGAGGAGCGAGGCGAGGTCGTCCTGCCCCTTGTCCTTGGGCTTCGGCGCTTCGACCGCTGGCATGGCCGCGGCATGCGTTGCCGCCTTGACGTCCGCCGCTGGCGTTGTTCCCGGGGTCCGCCTCTCAGGCCGGGTCTGCAGCTTGCGGAGCTCCTCGGCGAACTTGTCGGAGAGGTCTTCCGCCTCATCATCCGCGCCATTGTCCTTCAGGCGCTTCATGACCAACGCGTAGAGTTCGAGCGATACCGGCCACTCAAACTCGAAATTGCTCAAGAACGCTTCGACCGGCTCGTTTTCGTCGGGAAACAAGACCAGAACCGAGCGAATGTCGTCTGGAGTGACTTTCACGGTGGCTTTGCCGCTATAAATACGGTACTTCTCAAAAAGCGCCTGGCTGTTGTACTGGCGATTGCCGACCCTGACCCCTTCCCGGGTCACCGTTGCCTCGTAGGTCAGCGCAAAGCTCGTGCGCAGCTGCAGTTCCCCTGTCGGCAGGAGCAGCGGGGCGCGAACCTGACCATCGCGCCAGACCCGGATGCGCGACTTCTTCAATTTTGGGTGGGGCGCCTCGTTGTACTCGAGGATGTAATCGAGCAGCTTGGCTTCGTATTCCGCCACCGTCATGTTCGCAGCGGCTTTGGCACGCGCCCGAAGTCGCGAATGGCGCTCGTCCAGGCCAATGAACTGGCGGTCGACGTAGCCGGGCAAGCGGCTCACGAACTGCTGCTCGACGACGCCGATGAACCGCTCGACCTTGCCTTTGAGGTCTCCGCGCTTGGGCGGGACGCGAAGAACGATGACCCCGTGGTGGATAAAGACCAGAATTGCCGCTTCGGAGATGAGGTCCATCCCGTTGTCGATGGCAATCACTTCCTCGATGCCGAAGACGTCCCATGCATTTGCCTTGGACTTCAGCGCGTCAGGCAACCACAGGCTTTTCGGCAAGACACAGTTTCGGTACAGCCGGATGGCGTCGCGGGCAGCGGGCGCGGTGGTGACGGTANNCCCCTTGCAGACCGCCGAACAGTGGTCGATGCCGAAGCCGTTGACGTATACCTGCGGTTCGTTCCAGTGTTCCGTCGGGTAGAGGTACAGGCCGAACTTGGTGTAGTCGAGTTCACTGCGCTGGCCCGGATAATAGGTGTGCAGGCTGCCAATGGGCCGGACCGTCTGAATGGCATAGCGCTGGCCGAGCAAGGCCACTTTGTGCTCAAACTTGTCCGTTCGGGCCAGATACTGACGAATGGTTTCAAGCGAGGGATTATCTGGGTCACGCCGGCGCATTCTTGCCCCGCTGCTTGCTGAACGTCGCATGGAGCCCGCTCGCCTTGAGATGCGGGTTGGCCAGCACCAGTTCCTTGAGGGTCGCCGCGGTTGCGGCATAGGCATCCCGGGTCTTTGTCGCGTGGGGGCAGTATTCGACACCCTTGCGCTGGAAGGCAAACCACTCGAATCGATTGGCGCGCCAGCGCAGGAGGTCGTGATAGATGTGCCAGTCCGACCAGGTTTTCAGGGGCAGGCCCATTTCCGCGTAAAACTCCGCGAGCGCCTGATTTGCCTGTTCAAACGCATTCCGGAAGGCGATGGATTTCGGGGATTGCCCGAAGAACCGGCGCATCCGCAGGACGATGACCTTCGCGTGCCAGTCCAGCATGCGCAAGGGCGACAGGTGCGAGATATCGGTGACTATGCGGGTNCGGTATAGGGGAGGCTCGGCCGGGTCGTCGATGAACTCGGCCTGCTCCGTGACGACAAGGTGCGCAAGCTCGCCTCTGGAAACGACGAGCGTGTCGCTGGCGCCGTCCTCCTGCAGTTTGACGGTAGCGGCACCCGCCGGAACATCGATGATGGAGAAGTCGCGCTCGCCGATTCTCAGTCGCACGCCACGTTGCAAATCGAAACTGACTAAACGCGGCATAGTTCAAGCTCGGCAAGGCACGGCAGCTCGTAACGCAGGCGCAGTTTGCGGTGATAGGCGAGGTGGTAAAGCACGCCAACTCGAATCCCGTTGTCCAGGGCGGTTGAAACGTATTGGCCCAGGGTGCGCGGGGTGGCGGAGGCCAGTACCGCAAGGCGTGCCGCAGCACGGGGTCAGGAAACGTCAGATGACCGTAATGGCGAAGTTTGCTGATGGTCTGGATGAACCCCGGCGCTCCAGGATGTTCCGGTAAAGAATCTGGTAGCGGTAGCCTTCGCGGGCCATGGTTCGGCTGATGGCGCTGAGCCGGGTTCTTGATGAGTCGGTTACGCTGTCCGGGGAATACTTGCCCTCGTAGACCTCGATTTCGCCGAGCTGCGTCGTTGCTTCATAGTCGGGGACACTGCTGTCCGGTTAAATACTGAATAAATTCAATTGGTTGCCGATGCTGTCATTGTCCGAAGTGTACTCGTCGCCCGGAAGTGCTTGCTGCAAGGGCATCTTCTCGAACAGAGTGAGCGATAGAACCTGTAGCAAAGTGTAGAGGGAGACGTTGAGATTCAGCTTTTTCCGAACAATGGCGACCAGCACATAGACCGATACTGCGATCCAGATTTGCGTCTTGACCGCATTTTCCGATGTACCGAAGAACTGTTTGATCCGAAGATGCTGCTTGATCCATTTGAAGAACAACTCGACCTGCCAGCGGCTTTTGTAAAGCGCGCAGATGGTCGCTGCCGGCAAGATCATCTGATTGGTGAGGAAGATCAGCGTCTTGCCGGTTTCTGGGTCGTTGAAGCGTATCCGGCGCAATTGTGTGGGGTAATCCTGCTTCGAGTAGAAGCCATCGAGCGCAATCGTCTGATCGCAGAGGATGCCAGCGCTGCGCTCTGTTGGGGCCGAATACACCCGATGCGCCTTGAGATTCGACTTGGCGCGGGTCACGAAGAAGGCACCCGCCAGATGCACGCGATACAGGCGAGCGAAGTCGACATAGCCCCGATCCATGACATAGATTGCACCGGCCTCCGGGGTCAGCAAATCCAGCGCATGCACGTCGTGCAATTTGCCGTCCGAAACGTGGATGAAACTGGGGATGCTGCCGCGCAAGTCGAGCAGCGTGTGCATCTTGACCGCCGCCTTGGTCTTCCGAAAGTGTGCCCACGGAAACACCGACAGACAGAGATCGATGGTGGTCGAATCGAGGGCATACACCGTGTTCGACAATTCCAGCCCCAAGTCCTCGCTGGCGTAGAGCACCCTTGCCTGGATGATCAGGCGGGCGGCGAAGTCGGCATAGATGCGCCAGTCGCGCGATTCGTTGGCGTCGGCCAGTGTCGAGCGCCGTATCGGCTCGCGAAATCCCATGTGGTAAAGCTTCGATGCCTGCGCCGAAAGGCTGGCCTCGATGTCGCGCAAGCTTTCCCGGTAGGTGAGTTGGGCAAACGCCATGACGCGAAAGTGCTCGGCGCAACTCAGAGTGCGAACGCCCTTGTCGCCGCCGTAATGCGAAACGTAGCGGTTGAATGTCGACCACGGCAGAAAGTCCATCAACTGCGCAAACAGTGTCTTGCCGGCATTCATGATCATGCCCTTCAGAAAAATCCGAAGGGTCATTCTTCGCCGATTTCAAATCGACACCACCCCTTACCGCTCGAAAAGTCACGTCAGTCATGGCGTTGCGCAGTTCGGGTGTTCATTTAACCGGACAGTAGTGAGTCGGGGATGCACTTGAAGGGCTTGTCGCCGTCTGCAACGGTATGTTGCCGCGGCTCAAATTCGACGCGCAGAACGCGGGGCAGCCACTCGAGGTAAATCCCGACCTTCAAGGCCGAGATGGAGTCGAACAGCAACGGGACTTTCGCCCCTTTGGCGCACGGGAAGTAACCAATGAATCTCGGATACTCCCCCGGTTCGAGATTGTCCGGGTCGGTGATTTCGGTCTTCTTGCCATCAGTTAGTCCTCAAAAAGTCTTAATTGATGCTAACAAATAACGTTAGAACAATTCAATAACCAATTGAATTAACGGTATTTAAGTCTGATATCTTGTCAACCGGTGATGACCTGACAAGTTATTCGCCCGGCCAATTGCCTGGCAGGCCACGCACCAGGCCAGGAGAGGGACAGTCGTCGTAAATCAAAGCCCTAGAAGCTGCCGCAAGCTCATGCCAAATGGCGTTGACGCCTGGACGTATCAATAAACAGGCAGGAAGCGGGCGAGCGGCTGGGTGTGTGATTTTCGCCACACTGCGATTCGGGGATTGCCAAAAAGTTGGGCGGGCAGGGGAGAATGCGCGTCTCCCAAGCCCCATGGAACATTCCCGGGCATCGCCGATTGCCCCTTCCGGTGTATGCTCTCGAGCTAATTGCGCGGAAAACAGCAAGCAAAAATGGGGGCCTTGGCCGCCGGGGAAAGCAGCACGGAAGCGTCGTCACTTATTCACTGGCCTAGCTGCGCTAATAACGAATCAAAAGGGCAAAAATGGACGTTTTCGAGTTCAGGGAGAAGCTGGTCGGGGAATATTCCGACTTCACGCGCAGCTTTACGCGCATCAAGGCCGACGATATCTCGGCCTTCGTCAATTCAGCCTATGCATCCCAGCGCTATTGGCCAGCCCCGCTGGTTCAGGTCAATCCGAACTTTAGGTCGGGGCACTCGGTAGAGGAACTCGTCCGGGCCGGGAGCCTGCATCCGGAATGTGCGCGCATCTTTCGAGCCGGCAAAAGTAGCGCCTCGGCCGGCGTTTCGCTGAAGCTGTTCAAGCATCAGGAAGAAGCCATCAGCTTTGCCCAGACCGGTGCGAGCTATGTACTGACGACCGGGACCGGCTCCGGCAAGTCGCTGGCGTACTTCATTCCGATAATCGACGCCATTCTCAAGGCCAAGGCTGGTGACGGCACCCGGCGCACTCGTGCCATCATCATCTATCCGATGAATGCGCTGGCCAACAGTCAGCTGGAAGAACTCGGCAAGTTCCTGGGCGACTATGGCGACCAGCCGCCGGTGACGTTTGGCCGTTACACGGGTCAGGAAGATGACGAAGAGCGGCAGCGTCTGGCATCCAGCCCGCCAGATATCTTGCTCACCAACTTCATGATGCTTGAGCTCCTGATGACCCGTCAGGACGACAAGGATAAGGCGGTCATCCGAAACGCCACGGGGTTGCGTTTCCTCGTTCTCGACGAATTGCACACCTACCGGGGACGGCAAGGGGCGGATGTGGCCCTGTTGGTCCGTCGGGTCCGGGAAGCGCTGGCCGAAAAACTTCAGTGCATCGGTACCTCGGCAACCATGGCGACCGAAGGAACCGAAGCGNGCCAAAATGCCGTCGTGGCGGAAGTTGCGACCCGGCTTNTTGGGGCCGATATCTCACCGGCACATGTCATCACCGAGACCCTGCAGCGGGTTACGCCTGAAACTCTCGTGGTTGAAGGCATCAAGAACCAGCTGGGGGCGGCGATTCAGGCCGGTCTGCCAGACCATCCGTCTTATATCGAACTGGCCACGCATCCGTTGGCCGTCTGGACCGAGCTCACTCTTGGTCTGACCCGGGAAGAGGGCAAGTGGCGGCGGGCCAGACCCATCACGCTGGAGGCGGCCAGTCAGCGCCTGGCGGAAGACGCGGGGGTTGATGAGCCGCTCACCCGAAAAATCCTGGCGGATTTTCTGCTGCTGGCCTACCGCACCACGGACAAACCAGTCGAGGATGGTGGGCGCAGTCTGTTCGCTTTCAAGCTGCACCAGTTCATTTCCGGTGGCGGCAAGGTCTTCACGACGCTAGAGGCACCGAACAAGCGCTTCCTGACCCTCGATGGCAGCCAATATGTTCCCGGCGACCGCAGTCGCAAGCTCTACGCTGTCCATTTCTGCCGCGAGTGCGGTCAGGAGTACATCCCGGTCTGGGATGAGAACACCGCCTCCGGTCGTTGTTTCACCCCGCGCAACATCGAAGAGCGCAACCACGAGGACGAGGAGGTCCGTAACGGGTTCTTCATGCCAGACACCGCCGGCATCTGGGAAGACACGCTCGACCGCTATCCCGAGTCCTGGCTGGAGCGCAAAGGCGATGATTACCGGCTGAAGACCACTTACAGGAAGCGCCAGCCGTACCACGTGCGCCTGAATGGCGATGGCGCATCAAGCTCGGACGGCGTGCCTGGCTGGTACATTCCGGGCAGTTTCGGCTTTTGCCTGGGTTGCGGGGTAACCCACAGCACCGCAGGGCGCGACTCGATTCGCCTGACCGCGCTGTCCGGCGAAGGACGGAGTTCGGCGACGACCATGCTGACCCTGGCGGCCCTGCGCTATCTCTATGAAGAAGATGCCCATCTCAGTCCGGAAGCCAAAAAGGTGCTTGGCTTCTCCGACAACCGTCAGGATGCCGCACTCCAGGTCGGTCATTTCAACGATTTCCTGCAGGTCCTCCTGCAGCGGGCGGCATTGCTCTCCGCAGTGCAGGGCAGTTCTGGGCGGCAATTGACCGAGGCCGAAGTGGCCGGTGCCGTCTTCACCGCACTGGGCTTCGACCGCGACGATGCCAGTGTCCGCGCCGAATACATGCAGGACCCCGACATCAAGNGGAACGCCCGGCGCCAGGTGCAGGACACCATGCGCGCCATTCTCGGCTATCGCATCTACTTTGACCTGCGTCGGGGCTGGCGTTTCAACAATCCCAACCTGGAGCAGCTCGGTCTGGTGCGCATCGCCTATCAGGACCTCGATGAGCTCGCTGCTGACAAGGAGTCCTGGCAGGAAGCGCCGCTCATCCTGCAGGCAGCCTCACCGGTCGTTCGCAAGAAGCTTCTGGAAAAGCTCTTTGACGCCATGCGCCAAGGTCTGTGTCTGGCCTCGCGTTATCTCGACCGTGCTGAACTGGACCGGCTGAAGACCGCAAGTTACGCGAATTTGCGGGAACCCTGGGGCTTTACCGAAGACGAAAACCCGGCTGCGGCCAACTGGTTCATCACGGTCGGCCGGCCGCGCGACGAAGACCGGCGCAATGTCGATTATCTGGTTTCAGGCAGCGCCCGTTCGAAACTGGGCCGAATACTCAAGCAGGCCACGACCTGGCGCGAGGAAAACGGGGAAGACAATCCCCATGCCGAGAAAATCAAGGACGAGCACTACCTCGAAATAGTTACGGCCCTGCTCAAGGCGGCCAAAGTGTATGGCTTGGTGAAGTCGGAAGAGACCGAATTCGGCATGACCGGCTATCAGCTCATCGGGACCGGGCTGGTCTGGAGCCTGGGCGATGGCACGAGCAGCCGAGGTTCAGACGACAACGCCTTCTTCCGTGGACTTTACGGCAACGTCGCGGGTTTGCTGGCCAATCCGGCGCATCGCCTCTACGACTTCGAAGCCCGGGAACACACGGCGCAGGTCGAGCAGGATGACCGGATGGAGCGTGAGGCCCGGTTCCGCTTCACCAAGAAGGACCGCGACGAGTGGCTCAAGGAAACTGGCAAGCCGCTGGAATGGCTACCGGTCCTGTTCTGCTCGCCAACCATGGAACTGGGCGTCGACATCTCGTCGCTGAATACGGTGTACCTGCGCAACGTGCCGCCGACACCCGCCAATTACGCACAGCGCAGCGGCCGGGCGGGGCGTGCCGGACAACCGGCGCTGGTCATCACCTACTGTGCCTCGCAGTCACCGCACGACCAGTATTTCTTCCGCGAACCGGTACGCATGGTCCACGGGCAGGTCAATCCGCCGACCCTGGACCTCGCCAATCGCGAGCTGATTCAAAGCCACCTCCACGCCGTCTGGCTGGCGGAAACTGGGGTGAAGCTCGACAACAGCATTCGCGGACTGCTGGACATGAATGTTGACCAGGCGCCGCTGACCGAACATCTCCGGCAGGCTCTGGATGCCGACGCGCCACAACGGCGCGCACACGTCCGCGGCCTCAAGATTCTGGCCATGTTGTCGGACGAGCTGACGCCCGAAAAGGCGCCGTGGTTCGACGAGCAGTTTGCCGAGCGGGTCTATGCCCGGGCTTTTGCGTCCTTCAACGGTGCGCTTGACCGCTGGCGTGACCTGTTTGCCGCGACCAAGCGGCAGATGGAAATCAACCAGCAGGTAATGAACAACCCGGCGGCCAGCGAACGCGACCGCCGCGATGCCAAACAGCGCCACGACGAAGCATTCCGTCAGCAGTCCCTGTTGTTGCAGGAAAAGGGCACGAGCAACTCGGATTTCTATACCTACCGCTACCTCGCCAGCCAGGGTTTCCTGCCGGGCTACAACTTCCCGCGTCTGCCGCTGATGGCCTACATCCCGGCGCGCAAGGGCAAGATTGGCCGGGAGAACTTCCTGACCCGTCCACGTTTCCTCGCCCTCAGCGAGTTCGGCCCTTACAGCCTCATCTACCACGAGGGCAGCCAGTACCGGGTCATCCGGGCCATGCTGTCGGTCACCAGCGATGACCAGGTTTCCCAGGGCGCCAGACTGACGACCGAAGTGGCGCGGATTTGTCCGGCCTGCGGCTACGGTCACTTCCGGAGTCAGCGCGATGCCGACCGCTGTGTGTCGTGCAACATGCCGCTGGCCGATGCCAAGGACGTCCAGAACCTCTACCGCATTGAAAACGTCTCGACCCGGCGGGCCGAACGGATTACCGCCAACGAGGAAGACCGGGTCCGCCAGGGCTACGAAATGCAGACGACCATCCAGTTCGGCGAGCAGGATGGCAAGTTGCAGCGCCTGGATAACCTGCTGGCGGATGCTGGCGGACCCATCAGAACCNTGCAATACGGTCCGGCCGCGACCGTCTGGCGGATGAATTTCGGCTGGCGCCGGCGCAAGGAANAAAGCATCCTCGGCTTCATGATTAACCCGGTGACCGGTCACTGGGTTGGCGGCGCCGACGGAAATGGCGAGCCCGACCCGGATACGCCACCGGACAAGACGCCACCGCAACGCATCGTTCCCTATGTCGAAGACCGGCGCAACGTGCTCATCATCCGGCCGCCGGAAACATTCGAGGCAACCACGCTGGCGACCCTGCAATACGCGCTCAAGCGCGGTATCGAGGCGGTCTATCAGCTCGAAGAGAGCGAACTGATGGCCGAGCCGTTGCCCAGCCGCGACAACCGCCAGTCCATTCTTCTCTATGAGTCCGCGGAAGGCGGCGCCGGTGTCCTCACCCGCCTGGCGACCGAGCCGACGGCCCTGGCCCGGGTCGCCGAGGAAGCGCTGCGCATCATGCACTTCAAGCGGCCCGCCGATGGCTTCTGGAAACACGAAGGCCTGGAACAGGAACTCGATGAGCAGGGCAATCCGCCGTGTGAAGCCGGCTGCTACAAATGCCTGCTGTCCTATTACAACCAGCCGGACCATACGGTCATCGACCGGCAGGATATCGAGAACGACGGCAAGGCCCTCGACGTTCTGTTCCGCCTGACCCGGGCTCAGGGAAAGACGGGCAGCTTTGGCCGTTCCNCCGAGCAGCAGGCTGGTGAGCTCGCCCGAATTTCAGGAAGCAGTCTCGAGCAAGCCTGGCTGGCCTACGTCGACGCGCACGGATACCGTCGCCCTGACCGGGGTCAGGAGAGTATCCCTCACTGCAATACCTGCGCGGATTTCTTCTACGCGGACTGGAAAACGGTCATCTACATCGACGGGCCCCAGCACGAACGGCCCGAACAGCAGGAGGCGGACAGGACAATCTCCCGCCGACTTGAGGATTCTGGCTTTCTTGTGGTGCGCTTCCCCAAGGAACAGAGCCGCTGGGAAGAGATATTCAGGGCTCACGCCGACCTTTTTGGTGCAGGAATCAAGAGTTAAGAAGAACCGATGAATACAAGAGTGAGTTTTCAGCCGGGCAGCCTTGTTTCTGCCCGTGGTCGCGAGTGGATTGTCCTGCCTCAGTCCGACCAGGACACCCTGCATCTGCGCCCGCTCGGTGCGGCCGAGGACGATGCGACCCTGATTTACCTGCCCATCGAGCCGCACCCGGTCGGTCCCGCGAGTTTTGCATGGCCGACCGTCGCCCAGGCCTCCAACCATGCGGCCGGGCAACTGTTGCGGGATGCGCTGCAGCTCAAACTGCGCACCGGTGCGGGGCCGTTCCGCAGCTTTGGCAACATCGCCGTCGAGCCACGTGCCTACCAGCTCGTGCCCTTGCTGATGGCGCTCAAGCAGGAAGTCGTGCGCCTGCTGATTGCCGACGATGTCGGTATCGGCAAGACCATCGAGGCGGCGCTCATCGTGCGCGAGCTGCTCGACCGCGGTGAAATCTCCCGGCTGACGGTCTTGTGCCCGCCACACCTGTGCGAACAATGGCAGCGGGAGCTGAAGGAGCGCTTCCATATTCACGCAGTGATTGTGCGCAGCACGACGGCCGGCCGCCTGGAGCGCGGATTGCCGGCCAACCAGTCGGTCTTCGAGGCCTACCCATTCACTGTCGTCAGCCTTGACTACATCAAGTCCGACCGGCGCCGCGACGAGTTCCAGCGGGCCTGCCCGGAATGTGTGATTGTCGACGAGGCCCACACCTGTACCTTCAGTGGTCAGGGTCGTCAGCAGCGCTACGCGCTGCTCAAGGGGTTGGCCCAGGACCCGGAGCGCCACCTGATTCTGCTGACGGCGACACCGCATTCCGGTGACGAGGAAGCCTTTNACAACCTGCTGGGGCTGCTCAACCCCGAATTCCGCGAGTTGATGAATCTTGGACCCGATGCCCGCAGACCACTGCGGGAAGAGCTCGCCCGCCACTTCGTCCAGCGCCGCCGGCCTGATATCGACGAATGGCAGGATGGCCAGGTCTTTCCGGAGCGCTTCACCAGCGAAATCACCTACCAGCTGACCGGCCAATGGGGCCGCCTCTTCGATGAAGTGCTTTCCTATGCGCGAAGCCTGGTGGAACGGGCCGAAGGGGAGGGGGCACTGCGCCAGCGCATGAGCTGGTGGGCGGCGCTGGCCCTGTTGCGCTGCATATCCTCATCACCGGCCGCCGCCGTCAATGCGCTGCGCACTCGGCTCGAGGGCGGCTCGCTGTCCAGCCCGGAGGACGACACCCTCAGTCTCGAAGAAGCCGAGGTCCAGGGCCGGGAGCGGGTGCTCGACGGCAGCGAAGACGACCTCACCACGCAGGACGTCGAGCCGGCGGCCTGTACCGAGGACAGCCTGCTGCTCACGGAGCTCGTCGCCAAGGCAGAGAAACTGGCCGGTCCGGGTCAGGACCCCAAGCTCAAGCGCCTGATGGACCATCTCAAGGAACTCACCGCAGCTGGATTCCAGCCGGTGGTGTTCTGCCGCTATATCGCGACCGCGCACTACGTCGCTGAAAACCTGCGCAAGGAATTCAGGAACCACGAGGTCAAGGCAGTCACCGGCGAGTTCGCGGCATCCGAGCGCGAAGCCGCCGTTGAAGCCATGGGCGAAAGTGACAACCGCATTCTGGTGGCGACCGACTGCCTGTCCGAAGGCATCAACCTCCAGAATCTTTTCACAGCGGTGGTTCACTATGACCTCTCCTGGAACCCCACGCGTCACGAGCAACGCGAAGGCCGGGTCGACCGTTTTGGTCAAAAAGCCCGCGAAGTCAGGACCACCATGCTGTACGGACAGGACAATCCGGTCGATGGTGCGGTGCTGCACGTCATCCTGCGCAAGGCCGAGAGCATCCGCAAGGAACTCGGCGTGCTCGTCCCTATGCCAGACAATGAAGGCAAACTGACTCAGGCCCTGGTTGGCGCGGTCCTTCTGCGCAAAGGCAACACGGTGCGGACGTCCACGCAGCAGACGCTGGATTTCGGACAGCCGGAGCACG
The DNA here is from genome assembly GCA_013693915.1 of Dechloromonas sp. GTDB lineage: Bacteria > Pseudomonadota > Gammaproteobacteria > Burkholderiales > Rhodocyclaceae > Azonexus. The sequence continues at coordinate 2,251,436 of CP059264.1, read as the reverse complement.
ATATTGAGACGGCTTGGCAATCTGCACGCGAGAGAGCCTCGAAGAACCGTACCCTGTTCGCCCAGCGCGCCCTGAAGCCCGAGAATGTCCTGCCGGAATGGCAAAAGACCCTGGCCGTGCTTGGCGGCGAGGATGACGTGGCGCGCTTCGTGCGCCGGGCCGCCACCAAGCTCGGGGCGCCACTGGAGGCGACGACCGGAAGGTATTCGGGACACTGGAAGCTGCATGCCGGCAGCCTGCCCTCTGCGGTGCGGGACCGCCTTGAAGGGGAAGGGCTGACCGGGACGCTCCGAATCGACTTTCACCAGCCACCAGCGCCCGGCTCCCTGTTCATCCATCGCACCCATCCGCTGGTCAGCTGCCTGGCCGACCACCTGCTGGAACAGGCGCTCGACGACGAAAGACTTGATGCCGGCACTGAGACCGGCAGCGTGGCCCGGGCCGGGGCCATCTTTACCGGGGCAGTGACGATACGCACCACGATACTGCTCGTCCGCCTGCGCCATCAGCTCACCGTCACCCATCGCCAGCGCTCCCGCCTGCTGCTATGCGAGGAAACGGTGACGGTCGCACTCGAAGGTTCGCAAGCTGACCGTCTGGTCGATGACGAAGCAGCCCGCCAGCTGATGGAGGCCGAACCTGCACAGAACATGCCGACGCCCCTGCGCGACCGCCATCTTCAGCAATCGCTGGACCTCCTGCCGAACTTGCGTTCGGCGCTGGAGGAACTGGCAAGGAAGCGCGCGCAGACGCTCCTCGAAGACCATCGACGCGTCCGCGAAGCCTCCAGGGCGGGCGGCGAGTACCGCGTAACGCCCAGCCTGCCGGTGGATGTCATGGGCGTGTTTGTTCTCGTCCCCGCTTGATGGCTGAACAAGAAAAAAGGACTGACAAAAATGGCCCGCCGTTCCTCCAATGAACTTGCCTTTACCGCGCTCGCCATCGAGGGCGGGTTACTGGCGCCGGATTTTCTGAACAAGATTGCCCACCTCGATGCGTCGGAGCAGGCCGAGACCGATTACGACACGCCGCGGGGGCTCAAGCTCCGCGACGAGATTGGCCGCTACTGGAAAATCGCCCAGAACCTCTGGCAGAATTTTGATGCGAAGCGGGCCCGGAGCGACCTCACCAGCCAGAAGGTCACCGTCGGCGAGTTCCTCGAACCCTTCTGCCGCCAGGTACTGGGGTTTAACGACATCAGGCGGGTCGGCCAGATAACGCGTGGCGACCGTGTGTTTCCGATTGGCTACGCGGCGGGCAGCGGCCGGGTCCCGCTGGTTTTTGCGGCCCATGACCAGGCCCTCGACAAGCCAGGCAGTCACCACGGCGACGGAACCCGCCGCCGCTCGCCGTTTCTCCTGACCCAGGAATACCTGAACGCGACGGATGAAGCGCTGTGGGCCGTGGTCAGCAACGGACTGAAGTTCCGGGTCCTGCGCGACAACCCCAGCCTCACCCGGCCGGCTTACGTCGAAGCCGACCTTGAAGCCATCTTCAGCGAAGGCTTGTACCCGGATTTCGCAGCCCTCTGGCTGCTTGCCCACGGTAGTCGTTTTGGCAAGGTCGATGCGGAACCGGCCGACTGTCCGCTGGAACGCTGGCGCAATACTGCCCAGGAAGACGGCATCCGCGCCCGTGACCGGTTGCGGGTCGGTGTCACCGAGGCACTGCGCTCCCTGGGCACAGGCTTTCTGGCCCACTCGTCCAATTCGGCCTTGCGTAGCCGCATCGAGNGCGGGGAGCTCAGCACCCAGGCCTACTTCGAACAACTCTTGCGCCTTGTCTATCGCTTCATCTTCCTCGCCACCATCGAGGACCGCGAACTGGCATTCGCACCGGACGCCACACCTGAAGCCAAATCCCGCTACCTGGCCGGCTACAGTCTGGCGCACCTGCGCAAACTGGCGGCGCGCCGCCGCAGTTACGACCGCCACAGCGACCTCTGGCAGGCGCTGACCATCACCTTTGCCGGCCTCGGTCAGGGGCAGGCCGCCCTCGGCTTGCCGGCCCTGGGTGGCCTGTTCCATACCGAACAATGCCCCGACCTCGACAGCGCCCATCTGGAAAACCAGGCGTTGTTGTCTGCCCTGTTCAGTCTCTGTTTCTTCCGCGAAGGAGCCGCGCTCTCCCGCGTCAACTACCGCGACATGGACTCCGAAGAACTGGGCAGCGTCTATGAGAGCCTGCTGGAATTGGTGCCAAATCTGACGTCGACCGCAGCAGTCCGTAAATTCGGCTTCATCGGTGACGAGGAGGAGGGCAGCACCAAGGGCAACGCCCGCAAGCTCACCGGCTCGTACTACACGCCGGACAGTCTGGTGCAGGAGCTCATCAAGAGCGCAATCGACCCGGTCATCGCACAGACACTGGCCGCCAACCCCGGGGAACCCGTCAAAGCGCTGCTCGACCTCACCGTTTGCGACCCTGCCTGTGGTTCCGGGCATTTCCTGCTCGCTGCAGCCCGTCGCATCGCCGAGGAAGTTGCTCAACTTTCCGCGCCCGACGGCAATCCTCTGCCTGCCGATTACCGCCATGCACTGCGCGACGTGGTTGCACGCTGCATCTACGGGGTCGACAGAAACCCGATGGCGGTCGAGCTGGCCCGTACCGCGCTATGGCTCAAAGCCTATACCCCCGACCGGCCGCTTACCTTCCTCGACCACCACTTGCGCTGCGGCGACGCGCTGCTCGGGGTTCTCGACCCCGCCATCCTCGAAAACGGCATCCCGGACAAAGCCTTCAACGCACTCTCCGGCGATGACAAGGCGGTGGTCGCCGCCATCAAGAAAACGAATCGCGACGCCCTCAAGGCCATTGCCCGCGCCGACCATCAGTCCCGCCACATGCTGAGCCTGGGGCTCCGCGTGGAGGGCGGTAACGCCAACCTGGAATCGCTGCCTGACGACACCTTGGCGGCACTGGACGCCAAGCGCACCGCCTTTGCGGAATCCGAGTCGCGTATCGCGGCATCCCGTGCACGCCTGGCAGCCGACATTTTTGTTGCAGCCTTCGTGCTGCCCAAGACCCCGGAGAACGCGACGACGGTTCCAACCAGCCAGGACCTCTGGTTGGTTTTGAACGGCGACACGCCACGGCAGGGCGTCGCCGAGCTTGCCAGCCAGGCTGCCAAGACTGCTCAGGCCTTCCACTGGTGGCAGGCCTTTCCGCAGGTGCAGGCCANNAGGGGGTTCGATGTCCTGCTGGGCAATCCGCCGTGGGAGCGCATCAAGCTGCAGGAGGAAGAGTTTNTTGCCAGCCGCAGCCCGCTGGTTGCCGAGGCTCAGCACAAGGCGGAACGTGGCCGGCGCATCGGATTGTTGGCCGAGGGAATGCTGTTGCACACCCTCTACCCGGAAGTCGAGGCAGCACAAGGGCTGGTCCCGCCCAACCGGGCAGAGCAGGCGCTCTATGGCGACTTTCTCAGAGCACGCCGCATTGCCGAGGCGGCCAGTCTCTACGCCCATGATGCCGGTCGCTATCCGCTGACTGGCGTCGGTGATGTGAATACCTATGCGCTGTTCGCTGAGTCTNTTTCGCAACTGGTCAGCGAAGGAGGGCGGGCGGGCTTCATTGTCCCGACCGGGATTGCCACAGACGACAGCACCAAGGCGTATTTTTCTGCGATGACGCAGAGCGGGCGACTGGCCAGCCTCTACGATATAGAAAATCGAGGCAAACTATTTCCCGCCGTAGATAGCCGCATGAAGTTCTGTTTGTTAACCCTTGGTAGAGCAGAGGTGGCCGAGTTTGTGTGCTTTGCAATTCAGGTTTCAGAGCTCGCAGACCCGCGCCGCCGCTTCAGGCTGACGCCCGATGAGTTCCGCCTCATCAACCCAAATACGCTGACCTGCCCGGTTTTCCGCAGCGAACGTGATGCCGAAATCACGAAGAAAATCTACCGCGCTGCGCCCGTATTTATTGCTGAGGGGCCGCCAGAGGAGAGTCCCTGGGGAGTTCAACTTGGGATGATGTTTCACATGGCCAATGACAGCCACCATTTTCATAATGAACCTGCATCGGGAAGATTGCCGTTATATGAAGGAAAAATGTGCGATTTCTTCGACCATAGGTCCGGGTCGTATGAAAGCCGTGGTGCAGACCGAGGCTATCGCGTTTTACCTGCAACGACAGAAGCGCAATATTGCAACCAAGACTTTTGTGTAACGCCGTTCTACTGGGTAGATTCGGGGTTGGCGCGACAGCGCCTTCCTGATAGTTGGAAGCATCAATGGCTTCNNCAGTATTCAAAAGTTACATCGCCAACTAACGAGAGAACATTCCTAACGTCTTTATTGCCGTTGTCTGGCGTTGGAGACTCTATGAATCTAATTCTCCCCGATGCTAGGTTGCCAATTGAGAAAATTGCAGCTTTAGTAGGAAATTTGGCCGCGTTGGTGCTGGATTATGTTGCTAGACAGAAAATTGGGGGTGTTAACACAAATTATTTCCATGTGCGACAGTTACCAATCCTTGGACCTAAGCAATATGCCCCGAAAAACCTTGAATATATTGTCCCGAGGGTTCTCGAACTAACCTACACAGCCAACGACCTCAAGTCGTGGGCAGAAGACCTTGGCTATGAAGGCTCTCCATTTCATTGGAATCCGGAGCGCCGTGCCCAACTCCGCGCCGAGCTGGATGCCTGCTCAATCCTCGTGACTTAGCTCTTTGTCATGGTGCGAACTTGTAGGCATGAGACTTGTGTGGTTTGGGTCGAACGGGTCGAGGTCGGGCGCGGTTGGGGATGAATTTTTGCAGGTTGAGGACAATTTCGCAGAACAGGTCGGCGACGAGGCGTGCGCTTGCTGGCATTCGTCCGCTGAGGATGCGCGGCAGCAGGCGGCGCAGGTGAGAGAAGGCCTGTGTTCGGTTGATGCGCCACGGCGAATCCGTCGGGATGAGGTGGTCGGTCGCCAGATAGACAGCCAGGGCATTGAGGTTGTCGCAGACCATCCTGGCGCCGACATCCTGGCAGGCGGCCAGCCAGGTCAGGCCGGAGGTATGCTCAAGGCAGAGGCGGTGCTTGAGGCGCTTGAAGGCTTCTTCGATGCGCCAGCGGCGATGATAGAGGTCGGCGAATGCGGTGGCAGGATACTGTGTGGCATCGCGCAACGACGTCATGAGCACGCGCACCTTGCCGGCCGGCGTCACCTGACGGATCAGGCGCACGGTCGAGGTCTGACGCGGACACTCATAATCGACGGCATCGCGGCGGTTCGGTGGCGGCAGGGTCACCACCGCCTCGTCCTCGCCGGAGCGCATGAAACGCGTGATTGCGGCAAAGGTCGAGGACGAATCGCAGCGCATGCAGAACGGAATGCCCCGATGCAACAGGGCCGCCACCAACCACGCCCCCGGATAGCCACGGTCGAGCACCAGCAGGTCCTGGTGACTCAGGCGGTCGAGACGTTCGAACAGCATCTGGCGCTCACCCACCACGGCACTGTGCAGAATCAGCGAATCGAACAACTCGATCCCGGGACGAAACAGTCCAAACAGTGTTGCCTCGCGTACGCCGCGCTTCCCCTCGCGGTCAAGCAGGGTCAGGCGAACCTTCGAGGCATCGGCGGCCAACACCCGCAAACCCAGCCAGAGCGGCTGCGCCGGCAGGCCTTCATCGATCAGGCGCAGCAACTCCGTGTTGAGTGGGTCGAAGACATCGGCCCAAAGACGGCTGCGCGCCTTCGAAAATGCGCTGGCGCTCACCACCCGAACCAGCTGGCTGCGCCGCGCCAGCAGGGAAAAGAACGCATCAAGTTCGCCCTGTACGGCACCACGCACACCGCTGAGCAGGAAAGCGATCAACTCCGGAAAGGGCAGACCGCGCTGGCGGGTGAAATACCGGGGTCCTGGCGCGCCTCCTCGCGAAAGGCTCCGCTCCGGATGAAGTCAGCAAGCCGGGAAAGTACGTTGACATATTTAGGCCGTCATATTTAACCTATATATATCAATCAGTTACAGGGCGTATTCTAACCAAACCCCGGCACCATGAAACATCAGGGCAAAAATATTCAAATGTGCTAAGTCACGAGGATTGGATGCCTGCTACGCCCGCCTATACGGTCTGACCCGTGACGAACTCCGCTACATCCTCGACCCGGCCGATGTCATGGGCGACGATTACCCCTCGGAAACCTTCCGCGTCCTCAAGAAAAACGAAATCCGCGAGTTCGGCGAGTACCGCACTGGGCGGTTGGTGCTTGACGCGTGGGACCGCTTGGCGCCCAACTGGGCCAACCGAGAGCAATCATGACAATCGTCAATAGTAAGTACTCTGTCCTTGCTCCGCGTGCTAGTGTCCTTCACGACGTGGTTGTCCTATCCCAGGCCTGGAAAAAGGCGCACACGTATATACGTAGGCACAACTGGTACGCCGATACGTTGGAGCTGGATTGCTCAGCGATAGACCTGGAGTGCAATCTTAAGCAGTGGTCTTCCGAACTGCGATTAGGGCGATTCCAAACAAACCCAGCGTGGCTGGTTCCAGCACCGAAGAATGGCGCTTGGGGGTTTGGAGCTGCCNTTTCGGGGAACTGGGGAGCACGCCCTCAACCCGAAAACCAGCGGCCTGTTCTAAGACCGCTTGCACACCTTGGGATTCGGGAGCAAACGGTCGCCACAGCGGCCATGCTTTGCCTAGCAGATTGTATTGAAAGTGCTCAAGGCAATACCGGTTTGCCACCAGAAAAAGCTTTGTCTTCTGGCGTGTTTAGCTACGGTAACAGACTCTACTGTCGGTGGACGGAGGATAACCAGCGGGCCCATTTCCCGTGGGGTAATGCGACAACCTACAGCCAGTATTTTCAGGATTACCAGCGTTTCGTCGCGCGGCCGAACGCATTGGCGCGAAGGGTATATGCCGAATGTGGTGACGATTCAACAGTTTATGTTGTGAAACTCGACCTGAGTGCCTTCTACGACAACGTGGATATACGTCGCTTAGTCAGCAAACTGAAGGATGCCTACTTGGTTTTTCAGGAAAACCATGTAGCCATCCCTGCTGCAGAGACCAAGTTCTGGACGCTACTTCGGCAGATACTTACCTTCAGATGGAGGGAGGAAGACTTACAACAAGGATATCTGTTTCGCGGGGCCGCACTTCCCCAAGGCTTACCTCAAGGTTTGCTAGCGAGCGGATTCCTCGCAAATGCTTACATGCTCGAATTCGACAAAGCCATTGGGACGATTGCACAGGCAGGTAAAGGGCTCGGCGAAGGTGAATCTGTCAGTATTCATGACTACTGTCGGTACGTTGACGACTTGCGGTTTGTCGTCACAGTACGGAATTCGCCTGATGGCGAGGCTTTAGTAAGAAAGGTGGTTACCGAATGGGTGGAAGCGCAACTGGATTTGACGACTGCCCCACCTGGACAATCCTCGGGTCTGAAAATAAATTCAAACAAGACCGAGGTGGAGACATACGGGTCCATTGGAGGTGATGCCGGAACTGCTGCCCGAATGAAGCTGCTGCAACAGCAACTTAGCGGGCCCTTTGACGTAGTGACTCTTCAGCAGGTTGAAGCGGGGCTGAACGGCCTGATGGCGCTGGCCGAGTTGGGAGCGGCAACTGAAGATAGCGCTACCGCCGATGATTCTCTGCCCCCATTGGCATCGGTTGCGCGCCCCAAACTCGAGGTCCGAGACGACACCCTTACGCGCTTCTCCGCGTACCGCCTGACGAGAGCCCTTCGCATGCGGAGGAGCATGACCAATCTTTCAGAGGCGCTCGCGGATGGAGGAACAGCCGAGGACGCACTCCGCCATGATTTCGAAGTCACAGCCCGACGATTAGTTGCGGCTTGGTCAGTTAATCCATCGCTCGTACAGGTACTGCGCTATGCGGTGGACTTGTTTCCAAGCCCCCAGTTGCTGCAGCCAGTGACTTGTGCTTTGAAGGAAAAATTGTTGGATAACGGCCAGCCGGAGGACGAAAGACGCGTTGCTTACTACGTACTCGCTGAGCTGTTCAGAGCAGGGGCTACGGAAACAGGATTTCGAGCTTCCCGCGATGATGCATTTGCCATTGGAAACCTTCACCGGTATCGGGCTGAACTCGTTGAGCTTGCTCAAGACGTGGTGCGTCCCGAACGGCAAGCGCCATGGTATGTGCAACAGCAGGCCGCTATGTTGCTGGCAGCAAATGGGCAAACAACGCGAAGCCTTCCAGTTACTTATGAGTTGCGGTTTCACCGTGCGCTTCATGAGTTTCTCGATGGCAAAAATCTCCATCGAGAACTGCCATGGATGGCTAAGGTGGCAGTTTCGCTTGTTGGTTTTCAACTGAATGGGAGCAAGAAAGGCTATATCAGCTGGTTCAAGGCATTTGCAAATGGTCGCAGCATCGATGAAACGTCCAATGCCCTCAGGCTTATTGGGCATGCTAACCAGGAGTTGCTGGCGAGCATCAGAACGATGAAAAAGGACTTGAAGCAGCAAAGAACANGAATCAAGAGCAGCTATCTCGGCCCATACCTAGAATCACGATGGCAAGCTTCTCCGCCGCAGCTCGAGCCGAATGAATGGATTCCTTTCATCAAGGTAATTACGCATCCGNCAGGAGTTTTTCGCGAGGAGAACGCGTTGCTCCAACTTGCGGCAGAGTTGGCTCGGTTGCCGAAAAGCTCACTCAAGCAGTCTCACAAACTTACTCCGTCGAGCTTACACCTCCGATGTCGTGAATGGACGAGGCTCAAAGACCCGCGCTCCAATGTTCTTGAGGTGCGCTTTAATCCGGGGACCGAGGAGGTGGACCCTGCTTATGCGACACCGAGCTGGTGCGGTAAGGGGCATGGATGGATGTATGCATTTGGCCGCTTATTGAGGGCGGCTGCTACAGGGCAACCTGATTTCACCATGCGGAATTGGCTTATGACTGAAGATGTGACAGGTTGGTACGGTGGCATCAGAAGTACTTGGCAGACCAGACGGGTAGGAATGTTACATACATCGACTGCGCTGGTCGGAACAACCTCAGCAATTACCNCCTGGTTTTCTGAACTGCTCCTCGAATTGCTCAGGTGGCCAGGGATTGCGAACGGGACACCGACTTCAAAGCTTGAAACTATCGAATCCGCAGAGCGTTTTGCGGAACTCATAACCAAACGATTGCAGGAGCAATCAGAAATTTATGGTCGAAGTTCTGACACACCAGCGTACCGATACCCTGTGGAGTGGCCAACTCGTGAAAACCGTAGTTTGCGGGTTGTGCAAGTGCAGGGCTTGATGCCCGCAGAGGCAGACCTTGATGGTGGCTTGACTGGGCTTGATGTTCCTAGCTACAGGGCGCGTCACCGCAATCACACGGCAGCATTATTGCATCTGGCGTACCGACATATCGGAGTTCGTGACTCCGTTCTTGGACATCAGATGAAACCACAGGTTGATTTGGTCATCTTTCCTGAGTTTGCTATCCATGTAGATGACCAGGACCTCCTGCGCGCATTCTCAGATGCAACCGGGGCTATGCTTTTCTACGGATTGATTGGTGCAACGGCGCCTGGCATTACCGGACCAATCAATGCCGCTCGATGGCTTGTTCCCCAGCGACGGAGCGGACGTCGTTCATGGGTAGAGGTTGACCAAGGAAAATGGCATCTCACCAGCGACGACCAACGGTTGGGCGTAAACGCTTGGAGGCCGTACCAAGTAGTAATTGAATTGCGTAGCGGAAACGAGGGGCCCTTTCGTATATCGGGAGCAGTCTGCTACGACGCAACCGATTTGGCGCTGGCCGCCGACCTCAAAGATGAGAGCCATCTTTTTGTCGTCGTAGCCATGAACAGGGATGTGAAAACTTTCGATAGTATGGTTTCTGCCCTGCGCTATCACATGTACCAGCACGTCTTGATTACGAACTGTGGCGAGTACGGCGGTTCGACGGCTCAAGCTCCTTACGACCGCGAGCATAAGCGAGTGATTTCCCATGTTCACGGGNGAAACCAGCTTGCGGTAACGGTCTTTGACATCTGCGTAGATGACTTTGGTCCAAACCTGAACGCGGCGGCTGAACCAGTCGAAGTTATTAAGCCTGTCAAGGAGCGACTGGGTAAGACGCCCNCCGCAGGATTGGCACGGCGGTGAATTGGTTGCCAGGAGCGAGGAAAGAATTGGGCAAAATGGGTATCCCTTTGATGCACGTACCGCCCAATCCATCATCAACCGAACGGTCGGCGGTCTGAAATGGGCCGCATTGGCAACGGGTGCAGCCCGGCTTCGTTGGCTCGCTAACATCTACGCGCGTTAAAGGGATACCCAATTTGGGCAAAAAATGAGTGCCAGTATCGAGAGTTTGTTGCGGAAAGCCTTTTCGCAGATTGGCAGCCACCAGAAACTGGCCAACGGTTTCCGTCTGCATTCGCCCCGGGGCAGACCTGTGCGGTCACTTCTCAGGGAATGAACCGGGAAACATGGTCGAGATTGGCTTCTCTCCCAAGGCGCTGGCGCCAGCCCTTGGCCGTAAGGAGCGCGAAGTAGCTGAATGGGTGAACCAGCAGGCGGCGAGAACCGGAAGAACGCGCACGATTTCCGGTCTGCGTGGCACTTTCCCGGGACTCGCTCTTGGTTCCAATCGTGAATTGAAGGAATTCCTTGAGGAATGGTCGCGATTCGAGCAGGGGCAAGGTGCGCCGGCCCGGAACGGGACGCCGGATAGCGTGCTTTCCGCCTCGAGAATTGAAAAGGCGGCGAGCGACGCCGGGTTTGACCTGACGCCGACCCGGGACGGCTCTTGGCTGGTCTTTCGGTCCACCGCCTTCCCTTATGCACTGCGCGTCTCGTCTCAACCCGACGATATGTATCGGGTCGGCTTTTCCGACACGCCATGGGGGCAGAGGGTTGCCGAAGACTGTGCAGTTGCGATAAGGACAGGGNAGGGCGGCCCATGGCCTGCCGAAGCAGATTCAATCGCCGGCTACGATATTCTGCACAGATTCCTGCACCGGGCCGCTGCGCTGGCGCGCCTTTTGGGCGGCGAGGGCGTTGAGCAATTCAGACTCGCGTCGCAAGGGCTTCCATCTTCAACCGAGGCTGAGCGACTGGTCGTCCAGCGCGTCGGGCAGGGCATCTTTCGCCAGTTGCTTATCGAGTATTGGCAGGGTCGGTGCGCTGTCACCGGTCTGGACCTCGTGCCGCTGCTTCGTGCGTCCCATATCAAGCCTTGGGCAAAATGCGACTCGGACTCGGAACGCCTCGATGTGTTCAACGGCCTGCTACTGGCACCGCATCTGGATGCCCTGTTTGATGATGGCTGGATTTCCTTCGCTGATGACGGTGCTTTGCTGCCGAGTTCAGAACTCACCGCAGAACAAAGTGCGCTACTTGGAATCCATCCGGACTGGAAGCTCGCCAGGCTTGTTGACCAGCATCGTGGCTACCTTGACTACCATCGCCGAGAGATTTTTCGGTCATGAAACGCTTGATTGCAGCCATCGCCTTTGCAGCGGAGAAACACCGGGACCAAAGGCGGAAGGACGCTGAGGCGTCACCGTACATCAATCATCCGATTGCGCTGGCCAACGTATTGGCCAACGAAGCGGGCATTGACGATGAGCGCGTCCTGATTGCCGCCATCCTGCACGACACGGTTGAAGATACCGAAACCACCGTGCAGGAATTGGTGAAGCGCTTTGGTCAGGAAGTGGCGGACATTGTCCTTGAGGTGACGGACGACAAGTCGCTCGCCAAGGATGAGCGCAAGCGCCTTCAGGTGACACACGCTCGCAGCATCAGCAGGCGGGCAAAGCTGGTGAAGCTGGCGGACAAGATTTGTAACGTCAGGGACATCGCTGACTGCCCGCCGGCAAGCTGGGCATTAGAGCGCAGGCGGGAACTCATCTCTTGGGCAGTATCGGTGGTCGAACAGCTCTCAGAGGAATTCGGTTACCAAAATCTTGTGCCGAAAATCGTCACGCAATATATGCACGATGCATGATTACCGAAATTTGTCTAACGGTTACTGAAATTTGGTTGGCGCGACAGCCGCGATGTGGCACCCCAATCCCGCCATTCCGCACTGCGCATAATTTGCATTATGTAAAGTTATGGGCGTTGCTTCACGGGGCGCCCCTAGTTCAGATCCTCTTCCCTGAATCTGGGCAAGCTGATTACCGGGATTCCCTCGTCGGCGAGCGAGATCACATCCTCCCGGGTTGCAGTGCCATGGATCGATCTGTCGGGGGCGTCCTCGTAGTGGATCCTCCGCGCTTCCGCCGCGAACTGGTCACCAACATCGTCGGAGCTGGCCATCAGCGTTCTGACCAGTTGGCGGTAGGCGGCAATAATCTGCGTCCTCGTCAGCGTTGTGGGCATTCCCCTCGAACCGTCGACTGCGGTGGCGGGCACTTGCCTGCCAATGGCAACGGCCGACGGCACCCGTCGAACCTCCTGGTTGTCGCACTGTGGACAACTGACGAGATGCCGATTGATCTGGGCTTCAAAGTCGGTCGCACTCTGAAACCAGCCCTCAAAGCGGTGATTGTTCGCGCAAAGAAGGTCGTAGATGATCATTCAGCAACTCCCCGCCCGCTTCTGCCACAACTCGTTCATTAGCGGAACGCTTGTTCAAGGAGCCATATGTCCGGGCCGCAGGCCGGGCGATGGGCACCCGCGGGCGGACAAACGATTCGAGGTGTCGGAAATGACGAACCCCATGGCCGCGCCCGGCGACGCACGCAGACGCTGCCTGCATCGGTACCGGCAATTCTTCGCGCATGGTCGGCCGGATTCAAGTCAGCACCCTTCCTCGCCCATCATGCCAGCATATTCAATGGCTTGGGTGTCGATCTTGCGAACGATTACGCCGCTTCACATCCGCCTGTGAAGAAGGAAACACTCTCGAAATCACGGGACGTCGTCCTGGTGCCCGGGACGGGAATCGAACCCGTACAGCCAGAAGCCGAGAGATTTTAAGTCAACACTTCTCACGTTACAACACAATTCACCGCACCTAAGCACTTGATTTTTATATGGTGCGGTTGCGGGCCGTTGTTGCCATTTGCGCCCATTTGCGCCCCGAGTTACACGCGAATTACACGCGAGATGCATAGGCCATAATTTTGTATGCGCACTTCGTAAATTTACCTTGAAAATCTCTTGTGTGTGATTGTGTGTGAAATTACACGCGCAACAGCATTACACGCGAAAATCTCTTGAGCGCGCGATACAATCGCGGCGCCCTCCTCATCCGCCCGGATGGCGAAATCGACGCACCGGACTTAAAATTCGGAGCCGCAAGGCATACGGGTTCGATTCCCGTTCCGGGCACCATTGCCAGCCAGGCCAGGCGCCTGCCCTACTCCGGCCGACGGCGATGATGATCCAGGGCATGGCCGACGGCGATGATGATCGGGGTCATGGCCGCGCAGCGCGTCGATAGTCGCCACCAGGGCGCGGTTGCCGGTCTCCCTGGCGCATTCCCGCGAGAACTCCCCGGCATCCTCTGCTAGGCGCTCGGCAGGCAGTAGCGGCGCGGCGTGCCGGCTCGGCATCCGGGCGCGGCCGGCCTGCCACTGGCGCAGCCTGGCCCGTGCACCATGATCTAAAGGCATCATCGGCGGGCGCCAATCAAGCGCGCTTGTCAGTCATCCGGCTTGTCGCGACGGTCTTGGTGATCTCGTCGCTATTGGGGTGGCGGGTCACTGTGGTTTCCGTTGTCATCGCTGGCCAGGCCTCTACGTCGACCGTCAGCCGTCCGGGCTTCGGCATGTCCGTAATCGCGACCTTCTGCGACGGCATGGAGACGATCTCGATACGCTGCACGCGCTCGGCGTCTTCTGGCTTCGGCGGCGTCGCCTCGGCGGGCGTCGCCGGCTTCTCGGCGGCCGGCTGCGCTGCATAGGCGATGCAAATGCCGGGCACGCGGGCGCGGACCGCATAGGTCGCGTCGACCAGCAGCTTGGCGCAGTCGGCGCCCCAAATGGCGTTTTCGTCACGGCCGCCCGGTAAAGGAAATCCCACGGTGATGGCGGGCGCGGGCTGAACGCCACTATCCCGCGCTCGTGGATGCCCCAGAGCAGATAGCTCAACCAGAAGGTACACGCGCGCAGGGCGCAGAATCCGGCGTCCTTGGTCCGCTTGGAACGGCTGCGTGCGTCGGCGATGAAGCGATCCATCGCCACGCGGTCGCCGTTGAATAACTGCTCGGCAGCGGCAAAACCGGCGTGGATCAAATCACGCTGGCAAGCGGTCGTCAGGCATTTCGACGGCGCCGGAACATAGGTGAGCGGCGGGGTGTAGATCAGCTGCTTCGTCATCGGTTACTTCCGCCTTGCCCGGCCAAAGATCAGCCCGGCCAAGCCGGGCGTGGACTTGGGTTTCAGCCCCTCCAGGCTGCGGGTGGGCGCGCCCTCGAGGGCGGGGGCATGATGCCGGATCAGTCCGGCGCGCTGTGCACGAAAATAAGCTGCTTCGGCGGCTTGGTCATCAAACAGCGAACCATCGGAGAGGCGGATCATCGCGACGGCCTCGCGTTGCGCTTCTGCTCGATCTGGCGAGCCGGAACGGCGCGGCCGGAGAGAGTCCGGCCGGTGACTATACGAGTCACCCGGCCGGCAGCAGTGGCACGGGCAAAGGCTTGTTGCTGGTATGCGGGGATGGTGTTCTTCACGTAATCTCCAGGGCAAAGAGGGTGGCGGCGTGGGTCCGGTGAAACCCCGAGCCGCCTCCAGCCTGCACCAGGCACCGCCGGCTGCAGGCTGCGGGTATCTCCCGCCGTCGCTGGACTCTCGGAGCACGACGGCGGGAAACATCAAAAACGAAAGCCCATGCGGCCGGCCGGGCGGGCCGGCGGCTCTTCGGCAATCGAGCGGAACTTGGGCGCAAGGTCAAGCGTCAGCGGCAGGCCGGAGCGGCGCAGGGCGGCTAGCCCCTCGATCACCTCGCCGGCGCGCATCAGCGCCAGGCGCTTCCGGGCGGCCTCGATTTCGGGGATGCGGGTTTCGTCGATGATGCGGTTATCGCGCTCGGCTTCGGCGGCGGACAGCACAAGCTGAATGACGCGGACGATTTCTTTCATGGGGGATCTCCTACAGAATCACGCCGGCATCGGCGGCCTTTTCGCGCATGTCGGCGAGTTGGCGCCGAAGGTCGGCAAGGTCTTTTCGGCGGCGGCGATCATGGCCGGGCGGGCTGCGATGGCCGGGCCGGGCGTGGGCCAATCCATGTCATCGATTAACTTGCGGACGCCAGCCCTGAGTGGTTCGCCGATTAGCGCAAACAGACTGCATTCGAGCGTGAACGGGGTCGGCGCGCTGCCGGGATTGACTGCGTTGACCAGGCGCATCGCGGCAATCGCGGAACCGTCGGCCAATGCCAGCGGCCGGCGGTGCCATTCGGCAATGGCCCGTTCGATCTGCATTACCGCCGATTCGGCGCGGGCGGCAAAGACCAGTTCGCAGGCGGCGAGAACATCCTCCTTCGGCGGTGGCGAAGTCTGCAGGAACTTGATTTGCGCCTCGCGGTCGGCGATGGCGCCGGTAATCTTTTCGATCTGGCTACGCAGGTCGCCAAGCTGGCGGGTGAATGTGTCGAAGCTGAACATGGGGCCGGGCCTCCTTGATTGATGCTTCATTTTCCCGCCCTCGCCAGGACAAAAATAGCCGGGCTTGGCACTACCCCGATGTTTTGCCGGCGCGTTTCGCTGTGCGCTCTGAGACTCCATGCTTCCGGGCAGCGTCGCGATAGGTCAGGCCGGCGTCGAGGTCGGCGCGCAGGCGGCGGTATCGCTCCAATTTTGCCGGCCGCTTGGCGATATGCAGGCGCGCGCCACCCGCATGTAGTCGCAGTGCGACCTCAGCACGTAATTGTTCGTCGGCGGTTGGCTCACGGCCCAAGGCGGCGGCAAGCTGAACGCGAACGAGGTCGGCGACGAGGTCGGCGCCCATGTCAGGCCGCAGTCACCGGGCCCGGCGCAGGCGCGCTAAGCCAGGCGCGCCTGGCCCGAAAATCGACGACAGCACAGGTCATGAGCGATGCGGCCAGATTCATTCCTGCCCGACTCCAGACGAAGGCTGCGGCTCCGAAAACTTACCGGCACGCAGGCGGGTGGCGAGGTCGGCAAGCACAAGGTCAATTTCCGCGCCGAGCATGGAAGCGACTCTATGCTCGTCGCCTTCGGCCGCGAGGCGCGGCCCGATGGCGTCGGGGATTCGCTCCAGGCTGTGGCGGACTTCGGCCGAAATCCTCACCAGGGCGCGCCGCACCTCGGCCGCGTCGACCAGCTCGCCGCAGCGGGTCCGCAGGTCCACCTCTGCCTTCCGGCGCCGGGCGGCGGTAAGCTTCAAACGTTCGGCCTGCAGCGAGTCGCTGCCGTGCCCGGCCGCTTGCTGCCTCAGTTGCCTGATATAGGCGACGCGGATCAAGTCGATGGATGCGTTGGCAAGGTCAATAACCCCCAAGCGCCCCAGTAGCTTGGCGACGTTTGGCTGGCTCAAGTCCAAATGCGCAGCGATGATAGCCTGTGTCAATGGCATCTATACCCCCTTAGAAAACGTCTATGACTAGCCAGCAAGCGGGGTTCGCATTACCCGTGCGGTAGTTGGCTGGAAAGGACCCGTAAATCATTGGAAAGGGGTTTTCAGCAGCGCCATGGCGGCTTTGAATTCGGCGTTGAAGTGACGGTCGACCGCAGCTTGCCCTGTGCGCTGGAAGTCGAAGCGGCGGCGGTAGCTCGCCGACTTGACCACGATCAGCAGCGGGCGAACTGTGCGCCCGTTGCGCACCCATGCGCCTTTTGGCAAATGGTTTGCCGCGCCCCGGTGTATCCGTATTCAATCCCGGTTGCCTTGTCGACCAACGGCGTGCGCTTCCCTTCCGGCCCGNCGCGACCAGAAGATGACGCCAGCCCTTGCCACATTGCGCCTTGACCGCTTGCTTTTCGTTGGTGTGCTGTCGAATCCCGGCCGCGCTATGCCCAGTTGGGAAATGATCTGGACAATCTGCCCCCGGTTTATGTTGCCGTACCCGTCCAGCTTGGCAGCGCTGCCGGGCACAACCAGCTCGCCGGCAGCGAGGTAGTTGTTCCGTCTCAGCAGATCCTCGAACGCCTTGCTCACGCGCCGGCCGCCGGTGAAATGGTGTGCAAGCAACTCCGACATGCTTCGCATGTTCTTTCCGCCGAGCGCCCGGTCTTTCATATAAACGCGGGAGGAAAGGTTGTCCTTGGTCGCCGGTTCGATGAACAGGGATTTCATGACCAGCGGCGTCGGGCGGTCGAACTGCCCCTTAAATTCGTCGTACATCATCCGTTGCGCGTGCTTTGCCGTTTTCGTCAAGGCAATTGCCGTTGCCTTCGTTGTCTGCTTCTCGAGCTTGCCAAGCGCCTTGATTACGCCATCGATGTTTGCCTTAACATTCAACATGGTGGCCTCAGTTCAGAAGGCTGCGGTCGATTGCGCGGTTGAGTTCCGCAATGGCGCCCTCGATCTGGGCAACCGCTTGCGCGGTCGATGCGCAGAAGCGTTCGACCATTTCGGCGGTGGCCTCGAGAGCGGCGACCAGATCGGGCGCGGTGCCGTCGCTTCCGGCTTGGGCGCGCAGCATCCTGGCGAACGTCGCCAGCCCATCGAGGTCGGTGCGGTCTTTGATGCGATGGTGTTTCATTCTGATTTCTCCTTTTCGGGTGTTGAATAGGCGCCGCCTTCGCCTTGCTGCGGCGTCGCCTTCGGCCGACGGTGCGGCTTGCATGCGTCGCAGCGAATGCGGGTAAAGGACTTCGTTTTCGAGATTCCGCCCAGGTTGGCGGAAGCCGTAACTTCAAAAAGCTGCCCGCAATCGCGACAGGTGCCGCGCCAGACGGACAGCCCTGAAGGGCTGCCGTCTTTGCGGGTGCGGTTCTTCGTTCCGACCAACTGGAAAAAGCGTTCATTGACAACAGCAATCACTTGCACGACGGGAGCCTCATGCGGAAAAAAACCACGGAGACATGGCTATATATATAGGTGACCCGTGGCGGAACGCGGCAACGCCCAAAAGGGGGTTTCGTTCCGTGGCGGAACGAAACANNGGCCGTTTTCGGTGTCGTGATCCCCTCCCCGCGTTCCGTGGCGGAACGAAATATGCGGGTTTCGTTCCGCCACGGGTCCACCTATTTTGATTTTCTGGCACGTCTCCAGTGGGCTGGATCGCTTTCGCTGGGCGGCGCCGATAGTCTGCGGTCTCCTGCTCGNTACTCCATGTGCCAATATTTCCCGGCGCCCATGTCTAGCTTTGATTGGTCGCAATCGAGCGGGTAGAGCGTGAGAGCGTACAGCCTGCAATCCGTCCGCGATCCTTGGCGGGTGACTGCCAGTAGGCCATGCTCGATCAATTCGCGCACCGCTTCCTGTAGGCTCGCCCGGCTTGACCATCCGCGCACCTCCAAAGACTTCGGAGAAATCGACAAGTCGCCATTGCGGGAACAATTCGGACCAAGCAATGCGAGCAGGTCCATGAACAGCTTCACGGCAAGGGGAGACATTTCCGCGCAGGCTCGCGACCGCAGAAAAGCGATAGGAACGGGAAGCCATTGGCCTTGCGCCGCAATGCTCCGTTTTCTGTCGCGGCCCATTCATCGGCCGCCCCGTTTGCAGAGCAAGTAATTGTCGCCGTGCATGTCATGCCCCGGTCTGGCTNNGGCTAGCCACGCCTCGTAGCGCGAGCGGGAAATCAAAATGCGCTTGCCGACCTTGACGCAGGCGGCCGCCAAACCGGATTCATGCCGGTGGCGAAGTTGCCAGCGGAGAACGGACACGCTGAACGCAGTGGGGTTGGATGCGACCAGGCCGTCGACGGTGGTCAAATCCTGAATGGAAACGGCGGCGGCCGTTTCTGCGGTGTGTTGAGGGTTCATATGCAGGCGCTCCGGTTGTTGTGAAGTGCTTGCATGATCCTCGCGGCTCTCGTTTCACGTGGGAACAACTCGAAAGAAATTTTAGGCTTGAGTTGTTCCCCATTTCCTCCTTCTCGCTGTCTTCACCGTGCCGGCGTTCACTTCGTCGTCTTCCCCNAGCCCCAGGGCGCAATTGACGATGTCGGCAAAACCCGCGTCGCCGATAGTGATACGCGGAAGCCCTTCATACCTGTGGGCGAACTCAATCATTTGCCAGGCAGCCCTCGCGAAATTCAGCCANGCCCCCTGCCCCGAAGCCAGTGCGGCGGCCGTAATTGCGTCGGCCGGTTCGAGTTTCGCAGCTTGCGCGCCATCTGCCAGGGCGCGCAGTAACTCTGTCAGATCTGGCCAGTATTTCGCATCATATCTGCCAGCAAGGTATTCCATATGCGGCGCCAGCTCGCACTGGAAGAGATGGGCACGTCGTTGATCGTCATCGGGCCCCGATGTTTCGGCCATGCTCTGCCATCGCTCCATGAGGTCGACGGGGTGAGTCGACGGGCGCCCGGTTAAATTCAATTTTTCGCACTGGTTATCCAGCGATTCCAGAAGGTCGGCGAGTTCGGATGCCTTGGCGGAAATCTGCGCGGTTCGCTCAGTTGCAGAGCGCAAACCCTCCCTGATTTCCCGCGTTTTCGCAGGTTCCCAGCCGGCTGCGGCTTGCGTGAGTATTTCAAGAACGCGGGCCAGATGCCGGTCAGCAGGGAGTTGGCGCGCGATAGCGCTCCATGCACCCATAACGTTCAGCGAGTCGTGCAGCAATCGGTCGATTATGCGATTCTGGCTTGACCCGATGCCAGCGCTGAGATTCGCATCGCGCATGGCGCGCAACATCATGTTTACGCGCTTGGCGCCGTCGGCGTGCCCGCGCATTTTGTTCAGCATCGGCACTCCTTCCCGTGCTCGCCTTCGTTCGGGAGCCACCCCAGGCCGGCGAAGGTTTCCGGATTTTCCCGCCGTCGCGGTAGGGGTGGCGTTGCTCTGCTAGTTCCCGGCGCTGGTACCGGCCTCAAGCCGCTACGCGCTTCTTCCCATCGATGCCGGGGATTCGGGACAGGAAAGCCATGAACCTGCTGTCGCGTCGGGCCTCCAAGGAACGGTAGAACCTGGCTTGCATATCAGCCCGTCCCTTCGCAGTGGCTCTGTAGGTCGCCTCTCGCAACTCCTTGGCCTTCCGCGCAATAACCCGTTGCTCTAACGGGATGAAATTCACAGGGTTGATGCGCAGCATCCACCAGTCAACTTCGAGGAAGAGTTTGCGCGGCCCCTTGACGCCATCTGGGCGCTGGCGGCGAATCCAGAAGGCGTAGTCGCCGTCTTGCCAGTGCAGATTCGAGAACCCGGCCGGCCATACCGTTTCAGAGGGAATCAGCCCCTCCGCCTCGATTGCGGCCCGTGTTCCCTGATATTCGAGCAGCCTTTCACAAGGCATGCGGACGATAAGTTCAGCACAAAGGTCAAGCCCACTTGCCGCAGGCAATTGTGCCGGTGCGCTCAAGGCGATCAGTTGAGCGCTGTTTGTCGTATATTCCGCTTCAGCCATGATTTGAACCTCCGTTTCAAGTTGAGGTCAGGGCCGGCCTTGGTGTTCCTGCACCTTGCCGGCCCGCTTGCCTAGAGACCGTCTAGCAGCCTGTCGGACTTGATACGGCCCGGCGGGATAATTTGACGATTCGGGATGAATTGGCGCGTTTCTGGCTGAAATCGGGTGGTTTGGCCATGAGGTTACGATGCTCCTGTTCTGTTTTCTTACTGCGGGCGCAATACGGCCATGCGTTTCAGATTCCACGCCAGGCAAACCAGCGTCCATTCGTTCTGGACATTCTCCAAACCGCGCAGCAGAAACTGGCGGAAGCCCATCACCGATTTGATGATGCCGAACACCGGCTCCACCGTTTGCTTGCGTAGCGCATAGACAGCGCGACCATCCTTGGTCTTGAGTGCATGCTTCATCGTATCGACGGATGAAGCGTCCTCAGCCAGTGTCCCAGGTGCTGTAAAGCGATCTCGCCACTGCGGGTGGTGTTGATCGCGCCTGACTGCGATCAGCGGCGTGATCTTGGCGTCGACACAGGTCTCGACGTTCTTTTCGCTGAAATATCCGGTATCCGCCAGCAGGATGTCCGGTTGATTGAGGCCTTCGGGATTGGCCTGCATTTTCTCGACCATCGGCACAACCAGCTGCTTGTCGTTCGTGTCCTGGCTGACGTGCGCAACGAGCACCAGCATCGATTCGGTATCGACCAGGGCTTGCGCGTTGAAGCACTGATCGAAGCAGCCGCCGGCGACCTTCATGATCCGCGATTCTTCGTCGGTCAGGTTGATCTGGTCGTCGGCGCGCGGGCCGGCCTCGGGCGGTTTCGGTGGCTTGCCGCCGGGCTTCTTGCCGGTGTCCGCTTCCTTTTGGCACGGGCCACCCTCTTGGCGTCGTGTTCCGCCTGCGCTTGCTTATGCCGCTCCTCGGCTCGGGCCTCAATCCTGGCCTTCGCAACGGCAATTGCCGCCAGTCGATCTTCGCGGCGTTTGATCTCGTCGGGCAAATTCACCCCGTCGGGCACCGACGATTGATCCGCCGCCTCCGCCAACGCCAGCAACTCCTGTACTTCGGCCTTCAGGTGGGCTTCGATCTTCTCGGCATGCCCATACGACAGGGCACGGTGCCGGCTGGCGTTGGCGTGAATCCTGGTGCCGTCCAGACTGACGGTGCCAAAGCGCGAGAGTTGGTTCTCGCGGGCAATCTGCAGGACCTGGACGAAGGCCGACTGGAATTCCTGGCCAAAGCGTCGCCGAAACGTCGCCAGGGTGTCGTGATCCGGATGCCGGTTGCAGGCAATGTAACGGAAAGCCAGCGAGTCGTAGGTGGCCCGCTCAATCTTGCGACTGGAAAACGTCCCGGTGGCGTAGCCGTAAATCAACAACGAGAGCAGCGTCGTCGGGTGATAGGCCTCGCTGCCGCAGCCAACATAGGCACTTACCAGTGCCGACAGGTCGAGTCCTTCCACGACATCCACGACGTAGCGCGCCAGGTGCGACTCCGCCAACCAGTCCTGTACCGACGGCGGCAGCAGGTAGTCGGTGTCTCGATTAATCGGGTGAAAGGCCATCGCAATGTCCGTCTGATTCAACGGGTATGATTATCGCATACTTCTGGGTAAGCCCGACAGGCTGCTAGGCGGCGGTGTTGCTCTTCTTCCCCTGCCCCGTTGCCACTCAGCAAGCGCTCGGCAAGCTCTACGGCATCGGCGGTAGCCAGGTGGCTGTAGCGGCGCAATTGGTCCAGGGTTTTGTGTCCGGTGACGGCGGCGACTTGCGCGAGGTTGGCGCCTCCCTTGACAAGCCGGGTGGCCCCGGTGTGCCGTGTCGAGTGCAGTACCACGCGGTCCATCGGGTCGGTGCGGTCGTTGGCCAGCCCGGCCCGCTCGCGAACTGCGCGCCATAGTCCGTCGACCGCCTTCGGCCGCTTCGGGTGCCGGGGNTCGAAGAAAACGAAATCTGACCCAAGCGGCTTGACCTTCTGCGCGGCGGCGAGGGCTTCCCGGACATCGGCGACCAGCGGCAACGCGCGCGGCTCGCCGTTTTTCGTCGTCGGCAACATGGCGACGCACTCATCGAGGGAAACGTCCTGCCAGCGCAGGCGCAACACTTCGGACTTGCGCGCGGCGGTCGTGAATAGCAGGCGCAGGAACAGCGGCATCATGGGCCAGGTGCTCGCCTCGGCGGCTTCGTACAGGCGGCGCTCTTCGTCGGCGGTCAGGATGCGGCGCCGGCCGCGTGATTCCTTCAGCTTGGGAAC
Source organism: Dechloromonas sp. (assembly GCA_013693915.1). Taxonomy (GTDB): domain Bacteria; phylum Pseudomonadota; class Gammaproteobacteria; order Burkholderiales; family Rhodocyclaceae; genus Azonexus. Next base: position 2,228,781 of record CP059264.1, on the reverse strand, counting down.
CCCGCCGACCTTGAGCGGTGACACGGCGAGGATTTCGCGCGCGACGGCGTAATTGAAGATACTGGCGAGGGTGGCCCGGTAGCGGTTGATTGTCCCAGGGGTCAGCAGGCGGTCGGTTTCGTGAATGGTGCCGTCAATTGTCCGGCGGCGCGCCTTCTGATTCTGCAAAGCGGCCAAAGCCTGATTGATGTCCGCCCGGGAAATCTCGCCGACCTTGAGCCGGCCAAACTCATCCCGCCAGAAATCTACCTGCGAGGGAACATGCCAGCGCGTGCCGCGCATCGGCGGCGCCCGCATGAAGTCGTTGACCAGGTCCGCGAAGGTGCGCCCTCGCCCGGCNCGGGCCAACTTGTCGTCGCCCTCGTTATTGCGGAGCCATTCCCGCGCATCGGTGCGGTTGTCGAAGGTCGCCGATTTGCTGGCGAACCCCTGCCGGCGGATGAATGCCCGATAGCGGACTGACTTCTTGCCTGTGACCTTGTCGACCTTCTCGACTGCGACGATTGAACCCATGCCGGCCTCCCTTGGTTGAAGGCTCGCGGATTACACGCAGTTACACGCGATCAGGCGCAAACCCGCATGAATTCTACACAGTTTCTTGATTTTAAGTCTCTTGTGTCACCAGTTTCACCACCCGGGCTGCCGGTCGATTATAGCGACTGGAAGAAAGAAAAGGGAAAGCAGCCGCTGCTTTCCCATTTTGTCGCTGTATTTGTGGAGCGGCAGAAGAGTCTCGAACTCTCGACCTATACCTTGGCAAGGTATCGCTCTACCAACTGAGCTACTGCCGCAAATTCCTGGAGGCGCGAGCCGGAGTCGAACCGACCTACACGGATTTGCAATCCGGTGCATAACCGCTTTGCTATCGCGCCCCGCTTGAACCCGATGTCACTGCAACTAAAAGGGAAAGCTGCGCTTTCCTGGAAATACTGGAGCGGCAGAAGAGTCTCGAACTCTCGACCTATACCTTGGCAAGGTATCGCTCTACCAACTGAGCTACTGCCGCGCTGAACCGAGCCAGCATTATAGGCACTCGCGGATGGATGTCAACGTCGTGATGGTCACGGCGAGCGGCGAATTCAGTTCAATCTGTCGGGTCGACCGCAGCACTGCTTGAATTTGCGACCGCTGCCGCACGGGCACGGGTCGTTGCGGCCCGACTTCGGCTCGCCGCGACGCACGGTACGGCCACTGCGCTTGTTGCGCCAGAAGTTGTAGAGGGTCTGGACAATGACCGGCAGGTGTTCCTGGACGTGGGCCACCAGGCTGGCTTCCTCGGCCGACGAGTACCAGCGCTCACCCGCCCCCTCGGCATCTTCCTTGAGCATGCCGTTGAGCAGGAACATCGGCTCGAGCAGTTCGGAAAGGTCATCGGCGTGCTTGCCGGCGAGTTCGAACCAGTCACCAGCGAGGCTGGCGCCGAAAACGTAGGTGTCGGCCCACGCGGCATAGTCATACTCCTGGCAGGTTTCATCGAGCGGATAGAGCACCGGCGCAACCGTCTCGTCGTTGAGCAGGGCGGCTGCCAAGTCGTTGTTCAGGCGTATCAGCAGTTCGACGGTCTCGGCGACCTGCGGATCGTCGGCGCCTTCGAGCCCNCTGCCCAGCGCCTCCGGCAACCAGGTCGACGGTGCAACCGGCTGCGGGCCGCTGACAACGGCGCACAGCATTGCCTGGATTTCGTCGAGGCGCATGGCATCCCCNTGAAACACCTCGACTTCGAGCAGTTGCTCGAGGCGGTCGAAGTCGCTGTCGCTGAGGGGTGCCGGGTTCATCTCTTTTTCCTTGTTGCCTGATTGAATCATGGCTCAGTATAGGTGTCTCTATTGGCAACGCCAACCCTAGCAGCCTGTCGGGCTTACCCAGAAGTATGCTATAATCATACCCGTTGAATCAGACGGACATTGCGATGGCCTTTCACCCGATTAATCGAGACACCGACTACCTGCTGCCGCCGTCGGTACAGGACTGGTTACCGGAGTCGCACCTGGCGCGCTACGTCGTGGATGTCGTGGAAGGGCTCGACCTGTCGGCACTGGTAAGTGCCTATGTCGGCTGCGGCAGCGAGGCCTATCACCCGGTGACGCTGCTCTCGTTGTTGATTTACGGCTACGCCACCGGGACGTTTTCCAGTCGCAAGATTGAGCGGGCCACCTACGACTCGCTGGCCTTCCGTTACATTGCCTGCAACCGGCATCCGGATCACGACACCCTGGCGACGTTTCGGCGACGCTTTGGCAAGGAATTCCAGTCGGCCTTCGTCCAGGTCCTGCAGATTGCCCGCGAGAACCAACTCTCGCGCTTTGGCACCGTCAGTCTGGACGGCACCAGGATTCACGCCAACGCCAGCCGGCACCGTGCCCTGTCGTATGGGCATGCCGAGAAGATCGAAGCCCACCTGAAGGCCGAAGTACAGGAGTTGCTGGCGTTGGCGGAGGCGGCGGATCAATCGTCGGTGCCCGACGGGGTGAATTTGCCCGACGAGATCAAACGCCGCGAAGATCGACTGGCGGCAATTGCCGTTGCGAAGGCCAGGATTGAGGCCCGAGCCGAGGAGCGGCATAAGCAAGCGCAGGCGGAACACGACGCCAAGAGGGTGGCCCGTGCCAAGAAGGAAGCGGACACCGGCAAGAAGCCCGGCGGCAAGTCACCGAAACCGCCCGAGGCCGGCCCGCGCGCCGACGACCAGATCAACCTGACCGACGAAGAATCGCGGATCATGAAGGTCGCCGGCGGCGGCTTCGAGCAGTGCTTCAACGCGCAAGCCCTGGTCGATACCGAATCGATGCTGGTGCTCGTTGCGCACGTCAGCCAGGACACGAACGACAAGCAGCTGGTTGTGCCGATGGTCGAGAAAATGCAGGCCAATCCCGAAGGCCTCAATCAACCGGACATCCTGCTGGCGGATACCGGATATTTCAGCGAAAAGAACGTCGAGACCTGTGTCGACGCCAAGATCACGCCGCTGATCGCAGTCAGGCGCGATCAACACCACCCGCAGTGGCGAGATCGCTTTACAGAACCAGAGGCACTGCCTGAGGACGCTTCAGCCCTTGAGGTGATGAAGCATGCCCTCAAAACCAGGGACGGTCGCGCCGCCTATGCGCTGCGCAAGCAAACGGTGGAGCCGGTGTTCGGCATCATCAAATCGGTGATGGGATTCCGCCAGTTTCTGCTGCGCGGTTTGGACAATGTCCAGAACGAATGGACGCTGGTTTGCCTGGCGTGGAATCTGAAACGCATGGCCGTATTGCGCCCGCAGTAAGCAAATAGAACAGGAGCATTGCAACTTCATGGCCAAACCACCCGATTTCAGCCAGAAACACGCGAATTCATCCCAAATCGTCAAATTATCCCGCCGGGCGGTATCAAGTCCGACAGGCTGCTAGGAGCCAGTTTCCCCAATGCCCAAGATTGACAGAAGTGACGCCGAGTGGCGCGCCCGCCTGAGTCCGACGGAGTACCACGTAACCCGTGAAAAGGGCACCGAGCGGGCCTTTACTGGCCAGTACTGGGACTGTCACGAGGATGGCACCTACCGCTGTGTATGCTGCGGCGCCNCCCTCTTCCACTCGGAATCGAAGTTCGACTCGGGTTGCGGCTGGCCGAGCTTTCACACGCCGAATGATGAAAAACTGATTGCCGAACATGTCGACCGCAGCTTCGGCATGACGCGCACCGAGGTCACCTGCGCCGAGTGCGGCGCCCACCTCGGCCATGTCTTTCCCGACGGCCCGGCACCGACCGGGCTGCGCTACTGCATCAATTCGGCGTCGCTGAAGCTGGAACCGGAATAGCCTACAGCCCGCGCGCCCAGGCCGGCCGCAGGTGGGCCTTTTCCGGACTTGCGATGGCCTGCCGAACCTGCGCCAGCAGGCGTTCCTTGTCGGCGCCCAGCGTGCCCTTGAGCACGAGCCAGTTCGACGCGTGATCGCTGCGGAACACGGTACGCTTCAGTTCCAGTGCCGAGAGGAATTGCTCGGTCTCGACGAACAATTCATGCTGGGTCAACGGTTCCCACTCCGGGAAACCGGCGCGGAAGCGCTGCTCGCCGAGCGGGAAGCTGACGACCAGCGTCGCCAGGTATTCCGGCTGCGTCGCGTTGGCCAGCAGCGCCGAGTTAGCCGCATGCTGCCGCGAATGAACCTTGCCGCCGAGGCCGTTGAGGATCATTACCGAACGGGTGACGCCGGCCGCCCCGAGCTTGTCCAGCGCCTCGCGCGTGGTTTCGAAGGTTTCGCCCTTGTGGACCGCGGCAAGCACCTGGTCGTCGCCCGATTCGGCGCCGACATAGACCAGCGACAGCCCCGCCGCCGCCAGTTCGTCGACTTCCGTCTGCGACTTCTTGCGCAGGTTGCGCGGCAGGCAGTAGCTTGAAATGCGCCGCACCGCCGGCAGGTGGGTGCGGATGGCCGCAAGAATAGTCAGCAGGCGGCGCGTCGGCAGCACCGTGGCGTCGCCGTCGGCCAGGAAGACGCGCCGTACCTGGTCGCCGAAGCGTTCACCTGTCAGGCGGATGCTCTCCAGGACCTCGACCTCGTCGCGCGCGCGGAATCTCTTTTGCGGCGCGGTATACATCTCGCAGAAAGTGCATTCGTTCCACGAGCAGCCGTCGGTCACCGGCAGGATCAGCGATTCGGCCTCGCTCGGCGGGCGGAAGACCGGCTCGACGTAGCGGATCGGGATCATGCAGCGAAACGCTCGCGGAAGGCGGCCGGCACCGCCAGCGGCTTCCTCGCCGCGTAGTCGAAAAACATGATGCCGATCTTGCCGCGCGCCACTTCACGGCCGCTGACCTGCTCGCCGACGCGGTGNACGAGGTCGAAGCCATACTTGTTGAATTCTGCGGGGGCCATTTCGATCACCAGCACCTCGCCGTGGAAGGCTTCGGCCCGATAATGGATCGCCAAATCGGCAACGATGATGCCTGCGCCTTCGACATCGAGTTCGCTGTAGCCGAGCGCCTTGAAAAANCGGACGCGCGCCTCGGAAACCAGCGTTCCCAGCGCCGAGTTATCGAGGTGGTTGCGGTAATTGATGTGCTGGTCGTAGATCGTGATGGTCGTCGAAAAGCCGAAGCAATCGGGGAGTTCGATATGAATTCTGGCCAATAACGTCACCGCGGAATCGTTGGGTCGAAAGGCGCTACAGCGACGCCAGGTCGCCGTCAGCAATGAACATGAGCAAATTATAGTCTGCCGCGGCGTGCCCTTGGCATCCGGCGGCCGACCACCGATCCGGCCCGGGCCAGAAATGGGTTTCTGGGTGCAGTGGAGCGGAAGAAGCAGTCTGGCGTTTGTCCCGATCGCCATCGACGGGGTCACGCAGGGGACGCAACTCGACTTTGGTCACTGCCTCCGGCACCGAGAACGAGTACCGTCCCAGCATGTTGATGTGTTCGTATAGCAATGGAGACAGGTGCGCCACGTCTTCTTCCTTTATCGGGCAGCCTTACGCGCGCAGCTGGTTCAAGGCGGCCGCGAGTTGGCGATGCTTGTCCCGACCTGCGCGCTGTCGGCAGGAGAGTCATGGAGACGGCATCTTGATGCTAATGTGCTTCCGCGGTAATCGTGCTCCGTGGGGTGGGCGTCGCTGAAGCCGCGATGTCCACCCAGCCACCGCCCATCGCCTGGTATACATTGACCAGTTGCGTGTAGCGATCGGCAAGCAAGCGCACCCCTGCCAGTTCGGCTGCGAACAGTTCGTTCTCGGCCACCAGCACATCGAGATAAGCGGCCACACCCTTGTCGAACCGCAGTTTCGACAGGCGGGCGAACTCGCGCAAGGCGTCCACGCGCTTGCCCTGCAGCGCGACCTCCTCGATCTTCTTCTGCGACCCGGTCAGCGCATCGTTGGTCTCGCGAAACGCCGTGAGAATGGTCTGCTGATAGGAAAGCAGCGCCTGCTGGTTTTGCGCTTCGGCCGAACTGACCTGTCCCTCGATCCCGCCAAAGGTAAAGATCGGGCCGCTGACGCCGGCAGCGATCAGGCCGGCGCTTGCCGGGCCGGTAAACAGGCTGCTGAACGCCGTGCTGACGCTGCCGAGCAGGCCTGTGATCGAGACGCTTGGGTAATAGAGCGCGCGCGTGGCGCCGACGTTGGCATTCGCTGCCACCAGGTTCTGCTCGGCTTGCAGGATGTCTGGCCGGCGCTGCAGCAGTACCGAGGGCAGGTCGGCGGGGATCAGTGGTGCGACGAGTTGGTCGATGGTCTTGCCACGTTCGATTGGCCCGGGGTTGCGGCCGAGCAGGATCGAGATCAGGTTCTCCTGCGCGGCGATCGCCTGCTCGAAGGCCGGAATCGCTGCCAGCGCCTGCTGGTACTGCGAATCGATCTGCATCACTTCCGTCTTGGCCACGATGCCGCCTTTGAAGCGCAACTCGAACAGCCGCGCCGTGGCGCCGAAATTTCTGGCCGTCGCCTGCGCGATTTCCAGTTGGCGGTCGAGTGCGCGCAGCGCGATGTAGCTGGTCGCGACGCTCGATACCAGCGACAGCACGACGCCGCGCTGTGCCTGCTCGCTGGCATAGACCTGCGCTTGCGCAGCTTCGCTCAGGCGGCGCACGCGACCGAACAGGTCGAGCTGCCAGGACGCGCCAAGCGAAGCCCGGTAGAGCGAAAAATACGGGTCGGCATCGGGCGGCAGCGGCGGCTGGCCGACGCGGCTGGCGCGCGTCCGGTTGGCCTCGGCGCCGTAGCCGAGCTGCGGGTACAACTGCGAGCGGGTGGACGTCAGCGCACCGATGAACTGATCGACGCGTGCCGCGGCAATGCGCACGTCGAGGTTCTCGCGCAACGCGCTGTCCACCAGTTCGTTCAACACCGGGTCGCCGAACTGCTCCCACCATTTGGTGTTCGCCACCTCGGCAGCCGTCGGGTAGTCGATGCGCCAGGTACTCGGCGACTCCACGGTCGGGCGCACATAATCCGGCCCGACCGTGCAAGCGGCAAGGCCGGTCGCAAGCAACGCCACCAGCGCGCTGAGCTTCATATCGATTTCCTTTTTGCCATGCGTTGCAGAGGCAGGCCCCGGGCGCCGTTCGAAAGCCGTGCAGGAGCGGATGCCCTGACGCGCATTGTAGCGATATTCACTGTCACCAAAGGGTTAACAAGAGGCCGTGTCATGGGCTGCAATTCCTCGTCAAGTGTCGATCGTGACCAGCGCTCAATTTGAGCGAGCAAACGTGTGCAGATTCATTTCGGTGCCCCGACGAGCAACAGACCGGCGAACAGCGCCGCCAGCGAGAGCAATGAGAGGCTCGCGGACGGCCAGCGTCGAAGGAATGCGTCCGCCTGCTCGAATGCGACGCCCAGCGCGACCGAGGCACGGCGCGGCGGGCCGCCTTCCTCATCGCCGCTGGTAGCGTCGCCGACGCGAGCGGCAGCGAACAAGGGTCGGCGCGACACGGCTGACGCCAGTAGCGCGCCGAGTGCGAACATCGTCAGCGTGTTGCCCAACTCCTTCAGGGACAGCGGGTTGCCGATCAGCTCGGCCGGCAGCGGTCCCCACACCGCCGCCAGCGACAAGGCCAGCGAGGCCAGCGCCAGGCCGAGCGCCGCGCATTGCGACAGCATCGACACCGGCTTCAGCCCGCTCAAGGGCGCGGCCGGGCGGCGCAGCACGCGCACCGCGATCAGCACCACGTAGCCTGCGGTGAAGGCCGCGCCGCCCTGCAGCACGAGCGTCCACCACCACTGACCGGAGGCGTCGGCCGACGCCAGCAGCAGTTTCTTCGCCAGATAGGCGCCGCTGGGCAGCACGCCCATCAGCGCCACGCCTCCGACCAGGAAAGCCAGCACGGCCACCGGCAACGCCCGCGCCGCACCGGCCAGGTTGTCGATGCGGTCGTGGCCCAGAGCTGCATACACCAGGCCTGCGGCCATGAACATGGCCGCCTTGGCGGTGGCGTGCGCAATGGCCTGCAGCAGCCCGGCCGCCTGGGCCGCCTCGCGCAGCGCCATGTCGCCGGCGGCATCGAAGGCCAGCGGGAAAAGCAGGAAAAGGTAGCCGATCTGCGCCACCGTCGAATAGGCCACCAGCAGCTTCAGACGCTGCTGGCGCAACGCCACCACGCTGCCGACGACGATGGCCGCCGCGCCCATGCCGGCCATCAATTGCGCGGCCGGGGCGCTGGCCACGCCCGGCATCACGTCCAGCCACAGCCGCAGCACCAGGAACCACGAGCCTTTGATCACCAGCGCCGACAGTACCGCGCTGGCTGCCGCTGGCGCGCCGCCATGCGCCGGCGGCAGCCAGATGTGCAGCGGGAAGAGCGCGGTCTTCGCCAGCAGGCCAGCGGTCATCAACGCCAGCGCCGTCCAGGCGATCGGTTCGCGCTGCACTGCGTCGGCCAGCAGCGGGATGTCCAGCGTGCCGTAGCCGCCATAAAGCAGCACCGCGCCGAGCAGGTAAAGCACCGAGCCGCACAGTGCGAACAGCATGTAGCGCAGCGCGGCGCGCAGTGTCTCGCCGCTGCCGGCCAGGCACACCAACGGCACGCCGGCGAACGTCAGCAGTTCCAGCGCGACGTAGAGCGTGAATAGATCGCCGCTGACGAACACCAGGTTCAGCGCGCCCCACACCGCCATCAGCAGCAGCCAGTAGCTGAACGCGGTGCGCGATTCCTTGACGCCCGGCGGCGTGCCGAAGTCGGCGCGCGCGAAAGTGCCGATGCCGCAGACCACCCCGGCTACCGCCAGCAGCATGGCCACCGCCGGCCCGTCGGCACGCAGCGCGATGCCCAGCGGCGGCGCCCAGCCGCCGAGCAGGTAGATTAGCGTCTGGCCCTCGCGCAGCCACGCGGCGGCGATGCCCAGCGCCAGCGTCAGCCCCAGTGGCATCAGCAGGAAGGCCACGCGCTGCACCCGCCGCCCGCCCAGCACCAGGCCGAGCAGCATGCCGACGAAAGGCAACAGCACCGCCGCCGCCAGCAGCGCGCCTCCCTGGGTGCTCGTCCACATGTCCATCGCGGTGCCTCCGTTCAATCGCCGGACGGCGGCTCGTTGGCCAGCGACGCGGTGGCGGTGGATTCGATCAGCCGCAGCAGCAGCGCCACCGTCACCGCAGTGGCGGCGAAGGCGACGACGATGGCGGTGATCAGCAGCGCCTGCGGCACCGGGTCGGCGGCCATGCCGGCCGCCGCGCCGCGCTTGGCCAGCGCGCCGAAGAGCACGAACACGCCCGAACCCATGATGTTGAAGGCCACCAGCTTGCGCAGCGGGTGCGGCAGCACGATCAGCCCGTACAGGCCGATGCCCACCAGCGCGCAGGCGCACAGCGCGAACAGCGTGTCGACATTCATCGCCCGGTACTCCGCGTTGGCATGGGCCAGGTGTTGCGCGCTGAAATGGAAGCTTCGCCGGGCGCCGGCGAGGAGTCGGCGCTGCGCGCCGGTGCCCCGTTCAACAGCAAGGCCAGCACCAGCACCAGGGTCGGCAGCAGCGCCAGCTCGATAACCACGATCATCGGCTTGGCCCAGCCGTCCGGATAGCCGAGGAAGGCGCCCGCCTGCCACGCGCCGAGCAAGCCGACGGCGACGAACACCAGTGGCCCGACGACGATGCCGACGCGTACCCAGCAGCTGTCGATGCGCGGTGCATCGGCCAGGCCGGCCATCTGCACCAGCATCCACATCGCTGCCAGGATGGTGGCGCTCTGGAACTTGCCGCCCGGGTGGTCGGCGCCGGCCCAGAACAGGTAGAGGCCGACGACGATGCCGAGTGGCGGCAGCAGGCGCGCCAGGTAGGTGAGGATGCCGTCGGGGTCAGCGCTGTAGCGCGGCCCCGGGCGGCCGCCCCAGAAGCGGTCTGGCGCCAGCGACCATACGCCGATCAGCGCGATCACCAGCACGATCGCCTCGAGCAGCGTGTCCAGCGAGCGGAAGGCGAGCAGCACGCCGGTGATCGGGTTGCCGACGCCAGTGGCCGCCATGTTCTCAACCGCCTGCGGTGCCAGCGTCGGTGCGGGTTCGGGCAACGCCAGCACGCACAGCGCCAGCACCATGGTGACGCCCACCGACAGCAACACGGCGAATGCGCGCGTACCGGCGCCGCTGCGCTCGGACAACGCCGCCGCCTCGGTGCCGCGCAGCCGCCCCACCGCACCGAGCAAGAGCGCGCCGGTCAGGCCGCCGCCGATGGCCGCCTCGGTCAGCGCGACGTCGATGCCGGCCAGGCGCACCCACACCAGCGACAGCAGCAAGCCGTGNACAACGAAACCTGCGACAGCCACGAAGGCGTCGCGCGCGACCACGGTCCACAGTGCCAGCCACAGCAGCAGCAAGGCAACGACCAGGCTGACGAGCGCCGTCATTCGACTACCCTGCGTACTGTGCGCTTCGCGATGAACGCCTGGGAACGGCCCGGCGCGCTCATTCGCTGCATTCCCGGCGCCGCACCGAGCGTGCGATGAGCTGCGATACCGCAGCGCTGGACAGCATCGTCAGCAGCCACACCAGCACCAGCTTGAGCGCCGCGAGCACGCCATCCATCTGCGGCAGCAGGCCGATGACCACCAGCGCGACGCCCAGGTTGTCGGCCTTGGTCAGCGCGTGCAGCCGCGTGAAGGCATCGGGGAAGCGCAGCAGCCCGACCGTGCCGGCGAGAAAGAACACCAGGCCGGCGACGATGGCGACGATGCTGAAGGCGTCGAGCACAACGCTCACCTTGCACCCTCCGCGGTGTCGTCATCGGCGACTTTCTGGTCCTGGTGCAGTGCGAACTTGACGAAGGCAATCGACGCGAAGGCCGAGAGTAGCGCCAGCGTCAGTGCCACGTCGAACATCGCCCTCTCGCCGGACGCTGCTCCGAACAGCAGCAGCGCGCCGATGGCGCCGGTGCCCAGCAATTGTGCGGCCATCATGCGCTCGGCGCGGCCCGGGCCGCGCGCCACACGCACCAGGCCCAGGGCCACCATGAGCACGACGAAGGCCCCCGCCGAGAGCAGGAAATCAGCCATGGCGCGGCCCCGGCTGCAGCGCCCTGGCGTAGGCGCGCTCCTCGGCGGCCAGTTGCTCGACCACCGGTTGACGCGTATCGAGGCAGTGGAACTCGATCGTCTCTTTTGTTTCGCCACTGGGCACCGAGCCCGGCATCAGGCTGGCGATCAGTTCGAAGGCGTTGCGCGCGGAGCCGCGCGGCAGCCCGACGGGATAGTCGACGAAGCCCGGCTGCAAGCGCAGCCGCAGCGCGAAGGCGCGGCGCGCGACATCGGTGCCGGCCACCAGCGACTGCCACAGGAAGCGGGGCAGCAGCAACAGCAGCAGGCCGAGGCGCACGCGGCCGCTGGCCGGCGGCAGCAGCTTCAGGCTGGCCCAGGTGGCCGTTGCGCTGGCCAGCAGGCCGACCACCAGGTTGGCCGTCTTGGCGCTCTGGTCGACGACGATCCACAGGGCGAAGTACAGCAGCGCGCGCACGAGCAGCGCGCGGGTCGGGCCACCTTCGGGCAGGGCGCTCACCGGACAAGCCTGCGCGCTGCGCGCTCCGGCGTGAGCGCCTGGGTACGGCCCGGTGCGCTCATGCCAACGGCTCCACGACAGCGGTCATCGGCGTCTTCTCGTTGCCGAACACCGTCATATAAAGCGTCGGCAGGAAGACCAGCGTCAGCAGCGTTGCCACCATCAGCCCGCCCATGATGGCGAAGGCCATCGGGCCCCAGAACACGGTGGGCGCGATCGGGAGCAGGCCGAGCACGGTGGACAGCGCCGTCAGCATCATCGGCCGCAGCCGATTGGTGGCCGAACCCAGCACCGCATCGCGCACGCTGCGGCCGTTGGCGCGCTCCTCCTCGATCGAGACGATCAGGATCACCGCGTTCTTGGCGATCATGCCGATCAGCGCCAGGATGCCGAGGATGGCGACGAAGCCCAGCGGTCGGTTGAACAGCAGCAGCGACAGCACGACGCCGATCAGGCCCAGCGGCAGGATCGCCACCACCATGACCAGGCGGCGGAAGCTGACCAGCATGACCATCATCGCCAGCAGCATCAGCACGATCATCAGCGGCACCACTGCGAACACCGAGGCCTGCGAAACCTGGCTCTCCTCGAACAGGCCGCCAGTCTCGACCTTGTAGGGTTTGGGCAATCTGGCGCCGAACTCGGCGATCTTCGGTGCCAGTGAGGCCACCACGGTGTCGGGCAGCACGCCCGGGTTGACGTCGGCGCGCACCGTCAGCGTTGGCACCCGGTCGCGGCGCCATACCACCGGGAACTCCTGCTCCTCGACGAAGCTCGCGAACTGCTGGAGCGGCACCATGCGCCCGCTCGGCGTGGGCACCTGCAGCGACGCCAGCGTCTGGAACGAGGCGCGTTCACCATCGGCGGCGCGTACCACGGCGTTGACCAGATAGATGTCGTCGCGCACCTGCGTCACCGCCGTGCCGGAGATGGCGGCGTTGAGCACACCGGCGATCGCAGCCGAACTGACGCCGAGCTGCCGGGCCTGGTCCTGGTTGATCTTGACGCGCAACTGCCGCGCCGGTTCCATCCAGTCGAAATGCACGTGCCGCGTGCGCGTGTCGGCGCCGACCACATTGGCGAGTTCCAGCGAAAGACGCCGCACCTCGTCCTTGTCCGGTCCGGAGACGCGGTATTGCAGCGGCCAGCCGACCGGCGGCCCCAGCTCGAGCGGCGACACGCGCGAGACGACGGCGGGGAACTGCTCGGCGAGCACTTTCTCGAGCTTGGCCTGCAGCCGCTCGCGCGCCTGGAGGTCTTTGGCCACGATTACGAACTGGCCGAAGAAGGGNTTGGCCAACTGCACGTTCAGCGTCAGGATGAAGCGGATCGCACCGCGACCGACGTAGCTGCTGAAGTGGTCGACGTCGGGGTCGGTCTTCAGGATCTCTTCCAGTCGCTTGACCTCCTGTTCCGTCGCGAAGATCGATGCGTTCTGGCGCAGCGTCAGGTCCACCGTCAGTTCGGGCCGGTCGCTGGCCGGAAAGAACTGTCGCGACACCTGGCCCGACAGCAGCGCCGCGACAACGAAGGCGCCGAGCGTGAGGCCGATGGTCAGCCACTTCATGCGGATTGCGCCCTGCACGAAGGCGCTGTAAACCTGCAGCAGCTTGCCCGGCTGGCCCTCTCCCTGCTGCTTGGGCACCTTCAGCAGCGCCTTGCCAATCAGCGGAGCGAAGATCACCGCTACCAGCCAGCTGACGATCAGAGAGATGGCGACCACCGAGAAGATCGAGAAGGTGTACTCGCCCGCCGAGCTTTTGGCAAAGCCGATCGGCACGAAGCTGGCGATCGTCACCAGCGTGCCGATCAGCATCGGCGCGGCCAGTGTGCGGTAGGCAAAGGTCGCGGCCTGGTCCGGGCTATCGCCGGCACCCAGCCGGCGCAGCATCGCGTCGACCGTGGTCATCGCGTCGTCGACCAGCAGGGTCAGCGCAATAATCAGCGCGCCCAGCGAAATGCGATGCAGGTCGATGTTGGCCACGTCCATGACCGCGAAGACGATGGCCAGCGTCAGCGGGATGGCCAGCGCCACCACGGCGCCCGGGCGCACGCCCAGGCTGACGAAGCTGCACGCCAGAATGATGATGATCGCCTGCCACAGCGAGGTCATGAAGTCGTTGATGGCATGGTCCACCGTGACAGCCTGGTCGGCGACCAGCACCGGCTCAATGCCGATGGGCAGGTTGGCCTTGATCTCGGCCATCTCCTGGCGCACGTTCTCGCCGAGCGCCAGGATGTCGCCGGCGTCGCGCATGGCGATGGCCAAGCCGATGGCCGGCTTGCCGTTGACACGGAACATCGGCTGCGGCGGGTCGGTGAAGCCGCGGCGCACCGTGGCGATGTCGCCCAAGCGGTAGATGCGCTCGCCGGCGACGATGTTCACCGCTTCGATGTCGCGCTCGGAGTCGAAGGCGCCGGACACGCGCAGGAACACCCGCTCCCGCTCGCCCTGCATCGTGCCGACCGGGCGCACCAGGTTCTGCGCCTGCAGCGTGGCGATGATCTGGTTCAGGTTCAGGCGCAGGCCGGCCAGCCGCTCGGTGGAGAACTCGATGAAGATCTGCTCGTCCTGCGCGCCCATGACTTCGATCTTCGATACGTCCGGCAATTGCAGCAGCCGCGAGCGCGCCGCCTCGACGTGGTCGCGCAGTTCGCGGAAACCGAAGCCGTCGGCGGTGAACCCATAGATAATGCCGAAAGTGTCGCCGAAGTCATCGTTGAGAAACGGCCCGAGCACGCCCTGCGGCAGCGTATGGCGCATGTCGCCGATGTTTTTGCGCACCTGGTACCAGATGTCGGGAACCTTCTGAGGCGGCGTCGATTGCTTCAGGTCGACGAAGATCGTCGTCTGCCCGGCGATCGTGTAGCTGCGCAAGCGGTCGAGGTAGTCGGTCTCCTGCAGCGTGCGCTCGAGCCGCTCGGTCACCTGCTTCATGGTCTCATCCACCGTGGCGCCGGGCCAGCCGGCGCCGACGACCATCGTGCGCGTGGTGAACGCCGGGTCCTCGCCACGCCCCAGCTTGAAGAAGGACATGACGCCGGCCACCACGGCCAGGATCATCAGAAAGACGACCAGCGAGCGCTTGTTCAGCGCCCATTCCGACAGGTTCGGTCCGATCACGAGCGGGTCTCCGGTACGCGCACCTTCTGGCCCGGGCGCAGCGCTTGGACGCCGGCGGTGACGACGACGTCGCCCGGATTCAGTCCCGCGGCCACCTGCACGGTGGTGGCGTCGCCCCCGCCGAGCTGGATGTTGCGCAGCGATACGGTGCTCGAAGCCTTGTCGACCACCCATACCGCGGTCTTGCCGTCGGCGCGTACCAGCGCCGAGGCCGGCACCTCGATGGCGAGCGCCTCGGGCAACTGCATCCTGCCGGTAACGGTGCTGCCCAGGCGCATGGCCGGCGGCGGGTCGATGAGGCGTACGCGCACGGCGAAGGTGCCGGTCACCGGATCCGCGCGCGGCGCGACTTCCCGAATCCGGCCAGTAACCGTCACTCGCGGGTCGTCGGTCAACGCCACCGTGATCTCCGGATTCTTCGGAGCGACGTCCTTGACGCGGCCCGGCACGTCGAAAACCGCATCGCGCGCGCCCTCGCGCGCCACCTGCACGATCATGCGTCCGACCGAAACGACTTCGCCGGGTTCCGCTCCGCGCGCCGTCACGACGCCGGCCACGTCGGACATGAGCCGCGTGTAGCTCAGGCGGTTCTGCGCCAGGTTCACCTGCGACTGCACCGACTCGACCTGCGACTCGGCCGTCTTGAGCGCCGCCACGGCCTGGTCGAACGAAGCGCGGGGCACCGCGTCCTGGGCGACCAGGTCGCGCATTCGCGCGTGGTTGGTGCGCGCCTCGACCAACTGGGCCTGCGCTGCGGACAGTTGCGCACGCGCCGACTGCAGGCTGCTCTCTTCGTTCTGCGGATCGAGCCGGGCGACAAGCTGGCCGGGTTTTACGCTGTCGCCGATGTCCACCATGCGCTCGATCAGTCGCCCGTCGATGCGGAACGACTGGTTGATTTCGGTCTGTGCCTGCACGGTTCCGGTCAGCGATACGCTGCCACTGGCGGAACGGTTTTCGATGGTGGTCACGCGCACCGGGCGTATCTCCGGCGCCGATGCTTCGTCAGCGCGCTGACAGGCCGCCAGCAGAACCAACGTGGTGAGCGTCAGCAAGGCGTTCGTTCCGGATAGAAAAGCAGTTCGCTTGGTGGCAACGTTCACGGACACGGCGCGGCTCCTTGTTGAAGTTTCGGTGAATTGGCAGGCAAGACTGCGGCACGGAACTATATACGATTGGCTGCCAACTGGGTGCAATGGCGACCGTCTGCGGCGATGGCGGGCTCCAGTTGCGCGCGGTCGCGCCCGTTTTGTTCGGCGTACGGGCGTGCGAAGCGGCAAAGGGCGGTGGCAAACTGCGGGCCGCTGCCCGGGGACGGACTGATCGCCACGGCGTCCCCGAGCGGGCGTGCGCCCGCGCCAGCGTCTCGCCACAGGCAGCGGCGAACTCGACCAGGCAGGGGACAAGCAATTTGCCGTCGAGGATGCCCATACAGGCTGAGCAACACCGTGGCCACCGTCTCGTCCATCGCCAGCACGCTGTTGATGCTGCACATCCTGCGCCGCGCCGGGAAGCCGCTGCGAGCGCGCCCGAGGCGCGGGCGCCGGCGGGAATGGCGGTACCGTGGCTGCTGATGGCGATGGCCTGAAGTTCATCCCGTGGGCGCTGTACGCTGTATCTCGTCGCTCCCGGGCGCCGCTGGCCCGATGCCCTGACGTCGTACACCCGTGGTCGGCGCTGCGGCCGATTGCCGCAGGGACGCTGCTCGCCAGCGGGCTCACCCGCCGGGGGCAGCGCTTGCCGGACACCCGAGGGCGACGGCTCCGCCGTTGCGCTGGATTTCGCCATGCGCAAGGCACTTGCCACCGGCAAGCGTTCCTGGCCGTTCGCCGCAGCCTTGTGCCGGTGGCCGGTGGCCGCCTTGTCGCTGCTGTTCCTTGCGCTCCTCTTCGCCGCCGCAATCGCTGCCGGACCCTGACTTTGCGCCCGTCGATGCGGCGATCGACCGGCACGTTCCGCACCGGCGCATGATGATCTGCGAACCGTTCCCTTTGAACGTCATTTCAGCAGCCCGTGGTGATGGTATGCTTGTTCTGTTCGCAGCCCGACCGAGCGTTCGATGCCCATCACGATCAACCTGAAGAGTGCCGTGTTTGCCGTCTCGGACGCCCTTGACCTGGTCGGCGTCAGCGATTTCCAGCACGGCAAGCGCGTTGCCATGATCGCCCGCGAGACGGCGCTGGTGCTCGGCCTGCCCGAAGCGCGCCTGGAGAATCTTGTCTTTGCCGGGCTTTTGCATGATATGGGAGTTTCGTCCACCGCCGAGCACCGCCGGCTGGTCTCGGACGACCCTGGCGTGGACAAGCAGGCCCATTGCGAGCGCGCCTTCCAGCTCATGCAGCCGTTCGCCCACCTGTCGCTGCTCGCCAACGCCGTCCGCCACCACCACACGCCGTGGACCGAACTGCCGGCCGGTCTCGGCGAGGCCGACGCCATCGACAGCAACCTGATTCTTCTGGGCGACCGGGTCGATACGCTGTTGCTGCGGCATGGCCTGGAAAACCCGCTGTTCCACAGCACGGACATCTGCGGCGAGATTTCCGCGCTGTCGGGTTCTGTGCTGCAGCCGGATGTGGTCGATGCCTTTCTGGCAGCGTCATCGCGCGAGGCGTTCTGGATCTCCCTGGTGCCACGCCACGTGCAGACCTACCTGAACGAGCTTGATTTGCCGTTGTGGGGAGTCACCATCGAATTCCCGCAGTTTCGCCACGTGGCGCGCCTGATCTCAAGCATCGTCGATGCCAAGAGTCACTTCACCGCGTCCCACTCGCTCGGGGTCGCGCAACTCTCACGCTACCTCGGCGAGCGCATGGGGTTCGCGCCGGATTCGCTGGCCAAGATGGAAATCGCCGGACTGATGCACGACATCGGCAAGCTCTGCGTGCCGGACGAAATCGTCGAGAAGCCGGCGCGTCTGACGGTCGCCGAATTCTCGGTCATGGAACGGCACAGCTTCGAAACCTTCCAGATCCTGCGCCATGTCCCCGGGCTGGAGACGGTTGCCGAATGGGCCGCCTTTCACCACGAAGCGCTCAATGGCCACGGCTACCCGTTCCGCCGCTCGGCGGCGACACTGGCCCCGGAAGCGCGCATTGTTGCCGTCGCCGACGTCTTCCAGGCGCTGGCGCAGGTGCGCCCCTACCGCGGCGCGCAGCGGCTGGACGAAATTTCGTGCACCCTGGGAGAGTTCGCTAGCAAGGGAATTCTCGATCCGGACATCGTCGCCCTCGCCCGGGATGACCTCGACCGCAGCTTGCGCGCAGCGACGCAGACGATCTGACAGTCGCCGATGACTGCCCGGGCCCTGGCCTTCGTCGACCTCGAAACCACCGGCGCCACCGCCACCAGCGACCGCATCACCGAAATAGGCATCATCGAAGTCGATGCGGACGGAGCGGTGCGCGAGTGGCAGCAACTGGTCAACCCTGGCACCCGCATCCCGCCGTTCATCGAACAACTTACCGGGATCAGCAACGCGCTGGTGGCCGACGCGCCGGCCTTTGCCGATGTTGCCGACGAAACCTTGCGCCGGCTGCAGGGCCGGCTCTTCATCGCTCACAACGNNCGCTTCGATTACGGCTTCCTGAAGAACGAGTTCAGGCGCATCGGCGTCGCCTTCCGGGCGCCGGTGCTGTGCACGGTCAAGCTGTCGCGCCGCCTGTTCCCGGAACACAAGCGGCACAATCTGGATTCGCTGATCGAGCGGCACAATCTGGCAGTCGGCGCCCGCCACCGGGCGCTTGCCGATGCGCAACTGATCCGCCAGTTCTGGCAANAAATCCTCGTCGACCGCAGCAGCGACGAAATCGAGGCCGCGCTCAAGGCGCAAAACGCCCGCCCCAGCCTGCCGCCGCACCTCGACCCCGGCATCGTCGACGAGTTGCCCGACACGCCAGGCGTCTATCTTTTCTACGCCGACAACGACCTGCCGCTCTACGTCGGCAAGGCCCGCGACATTCGCCAGCGGGTGCTCGCGCATTTTTCGGCCGACCACAGTTCGGCCAGGGAAATGAACATGGCCCAGCAGGTCAGGCGCATCGACTGGATCGAAACCGCCGGCGAGATCGGCGCCCTGCTCAAGGAAGCAGCGCTGGTCAAGCAACTGCAGCCCGGCCACAACCGGCAACTGCGCCGGAACGACGACAGCTGCACGTGGACACTGGTCGACCATGGCGAAGGCTGGCTGCGCCCGGAACTCGTCCTGGCGAGCGGTCTCGACTTCGGGAGTGGCGCCTCGTTCTATGGCTTGTTCAAGAGCGCCAGGGAAGCCGGTGATGTGCTCCGCGCCCTGGCCGCCGAGCAAAGTCTGTGCGACGTTCTGCTCGGTCTGGAAAAGACCGCCNCCGGCAAGCCCTGCTTCGGCTACCAGATCCACCGCTGCCGTGGCGCCTGCATCGGCAAGGAGCCATTCGCCAAGCACACCCTGCGCCTGGTCGGCACCTTGGCCCGGCTCAAGCTCGTCTCCTGGCCCTTCTCTGGTCCGGCGCTGATCCGCGAAGGCGACGAAGCTCACCTGATCGACAACTGGCGCTACCTCGGCACCGCCCGATCGGACGAGGAACTCCATGCCCTGCTCGCTGCCGGCCGCCCCAGGTTCGATCGAGATACCTACAGGATCCTCGCCAAGCACATGGCGAAGATGATTCCCTTATCGTGACCATGAGACGGCGCTGACAACGCGACCGGACAAGCCAGCCCCTGTCGTCGCGCCCTCAGCAGGACGGGTCACCGCGAGGCCGCCGAGCGCACGGCAGCTATGGCAAGCTTGCCGCCCCGCGCCGGGCGGCGCTTCCTGCCTATGATCTCCCCATGCCAGCCCCTGCCCGAACGCTCTACCTCATCTGCTACGACATCGCTAACCCGAGGCGGCTCAATCGCGTTCACCGATTCCTGCGCGGCTACAGGGTTGGCGGTCAGAAATCGTTTTTCGAGTGCTGGCTGACCGCTGCCGAACTGCGCGATGTAAAGATCGGGCTGACCCTGCGCATGGACCTCGCGGAGGACCGCGCCCACCTGTTCCAGCTTGACCCCCGCCAACAATCGTCCTGCCTTGGCGCTGCCATACCGCCGCACCAGGGCGCCTTCATGATTCTCTGACCCGGCCCCGGACCATGACCAGCCTCTATGTCGACCGCCGGAACGTCGAACTCAAAGCCGATGGCGAAGCCCTTGTCTTCATCGAGAATGGCGAGCGGGTCGGCACCGTGCCGCTCCAGCCGCTGTCCCGCGTCTTCCTGCGCGGCGACGTCAAGCTGTGCGCCAGCCTTCTCGGCAAACTCGGTGAACACGACATCGGCGTCGTCATCCTTTCCGGCCGCAAGGGCAACCCCAGTCTGCTTCTCGGGCGCCCACACAACGACGCTGCGCGGCGGATCGCCCAATATCGCCTTTCGCTCGATGCCGACTATTGCCTGAAGTTTTCTCGCGCCATCGTTGCCGCGAAACTCTCCGGACAACTCGACCTGATTCGCGAACGCCGTGACAGCGACCCCATGCACCGCTACGCGCTCAGCGTCTGCGAACGGCGAATCTCCGGCATGCTTGCCCAGATCGATAGTCAGGATAGCATCGCCACATTGCGAGGCCTCGAAGGTGCTTGCGCCGCCGCGTATTTCGAAGCGCTCGCCGAAATCGTCCCGGCCAGCCTCAATTTTCACGGTCGCAATCGCCAGCCGCCACGCGACCCGCTCAATGCCGTGCTGTCGCTCACCTATACGCTGTTGCACGCCGAAGCAACGCTCGCCCTGTATGGCGCCGGACTTGATCCCTTTGTCGGTTTCTATCACAGCCTCGACTTCGGCCGCGAGTCGCTCGCCTGCGATGTCATGGAAGCCTTGCGCCCGCAGGCCGACCGCTTCGCGCTGACGCTGTTCCGCCAGGCCACGCTGTCCGGCGACGACTTCACCAATACCCAGACCGGTTGTCTGCTCGGCAAGGCTGGCCGCAGTCGCTACTACGCCGCCTATGAAACGCGCGCCGAACACTTCCGCCGCGAACTGGAGCAAGCCGTGCGCGACATCGCGCACGCCGTCTCCGCCGACCCGCAAGCGGGCTGCCGGGAAGAGTCATGAGCCACGCCTGGGTCATCGGCTACGACATCACCGACCCGCGCCGCCTCAACCGCGTGCACCGGGCCATGGTCAATCGCGCCACGCCGATCGAATACAGCATCTTCCTGTTCATCGGCAACGAACGCCAGGTCGCCGAATGTCTTGCCACGGTCGATACGCTGATCGACGGCAAAACCGACGACGTGCGCTGCTACCCGCTGCCATCCCGCGGCTTGCAGGAACGCATCGGCCGCGCCACGCTGCCCGAGGGCATCCAGTGGACCGGGTTGCCGGCATCGCTCGCCTGCGCTTTCGCCAGCAACGAGGCATAATTTGGCCATGCACCAAAAGCGCATCCTGCTGGCGGTCACCGGCCTCTCACCGCAGATCGTCACCGAAACCCTCTATGCACTATGCGTTGCGCAAAGCCCCGCCTGGGTGCCGGACGCGATCCACCTCATCACCAGCCAGGACGGCGCCGAACGCGCCCGGCTTTCGCTGCTGGATCCGGTCGCCGGCCAGTTCCATGCGTTCTGTCGCGATTACCCGCAGGCCCTTGGCATCGCCTTCACCCCAGCGCACATCCACGCCATTGCCGACCGCAACGGCAACCCGCTCGCCGACATCCGCACGCCCGAAGACAATGCACAGGCCGCCGATACGATCCATGCCCTGGTGCGCGAGTTCACCGCCGAACCGGCCAGCGAACTCCACGTCTCGATCGCCGGTGGCCGCAAGACCATGGGCTTCTACCTCGGCTACTGCCTGTCGCTCGCTGCCCGGCCGCAGGACAGGCTCTCGCACGTGCTGGTCTCCGAGCCCTTCGAGTCGCTGCCCGACTTCTACTACCCGCCTGCCGTGCCGCGCCTCCTGCACACCCGTGACGGCCGGCCCATCCACACCGCCGACGCCCGCGTCATGCTCGCCGAAATCCCGTTTGTCCGCCTCCGCCCGCTGCTGCCCGCCGCCGTGCTGGCCATGCGACAAAGTTTCTCGGAGGCGGTCGCCGCCACCCAGGTGCACCTGGAAAAGCCCGCGCTACGCGTCGACCTCGCCCGTCGCCAACTGACCTGCGGCCGGTCGGCGGTGGCCCTGCCGCCGCAACTCCTGGCCTGGTACGCCTGGTTCGCCCGGCGTGCGCACTGTCGCCAGGCGCCCGTTCGGCACACCGACGCCGACCCGGGCGAATTTCTCTCGCTCTACGCGCAGTTGGTCGGCATCGATGCGGTCGACTACGAAAGAACCGCCGAAATGCTGGCGGAGGAAGGCGGCTTCAGCAAGGAATTCTTCGAGCAGAAATGCGCCAAGATCAATCGCCTCCTGAAAAACGCCCTTGGCCTGATGGCAACACCCTACCTGATCGCCAGCACCGGCCGGCGCCCGCTGACCCGCTACGGCCTGCGCCTGCAGGCCGACGAGGTCGTCTGGGAATGAACATGGCAAGCTTGCCGGACAATGACAGGCTGGAAACTGAAGTATCCTTGAAGCTCGATCAGGACAACAAAATGAAGAATACCATCAACCTTCTCGACAGTTCCTGCCGGGCCGCCTTCGCCGCATTGATGCACGACCTGGGGAAGTTTTCCGAGAGAGCCGCCCTGGGCGACGTCGACCGCGAACGGCTGGATGCGCACCTCACCCAATACTGTCCTTTCCGGGAAGGTCGCTATCACAGTCATCGCCATGCCGCCTGGACTGCCTTGATGCTGGACAGCATCGAGCGCTCGGCGCCGGATCTCGTTNCGGGGCACTACCTCCCCTTCGCCAGCCGACAGGGCGATGGCGAGATCACCGATTCGCTGATCAACGCCGCGGCGATGCATCACAAGCCACAAACTTTCCTGCAATGGGTCATCGCCACGGCCGACCGCGTCGCCTCCGGCTTCGAACGCGAGGAATTCGAGCGCTACAACAGCGGAGAAGACAAGACCGACACCGGGCGCAACCACTACCAGGCCCGGCAACTGACCCTGTTCGAGCAAATCCGCCTCGACGCCGACGCCGGCAAGCCCGTTTCTCCAGCCAGCCTGCACTGGCGTTACCCGCTCAAGTCCCTGACGCCGGAGAGCCTCTTTCCGCTCAGGCGCCAAGGATACGAGCCGGAAACCGACGCGCCGGCCCAGGCGGAATATCGCAGGCTCTGGGAAAGCTTTCTCGCCCGCCTTGACGCCATCCCTCGCTCCCATCGCCAGCAATGGCCGCTCTGGCTCGACCATTTCGATACGGCCTGGCAGACCTTCACCCATGCCATTCCTNCGGCAACCGCCTTCGGCGTCAAACCCGATGTCTCCCTGTACGACCACAGCAAGACCACCGCCGCGCTGGCGACGGCGCTGTGGCGCTGGCACGATGCGCAAGGAAAGACCGACGACGCGGCCGCCGGCGCGCTGAAAGACCGACGCGACTGGGATGAGGAGAAATTCCTGCTGATCCAGGGCGATTTTTTCGGCATCCAGGACTTCATCTTTTCCGATGGCGCAGAAACCAACAAATCGGCAGCCCGACTGCTGCGCGGCCGTTCCTTCCAGGTTTCGCTATTCACCGAACTCGCCGCCCTGAGGATTCTCGAAGTTTGTGACCTCCCGGCCACATCACAAATCATCAACGCGGCCGGGAAATTCCTGATCGTCGCCCCCAATACCCCGGAGACTTGCGAAAAGCTCGCGGCTGTCCGCGAAGAATTGAACGCATGGTTCCTCCAGCACAGCTTCGGGCTGGCCGGCCTCGGCCTGGTCGGCAAGACGGCCAGTTGCAATGACTTTCTCAAAGGCCGCTTCGGCGCACTGATCGACGCCCTCTTTGCGGATCTTGAACGATCCAAGCTCAAGCGCTTCGACCTGACCGAAGATGGGCCGACCGTCTTCGCCGTTGCCTACCCCGAAGGTGTCTGCCCCTACAACAGCCGCATTCCTGCCGACGCCAGGGGCTCGGCGGCGCTCTCACGCGACCAGATCAGACTCGGCACCCAACTGGCGCGACAGGACCGGTTGCTGATTGTCCGCGACGAAGGCGACTTGCGATCCGGCAGCGTGGTTGCCCTGGAAAGCCCGATCTTTGGTTACCGCGTCGGCTTCACTCGCGACGAGGAGATCACGGGCAAATTTGGCGCCCTCGCCCAATCCGGCCAACTGCTCCGCTGCTGGGATTTCAGCCTGCCGGAGAACCTGACCGACCCGCTCTGGCACGGCTACGCCCGGCGCTACATCAACGCCTACGTTCCGCGTTTTGACGAAGCCGACGCCTGGGCCGGCGACAAATACGGCCGCTGGGAAAGCGAGGTCGATTTCGAAGCCGCGGCTGGCCAGGGAAAAACGCTGAACCACCTCGCCTGCGAAGACAAGACGCCACGCGGGGACCGTCAAGGCTGGCAAGGCCAGACCGCGCTGATGACCCTGAAAGGCGACGTCGACAACCTTGGCCTGATCTTCCAGCGAGGACTGGCCGAACCGACCTTCGCCAAAATGGCCGCGCTTTCCCGCCACATGAACGCCTTCTTCGCCATCTGGCTCCCCGCTTACTGCGCCACGCATTACCCGAACACCTACACGGTATTCGCCGGTGGCGATGATTTCTTCCTGATCGGCCCGTGGCGCAGTACGCAAAGACTGGCTGCCGACATGGCCGGGCATTTCAGGACCTTTGTCGCCGAGAATCCCGATATCCACTTCTCGGCCGGCATGGTCATGAGCAAACCGGGGCTGCCCATCCACACCCTGACCACGCAAGCCGAAGAAGCCCTGGAAGCGGCCAAGGGCAGCGGCAAAAATGCCGTCAGCCTGTTTGGCGAAATCGTCCGCTGGGATGAATGGGCCAAGGTCAGCGCCGTCGAAAGCGAACTCGAACAACTGAACCGCGATTACGACCTGACCACCGGCTACATCTACGGCCTGCTCAAGCTGATCGACCTGGCCGGCNGACGCCAAAACCCGGAAGCCCCTATGTGGCGCAGCCGCTTTGTCTATCGAACCCGGCGCTATGTCGTCGACAGACTCAGGCCGGAGGCGCGCGACATGGCGCAAACCCGCCTGGCCGCCACCCTTGGCGAACGCGGCATTGCCCAACTCGGCCGCCGCTTCCGCATCCCTCTTTTCAACTTCTTCTATCGTCAGCGATAAGCGAGGCAGAACATGAACTACGGACAACCCCGCCAGAGCGGCAACTACGACCGCAACAGCCGCCCGCCGGCACCGACAATTGACGTCAGCGACATCCGTTTCGGCGAAGCCATGCCCGAACTGTTGTTTGCCGATATTGCGCAAGACAAGGCGCAAATAGTTGCGGAAGCCGGCAGACTGGCCCGAGGGAAAAACAAGTACACCCAGTTACGCAAGTTCTACGACGAGTTGGTCATGTGGCATGAAAAAGTGGCCTTCGAACAAAGTGCCGAGGCAAAGTCCGGCAAATACAAGGAACTCGCCCCTTACATCAAGATGATGAAAGCCAAGGTTGCCTATGCGAAAGGGCGCGAACACGTCGACGAATGCTATGAAAAGCTGTTTTCCCACGTAATCTCACAGATCGGAAGCCCCGAAACCCTGAAACACGCCAAGCTGTTCATGGAGGCCTTCATGGGCTTCTACAAAGCGAAGGAAAAATAAGATGCAACTCACCGCGATCAACACCATCGAAGCCACGCTTGAACTCGTCACCGGCCTGCGCATCGGCGCCGGCGATGCCGAAATGCACATCGGCGGCGTCGACAACACCGTCGTCAAACATCCGCTGACTCAGGCGCCCTACATCCCCGGCTCCAGCCTCAAGGGCAAGATGCGCAGCCTGCTCGAATGGCGCAGCGGCGCCGTGCGTGAGGCACCGCTCGACAAACATGCCTATGAGCAAAGCCAAGGCTCCCAGCAAGCGGAAGTCAAACGCATCCTGCAGCTCTTTGGCGTTGGCGGCGGCACACTAAAAGACGACCCCGATTTCGCCGCCGAACTCGGCCCGACCCGCCTTGCCTTCTGGGATTGCGAACTCTGCCCGGAATGGGAAAAGCAGGTACGCGACAACAACGAGGCGCTCACTGAAGTCAAGAGCGAGAACCGCATCAACCGGATTTCCGGTGAAGCGAAAGACCCGCGCAACACCGAACGGGTGCCCTCTGGCGCCCGCTTCGTCTTCCGCCTGTCGATCAAGCAACTGAGCGGCGACGACGAGTCCCTGCTGGAAACCGTGCTGCAAGGCCTGAAACTGATCGAGCACGACAGCCTGGGCGGATCGGGTTCGCGCGGTTACGGCAAGGTCAGATTTACCGGCTTGCGGATCAATGGCGCGGATCAACAAAGTCGCTTTGACACGGTCAAACCCTTCCCCGAAAAAGGAGTTTGAAATGAGCAATGCCCTGCTTGCCCGAAAAATTTACGAAGCAGCCCAAACCCTGCCCGATTCACAGGCGCAGGAAACCCTGGATTTCATCCACTTCCTGAGTGCGCGCAAGGAAATCGCCGAGCACCGTGACCTGCAGCAAGCCCAGCAACCGGTCATGGACGGCATCTGGAACAACGACGCCGACGAGGCCTGGAATCATGTATGAAGCCGGAAGCATCGTGCTGATCCCCTTTCCCTTCAGTGACCTGTCGTCCAGCAAACGCCGGCCGGTATTGATGTTGACCACCGCCGATGCGCGCAACGATTTCATCGCCATGCCGCTGACCAGCAAGCCACAGCCCAGCCCGTCACTGGCGCTGACTGCCGGCCCCCTGCCGGAGGGCGGACACCTGCCGCTCGCCAGCTGGATCAAGACGGACACGGCCTTCTCGTTATCGACGACGCAGGTCATAAAGACGCTGGGACGGATTTCGGAAGAAAACCGGATTTACTGCGTCCAGCAATTCTGCCGATACCTGCGCCAGGGGCGCTAGACATGCAAACCTACCGCCTCACCCTGGAACCCGCCACCGCTTTTGGCACACCCCTGGCGGGGGACACCCTGTTCGGGCAGCTTTGCTGGGCCCTGCGGTATCGGCTGGGCAACGACCGGCTGAACGAATTGCTCGCCGGTTATACGCAAGGCCGGCCCTTTGCCGTCGTCTCCGACGCCTTCCCGCAGGGATTCCTGCCCCTGCCCAGCCTGCCTTCGGCTTTTTGGCGAAAATCCGACGTCGACCGCAAAGTACTCAAGAAAAAGCGCTGGATTGCCATCGACGACACCGAAGCGCCATTCACGCAATGGCAATCGCTCGCTTTCAGTGACAGCGAAGCCGCCGAAAGCATCACCCGCAAGAACATGCCTCTGCACAGCGAACATGCCCAGGCCCACAACAGCATCAATCGCCGGACCGGCACCACCGGCGAAGGGCAGTTCGCGCCATACACCCAGCCGCAGGTGTGGTTTGCTCCGGGCATGTCTTTCGACATTTATGTCGCCCTCGACGAACGGCGCCTGACGCTGCCCGACCTGCGGGCCGCGCTCGGCGACATCGGGGAAACCGGCTATGGCCGCGACGCCAGCATCGGCCTGGGGAAATTCCGTCTGCCCGGTGAAGCGGCTCCCGATCCTTTGNCGCCCGGCCAGAGGCCGGAACCGGCCAACGCCTGGCTCACCCTCGGCCCCTGTGCCCCGCAAGGCCTCGGCTTCTGCCGGGAACGCAGCCACTACCAGCCGCTGACCCGCTTCGGCCGGCATGGCGACATCGCCATGCACACCGGCAACCCGTTCAAGCGTCCCATCCTGATGACGCGCAGCGGCAGCGTCTTCTGGCCGGAAGCGCTCGTTCCCGGCACGCCTTTTATCGGACAGGGCATCGGCGAGATTTCCGCATCCCGTCCCGAAACCGTGGCCCAGGGTTACGCGCCGGTGGTCGGCATTCACCTTCCGGAAATGTCCGCATGAAATTCCTCACCAACGCGACCCTGGCCCTGACCCCGCTGGCGCCCATCCACATCGGCTGCGGCGAGGATTTCGAGCCGACCAACTACGTCATCGAAGATGACATTCTCTACGGCTTCGACCCCAGCCGGGCCGCGCTCCCCGACAACCTCGCCAAACGCCTTGGCGAACTCGGCGACAAGGCCGACCTGCTCGGCATCCAGCGCTTCTTCCGCGACCACCGCGGCCATTTCCAGCCGCACGCCGACGTACTCATCCCCGTCGCCGCCGGCCTGGGTGCCGACTATGAAAGGCAGGTCGGCCAGGTTGCCAATCGGGAAAGCAATGGGAACCGGGTGTTCAACCAGCTATTCATCGAGCGCGCCAGCCATACCGGCAAACAGCCCTACATTCCCGGTAGCAGTTTCAAGGGGCACTGCGCACCGCCATGCTCGATGGCATCAACCGGCGACAACGGGTTGCTGATCCGGACGAACGACGCAACTCCAGCCGACTTGAAAAACGCCTGCTGCAAGGCGACTTCGCCACCAGCCCGCTACGGCTTTTGAAGCCCGCTGACTTCATGCCTTCCGGCAACGTTGACCGGCAGGTGCTTTACGCGGTCAACCGCAAAAAGACCGCGTTCTGGACCGCCAAGGCCAGGAACGCCAGCCCCGGGGCATCGCTGCCCGCAAAGAATGCATCGCGCCCGGCCAGTATCGGGCGCTGCAAAGCCGGCTCACGGTGCACAACCTTGGCGCCCTGCTCGCCGATGGCAAGACAGCTCCTGTCGAAGCCCTGCGCCCAAGCGACCTGGCCAAACTCGCCGCCGACTGCAACCGCTACCACCTGCCGCGCCTGCGCGCCGATATCCGCCAGCTCGACCAGCGCGGCATGCTCAACCCGGACTGGAAGACGGGCATCGAAACCCTTCTTGAAGGCGAATTGAAACCCCTGCTCGACAGCGGCCGCGCCATGCTCATCCGCCTGGGCCGCTACGGTGGCGCCGAGAGCAAGACACTTTCCGGCGACGGGGTGGCGCAGATCAAGATCATGGAAGGCAAAGGACCCGACGGGAAAAGTCGCTCGTCCTTCCAGAGCACCACCAAGACCTTCTGGCTCGCCGCCCAGAACGCCAATGACCAGAAGCACCTGATCCCCTTCGGCTGGGCGCTGGTCGAAATCGACCCCAAGGTGACCCAATCCTCGTGACTTAGCTCTTTGTCATGGTGCGAACTTGTAGGCATGAGACTTGTGTGGTTTGGGTCGAACGGGTCGAGGTCGGGCGCGGTTGGGGATGAATTTTTGCAGGTTGAGGACAATTTCGCAGAACAGGTCGGCGACGAGGCGTGCGCTTGCTGGCATTCGTCCGCTGAGGATGCGCGGCAGCAGGCGGCGCAGGTGAGAGAAGGCCTGTGTTCGGTTGATGCGCCACGGCGAATCCGTCGGGATGAGGTGGTCGGTCGCCAGATAGACAGCCAGGGCATTGAGGTTGTCGCAGACCATCCTGGCGCCGACATCCTGGCAGGCGGCCAGCCAGGTCAGGCCGGAGGTATGCTCAAGGCAGAGGCGGTGCTTGAGGCGCTTGAAGGCTTCTTCGATGCGCCAGCGGCGATGATAGAGGTCGGCGAATGCGGTGGCAGGATACTGTGTGGCATCGCGCAACGACGTCATGAGCACGCGCACCTTGCCGGCCGGCGTCACCTGACGGATCAGGCGCACGGTCGAGGTCTGACGCGGACACTCATAATCGACGGCATCGCGGCGGTTCGGTGGCGGCAGGGTCACCACCGCCTCGTCCTCGCCGGAGCGCATGAAACGCGTGATTGCGGCAAAGGTCGAGGACGAATCGCAGCGCATGCAGAACGGAATGCCCCGATGCAACAGGGCCGCCACCAACCACGCCCCCGGATAGCCACGGTCGAGCACCAGCAGGTCCTGGTGACTCAGGCGGTCGAGACGTTCGAACAGCATCTGGCGCTCACCCACCACGGCACTGTGCAGAATCAGCGAATCGAACAACTCGATCCCGGGACGAAACAGTCCAAACAGTGTTGCCTCGCGTACGCCGCGCTTCCCCTCGCGGTCAAGCAGGGTCAGGCGAACCTTCGAGGCATCGGCGGCCAACACCCGCAAACCCAGCCAGAGCGGCTGCGCCGGCAGGCCTTCATCGATCAGGCGCAGCAACTCCGTGTTGAGTGGGTCGAAGACATCGGCCCAAAGACGGCTGCGCGCCTTCGAAAATGCGCTGGCGCTCACCACCCGAACCAGCTGGCTGCGCCGCGCCAGCAGGGAAAAGAACGCATCAAGTTCGCCCTGTACGGCACCACGCACACCGCTGAGCAGGAAAGCGATCAACTCCGGAAAGGGCAGACCGCGCTGGCGGGTGAAATACCGGGGTCCTGGCGCGCCGCCTCGCGAAAGGCTCCGCTCCGGATGAAGTCAGCAAGCCGGGAAAGTACGTTGACATATTTAGGCCGTCATATTTAACCTATATATATCAATCAGTTACAGGGCGTATTCTAACCAAACCCCGGCACCATGAAACATCAGGGCAAAAATATTCAAATGTGCTAAGTCACGAGGATTGCAAGGTGACCTCCCAGGCTACTTGCCTGGTGCGAGCAGCAAGCGCAAAGCCGCCCCGACATGCGGGCGATCCACATCCGCTTCGCCGAAGCGCAAGCCGCCGCCGAACTGCGAAAAGCCGCACTGCACGCCGAGCAGGCGGCTGCCCGACAAGCCGAACAGGACCGTCATGCTGCCGAGGCCGAACGTGCCCAGCGCCTGGCCAGCCTGAGCGAAGCCATGCGTGAGGTTGAAGCCTTCATCGAACACTTCGCCAACCGCGCCGATCAACTCGCCGGCCGCAAGGAAAGGCCCAACGGCGCCGGCCACCAGAAAGCCGCCGCGCTCGCCAAAGGGCGCTGGAAGACGGTACCTGGACCGCCGGAGAAAAGGCCGACGCTGCCGAAGCCATCGAAACCTGGCTGCCCAGGGTGGTTGCGGTGAACCTCAAGGATGTGCGCAAAAAGCTCGGCCTGGCAAAACTCAAGGGCGACACATGACCGCCTGGTTCATCACCCGCCACCCCGGCGCCCGCGAATGGGCGCGGGAACAAGGCCTGCACATCGACCGTTACGCCAGCCATCTCGATCCTGTGCTGATCGAGGCCGGCGACACCATCATCGGCTCGCTGCCCGTGCATCTTGCTGCCACGGTTTGCGAACGCGGCGCCCGCTACCTCAATCTCTCCCTCGATCTGCCGGAGCACGCGCGCGGGCGCGAACTTTCGACCGGAGAGCTTCGCGCCTTCAATGCCCGGCTCGAAGCCTTCTCCGTCACCCGGCCGGCTCGCACGCCATGACCACCACCTTCGTCACTCGCCATGCCGGAACCATCGAGTGGTCGCAAAGCGAACGCTTCGTGCCAGACGGCAGCGTCGTTGCCGCGAGTTTCGACCCGGAAACCGTGCAGCCGGGCGACCTGGTCATCGGCACCCTGCCCGCCCAGATCGCCGCCCGGATATGCGAGCGCGGCGGGCGCTACCAGCACCTCACTCTCGACCTGCCGGAAAACTTGCGCGGCCAGGAACTCAGCGCGGCCCAGATGCGAAGCTGCAACGCGCGTCTCGAAGAGTTCCAGATCCAGCGCAGCGCGGTGCGCCCGGCCAACAGCGGGCAAATCGTGCACATCATGCTCGCCAGCGGCGAAAACCTGCCCAACCTGATCCCCGCGCTGGCGCCGGCACTCAAGGCCGGGAGCGTATTCATTCTCGCCAGCAACGCCATGCGCGCCAATGCCGACAAGCTCCGGCACGGGCTCCACGCAGCCGGTCTGCCCGAAAGCCACATTCACCTGCGCCATGCCTGCCCCGACCACGACCTCGCCGCCATCCTCCGCTGGGCGCAGCAGTGCGCCGCCGACATTGCCGCCGAATACCCGGCTGCCCGCCTCATCCTGAACCTTACCGGCGGCAACAAGCTCATGACCGTCGGCTTTCTGCAAGCCTTCCGCCCCTGCGCCGAGATCATCTATTGCGATACGGAACACAGCCGGATCGACTACTTTCACCCGGTTGGCCGCGCCGGAGAAAAGCTGCCGGTCAACCTGCTCNGGACTCGCCCCTACCTGGCTGCGCAAGGCTTCAGGCTGCGGCCGGAAAGCCCGGACACCACCGGCATCCTGGCCCGTCAGCAACTCACGCGAACCCTGGTCGATCGGGCGCCACGCATCAAGCACTTCATCGGCGCCCTCAACCGGGCCGCCTTCTTCCACCGGGAAAACAGACCGGATCGTGCCCGACTCGACACGCCAGGCCACGCCAAAGACAGAGAACTTGTCGACCTGATGGTCGACCTCGGCGTGCTCNAAAAGACCGGTCACCACCTGGCGATCGCCGGCGACGCTGCCGCCAGCTACCTGGGCGGCGGCTGGCTCGAGGAATGGTGCTGGTTGGTCGGCAAGGCGCTGGAACAAGGCGAGGCCGGCAAGCGACTGCATGCCAACCGCTGGGGAATCAACCTGAAGATCGACCCCTGGAACCAGCCCGTCATCCCCGGGCGCAACCAGCATCCCCTCAATGAACTGGACGCCGTATTCATCCATCGCAACCGCATGCTGCTCGTCGAATGCAAGAGCGGCGTGCAAATTTCCGAGCGCGGCGAAAGCCAGGACATCCTCAACAAACTCGAAACCCTGGGCAAACATGTCGCCGGGCGCCTCGACACCAAATGGCTGCTCACCGCGCGCCAGATCGACCGCAACACGCAGGCACTGCAACGCGCCGCCGACTACGGAATCCGCATTGTCAAACCGGACGAACTCGCCGATCTCGAGAGCGCCATCCTGCGCTGGATGACCCGCTAAAGATGCTCCCCTCGCCCGCTACCGCTTCCACCTGGTCGCGACCACCCCGCTCAACCTCCCCGAGTGGCCCGGCTCCGCGCTGCGTGGCGCGTTCGGGCACGCGCTGCGCAAGCTCGCCTGCATGACGCGGCAGAAGGAATGTCCAGGTTGCCCGCTGCACGGCACCTGTCCCTATCCGGCCATCTTTGCCCCGCCGCCGGTGGCGCACCGGCTGCAGAACTTCACCCAGCCGCCCGCGCCCTACGTCATCGAACCCGCCGGTTGGGGCGCGCGGCACCTCGCCGCCGGCGAAAGCCATCATTTCGACATGGTGCTGGTCGGCCGCGCGCTGCGCGAACTCCCGCTCGTCGCCCTCGCCTGGCGCCATGCCCTGCAAAACGGCATCGGCCCGGGCGACGGTCGGGCGGAAATATCCGCAATCGGCTGGATCGACCTCGACGGTATCGAACACATCATTCACACCCCGGAATCCGGCCTTTTCCGCGAACACCCGACACCCGCCCCACAGCCCCCGCAGNCCGGCGACCAGGTGACCCTCGACCTGCTCAGTCCGCTCCGTCTGCAGGAAAACGGTCGCGCACTGCCCNCCAATCGTCTCACCGCGGAAGTCCTGCTCATGGCCAGCGTCCGCCGCGCCAGCCTGATGGCCGAGTTCTACGGCGCGGGCGCCCCCGCCTGGGATTTTTCGGCGCTCAAGAGGGCCGCTGCCGCGGTCGACAGCGAAAAACAGATCAAATGGCAGGAGTGGACCCGGCGCTCGTCGCGCCAGCAGAAACTCATGCAGCTTGGCGGTGTCGTCGGTCGCTGGACGCTGCGCGGCAACCTCTCCNCCTTCCTGCCCGCCCTGCACCTCGGCCAATGGCTGCACATCGGCAAGGAATCCGTTTTCGGCCTCGGACGCTACGTCCTCCAACACAACCCCCGCATTCCCCGGAAANACCTGGAACGCGTCCGCCAGGCCCTTGATTTGCAGGAGAAAATTGATGTACCGCAGTAACAATCCAGCCCTGAAATAAAAGGGATTAAGACGAGGCACGACAGATGATTTCGAACGCAGAAATAAGTAACAATCCAGCCCTGAAATAAAAGGGATTAAGACCACGACGACCGGCGTTCCGGGAACAGTCTGGTGTAACAATCCAGCCCTGAAATAAAAGGGATTAAGACGCAACCCCTCTGCAAGCATCACATGCATCAATACGTAACAATCCAGCCCTGAAATAAAAGGGATTAAGACAACGGCGTCCTGTTGAAGTCCGTGGTAGGCTCCGTAACAATCCAGCCCTGAAATAAAAGGGATTAAGACTCTGCCGGAGCGACATAGGCGCGCTCACTGAGGTAACAATCCAATCCTCGTGACTTAGCACATTTGAATATTTTTGCCCTGATGTTTCATGGTGCCGGGGTTTGGTTAGAATACGCCCTGTAACTGATTGATATATATAGGTTAAATATGACGGCCTAAATATGTCAACGTACTTTCCCGGCTTGCTGACTTCATCCGGAGCGGAGCCTTTCGCGAGGCGGCGCGCCAGGACCCCGGTATTTCACCCGCCAGCGCGGTCTGCCCTTTCCGGAGTTGATCGCTTTCCTGCTCAGCGGTGTGCGTGGTGCCGTACAGGGCGAACTTGATGCGTTCTTTTCCCTGCTGGCGCGGCGCAGCCAGCTGGTTCGGGTGGTGAGCGCCAGCGCATTTTCGAAGGCGCGCAGCCGTCTTTGGGCCGATGTCTTCGACCCACTCAACACGGAGTTGCTGCGCCTGATCGATGAAGGCCTGCCGGCGCAGCCGCTCTGGCTGGGTTTGCGGGTGTTGGCCGCCGATGCCTCGAAGGTTCGCCTGACCCTGCTTGACCGCGAGGGGAAGCGCGGCGTACGCGAGGCAACACTGTTTGGACTGTTTCGTCCCGGGATCGAGTTGTTCGATTCGCTGATTCTGCACAGTGCCGTGGTGGGTGAGCGCCAGATGCTGTTCGAACGTCTCG
The DNA here is from genome assembly GCA_013693915.1 of Dechloromonas sp. GTDB lineage: Bacteria > Pseudomonadota > Gammaproteobacteria > Burkholderiales > Rhodocyclaceae > Azonexus. The sequence goes on along the minus strand of CP059264.1, from coordinate 2,194,495 downwards.
ACCGCCTGAGTCACCAGGACCTGCTGGTGCTCGACCGTGGCTATCCGGGGGCGTGGTTGGTGGCGGCCCTGTTGCATCGGGGCATTCCGTTCTGCATGCGCTGCGATTCGTCCTCGACCTTTGCCGCAATCACGCGTTTCATGCGCTCCGGCGAGGACGAGGCGGTGGTGACCCTGCCGCCACCGAACCGCCGCGATGCCGTCGATTATGAGTGTCCGCGTCAGACCTCGACCGTGCGCCTGATCCGTCAGGTGACGCCGGCCGGCAAGGTGCGCGTGCTCATGACGTCGTTGCGCGATGCCACACAGTATCCTGCCACCGCATTCGCCGACCTCTATCATCGCCGCTGGCGCATCGAAGAAGCCTTCAAGCGCCTCAAGCACCGCCTCTGCCTTGAGCATACCTCCGGCCTGACCTGGCTGGCCGCCTGCCAGGATGTCGGCGCCAGGATGGTCTGCGACAACCTCAATGCCCTGGCTGTCTATCTGGCGACCGACCACCTCATCCCGACGGATTCGCCGTGGCGCATCAACCGAACACAGGCCTTCTCTCACCTGCGCCGCCTGCTGCCGCGCATCCTCAGCGGACGAATGCCAGCAAGCGCACGCCTCGTCGCCGACCTGTTCTGCGAAATTGTCCTCAACCTGCAAAAATTCATCCCCAACCGCGCCCGACCTCGACCCGTTCGACCCAAACCACACAAGTCTCATGCCTACAAGTTCGCACCATGACAAAGAGCTAAGTCACGAGGATTGGGGGACGCTCTCTCGACACCTCGTATATCATTGGCCATCGCTTTCCGGAATCAGGTTCATGAAACGCCGTGTCGCACTGCTTCTCGCCGCCCTCGCCCTGTCCGCCGGCCGGCCTGTCCCGGCCGAGGAGATCGGCTGCGCCACCACCGCCTGGAAGCTGATCGGCGCCAACCATCGGGTCTGCGTCTATGCCTACGACGATCCGAAGGTTCCCGGCGTCACCTGCCACGTCAGCCAGGCACGTACCGGCGGGGTCAAGGGCAGTTTCGGGCTGGCCGAAGACCCGTCGCAGTTCTCGCTGGCCTGCCGCCAGGTCGGGCCGATCGCCCTCCCGGCGAACTTCCCGGAGGAGGACGTCGTCTTCAGTGAAAACACTTCGCTGATCTTCAAGGAAACGAAAATCACCCGTTTCGTCGACCGCAAGCGCAATGTGCTGGTCNACCTGGCGATCAGCCGCAAGATCATCGAGGGCGCGCCCGCCAACGCCATCTCGACGGTGCCGATCCAGCCGTGGGGCGGCAAGTGAGCGGCAGGACATCGCTGGGCGAAATCGCGCCCTACGTCACCCGCGACGGCTCGGAAATCCGCGAATTGCTGCACCCGGATTCGCACCCGTTGCGCAACCAGAGCCTTGCCGAAGCTGTCGTCGCGCCCGGTGCCGCGACGCTGCTGCACCGCCACGAAACCAGCGAAGAGATTTACCACGTCACCCGTGGCAACGGCCTGCTGACGCTCGGGTCCGAGAAATTCGCAATCGCTGCCGGCGACAGCATCGCCATTCCGCCCTGAACGCCCCATCGCGTCGAAAATGCCGGCGCCGATACGTTGCACATCCTGTGCTGCTGTTCTCCGGCGTATTCGCACGACGACACCTTCCTGCTCTGAGACCCGGATCAGCGCGGAAAGTACTGGAGAAGAACGTAAACGGAAAACGCCGCACTGGGCGGCGTTTTGTATCGATGCCTTGCGCACCGGTTATCGGGTTTCCCCGTCTGGGTACTGCCTAGTCATCCTGAGGACGCTGCATTCTCAATAATCGCTCTCCATGTGGTTAGCTATACGAAACTGCAGTTTCTTTTACGCCAAATCCGTCCGAAGCGCAACAGGCTTTTCGCGCGTCACCGCAATCAATCGTCTTTGCTGCGCGCAGCGATTTCCGGCCAGGCCATCCTCAGGTAGTAGCCCATGGACCACAATGTCAGAAGCGCAGCGATCCACATCAGCCAGCTTCCCAGATGCCGGCAGTCGATCCCCATGAATTCCTCGTAGTACAGGAGCATCGGAATCGCCACCATTTGCGCGACGGTCTTGATCTTTCCCAGCATCGATACCGCTACGCTCCTGGCGGCACCAATCCTGGCCATCCATTCGCGCAATGCCGAGATGGTGATTTCACGCCCGATGATGATGGCGGCGACGATCGCATCGGTGCGGCCAAGCTGAACCAGGACAATCAGGGCCGCTGCAACCATCAGCTTGTCGGCAACCGGATCGAGAAAGGCACCAAAGGCCGAAGTCTGGTTCAACCTGCGCGCCAGGAAACCGTCGGCCCAGTCGGTAACCGCCGCTGCGATGAACAGGATGGTCGCCGCCACATCGCGCTCATGGCCCGTAACCCAGCCGGCGGGCAGATAGTAGACGGCGATCAGCAAGGGGATCGCGACGATACGCAGCCAGGTCAGCAGGATGGGCAGGTTGAAGGGCATCAATTCAATGTAGGGCTGCGAATATCTCTTCGGCCAGTTTCCGGCTGATTCCGGAAACTTCGGCCAGTTGTTCCGGCGATGCTGCAAGGACACCAGCCAGGCCGCCAAAGCGCGCGAGCAAAGCCTTGCGCCGGGCTGCGCCGATGCCTGGCAGGTCTTCGAGCTTCGAGGTCCTGCGCGGCTTGCCGCGCCGCGCCCGATGGCCGGTGATGGCAAAGCGGTGCGCTTCGTCGCGGATTTCCTGGATCAGGTGCAATGCCGGATGTTCCGCCGACAATTGTAACGGCTCGCGGGCATCCGGGAAAACCAGCGTTTCCAGTCCGGGCCTTCTCCCNTCGCCCTTGGCGACTCCGACCATCGCCAATTCCCCGAGTCCGAGTTCCGCGAGTGCCGCCTGCGCACAGGCGACCTGCCCCTTGCCGCCGTCGATCAGGATCAGGTCCGGCGCCATGCCGTCACCGCCGGCCACACGCTCGTAACGCCGGCTGACCACCTGACGCATGGCGGCATAGTCGTCGCCGGGCTCGATGTTGCGGATGTTGAAGCGCCGGTAATCCGCTCTCTTCATGGCGTTTCCCTGGTGANNGACCACGCACGACGCAACAGCGGCCTCGCCCTGCGTATGGCTGATGTCGAAACACTCGATGCGCCGGATCGCTTCCGGCAATGCCAGCACCTGCTGCAGGGCCAGGAGCCGCCGTTCCTGCTGGGCCGATGCCTGATTGCGGGCGGCTATGGCCAGTCGCGCGTTCTGGACAGCCATTTCGGCCCACGCCCGGTGCAGGACCGAACGCGCCTCGCTGACGGGCACTGCGCGCCCGGCCAGCTCGGCAAGCAACGGCCCGACGTCNGCCCCCTCTTCTTGATCGGGTAACGGCAGCGCAATGACTCTGGCAGGTGCCGGGTGGGCAGCATAGTGCTGCCGGATGAATGCCGCGACGGCTTCGGCCGGCGAGCAGTCGCCGGCATTGGCCGGAAACTGCGGCCGGTCCCCCAGATGCCTGCCCCCTNNGACCATGGCCAGATTGACACAAAGCTGTGCGCTTTCGCGCAGGGCGACGATGATGTCGATGTCCTCGCCCTTGCTGCTGGCAACGTATTGCTTCTCCTGGACCTGGCGCAGCGACTGGATCTGGTCGCGATAGACCGCCGCCCGCTCGAACTCGAGCCTGGCCGATGCCGCCTCCATCGCCTTCGTCAGGCGCCCGGTGACTTCCTGCTGGCGCCCGAGCAGAAACATCGACGCCAGCTGGACGTCTGTCGCGTAGTCTTCAGTGCTGACGTGCCCGACGCAGGGCCCGCTGCAACGCTTGATCTGGTACAGCAGGCAGGGGCGCGAGCGATTGGCAAAGACCGAATCCTCGCAGGTCCGCAGCCGGAACATCTTCTGCAGCAGATGGATGCTGTCGCGGATGGCCCATGCCGACGGGTACGGACCGAAATAGTCGGCCCGGCGATCCGGGTTGCCACGAAAGAAGCCAAGCCGGGGNAATTCGTCGCGGGTGAGGACAATGTAGGGATAGGACTTGTCGTCGCGAAACAGGATGTTGTAGCGGGGAGACAGCGACTTGATCAGGTTGTTTTCGAGAAGCAGCGCTTCCGCCTCGGTGCGTGTCGCCGTCGTCTCGACGGCGGCGATCTGGCTGACCATCTGCGCGATGCGCGGACTCGACAGGTTCTCCCGGAAGTACGACGAAACCCGCCTCTTCAGGTTCTTCGCCTTGCCGACATAGAGTACGACGCCGGCGGCATCGAGCATCCGGTGNACCCCGGGCAACTCGGTCAGCGAGGTGAGGAACTCGCGGGCGTCGAAACGCATGCCGCCTCCGGATTACCCGAGTCGCGCCTTGACACCGGCGAAGACGGCTTCGAAGCTCTCCCGCGACAGGCGTCCCGTCCGCCAGTTGTAGCCGCTGCAGTGGTAGCTGTCGACCAGCAGGCGGCCATCCGGCAAGGGATGGCTGACGTTGTGGCCAAAGACGTGGCTCGCCGGCTTGAGGCGGCAGGCGCGAAGCACCGCCCGATGGGCGATGGCACCGAGGGCGACGATGATTTTCAGGCGCGGCATCGCCGCCAGTTCGGCCTGGAGATGGACATTGCACTGATGGATCTCGGCGGTCGTCGGCTTGTTGGCTGGCGGCAGGCAGCGCACGGCGTTGGTGATCCGGCAGTTGGCCATGCGCATCGCCGGATTGGCTCGCTTGTCCGGCCCGAGAGGCGCGTCCGAGGTGGCAAAGGCGAAGCGGTGCAATGCCGGATAGAGCAATTCACCGGCCACGTCACCGGTGAACGGACGACCGGTCCGGTTGGCACCCTTTTCGCCGGGCGCGAGCCCGACCACGAGCAGTTCCGCGTCGAGCAGGCCGAAAGCCGGAACCGGCAGCGCGTGCCAGTCCGGATCGCGCTGGCGGATGGCAGCAAGGTGTTCTGCCAGGCGCGGACAGGCAGTGCACTCCTGCGGATCTTGGAATGACGACATGACGGCGATGGTAGCATGGCGTCCATGCAGCTTCACTGGGACATCTTCTGCCACGCCATCGACAATCAGGGAGATATCGGCGTCTGCTGGCGGCTCGCCCGGCAACTGGCCGCCGAGCATGGCAAGAAGGTGCGACTGTGGCTCGACGATGTGGACGGCCTGCGACCGCTGTGCCCTGCCGTCGATGGTGCAAAGGACAGGCAGTCCTGCCAGNGGGTCGAAATCCGCCGCTGGGCAGGGGATGTCGCGGTCGACCGCGTCGGCGAGGTCATTATCGAAGGCTTCGGCTGCAGGCTTCCCGAAGACTACCTGCAGGCAATGGCGCAGACCGCGAACAGGCCGTGCTGGATCAATCTCGAATACCTCACCGCCGAATCGTGGACCGAAGGTTGTCACGGCTTGCCTTCACCGCACCCCACCCTGCCGCTGACGAAGTATTTCTACTTTCCGGGTTTTTCTGCAGGCACGGGCGGTCTGCTGCGCGAAACGGGGCTGCTCGGGAGACGCGATACCGCGGCAACGCGCCATCCGTTCACGNAGGGCATCGATGTCAGCCTCTTCTGCTACGACAACGCCCCGGTCGGTGAACTGCTCGATGGTCTGGCTGCCTCTCGGACTCCGGTGCGCGTCCATGTCGCAGCCGGCAAGCCGCTGGCTGCCGTCAAGGCTCATCTTGCCGGTAGCGGCCCGTGGCAGTGCGGCGCGTTGCGCGTGATTCCCTTCGACCCTCTGCCGCTCGATGATTACGATGAGTTCCTGTGGCGCTGCGACATCAATTTCGTTCGCGGCGAGGACTCCTTCGTCCGTGCGCAATGGGCCGGCAAGGCGTTCGTCTGGCAGCCCTATGTCCAGGAGGCTGGCGCCCATCTGGTCAAGCTGGATGCCTTTCTCGAGCGCTACACGGCCGGGATGAGCGATCTCGCGGCGACTGCCGCGGTCAACCTGTTCCGGGCATGGAATTCTTCCAGCCAACTTCGCCACGCCTGGGCGGATTTTCTCGCGGCGAGGATGGAAATCACGGCGCACACGCGGCGCTGGAGCCGGCGGCTTGCCGAGCAGCCCGACCTGTGCGCAGCCCTCGTCAAGTTCTGTGCCGCCAAGGTATAATTGCAAATTTATTTTTCGGCATTTTGGGAACTTCGAATGAAAACCGCACAGGAACTCCGCTCGGGCAACGTCATCATGGTTGGCTCCGACGCGCTCGTCGTCCAGAAGACCGAGTACAGCAAATCCGGCCGCAATGTGTCGGTGGTCAAGATGAAGCTCAAGAACCTCCTGAGCGGCGCCGCTTCGGAAGCCGTGTACCGGGCCGACGACAAGTTCGAGGTCGTCGTCCTCGAGAAAAAGGCAGTGACCTATTCCTATTTTGCCGATCCGATGTATGTCTTTATGGACGCCGAGTACAACCAGTTCGAGGTTGAAGCGGAAAACATGGTCGACGCGCTCAAGTACCTCGAGGACGGACTGGCCTGCGAGGTTGTCTTCTACAACGGCAGGGCGATTTCCGTCGAACTGCCGAACAGCGTCGTGCGCGAGGTCGTTTATACCGAACCGGCGGTCAAGGGCGACACTTCGGGAAAGGTGTTGAAGCCGGCGCGCCTGGCCACCGGTTTCGAGTTGCCGGTTCCGGCCTTCATCAGCATCGGCGACAAGATCGAAATCGACACCCGGACCGACGAGTACAAGAGCCGCGCCAAGTAATCGGCGGTCCATTGCTTGCATTCGGCGGGCAGCTTCGGCTGCCCGCTCCCATTTCAATTGGTCAATCGCGCAATCGCTTCCAGCGCCGCGCGATAGCGCGGTTCGGACTGCAGCGTCGCCCAGTCCGGCCCTGCCTGCCCCGGCAACAAGGCTTCGACCCGCCTGCCTCGGGCCGGATCGACCTCGGGACGCCAGGCTGCCAAGACCTCGCCGACAGCATCCGGGGAGTTGCACACGAGCAACATGTCGCACCCGGCGCGATACGCCGCATCGACGCGATCGACCATGCCACCGACGATCCCGGCGCCTTGCATCGACAGATCGTCGGTGAAAACGACTCCGCGAAACTTTATGTCATTTCTCAAATAGTCTATCCATCTATTTGAAAATACTGCTGTACTGCAATCCATGCACTCGTAGATCACGTGCGCGGCCATTACCGCATCGAGGTCGAGCCTGCGGTAGGGAAGCAGGTCGTCCTGCATTGCGTCGAGGCTGCGGTCATCGACAGGAAGTTCGACATGCGAGTCGGGAATGACGTAGCCGTGCCCCGGAAAATGCTTGCCGCAACTNGCCCATGCCCCCTCGCGCAAGCCGGCCGTCAGCGCCCCGGCCAGCGCGATGACTGCTTCCGGCTGACGATGAAAGGCGCGATCGCCGATCACCCGCGACGGGCCATAGTCGAGGTCGAGGACGGGGGTAAACGAGTAATCGACGCCGCGCGAGCGCAGTTCGGCGGCGAGGACGTAGCCCGCCTGGCGCGCCGCTTCGAGCGCCGCTGCCGGGTGGCGATCCCACAGCCGCCCGAGGGTGGCCATTGCTGGCAGCCTGGTGAATCCCTCGCGAAAGCGCTGCACCCTGCCCCCTTCATGATCGACGGCGATCAGGAACGGCGCACGCAACTCATGAATCTCGCCGGTCAGCGCCGCCAGTTGCCCGGGATTTTCGTAGTTCCGGGAAAACAGGATGATCCCGCCAACCAGCGGGTGGCAGAGACGCTCGCGATCGAGATCGTCGAGTCGGGTGCCGGCGATGTCGATCATCAGCGGACCCAGGGCGAGGTGCTTCATGGGCGTTCCAGAATGACACTGGCGATGGCGTATTCCGCTTCATCGCTCAGGGAGACGTGAACCGTGAGCCCCTGGTTTTCGATCAGTTCAGCCAGTTGACCGCGAAAGGCCAGTACGGGCTTACCCAGTTCGTCGTGGCCGACGGCAATGGCCGGCAGGACAGCCGGCGGGCGAACGCCGGTGCCCAGCGCCTTGCAGAATGCTTCCTTCGCCGCGAAACGCTTGGCGAGAAAGCGGCCCTTGGCGGCGACGGCAGCCTGGGCGAATTCCGCGACTTCCTGCGGAGCAAGCAGCTTCTCCAGAACCCTTGCGCCATGCCGCTCCCACATCCCCTGCAGGCGCTTCACCGCGACGATGTCGGTGCCGATTCCGTGGATCATTCGCCGCGCTCGGCGCCTTCGCGCATCAGCTGCTTCATCTCACGCACGGCCTCGCGCAGGCCGACGAATACCGCGCGGCTGACGATAGCGTGGCCGATGTGCAGTTCGCGGACTCCTGCCAGCCGGGCCACCGGCTGGACGTTGTAGTAGTTGAGCGCGTGGCCGGCATTGAAACGCATGCCGAGCTCGCGAACGCGCTCGCCGGCCTGACGGACCTTGTCCAGCTCGCCGATCACCGCCCGCGCCTCGGCATCGCGGCCCATGGCATGGAAGGCGTGGGCATACGGGCCGGTATGGATTTCGCAGACTCGGGCGCCGATGCGGGCCGCCGCTTCGATCTGCGGAATCTCGGCAGCGATGAAGACGCTCGTCATGATCCCGGCGTCTGCCAGCCGGGCGATGACATCGGCCAGACGGGCCTCTTGGGCCAGAATGTCGAGGCCGCCTTCGGTGGTCACTTCGTGGCGACCTTCCGGCACCAGCATCGCCATCTCCGGCTTCAGGCCGCAGGCAATGCCGACCATCTCGTCGGTCGCGGCCATTTCAAGGTTCAGCTTGATCTGGGTCAGGTCGCGCAAGCGACGGACATCGGCATCCTGAATGTGACGTCGATCCTCGCGCAGATGGACCGTAATGCCGTCGGCCCCACCGAGATGAGCCTCGACCGCGCCCCAAACGGGGTCAGGCTCGTAGGTCAGGCGTGCCTGGCGTAGCGTGGCGATGTGGTCGATATTGACGCCAAGTTCGATCATGGTTCCTGCAACTCCTTGAATATTTTACGTGTCTCGAGTTCCCTGCCGCCCAGATAATAGGCCATCAGCATCCGCATGAGTTGCTTGGCTTCGCTGCGTGATCGCGGATCCGAAAAATCCTCGGCCGCCAGATCGAGCAAGGTCTTGCCGCTGATCACCTGGGCGGCGGCGTCCGCGTGCTCCAGCCGCACCGGACCCTGTTCCATGCGGTAGGTGTAATGGGCTGCTGGAATGATTTCCTTGCCGCTGCAGTCATGATGCAACGTCAGTCCGTAGCCGAGTTCATGCAAAAGTGCTTTCTCGAAGCGGCGCAGATCCGCCTCGCGTTCACCAGCCCCGGTATCGTCGGCCAACCGTGCAAGCATCTGCGCATACTGCGCGAAGAGCTTCGCGTGGGCATCCTCGCGCGGCAGCAGGTTCATCAGCAACTCGTTCAGGTAGAAGCCGCAGAACAGGGCTTCGCCGGCAAGCAACGGCTGGCCGCCCTGCCATTCGGCCCTGATCAGGGTCGGCACCTCGCCCTTGCCGGCCCAGCCCAGTTCAAGCGGCTGGAAGGCCAGCAGCAGGCCGCGAATCGCCGCCCGGGGCGGCGCGCCCCGCGCGCCAGCAGCGCCATGCGCCCGAAGTCGCGCGAGAAGATCTCGACGATGAGGCTGGTTTCCCGGAACGGGTAAGTGTGCAAGACGTATGCCGGCTGGCCGTCAACTTTGCTGCGCAGGTTCATTCGTAGCCAAGGCTCTTCAGCAGGCGTTCGTCGTCGCTCCAGCTGGATTTGACCTTGACCCAGACTTCGAGATAGACCTTGCCGTCGAACAGGCGCTCCATGTCCTGGCGCGCCTCGCTGGCGATGCGCTTGAGCGACTCGCCGCCCTTGCCGATGACGATGGCCTTGTGACTGTCGCGGTCGACGACGATGGCGGCGAAAATCCGCCGCAAATTGCCTTCCATTTCGAATTTCTCGATCTCGACCGTCGTCGCGTAGGGCAATTCGTCGCCAAGGAGACGGAAGACCTTTTCCCGGATGTATTCGGCGGCGAGAAAGCGTTCGCTCCTGTCGGTCAGGTCGTCCTCCGGAAACATCAACCCTTCGTTGGGCAGGTGCTTGCGCGCTTCGGCAAGCAATTCCCCGGTCTGGCGCCCCATGGTTGCGCTGATCGGCACGATCGCCGCGTACTCACGCTCTGCCGAGACACGGGCGATGAACGGCAACAGTGCCGTGCGATCCTTCAGGCGGTCGATCTTGTTGATGACCAGAATGACCGGCCGGTCCCTGGGCAGCAACCTGACGACCGCCTGATCCTTGGCATCGTAGCGCCCCGCCTCGATGACGAAGAGCACCAGATCGACGTCGCTCAGGGTCTGCGTCACGCCGCGATTCATTGTCCGGTTCAAGGCATTGGCAAACCTTGTCTGGAAACCCGGCGTATCGACGAACACGTATTGCGCGTCGTCGTTGGTGACGATGCCGGTAATCCGGTGCCGGGTGGTCTGCGCCTTGCGCGAAACGATACTGATCTTCTCGCCGACAAGATGGTTGAGCAGCGTCGACTTTCCGACGTTGGGACGGCCGACGATGGCGATATAGCCGGAACGGATCTGTTTCATGCCTTCAGTGCCTGCAGTGCACTCTCGGCAGCGGCCTGTTCGGCGAGACGCCGGCTGCTGCCCTGGCCGAAGGTACGCAAGGCGGGACTCTCGATTTCGCAAGCCACCGCGAAGCGTTGTTCATGGGCCGCACCGCTGGCCTCGATGACCTGATAGCGCGGCAGCGGCCTCTTCCTGCCCTGCAACCATTCCTGCAGGCGGGTCTTGGCGTCCTTGCCGAGTTGCCCTGGCGTCAATTCGTCGAACAGGGGAGGNTAGAGCCGCGCGATGAGCGATTGCGCCGCCTCGAAACCACCATCGAGATAGACGGCTCCGATCAAGGCCTCCAGCGCATCCGCAAGTATCGAAGGACGCTCGCTACCACCGCTTTTCAGTTCGCCCTCGCCCAGACGCAGGAAATTACCGAGATTCAGCGTGACGGCCAGCCTGTGCAATGCGTCCTGACGCACCAGACTGGCACGCAACCGCGAAAGCTCGCCTTCCGCCAGATCTGGATGGCGCCGAAAAAGCGCGACGGCGATCACGCAGTTGAGAACTCCATCCCCGATGAATTCGAGCCGCTCGTTGTTGGGGTTGCCGAAGCTGCGATGCGTCAGTGCGGTCTGCAGCAACTCGCGATCGGCGAAGACATGCCCCAAGGCCGCCGTCAGNCGCCGACAAGTCAATCACCTGCGGATCATTCGGCGGACGAACCTTTGTAGTTGATCACCAGACTGACATTGCCGAACAGCGGAATCCGCTTCTCATAGTCGAACGAGACGACGATCTTGCCCTTCTCCTTCGAAACGTCGAGTTGTTCCGGCGGGAAGTCGAGCTGATCGACAGTGGCGAAGTTGTCGAAAGTCTTCCTGACATCGGCGACCGTGGCGTCGGGCCCGACTTTGGCAACCGTTGCCTTGACGCCCTTGAGAATCTTGTAGTACTCGATCGTCGTCGGCACGACCTTCATCCCCAGCACGGCCACCAGCGTAATCACGATGCCCCAGAAAATGAGTCCCGAAAGAGCCACCCCACGTTGATGTTTCATTTTTTCTCCTACTTNNGAAGGAACCAATCCGGCTGGGACTGCTCAGGTTCAACCAGATAAAGAACGCCCTGCCCACGATATTCTGCTCGGGCACAAAGCCCCAGAATCGACTGTCACGACTGTTGTCACGGTTATCGCCCATCACGAAGTAATACCCGGGNGGCACCTTGCAGATGACGCCGGCCGCATTGTAGGTGCAATTGTCCCGATACGGAAACCGGGTCGCATCGGGAATGAATGCCGGTGCGTCACTGTCGTTCAGGTACCTGTACTCGACATCGCCCATTCTAGCGACATACTGTTCCGAGTAGTAGAGGCGTTCCGGATGATGGTAGTCGAATACCTTCGTTGTTTCGACAGGCTGGCCGTTGATGGTCAGGCGCTTGTTCTGATAGGCAACCGTATCCCCGGGAATGCCAATCACCCGCTTGATGTAGTCGAGCGAAGGATCTTCAGGATAGCGGAAAACCATTACGTCGCCCCGCTGCGGCGAATTGACGGAGATGATCTTCTTGTTGATCACCGGCAGCCGGATCCCGTAGGTAAACTTGTTGACCAGGATGAAGTCGCCGACCTGCAAGGTCGGGATCATCGAACCCGAGGGAATCTTGAACGGCTCGAACAANAAGGACCGCAACAGGAAGACGACCAGGATGACCGGAAAGAAACTGGCACCCCATTCCACCCACAGCGGCTCCTTGATTTCGTTCGTCTCCCCTTGCGCATCGAGCCCGCGATTGGCGAAGAACCGCTTCCATCCGCCGCCAGAGGTCTGGCCTTTGGCGCCCGGCCCCCGCCGGATGACGAGCCTCGGTAATCCGCTGCCTTTCGGGAAGCCTCCTCGACGTCCTTGGCGTTGAATTCCTTCTTGTTGTTGAGATAGCCGAACAGCAACAGATGGTCGCAAAGTGAATTGATGCGCCCGGGAACCCCGCCCGCGACATTGAATATTGCCTCAAGGCCATCCGGCGTAAAGCTGGGACATCCGCTTGCTCCGGCGCATTTGAGCCGGTGCGCGATGTAGGCGCCCGTCTCCGCCTCGTTCATCGGCTCGATGTGGTAGGAGGCAATGATCCGCTGCCTGAATTGCGTCAATTGGGGACTTTGCAGGATGTCACGGAATTCGGGTTGCCCGACGAGAAAACTACGCAGGAGGGGCTGGTTGCCGAACTGGAAGTTCGAAAGGGTGCGCAATTCCTCGATGGCCTTGACAGTCAGATTCTGCGCCTCGTCGACGATCAGCAGGCAGCGCTTGCCCTTGCTCGTCAGGCCAATCAGGAACGCTTCAAGGGACTGCAGGACGTCGGATTTCTCGACGCCTTTCGTGTGAATGCCGAATGCAGCGCCGACTAGACGCAAGGTGTTGTCGGCATCACCCCGGGTACTCACCAGATGCGCCGCAATGATCTCGTCCGGATTCAGGCTGTCAAGCATCCTGCGAATGATCGTCGTCTTGCCCATGCCCAGTTCCCCGGTAATGACGACGAAGCCTTCATTCTGCTGCATGCCGTACTCGAGATACGCAGTTGCGCGCAGATGTGCCTCGCTGGGGAAATAGAACTTCGGATCGGGGTTTGCCAGGAACGGCTTGCCGGTCAACCCATAGAAGGACGCGTATTTCCGCTCGCGCAATTTCCGGAATTTCAGCACGTCGACCGCGTAAAGCACCCCGGTCACGACCGTCAGCACGAAAAGAATAAGGGCAAAATTCATTCGATGAGATCTCAGCTATCGACACGCAGGATGGCCAGGAAGGCCTCCTGCGGAATTTCCACGCTGCCGACCTGCTTCATGCGCTTCTTGCCGGCCTTCTGCTTTTCTAGCAGCTTTCTCTTGCGTGTGATGTCGCCGCCATAGCACTTGGCCAGTACGTCCTTGCGCATCGCCTTGACGTTCTCGCGGGCAACGATATGCGATCCGATCGCCGCCTGGATCGCCACGTCGTACATCTGACGCGGAATCAGCTCGCGCATCTTGGACGCCAGCTCACGTCCGCGGAACTGCGAGTTGGCGCGATGCACGATCAGCGACAGGGCATCTACCTTTTCGTTGTTGATGAGAATATCCAGCTTGACCACATCGGCCGCGCGGTATTCCCTGAACTCGTAGTCAAGCGAGGCATAGCCTTTCGAGCACGATTTCAGGCGGTCGAAGAAATCCATCACCACTTCGGCCATCGGGATTTCGTAAACCAGCTTCACCTGCCGGCCGTGGTAATGCATGTCGATCTGATTGCCGCGCTTCTGGTTGCACAGCGTGATGACGTTGCCCAGGTAATCCTGCGGCACGAAGATCGTGGCGGTGATGATCGGCTCGCGCACTTCTTCGACCTTGCTCAGCTCCGGCAGCTTAGCCGGGTTTTCGACCTCGACAACCGAGCCGTCGCGCATGACCACTTCGTGAACAACGGTGGGCGCCGTGGTGATCAGATCCTGATCGAATTCGCGCTCCAGACGCTCCTGCACGATTTCCATGTGCAGCAGGCCCAGGAATCCGCAGCGGAAACCGAAACCCAGCGCCTGCGAAACCTCCGGCTCGTAGTGCAGCGAAGCATCGTTGAGCTTCAGCTTTTCCAGAGATTCGCGCAGCGAGTCGTACTGATTGGACTCGACCGGGTAAAGTCCGGCGAAAACCTGCGGCTTGATTTCCTTGAAGCCCGGCAATGGTTCGCTCGCCTTGCGGTCGACCCTGGTGATCGTGTCCCCAACCCTGGCCGCCTGCAATTCCTTGATCCCGGCGATGACGAACCCCACTTCGCCTGCACGCAGCGCGTCGCGCGCAACCGACTTTGGCGAAAACACGCCGACCTGTTCGCAGAGCTGCTGGGCGCCACTTGCCATGAACAAAAGCTTGTCCTTCGGGCGCATGACGCCGTCAACCACACGCACGAGCATGACGACGCCGACGTAGTTGTCGAACCAGGAGTCGATGATCAAGGCCTTGAGCGGCCCTTCCGGATCGCCCTTCGGTGGCGGAATGCGCGCAACCACCGCTTCGAGGATATCGTCGACGCCGCGGCCGGTCTTGGCAGACGCAAGGACGGCGTCGGTCGCGTCGATGCCTATCACGTCCTCGATCTCCTGCCGCGCATTATCGGGGTCAGCCGAGGGAAGATCGATCTTGTTCAGCACCGGCACGACCTCGACGTCGAGTTCAAGCGCCGTGTAGCAGTTGGCGACGGTCTGCGCCTCGACACCCTGCGAGGCGTCGACAACTAGGAGGGCGCCTTCGCAGGCGGACAATGACCGCGACACCTCATATGAAAAGTCGACGTGGCCCGGCGTATCGATCAGGTTCAGATTGTAGATCTTGCCGTCACGTGCCTTGTACTGGAGCGCCGCGGTCTGCGCCTTGATGGTGATGCCGCGCTCGCGCTCGATATCCATCGAGTCGAGCACCTGGGCCTCCATCTCGCGATCCGAAAGCCCACCGCAAAGATGGATGATACGATCGGCAAGCGTCGATTTCCCGTGGTCGATATGGGCGATTATGGAGAAGTTGCGGATGTGATCCATTGCTGCGAGAAAAAAGGGCGCTTTCGAGGCGCCCTTCCTTGTTCAGAAGGCCTTGAATTCTAGCGGATTCCGGCCAAGTATTCACGGGTTTTGGCCTCGTCCAGGAAGTAATGGCAGATTTCGCTCTCGCCATGCAGCAGAACGGGTACCAGTTCGTCATATCTGGCTTCGAGCCCGGGGTCGGAATCCACATCGAGAACCGTCACCGAAGCACCGAATTCTTCCGCCAATGGTACCAGAGCCACCTCCATCTCCTGACAAAGGTGGCAGTAGCTCCGGCTGAGAAGCGTCAGTTCAATTGCCATTGAGTCCCTTGATGGTGACAAAGGTCTGCATCTCGCCGCGGCGGACCAGGAGCGTGATGTTGCTGCCCTTTTCGAATTGCGCCAGCAACTTGTTGAACTGCTCGACCGTCGTCACTTCGGTCGTTGCCCCCTTGCTGATCAGAGCGATGATGATGTCGCCGGCCCGGAGGTCGACGCGCGCACTGGTGCCGCGAACGTCCTGGATCAGCAGGCCTGACGACATCTTGAGTTCGCGCCTTTGCTCTGCAGTCAGTTCGCTGACCACGAGTCCGAGGCGATTGGCCTTCTGTTCCGCGGGCTTGCCGCCACGGGAAGGGCGACTGGAAGCCGTCTTCTCGTCACTCATTTCGCCCACGGTCACCGCAATGTCGCGGGTTGCGCCCTTGCGCCAGACCTGGAGCGTCGATCGGGTTCCCGGCTTGGTTGCACCTACCATGCGCGGGAGATCGGCGGAAGCGCTGATCGGCTTGCCATCGAACTTGAGGATGACGTCGCCCGGCTCGAGTCCCGCCTTGTCGGCCGGCCCGCCCTTTTCGACCGCATTGACGACGGCGCCCATCGGCTTGCCCAATGCCAGTGACTCGGCGAGTTCCTTGCTGACCTCCTGAATGACCACGCCGAGTCGCCCGCGGCTGACTTTGCCCGAAACGCGCAACTGGTTCTGGATTTCCATCGCGACATCGATCGGAATGGCAAAGGAGACGCCCATATAGCCGCCGCTGCGACTGTAGATCTGCGAATTGATGCCGACCACCTCGCCGCGCAGGTTGAACAGCGGACCGCCGGAATTGCCGGGATTGATCGCGACATCGGTCTGGATGAAGGGGACGTAGTTTTCTTGCGGCAACGAACGGCCCTTGGCCGAGACGATGCCCGCCGTCACCGAATTGTCGAAACCGAACGGCGAACCGATGGCGACGACCCATTCGCCGACCCTGAGTTGGCCCGGGTCGCCCATCCTTACGGCCGGGAGTCCGCTGGCCTCGATCTTCAGCAGCGCGATATCCGTGCGTTTGTCGGCACCGATGATCTTCGCCTTGAATTCACGCTTGTCGGTCAGGCGCACGGTGACTTCATCGGCACCTTCGACGACATGGGCATTGGTCAGGAGATAGCCGTCCTGACTGACAATGAAGCCTGACCCGAGCGACTTGTTCTCGAACTCGCGCGGCGTGTTCCCACCGGGTCCCCGGGGAATGAAACGCTTGAAGAATTCGAAGGCCGGGTCGTTCTCATCGAACGGAAAGGGCATTCCCTGGTTGCCGCGCATCACCTGCGTCGTGCTGATATTGACCACGGCGGGTCCCTGTTTCTCGGCAAGTTCGGTAAAGTCCGGCAGACCGCGGGTCTGTGCCGGCGCGATGGACGAAGCGAGAAGGAGTGACAAGATAGCCAGAAAACGTTTCATTGGCGGTTACCTCTGTATAACTCAAGACGAACGGGAAATGATTTGCGGACGAATTGCAGAAATCCCTGTGTCCGCTGCCGCACGGCGACGAACATGCAGGAACGCAATGAACAGACCGGCCACGGCGCCAAGCATCGCGCCCGGATCATCGCCGATGAACATCCCGAGCACGGCGCCGGCGATGGTTGCGGTCAACGGCAGAACGTAGGCCAGATTCGCGCTGCGGCGGACGCTGCCGGCAGATATCGCGACCGTCACATGATCACCGATCCCGGCACCGATTTGGTTGGCGACGCGATAGGTTCTCGGCGTGGAACAGAACATCCGGGTCAGCTGCTGCCCCCGCAGCCGCCCGTTTCGTGGCAGCGTCCGCAACCTTCCTGTTCCACCTCGACCAGGGCATCGGCTTGGCCGATCTCTCGGACGACGGCGCGGATCGTGCTTGGTTCGGAGCTCATCGATTACCAGCGGCGGTCCGGCGCGATATCGAGCAAGGGGCGCAGCTTTTCGGCCACCGCCTCACGGGCGCGAAAGATTCGCGAGCGCACGGTGCCGATCGGACAATCCATCATTTCCGCGATCTCCTCGTAGGAAAGGCCATCAATTTCTCGCAGGACGATCGCCCGGCGCAACTCTTCGGGCAGTGCGTCGATGGCGGAATTGACGGTTTCCCCGATCTGCTTCGACATCAGAAGGCTTTCCGGGGTGTTGATATCACGCAACTGATCGGCGGAGTCGAAGGTTTCGGCTTCCTCGCTGTCGAACTGGGTCGACGTCGGTGCGCGCCTGCCCTGAGCTACCAGGTAGTTCTTGGCAGTATTGATGCCAATCCGGTAGAGCCAGGTGTAGAAGGCGCTGTCACCGCGAAACGACGGCAAGGCCCGGTAGGCCTTGACGAAGGCTTCCTGAGTCACATCCTCGATTTCCGCGGCATCGCGAATGAAACGCGACAGCAGACGCCCCAGCTTGCGCTGATACTTGCTGACCAACTGATCAAAGGCGTGTCGATCGCCAGCTTGCGCCCGCTCGACCAGAATCTGGTCAATTTCGCGCTCGCTCATAAGCTCTTGCATGCTCTGTCAGATTTTCATTGGTATCTTCGTCGAGCGGAGTATATCCCAGCCGAATTGCACGGGCAGATATGTCGTTGCCCATAATTGTGACCATCTGTAACCGCAGGAGGCGTTGTTGCCATGCTATATTTCGTGCTGGGCAATCCCGCTAGAGAAGAGCGTTGCAGAATTTCGATGTCCTGATCATCGGCAGTGGCCTCGCCGGACAATCAGCCGCGCTTCGACTGGCCGGGCATTGCCGGGTGGCGCTCGTCAGCAAGCGTGGTCTTGAGGATTCGGCATCCGGCTGGGCACAAGGGGGCATTGCCGCTGTTCTCGACAGCAAGGATTCGATTGAGGCTCATATTCGCGACACCCTGGTCGCCGGCGCCTGGCTCAACGACGAGGAGGCGACACGTTTCGTCGTCGAGAACGGTCGCCGTGCCATCGCTTGGCTGATTGCCCAAGGCGTTCCCTTCACCCAGGATGAAGCCGGATACCACCTGACGCGCGAAGGCGGACACAGCGCACGACGGGTCATACACGTCGCCGATGCGACCGGGTCGGCGGTTCAGGAAGCGTTGACCCGCCAGGTGCGCGCCACACCCAATATCAAGGTTTTCGAAAACCATATCGCCATCGACCTGATAACCGGCGCCAAACTCGCCATTGGCGAGAACCGCTGTTTCGGAGCCCACGTCCTCGACAGTCGTAGTGGCGACGTCATCACTATTGGCGCCCCCAGCACCCTTATCGCGACCGGTGGCGCCGGCAAGGTCNACCTGTACACGACGAATCCCGACACCTCCACCGGCGATGGCGTAGCCATGGCTTGGCGGGCCGGCTGCCGGGTCGCCAATATGGAATTCATCCAGTTCCACCCGACCTGCCTGTATCATCCGCTGGCGAAGTCTTTCCTGATCTCCGAAGCGGTGCGCGGCGAAGGCGGCCTG
Organism: Dechloromonas sp.; assembly: GCA_013693915.1. Lineage (GTDB taxonomy): Bacteria > Pseudomonadota > Gammaproteobacteria > Burkholderiales > Rhodocyclaceae > Azonexus. Next base: position 2,175,787 of record CP059264.1, on the reverse strand, counting down.
CTCCGTCTGCCGGATGGCACCCGCTTCATGCCGAGGCATGACAACCGCGCCGAACTCGCGCCGCGTGACATCGTCGCTCGCGCCATCGACTTCGAAATGAAGAAGCGCGGTCTGGACTGCGTCTATCTGGACATCACCCACAAGGGCGAGGAATTCATCCGGGCGCATTTCCCGAATATCCATGCCCGTTGCCTCGAACTGGGCATCGATATCGCCAGCGAGCCGATTCCCGTCGTACCGGCGGCCCACTATACCTGCGGCGGGATCATCAGCGACTTGCGCGGGAGAACCGACGTCAAGGGCCTCTATGTTGCCGGCGAAGCTTCATGCACCGGACTCCATGGCGCCAATCGACTGGCCTCGAACTCGCTGCTCGAATGCTTGGTCTTTGCCGAAGCTGCGGTCAACGATATCCTGGGTCGCAAGACCGGCCGACTCCCCGCTNTGCCCCAATGGGATGAAAGCCGCGTCACCAATGCCGACGAGGAAGTGGTAATTTCCCACAACTGGGACGAATTGCGTCGCTTCATGTGGGACTACGTCGGCATTGTCCGCACCACGAAGCGGCTCAAACGTGCGCAGAACCGCATCCGCTTGCTGAAGTGGGAAATCGAGGAGTTCTACGCCAATTTCCGCGTCAGTCATGACCTCATCGAACTGCGCAATCTGGTCGTCACCGCCGACCTGATCATCCGTTGCGCCATGCGGCGCAAGGAGAGCCGCGGGCTGCACTTTTCGCGTGACTATCCGGAAACGCTGCCGCGCGCGAAAAGCACGATTCTCAGAAATCGCCTGAGACGTCGCTGACTGGCGCCCGCCAGCGCAGCCAGACCCGCAGGCGGCGAAATTCATCGGGCGCCGCAGAATCAGGCGCGACCACGATGAGCGACTTGCCTTCCGCGTGCGCGAGACGTATTACCGTCAGCCAGGGATGTGCCGTCGCGCCGGGAAGCACACGAACAGTGGAGAACTCCGGCTCACCTGCGGCCAGACAACTGACCCGTCCGTCTTCCGCAATGCGCAAGACCCGGATTCGCGGCGTCAATGCATGCGCTGCCGAGACCCCCGCCAGAAGGGTCACGACTGTCAGCAGGAAGGAAGTGACCGGAGACCAAGCCGCAAACGCCAGCGCAAGAAGGCCGACGACGGTTGAAACGAGAAGGATGCCATCGACCAGGCGCGACCGGCGCAGTCCGATGGTTGTCGGCAACTGCAACGTTCCCTGCCGAGTGCCGAGATCTGGCGCGAGATCAGATGCGCTTGAAGGCGACGGTGCTGTTCGTGCCGCCAAAACCGAACGAGTTCGAGAGGGCAGCGTCGATTCTCATCGGGCGCGCCTGATTCGCACAGTAGTCGAGGTCGCAGCGCTCGTCCTGGTTGAAGATGTTGATGGTCGGCGGCGAAATCTGATTGTGCAGCGCCAGCGCCGTGAACACCGCTTCGATCCCGCCCGCCGCGCCGAGCAGGTGGCCGGTCATCGACTTGGTGGAATTGACCACGATATTCTTCGCGGCGTCGCCGAAAGCGCTCTTGACCGCCATCGTCTCGGCGACGTCACCAAGCGGCGTCGAGGTGCCATGGGCATTCACATACTGGATGTCGGATGGAGACAGTCCGGCATTCTTCAGGGCGGCCAGCATGCAGCGACGGGCGCCGTCGCCGCTCTCCGCCGGCTGCGTCATGTGATAGGCATCGGCGCTCATGCCGTAACCGGCCACTTCGGCGTAGATCCTCGCGCCGCGAGCTTTGGCGTGCTCGTACTCCTCGAGCACCATGCACCCGGCCCCTTCACCGAGAACGAAACCATCGCGATCCCTGTCCCACGGCCGGCTGGCGGTGGTCGGGTCGTCGTTGCGCGTTGAGAGCGCGCGAGCGGCGCAGAAGCCGCCTATGCCAAGAGGTGACACGGTCGATTCCGCGCCTCCGGCGACCATGATGTCGGCGTCACCGTATTCAATGATGCGCGCGGCGTCGCCTACCGAATGGGTGCCGGTCGAGCAGGCGGTCACCAGCGCGATGTTCGGGCCCTTGAAGCCGTACATGATCGACAGGTTGCCAGAAATCATGTTGATGATCGAGCCGGGAACGAAGAACGGCGACACCTTGCGGACACCGCCGGCATTGTATTCGTCCTTGGTCACCTCGATCAGCGGCAGGCCACCGATACCCGAACCGATCGACACTCCCACACGCTCGAGGTCGGCAACATTTTCCTGGTCCAGACCGGCGTCACGCACCGCCTGAATCCCCGCCGCCATGCCGAAATGGATGAAGGTATCCATGCGGCGCGCGTCCTTGGACGAAATGTAGCTGGCAACGTCAAAGCCTCTGACCTCGCCGGCAATCTGCACCGGGAAGGCGGACGTATCGAACTTGCTGACACGGACAATGCCGGAACGGCCAGCCACGATGTTCCGCCAACATTCTTCCACGGTATTTCCGACCGGGCTAACAAGACCCAGTCCAGTGATTACGACTCTGCGACGTGCCAAGGTGAACTCCGAATACAAATGCGGCAAGGCCGACCATGGGGCCGGCCTTGTCGCTGAATCCGACGATATGAATCAGGCCTTGTTGGCCAGGATATAGTCGACAGCCTGCTGGACCGTGGTGATCTTCTCGGCCTGTTCGTCAGGAATTTCGCACTCGAATTCCTCTTCGAGCGCCATCACCAGTTCGACGGTGTCCAGCGAATCCGCGCCCAGATCGTCGACGAAAGACGACTCGTTCTTGATGTCCGCTTCATTGACGCCCAACTGTTCGGCGACAATCTTTTGACGCGCTCTACGATGTTATCCATTAAAAGACTCCTTCCCTCTCGGGGTGCGTAAAAAAACGTTGTTAGTTTACCAAAAGCTGGCGCTTCGGGAAATCAATCCATGAACATGCCGCCATTCACATGCACTGTCGTGCCTGTGACATAGCTGGCAGCCGGGGAGACCAGAAAGCCCACGGCCCCGGCGACATCTTCCGGAGTGCCGGCGCGACCGAGCGGGATCGTGGCCAGCATGGCGTGCCTCTGCTCATCGGTCAAGGCATGGGTCATGTCGGTGGCGATATAGCCCGGAGCGACGCAGTTGACCGTGATGTTGCGGCTGCCGAGTTCCCGTGCCAGCGATCGGGTGAGACCGGCAACGCCGGCCTTCGCCGCACAGTAGTTGGCCTGGCCGGGATTGCCGGAATAGCCGACGACGGAGGTTATATTGACCACACGCCCGAATCGCGCCTTCATCATTCCGCGCATGACGCCGCGCGTCAGACGGAAAACGGCCTTCAGGTTGGTATCGATCACCGCGTCCCACTCGTCGTCACCCATGCGCATCGCCAGGTTGTCGCGGGTAATCCCCGCATTGTTGACCAGTATGGTGATGACGCCGAATTCCTTGGCGGCATCTGCCAGGACATCGTCGGTCCGGGCAGTATCGGTTACGTCGAGCACGACACCCTTGCCCTTGTTGCCAGCTTCGGCGAGACACGCGGAAATCCTGGCGGCCCCGTCTTCGCTGGTTGCGGTGCCGATCACCGTCGCGCCCTGCCTGCCGAGTTCCAGTGCAATGGCGCGGCCAATGCCGCGTGTGGCGCCAGTGACGAAGGCGATCTTGTCATTCAGCATGGCTCACTCCAGGCCCAGGTTGGCGTCGATGGAAGCGGCATCCGCCAGCGCCACACCAGTGACACCACCGGCGCAGCGCTTGGTCAGTCCGGCGAGCACTTTGCCCGGACCGCACTCGGCCACGGTCGACACGCCCAGAGCAGCCATTTTCTGGATGGTCTCGACCCATCGTACCGGGTTGTAAGCCTGACGGACCAGCGCATCCTTGATGCGGTCCGGTTCGCTCTCGATCGCGACATCGACATTGTTGATCACTGGAACAACCGGCTTCACGAAGTCCAGCTCTGCCAGACGCGCCGCCAGCTTGTCGGCTGCCGGGCGGATCAGCGACGAATGGAACGGCGCGGAAACCGGGAGGGCCTTTGCCATCTTGGCGCCACGCGCCTTGCAGGCCTCCATGGCGCGCTCGACCGCCGCCTTGTGCCCAGCAATGACCGTCTGACCAGCAGCATTGAAATTGACCGGCTCGACAACCTCGCCTTGCGCTGCCTCGCTACAGGCGGCGGCGATACCCTCATCCTCGAGGCCAAGAATTGCCGCCATGGCGCCTGTGCCAAACGGAACGGCTTCCTGCATCGCGGCTGCGCGCAGCCGAACGAGCGGCACGGCATCCTTGAGTTCGATGACGCCGGCGGCGACCAGTGCCGAATACTCGCCGAGACTGTGACCGGCTACTACAGCGGGGATGCGGCCACCCTTCTCCCGCCAAAGCCGCCAGGCAGCAATGCCGGCAGTCAGCATGACCGGCTGCGTGTTCACTGTCTGCGCAAGTGCTTCCGCCGGACCTTCAGCGACCATCGCCCAGAGGTCATCACCAAGAGCAGCGGAAGCCTCGTCGAAGGTCGCGCGCACCATGGCAGCATCGCCGTAGGCAGTCATCATGCCAACGCTTTGGGAGCCCTGGCCTGGAAATACGAAAGCGAAAGACATGTTTTCCCTCTCCCGGATCAGAATTCGAGCAGGGCCGCGCCCCAGGTGAAGCCACCACCGACGCCTTCCAGCAGCACTCTCTGGCCCCTCCGGATGCGCCCGTCACGCACCGCTTCATCGAGTGCCAGCGGCACTGACGCGGCGGAAGTGTTGCCATGGCGATCGACGGTGATGATCACCCGGTCGCGGTCAATGCCAAGTTTCTTTGCTGTGGCTTCCATGATACGAATATTTGCCTGATGCGGAACCAGCCATTCTACTGCGTTCGTCGGGATGCCAGCGTCAACGCACACCTCTTCGGCGACCTCAGCCAGAACACGCACGGCGAACTTGAAGACCGCCTGACCGTCCATGCGCAGGAATGGGTCGCCGGTGACCTGGCCCCCGCAGACCTGGCCCGGAACATTCAGGATGCCGTTCTGGGTGCCATCGGCATGCATCGCCGTGGTCAGGATCCCTGGCTCTTCCGCCGCTTCGAGGACCACCGCCCCGGCCCCGTCACCGAACAGCACACAGGTGCCCCGATCGTTCCAGTCGAGAATCCGCGAAAACACTTCGGCGCCGATGACCAGCGCCTTGCTGTGGCTGCCCGAGCGGATGAATTTCTCGGCGATCCCCAGAGCATAGACGAAGCCGCTGCAGACGGCCTGGACGTCGAACGCGGCAGCGCCCTTGCTGCTGCCGAGCCTGCCCTGGATTAGGCAGGCGGTACTGGGAAAGATGAAATCCGGAGTCGATGTCGCGACGATAATCAGGTCAATGTCGCTGGCCGCGACGCCTGCCATATCCAGCGCCCGCTGCGCAGCGACCAGCCCCAGTTCGCTTGAGGTCGTTTCCGGCGCCGCCAGGAAGCGGCTGCGAATGCCGGTACGCGAAACGATCCACTCGTCATTGCTGTCGATGCCGCGCGCCGCCAGGTCGTCATTGCTAACCGCGGTGCCGGGAAGGTAGCTGCCGGTGCCGGTCAGTCGCGCATACATTCAGGCGCCCTCCTCGACGCTGGCAACCGGCGCGTCGGTCAGCGCTGCGATGCGCGCGGCGATCCGCTCGAGGACGCGGTTCTCGGCCGCATCATAGGCACGGCCAATGGCGTAGCGAAAAGCGAAAGGATCGGCCGATCCGTGGCTCTTGACCGATATGCCGCGCAGGCCCAGCAGGATAGCCCCGTTGTAGCGGCGATGGTCGAAGCGTTGCTTGAAATTGTTGAGGACAGACATCGCAATGACGGCTGCCAACTTGGTCATCCAGTTGCGCTTGAACTCCCCGCGCAGCGAGGAACCCAGCATCTGCGCCAGCCCCTCCGACGCTTTCAGCGCAACATTGCCGACGAAACCGTCGCAGACGACGACATCGGCATCGCCCTTGTAGATGCCATCGCCCTCGACGTTGCCGATGAAATTGAGGTCCGCCGCGCGGAGAAGGTCGGCGGCGGCCTTGACCGCCTCGTTGCCCTTGATCTCCTCCTCGCCGATATTGAGGATGCCGACGGTCGGGCGCTCGCTGTGCTCCATGGCGGCGACCAGCATCGCACCCATGATGCCGAACTGGAGCAGATGTTCCGGTCCGCAATCGACGTTGGCACCAAGGTCGAGCATGTGGGTATGCCCTTTGGCTGTTGGCACGGCTGCACAGATCGCCGGTCGCTCGATTCCCGGCATCATCTTCATCACAAACCGTGAAATCGCCATCAGCGCACCGGTGTTGCCCGCCGACACGCAGGCATCCGCCTCGCCATTCCTGACAAGGTTGATCGCTACCCGCATCGACGAATCCTTNTTGTTGCGCAATGCGAGCGCGGGCGATTCGTGCATCTCCACAAGTTCCGACGCGTGGACGACACGCAGGCGGGAATCAGCAGCCCGATTGCCCAGCAGCGGTTGCAACATTTCCTCGCGGCCGACGAGGATCAGGCTGGCGGCGGGATGGTCTTCGAGGAAACGCAGGGACGCCGGCACCGTGACCGACGGTCCGTGGTCTCCTCCCATGCAATCGATGGCGATGCGGGCTGTCATGGCAAAACGAAGGGCAGGCGGCCCGGAACGGGCAGCCTGCCCTTCATCGAACAATTACTCGCCCTTGGCCTTGAGAACCTTCTTGCCCCGATAGACGCCATTGGGCGAAATATGGTGACGCAGATGCACTTCGCCCGTGGTCGGCTCGACGGCCAGCGACGGATTGGACAGGAAGTCGTGAGCGCGATGCATGCCACGCTTGGAAGGGGATTTCTTGTTCTGTTGAACAGCCATTTCTCTTACTCCAAAAAATCAGTTCAGCTTGCCTCTGAGTCCGGCCAGTTGCGCGAACGGATGAATCCGCTCGCCTGCAACGACCGAGCTTGGCAAACCACATCCTTCATGCCTTGGCGCAACCGGCAGAGCCAGAAGGATTTCGTCCTCCACCAATTCGGCTACATCCAGTTTGCCCGCCACCGGCAGGAAATCACGCGTGTCGTCTTCCATCTCGTCCTGCGACACCTCAACACCTTCCGGAAGCAGTTCCAGGAAAATATCGACATCAAGCTCGAACGGAACGGCTTCAAGACAGCGCTGACAGGCCAGCAGGAGCGATCCCGAAACCTCAAGATGCAGCAACGACTCTCCCCTTTCCCCGGTCAGTCCGCCGATGCGGAAGCCCACTTCTCCAGCCGTCTCGGCTAGCAGGTCATGCAGGCGCTCAAGGCTGGATAGCGCCAGCTTTCCCTCAACGACACGACGCTCACGGGAAAACGCGAAAGCATCCGAAATCCTTTTCAAGCTCAAGCTCTTGCGACTCAAACGCGTAATGATATTATCTCTTGCGCCCTAAGTCAAAACAAAGTGTCACTTTAAGAAGTTCCGGCAACACTCTGTTATATTGGAAGTTTTATGTCACAGGCCCTGATTCTTGCGTCGACTTCGCCATACCGTCGCGAATTGCTGGGCCGTCTCGGCTTGCCGTTTGCAGTTGCCAGCCCGCTAACCGACGAAAGTCGTTGGCCAGGAGAAACCCCGGAAGCAATGGCATTGCGTCTTTCAGAAGCCAAGGCGCGGGCCGTCGCGAACGCCCATCCCGACGCCCTGATCATCGGCAGCGACCAGGTTGCCACGGTCGATGGCCTGATCTACGGCAAGCCGGGATGCCATGAGCGCGCAGTCGAGCAATTGCGTGCCCTCTCGGGGAAGACGGTCAATTTCTTCAGCGGCCTCTGCCTCTATAACGCCCGCACCGGTTTGGCCGAGGTCTGTGGTGTCCCTACCCTGGTTACCTTCCGCGACCTGAGCGATGAAGAGATCGAAAGCTACCTGTGCCGCGAGCCGGCCTTTGATTGCGCCGGTTCCGCCCGCGCCGAAGGTCTCGGGATCGCGCTTCTGTGCCGTATCGTCGGCGATGATCCGAATGCGCTGATCGGTCTGCCCCTGATCGCCCTTTGTGCCCTGCTGCGGCGACAGGGCGTGGCGATTCCCTGATGGCGGGGACGCTCTTTCTGATACCTGTGCCGCTCGGCCCGACACCGCCTGAAGAATCGCTCCCGGCAAGTGTGCTGGCCGCGGTCCGTCCGCTCTCCCACTTCATTGTCGAACAGCCGAAGAGCGCCCGCGCCTTCCTGAAGGCGCTCTCCACCGACGTGCCTTTGCAGGAATTGCAGCTTGCCGAACTCAACGAGCACACCAGGCCGGAAGCGCTGGAACGCCTGCTGCTGCCACTACGCGCTGGCCATAATGTCGGGCTGCTCTCGGAAGCGGGCTGCCCGGCTGTTGCCGACCCCGGTGCCAGCCTGGTGGCGCTCGCCCAGCAGGAATACATCCGCGTCGTCCCGCTGATCGGTCCCTCCTCGCTGCTGCTGGCGCTCATGGCTTCGGGCCTGAACGGACAGCGTTTTGCCTTCCACGGCTATCTTCCGGCAAAGGAAGCCGAGCGGGCGAAAGCCTTGCGCGACCTCGAAAGCGAGTCGCGAACGCGGCAGCAAACGCAAATCTTCATCGAAACGCCTTACCGCAACCAGCCGCTATTCGCAACCGCCCTGCAGGTCTGTGATCCGGCAACCCGCCTGACCCTGGCAACCGACCTGACGCTGCCGGGCGAATCGGTCGTGACACGCACGATCCGGCAGTGGAAANAGCAAACGCCGCCCGTAATCGAGCGGCGTCCGACGGTGTTCCTGCTGTTGGCGTGAGCAGCCTCAGCGCAGGCTGACGCCAGCCGCGGCTTCGGAAAGCCCCTTCCACATGGTGTTGACAGCGCCAGCCCCGAGGCGCCTGGCAAACCGCTCGGCGATGTTGTCTCTGACCGAATAATCGAGCACCTTCTCGGCCTTGATCACATCGCGCGCCACCGAATCGACACTGCCGAAGTCGTCGGCCAGACCGAGCTTGACGCTTTGGTCACCGGTCCACATCAGCCCCGAGAACATTTCCGGGGTTTCCTTGAGACGTTCGCCACGCCCGGCTTTGACGACGTCGATGAACTGCCGGTGAATTTCGTCGAGCATGACCTGCGCGTGCGCTGTCTGATTCGGATTCTGTGGCGAGAACGGGTCGAGAAAGCCCTTGTTGTTGCCGGCCGTCAGCAGGCGCCGCTCGACGCCCAGTTTCTCCATCGTTCCGGTGAANCCGAAGCCGTCCATCAGAACGCCGATGGAACCGACGATGCTGGCCTTGTTGACGTAGATCTTGTCCGCGGCTGCAGCCACGTAGTAGCCGCCCGAAGCACAGATGTCCTCGACCACCGCGTAGAGCGGAGTTTCGGGATGCCTGGCGCGCAGCCTGCGAATCTCGTCGTTGATCAGTCCGGCCTGAACCGGGCTGCCACCTGGGCTGTTGATGCGCAAGATCACTCCGGCAACATTCTTTTCCTTGAAGGCGCCTTGCAGCGATTCGATTATCTTTTCGGCATTGGACGCCCCTTTCGTCTCGATCATGCCGGTCATCTCGATCAATGCCGTATGGCGCTCCTGATGCGATGCCTCGGTTCCCCAATCGACCAGGACAACAAGAACGAAAGCAAGATAGCCGAAAACGAGGAATTTGAAGAAGATTCCCCAACGCCGCCGGTTCTTCTGTTCTTCAAGAGTCAGGAACAGCAGCTTCTCGAGCGTCTTCCGCTCCCAGTCCGGGGAATTGTTGGGACCTTGGGAATTATCCATGAACGTTTTCTTGCACCAGAAAGACCTGACCATCAGCCTCGTCGAGAACAAGTGCCGCCAGGCCTTTGCCTTGACAGCGCCCGCCAAGGCACCGACCCGAGTCCGGAGCATAAAGCGCGCCATGGACCGAGCAGATCAAGTATAGCTTGGATTCATCGAAGAACTCTCCCGGCCGCCAATCAAGTTGTGCCGGGATGTGCCCGCATTCGTTGATGTAGCCGAAGACCTTACCGCGAAAGCGAACGGCGAAGGCATCTGCCTCGTGCCCAGCGAGGTTTACCCGAAAGCGGAAACCCGTGCCGGCCTCGTCAAGATCGGCGCTGGCGCAGATCAGGCGTTTTCCTGAGCCAAGTTCCGAGTTCCGCGACGGTATGCAGGCAAGCCAGGGGACGATGTTCGAGCAGATGATCGTGCGCGTGCGCGCCGTAGGTGACGGCAAGACCAGCGACGCCCGCATTCTGCGCCATCAGGAGGTCGTGCGAGGTGTCGCCGATCATCAGGGTCGCATCACCGGCGACGCCAAATTCCGTCATCAATTCCTCGAGCATCTGCGGGTTCGGCTTCGAATGACATTCGTCAGCGCAGCGCGACGCCTGAAACAACGGACGCAACCCGGAATGATCGAGCGCCCGTTCCAGCCCGAGGCGGCTCTTGCCGGTAGCGATCGCCAGGATGTGCCCGGCTGACTGCAGTTCGGTCAGCAACTCGGGGATTCCCGCGAACAAGGTCAGTCGATGATCCGCGCCGAGATAGTGAAAGCGGTAGCGATCAACCATCGCTTGGTAGCGNTTCCGGGGCAGGTCCGGCGCCGCATGGCGCAGTGCATCTGCCAGGCCAAGGCCGATCACATGCCGCGCCCGATCGTCGCCGGGCGGNGGATGGCCAATGTCGCGACATGCGTCCTGGATGGCCTGGACGATCGCTCCCGCCGAATCAAGCAGCGTCCCGTCCCAATCGAAGACCACCAGATCGTACTTCATGGCGATCAGGGCCGCCTGCCGATGATCTGTTCGAGACCGTCGGCGNCTGAATTCACGCGTCTTTTCGCCGTCGACCGCGGCAATGTAGCCGGCGATGGCCTTCGGCAGCGGAGCGGTGCATTCCAGAGACGCTCCGCTCAGCGGGTGCCGCAGAGCGATGCGCCAGGCGTGCAATGCCATGCGCTTGAGTCCGGCGCGCTTGAGATCCCGGTTGAGCGCGAAGTCGCCGTATTTTTCGTCACCGAGTATCGGAAATCCCAGGTGCGCGAGATGCACGCGGATCTGATGGGTTCTCCCGGTCTTAAGCTGGGCCTCGAGCAGGCTGATCTCCGGCCAGCGCACCAACAGCCGGAAAACCGTGTGCGAGTCCTTTCCTTCGGGATTCACCGACACCCGCCGCTCTCCGCCTTCCGTCAGATACTTGTGCAGCGGCAGTCTGACGTGCTGCGTCGTGTTCATCCAGCGCCCCTTGACCAGCATCAGGTACCGCTTGTCGGCGCTGGCGCCATGCTCGCGGAACATGTCGTGCAGCGCCGTCAAGGCGAGCCGCTTCTTGCCGATCAGCAGGATGCCCGAGGTTTCGCGGTCGAGACGGTGCGCCAGTTCGAGAAACCTGGCCTCGGGACGTTGCCGGCGGAGTGCCTCGATGACGCCGAAGCTGACACCGCTGCCACCATGCACGGCAATGCCGTCTGGCTTGTCGATGACCAGCATGGCTTCGTCCTCGTAGATTATCGGCAGATCGACGCGCTGCTTGGCTGCCTCGTCAACCTCGCACTGAGGCCGTTCGGCCATCCGGAGCGGCGGCAGGCGCAGGACATCCCCGACGCAGAGCCGATAACCTGCGGCGACCCGCCGCCTGTTCACACGGACTTCCCCGCTGCGCAGGATGCGATAGATGTGGCTCTTGGGAACACCCTTGCAGATGCGGATCAGGAAGTTGTCGAGACGCTGGCCCGGATCGTCTTCGCCGATCATCAGATGGGTAACCGAATTGTTACCAGCGCCGTTCATTTTGCAATATACTGCCCTCGCTTCATTTTCCGGTTTGCAGGAGATCCTGAACCGTCAGACCGCTTGCTTCGCGCCCCAGGTGCGCCCGTCACGCGGCAGGCTCCGAAGTCTCCCTTGGCCAGTTGCACAAACCAGACCAACGTGAAGCGACTGGTTAAGTTCACTCACCACAAGTAGTGATGGTAATGGATAAGCCCACCGTAAGCACGCACGGATTGCCCGTTGCAGGAATTTTCAGGCCGAGCCTTTCAATAGAACAATTCGCGAACCGGTCCAAATCAGCGCTTTTGTCGTCGCTTTTGCCTTCTTTCGCATGACGCAACCCGATAACTTAACTGTCGCTGCCTGCACGGGATCCGTTGCAGCGTGCCTTGGTGCGCTGGAGCCCCCAAATAATGAAACGCATGCTTTTCAATGCGACACAGGCCGAAGAACTTCGTGTCGCCATCGTCGATGGCCAGAAACTGATAGACCTCGACATTGAATCGGCCGCCAAGGAACAACGCAAGAGCAACATCTACAAAGGTGTCATCACCCGCATCGAACCCAGCCTTGAAGCCTGCTTTATCGACTATGGCGGCGAACGCCACGGTTTTCTGCCCTTCAAGGAAATTTCCCGCGCCTATTTCCAGCCCGGTGTCGAGGTCAGCCGCGCCAAGATCAACGAGGCGCTGAAGGAAGGCCAGGAGCTGATCGTCCAGGTTGACAAGGACGAGCGTGGCAACAAGGGCGCCGCCCTGACCACCTATGTGTCACTTGCCGGCCGCTACCTCGTCTTGATGCCGAACAACCCGCGTGGCGGTGGCGTTTCCCGTCGCGTCGATGGCGACGAGCGTGCCGAACTGCGCGACACGATGGATCAGCTCGAAGTACCCAGCGGCATGAGCCTGATCGCCCGCACGGCGGCCATCGGGCGCCAGGCCGAGGAACTGCAGTGGGATCTGAATTATCTGCTGCAACTCTGGAACGCCATCGAAGGCGCTGCCCGGCAGCAGAGCGGCGCCTTCCTGATCTATCTTGAAGGCAGCCTGGTCATCCGTGCCATCCGTGACTACTTCCAGCCGGAAATCGGCGAGATCCTGATCGACACCGACGAGGTTTACGAACAGGCGCGCGCCTTCATGGGCACTGTCATGCCAGCCAACGTCAATCGCGTCAAGCGCTATCGTGACGATGTGCCTCTGTTCTCGCGTTTCCAGATCGAACACCAGATCGAAACCGCCTTCGTCCGTCAGGTCAATCTGCCTTCCGGCGGTGCTGTCGTCATCGACCACACGGAAGCGCTGGTCGCCGTCGACGTCAACTCGGGTCGTGCCACCAGGGGTGCCGACATAGAGGAAACGGCCTACAAGACCAACCTTGAAGCTGCCGAAGAACTGGCGCGCCAGTTGCGTCTGCGCGACCTCGGCGGCCTGATCGTCATCGACTTCATCGACATGGAGAACCAGCGGAACCAGCGCGAGGTGGAGAACCGCTTGCGCGATGCGCTGCGATTCGACCGGGCCCGCGTGCAGATGGGCAAGATCAGCCGGTTCGGCCTGATGGAATTGTCGCGCCAAAGGCTGCGCCCGGCCCTGGCTGAAACCAGCTACATCTCGTGCCCGCGCTGTACCGGCACCGGCCATATCCGCTCCACTGAATCTGCCGCGCTGCACATCCTGCGGATTCTGGAAGAGGAAGCGATGAAAGAGAACACGGGTGCCGTGCATGTCCAGGTCCCCGTCGATGTCGCCACGTTCCTGCTCAACGAGAAGCGCCCGGACATCCAGGCCATCGAGTTGCGCCACAAGGTCACCATCCTGCTTATCCCGAACATCCATCTCGAGACCCCGGCCCATTCGATTACCCGGTTGCGCCACGACGATCTGAACAATGAGGATCTGCGCGAGCCTTCCTACAAAATGGTCGATGTGCCGCTCGAGGAAGCGATCAAGCAGGCTACCCAGCAGGAAGCCGCCAAGCCCCGCCAGGAAGCGGTCATCAAGGGCGTCTCCNCGGAGCAACCTGCACCGAATCTGTCCCGGACAGCAACCGCCGCACCGGCTCAAGTGCCGATGCCGCCACCAGATTCAGGACAAGGCGTGTTTGCAAGAATCATCGCCTTGTTTCGCAAGACCCCGGCGCCGAGTGCGCCGGCACCTGCTCCCGAACCGCTCCGGACGACTGGCGATGCTCGCGGCCCCGAACGTAGCGAGCGCGGGCCGATCCGTGACAGCCGTCGGGGCGGCAGGAACTCCGGCAGTCGCAGGAACGAGGAAACCGGCGAACGCATCGGCGAGCGTCAGGAACGCCCTGGCAGCCGCAACGAGCGCGTTGCCGAGAAGAACCCGCGTGAAGAGACGAGCGCAGGTGGCGAGCGTCAGGAACGTCGCCCGCGCGCCGAGCGCAAGGAGCGCGTGCCGCGCCAGCAGCCTGAAGCCGTTGACAACAGGCCTGTCCAGCCTGCGGCCGTCGCCGGGGTCGCGGCAGGCAGCCTCCCGCCCGACACCAACGCCGCCCGCGAAGGCGCCGGTACGACCGAAGAGCAGTCCAGTCGCCGCCGCGGTCGCCGCGGTGGCCGTGGCCGCGGCGAAAGGCGCAACGAGCCTGATGGTGCCGTTGCTTCGGGAATCCCGGAAGCGACACCCGATGTCATCTCCACCCTCGGCGAGGAACCGGTGGTGGTCGTGATACCGCCAGTCGAGAGCGAGCGCATGTTTGGCGCTGAAACTCCGGCAGTGCTGGCGCCAGTCGAGGCGTTGCCGGTTGTCTCAGAACCCGCGCCCTTGGCCTTGGCCATCGAGCCGGCCCCGGCTGCTGCCGAGCCCGTCCCCGTTTCGCTGACGGGCGAAATCGCAGTGCCTGAGGCTGTCGCGTTTGACGTTGCTGCGGTCGACATTCCAAAAGCAGGAAATCACGCCGCGACCGNNGCGCCTGCCGCTGCCGAACCGACGGTCACCCTTGAAAAGGCGCTGAGCGACAGCGGACTCGTCCTGGTGCAGACGACGGTGCCGGCCGCAGTCGTTCCAAGCGAACCGGCACCCCGGCTTGGGCGGCCCCGCAAGCAGCAAGCACACTCCGCGACAGCCGAAGAGGCACCGCTGGTCATGGTCGAAACCGTCAAATAGGCTGGCGAAACAGGAGTCCGGGAGAGCCCTCGCATGCCCTCCTGGATCCCGCGCCCGGTCTTCACGTCCTGCCGAAGCGCTGCCTGAGTTCGTCGACCAATCCCTGCGCGCCATCCTCGATCATGTCGAGGACCAGGTCAAAGCCGTGCCCAAGGCCATAGTAGGGATCAGGGACTTCGTCATCGTCGAAGTTCCTGGCGTATTCCATGAACAGTCTGAGGCGCTGGTGCGCCTCGGGCGGCGCCATGCGGCGCAGGTTGTCGAGATTGCTCCTGTCCATTGCCAGGATCAGGTCGAAGTAGTCGATGTCCTGTGCCGCCACCTTGCGGGCCCGCAACTGCGAGAGGTTGTAACCTCTCGCCGCGGCGGCCCGCTGCGTCCGGGAATCCGGCGCCTCGCCGACGTGATAGCCATGCGTCCCAGCGGAGTCCACTTCAACAAACTCGGCCAACCTATTGTCTTGTAGATATTTGCGCAAGACCCCNTCGGCCGTCGGGGAGCGGCAGATGTTGCCCATGCAGACCAGCAGCACCCGATAGCTCATGCCATCTAGCCCCCATCGCGGTCGTGCGGCGCGGCGCCGAACACCCGTTCCCGCAAGCGAAACAATTCATCGCGAGCATTCGCTGCATCTTCGAATTCCAGATTTCGCGCTGCCTCGAGCATCACTTTTTCCAGGCGCCTGATTTCCCTTGCCACCGCTTTCTCGTCCATGATCTCGTATGCCGCCTGCTCCTGCGCCGCCTTCACCTCGCTCCGGGCAGACTCGCCATTATAGACGCCGTCGATCATGTCCTTGATCACCTTCGACACGCCGCGGGGTGTGGTCCCGCGTTGCGCATTGAAGAGAATCTGTTTCTCGCGGCGCCGTTCGGTTTCGCCGATGGCGCGATCCATGGAATGTGTAATCGTATCAGCATAAAGGATCGCTGTGCCATTGATATGGCGCGCCGCGCGGCCAATTGTCTGGATCAGCGAACGCTCCGAGCGCAGGAATCCCTCCTTGTCGGCATCGAGAATGGCCACCAGCGATACCTCGGGAATATCCAGTCCCTCACGCAGCAGATTGATCCCGATCAGAACGTCGAACTCGCCCAGACGCAGGTCACGAACGATCTCCACGCGCTCGACCGTATCGATGTCCGAGTGCAAGTAACGCACCTTGACCCCGTTGTCGGCCAGAAAATCGGTGAGATCCTCGGCCATGCGCTTGGTCAGCGTGGTTACGAGAACCCTCTCGCCAGCCTCCACCCGCTGACGGATTTCCACCAGGAGGTCATCGACCTGGGTGGATGCCGGGCGCACGATGACCTTCGGATCTATCAGCCAGGTCGGGCGCACCAGTTGCTCGACCACCTGTCCGGCGTGCCGGCTTTCGTAGTCCGCCGGCGTCGCCGAGACAAAGATCGTCTGCCGCAGGTGAGCCTCGAACTCGTTGAACTGCAACGGGCGGTTATCCAGCGCTGAGGGCAGGCGAAAGCCATAATCGACGAGGTTTTCCTTGCGTGAACGATCGCCTTTGTACATGCCACCGACCTGGCCGATGGTCACGTGCGACTCGTCGATGAACATCAAGGCATCGGACGGCAGATAGTCGATCAGGGTCGGTGGCGGCTCACCTGCCTGGCGCCCCGAAAAATGGCGCGAGTAATTCTCGATTCCCTTGCAGAAGCCGATCTGGTCGAGGAGTTCAAGGTCGAAACGGGTGCGCTGCTCGATGCGCTGGGCTTCGACCAGTTTGTTGCTCTTATTGAAGAAATCGATGCGCTCGCGCAATTCTTCCTTGATCGCCTCGATGGCACGCAGCACAGTTCCCCGGGGNGTCACGTAGTGCGATGCCGGAAAGACGGTGAAGCGCAATGCCTTGTGCAAGAGATGGCCGGTCAGTGGGTCAAAGTACTGCAAGCCTTCGATTTCATCATCGAACAGGGAAACACGGATTGCATGCTCGGCATGCTCGGCTGGAAAGATGTCGATCACGTCGCCACGCACGCGGAAGATTCCGCGGTGAAAGTCCATGTCGTTGCGCTCGTACTGCATCTCGGTCAGGCGCTTGACGATCGCGCGCTGATCCAGACGATCGCCGACGCGCATCGTCAGGATCATGTTGTGATACTCGTCACGGTCGCCGATGCCGTAGATGCAGGAAACGGTGGCGACGATCACCACATCGCGCCGCTCGATCAGGCTTTTCGTGGCCGACAGCCGCATCTGCTCGATGTGGTCGTTGATCGAACTGTCCTTTTCGATATAGAGGTCGCGCGACGGCACGTAGGCCTCGGGCTGGTAGTAGTCATAATACGAAACGAAGTACTCCACCGCATTTTCCGGAAAGAATTCCTTGAACTCGGAGTACAACTGGGCAGCGAGCGTCTTGTTGGGAGCCAGCACCAGCGTTGGCCGACCGGTGCGGGCAATCACATTCGCCATCGTATAAGTCTTGCCGGAGCCGGTCACCCCGAGCAAGACCTGATAGGACAACCCATCGGCGAGCCCTTCGACCAGCAGGCGGATCGCCTCGGGCTGGTCGCCTGCGGGNGGAAAGGGCTGGTGCAGCCGGAAGGGGCTGCCGTCGAAGGAAACAACCGGACTGCCGGTCTTGATTTCGCTCATGCTAGAATTTTACGGTTTCGCGCGCAGTGAAACATTGCTGCGCGGACAGCTTTTTCGATTTCTTCATGGAGTTTCTATGTCTTCTTCGATCTTTGCTGCGGTGGAAATGGCCCCGCGCGACCCCATTCTCGGACTAAACGAAGCCTTCAACGCCGATCCCCGTGACACCAAGGTCAATCTCGGTGTCGGCGNNTACTTTGACGACAACGGCAAGATTCCGTTGCTCGGCGCCGTCAGGATTGCCGAGGAGACCCGCCTGAAGGCTGCCCCTCCACGCGGCTATCAGCCGATCGAAGGAGCACCCGCCTATAACCAGGCTGTGCAGAACCTGCTTTTCGACAAGGATTCGGGCATGCTGGCCAACGGACAGGTGATTACCGCCCAGGCGCTCGGTGGCACCGGCGCGCTGAAGGTCGGCGCAGACTACCTGAAGCGCCTCAACCCCGAGGCCCGGGTGTATATCAGCGATCCCTCCTGGGAGAACCACCGCGCCCTCTTCGAATCGGCCGGCTTCGAAGTCAATAACTATGCGTACTACGATGCCGCGACGCGCGGGNTGAACTTTTCCGGAATGAAGGCTTCGCTCAATGCCCTCGCTGCCGGTTCCGTCATTGTTCTCCACGCCTGCTGCCACAATCCGACGGGCGCCGACCTCTCGCAAGCGCAATGGGACGAAGTGGTCGCAATCTGCAAGGACAAGGGCTTGGTGCCCTTCCTCGACATGGCTTACCAAGGTTTCGCCGACGGGATCGATGCCGACGCCGCAGCTGTCCGCGCACTATCGAACTCTGGCCTGCAGTTTTTTGTCGCCAGTTCCTTCTCGAAGAGCTTCTCGCTCTATGGAGAGCGTGTCGGCGCACTGTCCATTGTCACTGCGAGCAAAGAAGAATCGGCGCGCGTCATGTCGCAGGTCAAGCGCGTCATCCGCACCAACTACTCCAATCCGCCGATCCACGGCGGCGCCCTCGTTGCCGGCGTGCTCGCGTCGCCAGAACTGTGCCAGATGTGGGAAACCGAACTGGCCGGTATGCGCGACCGTATCCGCGGCATGCGTACCGGTCTCGTCGAAGCAATCAAGGCGCAGGGCGTGGCGCAGGACTTTTCGTTCGTTGTCCAGCAACGCGGAATGTTCTCGTACACAGGACTGACGGCTGCGCAGGTGGAGCGCATGAAGGAAGAATTCGGCATCTATGCCGTTTCGACCGGCCGCATCTGCCTGGCTGCACTGAACTCCAGGAACGTCGATTACGTTGCCAAAGCAATCGCCGCAGTGACCAACGGCTGAACAACGGCTGAAACGGGCGGGAAGAAACCCGGGCGAGGCGCGCTCCTTGCCTTCTTCTTGCTCGCAGGCTAGCGAACGCTGGCCTGCAGATTGGGAAGCGTCCCGCTGACTATCATCGTTTGAGTCAACGACGAGACCGACGTCTGCATCGTCACCTGAAGGCTGCTGTCAACCTGGCGGTCGCGCGTCGCCATGAATTGGCCAGTTGCGGTAAACATCCCGGCGTTCATCGCCACGTTACGCCCACGAATCTGCCGCGGATCAATGGTGACATTGACCGTCAAGCGTTCGAATTTCGTGCTTCCGGCACGAACCGTGGAGCCGCGACCGCGGCGCGCGGCCTCTCCCAGATCGACGCCGTTCAGGATGCCGCGCAGCACCATGGCTTCGAGCGCGGCATCGGTGTTCGCCCAGGCTGAGTCCCAGTCGACGCCGGCCCCGCGCAGACGGAGGTTCCCCATCAGGTCTCCCTCGAGGGCCAGCGAGGGTGCNAAAAGGGCAGTCATCCTGCGGCAATCGATGCGCTCGAGAGTTGCATTGCCGGCCATGACCAGTCCCTGGTTCCATTCCACAAGCCAGTTGCCCCGGAGCACGCCGCCAAGCGTCTGCATGTCGAAACTGTTGACGACCAGCCTGCCCTTCTGCAACAGGCCGGTCGCATGCAGGGAATCGAAGGTCACTGGCGGTGCGTCGGTCGGACGCCAGCCAAATCCTTCAATCGTGAGCCTAAGGCCCAGCGGCGTCGGCTCGGCAGTTATGCGTAGAGTATTGTCGCTTGCCCGCAAGGAAGCCTTCTCGATCCCGCCGTCCGGGCCAAAGGAAATATCTCCGCTGAGTTGACGGAGTGACAAAGGGCCGGCAGCGACTGACAGATTTTCGACGTCAACGTGCTGCATCAGCCATTTCTGGTTGCTCTTGCGCCGCCCGTTGTCGGCCGGCGACAATCCAACCAGATGATCGGCAACTACCGTTCCGCCGGAAATCTCGATGCGCTGCAGGCTCTGGGTGCCTGATCCGAGCATCGCGAACAACGAATGAACGCGAATCTTTTCCAACACCGATTCCCCACCCTCACCGACTCGCACGTCCGAGAGCAACAAGCCGGGTTGCGGCAGCAGGATCAGCCTAACGTCGCCGACCCTTGCGGGCACCTGCCAGACGCGCGCGAGTTCATTCTCGATGGCAGGCTTGAAGCGATCATACGGGAAGAACAGAAGAACTGCCATGGCGACGAGCGCAACGGCGACCAACCCGAACCCCACGTAGGTCAATCGCGAGCGCAGCGACCCNAGACGAAGGCGTTTGCGCCGCCGGATCCTCCCGGCGATATCAATTGCCACTCCGGCCGGAAGAATGGGCCTGCCGAAAGTTGAGAAGCCGCTGGCTGCATCCGGCGAGTCCAAATGACTCGACAGCCTGCCGCCGGGCGAAGACGCAACCGGCGCCTTGAGCCTCTGGAGCTGCAACTTGCTCTCTTGCCAGACCGACACCGCCTCCAAGCTGGGCGCAATATACCCACCCTGTTCCAACTCATGAAGCGCATTCTCGACCAGACCGGGATCATTGAGCTTTGCGCCCAATTCGCCGACGGTCATCTTGCCATCGACCAGCACGAGAACCATACGCAAATTGCGACGGGCAACACGTGTCCGCTGCCGGACAGCCTCATCCCCGATGGGGGTCTTTGCGTAAACTAAATTCTGGTCCATGGGGGTGAAGATTTTTGGCAGTATATCCTGCATTCCCTTGACTGGACTGCTTTTACTGACTAACATGCGCGCCTCTGTTCCCCGATAGCTCAGTCGGTAGAGCGCCGGACTGTTAATCCGTAGGTCCTTGGTTCGAGCCCAAGTCGGGGAGCCAAGAAATTTGTTTGCACTTCTTGCGCTTAGCCAATCCTCCGGGGTTGGCTTTTTGCATTCCGGGGATTCCGGGGATCGCCATACAAATAGTCCGGCGGTCTCGCCATCGGCCGCAGGGCCGGACGCATTCCCGGGGCCGCCGGCTGAACATCACTGCCTGGGATGCGCACCACGCCCTCGGTCGGATTTCGGGATTCGGCTGAAATCAAGTAGCAACTGAATTTTTGAATCTCCGGAAAGACTTAGCTTTACGTGGCAACCATCCGAGGCATAGTATTCGCAAATTGCCTAACTATGCCCTCGCCTTCAGCGCTTCCGCAGCAGGATTTATGGATTATCAGAACACGCTAGCTGAGAAAATTTCTCGAATCAAGAATGAGATAAAGGACGAATACCGCACGCCTCACAAACATCCTTGGATCATTGGATTTTCGGGCGGAAAGGACTCCACACTGGTGCTTCATTTGGTAGTGGAGTCTTTGTTGGAGATCCCCTGGTCGGAAAGAAAACGCCCCGTACACGTGGTTGCAAACGACACCCTCGTTGAGTCTCCTATTGTTCAGACGTACGTCGATGGAACTCTAGAGAGTCTTCGCCATTCCCTAGATGGGTTGCAGCTTCCGTTCGAAGTCAACAAGACGACGCCTCCCGTTGAACAAACCTTCTGGGTAAATTTGATAGGGCGAGGATATCCCGCGCCGACTAGAATGTTCCGGTGGTGTACAGATAGGATGAAGATCCGCCCGACAACGGACTTTGTGCGAAACGAAGTGGCAGCCGAGGGCGAAGTAATCTTGTTGCTAGGAGTGCGCAGAAGCGAATCGGCTGCGCGTGCGGCCACAGCGAAGCGTTATGACAACGGTGGCAGATTAAATTCACATAACGACATTGCCGGATGCTTGGTTTTTAGGCCTATCTTAGACCTGACGACCGACGAAGTTTGGGAGTACCTAATGGAGGCTCCGGCGCCGTGGGGTGGCAATCACAGTGCATTAGTCAAACTATACCGAGATGCAACTGGAGGGNAATGCCCGATGGTGCTTGATCCGGACGCGCAGCCATCTTGCGGAAGCTCTTCCGTACGATTCGGCTGTTGGACCTGTACCGTTGTAGATAAGGACAAGTCCTTCCGAAACCAAATAGATAAGGGTTTCGAAGATCTGGTGCCGATGGCGACATTCCGAGATGAGCTAAAAGATTTTTGCTACGACGAAGCCAACCGGATGAAGCAACGCCGCAATGGGCAGGATGGTATTGGCCCGTTGACATTCGAGGCCCGTGAAGAAGTGCTGAACAAACTGCTGGAGTTGCAGAAGCAGGTCAAGGTCCCACTTATTTCGGAGGACGAGATCCGAACAATCAAGTCTATTTGGGCTCAGGACAAGTCGACGCACTTGATGAGGAAGGCTGACCGCCTATTATCTATGCTGGGGGAGGGAAAAATGGCGCGCAGAACGCTCGCAATTCTCAGTGATCAAGAAGCAAGGAAGGTTCTTCGGGACCTGTGCAAAAGCACGATCTTTCCATGGAATTGGTTTCTGAACTCATTGAGATTCAGCGAGCAAATCTTGGTCGAGGTAAACAGATCGGCATTTCTCAAGAGTTCAACGCGGCGATCGCTGACTTCATCGACAGTTCGGAGGAGAACACATGCAGCTGACGCAACTGCATCTCCGCAACTGGAGAAGCTATAGGAACGCGACCTTCAACCTGCCAGCACCAGATCGCAGCGGCAAGCGGAACGTCATTCTTATCGGCGCGCAGAATGGCGTCGGAAAGACCTCCTTCCTAATGGCCCTATATCTCGGTTTGTTCGGCCGTGAAGCGATGGATCTGATTGAGGGGTTCCGCAAATCCACGAAGGAAGACGCTGAACTCAGGAGTTACAAGCGCCTGATTGAAAGCTTGTTGCACCGACCTGCGCGCGATTCCGAAGACCCGCATTGCTCTGTTTCGCTGACATTTACCGACGATGAGGGATCTCCGATCTTGATTCAAAGGCGCTGGAACTTCCTTGGCGCGGGAAGAGTAAGGAGCCTAGATACACGGGACGGTGAAGAAGTCTTGATCGAAACAAATGGACGAAAGAAGATCTGCGAATCCTGGCAGGATGCGAATAACCGAATCCAAGAGCTAGTTTTCCCCGCGAATGTAATGCCTTGCCTGTTCTTTGACGGGGAGCAAGCACAAGAGCGAGTCGAGGCGGCAGGCGGCAGAGCCTTGTTTGATGCAGTGAAGACACTGTATGGGACTGGTATCCTCGATCAACTATGCGACAGTCTGCGTACCTTCATAAATAACGAACGAGCCGCGATCCAGCGCGACGTTGGCGTGATCCGGGTTGATGAATTGGATCAGAAACGCGAGGGCCTCGACAAGAAGAAGGACGAACTAACCGAGGTCCAAGCCCAACTGTCCGAAGCTCGTAAGACGAAGACCAAAGCGGAGGACGAACGGGCACGCCTAGAAAATGAACTGTATGCGATCGTAGGAGACAAAGCATCCGACATCGAGGAGTATGCGGATACGGTTGCAGCCCTTCAATCAGACGAGGCAAAGTTGCGGCAAGAATTGGTGGGTGGGATTAACCACCTTCCCCTCTCGCTCGCGCTAAGCCGAACGAGCAATCGTGTCGCCGGTACTGTCCGCGCTGAGCAAATACGAGACCGCTGGCTACTAATCAAGGACGAAGCATCAGGGAAGGCGGCCACTATTGTGGAGAAGGTCTTGCCGACCGATGGCGCCGCTAACGTAACTCCTCCTCTCATGGAGGAACAAACCAGCCAACTCCGGCAGCAGCTTGAAGTCGCTCTAGAGGCGCTCTGGAGCCCACCGCCCGATGGCTGTGCTGACGACTATCAGTTTCCGTTCCTACAAAACGCGGACCGCGTTTCGATCCTGCAGAAGATCACTCGATACTCCTCAGCAGGTGGCGGAAAACTGGCGGAAGCAGCGCTTAATCTCCAGAACGTGGAAACACGCCTGCGGGATACGAAATTGCGATTTGAGCGCATCAAGGATATTCAACCGCAGTTGGAGAAACTGAAGACGGACCTTCAGCAAGCGCTGAATGATCACCGAGACGCTCAAAACGTCCTCGCCGNNGCCTTGAGCACCGCGAGCGGGGCATTCAAGCCGAGATCAACGATCTTCGCGGAGCGATCGGGCAAATGGAGGGCAGGCAAGNAGAAGGTTAGCCCGGTTCAGATGAAGCTCGACATCGCGCAGAGAGTGCGAAATCTTGTGGACGACGCGAAAGATCAACTAGTGACGATCTGCAAGGAATCGTTGGAAGAGCGCTGTACCCGGCATTTTAGGGCAATGATTTCTAACGAGTTCACGCGCTTCAACGCAAAGTTCGAAGCGGACAGCGAGCCGTGGCTTGAGGGGCCAGACGGACAACAAGTCCTCGTCAGCACGATGAGTGGCGCGCAAAAACGCGCTTTTGGCTTGGCGTTTTCTCTTGCTGTCGCAGATGTTTCAGGTACGGAAGCCCCAATCGTCATCGACACACCGGTGGGCAACATGGATTCATCCTACCGTGCAAAAGTCCTCAAATATGTCGCTGAGGCAGCGCCGGGTCAGGTCATCATCCTTTCGCATGACGAAGAGGTCTCCGGCATGTACGTCGACCAGATAAAGTCGAAGATTCGTAAGCAGTTCCTCGTCGAATTCCGCCAGATCGCTGACGGCAGCGGAGCCTCGACGGTTCATGAAGACCGTTACTTTTAGTCGAGGGGGCGTCCGTTATGGCAAATTTTTCCGTTAAGGACATCAACTGGCAGCGGTACAGACCCACCAGAACCGCTGAGGAATTCTTGGGCGACCTTCGTACCCAATCCTCGTGACTTAGCTCTTTGTCATGGTGCGAACTTGTAGGCATGAGACTTGTGTGGTTTGGGTCGAACGGGTCGAGGTCGGGCGCGGTTGGGGATGAATTTTTGCAGGTTGAGGACAATTTCGCAGAACAGGTCGGCGACGAGGCGTGCGCTTGCTGGCATTCGTCCGCTGAGGATGCGCGGCAGCAGGCGGCGCAGGTGAGAGAAGGCCTGTGTTCGGTTGATGCGCCACGGCGAATCCGTCGGGATGAGGTGGTCGGTCGCCAGATAGACAGCCAGGGCATTGAGGTTGTCGCAGACCATCCTGGCGCCGACATCCTGGCAGGCGGCCAGCCAGGTCAGGCCGGAGGTATGCTCAAGGCAGAGGCGGTGCTTGAGGCGCTTGAAGGCTTCTTCGATGCGCCAGCGGCGATGATAGAGGTCGGCGAATGCGGTGGCAGGATACTGTGTGGCATCGCGCAACGACGTCATGAGCACGCGCACCTTGCCGGCCGGCGTCACCTGACGGATCAGGCGCACGGTCGAGGTCTGACGCGGACACTCATAATCGACGGCATCGCGGCGGTTCGGTGGCGGCAGGGTCACCACCGCCTCGTCCTCGCCGGAGCGCATGAAACGCGTGATTGCGGCAAAGGTCGAGGACGAATCGCAGCGCATGCAGAACGGAATGCCCCGATGCAACAGGGCCGCCACCAACCACGCCCCCGGATAGCCACGGTCGAGCACCAGCAGGTCCTGGTGACTCAGGCGGTCGAGACGTTCGAACAGCATCTGGCGCTCACCCACCACGGCACTGTGCAGAATCAGCGAATCGAACAACTCGATCCCGGGACGAAACAGTCCAAACAGTGTTGCCTCGCGTACGCCGCGCTTCCCCTCGCGGTCAAGCAGGGTCAGGCGAACCTTCGAGGCATCGGCGGCCAACACCCGCAAACCCAGCCAGAGCGGCTGCGCCGGCAGGCCTTCATCGATCAGGCGCAGCAACTCCGTGTTGAGTGGGTCGAAGACATCGGCCCAAAGACGGCTGCGCGCCTTCGAAAATGCGCTGGCGCTCACCACCCGAACCAGCTGGCTGCGCCGCGCCAGCAGGGAAAAGAACGCATCAAGTTCGCCCTGTACGGCACCACGCACACCGCTGAGCAGGAAAGCGATCAACTCCGGAAAGGGCAGACCGCGCTGGCGGGTGAAATACCGGGGTCCTGGCGCGCCGCCTCGCGAAAGGCTCCGCTCCGGATGAAGTCAGCAAGCCGGGAAAGTACGTTGACATATTTAGGCCGTCATATTTAACCTATATATATCAATCAGTTACAGGGCGTATTCTAACCAAACCCCGGCACCATGAAACATCAGGGCAAAAATATTCAAATGTGCTAAGTCACGAGGATTGCCTTCGTACCACCCTTGGGTTGCCCGATAAGGCAACGGCTGGGCGAATTGCCCTAGCTAGAAGTCTCTCGCAGCCGGTTGCCGATGTGCAGGAACTAGCACTGCGAGCGGAGACCGAGAAAGGCACCCCGATTCAGGGAGTTCACCTATTTGGTGACGACGGAGATCTTNTGGGGGCGTTGATTGCATCGTCAGTCTCCAGAATTCTCGAAACCGTGGCCCAATTTCGAGAGCTTGTTGAAGCTCACTGGGATCGCGGCGCACGACTTCTTCAAGAGGACTATCTTGAATCTGGGCGCGACGACATCGCGTTCATCGTGAAGCTCGCGAACCTAGTCCCCGGCAATGGGATCTTGCCAAGCCCCATTACCGGAGGAATCAATGCGGCTCCGGTAACGCACCCAGTCAAGATATCGGTCCTTTCTGACCACGAGGCTTGGCCGCTCAATGCTGCTGGTGGAAATGGACTCATGGTCATTTCGGGGCGGCCAGGATCAGGCAAGAGCCAGCTTGCCTTGGACTTGCTGCTGCAAGCCTCAAAGCAAGGGGTCAGATTCTTGTTTTTTGACCTCAAGGGAGAATTGGAAGACTCCNCGGAGAACCCGCAGCAGCAGGAGAAGCGCAGGAATTTCTTGGACGAAAGTGGGGCTTCGTATGTCCGGCTGATCTCGGACGGCCTCCCGATTAATCCTCTATTCAAAGGCTCCAGTGCTGCTGAGAACGCACAAATCGCCTCGGAAATCTCGCACTTGGTTCGCTGCTTTGCGTCTCAGCTTGGGGCCAATCAGGAGCGAGTCATTAAGGATGCATTCGAGGATCTTGATGCGCCGGATTTCCAGTCCCTAGCACAGGCCCTGCGTGACCGTGGCGAGGATGGGGTTGCCCTCTCAATTCTCGACAAGCTCTCGTCGTTCAATATTNTTTCGTCAGCTCAAAAAGCCGTCCGGATCGGGCAATGGCTAAGCGGCTCAAAGGTGATCGACCTCAAGAGCCTCGGGAACGACACCGAAACCAAGGCTCTCGTCGTTGCGTTCGTTTTGAACGTCATTATGCGGCAGTTGAACAATAATCTTCCGGTGGTAGATGGGGTTCAGCCGTTGCAGATGATTCTGTTCGTGGACGAGGCGCACCTCTTACTACCCAAGGAGGGCAAGGCAGGGCTTCTAGGATCTCTTGCCCGTCAGGGGCGCTCTTGGGGATTCCCGGTATGGCTCGCATCGCAGGATGCTGACGCGTTTATCACCAAAGGGCAGCACGCCACTGACTTCGCAGAGCTGGCCGACTGCGGCATTCACCTCTCCCCATCAGTGCTTAGCGATGCTCAGCAGCGACAGATACTGGGTCAAGTAGTTAACAGGAAGCTTGAAGCAGGCGACGGAGTGCTCAGGCTTCGTGGAGTTACTACTATTGGAAAGATCCGGCAATTCTGGCGCGACAGTGGGAACCAAGCCCCGAGGCAGACAAGAGCCGATCACTCGAATCTGAGTATCTGTAAAGCGCCGTCCGCGCCTGTTGCCAGGCGGACCACTTTGGGTACAAGTTGCGCCGATGGCCCATGTCTCAGCTGGATCACCTGCCTGAGGTGGGCCGGCCCAAAGCTGAGATGTATAGGACGGTCGGCTCCGTACNNATACATCCGATCGAAGGGTAGGTTTGCTGCAATCCAGTTCGCGACCTCGAACATATTCTCGTCTTCCACGAGAAAATCAACGGCAGCCCCTGCNCTTGAGCAGATTAGCTCTCCGCTTCGATTCTTCTCGTGCGCAGCATGTTGATCAAGCCTCGGCGCAATTCGGCCGGGGATTTCTTTCGCTAGCTCAGCGCAACAAAAACCGTAGGTCAGCTTGATCATCCCGAAATAATCGACGAGGGGGTCCAGCAGGTTTATTGCAAGATCAAGCAGAGCTGTATAGCTGTCCGGATTCTTGGGGATGTTTGGCAACCCCGTACGTGCCTGCGTTTCGCCGCACTCAATAAAATCCTGGTATCGGAAGTGCTGTCCGCAATGCTGATCCAGTTGGGGAATGGAACGGCTCCGCACCAACTTGAAGCCGTCGATTTCGTACCTGTTTTCCGCTAAAACGGCCAGGAAATCGGCTGGCTTTTGCCCGTAGCCAGAAAGATCGAACAGCCCAAGCGAGGAAAGGGCTTCATCGAACTCTACTTGCTCGGGGTAGCTCTCAAACTCCTCGTTTATGTAGCGTGACTTGTTGTATAGAAATGGTGGATCGAACTCGTCCCCATATAAGAAATAGTCGCATTCCTGTTCGCGCAACTTGATTTTTACCCGTTCGATCATCCTCGGGAGCGGCGTACCGTCAAAGTCATCGAACCGCATTAGCGTCAACTTTCCCGACCGGATGTGAATCTTAATGAGGTCTGCTGTCCTGTAGTCGCCATAGAGCGTAGTGGCGCAACCAACGTATACGCGCAGTAACGACGGCAGACGATCGACAAGTCGGCTGTGCAGTTGCAACGATTCATCGGCCGTGAGCCAACCGATTCCATGCTCCGCTGCCTTGCGGCAGGCCGCATATACCAAGTCAGAACGGGCGATTTGGAATAGCAGCTCACGGGCAGACTGAAGTGCTGACGCATAGTCGCCAAANAATGCTTTCACGTCTCGCTGCAACCGAGGCTCTAGGTGCCGGTACTGCTTGCGCCTCTCAAAAAGGGCAAGAGCGAAATAGGTCGTAAGATCAGAAACCCGCGCGCTTCGCGCCTCATCTAGATCGGAGGAACCATTGATGTCCGAAACAAAGCGAAGTGCCTTGTTCAGGGTTCCGAAGCCTTCCAGTAGTGGTTCGGCAATCTCACCGACTTCGGTATTGTCAGGCATCCGACCAAGCTCATTGCAGAGCCCCCACAGCTGAGTCAGGGGTTCTCGGAAGGCTTCAAATTTTTCTTGTTTTCGTTGTGCCGAACTACGCGGCTCTGGTCGGCTAGTCGCAGGATGGCCTTGGCGCAAGACGCGCCGCCGACTTCCAAACCGATTTACAAGAAAGCCTTGTTCCAAGTCCTTATCCCGGAAAACAAAGAAGATTCCGGGNGCCACCGCGATCGGAGCTTCGTCAAGAACTTGCTGCAAGAAAGACTTCAGTTCGGATTGCGTGAAATATTTCTGAAAAGTGCCCCGACGAGTGAGTATCCCGTCGTTGAAGAGCTTTCCTTCAAGGGCGTTCTGGTTGGCCAACATTACCGACACTACCAGTAACCGTTCGGCGAGGCCGTAAGCACTGCGCAATGCGCAGACGCGCTCGTCAAAGTCCTCAATGACGTTGATTACGAAACCCAGATTGACGATCTCGGATGAGGTTTTCGGGCGTGTTGGTGCAAAATATGGATCCCACCCGCCGACCCGTATCCCGTTCTGCTCCAGGCCCCGGATGTCGTCTCCGCGCCCACAGCCATAATCGAACACCGAAAATCGACCATCGAGGAATCCGTAGCGAGCCAGCGATTGAACTGGGGCTGAAAAACCGTACCGAACCAAGGCGGTCAAGTGTCTCAAAATCAGCGATTGTTCGTCGGTGCGAGGCACCTCATCCGTCGCTGTTCCTTCGTCATTGCCGATGGGTATCAACTGATGTCCGACAACGCGAAAGCCTTTGTCGCGTACGAGTTGCTCCCATTGCGACCGAAACCCGATGCGCGACGGGTCGTCGAACAGTCCAATTGCTTCTGCCGCTTCAGTAAGAGCGACAAACTCAGGCCGTCTAGCATGGTCGGGCGGCAACAGGAGCTCTTTCCGATGCAAGATCGGCCGATTGCTTGAATCGACGTACGTTCTGTGACGGACTTTATTCTCAGCTAGATCGACCAGCCAGCTATCTAGAAGTTCGGGGAACCCCTTCTCGTAGAACCCGGGATAATTCAAGAGCCCAATTCGCTCATAGGCTTCATCGAACCGGACGACGTTGAAGTCTCTTCGTCGCTCAACGCCAGCAGCCCTTTCGGCAATCTCCACGCGAGATCTGACCGCGTGCGCAGAAATCTCTAGCGAGTCAACGTGAAAATATGTGCAGAATAAGACCCGTTTTCCGGTCATGCGCATCTGCCTAATGCAAATTTCCCTAAAGGCGTAACGGTACCCGTTCCGCGAACGCGAAAACAACCTGTGGAAAGTCGCGAACTGACAAAGCGAACTGAATCGCCCCGAGTTTCCTAGACACTCTGTAGGCGGTTGAAATACTGGTTTTCGAACTTTACCGGAGAAACTTCGGCGGCGGAGGAAACGATCAGATCTGTGTGTACGAAAAAACGTCCAGTCGATCATTTTTGACGAACGCCAAGAACATCTCTACCGAGAATCGGTGTTGCGACTTTGAACTGAATACTCAGCTACTCAAAATGCCCATGGTCAGCGTTACTCCGAATGTCCCTAAACAGAGCAGTCGTCAAGCTTGCCGCATTAACAAAAACTTCGGCTGAAGCGGTCGCTTAATAAAAGACCAGATAGCGTCAGAACTGCTTTGCTGGTGGCACCTTGTATTGGACTGAGGTTTTACAGATTAAGTCGAGAGTTGCGTCCGCTAGCTTTTCGAATTCATTCCGCGCGACCTTGGCTTGGCTAAAGCTGTGCACGAGACGATTGCGTGCGAAGTAAAGCGCTTCGTGTAGCGCCTCTTTGGGTGGCTGTCCGCACCGGGCCAGAACATCATTACACGCGTCAATTATGATCGGGCCACACTCATTTGCGGGGTTGGCACTTAGGATTTCGTTGAGGCGAAATTTTTCATTCAGTGCCGTATTGAAGGCCTGAAGTTTCTCACGAAAGACTATTGTGTCGTTTACGGCTGTGGCGTTCATAGCAATTCTGAATGCGCAAAGTGCATCGGCATAAATTTCCTGCATCCAGAGTTCGAAGACCTGGTAATACAAGAAAAAGCGAAAAATGGATTGCTTTCGTTTGGATCGATATCCTGAAATAGGGTAAGTAGAAACTCACGTATCCCATTGCTTAAACTACCTGAGAAAGACTCTAATTCAATATTCCGCTCGCTACTCCCGCTGATAGCCCCGTTGAATTGTCTATAACGAACTGGGACTGTGGCACTGCTCCCGGTCCTATCCCTGGGAGACGGAAACAATCCTTGTCGGAGAAAACTGGGCAAATAGCAAACGAAATAATCGTTGTACGCATCCGAATTTTGTGCTTGGATTAACGAATATGGAAAAAACCTATCGATAGTAAGGATTACGACGACAGTATCGGGGTGATAAAACGTAGAGATTTTAAGCGGGTTGTTACTTGGTTGTATTACGGGAACAAGAGGACGTCCTCTTACCTCTCCTTTGCACATCTTACTAAACGCAATTGCGGCATACCGTTCCATCACTCTCCGACGCCCCTCAGACACCTGGGGGTCGTCAGCAAAGCCAGTGCAAAAACTTCCAACGGTAAAAGCGCACCAACTGCTTTTTGATTCACGCGCAAGGTCATAATACGCGCCTGTGGCCAATTGGAGTGGCCAAACAAAGCTACATAGTAATTTGACTCAGGATGCAGAGGGGCCGCCGAAAACGGGTAGAAAATCTCCCAAAGTGCTTCTTTACAGCGGTTTTTCTCGAAAACTCTGGCAGTCCCTGCAGTTAGGTCGATAGAAACTGCCCCCTTCGGCGACCTGTCCGACGACTTCAGCCATAAGCCCCATAGACTAGAAAAGCTGACTTTCTAGTTTGTGGATAGCGCTATCCAGCGAGGAGTCAAGAGAAAGATATGTGTCTGACTCATTATTGAAGAGATCCCGGAAGTAAAACTGAAAAAGCATCCGCTGAGCATTCCCGATCTTTTTNGTGTTTTTGTTTATCCACGCCATCTTGTTATTCAACTTCTCGATGAAAGCGACTGGATCTTGGCACGAAAGCTTTAAGTCATCACACATCTTGGCGACGGCTCCCAGACTATCCAGCTTCTCCCGATCCTTTAGTTTTCCAAGTGCGGCGCCAAACCCCGTCATTACTTGAGGTTTCCGGAAAATCTGTGCAGCCGTTTTCCCCACGGGGCTAAACTTTCCGCTGACTCTTTCTCGGGCACAAACNTCCGCGGTACCGCAGAGAGCAATTGCCTTTTTGTAGAAAGATTGCCATGCCAGAACGTAGTCCTTGAAAAGGTCAGACGATGCGTTTTCATGCGAAAGGTTTTCGAGACTCTTAATATTTTCTAGTAGATCAGAGCGATCTAGCGGTAATTCATCACGTTCTAGGTATGAATTAAAACCTTCGATGGTTTCACGAAAATTTAGTTCATGTTCAGCAGTTGCATGCGCAGAATCCACTTCGCGGACAAATGTTACTCCATCCAATCCCACATCGATGTAGTCGGAATACAGCATTTCAATTTGCTGCCGCAATGACATCGGTGTCTGACCGGTGTTCAGCGTGAGCATTCGGTACAAAATTCCGATCTTGTTTAGTCCAAGGTATACCTCGACCCTAAGGTTCTTCCCTCTAAAGGGTTCTCTGCCCTGTATATCCAAGCTTTGCTCGATATCGATAAGAGTAAACGTTCTTTGGAGGCCGTCGAGAATGATGAGACTACTGGGATTGTCATTGACAAGCTTTAACGCCTGCTCCTCGTCCATTTCTCTATTGTTCACGTCATTTGTAACGGCAAGGACGATAGGTGGAATGACACACCCTTTGACTATGTCATCGCGAAGAAGCGCATAAACCGATTTCGATGCAGCGACACGCTTACGCTGATACGGATTCTTGTCGACGGAGCCTCGCATCAGATCGAGATACTCCCCAATGGTCATGACGAAGAGAGCATTCGTCGCCTGGATTCTGTGGTCGTAGAGGAGGGAAGAGACCTTCATATAGCTTTCTAGTGCAGGGTGGTTCCGAGGCGGAGAAGAATTCCGCCGCCCTCAATAAATGCGGCGTTCCTAAAGCATGTAGCTACAGGTGCCCTAGGTTACTCCCATCGCATTTCCACAGCAATGGAGTGCTTTAGCAAACAGGTGGCGGCACTGTCGCACGGATGGATGGCAGCACCTACCCGCCTCCAGCTCACCCCTCCCCCACAACAAGAGCCTTCGACGACGCTATGGGCTCAATAATCTGAAAGCGTCGTACCCCTCCTGAAAGCCCTGCCCGTCTTCGGATGCGCGGGGCTTTCGCTATTTCCACTCCTCATTTTCTGCTTCACCAACTTGAAAGGAATCACCATGTTCTTCCCATTCCTTGCAGCAACCATCGTCGGCGCAGGTGCCGTCAAGCTCGGCGCCATGTCCACCATGGTCTCCGTCCTGTCCCTAGGCCTGCAGGCGCTCATCCTGGCAAACCTGCTCGGCGCCGGCTATCTGCTCTGGCGTCACCTCTTCGGCCGTAAGCAGCAGTAGGCCTTCCCTTTCGTAGGTAGCACCCGTCATGCCCTTCACCGGGCATTTTTACGTCCACCGTTTGGAGAAATTTTCATGATCCCTATCCCGAAAGCCGTCATCGACATCGCGGTGGCCCTGGTTGCCGCCATCACCAGCGAAGTGCTGGCCAAACGCTCGGCTGCCCAGCGAGACGCAAGTAACGGCAAGGAAGACCGGAATGATCGTCCTTCGTGACCCGGCGACCACTGACCTGCTCACCGATCCATATATCCACGGGCTGGTTTCCCTGCGCTGGTCTCAGGTCCTGGCCGGCGAGCCCTATGACTACGACCGCCACGGCGAGATGGTCGTGGTCGAACCTGGCGACACCGTCGAGCAGCTGGAGCAGGAAATTGGCTTGCCGGTCCTTCTTGGCCTGTTCGATGACCTGCCCTACGGCGATCCCGACTTCACCCCTTGTTTCGACGTATTGGAGGAACACATCTATGAGCAGCACCGTATCTACGAAATGGTCGTCATCAGCAATGACGATGGGTTTGCTACCACGGTCATTGTGCCGGACACCGAAGGCACGGACTCCCGTCTGCTGGCTCTGTGTCGATCATTCGCGACCCCGGCCGTGACCTGTGACTGAGCAGCAGACCGAAGCCGACCTATTCCTAGCAGCACCCTCCCCTGACGCCATCAATGCCTGCCCTACCTGGGCGGTGTTGGTGGCGTTTCCTTTTCAGCTTCAAGGAGCAACCCTATGCAAGCGTATGTAACCCCCACCGATCCGCTTGTCGCCGAGCTGCTGGAGCGCCTCGATGCCAGCCAGCGTGAAGCCTGGGAAGAACGGGCGGCGATTATGCAATTTGATGGTCAGTTGCCCCGCAGTCATGCCGAGTGCCTGGCGGTGCTCGATGTGTTGCGCCGTCATCCGTCTGTGCTGTCCGGCGTGACTGTCCTGGAGATCGAACTGGATGGCGGCACCGAATGGCTGGTGACCACGGACCTTATCTACGCCCGGCGCTACCTCGCTGATGTGGGTGGCCATGAAATCGCTGAGCGCCACCTGCCGGACGTCCTGCTGACGCAATACGGCGGGATCGCGGTACTGAACACGCTGGGCTGACAGGTACTGCGCACCCTGACCCATCTTATTTGAAAGGGCCCAATCCCGGGCCTGTTCATCCCCTTCTCACCTATCAAGGAGTATCACCATGAGCAAGAAAGCTACTGCCACCGAAGCGCTGGTCCGTGTCCTCAAGAACGGCACCTGCCCCAACCTCAGCGGCAAGTCGACCTTGTCTTACCGCATCGGCGTCAATGATGCCGGCGAGATCATGCTGCAGTTGGTCGGCAACTCGAACCCGGGCTGTTTCAACAATGAATGGGTCAAGTACGCCGACGTCCAGGAACTGCTGACCAAGCATGATCAGGGCAAGGCGATCACGTCGTATGCCTTGGTGCCGCTGTACCGGGGCAAGTCGACCAATTCGCCATCGTTCCTGTTCGCCGTCCTGAAGCAGGAAGGACTGGTTCAGCTGTCGGCGTCGAAGAAGCGTTGCTATGACCGGTGCAGCGATGCGGCTTTCCTGGCCAGCATCGGAAAGCTGATCGAGGGCAAACCCGCGGCGGTTCAGGCACCCAAGGCCAAGGCTGGGAAGAATAATAAGGAGAAGGTGGCAAGCGATGCGGTTGCCCAGGAACCGGCCGAGAAGCCCCTCGATG
Source organism: Dechloromonas sp. (assembly GCA_013693915.1). Lineage (GTDB taxonomy): Bacteria > Pseudomonadota > Gammaproteobacteria > Burkholderiales > Rhodocyclaceae > Azonexus. The sequence goes on along the minus strand of CP059264.1, from coordinate 2,140,995 downwards.
TGCCGGATAGCAAGCCATCGCCAGAAGTAGCCAAGCGTGGTCGGCCCAAGAAGGCGCAGCCAATGGTTGATGCTGTAGTCCCGCAAGCTGAACAGGCGGAAACGTCCTAGCCACGGGCTTTCGGCTGTGCGCTGGATCTTCTTTCCGGCGCTCCACGGCCGTAAGTGCAAGAAACGTAAGGAGTTTTCAGCCGGGGCGTTTCAATGCCGACCCTATACCGATCCGGGCGTTTTCCCTTTGCTTTCTTAGGCTTAGCTAAAAACGGGCCCAAATCTTAAATGATCCTCGCGCCCCGCCAACGCAGTAGCCCGCTTGTTCAGCCGCCCAACTGACGCCCTGTAGCACCTCTCGCAGCACCCTCACCTATCCCCCTTTGTTTTACCTCATAGCCGGCCAAGGTGCGTCCATTTTCTGGATTCATCGAGGTCGGCTTTTTCATTTCCAGGAGAAAAACCATGCACGAATCCGTCATCGACCTCATTGAGCAAGTCCTTGGCTGGGACATCCCCGAGACCGCCATCACCGACGCCCTCCACTTCCGGGTGCCTGAGTTGGCCGGCTGGTAGGCAGTTGCATAGCTCGGCCCGTTTCACATCACCACTAAGGCGGTGCCTCGGGATGACCTCCCCTTGTGCCGCTTTTCCTATTTCAAGGAGCGAAGTATGAGCAGCGATACCAATACCATCACCCGGCAGCTGGTTGCCGAAGATCAACGTACCAACGTCACCGCCGAGTTGTTCGGCATTTACTTCCCGCTGCAACTGGAGCCGTTCATCTTCTCGATGGCCAGCCGGCTCTCCGAGGACTATGGCGGCGGGTACTGGCTGTTCTACACCCTGAGCAACGGTGGCTTCTATATGGCGCCGGACAGTGACNGGCAATTTCAAGTGGTCAGCCCGAACGGCTGGGAGGGGTTCATGTCGGCCGATGCCTTCGGGATTGTCGTTTGCCTATTCGCGTACAGCAACCTGAGCTTCGGGTCCGGGGAGTTTGCGGCGACTTGTGCCGAGCGATTTCACCTGCTGCGCGAGTACATGATGGACCATGCCGAGGCCAAGGCGATTCTGGCGGCGACGGACTGAGGCGACGTTTTTCGGAAACCGGGCGGCGAAACCCGGCGAAGGTGGTAAAGGTGGGGCCGGGGTCTCGCGAAACGCCGCCTTCGCCACCTTTTCCGCCTTCCCGGCCCCGGCAGCCGAAAAATCGCGCGTGATCGGGTCTTGGGCAGATGCAACGGACACGAACTCAACTGCTTGTTCATCCGCTTGATGGCTAATGCCAAGGAGTTTCTGTGCGTTTTGTAATGGCCGCTTTGGTTATGCACTGCCAACAGGTGCTTAGTGCCCTGAAGAGCCATTCAGGTTTTTCGCCATAAGGTCAGCAATGCAGCGGTTGCGGTCATTGACGGCGGGAAAGCCTACTTCGGCAGTCGGCCAGAAGCGGTCATCAAGAATGCGACCCATAGCAGACATTCGAAGCCATTTTTTGGTGCCTCCAACGTAGCGTCGCTTACAACCCCAGAATGGTGTATTCCTTGCTGGCTAGCTAATTCGGCGTGCATAATTGCAGCGGACACCATTGCATATCCAAGACCCGCGTACCCGCTTGACAACTGAACATTTCTCATGACAATAATGCGCTACTCTCCGAATGAACTGCTCGCGAAATATCAGGAAATTAGAGATTCCTGTACTACTGAGTCATTCATGCGCTCTCCACTTCATCAGAAAACGCAGGAGATGTGGTGTGCTGCCCATTTCTCCAGAGCTTATCAAACCGCAGTTGGAGAGTGCTGGGTTCACATATCAGAGAAGGATGAACAAACCCCAGAGGATTTTTGGTTTGAATTTGAAGATGCGCTTCATCCGTTTCAAATTGCAATTGTCGTTGACCCTGTACGCCGAATGGGAGATGAATACAAGGGCGTGATTGACGACAAAAACGTTTATGTACTGGAAGACTGGACTGCGGGAACAGAGAATGGGCCATCGTGGGTTGCTGAGAGAATTGCGGCAAAGGCGAAGAAATACGGCGAAGATTCCGCTAGGCTAAATCTCCTGCTGTACCTTAATTTCACGGCTTATGAGCAAAACTATTGCCGGTTGAGAAATGAGGCAAATGCGTATTCAGCAAAATTTCGTTCTGTTTGGTTGCTCAATGGCAATGCGTTCTGCTGCATTAAGGAGCACGCGAGCCTTCCGGGTTCCATCTTTGGCATGAGGCAGCCGAGTCCCTTCATGCAAAGATAATCTAACAATTCTCCACGGGTGCGACTTCCAAGACCTCGTCACTCTTTAGTTAAAAATACGGTTTCAGATAGTTAAATAGCCAATACTTCACAATCATGCCAAAATCATTTTATCTTGTGCTTTTCCTATCAGTGAGCGGCCTTGCCCACGCGGAAAAATGGGTGGGAATATCGGTAGCTGACCATGGCGAGAGTATGTACGCCGATACAGAATCGGTAATTCGCAATGGAGAACTTGCGTCCATATCGGTGAAAGTTAATGGAGTTATCAATGCGCCACCAAGAATTACTTATGAGTTCGATTGCGTGAAAAAAACCATGGTTTCTTATAAAGGAACGATGGTAAGTGTTTATGAACCACAGAAGGGAGCATTCAACGATGCGATGCCAAAACTTTACGAAATTGCCTGTAGGCAATCATGGAAGTTTTGGAGGTAATCAGTTGGCTATTTCGTTTTCAGCACTTTTCGAGCGCCACCCAGAGGTTACTGACAGCCGATTAGTAAGATTAAGTTTCTCAAATTCATGATAGATGGACGGCCGTTATCGGAAAGGTGCCACGGCTGCTTTGGGTCGGGTAGAGCCAGCCAGCCTTGAAAGTTGAATGTCTCTTCCCAGCCTGAAGGAGCCATCGGCTTTGGCAACCCCACCGGCTGGTCATCGCCGAAATTGTGAATTCGCCGTTTCAGAAAGCTGACGCTCAATCGGGGCGAACAGCATCCCTGCCTCGCAAGTTCCATTGCCGGGCAATGGCTATTTGACGCCAGAAATTCTTTGATACGCATGGGGTGCCAGGTCGCCGGGCGTGATTTGCCCTGCACCGCGACTGCCGATGGTTTTTTCCGCCGACGTTTTTCGCCGACGGGACCCGCGAAGATGGAAAAGGTGGCGAAGGTGGGGTACTCCCGAGGGGACCGCGCACCGCCTTCACCGGCTTTGCCGCCTTTCCTCCCCTCGCCCGCGAAAAACGCCTCTGGGTGCGGGTTTCCATGACAAAAGGCGCCCTGCTCGATCCTGCAAAAACCAGTTGACGAGCCCTTATATCCGCCGTATCTTTGGACTCAATTCGCTAAGGGCCGTGGGTTATCAAACCTGCTGCCGGGGTCCGGCGAGCGGGGTCGTATTCCCCGTATTCCACTGCACATCCAGGAATGCCTCAAGTTCATTCACCGCACACTGCGGTGGCTTGCTTGGAGACATTCTTATGTCAAGCGATGCAGTACCCCTGCCGACGCCCGCCGTTGGTCCCCCTGATTCACCTTCCCTTGCTGTCCCCACATCCCCCGATCCGTCCAGCCAATTTATAGCGACGGCATCTCCTTCCGCCCCGGAATCTTCTGCCGAGCAACCGCCCGAAGGTGAAAAAGGTGGTGAAGGTGGTGTCCCTGAGGCCACGAACGCCGAATTTGTCGCCGCCATCTTCCGCGACGTACCGGATGGTGCCCAGGTTGCCGTCTGTTCCAAACCGGGCGATCCCAGTCAGGGTGGTTGGTATGCCCAATCGGCCAATGATGTCNGATAGGCAATGCCCCCGGGCAATAACAATTACGTCAACTGTTCGACCTTCTATCCGGACAATGACGGCAACCTGAAGGCTCGCAAAGAAAACTTCGCCGCATTGCATGCGCTGATGTTGGACGATGTTGGCACCAAGGTACCCGAAGAACGTTTGGGCAATATCGAACCGACTTGGCGTATCGAGACCAGTCCTGGCAACTACCAGGTTGGCATTGCCCTCACCGAGCCTTTGACCGATGCAGTTAAGGCCACGGAACTGCAGCAGGCCATAATCGAAGCCGGTCTATGCGACCCCGGCGCCGGCGGCTTGAATCGGTGGGCTCGCTCTCCAAATGGCATCAATGGCAAGAGCTACCATGTCGATGCGAATGGCAATCCGTTTCGTTGTCATCTAACTTCCTATAGTCCGGAAAAGCGCTATTCGCCAGACGATCTTATCGCCAAACTGAAGCTCCAGTTCGCCCCAAGAAAAACGCCTCATCCGCGCAGCCTTCCGGCACCTGGCCACGCCGATCCCGAGACGGTGTTGCTGCCGAAGCCGCTGGAAAATCCAGTTATCGCGGCGCTCAACAACCGTGGCCTGTACAAGACCCCGCTTGGCTCTGGGAAGCACGACATCACCTGTCCCTGGGTGAACGAGCACACCGATGGCGGTGACAACGGGACCGCCTACTTCGAGCCAGACGACACCTATCCCAAGGGTGGTTTTCGATGCCATCATTCGCATGGCGACCGCTACCACATCCATCACCTGCTCGACTACCTGAACGTACCCAAGACGGCAGCCCGACACAAGGCGGTTATTCGTATCGTTGCTGGCGACCTGCATACCATCGTCAACGCAGCCGAACAGCAACTGGCACTGCTTGGACATCATTACCAGTCAGGCGGCCTGATCGCCAGTGTCGAGACCGATCCGGTTACCGGCGACCCCGCCATTGTGCTGACTACTGGACCCGCGCTGACCCGTGCCCTGTCGGTCGCCGTCATCTGGGAAAAGTATGACGGCCGTACGAAGGAATGGAAGCGTTGTGATCCGCCTGTCCGTCACCTCGCCATCCTCTTTGATTCGCGCACTTTTCGCTACCTTCCGCCGCTGGCCGGTGTGGTTCGCCAACCTTACTTTCGGGAGGCAGATGGCGTCCTGGTAACGGAACCGGGCTATGACCCCATATCTCAGCGCTTCGGCGTGTTCGACAGCCGCCAGTACGTGCTTGGCGAGCCCACGATTGAAGCGGCTCGGCAAGCGCTGGCAATGCTTGAAGAGTTGCTGGTCGAGTTCCATTTTGTTGCCCCGACCGATAAGGCTGCGGCGCTGGCAGCCATCTTCACGGCTGTGGTTCGGGTGTCGCTGCCCTTGGCGCCAGCCTTTCATGTTCGCGCCCCGGTGTTTGGTAGTGGAAAAACGTACTTGTGCGAATTGATTGGTGCCTTTGCCGGTCCGGGTGGAAACGCCAAGGTCAGTTATCCGACGACCTCCGAAGAGGCCACCAAGGTGGTCCTGGCCTTGCTACTGACCAGCCCAGCCGTGATCGAGTTCGACGACATGGACACCGACTGGATCCCGCACGGCGTCATCAAACGCATGTTGACCACGGACCAGATCACCGACCGTATTCTAGGCGTGAGCAAGACGGCGACGGTTAGCACCCGCGCCCTGTTCCTCGGCTCTGGCAACAATGTCGGGCCGGTGCGCGACCTGTTACGCCGCGTCCTCACGATCCATGTCGACCCGCGCTGCGCAACCCCGGCGACGATGTCCTACTCGGGCAATCCAGTCGACAAGGTGCGCCAGAACCGTGGGGCCTATGTGGCGGCTGTGCTGACTATTATCCGTGCCTGGCAGGCTGCGGGATCGCCCCGTGCGGAGATTGACAACATCGTCAGTTACGGCGGTGCTTGGTCGGATTATTGTCGCTTCCCGCTGATGTGGCTTGGCCTCCCCGATCCGGCAACGTCGCTGCTCACTCAGGTCCGCCAGGACCCCGATGGTGATGCCCTGCTCGGCCTGATGACCACTTGGTATAGGGCCTTCGGCTCCAAGCCGACTACGGTGCGCAATGCGGTCGAACGCGCCGTCACGGTGGATACCGACCTGCTGGACGCCATGCGCGAATTCCCGATCGAGGAGCGCGGCGAAATCAACCGTTCGAAGCTTGGCTGGCTGCTGAAGAAGAACGCCAATCGAATCGTCGGCGGCTTCGAATTTCGTCAGGCTACGGCGGATGGACGTGTTGCGTGGCGCGTGATTCAGGTCACCACGCCGCCTTCACCGGCTTTGCCGGCTTCGCCTGATCCGGACCCGGAAATTGGCAACAACATCGACATTGAAACTATCTTTTAAGGTGAAAAAATGAGCAACCAAAACGTTAACGCCCACAAGGGCGAAGACATCCCCGCCAATTCCGCTGCGGACGCGACCATGCAGGAAACCAGCACCGAGCCCGTGCAATTTCCGTTGGTCACGCTGCCTGGTGGTTTTGCTGCCGACGCCAAGTTCATGGATGTTATTCGTCTGCTGGCCTTGGATCACATTCCCCTGCTGAAGCCCGATACGGCGTACGAGGCCAAGGAGATTGTCGGCGCCGAATACTGGCAACTTCTGAAGAAGTCGGAACCCCTGCTGGCCGGTCGCTGCATGACCTATTTGACGCAAAACAATCAACTCCCTCTGGTCGATCTGGGTCGGGGCACCGACAACCACAAGCGCTATGCCTTGAAGTAACCACAGTACTGGGGGCGGCGAGCACGGATAGTCAGCATGCCGCCCTGCTCAAACACCGAAATTGGAGATTCTGAAATGCCTGTATTGAAACTCACGCCGCAGTTCATCGCGACGTCCCTTGTGTGCCCTGAGGGCAAAACGCGTGTTGAGTTCTGCGACAGCGACGTTCCCGGTATGTACATAGCCGTCCGCGCCGCTAGTCCCGGCGCGGGGGTGTTCTACCTCCGCTGGAAGGACGCCAACAACAAGACTTGTCATACCAAGCTTGGCCGCACCCTCGACATCGATCTGGCCGAAGCCCGCAAGGCGGCAAGGCAGTTGCGCAATGATATTGCCCTTGGTGCCAACCCGCAGGCCGAAGCTCGCGCTGCCAAGGCTGTACCCACGGTGGCAGAATTCTTCGAGCAGCAGTACCTCCCGTTCGCCAAGCCCCGCAAGCGTAGCTACCGCCGCGATGAGGAGATGTACCGGTTGCGAATCAAGGATACGTTCGGCCGCCTGAAGCTGAACGAGGTCAGCCGCAAGCAGGTTCAACTATTCCATAACCGCCTGCTGACCGATGGGCTCATGCCAGCCAGCGCCGACCATGTCCTGAAGTTGATGCGCCGTGCCTGGAATCTGGCTGTCGAGTGGGAAATCCTGGAGACCTCGCCCTTGACCAGGTTGCAGTTGTTCAACCCGGACAACCGCATGGAGAACTACCTGTCGCCCGAGCAACTCGAAACACTGGTCACTGTATTGCGCACCGCCCCGCCACGTACTGTGTGCAATGTCGCACTCTTCCTACTGGCGACCGGCGCCCGCCTGAATGAAGCATTGCGCGCCCGCTGGGACCAGATCGACAAGGAAAATCGTGTTTGGAAAATCCCGGCCAGCAACAGCAAGAGCGGGCGCACCAGATCCACGCCGCTGAACGATGCATCCNTCGAAGTGCTTGGGCAACTGGGCACCGAAGGCAAGTACGACAACCTCTTCATCAATACCCGGACCAAGAAGCCGCTGGTCAATGTCCATAAGGTCTGGGGTCGCCTGCGGGCTCAGGCTGGCATGGAGTGGCTGCGCATTCATGACCTGAGGCACTCCTATGCGAGTTTTCTGGTCAACAGCGGCCGTACCTTGTATGAGGTTCAGCAGATTCTCGGGCACAGCGACGCCAAGGTGACCGAGCGCTACGCCCACCTGTCCTCGAAGACGCTGCAGGAGGCCGCCAACACGGCCAGCGTCATCATCCAGGGGGCCGGGGCGAAGGTGGCGTAGGGGGCGTCGGCGCGGTTCCGGGTTCCGGGGTGCGACCTGCCCCGGGGCGGACTCGCCCAGGGTGCACCCGCCTTGAGCCGCTGCCGAGTTTTTGCGGGGCGTGGATCACTGCCCCCATCCCGCGCTCCCGCGGGGCGCCTCGGGCCAAGGTTTGAGCCGCCTTCCCTCCCGGCCCCGGCCCGGTCTTGTTGGATGCTCGGAAGGAAAGCATCTGATGTGTCGCCCTGGTGGTACTGCCGCCAGCGGCGATTGCACTTTGACACAAAATGTCATGCAAATGGCGTCCCCAATCAAGCATTACCGACCATTTCGGGCGATGATTCACCGGCCTGAAAAAGCGTCACCAATCCGACTGGACTACAGCGATTCATCGCTCTCGTCCTGCCACCCGGCTAACCCAATAAGGCCACGACCATGCGCAGCCCATTCCGCAGTTTCACCCGTTTTACGACCAGCACCGTCCTGAGCCTTCTGGCCATCATCATCATCCTGCTGGGCTACAACTTCCTGAGCGCCGAGTATGCGAAATTCGAAACCCTGGAACGGGAGCAATCCTACCTCCATAAGCTCAAGAGCGAACTGGAGTCTATCCGCGACACGGTGGCCAAGGAATTGCCATCACGCATCCCGAAACCAGGAACACCGCTGAACCTGTTGGCCGACCGGATCAAATCGCTTGAATCGGAGATCGGCAACAAGCAGGCGACCCGCCAGAAGCTATGGGATGACCATCCGATCGAACGCTATGTCCCGACCAGCAACACCTTTCGGCAAATTGCCTCGCTCGATATCGAGATCGCCTTCCTGCAACAAAGTCTCGTCTATGTGCGCAACCTCCACGGCTTCGGCGCCGGGCCTGCTGAAGCCGAACGCCAGATCAAGCGGTTCCAGGCAGGCGGCTACGAACTTGCTGACCAGATCTACCAGAACAAGAAAGCGCAATGGGAACTGTCCAAACGGGCACCGCTGATATGGCGGGTGCCCTTTACCCCTGCTCATCGGGAGATGGAGCAACTGGAGGGGGAGCGTTTGCTGCAAAGTGCAAAGGACCTGCTAGATAAGGAAATCGGCCACTGGCAGGGTGTCTTGCAAACACTCCAGAAAATCCCCCATCCGGGATCGCTTGTTCTCGATCACGCACCGGCCAATCGCACCATCCAGCCGGTCCACGACCGCCTCTCTGAAAACGACAAGCAACTCGAAGGCTCGAACTTCCGCAAGTTCATGCGTCCGGTCAAGGAAGTGCTGCCCACCGCGCTCTGGATTCTGGTGCTCGCCCTGCTCTCTCCCCTGCTGGTCAAGGCCATTACCTACTATTTGATCGCACCAGTCGCCGCGCGCCGTCCTCCCATTCAGCTGCTGCCAGAATCGTCGGGAAGGATTTCTACGTCGATCGGTGCTGCTGGCAGTGAATCGGGCCAGACGATGCCCTCGCGGGTGTCGCTGCCTCTCGCACTGGACGAGCGTTCCGAGTTGCTGATCCTGCCCAGCTACCTGCAGGGAATGCCGCTCAACGCCAAGAGCGATACCCGGTGGCTGCTCGACTGGTCGATGCCGCTGACCAGCCTGGTCGCCGGGATGTATCGCTTGACCCGCATTCGCCCGAACAGCGAAGAGCGCATCACGGTCTCCTCATCGACCGATCCCCTCGCTGAATTCTCGTTGCTCGATGTCCCGGCGGATTCGGCACTGGTCCTGCAGCCTAGCTGTCTGGTCGGCATCATCCAGACCCGCGGCGAGCCGCTGAAGATCACCCGCCACTGGCGATTCGGCAACTTGGGTGCCTGGCTGACCCTGCAGTTCCGCTACATCGTCTTCCACGGCCCGGCAAAACTGATCGTCAAGGGCTGTCGTGGGGTGCGTGTGGAGCCGGCAATCACTGGGCGGAGCATCAATCAGGCGGCCACGCTCGGTTTCAGCGCCAACCTGGACTATTCGGTGGCGCGCAACGAGACCTTCTGGTCGTACTACTTCGGGGAGCGGGAACTGTTCAACGACAGTTGGCGCGGCGATGGTTGCTGCGTCCATGCCGAGACACCGCATCCTGACGATCATTCTGGGCTGTTTGGGCGAGGACTTCAGGGGATCGTGGACACTTTCTTGAAGATCTTCGGTATCTGATGGGCCGGGGAAGCAATGATTGGCAGCCCCGGCCGCTCAACACAATTTTGGAAATAACGAACCATGGAATACGTTCATGTCGGCGCCCTCCTCCTGGGTATCGGCGCCTGGCTGACCTACTGGAAGCGCAAGCGCGCCTTCGACCGAACCAACGAGTATGGGGTCGAGCGCTTCCCGAGCTACTGGCGCAAGCTGCTTTCCCTTGCCAAGGAGACGCTGATCGGCGCGAGTGCTTTCGTGCTGCTGTCAGCCGGCACCCTGCTCGTCGCGTTTCAGTATCAGGACAGCTGGGGCGGGATCATCCTGCTGCCTGTGTATCTCTATATGCTCTATCTGTTGCTGTGATCGCGATCTCGGCAACGCACTTTTTCGAAGGAGAATCCCCATGAAAGTTGATTTCTACACCAAGGCCGTCCTGACGGTGATCGCCAGTTGCCTGGTCTATTTCGTGGTTCAGGATGTGACGCTGATCAAGGAGGCCCATGCCCAGTCGGGGGCGTGGTCGATGTGAATATCGTCAAGATCGATGGAACACCCTTGCGCTATCCTTCATCGGTGGCGCTTCCGGTCAGGATCGCCAAGTAGGTGGCTGGTTAAAGCGATGCCCTTCAACGACCTTGAGNAAAAACGGATCGAGAACGCCCTGGACAAGTTCCTGGCCAAGCGGCGTCCCCCTCACATCCGCAAGGAACTCGACATCGGCTACACCCTCACCGGACAAAGTGTCGAGCTTCTCGAAATCCGCCCTCAGTGGGATGATCCCTCGATCATCCATAGGCGCCCTTTCGCCAAGGCCACTTACGTCAAGGTTCAGGATTGCTGGAAGATTTTCTGGATGCGGGCCAGCCTGAAGTGGCAGGGGTACGAGCCAACGCCTAGCGTGTCCTCGATCGATGAATTCCTGGCTGTGGTCGATCGGGATCAGTATGGATGCTTCTGGGGGTGACTATCTTGCTATCAGCTGTCGCGACAATCGCGAAGGCATATAGATTGGCTAAGATCGGCCAGAAACGTACAGTGGTCAAACGGATTGAAAGCGGTCGTACAATTCAAATGGCACTTCTCGGCTATTAAATTCACCAAAAGGATATCCAAGTGAACATAACAAGACTGCTCATCGCGGCGGCACTCTCACTCACAGCATCAATGTCATATGGTGAGTCAACCGCAGAGGTGGTGTGTTCCTATGCTCCCAGCCAAAGTGCAGCTGTAAATCGAATTACTGCGGGAACCAGAGGCGCTGGCGTTGGTGCAGCGGCTTTACTTCAAGCAACGGGCTTGCAGTTCGTTGCACATAGCAGTGGTGGTTACATTCTGACAGGCGCGGGAGGCTATGTAGCCGGGACTCTTCTAAGCCCGCTCGTCGTTCCGACAGTGTTTGCTGCTACGGTTATTGTTGGCGGGACTGCGATAGTTGTTGAACTAAGCTGCGCTCCGAGGAACCATCCAGACGCTATCAAGAGTGTCAAAGAAATTACCGCTGAATTTAATCAAGCAGTTCGGACAGCCAATGCCAAAGCCATTGACGTTCGAGATGGCGCGGCAACCAAGATTCGCGAACTCAATGAAAACGGTATCGTTCTGCGAGACCGCACATTGAAGAACATCAAGGATGCAAACAGTCGAGGTATAGAGATCCGAGACAATACGTCCAAGTACTTTGCAGGCTTATTCTGAGATTGAACGCCTAATGCCCAACCCAGCAGTCGAGAGGGTCACGGTGTAATCGGGGTACATCTCTTCTGGCCTAGTCATGCCGCGCCCCTCATTTCTACGTTGAGCGTCCGCTTTTCCATGCCCTCAACGTCCACATGGGGTCGAACTGACTCATTCCCCTACCCCTCCTCCCCCAGCCAGGAGTCCGGCGCTCACTCCCCTACCCGGTTCGGAGCCAGTTCGGCAAAAATGCACCCTACCTCGTTGATCCCGCTCAACTTCCGCCAAGATAAATGGGCAAACCCAGCCGCCAGGTTCGGCATAGGTTCGGCACCAAGAACCAAGCAACGGGCCAGCCCAAAATGCGTTACGGATCTTCGACCTACGACCCATCAGGCAGGCTGTGCGTTCGACTGTTAATCCGTAGGTCCTTGGTTCGAGCCCAAGTCGGGGAGCCAACGGAATTTGCAGCAAAATCGTGCACTTAGTAGTGCATTTCAGAAGTTCGCACACGTATTTTCAGGCTGCCAGCTTGAGGGGTGGCCCTGTGCCCAACGGTTGCGCATGCGCGCGATCAGGGCATTGAGGTCGGCCCGNGTGAACTTCCACTCGAATGGATGCGCAATGCTCTCGTAGTAGCGCTCGAAGTTCGCCAGCCGCTCGGCGAGCGCCTGCAAGCAAGGGAAGTCGTTCGGGGTCAGCACCTTGCGCTGCACGATCGAGAAGTAGATTTCGATCTGATTGAGCCAGCTCGCGTGGACCGGACCGTGAACCGGAACCAATCGTGGATGGGCTTGCGTGAGCCGGTGCACCGACGTCGCGCCACGATGCGATGAGCCGTTGTCCATGACCCAGAACACGCGCCGCGCGGTGTTGTACGGTGGCTGGCTCATGACCTGAACGACCAAGCGCTCGAAGGGTGCAATGCCGGTGGTCGCTTCGCAGCGGCCGAATACCTTGGCGCGATGCACGTCCAACGCAGCCAAGTACGCCCAGGCACCGCCACGCGCGTACTCGTGCTCCACGCGCATCGTCTGGCCCGGCCCGGTCGGCAGGCTCGGATGGATGCGCAGGCGTGCCTGGATGCTGGTCTTCTCGTCGGTCGAGATGACGAACTCGTCCTCGCGCAGCGACTGCCCTTGCCAGCGCCGCTCGTACAGATCCAGGATGCGCCCGGCCTTGATCTGGAAATGCGGATCGCGCGGGAAGATCCAGCAGCGGTGCTGCCAAGGGCGGATGGCGTCTTCGTGCAGCCAGCGCCAGACCGTGCTGTCGCTGATGCGCGCCACCACGCCCGAGCGCTGCGCGTGTCGCGCCACATCGGCCACGCTGAGCCGCGACAGCGGCAAGCCCAAAGTGGCGGGCAGTTCGCACGCGAGCGCCTTGATCTCAACCGCGATCTCTGGGGGAAAGACCCGAGGGCGTCCCGGGCGGGCTCTCTCCTCCAGGCCCGCCATTCGCTCCTTGAAGAAGCGCTTGCGCCACTGGCTCACCACCTCGCGCCGCGTGTCCAGGCACGTGGCGATCTGGTCGTTGTCCATGCCCTCGGCGGCCATCAGAATCATCTTGGCTCGAACAACCTCGAAATATGGCAACGTATATTTGGTCGCGCGACGAGTCAGCTCAGTGAATTCGTCCAGAGACAACTCGATATGGAACGGGCTCTTCCTTGGCATCTGCGACTCCTCGTTGAAGAATCGCATCACGATGCCATACGAGGCATGACCTATCAACAATATACGTGTCCGTATTTATGAAAGTGCCTACTTAGCCCAGCCCACAAGGTTGGGCTTTTTGCATTCCGGAGGATTCCGGGGATCGCCATACTTTGAGTCGGCAGGTCGGCATCAGGCCCGACCAAACCAACCGCGCGACCGCAGTCTGCTATTGTTGCTGCAAGGAAGGGAAGCAGTAGGCAACATCGGGCTGGCGCCTGAGGCCCATGGGTCGTTCCGTGCCAGCATTCAAGCAAAGGAAGAAAGATGCGCTCCTTGATCATCGTGCTCTCGATGCTGTTCTGGTCGGTCACTTCGGCCACGGCCCAAGTGAGCGTGAGCATAGGCATCAATGTTCCGAGCTACCCGGAACTCGTGCGGGTGCCCGGCTACCCGGTGTACTACGCGCCAAGGCTGAATGCGAATTTCTTCTTCTACGATGGCAGTTACTGGGTGTACGAACGCGGCAACTGGTACGCCAGTTCCTGGTACAACGGCCCGTGGGGGCTGGTATCGCCGATGGCGGTGCCGCTATTTGTTCTGCGTATTCCCGTACGCTATTACCGTGCTCCCCTGCCTATTTCTACGGGTGGCGTCCAGATGGCCCGCCGCACTGGGGACACCACTGGGGGCATGAATGGGAGCAGCGGCGAAGCGGATGGGACCGCTGGGACCGCCGAGTCGTGCCGATCCCTGCCCCGCTACCGGTCTATCAGCGACACTATTCAGGGAACCGTTATCCGCAAGGAATGCAGCAGGAGCAGATACATAGCAAGAATTATCGCTATCAACCCCGTGACCCTGAACTCAGACAGAATGGATCACCCTACGCACAGCAAAGGGATCCTGCATCACGGGGTCGTGGTCAGCCGGAAACGCCCCAGCAACGAGGGCAAAGGCAGAGTGATGGCCAGCGCTCCTTCCAGCCCTCACCTCCGCAGGGTTCTCCCTTCAGCCGGGATTCTCAGCAGTCACAGCGGTCAAGGGAAGATGGGCGCCGCTCAGATCCTTCGCAGGTGCCGCCCAAGTTCAGGGAGTGGAAGGGTCAGGTGCCCGTTCCGGCGCCGCAGTCACAGCAGAGGCAAGAACGGCAGGAACAGCCAAGGTCGTGGCGCAATCAGGACTTCGTTCAGCAAGGTCGTGGACCATCGCCGGATCCGGGGCGGGAGGGGAAGGGACGCGACCGTGGACAAGCACATGGGCAGGAACGCAACAGGTAGGGAAAACCGGCACCGCTCAAGGGATTTGAGCCTTGGTTTTCAAGGCAGATCTCCTGCTTGAAACCGTCGACATGTCTCGGTGTCTGCATTCGTGATACTGCCATCAATCTGTTCCACGGGGCAGGATCGGACCCGAACAAGCCCTTTATCTGAAATCATCCGGGAAAGCCCATGCCAAGAGTAATCCGCCAAAAGTACGAAAACGGCGTGTTGGTCGAGCGCCACATCGAGGGCTCCAAATTCAAGCCCAGGAAGTGGCTCGCTAATTGCCCATCTGGTGATTGCTGCCAGCCTGGCTGTCCTCGCTGCGGTCAATGTCGTCGTCAGCCTGGCGGTGCGGGCGTCGCTTGCCGACGAATCTTCACCGGCGAGTTGCAGGGAAGCGTAGGGGTTCAGGTCGTAGATAGTCGGTCTTCTGGAACCTTCAAAGTGTGGCTATGAAGAGAACCCGGGCAACGATCAGCGGTACGCAAGGGGCGAGCAGGTATCCAGAATGTTCGTCCGGTCGACTCCTTGGATGGTCAGCACATCTTACCAGCCATTCGGTTGTGAAGTCAGTCAGCTGCAAGGCCTATCAAGACTTGTTCCAATATCACGCTCCGACTGTGACAGCTAAACCTCTGCTGATCGCCTTGATTTTTGCCTTGGTCGGTTGCAGCGCCGCGCCAAAGATGCCTGCGCAACCCGAAGAACAACCCAAGGCACAGGAAACCGAATCCCAAGTCGACTCCTCGGAATCACCTCCCTTGGGGTTCTGGCAAGACAGGATCGTGGAGGCCGCGAAATCTGAATGGGTGTACTTCGGCCAGCAGATTGTCGTGATCGACGGCGACCAGGAGAGCATTCCCCATGTGGGAACTTGGGAAGATGACGACGATAGCCATAGTGACCGAATCAACCAGTACTGGCGCGCAGTCGGCAAGCCCCGCCTGTCGGGTTACGACTGCAAGCAGCCTTGGTCCGCCGCGTTTATCAGTTGGATCATGCAGGCGGCAGGTGTACCGAACGACCTGTTTCCACCGAGTCGCGCCCATCGGTCTTACCTGAACCGGTTCATTGCCAACGCAGATGATCCATTCGCTGCCCTGATACCCCGTACCATTCATCAGTACAAGCCTAAACCTGGGGATTTGATCTGTGCTACCCGGGGCAAAATCAAGCCGCCAGAAGTGTTTGAGGAGCTTCAAGATTTACTCTACTCGTGGCGGATGCATTGCGATATTGTCGTGGAAACCAGCGGTCAAACTTTGCAGGCGATCGGCGGCAATGTCCGCAATTCCGTTTCCAAAACCATCTTGACATTATCCCCGGATGGCTACGTGCAATTCACACGCGCAAGGCCCTGGGTCTTGATTGTCGAAAACCGCTTGGAGTGAAACGGCGCAGCCGCGGGCCGTCCAGAAATCCCCGCATCCCCTCCCTGGTATGGGCCGTATGCTTTTCTTGCCCAAGCGGCCTGCCATGCGTGCCTTAATACGCTGGCCAGCGTCCAGAGCAGCTATTTTCGATAGACCACGATAGACCCCGAAAGACGCCGAATCATTCCAACTCAATTGTTTCCGAGCACAGAAGACCCGCATAAACACTGGATTTATTTGTCTTTGTCATCACGCTTTACCGTCACTTCTACCGTCAAAAACGAACGCTTTTGCCAGCGCAGGAGATGGACTCGGTTTGACGGGCGGCTACTCCAGCCCATCAATCGTCAACTATCGCAGCGAACCGGCAAGCCCGATTCTTTGAATTATTAGACATTATCGTAGTACAGCTACGACTATCGCGTTCAAACAAAGCTTGGCAATCACTTATAAAAGTGGTACATATCGTAACATGGCTACGACTGAAAGAACCAAGTTAAATTCACTCTACCGACAGTGGGCGCCTGGAACTCCCTGACATCGGAGGACTTGGCGGCATTGGGAGTCTCCGCGGACCTGGCCGTACACTACGCGCGCGCCGGTTGGCTTTCCCGGTTGGCGCGCGGGTGTACCGCCGCCCCAACGATACGCTCAATCTTCATGCCTGTCTGGTACTGATGCAGCGCTCCATCGAAGGCCTGCATGTTGGCGGCAAGTCGGCTCTCGACTGGTATGGCGTGCGGCAGTATCTGTCGCAGCAATCTGTTCTGCATCTCTACGGCTGGACAACCGCCCGCCTCCCCAGCTGGTTCACCGAGCGCTTTCCGGCGGAGTACCACCGCAAGCGCCTGTTCGATGAGCCCACAAACGATCCACTTCATGCCGGGCCGTTCGAGAAGCGTGACGGCGCGCCACGGGTCTCGGTGCCAGAACGGGCGTTGCTGGAAATGCTCAGCGAAGTGGGCGTGCGTCAGCCGCTGCAGGAAGCGCGCGAACTCACCGAGGGCGCCTACAGCCTGCGCGCCGACGTACTGCGCGATTTGCTTCAGCGCTGCAACAGCGTCAAGACGGTGCGTCTGTGCTTGCAGCTCGGACGGGAACTCGCCTTGCCTTGGGCCTCCAAGCTGGATACCGCGCATCTGCCGACTGGCAGCGATCGCGCCTGGGTTTCCCGCTCGTCGGAAGGGCTGCTGATACTCAAACCATGAACCAGATCTATCTCGATACCGCGCGTCTGCTGACCCAGGTCGCCCCGCTCGTCATTGCGGATGGCACGTTCGCACTCAAGGGTGGCACCGCGATCAATTTGTTCATCCGCGACATGCCGCGCCTCTCAGTCGATCTGGACTTGGTGTTTCCCGACTACAGTCTGCCACGCGACCAGGCACTGGCGCGCATCGGCGATGCCATCCGGCACGCGGCCGAGCGCCTGCAAGCGCGTGGATTTCAGACGCACACCATCGCTTCAGCTGATGCCGGCGAAACCAAACTGCTGGTGCGGCGCTATGGTATCGAGGTCAAGATCGAAGTCAATTTTGTAATGCGCGGCACTGTCCACCCGGTACGTACTGCGGCGTTGACGCCCACAGCGCGTGATGTGTTGCTGGCCGATTTGGAGATTCCGGTGGTATCGCTGGAGGACGTGTACGGTGGCAAGCTGGTCGCAGCCATGGATCGGCAGCATCCCCGCGACCTGTTCGACGTGATGCAGCTCTTCGTGCACGAAGGCATCACCGCCAACATTCGGCGTGCCTTCGTCGTCNACCTGGCCAGTCACAACCGGCCTGTCCATGAGGTCCTGTTCCCTACCCTGCGCGACATTGGCCAAGAGTACGAACGCAACTTCATCGGTATGACCACGGAACCCGTGGAACTAGCGGCCCTGCTGACGACGCGGGAACGCATGGTGCAAGAACTCCAAAGCGGCCTGGACGCGCAGGAGCGCCGCTTCCTCCGCTCGCTCGTGGCCAACAAGCCCGAATGGTCCTTGCTCGGTATTGCCCATCTTGACCAGTTGCCGGGCATCCGCTGGAAGCTCCACAACCTCGGACAGCTGGAACTGAAGAATCCCAAGAAATTCGCCGAACAGGCCGAAGCGCTTGCGCAGCAGTTGGGATAACCGATGCCTGCAATGCCACAACACTAGAAAGGGAGAGACCATGCGTGTAGCGCGTCTGTCTATCGAAAATTTCCGCAGCATCGCTAAAGCCGAACTACAGTTCNTGGGACACACCCTCCTGATCGGCGGCAACAACGTTGGCAAGAGCACGATTTGCGAAGCCCTTGACCTTGTTCTTGGGCCGGACCGTCTGAATCGCACGCCGCCCGTCGAGGAATTCGATTTTCGCAACGCCAACTACCTGGCTGCCGATGGCGAGACAGCCGCTCCCCTCCGCATCGAAGCCGTCCTGATCGAACTCACCGACACCATCAAATCTTTGTGTGCTGCCAATCTGGAGTTCTGGCACAAGACGGAAAAGCGCCTGCTAGCCGAGGGTGAGATTGCTGTAGCCGACAATCCGAATGTCGAGCTATGCCTACGTTTAGTCACCATCGCGCGCTATGACATTGACGAGGATCAGTTCGTCGCGCGCACAGTCTATGGCCGCACCAACGAAGAACCGGACGAGGAGCCCAAGGCCATCCCGCTTCGCGTCAAGCGGGCGATTGGCTTCCTCTACTTGCGCACCATTCGCACGGGCTCACGAGCCTTGAGTCTGGAGCGCGGCACCTTGCTCGACAACATCTTGCGCATGAAGGGGGCCCGCAAGGGCATGTGGGAGAACATACGCACTCGCCTTGCCGCGCTTGATCCGCCGATCGATGCCGACGCGACGGAACTGGGACCCATTCTTGATGAGATTGAAGCACGGCTCGCCGAGTACATCGCACCGGGCGGTGAAGGCCGTTCGACGCGCCTGTTTGTTTCGCAACTCACACGCGAGCATATGCGCAAGACCATCGCGTTTTTCCTGACGATGGGCCATGGCGATGCAGCCGTACCGTTTCAGCAGGCCGGAACGGGAACGCTCAACACTCTGGTTCTGGCACTGTTGACCTTCATCGCTGACCTCAAGAAGGACAACGTGATTTTTGCGATGGAGGAGCCGGAGATTGCACTGCCGCCACATACACAGCGTCGTGTCGCCAACTACCTGCTCGAAGAGACCTCGCAATGCTTCGTCACTTCGCATTCACCGTATGTGATCGAGCGCTTTGAGCCAGATGGCATCGTCAAGCTCAACCGCAATGAGCAGGGCGAACTGTCCGGCATCCCGATCAAGCTGCCGGCTGGCATGAAGGCAAAGAACTATCGCCAGAATTTTCGCCGCGCGATTGCCGAAGCCATGCTCGGCCGCGGCGTGATCGTCGGAGAAGGCATTACAGAGCAGGACGCACTGTTGGTCGTTGCGCAAAAGATGGAGGAGCACGACGCTAACCTTTTCCCTTTGGATGTCGCCGGCATCAGCGTGATCAATGCCGATGGCGACGGCAATCTTGAAAAGCTGGGGGCCTTCTTCAAGGAGATCGATATTCCAGCCTTTGCATTCTTCGATCGCAAGAAGCGCACCGACGCAGATATCGCTGCCTTAGAGGGCATCTATACCATCGCTAAGGAGATTTCCCAGAAGGGTGCCGAGATGTTGATGGCCGAAGAGACTCCACTGGATCGCCAATGGCAGTACCTGGAGTTGCTGCGCAACGAAGATGGCGAGGGCCGCTTCGGGATTCCGGCTGCACGCCCGGCGGATGATGCCTTACGCGCCTTGGCCGTTTCGACGCTCAAAGGCCTGAAGGGCGAAGGTGGCGCGGCGCGACTCCTCGATCTGTGCACTGTCGGAGAACTGCCGCCGACGATCACGGCGTTCCTCACCGAAATCTACCAGCGCTATCCCAAACCGACGAGAAAGCTGCCCGAAGCCGCCTCAGTCGCTGCCGATCCTGCGGCAGTTCCGGCAGATGCCAATGTTGTAGCGGGAGCATGATCCTTGTCGCTGCTGATCTGCCCGCAGCGACAGAGCGTCCTCGACGCGACAGGCCCGGTCCTGGTGACCGGTGGCCCAGGTAGCGGCAAGACGACGATTGCCTTGGCGAAAGCGCAGCGGATCATTGAGGCAGGCCTGTCACCCGGAGAGACCGTTCTGTTCCTGAGTTTCTCGCGGGCGGCGGTTGCCCGTGTCGTCGAAGCCAGTAAGATGCAGTTGCCCAAGGCCCTGCAGAGCAAACTCTCGATTCAAACCTTCCACTCGTTCTTCTGGGAGATTCTGAAGGCCTACGGCTACCTGCTGGGTGCACCAAAGCGCCTACGCCTGCTACTTCCCCATGATGAGGCCGCCCTGCGTCATCCTTTCGAGAGCTTGGGGCTTGACTGGGAAGCGGAACGTGACCGTCTGTTTCGCGAAGAAGGCTTGGTGGCCTTCGATCTGTTCTCGGCCAAGGCACACGCCTTGTTGACCGGGAGTGCGCGATTGCGCACGCTGTTCTCTGATCGCCATCCGATGATCGTGGTGGATGAAGCACAGGACACGGCCGACGATCAATGGCAATGCGTGCGCCTGTTGTCCGATGGCACGCAGTTGCTATGCTTGGCCGATCTCGATCAGCAGATCTACGACTTCCGGCCTGGGGTGAGTTCAGAACGGGTCACGCACATCATGGAGGCGTTGCAGCCGCTACGGGTCGATCTACAAGGGCAGAACCACCGCAGCCCCAATTCCGAGATCGTTGCCTTTGCCAACGACATGCTGCTGGGAACACCGCGGGGTGCGGCCTATCAAGGAGTCTCGCGCTTGAACTTCCGGGCCAATGCCGACATGCGCGACGCAACGATTCGCTCGGCTATTGGCGTTGCAATCCGAAACGCCAAAGCAGCTGCCGCACCGCATGACATCAAGAGCCTGGCAGTACTGGCAACCTGGGGGCGCGGTGTCAATATCATCTCGCGCGCCCTGACTGGGGACGGCACGAACAAGACCATCCCGCACCGCGTAATGATCGACGAGGCATCCGTGCTGTTGTCGAGCCGGATGATTGCATTTCTGATGGAGCCTCGCCAGCCGCAAACCACTGAACTGCTCGATCTCGCCGAGGCGCTGGAACTGGCTGCAGTGGTCTTTCGTGCTCGTGGCGGCAATGGCAATCTGACCCAAGCTCAGCGCCTAGCATTGAGCGCCACGCAAAGTCGTGCAGGTACGGCGCCACGCGCCAACGGCATCGCGGCGAAACTACTTGGTGCATTACGCACGCTACGTGCCCATGCATTCTCTGGCGAGCCGAAACGCGACTGGATCGAAGCGCGGCGCATACTGCGTGAGGCTGGCGCCAACCCAATCGAAAACATCGCCAAGGATGCCGAGCAGTTGGTGGCGTTCCAGCGTGGCCAGCGTATCGCCAGCAGTTTTGCCGACGTGTGGCAAACGCATGGAAGCTACCACAACGCGCGTGTCGTCCTGGATGCCGCGCTGGCGGAGGACCAACTGCTTTCTGGCGGAAATGATCTGCACGGCATTCATGTGATGACGGTGCACAAATCCAAGGGCAAAGAGTTCGATGCCGTGATCATCTTCGACGACCCAAACAGCAGCCCTTTGATCTTCTGCCCCGAGGGCGCACCGTACCTCCGGTGTCGCAGACTGATTCGAGTGGGGATCACCCGTGCGCGGCACCATGTGCTGATGCTGACCGACATGTACAAGCCATCGGACTTGTTGAACGGCCATCGTCTGTAACGCTAGCTCGTCTGAGCTGCGCGCAGCAGATACCCAGTTCATATGCACAATTCGATAAATAACCAAGGTTTTTGCGTATGAATTGGAAGGTCTGAAAAAACTCCTGGGTGCAGGCCGGTCAGAGAAATCGGGCGTCCCGGCACATGGTGCCGTCGGGCTCGCGGGCAGTGCCCCGCGCCTCGTGCCGAATCGCGGCCATTCGGCTTTGATCCCTGACGCCTCCGGCCCTTTGGGCCTGCGCGCTCCGCTTGCCCAAGAAGCAGTGGACTGTGTGGAGGGGCGGCCTTGCTGTTCCCTTCAACGTACCACGTCGTTCTCGCCGTCAAGGGCTGCGCGTGCCCTGCACGCTGGCGTCCATGCGGCCGTCTGCGACCCCTGACTGCTGCGCTGCGCCGTGTTCCTCCGGTTCCGGGCAATTTCGCCCGATTCGGACTGGAGCACGATCATGTCACAACTTTCTCATTCTCTCGATTCTTCCCTTCTCGTTCGCGATGTCGCGGGCGACTACCGTCCGGCCAATGCCGACGAGGTGTTGCAGGCTGCGCAGCGTGTGCTGGCCGGGCAGATGCGCGGCTGCGAAGCGCTGAACTCGCCGCAGGTGGTGCGCGACTTCCTGCGGGTCAAGCTGGGGGCGCTGGAGCACGAAGTGTTCGCAGTCATCCACCTGGATGCGCAAAACCGTGTCATCGACTACGTCGAGATGTTTCGGGGCACGGTGAGCCAGACATCGGTGTATCCGCGCGAGGTGGTCAAGGAGGCACTAGCCAGGAATAGCGCAGCGCTGCTGCTGGTGCATAACCACCCGTCTGGTGCAGCCGAGCAATCACGCGCCGACGAGATGCTGACGCAGACGCTGAAGTCGGCACTGGCACTGGTGGATGTGCGGGTGCTGGATCACCTGATCGTCGCCGGCAGCGCCATCCTGAGTTTTGCCGAACGCGGGCTGCTATAGCTCTGGGGCTTTGCCCCTTTTTGCTGTGCCCTTGGTTTCGAGAAAAAGCTGCGCGCTGCGCTTGCCTCCAGGGGTCGGCTGACGCCCACCCCGCCGCGCAGGCTTGGCGCCCCGAAAGTCCGCCGAACAGGCGATGCCTGATCGGCCTGCGCACGGCAGAGATGTCGCGCTGCGCGCTTTGCTCACCATCAGCCAGGCGTGCCTGCGGCACGCAGTAGCGCTCGCCGCGCGGCGTTGGTTCGTCGCGTCTCTGGCCGCAGGCCGGTCATCCGTCTTTCCTCTCCTTCATCGCTGATCCCGCGACCGTAGCCCGCGGTGCCTGTCCGTCAAGGCGCGCAGGGCCGTGTCCTCGCCTGCGGCTGCGGGCCGCGCCACCCTGCACTTTCTTCCTTGACCGCCAGACCCTCGCCGGCCCGGTTGTTCGCGGGCGATGAACTCAGGAAAGACGGCGGCAACGGCGACGAGCCCAGGTCACTGCGCCGAACTCACCAAAGCCAACACCGGGCTCCGAATCTTGGAATCCGGTCAGCTTTGAAACCACAACCTGTAACCGCTGGAGAAATACCATGCAACTCAGTTCCCGTTTCGCAAACGCTACACCCATCTTACGCGCCGACCATCCGTTATCGGATGATCAGATTCGCAGCGTGGCCCCTTCCATCTTCGCGGAGGAAAAGCACCTGAGCCGATCTGACCGCTACACCTACATCCCGACCGGAGAAGTATTGGGTGCCCTGCGCAAGGAAGGCTTCCAGCCATTCATGGTTTGCCAGACGCGCGTACGCGATACCGGCAAGCGCGAACACACCAAGCACATGCTGCGGCTACGCCACGCAGCGCAGATCAACGGCGCGGAGGCCAACGAAATCATTCTGCTGAACTCGCATGACGGCACCAGCAGCTATCAGATGCTGGCGGGGATGTTCCGTTTCGTGTGCAGCAATGGGCTGGTGTGCGGCGACACCGTGGCCGACCTGCGCATCCCTCACAAGGGCGACGTGATCGGCCAGGTGATCGAAGGTGCCTACGATGTGCTGGATGGGTTCGATCTGGTGCGCGAACGTCAGGAAGGGATGCGCACCATCACGCTGGACCACGGCGAATCAGAGGTATTTGCCCGCGCCGCGTTGTCGCTGAAATACGATGACCCGGTCAAGCCTGCGCCCATCACGGAAACACAATTGCTGCGGCCTCGACGCCGGGACGACGACCGGCCCGACCTGTGGAGCACGTTCAACCGCGTGCAGGAAAATCTGGTTCAAGGTGGGCTGTCTGCACGCACGGCCAACGGACGCAGGAACCGCACCCGTGCCATCCAAGGCATTGACCAGAACGTCAAGATCAACCGCGCGCTGTGGATACTGGCCGAAGAGATGAAGCGGCTCAAAGGCTGACATCCGAGGGGCTTTGCCCCTCACTTCGGCGCAACGCAACGGCGGAGGCATACAACGCCGCCGCGCCGCCCGGCCTTGGCAGTCCTGGCGGCACGGCAGCAGTCGGAAAGCGACTGCCCGATGGCGAAATGCCTTTCGCCATCCCTGTTTTTGTTCATCCGTCCAATGAGTACACTATGCTTTGGGCTGGGCATCCGATCCCAAAAACGCGCCCCGCCGCTTGGGCGGGGCGCTGAGGACGACAGGCGTTGCTGCACCCGGTTGTGCAATGGCGCACCGTCCACGACGCTGGCGGGCAGGTCGCCAGAAACGACGGCGGCTCACCGACAGGCCGTCCACCATGCCCAGAGCCATCCACGCCGCAATCCATCAAGCCCGCGCCAATGATCGAGGAGCTTTCATCCTTGGTGATTCGGAACTTACCTTGCCTGCGATGAGGTGCGTGCCGGTGACGCTTCTGTGCAGGGATGCCGGAGCCATGCTGCCTTTCGGTGAGGATCACACCCAACGGCGGCCTTGGCTTGTCGTGAATCCTGGCGAGGCAACGGCTACGCCTCGGGTTTCATGGCTGCAACCGTCCGGCCCAACAAATTTCCCCGGCACTGCGTGCCTTCCTCGCGAAGCAAATTTCTTGTTCCTCCCAGTCCTCCACTGCGTTGCGGCCGCTGCGCGATGCAACCCGCCCGTACCTCGCCCTTCGGATCACCGACAAGGCCGCGATGGGCGCGACCTTGCACCACCAAAAGGAGATTCATCATGGCAAACATCGGCACCTTCACCGCACAGAACGACAGCTTCACCGGCACGGTTCGCACCTTGACGCTCAACGTCAAGGTCAAATTCATTCCGAACGCCAAGGAAAGCGAGAACGCCCCGGACTACCGCATCGTCGCCGGCAACTTCGAGATCGGCGCGGCGTGGAAGAAAATCAGCAAGGCAGAGCGGCCCTACCTGTCGGCAACCCTAGATGATCCGTCGTTCCCGGCGACCATCTATGCCCGCCTGGTCGAAGGCGAGGACGGCGCGCACAACCTGATCTGGTCGCGCAGCAAGGGCGACTGATCGTCGCCCTCGGCGCCCCGCCCAAGCGGCGGGGCGCTTTCGAGTTCAGCGTCCGCGTTGGACGCATTTCCGTAAAAGCGCAAGTGCAGCTTCGTGCATCGGCGGTAAGCCGCTTTCACGAATTTGCGATTCCGTGGAACTCAGTCAATGCGCGGAGCAGGCTTCGTGCATCCGTTGTTTTTCCAGGGAAGCGGTTCNGATATTTTCAGGGATCGAGAAACTCCGTGCGTCCCNCGGCTGATGCCGGGGCGCGCTGTCGTGCTACGCATCGAGCCACCCTTGGCGTCTCGCCCCTTCGGCTTCCATCACTGACGCCTGCGCGCTTCGCTTGCTGTAGCGGGGAACGGTGGGGGCTGGCTTGCTGTTCCCTTCACCTTATCACGGCGTTCTCGCCGTCAAGGTCTGCGCGCGCCNTTGCGCGCTGGCGTCCTGCGGCCGTCGAACCCTGACTGCTGCGCTGCGCCGTGCATGTCCCGGTCTCGGGCAATCCCGCCCGGAATCCTTCCAAGGAGAAGACCATGACGAAGCTCATCACCGACGAACAACGCGCACAACTGCTGGCCAACGGCCGGCAGTCCCTCGAAAACGAAAACTCCGACCCACCACCCGTGGTCAAGTTGTTCACCCTGACGCGGGTGCGACCTGGCTGCTCACCGAGATCGACCCGGACGACCACGACCATGCCTTCGGACTCTGCGACCTCGGGCACGGCTTCCCGGAGCTGGGCTATGTGAGCTTGGCCGAACTGCAATCCGTGCGTGGCCGACTTGGCCTTCCGGTCGAGCGAGACTTGCACTTCATTGCGACGAAGGCGATCAGTGCCTATGCGCGTGAAACGCGGCTCGCGGAGCGCATCGTGACGTAGCCGTCACGTGGGCGCTGCCGCTGGGCAGCACCCTTTATTCGCCTGTTTTTCCTTCTGGGCCTGGATGGCGGCCAGCTCGCGCCGCACGCGCTCGATGACTTCACCCACCNCCTTGCTGTCGCCGCCATAGGCCAGCGTCAGCAGCGTGAGCGGATGCACGTCCATGACCTCGCACAGCTCGGCGACCTTGCTCAAGGTCGGGCTTTTCAGTCCACGTTCGAGCGAACTCATGTACGTGCGGCTCGACACGTCCGAGAAAGCTTCCTGGCTGAGGCCACGGGCTTTTCTGACTGTCTTGAGCGCCGCANGGAATGAGTTCTTCAATGTCATCAAATCGTTTCATGTAAAACGATGATGACACCTGATAGCGCCCTATAGAACTACAATTTATAGTGTTCATTTGTAGTCTTCCCTGCTTGAACTTGTTGCGGGCGTGTCTATGCTGAAATCCGCTTTTACTGCAATCATGGCTTCCGTACTTACGCAATCGCCGATTCATTATACCCACGGATTCGGTGGAATCCGCTTTGGCGATTTGGTGCAGAAGCACACTTGTACAGTCAAGCTTTGACGCATCGACACGTTTGCGCAAAACTAATGCTCCGTTGATCGTGACCCCTTGCGCGCAGCGACCATGAAACCACTCATCACCGACGATCACCGCGTCCAACTGCTGGATAACGGCGCTGCCGCCGCGCGCGGCGAGAAGCGCGACCCACTGCCGGTCGTCAAACTGTTCACCCTGGACGCGCACGCGACCTGGCTGTTGACCGAACTCGATCCAGACGACGGCGATACCGCTTTCGGCCTGCTCGACCTCGGTATAGGTGCGCCGGAACTCGGCCATGTGCGGCTTTCCGTTCTGGAAAGCATTCGCGGGCCACGGAATCTGGCCGTTGCACGCGATCTGCATTTCACGCCACAGCGGCGACTGTCTGAGTACGTCCGGCTGGCGCGAACCGATGGATCAATCAGCGATTGATCGATTCCTGTTGGCCTGCTGGTGGCAGGCCACTCCATGCGATGCCACAAAGGCTCGCATTGCGTCTTCTTGGGTCTGAGTCCAGACATTGTTTATATTGATCGTTACTCAGTCCTGCAGAGGCGCAACGCGGTCGCAAATAGTGCGAATGTCCGGCCCGTTGTTGGCCACCTTGCCGACGCAGACTGATGATGGAACTTTACCCACCCATCATCATCAACTTAAAATCCTACGTTTATGTGATTAACCCATAACAGTCGAAGACCGAGGTGGTCTTGCCCACCGTGTCCCCGTGGCGATTGGTTTCTTCCTAATCGAAAGGAGGTTTCGCCATGGCAGATTCGAGCGCCACTCACTGGCATCCAAGCGCTGCATACCTGTACGTACTGCATCTGGACGGCCCCGCGCTGGCTTGGGAATACCTGCGGCGCAACCCGGAATACCGTCGCACCTGGCAACGCCACCGGCGCCATCCGCAGCACGAGGCGCTTCGCTGGGGCTTGCGCCTGCTGGAAGACCCCACACGCGATGCGCGCGACGCGCACCCCGACTGGTTCCCTGATCCATCCTCGGTAGTCCAGGTCTATCCCGATGCCGATCCCACAGCCGATGCGCTGCCGTTCCAGCTCTGGTGCTTCCCCGGCCGCAAGCACCTGACGCACGACGGCAAGCGCCTAGTGCTAACCACTCAGCTCGTCGACCGCATGCTGCGCATGGCGATATCTCCCGCGCTGGAAGACGGCATGGCTTACGCCTATGCCGTCCGCGCCGGTTGCCAGCTTCGCGAGCGCTGGCGCGCAATCGAAGCCGAGCTGGCGATACTCGACACCGCAAAGATGCGCCGCACCGCGATAGCCACAGGCAGACCAGGCCGCACGTCAATGCTCCACATGCGCACCCTGCAGGCGCTCGACGGCACGCTGGCGGGAGCCTCGCAGCGCGGCGTGGCCGAAGTGTTGTTCGGCATCACCGCCGTCGCCGAGCGCTGGTATGACGACAGCGATCTGCGCGCCCAGGTTCGCCGCTTGATCCGAGGCGGCCAAGCGCTCATGACCGGTGGATACCACCGCCTACTCTAACTCGGCAGGGCCGCACAGGGACGTTAGCGCGGCGACGCAAAACGTCCCTGCGCAGAACGCCTGACTTTCCCGAGACTGCTTCCATCCGGCGGCGATTGCTTCGTCGGCGATCTTGACCGATGGAGGCCCATGCCATGAGACCCGCACCGTTACGGCAGTATCCCGTACCCGCTGCTACCCAGCAGCCTACTCTGACCACGCAGTCTGTGCGCTACCTGACTAACAACGAAGCCGCTGA
Source organism: Dechloromonas sp. (assembly GCA_013693915.1). Taxonomy (GTDB): domain Bacteria; phylum Pseudomonadota; class Gammaproteobacteria; order Burkholderiales; family Rhodocyclaceae; genus Azonexus. The sequence continues at coordinate 2,112,876 of CP059264.1, read as the reverse complement.
GTTCCTGCGGCTGTCGCCGCGCACGCTGGAGAAACAGCGCGTCATCGGCGGCGGGCCGCGCTTTCGCAAATTCGGCCGACGCGTGATGTACGCCTTCGCCGACCTCGAAGCGTGGGCCGATGCACGCAGCTTCGAGATGACTTCCGACCCCCAATACGCCGAACAACACGCCGTGCGCCGTCCCGGTTCGCGCTGATCGGCGATGGGCACCGTCACTGATGACCATCGGGCGCGACCCGCAGCGCGAGCAGCTCGAACTGTTCCATACTTTCTCGGGCGAACTGCCGGCGCGCGATGCGCAAGACCTAATGGCCTACCCGTTCTTTTCATTGGCAAAGACCAAGCGCACGGTACCGATCGACTTCCGCACCAGCAACGTGACCGTGCGCGTCGAAGGTACGGCCGAACATGGCCTGGCGACGATATGGGATGCCGACATCCTGATCTGGGCCGCCAGCCAGATCGTCGAGGCGCGCGATGCTGGGATTCGTTCGTCGCGACTGATGGCGGCTACACCGTACGAGATTCTGCGCTTCATCGGGCGCGGCACGTCGCTGCGCGACTACCAGCGCCTCAAGGCCGCCCTGGACCGTTTGCAATCCACCAGTGTGGCGACCTCGATTCGCCAACCGAATGCGCGGCGCCTGCACCGCTTCTCGTGGATCAACGAATGGAAGGAACGTGCGGACGGCCAAGGCCGTCCGCTGGGCATCGAGCTGATCCTGCCGGACTGGTTCTATGCCGGTGTATTCGAAGAGAGCCTGGTGCTGACGATCGACGCCAACTACTTCCGCCTGACCGGCGGCATCGAGCGCTGGCTGTACCGCCTGGTACGCAAACACGGAGGCTGGCAGCGCGAAGGCTGGCGCTTCGATTTCCCGCACCTGCACCGCAAATCCGGGAGTATGGCGCGCTTCACCGACTTCGCCTACGACCTGCGTTGCATCGTCGCGCGGCAACCCTTGCCGGGCTACACGCTTGCCATCCTGCGGCCCAGGCATGGGCCGGAGGTGCTGACCTTCCGCGCCGTGCCGTCCACGGCACCGCTGCGGCCCGGTGGCAGCTTCAGTGCCGGTGCAATGCCTGTGGACAAACGGTGAATACGCTCGTGCTATCGGGAGTGGGAATCCTCGTGCTATCAGGCGCAGTGCTGTCGTGCTATCAGGAGTGCGGACGCGTCGCAAAGCCTTGCGCAGCGCGGGTTTTGGCGTTTCCTAACTTAGGTTCTAACTTTGAATCTATAAAACTAACGATAAGAAGGCCCGGCGCGCTGTGGATAAGTCGGCGGGCAGGAGGCAGCGCATCATGATCATCGCACTGTTGAACCAGAAAGGCGGGGTCGGCAAGACAACCCTCGCCACGCACATCGCCGGTGAGCTGGCGATGCAAGGCAGCGCCGTGATCCTGATTGATGCCGATCCCCAAGGCTCGGCACTCGATTGGACACAGCGCCGTAGCCAGAACAGTCTGCCCAGGTTGTTCGGTGCGGTCGGTCTGGCCAGGGAAACGCTGCATCAGGAAGCGTCAGAACTTGCCAAGCGCTGCGATCACATCGTGATCGATGGCCCGCCTCGGATCGCCGCCTTAGCGCGCTCCGCGCTGCTCGCGGCGGACCTGGTGCTGATTCCCGTGCAACCCAGTCCCTACGACGTATGGGCCAGCGCCGAGATGGTGTCGCTGATCCGCGAAGCGCAGGTGTTCCGGCCAGCGCTGCGCGCGGCCTTCGTCATCAACCGACGCGTCAGCACCACGGTGATCGGGCGCGAGGCACGCGCTGCGCTCGCCGATCAACCGCTGCCCTCGCTGTTGTCGGAGATTCGGCAACGCATCGTGTTCGCCGACAGCGTGGCCGCCGGCCGACTTGCCCGCGAACTCGACGCAGACAGCATTGCTGCCCGCGAGATCGCCGCACTCGCCGATGAAGTGTTGAGGATGGCGCGATGAAGAACAGCAAACGGGTTGCCATTGGTGCGCGTCCGCCTGCCGACCCGCATGCCGATGCCTGGGTGCGCCAGGGTGACGGCGCGGATATTGGCAAAACCGAGCTCTATACCGCCCGGCTGACCATCGACGTGACGCCGGCGCTACGAGCCCGCATCAAGGTTGACGCCTTTACACGCGGCATCACGGTGGCCGAGATGCTGCGCAATCTGTTGGAACATGAATTTCCGGAGAAACAGCCATGAATGCGCTGCCGCAGGTGGTCAGCAACGCGCCACCCATACCACATCCCGTGCTATCAAACGTCATGAAACACACGCCGCTGACGCGCGTGTCTTTGGCGTTCCTCGAACGTCGGATCAACCTCTATCTGCGCTTCGGTCATCCGCTTCGTGAACTTCGGCTGGACCGCTGGCGGCGCTGCGCGGTGTTCCTGCCTGCCGCATTATTCTGCCGCGTGCGCTGGGAGTCCAACGACTACGGAACGACGCGCTGGCAGCTCATGGTGCTGCAAACCTGTTCGCCACTTGATGCGCTCCAGCGCATCGCCGGCATCCAACCTGGTGCGCGCCTGCTGCTGCACGCCGAAGGCGAACAACAAGTGCAGTCAGTCCTGCTGCAAATCGACACCATCGAAACGCTTGGCATCGATCCGGTAGCGGTGTCGTCGGCGTACTGGCGCACGTTGGGCAACCGGCTATCGGCGCGCCTGCCACTATCGGCTTACACGGTCGAACGGCATGCCGCTCACCTCGCAGGCGAGGCTCTGCGATGAACGCCCGCATCCATCGCAGGAACGTCATACTGTTCACCGTCCTTGGCATCGCTGCGCTCGCCTGGTCGTCTGACCATACACCCGTTGCACGCATCGTCACAACCCCAGCGACAGCGTACCGCCTGGCTGGTATCGCATCGGCCTGCCTGAATCGCTGCACGTCGGCAGCATCGTGCTCGTCCGGCTTCCGGCAGACACCGCCGCGCTGGCTGCGCAGCGGGGCTACCTGCCCGAGCACATCCCGCTGCTCAAGCGCATCGGCGCGATGTCAACGCAGCAGGTGTGCATCGAGAAGCACATCGTTCGCATCGACGGCATGCCGGTGGCCGGCATCCATGCAACAGATGGCCGTGGCCGTCCACTGTCGGCATGGCAACAGTGTCGGCGGCTTCACGAGGGTGAGCTGTTCCTGCTCAGTGCAACCAATCCGGCATCGTTTGACAGCCGGTACTTCGGTCCCGTTGCTGTCTCCGCCGTGATCGGCAGCGCGCAGCCCTTATGGACGTGGTGAACGTGGGACAGGGCATGAACGAGCAGCGCTGCATACCGTTCTTCATGCAGTCTTGCTGCACATCGTTTGCACCACGGCCTGCGGCTGCGGTGCTTCACCCGTGCAGACAATCGCAGCCTGACCGTCGGGGCCAGTCGCGTCAGCGATCGGGTAAGGCGGAGGGCAAGATAAAAGGACGCGGCACTTCGGCGCGTCGAAAATCTTGTCTGCACGTGGGTTGGCGCGGCACGCGCTTCTTGCGGCGCTGTGCCGTGTATGGCGCTAAGGCCGCGCCTGCATTGGTCTGTCGGTGTGCTTCACCCGCTTGGCTTGGCCGTGCTAAGCTGGAGTTCATGTCATGAGTAGTCGTGATGATGACCGTTCCCGCGTGCGCCCCGGCGCGCCAAAAAGCCGTCAGCAGAAGTTTGTTTCCCAGGTTTTGAAGGAGGTCAGCAAAGCTGGCGGCAAGTCGGTGCGCAAGTCGGGAGCGCGGCCTGGTGCACGCCTTGGGCGGGGCCATGTGGCCGCCCGTTTTGCTGGACGCACTGCGCAGCCAGGATCGCGGCGCGTCGCCATCAAGACCCGGCTGGTGAACCTCAAGCAAGCCGGATCGCGCTCGACCACCACGCATCTGCGCTACATCGAGCGCGAAGGCGTGGGTCGCGATGGCGAACCGGGCCAAGCCTACGGGCCGACGACGGACAGCGCAGACATGGCGATATTCGAGGAGCGTGGCAAGGACGACCGGCATCAGTTCCGCTTCATCGTTTCACCGGAAGATGCCGAGCAACTCGACGACCTGCGCACTTATACCCGGACCCTGATGAACCGCATGGAAGCCGATCTGGGCACGAACCTGGATTGGGTGGCGGTTAACCACTGGAACACCGAAAATCCGCACACCCACGTCGTGTTGCACGGCAAAGATGACACAGGAAAAGACTTGATTATTTCCCGCGATTACATCTCACAAGGGATGCGCGATAGGGCCTCGGAACTGGCGACCGAATGGCTGGGGCCGCGTACTGAGTTGGAGATCCATCAGAGCCTGCAGCGGGAGGTCGATCAAGAGCGCTGGACCGGTTTGGATCGCACGCTGCAACGCGAAGCGCAAGGTGGACTGATCCACGTCAATCAGGCTGCCGCCGACCCCGGACGTAAACAACAACGCGTGCTTCTGATCGGACGGCTACAACGTCTGCAGCGTATGGGGCTGGCGCACGAGTCAGCACCCGGTGTATGGGCCGTCCACGTCAATGCGGAACAGGTTCTGCGGGCGATGGGCGAGCGTGGCGACATCGTGCGCACGATGCAGCGGGCCATGGGCGGCGTGCCACGCGATTTGGTCGTGTTCGCGCCGGGCGAGAACGCACGGCATGTGATCGGCCGGGTGGCCGCCAAGGGCATGGCGGACGAATTGCACGACCGAGGCTATCTCGTGGTCGATGGCACCGACGGCAAGGCGCACTATGTCGCCCTCAGTGCCAAGGTTGAGCTGGAGCAGTACCCCGTCGGCTCCGTGGTTGAAGCCCGTGGTTCGGCCGATATCCGCGCCGCCGACAAGAACATCGCCGCGCTCGCAGTCGATGGCCTGTATCGCACCGACCACGACCTGACGATGGCCAAGGCGCAGGCCACACCCGAGCGCGATCCCAAAGAGGTGGTGGATGCCCATGTGCGCCGGCTGGAAGCACTGCGACGAGCGGGCATTGTGGAGCGAGTGGCCGAGGGCATCTGGCGAGTGCCGACGGACCTTCCTGAACAAGGTCGGCGATACGACGCGCAGCGGCTGGGTGACGTGGCAGTGGAACTGCGTTCGCATCTGCCCATCGAACGGCAGGTGCGCTTGATCGGGGCGACCTGGTTGGACCAGCAGTTGATCGGTGGCGCCGGCGGTATCGCCAACAAAGGTTTCGGCGGTGACGTGCGCGAGGCACTACGGCAGAGATCAGATTTTCTGGTTGAACAGGGGTTGGCCGAACGCCGCGGACAGCGCGTGATCCTGGCGCGCAATCTGCTGGGGACGTTGCGTGGACGCGAGATAGAGGGTGCAGCCAAAACCATCGCTGCGGAAACCGGCCTCACGCATCGCGCCGTTGCCGATGGCGAGCGCGTGACCGGCACCTATCGCCGCAATGTGCAACTCGCCAGCGGGCGCTTTGCGATGCTCGATGACGGCATGGGTTTCAGCCTGGTGCCATGGAGGCCGGTGGCGGAACAACGGCTCGGGCAGCAGGTATCGGCCATCGTGCGGGGATCATCAGTCACTTGGGAACTAGGGCGGCAGCGCGGACGGTAGGCGTGTGGCTATTTTGAAAATGATGGCCGCCATTGCTCGCAACGCATGCGGAGCTACCTTAAGTCGGCTGGTTGCTCCATTGGCTCCCCAGAGTCTTCTTTTATGAGGACTGAGAAAGAAGTGATTTCATTCAGGTCAGGAAATTCGCTCCCTAAGGAGCCTGTCAGGAATTTTGTGTGTGAGGCATAACATGTCGTTAAGGAGCATGTATGCCAAGCAAGACGAGCAAGATGAACGGGGTAGCGGCGCTGCCCAGCATTCCCAAAGAGTTGATTGACCGGATGGTCAGTGGCCCGATGGACGCCGAAGCAGTAAATGCCGCCGCGATGGCGTTCAAGAAGGCGCTGATTGAGCGTGCGCTGGGAGCCGAACTCAGCCATCACCTGGGTTACCCACCCGGCGCCGACAAGCCTGGCGAGGTCGGCAACCACCGCAACGGCGCCACCGGCAAGACTGTGCTGACCGAAGACGGGCCGCTCCGGATCGACGTTCCGCGCGACCGGCAGGGTAGCTTCGAACCCTTGCTCATTCCCAAGCACGAACGCCGCTTCACTGGCTTTGACGACAAGATCGTCGCCATGTACGCGCGCGGGATGACGATTCGCGAAATCCAGGGTTTCCTGGCCGAGCAGTACGGTACCGAGGTGTCGCCGGAATTCATCAGTTCGGTCACCGATGCCGTCATGACCGAGGTCACCGCCTGGCAGTCACGCCCGCTGGAGCCAATGTATCCCGTCGTGTTCTTCGATGCCCTGCGGGTCAAGATTCGTGAGGATGCGGTGGTTCGCAACAAGGCCATCTATCTGGCACTCGGCGTGCTGCCGGATGGCACTCGCGACATCCTCGGGCTGTGGATCGAGAACACGGAGGGTGCCAAGTTCTGGATGAAGGTCTTCAATGATCTCAAGACACGCGGTGTAGCCGACATCCTGATCGCCGTCACCGACGGCTTGAAGNGANTGCCCGAAGCCTTGGCCACCGTCTTCCCGGCCACCACGCTACAGACCTGCATCGTGCATCTGATTCGCAACAGCCTGGATTACGCCAGTTGGAAGGAGCGCAAGGCGCTGGCGGCAGCGATCAAGCCGATTTACACGGCAGCGAGCGCCGAAGCGGCCTTGGCCGAACTGGATGCCTTCGCCCAGGGGCCGTGGGGACAGAAATTTCCCACCGTGGCCGCTGCCTGGCGGCGGGCTTGGGACCGGATCATTCCCTTCTTTGCTTTCCCGCCGGCGATCCGCCGGGTGATTTACACGACCAATGCCATCGAGAGCATCAACGCCCGGCTGCGCAAGATCATCAAGACCCGCGGGCATTTCCCGAGCGACGATGCCGCCACCAAGCTGATCTGGCTGGCCTTGCGCAACATCACGTCTCNNGAGCGCGCTGAAGCTGCACATCCGGGTCCAGCGCGCCCGTGAGGGGCTCCCGATTGCCTAGGCGGCATGGATCTGTAACCAAGCGAATCCCCGTGTGATACCCGACGACAAGGAGTCCACAGAATGAAACGTCGCACATTTGCGTGGTTGGCGGCCGCCGTCGCCAGCCTTCCCCTTCCGCATTCTTGGCTTTCACGCCGACAACGGCTCGGAGTACATCAATTACAAGGTCGCCAAAATGCTCGACAAGTTGACCGTCGAATTTACCAAATCCCGTCCGCGTCATTCCAACGACAATGGGCTGGCCGAGACCAAGAACGGCGCGGTGATCCGCAAGCATCTGGGCTACGCCCCGAAGGAAGTCCTCTTGGGGGACGCTCACATCCCGCAGCGCCATGCCGCCGAGGTGAACGTGTGGTGTGCCGACAACCTCAATCCGTACGTCAACTTTCACCGACCTTGCCTGTTCGCGGAAAGCATCACGGACGCGAAAGGCAAGACACGCAAGCGCTATCCTTTGCGTCTGATCATGACGCCTTTCGAGAAACTGTCCGGCGTGCCGGAGGTGACCGAGTTCTTGCGCCCGGGCATCACGCTCGAGAGCTTGCGTGCAACGGCAAGCACTCTGTCGGACAACGAGGCCGCCGAGCAGATGAATCAGGCTCGGCAACGACTTTTATTTCCATCAACAAGCGATCCAAAACCGCCGCTTGAACTACTTCCTCACAAAACGCACCCTAAACCCGGTCTGAGGATTTGTGGACAATTCGCTGGCAAAAACCGCCAGCGAACCGGGACGCTTGCCGTGGATAAGTCGCAAAAACCGCGACTTATCCACCGCGCGACCCTTGCCCACAAGCTCCACAGACCACCTCGGTTTTGATATGAAATTCGTAAGTCAAAACCAAACGCTCAGACTCATACCTCTATTGGAATTGACTGAGTCAGTCATACAAGCAGCATATGACGATTCAAGGTCGGCGGCGACAACAGGCCGTGCGTCAAATGATCACTACGGACGCGGGTTCGACATTGTGGAAATGCCACGCGATAGGCTTCGCGATTCGTGCCGGTGACAAAAATAACCATCGTTGCACTCTCCTCTTAGCCGACTTTCGTCGGAGCAGGTTTTCTCATACTCGCCGCGCCCCCAAACTTGTGATGTTTAAAACGGTGCCGGATCGGTGCCGCTTCAAATCTTGATGACAGGCCGATCCCGATTCGCGGGTACCGCGCTGACGGCTCCTCGAATTGGACCGAATCGAGTAATCACATGAGGGGATAGCGCATGGTGCCGACCGGCGTGCTGATTGGCCAGATCACGATGGTTTTCGCCACCACTTTGCTGGGGCTATGGAGTGCCACCCAGTGGACAGCGGCTGCACTGGGATACCAGATGCGCCTCGGTGCGCCATGGTTCGACCTGCTGGGAACGCCGATCTATCATCCGTGGCGGCTGTTCGAGTGGTGGTACTCCTTCGATGCCTATGCGCCCGACATCTTCCTGCGCGGCGGTGCCATCGCCGCGTGCAGCGGCTTAGCCGGTGCCATGGTGGCCGTCGCGATGTCGGTGTGGCGCGCACGCCAGTTCAAACTGGTCACGACCTACGGTTCGGCACGCTGGGCGCTGCCCGCTGAAATCCGCAGTTCTGGGTTGACCGGCCCTGCCGGCGTTTTCCTGGGCCGCAAAGATGACGATTACCTGCGCCACGAGGGTCCCGAGCATGTGATGGCCTTCGCTCCCACTCGCTCCGGCAAAGGTGTCGGTCTGGTGGTGCCGACGCTGCTTTCGTGGCCCGGCTCCGCCGTGATCCACGACATCAAGGGCGAGAATTGGACCTTGACTGCCGGCTGGCGCTCGCGCTTCTCGCACTGCCTGCTGTTCAACCCGACCGACGCACGCTCGGCTGCATACAACCCGCTGCTTGAAGTGCGGCGCGGCATGCACGAAGTGCGCGACGTGCAGAACATCGCCGATATCCTGGTCGATCCCGAAGGTGCGCTGGAGCGGCGCAATCATTGGGAGAAAACTTCGCACGCGCTGCTGGTCGGCGCGATCCTGCATGTGCTCTATGCCAGCGAAGACAAAACGCTGCGCGGTGTCGCCAATTTCCTGTCCGACCCGGCCTGCCCCTTCGAGATGACGCTGCACCGGATGATGACTACACGCCACCTGGGCGAAACAACGCACCCGGTCGTTGCGTCGGCGGCGCGCGAGGTGCTCAACAAGAGCGAAAACGAGCGCTCGGGTGTGCTGTCCACCGCAATGAGTTTCTTGGGCCTGTACCGCGATCCCACCGTCGCCGAAGTCACCTCACACTGCGACTGGCGCATCGCCGACCTGATCGATGCCGATCAGCCGGTGTCGCTGTACCTGGTGGTACCGCCCTCGGACATCAGCCGTACCAAGCCGCTGATCCGCCTGATTCTCAACCAGATCGGCCGACGCCTGACCGAATCACTCGACGGTTCGGACGGCATTGCCCACCGCCACAAGCTACTCCTGATGCTCGACGAGTTCCCGGCACTGGGTCGGCTCGACTTCTTCGAGAGTGCCCTGGCCTTCATGGCGGGTTACGGACTGCGCGCATTTCTCATTGCGCAATCGCTCAACCAGATCGACAAGGCCTACGGGCAAAACCATTCGATCCTCGATAACTGCCATGTGCGGATCGCGTTCGCCACCAACGACGAACGCACAGCCAAACGTATTTCCGAAGCATTGGGCACCGCGACCGAATTGCGTGCGCAGCGCAACTACGCCGGCCACCGGCTGGCGCCGTGGCTCGGCCACTTGATGGTCTCGCGGCAAGAGACAGCACGGCCACTGCTCACGCCAGGCGAGGTCATGCAACTGCCGCCCGACGACGAGGTGGTGATGGTGTCCGGCCATCCACCGATCAGGGCGCAANAAATTCGCTACTACCTGGATGCAAATTTCAAGACGCGCATGCAACCGCCGCCGCAATTGCAACTCGGACACTACGCCGATGCACCGCCATTGCGGCCGGACGATTGGACCGGACTGGCGATACCTGCCGCACCGATTCTCGGCTTGGTCACCCCCGCACTCGGCGAGTCCATCGACGACGGTGGCCACCAGCAGCAGCCGGAACTGTCCGAAGTCGTATTCACACCGGAGCCAGAACACGCAGTGGACGACTTGGGCCTGTTCGATGACGACGACTTGTCGTTGCCCACCCAGCTCGATCCACGCCTGCTACGCACGGCGCGGCTAGCCGCACTTGACCCTGATGACGGGATATCCCTATGAGCCGCACACGCCTGAATCTTTTCATCGAGCACGAGCACGCCAAGCGGCTCGACGAACTGGCGACCATGAAGGGCTTGTCCAAGTCCTCCATCATCGCCGCCGCGCTGGTCTCGTTCCTGTCGCCCGACTCCGGCGACCAGCGCGAAGCCGCCATCGCCAAGCGATTGGATCGACTATCCCGCCAGCTCGACAAGCTGGAGCGGGATCAGAACATCCTGATCGAGACGCTGGCGCTCTATGTGCGCTATTTCCTGACTGTAAGCACCCCGGTGCCGGAAGCGCATCAGGGAGCGGCGCGCGCTCAGGGCCGCGCACGCTTCGAGCAGTTTATCGAACAACTCGGTCGGCATCTGCTGCGCGGGCGCAGCCTGGTCAAGGACTTGGTCGAGGAAATCCAGCCCGACTCTAGCCAGTTCTTCGGCACACAGGAAAACGTTCGCGCCGAAGCACCTGCCGACGATGGAGGCGCACCATCATGAGCAACCCACCGCGCGATCAGGGCTTGTCGGCCTCTCTGGCACTGGAACGCCGCGTGCGCATGCTGCGCACGGCGATGGGGCCGGACATCGCCAAAGCCTTGAACGACCCCGACGTAGTGGAAGTCATGCTCAACCCCGACGGTTCGCTGTGGATCGATCGGTTGAGCAGTGGGCGCGAACCGCTCGGTGTCAGCCTCACGCCCGCCGACGGCGAACGCATCATCCGGCTGGTCGCCGCCCATGTGCGCGCCGAAGTGCATGCGGGCAAGCCGCTGTTATCCGCCGAACTGCCCGAAACGGGCGAGCGTTTCGAGGGCGCATTACCGCCCGTGACGCCGGGACCGGTCTTCGCGCTGCGCAAGCGCGCGGTCAGCCTGATCCGGCTCGACACCTACGTGGCCGACGGATTCCTGACCGAGGCGCAGGCGGCTTTCCTGCGAACAGCCGTGCGCGAACGCCAGAACATCCTGATCGCGGGTGGCACCAGCACCGGCAAAACCACGCTGGCCAATGCCCTGCTTGACGAGATCGCCGCCACCGGCGACCGCGTGATCGTGCTCGAAGACACGGTGGAACTGCAATGCACGGCGCTCGACCACGTCCCGCTGCGCACTCGCGCGGGCGTCGTGACCATGGCCGAGCTGGTGCGCTCGACCTTGCGACTGCGGCCAGACCGCATCGTCGTGGGCGAGGTACGCGGCGCCGAAGCGCTCGATCTGCTCAAGGCCTGGGGCACCGGCCATCCGGGCGGCATCGCGACCGTCCATGCCGGTTCCGCAGCGGGCGCGTTACTGCGGCTGGAACAACTGATTCTCGAAGTCGCCGTGACCGCACCACGCGCCCTGATCGCCGAGGCCAGAATCGTTCACATCGCCGGTCGCGGCCATGCGCGCCGCGTGCAGGAAATCGCCCGCGTCACCGGCTTCGACAGCCACGGCTGCCAGCTCAGCACGGAGCTGATGCCTTCCTTCCCTTCACTTTCATCAACACCCGGAGAACCGTCATGACATCTTTGCACACTTCCGTAAATCCGCTTCTGCACAACGCCCGGCTTCAGGTCGGTTTGCAGATCATCGCCATGGCGGCGCTGTTGCTATGCGTGGCGCTGCCCGCGCACGCGGCGGGCTCGAACATGCCATGGGAGGCACCGCTGCAATCGGTGCTGGAGTCCATTCAGGGACCGGTGGCCCGCATCATCGCGGTGATCATCATCATTACCACCGGCCTGACGCTCGCGTTTGGCGACACCAGCGGTGGCTTCCGCAAGCTGGTGCAGATCGTCTTCGGCCTGTCGATCGCGTTCGCCGCATCCTCGTTCTTCCTGACCTTCTTCAGCTTCGCCGGTGGAGCGGTGATCGCATGAACACGCTGCCTGCCGACGCACCTAGCTTTGAAGTACCGCTGCACCGTTCGTTGACCGAACCCATTTTGCTGGGCGGCGCGCCGCGCACGGTGGCGATCGCCAACGGCACGCTGGCGGCTGCGGTCGGTCTCGGGCTGCAACTCTGGCTCCCCGGTCTTGCGCTGTGGATCGTCGGGCACTCGTTGGCGGTCTGGGGCGCGCGGCTGGACGCACAGTTCATGGCGGTTTTCGCCCGACACATCAAGCACCGCATGTTGTTGGACGTATGAGGAACACGCCATGATGCATCTTGCCGAATACCGCACACGCCCCGCGCTGCTGGCAGACTGGTTGCCTTGGGCTGGGCTGGTCGCACCGGGTGTCGTACTCAACAAGGACGGCTCGTTCCAGCGCACGGCGCGGTTTCGCGGGCCGGACCTGGATAGCGCGACGCAAGGCGAACTGATCGCCACGTCGGCGCGCTTGAACAACGCGCTGCGCCGGTTCGGTTCCGGTTGGGCACTGTTCGTGGAAGCCGAACGGCGCGAAGCGGCCAACTACCCGGAGTCGGTATTTCCCGAGCCATTGTCGTGGCTGGTCGATGAAGAGCGCCGCGCCGTTTTTGAGGAAGCCGATAGCCACTTCGAGAGCACGTACCACCTGACGCTGCTCTACCTGCCGCCCGAAGAATCAACGGCCCGCGCCGCGAAGCTGCTGTATGAAAACACCAAGGTCGAAGGCGTGGATTGGCGTGAACGGCTGGAGGGCTTCGTGTCGGAGACCGAACGCTTCTTCGGTTTGCTCGCGGGGGTAATGCCGGAGATCGCCTGGCTCAACGATGGTCAGACCTTGACCTATCTGCATGCCTGCGTGTCCACGCGCCGCCATTCGGTGGCCGTACCCGAAGTGCCGATGCATCTTGATGCGTTGCTGGCCGATGAACCGCTGACGGGTGGGCTGGCACCGATGCTCGGGAACCAGCACCTGCGCGTGGTGTCGGTGCGCGGTTTCCCGACCTCGACCTGGCCTGGCCTGCTCGACGACCTCAACCGCCTGGGCTTTGCCTACCGTTGGAGCACTCGCTTCCTGTGCCTGGACAAGGCCGAGGCGGAGAAGGAACTGACGCGGCTGCGCCGTCAGTGGTTCGCCAAGCGCAAGAGCATCGTCGCGCTGCTGCGCGAAACCATCTTTCAGCAGGAAAGCCCGCTGGTGGATTCCGATGCCTCGAACAAGGCAGCGGATGCCGATGCAGCGTTGCAGGAACTGGGCAGTGACCAGGTGTCGTTCGGCTATGTCACCGCAACCGTGACGGTACTCGATACCGATGCGACGGCCGCCGACGAAAAGTTGCGCGCTGTGGAGCGAACGATCCAGGGTCGCGGCTTCGTGACGATCCCCGAAACCTTGAACGCGGTCGATGCCTGGCTGTCGTCGATTCCGGGACACGCCTACGCCAACGTGCGCCAGCCCATTGTCTCGACCTTGAATCTGGCCCACATGCTGCCAGTGTCGGCCGTGTGGGCCGGTCAAGAGCGCAATGCGCATCTTGACGGCCCGCCGCTGATCGTGACCAGAACCGATGGCGCGACGCCGTTCCGGCTGGTCACGCACATCGGCGACGTGGGTAACACACTGGTGATCGGCCCCATCGGCATGGGCAAGTCGGTACTGCTGGCCACGTTGGCCATGCAGTTCCGCCGCTATGCCGGATCGCGCATCTTCGCGTTCGACATGGGGCGCTCCATTCGCGCCACCGTGCTCGGGCTCGGTGGCGAGCACTACGATTTGGGCGCAGATGGCACTATCGCCTTCCAGCCGCTGGCCCGCATCGGTCAGGGCAGCTACCGCGCCTGGGCGGCCGAGTGGGTCGAAGGACGCTTGATTCACGAAGGCGTGGCCGTTGGGCCAGACGTAAAGGACGCGGTGTGGTCGGCACTAAACAGTCTCGCCAACGCGCCGCTTGATCAGCGCACCATGACCGGCTTGTCTGTGCTGCTGCAATCGAACGCGCTGCGCCAGGCCTTGCAACCCTATGTGCTGGGCGGTGCATACGGCAAGTTGCTCGATGCCGACCAGGACCGGCTCGGTTTCGCTGACGTGCAAGCGTTCGAGATGGAAGAGCTGATGCACAGCAAGGCGGCTGCGCTGGCCGTGCTGCGTTACCTGTTCGCGCGCTTCGAGGAACGCCTTGATGGTGCCCCAACCCTGTTGATACTTGATGAGGCATGGCTGTTTCTCGATGACCCGGTGTTCGCCGCGCGCATTCGCCAGTGGCTCAAGACGCTGCGCAAANAGAACGTGTCGGTGATCTTCGCCACGCAATCGCTGGCGGACATCAAAGATTCCAGTATTGCGCCAGCCATCATCGAGAGCTGCGTGAACCGCATTTTCTTGCCCAATCCGCAGGCAACCGAGCCGCAAATTCGCGTTATCTACGAAGGCTTCGGCCTCAATGCGCGGCAGATCAATATCGTGGCGACCGCCCAGCCCAAGCGCGATTACTACTACCAATCGCGGCTCGGCAACCGGGTCTTCGATCTGGGGCTCGGGCCAGTGGCGCTGGCCTTTGCCGGTGCAGCGAAACCCGAAGACCAGCGCGCTATCGACATCGTTTCCGCGTCGGTGCCGGCAGCGGACTTCGCCGCCGCCTGGCTGCGCCATCGCGGCCTCGACTGGGCCGCAGACCTGATCCCCTCTTATCCGTCGTTCCCCTTCACATCCCAGGAGAAGCAGCCATGAAGAAAACCTTGCTTGCCATCGCCGTCGCCGTTCTGGTGGGCACCGTGCCCGCTGCGCACGCGCAATGGGTCGTGATCGATCCGACCAATCTCGTGCAGAACATCATGACGGCCGCACGCGCGCTGGAACAAATCAACAACCAGATCAGGCAGCTTCAGAACGAAGCGCAGATGTTGACGAACCAGGCGAAGAACCTCACGAGTCTGGACTTTAGCGCGCTCAATGAATTGCGCTCGGCACTGTCCGCGACGAACCAGCTCCTGCAACAAGCGCAGGGGCTGGCCTTCAACTTGTCGCAGATGGAAACGGAGTTCGCGCGACTCTATCCCAATGCCTATACCGCCTCCACGTCGGGTAATCAGATGTCAACTGATGCCCGCACACGCTGGCACAACTCGTTGGAGGCACTGCGCACCGCGACTCAGGTGCAGTCGCAGGCTGTACAGAACTTCGCATCCGACGAGCAGACCTTGACCGACCTCGTGAACCGCAGCCAGTCCGCCGTTGGCGCGCTGCAGGCCACGCAGGCGACGAACCAATTGCTGGCGCTGCAATCCCGTCAAGCCATCCAGGCACAGCAGCTCCAGATCACGCAGGACCGGGCCACCGCGCTGGAGCAGGCACGGCAGATTGCGGTGCAGGAACGCGCCCGCGAGGTGAGTCGGCGCTTTCAGGGCGACGGCACGCCCTACACGCCAGCCACCGTCAACTACTACAACCCCTGAGGACTCGATCATGAAAACCATTCTCACCGTTACCGCCGGCACCCTGCTACTGGCCGCGTGCGGCAAGCCGATACCTACCGAGTCCGTCGAATCGCTGATGGCCAATCCCGAACGACTGAAGGATGTCCGCGCCCAATGCAAGGCCGACCACGCCAAGGTCGGCGATGCGCGATGCACGATGGCCGCCGAGGCCACGCGGCGGCGCTTCATGGGCAGCGGCACGCCGTACACGCCTGCGCCACCGGCTATGCCACCGGTTATGCCACCTCCGGCGCCGAAGGACTGAGCCATGAACGACCTGTCGGTCATCGACCACTTCCTCGATGTCTTCTCGCGCTACATCGACTCGGGTTTCGGGTTGCTGCATGGCGAGGTGGCGTTCCTCACCGCCACGCTGGTGGTGATCGACATGACACTGGCCGGACTGTTCTGGGCCATGGGTGGCGAAGAGGTCATCGGCAAGCTGATCAAGAAGACGCTGTACGTCGGAGCCTTCGCTTTCATCATCGGCAATTTCAACAATCTGGCGGGCATTCTGTTCCGCTCCTTTGCCGGGCTCGGTCTGGTGGCGTCGGGTTCCACCCTGACGCAAGCGCAGTTTCTTCGGCCGGGGCTACTGGCCAAAGTCGGCGTCGATGCGGCACGGCCCATCATGGCGCAAATCAGCGGCATGACCGGCTTCCCGGAAGTGTTCGCGCACCTTGATGTCATCACGGTGCTGTTCCTTGCCTGGCTGGTAGTGATCATCAGCTTCTTCTTGTTGGCGGTGCAACTCTTCGTCACGCTGATCGAATTCAAGCTGACCACACTCGCGGGCTTCGTGCTGGTGCCGTTTGCGTTGTGGAACAAGACGGCATTTCTGGCCGAGCGCGTATTGGGCAACGTGGTGTCGTCGGGCATCAAGGTGCTGGTACTGGCCGTGATCGTGGGCATCGGTACCGGACTGTTTGCGCAGTTTCAGGTGCCACCCGGCACCGAGCCATCCATCGACTTGGCGCTGACCATCATGCTGGCCTCGCTGGCGATGCTGGGACTGGGGATCTTCGGGCCGGGCATCGCGACCGGGCTGGTGTCGGGCGCACCACAGCTCGGCGCTGGCGCTGCTGCCGGAACGGCACTGGGTGTCGCTGGTTTGGCGGTGGCCGGTGGTGCCGCTATCGCATCAGGTGGCGCAGCGGTCGCGGCGGGTGCGCGCATGGTACCGGGTGCCGCACGCGCGGCCAGCTCAATGGCAAGCGGTGCGAAATCCGCTTACCAGGCCGGCGCTGCGGCATCGGGTGGTAGCGGGGTTCGCGCTGCTGGCGCGGGCCTCGCCAATGTCGCCAAGAACGGTGCCGGTGCGGTCGGCCAGCGCGTCGCAGCCGGTGCGAAAGCAGTCAAGGACCGCGTAGCGAATTTCGTCGCGGAGNGGGCTAGGCCTGCGGCGGCAGCCGGTGCACCCGAATCAGCCGAATCGACTGACGCCAAGCTCCCTGCGGGCGAGCCCGCTTGGGCCAAACAAATGCGGCGCAAACAGCAGGCAAGCAGTGCGGTCTCGACGGCGGCTCACACGTTGCGCTCGGGCGACCACGGTGGCAGCGGCGCCAGCCCGAGCCTGCGCGATGAATCCAGTACTTGACGCTAACCCTTGAGGAGATAAATTCATGCTATTCAAACGACCCCAGGTGCGTTACTCGGAAACGCCCGAGCCTGTCACCCCTTACCAAGTTGCTGCGCAGGTCTGGGATCAGCGTATCGGCAGCGCCCGCGTACAGGCGAAGAACTGGCGCTTGATGGCCTTCGGCTGTCTGTCGCTGGCATTGCTGATGGCGGGCGGTCTGGTATGGCGCTCAGCGCAATCCATCGTCACGCCTTATGTGGTTGAGGTGGCCGCCGGTGGCCAGGTGCGCGCGGTCGGCGAAGCCGCCACTCCCTACAAGCCGAACGACGCGCAGATCGCCTACCACCTGGCGCGCTTCGTCACCGACGTGCGCTCGCTGTCGATCGATCCTATCGTCGTGCGCCAAAACTGGCTCGAAGCCTACGACTACACGACGGACAAGGGTGCGGCCACGCTGAACGACTACGCACGCACCAACGATCCATTTGCGCGCATCGGCCAGGCCTCGACGGCGGTGGAAATCACCAGTGTGGTGCGCGCCAGCGAATCCTCGTTCCAGGTGCGCTGGATCGAGCGCAACTATGCGAACGGTTCGCCCTCGGGCATCGAGCGCTGGACCGCCATGCTGTCCGTGGTCTTGCAGCCGCCGCGCACCGAAGAGCGGCTGCGCAAANACCCGCTGGGAATCTATGTCAACGGCCTGTCCTGGAGCCGTGAACTCGACGCGACCGAAGGAGTGAAGAAGCCATGAATACTCAAATCCGTAATTACGCTTTGTCGTTGATCCTGAGCACCCTCTTGGTCAGCCTCACCGGTTGCGCCACGCACGGCAAGCCGCCGCCCAGTATCACACTGGACGNNAACCCGTCGCGGCGCACGCGCTGCCGGAGCCGCCCAAGCCCATCGAGGTGGTTGAAGTTCCGAAACTGCTCCCGCTACCCGAGCAGTTGAAGTCCTTGGGAAGCACGCCGGACGATAAGCCGGTCGCTGAAGTCCCCGATGAGAAGGCGCGTGTGGCACGGGCCAACGCCGAAGCACGCGTCGCCCCCANGCCGCGAGGGTTACATCAACGCCATCCAGGTCTGGCCCTACGCTGACGGGGCGCTGTATCAGGNNTTCACCAGTCCGGGCCGCGTCACCGTCATCGCTTTGCAGCAGGGCGAAGAACTGGTGACGGTCTCGGCCGGCGACACCGTGCGCTGGATCGTCGGCGACACGGCCAGCGGTGCGGGCGCCAGCTTGCGTGTGAACATTCTCGTGAAGCCAACGCGCATCGGGCTGAAGACGAACCTCGTTATCACCACCAATCGACGCACCTACCTGCTTGAACTGTCTTCGACGCCGCAGGCGTGGATGGCCTCCGCATCGTGGGACTACCCGAAGGACCGCCTGCTAGCCTTGCAGAAGCAAGCGCAGCTGGCTCAGACGGCAGCGCCGGTGGACTCGGGCTTGTCGCTGGAGCAGATCAGGTTCCGCTACGCCATCACTGGCGACAGCCCGCCGTGGAAGCCGCTGCGCGCTTTCGACGATGGCGAACGCGTCATCCAATTCCCGGTTGGGATTGCGCAGGGCGAGTTGCCGCCGCTGTTCGTCATCGGATCACAGGGCGATGGTCAGCTCGTGAACTACCGCTTCCGCTCGCCGTACTACGTGGTGGATCGGTTGTTCGGTGCGGCCGAGTTGCGGCTGGGCGCTGACAAGGCCGCTGTTGTTCGCATTGAGCGCACCGATGGTGTGGGCAGCACGGCACGGAGGCATTGAGCATGAGCACGCCCGCCACGCCACCACCCACTGGGCCGAATAAGGACGACCCGGACACCATGGCTCTGCGCGCTTCTCCGCGCCCAGTCACGCGACTGAACCGGCGCATGCTGGCCGTCCTTGCGGGAATGCTGGGCGCGGTCGTGTTGGGCGGCACACTATGGTCGCTGCAATCGCACAAGCGCGAGCGCAACGCGGCCGCCGAACTGTACAACGTGGACCGTGTCGCGCATGCCGAGAACCTCGACCAGTTGCCCAAGGACTATTCCAAGGTGCCGGTGGCTGCCAAGCCGGTGCCCGTTTTGGGCGAGCCATTGCCGGGCGACTTGGGTCCGGCCATAGTGGCGCAGCGTAATGCTGGAACGCCCGCGCAGACTGGGCGCATTGCACAGCCAGGTGATGCCGAAGAGGCGGCACATTCGNGGGTTTTCTTTCGCAGCGGTGCGGTGAAAGCAGCGCCGTCACCCACTGCGAGTTCGGCCATGCCCGATCCAGTATCGGGCAACCAGCCATTCAATCCGATGGCCCCTGTGGTCGCATCGGCGCAGCCGACCGACCCGACGACGGTGCAAAACCGGCAGGATCAGAAGCAGGCGTTTGTCGTCACTGGCGGCCCAACCAACGATAGCGCGACCCGCAATCCGGCCAGCTTGCAACTGCCAGCATCTCCCTACCAGGTGATGGCGGGCACCATCATTCCGGCTGCGCTGGTGACGGGTATCAACTCCGACTTGCCGGGACAGGTCATCGCCAATGTCACCGAGGCGGTCNACGACACGGCCACGGGTCGCTTCCTGCTGATTCCACAGGGCTCGCGCCTGATCGGCCGCTACGACAGCCAGGTGTCGTTCGGTCAGCGGCGCGTATTACTGGTGTGGACGCGGTTGATCCTGCCCGATACCTCATCCATTTCGCTCGACCGCCTGCCCGGTATCGATCCGGCGGGTTATGCCGGACTGGAAGATGGCGTCGATTGGCATTGGGATCGCATCCTTGCCGGTGCTGCGTTATCCACGCTACTCGGAGTCGGTGCCGAACTGGCTGCGCCTGATCGCAGCGGCAGCGATGGCAAGGTCATCATCGCCACGCGCCAGAGCGCGCAGGACACGGTGAACCAGGTCGGTCAGGAGATCACCAAACGCAATGTGAGCATCCAGCCGACGCTCACTATCCGGCCCGGCTTCCCGATGCGGGTAATGGTGAACAAGGATCTGATCCTGCGGCCGTACCAGCCGCTGTTCTTCCAGAGAGGATCATCGCAATGAGCATGTCCACTAGCAAGCTGCGGCTGGGGCCGCTGCCGAAAACCGAGACGGTGAAGTTGACCATTGCCTTGACCGTGGTGTTGAAGGCAGAGTTGGAGCGCTACGCCGCGCTGCATGCGCAGACCTACGGCGAACCGGTCGATGCCGCCACATTGATCCCGCACATGCTGGAATCATTCATGGCACGGGATCGGGGGTTCAAGAAGACCAGAGCGAAGTGATTCACAGCGACGCCGCATCAGCACAATCGGAATACGCCCATGTACGCCTGAGCGAGTTTTCGATAGATGCCGGAAAGATCACCATCACAGGACCGCATTTACACCGGCCGTTGCGACGCAACCAGCAACTGCCCTGCTGATGGAGTAGATCATGAACAAAGCAGATCGAAGTCTGCTGGCTGCGAGGCCAAACGACGACTCAGATGCAAACGAACTGCACGGCATGCAGCTACCACGACTGGTCGCGATGAATCCCTTGCCGTTCAGACGCACGATCCGCCGTACCGAGCTGCGACAGATCGTGCCGCTGGCCGATACGACGATCTACGACATGGAGCGCCGCGGGAATTTCCGCGCCGGTTCAATCTGACCTCGCGCTGCGTGGTGTGGGACTTGACGGAAGTAGAAGCCTGGCTCGATGCGCGCCGCCAAGCTACCGACAGTGCGCAGTTAAAACGAGCCCCTCGCCAGACGTGCGTCAGCGCAAACGCCGCCCGGTCAAAGCAAAGCCTGCGTCGTGAGCACCTTCATCGATGGCGGCAGCAGCGTCGGAGTGTGCGATTTGCCAGCCACCCAAGCATCAATCATGTCGGCCCATTCTTGCAACATGTGCCGGCGTTGCTCGGCATATTCGGCCTTGTTGTAGACGCCGCGTGATGAGCGACCGTCTTCGTGCGCCAAGCACTTCTCAATCCAATCGCTGTTGAAGCCGAGTTCGTTGAGGATGGTTGATCCTGTACGACGCAGGTCATGCACGCTGAAGCTTTCGATGGGTGAACCCTTCGCTTTCGACCGCTCGACGACTATCTGCGCGACGCGATTCAGCGTGGCGTTCGACATGCACTTGTCGCCGTCATAGCGCGAAGGCAGCAGGTACTTCGAGCCACCGGCGCAGGTGCGCAGCGCGATCATGATGTCGAGCGCCTGCTGCGACAGGTAGATATTGTGGGCCTTGGCAGCTTTCATGCGCGCTTTCGGAATGGTCCACAACGCGTTCTCGAAGTCGATCTCGTCCCACGTCGCATGGATGAGTTCGCCCTTGCGCACCAGCGTGAGCAGGATCAGCCGCAGCGCCAGTTTAATGGTCGGGTACGAAGCCACGTACTCCAACTCCTTATGCAGGACGCGTATCTCCGTGGGCGACAGCGCCCGATCGCGCGGCACGAAGGTGGCGATCGACGATGGCCCCACGTCGTCGGCAGGGTTGGCCACTTTCTCGCCGTGCAGGATAGCGAAGCCGTAGATTTGTTTGACGATGTCGCGGACGTGGATCGCCGTCGCGGGCGCACCCCTGCCCTTCACCTTGTTGCACAGGTCACGCAGATCGTCGGGGCTGATCTCGCTCAGCAGACGGCTTTTGAATACCGGCACGATGTCCCGGTCGAGGATGCTCTTGCGCATCGACCGGGTGCTGTCGGCCATCCTGGCTTCCTCATACCACTTGTCGGTAAATTCCTGGAAGGTTTTGGCTTCGGACAGGCGCCGTTTCTCGCGCTGCTTTTCCTGCGCCGGGGACTGGCCTTCCGAAACGACCCGCTTCGCGTCGATACACTTTTCGCGTGCCCGAGCCAGCGACAGACCGCCAGGCCCGTAGCGCCCAATCGTCAGCGTCTCGCGCCTGCCATTGATCCGGTAGTCATAGCGGAACGTGACGGTGCCCACCGTCGAGACCGTGACGTACATGCCGTCCCTGTCCGTCACTTTGTAGGGTGCGTCCTTGGGTTTGAGGTTCTTCAGTGCGGTGTCGGTAAGCATCTGTGCTTCCTCCTGGTAACGGCAATTTTACCGTCAGCGGCTTGAAAGTGACATGATGCTCTGAAACCACTATGAATACTAGCTTTTCACGCTATTTTTTACCGTCACAATTGAAATAAGTTAGACGGTAAAATATTTTTGATGATTGGCCTAGCTTTCATTACCGACAGGATTACCGACAAAAAGTTTTGCTTGTCGTCGATAGATGCCGATACATGTCGGCATGTAAACTTATATAAATCAATAATTTAACTTGTTTTTCGATAGTCCCCGAAAGCTGCCGAAAGACCTAAAATCATTCCCACTCAATAGTTTCCTGGTTCATAACCGTATTGGTTTTATTGAAATTGCTGCCACGCAGCACGTTTTAGTACCATGGAAAATACCATTGAAAAAGTCCTGTGGAAGTCACAGGCGTGCATGTCTTGAAAGTGTCGTGATCGAGGGTAACGAGCCAAAATGAGATTCGCTGAATTCACTTTCAGCCGAGGATTTCGGCTCGATCTCTCTGGTCGCCGACACTGAGTTCCTGCCGCATCATTTTACCTTGCCGGCAGCGCAACCGCGCAAATGGTCAGCCTTCATCGTTGGCATCAGTGCCATTTGTCAACCCGCTGTATTGCAGGAATAAACAACCTTCTTCAAACGTGGCCGGCTTGGCTCGGTCATCCTTCATCGAGAATTTCGCACGACCCCCATAGCGTCTTCTGCCCATGACACTTTGAATAAGCTTGTGCGCCGTATCCAAATGCTTTGGTTGGGTGGAGATGACGCCAATCGGTGCCCATAGCCCATTACTACCAGGCAGTGACAGGTGGTACACCGCCACCATGAATGCGGTCGGGTACAAAACCAACTCCACCCTGCCGCCCATCAATGGCCCATCATTCATCGCTGGGCGCGAGAAGTGCAGTTCGTTCAACAACGGAACCCGAAACTGGGCCACGACTTCATTCTCTTGGCCTTGTTCGGCATTCGCAAAGAGAAAAAGCGAATCGGCATTCCCAGAGAGTTTGAGGACGTTCGCAAACTGGGCCACTGCTTTGGCGAATGAATCTCCGCGGCCCCAGAGTTCGTAGTCCGGTGCCAGCCATGCCAAAGAGGTAAGCAGTTTTCCATGACGGCGCTTGCCTTCGCGTCTATCTCGAACACGGCTAACAATTCGCTCAACGTTTTCATGTAGATAGACGTTCCCAAAGAATGGGTCAATTCCCTTGGCGTACTTTACGTTTCTCGTGATATGTACGTCTGCAAGGTAGCCAGCCAAGTCGAACTTTTTCCCNGTCAGGTACTGCCCCATCAATTTCAGATCAAAGGTCTCGATGAACTCTTCCAGTCCTGGGGCTCCAAGGGTAATGGTCTTTGGAATAGCAGCAGTCACCTGTTCGTTAACGAACTGGAACAGTTCAGGCGGCGCCATACGCTCAAAAACCTCATCTATCCTTCTCTCGACCTGTCCATCTTGGTCAATAGCAAATGAAACAGGGATGGGTAGATAGCTTCGCTTCTTACTTTCAATGTCCTCCACGGAGTGGACCCCATAGGACTTGTCCCGCAAGTCATCTCGCATCGAAGCAATTTCAGGGTATCGAGTCCTGTAGGCCTGCCGTGCCCTCTCCTTGCTCTCACCCAGAACCTCATCCTCGGCATTCAATTTGATGATGTTGTCGGTGACTAGCTCCCCGACCACAGAACGAAGCGGAGTAAAAGAAATCAGGTCAAAGGTGACCGTGTCCTTCTTGAGTTCAACCTTGTTGAATCGCGGATGGTCACCACCGGCTTCTTCAAAGCGCTCGATGGCGAACAGACTAAGTTGAACATCCTCGTCAACCAAGTCGATGAGCCCTTGCCGCGATAACGACTCCAGAACGGACAACGTTTCACTGTCGGTAAAGCCGAAATAGTCCCTGAGCGCTGGAATCGAAACCCTACCGCTGATCCGAAGCAACCGAAGGACAAACTCAGTGACAACGGGCAAGCGCTCATCAAGTGCGATGTACGCTTCGACTCGGAAAGTTTCGATGGGGAGACCAAAGGTAACTCGATTGAATTCTGCCGGAATGGTCATTTAGTTCCCCTGAAACTGCTTGCCTGACAGGATGCTTGCTCGGCCAGCATCTGTGAGCGAGCGAATCTTTGTCAGTGCCCTACCCAGAGGCAGTTGAGAGTTCTTTCCACTCCACATCTTCGTGGAGCCAACTATGAAAAGTCGCTCCATCGCACGAGACATAGCCACGTTCACCCGATTCGGGCTGTTTAGGAACCCTGGCGACTGCTTATAGTTATTGCGAACCGTGGTGAGAATGACAATTCGGTTCTCTTTACCCTGATAGCTATCGACAGTGTCCACCTTCACCATCCGACGTGCATCTCCAAGCCAAGTTGCCTCAGCTTTCATCTGGTCGATAATTTGACGCTGCTTGCTGTACGTGCAGATGATTCCGATGGGTGGCTCCTGGGGCTGCAGCTCATCCTTGAGCACTGTCATGAACTCGTCGGACTCAACGATCTGACGAAGAAGGTTCATGACAATCCGAGCCTCCGCGGTATTCCACGTATCGTCCCTGTTCTCCGATGTTTGCTGGTGGCCACGCTCCCCAAGGGGTGCGGTGTCAATCCAAATGACCTGCTTGGAAAGATGCTCAGGGAGAAGCTCGTAATACTTAGGAGGCTCACCACGGCCGGTTTCAAGCTCTCCACGATAGAAGCACGTGGAAACAACCTCACCAATAGTCGGCGCCATCCGGTACTGGCTCAAAAGCGTCGCACCCACTTTCTTGCCATACTCGGAATCAAAGATGCGTTCGAAGTCGCTGCCGAATAGCGGCGAACCTTCTTCGACGGAGAAGCGCTGGCAGATTGCATCCTTCACCTCCTCGGAGAAGGTCGGAGGCAACTGGTAATGGTCACCAACTAGTAGCACCCGGTGCCCGGCTTGCATGGCAACCGCCAATTCGCTGGGAGCCGCCCGGCCCGCTTCGTCGATGATGACCCAGTCAAAAATATTCTGAACAACACCCGCGCCTCGATAACCGATGCCCACCAGGGTGCCGGCCACCACAGTCCGCGATTTGGCCAAAAATTCTGCAAAGTTGGCATCTGGAGATCCCAGCGCACTAACCCACTCGTCCGAAAGATGTATCAATCGCGTCAGGCGCTCAATGGCATCTTTAGAGCGAACTTCATACTTCTCGATGAGGGCCTGCTGGAGCGTTGCAATCGTTTGTTCAGGTCCGCTCTCGCTCCCCACATCGTACAAATCCGAGGCGATATCGAAGAAGGTCTCAACCAAGGCTCGAGTTCTAGCCTCAAGGCCCTGACCAGCATTATCACCTTCTGAGAGCATCCGCTCTTCGAGCTTGGTAATGCGTTCACTGAGTATCCCGAGGCGCAGATACAGGTCGACAAATTCAACCGCAAAGTCACCTGGTAGGCCAAGCGCAGATGCGATGCCAACAATCCGCTCCTTTTGCTCAGCCCTGAACCGTTCTCGGTAGGCTTGTTCAATAGAGGTCGCGTGCAGATGGCGGATTGAGTCGGACACGGCTGACTCACTACCGAGACGGACTGCATTGAACTCGACACCTTTGCTCCGACAAAGCTCCAACCCCTTTTCCAGAGCATTGTTGACCGCCTCATGTGCCTGGCTGACCAAAAGGATTCGACGCGCACTCTCCTTGGTCATCAGGTAATGCAATAGGGAGGCGATGAACCACGTCTTACCTGTCCCGGGCGGCCCCTGAAGCAAGCTGATGGGGCCATTGCCAAGGACCTTGCGGAACGCTTCCTTCTGGCTGGGGTTCAGTTTCTTGTTGCCTTCCGAGTGNACCTCCAGGTCGTCATCGCTCGGTTTCGCATACTCGCTTGGCATCAGGAATTCAGCATCCTGCTGTTCGAAATAGTTGATAAGGCCCGGAATGACGGCCTTGTCACCAAGAATTCGGTCNTCGGCAAACCTTCTGCGGGTAAATGACCCTTTCTCCAGGTTGCTGATCAGACGGAGCTTGCTTCCAATCTTGAAATTGGCCTTCAGATGAGGTTTATCAATTGCCAGCTCAGCCAGTTCCCCGAAGGTAGTCTCCTTAAGATTAAGCTGACCGCATGGTCGCCAAACACCGTCTGTTCCCTGGCTTTCGATGATGACCATATCGGACTTCTCGTAGTCAATCACACCTTTGTCAGCATGGTAGGGAACGAGAATTTGGCCGTTGAGGGAGGGGTTGTCTCGTTTTTCACCTGCAACAGTTACGACCGTCAATGCATCCTCTTCAGCGTCCAGGAGTGCTTTCCAAAGCTCAGGCACAGGAACGCTAATCTGCGTGGAGGCAACCTCCTCAAGGACTTCAGCTTCACCCTGCAACTCAGGCATTGGTGGAGTTTCGACCTCCTGCACTGGAATCAATGCAGGAGCTGGCGCAGGCTCCGGAACCTTGCGTTTGATTCTCTCGTTTTGCAGTAGTAGCTGAACAAGGTCGCGGACGTCTGAAACCGTGCCTTCGACCAAGTTGATTTGGACGGGAATCTGTCCATCTCCCAGAGTCTGAGACCGAAGCAAGTGACTTTGGGATATTGAACTAGCACGTACAAACTCCGCCGACTCATTGGAGAGATTCCATGAAAAGGACAACTGCTTACCGATACCAGTAACCCAGAAACGTGANCTTCCCTTGTACTTCGAATCTGGCTTTGCTTCGACGTGAAAAACCCCGTTATCTGAGCGCATTGCGCCTGGAGCTACGCCTGAGTTACCAAGCCTTTGTACGACAACGGTTACTTCTGGCGCTTCATCATGGTCAGCATCCCCTGCACGTGTCACAGCTCTCGATAGCGGTTCGAGTGTCGACAGGGTCTTCTGCTCGAGAAGGTTTGCAATCTCCTCGTAAATGCGAGGTATGGGGTACTCGCCGGCACCGGGATGTTCCCTCGTCGTCCCTAGAACCTCAGTTAGGACAGCCGCGATGCTGTATCTATCACGCTCGAACGGAGTAAGCGCCTTGTAGTTGTCTGGCAAGTAAGCCGTTGTATAGTGGTCGTCCGCATCAAGGTGGAAGTCCAGTACATCAATAAGGGTCACGCCCCCATCTTCCTTTACGATGATGTTCTGTGGATGAAGGTCACCATGCGCAAACTCCAACGCATGGATTCGCTCAAGAGCATCCAAAATTGACCGGCATACAGCTAGTCGTTCTTCAAAGGATGGGGTCCGCGCAAGCCATTCGGACAGCGTCTGACCTTCGACCCACTCCGTAACCAGCAATAGGCTGCCGCGAGACAAGCCAAAGTCGAAAACCTTTGGAAGCCCAGGAAGGCCACACCCTTTGATGGTTCTTGCGCGCTCAAGGAATGACAGTAACCGAACAGCTTGGTCAGGCTTCTTGGCATCAGGTGCGACACGGAACCACACCTTAACAAGCTTTGCCTCCCCATTTTCCTCAGACTTGAAAAACCAAACGTCATCAGTGTCGGACAACGTCTCTGTTTCGTCGTAATCTCGGTCACGCGTAGCGGCCTTGTACGCATCAAAGGCGGCAAGGTCGATGATGCTTTCCTGCTTTCGGGCGGTTGCTGCATTGAAAGCCTCGAGCATCTCTCGGGCATTTTGGAATCGCGCACCGGGCTCCTTGCTGAGTGCCCGTTTAATGAATCCCGTCAGTGCTCCATCGAACGGGTCATCGGCCCGGGAAGACCATTCATAGACTCCACCTACCTTTGGTGGTTTATCACCAAACAATATGAGGTGTACCAAGACCCCCAACATGAACACGTCACGTCGGTACGGCGTCGCGGTAGGACCCTCAGCAGAATCCTCTGGCAGGGTCGACTGTTCGACCTTTACCTTTTCACGGAAAGTGCCGACCGTCTTCATCTCAGGGTAATAGGCAGCTGGGAACCCGGACAACACAACTTTGGCGGGCCTATCGAACCAGATGCTGTGGTCTCCCACATCGCGGTGTGCAACTCTAAGGTCGTGCAGGTCTGCGAACTTCGAAAGTAAAGCCTTGCAGAGAGTCAAACGATCTTCTGGAGACAGCTTCGGCAGTGCGCTATGGGTGAACTCAGCGAGGCGAGTCACCTTGCCGGGTAGAAANAANAGCTCCGAAAAGTTCAGGGTGACGTCATTTGGACTCTTGCGGGCAACTGGACGCAGGAGACTGAGCGACAACTCCTCGTTCCGCTCAGCGACATATTCATAGACCCGCTGCTCTCGCAGGCCGATGAATGAACGGTCTTTTTCCCCAATAAGCTCAAGCCCAAGTGCCGTGAAATCCCACTGACGAAGCAACGCAAGGGTCGATGGGTCATCTTTGGCTGCCGCACGGTACTCGTTGTAAAGCCTCCTGGGGTGTTCAAAGATTGGGTTTGCCTCTGGCCGGAAACCATCGACAACATAGTCCCTGGGCTTGAACGAAGGCCCTTGGAAGAACTCATCGTACTTGGCGAGGTAGCTCAGCGGGTTGAATGCAACCCGCCCCCAAAGGTAATTCTTGTAGCAGCTCTGAAACCTGAGCGTCAAGAACTCGGTCATGGTCAGCGCAGAGCGCTCTTCATCGGGCGTCAACTTCATATTCTTGACGTCACCGTGCATGACCACGTATGAGCTGATGAAGGGNGTTTTGTCCCTGCCCAGCTTTTGCTGCATCAAGCTGGCCAGCTTCTTGGCATTCAGGTTGGCCTTGGCCACCGGCGATGTCCCGCGGCACTCACCGTCCAAGAACCACTGCTGCCCATCAGACTCAAGAAGATTGCCATACCAGTTTTTCAACTCGACCACGACGATGTGAGCATGGGTCACGAGCACCAAGTCGAAGTCGTCGTCACCAGCACCTCGGCCACCGCGGGCGATTGCGAATGACGCATAGCCCTTCCACTTCCGGCTAAATTCCGAGGAACTAAACTCCCGTTGAATCTCCTGGTGCGCCTCAACTTCGGCCTTCGGGACGCCCGTCTTCTTAAGTATTTGTATTTCCATCTTCTTAGTGTTCTTGAAATCTCGTAGAACAGCAGCCGGATCAAAGAGCCTTCTCAACAACAACCATCCCGATCTCCCTCGGCCGGCGAAACGCGGAGGCGATCTTGTTGCATTCTTGCTCCGGGACACCGAGTTCTTCAAAGAATACCCGCCATTCCCGTGTGGCGGATGCAACGCGTTCAATGATGGCGGCGGCCTCCCGCTTCAGCAGCCCGAAGTCGCCATGGGCCTCGAGCAGGTTGTCCAGGGTCGCGAGCCGCCCNCGGGGACCGACGGACAGGTGGAGATAGCGCTCCACCGCCACCTGTGGCCTCGGCACCACGTCGTAGAGCGGCGAGAGTCGCCAGCCTTTGCCGGCCCCGTCCCAGACGAAGGCGTGGTTGCGCAGGTGGTCGTCGTCGTTGGAAACGAGAATGTTGAAGGCGATGCGAGCGTAGAGCTCGTTGCGGTCGGCCTGGACCCGGCCGTCGACGCCGAAGTGGCCAAGCCGCTCGGAAATTTCCTCGTAGCGAGCCCCCAGAGACTCCGACTCGTCCTTCCCGAGCAGGGTGAGCGCGCTCACGGCATGCCGGCGCACGAAGTCCTCCCCTTTNGCTTTCCGGTCGAAGCGCTCGATGAGCATCACCGCGCGGCCATCCGCCAGCTTCACGAGGTCGGTTGGCGGAACGTCCAATCCCGCGCGGCGCGCAAGTTCCAGGCACGCTCTCTCCACAACCGGCACGTCGAAGCCGTCGTTCCGGGCCGGAAATTTGGCCAGGTACTGCTCCCCTTGGTGGATGACCAAGGCCTTCGGGCGCGCCCCACCCATCGTGCCGCCCGTGAAGATGGGTTCAAGCTGCGCGGGGACGGGAATTCCCTGCTGGACCCGGTCGACCGCCTCCATCAGGTAGGCCAGTTGGGTGATGGGCGGCAAGAGGCCCGCCGTTTCTGGTCTGTCCATGCCCGGCCGGAAATCGAGGGCACCGAAACGATGGGGGCCGGCATGGAGCAGATAAACGGACTCGGGCACCGAGTCGGGCGGCACCTGGAGTCGCGCCTCGATCACGCGCCGTCCCCAGAAGTCAGGGGCGGCATCGCGCACGGCGCCGAAGAGAGGCGGATGGATCGGTTCGTAGGTCGCCTCGTCACCCGGCAGACAGGAAAGCGGGAGGCTGAGAGGATCCACCGGCACAGCGTTCGGCCGAGCCAGATAGCGACGCCCGTAACCGAACTGACTGGCGGTGGAGTCCGGACCCGCCTCCTCGAGCACGAGCCTACCCGCCGGCACGGCCTCGACCTCTCCAGGCAGATAGACGAAGAGATAACCTTCCCAGCTCATCGGGATCAGAAGTCGAAGGCGTCGCGCTTGGCGGCGCTGGGACGTGCGCGCAGGCGCACCGCCTCCGCCCGCGGCTGAACCGACAGTTCGGGAGACAGCGCGAGCGCGTCCAAAAGCCCCAGGCATTCCAGTGCGGAAAGCCAGGCGCCCATGCTCACGGAAACGTCGCCCCGCTCGATTTTCATCCAGGTGTAGGCGGACATCCGGGCACGCTCCGCCGCCGCCGCCTGAGTCATGTTTCGTGCAAGGCGGGCAGTCCGGATGATGGGCGAGAGTCTCTTGGCGGCAGCCGTGACCTCGCTCGATACAAATTTTTCTTCCTCGCGACGCATATTGCTTACTATTGATTAAACGCTGTTAGGCTAGTTAATAAGCAATTTAATGTCAAGCATAGGCGATATTGCACTGAGTAACCTGTGTAAGCAGCCGCGTCGTCTCCAGGCAGGTACGGTTCACGGCTTCTTGAGCACCAGCACGCCGTGGCTTCCGCGCGAAACCCAGGGGCGGTCGCTGCCGGTTGGCAACTCGGCGGGAAGCAGCTTGGCCATCCAAGGGAGAGAAAGCTCGCGCCCGAGCTGCAGGCACAGGCGCACCGTCTTGACACTGGTGCAGCGTGCGAGCAGCTCCTGGAGCACGGCTCCGCGCAGGTTGTAGGTGCTTTCCAGGAGCTCGCGGGCCTCCTGCATTGGCTGGCGCACACCGACTTCACTCAACAGTTCCAACAAGGCGCGCTCGGGTGTGGAGACTTGCGGCGCCTCGTTGCGACCTTCGAACGGCAGGACGTGCAACAGGGCCCCCGGCTGCTCGTCGAACAGGCGCTTGCGGTGATACTCGGCAGGAAATTCCTTCAGGAACCATTCCGGCAAGCGAGCCGCGGTCCATCCATATAGGTGCAGCGTTTCCTGCTGCGCCACGTACTGACGCACCCCNTGCCAGTCCAGGGCGGACTTGCCGCCGACGTGCAGGCCTTCGATCCTGCTCTCCAGCAGCTTCAGGCTCGGATGGAGAGACAGTGCTTGTTCGGGGCGGCGGAAAACGCCCCTCGCCAGCCGCACCAGCCATCCGGCACGCGCGTAGTAAACAGCCAGATCGGCAGAGACCCCGAGGCGTACCAGTTCCTCCGAAGTCACCGGGGTCCCCGGAGCGAGCCGGGCGTAGAGGGATTTTAATTGGCCTTGCGCTAGCGTAGTCACACTACGATTATCAGAACTTTTTCAAAAGCTGGCAAGTTTTAAGTTTTATTTGTTTGCCTGTATCGTAGTCTGGCTACGACTATTCATTCCATATCAAGGCGCTCCCGAAACGGCAAATGCCAGGAAATCCTCACGGCCGCGCGAAAGACTGCCCACTCACCCCGGCGCCCTCGCCGGCACCGTCCGAATCCAGGACTTGTCCTGCCTTCTCCAAGTCCATCCCTTCCGTCGGCGGGCTGCCATCCCTGCACAGGTTCAACCCGTAGGCGA
The DNA here is from genome assembly GCA_013693915.1 of Dechloromonas sp. Classification (GTDB taxonomy): domain Bacteria; phylum Pseudomonadota; class Gammaproteobacteria; order Burkholderiales; family Rhodocyclaceae; genus Azonexus. The sequence continues at coordinate 2,081,080 of CP059264.1, read as the reverse complement.
CACCGAACTCGGTCAGCTTCCCATCCGTCGTGGGCACATTCGCTTGCTTGAGGCGCACGTTGAGACGTTTGCACCCTTGCTGCCTGAAGCTCTTGAGGGTGGTGACCTCGGCCATGACGGGAGCCACCGATCCGGTCGTCTCNCTGAACTTCTTCGCCACAGGCCCGACGATGACGCCGCGTGCCGTTCCGCCGGGCGCATCAATCGCCTGCAGCATCAACTGCCCAACGCTGGCATATTCGGCCGCGGCAGCACTGGCCACCGCCAGATGCGAGAGCACGAAAGCCAGCGACGCGACGAACCTCATGCCTTACCTCTGGTAGTAGTTCTGAACCTTCCGCTGGATCGAGGACTGCATCTGCTGGTCCATCGCTCCCACGTCCGGCATTCTGACGTTGGCCATGATCTCGGCCGTGAACTCGGACAGGTCGATCCTGGAGAAGTCGATCGCCGCGAATTCCGTCGGGGTGAAGCCGGAGCAGTTCGGGTTTTCCGCGCCACCCCACCCTTTGCCGATCTGTGCCCTGCCCTGCTCGTTGATGATGCGTGCCAGCCGGCCGTTGTAGCAGCAGAAGGACTTCGTTCTCTCAACGCAGATCTTGAGCACCTTCTTGGAGCAATAGGTCCCGACTTCCACGCAGAGGTTCTGCCCTCGCCGCATCGCGAGGAGTTGTTCGGGTTGCTCGCACGACAACATCTCTTGGATCACCATGATCGCGACGGAGAGCATGAACGAATATGGATCGAACCCGACGAACTGAAGGCCGGCGGTCGACGAAAAGCTGAACTGGAGCCCGTAGAAACTCGTGGTCGATGTCCATGCGGTTGCGCTCCACGCATCGACGGCCCTGTCGACCAGCCACGGGATGTCGGACGCAAACATGGCGTCGTACATGTAGGGAGACCCGAAAAACCCTCCCGCCTGGACGGCAGCGCCGAGAGCCATGTTCGCGTTGCTCATCCCGCCGCCTCCNCCGCTCTTCTTGCAGCAGTTGGCAAGGCCGAAGAGCTTGATCTTGCAGCGGGAGTCGAAGCCTTTGAATACCTCGGCTTCCGACCCATAGACCCCCGCCTCCCGCGCGGCTTCCATGAGGGCTACGCTGCGGGCGAAATCCGGATCAGCCTGGTAGCCCTTATCGAAGCAGTTGCCGTTCTGGCAGAACAGTTGCCCCGAGCAATCGGTCACGGTACTCGTCTTTGGCGGTTGAGACATGCACTGGTAGCGCCTTTGCTCGAACACACAGGTGCCGTTGACGAGGTCGTCCGGATCGCAGCTCGAGGTCGATTGGAGAGTGCAATTCGGATTCGAAGCGTAGCCGTCGCATTCCGACGTATCGGAACGTCCTGTCAGGCAGGTGTAGGTGTCTTGCTTCTGGTAGCAGCCATCGGGTGCAACCTGCGACGGATCGATGCCCGGTGGCAACGACGAGGACGGCGTCGTCGAGACGCATTGGCTCTGGGCGATCGAGCAGTTGGGGTTGTCGGCGAGGGACTGGCACGGCCCCGGATCGTAGTCGCTGGAAATCAGCGTGTAGGTGTCGGAGAGTTTGATCGTATTGGCCGGAGCCCGCATGGAAGGGTCGTTGCAGCGCCAGGTCTGTNNGTACCTCATACAGCCGGTGGCGAACATCGTGTCCATCTGCGCGCACTGGGAACTCGTTTGCCAGCACGCGGGTTGGGCATCGATGAAGGGCTGGCAGTAATTGACCGAGTTCGGCTTCAGGCAGGTGTAGCTCTTGTGCTTTCCCCAGCAGGTCTTGCCGATATTCGACAGGCAAACGCTGTAGCCGCTGACCGTCTTGCACGGCACGACTACCGTCTGGCCCGCCACATAATACGGATCGCTCGTCAGTCCCTCTTTGCAAACAACGGCGTCCAGGCGACAGTCGGCGGCCCATGCCGATCCTGCCAGCAGGAAACAACCCAACAGACCCTCCAACCAGATACGGATTGGACGCGAAATGGCCATTACCGGGTTCTCGCGTCGAGAGCCTCGCAACCGCCGCCCTCCGTACAAGAGAACACCGGGCTGGTGGACATGTTGAAGCTATTGACGTTGTCGTAATGGCCTATGGATACACTCGGGTTCGAGCAGTAATAGTTCTCGAACGTCATGCTGCAAGAGCCGGTGTTGGTGCAAGTGATCTTGGCGCCTGCCGGGTTGTAGGTCACGCCCGAAAGGAACTGCGAGACGTTGGAAACCACCTTGGTATAGCTGTAGCCGCAACAGTCCCCATGCTGGACCGTTGCCGATCCACCAGCATTGCATGTGACGTTGATCCAGCAACAACTGCTCGCCCACGAGGCGCAGAGGGTTGATGTGCTCGCACATTGCAGCTGCACGCCTGTCACCGTGCAGGCGAGTGTCGAATCGTCGCACGAGAGGTTCTCGTACGCATTCACGGTCTGGTCGCACTGGAAGTTGGCGTCGGTATCGATGTTGACCGTTCGCCCCATCGTGCATTGCTGCGTTCCCACCTCCCTCAGGGAAGAGCACGTCTCCGTGGTGTATTGCGCTGGAGTGGTCTCCGTTTTCGTGGTGCACTGGGTGCTGCTGCCTGTCCCGCCGTTGATACCGATTGACTGAAAGAAACTCTCCGCATTGTTCCTGGCGTTTTTGGCACCGAGGACCATCGGGTCATTCTTGGTGATGTTGAACTGGGGGCGAATCTGGGGATTCCGCGCCAGGAAGTTCACTGCCTCGCATTCCTGGTTGGCGATCTTGTCCGATCTCGGGATATAACCGGCGCACTGCTGTGCCTTCCCGATCCCGGGCCCGGCGATCTGCCCCTGCCCTCCCTGGTAATACTGCACCTCGGCAGGGTTGGCTCCGTAGGCCGGGACCTTTGCCTCCGCCGCGCCGCTGTTGACGCCGGCAAACGCCCCTCGGCAACCGAACCACCCAGATCCTTGCCCTCTTGGAACGAACCGCCCATGTCAGCCAAGGCGGCGCCGGCCCAACACAGCATCAGGATCGCCACCACACGTCTCAATTGATCCCCTGACGATCCTGCTTCGGAACGCCCTGGCGTTCTCCGCCCAGGGTTGGCTCCGGCGCTCGATGTACTCGAGGGCGTAGTCCAGGGACACATCCCCGGCCACCTTCACGAAGGTTTCCACTTGCGAGCAGCCGTTGTCGAGCACGTTTCCAGCCTCGGAACGGGCAATGACCACCGCGGGAACCCTTGTGACGCTGAATTGCTGAAATGCCGGCGGATGGACGACTGCCGACACGTTGCGATTCCCCACGATGGTCTTGATCTCCGCCCCCATCTTGGTCATGGAGTCACCTTTCAGGCCGCGGAAGACGAGCGTCGCCCCGGCCCGCTCGGCCTGATCCGCGATACGCTCCAACGCCTCCCTCGGCATCGATAGCGACACCATGACGAGCAGATCCGGGGAACGGTCCTTAGTCACGGCGGCACGGCCCAGGCTCTTGTATTTCTCCGCGACCGTGGCGATGTCCGGTGCAGGAGCCGCAGGCTTGGGAAGCGTTTCGATCTTTGGCATCGCCGCGCTCCCTTGTTGTTGCTGCGCCCCGCCCTGAGGTATGCGTGCCATCGCGTCCCGCGCCCTTGTCTGTGCCTTTGCGATGTCCTCCACAGTCGGCATGCGCGGCTCTCCCGGCTGTTCCGAAGAAGAGAGTCGTTCCTGCGCCGGCGTCATGGGCGACGCCAGCGACAGGAACAAGGGGAGGAGGAAGTAGCGACGCTTGGGCATGGCTCAGTTCCCGAGGCTCAGCGCACCTTGGCAGCAGTTGCGCTTGCGGAAAACCTGGTAGGCGAAGTCCTCGCCCTCGAAAGGGAACTCGCGGCCGGCCCCNCACAGGATCGTCGAGCGCCCGAGCGGTTGGCAGCATTTGCCCGCGATCTTCTTGGTCTGCGGCACCGGATACAGCATGTGGTACTTGTAACCGGTCTTGTCCATCACGGGCTGCAGGTAGTAGCCGCACATGCCTCCGTCACCCGAGGCCGCCCACATCAGGCCCTCGCGGTGCAGCTTGGCGATGATCCGATAGACCTCCAGGATGGAGGCCTGCACGCCGCCTACATGCGCTTGTACGTTGCCGTTCAGCGGATAGAGACTGCCCTGGCAACCGGCGCACCAGAAGAAGGTGTTGTTGGGGAAGCCGGCCGTCGCCGTCACACAATCGGCCGCGCATGCCGCACGCGCAGGCAGGTTGCCGAAGAGGTATACCTCCGGATTCAGAATCCGCGTCAGCTCGTCGTCCTTCCAGAGCGGATCGAGTTCGGTGAGATAGGCGACGTCGAAACCCTGGTTGTCCAGGCAACTGTTGTCGAGGATGGCCTGGAGGTAGTAGATGACCGGATCGACGTACCAATGCACCTGGTAGAACGAAGACTGGTCCTGCCCGTCGCGCCGGTATCGAGAAGCGACCGGGGCGTCGAAGCCCGGATTCATCTTGATGCCGCCGAGACTCACCATGCAGAAAGGCTCGCGCACGACGTCGACCCGGCGTACCGGTTCCCAGAAGCTGACTTTCATGCCGACTTTGGGCGGGTTTCCGCACCAGCAAGCCATCCCGCCGGGGTTCGGCGTGTCCTCCTGATCCAGGGAGGCAAGGGCCGCGCCGCCGATCCGCAATGGGAAGATGCACGACCAGCAGATGTCGGTGATCGGGTTGGCGAATTTCCCNTTGCACGTTGCGGCCTGTGCCGTCACGCAGGCGAGAAGCAGGCCGATGGTCGCAACGAGCTTAGAGGCGAACTTCATCGACACGGAGCCTCTTGCCTTCCTGGGTGACCACGGCCGGGGACTGGGCAATGGAGAGCCGCTTCGATAGGGCACCGCCCTGGTCATAGAACACTTCCCTCTTCCATTCGCGCATGAGCTTGAGGGGGCGCCAGCGATCAGGATGGGTTTCACCGGCAGCTTTGACTCGGCCATGAACCGCTTCGCGAACGCCACCTGTTTCTTGTCCCGGGCGTCGAAGAAGAGCAGCGTCTTGGTCAGGCGATCGAAATCGAAGGGATTGACGTGGGTGCCAGCGGGGAAAAGGACGTTCCCCTGCTCGTCGACAACGCTGCGCTCGAGCGTCCAGGTCGGGTCGAGATAGAACGTCCGTGCGGTCTGTGCCGCGGCGATGCCTGGTACGGGCTTGGGGTGCTCGATGACGTCGACAACCCGCCGCTTGTAGTCATCCTGCATCCGCGCAAGCTCGCCGGTCTTTTCCATCCGGCGGAACTTGTCCTGGATGACCTCGATCAGGTCGCGCTCGGTGATCTCGTAGGTCGGCCCGATTGTGCCCAGGTCCTCAGCGTGCGGCGCGCTGACGGCGAGCAGAAGCAGGGCGATGAAGGTGAACAGTCGGCATGGCATCCGCGTATGCTGGCACGGGCGATCTCCTCAATCCGCAGTTGAAAGCGCACGTTTTGGCAGCGTTTCTGCGTGGGGCGGTTGCGTAGCCGCTTTTCGGCCTTAGCAGGGGCGATTCATACGACATTGACACGACAACTCTCGCGTCGCGTCACGTTGCCGTTGGCGTCCTTGTCGCGCGCTTGCGGGGAGTGGACGGCAATGACGGCAGGCTTTCGAACAGCCGCTCCGCATATGCAAAACCGACGCGTCGTACTGCATCCTTGTCAAAGTAGAACAGCCAGGATGCCAGCAGTGCGATGGATATCAGAAGCGTCAGCGCCGCGGCTAGACCAGGATCTGCCAGGTTGCTGGGCACGAAGGCCGTAGGCGCGAACTGGACGACCTTGGCGATGATCAGTCCGTATATCATGCTCAGGATACAAACAACCACACCAACCGGCTTCATCGCGAGCATGTTGCGGTGGAAACCGTAGGCGATGTTCTCCTTCAACAGCAGGTTCTTGTCGCCGCGCGTCAGCTCGCGCAAACGCTTCGTCGCGCCGACGTGNACATCGTCCGCCCGCGCCGGGTCCGCGGTCTCCTCCTCCGCGGTCGGCATCGTGATGCCCAGTTTCGACGCGATTGCATCGTGGTAGCGACGCTTACTGACGCTGTCCAGCACCGACACATCACGATGACGAAGTGCGATCGTCGTCGGCATCCCGCCCCACTCCTTGGCGAGCATCTCTTCCAACTTCTTGCCGCGACCCCGGGCGATGCTCGCCAGCGCGTACATGGCACCACATCCACCAAGTAGTCCAAGTATACCGGTCAGGACTGGGTGGCGCGGGCCATACACGGACACGAGCGGTACAAGAAGCGGCAGCGCAACGAGCAGACCCGGCATAAGGCGAGCCCTGCGTTCGTACGGATCCTTGAAAAGGTCGAGCAATCCAGTCATTGGGTTCTAGGCTTGTGCGCCAACGGCGTCGATGTAGGGTTGAAGTTCCTCGCGATTCTTCAGCGTGATCTGCTGTGCGGCAGGATCGGCCGACTCCTTGGTGTGCAGGCCGAGCCGGCGCAAGGTGTAGTAGAGAAAGGCTTGCCGACAAGGTAGCTTCACCTCGCCCGCGTGCATGCCATAGTCCAGCTCGAGCACGCGCTTCGTTGCTGCCGGTAGCTGAGGGTGTGGCGCAAGGACCAACGTCAGCAGCGTGTGCCACTGGGTGTCCTGCTCCGGATCGATGTAGCTCGGCTCGAAGGGTTCCAGACTCAGAATTCGCGCTAGCACAAAGTCGCTGAACCGCTCCCGCTTGTGGCAATAGGCCCGCACGTGCCAGCGGAACCCGTCGTAACCGAGCGCGTGGGGCGATAGCTGCCGATGCGACGGCTCGGCCGAGCTCATCGACTGGTAGCTCACAGTGACAGTGAGTTTCTGTCGGATCGCCTTGACCAGCGTTTCGACGGTGTGCTCGTCCAGCGCGCGCCACGGCGACGGCGCCAAATCCACCTCCGGCGCTACACCGATGAAGCTGGCACCGGATTCGAGGATGCCTGTCTTTGTGGCAAGGAGTTCGGCTAGGTAGCGCCGCGCAGAGCTTCGCTGGTACAGCGGCCGGAAGTTGTCGGTCGCGACGTAGGTCTTTGAGCTCCGGTCGTAGGTCAGGTTGGTAGGCGCCAGTTCGGTGTACTTGGCGATGTCCAATGACGCTTGCGGCGTCGACAACCCGAAATGGTCGGTCAGATCGGTCCGGTTTAGCCGCCCTTCCCAGCGAAGCCGGAAGTCGATGAACTGGAGCCGGCGCTCCAGCCCCCAGCTCACCCCTCGTGGATCATTGCCCGCGCCGGCGGCGGGCTCAGAGTGCTCATCGTGCATGTGATAAGTCTAATTACTAGACGCGTCTTGAAAATATACGTATTATAACTATACGCGAGTGTAGCTCGAGTGTCCATGGATTCGAAAAATGCCCACTACCCTGACCTTCTTCCCGGTCGACAACGGCGACATGACGCTGATCAAGTTCGGCGACGCCGCGGCCACCACTTTGCTAATTGACGTAAATATTCGGCAGGACGCGGACGACCCCGATGGCGAGGCCCGCGACGTCGCCAAGGACTTGCGCGACCGGCTCAAGAAGGACGAGAACGGCCGCCCCTTCNAGGACGCATTCCTGCTCAGCCACCCGGACCAGGATCACTGCCGCGGCTTGGCGCGCCACTTTCATCTGGGTCCGCTGGCCGACTACCCGGACGACGAGGAGGACTATAAGGACAAGAAGATCGTGATCCGGGAGATCTGGTCTTCGCCGATCGTCTTTCGGCGCGCCAGCAAGACGCACACGCTGTGCGACGATGCGCGAGCTTTCAACACCGAGGCACGCCGGCGGGTCAAGGTGAACCGCGAGAAGAACTTCGCCGTCGGGACCGGCGATCGGATTCAGATCATGGGCGAAGACATCGACGGCAAGACCGACGATCTTGGGCCGATCCTGTGCAAGGTTGACGAGAGCTTCAACAAGATCAATGGCAGTGCGTCGTCTTTCTTCTCGGCCCGGCTGCTGGCCCCTATCGATGCTACCGACGACGAAGAGCTTGAAGAGTGCCTGGCCAAGAACCAATCGAGCGTGATCCTCAACGTCACACTGGCTGCCGATACGCAGACGCCCGACGGTGCGAAGTTCCTGACTGGCGGCGACGCCGAAGTGTTTATCTGGGACCGCCAGTGGGAACGCCACGAGCACGAGTCCGAGGTGCTCGAGTACGACCTCCTGCTCACCCCGCATCATTGCTCGTGGCGCTCGCTGTCGTACGACAGCTGGTCCAAGCTCGGCGAAAAGGCGAAGGTCGACGACGGCGCGCACAGCGCGCTGTCGCAGACCCGCAATGGCGCAATCATCGTGGCGAGCTGCAAACCAATTACTGACGACGACAGCGATCCGCCATGCATCCGCGCCAAGCGCGAGTACCAGTCCATCGTCGAAGACGCAAATGGCGCGTTCTATTGCACGGGTGAGTATCCGAAGGCCGACGCTGTTCAGCCGCTTGTGTTCACGGTGACGGCGCAGGGCGTGCAACCCNCGTCGAAGAGGGAAGCTGGAGCAAAGGCGGCCGCGGTGGTGTCGTCGGCGCGCACGCCGATGCCGCATGGAGCGCGATGACCGCAATCGACGACGCGTTCGACCAGCTCCGGCGCCACCACGGGCTCTCACGGGTCGGTGATCCGTTCGAGGTCGACGGCGCGATCCGGATCGAGATTGATATCCCTGTCGAGTTGCCCAGCCGAGCCCGGCCGAGCGGCGTCTCGGCCACCGGTGTTCGCGCGATCGAAACCTGTACGTTGGTCTTCCCGAGCGGCTGGCCCCTTCGTGCGCCGCGGCCCTATCTGCGCGCCGACTTCCCGCTCGACCTGCCCCACATCAACCCGCACCGGTCCGGCCAGCTAGTGTCGCCGTGCGTGTTCGAAGGATCGCTTGACGAACTTCTCCATCGCTTTGGGCTCGATGCTGTCATCGACCAGGTGATCGAGTGGCTGCGCAACGCGGCTGCGGGAATGCTCATCGACCACGCGCAAGGCTGGGAGCCGACACGGCGCGACGCCTGTCCCTCGACGATCGTGTTCAGTGCAGAACGGCTGTCCGCGGCCGCGCCAATCGACGGGACAATTCTGACGACCAGCGCGAGCTACGCCACCGTCGAGGGCGGCCTGTTCGCCTTCCTCGCTCCAGGACTCGATCCGTGGCCCGATCTCGCGTTCGATCAGACGCAGCAAGGCGAGCCGCGCGGCAAATGGGCGTCCGGGCTCTGCGCGGCATTCGTCGCGCGTGCGCCGATTGTCGACGGGCAACCGCATGTCGTTGCGACGTACCGGCCGGAGACGGTCGCGGATCTGGATTCGTTGCTGGGGCGTGCCATCGAGCTTGGCGTTGATCGCGATGCGCTGGCACGCGCACTCGACGACTACTACAGGCGTTCGGTCTTCGATCGACGACAGGACGTGCGGNGTNGGACGCATGGCCTGTATGCGATCGTGGTCCTCGTGGTCCAGCGGCCGGTCGCGCTGGTGGGCACGCCCGGCAGAAGCATCGAAGTCTTGCCATACGTGGTGCGCTATGAGGTCGACGCACAGTCTCCCTTCGAGCGCAAGGCCTCGGTTCATCCGGCCTTTCACGCCCATGCGCTTTCGCCCGACTTGCTCGCACGCACATCCGGCCACCCTACCCAGGCGACCACCCAGAAGCTGGTGCTGCTCGGCTGCGGCAGCTTGGGCTCAAAGATCGGGCTGCATCTCGGCCGCGCGGGATTCGGTAACTTGACCTTCGTCGACAACGATGGCATGTCACCGCATAACTTAGCGCGTCATGCGCTGGTCGACGAGATGTCGGTCCTGCTGCCGCCCAATAAGGCTGAGCAGATGAAGGCTGCGTTCGCGAAGCTGTCGCACGCCGACGCCCGCGCGGTGGACGGTGATGCCGTCTCCGTGCTATCCGACGCGGCTCGGTTCGCCGCCGTCGTTCCCGATGACGTGACCCTAATCGTGGATGCGACTGCGTCGCTGCAGGTTCTTGCAGCCGCCTCGAAGGCTGCACCGTTGGCCGGCTGCTCCGCCCGTCTTGTTCGAGCCGCGATGTATGGTCAAGGTCGATGTGCCGTGCTGATGCTGGAGGGGCCAGGGCGAACGGTCCGTGTCGATGACTTGGCCGCCCTCCTCTTCGAACACTGTCGCGTCAACCCCGAGGTGCGCGTCGCAATCGCCGGCGATTCGACCGAGCCGACCCGAGTCTTCGTTGGCGACAACTGCCGGTCGCTGACTACCCCGATATCCGACGCGGTCGTGTCGCGCTCAGCGGCGCCAATGGCGGTCCAGATTGAACGCTGGCTCGTTGGCGGTCTTCCGCCGTCCGGGCAGCTGTGCATCGGCGTCGCGGACGCCGCAGGACTCGGCATGACTTGGACCACGGTCGCCGCCCCGCCGGTGGCGGTCGTTTCTGTGACCGACGATGGCGGATGGGACGTTCGGATTCTTCCTGCCGTGGCCGAAGCCATTGACGCCGATGCGCTCCGCTGGGGCGCATCGGAAACGGGCGGTGCGCTGATCGGGCGGATCTCATACGAATGCCGGACGATCACAATCGCCGGTCTTGTCGACGCCCCGCCCGACAGTGTCCGTGGCAGTGCCCGCTTCATCCTCGGTACCAGCGGGCTGGTCCAGAATCTGCGGCGCGCGCACGCCGACAGCCTCGGACATCTCGTGTTTGTCGGGACTTGGCACAGTCATCCGCTTGGCGGGCCGCATTCGGGCATCGATCGCGAGACGCTGAGGTCGATTGCCAGAGACGCCGGCGGAATGCCGGCCGTGTCGCTGGTCTGGACTCCAACCGGCCTGCGTTGCGCAGTCGCCCGCTGGTGATCACGAAGGGACATGTTCCCGGCCATAGAACTTGCGACCGACCAAATGACGCATTTCCCGTTGCACGCTGGTGGCCTGCAGATCTTCGACGTCGACCACGGGCAGTGCGCACTACTGACAATGCCAGGAGACGGTGGAACGATCTATCGGGTCCTCATCGATTGTGGGCACGCGATGAACTTCCAGGGCAGGCCGTGGTATCCGGGCGTATACCTGCAAAGTCTCGGTGTGAGTTACATCGACATGCTCGTGTGCACGAACTTCGACGAAGACCACATGAGCGGCTATCCCGACCTGGTAAGCCGTGGCATCAACATCGGCTGCATCTTGGGCAATCCGACGGTCGCACCCGAAACCATCGTCAAGCTCAAGACCCGCGACGGCATGGGCCAGGGCATTGAGGCGCTCGCCAACACGCTCGCAATCCGTAGAAGCATCGCGTGGGCGCAGGTACCTCCCACCATCCCGAACGTCAACATGATTTGGTCGTGGAATCCCTACCCGTACTTCGACGACGAGAACAACCTCAGCCTCGTCTTCACACTCGACGTCCACGGATTCCGGTTTATGTTCCCAGGCGACATGGAGGGCAACGGATGGGCCAATCTCCTAGCGACGTGCCCGGCGTTCAGGCCGGTCGCGGCTGGAGTCCACGTCCTGATAGCCGCGCACCACGGGCGCCGGAACGGGATCTTCGAGGAAATGTTCGATGTGTATGGCTGCACCCCGCAGCTGGTCGTCATCAGCGACGACTATAAGCAGTACGACACGCAAGAAACGACCAACTACTACGGTAGCAAGGCAATCGGGATCACCAACTATCGCGGTCAATCAGACGTGCGAAGGGTGCTGACGACGCGAAGCGACGGAGAAATCCGGTTCTCGTTCCTCAATGGCCAGTGCCATGTTTGGTAGAAGCTGGGGCCACGGTGTATTCCCCGCGTCCGACCGAATTACTGTAGAACCGATTACGGATGTAATAGTTGGCGACTCGAGAGCGCCGATGGCGGATGACCGAACCCTCATCGCAACAGCGCTGATAGCCCACGAGGATTTCGGCGCATCGCCATCATAGCTTCTCGCTCGGATCGGAAATCTCCAGCTTGAACTGCCAGCCCTCGAAAGTCATCAACATACGGCCGAAGTCTTCCCAGGAGATTTCCTGACCGTCGACGACGATGAGCGGCGTGCGCTCGGCGGCGGAATCATCCCACTCAATGCGCCCGCGCACCGTGCGGTCGGCGATCTGCAGTCCGTATTCGCCGTCCGTCAGGTGCTGCGTCGATAGTGCCCGCCGCATCTTTTCAATCAGGCGGCCCAGCAGCACGAACACATCGTTGCCGGGTTGGCCGACCAGCTGGAACCGATAGCCGGCGGGACTCCCGTCCCTGAGTTCGAAGGCATCCAACGCAACAACATCCCCCAGCAGGCGCGTCTGGAAATGGAACTCGTGCCTTTCGCCGGCGCGATCCACCATCCAAATTGGCTCGAAACTCACGTTCGCGAAGCTCTCATGACCGGTATGCTTGGCCACCTCCGCGTTGAAGCAACGGCTGCAAAGGTCTCGATATCCCTGCCCCGTCGTACCGTAGCTGACGATGTCGTAATCGGGCGTGCTCTCGCCACAACCTTCGCATTGGACTTGTCGCATGCCGATCAATCCTATTGCCACGGCTACTCGTTGGCCATTGCGGCACAGTGCTTCAGAACGCTTGCAGCCATCAGTGCAATGTCTCCATACCGCAGCACTTCTTGTACTTCTTGCCTGAACCGCAGGGACAAGGGTCGTTTCGTCCCACCTTCGGGGCGCCGCGACGCGTGGTCGGTGCCGCGCCGGTTCTGGAGCGACCCATCGCCTCCCGCTGCGGCCTGAAATGCTCGCTGATTGCGATCACCGCCGCCGGTATCGACTCATAGGCCTGCCGTGTGGCCTCCTTGTTGTTCCCGCTTTCTTCGAGCATTCTCCAACCCCGATCGGTGCCCAGGAGCACCATGGGGGCCACCAGTTCCATGTGCTGCTCAAGAACGGGCCGCCACGCATCAATGAAGACCGATACGCCAAGCATGAAGCCTTCGCACCAGCCCTCGGCATCGAAGAACTCGCTCCCGTCGTCCTGACGCAACTCGAACAGCAATGGGTCGAAGGTGGCGTGGCGGATGCCCTGGATGACCATGTTGTAGTGGCGCATGATGAGACCTGTGATCCTCTCGGCCTCCTCGCCGCTCTTGAATACCGGCTCGTCCTCAGCGTCGTCCATATCCCAGACCCAAGGCAGCCACTGGCTCGGCAATACAACGTCAGGATTGAGGACGACAGCGGCGAGAAAGCCATCCAGCGTCGAAATGTCCATGCCGTCCTCGGGCATGGCGTCCGACATCAGGAAGGCGTCCAGGTCATCGAGTTCGGCCTCGGAGAGGGGCTGGGCAGTGAGGAGCATGAGCGAGCGATATCAAGCAAAGCAGCATTTTATGCTGCCACCGGATGGCAGGCCACCGTGACCAGCGATCCGGCCGGTGCTCAGCGACGATACCTGACGACGACACCGTCGACGGCGAATCGGCCCGGCTCTTCCTGGCCGAGCTTTGCCAGCCATCCGTGCGTCACCCTGAGCCCCCGCTTCCGGCAGGCAGTCAGCGCCTCTGATTTCGGCAGCGTGCGCCACCCGTCAGCTACCGCCGTCCCAAGAACTCCGTTGAGCACTTCCAGTATCTCGTTGAGCGAGGGCTGAGTCGCTGTTTGCGACATCCCCTTNCCGCCTCTCGGGTCCCGTGTCACCGGGGTTGGCGCCGGGGAGTGGCCGCTGCTGTTAGCATCATGCTGAGTGGATGGCCCACTGTCAGTGGCTTCCTCAGGCCTTGACGATCGTCCAGCTGGCTTCGGCGATCTCGTNCTGGCCTGGCTCCGGCATGGGGTCTCCCCGTCCGTGCCATGTCCCAGTCGCGGGCCAGCCGCCATTCGCTCCTGGCCTGTCTTATCGGCTAGCGTTGATTCCGATGGCACCCTGCCCCGGCTTCCCTTGGCCTCCGCAATAGCGCCGGTCTCACGAATCAGGACCTGGCTGATCGCGCGCTCCAACCGGATCGCCTTCACCGGCCTGCCACCGATCTCCGCATCCAGAACCTTCTTCAGAGGCGCCATCGGGTCGATCCAGAGCCATTCGCGCCTGGTCAGCTCGTCGAGAATCCCCTTGGCCGTGAGTCCGTACCCACTGAATGCCTCGGGCCATCGAAGGAGCAGCTGCTGCCCTGTATCGAGCTCGGCGTCTTCTCCCCACCGCTTGTCGCCGGACTTGAGATCCTGTCCGAGTACTTTCAGGGCTTCGCCGACGGCACCATCCAAAACGATCGCCGATGTCTTCCGCGGGGCGCCCGGCCCAAGATGCGGTTGAGCCGGCGGCGCCTGTTCCTGCACGACATCTGCTTCAGACGACATGCGGAGGTCTCGTTGTCGGTCGGCCGCCGGGGGCGACTCCCGCGCGTGGGCNGTCTGGGGGCTGTCCTCACCATCATCAACAACCCTGCCTTCTNNGATGGGAGGAATCGGGACGGACGACACCATCGCCTCGTCCATCAGCCTGATGGCCGGAAGCTTGATGTCAGGGATCTTCTCGGCCAAGACCGCGGGCGCGATCTTCCAGAGGCGGTCTCCTGGCGTTGTTCCCTCCCGAACGAATGCAATCTGCCGCTCTACCAGCATGTCCAGGATTCCATCCGGCGTTCTCGGAATGCCGGGAATACCATCCTCGCGAACCTGCCTGGCGATCTCCTCGCCGGCCGAGGGCCAGACCAGGTAGAGGTTCCCGCCGATGTTCCACAGCCGCGCACCGGGCTGATTGACCAGCCAGGTGCCTTCCTTGACGAACCGACGCATGACATCGGTGAGATGGCGCTCGACCGGGACACCCAGGTCGTATCCGGCCATCGCCACACCGAGCGTTTTCAGATCGCGCTCGACGCTCGATTGGTCGGCCTTGACGACGAGATCATAGACAAGGTTCGTGGGGCCAGGATTGCCGTTGAGCGACTCCAGCAGCCAGACGATGAGTTCCGTGCCGCCCTCCTCGATCCATTCGAGCGCATCGGTGCCGATGATCCGATCGGCGATGAGGTTGGCGAGCGCGGTATGCTGCCTGGATCGGCCTTCGCGCCAGTCGAGAAAATAGGCGTCGATTCCCGACCGGGTGGCCCAGGCATAGAGATCTTCCTTGATGGGTTTCCAGATCGCCGTGCGGTCCCGGTCGGTCACGATGAGGTCGGTCACGGGCTTGCCCGCGTCATGGCAGAGCGCCGCCAGGAACACGGCAAGCTGCCAGCGCGACTCCATTTCGCGCCTTTGCGACGGAGTCTTGGCGGCGTCCAGCAGCACCTTGTCCGCGGATTGCAGAGCCCACAGGCCCACTTCGATGGAGTGCCGAAGAAGGCCGCCGGCGCCGCGATGATGGTGGGACTGGGACGCCGGTAACAGGTGCGCGAACGACGCGAACCGTTCGATGGCGGGCACATAAAATCGCGCGAAAATCTGCGGCGTGGCGATCGCCGTGCCGGCAATTCGTTCGAGCAATTCGCTCTGNGTGGACAGGAGCCGATCAGGGGGNACCGCCGGCAGCCCCTTCATGAAGGGCGGATAACGCGGGATCTCGTCATCGGACCAGTGGTAGATCGGCTCATGGACTCTTGGTCGTGGNCGTTGAGGGGCTTTCCTCTTGAGCCATGAGAACATCCGCGAACCTCAGAAGATCCGGAACGCGCGGCCGACGATCTGTTCTTCGGCAACCCACCCCACCAGGTCGTAGCGGGAATCCAGGCTGTCAGGGTTGGGAGCCGCCATGTAGTAGCGGCCGGCGGGAATGACGCCTGACGGTCCGGGGTCGAGGGGCATGCCGGTCTTGGCCCTCGGCTTGGCCCGGCCTGCGTATTGGCCGTCNACGAAGTAGTCCCGATAGCCGCTGCCTATATCCATGCCGATCACCAGCGATCCCGGAACGCCGAGCATCTGCTTCAGGAATAAGGCTCCGCGCTCGTAGGGGCCGCCGCCGGCATAGCGGAAGGCAGCCAGCTGGCCCTTATCAGGCGTGGTGCCTTTCTGGACCAGGAAAACCGTTCCCGGGAGGGAGTCCGAGACGTTGAGGGTCAGGGCGAACCACCGCCCGAAGGCCGCGATGCCGACAAGCATCCAGAGATAGACCGGGGCGCGGCGCGCGACGTGGATATAGAGAGCATCGAGCATNCCACTGATGCTACACGGCGGGGTTGGTCATTCGGACCCGAAAAGCGCCTCCGTAGCGCCTGTTTGAAGGGTGAGCCTACGCAACCACCTTCGTCGCGCAGAAGGGACATTGGTCCGTGTGCTTGCTACCAGCGTCATAGATGAAGTCGGCATGACACACGTCGCAATGCGAGAGCATCACGATCCGGGCCCGGATGTCCCGCACCGCGAAATACGCGGCATTGATGTCGAGCGGACCGCAGATACGCTGGAACTCTTGCCACGTGGCCAGCAGGTTTTCAGGGTTCAGCGTCGTCCCGTGCAGGCGATTGTGGAACGCGCCGAACGCCGAGACCATGGCCGCCGAGTCCTTGTCCTTGATGAAGGAGAGTACCGTCTCGGGCAGCTTGCCGTTCGAGGGCCTGACGCCGTGGATGTCCTTCCACCATTGGCGCAGCGAACGTGTCCCGATCTTGGTGAGGCTGCGAACGATCGACAGGCGGAGGCCGGCGCGGATCAGATCATGGGCAAGGCGCAGGCTTTCGAGCTCGCATAGCGCGACCATCAGCGCTCCGTCGATGCCGCGACCGCCAGTGAATAGGCCGTCCTCTGGCTGTTCTGGAGCGACACCAGTCGATTCAACTCGGCTTCCGTCAGTCGCAAGCTGATCAGGCTGACCGCGGCACCTTGGGCGATGCCCTCGATCTGATCGAGACTCAGGCCGGCCAGCTTGTCGAGCACGGGTCGCGACAGCCCTGTGACGATCTCTCCGGACTTGGACTTTGCCGCCTCCCTCGCCATGGTGAGAAACTGACGGTTGATCGAAATGATGTCATTCATGACGCTTTTCCCGAAATTCGGTATGATGCCGCAATATATCTATCATTCGGTATGTCGTCAATGACAAAACAGACCGAAAGAGGGCGCTTTTGAACTTGAAACCAGAGAACGAAATCGGTGATCGTCTCCGCCATTGGCGGAAGCGCGTGCTTGGGATGACGCAGGAGCAGTTCGCTCAAGCGACCGGTATCCATCTCAGCGCGATCAGAAAATACGAGAGCCGGTCGAGCCTCCCGAGCGGCGAATCGTTGTTGGCGATCGCCGGCACCGGTGTCAACCTGCATTGGCTGCTGACCGGTGAAGGAGACACGCGTGCGCCTGCAGAAGGAAGCGTACCCCCAACCCCGGTGTCGCCCGCAGCCGAGCTTGCTCAGCGATTGACGGCGATCGAGGGGCTTCTGAGCGGGCTGGACCCCGACAAGCGGCAAGCGGTCCTGAACGAAATTNTTTCTCGCGTTCAGGAGGCGAAACGAGTAGCGGACCTCGAGGACGTGGTCAGGGGTCTGGAAAGAAAAGTGGGTTAAGGAAAGACTCACCCTTCAGCCCCTCCCTTTCGGCAGCTATGGGCGCCGAAAGTTGTGAGTTGTTATCGTGCCGCGTTTGATATAATATGAACTCAAGGCGATGAAGCCGAACTACAAACCGCCGTTCAGCCGCTTCGTGAAGAAGGCGCATAAGCCCCTCCAGCTCGCCATCGAAGACGCGGCAGAGGATGTCTGCGACAACCCAGACATCGGGGAAGCCAAAGCGGGTGACCTGGCCGGGATCTGGNTGTACAAGTTCAAGTTCAATCGCCAGGAATACCTGATCGCGTACCGTCCCCCGACACCGGAAGCACGCCGTCAGGGAGTGGATGTGGAGTTGCTGATGATCGATTTCTACCAAGTGGGCTCGCACGAGAATTTCTACGACGAGCTCAAGCGGTACCTGAAATCGGAGAGGTAGCGAAATGGCACATGGGATGACTGCGGATGACCTGTTCCAGAATCTCAAACGCATGCCTGCAACGGAGCGGCAGCGGTTTNTTGCGCTGCTGTCTGCGAATGCATTCCGTGGCGAGGATTTGAGCCACGAGGAATTGTTCGGGCATCTCGCCAGCGATGAATTCACGGCGGCAGAGGCAGCCGAATATCTTGAGGTCTCGATGTCGACGTTCCGTCGCTTTGTTGCGAGCGGCAGGCTTAATGCAAGCTCGACGGTCGGCCGCAATCAAATGTTTGCGGTGCCCGAGTTGAAGGCGTTCAAGAAAGCCTTGAAGACGGCCAAGGGCTGAGCTTGGCCACGATGGGAAGAAAAAGGATGGCGCTCGACCATGAAGACTGAACAACTGCTGTTCTGGCTGGCCGTGTTCGGCAACCTGATCCTGCTCTACTACACGATCAAGACTGGTTTCCTGGCGGCCAGGCTCATCGGCAAGGGAGACCGGACAGGTGCTCTGCGGAGCACCTTGGTCGCGAGCGCACTTGTCGGGCTCACGGCACTGTTCCCCTGGACGCTGGTGGCCGGAGAACGCGAGATCGGCAAGGTCGCGCTGGTGATCTGCATCCTCACGCCGTTTGTGGTCTCCATGACCAAGCTCTGGCCTTCCGTGAAGGGACGGATTCCTCAGGCCCCCATGCTGGCGGCGGATGTCGCGATCGTTGGCATAGTTGTGGGGTTTGCTATCAGCGGTGACTGGGGGTGGTTCTGGGCCGCTGGCATCGTCATGGCGGTCGCCTGGATCGTGGCGCGGAAGATGGCCGTTTCGGGGAGGGGCGGTTGGAGCAAGTGGGCGATCCGTTCGTCTGGCATCGCAATGATCCCGATGATCCTCTCTGGACATTCGGTTGGACGCGCCGCCACAAGTAGAAGTCTTTCTATCGATTGCCTGGCGGCGGTGACTCACTGCCACCCGCGCGCTCAACTCCTCCTCCCTCACCGGTGGGCTGCCTTGCTGGCGCCTGGCGTGTTCCGATCAGTTCGCCGATCCTCGACTCGCCTAGGGCCCATGTGCCACTGAGCACATCGCCTTCCTGCTGCGCAATTTCGCCCTCGCCCGCCCCAATGGAACTGGCGGGCGGAGCTGACTCCTGTGGCTGTTGGGTTCCGATAAGCTCCCCGAGCTTCTGCTCTCCTAGCGCCCGGGTCTGCTCCAGCGCATGATTCACCGGCTCGGGAAGCGTTGCGCTCACCCCACGCTCGATGGCGTCATTGACCCTGAACAGACTTTCCTTCACCGGATCGCGGGGATGTCCTTGGCGTGACCGTTCAGCCGCAGCCTCCGCGACGGCAGAGCCCGGCGTCCCGACGCTCATNGTCACGCCAGGCAGCTTGTCCATCATGGCCTTGGAAACGCCATCAGGAAGCACCTGCGCAACCGCATTCGTTGCCGCAATACCAAGGAGAGGCTGCGTCCCTGGTGCCGTCTTGTCGCGGGCCTGTTCCTCCAAGGGCTTGCCCTGCGACCCGACGGTTCCCTTGCCCGCATCGATAGCCTGCTGCGCCCTCCCNTGTTCCACCGCCACCTGTAGCGGCAATTGACTGTTGACCGCTTTGTCCTGATCGACGCCCGCGCCGGCGGCAGCCCCACGCACGCTCCTCAGCCATTGCGTTCCCTGCGCACCGACATCGCTCGCGGTTTGAACTCCAGCCTTGCCACGCTCGAAAAGCGCTTGCACATCCCCCGCTGTCTTGACGTCGCCCACGCCGGCGGCAAGAGCGGGCTCCACGCGCTCCTTGAAGAAGCTCTCCACAAATGGCGTGAGCAGCTCCGGGTTCTTCTCCGCCACCTGGGCGACGGTAATGGCGTCGAAGTTGCGGCCTGCATAGGCGTTGTACTGCGTTCCCATCCAGTCCAGNAACTGCCGCAAGAGACCAGTTTCCCACGCGCCTGAATTCTCCCTCGCCCTGGTTGCCGCTTCCTTGTATGCCAGCGACTGCTGTTGGCTGGTAGATGCTTGATCCAGGTGCTGCCGTGACTGATCGAGGCTTGCTCGAATACCCGCCATCGCTCGCCGGCCGGATTCGTCGGTGGTATCGAAAGTCGCTTCCCGTGAAGCGCGACGTACTTTGTCGACGGCCTCGGAGAATCCCGTCTCTTTAGCGAAATTGCGGGCTTCCTCCAGAAGCTGCTTCGCTGTGGCATTTGACTTTCCAGTCACTTGGGCCGCCGCCTGTACACTCACGGGAGAAACCAGATCCAGCGCCTTCGGGTTGTGCATCGAAGCAGCGGCCATCCCAAGTATCTCGGCCGACTGAGACTGATCCAGACCGTGCTTCTTCGCAAAGCTGTCGACAACCTTCTGGGCCCGATTGACGGCCTGCGTGAATCCAGCCTGGTCACCCAATCCATAATGCGTACCCGCCCTCTCCCCCTGNGCATGAGTCCGGACGAAGTCGGCCGACTGCTGCAACGCCGCCGCGGTCGTGGCGGCTGCCGACACCAGATTTCCGATGGCCGCCGTTTCGGCCTGCTCGGATTGCTGCTGGAGTGCGGCTGACATCCGGCTGCCGGCGTTCAGCCGCACGTTCATCCTGTGCTGCATCCCGGAAGCGTCCACGGCCGTGGTGCCATCCGCGAACGTTGTTGTGTTGGCGCCTGCGCCGACGTGCGTTGCGACCGGCATGCCGGAACGCATGGTCGGCGCCGTGTTGTACTGGCCGGCGGTGTGAAGTCCCGTCTTGGCCGTGTCCAGCGTTGCGTTGCCCATGCTGAGGTTGCCTTGCGAGGCACTCGCCCCGTAGGCGCCGCCCGCCGTCACCGACGAGACCACGGAATTGGCCGCCGCCATCGTCGCCTGCACGATGCCATAGGCGATCACGGGTATGGCCACAGCCAGCACGCCTGCCACCGCCTGGTCGCTGGCCACGGCCGAACCGAGGTAGTTGTAGTACTTCAGCGCCAGACCGTCGCCCGCCGTCGCGCCGGAAAGACCTGTTGCCGCCTTGGTGTTCATGATGAAGTTTGTGACGGCATACAAGGGCGGCCATAGCTGCACCCAAAGGAGCGAACCGAGATAGGCCTTGAGGAACGTGACGGCGAACTGCCCCGATATGACGATGATCAGCACGACAATCGGAAAAAGCGCATAGGTCAGGATCTCCACCGCGTTGCGCAGCTTCGGCATGGTTTCGTCGGCCAGCGCCGTCATCGTCCCATACGAGGTATTGAACGATCGGATCGCCTGCGCCTGCGCGAGCTTCACCTGCGCCTGTGCGGCATCGCCGAGTTGGGATGGGATCGTGTAGTCGGCATCGATGATGGTATTGCCGACGATCGATTGCCGGAGAATGTCCTGGGCCGACTGCGAGACGCCGAGCAGGTAGTTCGTCGTCGTCGCGAGCGCGCCCGTGAAAGCCGCCTTGGCCGCAGAGGCGCTCATGCCAGGATAAAGCCGCGACCCGACATTCCCTAACTGCTGATCGACATCGAGGGCAAGCTGACTGGTCAGCGTCGAGTAAGCGCCGGGGCAACTCACCGTATTGCTCGATGCGGGGTCGTTATAGTCCAAAATCGTGACCAGGAGGCCCGGGTTGGTGTTGTTGAACAGAGTCCAGATGTCCGGTGCCTCGCTGATGTCCTTGCTGCTGATGTAGCCGGACGCCATGTCCGGCCAGATGCACTCCCGATAGAACTCCATCAGGTTGTGCAGCAGGATGGGATTGACGGTTCCGGCGGCCAGTTTCTCACGCATGACCCGATGACCGAACAGCGTTCCGCTCTTGCGAAGCTGAACGTCATCGGGCAGCGAGAACACGGTTTCGAAGGCCGTCGTCAGCCAGTCTCCGATCTTGCTCGTGCCATGGGCCAGGGAAGCCAGGCCGATCGGCACGTTCGCCACGGTCTGCGCGGGCGCCGTCCCGGTTCGATCGACGATGACGACGTTGCTCTTCGGAACGAGCAACATGCCGTGGAAGATCGCCAGCATGAACACCCAGCGCCAGAAATCGTCATGGCGCCCACGCCCCGCAAGAACGCCGATCGCCAGGGACAGGATCGCCACCATGGCGAGTGTCCGCAGCAGCCCATTGAAGTCCCCGCTGCCCGTGATCGCTGCGATCGCGTTGAACACCGCCGCCAGCTCGGCAGTATTCCAATAGGCGTGNACCTCGAAGTTCACCTTCGGCTGCCCTCAGCGGTTGAAGGTCAGCAAGGATTTCTGCACATCGGCCGGCATCGAGCGCATCATGGTTTCGTGCAGCCACTGCGTCGTCTTTTGCAGTTCGGCCATCGACACGGCCTTCTGGTACTGAGCCATAAACTCCGAGGCGGCGAGCTTCCTCGCGTTGGCAATTTGCTCGTTCAGGCTTGCGGCCGCCTGGACGATGTCCTGGGATTGCGCCGCCGAGTTGTTGGCCAGGGCCTTCTGCAGGGTGCGCACCATCTCGGTGAACCAGTTGTAGGCAAGCTCCACCGCTATGGTCTGGGCGTAGTTGTTGGTGAGCAGCGCCGGTCCGCCCCGGCTCATCGCGGCGATGTTGGCAAGCCGCCAGACGGGGATCGAGGAGTTCATGTACACGGCGTAATCGATGCCATCGAAACTCTGGCTCTGGCGACTCATGATCTTGCTCGTCGCCTTTTCCATCGTCTGGCGCACGTGCCATGAAAGGGACGCCACCGACTGGTTGGATACCGCGGTCGGATTCAGGCAATCGGGATCGCTGCCGCACTTGAGCAGGGTGATGTCATTCTTCGTCGCCGACTCGGGGTTGCCGATGAAGTCGGAGAACTTGATCCCGGTCGGCCCCTTGTACACCCAGAGCGGCTTCTCGCCGTTGCTGTTGTCCATGCCCGAACCGTAGTTCTCGCCGGACGGGACGATGATGATCGTCCCCACCATGCTCATCATCAGCTCCTTCAGCTCGTCGGGGGTGTCGGTCTTCCGGAGCGCTTTCCAGACGACGTTCCCGGGCTGGAGGACCTCTTTGAGGTTCGCATCGGCGTTCACGGCCTGCTGCCGGGCCTGCTTCTTGGCGTTCTTGTCCTGGCGCCACTGGTCGAAGGACTGGAAGCTGTCCGGCCACAGATTCGAGAGCAGAGACCCCGTGCCCTGGGCGTTCGCCTGCTCCTTCTTGTCCGACAGCAGAGGCCCCAGGGTGGCCGTCGTGATGCCCTCCGCCATCTGGCACGAATTGAGGTTCATGCCGTTGATCTTGGAGGACTGGTCCTGGAGGTATTGAAGCAGATCGGCCAGATCGGGCGAAATGGACTTGACCGCCATCATGAAGGCGTAGCCGACCGCGTTGTTGGCGATGTTACGCAGCAGCGCGGTGAGTTGCTCGGAGTTGATGAACGAGAACGATCCGGCAAACAGGTCGATGCCGCCGCATCCCGCACGGATGCTGGGCGGCGCGATCGAGGCAAGCTGGTAGTTGCGGATGGGCGTGCGCATGTACATGCTGCCGCCGGTGACGGTCGTGGTCTGCCCCTGGACCACCTGGGCGCCGGTCACGTTGCCGTAGGCGCCCATCTCGTTGAACCAGGTTTGCATCTCGGTCTGGATGCTGGCGGTGGCCGACGCGCTGAACGCGACCATGAGCACAGAGGCAAGCAGGCGTTTCNNCCGGACATCGGGGATTCCTCTCTCAATAAAGCTCACCCGGCTGGGTGCTGGTCAGGATGTAGATCCGCTCGATCACGTCCTGCGCGGAAATCACGCCGGAGGCCAGGGGCATGAGGCGCTTGTCCTTGACGTTCCCGAGCACAAGCATCGGCACTTGCCGGATCCCGAGCTTCTCGACCAGACCGTTGTCGCGCTGGGGATTCGGGTATTCGGGCAGGCCGGCACCGTCGACGCTGACGGGCAGCACCGTGATCCCGTAGGTATCCGTCAGGAACTTGAGTGTCGGCGCCAGGCGGTGACAGTAAGGGCAATCCGAGCGGAAGAAGAAGAACAGCCCCCATTCCTTGTTGATGTCGGAGAGCTGGCGCTTCTCGGCCGCCTTGCGGGCGCTGGCGTAAGTGGCGATCGCGGCATTGTTGACCGGGCGCTTCAACTCGTAGTTGAGATCCGGGTTTTGCCAGACCACGCGCCGCCACACGTCCGAGAACACGGAGCCCATGTTCATCATCGCCTCTTGCGCCGCGATGTAGGCCTTGAGATTGTCCGGTGTGGGATCGACGATCGCCAGCGCCCGCTTCGCCTTCAGTTCCTTCTGCAAGGTCTCGATCCGTTCGAGGGCCTGCTCCTCCCGGGTCTTGGGCTTTTTCGGCCCGTCGGGCTCGGTCGCCGGCCCTGGGGTCTCGGGCTCCAGGTCGCAATACCAGTTGAACGTCGAGCGGTCGCACGCCCAGATCGATGGATAGTCGATCCCCGCGCCGCCGCTTGCGGCGGTTGCCAGCGCCGAGCCGGAGCCGGCCGCGGCCATGGCAAGCACAAGCCAAAAGGCACGTATCCGCATCATTTGTGGTCGGCGACCAGTTCCTTTAGCCTGGCCGTCCCGTCGGGGATACCGGGCGCCCCGGCTTCCGGCAGGCGCAAGAGCGCGGCGGAATTCACGACGGCGCAGCTGCATTCCTTGGCGAGCGTCGTCAACGCGGCTTCCACCCTGCTGGCATAGTCAGTGGCCGTCTGAAACAGCGCCTTCTGCTCCTGTTCTGACATGCCGGGCTTGATCCGGTCGGCCAAGGCCTTCTTCTGTTCCTCGAAGAGGCCGCCCATGTCCACGCGGATCATCCGCGGCCACGGATGGGTGTGAATCCACGCCGCGCCGACAATGCATGCGGACAGCACGGCGACCGCCCAGGTGATGACGTGAGCCTTCAATGCACTCCCTTTGCTTCAACAAGGACTCGATCGCGTCCGCCACCGACATGCCCTGATCCGTAAGCGTCTTGATCGCCTGGAAGTCTTCCGCCGTGGTGGAATAGAGAAGCATCGAGAACGAATCGAGGATGAGCCGGCCGATGCCCGAGCCCATCGGACCATGGACGAAGACCTCGGAATAGGCCCCGCCCTCGGTCGTGACGCTGGAGAGCTGGCGCTTCGTCCATTCGTCGATGTGGAGCTTGCCTTCCTTGCCGAGCCGCTCGATGGATTCGGGCTTCTGGCGCAGCAGGAACAACCAGTCCGCGTTCTGCATGGCGGCCTTGGTCGCCTCGTTCTTGTAGTAGTCCTCCACGGACTGCGTGATAGTGCCGAAGGCGCCGCCATACTTGCGTGCGCGCCGGTAGCCGGCCTCGATGAACGAGCTGCTTGCCCCGCCGCTCATCAGGTCCCAGGCCTCGTCGATGATGACCAGCTTGCGCTTGGAGCGGTCCAGGTACATTTCCTGGGTGATCCGATACATCATGAGCTGCATCACGACGGCCTGGAGGTCCTTCTTGCTCTTCAGTTCCTCGAGTTCCAGCACCACCAGGTCCTTGTGGAACTCGATGTTGGCCTCCCCNTCGAAATAGCTGGCGACGCCGTGGCGAGTGTAGGGCTCCAAGGCCGTCGCCAGCCGCAGGAGATCCCGTTCGTGCTCGCCGTCGTCGGAAAGCCGGCCCGTCCTGAGCAGGTCATAGACATCGGAGATCGTGGCGCGCTTGCCCTTCTGATCCCACACCCGCTTGATCGCGCCCGCCAGGGCCGAGTAGCCGAAGTTGTCCAACGGCTCCCGGGGNCTCGCCATCTGGGCGATCAGGGGNAGCAGCATTTCCATGTCGTTGTTGATGTCCACCACCATCGAGAAGGGGTTCAGGCAGATCGTGTTGCTGCGCTCGTCGGAGAATTCGATGAACTCCCCATCCACCAGCGAACAGAGCTTCCGGTACGAGCGGCCCACATCGATGATCCAGACCTTGGTGCCGCAGCCGAGGTAGCGGAAGGCCACTTCATTGACGAAGACCGACTTGCCGGAACCGGACAGCGCCGCCACGGCGAAGTTGAAGTTGCCACCCTTGTTGTCGAAGAGATCGAAGGTCAGGATCTGGCCGCGCCGCCCGAACAGCGTCAGCACCGGGGTCTCCGTTCCCTTCCATTCGGCGATCAGCGGCGCTGTCATGACGGCGTTGTCGGCGGTCTTGGTGCCTACGCGCCCGAACATGCGCAGATCCTTCTGCAACGCCGGCGTCAGCGTGCACGGCAGGGCTGCCATGAGGGCCTGGTGGCTGAGATAGACATCCTTCGCCAGGTCAAAGCCCCGTGCCCGCCAGACGGCGCGCACGGCGTGCTCGACCCGGGACACGTCCGGCAGGCGCGAGAGCAGGACGATCTGGTGGTACATCTGGACGACGTTGCGCCCGTTGTCGAAAGCCCGCAGCACCATGTCCCAGTCGCGCTTGCGATCCTGCAGGTCGGGCTGGAAACGGGCCATGTAGGAGCCGGCCGCTTGCGTGGCCCGGGCCGCTTTCATCTGCGCCTTCGTCCGGGCCGACTCATAGTCGAGAATGACGGCCCCCATAGTGATGAGGAAGGGGCACGGCATGGACAGGGCCATCTGGTAGTAGTCGCCGATCAATGCCCCCATGTTGCCCAGCCGATAGTACTTGGGGTATTGCCACACGGAGAAACACTGCAAGGCCGTCTCCTCGCCGCCGGCCTTGCGGAACTTGACGAAGCTGTCTGCCACGGCGGAAGCGATCTCCAGATTCGAGAGCTGGGAACGCAACGGTCTCGAGTCGTCGTATTCGACCGGCTTGGCCGCCGCCCTCCCGAAGACCCGCTCGTGATCGAAGAAGTCCCCGACGAAGTCAAGCAGGTCGCCCGGCTGCCAGTCCCACCCCGGCAGATGGGCGGAACGCAGCGTCGCGTGGGCGCTTTCCCGGATGCGGATCGCCTCTTCGAGGTCGGCCGGGATCTTCGGATCGAGCGGCGTGGCGATCGAGATGACGCACCGGTAGTTGCGCAGCAGATACACCTGGTGGGAGAAGAGCGATGTCCCCGTCCCCTTGAGGTAGTGATCGATACGGCGGCGCGCCAGGGCACGGAAGATGTTCCGATTGCGCCGATCGNNCTCCGGTTCGAGTCCGGATCGGGCGCCCTGCCCTNNCGTCGGGGGCAGCATGTCCGCCTGCTTCTGAAGGATGGGCAGAATGTGCGGGCTGGCGTACAGCGAAATCTGGATCCCGGTCCCCGGCGGGCAAGACATGAAAAGGCTCGCCAGCACCCGCTCCATTTCCTCGTTGGACCCGGTCTGTGGCATGGTCTCGATGCAGAAGCCCAGGTTCTGCTCGGGCTTGCCGCCAAAGGCTCCTTGATCGAGCACGAACAGCCCCTCGTCCGGCAGCCAGCCGAGATACGGCAGGATGCCGGTCAAGCGCGGAATCTGATTGAGCTGCTCCACCAGCGCCCGCGGCACTGCATCGGCGGGCGCGAAACGCTCGCCGTAGAAAACCGTCTTCAGGGCTTCCAGGACGCCCACTACTCCTGCCCTCCGGCGTTGGGCTGGGCGGTTGCCGGTCCGTAGGCCTGGGCACCGGGAAGAACGACACCGCTGGTGGGCGCCTGAGGGGAGGACGTGGTTGGCTTCTGCGTCTGCACCGCCGGGCCCGTCTGGATGAAGGTGGGCCGATAGCGGTCCACGATCCGCTTCTGGTTGTGCTCGATCAGCCACCGTCCCGGATCGGCGACGACATAGACGTAGGACTGCTCGTGGAAATCGCCGTCGGCATCCTCCCACGGCGCGATCCAGACGCGCAGGACCTTGGGCTGGCTTCTGATCGGATCTCCGGAGGACGGAGCGCGCCCGACGACTTCGCCGGTGCCCGGGACGCCTTTGGCATCGCCCTTTCCGTCCTTGCGCAGGGCGGGCAGATTGTTGGCGACGGCGTTGGCGTACACGCCGGACAGCGACGAGCAGGTCACGCCGTCCGGGGCCTTGCAGGCGAACTGGCTGCCGCCCTCGAAGCCCGACATCGTGCTCGCGCAACCACCGAGGATGGCCGGAACGAGGACCACAGCGGCGAGCCTGCGCATGATCACTCTCCCTCCCCGCCTTCACGCGCTGGACCGCTCCACCTGCCGTTTGCCCTGCGGCCAGTCTCCGTTCGATCTCCGCCGCCGGAAGCAGGCCCGGCGCCATGGCTCCGTCCCCGAAAATGAGCGTGGGCGTGCCGTTGATCCCTAGGCTTCCGCCCAGGCGCACGTTGCGTTCCACCGGGTTGTCGCAGGTGGCACCTTCGGGGAGTTTTCCGGCCGCCATGAATGCCTCCCAGGCCTTGGCCCGATCCTTCGCGCACCAGATCGCCTGGGCTTTCCTTCTGGCGTCCGGATGGAGCCCGTCGAGCGGATAGAGGAAGGTGTAGATGGTCACGTTGTCGAGCTTGGCGAGCTCCGGCTCCAGCCGCTTGCAGTAGGGGCAGTCCGGGTCCGAGAAGACGAACAGCTTCCGCTCGCCCTTGCCGCGCACGGTCTGGATGGCGTCCGCAAGCGGCAGCGCCGCGACATCGACCTTGTTGAGTTCGTCGAGGAGCGCGGCCGTCAGGTCCTTCTGCTCCTTCATGTCGTAGAGATGGCCGAACACCATGTACCGGCCCGCCCCGTCCGTATAGGCCACATTGCGGCCCATGACGACTTCGTAGAGGCCCGTGACTGCGCTTTCCCGGACGGAGGTGATCCGCGTCGCCGGGTATTGCTCGCGAAGGCGCTTTTCCAAGTCGAGGGAGGTGGCGGCGAAGGCCGAGGAGCCGGCAATGAAAGCGAGGATCGTGAGTGCGAGTTTCCGCATGTTGGGCTGTTCCTTATTCCCAGGGGTTGAGCGATTTGCGCATGATCTGGCGACCGCGCTTCCAGATATCCGAGTAGTCGCCTTCGTCGATGGCGGTTCCGAGGCCGAGCGTGACGCCTCGGGTCAGGACGACGTCGACGATCCGACCGGCGTCGACCTCGATGATGGGAAACATCTTCTCGGCCAGCGTGATGTAGTACTGGGAGAGCCGGTCCAGCGCCTTGCCGACGCCGGCGCCGATGCCGGCCTGGAACTGCTTGCCCGGCTCGACCGTGCCCACCGAGCCCAGCGGGCTGGTGCTGTAGGTCGTCGCGCTCTGCTGGAAGCCCTGCCCGATGCCCGCGATGATCCCGGTCATCAGGGCATTGGCGAGCACCTGGCCCTGCTTGCTGACCAACCGCCCGCGCATCCCCGCCTTGCCATCCTCGCCGACGACGTAGCCCTTTGCAGGCGTATCGACCACCTCGCCGTTGTTGAGGACACAGGAAAGCGATTCGAGCCGCAGGTACGCGCGCTCCGAACTGATGTCGCCGTAGCCGGAGCCGAGCAGGAAGCACTCCTTGACCCTGGCCCGATAGCGGTTGGGCAGGAAGGCGTTGTCCTGCACGCGCAACAGCACGGGCCACGGGTTGTTCTGCGCCTGGCCGCCGGTGGGCGCGTCGAGCCCGCCGAGCAGGGCCACGCGCATGAAAGAACCGGAGGGGACGTAGGTCTTGGCCTGCTTCTCGGGTTCCGGCTGGCTCGCGCTGTTCGCGCCATCGCTGACCTCGAACGCGGCGATCCCGGGCTCCTTCGGCTGTGCCGGGGAATAGGTCCTATGGGCACGGGTTTCACGCCATCGGCGCCGGTCGCGGGCGGTTGAGCCTGTAACGGGGCCGGCGGCGTTGGCGGGGGCAAGGGAGGCAGCGGCNGGCAGCACGCCTGCCTGGTGGGGCGCCGGCTGGGGAACAGCCTGCTTCTGCTCGACGTCCGCCAGCTTCTGCTTCAGGCCCTGGATGACCGTGTCCATCTCCTTGAGCTGCTGGGAGGATTGGGCCATCCAGACATCGCGCGGGTCNACTTGGGTGCCGGGCGTGACGATGTTCTTCGTCTTGCGCTCTTCGTTGCCGGTCTGAGGGACCGCCGAGGACTGGTTGTCCCACAGGGCGATGCTGCCGAGAACGAGCCCCAGGAAGACGGTCCCCACCGAGCCCAGCACGAGGTACTGCCTGGCCTTGGGCGACAGATTCTTGAAGCGCTCGGCGAGCGGCTTCTTGGACTCCTCGCTCATTCCGCAGGCTCCGAAATCACGTGNACCGCCGTCGTTGCCGCCGGATTGAGTTCGGATTTCTCCACCGACACGGCGACCACGCCGCGGCGGTAGAGCTCGCGCTCGTCGATCACCATGGGCTTGTCCGACGTGTTGGTCAGGTGGTACTTCTCACCCTTGAGCGGCCCCTGGACGATCTTCACCAAGACGAATATGGCTTCCTTCCAGAGCGGCACCAGTTCATTCGCAGTCCGGGACTCCATGTTCGTTTCGCCGTCGGCGTCGAGGGCCAGCACGACCCGCTTGATCTCCAGGTTACGGGTGGAATCCTTGCCAGGCCGTTTGCCGGCGGACTCCCCGCCCCTGCCCTTGATGACGATCGAGTCGGCCGGCCCGTCGGTCAAGGACAACAGCAGCTTCCAGATCCTTCCGGCATCGTCTGCCACATAGGCGCTGAAGGCCGGCTTGTCGGTCATGGGCTTCACGAACGCCGTGCCTGCGTCCTTGTCCGCCTTCACGTCGAAGTCGCCCTCGGCGCCGAAGACCCGCCGGATGCGATGCCCCTCGATGCGGATCAGCGTAGGCTCGGAGCGCGACAGGCTTGCTGCGAGCGTGTCGTCGGGACGCCCCTGCAGAACCTGGGCCGCACCCGCGTCAAGGCTGGCCAGCAGCAGGAGTGCCGAAAGGATTCTGGTCACTGGTTTCTTTGAGATCGGAAACATGGAGTCGTCCATTGATGAACTGAAACCCGACGAGGTAGGTGGCATTCCGCTCGGGGGCTTTCTTGTCGCCCACCCAGGTGTAGAGGGTTCCGGAGAGCGCAACACGCTGGTTGCGCTCGTCTGGTGTGACGTTGCGCACGGAGAACAACGTGGACGTGTTGTTCTTCTTCAGGAACTCGGCCCGCGCCCCCATTTCCGCCTGCAGGCGCCCGGATTCGGATGGGGCCGCGTACTTGAGGAACAAGCTGTTCTGGTACTCCGCGACGGTCGGCGTGATGTTGAGCGCCAGGCCCGCGTACCAGTAGGCCATTTCCTCCAGGTACTCCCTGGACACGGCATTCCCCGAAACCCAGAAGGAGCGTCGGATTTCCGGCGGCGTGACGACCGTCTTCTCGGTGCCGATGAGCCGAAAGACGAGCCCGGCACCGATGACGATCGCCAGCACCAGGCCGGCGACCAGCATCCGCAGAAAGCGAATCTCCTCGTTGGCATTGTCCCGGTCCGAGAGGTATTTCTTGAACAGCATCGCCTACCCCAGGAAGTAACGCTGGTCGGACGGAGGGGTCACGCGGGGCTTCACGAACCAGCCGCTCGGCAGCCACCAGTACAGGGCATGGACGGCGAACTTCGGGTGCTTGCCGGCCTTGAGCCGGCCGTACTGCCATGCCGTCGCCGCACCGAGCGCCATGCCCAGCAGCATGGAACCGGCGATGACGCCCATGCCCAGGAGCATGATGGCGAGGATCGCCTGGTCCATCTCCCACCACAGGAAGCGCTCCTGCGCGTCGAGGGACTTGGGGATGTAGCCGGTTTCGTCGCCGCCCATGCCGCACCCTCAAATCGTCGCCGTCAGAATGCCGGTGATGATGGTCGGCGTGTATTGGAGGAAGACCGCAAAACCGACACCCGCGAGAATCGGGATCGGGTTGACGCGCGCGATCGATATGATCGCGCCGATGCCGACCGCCGCTACCGCGACGGCCCGGCCGAAGTAGCCCGTGACGACGTTGTTGAGCCAGGTGTAGAGGTTCTGGAACTCCGTCCCGGTCGTGCCGGCAACGGCACTGCCCGCAACAAGCGAGAGCGCCAGAGCGGCCAAGGCCACGATGGCGACTTGCGTCTTACGATTCACGTTGAACTCCCTTCGAGTGGTTGATGACGGATTTGACGAGCCAGCCGATGCCGATGCCCAGCGCGATGCTGCCGACATGGGCCTCGAATCCCTTGTCGAGCAGCGATCCGGGAAGCAGTGCTCCCATCGCGATGAAGGCTCCGGCGATCAGCGTGTCCTGGACGGCTGCTTTCGAGCGAGGAATCACCTGACGATCTCCTTCGGAGTGGTTGTGAAATGGATTTCCGCGCGGCGGTTGGCGGCGCGGCCTTTGTCCGAGTCGTTCGCCGCCACGTAGCAACACTTGCCGCGGGCCTCGATTTCCATCGGGTTGGTAACGCCCCGGCGCTTGAGCCACGTCGCCACGAACTCCGCCCGGCGATGGGCGAGCCGAGAATTGAAGGCAGCACTGCCGATGTCGTCGGTATGGCCGACGACGCGGATCGTCTCGTCTTGCCGAATCTGGGGAAGCGCCTCTTCGAGTTCCGAAGCGCCGGCCTCGGTCACGGTCGCCCGCGCGAACTCGAAGTGCACGACGGCCGGTTTGCGGTCCGCCGCCGCGGCCGGCTGCGGCTGCGCGGGTACTTGCGGCCTGGAAGCCGCCGGCATCGGCGCCGGCAGCGCGACGGTCTTCGACGTCGGACGCGGGCAGGAGCCCTTCTCCTCGCAGACCCGCCAGTCGTGCCCGATCCAGCCGATGCTCATTCGCCGCGCGGCCGAATCCTGCTGTTCGGCCGGTGGATTGCCGGCGCAGCCGTTCAGCAGCAGGCCGGCCGCTGCCATCAACAGCATTGCGCGGATCAAAGCAGCCGCTCCCGTTGCAGAGCCGCTGCGACCTTCCGTGCGTAAGCGATCCGCTTTGACGGGCTGGCTGCGTTGTAAGCCCCGATCGCATCCCAGCCATATCCCAGCCGGGCGATGTTCCGCGCAAGAATCCATGCGCCGACATAGGTGTTGATGCAGGGATCGAACAGCGAGTCGGCGCTGATGCCGTAGGGCTGGAGAACGGGAAGCCACCGGCTGTTGATCTGCATGTGGCCGATGTCGTGGCTGCCATCGGCGTTGCGGTTGATGGCGCCCGCAAGGCCGGACGACTCCACCCGGGAAATCGCCTTGAGGAGCGCGGACGGCAGCCGGTAGCGCGCCGCGGCTTCCTCGAAGCACGCGGCGTTACCGGCAGCCGGAGCGACCAGCAGGATCAGGAGAATCGGCCATGACTTGCGCATGGCCAGGATGCTACGAAGTCAGGACGCGAAAACGACCGCGAAAAGCACACAGAAGCGCGCCGTTTCGAGATTCGTCTGCACGTTCCGGTGCAACCGCCGTCACAGCCGCTTCTGGAGGTGGCCCACCCACAGCCAGAGGGAGACCGCCGCGAAGCAGACCACCACGGGCGCCGCGATGACCGGCATCGGAACCGGAAGGCACAACCAGGCGACCATCGCAACGCCGACCAGGCGGAAGGAATGCACGCCGATCTTGTGGCGGATGGGGCTTTGCGAGATGAACGCCGTCTTGCGGATCTCCCGCACGTAGAAGCCGTCCACCGAGGCGGCGAGGATCAGCGGAATCCCGAGCAGCCCCCACATCGTGAGCGCGTGGGCGCGATAGGCGATCAGGCTCGCCCACAGGAGGCTCGCATAGATCCGGTCGGTCAGCCAGCGCTCGGCGCCGCTGTCGCCCAGGCCGGCCGCCGTCCGTTCGGCATCCTTGGCCGCTCCGTTCATCACGCCCACCGCCTGCGACAGGACCCACCGACTGGCGGACTCCCTGCCCATGCCGACATCTGCCGCTGTTCAGCCTGCCATGTCGCTTCCAGCACCTTGGTCGGGATCAGCGCCCAGGCGGCAGCGAGGCCGGCGATCAGGAGGGTGGCGAAGAAGGTTGCCCATTCGCCGCGCTTCTTCTGGTCGTGATGGGCCACGGCATCACCTCAAGATGGACAGCCGCCCTTTGACCGTCCTGCCTCCCGACAGCCGGGCAAAATAGTGGAGCGGTGCCAGCTCGCTCAAGATGGCCGGCGGGATCAGATCGGCCTCTTCTTCCGTCGCCTGCTCCTGGTAGGACGCGGTGTAGGTGTCGTGGATGTTGGAGTCGACGTTGTGGCCGTAGCGGATCATCATGGTCCGCGCCTTGATCTTCGGAATGCCGTCGGCGATGTACTTCTGCGTCTCCGCGTCGAGCACGCGGAGTGCGATCTTGTTGTTGGTGTTCGCAAGCACCTGCCTGGCTTTGTTCTCGTCNCCAAGCCGCGCGGCGAAGTCGGCGAAGGTCTGGGTCGCGATGAACATGCGGAAGCCGGCGCCCCGGCCCTTATTGAGCAACTGGATCGTGGGCTGGTTGATGACCTCCGCCGCCTCGTCGACGAAGACGTTGATCGGCTTCCGGGATTCCACACCGTAGTTGTAGCGGTCACCGGCCACCGCCGTCAGGTCGGCCAGCAGGATCGAGCCGATTGCGCTGCCCACGGTGGCGTCGGCGAGGTTGTCGAGACCGGTGTAGAGCACCTTGTCCGAGCGGATCACGCGGGCCATGTCGGTGACCAGTTTTTCGTGGCCGGGCTCGAAATCCGGCGACAGGAGCTCCGTCAGCGGATCGCTGGTCAGCATGGACAGGATCGGGATGAGGGATGCCACCATCTTCTGGAAGTGCTCCCGGTTGTGCTCGTAGGTCGAGATCAAGCCGTCGAGGTCAACGGACTGGGCGTCATGGATGGCGACATCCTTGTAGAAGCTGATGTAGGCCAGGAGCTGGTTGCCCTTGTACTGCTTGACGAAGCTGCTGACCCGGGACTCCCAGTCGGGAACCTTGATCTTGAAGTGCAGACGCAGCGCCTTGAGAAGCAGGTCATCGGGTCCGCCCTCGATGTAACGCCGCAGTTGCACGAGGTTGGGACGCTGGCCGGTGGCGATCAGACCGTTGACGATGTCGTTCAACACCTTCCAGCCGAAGGCCGTGAAGGGGTCGGCGCCGGTTTCGGACGGGATCAGCGCCGCGATCCGGCTGGCGAGCTCCGTCTTGCGGTTCCAGTTGCGCAGCGGATCGATGCAGGCGGATCTGTCCGGGTGGGCCGGGTGGAAGTAGATGAACCGATCGGGCTGCCCGAGTGACTCACAGACCCGTCTGGCATTCTCCGCGAGACCGTGATCGCCCTTCGGGTCGATGATGATGACGGGNCTCCCCCTCACGATCGCCTGGGCGATGAGGAGATCGAACAGCCGCGTCTTGCCCACGCCCGTGGCCCCGACGATCAGCGTGTGGCCCTCCAGCATCGAAAGGTCGAGCTCGACGTCTTCTTCCTTCGCGAGGCCGTGCAGCCAGTAGGCGCCCTCCTTGTGCAGCGCGTCCTTGCCGAGCTGCGCCGCGAGCCCGCCGTTGATGAGGGCGTGCATCCGGCTCGCCTCGATGTCGGTCCACTGGAACCCCTTGCCGAGCCAAAGCGAGGTTCTCCCGTGCGCCTGCCTGGCCAGGTCGATCATCGCCGGAATGTCGATGAACTGCTTTTCGGCGAGACGAACGCGCGTCGTGTCCTGACTGCGCTTCCACGCCTGGGTGGCCCGGTATGCGCCCAGTCCCGCGCACAGCAACGAGGTGGCGACGCCGAAGCGGGTCGGCACCGGTAGCGTCTTGGTGACGGCCAGGCTGAGCGCCGATGCTCCCAGCCAGGTCGCGGTCATCGGCCATTCATACACCTTGCGCCAAGGGTTGTCGAAATCGTGAGTCTCGAGCACGTTGTTCGATCGCTGCGAGCAGTTGGGCGGGCATCCCGCTCAGGTTGCCGCCGCCGAGAACATCTGCCGCGCCTTCTCGGTAAGCGCGTCGACCCCAAGCCGATACGCATCCGATTCCTTGTCCTTGTGGTCAACCAGCATGCCGGCGAGGCCGCGCTTGACCGACTCGTAGCGCAGGTAGGGCTTGGAGACGAGGACCCGCACGACATCGGGAAGCCCGTAGCGCCTGACGTTGTGGCGCCAGGCGCTGACATACTTGGCGGGATGGCGGGTGGCGGCCAGCCGTATTGCGCCGGTCGTGAGTGCCAGTGCGAGCACATAGCCGCCTTCGACCGGCGTTGTCGACGACACATTGATATCCACGAACTCCGGCTTGCCGTCGTACAGCCAGGCCGGCTGCGGTTTGGATTTCCGTACGCTGTCCATGCGGCGCAAAATAGCAGCGCGCGCGACAGGAACGCGGGCGAAAAGCGCACCAAAGCAATCCGTTTGGAGCTTCGAACTTCAGGCCGCGTGGCCGACGGGGAATGCGCTGCGAGATTCTTCAGCTCCTTTGCTGTCAACGTGGATCCCCGTGGTCCCGTTTTGCTCCTGTTCTTTTGATTAGGAAAGGATTAAGAAGCGATTAGCGCAGTCGGTGCATGCGGAGCCAAATCGTGCAACGGCAAGGGTTTGCGGATCATTTCGAGCCTGACTTTCATCGGTGCTATCCCCCTCCTTCATCGGTGCCATCCCCGTTGCGCATCGGCGCTATCCCGCTACCCATCGGTGCTATCCCCTCATGTCATCGGCGCTATCCCCTGTCGGTCCCACCGCACCCTCGGTGCTATCCCCTGCCCTATCGGTGCTGTCCCCCGTCGTCTTGCCGATGCGAACCAGGTCCTGCCCATCGATCGAACAGGACCAGCCGGTGGTACACGAGAGCTTCGCAAGCGCGTCGCGCAGCTCGGCACGAAAATGGAACAGCTCCTTGGTCTCGCTGCCGCAGAGCCGCTTGATCGTCTCGACCTTGTAGGCATACGGCTGCGCGTGGGTTGAGTAGAAACCGTGGAGCCACTGGGCCAGCGGCTGCTTCCGCAGGGCCTGCCGCTGCGCAAACTCGATCCGCGTCCAGCCGTCCACGCCGTAGAGCAGCGCGAGCCGCGGGTTGATCTCGATGATGTATTCCTTCGTCACTTCGTCCCGGACGCCGTGGTGAATGAGTGGGCCGAAATAGGCTCTTCGACCGTCCGAGATTTCGACGACGGAGGATGCGAGGTCGAGCAGCGCGCCCTTCAGCCACTCACGGTCACTCTTGCCCGTGCTGCGACCGATGGACTTGAGGAAGGAATACGCCGTGAACCGGATGATCTTGCCGGTGCCGTCGACCCTGGCGATGTGGAGGCATTGCTCCCAGACATCGAGGTGGTACTGGGTCAGCCGTGGGCCATTGAAGACGAGAGTCAGTCCCTCGACGGAAGCAATCTTCTGACGCTTGAGATAATCCCTCGCGCCTTTCCTCACCACGCCGAACAGGGAGGAGCGCAGCGCGCCGTTCGGGATGCCTCGGGCCTTCTCTGGCCAGTCCGGCAGGCCTGCGGCGATGGCTTCCCGTTCCTGGCGCTCACGAACCTGATCCAGAATCCTGGCGATCTTGACATTTGAGGCCGGCTCGGTGGTTTCGGTGAACTGGATGGGCAACTGAGGGTCGGAACGGTCCATCCCCGGTTGTATCAGGGCGTCATTTGGAAACCGGGGTGAAAAGCGCCCTTGGTTGAAGCGTTTCAGCTATTTGAGCTTGACGCTGTGAACAGACGGCCAACAATTGAGAGACATGATCGAGGCGCTACGGCAACCGCGGTCCGGAGCTTACGGCCTTCCACGATTGGCAAGACGTCGCGAACATTAGGCCGCCCTTTCGAACTCGGTCTGAATCGCCCGATCCGCTAATCAGTTGCTCCGTCACTCGGGCGCAACAGCCATTCTATTTGTCGCCGCGCAGTCGAGATGATCTGACCGAATATCCGCGCCTCGACCTCAGGTTCGCGATTGTCAGTGGGGAAATCGGGCGAACGGCTGCCGCCGACCAGCAGAACCCGGATTGGCGAACTCAGATACTTGGATAGCTCGTGCCTGTAGCCAATTGCCTGCACGTAGTCGGCGTGATTCAGTGCATGGGCCGGCCGCTTGAACTCAATCAACAAATATTCCCCGCTCAAGTTTTCATTCAGCAGCAGATCGGGGCGTTTGTCGGCTTTGTCGCCAGTGTAGGTCTTGCCGAGAACGTCCTCAACTTGCCGTCGCAACGTGCTGTTCGAGCTGAACAGCGAGTATTCTGACCCGAGAATCCACAAGTTTCGTTCCAGGGCTTTGTGCATGACAGCTTCGGTCGTAGCAGACTCGCGGGCAAGATCATCCAGTTGGTCAAGAAAGACCTGTCGAGCCGCCGCTTGCTGCACGAGGAAAGCCATTTCCGCAAGACCGAAGTCGCTCAAGCGGTCGGCTATGCTCGCAACATCGCCGGGCGCGGCCTCCGCAATATGCTCCAGAAGGATCCGGTAGTCGGAACGCTCCAGGGCATCCAGCAGCACATTTACGACCGGTTCGACTTTGCTCTCCGGTTCGCCGTAATACTTGTCGAGAATCTTCTTGATCGCGCGGTCAGCAAATGCGCGCTTATGCTCTGGCAAGGCCGACAAGCGCGCGAGGATCGCTCTCTGCAAGCGAGCCTGCGCCAACTGAATTTCGCGCCGGTACTGCTGCTCATAGGCTTCTCGCAGAATGGGTTGAACGTAGGCTTCAACCTCTTGCAGAAGCTCGCTGTTTTCTACCGCCGCATCCCATCCGGCAGTAATGTGGTCGCGGAGGCCATCAGCCTCGATTTCGCCATAGAGCTTGCGAAGCAGCTTGGAAGGAAAGTCATCTCGTTGATCTAGGCCGAAGAACCCTGGCCGACCGACAGCTTTGCCATCCACCCGCAAAGTGATACCGGGTTGGCGCAACCCCGCCTTACCGTCGCTGATCGCAAAGCGCAGCCTGACTGTGCCAGCATTCGGTAACACCTGTTCCTGCTCAGAGTAGCTGCCAGACACGTCATCAACATCGAGCAGCTTGCCGTCGATGGTGATGGAAAAATCGTCCTGACGCCCATAGTCCTGCAACAGGATCTGGCGCAATCGGTTGGCATCAGGATAAGCCAAACCATGATGCAGATCGCTTAGCGTAATTGTCGTGCCATGTAGTTCCGGCCCACAGGGCTCGCTCTGCAGCCCGATATCCAACTGTTCGATGTCTTCTACTTGGGAGAGATCGTCCAGTCGCAGTGTGATGCGACATAATCGCCCCCGCGCGCGGGTTTCGAGCGTCATAGTCGCAGCCGCCATCAGCCCAGCGAACTTTCCAATACCTTTACGCCCCTTGACTAGCCTGTTCTTCTTGCCGGTTCTCTCGCCACGNCCAGAACGGCGATCTGTGGCGATGGACAAATAGTGCCGTCGCAGCTCCTCCTCTGTCATTCCAGTGCCCTCATCCTGGATAACTATAGGGTCACCGCTCAGTGGTTTCGGAAGCGTCACGAATACCCGCTCTGCGTCGGCATCCCATGCGTTGTCCACAAGTTCCTTGAGCGCACGCTCTGATGAGGAGTATTCCTGACTCAGCAAGGTGGCGAGGCGAGAATCCACCTGGAAACGCAGATTGGGATGATTCATCCAGATTGCTCCGTGGCTATGGGAATTGCCGGACAACTATGTCAGCACGGCAAACAGCTTCTTTAAGTACATGTCGCCACCATCCTCCATGAACAAAACATGGCGATTCTCCAGATCTGCCTTCTTAGTCGGATCTCCGACGTTGAGCAGATCGGCGAACTTCGTCGGTGAAAGGACGAAAGCGTTCAAGACCAACGGTGGTTCTCCCGCCTTGGCTTGGTTAGCCAGCGTCGTTTCCAGTGTCTTCACTTCCTTGTACAAACCCAGCTTGGGATGCGACAGGTCGAGATTGCGCAGTCCCTTCGGATCGACGAAGGTCAGCCACTGCTTGCCGCTGGCATCGTCCACCAGCCACAGCAGGAAGTCCGGATAGAAGTTGCCCGCCAACGCAAAGCCCAGGCCTTTCTCTTCCCGATCCGCATTGCGCAGCAGGTACAGACTGCGCGGGCCAATCGCTTCCTTGCCCTCGCCTGAGTTGTAGAACGCCTCCAAATCGCGGACAAACTCCCATTCGCTCGGCGCGTCAAAAGCCAGCGGACGCAGTTTCAGCGGCACTGCATCCTTGTCCTCCAATGCCAGCAGCGGGTAGTACAAGTGGCGGTCGAAGCTGATGGCGACCATGTGTGGTGCGTTCCATTTGCTGGCCTCGCCGATCTTGCCGTCCGCCACCAGCTTCTTCAGCACTTCCAGCTTCGCCTGATACTCCAGACCGTCGTCGCTGTTCTCGATCTCGAACTGGTACAGCTTGAGCATCGACCCGTGATCTTCATCGATGTGGGTGATGTCGTAGAACTGGCCTTCGTAGCCCGTCTTCAGGGCCTTGTAGAAGCGGTCGGTGTAGTCCGTCAGCAGTCGAAGCAGGATGTCTTCCTGCTTGCGGATGTCGGCGAAGGTCGTCACGTTCAGTTCCGCCGCCGGGATGAACAGCGTGTACCAATCCTGCGTGCCCGCACAGAAGTCGATCAGCTTCTGCTGTTCCAACCGCAGGTTGCTCCAGCTGCGCTGCAACTTGTAATCCTGCAACGCCAGATAGATGCGATCCCAATTGAAAGCCGGGAACAGCGTCTGATTTAGCTTGCCCTTGTTGCGGGCTTCCGTCGTGGGGGTTGTGCTCTTGTCTTTGCTGGACAGCGCTTCGACACGCGGGTACAGGTCGAGTACCACATGGGGGNNCTTGATCTTGCCCTGGAACTGCGCAGGAATCTCGTACAGCCACGGAAAGTGCGTGCGCTTGAACCCGAGTTTCTGGTTGTCCTTGTAGCCATCCTTCAGCGCCAAGGTCTTGAGCTTGCCCTTCGGCAGGTTGGCCCTTGTCGGGAAGTCAAGCTCCAGCACTTCGTCACTGGGCGTGATGCCTTCCTCGCGCAGGTAGTCTTTGAACGCGGCCATATAGCTGGCGCGCACGCCGAAGATGTTCAGCGCCTCCAGCTTGTCCAGATGCACACCCTTGGGCCTGTCTTGCGGCAAGGTACGCTTGAGCGAGAAACCCTTGCCCTTGAGGCGCACCCCGCGCCCGAACAACTGGATGATCTGCGAACCTTCACCCTGACCCATGTTCAGCAGGCCCATCGTGGACACGCGCCAACTGCTCCAGCCTTCCGTGAATTTGCGCGAGCCGATCAGCACGTTGAGGCGGCTGTCCTTGTTGTTCAGCGTTCCGAACAGCGCGCCGCCGAAGTCGTCGCGTTCGCTATCGAAGGCCTCCACGTCCTCCGCCATCCCGAAGAAGCCCGCATCGTCGCCGATGTTGATGAGGCCGAAGGGCTCTGCATCGCCCACGCGCAACGCCAGCTCACCCTTGCTGCTCTTGATGTTGACCAGTTTCAATCTCTGGCGGGCCGAGGCATTGAACACGCGCAGCAGGATGTCGGCGTACAGATCATCCACGCGACCGCCGAAGCCCATCAGGGGCGTGAAACGCCCGCTGAAGATGTTGTTGCCCTTGGCGTCCAAGATCTGCGCCTTGTCCGCAATCAGGTCGGTCAGCCAGCTCTTGATCTGCGCTTCGCTGTTCAGGAAGTCGGCGAGGAAGTTCACCACTTCCAGGATGTCCGACTCCTCGCCTGACACGGTGTTGCCCACGAACACCCACAGCGGCTTTTCGATGTTGAAGTCGGCAAGCGCCGAGCGGTGAGTGCTCCACAGCCAAAGCTGCTGGTAGTAGGCCAGCAGGCAGGCGGTGAAATACTTGCGCGCGTTGTCCGCCTGCTCGTAGGCCTCGCCATTCATGTTGAGGATCAGCGACTCTTTGCCGTAGCCGTCCTCATAGAAGAACTTGTACGAGTAATCGAAGAGGATGCACTTGGCGTAAATCTCGCGCGTAGCGGTAATGCGCGCGCGGCGCTTGTCCTCCGCTGACAGCGCCAATTGCGCCTTCTGCCCATCGTCCAAGCTACGCAGGCTGGTCGTGTTGAACAGCATCTTGGCGCGCTTTTTCTGGATGTCTTCTTCCGCCGCTGCCACGGTCATACCCTTGGCTACCGCCTGCCCGAAGGTGGCCGAGTATTCAAAAGCAAAACCNCCTCGCACCAGTGCATCGCGCCGCGCCATCCACGCGCCCGCCGCCGTGCCCGTACCGCGGTGGCCTTCGTCCACCAGCACCAGGTTGTTGCCCTCGAAGGCATCCACTGAGACGGTCTTCTCGCCCATCTCATCGCCCAGCTTGTTGATGTCGATGATTTCGATGGTGCCGCGCGCGGGTGACTGAGCCTTATTAAAGAACTGCGAGAAACCGAAACCAGACAGGTGCAACTCTTCCAAGTGCTGGCGTGACAGCCCCTCGTTAGGCGTCAGCAAGATGATCTTGTCGGGAAAGTGATCGCTGCGCCCCGCCTGAAAGTAGTGCAGGTACTGGCGAATGTTCACGTGCAGCAGCAATGTTTTGCCGCTGCCGGTGGCATTCCAGAAGGCGATCTTGTTCAGGTCGTCCGCTTCGAAATCGCGGAACGGCTCCGCGCCCGGCTCGGCGCGGTAGCGCGTCATTTCCTCGTTCAGGCCATCGAGCAAGTCCTGACGGTGATTGAAGTACCAGTCCAGATAGAGTTCGGTGAACAGCAGCGAGAGGTACTGGAAATACTTCATCTGCAATTCGTGGCCTTCCAGCTTATTGCGCTGGTTTGTGATGGCCTGCCAATGCGCAACGATGTTCAGGTCGTAACGCCGCAGGTCGGCCTCGGGCACCTTGTTGGGATCGAACAAGCCTCGGGTCAGCTCATGAAAGAACTTGGTTTGGCCGTCCTCATCGATGCCTTCGAAGCGGTCGTCCCCAAGGCGCATCTTGAGCGCCGCCAGCGTGCCGCCCTGGAAAAACCCNAGCACCCAGCGGTTGAGCACCAATTCCTGATGGAAGCTGCGCTTCTTGCCGCCGCGACTGGAGCTGGCAGCGCCGCTTGCGCCCGAACCGGCAGCAGGGGTCTTGCGTGGTCGTGCCATCAGATGTCCTCCACGGAGAACATGCGATCCAGAAACTCCGGTTCGATCTGGCGCAGCTTGAGCACGCGTGTGGCACCACCTTCCTCGGCCGTCTGCGTCAGCACGGTGGGAATGTTGTGGTCGCCGTTGATGNNAACCACGTCAAACTCGTTGTCCGCCGGGTTGATGGCCAGCTTGTCGCAGAGCTTGCTGACGCCTTCGTAATCCAGCACATCACAGTCGCGCCACAGCACCAGGCAGCTTTCACCGCTGGGCAGCGTGCCGGTGACGGTGATAAAACCGCGTTGCGGCTGCGCGTCGATGTGCTTCACACGCAGGCCGATCAGGAAATTGAAGGTTTCAACCAGATCGATCTTGCGCGGCTCGAAGGCGCCTGCCGAATCCACAGCAATATTGAGGGTGTAGTCGAAGGGCTTNTTGAAGTCTTCCACTGACAGCAGCGAGCCACGGCTTTCCACGTCCAGCAGGTAGTTGAGCAGGTAGTCGTCCTTGGCCTGCTGTGGCAGGGTGTTCAGCAGATCGCCCTGCGCGGACGTACGGCGCAGTTGCAGGTTGTTCAGGGTGTCTTCGTAGCTTTCGAGCTTGATAACTTTGAAGCAGTGGGAGATGCCGGTGCCAGGAGCAGTTGGTTTCTCGCTTGTCCACTCCGCTGAGAAAACGACCTTCTGAAGTCGAGGTTTAATGACAGTCTCAAAGTGCTGACCCTGTTCGATCAGGATGTAGTTCCTTTTTCCATTATCCTCTCTGTTGAGGTCGATTACCGCGTGTGCCGTCGTTCCGGAACCGGCGAAGTAGTCCAAGTAGATAGGCGACGCGCCAACTTTTAATAAGTAGGAAATGAGGTCTTTCGGTTTTGGATAGGAGAACGCTAGACCCATACCTTCGAGGGCGTATTTCATCTTCTCGGTGGTAGAGAAATTCCGCAATACGGAAACGATATTTCGTGCCGATGCTTTGGTTTTTTGTAATAAACCGTTCCGTTCTCAGTCAGGTAAAACTCCATGACCCCACCCTCGTCGGGAAACGGTTGGCATCCANTTCTGGATGAACCGCTGAAGCTTGTTTAGGTTGGCCCAGCCCGCACAAACTGTCAGATCATTGTCTAGCTTGAAGTCAGAATAGGTCACACGATTGCGCTTGATTGGGAACGAGACACCATGCTTCCTGATTAGATCCCTTGGAAAATATTTCTGCTCTCCCAATTCCTCGAAAAACTGTGGCTCAGGCACATTCGCATTAATCACGCCATGTTCGGAAGTNGACGGGGAAGCCCTTTGGCAAAATGACTTCAGAGTATGGATTTGCAGGCCCGTTTTTGTGATTGAATTCTCCGCAACGTTTTTCCACAAATTGCTCTCGGCCCGAGTATTTGGATCAACCACATCACCATATGCGGCGAACTTTGATTTCTGCGATAAAGTTACATATTCATGATTAATCTTGACGTCAAACTGGTTGTCAGTGTGGCCATCCGTATTCCAAACCAANGTTCGCTTTCACGTGATACGACAGGTCGGAAAAGATTTTTTCAAGTTCTCGTTTTCGTTGTCATCATTGCTAACAAAAACCATTCCGTCGTCGGTCACCAGGGGATGTAGCGCTGCCAGCCCTTCGCGAATCAAACAGCCCCAGCTAGACCGCTGATAGCCGTCTTTGTACATAAAGCCGTCACGACCGGTGTTA
This sequence comes from Dechloromonas sp., assembly GCA_013693915.1. Lineage (GTDB taxonomy): Bacteria > Pseudomonadota > Gammaproteobacteria > Burkholderiales > Rhodocyclaceae > Azonexus. The sequence goes on along the minus strand of CP059264.1, from coordinate 2,037,063 downwards.
TACGGCGGGTCGATGTACGTACATTTGATCTCTCCCCGATAGCGTTCTCTTAGCAAGTTCAGCGCTTGGAAGTTATCCCCGTGAATGAGGAGGCCGCTAATCGCCGAATCCATGTCTTCCACTTGCTGCAGTAACGACGACTTGAAATCGACTGAAAACAAGCTTGTATCCACCATCCGATACGGTGCAGCCTTCAAGTCCTCCTCTGTCCCCTGCGCATCGCCATCCCAAACGCCCAGTTGTTTCCACTGTTCCCATTGCCGCCGGTTCGCCACCACTTCCGGCCACAGCGCTTCCGGCACTCGATCCAATGTGATGCAGTAGTGACTGGAGACAACGAACTTCTTTTTCAGCCACAGCTTCTTCTGGAAGTCTTCCAACTGGGCCAAGAAAGTGATTAGCTCCAGCGCGATGCTGCGCAGGCACTGAATCATGCGCAGGTTTTTNTCGATGTCGGCAAATGCGCCTGCGTTCTGCACGTCGTCCAGATGCAGCACTTCGTTCTTGATGTAGAAGTCCAACTCGCGGCGCAGGAAGCCGCCCAGATCCTTGTGGATGAAGTAGTCCGCCGTATTCTTGGTGGTGTAGTCGCTCAGGTGCTTTTCCAGCAGGGTGCGCTGCGGGCTCTTCTCGGTGGGCGCGCGGCTGCCCAGGACCAGCCAGCGGGCCTTGACGGCTGCGTCCGCCAGCACTGCCTCTACGGCCTTGGTGACCAGCGCCTCCTGCTTGGTGCCTTTGGGCTGGGCGGCGTACTCGAAGCGGATGATCAGCTCCTTGTTGCCGTCACTGCCCGATGCTTCCTCCACGGGCACCAGTTCCTCTTCAACTTCGTCGCCGTTTTCATCCACGCGGGTAACGGTCTTGGCCGCTACCAGGGCAAATCGACGTTCCTTGTCGTTGTCCTTGCGGTTGTCTTTGGCGGTGTCGGCGGCGGCGAGGCGGAAATGCACTGTGCGGCCGTCTTCGAGCTTGAAGCTGTAGTTGCTGAAGTTCTCGCCGCTCTTGGTGTAGTACTGATCCTTGTTGGCCCAGTGCAGCATCACCTCTTCGCCCGAGTAGGGGATGGCGTAGGTGTCGCCCTTGTAGCGGCGCTGGCTGATGAAGTCGCCTTGCTCGTAGTAGCGGGAGAANAAGGCCAGCAGGTGCGAGAACACTGCGTTCTCGTGTTCGCTGCTGCCTGCGGTCGCATCCTTCAGCCGGGCGCGTAAATCCTTGACCTTGGGCAGGTCGTCGGGGTTCGCGCCCAGCGCCTGTGCCTGCTTGATCGCTTCGTCCAGATCGGTCTGCAACTGCTGGGCGCTGGCGGCGCTGCCAGCGGACAGGGCGGCCTGCACCTTCTCAGCCAGCCGGTTTTGCAGGTAGTCGTTGATCTCGCCCGCGCGGGCGTTGAGGATGCGGTAGATGCCGAAGTCGAGTTCCGGGCGGTCGATCTGGAAGATCTCGCGCAGCTTGGCGACGAGCTCCTGGAATTTGGGATTCTGTTTGGTGGTCATATGTTGCTCTGATCTCGGGATATCTGATTCTTCGGTTACGTGACCTGCCAGCGGATGCTGAACAGGGTCTCGTTGCTTGTTTTNTCTTGCAGGCGCTGCTGGAGCGAGGCAATCAGTTCGTCGCGCTTGGCGATGATCTCGTCCTCGACGGCGAAAATCTCTTGCCGCAGGCGGCGCTGCTTGCGTTCCAGCTCAGACAGTTCTCGCTGGATGCCGTCTTGCTCCTGCAAGGTGACAGCCTTGCGGGCGTCGCGCTTCAACTGTGCGATGCGCGCCTTGGTGTTCTTCAGGGCTTCCTCTGCGGCCAGCAGCTTGTCGTCAGCCCAGCGTTCCAGTTTGTCCCGTTCTTCATTGAAGAGGCGCTGGTTGGCTTCCAGTACCTGGGCGATGGTGGCGGCGACCGCGCGCTGGCTGTTCGCCAGCAGTGCCTCGGGAACATTGGTGCTCAAAGGAGTGGGTTTGCCTGCTGCTGGAATGGCCATCAGCTTTTCGCAGGCTTCCTGATCCAGCACCTGACCATCGTCAGTGATGCCAGAGAACAGCAGCGCCTCAGTGGTCTCGAATGCGGTGACTTCCAGCCGGGCCAGCGTCAGCCAGCCGGACTTGCCGCGCAGTCTCTCGATGACGGAGACACGCGCACCGTGTTTGCCATAGTCGAGCTTCAGTGTGGCGACGGGCGTGGCCGCGTTCAGGCTGGCATCAATGCTCCATTCCCCCAGCGGGTGGCTGAGGCGGTAGGCGTGCGCCAGCATGTCCGGCTGCGCCGCACCGCGAATGAGCTGATAGCGACCTGTGGCGATTCCAGTTGGCGGCGTGCTCAGAGAAAACGCGTAGGACTGCTCGTCGAAGCGCGCGCGGCCGTCCAATGCAAAGCAGGTGACACCCCAGAACCAGCGCCCCAGCTTGTCGAGCCGCGCTTCAGCGTCTTGAAGACGCAGTTTGAGGCGGTCGTGAACGTCCTCATCGAAGTTCTCCAGCAATTGGGACTGGGTGTCTTTGATGCGGTCGGCGATAACTTCTTCCAGCTCGGCTTGCAGGGCGTTGAAGGCGGCTTCGATCTGCTCGGGCTGGCGACAGGTGTCGTAGATCTGGAGGATGCGTTTCTCGAAGTCGAGGCCGCCTTCAATGCGACCCAGCACTTCATCGCTTGCACCGAACACACCGGAGAACAGGTTGAATTTTTCGGTGAGCAGTTCCAGCACACGCTGGTCGGCCTGGTTTCGGGTGTTCAAGAAGTTGATGACCACCACGTCGTAGCGTTGGCCGTAACGGTGGCAGCGGCCAATGCGCTGTTCGACTCGCTGCGGGTTCCACGGCAGGTCGTAATTGATGATCAGCGCGCAGAACTGCAGGTTGACACCTTCGGCAGCCGCTTCAGTGGCGATCATGATTTCCGCGCCGGTGCCGTCGTCCTTGCGGAAGTGGTCGATCAGCGCGGTGCGGCGATCCACCTGCGGCGAGCCGGTGACGCGATCCGTGCCTTTGTACTCTTCGAGCCAGCGCTGGTAGATAGCGGTGGAGTCCTCGTGGGTGTTCGTGCCGCTGAACAACACCAATTTGCCCGCGTGGCCGTTGGCAGAGAGGAAGCGGTGCAGGTACTCCTGAGTGCGCTTGGATTCCGTGAAGATGATGGCCTTACGTGGCGCGCGCAGCTCGGCCATCTTGCCGAAGCCCAGGTTGAGCGCCTTCAATAGCGCCTGTGCCTTGGTGTCGGTCTGCAGAGCTTGGGCAGCATCGACGAATGCGGTCAGCTCTTCGATCTCGGCGGTGATCGCGGCGCGGACAGCCTGGGCATCTTTTGCAGCGCCCGGTTTGCCGTTTCCGGCTGCCGCAGGCGTGGAGGCCTCGGCGTTTTCTTCTGCCTCGCTGGCTTCCTCTTCCAGATAGTCCTGCTCCAGATCGTCCTCGGCAATGAGCTGTTCGACCAGTTGGCTGCCGTCGTCTTCCGTTTTGCCTGCCGTGAGCAGGCCTTGCAGGCGCTCGCGGATGGTGATCAAGGTGGCAGCAACGGCGTGCGAGCTGGAGGCAAGCAGCTTGCGCAGGATCAGTGCTGTGAGGTGGCGCTGCTGCTTGGGCAGGGCGTAGGAGTCTTCCTTTTGCAGAAAGGCCGAGATGCGCTCGTATAGCGCCTGCTCGTCGTCAGTCGGGTTGAATGGCTGGGTGAGTGCCTTGCGCTCGGTGTACTTGATGTACTCCAGTACGTCACGGCGCAGTGTCCGTTTGGCGAAGCTGGCAAGGCGCTCACGCAGTTCGTCAAGCCCCGTTCCGCTGTTCATGAATTGCTTGCGGAAGGCAGCTTCGTCGCCGAACATGTGTTCGTCGATCAGCGTCGACAGGCCGTACAGCTCCATCAGCGAGTTCTGCAACGGCGTGGCGGTGAGCAGAAGCTTCTTGCGGCCTTGCAGCGCACGCTTGAGCGCCTGCCCGGTGCGGTTGCTGGCGCGGTGCGCATTGCGCAGCTTGTGCGCTTCGTCGATGACCACTACATCCCAAGGAACTGCACGCAGCTCGGCTTCCAGCTTGGCGGCAAACTGATAGGACATGATGACGACCGCCTTGCCAACCTGCCGCTGCAGGGTGGCGAGCATGTCGCCGGCGGACTGCTTGCGCAGAGAAACGGCATCCACCACGGTGGTGGGCACAGCGAACTTGTCGTGCAGCTCCTGCGCCCATTGCTTGCGCAGGCTAGCCGGGCATATGACCAGCAGCCGACGACGGCGCTCGGCCCAGTACTGGCAAACCACCAGCGCGGCTTCGATGGTTTTGCCCAACCCCACCTCGTCAGCCAGCAGCACGCCTTCCTGCAACGGGTTCCGAAGTGCGAACAGCGCCGCCTCGATCTGATGCGGATTCAGATCGACGCTGGCGTCGAACAATGACTGGGACAAACGACCTATGCCATTTGCGCCATGACGACGTGTCAGTTCATGAGCGTAGTACTTGGCGTGGTAAGCGGAGATCAACCTGCTTGACCCTCCACGTTCCCGGATTGGGCCGCAATCCAGCCATCGATGTCTGCCTTGCGGAAACGCCACGTCCCGCCGACCTTGAAGGCCGGAATCTTCTTGGCGCCGGCCAGCCGGTAGATTGTTCGTTCGGTGACCTTCAAGTAGTCGGCGACCTCACGAATAGTGAGGATTTCACCTTCAATCGGCGGCTTGGGCATCGTCTCGGCCAAAGTTCGTCAAACCACGGCAAGATAGTGCAAAATTTTCAAGATGACAATACAATCGTCGAACCATTCGACGCACTACGAGTATCTTCAAAGGGGCAAGAAAGAAGATGCGCTTCCTGCACGCTGCAGACTTGCATATCGATAGCCCGCTCCGTGGCCTGGACCGTTACGATGGGGCCCCTGTAGAACGGCTACGCACCGCTACCCGTAGCGCCCTGGAGCGGTTGGTCGACAAGGCGCTGTCTGAACGCGTGGATTTCGTTCTCCTCGCCGGCGACATCTATGACCGCGATTGGCAGGATTTCCACACGGGCCTCTTCTTCCGCGAGCAGATGGTGCGCCTCGGCCGAGCAGGCATTCGGGTGTTCATCGTGCAGGGGAACCACGATGCGCAGNGGGTGATCTCCCGGCAGCTACCCCTGCCGTCGAACGTAACCGTTTTTTCCAGCCGCACCGCCCAGACCGTTCGCATCGATGAGCTGTCGGTAGCTATCCATGGCCGCAGTTTCCCCGACAGAGCTGTCGACGAGGATCTGGTGCCTTCTTATCCGGCGCCGGTGCCAGGCTTCTTCAATATCGGGATGTTGCACACTAGCCTGGGCGGTCGGCCGCCCCACGACACCTATGCCCCGACCGATGTCTCCACCCTGACGGTCAAGGGCTATGACTACTGGGCGCTGGGACACATTCACGCCCGAGAGGTGGTTTCGGAAACCCCACGCATCGTTTTCCCGGGCAATCTCCAGGGGCGACATGCCAAGGAAACCGGGGCTAAGGGCTGCGAGTTGATCAGCGTGGAGGCGGGCCGAATCGAGGCCGAGTTCATTNCCCTGGATGTGGTGCGCTGGCATCAGCTGGAGTTGGCACTGAATGGCATCGAAATTCTGGAAGAGGTGGGCGATGCGTTCCGCGGAGCCCTGGAACCATTGCTGATTGGCGCTACGGACCGACTGCACGCGGTGCGCGTCACGCTGACCGGATCGACAGAACTGCACGCCGCTGAGGCTAACCGGCCCGGCACGCTGGACGCCGCTATACGAGCAGCGGCCCAGGATGTGGGCGACGTCGAGGTCTGGATCGAACAGGTGCGGCTCGATCTGGCAACGCCGCTGAATCGAGCACTGGCCTTAGAGCGGCAGGACGCAGTGGGCGAACTCATCCGGCTGGTGGACCGGATCGGCGCGGATGAGATGGCACTTGGAAACCTTACCCAGAAGGAACTGGGCAGCCTTCTGGGCGCGCTGCCGTCAGAGGTCACCGATGATGATGTTCCGCAATTGAACAGCGCCTCAGACCTGCTCGCCCTATTGCGAGATGCCGAGGCGACGGTCCTGGCACGGCTGGCAGCGGCAGGAGGGGAAGCGTGAAGCTCGCCCGACTCCTGCTTCAGGCCTTTGGGCCCTTTGCTGATGGCCAACTCGATTTTGCCGGCAGCGGTGAGCACCCAGCAGCCAACCTTCACCTGATCTATGGGCCGAACGAGGCCGGGAAGTCGTCGGCCTTGCGGGCAATGACCGATCTGCGCTTCGGCATTCCCCTGCGCAGCCAGGACGATTTTGTCCATCCGTCCAACCAACTGCGCATTGCCGGGGTGTTCCTTGACGGGAAAGGCGAGCCCATTGGCTTGGTCCGTCGCAAGGGGCGCGGCGCGACGCTGTCCCGATTCGAAATCGCAACCGGCCAACCGTCCGCTTCCCCCGATGTGGAACGAGAACTGGAAGTGGCGCTCACCGGCGGGCTGGAGCGCGAAGAGTTCGAGGCCATGTTCGGCCTAAATCATGCGCGCTTGCGTGCCGGCGGCGACCTCCTACTCAAGGGCGAGNGGGAATTGGGCTCGGCCCTCTTCGAGGCCAGCGCGGGGACGCGGGGCATTGCAGCGATCCTGGCCGGTCTGGACGCGGATGCCAAGGCCTTTTTCAATCCTCATGGCCGCGCCCAAAGCGCCGTGATCAACGAGGCCCGCCGCCAGCTCGACGAGCAACGCCATTTGTGGAGGCAAGCGCAGATCCGACCCGCCGATTGGCAGACCCTGAACCGCAACCATGAGCAGGCCAGGGACGCCTTGGCGGAAATCGACCGAGCACTGGAAACCCAGCGTCGACGGGAGAACGAGCTCACCGAGTTGCGCACGGTCGAGCCTTTGCTCCGCGAGCATGACCGGGCGCTGGCCGAGCTCCAGGCTCTTGCCGAAGTGCCGAACCTCGTTCAAGGCGCCCGCGAGGACCGTCTGGCCGCGGAGCAAGCCTTGCGCCGCGCCCTGAAGGATTTGCAGGGCGCAGAACTCGAGTTGAAGCACTGCGCCGATGATCTCAATTCCCTGGTGATCGAAGCGCCGCTGTTGGAACATGCGGATGCCATTGAGCGCCTGTCGGCTGCTGCCGAGACCGTGGCACGCAGTCGAATCGAGGTGCGACAGCAGGAAGCGGTCATTACGCGGATCGTTGCCGACGTGGCCGCTGCGGCGGCACGTATCGCGCCCCAACGGTCTATCGAGGAACTCCTGAATGCCGCGCCTTCCGCAGCCGACCGCGTCGCACTCGATGACCACCTTGGGGCCATCAGCAGGCTAAGCGAGCGACTGGACGGTCACCGGAATCGGGTCGATGAACTCGATCAGGCGCAAAAGCTGGACGCAGACGGAAGCCCCGCACTGCCTGACCCAGTGGCCCGGCAAGCGTTGGCAAACACATTGGGCGAAGCCCGGGACCTGGGTGACATCTCCCGGCATATTGCCGAATCGGACCGCGCGATCCTGGGACTCGAAGGTCAGCTAACCCAGGCGCTATCCGACTTGGGGATCGAGTCCATCGACGCGTTGCGTGGAACACGGCCCTTGCTGGATGCGCAGATTGTCGGTGCCCGGAAGACGCTGGGCGATACCGAAGACGCGGTTCGCAGACTGCGTGAAGAAGATCTCCGGCTGGAGGCCGACCTCAAGCAGCAGCGGCTCCGGCAGATACAGCTGGCTGCCGCAGGCGAAGTGGTGACGGCAGAGACGTTGCGCCTCGCTCGCGAACGCCGAGACGAAGGCTGGGCGCTGATCCGCCAGGCCTACGTTGAACGCCGCCAGAACGCAGATGATTTGGGGCGGATCTTTGATCCTGAACACCCGTTGCCGGAGGCGTTCGAAGCAGCCCAAAGCGGCGCAGATCGTCAAGCCGACCTGTTACGGGCGGATGCGACGCGGGCGGCCGGGTATGAGGAATGCGCCTCGCGGATCAATGATATGGAGACGCGCCGGGCAGAAATTACCAAGGAACTGAGCGCCCTGATCGCCGGCCTCAAGGATCTACAGGCGGACTGGTCCAGAAAACTCGCTGAGGCTCGGTTGCCCGACCTCGATCCCGAGGCATTGCGCGAGTGGCAAGCGGGACGGGCGGGGACACTGGATGTTGCCGACCGACTGGCACAGGACCAGGCTGATCGGCAGCACCTGCAATCCGAAGCGGCGATGGCCGTCGCAGCCCTTTCCGCTGCCCTGACGGGTGTTGGACAGGCAGTCCAGAGTTCCGCGCTGCCGCAACTGATTATCCAGGCAGATCGATGGGAGAAGCTTGCCACCAAGGTCGAGGCAGAACAGAGTGCCCAAGCCAAGGCAGAGAAAATGCGGCAAGCGGAACGGCAAAAGGTTGATGGGCTGATCTCCAAGACCGAAGCAGAACTCGGAAGTCATTTGACGGCAGTTCAGGCGTGGCATGCCCGGCTCTTTCTGGCGCCGGACAGCACGCCAGAGACCGTCAAGGCACGCCTGGATGAGTTGGACAACCTCGCACGGGAATCCGCGGCGCTTGCCGAGGCAAAGTTGCGACAAGCTCAGCAACAGGCCGTGGTCGAAGACTTCTCAATCCAAGCCGAACATCTCGCTGCGTTATTGGGCGAGCCGCTCCCGGAGCCGGCATTGGCGGAGGACTTCGCCGATCGCTTGACGCGACGCTTGGCCGCGTCTCGGGATCAGGAGCAGCAGAAGAACGCGTTGATCCGTGACCGAACTCGGGCCCAGGAAACAAAGCGAACTGCCGAGGCCGAACAGGCGGCACAAGCCGAAACCCTGGCAAGGCTCTGTGCAGCAGCCGGAGTGGAGACGGTCGACCAGCTGCCGGAACGTGAGGACGGGGCTATCCGCAAGCGGTTGGTGCAGGACACCGTGGCCGCCCAGCGCCAACAATTGGCACAGGCGTCGACCCGCTCCGAGGATGAATTGCGCACCAGCCTGGCCGGCTGGGATGCGATTGCTATTGACGGCGAGCGCGAGCATTGCCGCTCGGAGATCGCGCGCCTCGAACAGGAACAGAGTGTGGCGCGCCAGGAGGAGGAACAAACCCGGCGAGCCCTGGAATCTATCGACTCCTCGGATCGGGCGGCAAAGGCGCGTGAAGCCATGGAAGCGGCCGCCGCCAGATTCCGATCAGCCGTCAGGCCGTGGGCACGCCTGAAACTTGCCCACTCTCTGCTTCAGGAGTCCTTGAACCGTTTTCGCGAACGCGCGCAGGCGCCGATGGTAGCTGCTGCGTCTACGTATTTTTCCCTTATGACCGGCGGCCGTTACCAGCGGCTGGTAGCCGACGAGGCCGACAACAAGCCGGTGCTCCGCGCCGAGCGTGAAGACGGCAAGCTAATCGGTGTCGAAGCCATGAGCGAAGGGACTGCCGATCAACTCTACCTGGCCCTTCGCCTCGCAGCCCTGGAACTGAGGCGTGCCTCCCACCCGCAGATGCCGCTGATCCTCGATGACGTACTCGTGACCTCGGACGACGAGCGTGCTGCCAACGTCCTTCGGGCGTTAGCACGTTTTGCTGAGGGCGGCCAGGTCATGCTTTTCACGCATCATCGACACCTTATCGAGTTGGCGCGCAACGCGCTGGGCACCCACGCAATTGAAGTCCACAGCCTGTGAACCCTTGCCCGAAATAGTTCGCTGAATCATGCCCCGCGACCGGCAGCATGCTCATCCGGGCAGCATAGGCTCGCCACAAAGCCACACTTCACGCACGCCAGTGGACTACTCGCGGTACCTCTCGTACTCATCTAAAAGAGACGCGCAGACTCATCGATGAACTCCTGCCTTCGCTTCAAGATATCAGTCAGCTTTTGAAGATGCTTTTGTAGATCACCTGGTGGGCCTGGTTCTTGATCGTCTGATCGTCATACGGGTCCATCTCGATCGCGTCCTCGCCGAGAGTGTGGTCCACCAACCGCAACAGATCGTCCTTGCTGATCTTGTCGATGGGTGAGTAGTCGCCATTCCCGGCCAGGAACTGTCCCGTGTATTCACTGATCCTTAATAGCTTCATAGGATTGCCTTCTCCTTTCGTAAGCGTCCGTTCCTGCCTCCAGGGAGTTCAATAGCGTTTCGTGACTGTTGATGACTTTGCCGTCCACTGACACCAGCTTCTTGTCCGTCGGGTAGCCCGAGAAGATGCGATACCTCGGTACTCCGTTTTCAAGTTCTTTTGTTGTGTAAAGCAAATAATCTGCGCCGACCGAAGCCCCGACGGTGTTGTTGTGTGTTACGACTACGACGGGCATCGTTTCGGAGATGCTTTTGAGAATCTGATTGACTTCGCTCTTCAGGAAGAGGTTGTCGAACGACGACTCCGGCTCATCAATCAGCAGAAGGTCAAAGTTCTGCGCATCCGCGATTTCCTGTAGGAGCCTGAATTCCGACCTTTCCCCGCCCGAAACCTCATGGCCGTCCTTGTTCAAGATGCGGTAGCTGATTTTCACGAACAGCTTGTAGTAGTCGGCAGAAGGCAGACCTTCGAGCTGCATCAACTCACGAAGGTAGTTGTAGGCGTTTTCATACTTGCGGAACGCATCGCTAAATGCCAACTTCGTCCCGCTGATCGCCTTGATCTCGCTGGCGCCCCCATAAGGGTGTTTTCTCGCTTCGATCCTGAAGCCCTGGAGGGTCTCGTGGAAGATGATCGCGTCCTTCTTGAGAAAACCAACGATTTCCGAGAACCTCGTGACTCGCTTCTTGTCCATCGCCGCGGCATAGAGATCGACGTCCTGAACCTGGATAGCGGCAGTCCGGATCTTCAGGCCCTGCTTGATTTCCTTCACGAGCCCATTGACGACCCGTTTCTTCGCCGCGTCCAGCGACTTGACCCATAAGGCTTCGATCAGCTCGCGGGCTAGCCGCTTCAGCGCAGCCAGATCGACGTGCTTCTCAATGATCGATCGGTACTCGATATTTTCGATTACTTGGCGAACGGACTCTATGAGTGACTGAAGCGTGGCTGCATTCCCGATGGGGAACTCGACTTCATCGAACAAGGTCGCCTTCGAGAACGCGTCCCGCCGGTCTGCCTCCTCGGCCGACCTCAAGAGTGTTTCCACGTATGCAGCGACCTCGCGGTCATTCGCAGCTAGATCCACCTTCGTGACCTCATCAAGCACACGTTTCAGGCCGGCCAGATACTGCTCGACGACGGCACTGCGCCTCCGCTCAACGCTGTTCTTGAATTCTTTCTCGTAGATGGCCTCGTTCTGCTGAACCAGGGAGAATTGCTCGATGTACTTGACGCTCTGGATGGCCTTGCTGATCTGGTCAAGCGTGTGAGTCTTGCCCGTCGAGCGGGCGCCGATCAGGACATTCAGCCCGGTTGAAAGCATCTGTCCGTTGTCGAACACCTGCCACAACTTGTTCCCATCACGCTCGGACAGGGCGATCTTGGCTTTGTCTTGGAGGCAACTCTTCAGTGCTTCGAGTGTCAGCGTGCCGCAATCGACGAACGTTTGCCTGGTTGGCAATGTCGCCAGGTCGCCACTCATCCGCGAGTCGCTGAAGAGCGCTGGGGTCAGTTTGGTGGCGTCTTTGATATTGCGCACGAACTTCTTCGCACTATCCACCTCACCCGCGCAGATATAGGGCTTGAGCTTTTCCAGCGTCTCGCCGGTAATCGAGGGACCCTTGTCGTAGTGCGGTATGACGAGATAGTTCTGCAGGTTTCCGAAGATATTGATCAGCTCTTCGACGGGGATGCTGTCACCGATCTTGGAAATTCTTTGCGACACCATGGTCGCTTTGGTTTCGAAGTCGTCGAGTTCCGAAGGTCTTCCGATGATGAGAACATGGCCCTTCTCGACGTTGATCTCAATGCCCGGGAACACCGTGGAGGTCAGTGCCCGTTGAATNCTCCGGAACTGAGCGCCGTCGAAAACGTCGTGGTTGGTGACGGCTACGGCATCCAGCTTCGCCTCGACGACGTACCTCTTGAAGGCATCGAGGCTGAAGGTGAACGCCCTATCGCTGATCGTTGAGACAGTGTGGATATGCAGGTCAATCTTTTTCAAAGTCTCCTCCGAGCTATGATGTCCCTACATCGCCTAGCCCGCTTCCATCGTGATACCACGATGAGCACTGACCCGCGCCGCACGTTTGCCGCCGTTGTAGTCGGTCATAGTCTTCAACTTGCAAGCGTATCCGCAGCCAGACAGCATACTGACCGACCAGGCGCATGTCCATTGGGTTCGTGAGTACATCGCGCTCTTATGGCCGGCGCCAGCTCGCGCAATCGCGAATGGGGACCATAAAGCGCGTAGCGTCCGCACATGATTCGCTACCCTACCCGCCTCGCGCCGCCACCTGTGCCGGCCCTCATCCGGCCGCCAGTTCATCGACCGCGGATGTCGCGGATTCAGCGGCCTCGGACTCGGATATGTCGTAGGCGGCGAACAATGCGTTGCCGCGATCAAGCAAGTCAGCGAGGGTCCCTTGAAGCTCCAAGATGCTCTCGAATTCGGTTCCGAAGCTTCCCTTGGTACTGCGAATGACGCGAACCCTGCACAACAGGGCCATCAGCAAACCGATGGCTCCGACACCGCGGTGGAGAAACCAGAGCCAGTGCGGCCATTCTGCGGCCAGGCGCCGGAAGAAGGCTCGTCCTTCCGGGATCTCGGGCAGTTCGCGTGGGTCGTCATCGTAGCCGCCGATCTGGAACACAAGCGATTCCCGATAGCGCCGCACATTCTCCGCGCTGTCGGTCAGGACGTGGAGGCGTTCGAGCACGCTGGCAATGTTGCCGGACTCGATCTCGTGCCGGGTGATGTCGAGCACGATGAGAGCCGCATCCGAATTGTGCGCAAACCCCTCGGCGTCGGTAAGCGTCAGGCGCGCGTCAGTCACCGGAACGAAATCAGGATGGCGCTTCTCCATTGCACTCCCTACATTTACCCCGACCATCAATTGGAACGGGCAGTCCCCTTTGCCACGCCCTTGCGCGCTGCCTCCAGATCGGCATCGCTCAGGCGTCCGGTCTCACGCAGCCACACCAGGATGGCCACCGGCGTCGGCAGGTCTCTGCCCGATTCATACCTGCTGCCGCCCGACTGGGTTACCCCGTACCGGCTCCAGAAGCCCGACTGGTTGAGGCCCTGCGCGCGACGGTAGTCGGCGAGATTTTGNAGGTCGATTCTTCTTGCCATCATACTCTCCATGCGGTCACGGTTGAAATACGAAACGCATACGACTCGTTTGAGAGGTGGGGCTGCTGCGACGCCTCGCGTGGTCTAGGCCTTGAATCACACGTCATAGCCATGGGACATCAGGACCTGGGCCATATTGGCGCCCTCCCATGAGCCCGGCCGCGTCATGACCATTCCGGCGTCCTCGACCAGCATGGCAAGAAGGCGCTCCAGGGACAGTTTGCCGTGCGTTGTGAAGCCGTCGCGGGCGTCATGCGATTCGTTGCAGGACTTTACCAGCCTTGCCAGCGTGGCGGCGGTTTCGTCGGAAACGTCGATGCAGATTCGTTTCATGGCCGCGCGGCCTCCAGCGGCGCGACGGCCCGCTTGGCGATCCTGATCGCGGCGATGGCTTTGACCAGGAGACCCGTCTCCCGTCGAATCGCCGCCAGCCGCGCTTCGGTCTCTTCGATCATCGGTTTCTCCCATTCCTTGGCGAAGACCATGATCTTTGACAGCGCGTAGCCATGGGCGCCCTTGGGCTTGGCGATGACCCTGGTGGCGCCACGGTTGCCCATCGCCTTCGATCCGTGCCACCGAATCCCGCACCAGTCGGCACGGATGGAGTTCCCCACCTTTTCGCAGCGGAGCTGAAGGCTGCTCTTGTCCTCCCAGTGACTGGACCTGCTTTCCATGCGGCGCACGAACTGCCAGTGCCGCTCGACGATCGCGTAGGCCGTGTGAAACAGGGCATCGATGCGCGCTTCCAGGATGCGCTGAGCCTCGTCATGGGGTGTCGTGTCGGGTGCAAAATTTTCCATGTCCAATCGCTCTTCTTACCGAGGAGCGGCCGGACCTACGATCGCTCCTTGGCGTACCCGCCGTTCGCCGTCTCGGGCGGGCGGCGCCTCTGATAGGAGCAATCCGTCGCCGAATCGCTCCTCCGCCACAGTGCGCCGCGACCACATCGGCATTTCTGTCGGCGCGGGTGCCGGCCAGGAGCAAAACGAACCCCGATTCGCTCTTATCAGGAGCGATGCAGCGACCCGTCGGCATGAATTCCACATATGCGCTGCCAATGTCTTCCTGTCCCGGCAAATACCTGAATTGCTTCATCGCCGCCCCGCACCCGCGCCGAATTCGCGCAAGCCGCTACGGTAGCAAGCCGCTTTCCGGAAACCACTTCGAAATGCGTCACTTCTGTGCGCTTTTCGCCCTCGTTTGGAGTTGGTCGACTGCTAAGTTCCCAGGCGGTCTGCTGGCGGTACTCAGTGGCCATACGGCGGCGCGCGTGTCGCGGGCGGTTCTCTGAGATGTGACTGACGGTGCACTGGGCACCCCACCGGCGAAGCGGCGGACAGCTTGTTCTCTCACGATTCACAGGAGGTCGATTTGAACATCCTTGGCATTGACATCGGGTATTCCAACTTGAAACTCGCCTTCGGGCAGAAGGGTGGAACCCCGAAAACCCATCTGCGCCCCGCCGGCGCAGCTCCCGCCGACCGGTTCGGCTCCCGCTTCGACGGCAAGGCGCAGGACGACTTCCTGCATGTGCTCGTGGACGGGCAGGCGTTCGTCGCCGGCGTCTCGCCGGACCGTGCGGAGCTTTGGAGCCGCTCCNTGCATGCGGACTACGCATCCAGCAATTCCTACGCGGCGCTGTTCCATGCCGGCCTGCTCCTGTCCGAGATGGATCGGATCGACACGCTCGTCACTGGGCTGCCGGTCTCGCAATACCTGGACGAGACGCGGCGCAACGCCCTCGCTGCGCAAATGCAGGGAACCCACCAAGTCACGCCCAGGCGGACCGTCTCCGTGGAAAGGGTGAAGGTCATCCCTCAGCCGATCGGCGGGCTCCTCGACTACATCGCCCAGGAGGACGCCGATATCGACGACGCACGGGTGCTGGTGGTCGATCCCGGCTTCTTCTCGGTCGATTGGGTCGTGATCGCCCACAAGGATCTGCACCGGCAGTCGTCCGGCACGAGTCTCAACGCTTCATCGGTGGTCCTGGAGGAGGCGTCCCGGTTGATCGCCAAGGATCACGGATCGGCGCTCAACGTCGAAACCCTGGAAAACGCTCTCCGGTCCGGCAAGGCGACCGTGCTCGTTCTCGGCCAGCGCGTGGAGATCGCACCCTACATCGAGCAGGCGGCGACGACCGTCGGCCCCGTCGTCATCGAATCCATCCAGAAATCGCTGCGGACGGAGAGCAAGATGCCTGACCTCGTGGTTCTCGTCGGCGGCGGCGCCGCCTTCTTCCGTGAGGCCGTTCAAGACGCCTTTCCGCGACTGGCCGTGCTCACGCCCAAGGAATCGGTGTTCTCCAATGCCCGCGGGTTCTGGTTGATGGGAGCCGCCTTGTGAGCAGCATCCGAGTCGTGCTCACGGTCACGCCGGCGAGTCCGGAGCTCTTTGCCGGACTGAAGGACGTGCCCGCCAGGCTTCGGGCCGAGCGCGTCCGCACGCTGGCCACGCTGGGCCTGGCCGCCGTATCGGGTGGGATCATCCCAGCCACAGCAGCCACACCCCCACACGCGCCGGCAGGCAGGCAAAGCCATGGGGCGCCAAATCGTGCCCTGAGCTTCGCCAAGTCCTTGGGGGACGGAGTATGACCACGTTGGCCGGGCTTCCCCAAATGACGTCCTGATTGCGCCGTTGCCGCGCATGTGGGGCGAGAGGCTGAATCGCTGCTGCGGCGTATGACGCATGCCTCAGGTTGAACGGAAGGTCGGTCGCCATCACCTGGCGCTCTACCGCGGCTGGCTCCAGGGGCTCGATCTCAAGGCCCTGGCGGATCGCTACCTCGAGACCGGACTGGATCTTCGGCTCGCGAAGGCGACGCTTGTCTGGCTTCGGGACACGCTGAGCCAGGCCGCCCTGCGCCACGGCCACCGGGGAGAGGCACGGTTGCTGAGGCTCCATCTGGCCCCCGGCCAGCACGCCAAAGCCCTTCCCTGCCCGTCGCTGGACGATTTCCGGGCTGAACACGATCCGGGCGGTTTCTATCGAGAGGAGGAGTTGATCGCGCTCTACCTCGACGCCTTTCCGGAAGCGAGGGATAAGAGGNGGCGCCAACGCCAGCGACTGATCGACCGCCAGCTCGCCGCGCTGGTCTGGATCGAACGACTGCTGGTCACCGACCCCGTGCCGGCCGATCCGGTGGCCGCCTGGTTCGACCAGCCCGTCGCAGACCGCCTCATTCTTGCCGGCATCCCGACCGTCGGGGCTCTTCTGGAGCGCATCCGGCGACGAGGATACCGCTGGTGGGTCACGGTGCCGAAGCTGGGCGAGAAAGGCGCCAACCGGATCGTCGCTTGGCTGCGAGGGTACGAATCGTCCCTGGGCGCCCTGCCCGGCCATGCCCTCGCGCCGCTCCGCACCCAGCCTGTGCCGGCGCTCATCCAGCAGAGGAGTCGCGAAACCGCCATCGTGCCGATGGAAGCATTCGCCGTCCCCGAGGCGCTCGCCGGCGCGACCGGTTCCAATCGCTATCCCGGCCAGCCGCGCATTCAGGCGGTCAACGATCTTCAAGCCATCCAGTCATGGCTCGCGACGAAATCGGGCAGCTCCAATACCGAGCGCGCATACCGCAAGGAATCGGAGCGCCTGCTGCTGTGGGCCGTGATCGAGCGCCAAAAGGCGCTCTCCGATCTCACCGTCGACGATTGCGCGGCCTACCGCGACTGGCTGTCGGCGCTCGGGCGAGGTTCTCCTGAACACTGGCCTTTCCGTGTTCCCGAGAGCGACTGGATCGGCAAGCGCAACACGCCGCGCTTCAGCCCCGCCTGGCGCCCGTTCGACGGCCCCCTCTCAGCCGCGAGCGTGCGCCAGGCGCTGACCATCGTCTCCGGCCTGTTCGAGTGGCTGGTGTGCGTCCAATACTGCGCCTTCAACCCGTGGGACGCGGTCGGCAAGAAGCTGGCGTCCCAAGACGATGCGCCGGCCGACATCGAGCTGACCCGGGTGTTCTCCCAGGCGCAGTGGCGATACCTGACCCATCACTTGGACCAGCTGCCGCGCGATGCACACTCCCACAGACTGCACTTCGTGCTCCCGTTCGCCTATGCCACAGGTCTGCGGCTGTCCGAACTGGTGGATGCGAAGATCGGGCGGCTCTACACCATGCCGCTCAGGGATTCATTGGGTGTCCGATGGATGCTCAAGGTGCGCGGCAAGGGAGGGAAATGGCGGGCCGTGCCGATCCCGGAAGGCGTCCTGCTCGCCCTGGGAGAGTATCTGACCCGTCGCGGCCTTTCCCTCGATCCCTTGGCGAATCCACCGGAGGCGCCGCTCATCGCCCGACTCGGCGGCAACGAACCAGTATCGCCCAGCAGCCTCTACAAGGCGTTGAGGGCGCTGTTCCAGGGCGCAGCCGACGCGCTCCGGGCAGAGGGGCGCATGCAGGAAGCCAAGGACTTCGATCGGGCCACCGTGCACTGGCTCCGCCACACCCGGGGCAGCCACCTCGGCCTTGCCGGGGTTCCCNCCAGCCTGATCCAGAAGCTCCTGGGCCACGCGAGCCTGGCGACCACCTCCATCTATACGGAATCGGATGAAGAGCGAGTGTGGCAGGAGTTGGCCAACCTCGAGGCAGCCGATGCGGATTGAGTTCAGGAGCGAAACCCGTGGCTACACCCTCGCCCTCGAACGCGACTTGTTCGGCGCCTTCGTACTCATCCGGCGCTGGTATGGTCTCGGCAATCGGCGCGGCGGCGTGAAGCGCGAAGTGTTCCTCCAGGAGGAGGCGGCCCTGCGCAAACTCAAGCGGATCGAACGGTTGCGTGTCAGCCACGGCTATCGCAGGCTGGAGGGTAGTGCCGCGTGGCGGCGGCCGACCGTTCGCTATTTGCGAATAGCAGATGGCGACACGCCGCCCCGCCAGTGCACCGTCAGCGCACCCAATGCGGACGCGCGGGGGCGGCCGTCGGGCCGATGTCGCCCGCCAGTGCACCGCCTGTGCCTTCAAGGCGGCATGCCGCCGGTGCCGGGCCATCGAGCGTACCGTCAGTGCATCATCTGTGCATTTTAAGGGGCCGGGCGCTCTCGCTTCGAGCAACCAAGCGCCGTGCCCTATCATAACGGCGGGAGCCGGGGCACAGCGCGGAAGCTCGCTCAAGCTCATGATTTGCTTTGAATTCCGCCACAGCGATTCTTCATCGGCCTAGTTGTCGGCAAAAAATGACGTTCTTGATAATGGCAGTTATCATGAATGCATGCCACCCCGCGGCCCTGGGCCTGCTTCAAGCGACAGCAACCGCCTCATTGTCGGATCAGGGGATGTGGTTTTCCAATCATAGTTGCAGCATCACGACCAAGCGCATAGGCGTGCGCTCCGGAATGGTCGTATCGGTCCGATTCAGACTAAACCGGACACATTGCACAAAGACGGCGATGGAGCGGAAAGATTTCGATGACTGACCAAGTGACCAGGAACAACCACTACGTGCCTCAGTGGTATCAGCGCGGCTTCATCGAGTCTGGGCGGTCGCAGCTGCACTACCTCGACATGTCGCTGCCGCACAAGGTCCTGCCGGACGGTCGGACCGTGCCGATAAAAGCGCTGCACAAGTGGGGACCGACGAGTTGCTTCTCCGAGTACGACCTCTACTCGACGCACTTCGGAAGCGTCGTAAACGACGAGGTAGAGAAGTTCCTTTTCGGTTCCATCGACGACAGGGGCTCCAAGGCAGTGCGCGCTTTTGCCGATGGAGACCTCTCGGCAATGCATTACGCATTTCAAGACTTCTTCGAGTATCTGGACGCTCAGAAGCTGAGAACCCCCAAGGGCCTGGACTGGATCAAGTCGCGTTACTCGTCACTCGACCAGGTTCAACTAATGGTGGAGATGCAAGGGCTTCGGTTCATCCATTGCACGATGTGGACCGAAGGTGTGCGGGAAATCGTCTCGGCGGAAGCCTCCGATATCAAGTTCATCGTCAGCGACCACCCAGTCACCGTTCACAATGCGGCGACGCCTCCGACGTCGACCGAGTGTGCCTATCCGGAAGACCCACCGATTGAGTGGCTTGGCACGCAGACGGTGTTTGCGCTCGATGCCAATACCTGCCTCATCCTGACGCACTTGGAGTACGCGAAGGACCCGAAGGCAGCGAACAGCACGGCGCCGCGAACCTACGCTCGGTATCGCGGGCAAAGCCTTGTGCGCACGGATGCGTTCATTCGAACTCGCAAGCTCTCGCGAAACGAGGTCATCGCCATCAACCATCTACTCAAGAGTCGTGCGCGTAGATACGTGGCGGCATCCGATAAGGAGTGGTTGTATCCAGAGAAGTCCTTCACGGGCGAATGGCAGGATCTAGCGCAAGTGCTGCTCCCAACGGACGACCTCTGGCAATTTGGCGGAGAGATCTACGTCGGGCACGCCGACGGCTCAACGCAATACCAGGATGCCTTTGGACGCACCTCCGGATCTCACGAGTACCTGCGTCGCAAACAGAGTACGGCGGCCCCTGGTCCGAACGACTCGTGTGGCTGTGGAAGCGGCCGCAAGTTCAAGCATTGTTGCAGGGACGTGCCCCAGGCCGACCGCCCCACCTGGGACGTTTACGGCATTCGCGAGCGCAATCTCATGCTTTGCCGAGCCGTGCAGGACATCTTAGGGCTGGCGTCGGGTAAGACCTGGGACGACGTCCGTCGCGAGCTCAGCGACGAACAGGTCAAGCGCATCCACGAGATGTTTGCCAGCCTTTGGCCAGAGGACACTGACCTGGCAGAGCTATTGCCGAGGTCCAGGAAAGGCGCGTTCAGGGCTGTTCACCTTGGTGCATGCGATCCGCGCACCGTCGAGGCAACAGTCCTTGGATGGCTGCCGTATTTCGACGAAATCATTCTTGCCCATCCGTTTCTCAATCCGCTGCGCATCAAGCCGGAGTTTAGTCCGACGAAGTCTCCCTCTCAGCACAAGGCACAGACGCTGAAGAATGTGCTCCTGTTGTTAGTGCTGGAGCCGTACATCCAAGCTGGTTGGGTGCACCTCATCCCTGATCCAGGAGACTTCAACTCGCAGTTCGGCATGTCCGCGCTCAAGATGGCAGAGCAGCGAACTGAGGGATGGAAGCCAAACCGCAAGAGCGTCGGCTGGATGGAGGCCCTGGCCAAAGACGACCACCGGCGGCTCATGCTGCAGTTGCCAGAGGGTTCGCTGAAATCGTCGATCCGCAAGCACATGCCCGAAGCCTCGGACGTGCAGGTCGACGCGGTCATTGAGCACATCAAGTCGGAGGTGGCCGCGGACCCATTTGCACTGCTGCAGCCGATCGAGCCGGGAGAGGCGGGTGCGCAGTTCCTCTACCTCAAGGGCTACAGCCTAGAGTCGGCAATGTATCTTGCATCCCTGACGGGTTCGTCCATCTATACGGATGTCGAGGCGCATTGGCAGCAGTTGCACGTGCACGCCGTGCAGGCAGACGGAGCACCAAACACCACGTGGGCGCCCGTGGTGGAGAGCCTGGGGGCTGTCAGTTTCCCGATCGAAATGAACGCGCGCACAGTCCTCGAAGGGCTGCAGGCCGGGCGCTTCGGGACCATGAGGCCTGTGTTAAGGCGATTCGCCGAAGCCGTTCAACAATCAAGCACGGCTCCACGCGCGGACCAGATTTCGCTGCAACTCAACGAGGCTGCTCGGGGCATGCAGCGCGAGTGGGCCAACGTGCCAAGCACATTGCGCCTAGTTGGCCATGTAGAACTCTCCGTACCTGTCGCTGGTTTCGAACGAAACGACGTACGGCGATTGCTTCTGACCTTCGGCAGGGCCAAGTCCATCAGCCCGGTGCCATTTGCCATGCTGATCAGGCTCGACACGGGTGCCGTGGGTGCTGGTTAGATGTGAACTTGCCGTGACATTCGCTACTGCAAAAATACCCCGGCCCTCGTGAGAGGAACCGGGGTGTTGCGATCAGGCAGCTTCCGAGACTTCCGCCTCTTCAGCCGCCGCCATGTCGCCCTTGGTGAGATCAAGTACCGCGTCGATCTCCCGCTGGCGCTGCTGTAGCCAGGCCAGCCGCTCCGCCTTGTCGAAAGGCTTCGCGACCTCGACCAGAATATCGGCCATGCGCTTCTCCGTCCGGGCCAGATGATCGCGTTCTTCTTCGAGCATCAACTCCATCCGATGCAGCACATTTTCGAGCACCTTGACGAAGCCGATCGGCGATTCCGCCCGGCCAGCCTCATACTCGATGCCGCCCTTGATCACCAGCGCCTTACCGAACTCCCGGACCGCAGCCGCTTTCACGGCCACACGGAAACCGGCAATCTGACCGACGACACGCTCGCTGCCGTGGCGTACCCCATGCACGGCATGCAGAAGCGCGTTTCCGGCTTCGACGCGATCCGAATATCGCTTCCCCTCGACTTCCATGAGGAAGCGGTTTCCGGACACGTCGCGGCGAACCGCGATGTCGGCCTCGATGGCGGCGATGCGCCCCTTGATCCGCTCAATGCGGGCGGGCAGACTGGCCAACTCCTGCTTGTTGCGCCATTGCTGCTGATCCCATTGGGATTTGAGCAGCGACAGCTTGGCAAGCTCGGTGTCGACGCCGGCCTTTTCCAGCACCAGCGGGTTGCCCGACGCCAAGGCTTTCACCTCGGCATAGGACAGGGCAGCCAGCTCCACGTCCTCGGCGCTGCGCATCCCGGTGTCCCCTTGCATGACCTGCGCGATGAACCGCGCCTTGGTCTCGAGGGTCTGCCAGATATACGCATCGAACGAGCCTTCGGTGACGTAGCGGTAGATCCACACCTGCTCGTTCAGGTTGCCCTGCCGAACGATGCGGCCCTCCCGCTGCTCCACATCCGCCGGACGCCACGGGGCATCCAGGTGATGAAGCGCCACGAGCCGGGTTTGCACGTTCGTGCCCACGCCCATCTTGCCGGTACTGCCCAGCAGAACGCGGATGCGCCCGTCGCGCACGGCCTTGAAAAGCTCCTCCTTGGCGGAATCGCTCTCGTAGTCGTGGATGAAGGCGGTCTCCGTGCCCGGCACGCCCATCTCGACCAGCTTGTGACGCAGGTCTTGATAGACGCTGAACCGGCCGTCCGACTGGGGCGTGGACAAATCGCAGAACACGACCTGGGTGCCCTTGAAGCCGGCCGACTCTTGCCACACNCCGTGCACCTTGTGGGCGCAGAGGTTGACCTTGCTTCCTTCGTAGTCGCAGCCCAGAGGATCGACCAGCCGCATGTCCAACGCGGCCTTGCGGCCATCGTTGGTCACCGCCAGCATGTTGTCCTCGGATGGCGTGACCTTGCCGTTCCTGATGTCCTCCGCCCGTTCCACGAGGGTCTGGACGTAGGCTTTCAGTTCCGGCGTCGGCTTTGCCGTCACCGTCTCCTTGTGGGCTTTCGGCACTGGGAGATCCAGCATTCCCGCCGTGCGAATGTCCGCGACCTCGCCGAACATGGACATCAGTTCGGGGAGGTTCTGNAACCGCGCAAAGCGGGTCTGCATTCGGTAGCCACGACCGTCCGGCGCCAGTTCCAGCGCCGTCACCGACTCGCCGAAGTTGCCCGCCCAGGTGTCGAACATCCCCACCTGGAAAGCATCGAGCGTCTTCGGCTGCAGGTACCGCTGCATGACCCACATTTCGGCCATGCTGTTGGATACCGGCGTGCCGCTGGCGAAGACCACCCCTGCCCTGCCCCGGTGCCCTTCCATGACGTAGCGCGTCTTGACGAACATGTCGAATGCACGCTCCGAATTGCTGTTGGGCAATCCGGCGACCCGCGTCATCTTGGTGAAGCGCCAGAGATTCTTGAACAGGTGCGCCTCGTCGATGAACAGCCAGTCGATCCCCAGGTCCTCGAAGGTCAGGAGGTCGTCCTTCTTCGCTTTTCCGGACAGCTTGGCCAGCTTGGCTTCCCATGCCTTCTTCGCACGGGCGAGCTCCTTGACGATGCGGTTGCCGCGATCCTGCTTCTCGGCACGAATCGCATCCTCGATGAGGTCGATTTCGTTCTGGACATACTCCTCCATGAACTCGTCGCTCATCTTCAAGCGCTCGAACGACGCGTGGGTGAGGAGCACNCCGTCCCAGTCGCCGGTGGCGATCCGAGACATGAGCGCACTTCGCCTGTCGCCCTGGAGATCCTCCTTGCCGGCCATCAGGATGTTGGCACCCGGATAGGTCCGCAGGAATTCGGCCGCGAACTGCTCCAGCATGTGGTTCGGGACCACATACATGGGCTTGCCCGCCTTGCCGAGCCGGCGAAGCTCCATTCCGGCACAGATCATGGTCAGAGTCTTTCCGGCCCCCACCACATGGGCAAGCAGCGTGTTCCTGCCGCTTGCGACGATACGCCAGATGGCGTCACGCTGGTGCCCGTGCAACCGATACACCTGGGAGAAGCCAGGCAGCACCAGATGCCGGCCGTCGTAACGACGGGGCACGGTGCAGTTCATGGTGTCGTTGTAGAGACGAACCAATCGCTGCGCCCTCGCCTCGTCGGCCCACAGCCACTCGACGAACTTCTCCTTGAGCTGCTGCTGCTTCTCCCGCGCGGCGATGGTCTCCACCTGATTGACCACACGCTTGTCAGAATCATCCAGGCTCGGGTCANNGACCGTCGGCACCGTCTGATTCAACGCCTGCTCGAAGAGCGCGACCGCGTTCGCCCGCTGGGTGCCATAGGTCTGCGTTGCTGCAACAGACGATCGGGTCCGCCAGTCGGGTTCCACATGCCACGCGCCGGCCGTCGCACTGAACGACACCTGGTTTTCACCGCACTCCAGGATTTCGTTCAGGAACGCCTCGTAGTCGCTCGTCGGAATCCAGGTGGATCCGATGCGCGCGCCGATCTCATGGGGCGCCAGGTCGGCCGGGATGACCGCTTCCAGCGCCTTCACGTTGCCGGCAAACCGCTCGCCCGCCACCCTGGCAGCCGTCAGCTTGTGGCGGACGTTGCCGGAGAGATAGGCGTCGGCCGTCTCCCACCTTCCCGTTTCCGGGTCGAGGAATACGGCCCCCATGTCTTCCAGTTCCTGCATGGCATCGTTGCCCGATTTCCCGAGCAACTCGCCGATCCGGCTCTCCTCGATCCTGCCCTTTTCGACGATCGTGGCAATCAGCGCTTCTTGCGGCGACTCGCACCGCTCGACGCGCATGAACACCCCGACCGTTCGCCGACTGAAGATATCGGCCTTCTCGGCGGTCTGAGTTTCCTCGTCCCACCGTTCCAGCGACATCAGCAGTGGCAAATCAGGATCGCCCCTGAAGGCTTGCCGGTTCGCCTTGGCATGGATGAACCCGTGCCGGGCCAGGAAGGCGTCATAGGCGACGTTGAGTGCCACCCGATAGGTGCCCAGCAGGGCGTCGTCCTCGGTGTCGGCCTGGGCCTTGATGAGTTTGCGCGCGGCATCACGGATTTCGACCATGCCGGCGATGCGCTCCAGCGTCTTCTGCGGCGCCTTGTAGAGCACCGCTTCCGAGCCGCTGATCTCGTACACCTTGCCGTCGATCACCCGGAAGCCCGGGCGGTGCTGCTCGGTGAGCGAGAGCTTCACGACGTGGCCGCGTTCGACATCTTCCTCGCGAGAGGTGTAGATGCTCTCCGGTACCCAGGCGGTCCGCTCGCGCAGCGCCTCGGACAGATCGCCGTCGAACACGCAACCCGTGGACTTGCCGTAGCCGTTGTCGCACAGCCGCAGCTTGCCGATCACCCACTGGGGGTTCTCCGCAAAGTGTTGGTTTGCGAACAAGGTATGTCCACCCCACGAGTACGGTTGCCCGTAGATCGGNGAGGACGAAGAAATCGCCACCGATTCCATCCACCGGCGCCCGGCTGTCTTGCCGGTCAGGGGCTTCTGGAGGATCACGATGTCGGTCGTGACTTCGGTGTTGGCGATCTTCTTGAAGGCCGTGTTCGGCAGCCGAATTGCGGCCACCAGATCGGCTTTCGCGCCCAGGTACCGGCGCACGCGATCGTCGTGCTTGTCCAGTGTCCCGGAGGACGTGATGAACGCCACGAGCCCGCCCGGGCGCACCAGATCCAGGGTCTTCGCGAAGAAATAGTCGTGGATCAGGAAGCTCTGGTAGGGCACGTTGCGCAGCTCGGCCACCTGGTAATTGCCGAACGGCACGTTGCCGATCGCGAGATCGAAGTACTCGGCGGGCAGCCGGGCGCTCTCGAATCCAGCCTGCATGACCTCGACACCGAAGGCGCCGTAAAGCGCCCTCAGTACGCGGGCCGACAGATTGTCGAGTTCGATCGCCGTGACGCGCGAGTTCCTGGCGACCTGCTCCGGCATGGCGCCCAGGAAGTACCCGGCACCCGCCGCCGGTTCCAGGATGCGACCGCCCTTGAAGCCGAGCCGCTGCACCATCGCCCACATGGCCTCGATGACTTCCAGCGAGGTGTAATGGGCGTTCGGCGTGCTGGCTTCGCCCGATTTGTGCTCGGCCGCGCTCAGCAGCCCTTTGAGGCGCTCGGCACGGCCACCCCAGGACCGCTCCCTCTGGTCCAGGTTGAACGCTTGCGGCAGACCACCCCAGCCGGTGTATCGATTGAGGATGGCTCGCTCATCGGCAGTCGGATGCCGGTGCTCGGCCTCCAACCTGCGCAGGAGCTCGATAGCGGTAAGGTTCGCTTCGAACTTCGTCACGTCACCGGCAAGGCCGGCGAAAACGGACTCATCGAGGCGCGGCCATACGCTCTTGACGGCGGTCGTCGCCCTTCTTTCGGGGAAGGGGATGACCTCCGCTTCCCGCCGCTCGCCGACGACCCCGAGAACTTCGATCGGGTCTTCGTCGGGCGCGAAGCCGGGCAGCCACATGACTGCCTCGGCGAGTGCTTTGAGTTTCATGTTGTCTCCGGAAACAAAAAGCCCCCGGAGACACTTCGCCCCTCGCGGGACAAAAGCATCCCGCAGGGGCTGTTGGTGAAGGCCATCGCGGCGTCCCGCGATGACCGGCTCATGCTGCTTGTTTCGAGTCGCCAGCTACGACCGTTCGTCCTATCGGTTACCCGATCGGAAGAATTCGGCTTTCCGAAGCCGACGCATGGAATCGGCTCGGGAAAGCCCCGCGCGAACGCGGGGTGGTGAGACTGCTACCGGGGCTCAACGCCACGACGGCAGAACGCCGACGATGGAGTTGGGACGACGGTTCTTGATGGCAGTGGCCGCCTTGTGGGCTTGCTCTATGGTCTCGAACTCGGCGCGGCGACAGGCTGCGCACGGATCTCAAGCCAGCGGCGCAGCGCAGCCTGTTCGTCGCCTGACAGGTACGGTGCCATCAGCTTCAAACCCGCCTCGATGTCGCGCCTCGCGATGTAAGCCTTGATCGCCTCCTCGCTCGGCCCGAATTCGATGACGGTCTTGGCCTCGTCAATGTCGCCGGTGTCGTGGTCATAGAGCCAAATTTCGCCAGGTTCCGACACGACTTGCCCCAGGTTGCTGGCCACCTCGCGGACAAGATCGGCGTAGCCGTATCCGACCTCGCCATACGTCGATACCGCCAGCTCACCCGTTTGAATGTCGTAGAAGAACTCGTCCTCCCCATCACGGTTTCGCCTTTGGTGAAAGCATCGACTCCGTGGTAGCCGGTGTATTCCATCAGGGTCTTGAAGGCGTCTGCCACCTGCTGGACCGTAATGCCGGCAGCAACCCTGGCCTTCACGTGCATCGTGTGGTCATACCCCATGGCGCACCTCGCCAATCGCGACATAATCGACTGTCCCGACTTGGGCCAAGGCTTCGAGGAAGGCGAGATCCTTCTCTTCGCGCGTAGCTCCCTTCCGGCACTCAAACTCGACATCGACGGATTCCGCACCCGGGATCGTGAATGTTCCTCGATGTGCCTCCATCGCGAGTGGATCTATCAGCTTGGCTTGGGCCGCGGCTTGGACAACTCCGGACAGGTCTTTCGACCAGCCTTTGAGCCATGATTCGAGCGCTTGTCCAGCATCGAACGGGATCGGTTCGAGAGGATGGTCCTGGATCAGGTAGTTCCCGGACTCATCCTTGGCCGAAACGATTCGCAGGGATGATGTCGACTCCCAATCCTCATCGAAGACCGGAAAATCACCGTCGATCTGCCGCCGGATAGCAGCGACGATTGCTATTTCGGAAGCGCCTTCCGGCGCCTCCATCTCGATCTCGGCATATGCCGACAAGTCCTGACCGAGTGTGACATTCAGCTTCATGAGAGTCTCCTTAAGGTAGAAGCCGGAGACGCCGTGCCCCGTCGCCGGGGAAATGCGCCCCGGCGGGGTTGATAGCGACATCCAATGGATGCCTGAAATACGATTCGTGGGATTACCTGGCGGGAACATCGCCCCCGAACCGGGACATGGGTCCCAATTCGGGAAATCCGCCGTGCGCCGGGCTAGTACTTGAAAGGGCCATGGTCGCCGTCGGCTTGGCGATGCCGATTGACTTCAGATACATCAGCAGTCCGTCGGTATCGCGTCCGTGCCGCATAAACCCGTCTTCGACCAGCCACAGACCATCCTCGCTCGGCCATCCGGTCTCCTCGTCCTCGTTCGAGAACTGGAAGACGGTCTTGCCGTTCTGATTCTCGACATGCGCCTTGAACCAGCCCCGCTCGTCGAGGTCGATGACCAGAGCCAGTTCCTGCCGGATGGGTTTGAAGGCGCTCATCACAGCAATCCCCGTGCGGCAAACGACATGGCCTGGTTGCCCGCCGCGATGAAGTGATCCAGCACCCTGACGTCCACCAGCGCAAGCGCGGACTTGAGGGCGGTGGTCAACGACTCGTCGGCACGCGAGGGCTCGGGCATTCCCGATGGGTGGTTATGGGCGAAGATCACCGCCGCCGCGTTACGGGCGAGCGCCTTCTTCACGACCTCCCTGGGATAGACGCTGGTCTGCGTAAGCGTGCCGTGGAATAGCTCCTCGGCCACGATCAAGCGGTTTTGCGCGTCCAGCCAGAAGCTCCAGAACACTTCATGTTCCAGATGC
The DNA here is from genome assembly GCA_013693915.1 of Dechloromonas sp. Lineage (GTDB taxonomy): Bacteria > Pseudomonadota > Gammaproteobacteria > Burkholderiales > Rhodocyclaceae > Azonexus. Next base: position 2,009,051 of record CP059264.1, on the reverse strand, counting down.
CCGATCTTCGAGCACAGGTAAGACTTGACGGTTTCCGGGGACGAGAAGCAAAGATCTTCGGTCTCCATGCGTTCCCGGATGCAGCGAGTAAGAAGCTCCTTCGCAGCCGCCAGTGACGGATGGACTGCGTACGTTGCAGGTTCCTCGCAAAACTGCAATTGCCTCGGCCTCGTGAACCCGAAAAGTTCAGCGAGCGGCCTGGCCGACAGCGCCTTGGCCGATGTGCTACCAACAAGCATGGCCAGCAGATCGGCATTGGACAGATCATTCATGGTGCCTCCTCAAAAAATGGGGGCACCACACCCCGGCCGGAGCATGATGCCCCGGTGGGGAAAATGTATGCGACCAGGATCTCCCTGATCGCCTCGAATGCTGTTTGTTTCGAAAGGCCAGCTACCTTCTTCTGCTCGATGGCGAAACCACCAAGCTGGACCCTGGTTTTCCAAAGCACGCTGTTCAATGCGCTTTGGGAAACCCCTCCCGCCTTGCGACGGGAGGAATTTCTTTCAGTTGCAGCGGATTCGAACGGTCTCGCCCCATGGGGCCGGCAACACCCCAGAGGTATCCCCACAGCACCGGATAATCCGGTGCCGACTCGGGAAATACCCTGCCATGTCGGTCAGATAGACAAGGCATGACGGGTTTAGCCCTTCATTGGCGACCCACTCGAAGACCGGGCGGAAATCCGTGCCACCGTACCCCTTGGGGTTGATAGCGATCGGCTCGCCACGCTCGAAAACGTCCACCCGTGGATCTCCGCGTCGCAGACGACGTGCACCTGCTCGGGCTGCACTTCGTCCGCAATGGCGTTGATCTCCTTGGCGAACTGGCTGACCGTCAGGTCGTCGATACTGCCGGACGTGTCCACCGCGATCACCATGGGTGGCATGCTCTCCGCGCGAAGGGCCGGCATGTACAGACCTGCGTACAAGTACCGGCTGTTCGGCTGCCGCCATGAGTAGTCATGGCTTGCGCTCGTCTGGACGAATCGGCGCAGGATGGAGCGCCAATCTCGTGGGGGATTCTTGATTTCCTCGACGAGGCGCAGCATCCCTGCCGGCAAAGTGCCCATAGCTTCGGCCTGTTTGGCGGCATTGAGGACCGACGCTGACCAGTCCGCCTGAATCTCCGGGGTCTCATCAGCTTCGCAGTCGGTGACTTCGCCACACTCCGATCCGTCGGGTCGTGGCGCCTCGCCACCACCATCTTGATCGTCCTGGGTATCGTCACCCGAATCGTTCCCTTGGGCGGATTGACCACCCTGCTGGCCGCCTCCGCCCTCCGATGAGTCCCCTTCTTCCCGTTGCTGATCCAGTGCCTGCCGTACCAGCCTTTCGTAGATCTCTTCCGCGCTCATCCCCTTGTAGTCCGAACCATCCAGCGCACCCTCGGGCAGCACCAAGCCCGCATCCGTCACGATCGGATTGATCGCGAGGTCGCACGCCTGATTCCACACCTTGGGATCACGGTTACCCCGGCGCCATGCGTGACCATTGGCGCAGTGAAGCACCTCGTGGGCAACGACCCCGACAACCTCGTAGCGGTTCAGGCTCGATGCGTACTCCGGGTTGAACCAAAGCTTGCGCCCGTCCGTACGGAGGGTCTTGACCGAGCGATCCTCAATCAGATCAAGCTTCAGGGAGAGCACCCCGAAGAAGGGATGATCCAGGACCAGGTTTCTCCTGGCCGCGGACACATACTCTTTCGCCTTCATGAAATTTCCTCCTGAGAATGCCGCCCCGCGGACGGGGCGGCGGTTTCGGGCGACGCTCAACTCATGTAGGCATCCATGATGGAAGAGATCTCCTTGGCCTGGGCGGCGACCCTGGCACGCAGAATCGCGTCGTCCCGCAATGCCTGCGGCTCATGCACCGCAAGCGCTTCGGCGCACGTCGCGCCGATCTGCTCGAGATTGCGGTCGCCCGTGAAATTGAGCTTCGGAATCAGCTCGACGATCGACTGGAGATTGCTCACCAGCGTGTCGTGGAAGCGGCCCTCCGGGTTGCTGAGCCGAACTACCATGTTGTCGACCGCATGGCGCAGCCGGTTCCAGAGGTCCCTATTGGCATTCGCGAACTCATCCTGCAGCCGTTTCTCAATGTCGCGCTGGATCCGCGCCACCTCCTCATTGGCCAGCGCAACGCGGAAGTCCTCGGCAGCCGGCAAAGGGAGTGTTTCGAGCTCGATCGAGAATCGGGTGCGCATGTCCTCGACCGCTGGATAATCCAATTCGTTGAACATGCCGTTCAACAGGACACGTGCATCTTCCTTTAGGATCGGATACTCCCGCAGGAACTCCTCGACCAGCATCGCGTACTCGCGCTTGAACCGCCGGACCCCTTCGGAGAAGTCCTCAAAGTTGGCCGCTGGAAGGATCCTCTGCCCTTCTTTCGACCATGGCAGGGTGTTCTCGTAGTGGAAGGCGCGCAGTTCGCGCCCCTTCTTGTGAACGGCCTCGTACGATTCGGCACTGCCCGGAAGCAGGTGCTTATTGAAGCGCCCCGCATCGGGCGTGGCGGCATGCTGCTCGGCAACCTCGATGCTGATCTTCCGGTCGTACTTCCTGGCCTGCCAGCCGCGAATGGCGAGGCCGACCAGCATAGCTTTCGTAGAGAGATTGGGGATCATGTGCGACTCCTCGATAGAATCGCGGGCCCCCGACCCTTGCGGGGTCAGAAGTCCCGCAGGGTTGAATAAATGTCGATCAGGCAAGAAAAGACTTGCCGAGGTTCGTGAGCACCAGACGCGTCCAGTCCGGCGTGTCGCGTACCGATGGCGTGAGGCGGTTGATATCCTTCACCATCATCACGGCAAACTCGGACTTCCCGTCGTCAAACAGCCGCTCTGCGTACCGGAAGATGCGGCCGCAGTTGGTGTCGCTGGCGCGTTTCGCCAAGGCGGTCGTGACCGCCCAGAGCAAATCGGGCCGGCCGGGAATCGGCGCATTGTCCGGGTCGAGAATGATGCTGTCCGGATTCGGCAGCTTGCTCCGAACCATGGTCAGGAACCCGCGAAGCTCGATCGCCGCGCCCTCGCCGACTGCGCCGGCGAACGCTGCGAATTCGAGATCCTCCGCCAGCCCCAGTTGGATGGCCTTACCCGCATATTCCCAAGTGCGGGGACACGGAAAGTTCTCCATGTCATCCACTTTCTTGGTGTCTTGCAGGTGCAGCAGATTCGGACGAAACCGGATGAACGAGATGAGCTCGGGAGGCATGTCGGCCCCCAGCGCCCACTCGCACCAGTCGTCGACGGACGTTTCCACTCCGACCACGGCGCCGAAGCGCGAGATGACTGGAGACAGAATGCCTGAGACGCCAGCGCGATCCGAACGGCGATTGGTCGCGGCGACGAAGGTCACGCAACCAGGTAGCGCGTGCCCATTGACCTTGCGGGCCAAGAGCAGTTGCATGAACGATGCCTGAACCGCCGGGCTGGCTTGACCCAGGTCGTCCAGGAACCAGACCGTCGGCGTCGTTGCCTTGATCGCCCTGGCGAGATCGCCAAAGGGCAAGAATGTTGCGCTCTCGCCATCCTTGCCGGGCCAGGGAAGGCCCTTGGCGTCGGTGGGATCGGCCACCACCGGATGCGACAAGATCACATCGTAGCCGGCTGCTTTCGCCGCCTGCTCGACGATCGACGACTTGCCGACGCCGGGGGCACCGGTCAGCAGGACAGGGATGCGGGCATCGATGTACCTGCCGACAAGGTTGGCCGCCTGTTGCGGCCGAATAGATGCTGTTGCCATGGAAGCTCCCAGTGAAAAATGCGGAGCTTCCCTTTGCAGGGAGCGCCCCGCAAAGGGTTGGAAAAATGGCCGGCTGGATCGCCCAGAACGGCGTTGATTGCTGCTTCCCCTTTCGGGGCGGCCAGCTACCGCATCTTGCCGACACCCGTACGGTGCGACTCGAATCTGCCTTTTCACAGCGCACCGCATGATGCGTTGGGAAAAGCCCGCCTTGCGGCGGGGCGCCGTTACTGCCAGACCGCTTCCGCGATGCTTCGTGCTGCGTCTGCGAAGGGGCCGCTGAACGTCACGGTCTCTTCTCGGACGAGCATCCGGCCGACCACGGCGATATGCTGACGAACTCCGATGTCGTGACTCCAGCGGTCGCGCATGTACTCGCAGTAATCGCCCTCGAAGCCGGCCGGCGGCGCGAACGCCGAGGCCGCTCCCGGTTCGGTGTCGATGACGCTGAAGTCGATGATTCCGTACATGGCATCATCTCCTTCAGGCGGCGCAGCGCATGACGCGCCCCTCGATGGACTTCAGGCTGGGAAACCCGGCCTTGCCGTCCCGATTCAGGATGTCCAGCCAGTCCAGTGACTTCTGTCCAAGCCGAATCTCTCCGGCTGGAACGATGGCCGATGCCTGGATGCCCATCTCCCAGAGCCGTTGGACAAGCTGCTTCGCGGCTTCCTGTCCATGCCCCTTGGGGTGCTGGTCGGTGGACCGATCCTTGTCCGCGAAGACGAGAACCCGCTTCACAAAGCCCGGTGGGACGAAGTTCGCCAGCAAGAGCGCGTTGATCGCGCACCAGACCGGCAGGCCCGTGCCCTCCATGACGGCGAGCGAGGTTTCCAGCCCCTCTGCCACTACCATCACCTGGCTTTCCGCGTCGGTGAGCCGGATGGCGCCTCCGACGATCTTGCGATCTTTCGGATAGGTCATGAGCTTCTTCGGCGATTCGACGGGCGCCTTTTTNCCGTCCGATGTCAGGTAGGTCCGATGAATCGTCACCGGGTCGCCTTGGGCTCCGGATACCAAGCCGACGATAGCCGGAAACTCGCCGATCCTCTTCTCACCGTCGTAGTACGCCAAAGACGGATGAAAGCGAAGAGCTTCCGGCGGCGGAATCGAGATTCCCCGCCGTGCCAGATACAACCTGGCCGGCTCGGCATCCTGCTCCGAGATCGGGACCGACTCATTCCAGACCCGGTTTAGCGACTGCCGCAGCCTCTCGTCATCCTCGCCCGCCGCCGGCTCCGGCTTCGCCACCTTCCGCGCAGGCCTCGCCGGACGAGTCCCTACGCGCAGGTAGTCGGCCACCGACTTGAGCGTGGTCGAGTAGCGCCAACCGTTCGCCCACATGAGCGTCGCGATGCCGTCGGAATTGATCCCGCAGGTATTGCAAACGCTCCCGCCGGTTTCGTCCACGTCCTTGAAGACGCGAAACCCGTCCTTGCCGCCATGCACCGGGCAGGGCACATGCCGGCCGACGCGGTCGAGCCCAGCTTGCAGTTGCGGTGCGAGGGCGCCGAGGATTCCTCCCCAGCGCCCATGCGCTATGCGTAACACCTCATTCTTGAGGTCGTCCAACTCCTCCTTCGTCATGGTCCTCTCCTGGAAAGCCCGGAACGGGCTGAAGGAAAACCAGCGCGAGGAGGCTCCCCGACCGAGGGATGACCTCCCCGGCTGGGGTTCAACGATCGTTCTCAGTTCAGAACGGCCCGTCGTCGTGAGTCTGCTTGGCCTTCGTCCGGTCTTTCGGCGCCGACTTTGGCGCGTCGGATTCGGGCTTGGCCTTGCCGCCGCTCGGGAGCATCTTCATGGCCTCGGCGATAACCTCGGTGGTGTATCGGGTCTCGCCGTCCTTCTCCCAGGAGCGGGTCTGCAGGTGGCCATCGACATACACCAGGGAGCCCTTCTTCAGATGCTCGCCGACGATCTCGGCGAGCTTCCCGAAGAAGACGACGTTGTGCCATTCGGTCCTCTCGTGCTTCTCGCCGTTTTTCTTCCAGGTTTCGCTGGTGGCGATACGCACGCGGGCGACGGCTTCCTGCCCCTGGGTGTAGCGAACATCGGGGTCCGCGCCCAAGAAGCCGATCAACTGCACTTTGTTCAACATGGTGAAACTCCTTTCTGTCATGGAAAGAAATGGCGGTCGCACCATGCCCCTGACGGGACGCATGACGTTCCCGCCGTGGTTATTGCCTCGCGGACTACTGCGGCGCCTCCGTGCACTCGCCGGCCATGAAAGCAACCCATTGGGCAGCCTTGCCGTAACCCGCGAAGCGGGCGTGCGGCTCGCCGTTGACGAACACGACATGCGTGTAGCTGCCTTGCCGTTCGGCCGCGATTTGCATCACCGGCGCCTGGTGCTTCGGATGCGTCCAGAGCACCTTGCGGGACGCCGTATCCATCAGCCTGACGATGCAGTGATCGAGGATGCCGGTGCCCCACGACTCGCCGCTCGCAAGGAGAAGCGGCACCTTGAAGATGCCGCACGAGCGGGCGACGATGCCCACCACGTCGTTCTCCTCCAGCCAATCGCGGCCCGTCTCCGTATCCCCGTAAAAGATGCGGATCGGGTTGCCGCTCTTGCGATAGCGCTCGAGGATGCGGCGCACCTCGACCGGGGTGTCCAGGTGGAACCAGGTCTCCTTGAGGTTCGCCTTCCTGGCCTCGCCGATCGCCCGCTGGTAGTCGGCGTACTGCCCGATCGTTCCCTTCTCGTCCTCACGGACGGTGATCGGGAGGTTCAGCCTCGCGACGAGTTGCTTCAGTTGACCGAAGACATACTCGAAGCCCAGGGTCGAAACTCCGTGAGCAGCGGGAACGACGAACAGCTCCTGTTGATGATTCACTACGACGTTCATCGCACCTCCAAACGAGAATCCGCCGGAGGCGCGTAGCCCCTCGCCCGGGGACACGCGTCCCCGGTGGGGTTGTATATGACATCCGGTCGCCCGGCTGTCGCCTGTATGCTGTTTGTTTCGGAAGGCCAGCTACCTTCATGTCCCTGGCAGAGCCAGTGGGGAGCAATTCCGCTTTCCGGAACACGCTTCGGGAAGTGCGTTCGGGAAACCCCGCGCGCGAGCGCGGGGAGATGTTTCTAGATCAGGGTGGCGATCCGTGCCTTGATCCGCCGGTAAGCACGCATCACGGATTCGAGATCGGCCCCCTCGAACTCGGCCTCGGCCCGGATGTAGGCTTCGTCCAGAGCATCGACCGTCTTCGCCTTTTCCATGGCCTTGATGGTTGCGTCGAGCTTCGGATTGCCCTTGCCGTCCTTGCCCGGCTCGATCACGGAAGCCGTGGCGGCGGGACTCTCGACCTTGGATGCTTGCGCACCCGTGGTCTCGGCCTTGGTTTCCTGGGCCGCCCGTTCCGGCTTGGCATCGTCTTTGCTGTCGGCGTCCGGTGTATCGCCCGTCTCGTCGACAACCGGGGCATAATTGCCCTCGATGACATCGTCGAGATCCAGGTTCTGTGCACTTCCCTGCTCGCTTGCCGCGTCCATGGCCAGGGCCGTGGCCAGTTCCGGCGACTTCGGCAGGAACTTGCTCAGGCGACGAATGACCGTTTTCAGGCCCATCGCAACGAAGTCGGAATCCCAGACGGATTCCTTCTTGTATTGCTTGGCGCTCTGATAGCCGCGGCTGCCATCGCGGATCTTTTCTACCTCCTTGCAGCTCATCGCCACGAAGGTACGTGAGCCATCCTTGAAGACGGCGACGGCGTAGAAGCCGGCCACCTCGCCGCGCTCCTCATCGGATGCGGGGAAGCCCCCGGGNGCGGTAAGCGGTTCGTGCTCCAGGGAACGCTCCATGCCCAGTTTCAGCATGAACTTGTCGTTCACGCGGACCTCGTGCGCATAGATGTCCTGGACCAGCCCGGACTGCCGCGCCAGCTTCATGAGACCCGTGTAGCCAGGAATGAGCTGGCACTGGCCCTTGAACGGCACCAGATGCGCTTCCCCNATCAGCCCCACCTCCAGTCCCAACTGCGAGGACTGGATGACGGCCGCGAAGACCGACCGTGGATCGCACTCGGCCAACTTCGGCGTCATGCGAAACGCCGTCAAGGCGATGCGAGCCATCCGGTCGGGGTTGATGTGCCGGGGCAATGCCCGCGCGATCTCGCCCTTGAACTTCTCCAGCATGGCCGGGAAGCCTTGCGGCTGGCCCTCGGCGGGCGTGTCGCGTTTGATGTTCTTCAGTGCTTGCAGTGCTGCCATGTTGTGACCTCCATCGAAAAATGACAAAGAAATGGCGGTCACACCATGCCCCTCGGCGGGGTATGACGTTCCCGCCAGGGGCTGCTATTGCTTCTGCTATTGCGCCAATCGCGGCGTCTCGCGTTCGGAACCCGTCACGCCTTCGATATGGCCTTGTGCCGGTTGCACATCACTTCGCCCGCCTCGATTTCCGAGTCGACGTAGTCAGGCCTCCAGATCGAAGTGGGCCGCCCAGCGCGGCAGGTTGATCGTCTCGATCTCCCCGTTCGGCTGGTAGCCCGGCCAGTTGTCGCGCTCTCGGCACCACTTCAGGAGCTGAAGGCCGCCGCGGTACTTGGCCCGCCCGACTTCGATGACCTCGTCACTCGCCTTGTAGGCCGCAACCGCGTAGGGCGCGTCCTTCTCGACAGCGATGAAGTAGAAGGGAATCGTCCTGCCCGTCAGGGTCTTGAACCCGTCCTGGTAGAACGCTGCCTGTACGTCGTAGCCAAGCGTGGCGATGGCGCGGGCGAAGCCATCGGCGCCGGCATCGCAACACGTCTTCACGTCCACGATGCCGGTGATGCGGTCCCCGTCCATGGCCAGGAAGTCCGGGCGGCACTTGCACTCGACGCCGCTTTCCGCATCGATCCAGAAGCCGGACATCTCGGCCAGGCCATGGCAGAGCAGCCTGTCGGCGCCAGCGTGACAGCGCACGAGGTACGCCATCGACTGAATCGCCTCCATCTGCTCGGCGGTCAATGCGGTCTTGCCGGCGTTGTCCGCTTCCCAGGCTTCGGCCGCGGCCTTGCCGTCTTTGGTACGACGATCGAACTTGGGCGCCACCACGAAGGACTGCCCGAACCGATCCGGTTCGAGCAGCGCCGTATGGAAGGCGGTTCCCAACTGCATCGCCGGTGTCGGCTCGGGTGGATGGGCGACGTATTCCCGGTAGTGGGCAGGCGAGCGCATGATGCGCACCAGCCCGGAGTGGCCCACAGCGGGGTGCAAGTGGTAGTGGTCAGCCGGCATGGACAGCAGGCTGATGTTTTCCATCTTCATAGTGCCTCCTTTCGCCGGAGGCACCTACCCCAAGCCGGGGCAAATACCCCGGCTTGGGTTGATGAATGCCGATCCGGTGGCCCGGCTCAGCGGCTCGATGCTGCTTGTTTCGGAAGGCCAGCTACCTTCATGTCCCCTGGCAGAGCCAGTGGGGAGCAATTCCGCTTTCCACAGCGCACTCCGAGAAATGCGCTCGGGAAAGCCCCGCGGTCTGCGGGGCGCGTGTTCAAGCCGCACACCGGCCGATCCCGGATTTCCTCAAGGCGTGTCGCAACATCTTTCGCGTATCAGGCGCGGTGCAGCCGGCCTGAAGGCGTCGATGCAGTTCGCACGCCATGGCAAAGGGAATCGAGCGGTATAGGCGCTTCAGCAGGTGATTCGACATGGCGGCGGTCTCCGGGTATCAACGCAGCCCAATCGCGCGAACGATCGGGCGGCTGATGACGATCCCGGAGAAGACGCACATCAAGAGGATCACGAATATCATGGCGACGCTCCTTGCAAGATTGGTTGATCGATCCCGCAGGAGTTGCCAGGCTTGATACGCGCCCGTGGCAACCCCGCAGGCCGGAAGCCTCTCCGTGAAAAGGCCTCGGGCCTGCGGGATTCCCACAGGCGAGTTGCACTTCTGGTTACAGACCCAGCGCCCGAACGATCGGACGGCTGATGACCCAACCGGAAATGCAGCAAGCAAGAATGACGGCTGCCATGATGCCTCCACAATAGAAAAGCGGAGGCACCACGGCCCCTTGCGGGAGCGTGATCGCCCCCGCAGGGTTGAAAGAAGGTGGAACCGGACTTGAACCTTGGTTCCTGACAAACTACGCCACGACCTCGAAGGTCGCCGTCTCGGACGACGCCGGTGTTGCGGCGCTTTCCGCTTTCACTTTGCTGCGACGCTTGCGCGTCTTGGTCTCCTTCGCCGGCATCGGCTCCAGCGCAGGCATCGGAATGCCACGCCGGATGAACGCCGGGACGTCGTATTTCGACCAGTCTTCCTCGCCGTCCTTGTGGACAGCCATCGGCCTTACCTCCGGCATCCGAACGACACGGGATGTCGCGCCGGCTTTCGGTGCAGCGAGCGCGATCACCAGCTTCCCGACTTTGCCCACTCCCCGAAACGCGAGATGCGCCGAGCCCAGCAAGGCCATGACAAGCAGAACCTTTTCCATCGTGCCTCCTTGAAGAAAGTCGCGGAGGCACCACGACCCACCCGGGAGCATGATGGCCCCCGCAGGGTTGAGAAACCGGCCCGCGGAACGCGGGCGGGAGACGACGCCCTTCCGGGGCGGCATCTCGATCAGGTGATCCTTTGTCGCAGGTTCACGGGGCGCGCTGCCTCGACGCCGTATGGCGGAGGTGTGACGACACGCCCAATCCGTTGCCACTATTTCCCGCAGCCGGGTTGGGCGCCGTGGCCTTTGACTCGCCGCCGCGCATGGCACGGTCGGCGGATTGGATGCTGCTTGTTTCGAGCGGCCAGCTACCGCTGCATCGAAGGCGTTATGCACTTCGTATGATGATGGAAATTCTATCCGGCCATGCCGCAACTGCAACTGCCAAACAGTGCGTTTTGGTGCGCTTTTCGGCCGTGGTTTCCCTGCACCCCTTGCGTAGCATGGTTCCTTCTCCGTCTTTCCGGGAGGTCTTCCATGCCAGGCGCCGCGCGGGACAACGCCAAGAGCCATCCCTACTTCACCCAGAAGATAAAGCTCCATTCATTCCATGCGCAGCAGGCATTCGATCGGGGCTTCGAGCTGTGCGCCAACGCCATTTTCTCCCTCTCGGTCGTGCTGCGGATCATCGGCACCGACGAACAAGCGCACGAAGTCGAGGGACTCGTCGACGAGCGCCTGAACAAGATGTTCGAGGACATGCGCAACGAGGCTTCCCGCCTCGATAAGATGGCCGAGGCGAACGGGATCGAGTTCAAGGGCATCGACTACTCGCACCCCAAGGAAGTTGAGGCGAAGATCACCTCTCCCCGCGCCGTGCGCTACGTGGGCCTGATTCGGGAATTCGACGGCCTGATCGCCAAGCTCGATACGCTGTGGCTGTCCGGCGTAATCGGCGACGGCGCCTATTCGCGCAGCATCTACGAGTGGAAACGCCGACTGCTCCGGCTGGCGGGAGGCATACGGTCGATCGCCGGACGCGCGATGATCGCAGCGCGCCGGAAGGACGTGCAGGGCGACACCAAAGAGGTCTCTGATGACGCCACCAGCGGCGAAGAAGCGCCGGTCGCGCCCGCTGTGGCAGCAACTTCCTTCGCTAACGACTGATCAAGGCCTTTGTGGCCCAAGTTTTACACCGTGTCGGACCTACTCGCTGACCAACCAATAGGCCTTTGATGCGCCGCCCTGCCGCGCATAATTGATGGGAAACACCATGAGATCGGCAAGGTGGGCCCCAACCAACGAGCGTCGGATGCCCGGCTGAACGCCGACCACAGTGAATCCGAGCTTGGTCGCACGCACGGTCCCTAGCAGTTCTGTCAGCGCTTGAAGGTCGCCACGTACAAACGCCGAAGGCGAAGCATGACGCCGATCCATGCGGTCCTCCACGTGAGCAAGCAGCGTCGCCACGTCGCAATAGAAGACTGATTTCACAAGTTGACCGGCGACCTCGTACACATCGCCTACTCGGCCACCGCCCGGCGGTCCGCCCGCCCCTTTGCAGTGGTACAGGGCGACATCTACCTCCCCNGTCGGCGCAGTGGTCACGGCAATGTAGTCCGCCGCCTCCCCGGTGCGGTGGTCATAGAAGAGAGCAACAAGATTCGGGAGCGCCAACAGGTACCGCTCCAAATGCTCCTGCACTGTCAGCTGCCCGGCAAGCTCTTGGCGTTTCCGGAGGGCGTCAGCTGACCCATTGTTCGACACGAATTCAACCATCACATCGCATCCGGTCCAATCGAGCGCCTCCGCGTCGCCGGGGGCCAAGGCGGTCACCTGCAGCTGCGGCGCAGCCATCAGGTTCATACCTTCAAACGACGACTTGTCCGCCGCGTAAAACATCGGCGGGTGGTCGCACAGCCAATCTGGAAGAGGTATCCAGGAATCGGCCGCCGACTCGACCTCAACGTCGGGTTCGCCTTCTAACAAACTGACCATGCGGCCATGTCCAACAGCAAAGCGCATCCGTACAGCTGCCTCATCCGAAATCATCGTGAAGCGAAGCTCGTGCTCGTCCGGTTGGGACTCGAAGTCCGTCAGTTCCCATTCCGTTAGCCGTCGGTAGATGGCCGGCGCCCCCGGCGCTGGCCGGTAACGGACCTTTGANTTCGCCTTGAAGCCGGTCTTCGGCCAGGTCGCGGCAATGACAACATCCGGCAGCCGCCGCAGCGTTGTTGCCGCTCGAATGATGTCGAGATGAGTCTCCGCGAACGGGGCGTTGCCGACTAGGCGGCCGTTCAGCCGCTCCACCCAGTCTAGGAACTCGGCCACCGTCAGCCGCTGGTTGCTCCAGATGCGCGAGCTGCTGCTCGCCCCAATGGTTTCCTTCTCTTCACCGTCGATTCCACTACCGAAGAAGTGTCCCTGGGAGTACGCGCGCCCGTCTCCGGCCGTGACCGCCCGTTCAGCGGCGGGGCCCGTAAGTGTGCGATACGTTTCTCCTTGGGAGTTGAAGGTCGTGTTCTTTAAGCCGACGTTGTAGAAGCGGACCGATTGGAGTCCAGCGCGAGCGCGGCTCGTTTCCTCGTAGCTCAACGTCCTGTAGTTCTTGTCGCACACCTTGTCCATCAACCCCTGGTAAATCCTCTCGGTCCTGCGCGTCGAGCCGATGTAGCAAAGCTGCGAACCGGGGAAGTAGATTAGCAAGAACGCATCATGGCGAACATTGACGAGTACATCCGACGTCGCCCAACTGGGTGGGTTCTCGTCCGCGGTCAAGATGAGGGTGATGGTTCCATCCTCGGAGGACCACTGCTTGACCACTCGGAGCTCCCTGCCGACCGTATCACCAATCAGCGAGAAATCCGGCGCCTCTGAACAGCGAAAAACCCGCACGTGGGCGTAGAGCTGGAGCGCCAGCGGCGAAACCGCCTCATAGTCAGATTCTGCCAACCGCTTGACGGGAAGCCGCTCGAGCATCGCTTGCTCGTTCGCATCGCCAGCCAACTCCGCCTGAGCGGCCTCATCAATCATGCGCGCCAGGTCCACACCCTCACGAAGCAAGGACCCCGTTGCGTCTTGAACCCGGGACAGCGGCGCAATGAGCGTCGCTTGGCCGGTCGTCGCGTCGACGCGGGCAAAACGGCCGATGAACTGGATGGTCGGCACCAACGAGCGGTGCGGCGAGTGCAAGGCAGCAACCTTCAGCTTCGGGAAGTCATATCCCTCCCCGAACATGTCGACGCAGACGATTCCTTGCAGTTCGCCACTGACAAGACGGCGCTCGCAATCGTCCTGCTTGCGCTTGCTGAGCTTGCTGTCAATGGCCTCGACGCTCACACCAAGCTGACGGTAGACCGGCACCAACGCTCGCGCCGCATTGATAGTCGCAGCCCGCACGAAAAGACGATGGTCAAAGCCGGCCTCAGTGTCAGCACGGAGCTGGTTTACTGCCGTATCGGCGATGACCTTGTCCACATGGTCGTCGTCCAGAGCATTCTCGACAGGCGCAGCGCGAAACGCTACCGGATGGAACGCCCCNTCATCCACCGCTCGCATGACCGGGTACCGNACCAATTTGCCTGGGATGACTCTGCCATCCCGCCGAAACGGCGTTGCCGTGAGAAAGACGAATCGGGCCTCCTTGTAGTGCTCAAGGTAGGCTGCCCATGTCTCCGCTGGCGCGTGGTGTGCCTCGTCAAATATGACCAAGTCGAACAGGTCACGAGGAGAACCGGGAGCCATTGAAGGTGACGAACTTCCCGGAGTTGAAACTACCACATCTTGCCCAGCCAAAGCCTCCCAGTCCGCCTCGGTCGCCGGGCGACCTTCGTGCCTCAGGACCAACGGATTGGGGACCACTTGCGTGATGGCCCCAATGCGTCGAAGCGTCGAAAGCTCTCGGAAGTGAGACGAGACCTGCCTGCGCAGAGCATCCGAGGGTTCGACGACCAGAACGCGAGTCGGCGTCATCAAAAGNGGCAAAGACATCATTACGGATGTCTTGCCGTAGCCCGTTGGAAGGCAGACGATTGCCGGGTCATCATGCACGGAAGCGTGTGCGAGCACGGCATGCAACGCGCCAAGCTGACCCGCTCGGAACCCCTGGTTCGGCGTCGTCCCCTGAACGGTCAGATTGAGCGAACCCCTATGCTGTACGAAGAAGTTCGGCATGCTGCTCCCTGTGCTTGCATTTATAAACAGAGCATAACCCAGAGTCGTTGCTCACCGCAGATGTCGCGGTTTTTCCTTTCCGTTGACTACCTTGCCAGACTTTCACCCATAACACATGCGAGGCAACGCAGACACTGATTCCGGTGGATGCGTTTAACGGGTTGCCGCAGCACCGGCTGTGCTCTACACGCGTGACATGCAACCGACCGTACTCTACTGAACGACCCATCGACAGGCCGTATTGTGGCGACGCAATCGAACGTCGGCTTCGGGGCCTCCCACTCGCTCGGTCCCATCACCGGACCGAATTTGCAGGACGAAGCGGATTTGCAAATCAAGCCGGATCCTGATTAGCAATAATCCTCAGCAAATGCGCAGCCATGGGGTCCCGAACGCGTTATACTGTATATATACACAGTTTTCGGCGAAAGGATTCCGTCATGGCAATGAACCGAATTCAGTTTCAAGCTGGTCTGTCGATGCCCGACTTTGTCGCGCGGTACGGAACGGAAGCCCAATGCGAGGCTGCGCTGGTCGAGGCGCGCTGGCCGGAAGGCTTTCGCTGCCCGTCCTGCGGTGGCTCGGCCCATTGCGTGGTACGTGCAGGCAGCCGCAAGCGGTTCCAGTGCAACGCCTGCCGACATCAGACCTCGCTGATTGCCGGTACAGTCTTTCAGGGCACGAAGCTCAGACTGACGATCTGGTTTCTGGCCCTCTATCTGATCAGCCAAGCGAAGACCGGGTTGTCCGCACTCGCCCTCAAGCGGCAGCTGGGCGTCAGTTACCCGACGGCGTGGCTGATTCAGCACAAGTTGATGAACGCGATGGCGAAGCGCGAAGAGCGCTACTTTCTCGAAGGGCAGGTCCAAGTCGATGACGCCTACCTGGGAGGCGAGCGCAGCGGCGGCAAGGCCGGTCGTGGCTCCGAGAACAAGATTCCTTTCGTCGCCGCGCTCTCGCTCACCGACGACGGGCATCCCTTGCGTGTCACGCTCTCGCCGGTGCCCGGCTTCACCCTCCAGGCCATCGCGGCCTGGGCCAGGACGCATCTGGCCCCGGGCAGCACCGTGTCTTCCGATGGTCTGGCCTGCTTCAGCGCCGTCACCGAAGCCGGGTGCCTCCATCAACCCACCGTCGTCGCCGGACGTAAGCCAAAAGACTTGCCGGAGTTCCGGTGGATCAACACCGTCCTGGGCAATCTCAAGACCAGCCTCACCGGTAGCTATCATGCCTTCCACTTCCGAAAGTACTCCACACGATACCTGGCGGCGTTTGCCTACCGCTTCAACCGTCGATTCGATCTCAGCACTTTGCATCAGCGGCTCCTCGTCGCCGCAACTCGCTGTGGCGCCCACCCGGAGCGCACGGTTCGCTTGGCTGAGATTCATTGCTAATCAGGAGCCGGATTGGACCCGGTGGCCACGAGTGACCGGAACCCGCAGGAAGTCGGGTTGGGCAGGAAATGGTCCCGAAGTGCGCGCTTTTGACCGGTGAGAATGCTATGGGGACGGGCTAGATTATTGGCAACACCCAGCACGGACCGGAAGGAATATGCGCACCATCCAAGACAACGCGATCAAGTCCCCGGACTGGTTCTCATCAGCCGGAGGCAACTTCTGAGCATCGTTCCATTATCCGATCGAACGATTTACAACATGGAGAAGCGGGGTGACTTCCCGAAACGGATCGCCCTCACCAGCCGGAACGTTGCCTGGGACTTGGGCGAGGTCAAGGCGTGGATCGAGGGCCGCAAAGCTTCCGGCGACCAAGCAGCCCGCCCCGGTCAGACGGTCATCGTTTCTTGATCGTCCACCCGTCGATCATGTCCGCCCAATCCTGCAACATGGCTGTGCGCTGCTCGCGGTACTCGGCCTTGTTGTACACGGCCCGCACTCCGCGTTGCTCGTGGGCGAGACACTTTTCAATCCAGTCCGTGTTGTACCCGGCCTCGTGCAGCAAGGTGCTTGCCGTCCGCCGCAAGTCGTGCGGGCCGAACTTGCCCAGTTCCTTGCCGTCCTTCTGCGCCTGCGTATAGACCAGTTCCAGCACTCGGTTCAGCGTCGCATTGCTCATCGGCTGGCCGGCGTCGTAGCGTGACGGCAGCACCCATTCGGATCCGCCGGCAAATGTCTTGAGCGCCATGAAGATGTCCAGCGCCTGCCGGGACAGGAACACGAGATGCGGAGTGCGCCGCTTCATACGTTCCTTGGGGATCGTCCAGAGCGCATCGGTGAAACTGATCTCCGACCACCTGGCATCGGTCAACTCCCCNTTGCGCACCATCGTCAGTAGCAGCAGCTTGCACGCCACCTTGAACTGAGGGCCGGCGGCCACCTTCTCCAGATACTCGTACATCAGGCCGATTTCATCGGGCGACAGGGCTCGCTCACGCGGCTGAAACTTGGCAATGGCCGTCGGCCTCACCATGTCGGCCGGATTCTCCACCCGCTGCCCACGTTCATTGGCCCACCGGAAAATCTGCATCACAACCTCACGTGCATGAACCGCCGTGGCCGGCGCCCCNCTGTCCACGATCTTGTCGGTCAGGTGGCGCAAGTCGTCGTGGGTGATTTCGGTCAGCAGCTTGTTGCCGAACGGGCCTTTCAATTCCCGTTCGTAGCATGCCCGGCGCATGTCGCGGGTGGAGTCGGCCATCTCGTAGCCCCGCAGCCAGCCTTGCGCCCAGTCATCGAAAGTCTTGGCGTCCTTCTCCCGGTCCTTGGCGCGCGCTTTCTCTCGAGCCGGCGACTTGCCGGCGGCGATCATCTTCTTGGCCTCGCCCAGCCGTTCGCGGGCTTCGGCGAGGGTAATGCCGCCAACGCCGTACTGCCCGAAGGTGACAGTCTCCTGTCTGCCGTTCAGCGCGTAGTTGTAGCGGAAGGAAATGGCCCCGGCCTTGGTCACGGCGACATACAGGCCGTCGCGGTCAGCCACTTTGTACATCTTGTCCTGCGGCTTGAGATTGCGCAGCTTGGTATCGGAAAGCATGGCTCTCCCCTTCCCTTCGTTGGTTCTGCCGGCTGGTCATGGTATCTTCATGGCCTGCGATACCATGATTCTTAAAACCATGAAAACTGACGCAATCATATGATACGCCTAGCTTTTAACGATTTCGATACCATGATTTCACAAGACATCAACGAATGGTATCGCACAAAATCCCATGGCGCAAAAAAATAATACCATTGACGATACCAAGTGAAATAGCTGCTTGCCGATGCATTGCCATGCATGGTGTTGCCAGACGCAATCAACAAAAAAGCCCGCAGTTACGCGGGCTTACGTTTGTTTTTGCCGTTCTGTGCCGGACGGTGCCAGACCTCAGATCACTCCCACTCAATTGTCGCCGGAGGCTTGCCGGAGATGTCATAGACGACCCGGTTGATGCCGCTGACTTCGTTGATGATGCGGTTCGACACCTTGCCGAGCAGGCTGTGCGGCAGTTCGGCCCAGTGGGCCGTCATGAAGTCCTGGGTCTGGACAGCCCGAAGGGCTACCACGTATTCGTAGGTGCGCCCGTCACCCATCACGCCGACTGACCTCACCGGGAGAAACACGGCAAAAGCCTGACTGGTCTTCTCATACCAGTCGGCGGCCCGCAGTTCGTCTATGAATATGGCATCGGCACGACGCAACAGGTCGGCATACTCCCGTCTAACCTCGCCAAGGATGCGCACGCCGAGGCCGGGGCCCGGGAACGGGTGGCGGAGNACCATTTCGTGCGGCAGCCCTAGGGCAATGCCGAATTCGCGCACTTCGTCCTTGAACAGTTCACGCAGAGGTTCGAGCAACTTCAGGTTCAGCGTTTCCGGCAGGCCGCCGACATTGTGGTGGCTCTTGATGGCGTGCGCCTTGCCCGTCTTGGCGCCGGCCGATTCGATCACGTCGGGGTAGATTGTCCCTTGAGCTAGCCACTTGGCGTTTGGTAACTTTTCCGCCTCGGCCTGGAAAACTTCGACGAATTCCCGGCCGATGACTTTGCGCTTGGCTTCCGGGTCGGAAACACCTTTCAGGTGCCTCATGAACTGCTCGCTGGCATCGACGTGGATGACCCTGACGCCGAGATTGCGGGCGAAGGTCTGCATCACCTGCGCGCCCTCATTGAGACGCAGCAGACCGTTGTCGACGAAGACGCAGGTCAGCTGGTCGCCAATGGCCTTGTGCAGCAGCGCCGCGACAACCGACGAATCGACGCCGCCGGAGAGACCGAGGATGACCTCGTCGCCGCCGACCTGGGCACGCACCCGGGCGATGGCTTCATCGACGTAGTCCGGCATGTTCCAGTCGTGGCCGCAACCGCAGATGTCATGCACGAAGCGGGCGATCATTTCCTTGCCCTTGAGGGTGTGCGTGACTTCCGGATGGAACTGGACGGCGTAGAATCCGCGGGTTTCGTCGGCCATCGCGGCGACCGGGCAGGAGTCGCTGCAGCCGATGACCTTGAAGCCGGCGGGCAGTTCTGTGACCTTGTCGCCGTGACTCATCCAGACTTCGAGCAGGCCATGTCCTTCGGCATTGGTCCGGTCCTGGATGCCGTTGAAAAGCCGTGAATGCCCGCGAGCGCGAACCTCGGCAAAGCCGAATTCGCGCTTGCCCGAGCTTTCCACCTTGCCGCCCAGCTGCTGCGCCATGGTCTGCATGCCATAGCAGATGCCGAGCACCGGCACGCCGAGTTCGAAAACCACCTGCGGCGCCTTCCATTCCAGCGCCTCATAGACCGAGTTTGGACCGCCGGAGAGAATGATTCCTCTCGGGCTGAAGGCGCGGATGAATTCGTCGGTGACGTCGAAAGAATGCAGTTCGCAATAGACCTGTTGTTCACGCACGCGGCGGGCAATCAACTGGGTGACTTGCGAACCGAAATCGAGGATCAGGATTTTCTGGTGAGCCATGACGGTATGTACGGTTTCAGCGGCAAAAGAAACGAGTGCCGGAATATCCGGCACCTGTCAGAGATCGAACTTGCTGGCGCCGACCCGGTCGAGATAGAGCGACAATTGACAAAGGGGATGACTCCGCCGTCTCCGATCACGGCGAGCAGCCCCATGAGCCAGGTCGGCCACTTGGACACGGATTACTCGACGTGGTAGTTCGGCGCTTCCTTGGTAATCTGAACGTCGTGGACGTGCGATTCGCGCACGCCCGCCGAGGTGATTTCCACAAAGCAGGCCTGATCATGCATCTCGGCTATGGTCGAACAGCCGAGGTAACCCATCGAGGAACGCAAACCGCCCATCAGCTGGTGAATGACGGCGAGCACCGATCCCTTGTACGGCACGCGACCCTCGATCCCTTCCGGCACGAACTTGTCGACGTTGGCTGTCGACTCCTGAAAGTAACGGTCGGAAGAGCCTGCCTGCATGGCGCCGAGCGAGCCCATGCCGCGGTAGGACTTGTACGAACGCCCCTGGAACAGTTCGACCTCACCCGGCGCTTCTTCCGTCCCGGCAAACAGCCCGCCGAGCATCACCGTGTCGGCACCGGCGGCAATCGCCTTGGCGATATCGCCGGAATAGCGTATGCCACCATCGGCAATCATCGGCACGCCCGTACCCTTGAGAGCTTCAGAGACGTTCTGGATCGCCGCGATCTGCGGGACGCCGACGCCGGCAACAATTCGGGTAGTGCAAATCGAACCGGGGCCGATCCCCACCTTGACCGCGTCGGCACCGCTGTCGGCCAGCGCCCGGGCGGCATCCCCNGTGGCAATGTTGCCGCCGATCACCTCAATATGCGGAAAGTTCGCCTTGATCCAGTTGACCCTGTCCAGCACGCCCTGCGAGTGCCCGTGGGCAGTGTCGACGATGACCACGTCGACGCCCGCCTCGGCAAGTCGCTCGACACGCTCTTCGGTGCCTGGACCGACACCAACCGCGGCGCCGGCGCGCAAGCGTCCTGAAACGTCCTTGTTGGCAAGAGGATGTTCGGTGGACTTGAGGATATCCTTGACGGTAATCAGCCCGCGCAAGTGGAGCGCATCGTCGATCACCAGAACCCGCTCAAGGCGGTGCGCCCGGAGCAACTCCTTGGCGTCCTCGACACTGGCGCCCTCCTTGACCGTCACCAGGCGCTTGCGCGGGGTCATGATTGCCTTGACCGGCTGGTCAAGGTTGGTTTCGAAGCGCAAATCGCGATTGGTGACGATGCCGACCACCTTGCCCGCCCTGTCGATCACGGGCAGGCCGGAAATCCGGTACTGGCTGGTAATTTCGAGAACGTCGCGAACGGTCATCAGTGGTGAAACCGTGATCGGATCCTTGAGGATGCCCGATTCGAACCGCTTGACCCTGGCCACTTCGGCCGCCTGGGCCTTCGACGACAGGTTCTTGTGAATGATGCCGATGCCGCCTTCCTGCGCCAGAGCAATGGCAAGACGGCTTTCGGTAACGGTATCCATGGCTGCGGAAAGCAGCGGGAGGTTGAGCGGAATGTTGCGCGTCAGCCGGGTTGAGAGGCTGACATCACGAGGCAGAATCCGGGAATGTGCAGGAACGAGCAGGACGTCGTCGAACGTCAGCGCTTTTTGCAGAATTCGCATGGCCTTTGATCCAAGGTCACAAAAACGTATTATACCGAAATCGCACTTGACTCCGGATGACCATGAAAACCGCCCTGATTCTTGCCCTTGCAATCGCGTCAACCGCAACCGTCATCGACGCCAATGCGCAAACCTATCAATGGAAGGACAGCAGCGGCCGGACGGTAATTTCCGACACACCGCCGCCAGCGTCGGTGCGTAACTCCAAGGCGATTGGCACGTCGCCCCCGCCGGCGATCGGCACGCCGACCGGCGATGCCGCGCAGGCGCCCGGCGGCCCGCCGGCCGCGAATGCCCCCAAGACGACAGCGGAGAAGGATATGGAATTCCGCAAACGCCAGCAGGAAGCCAGGGAAAAGTCAGACAAGGAGGCCAAGGAGGCTGCCCAGGCGGCGCAAAATCGCGAGAACTGCGAGCGCGCCCGTCTCCACCTGCAAGCCCTCGAATCAGGCCGCCGCATGATCCTGCCCGACGGCAAGGGCGGCGAGACCTTCCTCGAGGATGCCCAGCGGGGAGAAGAAATCGAGCGTACCCGCAACACGATTGCGGAGTCCTGCAAGTAGGTACGACGTGCCGAGCCGGCGCCGGCAGTTCAGGCATCGGGGGCGTCGGCATCGCCGGCGCCCTTTTTCATGACCTTGCCCTCGGCTGCCCGCTGCTTGCGAACTTCCTTGGGGTCGGCGATCAACGGCCGGTAGATTTCCACGCGATCACGATCGCGCAATACCGTGTCCAGCTTGGACAACTTGGAAAAGACGCCGAACTTGTTCTTCTTCAGATCGATCTCCGGGTTTTTGTCGAGCAGCCCCGACGCTTCGAGCGCCTGCTGCAGCGTTGCGCCCTCGGCAAGCACCAGCGGCACCAGAACCTGCTTGTCCGGCAAGGCGTAGCACACTTCAACCTTCAGCATTTCAGCCACTTGCTTCTCCATAGACCTGTCCGGCACGGCGCACGAAAGCGTCAACGAAGGTATTGGCGATGTGGCTGAACACCGGACCGATCGCCTTTTCGAAGACCCTGCTGGAAAAATCATAATGCAACTGGAACTCGATCTTGCAGGCCGTTTCCGCCAGCGCCTTGAAATACCAGGATCCCTCGAGGCGCCGGAACGGCCCATCAACAAGGCAGATCCGCATCGAATGGGGTGCCTCCTTGTGATTCTCGGTCGTGAAGCAGGTCTTTACGCTGTGATAATTGACATGGAGAGTCGCGACCGTCTTCGTCGCATCGCGAAAATTGACGGCAGTCTGGCTACACCATGGCAGGAAGGCGGGATAGTCTTCGCAACGGTCAACCAGTTCGAACATGCGGTCGGCGGGCTGTCCGATCAGTACGGATTTTTCGACCAGGGCCATGCGTCGGGACGAATTCCTTAATCCTGTAGAATGGCCAATTTTAATGGATCGTCGGCAGCATGAGCATCACGGTCAACAAAAAGGCCTTCCACGATTACTTCATCGAGGAGAAGCATGAGGCGGGCATTGCCCTCGAAGGATGGGAGGTCAAGGCCATCCGTGCCGGCCGGATGAACATCAAGGAATCCTATGTCATCATCAAGGGCGGCGAGCTTTTCCTGATAGGCATGCACATCACTCCGCTGCTGACGGCGTTCACCCATGTCAGTCCCGATCCGACGCGTACGCGCAAGCTGTTGCTGCACGAACGTGAAATCATGAAACTGATCGGCAAGGTCGAACGCGCCGGCTATGCGCTCGTGCCGCTCGATCTGCACTTCACGCGGGGGCGCATCAAGCTGGAAATCGGTCTCGCCAAAGGCAAGAAGCAGTACGACAAGCGCGCTGACGAACTGGAAAAGGACTCGAAGCGCGAGGCGCAGCGTGCGATGAAGGTTCATCAGCGCTGAGGTCAGCATGGACGCCCTGCTCTACTGGGTCGGCATGGCGGCAGTAGCAGTCAATGCGCTAACCGGCGTGCTCGACTCCGGCCGCAAGCAGATGGACCTGATCGGCGCCCTGCTGGTCGGCGTTGCCACCGCGCTGGGCGGCGGCACCATCCGCGACCTGTTGCTCGACCGCAATGTCTTCTGGGNNGTCGTCGATCAGGGCTACCTGATGACGGCGCTCGGGACAGGCCTGATCACCTTTTTCATCGCCCGCTTGCTGCCGGTGCCACCGCGGCTGTTCCTGATCCCGGACGCCATCGGCTTGACACTGTTCACCATCGTCGGCACCCAGATTGCGCTGCAGTGGCATGCTCGGTGGCTAGCTGCAAGCTTGATGGGGGTTATCACCGGCGTGGTCGGTGGGGTGTTGCGCGACATCCCGTGCAATGATGTTCCCTTGGTCTTTCTGCAAGGCGAGCTTTACGCCACCGCTGCCTGGGTCGGCGCGCTGGCACTGGTCGGGCTACAGGAACTCGGCGTGCCACCGGTCAGCGCCGCCTGGGCTGCGATGGCCATCGTGCTTGTCTTGCGCCTGGTGGCGATGCGCTTTCACATCACTCTGCCTGCTTTAGGGCAACCGGAAGCCCCCTAGTGTAGTGCTGCGCTCTTGAGAAGACTTAATTGGGCACCTCCGGTATAATTCGTAAAGCATATTAGCGGAGTGTTCGAATGCGAGTTGCGCCCAAGATCGAATTGACGGAGGACGAGCGATTGGAACTGACGAAACTGACGTCGTCCCGCTTGACGAGTGTGAGGCTTTCGCAACGAGCACGCATCGTGGTACTCGCGGCGGATGGCTTGCAAGACAAGGAGATCGCGGAGCAACTGGGCATTGGTCGAATTCAAGCGGCGCGCTGGCGTGGGCGCTACGCGCAGAGTCGGCTGGCAGGAATCGAGCGGGATTTGCCGCGGNGAGTGCCGCCGACGAAGGTGGACCGTGCGCGCTTGGTGGAATTGACGACGCAGAGCCTGCCCGAAGCGGCGACGCATTGGAGTACGCGCAAGATGGCAGCGGAATTGGGCGTCCATAACTCCACGGTCTCCCGGCATTGGCGGGCAGCAGGGCTGAAACCGCATCTGGTGCGTGGTTTCAAGGTCTCGCGTGACCCGAATTTCGTCGAGAAGCTGGAAGACATCGTCGGCCTGTACATGTCGCCGCCCGAGCACGCCCTGGTCCTGTGCTGCGACGAGAAGAGCCAAGTCCAGGCGCTCGACCGCACGCAACCCGGCCTGCCACTGAAGCAGGGGCGAGCAGCCACAATGACCCACGATTACAAGCGCAACGGCACCACGACGCTGTTCGCCGCCCTCAATGTTCTGGACGGTCAAGTCATCGGCCAGTGTCAACAGCGCCACACGCACGCAGAGTGGCTGAAATTCCTGAAGAAAGTGGATCGTGAGACTCCCAAGGGCAAGGCGCTGCACTTGATCGCCGACAACTACGCCACGCACAAGCACCCGGCCGTGCAGGAATGGTTGGCCATGCATCCGCGCTTCGTCATGCACTTCACACCGACCTCGGCTTCGTGGTTGAACATGGTCGAACGTTTCTTCCGCGACATCACCACCGAACGACTGCGTCGTGGCGTCTTCAGCAGCGTCCCCGAACTGGTCGCCACCATCGATGACTATGTCGCTCATCACAATTCCAACCCCAAACCGTTCATCTGGACAAAAAGCGCTCGCGACATCCTGCAGAAGGTTATCCGAGCCAACAGCCGCTTAAGCTCCAAACAGAATGCAGCACTACACTAGTTGACTCCATTGACGCCCGGCCAGCAACTGCCCTATATCGGCGGCGAAGTCGTGACACTGGCTGAATCCCCAACATAAAGCGGCAGACTACCAAAGCAGGCTCCCGAAGGGTGGTCCAGCATGCATCCGACCTCACTCCCGACCTCCTTACGCGAACTCAAGACGTGGAACGCATCGCTCACGGCCGTCGTCAGTGCCACGTCACCCTGAAGACCGAAAAAATGGGTGAATACGCGGGAGGGATCCCTTCAGGCGCTCCCTGGCATCGCGGTCGGTGTCCGGCAAAACGAAGCAAAAACTGCACCTTCTCCGCTTCGGGCCCCAGAGATCAGCAGGTCGACCAAACCGGGAATGCAACGTCGGGCATATATCCGCGCAAGAGGCATACCCGAAGAAACAACTATCGCCTTGCCACGAAGACCAGCCAGGGCGCGATTCTGTCCATTGTGATAGCTCAACACCAATTAGCGCCCGCGGTGGCACCCCGTCAGGTCGGTATTGCGAAACTCGACTTTGGTCCTATTGCGGCCCGCAAGACATATCCGCTCGGCCTCACTACGGAAGTGCTCCTTATAGCATGAGGTAATGTGTTGCAACGGGAACGATATGCGAACACCTCCGCTGCGAGGAACGCACGATGATGCAGTTGAGGCTTAAGCGGGGCTGTACGCTGCGGGCAACTGCCCGCAGCGTACAGCGCTTTTTCGTGCGCGGGCGACACAATCCACGGCGCCGAGAACGGTGGTTGTTGGCAGTCATCGGCGCTGCAGCATCTCTGCACGCCGCTGCCTGGTCTCGGGCGACCACTGGCTCTCGATCCAGGCGAGCACATTCTCGATCTGCCGGTCGGTGAGTTTGCCGGCGTAGGACGGCATGTCCGAAGCGTAGCCTTCGGGCGCATTCGGTGGCACCAGCCCAAACTTGACGATCGCGAACAATTGCTCCTTGGGATGGTGCCAGGTGTGTCCGCTCGCATCGTGCGGCGGTGCCGGCAGCCGGCCATCCAGGCGGCGCGTGCGCCAGTCCGGCTGCCCCTCGAGCTTCACGCCGTGGCAACTCGCGCACTCGGCCTTGTAGATGTTTTCNCCTTCCATCAGCGCGTAGGGATCGTGACCGCTTCGTTGACTGCAACCCGACAGACCAAGCGTGAGGACTGCGACGAATACGGCTGCTAATCCGATTTGGCGCGCAATGCTACCGGAGATCATTTTTCCTTGCGCTTTTTCTGCGCTGCTTCGGCCGCAGCTGCCTGCATCGCCGCCCTCTTCGCCTTGGTTTCCCGAAAGACCTTCACGGAGGCGACGACGTTTACAGCCGCCACCAGCAGCGCCGGCCATAGCGGCAGCGACTGCCCGGATACCCAGCCCCAGGCGAGCAGACCCAACAATGCGAGGCCGCCGACGATCAGCGTCATCGAGCCAAAACTGAAAATTCCGTGATTGTTGTCTGTCACGTGTAGTGTCTCAATCAAAATTCTCATTATAAAGAATCATCAGATGCGAGATGACGCTCCCCGTTACACCGGCAGGGCAATCGCATGAATCCTATACAAGACCGAGGAGTTGAGCGCGGTAGGTGTCGGAAGTAGCGGCGATGAGGCGTCGCACTTTGAGTCCGCCCTTGCGCTTGACGGGATCGAGGCGGATGAGATTCAAGGCGAAGTGACGCATTACGGCGAAGTTGTGGGCGGCATTGCCGGTCCGTGCGCGCATCTGGTCGTCGCCGAAGACGACATCCAGGCACCAGTGCAGGCTGTTCTCCACGCGCCAGTGTTGGCGCACCGCTTGGTTCAGACGCGTCGCGTCTGCCGGCAGGCTGCTGATGTAGAAGCGATGCTCCAGCGTCGTCTTGCCCTTGATCGTTCGTTCCGAAGCAATCACGGCAAACGACTTCAAGTCCGGCCAGCGTTCCGGGGCATGCAGGCAGTCGAGTTGATCGAAGGCGTAGCAGCGGCGTACCTCCAAGCGACCGTGATCCTTCTCCACGGCCTCGTCGAAGCGGTGGGGCGTCTTGTCGGGAGCGGCCTGGAACGCCATGAAGAAGTCCTGCACCGATTCGGCGAGCAGAGGCTGGTTATCCTTGAGCGACAGGATGTAGTCGGCACCCCGGTCCCGGATCGCCTGCGCAATGCTGGGCTGGGTGCCCATGGCGTCGAGGGTGACGAGGCAGCCTTCCAGGGCCAGGGTGGCCAGCAATTCGGGAATCGCCGTCTTCTCGTTCGACTTGGCGGCGGTCGCCCTTTGCCCCAGCACCAGCCCCGCACCGGCGGCAAAGGCACTGACCAGATGCAAGGGGTGGCATCCACCTTTCCGGACCGCCGACTGGTCTTGCCGTCGAGGGCGATGACTTCGTCCTTCCCCAAGACCGGGACGATGCTGCTCACCCAGCGCCGGAAGGCCGCACCGAACGCCTCGGCATCAATCGTCGCGAAGACCCGGCCAAAGGTGTCGTGCGAGGGAATGCCATGTGCGAGCCGCAGATACCGCCTGAACCAGTCCTGCTTCTCCTTGGCCCATTCTTCAATCTCGACAAAGTCGTCGGCGCCTGCCAGCACCCCACACACCGCAATCACCAGCAGTTCCACCAGGTCGTGGTCGACCTTCCTTGCTTGCCGCGGGTCCCGAATACCGACAAATACGTCTGCTACGCGCAACCTGCCTTCCGTCTCCATGGATCTCTCCAAAAGACAGAAAACTACACAACTCACGAGACTGTGAACAGCCCCCAAGCAACTCCTTGAACGTAAACGATTATTTCTTGCGGTCAACGACGGTGTCATTCATGCGATTGCCCTGGTTACACCGGCGGAAGCCGTGGGCCAGAGGACTGTCGCTGCTGGTACCGGATTCCGGCTTCCGCCGGAATAACCTGGCAGAAGTTCATTGCTGGCCAGGATCAAAATTGCCATAAGTGTCCCGCAGGCGCCGCATAAGGGCTAAAGGCTACCATGGCGCTCACTCCCCGCGAGCGCCAACTGTTAGCCAGAAACTCCGCTCCGCTGGCCTTTCTTCCCATCGCCCCCTCCTGATTGGAGTGCAGTTTTTTCAGCATTGACATGCAGATGGGAACAGATCGGCGAAGCGCCGGAGCGTCCGATGCGTGACGACCGTGACGGCTGCCGTCTGGCATTCGCCGGAACGTGCGCCGGGTTGCAGCCCCGCCGTCGGGCGAAGACCCGGGACGCCGGCGCTTGCCCCTTCAGCCGCGCCGGCTACTGCAAGACCTCAGCGCACCAGTGCCAGGTAATCCTGCAACATGGCCGGCAATGTCTGCGGCGCGGGGAACACCGCTTTCAGGCGCCCACGCGGGTCGATCAGATAGATTGCCGCCGAGTGGTCAATGACATAGCCTGCCTCCCCGTCCTTGTCGTGCCGCAAGTAGTAAACGCCGAGATGCCTCACCAATGGCGCCAGTCCGACGTCGTCAGCCGTTGCACCGATGAAAGCCAGGTCGAAGGCACTCGCGTAGCGGCTCAGGGTTAGTGGGTCATCGCGCGGGTCAACCGAAACCATCACCACTTGGGGCAGCGTGACTGTCCTCTCGGCCAACTTGCTCCGAAGTTCCTTCAGCAACTGCAGGGCTGTCGGACAGACGTCCGGGCAAAACGTGTAACCAAAGAACAGCAGTGTCCAGCGGCCATTGAGGTCGCTGTTGGCAAATGTCCCACCGGCGCGGACGAGGGTGAACTCTGGTAGCGGCCGATCGTCATCCAGGACCGTCGCCGACTGCAGGCGCATCTGCGCCGGGTCCAGGGGCAACGCGCGCTCGACGGACAGGTTTCGCCAGATGAGGCCTGCGGCGAGCAGAACGAGGAGAAACCCGACAGCCGCCACTGCCAGCCACCAGCGCCTGCTCATCCCGGTCGACCGGAGCGCAGTGGCAAGAAAAGGGCGCCCGAAGGCGCCCGATCCGACCAGCAACTCAGCGCCTGTCGTAGGCGTAGGGCGTCCAATCCGCACTGACGCTCGGCGGCGACGGCCAGTTGCCATGCGGCGGGGGCGATACGGTGGTCCATTCGAGCGACATCGACTGCCACGGATTGTCCCCCGCCGGCTTGCCCTTCATGGCGCCGACGATCCAGTTCACCAGGGCGATGGCAAAGCCGACGCCAAGAATGGCCGCACCAATGGTCATCAGCTGATGCGCACTCTCGAATTGCGAGAAGTGCGAATAGTCGTAATAACGACGCGGCATTCCCTTGACCCCGATGTCCATCATCGTCCAGAAGACGATGTTGGTGCCGACGAAGGTGATCCAAAACCCCAGCTTGCCCCAGAACTCGTTGTACATGCGTCCGGTGATCTTGGGAAACCAGTAGTGNACTCCGGCGAAGATCGAGAAGGTTCCGGCAACCGCCATGACGTAGTGGAAGTGCCCGACCACGTAGTAAGTCTCCGACAGGTGCAGCGTCAGCGAGGGCAACGCCAGCGGGATCCCGGTCAGGCCGCCGATCAGGAAGAGGAACAGTACTCCCAGCGCATAGAGCATTGGCGTCTCGAAGGTGATCGACCCCTTGTACAGCGTTCCCACCAGGCCGATCAGCATGAGGCCGACCGGCACCGAGATCATCAGCGTGGTGACCATCTGACCGATGCGGATCCAGTCGATCATGCCCGACACGTACAGGTGGTGGACCCACACGACGCCCGACAGCAGGATGATGCCGCCGATGCCGCCATAGACGACCGCGTGGTAGTTGAAAATCCGGTTCTTGGCGAAGGTGGCGACGATCTCGAACAGGACACCGAAGAAGGGCAGGAAGATGACGTGNACAGCCGGGTGCGAGTAGAACCAGAAGAGGTTCTGGTAGGTCAGGACGTCGCCGCCGCGCGTCGGATCGAAGAAGGTGGTTCCAAGATACTTGTCCATGCTGATCAGCGTCACCGCCGTTCCCAGGACGGGAACGAAGATGAGTTGCAGGACGAAGGCACCGAGCGTGCACCAGACGAAGATGTTGAGCTTGTTCCAGGTTAGTCCCGGTGCACGCATATAGGCGATGGTCGTCAGGAAGTTGACGCCGCCGATGATCGACGCGAAGCCGAGAATCAGCACCGTGAAGGAATACAGGGCGGTGTTTCCGGCGGTGATCGTCGAGTAGGGCGGATAACCGGTCCACATAACGTCCGGCGGATCGGGGATGAAGAACGTGAGCAGTGCGAGAACGATGCCGACGTAGAACAACCACACCGACAGCGCGTTGACGCGAGGAAACGCGACATCCTTGGCCCCGATCATCAGCGGAATGCAGTAGTTGGCGAAAAATCCGGTCAACGCCGGAATCTGGAAGCCAAGGATCATCACCGCGCCGTGCGCGTAGAGCCAGACATTGTAGCTCGACGGATTGCTGGTGATCGTCGGCCCCAGCGTCGACAACTCGATGCGCATCAACATCGCCATGATGCCGGCAACGATGAAGGCAGCCATGGAGCCGATCAGATAAAGTACACCGACGCGCTTGTGGTCGGTGGTGAAGATCCATTCTTTCAGGTTCATGTCCCGCGTCCTCCCCTCACTCAACTACTTCTCTTGGCAGCAGCCCCGCCCGCTTCATACCATTGCTTGAATTCTTCCGGCGTCTTCACGATCACTCGACCAGCCATGTACGAGTGCATGACGCCGCAGTATTCGGCGCAGGTCACGATGTGTTCCTTGCCGGCCTCCTGGGCAGGAACCAGAGAAAGGTCGTGCGGCCCGGCATCGAATCTTCCTTCACCCGGAAGTCCGGAATGAAGTGGCTGTGCAGCGTGTCGCGACTCGTCATGCGCAGCAGGATCGGCTTGCCGGCGGGGACGATCAGCTCGTTCTGTGTCTGCACACCGTTCGGATAGGTGTAGTCCCAGCTGTACATCCCCGATTCGAGGTGAATCTCGAGGCGATCGGCCGGTACATCCCGGAATTTGTTCCACAGCACCCAGCCGTTGGCGGCGAGGAAGAAGTCGTCGGCAAGGAAGACGAAGGCCGGGATGACCGCCCAGCCGATCGCCGCTGCGGGAGAGAGCTTCGGTCCGCTGCCGACCCGCGGTCCGCCGGGCACCCGTCGATAGCGCCAGATGAAGTAGGCCGTCATAAGCGCAAAGACGATGCCGATGACCGTGATGTCGATCAGGACCTCCCCCAGAGGTAATTCCAAGCGGGAGCCGGGTCTGGGAACCGGGCTTCGCCCTTCTGGAGGTACTGGAGCGTCGACATTCTCCC
This sequence comes from Dechloromonas sp., assembly GCA_013693915.1. Classification (GTDB taxonomy): domain Bacteria; phylum Pseudomonadota; class Gammaproteobacteria; order Burkholderiales; family Rhodocyclaceae; genus Azonexus. The sequence goes on along the minus strand of CP059264.1, from coordinate 1,978,370 downwards.
CAACTCTGCGGCCTGGCCGCCGCTCTGCCCATCACCACTTGCCGCCATGGCCGCGCTGCTGACTGCGAACATGGCCGTCGCTGCCCAGTGCTTGAGTAACCTATTCATGCAACCTCCCCATCTTCCTCCGATATCCCCATGCCCCCAGGCCCATCAAGGCGAGACCCAGGATCAGGGACCCCACACCCGCGAGCAGCGAGTAATTCAGTTGGTACCTGCCTTCTTCGTAGTTGTAGCTGAAACACGCTCCGGTCACGATATCGAAGACCGCCGTCGAATTGGCAATACGTTCCCAGTCGGCTTCGGTCAGCGCCAGTTCCACCGCCCTGGCATCCATCCGCGTCCCGTAGATATAGCGCGCGACCCGTCCTTCCGGTGTCACGAAGACCAGCACGTTCGGATGCAGGAAGGCCTTCGCCGCATCCGACCAGAAAAANCGAAAACCCACGCTGCCGACGAAGGCGGCCATATCGTCACCGGCAAGGACTGCGTGCCGCCAGCCGGCGTGCCACGCTTCCGGGATGCCGCCCGTCTTGCGCAGGAATTCGGCCGCCGTGCTGCTCGAATCGCGCTTGTCGAAGGAAACGGTCAGGACGCGGTAGTCGGTGCCCAGCCTGAACCGGTCGACCTTCGCCAGCACCTTCGCCAGTTCCATGTTCATCGTCGGGCAGGTCCCGTCGCAGCCGTAGTAGGAGAGCAGCAATATCAGCGGCTTGCCGAACATCTGCTCGAGCCGGAAGCCATGCCCCTCGCTGTCGGTGAACGCCGCCCCACCGTCGAGCCGCGCGCCGAGGAACTGCGGCTCGTCGATGCGCATGACGGAGGTGTCCGGCGAACTGTTGCGGGTCGGCTCGCCGACTGCGTATGCCAATGCCGACACCGCTACCAGAAGTGNACTTGCGAGACGACGAAGAACCAAATGATGTCCACGAAATGCCAGTAGAGACTGGCTGGCCGCCAGAACCCCGCCGGTATGGTGCCTTTCAGGGCTGGAAAGAGCCCGGCAGTGAAGATCGCCAGGCCGACGATGACGTGTGACGCATGCAGTCCGGTAATCGAGTAAAAGGTCGTTCCGAAGCTGTTGCTCGAGATGGTGAATCCCTCCCTGATCAGGTGGCCCCACTCGTAGATCGACATGCCGAGGAAGGTGAAACCCAGGAGCATGGTCAGGAGCAACCACTTGAGAACCGTTCCCCGGTCGCCGCGATGCATCGCCTCCTCTTCCGCCATGTGGATGGTGAACGACGACGAAACGAGGATCACGGTCATCACTAGGGGATATACGATCGGCAGCGTCGGCGTCCCTTCAGGTGGCCATGAAGGGGCGGAGAGGCGCATGTACCAGTAGTATACGAAAAAGGTCGCGAAGATCATCGCCTCGGCCAGGATGAACCAGCCCATCGCCCCATACGACAGGCCCTCACCCTTGCCGATCGCCTCGCTCGTCCAACCGGCGACGCCGCCAAGGATCATCGGCACTCCCAGGCCGAAGGCAATCAGCGCCGCAAAGGGCATGTGATAGACGAACTGGAAGCAGAAGGCCAGGCTCCACGCGAGGACGCCGATGCTGATGATCGCCGGCCAAATGCTGTAGTCCCAATGGGCGTGGGCGTGACCGGCATGGTGATGGGCAGCGTCGTGCTGGGACATCGCGAATCCTCCCTTCGTGGTCCTGATTATGACGGCGGGCGCTCCTCGGGCCCGGTTGCCAGCCAGGCAACGACTGTTCATAATACCTGGCCTGTGACAATTTGTCGCAGAATAGTGACAGAATGTGCGGCGTAGTGCAAATTCTGGCTCTTGCCCCGTGGGGAGGAAGGAAGGAACATGTTCAAGACCGCGACCATTCTCGGAATAGCGTTTCTTGGGGTCACCGGTGCCGCACTCGCCGCCGGGAACGCCGAACTCGGTCAGGCCAAGGCCGCAGTCTGTGCCGCCTGCCACGGCCCCGATGGCAACAGCATCGCCTTGCCGCCGCCGGCCGATCCGTGGCCGAAGCTGGCTGGTCAGTTGCCCGAGTATGTCATCAAGCAGGTGCACGACTTCAAGTCGGGACGGCGCAACAACGAGCAGATGTCGCCGCAGGCCCAGGCGGTCGCCGAAGCGGACCTGGCGGACATCGCTGCCTTCTTTGCCAGCCAGAAGATGAAGGCGAACGAGGTCAGCAACAAGGATCTCCTGGCCAAGGGCGAGCAGATCTTCCTCAAGGGCAAGGGTCGCCCGCAGGTGGTTCCGGCGTGCATCGGTTGCCACGGCAAGTCGGGTGAGGGAAACCGGGACTGGGGCAAGCTGATGAGCAGGGCACCGACCGTCCTGGCACCGGCGATCGGCGGCCAGCACGCAAACTATCTCGAGAAGCAGCTCAAGGCATACAAGGACGGCAGCCGGGCCAACGACGAGGCAAAAGTCATGCGTGACGTCGCCGCCCGCCTCAGCGATGCGGACATCGCCGCCGTCTCCGAATATGTAGCGACGCGCGGCAACTGACGGCGAGTGGTGAGGATAGGAAATCCGGACGGATCCTGCGCTTTGTTGTTGCGTCGGCACCCGGCGGTCAAGCAACGAATTGTGCAGGAACTTCGATCGTAGCGCCCGGATCCGCCCCTGAACTCTCTCTGCGGCCCGCCAGGCTTGCCGGATGAGCCTGGCTGGCACTTGTTGCTGATCCGGAATTTTCTCGGGGCGGCCAGGAGACCCAACATGCAAACCGTCGTCGAACCCAACCTTCCCGTATCACGCCGCCTGGCCGCTTTCTTTCAGCTGTGCAAGCCCCGGGTCAACTGCCTCATCGCGTTTACGGCGATGATCGGAATGTTCCTGGCGACGCCCGGCTTCCCGCCACTGCTGCGCTTCGTAGTCGCATCGACCGGGATTGCACTGGTCGCATTCTCCGCAGCAGCGCTCAATTGTCTGGTTGAGCGCACCATCGACGCGCGAATGGCGCGCACCAGCTGGCGGGCCACTGCCCGCAGAGACATTTCGGTGCTCGAAACAGTCACCCTGGCCACGCTGCTTGGCTCCACGGGGCTCTGGCTGCTCCATGCCTTCATCAATGACCTGACGATGTGGCTGACGCTGGGTACGTTCGTCGGCTACACGATCATCTACACGCTGCTCCTGAAGCCGGCGACACCGATGAACATTGTCATCGGCGGAGCCTCCGGCGCCATGCCTCCGGTGCTCGGCTGGGCAGCGATGACGGGGCAGGTATCGGCCGAGCCGTTGGTCATGTTCCAGATCATCTTCCTGTGGACACCGCCGCATTTCTGGGCGCTGGCCTGCTACCGGCGCGACGACTATGCCTGCTCGGGACTGCCAATGCTTCCCGTCACGCACGGCGTCGCCTTCACCTGCCGGCACATCCTGATGTACACGGCGATGCTCGCCGTGGCCAGCCTGATTCCGGTCGTGCTCGGAATGGCGAGTTGGATCTATCTGGTGGCGATCAGCGTTCTCGACCTGATCTTCCTCGGCTATGCGATTGCACTCGTGCGCAGCTACAGCGACGCCCTCGCCCGTCGCTGCTTTCGCTACTCGATCCTCTACCTGACCTTGCTGTTCGCGGCCCTGTTTGCCGACCGCCTGATCATGTCCTGAAGCGCCGAGCAGGTGCATCCCCGTCTTTGTCAGTGGCTTTTCGCCGCCGCTCTTGCGATTGCGGGGAGCAACGCTCCTTGGACTCGACGCCTCCCGGCGCCCGGCAGTAAACGCCTCGCCGCCACGCCCATCGCATCCGCCTTGCGGCCCGGCTGAAAACGGGTCCAAAATGGCGGTCGACCGCAGCAGGGTTGAAGGTGCGACGGGCGCGAGGCGGAACCCTTCGCTTTGGGGGACGCCGATTCAGGCATGTCGCGGAACGTCGGGATCGCAACATGTCGACGCTTCGCTGGAACACGGACAGGAACGAGACCATGAAACCAAACATCAACGGCAGCGAATTCGGCTCGATCACCATCGCTGGGCGGCGGATCGACAACGACGTGATGATCGGTCTCGACGGCGCGGTCAGCAAGCGCCAGAAAAAACTGTCCAAGGCTGTCTATGGAACCTCGCACGTCATCTCGCTGGCGGAAGCTGAGGTCATCTTCGACAAGGACGCCAAACGGCTGATCATCGGCGCCGGCCACAACGGGATGGTCGGGCTCTCGGACGAGGCGGCGGACTACTTCGCGAAAAGAAAGGTCAAGGTCGAACTGGCCCGCACCCCGGAAGCGATCCAGCGCTGGAACAGGGCGAGCGGCAAGGTGATCGCGCTGTTTCACGTGACCTGCTGAGGGCGCGAGCCGATCCGCCATGTTCGCATACCCCGGACAGGAAGAGATGCTGCGCGACATCGAGCGCGAGGTCGCCTACACCCGGCACGAAATCGGCAGGGACGCCTTCGCCCCGCGCGTCATGGCCGCCATGGCAGCGGTGCCGCGCGAGGAGTTCGTTCCCGAATCCGGCCGCCACCGTGCCTTCGCCAATGGCCCCCTGCCGATCGGCCACGGCCAGACCATTTCCCAGCCTTACATCGTGGCGCTGATGACCGATCTGCTGGCGCCGCGTCGGCAGGACAGCGTCCTCGAAATTGGCACCGGCTCCGGCTATCAGGCCGCCGTGCTGGCGCAACTGGTGCGCCAGGTTCACAGCGTCGAGATCATCGCGGCACTGGCGACGGCAGCTGGGCAGCGGCTGGGCCGGCTCGGCTACGACAACGTCTCCGTCCGGCACGCGGATGGCTACCACGGCTGGCCGGAGCATGCCCCGTACGACGGGATCATAGTCACCGCCGCGGCGCCGCGGGTGCCGCCGCCGCTGGTCGAACAATTGAAGCCGGGAGCGCGACTGGTGATTCCGGTCGGCCTGCCCGGCAGCGTTCAGGAACTGCAGGTCGTCGAGAAACACGCCGACGGCGCCATCGCAACCCGCAACATCCTGCTCGTCGCCTTCGTGCCGCTGACGCGCGCGCCCGCAGGCAGCGTGCAAGGGTGATCGCCAGGGCAGCCGTGCGACCGGCGGATCAGCCCGAAAACCGTGTTTGACGCAGATTTCGCAGATAGATGCAGATTGAATACAGCGACTTGGCAACAGACCGTCGCTTACCCACTGGGTAAATGCCCAGCGTCCCTGCAAGAATGGTCTTGATCTGCGGCAATCTGTGTCATCTGCGTCTCAACTACTATTTTCAGGATCAGTCTTCCCGGGAAACTGCCACGCCGCCACGCCGTAGATGACCACGGCCAGCAGCAGCACCGCCGCCTGGCCGAAGTGGATGGCGAGCAGGGTCGCCAGCAGGGTCGCCACCACCGAGGCGAAGCCGTTGATCCCCCAGGCCCACGGCACCAGCCCCTCGGCGCGACTGGCGACCGCGGCCAGCCCGAGGGGNAACGGCATGCCGAGGCAGAACGCCAGCGGTGCGATCAGCGCGATCGTCAGCAGGATCTTCCAGCCCGGCGCCAGCCCCATCAATTCGCCGAGCAACGGCGGCAGCAGGAGCACATAGAGCAACCCGAGGGCCGCAATGGCGGCGAATGGCCAGCGCGCGCCAGACCGCAACCGCCTCGAGAAGCGCGCCCCGAGCCCGGCGCAGACGAGAAATGCGGCCAGCACCACCGCCGCGGCATGAAGCGGGTGGCTGAGGAAAAGCGAGAAGCGTTGCAGGAACGGAATCTCGATCGCCATGAAGCCCAGCCCGAGGGCAAGAAAATACAACGCCACGCGCCGGCGCAGCGCGGGTCGCGCCGGCGCGAAGACCCGGCGCGTGCCGGCCAGTGCCAGCGGCAGCAGGATCAGCAGCAGGCTCGCCACCACCGCCTGCAGCAGCGCCATGACCAGGATCGGGTAGCCCCAGTCGAGCGGCGGTAACCCGCCGCGAGCGCGCACCGTCGCCAGTTCGGGCAGGGTCCGCCACTTGAAGAAATGGAAGAAATACGGCCGGTCATCGTCGACCGGCGCGACGTCGAACTTGTAGCGATCGAGAAAGTCCTGGCGGTCGGGGCCGAGCAGCGCCTGCGTAGCGGCGAAAAAGTCGTCGCGCTCCAGGATGTTGAAGACGTTGGCGCTGGGGGCAACGATGCCCGGCAGATAGACGGTGTCGAACGAGCGCTGGCGCGAAAACTCCGCGATGGCCGCGACGTCGGCGGCAGAGAACTCGCCGTTCCTGACCAGCAGGGTCACCGTGTTCCAGCCCCGGATCAGCGCCAGCGCCCGCCCCGGCGTGGCGACGCCGCGCCGTTCCAGCGCGGCAATGGCGGTGGCGAAGAGGCGCAGGCTGTCGCGCGGCGGCAACGCCACCCAGCGCGTGACCGCCAGCAGACCGCCGGGGGCAAGCCGTGCCAGATACGCCTGCAGCGCCTCGACGNNGTACAGATGGCTTTCGCTCAGCGCGCCAAGCCCCGCGGCGCTGCTGGCGAAAGCATCGAGCAGTGCGACCTGGATCAGGTCGTAATTCTCCCGGCTGGCGGCGACGAAGCCGCGCGCTTCAGCAATATGCAGGCGCACGCCGGGCGCGCCGTAGGGTCGACCCGAAAAAGCGGCGAGATCCTTTTGCACCAGCGCCACGACTTGCGCGTCGAGTTCGACGGCATCGATCCGCCGGGCGCCATGGATCAGCGCCTGCAGCACGTCGCTGCCGGCGCCGGCGCCTAGCACCAGCACGCGCGGGTGGTCGAGCAGACGATAAGGCAGGGCCGCCGTGGTGTCGCCCAGGTAGGCGAGCGGCGCCAGGTCGCCGTCGTACCGCGTCAGCGCGCCGGCCGCCTGGCCGTCGATGAACAGCCCCAGTTGCGGCGGCGGTCCGGCGGCGGCATTGAGGCTTAGCCCCGGCGCATGATGCAGCGGCGCCAGCGGGCTGTCGACCACCGTCACGACCCCGAGCGGACTGAAGCGCTGCGCTACGATGCGGGCATCCTTGACGCGCAGGGCCTGGCGTAGATCCTTGTAGTCGGAGGGAACAAGCTCCAGCGCCGACGCCGGCAGCAGCCACGGGACGGCGAGCGCGGCGAGCGCGAAGACGATGGCGGGACGCCGCGCCTCCGGCCATGCGGCCAGCGCCGCCGCGGCAAATCCGAGGGCGAGAATGACCCGCAGCGCGTCGGCGGGATGCAGCACGAACAGGATCGCCAGCAGGCCCACGCTGCCCAGTCCGGCGCCGGCGATGTCGGCACCATACAGGCGGGCAACGTCGCTGCCGAAGGCGGCATAGGCGAGACACAACGCCGTTGCCGCACAGAAGAAGGGTATGAACAGCAACGCGTAGATCGCTCCCAGACCGAGCAACTGCGCGGGGTTCCAGGCGATCTCGAGAACATTGAACGGGACGTGCTCGGCGGCCGCGAAGCAGGCGACCGCAGCCACGGCAAAGCCGGCAGCAGCAAGCGAGAAGCTGTGCGGATATAGCGCCAGCAACCGGCGCCGGGCCAAGGTGACGAAGGTGCCGGCGGTGCCGATGCCGAGCAGGGCGACGCTGATGGCGAGGTAGGCGAAATGGTGCCACTGGATGATGGCGAAGAGCCGCAGGAGCAATACCTCGTAAGCCAGCGCGGCGGCCGAGATGGCGGCGACGGCAACGAGCGGCGGACGCCGGTACATTGCTTGGCAAGGATCAGTCGTGGCCGCCGGTGAGCGGAACAAAACGCACCGCCATCAACTGCCGCGTCGTCAGCGCGCCGTCGGCGCGCTTCTCGACCAGCATCAACTGCTGGGTCTGGAAGGCGGCGCCGATCGGGATGACCATGCGGCCGCCGCGCTTCAACTGCTGCACGAGGGGCGGCGGTACGTGGCTGGCCGCGGCGGTCACGACGATGGCGTCGAACGGCCCGCGCTCCGGCCAGCCGTGGTAACCGTCGCCGACCCGCGTCGCCACCCCGGCGTAGCCGAGTCGTTGCAGCCGCTCCCCTGCTTCCCTGGCCAGCGGCTCGACGATCTCGATCGACGCCACGCTGGCGCCAAGCTCGGCCAGGACCGCCGCCTGATAGCCCGAGCCGGTGCCGATCTCCAGCACCGTGTCGCCGGCGCCGACTTTCAGCAAGTCGGTCATCGCGGCGACAATGTAGGGTTGTGAAATGGTCTGGCCATGGCCGATTGACAGCGGCCGGTTGTCGTAGGCACTGGCCCGCGACAGGAGCGGGACGAACTCGTGGCGCGGCACGCGACCGAGGGCGGCGAGAACGCGCGGGTCGATGCTGCCTTTCCCGGTTCCGCCGTCGAATGCGCGCGCCATCGCCGCTACCTCGTCCACCATCGCTTGGCGTTCCCGCGCCATGTCCTGCGCCCGTGTCGTCCCGGCGAACAGCGCAGCGGCCACGCCGAGCACGATGATTCGCGTAATGCACCAAGCTGTTCTCGACATTGCGACTCCATTCCCTGTAACACGCAACGCCGGGAGCCAGCGCGCAAAGGCAGCGGACTCCCGACAGGCCTTCATGATGGACCCGCTGAACGTTCAACGAAAGCCGTGGCCCGGAAATGATGATAATCTCTTCGCACGATCCGGAATATGGCGACAAGAGTACCCTCTGGCATGATCGAACGCCCTGGCACGGCCAAATCCCCGACGCCGATGACACGCGCCGAGTTCCTGCGTCTCTCGGCCGGCGCGATCGCCGCCTGCGCCCTCGGCGGGCGCGCGCTGCAGTCGATCGCATCGCCGGCGATGCCGACGCGGGCGATTCCTTCCACCGGCGAGCCGCTGCCGGTCATCGGTCTCGGCACCTATCAGGGGTTCGACGTCGCCCCCGGTTCCGCTGCCTACGCGCAACTGCCGGAGGTGCTGCGCGCCTTGTTCGCGGGCGGTGGTTCGGTGATCGACAGTTCGCCGATGTACGGGCGCGCCGAGGCCACGACCGGCGAATTGCTCGCCGCTGCCGGCATTCGCTCGAGAGCATTCCTTGCCACCAAGGTGTGGACCNGGGGCCGCGCCGATGGGCGGCGCCAGATCGAGGAATCGCTGCGCCTGCTGCGCGCCGACCCGGTCGACCTGCTGCAGGTGCATAACCTCCTCGACTGGCGGACACACCTGCCGATGCTGCGCGAACTGAAGGCAGCCGGGCGCATCCGCTACATCGGCATCACGCATTACAGCGCCGGCGCCTATGACGAACTGGCGGCGGTGATGCGTGCCGAGCGCTTCGACTTCCTGCAGATCAACTACTCGCTCGACGAGCGCGAGGCCGAGCGGAATATCTTGCCGCTGGCCGCGGAGCGCGGCATGGCGGTGCTGATCAATCGTCCTTTCGGCGGCGGCGGGCTGCTGCGCCGCCTGCGTGACCGCNCCCTGCCCGGCTGGGCGACCGACATCGGCGCCGCCACTTGGGCGCAACTGTTGCTCAAGTTCGTTCTGAGCCAGCCGGCGGTGACCTGCGCCATCCCCGGCACCGGAAGACCCGAACACATGGCCGACAACGCCCGCGGCGGCGTCGGGCCGATTCCCGACCCCGGCTTCTGGCGCAGTCATCCGCTCGCTCCATAAGGCGTCGAAAGAAGACGAGATGCCGGTCCACTCGCCCGTTTCGCGCCGGAAACTTCTCAAGGCCGGGCTCCTGTCCGCTGCAGCGACGCTCGCCCCGCCCACGCTGCTGGCACAGACGGAACTGCTGACCCGGCCGGTGCCGTCGACCGGAGTCCGCCTGCCGGTGGTCGGCATCGGCACCAACCGCTTCCGGACCGGGGAACCGGCGTGGAACGCACGCCTGCGCGAGACGCTGGCGACATTCGCCCGCCTCGGCGGCAAGGTCGTCGATACCGCGCCTGCCTACGGCGATTCGGAGCGCACGATTGGCCTCATCCTCGGCGAAACCGGCCTACGCGATCGGCTCTTTCTCGCGACCAAGGTCGATCGCGACGGCATCGAAGAGGGTCGACAGCGGCTCGAGGCGTCCTTCGCGGCGCTCGGCACCCGGCGCGTCGATCTCGTCCAGCTGCACAACCTGCGGGGAGCGGCGACACTGCTGCCCACGCTGCGCGAGGAGAAGGCGGCGGGGCGCATCGGCCATATCGGCATCACCAGTTCGAGCGCCAGCCAGTAACCCGAAATGGAGGCGATCATGCGTCGCGAGGCGCTGGATTTCATCCAGGTGGACTACGCGGTCGGCAACCGTGGCGCCGAAGCGCGGCTGCTGCCGCTGGCCGCCGATCGCGGCATGGCAGTACTGGTCAACCTGCCGTTCGGCCGCGGGACGCAGTTTCGCGCTGTCGGCAGCCGGCCGCTGCCAGCCTGGGCGGCAGAGATCGACTGCGACTCGTGGGCGCAGGTCTTCCTCAAGTTCGTGCTGGGGAACCCGGCGGTGACCTGCGCGATTCCCGGCAGCACGCAGTCCGCCCACGTCGAGGACAACCTCGGGGCCGCCCGCGGCAGGTTGCCGGATGCGGCGATGCGGCAGGCCATCGCGCGCTATTTCGACGCGGTCGCGGACAACTGAGGCGTGCTCGCCAGCCTTTTCGCCAGGATTGTTCCGGTGCGTACCGGCGAGACGGTGCCGATGTTCCTCGCCACGGCCTACGGCTTCTGCATCCTCTTCGCCTTCTATCTGTTGCGTCCGGTTCGCGACGAGATCGGCGCCGCCGACCGCGGCAACCTGCAACTGCTGTGGAGCGCCGTGTTCGTCGTCATGCTGCTGGGCGTGCCGCTCTATTCGCTCGCCGTGGCCCGGCTGCGCCGGGGTGTCTTCATACCGCTGGCCAATCGCTTCTTTGCGCTCAACCTGGTCGCCTTCTACGCCGCGCTGGTTCTCCTGCCCGAATCGGCGCGCATCTGGATCGACCGCGTCTTCTATGTCTGGCTCAGCGTCTTCGCGCTGTTCGTCGTTGCCGTGTTCTGGAGCCTGGTCGTCGACGTGTTTCGCGACGGTCAGNGAAAGCGCCTGTTCGGTTTCATCTCGGTCGGCTCGTCGCTGNGGGGAATCGCCGGCTCGGCGACCACGGCGCTGCTCGCGACCCACGTTCCGGTGTTCCTGCTCCTGCTGCTGGCAGTGGTGCCCCTCGAAGCCGCGTGCTGGCTCGCCCGTGCGGTCGCGCTTCGCGCCGACGATGCCTGCGCACCGCTGAACCGGGAACCCTTGGCGCCAATCGGCGGCAGCGCCTGGAGCGGGATCGCTCCGGTATTGCGCTCGCCACAACTGCGCAATATCGCGTTGTGGATCATGCTGATGACGTTCGCCTCGACGATCCTCTACTTCGTCCAGTCGCACCTGGTGGGCGAGGCGATCAGCGATCGCGCGCTGCGCCGGGCCTTTCTGGCGCGCATCGATTTGGCGGTCAATGCCGTCACCATAATCACCCAGACGTCGCTCACCGCCCGCATCGTCCACCGCTTGGGTGTCGCGGCAACGCTGTCGCTGTTGCCGGCGGTGGCGGCAGTCGGGTTTGCCGCGCTGGGTTCAGCCCCGGCAGCGCACGCGCTGACCGTCCTGCTCGTTGTCCGGGTACTCTACGACAGCAGCCGCCACGCGCTGGCCAAGCCTGCCCGCGAGGTGCTGTTCACCCACGTCGACCGCGAGCAACGCTACAAGTCCAAGGCCTTCATCGATGCCGCCGTGTACCGTGGCGGCGACCTCCTCTCTGGCTGGATCTACGCCGCTCTTGCCGCATTGGGGATGAGCGTCGGGGCGATTGCCCTGGCCGCCGCCCCGGTGGCGGTGTTCTGGACGCTGCTGGGGCGCAGCTTGCGCTGGGAGGATCACGGAACAAACCCACCGGAGTAGCTGCCGCAAGTGTCCGATGTTCCCCTGATTCTTNTTGGCGCCTTCGACCGGCACAACTTCGGCGACCTTCTGCTGGCCGAGATTTCCGCGGTGGTCCTTCGGCAGCGTCCGCTGGTCTTTGCCGGGCTTGCGCAACGCGATCTGAGCGCGTTCGGTGGACGAAAGGTGCGCTCCATTGCCGAAGTCGCCCGGGAATGGGGCGAGCAGCCCGCCGATGTGGTGCAGACGNGGGGCGAAGTCCTTACCTGTTCGCTTTACGAGGCGGCGGTCATGCTGCTTTCGCCGGAGGCAGCGATCCGGGCGGTCGCCTGCCAGGGCAAAGATCCGGCAGCGCGCCAGGCCTGGTCCGAAGAACTTCTGGGCCTGCGCCAGCAGGTCGCCTACCTCGTCCCTCGCTCACTGTTCCGCCACNCCCGGCGGTTTCAATACTTCGGGATCGGCGGAACCGGTCTGGCGACGTTGCCCGGATCGATGATGCAAGAGGTCCTGGGGAGTCTGCGACACGCCGACCAGGTCTGGGTCCGCGATCGAGTGACGCAGGTTCAACTGGAACAGGCGCGCATTCGAACCTTTCTGGCGCCCGATCCGGCGGCGGCGACCGCGCGAGTTTGCGGATCGCGCATTGCCCGCCACCGCGTCAGTGGCGAGCCCGCTGCCTTAGCCGGGCGCTTTCCCCGCGGATATCTTGCGGCGCAGTTCAGCGCGGAATTTGGCGACGACGCCACGCTCCGTGAAATCGGAAGCCAACTGCGGCAGTTGCAAAGAGAAACCAGCCTGGGGATTGTTCTGTTCCGTGCCGGCGCGGCTCCCTGGCACGATGATCTTGATGTCTATCGGCGGCTGCTTGCCGTGAATGCCGATGTCGATCACGCGCTGTTCCGGTCGCTCGATCTATGGGATATCTGTGCCTTGCTCGCCAATGCCACGGCCTACTGTGGTTCCAGCCTGCACGGGCGAATCGTCGCCGAGGCCTGCGGTCGTCCGGCCGCCAACCTGGTTCGCGCTGCAGGGCAACTCACGAAACAAGCGGCCTATGCCCTGAGCTGGGGGTACGGCTCCCAGCGGACCATCCTCGCGCCAGCCGATCTGGCAATCGGGATCACTCGTGTTCTGCAAGAGAAAACACCCGCGTTCGACGCCCACGTCGCGGACCTGGCCGACCTGACAATGGCTGCCTTCTCCCGGGCGCAGCTTGCACGGGAGTCTTGACCGCCGGCCTTCATCGGTACCGCATTCCGGCTTCGGAAACCCGGCCGCATCTTGCATAGTCTCGCCGGGAGCCGGCGATCAGATCACCCGGAAGTTGCGGAACTGCCATGGATCATCGCGGTCGATGTCCTGCGGAAACAGATGGGCGCGTCCGTGAAGCGGCGTCCAGTCGGAATAGACGCCGACCACCTCACCGAGATAGGGCCGACAGAGACCACTCAATACGTCGAAGGGCATCTCATCGGGTTCGACCACGCCCCGTGCCGGGTTTCCGAGAGCCCAGACCACCCCGGCCATCACGCCCGCGGTCACCTGCAACACGGTCGCCGAGTTGTACGGCGCCAGTTTTCGTGCCTGCGCTGTCGACAATCGTGAGCCGAACCAGTAGGCGCACTTCGAATGCCCCATCAGCAAGACGCCGAGTTCGTCGATGCCGGAGACGACTTCACCGCCGAGGATGCGCTTGTTCGTTTGTGCAACCCATTCGCGTCCAGCCAGTTCATCGATCGACAGCACCGCATCGTCGCAGGGATGGTAGGCGTAATGCACTGTCGGCCGGTATTCCGGCGCCCGCCCGCAGCCAACGGTCAGGTAATCGGCCAGCGAGATTGCCTCGCCGTGGGAAATCAGGAATGCGTGCAACGGGCCGGCCAGCGGCGACCAGGTGCGCACCCGCGTCGCCGCCCCGGGACGATCGAGGTAGATCGCCGCCTCGCAGCCGAAACCGTGGCGCCGGCCATCGGGCGGCATCTGCTTCTCGTGGCTGCCCCAGCCGAGTTCAGCCGGCTGGCAGGCCTCGCCTATGCAACCATCGACCGACCAGGTATTGACGAATTCGCCCGGGCGCTTGCGCGGATCTCCGGTCTGCCAGTCGCGCTCGGCGACGTGAATCACCTTGATCGAAAGCGCCTGCGCGAGTCGCGCCCAGCCTTGCCGGTCGCCCGGCACGACCTCGCGCATGCCGCAGTCACGCGCGAGGTCGAGCAGCGCCTGCTTGACGAAGTGCGAGACCCAGCCCGGATTCGCGCCGTGCGTCAGCACCGCCGTCGGTCCCCCGGGACANTTCAGCGCCTTGGCTCCCTCGCGCAGCGCATAGTTCGAGCGCGCCGAGGGAGTCAGTGCCGGGTCGGTGTAGCCTCCCTCCCAAGGCTCGATGCTTGCGTCGAGATAAAGGGCGCCACGGTCGCGGCAGAGTTCGATCAGTGCCACGCTCGATACATTCACGGCCAGATTGAGTACGAAATCGCCGCGGCCGACAAGCGGCGCCACAATCTCCCGGTAGTTCGCGCGCGTCAGTGGGAGAATCCGATGGTCCACNCCGTAGGCCGTCGCCTCCTCGATACCGCAGGCATCGGCGGTAATGATCGTCACCTGACCCGGGCGCAGTGTAAGGTGGCGGAACAGCAAGGGCAATACCCCNTGTGCCACGGCGCCAAAACCGATCATAAGCAGTCGCCCGGCAAAATGATTGGGTTCGAAAGAATTGTGCATGGCTTGCTGTCAGAAGGCGGAAGCACAAGAACTGCCGCGGCGCCGCAAGACGGACCGATATCCGCCATGGACGCTGGACCGAATCCGATGCGTGCAGCAGTCCGGACAGGCGTCTTTTACCACATCGTCCGCCAACCCGCCGCCACAGAGGTCACGGATCCGGTCAACTGCACGAAATTATCCGACAATCACGCACCGGCAAGACGGAGAACCTTGTGGTTCGAGTCGCAATTTTAACAACTGAAAGTCCTCCCATGAAGATCCTGCGGCGCCTCTACCCCCTGGCCGCCTTTCTCTGTGGATTCGTCTGGGACGCACTGACCATCGGCCAGAGGGTTCGGGTCTTCGACCTCTGGCGTCTTGGCGCCTTCCTGGTCGGGGCCGGTCTCCTCGTCCTCTGGCTGGCCTTACGCGAGTCAAGGGAACTGGCCGAGCCGGCAGCCGAAACGGGATTGCGCGGGCGTTTTGCCGGGATGGCTCGGCAAGCTCCCTACCTGTTGCTGCAATTCTTCTTCGGGGGCATCTTCTCGGCGCTTTTCATCCTCTACTTCAAGAGTTCCGGTCACCTTGGCACGTGGCTGACGGCGACCGTCCTTGGCGCGCTGCTGGTTGGCAACGAGTTCGCGGGAAGGCGCTACGGCGAGTATTTCACCCTGATCTGGGCATTGTTTGCGCTGAATGCGATCCTTTTCTTCAATTTCGCGCTGCCGCATGCCGTGGGCAGCCTGAATTCCTGGTGGTTCTACGCGTCGACCGCATCCGGCATCCTGCTTACCCAGTTCCTGTGGTGGCTTTCCTCCGGGCGGCCCGGGCGCATACTTCCCTCGTGGGCGGTGGCGGGCACGCTCCTGCTTGCATGGTCATTCGACATGATCGCTCCCGTTCCGCTCGTCAAACAGGATCTGGCTGTCGGGCACGAATTCGTCCAGGATGGCACGCGCTTTGCGTTGAAGGTTGAACCCGCACCCTCCTGGCAATTCTGGCGTGATCAGGCCGCCACCGTTCATGTGCCGGACGGCGGGAGGCTTTACGGTTTGTCCGCGGTATTCGCCCCGCTGGGCATTGCTGCAGCGATGGAGCATCGCTGGGAAGTGCGTGATGCCGACGGCTGGCGGCTGGTCTATCGCAATCGATTTCAGAGCACCGGCGGGCGGGAACATGGCTTCCGGGGCTATTCCTGGGTGCTGGATCCGCAGCCTGGAGAGTGGCGACTCGTCGTCGCGACACAGGACGGTCGCACGATCGGAATCCTTTCCTTCACCGTGGAACGTGCTGCGCCAGCGCTCGAAACACTGCGGGTGCGGGAATTCTGATGGTCGCCGGCAACGCGATCATCCTTGGCGAAACCCGCCCGCATTTTCGCGATCCCGGCGTGTGACCCGCCTGCCGCCGGCCCGCTTCCGCTTCAATGCGGCATCGGGAACCCGGTCGGCCGAATGGCCCGATCTGGACGCAAGAGCTGGCTGGCTGCCGTGTCCCGTCCAGCCAGGGCGTGACGCGGTCTGCTGCCCTCACATCTCTCCCGGCCGCGTGATCGAAAGCAACTCGGCGCCCCGCGGCCCCAGCGAGCGCCAGTCGGTCAGCGGCCGCAGTGCCGCCAGCGCGGCCGTCGGCAGCAACTTGCCGTCATCCGGCTGCATGATCTGCCCCTGCGTCAGATAGTCGACCAGTTCCTCAAGGCCCGGGTTGTGCCCGACCAGCAGCACTTGCCGCGCATCCGCCGCATGGTCCGCAAGACAGGCCAGCATCTCGGCGATCGACCCTCCATAGATCCGCTCGTCGAAGTTGATCCCGCGCTCCGCGATCTCCAGCGTCCGGCATACCGACTCGGCGGTTTCCCGCGCCCGCCGCGCCGGAGAACTGATGACCTGATCGGGCATCATTCCTTGGTCCTTCATCCAGGTGCCAACCTTCCGTGCCGCAGTTCGGCCACGTTCGGCCAGCGGCCGCTCGAAATCCGGCTGGCCGGTACTCCAGTCGGACTTCCCGTGACGAAGAATGAACAATCTGAGTGTCTCTTCAACCATTTCCCTGAGCCTCCTTCAGCAGATCACCAATACGCCACCATTACGCCACGACGATGCGGCCACGCCGCCCCGCCGCGACCGGGTCTTCGTGTGTCGGGTATGTTAGCAGCGCCCTTGCGCGCACGCCAGAACGGCGCCTGAGTACGAGCAGAGCCCTTGCCGGTCCTGTCCAGGTGGGCAAGGTGACCGCGAAAGCGATGCTCGGAAATGCGCGGCAGCCGGCGCTCTCAGACCAGCCGCCCGGAATCGATCCGCAGGATGCGCCGGCAACGGGCGGCGATCGCTTCGTCGTGAGTGACCAGCACCAGGGTCGTTCCCTCCCTGGCGTTGAGGTCGAACATCATGTCGATGACCTGCTGGCCGGTCGCCGCGTCGAGGTTGCCGGTCGGCTCGTCGGCGAGCACCAGACGCGGGCCGGGGGCGAAGGCGCGGGCCAGCGCGACGCGCTGCTGCTCGCCGCCGGACAGGTGCTTCGGATAATGCTTCAGCCGGTGTTCGAGGCCGACGCGCACCAGCCAGTCACGGGCGGTTGCGGTCGACCCTTTGGAACCGGCCAATTCCAGCGGCAGCATGACGTTTTCCAGCGCGTTCAACGACGGCAGCAACTGGAACGACTGGAAGACGAAGCCGAGTAGCTTGCCGCGCTGGCGGGCGCGTTCGTCTTCGTCGAGGCCAGCCAGCGAAACGCCGTCGAGACGGATTTCGCCGGATGTGGGAAGATCGAGGCCGGCCAGCAGCCCGAGCAGCGTCGACTTGCCCGAACCCGAGGCGCCAACGATAGCCACCGTTTCCCCGGACATGACCGAAAACGAAATATCCTGCAAAATCGTCAGCGGCTCGCCGCCGTTATCGACGGTCTTGCCCAGCCCCGACACTTCAACCACCGGTTTCTCGATCATGCGGACTGCCCTGCTCCTGTTGACCCTGCTCTTTTCTGCCACGCCGGCGCTGGCCGCGCGAACCATCCTGATCTTCGGCGACTCGCTTTCCGCCGGCTACGGCATCCGTCCCGAACAGGCCTGGCCATCGTTGCTGGAAAAGCGCCTGAGCGAAAAGCGCCTCGATTATAGCGTCGCCAATGTCTCGATTTCCGGCGAGACCACCGCCGGCGGGCGCGCCCGCCTGCCGGAAGCCCTGAAGCGCCACAAGCCGGCCGTCGTCGTCATCGCCCTCGGCGCCAACGACGGCCTCCGCGGCCTGCCGCTCGCCCAGATGCGCGACAACCTCGCCGCCATGGTCGATGCCGCGCAAGCGACCGGGGCGCGCACGCTGCTCGTCGGCATGCACCTGCCGCCCAACTACGGCCCCTACGCCGGCGAATTCGCCAAGAGCTTCACCGACACCGCCAGGCACAAGAGAACCCCCGTCCTGGATTTCCTGCTGGCGCCGATAGCCACCAACCCGGCCTATTTCCTCGCCGACGGCATTCATCCGACGCCCGAGGCGCAGCCGTTGATCCTCGATCACGTCTGGCCCGGGCTGCAGCCGCTGCTGAAATAGGTCATGACCGTCGACCGCTCCCCTCGCCGATCTTGGCGGCTTCGATGAAATCATCGACGTCCGGTCCCCTGCCGAATTTGCCGAAGACCACATTCCCGGCGCCATCAACTGCCCGGTGCTCGACGACGCGCAGCGCGCCGAGGTCGGCACGCTCTACAAGCAGGTCTCCCCGTTCGAGGCGAGGAAGGTCGGCGCCGCGCTGGTTTCCGAGAATATCGGCCGCCACCTGCGCGAGCGCTTTCTCGGCAAGGCGCGGGACTGGAAGCCGCTGATCTACTGCTGGCGCGGCGGCAACCGCAGCGGCTCGATGACCACGGTGTTCCGCGCCATCGGCTGGAAGGCCAGCCAGCTCGAAGGGNGTTACAAGGCCTGGCGCGGCCACGTGGTCGCTCAACTCGGGCGCCTGCCGCAGGCTTTCGCCTTCCGCGTCATCTGCGGCCCCACCGGCAGCGGCAAGACGCGCATCCTGCAGGCACTCGCCGCCCGCGGCGAACAGGTGCTCGACCTGGAAACCCTGGCCAGCCACAAGGGTTCGGTTCTCGGCGTCCTGCCGGACCAGCCGCAGCCGAGCCAGAAATGGTTCGAAACGCTGCTCCTGCGAGAACTGCAGCGCTTCGATCCGGCGCGGCCGGTGTTCGTCGAGGCGGAAAGCCGCAAGATCGGCCGCCTGCATGTGCCGGACGCGCTCATCGGACGCATCCGCGGCGGCGAATGCGTCCGCATCGACGCGACGCCGGCGGCCCGCGTCGCCTTCCTCCTCACCGACTACGCTTATTTCCTGACCATGTCCAGCCTGCTCGACGAGCGCCTCGCCATGCTCGGCAAACTGCACAGCGCGGAAACGATGAAGCGCTGGCGGGGGATGATCGCGGCGGCAGATTGGCCGGGGCTGGTTCGGGAATTGCTGGAGCAGCATTACGACCCGCTCTATCGCCGCTCGCAGGCCAGCAACTTCAGCGGCNTATGGCGCCGTGAACGAAGCACCCGCGGGGGCGATCCCGCCAGCTTCTCGACCGATGATCTCTCGGCGACGGGCATCGCCACCATCGCCGCACGTATCATTCACTCGCGGACGGCGCAGATCGCCTGACGCAGCGCCGGTTTCGGGCTGTTGCAATAACCCTCCGCGAAGGCGATCTCGCGCAGGCCGCCTGCCTTGGCCACGGCGCGCAGTTCGCCGGGACGCAGCAGGTATTGCGGATTGGCAGGCTTGCCATAGGCTTCGTTGCCGACCATGAAGGTCTCGTAGATCAGGATGCCGCCGCTCTCGAGCAAGGCGCAGACATCCGCCAGCCGCGGCCGCCACAGGTAATTGGTGACGACGACGCCAGCAAAACGCTCGCCGGCCAGCGGCCAGTCGCCGCCTTCGAGGTCGAACTGCATTGCGGTGACTCCCGGCACGCCCCGCAGACCGGAAATTGCCGCGAAATCGCGGTCGACCGCAACCACCGCGTAGCCGGCCGTCGCGAACAGGCGCGCATGGCGACCATGGCCGCAGGCAAGGTCGAGCACCCGCCCGCCGGCGGGCACCAGCGGCAGATGGCACACGACCCACGGCGACGGGGCTATCATGGCGGCGTGTTGATCCGGGGAGAAAGTCATGGTGGAAGTCGTCGTGCGCGAGAATGGTCAGGGAAGATACCAGCAGGAGGTCATCGTTGGCGAGCACCGGATGCTGGCCGATGAGCCGGTCAGCGTCGGCGGCGCAGATTCCGGGCCGGCACCGCTCGAATTCGTGATGGCTGGCCTTGGCGCCTGCACTTCGATGACCCTGCGCATGTATGCCGAACGCAAGGGCATCCCGCTGTCCCGGATCAGCGTCCGCCTGAGCCACGACAAGGTGAAGGTCGCCGGCATTTCCCGCGAACGCATCGTCCGCAGGATCACGCTGGAAGGCGATCTGACCGGCGCGCAGCGCGAGCGGCTGCTGGAAATCGCCAACAAATGCCCGGTGCACAAGGCGCTGGAACAACCGCTGGTGATCGACTCGGCGCTGGTCGATTAGGCGGCATCCCCTAGCCCGGTGATGGAAGCATATTGACGATGTGGTATTATGCTGCATTGCATCATGATCTCCCGACAAGAGGCCTTTCATGCTGGAACAGCACTATCTCACCACACTGTTCGAACCGGACGCCGTAGCCGTCATTGGCGCCTCCGACCGCGAGAATGCCGTCGGCAACATCATTTTCAAGAACATCCTGGCGTCGGGCTTCAAGGGTCAGCTGTTCGCCATCAACCCGAAGCACGAGACCGTCCTGGGCCAGCAGACCTACAAGTCGATCGAGGAGATCGGCGCCCGCGTCGACATGGCTGTCATCGCCACGCGACCGCAGTCGATCCCGAAAATCATGGAGCAGTGCGGCCGCAGCGGGGTGCGCAACGTCATCATTGTCAGCTCGGGATTTTCCGAATCGGGCCACGTCGGCGCCGCGCTCCAGCGCAAGGTTCTCGAGATTGCGCGCTCCTACAACGTCCGCATCCTCGGACCCAACTGCCTCGGCATCATCCGTCCCGACATCGGGCTCAATGCGACCTTCGCCAGCGTGACCGCCAGTCGCGGCAACCTGGCACTCGTTTCGCAATCCGGCGCCATCTGTTCGGCGGTGCTCGACTGGGCCAAGAGCAACCAGATCGGCTTTTCGTCGGTGATTTCACTGGGTATGACGGCCGACATCGAGTTCGGCGAAATCCTCGATTACCTGATCTACGACAACCGCACGCACTACATCCTGATGTACGTCGAGGGCATCCGCAACGCCCGCCGCTTCATGAGCGCATTGCGCTCCGCCGCCCGGATCAAGCCGATCATCCTGCTCAAGGCCGGGCGCCACGAAGCCGGATCGATGGCGGCGTCCACTCACTCGGGGATGGCTGCCGTTTCCGATTCGGTATTCGATGCCGCCGTGCGTCGCGCCGGCGTCGTCCGCGTCAGCAACATCGGTCAGCTTTTCTATGCCGCCAAGGCCTTGGCCTCGAAATTCCGCCCGCAGGGCAACCGCCTCGCGATCATCACCAACGGCGGCGGGCCGGGCGCGATGGCGGCCGACCGCGCCGGCGACCTCGGCATTCCGCTCGCCACCCTGTCCGACGAGACGATGGTCGGGCTCAACAAGATCCTCCCGCCCAACTGGTCGCACAACAATCCGGTCGACATCGCCGGCGATGCGTCGCCGGAACGCTATCGCCAGACCATCGAGATGGTGACGGCAGATGCCGGTGTCGACAGTACGCTGGTCATGCTCTCGCCGCAGGCGATGACGCACCCGCTGGAAGTCGCCAAGGCCATCGTCGAGATCACCGACGAAACCAGCCGCTCGGTCATCTGCTGCTGGATGGGCGAGGATCAGGTTGCCAGTGGCCGCAAGGTTCTGGAGGAATCCGGCATTCCGGCCTTCCGCACCCCGGAAACCGCGGTCGAACTGTTCTATCACATCTCCAAATATTTCCGGAACCAGAAACTGCTCCTGCAGACGCCGGAGCCGACCCGCCAAGCCGACCGCCCCGAGGCCGAAGGCGCCAAGATGCTGATCGAGGCCCTGCTTGCCGAGCGCCGCAAGGTTCTCTCCGAGATGGAATCGAAAGCGATCCTGCGCGCCTTCCGCGTGCCGGTCGCGCAAACGATGGTCGCCCGCACCGCCACCGAGGCGCTGCTGCTCGCCGAGCAGATCGGGTTCCCGGTCGCCATGAAGGTCGACTCGCCCGATCTGCAGCACAAGTCCGAAGTCGGCGGGGTGCGCCTCAACATCATGAATGCACCGGCCGTCCGCAATGCCTATCACGACATCATCGATACCGTGCAGAAGCGTCAGCCGAAGGCCAGGATCAATGGCGTGTCGATCGAACCCTTCCTGTCGCGCCCGCATGGCCGCGAGTTGATGATCGGCGTGTTCCGCGACCCCATCTTCGGCCCGGTCATCTCCTTCGGCGCCGGCGGATTCGATGTCGAGGTATTCAGCGACCGTTCGGTTGCGTTGCCACCGCTCAACCGGTTCCTGGCCAAGGATCTCATCGAGTCGACGCGCGCGTCGATTATTCTCGGTGAGTTCCACAACATGCCGCCGGTCGATCAGAAGGCGCTGCGCGAGGTGCTGCTCTGTGTCTCGGAAATGGTCTGCGAACTGCCCTGGCTGATGGAACTCGACATCAACCCGCTGATTGTCGACGAGAAAGGCGCCATCGCCGCCGACGCGCGCATCGTCGTCGACCATATCTCCGAAGCCAGTGGTGACCGCTACGCGCACATGGCGATCTACCCCTATCCGGTCCATTTGTCCCAGCAGTGGCAGATGAAAGACGGCACGGCCGTCACTATCCGCCCGATCCGGCCGGAAGATGCCGAGATGGAGCAGGAATTCGTCAAGGGCATGTCCGACGAATCGCGCTACTACCGCTTCATGGATACCCTGCGCGAACTGACGCCGACCATGCTGGTGCGCTTCACGCAGATCGATTACGACCGTGAAATGGCCCTGGTCGGAACGGTGGCCGGCGATGAAGGCAAGGAAACCCAGATCGGCGTCGCCCGCTACGTGGTCAATCCGGACGGCGAGTCGGTCGAGTTTGCCCTGGCGGTGGGCGACGCCTGGCAGAAGTCCGGCGTTGGCCGCAAGCTGATGACGGCGCTGATCGACTGCGCCCGCCAGAAGGGTTATCGCGCGGTCGTCGGAGACGTGCTGACGACCAACGGCAAGATGTTCAACCTGATGACCAGCCTCGGCTTCACGATCCACCCACATCCCGACGACGTCGCCGTCAAGCGCGTGATCAAGCCATTGTCGGGCTGATCGGTCAAACAGCGCCTGAATGGGCGGGGGCCAGGAATCGTCCTGTTATGGCCCGACAGGCCCGCGTCCGGCGGGTACAGTGACTGACACAACCAACCAATAGGCCCCATGGTCAAGCCACTAAGCGATTTCTCCGCACACACGCCGATGATGCGCCAGTACCTCGCGCTCAAGGCCAACCATCCGCATACCTTGCTGTTCTACCGGATGGGCGATTTTTACGAGTTGTTCTTCGATGATGCGGAGAAGGCCGCGCGCCTGCTCGACATCACGCTGACCACGCGCGGGCAGTCGGCCGGGGTGCCGATCAGGATGGCGGGCGTTCCCTTCCACTCGCTCGAGCCTTACCTCGCGCGGCTGGTGAAGATGGGCGAATCGGCCGTGATTTGCGAGCAGATCGGCGATCCGGCGACGAGCAAGGGGCCGGTCGAGCGCGCCGTGTCGCGCATCGTCACGCCGGGCACGCTGACCGATGCGGCGCTGATCGACGACAAGCAGGATCTCTGGCTGCTCGCGGTGACGACGCAGCGCAACACGGCCGGCATCGCCCGGCTGAACCTGGCGAGCGGCGAGTTCGTCCTGATCGAGGTGGCGGCCGAGCAGGTTCCGGCGACGCTGGAGCGCATCCGCCCGGCGGAAATCCTTCATCCGGAGAGCTGGACGCCGAACTTCGGTAGCAGTGCTGCCTGCACGCGCCAGCCGGACTGGACCTTCGATGTCGATTCGGCGCGCCGCCTGCTCTGCGACCAGTTCGAAGTCGCCTCGCTCGCCGGCTTCGGCGCCGATGGGCTGAAACCGGCCATCGCCGCCGCCGGTGCGCTGTTGCAGTACGCGCAGGCGACGCAGTCGGGCAAATTGCCGCATCTGCGCGGGTTGACCGTGGAAATCGAGGGCGCTTATCTCGGCCTCGATCTTGCGACGCGGCGCAACCTGGAACTGACCGAAACCCTGCGCGGCCAGCCCTCGCCGACGCTGTTCTCGCTGCTCGACAACTGCGTGACCAGCATGGGCTCACGCCTGTTGCGCCACGCCCTGCACCACCCGCTGCGCGACCGGACGATTCCCGCCGCGCGGCACAGCGCCGTCGAAGCCTTGCTCGACGACTACGGCCGGCTCGCCGGCGCGACCCGGAAAGCCCTGCGCGGCATCGCCGACATCGAGCGCATCGCCGGCCGCATCGCCCTGCGCAATGCCCGCCCGCGCGACCTCGCCAGCTTGCGCGAATCGTTGGCCCGGCTGCCGGAACTGCGCGCACCGCTCGCCGGCACCGCATCCGACCTGCTGACGCAATCTTTCGCCGAACTGGAAACGCCGGCCGACGCCCTCGACCTGCTCATCCGCGCCATCGCCGCCGAACCGGGCGCGCAGGTGCGCGACGGCGGCGTCATCGCACCCGGTTACGACGCCGATCTCGACGAACTGCGCTCGCTCAACGACAACTGCGGCGCCTTCCTGGTCGACATGGAAGCGCGCGAGCGCGAGCGCAGCGGCATCGCCAGCCTCAAGGTCGAATACAACAAGGTGCATGGCTTCTATATCGAAGTCACGCACGCCAATGTCGACAAGATTCCCGACGACTACCGCCGCCGGCAGACGTTGAAGAACGCCGAGCGCTACATCACGCCGGAGCTGAAGGCTTTCGAGGACAAGGCGCTGTCCGCCCAGGAGCGCTCGCTGGCCCGCGAGAGGCTGCTCTACGAACAGATTCTCGACGCGCTGCTGCCGGTCGTCCCGACGCTGCAAACCATCGCCCGCGCCATCGCCCAGCTCGACCTGCTCGCCGGCTTCGCCGAATCGGCCCTGAAGCGCAACTGGTGCAAACCGGAATTTGCCGAAGAAATCCAGTTGACCGTGGCCGGCGGCCGCCACCCGGTGGTCGAGAACGAACTGGCGCAAAGCGCCCAGACCTTCATCGCCAACGACTGCGCGCTCGCCGACAACCGGCGCCTGTTGCTGATCACCGGGCCGAACATGGGCGGCAAGTCGACCTACATGCGGCAAGTCGCGCTGATCGCCCTGCTCGCCCACATCGGCAGCTACGTACCGGCCGACCGTTGTGTGCTCGGCCCGCTCGACCGCATCTTCACGCGCATCGGCGCTTCCGACGACCTCGCCTCCGGGCGTTCGACCTTCATGGTCGAGATGACCGAGGCCGCCGCCATCCTGCACCACGCGACGGCGCAAAGCCTCGTGCTGATGGACGAGATCGGCCGCGGCACCTCGACCTTCGACGGCATGGCGCTGGCCTTCGCCATCCTGCGCCACCTGATCGACAAGAACCGCAGCCTGACGCTGTTCGCCACCCATTATTTCGAACTGACGCGGCTGTCGCACGAGTATGCTGAACTGGCCAACGTCCATCTCGGCGCCGTCGAGCACGCGCACAAGATCATTTTTCTGCACGCCGTCGAGGAAGGCCCAGCCAACCAGAGCTACGGCATTCAGGTCGCCGCGCTGGCCGGCATTCCGTCCACAGTGGTCCGGGCGGCGCGGAAACAGTTGCGCGAATTCGAGCAGCGCGCCGCGGTCGACCCGCTACAGCCGGACCTGTTCGCGCAGGGCGCGCCGGAACCTGCCGAGATCGAGCCGCATCCGGCCGTCGAGCGGCTGGCCGGCCTCGACCCGGACAGCATGACGCCGCGCGAGGCGCTCGACGCGCTCTACGCGCTGAAGAAGCTCGCCGGATGAAGCGCTGGCTGCCTGGCATCTGTCTTTGCGTTGCCGCCTTGGCCCATGGGGAAACCTGGCAGTTTGCGCTGATCGGCGACGTGCCCTACTCGGCCCGTGAAAGGTACGAACTGCCGCGCATGCTGGACGCCATCGCCGACACCCACGCCGCGTTGATCGCCCACATCGGGGACATCAAGCACGGTCAGGCGCGTTGCGACGACAAGGTGTTCGCCGACCGTCAGCAAGTGTTCGATGCCAGTCGCGCGCCATTCGTCTTCGTTCCCGGCGACAACGAGTGGACCGACTGCAACCGCATCTCGAATGGCGCCTACGATCCGCTGGAACGCCTTGCCGCGCTGCGGTCGCTGTTCTGGCAACGCCCCGATTCGCTCGGCCGGAAAACGATCCCGCTCGAACGTCAGCCGGGAGCCTACCCGGAACATTCGCGCTTTCGCCTCGGACCGGTCCTGTTCGTGACTCTGAACCTTCCGGGCTCCGACAACAACTACGGATGGCTGGACGACGCCAGCGCCGAGTTCCTGACGCGCAACCCGATCATGCTGAGCTGGCTGACGGACAGTTTCGCTCGCGCCCGGCGCGACAGGATGGCGGGAATCGTCCTGCTGTTCCAGGCCAATCCCGGCTTCAGGCACTTCGCCCAGGGCTTGCCGCACCGCGGCTTCCGTGAATTTCTGGAAACCCTGCGCCGGGAAACGCTGGCCTTTCCCGGTCAGGTGGTCGCGGTTCATGGCGACACCCACGTCAGCCGCATCGATCAACCGCTGCGCGACGGCAGCGGCATGCGGATCGCCAACTTCACCCGCGTCGAAACCTTCGGCTATCCGCTGATGGGGTGGACGCGCGGGATCATCGACCCCGCCTCACCAACGCTATTCCGCTTCGAAACCTATCCCTGGCCGCCCACGGCTCAGTGACAGGTCTCCTCGTCATCTTCCCCGCTGTGGACGTGGCCATGTTCCAGCTCCTCGGCACTGGCCGGGCGGATCGCCGTCACCGTGCAGGTGAAGATCAGCGCCATGCCGGCCAGCGGATGGTTGCCGTCAAGCACCACCTTGTCGTCGGCGATCTCGGTCACGCGGTAGATGACCAACTCGTCTTCCTCGCCCTCTTCCGGACCGCCTTCGAACTGCATGCCGACTTCGAGTTCCTTGGGAAANTCCTTGCGCGGCTCGACCTGGACCATTTCGGCGTCGTATTCGCCGAACGCCTCGTCCGGCTGCAACTTGACCTTGACCGATTCGCCGATCTTCTTGCCATGCAGAGCCTCCTCGATCTTCGAGAAGATGTCCTCGTAACCGCCATGCAGATAGACGAGCGGTTCGCGCCCTTCGTCNACCACGTCGCCATCGGGATCGGTGACGTGATAGTCGAGGGTGATGACGGAATTCCTTGCAACCTGCATGTTCATGAATTGAGTTCCTTGACAAGGCGCAGCACTTCCAGCGCGTGGCCCTTGTAATTGACATTGTAAAGGGCGTGACGGATCACGCCGGATTTGTCGATGACGAAGGTCGAGCGGACGATTCCAAACTTCCGGTGACCGTCGACCTCACGCGCCTGCCAGACGCCGTATTGCTTGCAGACGATGCCCTCCGTATCCGACAGCAGTCCGGTGCCGATTCCCTCGCGGTCGCGAAACTCGGCGTGCTTCAGGCATTCGTCGCGACTGATTCCGAAAAGCACACAATCCTGACGCCCGAAATCCTCCTCGTGGTCAGAAAAGTCAGTGGCCTCCATGGTGCACCCCGGTGTCCCGTCCTTCGGGTAGAAGAAGAGAACGACGTGCCTGCCGCCCCGATAACTTGCGAGATCGACCCTGGCCATATCGGCATCCGGCAATGAGAACGCCGGGGCGTAATCGCCAACCTTCAGCAGCATGTAATTCTCCTTGAGCGCTCTGCGGGTACTGCTCTAAGCGATTCTAGCGGAGGGACATGCCGGTGACTACTGCGGTCAACGCCATTATTTTGCTTCACTGCTGTCCGGTTAAATACTGAATAAATTCAATTGATTGCCGATGCTGTCATTGTCCGAAGTGTACTCGTCGCCCGGAAGTGCTTGCTGCAAGGGCATCTTCTCGAACAGAGTGAGCGATAGAACCTGTAGCAAAGTGTAGAGGGAGACGTTGAGATTCAGCTTTTTCCGAAAAATGGCGACCAGCACATAGACCGATACTGCGATCCAGATTTGCGTCTTGACCGCATTTTCCGATGTACCGAAGAACTGTTTGATCCGAAGATGCTGCTTGATCCATTTGAAGAACAACTCGACCTGCCAGCGGCTTTTGTAAAGCGCGCAGATGGTCGCTGCCGGCAAGATCATCTGATTGGTGAGGAAGATCAGCGTCTTGCCGGTTTCTGGGTCGTTGAAGCGTATCCGGCGCAATTGTGTGGGGTAATCCTGCTTCGAGTAGAAGCCATCGAGCGCAATCGTCTGATCGCAGAGGATGCCAGCGCTGCGCTCTGTTGGGGCCGAATACACCCGATGCGCCTTGAGATTCGACTTGGCGCGGGTCACGAAGAAGGCACCCGCCAGATGCACGCGATACAGGCGAGCGAAGTCGACATAGCCCCGATCCATGACATAGATTGCACCGGCCTCCGGGGTCAGCAAATCCAGCGCATGCACGTCGTGCAATTTGCCGTCCGAAACGTGGATGAAACTGGGGATGCTGCCGCGCAAGTCGAGCAGCGTGTGCATCTTGACCGCCGCCTTGGTCTTCCGAAAGTGTGCCCACGGAAACACCGACAGACAGAGATCGATGGTGGTCGAATCGAGGGCATACACCGTGTTCGACAATTCCAGCCCCAAGTCCTCGCTGGCGTAGAGCACCCTTGCCTGGATGATCAGGCGGGCGGCGAAGTCGGCATAGATGCGCCAGTCGCGCGATTCGTTGGCGTCGGCCAGTGTCGAGCGCCGTATCGGCTCGCGAAATCCCATGTGGTAAAGCTTCGATGCCTGCGCCGAAAGGCTGGCCTCGATGTCGCGCAAGCTTTCCCGGTAGGTGAGTTGGGCAAACGCCATGACGCGAAAGTGCTCGGCGCAACTCAGAGTGCGAACGCCCTTGTCGCCGCCGTAATGCGAAACGTAGCGGTTGAATGTCGACCACGGCAGAAAGTCCATCAACTGCGCAAACAGTGTCTTGCCGGCATTCATGATCATGCCCTTCAGAAAAATCCGAAGGGTCATTCTTCGCCGATTTCAAATCGACACCACCCCTTACCGCTCGAAAAGTCACGTCAGTCATGGCGTTGCGCAGTTCGGGTATTCATTTAACCGGACAGTAGTGATTTTGCTTATTTTCCGGGAACCTTCTCCGGTATCTGCACGAAGCTCTCGTCCTGGCGGATCATGCCGAGTTCGAAGCGGGCACGTTCCTCGATCGCGTCGTAGCCCTGCTTGAGGTCGCGGACCTCGGCGTCGAGGCCCGCGTTCCTGATTTCCAGCTTCTTGGTCACTTCCTTCTGCTGCTGCAACTGACGATCGTAGTCCCACACTTTCAGCCAGCCGCCCTTGCCCAGCCACAACGGGTATTGCAGCAGGGCGATAAGGCATAGGAGGCCGACCGTCAGCCAGCGCATCAAGCGTCAGCGCAGGTTGTAGAAAGTCTCGCGACCGGGATACGAGGCCGTATCGCCGAGATCTTCCTCGATGCGCAGCAACTGGTTGTACTTGGCGATACGGTCGGAACGCGACAGCGAACCGGTCTTGATCTGCCCGGCATTGAGACCGACGGCGATGTCGGCGATGGTGCTGTCCTCGGTTTCGCCGGAGCGATGCGAGATCACTGCGGTGTAACCGGCGCGCTTGGCCATTTCGACGGCGGCGAAAGTTTCGGACAGCGAGCCGATCTGGTTGATCTTGATCAGGATCGCGTTGCCGATGCCCTGTTTGATGCCTTCCTTGAAGATCCTGGTGTTGGTCACGAAGACATCGTCGCCAACGATCTGCACCGTCTTGCCCAGGCGCTGGGTCAGCAGTTTCCAGCCGTCCCAGTCTGCTTCGGACATGCCGTCCTCGATCGACACGATCGGGAACTGGTCGACCAGGTTGGCGAGATAGTCGGCGAACTGTGCCGAAGTCAGATGGAGATCTTCGCCGGCCAGATGGTACTTGCCCTCCTTGTAAAACTCCGATGCCGCGCAGTCGAGCGCCAGCAGAACGTCCTTGCCGGGAACGTAACCCGCCTTTTCGATCGCCTGCATGATGATCTCGAGCGCCTCGGCATGGCTGCCCAGGTTCGGGGCGAAGCCACCCTCATCGCCGACGGCGGTCGAGTGACCATTCTTGTCGAGCAGCTTTTTCAGCGCGTGGAACACCTCGGCGCCGCAACGCAGCGCTTCGCGGAAGGAACTGGCGCCGACCGGCATGATCATGAACTCCTGGATGTCCAGGCTGTTGTTCGCATGCTCGCCGCCGTTGATGATGTTCATCATCGGCACCGGCATCTGCATCGGGCTCATGCCGCCGAAATAGCGGTAGAGCGGCAGGCCGGACTCCTCGGCAGCCGCCTTGGCGACGGCCATGGAGACGGCCAGGATGGCATTGGCGCCGAGGCGCGACTT
Organism: Dechloromonas sp.; assembly: GCA_013693915.1. GTDB lineage: Bacteria > Pseudomonadota > Gammaproteobacteria > Burkholderiales > Rhodocyclaceae > Azonexus. The sequence continues at coordinate 1,948,419 of CP059264.1, read as the reverse complement.
GTTGTCGGTGCCGTCGAGGTCGATCATGGTCTGATCGATGAACGCCTGCTCCTGAGCATCGAGGCCGACGATGGCTTCGGAAATCTCGGTATTGACGTTTTCGACCGCCTGCTGGACGCCCTTGCCGAGAAAACGACCGGCATCGCCGTCGCGCAGTTCGATGGCCTCGCGGGAACCGGTCGAAGCTCCGGACGGCACAGCGGCCCGTCCCATGACGCCGCTCTCCAGCAGCACATCGGCTTCAACGGTGGGATTGCCACGTGAATCGAGAATCTCACGTGCCACAACATCAACGATGGAACTCATGATTACTCCTTCTCTTCAATGGTTTGGAATAACAACTTCAAACTTCAACTGGATTATCAGATACTACCTGGTGCTCGGATGCAACTCTTCGAAGCCGCCCGACTTGACCGCCTTGTCCAGCGCGACCAGCGTCGTCAGCAGTGATTCCATGCGATCGAGCGGCCAACTGTTGGGGCCGTCCGACCATGCTTTTTCGGGACACGGGTGGGTTTCCATGAACAGCCCGGAAATGCCGACCGCAACCGCCGCCCGTGCGAGCACCGGCACGAACTCGCGCTGGCCGCCGGAAGTCGCGCCCTGCCCGCCGGGCAACTGCACGCTGTGCGTCGCGTCGAAAACGACCGGGCAACCGGTCTCGCGCATGATCGCCAGGCTGCGCATGTCGGAAACGAGATTGTTGTAGCCGAAGGACGCGCCGCGCTCGCAAACCATCAGGTTGTCGGCCCCGTTGTTCACCTCGCGCGCCTTGTCGACGACATTCTTCATGTCTCCCGGCGCCAGGAACTGGCCCTTCTTGATATTGACCGGCTTGCCGCAGGCGGCGACGGCATGGATGAAATCGGTCTGCCGGCACAGGAAGGCCGGGGTCTGCAGAACATCGACGACGGCGGCTACCCGCGCGATCTGGTCAATTTCGTGGACGTCGGTGAGCACCGGCACACCGACCTGCCGCCGCACCTCGGCAAGGATGCGCAACCCTTCGTCCAGCCCCAGGCCGCGCACCGACCGGCCGGAGCTGCGGTTGGCCTTGTCGTAGGACGCCTTGAAGATGTAGTTGATCCCCAGGCGGGCACAGACTTCCTTCATGTGCGCCGCGACATCGACGCACAATTGCTCGGATTCGGCGGTACAGGGGCCGGCAATCAAGAAGAAAGGCCGGTCGAGGCCAGCTTCGAAACCGCAGAGTTTCATGGCAATCTCCCGCCGTCCCTACGACAGCCTGCACGGTCGCATCCCCGCAGAGCGGGGCCCCTGCTCCACGCTCCGGCCGTCCCGACAANNTCAGGAATAACGGCTGCTCAAGACCCGCCTCGAAACCACAGAGCTTCATTTGCCTTTCACCTGCTGACGGGCCAGCGCCGCCTTCACGTACGAGGTGAACAGCGGGTGGCCCTGGCGCGGATTGGAGGTGAATTCGGGGTGGAACTGGCAGCCGACGAACCACGGATGCACCTCGGCCGGCAGTTCGACCATTTCGCAGAGATCGGTTCCCGGAGCGCGGCCGGCAACCTTGAGGCCCTTTTCCTCGAGCTGGGCGAGCAGCGTGTTGTTGACTTCGTAACGGTGCCGGTGCCGCTCGGTGATTTCGCCAGCGCCGTAGATTTCGCGGGCCAGCGAACCCTCGGCCAGCTTGCAGACCTGAGCGCCGAGACGCATCGTGCCGCCGAGGTCCGAATCCTGGCCGCGCCTTTCGACCTTGCCGGAAGCGTCGAGCCATTCGGTGATCAGGCCGATCACGGGATACGGTGTGTCATGCACGAACTCGGTGGAATGCGCGCCGGCCATCCCGGCCACGTCGCGGGCGAACTCGACGACCGCCAATTGCATGCCGAGGCAGATGCCGAGGTAGGGCACCCTGTTCTCGCGGGCATAGCGGATCGCGGCAATCTTGCCTTCGGTACCGCGCCGGCCGAAGCCGCCGGGAACGAGAATGGCGTCGACGCCATCCAGCACCCCGCAGCCCTCCCTCTCGATGTCCTCGGAGTCGATGTACGCGATGTCGACATGGCTGCGGGTATGGATGCCGGCGTGCCTGATCGCCTCGATCAGCGACTTGTAGGATTCGGTCAGGTCGACATACTTGCCGACAAAGGCGATCCTGACCCTATGCTGCGGGTGTTCCAGCGCATCGATCAGGCGCTTCCACACCGACAGGTCGGCTGCCCTGGCCAGGATGCCGAGCTTGTGGCAAACGATCTCGTCGATCATCTGGTCGTGGAGCATGGCCGGGATCTGGTAGATGGAATTGGCGTCGAGACACTCGATGACGGCTTCCGGCATCACGTTGCAGAACAGCGCGATCTTGCGCCGTTCCTCGACCGGAATCGAACGGTCGGCGCGGCACAGCAGGATGTCCGGCTGGATGCCGATCTCGCGCAGTTCCTTGACCGAATGCTGGGTCGGCTTGGTCTTCAGTTCACCGGCCGTCGGGATGTAGGGCAGCAGTGTCAGGTGCATGTAGCACGTGTTGTTGCGGCCTTCCTCGATGCCCATCTGGCGGATCGCCTCGAGGAAGGGCAGCGACTCGATGTCGCCGACCGTGCCGCCGACCTCGACGATGGCCACGTCGGCGCCCTCGGCGCCGGCCTTGATCTTGCCCTTGATCTCGTCGGTGATGTGCGGGATGACCTGGACAGTCTTGCCGAGGTACTCGCCGCGCCGCTCCTTCCGAATGACCGTGTCGTAGACCTGGCCCGTGGTGAAATTGTTGCGCCGGCTCATCTTGGCGCTGGTAAAGCGCTCGTAGTGTCCCAGATCGAGGTCGGTCTCGGCGCCGTCCTCGGTGACGAAGACCTCGCCATGCTGGAAAGGACTCATCGTGCCCGGGTCGACGTTGATGTAGGGATCGAGCTTGAGGTGGGTGACCCGGATGCCGCGCGATTCGAGAATTGCCCCCAGCGAAGCGGCGGCGATGCCCTTGCCCAGCGAGGACACGACACCGCCTGTGACGAATACGAACTTGATCATGAAAAGACAGGCTGCGGGAAAGCCAAATGATAGCCGAAAAGGAGACGATTCCTCAAATCGGCATAATCTATAATCCGCGTTTCTTCATTGACCGGCCTTTCTCCCATGTCCCAGTTTTCCTTTGACGTTTCCATCGAAGAGTTCGAAGCCAAGGTCATCGAGCCATCGCTGCAGGTACCCGTGGTCATCGACTTCTGGGCGCCGTGGTGCGGACCGTGCAAGACGCTCACGCCGCTGCTGGACAAGCTCGCCGAGGAATACGGCGGCCGCTTCCTGCTGGCCAGGGTGGACGCGGACCGGAATCCGGAACTGGCGCAGCACTTCGGCGTGCGCAGCATTCCCGCGGTCAAGGTGCTTTTCCAGGGGCAACTGGTCGACGAGTTCACCGGCGCCTTGCCGGAAAGCCAGATTCGCGCCTTTCTCGACCGCTTCGCGCTGCCGCCGGCCGGCGGCAACCTGCGCGAGGAAGCCGCCGCCCTCGTCGCCGAGGGCCGCCTCGACGAAGCGCTGGCCAGGCTGGTCGAAGCCAGCCATGCCGCACCCGACGACGAAGCGGTGCGCCTCGACGCCGCCGACGTGCTGATGCAACTCGGCCGCAACGACGAGGCCGGCCAGTTGCTCGCCGGCGAATACACGAAGGAAGGCGACCGCGCCAACGCGCTGCGCGCCCGCCACGCGCTGACCGCCGGTGGTGCCGACACCGCTGCGCTGGAAGCGAAGCTGACCGCCAACCTGGACGACCACGCCACCCGGCTCGAGCTGTCGCGCGCCTACGCCGCACAAAGCCGCTTCCGCGAGGCGCTCGAAGCCGCCCTCACCGTCGCCGTCAAGGATCGCTTCTTCGAGGAAGGCGCCGGGCGCAAGGCCATGCTCCAGCTCTTCGAGGCGCTCGGCGGCAGCGAGCAGTACGACGACCTCGTCCGCGAATTCCGCCGCAAGCTCTCCGCCGCGCTGAACTGACCGCGCCGCCGCGCCGGCCGTGAAGCTCTTCTACACGGACGTCTTCGTCCTGCCACTCCCGGCGGGGCACCGCTTCCCGATGGAAAAGTATGCGCGGCTGCGCGCTGAACTCCTCGCCTCCGGCGACTTCGCCGAGAGCGACTTCCATCTGCCGCACGCCGCCAGCGACGACGAACTCGCCCGCGCCCACGACCGCGACTACATCGACCGCGTCAGTTGCGGTCGACTGTCCGAAAAGGAGCAANAAGCCATCGGGTTCCCGTGGAGCACGGGCATGGTCGAGCGCTCCCGGCGCTCGGCCGGTGCCACCATCGGCGCCTGCCGCGCGGCCCTGGAGGACGGTGTCGCCGCCAACCTCGCGGGCGGTACCCATCACGCCTTCCGCGACCGCGGCGAAGGCTTCTGCGTCTTCAACGATGCCGCCGTCGCCGCCCGCGCCATGCAGGCCGAAGGCCGCGCCAACCGCGTGCTGGTTGTCGATTGCGACGTCCATCAGGGCAACGGCACCGCCAGCATCCTGCGCGGTGACGACAGCATCTTCACTTTCTCGATTCATGGCGCCCGCAACTTCNCCTTCGCCAAGGAAGAAAGCGACCTCGACATCGAACTGCCCGACGGTTGCGGCGACGACGCCTACCTCGCACAACTCGACCACGGCCTCGCTACAGCCCTCGACCTCGCCCGCCCCGACCTCGTGATCTACCTGGCCGGCGCCGACCCTTACGCCGACGATCGCTTCGGCCGGCTGGCGCTAACCTTCGCCGGGCTGGAAGCCCGCGACTGCCTCGCATACGCGACCGCCCGCGCCGCCGGCACTCCCNTCGCTGTCGCCATGGCCGGCGGCTATGCGCGCAACATCGACGACACGGTGCGCATCCATGCCACGACGATCAGGATTGCGCGCGGGGGCTTTGAATAGTCGGTTATTCGGCCTTATGTGGAGCTCAACATAAGGCCGATTACCAGCCCGGATTCCTCGATAGCCGGGAGGGCGGACCCTCCCCGCCAAAATTTGCGCGACCACCCGTTTCAGCCCGCCAACGCACGGCCTTTACGGGGCAAACCGGCGAAGTCCACCGAGTCTATCCGGACTTTGCCGGGCGCCGTCTGATCCTGTGACAATAATGCGGGTGATCGATACGCTGGTCTGTGATCTGATCGAAACGACCAGAACCAACATTGTTCGACGAACTGTCGGCGGCACAGCGGGATCGAAGCACGTTCCCTGCACGCCTGTCGGGTCGCCGACAACATCGCCGGATGACCGATCGCCATGCGATCAAGGATCATCAACGACCGTTCGCCGTCGACGAGGTGTAGCGCCAGGCCGCAGCAGCGGCGTCCAGGCCTGTTCGGCTTGCTTACTCCTCCGGCCAATCCTTGATGTACGCCTTGAGCAGCTTGTTCTCGAGGTTGCGCTCCTCAAGCACTGCCTTGGCGACGTCGTGGAAAGATACGAGGCCGACCACCTTGTCGTCCTCCATTACCGGAACATAGCGCGTGTGCGAGTCCACCATCATGCGCCGCAACTCGTCNACGTCCATATCGGGAGAGGTGGTCGGCGGATCGCGGTCCATTGCTTCGAGGACCAGGATCTCGGCGATCGGCGGCGTCGGACCGACCCGCCGCTCGGTTTGCCGCTTGGCCAGGATTACCAGAACCTCGCGGAAGGTGAGCATTCCCGCCAGCTTGTCGTCCTCCATGACGATTGCCGAACCGATGTCGTTGTTGGCCATCATGATGACCGCTTCCGAGAGCGGCGTTTCGGGACGTACCGTGAAGAGCCTGGAACCCTTGACCTTCAGAACTTCTTTGACCTCCATGTCACCCCTAGAGATTGGATTGCTCGCCGACCGGCTGTCCAAAGCCGGCCGCCTAGATTCTATCAGATGTCGCCGGCCGGCCGCCAATGCCCGCTGAGCCGGATATTTTCGGCCACTCCTGGCGAAAACACCGTTCCTGTCAGGATTTCAGCGCGACCAGCACCTCGTCGAGCATCTTCTTGGCGTCGCCGAAAAGCATGCGGTTGTTGTCCTTGTAAAACAGCGGGTTGTCCACGCCGGCGTAGCCGGACGCCATGCTGCGCTTCATGACGATGGACGTCTTCGCCTTCCAGACCTCGAGCACCGGCATGCCGGCGATCGGGCTCGCCGGGTCGTCCTGCGCCGCCGGATTGACGATATCGTTGGCGCCGATGACCATGGCGACGTCGGTCTGCGGGAAATCGTCGTTCAGTTCATCCATTTCCTGCACGATATCGTAGGGCACCTTGGCTTCCGCCAGCAGCACATTCATGTGGCCTGGCATCCGCCCGGCGACCGGATGGATGCCGAAGCGGACATTGACGCCCTTCTCGCGCAGAAAGCGGGTGATCTCAGACGGTNNGTGCTGCGCCTGCGCAACCGCCATGCCGTAGCCCGGAACGATGATGACGTTCTTGGCCTCGCCCAGCAGATCGGCCGTTTCCGTGGCGCTGATGGGGACCACCTCGCCGGCCGGCTGTGCGCCGCCCGGCGCCGCCGGCGTGCCGCCCTCGGTACCGAAACCGCCGGCGATGACCGCAATGAAGTGCCGGTTCATCGCCTTGCACATGATGTATGAGAGGATCGCGCCGGACGAGCCGACGAGCGCCCCGGTGACGATCAGCAGGTCGTTGCTGAGCATGAACCCGGTCGCCGCCGCGGCCCAGCCGGAGTAGCTGTTGAGCATCGACACCACCACTGGCATGTCGGCGCCGCCGATGGCCATCACCATGTGGATGCCGAAGAGCAGCGCGATGACCGTCATCACGATCAGCGGAGTCATCCCTTCGGAGACCGAATGGGTGTTGATGAACACGCCGCCGAACCAGATCACGACCAGCAGGCCGACGAGGTTGATCCAGTGGCGTGCGGGCAGCAGCAACGGTTTGCCGCTGATCTTTCCGGAGAGCTTGCCGAAGGCGATGATCGATCCGGAGAAGGTCACCGCGCCGATCAGGATGCCGATGTAGATCTCGACCTCGTGGATCGTCTTTTCGGCGCCGGAGAACTGGCCGGCCGCCGCCGGGTCGATGTAGTTGGCGAAGCCGACAAGGACGGCGGCGAGACCCACGAGGCTGTGCATCAGCGCGACGAGTTCGGGCATCTGCGTCATCTTGACCGTCCGCGCCGCGTAGAGCCCGATCGCCGCGCCGACTGCCAGGGAACCGACGATCCAGCCGTAGCCGGCGGCGGTGACCTGCGGGCCAAAGACCGTCGCCAGCACGGCAATGGTCATGCCGATGATCCCGTAGAGGTTGCCGCGGCGCGACGTTTCAGGGTTGGACAGCCCGCCGAGGCTGAGGATGAAAAGGATGATCGCCCCGAGATACGAGACGGTGGCCAGGGTTGTGGACATGTCGTGGCTCCTCTACTTGCGGAACATCTGCAGCATGCGCTGGGTGACGGCGAAGCCGCCGAACATGTTGATCGCCACCAGCGCGACGCTGACCACGGCGAGGCCGATGATCCATCCCTCGGGGCGCTGGGTGCCCTCCACGACCGGCGGAGCGATCTGCACCAGCGCTCCGATCGCGATGATGCTCGAGATCGCGTTGGTCACGCTCATCAGCGGCGTGTGCAATGCCGGTGTGACGTTCCAGATGACCATGTAGCCGACGAAGCAGGCCAGGATGAAGACCGTGAAATGGCCGAGGAAGGCCGCCGGCGCGTACGCGCCGATGAACCAGAACAGCGCCGCGGCGACGGCGAAGATGATCGCCGTGCTGCCCGCAGAAGCCGGTTGCCCTGCCGCGCCGTGACCGTGTCCCTTGGCGGCCGGCACGGCCGGCTTGGCCGGTGCGGCGGCCGGCGGCGCCGCCGGCATTTTGGGCGCTGGCGGTGGCCAGGTGATCTCGCCGTCCTTGATCACCGTCAGGCCGCGGATCGCCTCGTCGTCCATGTTGACGTCGATCGTGCCGTCCTTCTTCTTGCACAGCTCCTCGGTTACGCGCAGCAGGTTGGTCGCGTAGAGCGTGGACGATTGTTTCGCCAGCCGGCTTGGCAGGTCGGTATACCCGACGATCGTCACGCCATGCCGGACCACCACCTGGCCGGGTTCGGTCAACTCGCAGTTGCCGCCCTGCTCGGCGGCCAGGTCGACGATCACGCTGCCCGGCTTCATGCTCTTCACCATCTCGGCGGTGATCAGTCTGGGTGCAGGCTTTCCGGGAATCAGCGCGGTCGTGATGATGATGTCCACTTCCCTGGCCTGCTTGGCGTACATCTCGCGCTGCGCGGCCTGGAAGCCCTCGCTCATCACCTTGGCGTAACCGCCGCCGCCCGAGCCTTCTTCCTCGTAATCGACCTTGACGAATTCCCCACCCATCGACTTGACCTGGTCGGCGACCTCGGCGCGGGTGTCGTTGGCGCGCACGATCGCGCCCAGGCCGACGGCGGTGCCGATCGCGGCCAGACCGGCGACGCCGGCTCCGGCGATGAACACCTTGGCCGGCGGCACCTTCCCGGCGGCGGTCACCTGGCCGGCGAAGAAGCGCCCGAAGGCGTTGGCCGCCTCGATCACCGCGCGATAGCCCGTGATGCCGGCCATCGAGGTCAGCGCGTCCATCTTCTGGGCACGGCTGAGCATCCGCGGCAGCGAGTCGATCGCAAGCACAGTGACCTTCCGCGCGGCGAGTTGCTTCATCAGCTCGGGGTTCTGCGCCGGCCAGATGAAACTGACCAGCGTCGAGCCTTCGCGCATCGAGGCCACCTCGGCGGCGGTCGGTGCGCGAACCTTGAAGACGAGGTCGGACGACGACCACAGTTCCGCAGCGCTGCCGACGACCTCGGCACCCGCCGCGCGGTAGGATTCGTCGTCACAGTTTGCGGCGTCGCCGGCTCCGGCTTCGACCTGCACTGAAAAGCCGAGCTTGATCAGCTTCTCGACGACCTCGGGAACGGTCGCAACGCGTTTTTCCCCAGGCGCAATCTCTCTTGGAACTCCAATTGTCAGCGGCATTTGGTCCTCCATCATTGATTTCTCGTCTTCTGAAAACTGCTCCGCCAAACGGCGGAAACCCCAAGTCCAACTCCCTATCCTTACCGCCACCGCGCGACTGTGAAGCACCGATTAATCAGGTAAGGACAACGTCCTGATGACCCCGGCCACGTGGCAACATGGGCACTGCCCAGCGAACTGCCGCGCGCCAGATACCAAGTAGTTCTTGCCGGGTCTGCCGGGTCCGATCTGCTCCCGACAGATCCACACAAAGCTGAGCCGCACTTTAGCACGGCACTGGCGATAAAGAAGGAGCGCACGCTTGCCCGTGCGAGGAGCGGACGATCTTTTCGAACTCCGAGGGCGGCACACGTCTTGCTTCCACTCTTGGTCCGTCGGCGGAATTCGCCCGAGCCCCGGCGGCCCTGGCCAGCCGGTCACGGTGGCAGCGCCGCCGCCCTCATCGAGCTCGCCGCCGCATCCTGAAGGCAAGGAACCTCTGTATCGTCGAAAGGCTTGCATAAGGCCGATTGCCAGCCCAGCGGGCGGCCCCTGCCCCGTCCGGATCTACCCAACCGACCGCTTCAGACCGGCAGCGCGTAGCCCTTGAGCTTGCGATACGTGTCGACGGCGTAGGAATCGGTCATCCCGGCGACGAAGTCGGCCACCCGAAGCAGGCGAACGTACGGTTCGCGGTCCGGTTGGCCGGCGTGGCCGCGGAACTGGGCAGGCAGGAGCTTCAACAGCATCTGAGCGCGGGTGGTCAGGCGGCCATGGCCGGCGCCCGCCTCGACCGCATCGGCGAACAGGGCGAGCAACGCACCGAGCACCTCGAAGCCGGCCGTTTCGATCTCGAGCGCCGGATGCGCGGTGTAGATGGTCTCCTTCGCCAGTTTGAGCACCGCCTCCAGCGACATGGCGACCGGCGAGCGGGCGAGCAGTTCGTCGTCGAAGCCGCCGGCGAGGATGGCTGCCTCGTTTTCCAGGAAGACGGCCGCCGCGCTTTCGAGCAGATAGCCGATGGCCTTGGCGCGCAGGTATTCGAGGCGTTCCTTGGGATCGTGCAGACGCGCCAGCCGGCCGCCGCTCACCGCGCTGCCGGCCAGTTCGCCGAGCAGGCACTCGGCGTCGCGGTAGGAAACGAAGCCGAGCCGGGCCGCATCCTCGAGATCGACGATCAGGTAGCAGGTATCATCCGCGACTTCAACCAGGAAGGCGAGCGGGTGCCGGCGCCAGGCGCAGCCCGGAATCCGTTCGACCAGCCCGGTCGACCGCGCCACTTCGGCGAAGGCGGCGGCGTCGTGCTGGAAGAAACCGAATTTCTGGCCGCTCTTGCCGTCGAGCGCGGTCGGGAGATGCGACGGCCGCGGATACTTGGTGAACGCCGCCAGCACCGCGCTGGTCAGTTGCAGGCCGGGATTGGCCGGGCTCTGCAGGCGGCTGACGATGCGGAAGCCCTGCGCGTTGCCCTCGTAGCGCTCGAAGTCGGCGCGCTGCGCCGGCGTGAATTGGTGCCGGTCGAGCAGGCCGGAACTGCGGAACCATTCGCGGATGGCGTCTTCCCCGGCGTGCCCGAAGGGCGGATTGCCGATGTCGTGGGCGAGACAGGCGGCGGCGACGATGGCGCCGAAATCGCCCGATTCGACATTCTTCAGGCCGTGGCGGGCGATGATCTCACGCCCGACCACCGCCCCCAGCGAGCGTCCGACGCAACTCGCCTCGAGGCTGTGCGTCAGGCGGGTGCGCACGTAGTCGCTCTTCGAAAGCGGAAAGACCTGCGTCTTGTCCTTCATCCGGCGGAAGGCCGAGCTGAAGACGATACGGTCGTAGTCCTGCTGGAAGGCGGTGCGCTCGGGNGATCCCGGCGTCCTGCCAGCGCCCAGGCGTTCGGCGGACAGCAGTTTTTCCCAGGTCTTTCGTTGGCCCATGGTTTCCAGGAATGGCGACGCGATGGGCTGCGAGTTTACTCCCCTTCAACCTCGGCCCGCACATGGTCGGGCAAGGGCACCGACTTGCCGGTCCGGGTATCCATCCACACCACCTTGGCGGCGCCTTCGGCATGGATCCGTTCATCGCCGACCAGACGCATTTCGACATGGGTCAGGAAACTGGAGCGTCCCGGGTGGCTGGCGAAGGTTCGCACCTCGACCGTGCCGGGATAGTTCAACGGAATCAGGAAACTGCAACTGGCGTTGATGATCACCGGCCCTTCCCCGCCCGGCCGGACCGGCACCTGCATCGCCTCGATCCACTCGACCCGGGCCTGTTCCATGTAGCGAAAGTGACGGTGTTGTTCACGTGACCGTAGGCATCCATGTCGCCCCAGCGGATCGCCATGGTCGTCACGTGAACGAGTTTCCTGCGCTTTTCCATATCCGTGAATTTCCCGGAAGGGTTGAAAAATAGACACCATACTGTACCGTATTGGCCACGACACGACAAGGAACCGACGAGGAGAGATGATGGAACGCGAAGCGATGGAATTTGACGTTGTCATCGTTGGCGGCGGCCCCGCCGGGCTGGCCTCGGCAATCCGCCTGAAGCAACTGGCAGCGGAAAAGGGCGGCGAGATTTCGGTTTGCCTGATCGAAAAAGGCGCCGAAATCGGTGCGCACATTCTTTCCGGCGCAGTCCTCGACCCCGGCGCGCTGACCGAGCTTCTGCCCAACTGGAAGCAGGACGGCGCGCCGCTCAACGCGCCGGTCAGCGAAGACCGTTTCTTCATCCTCACCGAAACGGGCGCCCGCAAGGTTGCCAACAGCCTGTTGCCGAATTGTTTCCACAACGATGGCTGCTATGTCATTTCCCTGGGCAATCTCTGCCGCTGGCTCGGCGAGCAGGCCGAGGCGCTGGGCGTCGAGATCTACCCCGGCTTTGCCGGAGCCGAAGTGCTGTTCACCGCCGACGGTTCGGTCAAGGGCGTCGCCACCGGCGACATGGGGCGTCTGCATGATGGCAGCGAGGGCCCGAATTTCCAGATGGGGATGGAACTGCACGGCAAGTACGNNTTCTTTGCCGAGGGCTGCCGCGGCCACCTGGGCAAGCAACTCCTCGTGAGATTCAACCTGGATGCCGGCGCCGACCCGCAGACCTACGGCATCGGTATCAAGGAGCTGTGGGACATCAAGCCCGAGAATCACCAGCTTGGCCTCGTCGTCCATAGCGGCGGCTGGCCGATGGATCCCGACACCTACGGCGGCGGCTTCGTGTACCACCTCGAAAACAACCAGGTCGCGGTCGGCTACGTCGTCGGTCTCGGCTATACCAATCCGCACCTGTCACCGTTCGAGGAGTTCCAGCGCTACAAGACGCATCCGGAGATCCGCAAGTTCCTCGAGGGTGGCAAGCGCGTCGCCTACGGCGCCCGCGCCCTGACCGCCGGCGGGATCCAGTCGCTGCCCAAGCTCGTCTTCCCGGGCGGCGTCCTGATCGGCGACAATGCCGGCTTCCTCAACGCCGCCCGGATCAAGGGAACGCATTGCGCCATCAAGTCGGGAATGCTCGCGTCCGAAGCCTGTTTCGACGCGCTGCAGGGCGGACGCCAGCATGACGAACTTGCCGCCTACCCGGAAGCCTTCAGGAGCAGCTGGCTGTATGACGAACTCTATCGGGCGCGCAACTTCAAGCCGTGGATGAGCAAGGGGATGAAACTCGGCTCGCTCATGTTCGGCATTGACCAGGTCGTCCTGCGCGGCAGGGCGCCGTGGACCCTGCACCACAAGGCGCCGGATCACGCCAAGCTGAAGCCTGCCGCCGATTGCCCGCCGATTACCTACCCGAAGCCCGACGGCGTGCTGACCTTCGACCGCCTGTCTTCGGTCTTCCTTTCGAGCACCAACCACGAGGAAGACCAGCCCTGCCATCTGCAGCTGAAGGATGCGGCAGTGCCGATCACGGTCAACCTGGCCATGTACGACGCGCCGGAGCAGCGCTTCTGCCCGGCCGGCGTCTATGAGATCCTGCGCGACGAACATGGCAACAATCCCCGCCTGCAGATCAATGCGCAGAACTGCGTGCACTGCAAGACCTGCGACATCAAGGATCCGACCCAGAACATCAACTGGGTCACGCCGCAGGGTGGCGAAGGGCCGACCTATCCGAACATGTGATGGCATATAATGCCCCCTTGGGTCGAACCCCTAGGGAGAACATTGAATGGGCTTTCTCGCCGACAAGAAAATTCTGATCACCGGACTGCTGTCGAAGCACTCCATCGCCTACGGCATCGCCAGGGCTTGCCACCGTGAAGGCGCGCAACTTGCCTTCACCTACCAGAACGAGCGTTTCGAGGATCGCATCAGGAAATTCGCTGGCGAATTCGCCAGCGACATCACCATTCCGCTCGATGTCGGCAGCGACGAGCAGATCGACAATGTCTTCGTCGAACTCGGCAAGCGCTGGGATGGCCTCGACGGCCTCGTCCATTCGATCGCCTACGCGCCGACCGAAGCGATCGAGGGCGATTTCCTCAACGGCATCTCGCGGGAAGCCTTCCGCATCGCCCACGAGATTTCTTCGTACAGCTATCCGGCGCTGGCCAAGGCCGCACGGCCGATGATGCAGGGGCGCAAGGGTTCCCTGCTCGCCCTCTCCTACCTCGGCGCCGAGCGCACCATGCCCAACTACAACACCATGGGTCTGGCCAAGGCCAGCCTCGAAGCGGCGACGCGCTACCTGGCGTTCAGCCTCGGCCCCGAAGGCACGCGTGCCAACGCCATATCGGCCGGCCCGATCAAGACGCTGGCGGCGTCCGGCATCGGCAGCTTCAGCAAGCTGCTGGCGTACAACGCGCACCACGCCCCGCTGCGCCGCAACGTCACCATCGACGAAGTCGGCAACGCCGCCGCCTTCCTGCTCTCGGATCTGGCCAGCGGCATCACCGGCGAAATCATGTACGTCGATGGCGGCATGAATACCACCGCGCTCGGCAACGCGGAGCCGCTGCCCGGCTGACCGACTGTCGCGGTCGACCCGCAGGAAACATGAAAAACGCCGCCCGGTTCAACCCAGTCGGCGTTCTCGTTGCGGCGCCTGGCAGGCGGCTGACGCCCGCCCGGCTTATTTCATTTCCAGATCAATTGTGACGCGAAGACGAGCCGCCGACAGTGCAAGTGGAACAGCAAGGCAAGGTCGATAAAGTCACGGTTGGTTTGGAAATGGAATTACTTGTCCTTCGCTTCCAGCACCGCCTTGTTGATTTCCACCTTGTAACGTCTGCGCAGCGCGGCAAGGTAGCTCTGCACCTCTTCCTGCGCTTCCAGCGTATTCAACTGGCGCAACAGTGCCTGCTTGCGGGCGTCGTCGAGCGCATCACCGGCATTGACGCCGACCAGCTTGTACAGCGCGTAGCCAGCGCCCGGCAGATCGACGCCGGCGTAGGCCGGCAGCCTGGAGGTGTCCATCTTGAAGACGGTCGGCGCTGCCGGCTGCGGGATCTGGCGCGGGTCGAGGCGGGAAACGCTCTTGACCGCACCCCACTTGAGGCTGTCACTGCCCTTGCGGAGTGCCTCGAGATGAGTTTCACCGTCCTTGCGCGCCAGCGCCTGGGCTTCCTGACGCCTGAGCATCGTCTCGATGCTGCCCTTGACGCTGTCGAAGGGCTGTAGCGTTGCCGGCTTGTAGTCGACGATGCGCGCGGCGACCAGGGTATTCGGCGCAATCTCGACGGCTTCGGTATTGCGCCGGTTCTTGACCGAATCCTCGGAGAACACCGCCGTCAGCACCTTCTCGTTGGCCAGCGGGCCGTTCGCCGGATTGGCCTGGCGCCCAAGCCATTCTGACTGCTTGACGGCGAGGCCGAACTTCTCTGCGGCCGGCTTGAGGCTGTCGGACTGTTCATAGACTAGGTTGCTGAAGGCTTCCGCGGCCTCGGCGAACTTGCGGGAAGCGGCTGCCTTCTTCAATTCGGCCTCGATCTCGCCGCGCACGTCGGCCAGCGACTTTTCCTTCGCGGCATGGATGCCGGTCAGCTTGATGATGTGGAAGCCAAAATCGGATTCGACGATGCCGGAAATCTCGCCGTCCTTGAGCGCGAAGGTCGCTTCCTCGAACGGCTTGACCATCATGCCGCGGCCGAAAAAGCCAAGATCGCCGCCCTTGGCGGCGGAACCAGGGTCGTCCGAGTTCTTCTTGGCGAGGCTGGCGAAGGCCGCCGGGTTCTTCTGGATTTCCCTGAGCAGATCTTCCGCCCTGGCCCGTGCCTTGTCCTTGCCGATCTTTTCCGAGGCGATCAGGATATGGCTGGCGCGGCGCTCTTCCGCCTGCTGGAAGCGATCCTTGTGCCCGTCGAACCAGGCCTTGATCTCGGCATCGGAAACAGCAAGCGCGGCGCCAACGCCTTCCATCGACAGCACGACGAATTCGACCCTGGCCTGCTCCGGTATCTCGAACTGCTTGCTGTTGTCGTCATGGAATTTNTTCGCCGCGCCGTCCGCCAGCTTGACCTTGTCGAGATAGGCGTCGAGAGGCAGGCGAAATTCCTGAATGTCGCGTTTCTCCGTCTGCATCGCGATGATGCGGTCGCTGACCGTGCGCGCCGTGACACCGGACTGGCCCACCGCCGTCGCCAGTTGCTGCAATGTCAGATCCTGGCGCAGGCGCGCCTCGAAACCGCCTGGCGTCATTCCNTGTCCGCGCAGCACCGCTTCATAGCGCTCCTGCGAAAACTTTCCATCGACCTTGAAGGCATCGATCCCGCCGATCGTGTTGCGGATCGCGCCGTCGCTGGTAAGCAGGCCCTTCCTGCCCGCTTCCAGCGTCAGCAACTGCTGGTCAACGAGGTCATCGAGTATCGCCTTGCGTGCTTCCGGGGTGTCTAGGATCTTTGGATCGACCTGCCCCATCTGCGCCCGCAGGCGTTCCTGCTGCTCACGCACGGCCTGCTGGAACTGCTGCTGACTGATCTTGACATCGCCGATCTTCGCCACCGCGTCCCCGGTTCCCGCGTTGCGCACGTAGGAATCGACACCGAAAAAGGCGAACGGCAGCGTGATCAGCGCCAGAAATATCTGGACGATCTTCTTGTTGTTGCGAACTGCGTCAAACATGAGAGGAAAAATCCTTCGGATACGTTCAAGACGACGAACTGCAGTTCGCCAGAAACAGTAATGATACCGTAGTTTCGTTGCCCGTCATTTGCCGCACGCCTGGCGCGGAACTGCCCCATCGCGATCATCCGCACCTGTCCGGGCGACGCATCCGTAACTCCGGGGCATGCAGAATTCTCCAGCCATGCAAGGCGCAGGCAGTGACGATCCAGGCCGCCGGGTGGCCAAGGCCTCCCGGAACGGAGTCCAGCCGCCGCACTCCCGGGAGCGTGCGGATGGTGCCTGCTGGGAGATGCTCGGGCCGCATCCGGGGCGCCGGGAACGAAGGCTTCCGTCGATCCCCGGCAACGATCGGGAGCGCACCCAGGCCGTTTCGCCCAAGCCCCCGCGCCCGGCACGCAACCTCAAGGATCTCGAATGCCGGGCAAACCCGACGCTATTTGACTAACGGGGCGCGTGCGCCGCCTGCAGATCGTGCCCGAGTTTCAGGTCATACTGGGCGACATGGGTTTCGAAACAGCGCTCCATGAAGACCATGAGCGCGGGGATGTTGCATTCGCCGCGGCTGACCTCGCCAACCTTTGCCTGAACGAAGGCAGTAATCTTGCGGTGCTCCTTGAAGTGGCCCTCGTCGAACGGGATGCCCTTCGCTCTCGCGGCCTCCTCCTCCCATGCGAAATGCGCTTCGAGATCTTCGGCAAAACGGGAGAGCAGCGCCAGGCCATCTGCGTGATCGCCCGCAACCTCGAGCAACGCACACTTGACCTGCACGATCTCGTTGAAGAGCCGGTCGTGCTGATCATCCATCTCGGCAACGCCCGACAGCAACGCGGTCGGCATGTGAATTTCATTCATGACACTCCCTCCGGACCTTGCCTCAGGACCCCTCTAATCGAACAGGCTCGGCGGCATCGGTTTCAGGTTCTCCCGCTTCACCGTGAAGCGAACCGGGACNCCTTGCCTGCCGATGGCCTCCACCACCATTCTTCCGGCAACCGCTTCGGCGATGACCCTGACGTTGCGCTTGTTGCCGCGGTTCTTGCCGACGTAGGTTGCGATGGTGCCGGCACGTGGCAACCAGAGAGATTTGGCGCGGGGCATGTTCCTTTCACCTGCCTTGCGATGACAATCTGAAAGACTACATTGGGTTCGCGAAAATACGAAGACTGTATATTTGTACAGTCTTGTGATAAGCTCGGCTTGCGGTCGCAATAAGCCGCCTCAGGACCTCATTCCTGCCTCATTTGCCAAGGAGCCGAGAACATGAAACAGATCCAGAAGTGGTTCGAACTGATCGCCGGAATCCGCCGGGAGGAACTGGCGCGCGCGGAACGCACCCGGGAAATCTTTGCCGACACCAACGATGACCTCCGGGCGTTGCAGACGCCCGCCTGCTGGCGCCGGCAGTGCCGGATAACGCGTACTCGGGTCTGAACCGGTCGCGGCCGCGGGTGGTCTGGTCGAGGTTGCAAGCGCCAAGGGCGGCCGCAGCAGCAGCCCTCGTCGATTTACCGCTGGCTCAGCCCACCCAGCGCCGCGCGTTGCGGAACATGCGCAGCCAGGGNGAGTCCTCGCCCCACCCGGCGGGGTGCCAGGACATCTGCACGGTGCGGAAGACGCGTTCCGGGTGGGGCATCATGATCGTGAAGCGGCCGTCTTCGGTGGTCACCGCGGTCAGGCCGCCGGGCGAACCGTTCGGGTTGTACGGATAGATCTCGGTCGGCTCGCCCTTGTTGTCGATGTAGCGCAACGCCGACAGGCACTTCTGCTGGTCGGCCGCATTGTCGAACACCGCGCGGCCCTCGCCGTGCGAAACGACGATGGGGATGCGCGAGCCTTCCATGCCGGCAAANAAGAGCGACGGCGAAGCCAGCACTTCGCTCAGCACGAAGCGCGCCTCGAACTGCTCGACCTTGTTGCGACGGAAAGCAGGCCAGTGTTCGGCGCCCGGGATGATGGACTTAAGCGCGCTCATCATTTGGCAGCCGTTGCACACGCCCAAGGCGAAGGTGTCCTGGCGGTTGAAGAACGCGGCGAACTCGTCGCGGCAGCCTTCGTGCATCAGGATGGTCTTGGCCCAGCCCTGACCGGCACCGAGCACGTCGCCGTAGGAGAAGCCGCCGCAGGCGACCAGGCCTTTGAAGTCCTTTAGATTGACGCGGCCGGCGAGGATGTCGCTCATATGCACGTCGACCGACGCAAACCCGGCGCGGTCAAAGGCTGCCGCCATTTCATAATGGCTGTTGATGCCCTGCTCGCGCAGGATGGCCATGCGCGGCCTGGCGCCGAGCTGCAAGTAAACCTTCGTGAAGTCGTCCTGCGGGTTGAAGGTCAGGTTCGGGCTGAGGCCGGCATCGCTCGTGTCGAGGATGCGGTCGTATTCCTGCCGGGCGCAGCTCGGGTTGTCGCGCATCGACTGCATCTGGTAGCTGGTCTCGGACCAGGCGCGCTGGAGGTCCACGCGGGTTTCGCGCAGGAGCTTCTTCGCATTGCGGACGACGCGGATCTCGTCGCTCATGTTCGGGTAGCCGACGAAATGGTACGGCAGCCCGCCCTCGCGCAGCACGGCGGTGACGGCCGAGCGGTCGTCGCGCCTGACCTGGATCAGCGCGCCGACTTCCTCGTTGAACAGCGCGCGCACGACATTCTCGAAATCGCGGCCTGCCATCAGGTCCGGGCGCTTCTCGCTGCCATCGACGTCGAGCGCCTGCGCATCGAAGCAGATGCCGTCGAGATCGAGCGTTACGCCGCAGCGGCTGGCGAAAGCCATTTCGGCGGCTGCAGCGAGCAGCCCGCCGTCTGAACGGTCGTGGTAGGCACGGATCAGGCCGCTGGCGTTCAACTTCTGCACGGTATCGAACAGCGCCTTCAGCTTGGCCGGCTCGTCCACATCCGGCGCGTCGTTGCCGGTAGCGTTGTACACCTGCGCCAGGCAGGAGCCGCCGAGGCGGTTCTTGCCGAGGTCGACCAGGATCAGGTCGCTTTCGCCGCACTCGCGATCGAGCACCGGGGTCAGCGTCTTGCGCACATCGTTTACGGCAGCGAACGAGGTGATGATCAGGGACAGCGGCGACACGACCTGCTTCTTCACGCCGTTTTCGTCCCAGGCGGTGCGCATCGACAGCGAATCCTTGCCGACCGGGATCGACACGCCGACCTGCTTGCACAGCTCGGAAATGCCTTCGACCGTGGCATACAGGCGGGCATCCTCGCCCGGCACGCCGCACGGGGCCATCCAGTTGGCGGAGAGCTTGACCTTGTCGAGCGTGCCGACGTCAGCGGCGGCCAGGTTGGTCAGCGATTCGGCGATAGCCATGCGGCCCGAGGCCGGCGCGTCGAGCACGGCGACCGGCGTGCGCTCGCCCATGGCGAAAGCTTCGCCGAGATAACCTTGATAACCCATCATGGTGACGGCCACATCGGCCACCGGCACCTGCCACGGGCCGACCATCTGGTCGCGGGCGGTCATGCCGCCGACCGAGCGGTCGCCGATCGAGATCAGGAAGGTCTTGTCGGCAATGGCCGGCAGCTTCATCAGGCGGTAAGCGGCGTCCTTGAGTTCAATCGCGACGGCATCGAAGGACACGAAGCTGGACGCCAGGCTGGCCACGTCGCGCGTCATGCGCGGCGGCTTGCCCAGAAGGGCCTCCATTTCCATATCGACCGGGTTCACATTGAAGTGACGGTCGGTGACGGTCAGGTGGCCATCGCCGGTCGCTTCGCCGACCACCGCGAAGGGGCAGCGTTCGCGTTCGCACATGGCGCGGAATTCGTCGGTACGGCTTGGCGGGATGGCCAGCACGTAGCGTTCCTGCGACTCGTTCGACCAGATTTCGGCCGGCGACATGCCCGGCTCGAGGATCGGCACTTCGCGCAGTTCGAACCTGGCACCGACTTCGCCCGAGTGGGCGAGTTCGGGCAGCGCGTTGGAGACGCCGCCGGCGCCGACGTCGTGGATCGACAGGATGGGGTTGCCGTCGCCTGGCTCCTGGATGTCGGCCTTCGGGGCGCCCATCTGCCAGCAGCGGTCGATGACCTCCTGCGCGCGGCGCTGGATTTCGGGATTACCGCGCTGGACGGAGGCGAAATCGAGGTCTTCGGCGTTCACTCCGGCGGTCATTGACGAAGCCGCGCCGCCACCGAGGCCGATCAGCATGCCGGGGCCGCCGAGCTGCACAAACAGCGTGCCGACCGGGAAAGTCGGCTCCTTGAAGGACTGCGCTGCCTGGATGCTGCCGAGGCCGCCGGCGATCATGATCGGCTTGTGGTAGCCGCGCACCGTGCCCGCGACATCCTGCTCATAGGTGCGGAAGTAACCGGTCAGGTTCGGACGGCCGAATTCGTTGTTGAAGGCGGCGGCGCCGATCGGGCCTTCGATCATGATGTCGAGCGCCGAGGCGATACGCGACGGGCGGCCGTAGGCCTTTTCCCAAGGCTGCGCGGCGTCCGGCAGGTTGAGGTTGGAGACCGAAAAACCGCAGAGGCCGGCCTTCGGCTTGGAGCCCTTGCCGGTGGCGCCTTCGTCCCGGATTTCGCCGCCGCTACCGGTCGAAGCGCCCGGGAAGGGCGAAATCGCCGTCGGATGGTTGTGCGTCTCGACCTTGGTCAGGATGTGGGTCAGCTCTTCCTTGTAGGAATAGCTGCGGTCGGCATCCGGGTAGAAGCGNGGAATGGTCGCGCCTTCGATGATCGAGGCGTTGTCGGCATAGGCCAGCACGGTGCCTTGCGGGTGGGCGCCGTGCGTTTCGCGGATCATGCCGAACAGGGTCTTGTCCTTCGGCTGCCCGTCGATGACCCACGAGGCGTTGAAGATCTTGTGGCGGCAATGCTCGGAGTTGGCTTGCGCGAACATCATCAGCTCGACGTCGGTCGGGTTGCGCCCGGCCTTGGTGAAGATGTCGAGCAGGTAATCGACCTCGTCGTCGGACAGCGCCAGGCCCAGCGTGCCGTTGGCCTCGACCAGCGCGGTTTTGCCGCCTTTCAGCACGTCGACCGTGGACAGCGGCTTCGGCGCGAAATGGCGGAAGAGTTCGCCGGCCTCGTCGAAACCCGCCAGCACCGATTCGGTCATCCGGTCGTGCAGCAGCCCGGCGACGGATTTCTCCTCGTCGGCGGTCAGGGCGCGGCCGTTCCTGACGACGACATGGAAGGCGACGACGCGCTCGATGCGCTCGATGGCCGGTTCCAGATCGCAATTGAAGGCAATGTCGGTAGCCTTCGACGACCACGGCGAAATCGTGCCGATGCGCGGCGTGATCAGGAACAGTGCGCCCTTGTCCTCACCCGCCGGCACTTCTTCCAGCAGCCTTCCCAGCCTGGCGCGCTCGTCGGCGCTCAGGGCGCGCTTCTGCGCGATCACGTGCCAGTAGTCGGCGGTCACCGATTCGATATCCGCCACCGCCGCCGTCAGACGGGAGAGCAGGCGTTGCAGGCGGAAGGCGGAAAAGGCGGCGTCGCCCTTGAGGCAAAGAATATCGGCCATGGAGAGGTGAGTCGGGTCAGGCGGCGAGCCCGGAATTATACCTGAGGCGAGGCACGACGAATCGGGGTTGGCCGCGGATGGCCCGGGGCCGCGAGTCGATCGCTCGACCAGGGTCTCCGCACTCGAACATCATAACGGTGTCAGTCCAAGGAAACGCCTGCGCAGTTCATCATCCCAAGCCGCTCTTTTGCGCTTCAGTCGCAGGCTGGATTTGACCTTGTCCGTCGTATCCATACGCAAGAGGTTGAGGACGATTTTCTTGAGCAGCGAAAGATTTTCCGGCGCATTGTCCTTGCGGCAGGCACTCGCATCTTCCTTCATGGTCACATCGAGCACCCAATGAAGCTGGTTCTCAATTCCCCAGTGGGAACGAACCGCTTCGGCCACTTCTGCCGGCGCGAGGTTGCGCGAGGCAAGGTAGTAGCGTTGTTCCAGACTGAGTGGCTGGCCCTTGATCTGACGCACCGAATCAATGCGGGCAATCACCGCGCAACGTGGCCAATCGTTGTCCGGTACGACGCCGCCCGCAGGCAGCACCGAACAGCGCTGGGTAACCAGCCGGCCATGCCCGTGTTCGACTTGCTCCACATAAGCAACCCGATCCTTGCGATCAAGGAAGGCATCCTGAATTGCCTGGTACAAATTCGGCTGGTTGCCTTTGACCGCCAACAAGTAATCGGCTTTACACGTGATTTTCATAAGTAATTGAAGGTAAGATAATTTTTCAGGGTTGCCATGATGAATGATTTATTCCGTTCGAGTGCGGAGGCCCTGGATGTGTGGACCGAGCGCTGTGGTGAATGTCAGGGCCATCGCACACGCACATGTCGCAAACGCTGAGCAAAAATCGCTGACGATTAAGTGGTTATGACGGGCGCCTGTAACCCCGGACCGAATCGGGCTTACGCTCGACTTTTGTCGGGACCGAAAAGAACACTGACGGAAACACAACCGTGAAATATGCCACAGACGAACTGCCTGGCGAGGCGATAGGATGCCCGAACGCCAGAGATCAAGTCGGCCCCGGAAATTCGGACAGATAGATGAGTGATGGTTTTGCGCAACCTTGGCCGCAAAGCGGCCCTGAGATGGACCAAAAGAATGACGAAAACCTCCATGTATTCAAGGGCCGCAGCCTTGATCTCACCATGGGTTGAATAGCGAACGCCATGCACCCGCTCATTCTTGAAGCTGTTGAACCAGTTCTCCGTCGGCGCCTCATCCCATCACTTGCCTTTACGGCTCGTCGAGCAGTTCGTGCAGCAGGCCTTGACCTTGTCCAGGCGGGCACGGCTGGGGTACGAGCCATGTCTGTTGAAGTGGCGCGCAACCCCGGTGCCGGACGCTTCCGGAACCAAGTCATGATCAGCGCATCGGTCACGATATCCATCGTCATGCGCGGTTTCAGCAACCAGCCGACAACCTCACGGTCGAACAGGTCGAGCATGATGGCCAAATACAGCCAACCTTCATCGGTCCACAAGTATGATCGCTGCAGGCCGAAAATGCGGCATCCCGCCTAAAGAGTCACTGACCCCCATACAGTTTCGTCATCATTCAAACCGGCACACGAAAGGAACGCCATGACAACGGATATAGACAGCAACCCGCCCTCACACTGTCGATTTTGCGCCGCTCCTCTCGAGCAGGTCTTCGTCGATCTGGGCATGTCGCCACTATGCCAGACGCACATCACACCGTCGCAACTGAATCACATGGAGCCGTTCTATCCCCTGCGCACCTACGTATGCAACAGCTGTTACTTGGTCCAGCTAGATGAGTTTGTCACCCCCGATGACATATTCAGCGAATACGCGTACTTCTCGTCATTCGCCGATAGCTGGGTCGATCACGCAAAACGCTATGTTGATCTGGTTACTGATCGCTTCGGACTGTGTGCTTCATCTCGTGTCGTCGAGGTTGCCAGCAACGATGGCTATCTCCTTCAACACTTCGTCGCAAAGAATATTCCTTGTCTTGGCGTGGAACCTGCGGCCAACGTGGCGAAAGCAGCTCTCGCCAAGGGCGTCAAGTCAGTCGTCAAGTTCTTCGGTCGTGAAACGGCGCAAGAGATGGTCAGCGAGTTCGGCCATGCCGATTTGTTGTTGGGAAACAATGTGCTGGCGCACGTTCCCAAGCTCAATGACTTCGTCGCCGGGATGAAGATCTTGCTGGGTCCGCAGGGTGTCATCACCATGGAGTTCCCGCACCTGTTCCGACTAATGCAGGAAAATCAGTTCGATACCATTTATCATGAGCATTTTTCGTACTTCTCCTTCATGACCGTCGAAAAGGTCTTTGCCGCACACGGAATAACCTTGTTCGATGTGGAGGAATTGCCGACCCACGGAGGTTCCCTGCGAATATATGGGCGCCATGCGGAGGACAGCAGCAAACCCGTTGGCGAACGTGCCATGGAATTGCGCGCGCGTGAGTTGCACGCGGGCTATGATCGCCCCGAGACTTACCTTGGGTTCNTGGAACAGGTCAAAGAAACCAAACGCAAACTGCTGGAATTCCTGATTCGAGTGAAACGCGAAGGAAGATCCGTAGTTGGTTACGGGGCACCCGGAAAGGGAAATACGCTGCTGAATTACTGCGGAATCCGTCAGGATTTTCTTGACTATACTGTTGACCGGAATCCATACAAGCAGGGCAAATTTACTCCGGGGACGCACATTCCGATCCACGGACCGGAGCGGATTCGTGAAACAAAGCCTGACTATCTGTTGTTGTTACCCTGGAACCTCAGGGAAGAGATCATGCAGCAAATGAGCTACATTCGTGAATGGGGTGGAAAGTTCGTTGTCCCCATTCCCGAAACCAAAGTTTATCCGTAGGGCAGATTTCGTCTGTATTAGCTATCAAACAAGGGAGAAAAACATGAAGGTCTTCGTAACCGGAGTCGAAGGTTATATCGGGAGCTTGCTCGCTCCACTACTAATGCAACATGGCCACGACGTTGTCGGCACCGACACTGGCTTCTATCGCGACGGCTGGCTCTATAGCGACAGCAAGACCGGATCCTGTTTTCCGAGATTCATCAATCGCGATTTACGTAATTTCACCCAGGCCGATCTTTCCGGATACGATGCCGTCATCCATATGGCGGAGTTGTCCAACGACNCCCTGGGCCAGAATAATCCCGCCCTCACCCATCGCATCAACCATGCGGGCTCGGTAAATCTCGCAAACAATGCCAAGCGTGCCGGAGTTTCACGATTCATATATACATCCTCGTGCAGTGTATACGGTTTGGGTTCTGGCGATTTCCTCACCGAAGAATCACCAGTCAATCCTCAGACTGCTTATGCGGAATGCAAGACGCTGGTTGAAAGGGATGTCGGCCAGCTCGCCGATGACAGTTTCAGCCCGGTGTTTCTCCGCAACTCGACCGCGTATGGCGGATCACCCAGAATGCGCTTCGATATCGTTCTCAATAATCTCGCTGGACTGGCCTGGACATCGAAANAAATAGCCATGACCAGCGACGGCACTCCCTGGCGCCCACTGGTTCATGTGATGGATATCTGCACTGCCATTCGCTGCGCGCTGGAAGCCCCGCGTGACAACATTCATAATCAAATATTCAATGTTGGTGACAACGCCGCCAATTATCGTGTTCGTGAGATAGCAGAAATCGTCGCCGCAGAGTTTCCAGGCTGTGAGCTTTCCATGGGGTCCAGCGCCGGGGACAATCGCAGCTATCGCGTAAGTTTCGACAAGATCCACAATCAGTTGCCAGGCTTTAGTTGTGCCTGGGACGCCCGAAAGGGCGCGGCGCAGCTTCACGAGATATTCTCGCGAATTGCCATGGATCAAAGCGGATTCGATTTCCGCGCTTTCACGCGCTTGAAGCAATTGAAACACCTGATCTCAACACAACAGATCGACGACGAGTTCTTCTGGCGCTATTAACTCGCCAACACAATGCTTCCCTGAGTACCAATAGCAACTTCTCGGAGCTTGGCGAGCGCATGTATGCGCTCGCCGAACGGCTGTATCCGATATGCCGTAGCATCACAGGAAATGGTCTGCGGGAAACGTTGCAGATACTCCAGGATGAGATACCGCTAACGCTGCATGAGATTCCGTCAGGAACCGCAGCATTCGATTGGGTCGTACCGCGCGAGTGGAACATACGCGATGCGTATGTAAGTAATTCAAACGGCGAAAAGATCATCGATTTTCAGCAGCACAATCTGCATGTGCTCAACTACAGCACACCAATGAAAGCGCGCATGCGGCTTGACGAGTTGCGGCCACATCTGTTTTCGCTCCCGGACATGCCCGACTGGATTCCCCACCGCACCAGTTACTTCAACGATAACTGGGGTTTTTGTCTAACCCAGCGACAACTGGAGGCAATGCCTGACGATACGTATGAGGTTGTCATAGACAGCTCCCTCGAGCCCGGTGCGCTGACCTACGGCGAACTGACCATTCCCGGCGAATCCGACGAGCAAGTCCTGCTGTTCGCGCACTGTTGCCACCCATCGCTGGCAAATGACAACCTGTCGGGAATCGCGGTAGTTGTTGAACTGGCAAGAATTCTCGGCGAATCCTCTCCACGATTTACCTATCGCTGCGTCTTTGCACCGGCCGCAATTGGATGCATAACCTGGCTTAGCCAGAATCTATCTGAACTGGGCAAGATCAAGCTCGGGATGGTCGCTGCATTGCTTGGGGACTCAGGAGAACTCACCTACAAGAAGACATCCTCAGGCAATGCATTGATCGATCGCGCATCCCTGCACGTTTTGCGGCATCGGAACGTCCCCTTTCATACCGTCGAGTTCTCCCCGTTTGGCTACGATGAACGACAGTTTGCGTCGCCGGGGATCAACATCCCGGTCGGCAGACTAACACGAACGCCAAACGGAGCGTATCCCGAATACCACACATCGGCAGACAATATGAGCCTGATTTCGCCAAGTGCCTTGGCTGACTCACTCTCAGCGTACTGTGCCATATTCGCCCTCATAGAAAACAACCATGTGTATCAAAACAATTTTCCATATTGCGAGCCACAACTCGGGAAGCGCGGCCTGTATCGAACGACTGGTGGGCATGGAAACCCGGAACAACGACAAATGGCGATATTGTGGGTCTTGAATCAGGCAAACGGCCAACACGACTTGCTGGATATCGCTGAACGTTCCGGTCTGAAATTCGAGACTGTCGCCGGGGCTGCCGTAGAATTGGTTGCTGCCGGCGTTATCCGGAAAGTCTAAGCGTCTGCATCACAAAACGAATGCTCAATCCAAAAGGAAACTTTCGATGAAAGTCGTTATATTCTGTGGTGGATACGGCACGCGCCTGCGTGAATATTCTGAAACGATACCAAAGCCCTTGGTCAATATTGGCGAGCGTCCCATTATCTGGCATTTGATGAAGTACTACGCGCATTTTGGCCATAAGGACTTTATTCTTTGTCTAGGATACCGTGGCGACCTCATCAAGGAGTATTTTCTAAAATACGACGAGTGTGCATCGAATGATTTTGTGCTCTCGGAAGGCGGACGCAAGGTTGAGCTTTTCAACCATGATATCTCCGACTGGCGCATCACATTTGTCGATACCGGATTGAAATCAAACATTGGTCAACGTCTCAAAGCGGTCGAAAAACATCTCCAAGGCGAGGAGGTGTTTCTTGCCAACTATAGCGACGGGCTTTCAGACTATCCAATCAATTCTCATGTTGATCATTTCCTGGGCACCAATGCCGTTGCCAGCTTTATCGCTGTGCGCCCTTCTCAGAGCTTTCACGCTGTCACAACAGAGAGTGATTCTCGAGTTACCAGCATTGAGAACGTGACGTCTTCGCAAATCTGGATTAATGGCGGCTTTTTCATCCTGCGCCATAATATATTCGAGTATATGGCGCCCGGTGATGAGTTAGTGGAGGCTCCATTTCAGCGTCTAATCAAGGAAGGCAAGTTGCTTGGCACAAAATACAAGGGATTTTGGGCATCCATGGATACCTTTAAGGACAAGAAGCAGTTTGATGACTGGTATGAAGCTGGTAATCGCCCGTGGCAAGTATGGCAGCGAGAAAACCAATAGCGAGTAATTCTTCGGCTCAAGCCAAGATTGGGCCTGACCTCAAGGATCAAACATGCTGGGTCTAATGCATTCCGTTGCACCGAAGTCCATCCTGCTGATGGGCGCGCATTGCGATGATATTGAAATTGGGTGTGGCGCTACCGTGTTGCATCTGGTTGAGCAATTCCCGGAGGCTCACTTCGATTGGGTTGTTTTCAGTTCCACACCTGAGCGTGCGAGAGAGGCCATGCGAAGTTCCGATGTATTCCTTGCCGACGTCCGCTCAAAGAATGTCACGGTACAGAACTTCAGAAACGGCTACTTCNCCTATATTGGGGGTGAAATCAAGGATTTCTTTGAATCCCTGAAGAGCCGGACCAAACCCGATTGGATCTTTACTCACCATTGCGAGGATCGGCATCAAGATCATCGCATCCTGGCTGAATTGACGTGGAATACATTCCGCGACCACCTGATCTTCGAGTACGAAGTTCCAAAATATGACGCAGGACTCGGATCACCGAATTGCTTCGTTCCGGCAACAGAGTCTTTGTCGGACAAGAAGATCGCCACCCTGATGGAATGTTTCCTCAGTGAGACGGTGAAGCCATGGTTCAGTCCCGAGACGTTCAAAGCAATGCTCAGGCTTCGCGGCGTAGAATGCAACTCCGCAACGGGTTTGGCGGAGGCGTTCTACTGCAGGAAGTTCCTCTTATAGGTAACCGATTCCGCTACCATGACAACCCAGAGCATCCTCCGACTCTCATGCCCAGGCATGGCGAGCATCGTCAATTGTTTGGCCTTGACTGTGCAGTTGAGAAATGCAAGCGAAGTCACAATTGACATTCGATGTTACGCGGTCAACAAGACGTCGGCCTCAAATGGCAAGTGATAAACAAGTGAGCCTCGCCATGCCCTCTTCGTCTCCTCCAATCATCAGCATTGGCGTGCCAGTCTATAACGGTTCGCGTTTTCTACGAGGTGCACTTGAATCCTTTCTTGGGCAAAGCTTTTCTGATATTGAACTTATCATCTCGGACAACGCTTCGACTGATGATACGGAAGACATTTGCAGAGAGCTCGCTATGCGTGATGCCCGCATTCGCTATGTCCGGCAGGCAGTGAATATCGGTGCGATGCGCAACTGGAACTTCGTCGCCAAACAGGCTCGGGGCCAATATTTCAAATGGTCGTCGGCAAACGACTACTGTGCACCTGACATGCTTGCCCGCTGCCTTGCAGCGATGGAACCGGATCCGCGCATCGTTCTGTGCTTTCCGCGTACCTGTCTGGTCGACCAGGAAAACGGGAGCCTCACGGATTATGAGGAGGACATTGAACTAATGGAGGACTCTCCCTACGAGCGCTTTGGAAAGATTCGCCGGACTCTGAAGTTGAACAACGCCATGTTAGGATTGATTCGCACTGATTCTCTTATCCGCACGCGATTGAACCGCGTCTATCCAGGGGGCGACATGGTTCTTATGGCCGAACTTGCACTCTTGGGACGATTCCTGCTGTTGCCTGAGATCCTGCTCTATCGTCGAATAGGCCAAGAGACCTCTTCGAACCGCCTGAGTCCCGAGGAAGAACGTGTCTGGCTTGATCCATTGCGAACCAGTGCCAGTAGATCGCCCTTGCTGTCGCTGCATCTTGGCTACATCGGGACTGCCTTGCGCGCTCCGATCAATCTCTCAGAGAAATTGAAAACACTCAGGTCTGCTCTTCGATCCGCGGCGTGGGACCGGGAGAAGATCTATTCCGAATTGCGGCGAGCGCAGAAATGACCTGAAGTCGATCGGGGAGCGCCGGAAGTCGGTGCCCTGCCTGGCGATCGAGCTGGCGGCTCCCTTCCGCCAAGTCTGTGGATTCCCTCACGGTGACTTCCCGCACGTCTTGGGATAATGGCTACCGTCCGCAACTCGCAGACACTACGCCATGCACGAATAATTCGGCTTGCCGGGGTTGCAGCGCAACAGCGATGCTGTCTCAATCTGAATTCCATCTTCATGGCGCGGACTGCGTATTGGCGAATGAGGCAATTCAACAATCGTTTGAGAAAGGTTTGATTCATGACATCTTCGACACTTGGTTGGCCCCAGACCTTGGGGCTGCACGCAGGGNAGTGGGTGGTGGTGCGGTCGTGCGAGGAGATTCTCTCGACTTTGGATAGACGTGGGCGATTGCAGGAACTCCCCTTTCAGCCAGAAATGCTGGCATTTTGCGGTCGGCGCTTGCGCGTGGCCAAGGTTGCCCACAAGACTTGCGACAACATCAAGAAAACCGGAGGCCGGAAGATGGCCTCGGCAGTTCACCTCGAGGGAGCGCGCTGCGATGGGGCAGAACATGGCGGCTGCATGGCCGACTGCGTATTCTTCTGGAAAGAAGCCTGGCTCAAACGCATCGAAGACACTGAGAGCCAGCCTTTGGCGAATCCGTTGATCGATGAGGAAGGAATTCGCCGATGTGCAGTGAAGGGCGATGACGCAGCGCCCCTTGATCCGACATACGTGTGCCAGACCACCGCGCTCTATGAGGCTACATCCCTACTTCCATGGTGGGATGTGCGCCAGTACGTGCAAGACGTGACGAGCGGCAACCACGGGTTGCTGCACATGCTGCGCATCCTCTCCTTTGCGGGCTATCGCAAGTTGGTGGGTCTGGGCCTAGGCTATCGTTTGCTTCTCGGCGCGTACAAGGCAGTGGTCGGCAAGCCGTTCCCAAGCGGAAGTGGCCATATTCCCGAAGGTAGTCCAACGCCACGTGAAGACCTGAATCTCGAGCCCGGAGAATGGGTTGAAGTAAAGTCTCAGGACGAAATTCTAGGGACAATCAATGCCGAAGGCTTCAATCGAGGCATGCGCTATGACATGGAAATGTCGAAGTACGCGGGGAATAGATACCGTGTGCAGATGCGGGTAGACCGACTGATCAATGAGCAGACAGGCAAGATGATGGAAATGAAGAGCCCCTGCATACAATTGGAGAACGTATTCTGCCGCGCCGAATGCACGCCGGATCGCTTGGGCTGTCCGCGTGCTTCGAACACCTATTGGCGCGAAATATGGTTGCGCCGAGTGGACGGCCCGAACTAGCGATGACGGCATCACTGCGGTCTTCTGAAGTGAACGATCACCTTCACTGGTGCAATATGCGGCGTTCCCGTGGGAGTGATCTCCTGGCATGCTGGCAGGCCAATCTTGCTTGTGGAACGAAAGGGTAGCCAAGTGCCATCTCTGAAGCTCAGCTTGTCCTTCGCAACGATGGCGGCCGCTGCCTTGTTGATATTCGGATACGGCAACAGTCAGTTCGCGCAGGGGTCCCCGGTGTTTGACAAGGTCACCGTGGACCACAGCGGTCCGACCGACCCCTGGGGCAAAGCAACCGGGGACCTCAATGGCGACGGAAAGCCTGACCTGCTAGTGGGCGGGCATGGCGGACAAGGGTTGGTCTGGTACGAAAATCCGAACTGGAAGAAACATGTCATCGACGCGTCTGGCTCATTCGGAACGGATATCGAGGTCGCCGACATTGATGGCGACGGCAGGATGGATGTCGTCAGCGTGAGAAGCGAAAGCCTAGTCTGGTATCGCAATCTGGGAAATGGCAAGTGGGAGATGACGACGATCGACAACGTCGGGCTACATGACATCGAGATCGCCGACCTGGATCACGATGGACGTCTCGCTATCGTCGGTCGTGGCCAGACATCGTTCAGGAACACCGGTCACACCGTTTACCTTTACCGTCCGCACGGCGGAAACTGGCATCGTACGGCGATCGAGGTACCGAAAGGCGAGGGCCTCAAGGTCGCCGATCTGGATCAGGATGGCTGGACGGACGTTGTCGTGAATGGTCATTGGCTAAAGAATCCCGGCAAGTCAAAGGAAGCCTGGAAGCTATACCGTTTTGCCGCTGACTGGACGTGGCCAGACACATACATAGACGTCGGCGACATCAACGGCGATGGGAAACCCGACATCGTGATGTCTCCATCAGAGCCGGCTGGCGGACAGTATCGCCTATCGTGGTTCGAGGTACCCCGGAATCCGCTCGGGCACTGGGCAGAGCACATCGTCGCCGGAAACGTCGAGTCGTCTCACCATTTTGTCGGCCTGGCGGATTTTGACCGGGACGGCCTCCTCGACATCGCGACCGCCACGATGCACCAAAGTACCGGACCGATCGGGATCGAGGTGTATCTGAACAGTCGACTCGGGAAGGATTGGTCGAAGCGTACAATTGCCAAGGCTGGATCACACAACATGAGGATTGTCGACGTCGATGGTGATAGCGATCCTGACCTGTTTGGTGCCAACTGGAGCGGTCCCGATCAACAGGTTGTGCTCTGGGTAAACAGGACTCCCCCGGCCACGACCCACCCCACATGGCGCCGACACGTCATTGATGGAAAGCGGCCAGGCAAGGCGGTGTTTGTTGTCCCTGCCGATATAGATGGCGACGGGCAGGTGGACATCGCCGCCGGTGGATTCTGGTACTGGAACCCGGGGAGACCAGATGGAAGCTGGGAAAGGCGCTCATTTGGAGATCCGGCAAACGATCTCGTCGTGCTGGCCGACCTGGACGGTGATGGCGATACGGACGCCATTCTTACAAGATGGAATGAAAGCAAGGCAGATTCGCGGTTCGTTTACGCCGAGAACCAGGGGCGAGGCAAGTTCAGGTTGCGCACGGACCTGCCGGCTGGCGCAGGGGACTTTCTACAGGGGCGCGCGCTGGGACACTTCTCCTCTGCCTCGAACCTGCAGCTCGCCCTTTCATGGCACGTGGGTGGGAAGGGTATCGAATTGCTGACCATTCCTCCCGAGCCCATGAACGACGCGTGGAAGATCGAAAAGATCGCGCCACACTCGCAGGATGAAGCACTGAGCAGCGGCGACATTGATGGCGACGGGCGCCTTGACCTGCTGTTGGGAACCGTCTGGCTCCGGAATTCTCCCGAGGGATGGACCCGATTCACCATCGACCCGACCCGAACCAATCCGGACAGGAACCGGCTGGCGGACATCAACCGCGATGGCAAACTCGACGCAGTCGTTGGCTTCGAGGCGATCAGCAGGAAAGGGAGGNTCATCTGGTATGAGCAGGGACCGATCGCAACCCAGCCGTGGAAAGCCCATCTGATCGGAACCGTCATCGGCCCAATGAGTCTGGACGTCGCCGATTTCGATGGTGACGGCGATCTTGATGTCGTCGTCGGCGAGCACAATCTCGAACATCCGGAAATGGCGCGGTTGCTGTTGTTCGAAAATCTTGATGGTCGCGGTGGACGCTGGCGTGAGCACGTTCTTTACACCGGCGACGAACATCATGATGGCGCCATTGCCGTAGACATCGATGGCGACGGCGACGTCGACATCATTTCGATCGGGTGGGGGCACGGAAAGGTGCTTCTATACGAAAACATGGCTTTGCGCGGCACCGCTGCGCCTCGGCCCAAATGACGATTCAAATGCAGCGAGGATCGCTTGGAAACGCTCGATATCATTGTAATAGGCGCCGGGGTGGTCGGCCTGGCGGTTGCCAGATTGCTGGCGCTGGGCGGTCGCGGGGTACTCGTTCTGGAAGCCGAGGCGGCTTTCGGCACGCAGACCTCCGCGCGCAACTCCGAAGTCATCCACGCTGGCCTCTACTACGCTGCGGGTTCGCTCAAGGCCGCCTTGTGCGTTCGCGGAAAGAAACTCCTCTACCGCTACTTCGCCGAGCGCAACATCCCGCACCGGCGAGTCGGCAAGTTGCTGATCGCCACTGATGAATCGGAACTGCCTGCGCTCGCCAGCTACGGCCAGCGGGCTGCGACCAACGGTGTTCCGCCCGAGCCACTGACCATTGCCGACATCCGCCGGCTTGAGCCAGCGGTGCGCGCAATTGCTGGCCTTATTCGGAATCGACCGGCATCATCGAAACCCACCAACCCATGCCCGCGCTGTTGGCTGACGCCGAACAGGCCGGCGCCACGCTCGTTGCCCACACCCCGGTTGTGGCGCGAATAGCCGCTTAAGTTCGAAAGAAATGCAGTACTACACCGGAAAGGACTATCGCCCTGACATCGACGGACTGCGGGCATTGGCCGTGCTCGCAGTCATCCTGTTCCACATCGACCCACGATGGGTTCCCGGCGGTTTCATTGGGGTGGATATGTTCTTTGTCATTTCGGGATACCTGATCACCGGCATCATCGCGCGGGAGTTGGGCAATGGGCGCTTTACCTTTCGCCGCTTTTACGAGCGCCGCATACGCCGCATCCTGCCAGCGTTGTGGGCAATGCTGATCGTGTGCGTGCCGGTGTCATGGTGGCTGATGCTACCCGGTGACGCCGAGGCTATGGCCAAGTCTGCAATATGGTCGACGTTGGCGATGGCTAATGTATACTTCTGGCGCGAGGTTTCAACCGACTACTTTGCGCCGCTGTCGGCGCACTTCCCTTTCCTACACCTCTGGTCACTCGGTGTCGAGGAGCAGTTTTATGTACTCTGGCCGGTCATACTGCTGACGGTGTGGCGCTTCGCACGGCAGCGCGCGCAGGACATCGCGTGCGCACTTGCGGTGGTGATCGTCCTGGCGTCAACGCTTCTGGCAGAGTGGTTGCTGGCAGCCCACGATACTCGTTTCGCGTTCTACATGCTACCGCCGCGCGCGGGCCAATTGGCACTGGGCGCTGCACTCGCACTGGCACGCGTACCCCTCGCCGGCCCACCAGACGCCGTTACCGCCGCGCGCTTCGCCGCGGCAGTCGGCTGGGGGTTGCTGGCCTACAGCTTCGCGACGCTAAGTGAACACGATCCATTTCCGGGGTGGCGAGGTCTGCTACCCACCGTTGGTTCCGCCGCGCTCATCCTGTCGGGCCAGCTGGCACCAACTCACGGCTGGTTGGCGCCACTGCGCTGGAAGCCGGCGCTATGGCTCGGCCGTTGCAGCTACTCGGCCTACCTTTGGCACTGGCCGGTACTGGCGTGGTGGCGTTATCTCTGGGGCCAGCCGGGCACCGTCACGGGCCTCGCCCTACTGGCGCTCATCCTCCTGCTGGCGCGGGCAAGCCAACGTTGGGTCGAAGATCCGGTTCGACTGTCGCGCAGCGGCTTCTCACGAACACTGCTGCTTGTTGGAATCGTACCCGCACTGTTGATTGTGACGATGGCGTTGCTTGCCGCTCGTGGCGATCGGTGGGGTCTGTCCCTGTATTCGCAATCTGAACGCAGGTCCTNNGGGCCGAGCTCGAGACGTACACGGCCATCCCATCATGTTGAATGGGTTTGCCAGCAGCACATCCTCGATCCCGCCAGCCTGACCGATCCCAAGTGCGAGTTCGGATCTGGGCAAGGTCCGGCGCAGATCCTGTTGCTAGGGGATTCGCATGCAGCGGAGTTCGCGCCGCTGTTCCGATTCATGGCCGAGGAACAGGGCGTGCGGATACGTTCGGTGGCGATGGGTGTCTGCGCGCCGCTAGCGGGGTCACTAAGAGGCGTGGTAGATGACGGGCGTGTGGAGGCGTGCGAGCAGGGCATGCACCAGATACTAGCGCGGGCGCGCGACTTCCCGGTACTGCTTATTGGCGCGGCGTGGACCGACTACGCGCGCAGCGATCCGCGCGTCTGGGAACGGTTGGAGTCGCAGTTGCGGCAACTCACCACACAAGGGCATCGGATCTGGCTATTGCCGGGCGTGCCCTACTTTGCGGACTACGACGCGGCCTGCCCAGCGAAGCGGGTGCGCGTTGGCGGCTGGCTGGAGTGTCCTGTGGTACTAGTCCCGCGCGGCGTCCGCGGTGACGCCAATGCGCGCCTGAGCGCGATCGCCAACAGGGTGCCGGGTGTCCAGTTCCTGCCGATACATGAAGCGCTTTGCACTGGGACGTCCTGCCCAGTCGCTGACGCGCAGGGGCACTACCTTTACGCTGACCCGAGCCACCTGAGCGTCCACGGATCCCGGCACCTGGCGACTGAACTGTCGCGCACAAACCGGATGCCGGACCTTAAGGAATGGCTCAACTCCAAGTGATGGCCGACCCGACATCGTGATGTCTCCATTAGAGCCGGCTGGCGGACAGTATCGCTTATCGTGGTTCGAGGCACCCCGGAATCCGCTCGCACACTGGGCAGAGCACATGGTCGCCGGAAACGTCGAGCCGTCTCACCATTTTGTCGGCCTGGCGGATTTTGACCGGGGCGTGCTCGTCGATGGTGACGGCGATCTTGATGTCGTCGTCGGCGAGCACAATCTCGAACATCCGGAAATGGCGCGGTTGCTGTTATTCGAAAATCTTGATGGTCGCGGTGGACGCTGGCGTGAGCACGTTCTTTACACCGGCGACGAACATCATGATGGCGCCATAGCCGTAGACATCGATGGCGACGGCGACGTCGACATGATTTCGATCGGGTGGCCATATCCGGAATCGACCGGCATCATCGAATCCCACCAACTCGTGGCCGCACTGTTGGCTGACGCCGAACAGGCCGGCGCCACGCTCGTCGCCCACACCCCGGTTGTCAGCCGAAAAGTTGAGTCAGACAGACGGGATCTTGCTGCGCACTGGAGGCGACGATCCGATCGATTTGCGCTGTCGTTTCCTGGTCAATTCGGCTGGCCTGTACGCCCAGGAACTGGCACAGCGCATCGAGGGCTTTCCAACCCGGTTCGTGCCGCCCACCTATTATGCAAAACGGGCCACTGCTTCACCCTCCGCGGGCGTACGCCATTCCAGCACCTCGCGCACCCGATGCCCGACCATTCCGGCTGGACGTTCACGTCACGCTCGACCTTGGCGGCCAGTGCACGTTCGGACCTGACGTCAGCGGCTGGCCCCTGCCGCCCGATTATTCATTCGAGGCGGGTCTGGAGGACAAGTTCTACCGGCCAATCCGCCGCTACTACCCTGACCTTCCAGACGGCTCGCTCCATCCAGGCTACGCGGGGATTGGGCCCAAGGTGACGGGCCCGACACAACCTGCGGGTGCGGTGGTCACGGTAGTTTGGACAGCCACCGGGGTGGAATAAGCTAAGGCCTGAACCGGAGAGATGGTTTTGACTTTCCCGGATTTTATCCCGATCAGATCGTGCGCTGTGGAGCTTGTGGGCAGCCGCCGACCTGTGGGCAAGCGGTGGGCAACGCGGAGCGTTGTCCATGGCTTGTCCATAGGGGACCGCGCATGCGCGGTCAGGCGGGAACCGACACAGCCGGCTGTCCACAAATCCACAGTGCATCGTCTTTCGCGCATGTCACGCCGTCATCGGTTGAGCTTCCGCCAGGGCGTCGAAGTAGGTCTCGTCCGGAGTCTTCCAGCCGAGCGACTGATGCGGGCGCCGGCGGTTGTACCAGTCAAAGCAGTCGGCGAGGCTCCTTCGCTGATCGATGCCGTTGTCGCAGGGGCGCAGATAGACCCATTCGTGCTTTACCGTCCACCACAGTCGCTCAACGAAGATGTTGTCGTGGCAGCGTCCCCGGCCGTCCATGCTGATCCGGACCTTGTGCTCGGCGAGCACGCCGGTGAATTCGGCGCTGGTGAATTGGCTGCCCTGATCGGTGTTGAAGATTTCCGGTGTGCCGTAACGGGCAATGGCTTCCCTCAGTGCCGCCGTGCAAAAATCGCTCGTGAGCGTGTTGGAGAGGCGCCACCCCAGCACTTTTCGTGTCGCCCAGTCCAGGATGGCGCACAGGTACAGGAATCCGTGCTGCATGCGGATGTAGGTGATGTCGGTGGCCCAGACCTGGTTCCGCCGGTCGATGGTCATGCCGCGCAGCAGATAGGGATAGATCTTGTGCTCGGGGTGCGGCTTGCTGGTGTCGGGCTTGGGGCCAACGGCCCACAGACCGAGTTTCTTCATCAGGCGCCGGATGCGGCGGCGACCGACCAGGATGCCTTCCCGCTTGAGCATGACTTGCAGGCGCCGGCTGCCGTAGATCGGATGCGCCGTGAAGAGTTCGTCGAGCCGCTTGAGCAGGTCAAGCTCTTCTCGCGATTCGGGCTTCGGCCGGTAATAGACGCTGCTGCGGGACACCCCCAGCAGACTGGATTGCCGGGCCACGGACAGCGCGCTTCCCGTCTTGATCATCGCACGCCTTTCAGCAGGCGGGCAATGGCGGGCTGTCCGNGCCAAGAAATCCCGTTCGATCTGTAGCTGGCCGATCTTGCGGTACAGGTGGTCGATCACGGCCTGCGGATCGGCCGCCTTCTTGTTGCCTCGCTCGAACAGCTCCTTGGCGTTCTTCACCAGTTCCTGTTTCCAGGTGCTGATCATCGTCGGATGCACGCCATATTCGCAGGCGAGCTCCGCCAGGGTCTTGTCTCCCGACAAGGCCGCCATCGCGACTTGTGCCTTGAATTCGGCGCTGTGTTGCTTGCGCTTTGCTCCCATGTTTCACGTTCCTTTCAATCGGTCGGCCTTAGCTTATCCGACTGTCCAAAAAACGTGACCGCCGCACCTCCGTTGTCGCGGCAGTACGGTAAGTATAATTGCGGTCGACGTTACTGGAGGCGCTACTTCTTGAATGCTTGACGTATTCTTCTCGGTCGATGTCGAGATCTGGTGCGACGGTTGGGACAATCTCGACGAGAAATTCCCGGATGCCTTCCGGCGCTATATCTATGGCCGGACGGCACGCGGGGATTTCGGGCTCNCCTACACTTTGCAGGTACTCCGCGAACACGGGCTGAAAGGGGTTTTCTTCGTCGAGCCGTTGTTCTCGACGCGGTTCGGTAGCCAGCCGCTGGAAGAAATCGTTGGGCTGATACGCGAAGGCGGGCAGGAAATACAACTGCATCTGCACCCCGAATGGGTCGACGAATCGGCCGAACCCCTGTTGGAGAACATCGAACGCAAGCGGCAGTTCCTTCGCTATTACACTCGCAACGAACAGGAGATCCTCGTCGCAGCCGGCAAGCGTCTGGTCGCGCAGGCGGGCGGCGGCGAATGCACGGCATTCCGGGCCGGCAGTTTCGGCTTCAATCGCGATACGCTGGCGGCGCTGGCGGCAAACGCCATTCGCTTCGACAGCAGCTACAACGCCTCCCGCTTTGGTCTCGACAGCGGTGTCGCTCCCGGACAGTTGATGGTGGATACGTTCGAGTGCGACGGCGTCTACGAGTATCCGATGACGGTCTTCGACGGCGGCACGAGGTACCTTCGCCATACGCAGATCACGGCCTGCTCGCATCGCGAGATGGAGGGTTTGCTGTGGCAGGCGCTTGACGCCCGGCGGCGGTCGTTCATGGTTCTTTTCCATAATTTCGAGTTGTTGAACCGGGCCAAGGATCGCCCGGACGATGTCGTCATCTCCCGCTTTCGAAAGCTTTGCGCCTTCCTCGACCGCAACCGCGACTCGTTCAGATTATGTGGCTTCGAGTGCTTGTCCCCGAATCTGGCCACGTCGCAGCCGGCACCGCTGAAATCCCCGGTCTGGAGGACCGCCCTGAGAATGGTAGAACAAGCCGGGCGCAGGAGGTTTCGATGACGGCAGGCGCCTGCCGGAATTATGCGCTGAAGTATCAGTTGGGCGACTGGACCGTGTTTACCGCAACACTTCCGTTGCAGATGACGTCGGTAAAGGTGGCCCAACGGCAAGACCTGGTCGGCCAGCCCGAACCGCCGGCTGTCGCGCTGGCTTCAGGAAGCGAGGGGTTCATGGTGCGCGCACTTCCAGTTGCCGAAGCCTTGTCGCCGATCGGGGTGACCGGGGACTTCCTGCGCTATGTTCAGCTCCAGTATCGGCACAGCGTCATTGATTTCAGGTCGTCGTTCCAGGATTACCAGAAGAAGTTTTCCTCAAAGACACGTTCGACAATCAATCGCAAAGTGAGGAAATTCGCCGAGCACTCGGGTGGAGCGCTGTCCTGGAGAACCTACCGGACGGTCGAGGAACTCAGGGAATTTCTTCCGTTGGCACGTGAGGTCGCAAGAACGACCTATCAGGAAAGGCTTTTCGACGCGGGCATCCCGGAAAGTGAATCATTTGTCCGTGGAATGGAATCGCTGGCGGCACAGGGTCATGTACGGGCATACCTCCTGTTCGATCGCGAACGCCCCGTTTCGTACCTGTATTGTCCGGTCGAGGATGGGACGCTTNTTTATTCCTATCTGGGGTACGATCCGGATTACATGACGTTTTCTGTCGGAACCGTCCTGCAATGGCTGGCCGTCGAGCAGATGTTCTCCGAGAACCGTTTCCGCTATTTCGATTTCACCGAGGGCGAATCCGACCACAAGCGCCTGTTTGCCACGCATGAAACGCTTTGCGTCAACGTCCTGTTTCTCAGGAATGCCCTGAAGAACAGGATTCTTGTCCACAGTCATTGGCGAATGAGGCGCCTTTCCGGGTGGCTCGGCGACACGCTGGATAGATTCGGCATCAAGTCCAGAGTGAAAAGATTACTTCGCTTCAACCGCTGATCGTCGGTCGGCGCCAGACTCCAAGTCGCAACGGACACTTGATGGGATGACGTACCATGAGTTCCAGCATACAGCAGCCCCGAAGTTTCTGGCGCGTTCTTGGCGCCAAGGCCAAAAGGTCCGGTTGGCCGCCGAGATCGTCGGGCAGGCGCGAAAGCACTACGGCGGCAGCTATCTTTCCCTCTACCTCCGCTTCCTCGACATGTATGCCAAACGATTCTCCNCCTCCGAAATGATCGAGCTGGATCTGCTGGATCTCGCCAAGTCCCGGCACGACATCGATGGAGTCATCAGCAAGGACGACATGGTTCAGTTCCAGCAACGCTTCAATCCGGTCGAACTGACAAGTCAGACCGAGAACAAGCTGGATTTCGAACGGCTATGTCTGGAAGCCGGCTTGCCCAGCGCGAGGAGCGTTGCAGTGGTGGAAACCCGGCCCCGGGTCAGTGCCTCACTGAATGGCGAAGAGCTTGCCGGCAAGAATGCAATCGACGCGCTCGCTTCAGCGTTGCCGCCGGGAGCGTATGTGATCAAACCGCGCGATGGCGCACTCGGCCGCGGCGTTTTGGTGTTTTCCAGTGGCGACCCCGGTGCCGAGCATGTGGGCAATACGTTGAACGAACATCTGGGTCGACATGGCGATTTTGACTCATGGCTGGTTCAGCCGAAGCTGGTCAATCATGACGAAGTTACCCGGATCGGTCCTTCGCCGGCATTGCAGACCGTGCGTTTGGTCACCTACGTCGAACGAAATCGCGACGTACGAGTATTGCTTGCGGGATGGCGGCTGGCGGACGAGAAGGCCGACTTCGACAATTTCAGCGGATCGGGAAGGAACAATGTTTGGTGCACTATCGATCCAGCGGATGGGGAATACAGAAATGCTTCATGAAGAGTCGCCATCCCTTCGNGTTTCGGGTTGCACCAGGTTGATCGGCATCCGGTCACTGGGGTCAGTCTCATTGGCCTGCAGCCCCCAATGTGGAATGCCGTTGTGGAACTCGGCAAGAAGGCGGCATTGGCCTTTCTCCCCTCGAAATGCCTCGGCTGGGATATTGCAGTGACGCCTGCGGGGCCGGTCGTGATCGAGGCAAACCGCTATTGGGACCCGCACAACGAGGATGTGGAGATGCGGCGGGTACTTCGTTACCTGCGGGACGAATGCTCCAGGGGTGGTTACTAGGCACCTGGCAACGACGGCCGGATGCTCGAACAGGACTCCCCAGGGTCAGGAAAATGAAGACAAATATCGCGGCGTTTGGCAAAGCGCTCATTCGTGCGCTCGGCATTGAGTACAGTTGCTTTAGGGTGTTCCGCGTGGATCTGGAGGCACTGCCGGTTCCCGTCGCGCTCCCAGCCGGCTATCGTTGCGCCAATGTCAGCAGCCATGAGGTTCGCGAGGCGAAGGAGCCGACGATACGGGGCGAGGCCTGGTATGGCGGCGAGGACGCGCTGGGATTTGGCGTCTTTTGCAAGTCCGAATTGGTGGCGCTACAGTGGGTCTGGTTCGGCGAGGGCTATCGCCGCCGGCGAAACTTCTGGCCACTCAATCAGAACGAGGCCAAATCGGTGGATCTCGTTACAGCTCCCGAACATCGTGGCTTGGGCCTGGCGACGTACCTGAAGCAGTTCAGCGCGAGGCAACTGGCGGCAAAAGGGTTCGTCAGGGTGTATAGCCGAATCTGGTGGAACAACTGGCCGTCGATTCGCGTCAGCGAAAAGGCAGGCTGGAAGGCAGTTGCCATCGTCGTCGAGTTGAAGACCCCGCTGCGTTCGCGCCCGTTCCGCTTCTTGTGGCGCCTTCGCTCACAACAGCTCGAAAAGACGGGTTGAGCAACCGGGAAACACATGCGTCGAATGCGGTGGTCACGCATTTTCGGACAGTCGGATAAGCTAAAGGCGACCGATTGAAAGGAACGTGAGACATGGGAACGAAGCGCAAGCAGCACAGTGCGGACTTCAAGGCGCAGGTTGCGATGGCCGCCTTGTCGGGAGACAAGACCCTGGCGGAGCTCGCCTGCGAATATGGCGTGCATCCGACGATGATCAGCACCTGGAAACAGGAACTGGTGAAGAACGCCAAGGAGCTGTTCGAGCGAGGCAACAAGAAGGCGGCCGATCCGCAGGCCGTGATCGACAACCTGTACCGCAAGATCGGCCAGCTACAGATCGAACGGGATTTCTTGGCCNGGACAGCCCGCCATTGCCCGCCTGCTGAAAGGCGTGCGATGATCAAGACGGGAAGCGCGCTGTCCGTGGCCCGGCAATCCAGTCTGCTGGGGGTGTCCCGCAGC
The DNA here is from genome assembly GCA_013693915.1 of Dechloromonas sp. Taxonomy (GTDB): domain Bacteria; phylum Pseudomonadota; class Gammaproteobacteria; order Burkholderiales; family Rhodocyclaceae; genus Azonexus. The sequence goes on along the minus strand of CP059264.1, from coordinate 1,906,231 downwards.
AGCGTCTATTACCGGCCGAAGCCCGAATCGCGAGAAGAGCTTGACCTGCTCAAGCGGCTCGACGAACTCTTCACGGCGCATCCGATCTACGGCAGCCGGCGCCTGCAAGTCATGCTCAAGCGGGAAGGCATCCTGGTCGGTCGCCGCCGCATCCGGCGCCTGATGAAGAAACTCGGTCTGTGGGCCGTTGGCCCCAAGCCCGACACCAGCAAGCCGCACCCCGAGCACAAGATCTATCCCTATCTGCTGCGCGGCATGACCATCGACCGGCGGAACCAGGTCTGGGCCACCGACATCACCTACATCCGCATGCAGCACGGATTCCTGTACCTGTGCGCCATCCTGGACTGGGCGACACGAAAAGTGCTGGGGTGGCGCCTCTCCAACACGCTCACGAGCGATTTTTGCACGGCGGCACTGAGGGAAGCCATTGCCCGTTACGGCACACCTGAAATCTTCAACACCGATCAGGGCAGCCAATTCACCAGCGCCGAATTCACCGGCGTGCTCGCCGAGCACAAGGTCCGGATCAGCATGGACGGCCGGGGACGCTGCCACGACAACATCTTCGTTGAGCGACTGTGGTGGACGGTAAAGCACGAATGGGTCTATCTGCGCCCCTGCGACAACGGCATCGATCAGCGAAGGAGCCTCGCCGACTGCTTTGACTGGTACAACCGCCGGCGCCCGCATCAGTCGCTCGGCTGGAAGACTCCGGACGAGACCTACTTCGACGCCCTGGCGGAAGCTCAACCCCTGGCGGCGTGACATGCGCGAAAGACGATGCACTGTGGATTTGTGGACAGCCGGCTGCGCCGGTTCCCGCCTGACCGCGCCAGCGCGGTCCCTATGGACAAGCCATGGACAACGCTCTGCGTTGCCCACCGCTTGCCCACAGGTCGGCGGCTGCCCACAAGCTCCACAGCGCACGATCTGATCAGGATAAAATCCGGGAAAGTCAAAACCATCTCTACGGTTCAGCCTTTAGCTTATTCCACCCCGGTGGCTGTCCAAGCTACCGTGACCACCGCAGAACTCCGTGGATCAGCTTCCTCACACGCTGTGATTTCTTTTCGTCAGGTCTCGACGAAGCCACTGCTCCAGCATCATTGAAATCCAGACCATCTCGCCGTAATAGCCAGGGTGGTCGTGGAGATGGCGACTGAACAATGCGTCGATAAAATCCGACCTCAGGATCTTCCGGTCAACTAGGCCACGGACAGAATCCTCGGCGAGACTCCTCAATCTTGGGTTGTTGGTAGCCCAGACGCCAAATGGCAGGCCAAAACCCTGCTTCTTCTTGCCAAGGATCTTGTCGGGCAGGAATCCGCGCAATGCCTCCTTGAAGAACCAGCGCAACTTGAAGCCGTTTACCTTGTACCTTGCCGGAAGTTGCAGCGAGAAATTCAACAAGCTATTGTCCAGCATCGGGAAGCCGACCTCAATGCCGGCAAGGCTGGTCGTGCCGACAACCTTGGGAAGGTCAGATTCCGCCAGTGTGTAGCGCCAATCGAACGCCAGTTCGCGATTCGTTTGTGATCGCGCAACTACGCAGTTCCAGATCTCGCGCTGCTGCCTGATTGGATCATCGATATCCACTCGGGCAAGGAATTCCGGGTCGAAAACCTGATTGATACCCAACCGATAAAGCATGTTGTAAATCTGGTTACGATCGGGCAAGGGAACTTTGGCCTGCTCAACGTAGCTAGCCCCCTTTCGCGCCAGAGGCAATTTTCCCAACGCCGTCTTGAGCAACAGTGGTTCCAGTACGACATTTCGGAGAGACCCTGGAACTGAATCGTAGAGGCCGAATACCTTTTGTTTTGCGTACCGGGTATTTCCACCGAACAATTCGTCGCCACCGTCTCCCGCAAGAATCCTGCTTACGCCATCTTCTCTCGCCATCTTTGCGCAGTAGTACGCGGGCAACGCGGAAGAGTTGCCGAATGGTTGGTCGTAGTACTGAGCCACCGCAGGAATGCTTCGTAGCAGATCATCGGGAGTCACGTAATACTCGTGATGCTCCGTCTTGAAATGCCGCGCCGCAATTCGCGCGTATTCCATCTCATCGTAGCCTTCCGCCTCAAAACCAATCGAATAGGTTGCCGCTGCCCGGCCTGACACCTCCCCGATCATTCCGGCTACCGTCGAACTATCGGTTCCACCGCTCAAGAAACACCCTGGCTTCCCGCCGTCGAGCTGCCGCGCTACGGCATCACGCAACAACTGCCGGAATTCGGACCGCAAGTCCCCGAAGGAAGGCTTCTCCAATTCGGAGAACTGGGGCCCCCAATAGGGTGAAACGCGGAGCGAACCATTCTCGAATACAGCAAAATGCCCTGGGGGCAAACGGAAAACACCTTTGAAAATGGTCCTTGGCGACGGAATTACATGGAAGTACAGGTAATCAAAAATGGCCTGCGGATCGATCTCCGTGGTTGAATCCGCCAACTCGTCTGCGCGAGCGGCAAAACGCAGTTCGCCATCGACAACTCGGTAGCACAAGCTTCGAATCGCAAATCGATCAACCGCGAGAAAGCCATGCCCAGTTTCATCGTGAAAGCCAACGGCAAAATCGCCGGATACGTCACGCACGGCATTCCTGCCACCTGCACCAATCAAACGCCGCCAAGCAGCAAGATTACCTTCACATTTCGCGAGCGCGGCGATCTCCCGCGATGGGAACTCCGGGTTACCCGAAATGATAGCCATATTGTTGTTTTTCATGAAAGATTTCCGGGCGATAGCTCTACTGCATTGCCCCCGGACTAAGCGCTCCGCTCTTCAGAGCCCGAACCGTACGCGGGTGCTGGTACTCAGCTGTTGGCCTCAGAACAACCCCATCCACTGCATCGACCGCAACTGCTTTGCCGATCAGCTTAGAGCCAGGCTTGAGATGAAAGTCCTCGCGAACCGCCAGAACAAATTCGTCCAGATCAACATTGAAATTATTGCGATACTCTCCAGTTCCCCCATCCTCTAGCCTGTTCTTTCCGACCAGCAAATTGTTGACTGCCATTACTTCGCCCCCTGCTTTCACTCGCAAGAACTGCCCGCCATGAGGACGCATGTCGACCAGCGTGTTGTTGATTAGATAAAGGCGGTTTGCTTGGGAGCGATATCCTTCTGCGCCAAAAGAAATCACAGTCGAATTATCGGTCGTCGAACTCTGTTGAATCACGTTGCCCACGACATAGGCCAAGCCACCGCCAGGAAACTCGAGTTCGTAACTGGCCGTACCTCCAGTTTCGTCTGTCAGGCGATTATAAAANATCAGGTTCTTGGCCGCCCGACTTTTCAACAGATGCCCAATTTTCGCGTGATGAGAATAACTCCCGGTCACCTTAAGCCTTGCGATGGCCCCAACATACAGATTGTGGCCCTGACCATCGCCAAATCCATTGTAGCCAAATTCACTGTTCTTGATCTCAAGCACAGACACACCGTCATTGCCTGTCAAGACGCCATTCTCATTCTCGAAGAATCGGCAATTCTCGATTTTCAGGTCTCCTCTTTCGAACCTGATTCCGGCGCCATTGTTGTCGGGAACCTTCGCCCCTATGAAGTCGAATCCCTCGACTGTCACCTTCCCGCCACGAATCACCCAGATGCCTTTTCCTTCAGCGGATGCTCCTTGAGCGATGAGTCTCGCGCGCCCGTTCCTTGCTCGCAAAGTGAGATCATTTTGCGTCCAGACGGCCACATCCTGATGATAGTCACCGGCATCAACTTCGACAATATCGCCATCTCTTGCCACACGTGAGGCGTCTGATAGGGTCTTGATCGTGCGTTGTGCTCCGACTTCGATACGTCTTGCGACTTCAGCTCCATTTACGGGAGGCACAATCAGCAAACTCGTGACTGAAAGACAACAGGTGATCAGCGATCCGAGTCGAGAGGTCTTGCCGGTAGCAACCGACGCGAGGCTTGATGATATCGGACGGGTGGCATCATTTGGCAACACGGACCAACCTTTCTTTGACATGACAATGGCCTTAAGCACTAAGAAGCCGCGCAAATTGTCAGCAAGGCAACACTCCTTCAGTCTTCGTCTTCCAAAGAACCGGTCTTACGCTACGCTGGGCGGTTTCCAGTTGGAAGTGTAGCAAGTTAACGATGATGCTGAAGGAAGTCGAAGGATTCCGTCACCAACGTTCGCTGGTGGACTTCCACCCAAGAATCATGCGTCTGAGGCATGGGATTGCTCAGCAATGTGATGCTCACATGGTTAAGGTTCCGAGCCAATCTCAACGGCGACTGCTCCCTTGGCGACCAATGCGTACTGAAAGAGAAATTAAGGTCACGCCTGATGAGCGTCTATAGCGCTTTCCATGACGTGCATGACCTTTTCAGCCCAGCGCGCCCAACTATGATCCTCCGCGTAGGCACGAATCACCTTGTCATCGAAATTCTTGGCGTTCGCTTCCAGCATTGCGTCAGCGAAGGCGAACGGGGTCCGGGGCTCCACAACCCTGCCATAATCCGCCCTGCAGATGGCATCCTTTGCCGAACTGACATTGGATGTCAGCACTGGCCGGCCACAGGCCATCGCCTCAAAATACACCGTTGCCCATCCCTCGTTGCGGCTCGCCAGCACAAGCCAGTCAGCCGCGCCCATCCAGATTGCCACCTCGGCATGAGGGCGTTGACCAGCAAAGACGACATCGTTTTCCAGGCCAAGGTCAATGACGTCCCGTTGCAGGCGCTCCCTATTGGGCCCATCGCCGACCAACGCAACCAGGGGCACAAGCCTTCCACGCCGTCGGATCTCGGCGAGCGCCCGCAGAATCAGGGATTGGTCCTTTGTGTCGATCAGGTAGCCGACGCAGACCCCGACCGGGCGGTCNAACGGTAGCCCGAGTTGCTGCCGACATTCGGTTTTCGCGCGCAACGCGAACTTGGCCGGATCGACGCCGTTGCTAAGGAAAACCGCGTTCTCCTCGGCGCACCCGAGATCGATGCTGCGCCTTCTCAGATCGCTGCTGACTGAGATCACGCGATCCGCGTTGGCGAGAGCCCAACGCACCATGGACCGCGTGATTGGCAACTCGGGATAGAGCCGCAGATCGGATCCATGGCAGGTTATCAAGCTTGGACACCCGATCGTCCGAGCCAGGCGGACCGCACTGTACCCGTCGGGAAACGCGAAATGGCCATCGATGATGTCCGGTCGCCAATCGCTGTAGTGTGTCTTCAGATCGTGGCGCGCCGCGCGGGCCATGGCCAGCCCCTGCGACCAGGTGGCAATTCGCGGAATCGAGACGTAGCGGGGATATGTTGCGCGAATTCCGGTGTCCACCTCGGCCTCGCGCTCGACACGTGCCCATCGACGCCATTCCTGCGGGCCAATTAACCATGGCACAGACCAGGGTGTCGGTACCATCACCCTGACGTCGGCGTGATGCATCAGCGCCTTTGCACGCTCCATGCAGAATGTGCCAAAGTTCGGAAAGGCGCGACTAGGGAATAGTCGCGTGAGCATCAGTATCTTGAGTCTAGTCAAAATGGCCGCCCGCTTCCGAAATCCGGCCACCCGGTTCTTGGTACAAGCTTCTGTAGCGAGCCAGCATCGAGGCCATCGAGTAGTTTCTGGCGATGAAGCTCAGCGCAAGNATCCCCAGCGCCCGGCGCCGATCCGGATCGGTCGCCAGTTTCCCCAGCAGATCAGCCAAGCCATCCTCGTCGCCCCTATTGAACAGCAGAGCCGCCCGGCCCTGATCCGTGATCTCAGGAATTCCGCCGACGCGACTGGCGATGCATGGCAGGCCGCAGGCCGCAGCTTCGGACAGTGCGTTGGGGTGTGCCTCACTGTCGCTCGGCAGGACGAAGACATCCAGAGTGTTCAGGAAGGCTGGAGTATCGCTGACATGCCCCCGCAGCGAGATGCGGTCTGCCATGCCCAGCGATCCGACAAGTCTTTCCAGAGCTGTCCTTTCCGGCCCCTCGCCTGCAATTTCAAGCCTGAGCCGCACTCCGCGCTGCACCAGGGTATGGCATGCCCGAATCAGCAGCGCCTGGTTCTTGACGGCAGTTAGGCTGCCGAGCGTCCCGACGACCAGATCTTCGCCAGGCGCTGCGCGTCCGGCAGGATGGAATCGCACGGTATCCACACCGTTGGGGATAACGCCGATTCGCACGGCGCGCAATCCGATGTGACTAACAAGAAACTGTTTCGAGCCTTCACTGACGGTGAAGATCCGTGTGCTCAACCGCTCCAGCGCGCGGCTCAATAAGCGCCATCGCCAAGGAACCGCCCGAGCCTCGGCTACACCGTGGAAGCTGAAGATCAGGGGCACTAGGGGNAATACTGCCAGGCGGGCCAGCGCCACCTCTGGCCATGCGCCCAAGTTTCGGGCATGGATGACGGTGGGCGACTCCTCCAGTATCAGGCGCCTCAGGCGCACCGGCACCAAGGGATCTCGCGCGCCAGCGTGCAGGCAGTGGATGCGGACGGATGGGTCAATGCGATCCCGAATTATCGCGTCGCCTTTGAGCACCGCGATGCTGTGGGTGATGCCTTGCGGCATCAGGCCGTTGATGACGCGTCCAAGCGCCAACTCCATGCCCCCNGCCCCCAGAGTCGGCACGACGTGCAGGACATGGATACGCTTTGCGCCACTAGTTGGTGTGAATCCGGGATTCAATGGACTGTAGCTCATTGGCGTTCATGCGACGCTACGAGTTCCAGACGGAGTTGACTACCCGACTGCCTCAGGACTGCAAAGATCGCCACTAACGTGCCATAGACAAAGACCGGCGGGGTACCACCATGAACAGCATCCATCAGCGGCCACCTATGATCGACGAGCGTGTCATTCGAAGGCACCCGGAGGGCAATCTCATCATGGACGCCCGCAACCCCTCCGCCGTCGGTACGATAGTTGAGCGAATGATGCTTCTCGTCACTTTGGCGAAGATGGATACAACTGGCCGTCCACCCGCACTCATTTGCGTCGGCACGCTCCTCAATCGGAGCAATGCACTATCCCCAAGGGGAGCGACCTTGCCCCCGCCACAAAGGATGCTCTCGAGAGCATCACTGGGCGGCTCAATATCCGCGCACCGGACAGTTTGGGGTAGCAGTGCCACGCCCACTTGTCCGTGCCGAGTAACTTCCACTGCTCCAAGCTCATCCATCATCTTCAACTTGTTGCACCGCAAACTGGAATCAACCTTGCTTCGGACGTAAGTTTGATTGCTGCTGTTGGCTTGCACCCTAATGTCTCGGAAAGAAGACCTCGGCGACGACCTTCTCAGAGGTACCGCGACCAGACCAGGGACTTTGCCGGGGCACCAGATTCTCTCAGTGCCGTAAAGGCCACCTTGATTCACGGCGGCGCCGGGGGCATTCTGGACGTTGCTGTCGGTACGGCAGGAATCACTGATTCAGGCTTGGGGTCCGTTACTGCTCCGCCAGTAGCCTTGGTGTGGGGACTCTTCTTGTATCGATACGCCCATACCTCCACCAGATATGCCGAACTCCCGTAAGCAAGGAAAGTGACGTTCCGCTTGACATCGTACTTGAGCTTGCCATGGACAGACCTGCCAGTCTGCGGGCTGACCGTCGTCGTCGGCTGGGTCCAAGACTTGGAAGCGTAATCGTAGATCCACAACCCAGACGGACCAAATATGATCACAACGTCGTTGGCGCTGTCATAAGAGATGCCATAGCCACCGCCAGCCGTCGGGCGCACGCCCGTCGGTGGCGACAGGTCGACCCAAGTATCCTGGTCGACACTGTAGGCCCACAACTTGTCGCTTTTCGGATACTCACCCCCAAAGAACAACACGTATCGGCGCTTGCCGTCGTAGGCGGCCGCAATCTCGCCATGCCAAGGCGCGACCCTTTTGGGTCGTCTAAGCTCGAACACGTTACGAAGCGGATCGTATATCCACGTGGAGATACTGTAGTTCGGATCCCGTCCAAGAGACACGATGTTCCCTGTGGTGCTGTCATAGGCCGCAACCGTTATCCCATCGCGTCCCGGATCAGTGCGTGACGATCCTTTGTACTGCCATGCCTTGGTCGCTGGATCGTAAAACCAGAGATCACCAGGAGCGTTGAGATAGCAACCGCGGCGGGACGGATTCGTGTCGCTCCACAGATACTCCCGGATCCCGAGTAAGTCGATGCGCCACCCGCCATCATCACTCCCAAGTGGCTGATAAATTCGACGCTGTCGTAAGTGTGGCGCGAGATAGGACGCCTGGAGGGCATCCACATGCCTGGCAACCTAGTATTGTCCACCTTGGCAAGGCATGCCGCCAAATCGATATTGCGCAACGGATCCGGCTCATAGGCCTTGAGCCATGCGCGCGTCGCGATGTTCCAAGACCACACTTCGTTTCCCCAATAATCATCGTGGCCGCCGCCGAATAAAAGAAGCTGGTCCCGCCTGTCGTCTATCGCCATGCCTGAGAAGGCAACGATGCCGAACGGAGGCTCGCGACCTGCAGCCTGTCCGGCCTGTGTCCCCGGTCCGACATGAATCCAACTGTTGTCGGGAATTTCGGAGTAAATGTCGGCCTGTACACAACGAGGAAGAAACAGCATCAGCACTAGGAACCAGAGCCAGCGCAATGCACTTGCAGAAAGACATGGACGACGTCGATCTCCTGCAATGCTGGCAATGGTGGCAAGCATAGCCGAGGGCTGCCTTGCGATGATCGGAGAGGCTGAAACAATCCGAATAAACATACCTTAATCCAGTTCGTCAGACACATCAGAGGCATAGCGAACCTTCGTCATTGCCCGAGAAGGATTGACAAGAAACCGGGAATCCCCTCTGCGAGCGACCCGCGGTCAATGCTGGGAGATTCGCTCTGAAACGGTTTTGACTCAAACCTCCCCACCTCTAACCGCTACGCGCGCAGTCCTTGGACGGAGGCTCCATTTAGGATCCGCCAGGCAACTTGTTCTCGACGAACTTGACCAAGGTGCCGACCGTGGCAAAAGTTCTGCCCTCGATTTCGTCATCCTCCACCGTGAAGCCGAATCGGTCCTCAAGACTGGTTATCAAGGCAACAACAGCCATCGAATCAAGTTCGGGAATCGCACCCAATAAGGGAGTGCTCTTGGAAAATCCTGCCGAACGGCCTTTCAGACTCAGAGTTTCATCCAGTATCGACAGCACCTCTTTTTCAGTGTTCAAGCCTAGCTCCAACGATGTAAGGTTTCGGTGGCGGCATTATAGGCGGAGAACGTGATTGCGATCGTGAGATACTCCACANATGCGAAGCATTCTTCTATGACAGACTTCCAGCCCATGCGAGATTCGACACTTCTACCAGAACTGATTTCCCTCGCTGCCGATCGTGATTCGGCGGCTCCGGCGCTGACCAGCGGGAAGTCCACTGACCNNTTCGGTGAATTGCACGATGCAGTCNACCGGTTTTCCAGTGGATTGCTTTCACTGGGGATCCAGCGCGGTGAGCGGGTAGCTGTCACGGAGAAGCGCTTCGAGACCGTAGTCACCAGTTTTGGCGCTCCGGCTGCCGGCGGTGTCTTCGTACCGCTTAATCCTCTGCTAAAGCCCGAGCAGGTCGGTTACATCATGCGTGATTGCAATGTGCGGGTACTGGTAACCTCACCTGAGCGCCTTGCACTGCTCACCGATACGCTGAAGCAGTGCCACGACCTCCGCCACGTTGTCATTCTTGATTCACCGGAACCCCTGCAAAGGAGCGGACCGATCTCGTATTTCCGCTGGAGTGATATGCTCGCGATGCCGCAAAGGCGCGGCCATCGCGTCATCGACACTGACGTTGTCGGAATCCTCTACACATCGGGCAGCACCGGCAAGCCGAAAGGCGTCGTCCTTTCGCATCGCAACATGGTGGCAGGTGCCAAGAGCGTTGCCAGTTATCTGGAGAACGACTCCGGAGACACCCTCCTGGCCGCCCTTCCTCTCTCGTTCGATGCCGGTTTCAGCCAACTGACCACCGCATTCCACGTCGGCGCCCGCGTGGTGCTGCTCAATTACCTGCTGCCCCGCGACGTGATCAAGGCGATCGAACGCGAAAGGGTCACCGGCCTGACCGCCGTACCGCCGCTGTACATTCAGTTAACGCAGCTGCCCTGGCCGGAATCGATTACCGAACACCTGCGCTACTTCGCCAACACAGGTGGCCGCATGCCGCGGGAAACGCTAGCCGCGCTCCGCAGACATCTGCCGAAGACCAGGCCCTTCCTGATGTACGGTCTCACCGAGGCTTTTCGCTCGACCTATCTGCCACCCGCCGAAGTCGACCGGCGACCCGACTCGATCGGCATGGCCATCCCCAATGCCGAGATTCTTGTCCTGCGCGAGGATGGGTCGCCCTGCGCGCCCAATGAGCCTGGCGAACTCGTTCACCGTGGTGCGCTGGTCGGCATGGGTTACTGGAATGACCCGGAAAAGACCGCCGAGCGCTACAAGCCTCTGCCAGCTAACGCACCTGGACGCGAAGCGGGGCTGGTACTGCCGGAAGTCGCCGTCTTTTCGGGCGACACCGTTCGCATGGACGAGGAAGGATTCCTTTACTTCATTGGCCGCCGCGACGAGATGATGAAGACATCCGGTTACCGCGTGAGCCCGACCGAAGTCGAGGAAATCCTTTACGCAACCAGGATGGTCGGCGAATGCGTCGCCTTTGGCGTGGACCACGATACCCTCGGACAGGCAATTCAGGTCATTGCCACCCCGCCCGCCGGCAATGGAATCGATACGGCTGCCCTGCTTGCCGAATGCCGCGTGCGCATGCCGGCCTACATGGTACCGGCCGGTATCGAAGTGCGCGACGGCCCGCTTCCGCGCAACCCCAACGGCAAGATTGACCGCAAAACGCTGTCGACCGCGTGGGTCGAGAAGAACTCCATTTGATCCAGACGATTTCAGGAGAAACGCGATCAATGTCTGCATCTGAACGCACGATTCCGNTGCACGCCCCGATGAATCAGTTCGCCACTGCCAGTGGCCAGCTGCTGGTTGGCGGTGTCACGCTGCAACGCCTTGCTGCGCGCGTCGGCCAGACTCCCTTTTATGCCTATGACCGGGAGTTGTTGAGTTCCCGCGTCGCCGAGTTGCGCAATGCATTGCCGAAAAGCATCAGGCTGCACTATGCGATGAAGGCGAACCCCATGCCGGCACTCGTCGGCGCCATGGCCAGCCTCGTCGATGGCATCGATGTTGCGTCAGGCGGCGAGTTGAAGGTAGCCCTCGACGCCGGAGCCAACCCTGACGAGATCAGCTTCGCCGGTCCCGGCAAGCGCAGTGGCGAACTCGCTCAGGCCGTGGCGGCGGGTGTCCTGATCAACATCGAATCGTTCCGCGAAGTCGGCGAACTCGCCCTTGTTTCCGCCGAACTTGGTCTTCCTGCCAGGGTCGCGGTGCGCGTCAACNCGGATTTCGAACTCAAGAGCTCAGGAATGAAGATGGGCGGCGGGCCGAAGCAGTTCGGCGTCGATGCGGAGCAGGTTCCCGAGTTACTGAGCGAGATCGGGCGTACAGGCCTGGCTTTTGAAGGTTTTCATCTGTTTGCCGGTTCACAGAACCTGCGCGCCGAATCGATCTGCGAGGCGCAGCAGAAATCGTATGCGTTGGCATTGCGCCTGGCCGCCGATGCTCCTGCGCGGGTTCGTTTCCTCAATCTGGGAGGCGGATTTGGAATTCCCTATTTCCCGGGTGAGCAACGCCTCGATCTGGCACCAATCGGCGAGAATCTCGACGGCTTGGTGCAGCGAGCCAGACAGGATATGCCAGATGCCAATCTGGTCATCGAGCTCGGACGTTATCTGGTCGGGGAGGCCGGAATCTACATCGCCAGGATCGTCGACCGCAAGATATCGCGCGGACAGGTCTTTCTCGTCGTTGATGGCGGCTTGAACCACCATTTGTCGGCATCGGGCAACTTCGGCCAGGTCATCCGCAAGAATTATCCGGTAACCATCGGGAACCGGATGACTCCTGGTCAGCGCGAGACCGCTTCCGTGGTCGGCCCCTTGTGCACGCCGCTCGACCTGCTCGCCGACCGCATGGAACTGGCGGTTGCGCATNCCGGGGATCTGGTGGTGATTTTCCAGTCTGGCGCCTATGGGGCCACCGCCAGCCCGCACGGCTTTCTCGGGCACCCGCCCCCTCGAAGTACTCGTCTAATCCACGAGCGTGCTACTTCCCGAAAGGGGTTATTCCATCGTCTCGGCCTCGATCATGAGGTGCAGCACTTGCCTGGAGGTAATGTGTTGCAATGGGAACCAACCCCAGGCAGACGCGATGACCACTCCTCTTGCGGTCGACCGCAGCCGATCGAACCTTGACGCAGTGGCGGATTGTGGTATGCCCGACGGACGTAGCTTTCAGTAACCATCCCGGCCTGGTCAGGAAGGATGTCAGCAGGGTTGATGATAGACTTCCGCAATAAGGGCGATCTGGACGAGCTCGGGTCGACCCGTTCTCTGCCCCCGAGATCCGATGCCGTATTCCCGACTCGTTGCCATACTCCTTCTGACCCTCGCCTCGGCTAGCGGCCACGCGGACATCTATGGCTATGTGGATGAGCAGGGCGTATCGCATTTTTCTGCCGAGAAGCGGGATGCGCGTTACCAGTTGCTGGTGCGGGGCAACCGCTTCGGATCGCTCGAACTGGAACCCTCGGGGCGCGGAAAGCAGGCGCTGGCGAAACGGTTGATGGAGCATCCCAACCTGAAGATGTACGAGCCGATGCTGAAGACCGCGAGCGTCGACTTTGCCGTCGAACTGGCCTTGCTCAAGGCGATCATGGCCGCGGAATCCGGGTTCAATCCCGACGCCGTCTCGCCCAGAGGCGCAATCGGCTTGATGCAGATCATGCCGTCGACCGCCGAGCGCTACGGCTTGCTGGGCGACCGGAAGAAATCCATCGAACAAAAGCTGCAGGACCCGAAAACCAACATACGTCTCGGCACGCGTTACCTCGCGGACCTCTTCAAGCTGTTTCCCGGGCAACAGGATCTCGTCATCGCCTCGTACAACGCCGGTGAAGGGGCGGTTCAGCAGTACCGGAACACGATTCCGCCATATCCGGAAACGCGCAGCTACGTCGAACTGGTAACCCAGCTGCAGCAGGTCTATCGGATCGGGTCCGGCACCAGGAAATCCGGGGCTTCGGTGCGCAGCAGCTCGGCTAATGGAACAAAGCGCATCTACTTGACCATTCGGGCGCCAAGTGACAACCCTCCAGTTCCCCGGTCGCCGCCCGCCCTTCGCTGAGCGATCGTCGAACCAGGGCTATCCGGACCGGGCCTGTTGGCCGAAGCTCAGTCCCGGGCGCAGCATGCTCCCGAAAAATGCCGCCCTGCCGCCGCATCTCGCGCTTCCAACGCGGCGCGATGCCTATGATCCCGGGCGCTTGCCTCCTTTGTCGTCGGGCGTGAAGAACAGGGCCAGGCCCACTCCGATCAGGGCGAGCGGCCACCACTTGCGCAACAGGGCGACGATATCCAGTTGAAGCAGGTCCAGATTGACGGCAAGGGCCACCACGCCGATGACGGTCAGGGCGATGGCGGCGAAGTTCCCTTTCATAAGCGCTCCTCGTGTGTTTCAGGCCCGGCGCACGCCGACCACCCCTTCGACTTCGTGAATCAGCGTCAGCGTGCGCTGCAGTTGTTGCAGGTTGGTGATCTCCACGGTGAATCCCATGTGCGCCTTGCCCTGCTTCGACTGGGTGTTTACGCCGACGACGTTGAGCTTTTCCCGGGTGAAGATCTCGGAGATGTCGCGCAGCAGTCCCTGGCGGTCGTGGGCGTCGACGACAATGTCGGCGGCGAAAACGCCTGTCGTCTGGCCGCCCCAGGTCGTTTCGATGACACGTTCCGGATGCTGCGTTAGCAGGTTGGCGAAGTTGGAGCAATCCATGCGGTGGATGGAAACCCCNTTGCCGCGCGTGATGAAACCCTGGATCTCGTCCGGCGGCGCCGGCTTGCAGCAACGGGCAAGCTGCGTCAGCAACTTGTCGACGCCAACGATCAGGATGCCCTGATTGCCCTTGGCCTGCCGGCTCGGCTTGGCCAGCACCTCGTCCGGCAGCAGCGTCTCGGCCAGTGGATCGCCGCCGCGCGCGGCGAGCTGAAACTGCCGCATGTTCAGTTCGCCGCGTGCCGCAGCAATGTGCAGGTCATCGGACCGCGAGAAGCCGAGCTTGTGTGCGAGTTCATCGATATTCGCGCCAGTCAACCCGAGGCGCTGCAATTCCTTGCCGACAATCGCCCGGCCCTCGACCAGCGTTTCCTCGAGCGCCAGGTTGGAGAACCACGCCCTTACCTTGACCCGCGCGCTCCTGGTGTGGATATAGCCGAGCGCGGGATTCAGCCAGTCGCGCGATGGTCCGCCGTGCTTGGCGGTGATGATTTCGACGCGCTGCCCGGTTTGCAGCGGCGTGTTGAGCGGCACCAGTTGCCCGTCGACCCTGGCGCCGCGGCAGCGGTGACCGAGATCGGTATGCACGCGATAGGCGAAGTCGACCGGCGTCGCCCCCTTGCCGAGATCGACCACCTTCCCCTGCGGGGTGATCACGTAGAGCGTTTCGTCGAGCGCCGCCTTCTTGTAGTGACTGATCCAGTCGGAACTGTCGGCGACTTCATCCTTCCAGGTCAGCAACTGGCGCAGCCAGGCAATCTTCTCGTCGTATTCGTCTTCGGTCGTCCGCTTGTGCCCTTCCTTGTAGCGCCAGTGCGCGGCAACTCCGAGTTCGGCATGCTTGTGCATTTCCGCCGTGCGAATCTGGATCTCCAGGCTGCGTCCGTCCGGACAATGGACTGCCGTGTGCAGCGAGCGGTAGAAGTTGCCCTTGGGGTTGGAGATGTAATCGTCGAATTCCTTGGGAATCGGCGACCACAGGTTATGCACGATCCCGAGCGCGGTGTAGCAGTCCTTGAGGTCATCGACGATGATGCGCAGCGCACGGATGTCGTACACTTCCGAGAACTCAATCCCCTTGTGGCGCATCTTGTTCCAGATGCTGTAGATGTGCTTGGGCCGCCCGTGNACCTCCGCATTGTGTATGCCGGCCGCCTCCAGTTCGGCGCTGACCTTGGCCACGGCAGTGGCAATGAACTGTTCACGCTCCCTGCGCTTCTCGTCCAGCATGCCGGCGATCTTCTTGTAGGTTTCCGGATGCAGGAAGCGGAAGGACATATCCTCGAGTTCCCACTTCAATTCCCAGACGCCAAGCCGGTTCGCCAGCGGCGAGTAGAGTTCCAGCGTCTCGCGCGCGACGTGAATGCGCAGGTCGTCCGGATGCGCAGCATAGAAGCGCAGGGTCTGGGTACGACTGGCAAGACGTAACAGCACCACGCGGATGTCCTCGACCATAGCCAGCAGCATCTTGCGCAACACCTCGACCTGGGCCTTTGTCTCGCCAGGATTGACTTCACCGGCCTCGATGTTGGCCGCCATGAAGCCTCTGGTAATCGGCCGCAGCCGGTTCAGCCGTGATATGCCATTGACCAGTTCCGCCGCCGCCTTGCCAAAGCGCTGCTCGATCCGTGCGGTGCCGTGTTCGTCATGGAAAGGTATGGCAAACAGCACGGCCGCCATGCGTGAATCGACATCGAGCCGGAGACCGGCAATGATCACCGCCATGCCCAGCGCGTGCGACCAGGTACCCTCGCCGCTGCCCAGCACGGAGGTGCCATAGACCTCCCAGGCGAAGGCGACCGATTCCCTCAGGGTCGCCGCGTCTTCAGGATCCAGACCTTGGGCAAGGGTGCTGAAGAACTGGTCGAAATCGCTTTGTGCAGCGACCGAATGAAGGAGCGAAACCATGCCGCCGATTATACCGTGTGAGCGCTACGGCACCGCTCAGGCATAATTCGCCCGATGCCCTCCCTCGCAACCCGCTTTCATGCCAACCCCTACCTGCTGCTGACGCTCACCGCGCTCTTCTGGTCGGGCAACATGGTCCTCGGGCGCGGCATCCGCGCCGACGTGCCGCCGCTGGCGCTGGCGTTCTGGCGCTGGGCGATCGCCTTCGTTCTCGTCCTGCCCCTCGCCCTCCCCCATCTGAAGGCGCAATGGCCGCTGCTCAGGGCCGGCTGGAGGCCGGTCCTTTTTCTCGGACTGGTCGGCGTCGGCGGCTACAACACCTTCGCCTACATCTCCCTGCAGTACACCGCGGCGACCAACGCCGTGCTGCTCAACTCCTTCATTCCTATCGTCACCATCGCCATCTCCTGGGCCTTCCTCGGCAAGCATCTGCGCCGGCTGGAGGGGCTGGGCGTCCTCATCTCGCTCACCGGCGCGCTGACCATCATTGCCCGCGGCGACCCGGCGGTACTCGCTCACCTCGATCTCAACATCGGCGACGTCTGGATGCTGGGCGCCGTCTTCGTCTGGGCGATCTACACCGTCGGCCTCGCCTGGCGCCCGGTCGGGGTGCACCCGATGCTGATGCTCGCGGCAATGACCGCCGTCGGCCTCGCCGCCCTCGCCCCCGCCTACGCCTGGGAAACGGCGCAGGGGCGGCAGATGGTGGTGCAGCCCGGCTCGCTGGCCGCGCTCGCCTACGTCGGCATCTTCCCCAGCTTCCTCGGCTACATCTTCTACAACCGCGGCGTCGCCGAAATCGGCGCCAGCAAGGCCAGCCTCTTCATCCACCTGATGCCGGTGTTCGGCACCCTGCTCTCGGCGCTCTTCCTCGGCGAGATCCCGCACTGGTACCACTACGCCGGCATCGCCCTGATCTTCACCGGCATCTGGCTGACGATGACCAAGTGATGGGACTTCTCGACTGGTTGCGCCGTCCGCCACCACAGGTTTCCGCCGAGTTGTGGGAGCGCACGCTCGCCGGACTGCCCTTCCTCGACGCGCTTGCGGTCGACGAGNAAAAACGGCTCAAAACCTTGGTCGAGGCCTTCCTCGGCGAAAAGGAGTTCGGTGCCGCCGGCGGGCTGGCACTGAGCGACGAGATCTGCGTCGCCATCGCCGCCCAGGGCTGCCTTCCCGTTCTCGAACTCGGCCTTGCAGCTTACCGCGGCTGGGTCGGCATTGTCGTCTATCCGGACGAGTTCGTCGTCTCCCGCCGCATCGAGGACGAGGACGGCGTCGTGCACGAATTCGACGACGTACTTTCGGGCGAGGCATGGTCGGGCGGGCCGGTTATCGTTTCCTGGCACGACGCGGCGATGGCCGGCGAAGGCTACAACGTCGTCATCCACGAATTCGCGCACAAGCTGGACATGCTGAACGGCGAGGCCGACGGCGTGCCGGCGCTGCACTCGGGGATGACGCGCGCCGCCTGGGAGGGAACCTTCCTCGCCGCCTACGACGATTTCTGCGTCCGCGTCGACGACGGCGAGGACACGATCATCGACCCATACGCCAGCGACGACCCCGCCGAGTTCTTCGCCGTCGTCTCCGAGCACTTCTTCGAAACCNCCGACGTCGTCGCCGCCGAGTACCCCGCCCTCTTCGACCTGCTGAGGCGCTACTACCGGCAGGATCCGCTGGCGCGCCTCATGCGGACGGGGGCGATCACTCATAGTGCGTCCACTTGGGCAACACGCGAGGCTGGCTTCCGGAATGATCGATTGAGGACAGCGGGATTCGTCTCAACAGCCTGAGAGCCCATGGACACTTGCCATCGCTCGCGCCATCGCCTCGCCCTGCGCCCCGCCAGCCCTTCAGAATCCTTGTCGTTCACCCGTCACCCGCCTGACGAAACCGTCGAGCGCCCCGAGCACCACCGCCGGCTGGTCACGGTGGGGAGAGTGGCCGCAGCGGGGAAGCTTGAGCAGTTGTGTGCCCGGTATGCGTTCGGCGATGACCTCGATCTGGCGCATTGTCGCGTACTCGTCGTCCTCCCCNTGGATGGCGAGGACCGGGCAGCGGATGGCCGGCAGGTAGTCCTCGATGTTCCAGTCGTGGAAGGCCGGGCTGAGCCAGGTGTCGTTCCATTCGCGGAAGACACGCCCGGCGTCGGCATGGTGGCGGGCGAGCTTGCGCGGCCAGTCGGTCGCGGTCCACGTCTCGCCGGCAGTCACTATTCCGGCCAGCGTTTCCGGCTCGACGAATTCGTGCGGCGCCAGGGCGACGACGCCGAGCGGCACTTCCGGGAAGGCGCCGGCGAAGATCAGGGCGATGCTGGCGCCGTCGCTGTGTCCGAAGAGCAGCGGGCGCTCAATGCCCAGCGCCGCAAGCAGCGCCGGTAGGGCTTCGAGCGCCTCGCGGTGCATGTAGCGCGGCGTGCGCGGCTCCGCATACGGCTGCGAGTGCCCGTAGCCGGCGCGCGACCAGGCGATGGTGCGGCAGCCGGTGACCTGCGCCACGCGATCGAGAAAGTGCCGCCACATCGAAGCGCTGCCCAGCCCCTCGTGCAGCATGAAAATGACCGGCCGTCCCGGCGCATGCGCAGGGTGGTCGACGTATTCGAGACGCAGCCCGCCGGCGACGACGTGCCTCACGGCGCGAGGAGGAATTCGCGGACGACGGCGATCTGGTCGGCGGAAAGGAACATTGGCGCGTGGCCAACGCCGGGGATTTCGGCCAGTTTCGCCCGTGGACCGCGTTCGCCCATCTGTTGCCAGGTGTCGCGCGTCAGCAGGTCGGATTCGGCGCCGCGGATGACCAGCGTCGGGCAGCGCACGCCCTCGTAGAGCGGCCACAGGTCGATCGGCTGGCCATTGAAGGCGGCCTTAAACGGCGCCGCGATCAGCGGATCGTAAACGAAGCCCCAGCGGCCGTCGGGACGCTGCCCGACGCTAAATTCGGTCAGATGCCGCCACTGCACCTCGTCAAGCTGACCGAACGGCGCACCGATGAACCGGATGTAGGCCATCGCCTCGTCCAGGGTCGCCCAGGTCGGATCGGTGCCGACATAGGTGGCGATGCGCTCCAGCGCCTCGACGGTGACCAGGGGGCCGACGTCGTTGAGCACCAGCCGCCGCACCGGCGTCGATTCCTGGGCGGCAAGCGCCATGCCGATCATTCCGCCCATCGAGGTGCCGACCCAATGCACGCTGTCGACGTCGAGCCGGGCGATCAGCGTCACCATGTCGGCGACGTATTGCGGAATCCCGTACCCGGACGGGTCGCGCAGCTTGCCGCTGCGGCCGCGCCCGACCACATCCGGACAGACCACCCGGTAATCCCCNGCCAGCGCCTGCGCCAGCATGTCGAAATCCCGTCCGTTGCGGGTCAGGCCATGGACGCAGATCAGGACCCGCGGATTTTCACGGGCACCCCATTCGGTGTAAGCCATGCGGTGCAGCCCGGACGGGCTGACGCATTGCACGCTGTGTTGTCTGAGTTGCATGTCTTTCCTCCTGAATCCCGAATTTATCACCAGCCGTGCCGGCAGTGGAGATGAGCCGACGCTGCTTTCCCTGTCATTTTGCTGCCTGGAACGGGCAGCGTTCCGGCCTGGCCGGCTATGTCTTTGTCAAAACACCACACCAGGCAGGAAAAACCGCCTGAACCTCCATTTGGCGCGCAATTCTGGCGTTGCCGCATGCTAATGTTGCGTGCGGATTTTCTTCTCGTTGTGCCCTGTCACAAGCATCCGTAACGTGGCGGGCAAGGGTCATCGTTCATGCGCAAACACCTGAATACCTTTTCTGCCACTTTTCTCATCGTCGCCAGCATGCTTGGCACGGGCATCCTCACCACCACCGGGATCATGTTGTCGCTGCTCAAGGCGCCGTGGGCGGTGCTTGGGGTCTGGGTGGCCGGCGGCATCCTCGCCTGGATCGGCGCCTGGTGCTATGGGGAACTGGCGCGGAGCATGCCGCGCAACGGCGGCGAAGCCACAATCCTGCGCGAGCTATTCTCGCCGACCCTGGGTGAAGTCGCTGGCTGGACCTCGTTCGTGGTGGCGTTCGCGGCGGGGAATGCGGCTTCCTCGCTGGCCCTGGCTGCCTATCTTGGCGAGGCCTTGCCGGGCGCAAACCTGCGTCCGGAACTTGTGGCGTGCATCGCCCTGCTGCTGGTGACCGGGCTGCATGGCTTGCTCGGGCCAACGGCCGTGCGCGTCCAGACCCTCCTAGCGGCGGCCAAGTTCTCCCTGCTGGCGNGGTTGACCCTGTACGGCATCTTCCTCGTCGCGCCTGCCGTCGCAAACCAGCCCACCGAGTCCGTGCAGGTCGGTCAGGCGACCGAGTTCGGCGCCNCCTGGGGTCTGGCGATGATGCTGGTGATGTTTGCCTACAGCGGCTGGAACGCGGCGATCTATGTCGCCGGCGAAATCCACGACCCGGCGCGCAACGTGCGCCGCGCCATGATGCTGGGGACGACCATCATCATGCTCCTCTACGTGGCGATCAATGCCGTCCTGCTGACCCACCTGCCGGCGCAGGAACTCGACGGTGTCGGTCCGGTGATCGCGGTGCTGGTCAGGCATCTCTTTGGCTCTCAGGCTTCGGCGGTGTTCTCGGGGCTGGTGGCCTTTGCCCTGCTGTCGTCCCTCGGCGTGTCGGCCTTTCTCGGACCGCGCGTGCTCGCGACCATGCTCGGCTGGTTCGGCAAGGGCAGCAGCGAAGGCGGCGCGCCGGCGGTAGTGACGCCGCGCCTGGTCTGGCTGCAGGCCGGGCTGTCCATCGCCATGGTGCTGACCGGCTCGTTCGTCCAGATACTTACCGTCATGGGCTTCCTGCTCGGCCTGTTCCCGATCCTCTGCGTCCTCGGCCTCTACCGTCGCAGTTGCGATCTCGAGGGCCGGCCCCTGATGCTCGTGCGCTACGTCTTCGCCCCGCTGTTCGTCGGCGTGTCGACGGTGGTCCTGCTCCTTGGCGCAGCGCAGAGTCCGCATGAAGTCGGCATTGCGCTGGCGCTGGTCGGGCTGTTCTTCCTGGCGCGCGTGGGAATGCGTCGCTCCACCTGAATTCATAATTCCGGAAACGAAACATGTGGCACAACCTCACCCGCAGCATGCTGATTTGCGCGCTGTCACTGACTGTCACCCTGGTGCCGGTTTCTGCCGCTGAAACGACCCCACAGCAGGCTGCCCTCTTCTTTGCCGGGCTCGCTGCACCCGCCCCGGATTCCTCGCATAAGGCCTTCCAGCAACGGACGAGCCAGGCCTGGGCGAACTACGACAAGCAGGTCGGCCAGCCGCTGGCCGCCTGGAGTAATCGCGAAGTGGCCTACTGGGGGCGCAGCACGGTCTTCTACCCTTTTTCCGGCCCCGATTTCGTGACTATCGCCCGCATCTTTCCCGGTGCCGAACGTTACGTGCTGGTGGCGATCCAGAAAGCGCGCCAGCCGGCACAACTCGAAGCCATGAACGCCGGGCAGCGTGCGGCTTTCGAGAAGAAGCTCGGCGACGCCTGGGAGAAATTCGGCAAGCTCGGCTATTTCCGGACCCTGGACCTCAACGACGATCAGCGTGACGGCGCCGGCGGCGTGGGGACGACCACCATCCTGATGGCTTTTGCGGCACGCCTGGGGTACGAAGTCACCGCGGTGAAACCACTGACTTTCAATTCCGACAAGGGCGAATGGGAAGCGGCCGCTGGCGACACGAGGACCGGCTCTGTGCGACTCTCCCTGCTGCAGGACGGGCGCCGGGTGACGCTCGACTATATCAGTGTCGATCTTTCGGACAGCGCCCTGAAAGCGTCGGAACCGAAGCTGGCCTGGATCAGGCAGATGGCGGCGCACCCGCTCCTGCTCAAGGCCGCTTCGCACCTGCTGCAGCAACCCAACTTCACGGTCCTGCGCGACGCGCTGGTGGCCAACGCCCCGATGGTCGTGCAGGACGAAACCGGCCTCGATTACAGGGATCTGCGCAAGATCGGGCCGGTGCGTCTGTATGGCAAGTTCACCCAGACCCATCGTCTCTTCACGACCACCGCCCAGCCCGAGTTGGCTGCGGCCTACAGGGCCGACAAGGCGCCGCGCGAACTGCCGTTTGCCTTCAGTTACCTGAAGACGGCCGATGCCCGTTCGTTGCAGGTCGTGCGGCGTTCGCCGGCAAACTGAAGGCGCGGCGGGCGAAGTCGGCGGTCAGCGCGTTGAAGCGCGGCGCTGCGTCCACGAACAAGGCGTGGCCGGCATCCTCGAAGACCTCCACCTGTGCCAGTTGTCCGCCCTTGCGCGCCAGCAGCGCTTGGCCCTGTTCGCGCAGGCGCGGACGGATCACATAGAGCACCGGTACCCGCTGCCCCGCCACGATCTCCCGCCAGTAGGTGCGCGGATAGGGCTGGGCGATCAGCTGATTGGCCGCGCCCGCAGGCACCTGCAACGCCGACCGCAGCACGGCCTCGGCGATGTCCTCGGGCGGTGCGGTCCTGAAGATGCCGCGGCAGAAGTCACGCAGATACTGCTCGCGTTCCCTGGGGTTGGCGCTGCTGCGCTTCGAGTTGCCGGCCGCCGGCCTCGGCGGAGTTCCTCGCCGATTGAATTGTCGATCAGGATCAACCCGCGCAGCCCGGGCTGCGCCTTGCGTTCGATGAAATCCAGCGATTCCAGCACGCCGAGCGACCAGCCCGCGAGAACGTAGTCCCCGACGCCGGCGGCGGTCAGGAAATCCTCCATGTCGGCCATACGCCGCGCCGGATCGTGGGATTCGTTCGAGATCTCCGATTGCCCGTGCGAGCGGGGATCGAACGCCAGTACACGGAACTGCTCGCCCAGCGCTTCGAGCTGCAGGCGGAACACGGCCGCCGGCATCAGCCAGCCGGGAACGAGCACAATGGTCTCCTGGCCGTGGCCGGCTTCAAGGTAATGCAGGCGCAGACCGTCGCGATTGGTGAAGAACTTGCTGCCGACCGGCGCCGCCGAGGTGGAGAGGCTCATCATGCAGCAGACCAGAAGTGACAGAAGATGGCTGAATCTCATGCGCGGCCCCATTCGGCGTTGGCCATGCCGTCAAACGTCGAGTACATGACGCCATGCCCGCTTTTTCGTCCAAATTGCATGTTTCCTCCAGTGCTCCAAGGAAGCGCTGATCGATTCCGGTTTCGTCAATCCGGCGCATGCCGGAATCCAGAAAAAGCAACCAACTGAACCGCGGCTTGCGCCGGGGTGACGAATGGATAAGCGTTTCCTCAAATGTATCACCGGCCGTGCCAGTAGCGGCGGCGTTCGTTGCGCCAGGATTTCACGATGACGCCCTGCTCGTCCAGTGTCACGCGCAGTGCGCCGTCGCGGTCGGTCCGCCAGAGTCGGCTGCCGGTCGCCTCGTAGCGGGCGACCACGTCGGCCTTGGGATGCCCGAAACGATTGCGGTAGCCGACCGGGATCATCACGTCGGGCGCCCCGACGGCAGCAATGAACTCTGGCGTCGACGAGGTGCGG
The DNA here is from genome assembly GCA_013693915.1 of Dechloromonas sp. GTDB lineage: Bacteria > Pseudomonadota > Gammaproteobacteria > Burkholderiales > Rhodocyclaceae > Azonexus. The sequence continues at coordinate 1,882,985 of CP059264.1, read as the reverse complement.
CTGCCGTGATGCGGCACCAGCAGCACATCCGCCCTCAGCGCTGCCGGATCGCGCCGTAGGAGTGCCAGTTCGTCGCGCGCCTCGATATCGGAAGTCAGCAGCATGCGCCGGCCGCCGGCGTCGATGCGCAGCACGCACGACAGGTTGTTGCTCTTGCGCGTCTCCGCGTAATCCTGTGTTTCGGGATGCAGCACGGCCAGGCGGACGCCGTTCCAGAACCAGTCTTGCCCGTTGCGGCAGGGCTCGGACCCCGCATCGCCGAGCGATGAAACGACCGCGCCGACGGCGAGCGCCGACTTGACCGAAGCCGTCCCGCCGGCGTGATCGCTGTCACGATGGGTCACCATCAGTACGTCCACCGTGTCGATGCCCAGCGAGCGCAGGTATGGGACGACCACCCGCTGCCCGGCGTCGGATTCGGCGCTGTAAAGCGGGCCGGGGTCGTAGATCAGCGTGTGGTCGCGGGTACGCACGATGACTGCCAGCCCCTGCCCGACGTCGAGCACCGTCACCCAGGCCTCGCCTTCGGCCGGCCTTGAAACCGGCCAGAAGATCGCCGGCAGCAGCAGCACGACGCCGAGCAGACGCCCCGGCATGCCGCGCGGCAGCAAGCAGATGGCGACACCGAGACCGGCGACGATAGCCGCCCACAACGGCGGCGCCGGCGCCTGCCAGACCGGCCACCCAGCGCACCATTCGAGAAAGACCATCAGCCAGCCGAGCACCGCATGCGCCAGCGCGGCGATCGGCCACCACGGGATGACCGCAGCGAGCAGCGCCAGCGGCGTGACGACGAAGCTGATGACCGGAATCGCGAGCGCATTGGCCAGCGGCGAGACCAGCGAGAACTGCTGGAAGACGAGCAGCAGGATCGGCAGCGAGGCGAGCGTCGCCGCCCACTGGACGACACCCCAGGCCCGGATGCGCTCTCGCCAGCCACCGGCCTCGCCGACCACCGCCGCGCCGACGTAGAGCAGCGCCCCGACCGCCGCGAAAGACAGCCAGAAGCCGGCCGCCAGCACCGCCCACGGATCGAGCAGCAGCACGACCAGCAAGGCCAGGCACAGCGTGCGGCTGGGCGCGATGGCCCGCCCGGCGCCCATCGCCAGCGCGGCGACCAGCAGCATGTAGAGCGTGCGCTGCGCCGGCACCGCGAAACCGGCGAGCAGGACATAGAGGAACGCGGCCAGGCAGCCAGCCAGCAGCGCCGCCCGCTGCGCCGGCAGCCGCAACGCCAGCGCCGGCACGCGCCGCCAGACCCGGCCGGCGAGGAGAGCGAACAGCGCCGCCACCATGGTCACGTGCAGGCCGCTGATCGACATCAGGTGCGTCGTTCCCGTGCGGTTGAAGGTGGTCCACAGATCGCCCTGGATCGCCCGCTGGTCGCCGATGACCAGCGCGACGAGAATGCCGGCCCACGGATAGCGCTCGGCCGGCAGCATGTCCGCGAACGAGGCGCGCACGCCGTGGCGCAGGCGTTCGACGACGTACTCCGGCTGCCGGACCATTTCACCCAGGCGCTGCGGCGGGTTCTGGCGCACATAGCCGGTCGCCCGGATATTGCGTTCGAGCAGCCAGGCTTCGTAGTCGAAACCGCCGGGATTGGCATTGCCGTGCGGACGCTTGAGGCGCACCGTCATCTGCCAGCGCTCGCCGGGACGCACCTGCTGGCGCACGAACTCCTCGCCGTCGCGCTGGCCCTGGTACCACGACAGCATGATCCGCTGCGGAACGATGGCTGTTGCGGTCAACGGCTTTTCAACAGCGAATTCGAACCGGGTGCCCTGGCTGAAATCCTGCGGCAGCGTCGCGACGACGCCGATCACCTCGATGTCGCGCCCTTCCCACTCGGCGCCCAGCGCATCGGCCAGCCTGATGTCGGCGCGCCACGCCGTCCAGGCGAAGCCGAGGGCGAAAAAGGCCAGCACTCCGAACAGGCTGCCGGTCCAGGCGCGCCGCCAGCGCACGGCCGGCAGCGCCAGCAACCCGCCGGCCAGCGCCCAAAGCCCTGCCGGCGGCAGTTCCAGCTGCATCTGAAGAACGATGATGCCGGCGGCGAAGGCGAGAATAATGAGGCGCATCCTGCAATAATAGAGGCGAGACCATGCGCAAGCACTTGAAGAAATATCTGCCCGACCACGAGGCGATCCACGGCAACCGCTGGCTGCGGCCATTCCGCAATTCGCTGTTACATCCGCGGCTGTGGCACCTGAACCGCCACTCGGCGGCCGGTGCTGTCGCCGCCGGGCTGTTCTGCGGGCTGATCCCCGGACCATTGCAGATGATGGGCGCCGCCATCTGCGCGCTGATCTTTCGCGTCAACCTCCCGCTGGCGCTGCTGGTCACGCTCTACACCAACCCGTTCACCATCGTGCCGCTCTATGTGCTGGCCTACCAGATCGGCCGCATCGCCACCGGCGATAGTGCCGGCTTCGTCGAGCCGCCGGCCTTCGAGCCGACGCGCTTCATCGCCTGGACGGAGGCCATGCAGACGTGGATGCTCGGCGTCGGCAAGCCGCTCGGCCTCGGCCTCGTGCTGCTCGCCGCCCTGCTGGCCATCGCCGGCTATTTCCTGACCAAAGCGGCCTGGCGCATCTGGCTGATCCGCGCCTGGCGACGGCGTCGCGCTTAGCGGCGGTAGGCTTCAGTCTTTGCGCTCCTTGGCCACCAGATAGAGGGTCAATGCGCCGATGATCAGGGCCAGCGCACCGCCAAAACGCAGCAAGTCGCGCTGACCATCCCAGCCCACCGCCTCGCGCAGGAAGAGCACTGACAGGACGGCGATCACGCTGCTCACCAGGTTGTTCTTCAGATCGTCGAGATCGCGGATTTTCAGCCAGGCGGGCAATGGCAACCGAGGATCGACGAACAGGCGGTACAGGCCAAGTCCGATCATTTGCGCGACGATCGCGATCAGGAAGACGTCAATGGCCTCGATCACTGCGACCGCCAGCATCTTGGCCAACTTGGGATAGATTTCTCCACTGCTGGCGGTATTCACCACATTGACCACGCCCGCCACCACGACCACGGCTTCGTACATTAGCAGCGCCACTGAGGCGAGAAGGATGCCGATGACGGCTACGACGGTGAAGTATCGGCTAAGGGCAAGTACTCGGGTCAGCATCCGGGCTCCAGTTGGGGCACAACAAACTGGTATGTCGAATAACAAAGGCAGTCATTACCTGATGCCGCGAAGTTGAACAGATAGCGACCGTCTCGTTCAGGAAAAAACCGCCTCCTCGAACAGCGAGCGGATCGTCACCTTCTTCACCTCCGGCCGATCAGGCACCACGTAGAGCACCGGCGTGATCATCTCCTCGAAGATGCCGCGCAGGCTGCGCGCACCGACCTTGAACTCGAAGGCGAGATCGGCGATCTGGCCGAACACCGCCGGTTCGATCACCAGTTCGACGCCCTCGTTCTGGAGGATGGCGCGGAACTGGCGGTAGATCGAATGCTGCGGCTCGACCATGATGCGCACCATCATGTCCTTCGACAACTCCTTCAAGCGGGCAATGATCGGCAGGCGGCCGGCGAACTCGGGGATCAGGCCGAAGCGGAACAGGTCGGTCGGCTTGACGCGTGCGTTGAGGCGGTCAAGCACCTTCTGGTCGTCGCTCTGCGAAGTGGCGATGAAGCCGAAGGCCTGCGTCTCGGCCAGGATGCTTTCCAGCCCGACGAAGGCGCCGCCGCAGATGAACAGGATCTGTTTGGTGTCGATCGTCTGCCCGCTCTTCAGGGTCACCAGCGACCCCTCCATGATCTTGAGCAGCGCGTGCTGCACGTTCTCCCCTGAAGCCGCGCGCGCCTGGCCGCTGATCGCCTTCAGCTTGTCCACCTCGTCGATGAAGACGATGCCGCGCCCGGCCTTAGCCGTATCGCCGCCGGCGCGTTCGAGCAGACGCTGGAGGATGGCGTCGAGTTCCTCGTTGACGTACTCGGTCTGCGCCAGCGACGTCGCGTCCGCGGTAACGAAAGGCAGATCGAGAATGCGCGCCAAAGTCTCGCAGAGCAAGGTCTTCCCGGTGCCGGTCGGGCCGATCAGGAGAATGTTGCTCTTGAGCATTTCGAGGCGGTCGACGTCGGTCATCGCGACCTTGCGGAAATGCGCATAGACGGCGACGGCGAGAATCTTCTTGGCATCGTCCTGGCCGATTACATGGCGGTTCAATTGGGTGACGATTTCACTCGGTTTCATCGGGGCATTCCCTGGCGCGGGTTCAAGGCAGGCGAAAGGCTGCGGAATCGGGTTAAACGGCAATGCCGCCATTGTGAAAGCGGTGCCGAAACAGCGCCAGAATTTTTCCTTCCCCTCACGCTGTTGGTGTTGGCAGGATTCGTAACCGTGTGCCTAATAGTATAGTAGGGTGAAAGTTGCAAACGCATCAGTGCTCCGCGCGCGCCCCTCGCTGCTCACGCTCGGCGCTGGGTACGTGAAATTTCCATACAATGACGACTCTACGTTCGATCATTACGATAAAGGAGTGTAATGGGTATCCCTTTGACGCACGTGAAGTGTGCTGATATTTTCTTGCCATGGAGAATGCCGGCCCGATTCCGGGTGTCGATTACCCGCGCACGTTCGACGAAATGGACGACTGGTTTCGGACCGAAGCCCGGTGCCGTGACTACATTCGGCGCTTGTGTTGGCCGAACGGTTTCGTTTGCGAGCGTTGTGGGATTTCCGGGGAGCCTTGGGTGACGGCGCGCGGCGTGTTTCGATGCAAGGGGTGCGACGGCAGCACGTCGCTGACAGCGGGCACCGTTTTTCAAGACACCCACAAGCCGTTGCGCACCTGGTTTCTCGCGATGTGGTTCATCACCAGCCAGAAAAATGGCATGAGCGCCTTGGGGTTGCAGCGCGCACTTGGGTTGGGCAGCTACGAAACCGCTTGGACGTGGCTGCACAAGCTGCGCCGGGCCATGGTTCGTCCGGGGCGTGATCGGCTTGAAGTCGATGAAACTTACGTCGGTGGCCCTGAAGAAGGCAAGCGGGGCCGAGAGATCGAGNAAAAATCCATCGTCGTGGTCGCGGCGGAGAAAAACGGCCGCGCTATCGGACGCATTCGGCTGAAGCGAGTCCCGGATGTTTCCGCTGATGCGCTTCTGGGCTTCATTCGGGAGGCAGCGGACCCCGGCGCGACCATTCATACCGACGGATGGCGGGGCTATGCGGGCCTCCCCGCGGCAGGCTATAAACACCACGTGACAGTCATCGACGAAGGGGACGAACAGGCTCACGAAATCATGCCGCGCGTTCATAAGGTCGCATCGCTGCTCAAGCGCTGGTTGCTCGGCACTCTTCAAGGCGGTGTTCAGCATCAACATCTCGATTACTACCTCGACGAATTCACGTTTCGCTTCAACCGCCGTCGATCGAATACACGCGGATTACTGTTCTACCGCTTGGCTCAGCAAGCCGTTGCCGTCGGCCCAGCACCGTACAGTTCCATTATTCACGGCAAGTCGGCTTGGCGTGCGTGAAGGGGATACCCATTAGGAGTGTTTATGTACCCATGGCTATGGTTCTGGGCACCTCAGATTCACTTTCCATTGAGCGGAAGCGTGTGGCAGGACTACAAACCGAATACGACCTGGTTCTCCGATCTGATCAAACCGGAGGCCGGCAACGCACGGATCGAAGAGCGAGCCTTTTCGGTCGCTTCATACGGAACGCAACTTGGGTTGATCACGAAAGTGCTGCTGGAGCTCGCGGAACATGGCGAGAAGCAATCAGCGAAGGAGCTGCAGTCCTCGAAGTCCTTGAAGGATCTTCGCCAACTTCAGGCAGACATCGATTCGATAAAGAAGGACGAATATGAATCGGCAGCGGCCCGATTGGTCGCCGAGGTAGATGCCGTCCGCGAGCGTGGCGGGACTGAATACGAGGAACTCGCCAAACGTCTCCTTCCACTGCTCTCAGGGAAAGGTGCCTGAACTGTGGTTCCCAGCGAATGGGCACGCGCATGCGGACAATCAACGTTCCTGGGACCAATGGTCGAGTTCCTGCGCCGTGGGACGGTGCGCATGTGGACCCACGCGCATGTTGTTCCGGGATCGCCAAGCACCTACCAGCGAGCTTCAGGACTCTGGGCGGGGGCTACGACGAACTACCGCGGAACAGCATAGGTAACAGACCACAGTCTCCCGGCCCGTTGTAATGGTCGCCCCAACAATCATGGGGAGACACTATTGGTTGGCTGGGCCAAATTCGCGGTACCGAAGCGCCAGGTACTTGCTGAGCCTGAACTTCTTGCAGCACCCTACTCGCCCACCAACACGCCATCCTTTAGGTGCAGCACGCGGTCGGCGCGGCCTGCGAGTTCCGGGTCGTGGGTGACCATCACCAGGCTGGCGCGCTGCGAGCGCACCTGGCCGAGCAGCAGGTCGAAGACGACGCCGGCGGTCTGGCGGTCGAGGTTGCCGGTCGGTTCGTCGGCGAGGATGCACGATGGCGAACTGACCAGCGCCCGGGCGATGGCGGCACGCTGGCGTTCGCCGCCCGACAATTCGCCAGGGCGGTGTTCGAGACGATGGCCGAGGCCGACGGCGGTAAGCATTTCGCCCGCCGCCTTCAGTGCGGCGCGGCGTTCCTGACGGCGGATCAGCAGAGGCATGGCGACATTTTCCAGCGCCGAGAATTCGGGCAGCAGGTGGTGGAACTGGTGACGAAGCCGAGGTGCCGGTTGCGCCAGTCGCCGCGGTCGACCTCGCCCAGCGCCGAAAAATCGCGGCCCATCAGTTCCACGCCGCCGGCGCTCGGCGCATCCAGTCCGCCGAGCAGGTGCAGCAGCGTACTCTTGCCGGAACCGGAGGCGCCAACGATGGCCAGCGTTTCGCCGGCATGGACCTCGAGGTCGACAGCCGTCAATACCGACACATCCAGCCCGCCGTTGCGGAAGGCCTTGCCCAGTCCGCTGGCCGCCAGGATGATTTCACTCATAGCGCAGCGCCTCTGCCGGATTGACGCGCGAGGCGCGCCAGCTCGGGTAGATCGTCGCCAGCAGCGCCAGTACGAAGGCGATCAGCGTGACGCCCCAGACGTCGCCCCACTGCAGGTCGGACGGCAGGTCGGAGATGTAATAGACCTCCTTCGACAGGAAATGGATGCCGAACAGGCGCTCGATGAAGGGCACGACGACGTCGATGTTGAGCGCCAGCGCGACGCCGCCGGCAATGCCGAACCCGAGGCCGATGAAGCCGACCAGCGCGCCCTGGATGACGAAGACCGTCATGATCGACAGCGGCCGCGCGCCGAGCGTGCGCAGGATGGCGATGTCGGCCTGCTTGTCGGTCACCGCCATGACCAGGGTCGACACCAGGTTGAAGGCGGCGACGGCGACGATCAGCGAGAGGATGATGAACATCATGTTCTTCTCGATCGCCACGGCGCGGAAGAAGTTGGCGTGGCTCTTGGTCCAGTCGCTGATGAAGGCGCTGGCGTCGATCAGCCCGGCCAGCTCGCGCCCGACGCGCGGCGCCATGAACAGGTCGTCGACCTTGAGCCGCACGCCGCTGACCCGGTCATCCATCTGGTAGAGCTTCTGCGCGTCGGCCATGTGGACCAGCGCCAGCCCGCTGTCGTATTCGTACATGCCGACTTCGAAGATGCCGACCACGCGGAACGATTTCAGGCGCGGCACGACCCCGGCCGGCGTCACTGTTCCCTGCGGCGCGATCAGCGTCACCTTGTCGCCGGTGAACACGCGCAGCGCCCGCGCCAGGTCGGCGCCGAGGACGACGCCGAATTCGCCGGGGCGCAGGTCGTCGAGGCTGCCGCTCTTGATCGTCTTGCGGAAATCGGCAACGCGTTCTTCCTCATCGGGAAGGATGCCGCGCACCAGCGCGCCCTTGACCCCGCCATCGACGGTGAACATCGCCTGCGACTGGACGAAGGGAGCCGCCGCGCGGACCTGCGGGTGCCGGGCGGCCTGCGCGGCGATCGCCTGCCAGTCGCCCAGTTCGCCGTTGATCCCGGTGATCTGGATGTGCGAGGCGACACCGAGGATGCGCGTGCGCAACTCCTTCTGGAAGCCGTTCATCACCGACAGCACGACGATCAGCGCGGCGACGCCGAGGCCGATGCCCAGCATCGAGATCAGCGAAATGAAGGATATGAAATGGTTGCGTCGTTTGGCGCGCGTGTAGCGCAAACCGATCAGCAATTCGTAGGGCAGTGCCATGCGGGAACGGGCCGGGCAGGAAAAACCGCTATGGTACACTCAACCGCATCCCCGAGTTTTCCGGCGCCGCTTTCCGTGCATCTGACCCTGCTTGTCCCCGAACTGATCTGGCCGGAACCGGCGGATCGGCATGTCCTCGGAAACCTTGCCGCGCCGGGTCTGGAATGGATGCTGGGGCGTGCCCGGGGCGAGCGCGGCGACCGCCGCCCCTTCGAGATGGTCCTGGCGGCCAGCTTCGGCCTGACTGCCCCACCGTTCGGCGCCCTGCGCCTGCTCGGCGAGGGCGTCGAAGCGGCGCGCAGCGGCCACTGGCTGTGCGCCGACCCGGTACACCTGCGCTTTCACCATGAACGCATCGTCCTCGCCGACGCTGGCGCCTTCGATCTCGACGAAGACGCCGCGCAGGGCCTCGTCGCGGCGCTCAATGCCGAGTTCGGCGATGTCGGGCACTTCCACGCCGCCAGCGCCGGACGCTGGTATCTGCGGCTCAATGCTGCGGTCGACCATCCGGTAGAGCCGATTTCCGCCGTCGCCGGCCGTCTCGTCGCTGGCGAGATTTCCGGCCTGCCGCTGACGCGCTGGCTGAACGAGGTGCAGATGTTCCTGCACCGCCATCCGCTCAATGAACGGCGCGAGGCTGCCGGCCGGCCGGCGATCAACAGCCTGTGGCTGTGGGGTGGCGGCGCGCTGCCGGCCGGCATCGCCCCCGCGTTTTCCGCCGTGTTCACCGACAACCCGCTCGCCGCCGGCCTCGCTCGCGCCGCCGGCATTCCGCTGCACGGCCGCCCGGTCTCTCTTGACGACATCCAGGCAGACGCCGGCACGCGACCGCTGGTCGTCCTCGACCAGTTGCTCGCGCGCGTGCTCTACGAGGACAGCGACGGCTGGCGCGAAGGCTTCGCGCGGCTCGACGCCGCCTGGTTCGCACCGCTGAAAAAGGCCCTCGGCGGCAAGGTCGACCGCATCAGCCTGCTCGCCCCCACCATCTATGGCGACCTGCGCTACACGCTCACCGCCGGCGACCGCTGGAAGCTGTGGAAAAGCGGCCAGCCCCTTGCCGAGAAGGCCAGGGAACTCGCCCGGTGACCCGCATCGTCACCCGCAATATCCCGCCGCGCGTCGTCTGGCAGCTGGAGCAACAGGGCCTGCACCCGCTGCTCGCCCGTCTCTACGCCGCGCGCGGCGTCACCGACCGGCGCGAGCTCGATTACGAGCTGAAGTCGCTGCTGCCGCCAACCGCCCTCACCTACGCCACCGATGCCGCCGTGCTGCTCGCCGATGCCATCGAGGCCGAGGCGAAGCTGCTCATCGTCGGCGACTACGACTGCGATGGCGCCACCGCCACCGCCGTCGGCATGCGCGCGCTGAAGGCCCTCGGCGCCGACATCGATTTCCTGGTGCCGGACCGCTTCAAGCTCGGCTACGGGCTGTCGCCGGAGATCGTCGACGTCGCGGCGCGCCAGTCGCCCGACCTGATCATCACCGTCGACAACGGCATCGCCAGCCTCGAGGGCGTCGCCCGCGCCCGCGCGCACGGCATCGCGACACTGATCACCGACCACCACCTGCCTGGCGCTGCACTGCCCGAGGCGGACTGCATCNAGAACCCGAACCAGCCCGGTTGCGACTTTCCGTCGAAGTGCATCGCCGGCGTCGGGGTCATGTTCTACGTCATGCTCGCGCTGCGCGCCGAACTGCGCGAGCGCGGCTTCTTCGCCAACCGGGCCGAGCCCAACTTCGCCGACCTGCTCGATCTCGTCGCGCTCGGCACGGTCGCCGACGTGGTTCGGCTCGACCGCAACAACCGCATCCTCGTCGCCCAGGGCCTCAGGCGCATGCGCTCCGGCCGCCTGCAGCCGGGCATCGCCGCGCTGTTCAAGGCGGCGGGAAGCGACCCGCGGCGAGCGACGGCGACCGACCTCGGCTTTCGCATCGGCCCGCGCCTCAACGCCGCCGGGCGCCTGGCCGACATGCGCCTCGGCATCGAGTGCCTGCTTACCGACGATGCCAGCCGCGCACTGCACATCGCCCAGCAGCTCGATGCCCTCAATCGCGAGCGCCGCGATATCGAATCCGGGATGCAGGATCAGGCACTGCTCCTGCTCGAGTCGCTCGATGCAAACGAGGCCGCGCCCGGCATCGCCATGTTCGACGAAAGCTGGCACGAAGGCATCGTCGGCATCCTCGCCTCGCGCATCAAGGAGCGCCTGCACCGGCCGGTGTTCGCCTTCGCGCCGAGCGAAGGCGGATTGATCAAGGGCTCGGGCCGCTCGATCNCCGGGCTGCACCTGCGCGACGCGCTCGACCTCGTCGCCAAGCGCGCCCCCGGCCTTCTCCTCCGCTTCGGCGGCCATGCGATGGCGGCCGGCGTCACGGTCAACACCGAAAACTTCGCGAATTTCCGCGACCTCTTCGCCGACGTCGCCGGCGAACTGCTCACCCCGGCCGACCTCACGCGCACGCTGGAAACCGACGGCGGGCTCGAAGGCGGCTATTTCTCGCTCGACATCGCCCGCCTGCTGCAGGCCGAGGTCTGGGGCCAGGGGTTCCCGCAGCCGCTGTTCCTTGACGAGTTCGATGTCGAGCAGCAGCGCGTGCTCAAGGAGAAACACCTCAAGCTTCGGCTGAGGAAGGGCAACACCCGCATCGACGGCATCCAGTTCAACTTCACCGCCCAGCCCGGCGCGCGCGCCCGTGCCGCCTACCGCCTCGACATCAACGAGTACATGGGAGTGGAATCGCCGCAGCTGATGGTCGAGCTTCTGGTATAGGGATTACGGCATCGCGTCGGCAGTGCGCCGAAATTCGAACGCCGTGGCGCATCCGGTCAGGGTCGCTCTGCTGCATAGGCTGTTTGGCCAAAGCGTGACTGCCGGCCACGACGAGGCAATCAGGGATTGCTGCAATTGGTGAGGCAGACGTCACGAAGACGCAGGATGACCGATGTTCGCAAGAATGGGCTTGATTCGCGCACCGCTGCCAACGCCGATCATCGAATTCGTCAATGCGTTTGCCTTTCGGCACCACAAGTTGGGAGCCTTCCGGGGATTCCCCTGCATGCTTCCTTCCAGATTGCGAACTGGCTTTCTTGTCAATGATCAAGTTCGTGTCAGTACGAAAGCCGCGTGGCTTCTAGCCCCTCGCTGCATTTGATTTCAATCAAGGCGCAATTCAAACTTTGTGAAAGAGTGCGAGTTCAATCAGATTTCAACCCAAGGAGGGACTAATGATTTCCGGAAAATTTGGGCGTTTCCATCTTGCGGCCGTGCCTGCCCTGACAATGCTTTGTCATTTCGCATTCGCGCAGGCGCCGACGACTCATGGCGACAGCACGATGCGCGAGTATCAGGGCGCCGCTGGTTCGCCGCTGGCTGACGTAAAGATGCACCAGGACATCAATCCGCTGGCGCCCAAGATGTCGGAAGACGAGTTCGACAAGGCAAAGCGCATTTTCTTCGAGCGCTGCGCCGGTTGCCACGGCGTGTTGCGCAAGGGGGCGACCGGCAAGGCGCTGACCCCGGATATCACGCTGGAGAAAGGCATGGAGTACCTGAAGGTCTTCATCAAGTACGGCTCCNCCGGCGGCATGCCGAACTGGGGAACTTCGGGCGTGCTGACCGATGACGAAGTGGACCTCATGGCGCGTTACATTCAGCAGACGCCACCGGCGCCGCCCGAGTTTGGCCTGAAGGAAATGCAAGCAACTTGGAAGGTGATTGTTCCGGTCGACCAGCGCCCGAAGAAGAAAATGAACAACCTGAACCTGGACAACCTGTTCTCCGTTACCTTGCGTGACGCTGGCAAGATTGCGCTGATCGACGGCGATTCCAAGAAGATCGTCAGCGTCCTGAACACCGGCTACGCCGTCCATATCTCGCGCATGTCGGCTTCCGGCCGCTACCTGTTCGTGATCGGCCGCGACGCCAAGATCAACCTGATCGACCTGTGGATGGAAAAGCCGGACACCGTCGCCGAAATCAAGGTCGGCATGGAAGCACGCTCGGTCGAAAGCTCCAAGGCCAAGGGCTTCGAGGACAAGTACGCCATCGCCGGCAGCTACTGGCCGCCGCAGTTCGTGATCATGGATGGCGACACCCTGAAGCCGCGCAAGATCGTCGCTACCCGCGGCATGACCGTCGGCACCCAGGACTACCATCCGGAGCCGCGCGTCGCCGCCATCGTCGCCTCGCACTTCAAACCGGAATTCTTCGTCAATGTCAAGGAAACCGGCATGGTTTATTCGGTCGACTACCGCGATCTGAACAACCTGAAGATCAAGATGATCGAGGCGGCCCCGTTCCTGCATGACGGCGGCTTCGAGTCGTCGCACCGTTACTTCATGGATGCCGCCAACGCGTCCAACAAGATCGCGGTCATCGACACCAAGGAAGGTAAGCTGGAAAAGCTGGTCGACGTCGGCAAGACCCCACACCCGGGCCGCGGCGCCAACTTCGTCGATCCCAAGTTCGGTCCGGTGTGGGCGACCGGCCACCTTGGCGACGAGACGATCTCGCTGATCGGTACCGATCCGAAAAAGCATCCGGAAGGCGCCTGGAAGGTCGTGCGCACCCTGAAGGGCCTGGGTGGCGGCTCGCTGTTCCTGAAGACCCATCCGCAGTCGAAAAACCTGTGGGTTGACACCACCCTGAATCCGGATCCGAAAATCAGCCAGTCGGTCGCCGTCTTCGACGTCAACAACCTCGACAAGGGCTACGAACTGATCCCGATCGGCGAGTGGTCGGGGATCAAGGATGGTCCGAAGCGCGTCGTTCAGCCGGAGTACAACAAGGCGGGCGATGAAGTCTGGTTCTCGGTCTGGAATGGCAAGGACCAGGAATCGGCCATCGTCGTCGTCGATGACAAGACACGCAAGCTGAAGGCCGTCATCCGCGATCCGAAACTGGTGACGCCAACCGGCAAGTTCAACGTCTACAACACCCAGCACGACGTGTACTAGACAGTTCGAGGGATTTAGGCATTGAGAAGGGGTTATGCCCCCTTCTTTTTCCTTAACATAGCCTCTTGGAAAAAGTGTCGCGAGGTTCGGAGAGATTGAACGTCACGATTAAAGACCCGAAGTGGGCGCCGCGCGAGTTTTTGTCGCACAGCCTACTGTTTTCCGGATTGGCGCCGTCTAGACTTGACGAGCTGGTCGGCGCGAGCCGCCTCCTTCAACTTGATGCGCGTGAATCTCTTTTCCGTGCCGGTCAGCCGATTCGTGAGGCGCATTTTCTGGTGAGCGGCACGCTTACGCGCTCGACAGTTCTGGCCGGGCAACGAAAGAAAGTCATCGAGCTCGTGCAGACCCAGCAATTCGTCAGCCTGGGAGAGCTTTTCGGCGCCAGCCGCTATGCCTGCTCGGCAGAGACCATCACTCCGTGCATTGTCGTCGCCCTCGAGATATGGAAGCTGCGCGCCGCAATTCACGAGGATCTCGACCTGAGCTGGCGGATCATCGAGGCGCTGGCGCAGCGGCAATGCGCCATCGAATTCGACTTGACCGACCACCACTACGGTTTGACGGGCACCCAGCGCGTCCTTGACTACCTGATCGAACTGGTCGGCGGTCGTCCCGGACTGGCCGGCGAAAGCATTGTCACGCTGAATGCCAGCAAAAGGATCATTGCTTCCCTTATTGGCATGACTCCGGAGAGTTTCTCGCGAAGCCTGCGCCAGTTGATCGACAATGGCGTCATCGTCGTCAACGGACGCAATTTGCACATCCAGAATGCGGCCTTGTTGAATACCGAAGTTGGCAACACCAACCAGCGGCTGCATTTCTTCCGCAGATCACCATCGGCGGAGGCGAAGCCGGGCAAGGCCCTGCCGCCTGGCGCGCTGATCAATCTCTGCGGACGCNCCCGGGTGCTGTCGCAGCGCATGGCGATGACGTGGGCACTGATTGGTCAGAACATCACGCCGGCCAAGTCAGCGGTGAAATTGCGCCAGTTGAACACGCAATTCGAGCAGACGCTGGATCGCCTGAAGAGCATCGGCTTGCCCAACCCGCTCGCCGACCACCTGGCTGCCGTAATCGATGTCTGGCCGCGCTATCGGCAGGCCTTGTTCGGCGGCGCCCCGGCGATCACCAACGCTCCCTTGGTGCTGGAACTGAGTGAGGAGATTCTGGAGGCCATCGACCACCTGGCGCGTGAGGCGGCAAAGCATGCCGCCACACCGACAGCGCACTACGTCAATACTGCCGGCCGTAACCGGATGCTGTCGCAGCGTATCGGCAAGTTTTTCCTTTTTCGGGAATGGGGAGTATGCAGCGATGCGATGCTGCAACGAATGGGGGACTCCTGGTGTGAATTCGAGATCAATCTCGCCGAGTTGAAGCGGAGCAGGATGGGTGTTCCCGAACTGGATGCCCAACTCGACGAGATCACCGAACAGTGGCGGAAGTTCGAAAACACCGTCTCCCCGAATCTGGCCAACGCAAACAGAAGCCGGCATGCGCTGGCAGCGGTTGCCCAAGGGGAGCGTCTGCTCCGCTATGTCGATACGGCCGTCAAGCTCTATGAGAGGCTGGCCAAATGAACAGGGCAGCCTTTTTCTTGCTGCGGATCCGGGCCATCGTCGGCATTGCTCTGCTACTGTCCTTGCCCGTCGTTCTCCATGCGGAAGCCGATCTGCCGCCGGGGACTGCACCGCGCCGCAGGCCGCGACTGATCTGTCACACTGCGATTTCTCCCGCAAGAAACTGGTGGGGAGGGATCTGCGTGGCGCGCGGCTGGACGGTGCCAAGCTGGAGAGCACCGACTTCACCAGAGCCAATTTGACTGGCGCCGATCTGCGCCGCACCAATGCGAAATGGGCGAATTTCACCGCAGCCAACTTGGCCGGGGCCGACCTGCGCGACGCCGATCTGTTTCACGCAACCTTTGACGAGAGCGATCTGAGCGGGGCAAGTTTCATTGGCGCCAATCTCTTCGGCGCGAACCTGATCAACGCCAAGGCACGACAGGCGAATTTTTCCGGGGCCTACTTGAAGGACGTCCTGATGGAAGGCATCGACCTTTCCGGCGGCTCGATCCGCAATTGCTACGCGTTTCGCGGGGTGTTTTCTGGTGCGAGGTTGATTGGTGTCGACTTGTCCGGAGCCGACCTGACCGGCGCCGCCATGGAGAGTGCTGACTTTACCAGCGCCAAGTTGACGGAGACCCGACTGAAGGGTGCTACCCTGCGACAGGCAATCTTTTTCAAGGCGGACCTGCAGGGTGCCGACCTGGCCAACGCCGACGTCTGGAACGCCAGCTTCGACAAGGCGCTCAATCTGTCCCGCTCGGTGCAGGAGGCGCTAGTGGAGCCCTTCGTCGCCAGGGACCGCAGGTAGCTCATGCAACTTTTCCAGCCTGTGACAGGACAGCGCCAATCGCTGGCGCTTCCAACGGACCCGGTTAACCCAACCTGATTTTCTGCCCGTACCCCGTCATCTCGAGATAACCGCGCCCCACCTCCTGCCCGCCTTCGCTCAGGCGGATCGCGCCCTCCCAGTAAATCGCGCCCGTTGAGCGGCGGCCGTCGAGTTCCTGGTCGTCGAACAGCGGCAGCACCGCGAAGAGGCGGTCACCGACCCGCACCTGCCAGGCCACCGGATAGTCGATTCCGGTGCGCGGCGAACGCCAGTGCCGCTGCGGGGTGAAGGCGACGGCGGCCGGCAGCAGGGTTTCGCTGCCGCCGTCGGCGCGCCGCCAGCTTGCCGCCGACCACAGCGCCCCGCCGTCGCCATCGCGCAGGCGGAAGGCCATCAGCGCGCTGCCGTCGTCGAGGTTGACACCGATCCAGTCCCAACCCTGCGCATCGTCGGACAGCAGTTCGCTCGACCACTCGTGGTCCAGCCAGGCGCGTCCGGTCACGCTCCGTGACTTGCCGGCGAGCGTCACGCTGCCGGCCACGGCGAGATGGGGGCGGCTGTAGTAGAAGCTGGCATGGCGGGGATCCCGCGCCTTGGCGCTGAACCCGCCGTTTCCGTTGAGCAACGGCGGGCCGTTGGGAGCAAGATTCAGGGCATAGGCAAATTCCTTGCTGCGAACCTCGGCCCGGTAGCCGCCGGCACGCTGCTCGAGCCGCCAGTCGCCGATCCAGACGCCGGTTTCGCCGACGGCAAAGCCGGCCCGGCCGAAGCCAACGCGGGCAGCACGTTCATCGTGGCGCAGCCGGCCAAGCCGGGGNTCGGCGATCGCCGCGTGGGCGAGGATCAACTGACGCGGGGCGAAGGCGCTCGGGTTGTCTTCGCCGACGCCGGTGCGGACGCGGAAAAAGGTCGCCTGAAATCCCAGCGGGCTGCCATCCGGAAGGGTCAGCCAGCCGGTCGCGTACCACCACTCGGTGCGAAAATCCGGGTGGGCGCCGTAATCGGAGGGAAAGGCCAGGCGGCGGCCGGGGAGCACGCGGGCAAAGTCGACCGCAGGCCCGGTCGCCACGGCCGAGGCCGGCAGACTGGCCAGCAGAACCAGGAAGTCGCGCCGCCGCATCACCAGTCCTCGCGCACCGCGAGCACCGCATCCTGGCGCATCGCCTGCCGCCCGGCAAGCACCGCCGCCAATGCAGCGAGCGCCACCAGGCCGACGGCGAATGCGGCGAGCGAGCCCCAGGGGACGTGCAGGTCCATGCTCCAGTGGAAGCTCTGACGGTTGACCACCTCGATCAGCACGAGGGCGATGGCGAAGCCGGCGAGCATCCCGCCAAGGACGCTGACGCCCGCCGCCAGCGCGCCTTCCTGGGCAAGCATCCAGCCGATCTGGCTGCGGGTCAGGCCAAGGTGGCGGAGCATGCCGAACTCACGCCGCCGCGCCGCAGCCAGCGCGGCAAAGCTGGCGGCGACCCCGGCCAGGCCGATGACGACGGCGACGGCTTCGAGGAGGTAGGTGACAGCGAATGTCCGGTCGAAAATACGCAGGCTGATCGCCCGGATTTCACCCGGGCGGGCAATCTCCAGCAAGCCGGGGCCAGCCAGCGCGGTCAGCGCATCGGCCACCCGATCGGAGACCGCGCCCGGAGCGAGGTGGATCGCGGCGTCGTTGACCAGGCGATCGCCGGTCAGGCGGCGGTACTCGGCGAGATCTATCATGATCGCGCCGGTCTGCCGCGAGTAGTCGCGCCAGACTCCGGCGACGTGCACGCTGACCGCCTTGCCCGCCAACGGTAGCGTGACCTGCTGACCCGCCCGCCAGCCGTAGATGTCCTGCACCGCTTCGGAGATCCAGATTGCCGTTTCCTTTGCCGGCCGCGCACTACCGACCAGCGGCAGGTCGCTCCCGTCCGCCGCCAGTGGCCGCGCAATCAGCGCCACCGGCGCCTTGCCGGAAGCCAGGCGCAGGCTGTCGTGGCGCGTGAAGCTGCTGCGGTCGACCCTGTCCACGGACGAAATTTCGGCTTGCAGGGCTTCGTCGAGATATGCGCCTGTCTTGGCGTGGCCGGCCCGCAGGTAGAGATCGGCGGGCAGGATCCGGGTCAGCCATTGGTCGACCGAGTCGCGGAACGAGGCGACCATGATCGCCATCGCCGCCGCCAGCGCGACACTGGCCAGCACCCCGGCGGCGGCGACCAAGGCATGTCCCGGCGTCGCGCCGAGACGCGCCGCCGCCAGTCGCGACGGCACCGGACCCCGCTGCGGCAGCAGACGGGCAATCCCGGAAGCCACTGCCGGCAGCAGCATGACGCTGCCGGCAAGCAGGCAGGCGACGGCCAGATAACCGCCGACGGGCAACCCGGCGAGCGGTGGGATCGCACACGCGGCAACGCTGGCCAGCAGCAGCGCCACGCCCAGCCAGGGATGGCCGCGGCCCCCGACGAGAGCCGCCTCGTCGCCGGCTTTCAGGGCCTGGGCCGGGGCGACCGTCGCCGCCTCGCGGGCCGGCAGCCAGGCGCCGGCGATGCCGGCCAGCATTCCGAGCGCAACATAGATCGCCGTCACCAGTGGCTGAAATTGCAGGCTTGGCTCAAGTCCCGAAAAGTACCCTGCCCCCAGGTCGCCGCCGAGCAGAGTCAGCGCCCCNCACGCCAGCGCGTGGCCAAGGGCGACGCCGACCACACCACCGGCCAGCCCGACCAGGGCGCCCTCCGCCAGCAGCCAGGCGAACAGGGTGTGGCGGGCCAGGCCCAGCGCGCGCAGGAAGGCGAACTCGGTCCGGCGCCGGACGACCGACAGCGCCTGCGCCGAGAAGACGAGAAAGCCGCCGGTGAGCAGCGCGATGGTCGCCAGCATGCTCAGGTTGACCCGATAGGCGCGCGACAGGTTGGCCGCCTGGTCGGCGACCGCTTCCGGCGCCTCGATCAGCACGCCAGCGGGCAGGATTGCCTGCAGCGCGGAACCTGCCGCGGCGGGCGCCACGCCCTCGGCCAGCTTGAGGTCGATGCGCGTCAGGCGTCCGATCCGGGCGAAATGCGACTGCACGGCAGCGATATCCATCAGGGCAAGGCGGCGGTTCTCCGCTGCCCCGGGGATGTCGCCGGCAACCTTCAGGCTTGTCGTCCCGCTGCCCGACTGCAGGGTGATGCGGTCACCGGGCTCGAGGCCCAGCGCCTCNCGCGCCGCGGCACTGAGGAACAGGCTGTCGGCGGCCAGCGTCGCGTAGCGCCCCGCCCCGGGACCTGGCCTGGGCAACAGGCGCGGCGTCACCCGAGCCAGCGCGAAGACGTCGACACCAAGCAGTTGCAGCGTTTCTTCCGACGCAGCGCGCCGCGCCTCCAGTTCAAGAAGCGGGCTCGCCGCCGCTACTTCGGGGCGGCTAGCGAGCATGGCGTAGAGGTTTTCGTCAAAGCCGCCGCGCGGCCCGACCACCTGCAGGTCGGCGTCGCCGGACACTGTCCGCAGGCCACGTCCGAATTCGGTCAATGCCGCTTCATGCACCGCCTGAACCGCCATGCCGAGGGCGACCCCGAGGACGATGGCGACGAACGAAAANAGGGTTGCCAACCGGCGCCGGGTGAGCGAGCCGAGAAAGACCGGCGCCAGTGTCACTCTTGCAATCCGAAATCGGTCAGACGCAGCACGCGATCGGCCGTTGCCGCCGCCTCCCGCGAATGCGTGACGAGGATGCCGATCGCCCCGGCCTGGCGGATGCGCTCGCCAAGAAGCGCCAACACCTTTGCCCCGTTGCCCGGGTCGAGATTGCCGGTCGGCTCGTCGGCCAGCACCAGTCGCGGGCGATGGACCAGGGCGCGGGCGATCGCCACGCGCTGCATCTCGCCGCCGGAAAGCTCGCGGGGCCAGCTCGCTGCCCGGTCGCCGAGGCCCACCGCATCCAGCAACCGGTGCGCCGGTTCAAGGGCCGCGCTCCCGTGCCGGCCCTGTAGCCACAGCGGCACGGCGACGTTCTGGCCGACGGTAAGGTGCGGCAACACGTGGAAGGCCTGGAAGACAAAACCCAACTTGTCACGACGCAGCCGGGTCAGCGCATCATCGTCGAGTTGCGCATAGTCGATGCCATCGAGCACCACCCGGCCGCTGTCCGGGCGGTCGAGTCCGGCGACGAGATTGAGCAGCGTCGACTTGCCCACGCCGGATTCGCCGACGATCGCCACATATTCGCCCGCCCGCAGCTCGAGCGAGACCTCGCGCAGGACGCTGCGGCCCGCGAACTGGCGCGAAATCCCGGCGATTTGAAGCAAGCGCGGGTTCCCGGTCTGGCGACGCCGGAAGTTCAGTCGGCGGTCGGCGGGATCAGGGCGCGGTAGGCATGCCAGGTCGCATGCCCGAGAACGGGGATCGTGACGACCAGTCCGGTGAACGCCGTGGCAAAGCCGATGCCGGCCAGCGAGACGATCAGGGCAGCCCACAACAGCATGGGCAGCGGATTCTTCGCAACGGTGGCGAGACTTAGCAGCATGGCGCTGATCGCGTCCTTGTCGCGGTCAAGCATCAACGGCACGGCAACGACGCTGATCGAAAAGATGAATGCGGCAAAGCAGCCGCCGATGAACAGGTAGGCGATGACGAATTCCGCGTTCTCGAACGCGAGGAGTTCGCGCAGAAAATCGTCCGCGGTCGGCAGGCCGCTGGAGTAGAACACGGCAAAAACCACCATCGACGCCCGTGCCCAGATCAGGAAGACGACACCGGTGACGAGCGCGAAGATCCCCAGGTTGGAGAGATTGACCCGCCAGATGGTCAGCGAAGGTTGCAGGCGCGGCACCTCGCCCGCTTCCCGCTGCCGCGAAAGCCCGTACAGTCCCATTGCCAGGCCGGGACCAAGCAACATGAAGCCGCCGATCAGCGCGACCGTCAACGAGTAGGCATGACTGTAGAAGAAGACGATGGCCCAGCCCATGACGGCAAAGACGACGCCATAGAACAGGCTGGCTGTCCGGGCGGCATATAGATCCGAAAGGCCCCTGGCGAGCCAGGTAAAGGGCGCGCCGATGGAGACCGTGGCGATCGCCGCGAGAAGTGAGCCTGAATCTGCATTGGATTCCGGTGTTACATCCGGGGGAGCGTCATTTTCTTATCCTCCTTGTTGCAGGACAGCGGCCGCGAGAAATGGTGCCTTCGCCTTCCGGATGTTCCGACAGGCGTCCGCCATGCGAATCCGCCACCATAGTGCCAGCAGAAGCGAATAATCCAAAGCGATTCGGCATTCGCCAATCCGCTTTCCTGCCGTTCGGGTGGCGCCTCGGCAAATCTTCGGAGCCACCGAAGGATGTCGCGCCCGGGCAGAAAATGGACAGCAAAACCTCTTTTCGCTGCCGCCACATGGCGCGGCGACGCCACCTCCGGACTCACTGTCCTGTTGCTTTCAATCCAGCGATCGGTTACGGTACGACCGCATGGTTGCAGGCTGACCGCTCTCGGGGTCAGCCACCAGGGGCTCGGTGGAGGACGCGAAAGACTCGGAAGCGGGGGTTTCGTTTGCTGGCACCGGTTCATCGCATGGGATTCCGGCTGACTTGGTGATCCTTCCCGGGCTTGTATCGACAGCATTAGATGGCATCCGCAAAATGAAAAACAGCTTCGATCAAACAGATGCCGCTTGTTGCGCTGCCGTTGCGAAGACTTTCCCCGACGTGCCCCACTACCTGCAGGCGAACTACTGGTGGGCCTATGTCCATCCGCATGCGGTGACCTTCTTCGAGCGCCAGTGGCTGGTAAACCTGATTCTCTGGGGCAACTACAAGCGCCTGTGCAATGCGGTGCTCAACGATTACGGCCACAACCTGATGGGGCGCACCCTGCAGATCGCCTGTGCCTACGGGGATCTGACTCCGCGACTGGCGCAGCGCGTCGCCCCGGATGGCCTGCTTGAGATCATCGATATTCTGCCGATCCAGCTCGAGAACCTGTCGGGCAAGCTTCCTCAGGATCGGCCGATCAAGCTGCACTGCATGGACTCCGCGGCGCTCACCTTTCCCGACGCGAGCTTCGACCGGGCACTTCTGTTCTTCCTGCTCCATGAACAGCCCCAGGAGGTGCGCGAGAAGACCCTGGCCGAAGCACTGCGGGTGATCCGTCCGGGAGGCACCCTGACCATCGTCGATTACGCGCCGCCGGGCCGCCTGAATCCGCTGCGCTATTTCTGGATGCCGGTTCTGGACCGCCTCGAGCCGTTCGCGCGCGACCTGTTCACAGAGGAAATCGGCACCTGGCTGCCAAAAACCGTCGGCCTTGCCAAAGTCAGCGAGCGGCGTTTCTTCGGCGGCATGTATCAGATGCTGACGCTGAAAGTTGCCGAAGAAGAGAAGATCGGCATCGCGGCGAGCAATTGACCGGCACGCCTGCAGGTCGATTCCTGCCGGCATTCTTGGACCCTGGTCGTGACTGACAGTGTCTGACACGGAAGGAGGTAGCGTGGAAACATTCAAGGCAGACGTGGTGATTGTCGGTGGTGGCGGAGCGGGATTGCGCGCTGCGATTGCGGTCGCCGAATCCGATCCGGCACTGAAGATCGCCCTGGTCTCCAAGGTCTATCCGATGCGCAGCCACACCGTCGCCGCCGAAGGTGGCGCGGCTGGGGTCAAGCTGCCGACCGACAGCCTCGAGTATCACTTCAACGACACCGTGGGCGGCGGCGACTGGCTGTGCGAGCAGGATGTGGTCGAGTACTTCGTGGGGCAATGCACCGAGGAACTGACGCAAATCGAGCACTGGGGCTGCCCGTGGAGCCGCAAGGCGGATGGCCACGTCAACGTGCGCGCGTTCGGCGGCATGAAGATCGAGCGCACCTGGTTCGCCGCCGACAAGACCGGCTTCCACATGCTGCACACGCTATTCCAGACGTCGATCAAGTATCCGTCGATCAAGCGCTTCGATGAGCATTTCTGCGTCGACCTCGTGGTCGAGGACGGTCGCGTTCAGGGCGCGGTGACCATCGAGATCGCCTCGGGAGAATTCACGCTGATCGAGGCAAAGTCGGTCATCATCGCCACCGGCGGTGCCGGCCGGGTGTTCCGCGAGAATACCAACGGCGGCGTCGTGACCGGCGACGGCATGGCCCTCGCCTACCGCCACGGCGTGCCGTTGCGCGACATGGAGTTCGTCCAGTATCACCCGACCTGCATGCCCGGCACCGGCCTGTTGTTTACCGAAGCCTGCCGTGGCGAGGGCGGCTTCCTCGTCAACAAGGACGGCTATCGCTACCTGCAGGATTATGGGCTCGGGCCGGCGGAGCCGAACCCGCGCAACAAGTTCATGGAGCTCGGACCGCGCGACCGCCTCAGCCAGGCGTTCTGGTACGAGCAGCAGAAGGGACGCACCATCGAAGGAGCATACGGTTCGGTGGTGCATCTCGACCTGCGCCATCTCGGGNAAGCCAAGCTGCGCGAGCGCCTGCCGCAGATCTACGAGCTGGCCGAGCAATATCTCGGGGTCGACCCGGCACGTACGCCGATTCCGGTGCGTCCGGCGGTGCATTACACGATGGGCGGCATCCTCGTCGACGGGCTCTGCGCCTCGCCGCTGCCGGGCCTGTACGCCGCCGGCGAGTGCTCCAGCGTCGGCATTCACGGCGCCAACCGACTCGGTTCCAACTCGCTGTCCGAACTGCTGGTATTCGGCAAGGTCGCCGGGGTCGAGGCCGCGCGTTTTGCTAAAGCCCAGGCTCCGGGAAACCCGGCCAGCCTGCTGAAGCAGGCGCAGGCGGTCGAACAGCGGGTTCTCGCAGTGAAGCAGAAGACCGGCGGGAGCGAACGGATCGCCACGCTGCGCAAGGAGATGGCGCAGACCATGGAAGACGGGTGCGGCATCTATCGCCTCGCCAAAACGATGCAGCAGACCTGCGACAAGCTGGACGAACTCAAGGAGCGTTTCCGCGACGTGAATGTCGAGGACAAGTCGGGGGTCTGGAACACCGAGTGGCTGCTCGCGATCGAACTCGAATACCAGCTCGACGTGGCCCAGTCGATGGCCCATTCGGCGCTGCAACGGCGCGAGTCGCGTGGCGCGCATCAGCGCCTCGACGGTTTCGAGCAGCGCGATGACGTCAACTTTCTCAAACACTCGCAGGCGCATTATGTCGCGGGCGGTCCGCCACGCATCGATTACGGCCCGGTCAGGATCACCAAGTCGCAGCCGGCGACCCGCGCCTACGGTGCGGCCGGCGAAAAGGCCGAGCAGGAAAGGAAGGCCTCCCATGCCTGAACAGAAGACAATCGAAATCGAGGTCCTGCGCTACAACCCGGAAACGGATGGCGAACCGCACCGGCAGGTCTTCCAGGTGCCGTTCACCGACGACATGTCGGTGTTGCAGGGCGTCCAGTACATCAAGGATTACCTCGACGGCTCGCTGAGCTTCCGCTGGTCGTGCCGGATGGCCATCTGCGGCAGTTGCGGGATGATGATCAACGGCATACCGAACCTGTCCTGCCAGACCTTCCTGCGCGACTATTACCCGGGACGGGTGCGGGTCGAGGCGCTTTCGCATTTTCCAATCGAGCGCGACCTCGTGATCAACATGGAGGGCTTCATCGAGAAACTCGAGAGCATCCGGCCCTACATCATCCCCAAGGAGGCGCGCCCGCTGGCGCAGGGCGAGTACATGCAGACGCCGGCGCAGCTAAACGCCTACGAGCAGTTCAGTTCGTGCATCAACTGCATGCTGTGCTACGCCGCCTGCCCGCAGTTCGGACTCAATCCCGACTTCGTCGGTCCGGCCGCGCTGGCCCTGCTGCATCGCTACAACATCGACTCGCGCGACGGTGGCAAGGCAGAACGCATGGAACTGGTCAACTCCGAAGAGGGCGTGTTCAATTGCACGGCCGTCGGCTACTGCTCGGAAGTTTGCCCGAAGCACGTCGACCCGGCTAATGCGGTCAACCAGAACAAGACCAACAGTGCGATGGACTATTTCCTGCGTTTCATCGCTCCGAAGGGAGGTGCCAAATGAACAAGCGTCGTCCCTACGTCCGCTCGATGGATGGNNCTGGTGGCGGAAGAACCCCTTTTTCGTCGAATACATGATTCACGAGGGAACCGCCCTCTTCGTCGCCGCCTACGCGGCNGATCCTGCTGACCGGACTGGTTCGCCTGGCACAGGGTGAAGCGGCCTGGAACCACTGGTTGACCGCGCTGAAGAACCCCTGGTACATCGGCTTCCACGTTCTGGCCGTGATCGCCATTAGTTATCACACCTACACCTGGTTCAAGATCATGCCACGCACAATGCCGCCGGTAATAGTTGGCGGCAAGCGGCTTTCGGCCGGGGCCATCACCGGCGGCGGACTCGCCGTGGCGGCGGCGGCCAGCCTGGCCCTGCTGGCTGTTGTCTGGGGGATGGCACGATGNNAAACGCGAACGCAAACGCTCCAACGCACCGATCTTCTGGGCTCTGTTCGGGGCTGGCGGCATGTTGTCCGCCCTGCTCGGCCCGATGCTGGTTTTCATCACCGGCATTGCCGTCCCGCTCGGACTGCTTCTGCCGGCGGACACGATGAGCTACCCGAAGATGCTCGCCTTCGCCCAGAACTGGATCGGCAAAGGCTTCATTTTCGCGATCATCGTCCTCTTCCTGTGGCACGCGGCGCACCGTCTCTTCCATAGCCTGCACGACATCGGCATCCACGCTGGCACCAGCGCCAAGCTGATTTGCTACGGGCTGGCCATGGCGGCGACGATCATTGCCGCCTACGCCCTGCTGGCGGTCGGCTTCTAGGAGTTCAGTCTCTCTTCGGCGAGCCAGGCTTCGATTTCCTCGAAGTCCTTCCGGTTCTGACGGATGATCAGGAAGAAGACGAAGAGAAGCGCCAGAGCAAAGACGACGATGGCGAACAACTGCCACCCGGAACCGGCGATCAGATGAAGGGGCATTGCTTTCTCCTATGGGTGGCCGCAATTGCTGCAAACTTCGGCATCGATTCGTCCTTGAGCGATTGAGACCGCCATTCCAGCTTGTGGTTCCGGCGCCTCCGACTGGGCGCCACTTGCTGCATCAGGGTGTTGCTTGCCGGCGGTGGCTCGCCCGACCCATCATGTCCCCGCCTGCAACGATGCCTCCAGGCAAACTCGCAACTAGCCGCAACGGCGGCGATCATCAGCGCCTCGCAAACGAGTATGCCGGGCCCGTCCAAGCGCTGTCAATGCCGCGGTTTCACCGATATTGAGGATTTCCACAATTTGTGGTTTGGCATGGTATGCTAATCTGCAAACAGGCGAAAGTTGTGGGATGTTATCACTCGGGCCAGGTTTCGGGTGCTTCACGGACGCCGGAGGTGTTCTCCGGAATTGAGTCCAAGGACGCCCCGCGAACCGGGTTGCAGCCTTCTTCAAGTGCTGCCTCCAGCTCCCTTTCCTGCAGGTTCGCTGGCGTCGTTCTCTTCATCAAAGGCAAATCGATGACTATTTCCCCGAAAGTTCTCGAGACCCTGCGCGAGCGGCGCAACCAGGTGCGTGCCGGTGGCGGCGCCGACAAGCTGGAGGCTCGCCACAAGAAAGGGCTGCTTGGCGCGCGCGAGCGCCTGGCACTGCTGTTCGATGTGGACACCTTTCAGGAGGGCGGTGCCTATATCCGGCACGGCGGCACCCACTTCGGCATGGGATCCAAGGAACTGCCTGCGGATGGCGTCATCTCCGGCACCGGTTTTGTCGAGGGCGTGCAAGTGGCTGCCTTCAGCCAGGACTTCACCGTCGCCGCCGGGACTCTTGGCAAGATGCACGCACGCAAGATCGTCGATGTGATGCGTGTCGCGCTGAAGAACGGCATTCCGCTGGTCGCCTTTAAGGATTCCGGCGGCGCCCGGATTCAGGAGGGCGTCGATGCCCTTTCCGGCTACGGAGAGGTTTTCTACCACAACGTTCTGGCTTCCGGCGTCGTGCCGCAGATTGCCGTGGTCCTCGGCCCGTGCGCCGGCGGTGCGGCCTACTCGCCGGCACTGATGGACTTCATCATCATGACCCGGCAGAACGGCTACATGTTCATTACCGGTCCGGAAGTCATCAAGGCGGTTACCGGACGGGCGGCGAGCATGGACGAGGTGGGCAGCGCCGAGATGCACTCGACGGTCAGCGGCAACGTGCACTTTGTCGTTGACGATGACCGGCAGGCCGTCGCGCTGGTCAAGGCCCTGCTGTCCTACCTTCCGGCAAACAACACCGAGGACNCCCCGCACATTCTGGGCGCCGACATCGACTTCACTCCGGACGAGGGGCTTCATGCCCTCATTCCGGAGACGTCGTCGGAGCCGATGGACATGCACGCCATCGTCCGCCGCATGGTCGATGGCGGCCAGTTGCTGGAGGTGCATGCCGGCTGGGCGCGCAACATCATCGTCGGCTTCGCGCGCATCGAGGGCATGGTGGTTGGCGTGGTCGCCAATAATCCGATGGAGATGGCGGGTGCGCTCGATCTCAATGCCGCCGACAAGGGCGCGCGCTTCATCCGCTTCTGCAATGTCTTCAACATTCCCGTCGTCACCTTCGTCGACGTGCCGGGGTTCCTGCCCGGCATCGAGCAGGAGCGCGGCGGCATCATCCGCCACGGCGCCAAGATGCTCTACGCCTACGCGTCGTGCACCACACCCAAGCTGACGGTCGTCCTGCGCAAGGCCTATGGCGGATCGTATCTGGCGATGTGCTCGCAGGAGATGGGCGCCGACGTCGTCTATGCCTGGCCGACGGCGGAGATCGCGGTGATGGGTGCGGAAGCTGCGGTCAACCTCCTGTATCGCAAGGAACTGGACGAAGCCGAGGACAGGCGCGCCAAATCCGCCGAGCTCGCGGCAGCCTACCGGGCCGAGTTCGCTTCGCCCTACCTGTCGGCAGCCCGCGGCTATGTGACCGACGTTATCGAGCCCGCGGAAACCCGCCCGATGCTCGCCCTCGCCCTGCGCAAGTTGCTCGGCAAGCGCGAGCTGCGGCCGGCCAAGAAACACGGGAACATCCCGCTGTGAGGCCCCCTGTGCACTTTCCGGGACGGCGGCGATGAGCGCGGTGATCGTCAAGGCACTGTGGATCTACGGTCTGGCGATCGTCGTTTCGCTCGCCGTGGCCGTCGTCATCAAGGTGATCGTGGTTGCCCTGAACAAGCTGGAGCGCAGGCCTGCGGCACTGGCGCAGCCGGCGCAACCGGCAGCCGTTCCGCCGGCAGCATTCGCCGTCGAGGCGGATCATATTGCGGCGATCGCGGCGGCCGTCCATGCGATGAGCGGCGCCCATCGCATCGTCCACATCGAGGCAGCTCCCCGCCATTCCGGATGGGCTGCCGAAGGGCGCCTGGTGCATCATGCCTCGCATGCCCTGCCCCATCACCCCAAGCATTAGCTTCGCTGACCCAATCATCTCCCGGAGACCCGCATCATGGAAAAGAAGTACAAGATCACTGTCGATGGCAGGGAATACAGCGTTACGGTCGAGGATCTCAGCGAGGGGAGCAGTCTGCTCTACCCGGACCAGGGCAGCATGAACATACCAGCCCCGCGACCCACTACCGCGGCGTTGGCCCCGGTGCCTGCCGCCAGCCCCGCAGTCACCAGCGCCGGACCTGCGGCTGCGGGCGACGTGGCAAGCACGCTGGGCGGTGTGGTTGACGCCATCGCCGTCTCGCTGGGGCAGGCGGTCAAGGCCGGCGACACGGTCGCCATCGTTGAAGCCATGAAGATGAAGACGCCGATGATTGCCAGGGTTTCGGGGAAGGTCACCAACATCGCGGTCAAGGCTGGCGATCCGGTCGAACCTGGACAGGTCCTGCTGACGATTTCCTGATCAGGGTAACGACGATGCAAGACATCCATCTGCTCGACCTGTTTCAAGGCATCGCTACGCTGGCCGCGGCGGAACCGAAGATCGTATTTGGGCGGATCGGCCTGATCCTCTTCGGTTTTCTGCTGATCTACCTGGGCAAGAAGGGCGTACTCGAAGCATTGCTGATGATTCCGATGGGCCTGGGAATGGCCTCGGTCAACGCCGGAGTGATGTTCTTCGAGGGCGGCAAGATGGGCACACTGTTCGTCGACCCGCTGGTCACCGGCACCGACGCCACGATGAACATCCTGCAGATCGACTGGCTGCAGCCGATCTACACGCTGATGTTCAGCAACGGCCTGATTGCCTGCCTGGTTTTCATGGGCATCGGCGTCCTGCTCGACGTCGGCTTCGTCATGGCGCGCCCGTTCCAGAGCATGATCATCGCGCTGTTCGCCGAACTTGGTACGGTCGCCACCTTCCCGATCGCGGTATGGCTCGGCATGACCGAGCGCGAGGCCGCCTCGGTGGCACTGATCGGCGGCGCCGACGGGCCGATGGTCCTCTTCAGCTCGCTGATCCTGGCCAAGGACTTGTTCGTGCCGATCACCGTCGTCGGCTACCTCTATCTCGGGCTGACCTATGGCGGCTATCCCTACCTGATCAAGCTGCTGATTCCGGAACGGTTGCGCGGCATCCCGATGCCGATGGAAGACGTGAAGAAGATCACTTCCGGCCAGAAGCTCGTGTTCGCTGTCGTCGCCTGCACCCTGCTCTGTCTTCTGTTCCCGGTGGCGGCGCCGCTGTTCCTGTCGCTATTTGTCGGCGTGGCGGTACGCGAGGCCGGTCTCGTCAATTTCCAGACCCAGCTCGGCGAGACCTTTCTCTATGGCGCCACGTTCTTTCTCGGGCTGACGCTGGGCATCCTGTGCGAGGCCAACACCATCCTCAGCCCGGTGGTACTCAAGCTGTTGTTGCTCGGCATCCTCGCGCTGACGATCGCCGCAATCGGCGGCATCATCGGCGGCTACGTGCTCTACTTCTGGACCGGCGGCAAATTCAATCCGATGATCGGAGTGGCCGGTGTGAGCTGCGTCCCGACCACGGCGAAGATCGTGCAGAAGATCGCCACCCAGGCCAACCCGGGCGTCATGATCCTGCCGCACGCGCTGGGCGCGAGCATCAGCGGGGTCATCACGACGGCCATCCTGACCGGCATCTACGTCGCCATGCTGCGCTGAGCCGGGCGGCTCCCCGCCCGGTCGCCGGTCGCCAGGCCACGACGCGCGATCCTGCCCCGAGCAAGAGCATGAAATCCGCCCTCGCCACCCTGCTGCTGCTCACCCTGACCTGCCCGGCGCTTGACGCCAGCGCCGCTCTCTTCGACAGGGAGATCATCTTCACCGAAGCCGAGATCCAGGCCGCGATCGACAAGAACGGGCGCCTGGAAAAACGCGCCGGCACCATCCTCGCCGTGACTTTGCGCGAGGCACCCAGGATCCGCCTGNGGCACCCCGAAGGACGCGCCGGGATCGCCGCCCGTATGGAAATCGCCCTGCTTGGCAACCCGCCCATTCCGGTGGAAGTAACCGGGAATGCCGGCGTCCGCTACGACGATCAGGCCAAGGCATTCTTCCTCGAAAGCCCGGTGGCCGACTCGGTCGAATCGGTCGCCCTTCCGCGCGAATTCCAGCCACAAGTCCGGCGTGCAGTCACCCAGGTAATGGCCGCCTATTTCCGCGAAAAGCCTGTCNACGTGCTGCGCGAAGACGGCAGCGCAGAGGAAAGGACAGCCCGCTGGCTGCTGCGCAGGATCCGGATCGAGACCGGCAAGGTGGTAGCGACCCTGTCACCTTTCTGAGCCGGCTAACTGGTCCTGTTCCAGTTACAGTCGCCAGCCAACCGGAACGGCGGTCAGGTTACGCCCGGGCGAAAGAGAGGTGTCGCATGGCATCGTCGCTGCCATGCACACAAACGAAGGCGAACCGCGCCGGGTCGCCCCGATTGACAAACCTTTCTACTGAACGCGGATTTCGACGCGACGGCCTTCTTCCGGGCTGCCGCTGCCAACCGTCGATTCCGGCTTGCGCAACTTGCAGCGGTCGGCGGGCACACCGCCCGCAACCAGCGCATCGCGCACGGAAAGCGCACGTGCCCGGGCAAGTTCGGCGTTCTGCGTGGCGTCGCCGGAAGGATCGTGAAAGCCGGACAAGAGGACGATGGCGCGCGAGTTGGCAGCCAGCGCCTGCAGGGTCAAGGCGACGACCGCCATGTCGGCGTCAGACAGCCTTGCATCGCCCACCGCGAANAAGACCTTGGCCAGCGGTTCGCCCTGCGGGGCGATCTCGACCACCTCGACGGCGGACGCCTTGGGTGCCACTGGCGCCTTGGTTGCCTTGCCGGCATAAACCACCGCCACGACCGCCAGCGCGATCCCTGCAAGAACTCCGACGATTACCGCCGTGGATTCGTCATCATCATTTGCCGCCATGCTTGCCTCGCTCAAGGAAATTGGCCGGGCTCCCCGGAACATCCTCGCATTCTACTATTCCTCGGCCCCAAACAGAACCCTTGGCATCATTTCGACATGCCGATCCTCGCTGCCCAGCCAGATGACGCCGTCCTGGATCGTGCATTGCAGGCGCATGTTGCGCCGCGCCATGCCGGTCAGCGCCAGGCATTCGCCGGGGCCGATCGCGAGAACGCGCAGGTTCTTCTGGCCGGCGACCTTGCCAGCGGTCTGCCGCCACCAGTTGTCGGCGTCCCGGCCGCCGTAAGCGATGACGAGCACGTGGCGCGAACGGGCGCAGGCGCGCCGGATGGACTTTTCATCGGGCAAGCCGACGTCGATCCAGCGTTGGATGCTGCCAGTGGCGTCGATATCCTGCAGGTCGGCCTCATCATCGGTCGACAGCCCGCGCCCGAAGGCCAGCGTCGGCGAGGCGCAGAGCGCGAAGGCCAGCACGCGGATCATCATGCGCTCGTCGGTTTCCGACGGATGGCGAGCGATGGTCAGCGCATACTCGCCGAAGTGGGCCCGGTCGAGGTCAGCAACTTGCAGTTCCGCCTTGTGGATCGTCGCTTTCAGTGCCATGCCCACCCCCGTGAAGAACGGGCATTATCACATGACGATCGCGGCAAACAGGGATAGGATAGAGCGCACCGCCGCCAGGGACCCCGATCGATGAAAAGTGCCCGCGTCAGCCTCGCCCTTCTCGCCGCGCTGCTGGCAGCCACCGCCGGCGCAGCGGATGCGCCACGGCGCAGGTCCGGCCTCTGGGAGGTCAGGACCCAGATGGCCGGCATGCCCTCACAGGGACCGCTGCTGATGTGCGTCGATCAGGCCAGCGACAACCTGATGCAGGAGCGCGCCAGGGAGAAGGTCGATTGCCCGGTAATGGATGTCAGCCGTGGCGCCGGCAAGGTGACCATCCATTCGGTGTGCAAGCTCGACGGCACGACGGCAACCACCGACGCTGTCATCACCGGCAACTTGGACAACACCTACCGCAACGACATGCAGATTCGTTACAACCCGCCGCAGCGCGGCATGAGCGAAATGAAGATGACGCAGGAAGCCCGCTGGCTCGGCCCGTGCAAGCCTGGCCAGAAACCAGGTGACGTCATGGTGAGCGGGATGCCGCCGGTAGACACCGGAAACATGCAGGAAATGATGAAGGACCCGCAGGTCCGCGAAATGATGAAACGCCAGCAACAGGTGCGGCAATGATCCGCCTTGATATAGAATCAGTGAACGCTAATTCATGAGGCCCGTCATGCGCCAATTTCTGCTTTTCTTCAGCCTTGCGTTGTGCGCGCTGCTCGCCCGCGCCGAAGTCATCAATATCGACAATGCCGAACTGGCACAACTGATCAGCAGCGGGGTCACGGTGATCGATATCCGCACCCAGCCGGAATGGGAAGAAACCGGCATTGTCCCCGGCAGCCGGCTGCTGACCTACTTCGACGAGCGCGGGCGAGCCGATCCGGCCGTCTGGCTGGAGAAGCTGAAGCCACTGGCCAGGCCAGGCGACCCGGTCGTCGTGATCTGCCGCTCGGGCAACCGCACCAGGCCGGTCAGCCAGTTGCTTTCGCAACAGGTGGGGTATCCGAGGGTCTACAACGTGAAGAAAGGCATCAAGGACTGGATCGCCAGCGGCGGCGCCGTTGTGCCGGCCGCTTCGAGCATCGCCGCCTGCCGCGCCGACAAGACTTGCTGATCCAGGCCGCGCATCAGAAACGCTGCGCCACCTGCGAACGCTGGTGCGGAGAGCGGCAACGTGTAGAGGAGCCGGGCGCCGTCGCCGTTGCCGGAGAAACGGTCAGCGGCCTGTGCACCGGTGGCGGCTGGCATGGCTCGGAACGGCGCGCCCGCTCGACCTGCGGCCACTGGCGAGTGTGGTCGGCGATCGGGACGGCGGGCGCCACGTCACTCCGGTAGAATCCGGCTCAGCGGCTGTCCCGGGGCACGGGTCCATGGCAAACGCCGCCACCGCGCCGGGAGAACACCATGCAAGAGCAAGCACTGACCGAACTTCTGCAGGCCGCGTTCGCCGCCCGGCAACCCCTGATCGCGCGCCTGCACGAAGAAGACACCAATGCCTACCGCCTGTTCAACGGCAGCAGCGAACAACGGCCCGGCCTGACCATCGACCGCTACGGCGACCTCCTGCTGATCCAGACTTTCCGTAATTCCCTCGGCAACGCTGAACGGGTCGCCATCGAGAACTTCTACGCCGCCGCCCTGCCCGGCCTGATCAGTATCTACAACGATCGCAGCCGTCCCAACTCGCGCGTCGCCAACCCGTTGCCGGCCGACCTGCTGAGCGCGGCGCAGAAGCCGCGCGAAATCCGCGAAACGGGCGTGCGCTACGTCATCCAGGCCCGCCACGCCGGCCAGGACCCATGGCTCTTTCTCGACATGCGCGCCGGCCGGCGCCGGATCATGCAGGAGGCCTCCGGCAAGTCGCTGCTCAACCTGTTCGCCTACACCTGCGGCATCGGCGTCGCCGCCGCCAGGGCCGGCGCCGCGCATGTCGTCAACGTCGACTTCGCCGAGTCCAACCTCAAGGTGGGGAAGGAGAACGCCCGTCGCAACGACCTGCCGATCCGCCTGCGCTTCATCCACAGCGACGCCTTTGCCGCCATGCGCCAGTTCGCCGGCATCGGCCAGCCGGCCGTCGTCAGGGGCAAGCGCATGCCCGCCTTTCCGAGGCTCGACCATCGCGCCTTCGACCTCGTCTTCCTCGACCCGCCGCCCTATGCCAGGAGCCCGTTCGGAGTCGTCGATATCGTCAACGATTACGCCGCACTCATGAAACTGGCGCTGCAGTGCACGACCGAGGGAGGAACCCTGATCTGCTGCAACAATGCGGCGGAAATTTCGCGCGAGGTCTGGGCCGACCAGCTGGCACGCTGTGCGGCGAAGATCGGCCGGACGATCCGGGAAAGGGAATGGATCATGCCGGAGGACGATTTCCCCAGCCACGACGGCCGCCCACCGCTTAAAATTGCACTGCTGCGGGTGTAAGAAACCGCTCGCGCCGCCGATACGGAGACCACCGCATGCCCCCGCGCCAGATTCACACCCTCCACCGCCCCGCCAAGGTGCAAACCGATGCCCCCGACCTGCTGTTCGTCCATGGCGCCTACATGGACTCCCGTTGCTGGGACATCCATTTTCTGCCCTACTTCAGCGCGCTCGGCTACAACTGTCACGCGCTCGACCTCACCGCCCATGGACTGAGCGAGGGCCAGGACGAAGCCGACCGCTTCGGCATCGACGACTACGCCGCCGACCTGCACCAGGTCATCGCCAGCCTGCCGGGCGAACTTGTGCTGATCGGCCATTCGATGGGCTGCACCGTGATCGAGCGTGCGCTCGAGCGGACCAGTGCGGGCGCCGCAGTGCTCATGGCGCCGGTGCCGCCGACCGGCACCGGGGTTCGATCATGCGGCTCGCATTGAAGCACCCGGAGATGTTTTCGGAGATCACCCGGCTCAGCCAGCATGGCGAACTCGGCCCGACCAGCCTGTCGCTGATGCGCGACATCTATTTTTCGCCGGTGACCCGGCCTGAAGAGCTCCTCGACTTCGCGCACCTGATCCAGCCGGAGCCTGTCCGTGCCATTTCCGACATGCTGGTTGTCGGCCTCAGGCAGCATCGCCCGCAACCGCAGCTCCCGGTCATGGTGATCGGCGGCGAGCGCGATGCGGTCTTTCCGCCCTTTGCCACAAGTTACACCGCATTGCGCTGGCGCGCCCGGCAAACGTATATCCCGGACTGCGGGCACATGCTGATGCTGGAACATCAATGGCGTGCGGCGGCCGACGCCGTGGCGCGCTGGCTGGAAGCGACAATCCGCCGGCACCCGCACGCCCGGTCAGCGAGCAGCATTGCGGCGGCGTGAAAGCGGCTCGTCCCGGCCGTAACGCGGCCGGGGCCGTCTTCATTTCCTGATCGGCTGGTTGCGCCCGGAGAACTCGTCGCTCAGGCGCAATGCCGCATCGCTGAACTGGCCGTTCGGATTCTGCGTGCAGTAGCGATTCACGAAATTTTCGATCGTGCCGCTGGAAATGCTTGAAACCTGCTGGCTCTGCTCGCCGTAATTGTGCCCGGTCAGGAATCCGCGGATCCACACGACGTAGCTGGCTCTGCGGTCCCCGTCCTCCCGCGAAGCGACCCAGGCAGCGCACGTCATGTCGTCGAAGCCGAGAATCTTGAGCGGCGCGGCGACCGCTGCGCCGAGAACGATCCCGAAGCACAGCACGCCAGTCAAAGTCGATTGCCAGCCTCTGGCCATACGCATTTCCTTTCCGTCAATTTCCGGACACCGGCGAGGCGCCCCGCCTGAAACCTGGCCATCAGAACCGGATCAGGCTGCCACGGCACGATTATCTCACTGCCATTGCCGCTGGCGGCAAGCAGTGTATTCGGATACGGTGGCGCTCTTGCCCCCGCTGCCGCCCGGGCAACCTGAAAATAATCGCGCGCGCTTGTTCCGGCGGGGTGAAATCGGCGAAAATTCAGGGTTTTACGCGGTCGACCGCAACCGCCACCATTTTCCGAGGATCCTTCATGTCCAACGCCGAACAGCCTGTCCAGCAAGACGAGAATCAGCTCATCGCCGAGCGCCGCGCCAAGCTCGCCGAGTGGCGCAAGACAGGCAAAGCCTTTCCCAACGACTTCCAGCGCGAGAACACGGCGCTCAAGTTGCTCGACGGGTACGGCGACAAGACATCCGAAGAACTGTTGGAGATGCCGGTCGAAGTCAGGGTCGCCGGGCGCATGATGCTGAAGCGCGTGATGGGCAAGGCTTCCTTCGCCACGCTGCAGGATCTCTCCGGCCGCATCCAGATCTATGTCACCCGCGACAGTCTCGGCCAAGACGTCNACGCCGATTTCCGGACCTGGGACCTCGGCGACATTCTCGGCGTGGTCGGCACGCTGATGAAAACCCGGACTGGCGAACTGACCATCCATGCGATCGAGATCCGCCTGCTGACCAAGTCGCTGCGCCCGCTGCCGGACAAGTTCCATGGCCTGGCCGACCAGGAGATGAAATATCGCCAGCGCTACGTCGACCTCATCATGAACGAGGAAACGCGCGTCGCCTTCCTTGCCCGCAGCCGCATCGTCGCGTCGATCCGCAACTACATGAGCGGCCACGGTTTCCTCGAAGTCGAGACGCCGATGATGCACCCGATCCCCGGCGGCGCCGCGGCCAAGCCTTTCGTCACGCACCACAACGCGCTCGACATGCAGCAGTTCCTGCGCATCGCCCCCGAACTCTACCTGAAGCGCCTGGTAGTCGGCGGCTTCGAGAAGGTCTTCGAGATCAACCGCAACTTCCGCAACGAAGGCCTGTCGCCGCGCCACAACCCGGAATTCACGATGATGGAATTCTATGAGGCCTACGCCGACTACCGCAGCCTCATGGATTTCACCGAGGGCCTGTTGCGCCACACGGCACGCGAGGCGCTCGGGCGCGAGGTGTTCCACTATCAGGGCCGCGAACTCGATCTGTCGAAACCGTTTCAGCGCATGACCATGGTCGAGGCCGTGAAGCATTACTGCCCGCAATACAGCGATTCCCAGCTCGCCGATGCCGTCTGGCTGCGCGAGCAACTCGCCGCGCGCAAGGTGGAAATGAAGGGCGAGCCCGGCCTCGGGACGCTGCAGTTGATGTTCTTCGAGGAGACCGCCGAACCCCGGTTGTGGGATCCCACCTTCATCATCGACTACCCGGTCGAGGTTTCGCCGCTGGCGCGCGCGTCTGACAGCAATCCGCAGATCACCGAGCGCTTCGAGCTGTTCATCGTCGCCCGCGAGATCGCCAACGGCTTCTCCGAGCTCAACGACGCCGAAGACCAGGCCGCGCGCTTCATGGAGCAGGCCAAGGCCAAGGAGGCCGGCGACGAGGAAGCGATGTACTACGACGCCGACTTCATCCGCGCCCTCGAGTACGGCCTGCCCCCGACCGGCGGCTGCGGCATCGGCATCGACCGCTTGGTCATGCTGCTGACCGATGCGCCCGCGATTCGCGACGTAATCCTCTTTCCCCAGATGCGCCCCGAATGAGGGGTGGCTGCGCCCCTCGGGCTGGTCTCGCCGGCGCCGGCCCAGGCCTCCGCCGCGCGTGAACGAAAATCCGGTCTCGCTGGCAACCGCCGCGCGCGCGGCCCTCGCGACGGATTCGAGCCGCACCTGCATCTTCGACCACGAGGGCCGGCGCTACGTCGTCAAGCGCCTTGCCGCACGGCCGCGCAGGCTGGTCCAGACGGCGTTCATGTGGTGGCTGGTCAGGCGCCTGACCGGACAGCGCCTGCCGCTGGCAACGCTGGCGCTCTCCAGGGCAACCGGCAGCATGGACTTCGAGGCGACCCGGCTGAAGGATCTGGCGGCCGCCGGCGTTCGCGTGCCGCGGGTCGCCCTGATGACCAAGGAGTTCTTCGTCCTGGATTACTGCGGCGCGGTCGTGCAGGCGCATCTGAAGACGTGGACGCCGGAAACCTGGCGCAGCGAGTTGCCGCGTCTGGCGACCGAACTCGGCGAGTTCCACCGCGCCGGCCACTGGCACGGCGGTGCGCAGATCAAGAACGTGACGCTCCAGGATGGGGTCAGCTACCGCATCGACTTCGAGGAGGACTTCGGCGAGATCATGCCGCTGGAGGTGGCGCAGGCCGCCGATCTGGCGCTGTTTCTCAATTCGATTCCGCTGAGCGGCCCGATAGTCGAAGGTGAAGCGCGGCAGTTGCTGCCGCAGCTGATCGATCGCTACTGCGCGGCGAATCCCAATCCGGAGATCATCGCTCTCATCCGCCGCGGACTGCCGCTGCTGCGACGACTCGCGGCGCTGGCCCGCCCGTTCCGGCGCTGGTCGCGGAGAGGGATACCGCGCGTGCTGATCATGGTCGACACCTTTTCGGCACTGGAATAGCGGCGGCTCGGCGGCCAGCCAGCGCCCACTCGGCGACGCGGTTGCGGGCGGCGAGTTGCCGGCGACACGCCGGCGGCGACGCGTTTACTGCGTCGAGCCGGAGCGATGGGCAACGACGATCCGGTCGCGACCGGTCTCCTTGGCCATGTACATGGCACGGTCGGCGGCGCGCACCAGGACCTCCGCGCTGTCGCCATTGTCGGGAACGATGGCGACACCGGCAGAGAAGGTGATCGCCTCGATTTCGCGCCCCATCACCCGCGCTCCCACCGCGCGCGCCTGTGCGGCGATTGCGCTGATCCGCCGCACCGCCTCGCCGGCATCGGCGCCCGGCATGACGACGAGCAGTTCCTCGCCGCCGTAGCGGCAGGCAATGTCGGATGCCCGCAGTCCGTCGAGCAGCGCCTCGGCGACCCCGAGCAGCACGATGTCGCCGGCCTCGTGCCCCCACTGGTCGTTGAAACGCTTGAAATGATCGAGGTCGATCATGACGACGGCCAGCGGCTGCTCCTCGCGCAGGGCGCGATGGATTTCCCGCGGCAAGGTCTCGTCGAGGTAGCGCCGGTTGAACAGGCTGGTCAGAGGATCGCGAATCGCCTGCTGCAGCAATTCCTCGGTGCGCTGGCGCACCTTCTCCTCGAGCCGGCGGTTCAGCGTGCGCAGACTCTCGGCCATGGCATCACGCCGCTGATTCGCGCGCGCCAGAACGAACGCTCCGGCGAGCAGCGCGCCCATGAACAGCAGCGTGATCAGGATCCAGCCCCGAGACTGCGATTTGCCATGCGCATCAACNATGTCCGGGGANATCCGCGACACCACCTTCCACGCATACTGGTCGGCCCCGATCGGCGCCGACCCGCCGGAATCCGCCAGCGGCGAACCCGCTGCCGAAGCCATTCCCGCAGCCAGCGGACGCACGGTGTTGAACGACCACAACCCGTCGTCATCCTCGAACTGCCCGCGCTCGCTTGCCGAAATCCGCGCCCACGCCGCGGGGAAACGCGTCCCGAAGCTTTCCTTGCGCCCGAACATGAAGCCCCACTCGTCCCCTGCCTGCGGCGCGATCAGCCAATATCCGTCGCGGTTGAGCAGATTCACGCGAACGCCGCCCTCCCTGGCTTCGGTGACGTCGGAAAACCTGTCGAGGAGGTAACGCCCGAAATAGTTGACGATCACGATCCCGCGNCGGGCGCCCGCCGCATCGAAGACCGGCATGCCGAGCCGGAGTGTCGGTTTGAAAGGCGTTTCGACGCGTCCCTGCTCGATATTGAGGTCGAGCGGCGACACGTAGATCTCGCCCGGCGCCAGTCTCATCGTGTCGGTGAAGAAGTAGCGTTGTGCCTTGTTCTGCAGTCGCTCCGCGGGAACGACGAACGCCTGGTTCTGGATGAAGTCGACGCGGACCCGCTCCATTCCGCTCTCGTCGATCCACCGCAACTGGTCATAGACCCGGCGGCTCGCGGAAAGCACCGCCAGATCGGCCGCGTAGGCGGCAAGCGCCGGCGGATCGGCCTTCTCGAGCGCCCGGGCGAGGCTGGGCAGGCTGGCGATCAGCCGGACATCGCCGGTAATCATTTCGATGTCCCCGGTGAGGNNAGCGCGCGCCGGCAAGCAGGCGCAATTCCTCGGCCGCTTCCAGACTCTCCCTGACCCTGACCTGGTCCTCGCGGTGCAGCGAGAAGACAAAGATCAGGCAAAGCAGTCCGGAGGGGAGGATCAGAGTCAGCAGGTAGCGGGCCAGTCGCGAACGCATTTAGTTTCCCAGAATCGCCAACAATTATGAACCTGTCGTTGCGAGTTGCAAACCGGGATCGCCGGCACCAGGATCCCCTGCCCCGCGACGCAGAGCGCCGGGCCTGAGCCTTGGGCAAGGCAGGTTAGAATGGCCACCATGCCCCTGCAGCCCGCCCGCCTCGAATTCATGCCCGACGGCACCNCCTTCTCGCCCGTCTTCGGCGATGTCNACCACGCGACCCACGGCGGGCCGGCGCAGGCACGGCATGTCTTTCTCGGCGGCAATGACCTGCCGCAACGCTGGCGGGACAGGGAGCGCTTCGTCATTCTCGAAACCGGCTTCGGGCTCGGGCTGAATTTCCTCGCCACTTGGCAAGCGTGGCGGACGGACGCCCGGCGCTGCCGCCGCCTGCATTTCATCTCGATCGAAAAACACCCGTTGGCCGCACCCGACCTCGCCGTCGCCCAGCAGGCGTGGCCGGAGTTCTCCGGACTTGCCGCGACCCTCCGCCAGCACTGGCCGCCGCTGACGCCCGGCAGCCACCGCCTGCATCTCGACGACGACCGGGTCATCCTGACCCTCGTCTTCGCCGATGCGGCAAGCCAGATGCGCGAGGTCGATGCAGCGGTCGATGCCTTCTATCTCGACGGCTTCGCGCCCGCCAGCAATCCGGAAATATGGTCGTTGCCGGTGTGCAAAGCGCTCGCCCGCCTCGCCGCGCCCGGCGCCACCCTCGCTACCTGGAGCCTGGCGCGGCCGGTGCGCGACGCCCTCGCCGCCGTCGAATTCGATCTCGAACGGCGCCCCGGATTCGCTGCGCGGCGCGAGATGCTCGTCGGCCATTTCCGCTCGCGCCGCCCGGAGCGCCGACCGCCGCCCGGCGAGCGCCGCGCCATCGTCATCGGTGCCGGCATTGCCGGCAGCACGGTCGCCCACCGGCTCGCCGCGAGCGGCTGGCAGGTCGCGGTCCTCGAACAGGCAGCGGCACCGGGCCAGGGCGCAAGCGGCAATCTCGCCGGGATGCTGCGCCCGCTGCCCAGTCCCGACGACAATCGCATCTCGCGCCTGACGCGCGCCGGCTACCTTGCCACCCGCGCCCTGCTGCAAGCGCTCCCAGCTGCCCGCTGGTCGCCCTGCGGCGTCCTGCATCTGGCGCGCGATGCCGGCCATGAGGCGCAGCAGCGGCGTGCGGTGGCAATGCTCGGCCTGCCGCCCGAAGTCCTCCAGTTCGTCGCTGCCGACGCTGCCAGCGCCCTGCTCGAGCGGGCTGTGGACAGCGGGGGCTGGTGGTTCCCCGGTGGCGGCTGGGTGCAGCCGCAGTCATTGTGCCGCGCCGCACTGGCCGCCTATCCCGAGCTCATCACGGTCCGTTGCGCTGTCACGGTCGACGCGCTGAAAAGAACGGAAACCGGCTGGCAGGCGCTGGCGGCCGACGGTGAACTGCTCGCCGAAGCGCCGGTCGTCGTCATGGCCGGCGGCGTCGCCGCGCCGCATTTCAGCCAGTTCGCCTCGCTGCCGCAGATCGCCGCACGCGGCCAGGTCAGCCATCTGCCGGCCACCGCGACGCCTCCGCTGGAGATCGTAGTCTGCAAGAATGGATATGCAACGCCGGCCGTCGATGGCCAATGCCTGATCGGCGCCACGCTCTCCGTCGCTGATGACGAGGCCGGCGAACGCCTGGCCGACCATCGCGCCAACCTGGCCCGACTCGAACTGACCCTGCCCGGTTTCGCAGCCGCCATCGATGCCCGGCAGCTTAGCGGTCGCGTTGGCTTTCGTCCGCTGTCGCCCGACCGCCTGCCGATCGTCGGCCCGGTCCCGGCAGACGTCGCCGCCGGCGTCAACAGCCGTCTGCACAGCCTGCCGCGGCTACCCGGTCTGTGGTGCGCCCAGGGTTACGGGACGCGAGGCATTACGTGGTCGGCGCTGATGGCCGACCTGCTGGTCAGCCGCATCGCGGGCGACCCGCTGCCTCTGGAGCGCGACCTCGTCGATGCCCTCGACCCCGGGCGCTTCCTGGTCCGCGGCGCCCGCCGCCAGCTCAGAAGATGACCCGCGCCAGCAACAGTCCGCTGGTCACGGCCACCGCAGTCGCGACGAGGCCGGGAATCATGAACGAATGGTTCAGCACGTACTTGCCGATCCTGGTCGTCCCCGACAGGTCGAAGTTGATC
Organism: Dechloromonas sp.; assembly: GCA_013693915.1. Classification (GTDB taxonomy): domain Bacteria; phylum Pseudomonadota; class Gammaproteobacteria; order Burkholderiales; family Rhodocyclaceae; genus Azonexus. Next base: position 1,841,340 of record CP059264.1, on the reverse strand, counting down.
GCCGCGATCAGCGAGCCGTAGGTCGGGATGAAGAAGTAGCCGTTGACTGACGGAAACATGGCGATCAGGAATTGTGGCGGAATGCCCAGGGCGACGCCGAGCGGCATCAGTGCCCGCGTCGTCGCCGCCTGGCTGTAGAGCAGCACGGAAGCGAAGAACAGGCCGAATGCGAAGGTCCACGGTGCGGTTTCGGCCCAGTGGCCGATGGCGGGCACAATGACGTCCTTGTTGGCGGCGATGAAACTGTCGCCGAGCCAGGCCAGCCCGAAAATGCCGATCACCGCCACGACGCCGGCGCGCAGCGTCGCGGTCCTGGGCACTTCATCGACATTCACCCTGGTGGCCATGAGCATGATCGCGGCGACCGCCATCATGACGATCTCGATGACGATCGGCATGCCGAGCGGGTTCTTGGCGCCGGGCAGCTTGCGCAACTCGGGGAAGAAGCCGAACAGTACGACCAGCGCGACGCCAGCCAGGAAGAGATACGCCGAAAGCCGGGCCGCCGGCTTCAGCGGCGGGCGCTCGGCCGCCGCCTGCGGCGCCGGTATCCTGCCGCCTGCCAGGCGCGCCTGATATTCGGGATCGTCCTTCAGGTCCTTGCCGAGAAACATCGAGACGATGGCGCCAGCGACGACGCCGGTCAGCGTCGCCGGCACGCAGATCATCAGGATCTCGGGCAGCCCCCACTGGATCAACCCCTTTTCGGCGAAGAGGCCAATCATCGCCGCCGTCGCCGCGGCGACCGGGCTGGCGGTGATCGCCTGCTGCGAGGCGATGGTCGCGATCGCCATCGGCCGCTCGGGGCGGATGCCGCTCTGGTGCGCGGTCTCGTAGATCACCGGCAGCAGCGGATAGACGATGTGTCCGGTGCCGGCGACGAAGGTGAAGCTCCAAGTCGTCAGCGGCGCGACGATGGTGACGTATTTCGGGTTCGCGCGGATGATGCGCTCGGCGACACGGACGAGGAAGTCGATCCCGCCCGCGGCGTCCATCACCGACGCGGCCATGATCACCGCCAGGATGATCAGCATGACGTCGATCGGCGGTGAGGTCGGCGTGACCCCGAAGCCGACGACCAGCACCAGCAGGCCGACCGCCCCNCAGAGGCCGAGTCCCACGCCGCTGTAGCGCGCCCCCATCCAGATTGCCGCGAGCACTACCGCAAACTGCAGGAAAATGGTCGTTGTCATGGTGCCTGCTCTCCCTATCGCAACATCAGCGCAGCCGGATCACGGCCCGGCGTGCCGGAAATACGATCAAGACTGCTTCCCCGTGGCGAGTGGCTAATCGTGCCGCGGGCTGATCAGGTTCTCGAACGAAAAGATCTCGTCCCACTGCTCCTGGGTCAACAACCGGCGCTCGCCGACAACAATGTCGTGCAGCGACTTGCCGGTCTCGTAACCCTCGCGCGCGATCTCGGCGCATTGCTTGTAGCCCAGCGTCGGCTTGAGGACGGTGACGATGCCGAGCGCGTTGAGCACCATGGCGCGCGAGTGTTCGGCGTTGGCGGTGATGCCCTGGACGCAGTTCACGCGCAGGCTGTTGACCGCGTTTTCCATCGTGAAGATCGACGTGAACAGCGCGAAGGTGATCACCGGCTCCATGACGTTGAGCTGCAGTTGTCCCGCCGATGCGGCCAGCGTCACGGTAAGGTCGAGGCCGATCACCAGGAAGCTGGTCTGGTTGACCACCTCGGGAATGACCGGATTGACCTTGCCCGGCATGATCGACGAACCGGGCTGCATCTGCGGCAGGTTGATCTCGTTGAGGCCGCAGCGCGGACCCGAGGCGAGCAGCCGGATGTCGTTGCAGATCTTGGTCAGCTTGACCGAGGTGCGCTTGAGCACGCCCGAGAGCAGCACGTAGGCTCCCGTGTCCGAGGTCGCCTCGATCAGGTCGCCGGCCAGAATGAACCGGGTGTCGGTCAGTTCGGACAGGTATTTGGTGGCGAGTTCCGGGTAGCCCGGCGCGGCGGTCACAGTGGTGCCGATCGCCGTCGCTCCGAGATTGATCTCGTGCAGGAACTGGCGCACCTCGGCGATGCGCTGGACCTCTTCGCCGATCGTCGTCGCCCAGCCGTGGAACTCCTGCCCGAGCGACATCGGCACGGCATCCTGCAGGTGGGTGCGACCCATCTTCAGCACCCGCTCGAACTCCTTGGCCTTGGCGTAGAAGGCGTCCTGCAGCCGGCGCAGCGCCTCAATGTAGCTGGCCAGCCGGAGGATCAGCGCCAGGCGGAACGCCGTCGGATAGATGTCGTTGGTCGATTGCCCGTAATTGACATGATCGTTGGGGTTGACGAACTGGTATTCGCCTTTCCGGTGGCCCAGGCTCTCCAGCGCCAGGTTGGCGATGACCTCGTTGGCGTTCATGTTGGTCGAGGTGCCGGCGCCGCCCTGGATGAAGTCGGTAACGAACTGGTCGACCATCTCGCCGGCGATCAGCCGGTCGCAGGCGCCGACGATGGCGTCGGCGATGCGCGCATCGAGGACGCCGAGGTCGCGGTTGGCCAGCGCCGCCGCCTTCTTGACGTAGCCGAAGGCCTTGACGAAGTATGGCTCGGCCGCCATCGGAATGCCGGTGATGTGAAAATTCTCCTTGCCGCGCAGCGTCTGCACGCCGTAATACGCCATATCCGGCAGTTCCTTCTCGCCGAGGAAGTCCTTTTCGATCCGTGCCATTTCCGTTCCTTTCGAAAGATCGGGCGCCGCCAACACCCTCAACCGACCCAGAGCACCCAGGGCGTCCCGATGAGCAAGAACACCAGTGTGCAGAAGACCGTCGTCAGCAGCCCGAGACGGTACAACTCGCCCTGCGTCAGGTAGCCGCTGGCGACGAAGATGACGTTCTGGCTGCCACCCTGCGGTGTCAACGTCGAGAAATAGCTGCTGGCGAAGAGCAGCGCGAAGGCCATCAGGCTGACCGGGACGCCGGTCTTGACGCCAACGTCGAGAAAGACGCCGAGCAGCGCCAGCACCTGCGCCGACTGGCTGACGAACATGTAGTGCATGGCGACGTAGAGCAGCAGCAGAACGACGTAGGCAGCCGGCCATGCCAGCCCGGCCAGCATGAAGGCCAGGCGCTCGCCGACGTAGCCCATGAAGCCCATCTCGTTGAGTTGCCCGCTGAGGGCGAAAAGCACCGCCAGCCAGAGGAAGGTGGCCAGCGTGCTGCCCTGCAGGTAGATGTCGTCGAGGGTAAGCACCCCGAATGCCAGCAGCAGGCCGAGCCCGGCGATGGCGACGCCGGCCAGGCTGAGGTTGAAGGTTCCGGCGAAGATCCAGGCGAAGATCATCAGCCCGAAGATGATCGAGGTGATCCACTCGTCGCGTGCCAGCGGCCCCATCTCGCGCAGCGCGGCGCGCGCAGCGCGCGGCGCGTCGGGCGTGGCGGTCACTCCCGGCGGGAACACTCGGTAGAGAAAGAGCGGCAGCAGCGCGATCGCGCACAGCGCCGGCACCGAAGCAACGAGCAGCCAGGTGCCGAAGTTCACCTGCAGCCCCTTCTCCGCTGCCAGCGAGACGCCGATCGGATTGGCCGAGGTCGCGGTCAGCCACAGTGCCGACGACACGCTGAGGCTGGCCATGCCGCAGAACATGAGGTAACCGCCGAGCCGCCGCCCACTCTCCTCTTCGGGACGCGAGCCGGCGCCCTGCGCGAGCGACAGGATGATCGGGAAGAGGACGCCACCGCGCGCGGTATTGCTCGGAAAGCCTGGGGCAATCAGGGCGTCGGTGAGAAAGATGCTGTAGGCAAGCCCGAGCGTCGAGCGGCCGAAGAGAGCCACGACGCACAGCGCGATGCGCCGGCCCAGCCCACACTTGACCACCGCCTGCGCGACGAGGAAGGCGATGACTACCAGCAGCACGCTCTGGTTGGCGAAGCCGGCGAAGACCTTGCCCGGATCGACCGTTTCGCTGAGCACCGCGAAGGCGCCGGCGAGCAGCGCTGCAGTCAACAGCGGAAAGGCATTGATGATGACAGCGAAGATCGCCGCAGCGAAGATCGCGAAAAGGTGCCAGGCCTCGCGCGTCAACCCTCGNGGAATCGGCACGAACCAGATGCCGACGGCCAGCGCGAATGGCGCCAGCGCCTTCAGGATCTGGCGGAGACGGGAATCCAATGGGTTCATTGCCGACCTCCTTGGGCGGGGACAACCGGCGCAGCCAGGCGCGCCCAGCCGGCAAGGTCGGCGACCCGTCCGCTGACGCCGTCCTCGCTTGCAGACAGCCGCTGCCAGGTGAAGCTGTATTCGCCGGTGACGCCGGCGTAACGGCCGGTTCCCCCGGTGAAGCGGCCCTTGATCGCATGTCCGGGCAGCGCCGAGTCGCCGCTCAGTTCGCTGAACGCCTTGTCGCCGCGCTGGTCGATCCACACGCTGCGTCCCACCATGCCCGTCTGGCTGTCCGAGAAGCCGATGATCTCGGCCCGGAAGCCGAGCGTCGGCCGCTCCCGCCCAGCGAGCAGCAGCGAACCGCTGACGGAAAAGATCGCCGCCTGGGCGCCGGGCGCCAGTTGCATGATCTGGCGGCTGCCGGTGAATGACCAGGTGCCGGTGAAATGGCGAACTTCCCCAACTGCGGCTGGCGGCGCCGGCGGCGTCGGCTCGCCGCAAGCGCCGGCGAGTAGCACCGTGACCAGCGCCAGACCGCGCCGGCAGCGGTCGATCGACGGGCCCAATGAACCAGGCATCCTCGAATCCCCCTCAAAACGACCTGCAAGCCGGCATGCCCCCGGCCCTCCGAAAGCAGAACTGGCGGGCTCCCACGAGTGGTCGCGTCAGTGCTTCCCCGGCGCTCGAACACCGTCTGCGGCACCGCGCCGACAACCGGCGATTCACGGCCAATTGTAAGGCAATGTTTCGCCGGTGCGCCAAGCGGCGCGTCCGGCGTTATCTCACTTACCTACCGCACCAGGATGAAGCCATGGAAAACGCCTCCCGCACCACACACCCGACGATCATCATCGCCGCAACCGCAGTAACCATCGCCAGCGGCATCGCCATCGCCAGTTTCACCGGCCTGCTGCCCGGCAAATCGACCCCGGAATTGCCGTTGACCGCAACCGCCGAGCCAGCGCCGGCCCCTGCCGCCCCGGTTGCTGCGGCGCCTGCCGCGCAACCCGTCGCCGCAGCCAAAGCCCGGCACTTCGACCAGCCCCCGCCACCCCGGGCCAGCAAGCCGCAACAGGTAGTGCGCGATACCCAGCAACCGACCGGCGACCTGCGCTACGCCAGCGAACGGACGACCACTGCCTACCAGGGCAACGACGCCGGCATCGACGTCATTCCGGCACGCCCGACGGCCAGCGCCCCGCCGCTGTGCCGTGAGTGCGGCACTGTCGAAGCGGTGCGCGAGGTCAGCACGCCAGCCGAAGGCAGCGGCCTCGGCGCCGTCGCCGGCGGCGTCGTCGGCGGCCTGCTCGGCAACCAGATCGGCCGCGGCAAGGGCAACACCGCCGCCACCATCGTCGGCGCCGTCGGCGGCGCCTTCGCCGGCCACCAGACGGAAAAGTACGTGCGCGCCGAAAAGCAGCAGCAGGTCACCGTCCGCTTCGAGGACGGAGGCACGCGCACCTTCAGCCAGGCCGACAACAGCCGCTGGCAGGTGGGCGACCACGTGCGCCTGAGCAACGGCAGCCTGCTGCCGAACTGACCGCCACCACTGACATGCCCGGGTGACCATCGTCGGTCATGCCGGGCCAGGCGCCATAATCTCGCCGCGCATGCACGCGGGACAACCCACCACGGCGCCCGGGATGAACGACCGCCACGGGCGCCTACAAGGCTTCGGTCACCGCTGCCCCGTCCACACGCGGGGCAGCGGGTAGCGCGCGGCCGCGACCCTCGGCGACCGCCTGTTCCCCGCCCCTGGCCAGGCCGGGCCCACGCAGCCCGGGGCCGACTGCAATGCGCGTGCGGGTATGGGTGCGCAAGGTCAGCGCCCGGCGCAGCCCGCGCCAACCTCGTCCGGGAGCAGTGCCGTCATGGTGGCGCAGTTCATGGCAGCCAATCCGACGACGACCCTCAGACTGCCGGAGTGCACCAGGAGCGTCACCGCGACGAAATCACCCCGGCATTGGACCCGCTGTTCCAGGGCTATTAGGCGGCCGGTAGCGGTCGACCCTGCTAGACTGCCGTTTTCATCAACCACCACAAGCCGGGAGACACTCGCATGAAACTCGAAACCATCGCCGTCCATGGCGGCTATTCGCCCGATCCGACCACCAAGGCAGTCGCCGTACCCATCTACCAGACGACATCCTATGCCTTCGACAGCACGCAGCACGGCGCCGACCTGTTCGACCTCAAGGTCGCCGGCAACATCTACACGCGCATCATGAACCCGACCCAGGATGTGCTGGAAAAGCGCGTCGCCGAAATGGAGGGCGGCATCGCCGCGCTGGCGATGGCTTCCGGCATGGCCGCGATCACCGCGGCGATCCAGACCATCACCGAGGCCGGCGACAACATCGTCACTTCATCGACACTCTACGGCGGCACCTACAACCTGTTCGCCCACACGCTGCCACAGTACGGCATCGACGTGCGCTTCGCCGATTACCGTGACCCGGCCGCCTTCGAGAAACTGATCGACGGCAAGACCAAGGCGATTTTCTGCGAGTCGGTCGGCAACCCGCTCGGCAACATCACCGACTTCGAGAAGCTCGCCGAGATCGCCCACAGGCACGGCGTGCCGGTCATCGTCGACAACACCGTGCCCTCGCCCTACCTGTGCCGTCCCTTCGAGCACGGCGCCGACATCGTCGTCCATGCGCTGACCAAGTACCTGGGCGGCCATGGCAACTCGATCGGCGGCATCATCGTCGACAGCGGCAAGTTTCCGTGGGCCGAGCACAAGGCCAAGTTCAGGCGCCTTAACGAGCCGGACGTCTCCTACCATGGCGTCGTCTATACCGAGGCGCTCGGCCCTGCCGCCTACATCGGCCGCGCCCGCGTCGTGCCGCTGCGCAACATGGGCGCCGCGATCAGCCCGTTCAACGCCTTCCTGATCCTGCAGGGCGTCGAAACGCTGGCCCTGCGCATGGACCGCATCTGTGAAAATTCGCTGAAGATCGCGCAGTTCCTGCAGAACCACCCGAAGGTGAGCTGGGTCAACTACGCCGGCCTGCCCGACCACAAGGACCACGCGCTGGTGCAGAAGTACATGGGCGGCAAGGCTTCCGGCATCCTCAACTTCGGCGTCAAGGGCGGGCGCGAAGCCGGCGGCCGCTTCCAGGACGCGCTGGCGCTGGTCACCCGCCTGGTCAACATCGGCGACTGCAAGACGCTGGCCTGCCACCCGGCGACGACCACGCACCGCCAGCTCGGGCCCGAGGAGATGGCCAAGGCCGGCGTGTCGGAAGACATGATCCGGCTGTCGATCGGCATCGAGCACGTCGACGACCTGATCGCCGACCTCGACCAGGCGCTCAACGCCGCGTAAGTCGAGGGGTTGCGCGACGGGAACCCGGCCGGATGCCGGGTTCTCCATGGCGGGAAACGCCCCTGATCGATCGTCTGCGGCGCTCGCCGCTAATACTGAATCCTGGCGGCCGGATCAGCGCCGCAACCGCTCTTGCAGAGACCGAAGGCACTCAGGCAGCTGGCGCAATCGGCGTGGCCGCATCGCTTCTGGCAGTTCCAGAGGCGGTCGCCACAGGCATGGATGCAGTTGTTCCAGGCCGTCTGCCGTGCCGACGGCTGCCTGGCGAGCGGCAGTTGCAGAACGCCGCCACCGCTCACCCGGCAACTGGCCAGGTCGAAGCTGCGCGGAGGCCCGGGCAGCACGGCCCAATCGGCGTCGCTGAACGTGAGTGCGGCCTGCAGGGCCGGCACATCTTCCCGCTGCAGCAACTTGCCCCCAAGCAGCGCGCCAAGGCCAAGGCAATCCGCCTGACGGGCGATCTCGGCAGCGCTTTCCGCGGTGCCAGCGGGGAGACCCAGGCGGGCACACTGGTGCGCATAGAAGAACAGGCGAGCGGCCGAACCGAGCCCCGGCAGCACGTCCGGGTTGTAGCGGATCGCAGGCTGGCCCTGCCGGCTGTCGCTGCGCACCAGCATGGCCTGCTCGCGGTCGGCAACGGCGGTCACCGTCCCGCCCTGGACATCGAGGCAGCTATCGAAGATCAGCGGCTCTGCAGCCGCGGCAAGGAAGGACAGGAAACCTATCACTGCAACCCATGGGCGGCGCAGCACGAATCGGGCCATCGTCATCTGCTCATCCTGTTTGTCGAGAGCAAACCATGGGTCGGTGGCAACGCCAGGCGGGCGACCCGCCGTTGCGCCGCTCGCGCAGAAAGCTGCCCGCCGAGGAGCAGATAGCCGAGCGCAAGCGTGCGAAACTGGACCCTTGCCAGCTCCCGGCTGATCGCAGGCTCACCCCGTGCATCGTCGCTTCCCAGCCGCACCAAACCGAACAGTAGCGGCGCCAGCGCGGCCAGCCCGAGCGCCCCCGCCATGGCGAACAGCGGCACGTAGCCGAGCGACTTGGCGAGGACGCCGCTGGCCGCGCCGACCAGGCCGGCGAGCAGGACCTGGGCGCTGGCCTGCAGGGTGAAGTCGCCACCTTCGTGACCGGGACGGCATTTCTGCATCATGACCGCGAACAGGGCGACCGTGGACATGCCGTCGGCGACTTGCTCGCCGAGCGCGACCAGATAGACCAGTCCGGTGGCGCCGCCCGCGTTCACCAGCAACGCCATCGACGCGATGCCCGCGGCCTGCAGGCTGCCGAAGGTCAGCAACGAGCGCCGGGCGCCCAGCCGCGCATAGAGCAGGCCGCCGAGGGCGGCGCCGCCGATGCCGGCAATGCTGCTGATCAGTGTCAGTTCGCCGAGGGCAACATTGGTCCAGCCCTGGTCGACCAGCATCGGCTTGACCATCGGCGAACCCAGCGCGTCGCCGAGCTTGAAGGTCAGCACCACCGCCAGCCAGGCGAGCATCCCCGGCTGCGCCAGCAGGCCGCGGTAATGGGTCAGCAGCAGGCGCGGTCCACGGGCGCTTTCGGCTGCCATTGCCTGGTGCGGAATGCGCTGCCGTTCGGGAAAACGCCAGATCGGCACGGTGCACAGCAGCAGCAACAAGGTAATCAGGGCGAGACCGAGATTCCAGCCAAGGTGGTCAATGACGATCAGGAGACCGCTGCCGCTGATGATCATGCCGACCTTGTAGCCGCCGACCTGCAGGCTGTTGCCGAGACCGCGTCCGCGCTCGGACAGCAGGCGCACGGTGAGGCCATCCGTGGCGATGTCCTGGGTGGCCGCAGCCAGGTTGATGAGCAGGATAAGTCCGAGCAGCAGCGGCAAGTGAAGCGTGAACAAGGTCGCCGGGCTTATCAGGGCGAGGCTGGCGACGCAAAGGATGATGGTCGTCTGCAGCGGCAGTATCCAGCCGCGATGATGGCCGAGGCGTTCCGAAGCGATGCGGTCGACCCACGGTGCCCACAGCACCTTGAGCATCCACGGCAACGCCAGCAGCTTGAGGACACCGATCACGGCAAGGTCGACGCCGTGCTGGCGCAGCAGCACCGGCAGCGAATGCGCGATCAGCCCCGAGGGCAGCCCCTGCGCGCAATAGAGGCTGGCGAGCAGCACCAGCGTCGCGGTGGAGGGACGGTCGGCGGCATCACCGGGTGGTTGCATCAGGGGTCTGGCATCCAGGGCGGGTTCAGGCTTTGCAGATATCCAGCGGTCGACCGCGACAGGCCGTTCCGCCGATCGCGATTACGTGCCGCCGTTGGCCTGGCGCAGGAAGACGAACGCTCGGGGAACGATCGATCGCGCTGGCGTCAGCGCCATTCATTGGCTCGGGCGACACAGGGCGATCCGATGACAATTGTCGAGATCGGCCTCGACGGCGGCGACCACCGATGCATCGGACTTGCCGCTGGCCGCCCGCTCCTTGAGGATGGCCAGTATCTCCGCCGCCTCCAGTGGCCTGTGATAGGGGCGATCCTGAGCCAACGCCTGGAAGACGTCGGCGACATTGATGATGCGCGCTTCGAGCGGCAGGGCATCGCCGGCGACATGAAACGGATAGCCCTCGCCATCGGGGGTTTCATGGTGGTACGAGGCCCAGCGCGCGATTTCCTCGATGGCCTGGAGGCGCTGGAGCACCTCGAGCGTGCCGCGGCTGTGTGTCTTCATCAGTTCGAACTCGTCGGCCGCAAGGGCGCCATCGGCGTCGATGATCGCGCCGGGGATCTTCAGCTTGCCGATATCGTGCAGCAAACCCGCCACCGCTATCCTTTCGCAGGTCACGACATCCATGCCCATGCGGCCTGCCAGATGCCCGGCCAGCAGGGAAACCCCGCGCGAGTGGCGCTCCGTATGGGGCGATTTGGCGTCGAGGATGCGGGCAAAGATCTCGGTGCAACGCCTGAATTCCTGCCAGGTGACCAGCCACAGGTCGCGGAATGCCTCCATGTCCGTCTGGTACTGCCGCACCGCATCGGGCTGCAAGCCCAGCCAGAACCGGTCTCCCTGCGACAGTTCGAGAAAGGCATCGACGAGGTCGGGAGCGAAGAGGCTTCCGCGCGCGGCCGCCAGCCGCATCCTGATTTCTTCGGCATGGGCGAGAGTGGTCAGATCGCCATGAAAGGGCCCCAGCAAGGCATCGATGCGGTCGGCAAGGAAGATCACGTTGGCGAAGCGCGCGACGTCCGGCGGCAGGCTTTGCGATTCCGGCGCATCCCAGCGGCTGTGGTGATGGCGGATGATTGGCGCCAGACTGGCCAGCGGCGCGAAATCGCGCAGCAGTTCCCCGCCGCGGATGCAATGCGCCTCGGCACCCGGCCATTCGAGATCGCGCAGCAGGCGCGGATGGGCGCAACTCGACGCAACGCCGCAGTCATGGAGCAAACCGGCATCGTAAAGCAGTATCTGCGCCTTCTCGTCCAGACCAAGCTGGCGGCCGAGGTCGCGCGCCAACATGCCTACCCGGCGGCCGTGCAGCAGGTCATCGACGCCGACCAGGTCGACGGCATTGGCGATCGTCATCACCAGCTGGCGCAGGTCGATCGCCAGATCCTGCGGAACGGTCGCGACGTTCATGACGCTCAGCCGGCGATGTGCGGCTGGGCAAGGTAGTCGCGCGAGTGCATTTCCGTCAGCCGGCTCACCGTGCGCGCGAATTCCGCGGCCTGGGTGCCTGCGGTGTAGAGCGCGTCCGCCGCGCAGTCGGCGGTGGCGATCAGCTTGACCCTGTGATCGTAGAAGACATCGACCAGCCAGGTGAAACGGCGCGCCTCGGACGCCTGATCCCGGGACATCCGCGGAACATGCGAGAGCAGCACCGTGTGGTAGCTGCGGGCGATCTCGAGGTAGTCATTCTGCGAGCGCGGCCCGCCGCACAGCGTCCTGAACTCGAACCAGATGACGCCATGGCCGCGGCGAACCGTGTCGATATCGCGCCCGAGCACTTCGATGCTGCCGCCCTTCCTGCCGTCCTCGCCGGCGACCATGCGGAAATAGTCGAGCATCTTCCTTTCGGCAGCCGCATCGGCGGGATGATGGTAGATCTCGACCTGATCGAGCGCCCGCAAGCGATAATCGATTCCGGCCTCGACCTCGAGCACGTCGAGATTCCGTTTGAGCAGGGCGATGGTCGGCAGGAAATTCTCCCGCTGCAGGCCGTTCGGGTAGAGCCGGTCGGGCGGATAGTTGGATGTCATGACCAGGATCACGCCCCTGGCAAACAAGCCGTCGAGCAGCCGGCCGAGGATCATCGCGTCGGCGATGTCGGAGACGTGGAACTCGTCGAAGCACAGCAGTCGCACCTCGCGCGCGATCTGGTCGGCAATCCTGAGCATCGGGTCGGGTTCACCCTTGTATTTCTCGAGATCGCGGTGAATCTGCTGCATGAAGGCGTGGAAATGGATGCGCTTCTTGCGCCGGTACGGCACCGAGTCATAGAAGCAATCCATCAGGAAGCTCTTGCCGCGCCCGACGCCTCCCCAGAAATACAGCCCCTTGGGCGGCGTCGGCGGCGCCAGCAGGCGCTTGAACGTGCTGCCGCGGTCGACCTTGAATGCGAGCAGGTTTCCATAGAGCGCCTGCAACGCGCCGGCGGCGGCCATCTGGGCGGCATCGGCAACGTAGTTGCGGGTCTTGAGCAGGGCTTCGTAGGCATCGAACATGCCACGGGCGGAGACATTTAGTTTTCTGTGCGGCATTGGATGCGTGATGTTTCAGTCTGCGGAAAGCTGGCTCGGAGCGACAATAGGCAGGATTATACGGAAACGCGTTCCCCGCTCGGGCGAACTGTCGACCGAGATGGTGCCACCGAGCACCCCGTTCACGGTGTTCCAGACGATATGCAGGCCGAGACCGTTACCACCCTGCCCCAGCTTGCTGGTCACGAACGGATCGAAGATCCGGCCCAGAAGGTCCGGTGCGATCCCCATGCCGTTGTCGGCAACTTCCAGACACACCCGCCCGTCGTCCTCGCGCTTTGCAGTGATGTCCACCTCGCCGCTGGCTCTTCCCTCGAAGCCGTGCTGCAGTGAATTCGTCAGCAGGTTGGTCAGCACCTGCCCGAGTGGTCCGGGGTAACTGTCCATCGTCAGGTCGCCGGGAATCTGGCAGCGCAGCTTGAACGGAGTACGCTTGAAGGTGGGTTGCAGGGTCAGGAGGATCTCGTCGACCACTTCCAGAAGCATGAACTGGCGTCGTTGCGCGCTCGTCTGGTCGATCGCCACCTGCTTGAAGCTGGCAAGCAGTTCGTTCGCCCGCTGCAGATTGCGCACCGCGATTTCACTGCCGCGTTCGACGCGGTCGACAAACGCCTCCAGTGACGGCCGCCACAAGCCGCTCTCCATTCGTTTGCGAAATTCGCGGACGTGGTCGTGGACTGTCGACACCGCCATCACGCCGTTGCCGATCGGCGTATTCAGTTCGTGCGCCACACCGCCGACCAGGTTGCCGAGAGCGGCCAGCTTCTCGCTGCGCACCAGTTCGCCCTGCGCCACCTTGAGCGTTTCCATGGCTGCCGACAACTCGCTGTTGGCGCGTGCCAGATCCGCGGTGCGCCGTTCGACCCGGCTCTCGAGCTCGACATTGAGGCTCTGCAAGGTCTGCAGCGTCTGCACCAGACGCTCCTCACTCTGCTCCAGTTCGGCCTGGCGTTGCCGGACTGCCCCGGCCATCGACTCCATGTCGGTCGCCAGCTGGTTGAATTCCTGGATGGGGCCGCGCGTGACCCGGGAACCGAACTTGCCGCTGGTGAGCGCGCGGGTCTGGGCAATGAGGTCGTTCAGAGCCCGGGTCATCGGCAACGCCCAGAAAGGCGCGAGAACGATGGCCAACAGCAGGGATGTCGCAAATCCGACAAGAACCATCAGGAAGATCACGCGGACGCGCGGATTGCTGTGGCCTGCCGGGTTGGCGACCAGGAAGGTCCACTCGAGCTTGTTCGAGCGGACGATCCCCGTATCGTAGGGCGCGCCGGAAAAACTCATNTTCCCGGACATCCCCTTCCGGCCTGAAGGCTGCCGNAGCGCAGGTCGGCGGCCCAGTTGCGCAGGCGGTCGCCTNTCCGCAACATGCTCACCCACGACGTACTCGCCGGCGCGGTCGACCACGAGAACCGGATAGTCGAGCTGTTCCGCATTGTTCCGGATGGCATCACGGACAGCATTCGGATCCAGCTCGCCGAGCAAGACCTGGTCGCCGAACGGTATCGCTAGCCCGACGGTACCTTCCCCGTTGAGCGGCGACAGGTAACGGTCGCTCCAGACGCGCCGGCCGAGCTCGCGGGCCGACGAATGAAGCGGATTGCGCGAGAGATCGGCACCGAGCAGGTTCTGCCGGGCATCCCGCTCGCCTTCCGGTGCTGCGGCAAAGGCGATCCGCCCGTTCTCGCCGACCAGGTAGATCGCCTTGAAACCGCCTTCGGCGACCGCCGCATCGAGGAAGCGCTGGATCTGGGCCGGCGGCATCTCCGCGCGCAGTGCGGCGAGGGCGGCCAGTCGTCCCTCGAGGGCTGCGATGAGCTGTTCGAAGTTGCGCGCGAGCTCGATTGCCTCGGCGCGCACATGCTGGCGGTCCTGTTCCAGAATGATGGGGACGCGATAAGCCAGCGCAGCAAAACCGATGATCCCGAAAGTGCCCACCGTGGCGATCACGAGAAGAAACACCAGCGAACTGCGCAGGCGCCATTCCCGCGCTGCGCTCGACTGCCCCGGGAACGTCAAGACGGCTCCTCAGCGCACGGTGACGAAGCGGCCATCGCGCACAACCGTTACGCGGGAAATGCGGCGGCTGTCCCCGTTGCGATCGAAGGCCACGTCGCCCTCGGCGCCACGGAACGGACCGCGTGTCAGCAGCGCCTCGCGCAACGACTGCTTGCCCTGCCGGCGGGCAAGCCCGGCAAGCACGGCATGCATGGCATCGTAGGCGGCAACCCCGGCAAAACCGGGCTCGCGCAGAAAGCGCTCGGCGTACGCGTGGCGCAGGCGCAGCATCCCGGCCGCCTTGCTGTCCTGGTCAAAATAGCTGTGGAGGACCATTCCCTCGACGGCATTGCCGCCCAGCTCGATCAGGCGTTCACCGCTCGCCCACTGCGAGGCGAACAGCAGGATGCGCGGGTCAACGTCCCGGACCCTTTGCGCGAAGCGCGCCGCATCGAGCGCGCTGGTGATCAGCAGCAAAGCATCCGGCTGCCTGGCAAGCGCACCGGCGACCACGACGGCCATATCGACGTTGGCCGCCGACTCGAACGCGACCGGAACCACTTCGCCGCCGCGTTCCTGGAATTCCGCCGTGAAATCGCGCAACCAGCTTTCGGCGTAAGCGCGGTTCCTGGTGTCATAAATGGCCACCACCCGCCGCACCCCGCTCTGCGTGAAGTGATACTCGGCACTCAGCGCCGCCTCTTCCCCGGTGCTCGACATGATCAGGAAGAGATTGTCGTCGCGCCCGAAGAAATGGCGAGCGGTCACAGTCGGACTGACCAGCACGACATTCGCCTTCTCGGCAATCGGCAGAACGACCTCGGCCATGGCGCTGGTCATCGGTCCGACGATGGCCTCGACCCGCGCACCGATCAGCTCCTTGATCGCGGAAATCGCCTTCTCGGGATCCTGGGCATCGTCCCGGACAACCAGTTCGACCCGACGGCCATCGATGCCGCCCGCCCGATTGACCTCCTCGACCGCAATCTGCGCCCCGTTGCGTCCGGCCTCGCCGAGATCGGCAACGCGACCGCTGAGTCCGCCGAGAAAGCCGACACGCACCGGTTCTCCCGGACCGCAACCGCCGACGAGGCCGAGCAGCAGCAGGAGAACGGCTGTCCGCAACATCCGCGCTCAGGGCTCCCGGCCCCTGAGCCAGCGCAACAGTTCGTCCTGCGCCATCGGTGGCGCGAAGACCATTCCCTGCCCCTCGTGGCAGCCAAGGCTGCGCAGGGTCTGCAACTGAAGCGGATTCTCGACACCCTCGGCGAGGACGCGCATACCCAACTGCCTGCCCAGCTGAATCACCAGTTCGGCAATCGGCGTCCCGGAGTGCAGGTTCCCGAGCGCAGCGACAAAGCTGCGATCGATCTTGACGCAGTCGGTCGGCAGCCGTGCAAGATAGCTGAGAGAGGAAAAGCCGGTGCCGAAATCGTCAATGGCAATCGACGCCCCGAGCGCCTTGATCGCCCGCATCCGCTCGACGGTCTGGGCCCAGCCGAACAACGCAACCGATTCGGTGATTTCGAGTTCCAGCAGGCGCGCATCGATCGCCGCATCGGCGACCGCCGCGCGGACCATGCGCAGAAACTCGTGGTGGCGGAACTGGATCGGTGACACGTTGACCGCCATGCGCAGGGGATGGCCATGATCGGCGAGTTCGCGCTGGGCGGCCAGCGCCACGCGCAACACCCAGGCACCGAGATCGACGATCAGTCCCGACTGTTCGGCAACCGGTATGAACTGATCGAGGGGAACCGCTTCACCGGTCCCGCTGCGCCAGCGAACCAGCGCCTCGATGCCGCAGATCGTGCCCGAAGCGAGATCGAACTGCGGCTGGTAGACGACAAAGAGCTGGTCGTTGTCGAGCGCGGCACGCAAGTCATGCAACAGGTGCACGCGCTGCCGGGTGAGCATGCCGACCTCGGCGGTGTAATAGGCATCGTTCCCGGGTCCGGAAAGCTTGGCGCGCTTGAGGGCAATTGCCGCATTGCGCTGCAACTCGGCACCCCGGTCATCCGCCTCGGCGCCGCTGGCAAAGCCGATCGAGAACGAGATGGTGTGTGGCCCCGCTTCGTTTTCAAAGGGTTCGACGAGGATGCTGCGCAGGCTGGCCGGATTGACGACGTCCCGACTGCCATAGACCCCGAATATGTCCCCACCGACACGCGCCAGGTGTACGTCGGCCGGCAACGCGGGGCGCAACCGGGCTGCCACCGCCTGCAACTGCCGGTCGCCGAAGAGGTAGCCGAAGGCATCGATGGTTTCCGAAAACTCGTCTATATCGATCAGTCCGAGGACGCGATCCGGTGATCGCGACACTTTCCCGAGGCGATCGATTTCCTCGATCTGCGCGACCCGGTTCGGCAATCGGGTCAGGTCGTCCACGTAGGCGGCCGTGCGCAGTCGCTCGACAAGCGCGACATTCTCGCTGCAGATGGCAACGTTGGAACAGAAGACATCGAGCAGGTGATTCTCGATATCCGGGAGTGCTGCGGTCGACTCGACATAGACCGCAAAATCGCCCCCTGGCGTNCCGGAAAAATACAATGCCAGCGAATGCCCGTTGTGCTGACTGCGCCCTTCGCGCAGGCAGCTTTCGATCACCTCGACAACCTTTGGATCGGGGAGCGCTGTGAGCGGCTTGTTCGCCGTCAGCAGGAAACGCCCTGCCGCCGCCAGGACCGCGGGCTGCCCGACCGTACCGCCTCCCGCGCCAGCCTGATCGCGCTCGGAACGCAGGCAGAAGATGCCGTCGGCAGGCACGCCGAGCAGGGTAGCCAACTGGGCGATGACCGCCGAGGCGAAGACCTCCAACCCCTGTTCGGCATTGAAACCGCTGACTCCGGCGATGATTAGTTCAAGTCCGCATCGACTCGCTTCCAGCAACCGGATCTGCTCGAAAGAGCGAATCGCCGCGGTGACCGTCAGNAACAACTTGCCGCGCGTCAGTTCGGTCTTGGTCTTGTAGTCGTTGATATCGAAATTGGCGATCGCCTCGAGTTCCGGCGCATAGCCGGGCTGGCCGGTGCGCAATATAATGCGCAGGGCACTGAGGCGCAGTTCGTTACGGATGCATTCAACCGCCTTGAGCCCGGCATCCTCGCCCTCCATCACCACATCGAGCAGAACGACGGCAACATCGCGGCGCCCCTCGAGGATACGGATGGCCTCGTCGGCGGTGAACGCATGCAGGAACTCGAGTGGCCGGCCGATCACCCGGAGATCGGCGAGAGCGAATTCGGTCGCGTGGTGAACATCTTCGTCATCATCGACGATGAGCAGGGTCCAGCAGGCTTCCGGGGCGCCCGCCGCTCCCGCGACGGGCGGGTCATCGACAACTGCCAGGAAATCTTGACTGTACATTCGGCAAGCTGGATCGGCGGTCGGCACTATGAAGAACGTAGTATGGCCGCAAGTTGGCCAAAAACAAAGAGCCCCGCAGGGCTCTCGTGCGCAACACCAGCCGGGAACAGTGCCGGCCGAGCGTCTCAGAAGTTCAGCGCCCGCTTGTCGCAGGCCAGCGCCGCTTCGTGCACCGCTTCCGACAGCGTCGGATGGGCATGGCAGATCCGGGCGAGGTCTTCCGAAGCACCACCGAATTCCATCGCCACCACGGCCTCGGAGATCAACTCGGAAGCATTGGCGCCGATGATATGGACGCCGAGGATGCGGTCGGTCTGCGCGCAGGCGAGCATCTTGACGAAGCCGGACGGATCGCCCATGCCCAGAGCCCGACCGTTGGCCAGGAACGGGATCTTGCCAACCTTGTAGGCGATACCGTCGGCCTTGAGCTGTTGCTCGGTCTTGCCGACCCAGGCGATTTCCGGGGCGGTGTAGATGACCCAGGGGATTGTGTCGAAGTTGCAGTGGCCGGCCTGACCGGCGATCAGTTCGGCAACCATGACGCCCTCTTCATGCGCCTTGTGCGCCAGCATCGGCCCGCGAACGACGTCGCCGATTGCCCAGACACCCGGCAAATTGGTCTTGCAGTGGCCGTCGACCGCGACAAACCCGCGTTCGTCGAGTTGCAGGCCGACCCCNTCGGCATTGAGGCCGTCGGTGTTCGGGACGCGGCCGATCGACACGATCAGGCGGTCCGCATCGAGCTTCTGCGCGTTGCCCGCGGCGTCGTCGTAGGCGATCGAAACTCCCTTGCGCGTCGACTTGACTTCGTTGATCTTGACGCCCGTCCTGATGTCGAGTCCCTGCTTGGCGAACAGCTTGGCGGCCTCCTTGGCGACGTCTAGGTCAGCGACGCCAAGAAAATCGGGCAGCGCTTCGAGGATGGTAACCTCGGAACCAAGTCGGCGCCAGACCGAGCCCATCTCGAGGCCGATGACCCCGGCGCCGATGATCGCGAGCTTCTTCGGCACCGATTCCTGGTCGAGCGCGCCGATGTTGTCCATTACAACCTTGCCATCGACCGGCACGTTCGGCAGGTGACGCGCCTTCGAGCCGGTAGCGACGATGACCTGCCCGGCCAGCACCTCCTCGTCGCCGACGGCGACCTTCCAAAGGTCGCCTTCCCTGCCGACGAAAGCGCCGTGCCCGGCCAGGAAGGTGACCTTGTTCTTGCGCAGCAGACCCTTGATGCCGGCGGTCAACTGGTTGACCACGCCATCCTTGCGCGCCTTCATGACCGGTACGTCGATGGTCGGCGCGGATACGCCGATGCCCTGCCGGGCAAAGCTGTGCGCGGCCTCCTCGAACAGGTGCGAGGTATGGAGGAGCGCCTTGGACGGGATGCAGCCGACGTTCAGGCAGGTGCCGCCGAGGCGCGGTTCGCCCTTCGGGTCGGCATACGGGTTCGATTCGCAGCAGGCGGCCGAGAAGCCGAGTTGGGCGGCGCGGATGGCCGCGATATAGCCGCCGGGGCCACCGCCGATGACGAGAACGTCAAAAGGTTTGGACATGGGTTCCTTCCTTGATCCAGTGGATGCCGTCCGGCGCTGCCGGACCTGAATGAAAAGGGGATCCGGGGAATTGCCCCAGGCACGGTTGTGCCCGGGCTTTTGCCCCGGATCCCCGAAAATGATCGCTCAAACGGCGAGCAGCAGGCGGGTCGGGTCTTCCAGTGCTTCCTTCATCGTCACCAGGCCGAGGACGGCTTCGCGACCGTCGATGATCCGGTGGTCATAGGACATGGCGAGATAGTTCATCGGCCGCACGACCACCTGACCGTTTTCAACCATGGCGCGATCCTTGGTGGCATGAATGCCGAGAATCGCCGACTGCGGCGGGTTGATGATCGGGGTCGACATCATGGAACCGAAGATGCCACCGTTGGAGATCGAGAATGTGCCGCCGGTCAGGTCTTCTATCGAAAGCTTGCCGTCCTTTGCCTTGACGCCGAATTCGGCGATCTTCTTCTCGATCTCGGCGATGGTCATCTGATCGGCATTGCGGATGATCGGAACCACCAGACCACGCGGCGAACCGACGGCAATGCCGATGTCGATGTAGCCGTGATAGACGATGTCGTTGCCGTCGACCGAGGCGTTGAGGACCGGGAACTTCTGGAGCGCGGCACAGGCGGCCTTGACGAAGAAGCCCATGAAGCCGAGGCGCACCCCGTGGGTCTTCTCGAACTTCTCGGCGTACTGCTTGCGCAACGCCATGATCGGACCCATGTTGACCTCGTTGAAAGTGGTCAGGATGGCGTTGCTCGCTTGCGACTGCAGCAGACGTTCGGCAATTCTAGCGCGCAGGCGCGACATCGGCACCCGCTGCTCGGTGCGCGGACCGGTGTCGACACCGGTCGCCGGCGTCGGCAACGCCGCGGCAACTGCCGCGGGCGCGGCGACCGGGCCCGCCGGCGCTGCCGCCCTGGGCTGGGCTGCCACCGCATCCTCCTTGGTGACCCTCCCGCCACGGCCCGAGCCGGCGACGTCCGCGGCGGCAATACCCTTTTCATCGAGGATCTTGCGCGCGGCCGGACTCGCCGTTCCCGCAGGAGCAGCGGTAGCGGGTGCCGCCGCCGGCACCGGCGCGGCGGCTGCCGCCTTCGGCGCTTCGGCGGCCGGCGCTACGGCTCCGGCCTTGGCTTCGGTGTCGATGCGGGCGATCAGGTCGCCCGAGGCAACCGTTTCGCCGTCGGCCTTGATGATCTCGACCAGAACGCCGGCATCGGGCGCCGGAACCTCGAGAACGACCTTGTCGGTTTCAATGTCGATCAGGATCTCGTCGCGCGCAACGGATTCGCCGACTTTCTTCTTCCAGGAGGCCAGCGTGCCCTCGGCAACGGACTCGGAGAGCTGGGGAACTTGGACTTCAATGATCATAATGACTCCAGTCTGTTTTAGTTATCAGTATTCGATCACGCCGAACGCGGATTCGATCAGTGCCTTCTGTTGCTCGTTGTGCTTGGCGAGATAGCCGACCGCCGGCGACGACGATGCCGGGCGCGCCACCAGCAGCAGCCTCTGCTTGGTCCCAAGCTGGGTGTCGAGATGATGACGCGAGGCGATCCAGTACCAGGCACCCTGATTGCGCGGCTCTTCCTGGCACCAGACGATTTCAGTCGCCTTCGGGTACTTCGCCAGTTCCTTCTCGAGGTGCTCCTTCGGGAAGGGATAGAGTTGCTCGATACGAACGATGGCAATGTTCGTGGTGTTCCGCTCGCGACGGCCGGCAACCAGGTCGTAGTAGACCTTGCCGGAGCACAGGATGACACGGGTCACCTTCTTGGCATCAACCTTCTCGACTTCGCCGATCACCGTCTGGAACGATCCGTTGGCCAGGTCGGCGAGCGGCGAACTCGCGTCCTTGTGGCGCAACAGCGATTTCGGCGACATGACAATCAGTGGCTTGCGCTGCATGCGCAGTGCCTGCCGCCGCAGCATGTGGAAGACCTGTGCCGCCGTCGTCGGCATGCAGACTTCCATGTTCATCTCGGCGCTAAGCTGCATGTAGCGCTCGAGGCGCGCCGACGAGTGCTCCGGGCCCTGCCCTTCGTAGCCGTGCGGCAGGAGCATGACCAGGCTGCAGGCGCGGCCCCACTTGGCCTCGCCGGAGGCGATGAACTGGTCGATGACGACCTGCGCGCCGTTGGCGAAGTCGCCGAACTGCGCTTCCCAGATTACCAGGCCGTACGGATTCGCCGAGGCGTAGCCGTAATCGAAGGCAAGCACGGCTTCCTCTGACAGGACCGAGTCGTAGCAATGAAAGCCCGCCTGCTTTTCCTGCAGGTGCTTGAGGGGCATATACGTTCCCTCGGCCCAGTTCTCCCGGTTCTGATCGTGGAACGCGGCATGACGGTGAAAGAAGGTTCCGCGCCCGACATCTTCACCGGAAATGCGAATCGCATGTCCTGAAACCAGCAGTGAGGCGTAAGCGAGATTCTCCGCCATTCCCCAGTCGACCGGAAGCACACCTTCACCCATCGCCGCACGGTCCTCGACGATCTTCTTGACGCGGGAATGCAGCGCATAGCCCTTGGGGAACGTCGTCAGACGCTCCGACAGACGCGCGAGTTCGCCGACCGGAACGGTGGTGTCGCAGTTCTCGACGTAGCTCTTGACCAGGAACGGCGTCCAGTCGATCACGTTCGGATGCATGTAGCCCGCGAGAACCGGGTTGTACAGCAGTTCGCCCTTGTCCAGGTGATCGCGATACTCCGCGATCATCCGGTCGGGACCGTCTTCGGCCAGCACGCCCTCGGAAATCAGCTTGTCGCCATAGAGCTTGCGGGTACCGGGGTGCTTGGCGATGATCTTGTACATCAGCGGCTGGGTGACCATCGGCTCGTCCTGCTCGTTGTGCCCGAGCTTGCGGAAGCAGACGATGTCGACGACGACATCCTTCCGGAACTGCTGACGGAATTCGATGGCCAACTGGGTAACGAGCGCCACCGCCTCCGGGTCGTCGCCGTTGACGTGGAAGATCGGCGCATCGGCCATCTTGAAGATGTCGGTGCAGTAGTGACCGGAACGGTAGTCGCGCGGGTCGCTGGTGGTAAAGCCGATCTGGTTGTTGACCACGATGTGCAGCGTGCCACCCGTACCGTAACCGCGAGTCTGACCGAAGTTCAGCATTTCCTGATTGACGCCCTGCCCCGCCACCGCGGCGTCACCGTGGACGAGAATCGGCAGGATCTTGGCCTTGCCTTCTTCGCCGCGCCGGACCTGGCGCGCGTGNACAGAGCCCTCGACAACCGGATTGACGATCTCGAGGTGCGACGGATTGAACGACAGCGTCAGGTGACAGGGACCGCCCGGGGTGGAGACGTCGGAAGAAAAGCCCATGTGGTACTTGACGTCGCCGGCGGACAGATCGGTCTTCTTCTTGCCTTCGAATTCGGCAAAGAGCATCGAGGGAGCCTTGCCCAGCGTATTGACCAGCACGTTCAGCCGGCCACGGTGCGCCATGCCGATGACGACCTCGTCGATGCCCAGCTTGCCGCCCGAGCGGATGGCCTCGTCCATCGCGACGATCAGCGATTCGCCGCCTTCGAGCGAGAAGCGCTTCTGGCCGACGTACTTGGTGTGCAGGTAACGCTCGAGCGTCTCTGCCGCGGTCAACCGCTCAAGAATGCGTTTNTTCTGGTCGGCATTGTAGGCGGGGCGCGAGCGGATGGATTCCAGGCGCTCCTGCAGCCAGCCCTTCTCGTGGTAATCGGCCAGGTACATGTACTCGACGCCAATCGTCCCGCAGTAGGTCTGCTTCAGGGTTTCGAGTATGTCGCCGAGCTTGGCGGTTTCCGGCAAGCCCCGCAGCGTGCCCGTGCTGAAATTGCGGTTCAGGTCGACATCGTCGAAGCCGTAGAAGGCGAGGTCAAGTTCGTCGATCTTCGGGCGCGGCAGCCGCTTGAGCGGGTCGAGATCGGCCCAGCGCGTGCCCATCGACCGATAAGCAGTGACCAGTTGGCCGACAGCCGACTGTTTCCGGTTGTCCGCAGCGGGCGCCGTGGCCACCGGGCGGAATCCTCCGTCCTTGCCCAGTTCGGCAAAGGCAGCGATGACCGGCGCATGCGCCACGTCGCGGGCGACATAGCCCGGCATCTGGGCGAGGCGGTCGAAATAGTCGCGCCATTCATCGGGAACGGAGGTCGGGTCGTCGAGATAGTTTTCGTAAAGCTCTTCGACAAAAGGCGCGTTGCCACCGAAGAACATCGTGCTGTCGAACAACTGGTTCATTGTAGTCATGGGCCATCCCCTAAGGATGTTTCGTTTCTCTGTGGCGGCACCTGCCTGCCAACAAAGCGCAACGGTTAAAAAAGGGCGGCCGTGCGGCCGCCCTTCCTCTTTCAATCACCCGCGCTGGGCCAGCGGCACGACGTCGCGCTTGGCCGCGCCGACGTAGAGCTGACGCGGACGACCGATCTTGTATTCCGGATCGTTGATCATTTCCTCCCATTGCGTCATCCACCCGACAGTGCGCGCCAGCGCGAAGATGCAGGTGAACATCGAGGTCGGTATGCCCAGCGCCTTCTGGACGATGCCGGAATAGAAATCAACATTCGGATACAGCTTCTTCTCGATGAAATAGTCGTCTTCGAGGGCGATCTTCTCGAGTTCCATCGCCAGCTTGAACAGGCGGTCGTTCTGCAGACCGAGTTCGTTCAGGACGTCGCCGCACACCTTGCGCATCAGCTTGGCGCGCGGATCGAAGTTTTTANNGACGCGGTGGCCGAAGCCCATCAGCTTGAAATCGTCGTTCTTGTCCTTGGCCCGCGAGATGTACTTGCCGACGCGCGAGACATCGTGAATCTCCTCGAGCATCTGCAGGCAGGCTTCGTTGGCTCCGCCGTGGGCGGGGCCCCAGAGACAGGCTATACCGGCCGAGATACAGGCGTAAGGATTGGCTCCCGAAGACCCGGAAAGGCGGACCGTCGAGGTCGAGGCATTCTGCTCGTGGTCGGCGTGCAGCGTGAAGATCGTGTCGAGAGCATGCACCAGCACCGGGTTCGGAACGTACTTCTCGCACGGCGTGGCGAACATCATGTGCATGAAATTCGCCGTGTAGTCGAGATCGTTGCGCGGGTACATGAACGGTTCGCCGCGGTGATACTTGTAGGCCATGGCGACGATGGTCGGAAGCTTGGCGACGATGCGGTTGAAGCTGATGTTCTGGTGCTCGAGGTCCGAGAAGTTCTCGGCTTCGTGGTAGAAGGCGGACAGCGCGCCGACGACGCCGACCAGCACCGCCATCGGATGAGCATCACGGCGAAAGCCCTGGTAAAACTTCACCAGTTGCTCATGCACCATGGTGTGCTCCTTGATGTTCAGTTCGAATTTCGTCTTCTCCGCAGCGGTGGGCAGTTCGCCATGCCAGAGCAGGTAGGCGACCTCGAGGAAGTTGCACTGCTCGGCGAGTTGTTCGATCGGGTAGCCGCGATAAAGCAACTGGCCGACATCGCCGTCGATGAAGGTGATCTGCGACTTGCAACTGGCGGTGGACAAGTAACCGGAGTCGTAGGTGAATAGCCCGGTCTTGGCGCCCAGCGTCCGGATGTCGACGCAGTCGTTGCCATGCGTCGGAGACATGATCGGAAATTCGACGGGCGCCATCCCGTCAACGGTCAAAGTTGCCTTGCGTGCGGTTGTCATCGTGTAATCCCTCAACAGGTGTTGGTTATCACTTCACTGCAAAAACGGTCAACATTCGAAAGCTAGAATGCCAACCTTACTTAGCTCTTACGCAACATGGCGACAATCGGTGCCAGCCGTGGATCAGCACTGTCCGCCTGGCCGCTGATCAGGTGCCAGAGATCATGATCCTCCATATCGGCAAGTTCCACGAACGCCCGCTGCTGCTCTTCGTTCAGAGCATTGAAATGCCCGTCGAGAAAACGCGTCAGCGCGATATCGACTTCAAGCAGGCCACGGCGAATGCAGCGCCAGCGCAACCGTTCGTAGTCCTCCCTCTGCATCACACTGCGCGACGGACCATCATGTCCTTGATCTTGCCGATGGCCTTGGTCGGGTTCAGACCCTTCGGGCAGACATCGACGCAATTCATGATGGTGTGGCAACGGAACAACCGGTACGGATCCTCGAGGTTGTCGAGGCGCTCGTTGGTCGCCTGATCGCGCGTATCGGCGATGAAACGGTAGGCTGCCAGCAGGCCCGCCGGGCCGACGAACTTGTCCGGGTTCCACCAGAACGACGGGCAGGAAGTCGAACAGCAGGCGCACAGGATGCACTCGTAAAGACCGTTGAGCTCCTCTCGATCTTCCGGCGACTGCAGACGCTCACGCTCGGGTGGCGGGTCGTTGTTGATCAGGTAGGGCTTGATCGAATGGTACTGCCTGAAGAACTGCGTCATATCCACGATCAGGTCGCGGATCACCGGCAGGGCGGGCAACGGACGCAGCACGATGGGCTGCTTGAGTTCGTCGATGTCGGTCAGACAGGCCAGGCCGTTCTTGCCGTTGATGTTCATCGCGTCGGAACCGCAGACGCCTTCGCGGCAGGAGCGGCGATAGGACAGGCTGTCGTCCTTGGCCTTCAGTTTGGTCAGGGCATCGAGCAGCTTGCGGTCGGTCGGCTCGAGCTCGACCGAGATGTCCTGCATGTAGGGCGCGTCGTCCTTGTCCGGATCGTAGCGGTAGATGCTGAATTGAACCGTACGTTTGCTCATCTTCTTCTCCGATTAGTACGAACGCGTCTTCAGCGCGATGGGTTCGACGGTCAGCGGCTGCATGGTGACCGGCTTGTACGTGACGCGGTCGTCGACCGGATTGAACAGCGTGTGCTTCAGCCATTCCTTGTCGTTGCGACCGTTCGGGAATTCCGGGGTATCCGGGGCATCGTCGCGCACGTGGGCGCCGCGCGATTCCTTGCGCGCCTCGGCGGAGATCATCGTGGCCTTGGCGACCTCGATCAGGTTTTCCATTTCCAGCGCTTCGGTACGTGCCGTATTCCAGGCCTGCGACTTGTCCTTGATCTCGAGCTGGCGGGCGGCCTTCTCGACTTCCAGTATCTTGTCGACGCCGCTCTTCAGCAGGTCGCCGAAACGGAACACGCCGGCGTGGTTCTGCATCGTGCGCTGCATGGCGAGGCGGGTTTCATGGACGTCGGCGCCACCCTTGCGGCTGTCCAGTGCGGCGATGCGCGCCAGGGACTTCGCGGCGGCATCCTTCGGCAGTTCGCGGTGCGCCTTGCCGGTCCTGAGGTCTTCAACGGCGGAATCGCCGGCGGACTTGCCGAAAACCAGCAGGTCGAGCAGCGAGTTGGTGCCAAGGCGATTGGCGCCGTGCACCGAAGCGCAGGCGCATTCGCCGGCGGCGTAGAAGCCGCGAACGATGGTGTTGGGATCGCCATTCTGCGGCACGACGACGCGGCCGGAGTAGTGCGTCGGGATGCCGCCCATCTGGTAGTGGCAGGTCGGAACAACCGGCAGTGGCTCCTTGATGCAATCGACGCCGGCAAACTGCAGGCCAATCTCGCGGATGCCCGGCAAGCGCTTCATGATCGTGTTCGGGTCGAGGTGGGTGATATCAAGCAGGACGTAATCCTTGTTCACACCGCAACCGCGGCCTTCGTTGATTTCGGTGGTCATGGCGCGGGAAACCACGTCGCGCGACGCCAGATCCTTGGCGTTCGGCGCGTAGCGCTCCATGAAGCGCTCCTTGCTGCTATTGCGCAGGATGCCGCCTTCGCCGCGGACGCCTTCGGTGATCAGCACGCCGGCGCCAGCGACGCCGGTCGGGTGGAACTGCCAGAACTCCATGTCCTCGAGCGGGATGCCGGCGCGCGCCGCCATGCCCAGGCCGTCACCGGTGTTGATGAAGGCGTTGGTCGAGGAGTAGAAGATGCGGCCGGCACCGCCGGTCGCGAAGATGGTGGCGCGGGTGTGGAAGATGACAACCTGGCCGGTCTCCATTTCCATCGCGGTGACGCCCAGCACGTGCCCTTCGCTATCGCGTACAAGGTCCAGCGCCATCCATTCAACGAAGAACTGGGTGTTGGCCTTGACGTTGCGCTGGTACATCGCGTGCAGCATGGCGTGACCGGTACGGTCGGCCGCGGCGCAGGAACGGCGCACCGGCTTCTCGCCGAAGTTCGACATGTGGCCGCCGAACGGACGCTGGTAGATCTTGCCGTTGTCGGTGCGGTCGAAGGGCATGCCGTAATGCTCGAGCTCGACGACGCACTCGTTGGCCTTGCGCACCATGAACTCGATGGCGTCCTGGTCGCCGAGCCAGTCGGAACCCTTGACGGTGTCGTACATGTGCCAGTGCCAGTGATCTTCCTCGGAATTGCCGAGCGAGGCGGCAACGCCCCCNTGGGCGGCGACGGTATGGGAGCGGGTCGGGAAGACCTTGGACAGCACCGCCGTCTTCATTCCGGCTTCGGACAATTGAATCGCGGAACGCAGGCCAGCTCCACCGGCACCCACGATCACCGCATCGAACTTGAGAACAGGAATACTCACGCTTACAGCCTCCAGAGAATCGCAGCAGCCCATGCGGTGTAGCCCACCAGCGCGGTCGCGGTCAGCACATGCAGTGTCAGACGCAAGCCGGTCGACTTGACGTAGTCCATCCAGATGTCACGCACGCCGATCCAGGCGTGGTAGAAGAGGCTGACGAAGAAGAGGAAGGTCAGGAACTTGATCACGCCATTGGCGAAAACGCCCTGCCACGCCTCGAAGGTGCCGGGACGGATCACCAGCAGAACCAGCGTGATCAGGACCGAGTGACCGCCATGATGACGGCCGTCGCCCGCTGGGCAATCCAGTCCTTCAGGCCATAGTGGGCACCGACAACAGTACGGTTGATCACAGCAGAACCCCCACAGGATCAGAGTAACCGGAATGCTGACGGCAAGAACCGCGACAGCCGACTTACGGGCCTCCTCCTTCTCGATGCCGATATGGAGGTCGAGCAGCAGGAAGCGGATGCCAGCGCAGAAATGATGAACGAAGGCCCAGAGCAGACCGGCCAGGATCACTTTCACCGGCAGCATGCCGGCAATGGGCTTGAACGCGGCAAAGCTTTCAGGCGAGTTCAGACTTGCGGAAAAAGCCAGAGCAGCAACGGGAAACAGATGAACATTCCGGCACCGCTCACGCGATGCAGGATCGACACCTTTCCCGGTAGTGGCAACTGGATCGTGGTCAAGTCCAAGTTCTTTGGACGTTTCTTGATGGTCATTTCTGCCATGAACGTCATCCCTCGCGAAAAGTTGCGGTTTGTCCGCTTTTACGTGGTTTGAAAAGAGTGGAAATTATACATCCAAAATGCGCCGGAACGTGGCAATCAGAGCATCCTGTGGCAATGCAACCCGCGGCAATCGAAGTCAGCCAAGATCATTGCGATAGTAGTGGCGGTTGGTGCAATAAAGGCCGCGCCGCCATTCCACCGGCTTATTGCCGTAGGTGTAGGCGGTGCGTTCGACCAGCAGCAGCGGCGCCCCCGGTTGCACGCCGAGGAGGCCGGCACTGTAGGGATCGGCAGCCACCGCCCTGAGGTGTTCTTCGGCATGGATCATGCGCACGCCGTAAGTGTTTTCGAAGAGACTGTAGAGCGAGCGATCGCCGCCGCTGAGACTCTCGAGCGTCAGTCCGGCGAACAGGTCGGTAACCAGATGGATCTGATCGAAGACCACCGTTTCGCCATTGAAGCGGAGCAGGCGCTCCACATAGATGACGGGCTCGCCAACCGCCATCCCCAGCGCCGCGGCGACCCCGGCACCGGCCTCCTGGTCGAGCATGACAGCGGCACGCTTACCGCATGCGCAGGACTGCCGTCGTCCGGTACGAGCCGCAGAAAACGGTAAAAGGAACGCGGATCGTCATGGCTGGCGACGAAGGTTCCCTTCCCTGACGACGGACAAGGAGATTCTCCGACGCCATTTCGTCGATCGCCTTGCGCACCGTTCCCTGGCTCACATTGAAGCGTGCCGCCAATTCGCCTTCACTCGGAATGGCGTCGCCCGGGCTCCATTCGCCCGCCTCCAGGCTGCGGATCATGAACTCCTTGATCTGCCTGTAGAGCGGGCTGAAAGTCGGTGCAGCGATGCGCAACGAAGAACGGGACGAGTCGCGATTCATGGCAGGAAATTTCAGCACAATTCATCCGCACCGTCCACGAATAGTTGTCTTATATAAGACACATGTCGAATTGACAGTCCCCTGCTTAGCTTCTAACATCCTCACCTTGTCGCGCCTGCTCATGAAGTGAACAATTCGATGCGGGCGGTCGGGCAGACCCGAACACTTTCAACCACGCAGTTTCATTCAGGAGCGATACATGTCCAAAGCCCCCATGCGCGTTGCCGTGACCGGCGCCGCCGGCCAGATCGGTTATAGCCTGCTGTTCCGCATTGCCTCAGGCGAGATGCTCGGCAAGGACCAGCCGGTCATCCTCCAGTTGCTCGACCTGCCGCAGGCCCAGAAAGCCGCCCAGGGCGTCATGATGGAGCTCGACGACTGCGCATTTCCGCTGCTCGCAGGAATGTTTGCCACCGACGACCCGAATGCCGCCTTCAAGGATGCCGACGTCTGCCTGCTGGTCGGTGCCCGTCCGCGTGGCCCGGGCATGGAACGCGCCGACCTGCTGACCGCCAATGGCGCCATCTTCACCGTGCAGGGCAAGGCCATCGCCGAGAATGCCAGCGAGAACGTCAAGGTTCTGGTCGTCGGCAACCCCTGCAACACCAACGCCCTGATTGCCGGGGCCGCCGCCCGCAAGGTCGGCCGCACCAACCCGAACAACTACCACGGCATGCTGCGCCTCGACCACAACCGTGCCCTGACCCAGTTGGCCCAGAAATCGGGCCGCGCGGTTTCCTCGCTCAAGCAACTCGTAGTCTGGGGCAACCACTCGCCGTCGATGTACGCCGACTACCGCTTCGTGACCTCCAACGGCGACAGCGTCAGGTCGCTGATCAACGATGCGGCCTGGAACAACGATGTTTTCCTGCCGACCGTCGGCAAGCGCGGCGCTGCAATCATCGATGCCCGCGGCCTCTCCTCCGCAGCTTCCGCAGCCAACGCCGCGATCGACCACATCCGCGACTGGCACCTCGGCTCCGACGAGTGGGTGACGATGGGCATCCCGGCCCCGGCCGACAATGGCTACGGCATCCCCGAGGGCATCGTCTTCGGCTTCCCCTGCGAGTGCAAGAACGGCGGCTTCGCGCTGATCAAGGGCCTTGAAATCGACGAGTACTCCAAGGGCAAGATCGCGATCACCCTTAAGGAACTGGAAGACGAGCGCGCTGCGGTCAAGGACATGCTGTAATCCGCCATTTTCGCGTAGTATCATCGAAGGGTCGCGGCAGGATGCCGCGGCCCTTTGATTTCCGGCGCCGCTTAGCGGCGCGACGTCAGCTGTGCCGACATGAACCTTCACTGAAACTGTGTTTTCTTTCCCGACGAGCGAAATCATGCGCCATCCGAAAGCAGTCCTCTTTGCCGGCGAAAAGGCATTTCCAGTCCTGCCTGCGGTTGACCACTACGCAGGGTCGGAAAAAGTGATGCTGAAGGCGCTCGAATTGCAGAAGGAACTCGGCCCGATCTTCGACATTACCTGCGACTGCGAGGATGGCGCCCATGCCGGCGCCGAACGCGAGCATGCCGAGATGGCGGCCGGCATCATCATGAGCGCCGGCAACCTGTTCAACCGCGTTGCTGTCCGCATACACGACGTCACCCATGCGCATTGGCGGCAGGACATTGAAATCCTCGTCCGCATCGCCGGCAGCCGTCTCNCCTACATCACCCTGCCCAAGGCATGCGGTGCCGGCGACGTCCAGGTGCAGATCGAGGCCCTGCGTGAAATGGAGCAACGTTTCGGGGTCGACCGCAGGATTCGGGTCCATGTCTTGATCGAAACCCACGGCGCGCTGCGCGAGGTCTGGAAGATCGCCGCGCTGTCAGGTGTCGAAAGTCTCGACTTTGGCCTGATGGACTTCGTCTCCGGCCACCACGGCGCCATTCCCGGCAGCGCGATGAAGAGCCCGGGCCAGTTCGACCATCCGCTGGTCGCCCGCGCCAAGTGCGAGATCAGCGCTGCCGCCCTCGCCTGTGGCCGCGTTCCCACGCACAACGTTACCACGGAGTTCAAGGACAGCACGATCATCCGTGGCGATGCCCGCCGTGCCCGCAACGAGTTCGGCTACCTGCGCATGTGGAGCATTCACCCAAACCAGATCGTCCCCATCGTCGAAGCAATGCGCCCGGATTTCTCCGAAGTCCAGACGGCCGCCGAGATTCTGCTGGCCGCCCAGGATACCGACTGGNGGCCGATCCAACGCGAAGGCCGGCTGCACGACCGCGCCTCCTATCGCTATTACTGGGAACTGCTCGAGCGCGCCCACGTCACCGGCATGGGCATTCCCGGCGAAGCGAAGCAGCGCTTCTTTGCCTGAACGACTGACGATCCTGTTTCGCGACGAGCACATCGTCATCATCGACAAGCCGCCGGGGTTGCTGGTCCACCGATCCGAAATCGACCGCCACGAGACGCGTTTCGCCATCCAGATCCTGCGCAACCAGATCGGGCGGCGGGTCTGGGCGGCCAACCGTCTCGATCGCGGGACATCCGGCGCCCTGCTCCTCGCTCTCGACGGCGAAGTGGCCAGCGCGCTCGGCCGGCAATTCGCGGCAGGCACGGTGGAAAAGCGCTACTGGGCGGTCGTCCGCGGCCATCCGCCAGACGCCGGGATCATCGATCATCCGCTGAGTCGTCAACGCGACCCCTATGCCTTCGCCGGGACGCACAGCAGTACCGAGGCGCAATCCGCCGTGACAAACTACCGGAGACTGGCCGAAATCGAACTGCCGGTGGAGGTCGACCGCTACCCGTCCAGCCGTTACGCGCTGCTCGAACTCGACCCGGTCACCGGCCGGCGGCATCAGTTGCGCCGTCACCTTAAACATATCAGCCACCCGATCATCGGCGATTCAACCTACGGCAAGGGCCGCCACAATCGCCATTTCGCCGAACATCTTGGCTGCTGCCGGCTCTTGCTCGCCTGCACCCAGATCAGTTTCGACCATCCGCTGACCGGCCGGCGGATGAAAATTGAAGCGCCGGTATCCGGCGAGTTCGCCGCCATCCTGGCGCGCTTCGGCTGGGATGCCGCTCAGTAGCCGATCGAGCCTTCGACTTCGTCGCGACGCCGCAGATCGCGCTCGAGATCGACGATATCCTCGCCAAGCGCATCGCGGGCGGAAACCACGCCCAACGGCACCCCTTGCGCATCGACGACCGGCACGTGGCGGAAACCGCCGTCGGCCATCATGTGCAGCGCGTGCGCCAGCGGGCGGTCAGCCTGAATGGTCTGCGGATCGGCGACCATCACCGTTTCGAGCGCCGTGGCATCCGGATCCAGACCCCCGGCAAGCACCTTGGTGAGCACGTCGCGCTCGGTGAAGATCCCGGCAATCCGGCCACTCTCAACAATGACGAGTGCACCGACATTATTCTCCGCCATCAGGCGACAGGCTCCGCGCACGCTCATGTCGCCTGTGGCAGAAACAAGCTTGCGCCCCGCAATGATGTTGCTGATTTGCCTTCTTGGCATGGATGTCTCCTCGATGAAACCGTGTCGATGAAATGGTCGCCGCAATGGCTGCCCGCTTCACGTGCCCGGAAGCCGTCGCACCATTCTGACAGGGATCAGGCCGGCCAGTTCGCAGTTCATCGCTGCTTGGTTGCTCCAGGTCAGCACGGCTTGCCGGCCTGACAGCCCTTGAGTATCCACAGCGATATGACGCCGGCTGCCTCGTTGGCCATCGCCTTGCGCGCCATCGAGGTCGGATCACGACCGGCGTTGGTCTTGACAAACGGATCCGCCCCGGCCTCCAGCAGCAACTGCGCGTGCCTGGCGTTTTGCGTGTAGGCGGCCATGTGCAGCGGCGTGGCGCCCTCGCCATCCCTGGCATTGGGGTCGGCACCCGCCGCCAGCAGCGCCTTGAGCGACGAGATATCCGGATTGGTCGCTGCCAGATGCAGCGGCGTCGAGCCCTGCGCAGTACGAACATCGCGCGCGCCAGGCTGCGTGTTCAGGATGGCAGTCACTTCCTTGCCGCTGCCGATCCGGGCAGCGTCGTGGATCGGCTGGTCATTGGCACCCAGCACCTGCTGCGCCTGTGCCGGAAGAGTCAGCAGCAATGATGCCAGTACAGCTGAGATCCAGCTTCTGATTCCCGCCATGGCGAGACCCTCCATGCAGCCAAGCAAATACCGACCGACAGCGGTTCTCAGACCGCCGCGGGTTCGGGCAAGACGACCTTGCCGTCGGTGCTGAACTGGTAATCGCGGAAGACATGCTCGGCCGACAGCAGTTGATAGCTCCCGTCGCCCAGGCGCCGCGTCGTGTCCTTCAGGCGATACGCCGTCTGCCCGCAGGTCCAGATATCGAAGTTGCGCATATGGGTGCACAGACAGGTCTTGTCCATCACAGCAACCTTGCGCGCGCCGGGGTGAGCCGCGACCTCACGGTTGTAGGCCGTCACGTAGGCGCACTTGCCATTCGCGTCGAGGAGATAGCCGTAGGCTTCGCAGTTCGGGCGGATGCCGTCACCTATGCCGGGGCTGCCCAGGATCATCCGCATCGGATAGCCGGTCGGAGAGATTTCATTGACGACAATGTCTTCCACGTTGGCCTTGAAATACTCCTGCTTGACCTTCGCCGGCAGGCCGCACTCTTCAGTAACCGTGAAGCGCGTTGCCACCTGGACCGCCGCCGCACCTTGCTCGAGAAAGGCTGTGGCGTCGCTGCCGGTGAAGATGCCGCCGGCGGGAACAACCGGGATGTCGAGTTGCTCCGCCTTGAGGAAGGCAACCACCTCGGCGACGATGGTTGCCAGATCGAATTGCGCCCAGTCCATGCCGAAACCGAGGTGTCCTCCAGCGAGCGGGCCTTCGACGACGACATAATCGGGNAGTCGGCCGGTGCGGGCGCTCTTTTTCAGGAACAGCGACAACGCCCGCACCGAAGAAACGATGATGCCGAGCCTGGCATCGCGGAAACGCGGATGCTCCTCGATCAGGGCAAACGAACCGAGATGCAGCCCGGCGGCCAGCGTGATGCCGTCGATTCCGGCGTCGAGCGCGGCGGACATGCGGACCTTGAGCGTCTCCCTGGGAGCGTTCATGGTCAGCTTCTCCATGCAGTTGATGAAGACCAGGCCGCTGCCCTGCTTGCGGCGCATCGTCGCTTCGACGTGCAGCCGTGTCGCCTCGACAAGGCGACCGAGATCGAACTTGACCGAAGACTTGTCCTCGTTATGGACGTTGTACTTGTAGAGGGCGAGCTTTTCCTTGACCTGCTTGGTGTCGTAGCGGCGATCGGCGACGGTATTGATCATGGCATCGGAAATGTGGCCGATGCCGCCAAGCCGCGCCGCTTCCAGCGCCAGATCGGCTGTCGAGATGTCGACCCCCATGCCGCCGATCATGATGGGAACAAGCTCATGCTTGCCCAGCCGCAAGCGGAAATCATCCACACGCTTCATCGTCACCTTCCAGAAATGGACTCACGGCCAGATGGCACGGAGCCAGCGCCCGATTCTACGCGAATGCCGGGGCGACTGCATACATTGGAAAAGCGCAGCGCCCCCTTGAGAGCGTCGTTGAATCTTCGACCCGCCCAATCCGGCCTTTGCGCTGGAAAGACTGTCGGAAAAATTTACACCACTCTCAAGGCAGTTTTGCCATACTGTTCTGAATCAATGACTTACATCACTGGCACGATCTATGCTATATCGATGCCGTATCAATTCACTCGGGGAAAAATCATGAACAAATCAATTGTCGCTCTGGCGCTTGCCACCGCATCGGTCACTGCCTCGGCGGCACCAGTGAGCATCTGGGACTATGTAATCTCGACGCAGTGGAGCAGTGCCGCCTTCGAATTTGCCGGTGGTGGAACATCCCAGAACTCTAGCCTGCTCAGTTGGGGCGGAGCGGGAGGTAGTTCTCTTGAGATCCTGAATTCTCCCACGAAGGGACAGATTTGGACTGGTGGAGCGGCGGTCGGGGCCAACACCATCGCCCACACCAACAATGTAATCTGGTCTGACTTCGCCGCCTTAAGTTCGGGCGCAATGCGGGTCAATGTGGGACTTGAGGCGTCACCGTATTGGATGCCCTATGACGTCTCCCTGTCCTACCTGTTCAACTTCAAGTTCGTCGAAACAGCGAATAACGGTGCTTGCGATTGGTCCAACGGCAACGCAAACACTGGCAATAATTGCGACGATATTTTCGTGTTTTCCGGCGATACCTCGCAGTCGTTCTCCTACGCTGGCGAGAATTATGTGGCCAGTTTGGGTTTCGACAACAATTTCATCGCGTTGAGCACCAGCGATTGCGCCAAGTTTTCCTTTGGTGCGGGCTGTTACGCGCTGATCACTGACGAGGGTGCCAAGACGGCCGGCAGCATGAATCTGAGCGTCAGCAGAAACTCCGTTCCCGAGCCCGGCACCCTCGCCCTGGTCGGCGCCAGCCTCTTTGGCTTCGCGGCCCTGCGTCGACGCAAGTCTGCCTGATCCTTGGGATTCTGTCTTGGGATTCTGTCTTGGGATTCTCTCTTGGATAAGACGGCCCCTGCGGGGCCGTTTTTATCGCAGCGCAGGTTTGCTTCCAGCGGGCGTAGGACAGCCAAACCAAACCTGACAGGCCCGTCCGAACTTTACTGGAAGGCGCCGGGCGACAAGGAACTGCTCACGCGCACCTTGCGCGTCCCGGCCGGATGGGTGAATTCGGCATTCGGCAGGAGGTCGACCGTCCCGGCGTTGCCCGGCGGCCGGACCGACCCGCGGAGCGGCGACATGCTGGTCAGGCGCAAGGGGAACCCGCCATACTCGATCAATTCGCCGCGGCCCACCGACCGGTTTCCCTCGAACCTGCCCTGCGCCGGGCGGTCGAAATCGCCGTTCCCCACCGTCAGGTTGTTGATCGCCCAGACTTCCACGCCAGCCGGGAACCTTGCGCTCGCCACGTTCAGGAAGCTGCCCGCGCTCCTGTCGTTCAGCAAGGTGTTGTGGGAAAGGTAGAGTGCGTTCTCCGGCCAGCGCGGGCCTTCACCACCATACGAGACGATACCTGGATTCTCGGTCGCCTCGCTCTGGCCGATGACGTTGCCGACCACGTAGGCGATGCCGCCATTGGGAAACTCAAGTTCGTAGGCGGCCTTGCCGCCCGCTCCATCCGCCAGCATGTTGTAGAGCATTAAACTCTCGCGCGCCCGCGATCTGACGAGATCGCCAAGGTAGCCATTCTGAAAACGGCTGCCACGCACGACAAGGTTGTCGATCATGCCAACATCGAGCAGATGGTGCATGGCGTGGCCATCTCGCGGGGCATCGACGAACTCGCTGTCCGCGATCTCCAGCGCCATGCCGGCGAGACTGCCGGTGACCATCCCCACATCGTTGTCGGCAAAACGACAGCCATGGACGGACAGACGCCCCTTCTCGAAGCGAATGCCGGCCCCCTTGCCATCGGCCGCCCGGGCACCGCGAAACTCGATGTTCTCGATGCGCACATTCCCGCCCCTGACCACCCAGATTGCCCTGTCGTCTCCACTCCTGCCATCACCGATCATCACCGGCCGCTGTCCGGCGCCGCGAATGACCAGATTGTCTTGCGTCCACAGAGCCGGCTGACCACGGTAACTGCCGGGACGAACCTCGATTACCTCGCCATCTCTGGCCAAGCGTGCCGCCTCGGTCAGCGTCCCGACCTTCTCGCCAGGCCCGACCACCATCGTCGCCTTGGAGACCCAGACAGGTGAAGGCGCCTGGGCCGGCTGCTCCGGCGCCGGAATCACCATCAGCTTGCCATCCGGTGCACGGCGAATTTCGCCCCGGTAATCCGGCGCCTGCGGCAGGCTGCCCTGCGCCTGGGCAGATGCGCTGCCCGCCAGCAGAATGACGAGAAGAGCGCAACCTGGATCGCAGCAGAACGGTTTCCTGAACACGGCATGCTCCTTTCGGACCGGCAACCTGGCGCACATCAATGAATAGTGTCTCATTCTAACCAGATTTCATGGCAACAGGCGTCCTGCCGGCCAGGGCAATCGCATGAATCCTATACAAGACCGAGGAGTTGAGCGCGATAGGTGTCGGAAGTAGCGGCGATGAGGCGTCGCACTTTGAGTCCGCCCTTGCGCTTGACGGGATCGAGGCGGATGAGATTCAAGGCGAAGTGACGCATTACGGCGAAGTTGTGGGCGGCATTGCCGGTCCGTGCGCGCATCTGGTCGTCGCCGAAGACGACATCCAGGCACCAGTGCAGGCTGTTCTCCACGCGCCAGTGTTGGCGCACCGCTTGGTTCAGACGCGTCGCGTCTGCCGGCAGGCTGCTGATGTAGAAGCGATGCTCCAGCGTCGTCTTGCCCTTGATCGTTCGTTCCGAAGCAATCACGGCAAACGACTTCAAGTCCGGCCAGCGTTCCGGGGCATGCAGGCAGTCGAGTTGATCGAAGGCGTAGCAGCGGCGTACCTCCAAGCGACCGTGATCCTTCTCCACGGCCTCGTCGAAGCGGTGGGGCGTCTTGTCGGGAGCGGCCTGGAACGCCATGAAGAAGTCCTGCACCGATTCGGCGAGCAGGGGCTGGTTATCCTTGAGCGACAGGATGTAGTCGGCACCCCGGTCCCGGATCGCCTGCGCAATGCTGGGCTGGGTGCCCATGGCGTCGAGGGTGACGAGGCAGCCTTCCAGGGCCAGGGTGGCCAGCAATTCGGGAATCGCCGTCTTCTCGTTCGACTTGGCGGCGGTCGCCCTTTGCCCCAGCACCAGCCCCGCACCGGCGGCAAAGGCACTGACCAGATGCAAGGGNG
Organism: Dechloromonas sp.; assembly: GCA_013693915.1. GTDB lineage: Bacteria > Pseudomonadota > Gammaproteobacteria > Burkholderiales > Rhodocyclaceae > Azonexus. The sequence continues at coordinate 1,803,421 of CP059264.1, read as the reverse complement.
TGGCATCCACCTTTCCGGACCGCCGACTGGTCTTGCCGTCGAGGGCGATGACTTCGTCCTTCCCCAAGACCGGGACGATGCTGCTCACCCAGCGCCGGAAGGCCGCACCGAACGCCTCGGCATCAATCGTCGCGAAGACCCGGCCAAAGGTGTCGTGCGAGGGAATGCCATGTGCGAGCCGCAGATACCGCCTGAACCAGTCCTGCTTCTCCTTGGCCCATTCTTCAATCTCGACAAAGTCGTCGGCGCCAGCCAGCACCCCACACACCGCAATCACCAGCAGTTCCACCAGGTCGTGGTCGACCTTCCTTGCTTGCCGCGGATCCCGTATCCCGACAAATACGTCTGCTACGCGCAACCTGCCTTCCGTCTCCATGGATCTCTCCAAAAGACAGAAAACTACACAACTCACGAGACTGTGAACAGCCCCCAAGCAACTCCTTGAACGTAAACGATTATTTCCAAGGGTTCTGACGTTGGCATTCATGCGATTGCCCTGTCCTGCCGGCCTGCCGACCGGGCTAGTTGCGGTTGACCCCACGAGAGCGCCGATGTGCGCAGGTTTCATCTTGACCGTCGCCGCCACTTCCTCAATCTGAATTTGCCAGCCCACTTCATGCAGGCCGACTTAGGCATAGGCGACGGCAAACAAGTCAGGGGCGGCCAAAGGCTGGTCCGTCCGACCTTGAAATCGGCGAGGACAAATATTGAAGACGTCGTCGCCGGCCTCAAGATGACATGCGACCCTGCGCACTACGACCCTACGCGCCTGGTCGCGCGGTTGACCATGAGGGTCGCCAACCCGGTCCGCGCAAGATGAAGTCCGGACTTGCGAAAGGCGTGGTCCTGGCAGCCTGCGGCCGCGACCGGTGCAGGTCGGGGACCTGCCTGCTGGCTCGCGATTCCGGCACCAGACCCAGCCGGCCCGTCAACCAAGTCGCCGCTCTGCAACCGCCTGTCCAACTGGCTATCGCCTATTACGCCACAGCATATTTATGCGGCTGATCCAAGACTTCACTTGAAGTCTTTCACCCAATCCTGCACCGCGCCGAGAGAGTTGCTATTGCATCTTGCGATCCATTCTCAGGCAAGATATTCCGGGAATTCCGGCAGACGGTCTTGCCACGATAAACTTCGGCGAGCAGATCGCCGGGCGCCAAGCCGTTTGTCTGCCATCTTTTCCGCATGGGAGTATTCTTTCGATGAGACGCCGTACCTTTCTCGGGGCCACCCTCGGCTGCTGTGCATCGCTGCTCACGGCGCGCGCGGCCGGTTCCGCCGGGCGCGTCGTTGTCATAGGTGGTGGCTGGGGCGGACTGGCGGCGGCGCGCCATCTTCGGNGGCTTGCGCCGCAGATCGACGTCACGCTGATCGACCGCCAGCCCGAATTCTGGTCGCAGCCGCTGTCCAATCGCTGGCTGGTCGGCCTCGCCAAAAGCGAATGGCTGCGGCACGACTATCGGCAGGCGGCACAGCGCTTCGGCTACCGCTTCGTCAATGCCGAAGTCCGCGGCATCGACCGGAGCAGGCGCGAAGTCGCGACCGCCGCCGGCAAGTATTCCTACGACTGGCTGCTCCTGGCGCCCGGCATCCGCGAGGATTTTTCGGCCTGGTACGGGGTCGACCGCGACAGCGCCGCCCATACCCGCCAGCAATTCCCCTCGGCCTTTCCGGCCGGCCGCGAACACCTGGCCCTGAAAGCCAAGCTGGAGTCCTTCCGGGGCGGCGACCTGGTGATGACCATTCCGCCGATGCCCTACCGTTGCCCGCCGGCCNCCTACGAGCGCGCCGGGCTGATCGCCTGGTGGCTGAAGACGCGCAACATCAAGGGCCGCCTCGTCGTCCTCGACCCCAACCTGCCGGTCATCAGCTTCGACCGCATTTTCCGCGACACCTATCGCGACCAGATCACCTACCTGCCGCAGGCCCGGATCAAGTCGGTCGACCCGTTCAATCGCCGCATCGTCACCGATTTCGACACCATCGATTTCAGCGACGCCATCCTGATGCCACCGCAACAGGCCGCCGACCTGGTCTGGAACTGCGGCCTGATCGGCAAGGCGACCGACGGCAGCCCGAGCGGCTGGGCCCCGNCCTGCGATCCGGTCACCCTGAACGCGGTGGACGACGAACATGTGTTTCTGGTCGGCGATGCGCTCGACAAGGTTTCCCCGCTGTTCGGCCAGTATCCGAAAACCGGCCAGCTGGCGGCCTCGCTCGGCCGCATCGCGGCGGCGCAGATCGCCGCCCGCGTCCACGGCACGACCGCCGACCGGTCGTTGCCGGACAGCACATGCCATGTCATCAACCGCCCGGAACCGAAGGAACTGACGCGCATCGAATCCAGCTACCGTTTCCGTGGGGATGGTGTCATCCAGCAAATCGTCCGCCAGCAGCACGACCCGCAGGCCGGTGAAGCCGACCTCGACTGGGCCCGCCGGCATTTTGCCGAACTATTCGGCGCTGCCGGCTGATCGCCGCCGTCCGGCGTCGTTCAGTGCCGGGCCCAGATGCTCGTCGAACCGTCCGGCTTGACCAGCAGGGTATTGAACAGCTCGCGCCGCACCTCGCGCTCACCGCCGTTGTTGACGAGCATCGTGCACGCGGTCTCGCAGGTCGGGTTTGACAACTCCCGGCCCGGCGCGCCACGCGGCAGCCCGGGCACCGCGATGCCACGCGCCTGCGGCTGGTCGCGCAGCAACTCCTGGATATCCTCGGCATAGGCATGGCCTTCGACGAAATACCCGCCAACCACCGCGGTATGTACCGACTCGACCGCAGCCGGCACCTTGAGGCGCCGCTTCACCTCCGCCATGTCGGTCGTCTCCTTGAACGACGTGAAANNGCCGCGCTCGGCGAGATAGGTTCCCCAATCGATGCACGCGAGGCAAGGCGAAGGCATGTAGATCTCGACCACCGGCCGGGCGTCCGCGGCGCCTGCGGCAGACAGCGGCAGGTTGGCGCAGACGGCGAGAAAAACGAGAAGGAAGCGCGACATGCCAGCTGGCGATCAGGCAAAATGATCAAGCTCCATTATAAGGCCCGCCCATGTTCCCGACGACCCGCCCGCCTCGCCCCCGCCTGACCGGCCGCATCTTCGCCTATGGCATGGCTGACGTTTTCGGCCTCTCCTGCGTGGCCATCGGCGCCAGTTGGTTCGCCGCCGGCAGGGGCGCGATTCTGGCCAGTTTTCCGACGTCGACCGCGGAAGCCGTCATCTGCATCGTCGGCGGCGTGGCCGTGATGATCTGGTCGGTCGCCCGCATCCTGCGCGAAATCGCCAGACAGGCGCCGGAAATGCAGGCCCGCTACGATGCCTACATCGCCGCCCACCACCCGGACAAGGCGCGCCGTCCGGATGGCGAATAGCCGGCGCCATCGATCCGGCCAAGCGAGGAATGACGGTTCAAGCGGCGCTACCGAGTGCAGGCGAAGGTCATGACTCATTGCGTCGTGTCAATCTCACGGCGCGAGCAGCAGAAGCGGCAACGGCAGCGGGCTGTGGCAGGCGCTGGCGATGCCGGACGCCCGGCTGTTCTACCCGCCGTCCGCCGCCGTCGCCCGCGGTGGCAGCAGGAAGTCCCGCGGGGTGCGGCGGAAGCGCTGCCAGAGCGCAGCAAGCAGGGCGCCCCAGTGCTCGAAGCGGATGCCGCGGGCGCCGAGCGCGGTACGCAACGCCAGCACAAAGCTGACACCAAGATTGGTGGCACCGATGAGGGCGACGCCAAGCCCGGCCCAGAGCACCGTCCCGAGCGGCAGATCGTAGGCGAAGCCGGTTACCGCGTAGCCGAGGTTGGCCGAGGAGAAGGCGATGTGGCGGATGTCGAGCGGCAATCCGAGAATGGTGCCGATGACGCCGGTCGACCCCAGCATGCATCCGAACAGGAAGTTGCCCATGATGCCGCCGAGATGGTCGGCGATGTAGCCGCCGACCGCCGCCGCGCGGTCGACGCCGAGCAGCCGGCGCAGCCAGTGCAGACGGCCGATGCGGATGCCGAGATCGCTGTAGGCGGCACGGTTGTCGAAATAGCCGGTGATCAGCCCCGACAGGTAGAGGTAGAAGCCGGCGATCGCCGCGTGCGGGATCGCCCAGCCGAGCGGATCGAGGTCGTCGAGGAGATGGGCAGCCTTTTCCAGCGCGATCACCGGGTGCCCGGCGAGCTGGCCGAGCCAGTGGGCCAGCGCGAGGGCGAACGGCAGCGCCATCAGGACATTGCCGGCGATCGCCGCCAGCTGGCTGCGGCAGACGGCAGCGACGACGTCCACCAGCCGCTCCAGTTCGTCCTGGCGCGTCGCCCGCACGTCGCCGAGCAGCCCGGCGAGGGTCTGCGCCGTCATCGCCGGCTGCTTGGTGGCGACCGTCATGCCAAGCAGGTAGATGGCGACGAAGCCGAGGCCGTAGATCATGCTGAAGAGGAAGGCCTCGCCGAAGAGCGGCGCGTGCAGGCCGACGGCGAAGATCTTGAACAGCGCCATGCCGCCGATCAGCACTCCGGCGCCAAGCGCCGACCGCCACATCGCTCCGTAGTCGGCGCGCGTCTCGCAGATGTAGTGTTCGCCCGAGCGCGCCGCGTTCTCGGTCACGCGCACGGCGAGCAACGCGGAAAGCTGCGCCATGTAGTGGCCGAGGCTGTTGCGCCGGTTCTCGGCGAGAAACGCGGCGCGGGTGAAGTCGGCCCACGCCGCAATGGCCTCGTCGCGCGCAGTCGCCGCCGTGCAGGCGACGAGAATGGCGACCATCTCGCGCAGCCGCTCCAGGCATTGCTCGCTGCGCGTCAGCAGGTAGCTGAGATGGAGGCTGGTGCCGACGCTGCGCGCCCGCTTGCGCACCCGCTGCAGCGTCTCCGCGCACTGGTCGGCGATGACGAGGAGCTGGGCGCCGTCGTCGGGCGCAGCCGCCGGGTCGTCGAAGGCGGCGCGCGTCTCGTTCACGAAGGCGAGTGCCTCCGCCGAGAGCGCGACGAAGCACGGCAGATCGGCGTCGAACCCGGGCGATGCGCGCACGAGTTCGCCCTCGACGCCGAGGCCGCTGATGCGATGGGCAAGGAGCAGCACGGCGTCGAGCATCTGCTCCTCGATCCCGCGCCAGTCGGCGCCGCGCAACTCCTCCTCCGGCGCCAGCAGGGCCCACAGGCGGCGCGAATGTCCGGGCGGGATCCGCGCCTGCCAGCGCCAGTCGTCGGGCCGGTCGAAGATGACGTTGACGCAGTCCTTCAGCCGGTGCTCGTCGGGGGCCGGCGGCAGCAGGCGGTCGCCGAGGATGCGCCACCATTCCGAAAAGAAGCCGGTGCCGGGAAGAATGCCGCTGTCGGTGAAGAAGGTCACCAGGCGACGGCTGGCGACGAAGCGCACGACATGCCCGCGGAAGGCCAGGCGCAGTGCGGCATCGCCTTCGAGGCGGTCGAGCACCTCGCCATAGCGCGCGTTGGCTTCCTGGTCGCGCCGGCTGCGCGGACGGACGGCGCCGACCAGGCGGCGGATCAGGGCGAGCGAGTCGGCATCCGGGTCGTGGAAGGCGTCGAGGGCAGCCGTCAGCCGCTCGCCTGCCGCCGGGCGGGGGCCGGGCAGCCAGCCGGCGATCCTCGCGAAGATCGACATCAGTGCATTGCCCCGCTCACCCGCCGGCGCCGTTCGCCAGAATCAACCGCCATCAGTCGCTACCCGAACCTGGCTTCGCCGGTCTTCCCCAGCGCCGCGGTCGCCGTCCCGAACGCCACGCCGCCGCTGATCTCGCGTGCGCCACAAACCCGCCGCTACTCCTCGCACGTCTGCGGCAACGGGTCGCGAAATTCGGCGACGAGGCCGAGGGACAGGAAATTCAAGCGGCATTGGGCGAGTATCCCCGCTCCTGCGACCCATCGTCAACCGGGACTTCCGGCTGTACGGCGAATCGGCAGTGTCCGGATTGAAGGGATGCGACGGTCTTGACGAAGCCTGAAAGTCTCGCGGCGTCCGGAGGTTGTCCCTGGTGGAGAACGAGGTGGTGAGTCAGACGCCGGCATGCGTTCCGGCTTTGCCGCCCGATATAATGCGCGCTGGTGCCGACAGCTGAGGTCGGCAATGGCAGGAGGTCTGGCATGGATCTATGGGGATGTCCCGCAGTCGTCACCGGGGCGGCATCGGGTCTGGGAGCCGAAACGGCCCGCTATCTCAGCGAGGCGGGAGCGCGGGTGACCTTGATCGACATCGACGCAGATGGTGTGAACCGGGTGGCCGACGATATCGGCGCGCTGGCCATTCACTGTGACGTTGCCGACTCGCAGTCGGCCGAAGAGGCGATCACCCGGGCGCGCGAGGCGCACGGCGCGGCGCGCGTGCTCGTGCACTGCGTCGGGCGCGGCCACAACGAGCCGATCCTCGGCGCCGGCGGGCCGATGCCGCTCGATGATTTCCGGCAGCTCGTCGAGGTCAACCTGATGTCGACCTTCAACATGATTCGCCTCGCCGCCGCCGACATGGCGAGCCTGCCGCCGCAAGCCAGCGGCGAGCGCGGCGTCATCCTGTCCACGGCGTCGGTCTCGGCGTACGAGGGCCAGAGCGGCGAGGCCGCCTATTCCGCCTCCAAGGGCGGCGTCGTCAGCATGATCCTGCCGGCGGCGCGCGAACTCGGCCCGCTGGGAATCCGCGTCGTCGGCATCGCGCCCGGACTGTTTGGGACGCAGACGCTTTTCGACATGGAGAAGAACCTCGACTCGCGGCTGGCCCGCCAGATCCCGTTTCCGCACCGCTTCGGCGATCCCGCCGAGTTCGCCATGCTCGTCCTGCACGTCATCAAGAACGTCATGATCAACGGCAGCGTCCTGCGCCTGGACGGTGGCTACCATCGCTGAGCCGCCGCCGCCCGCGCGGGAGAAACGGCCGGTGAGCAGGACGGTCGTCCTCTATCTCGTCTCGCATGCCTCTGGGGAACTCGTCGAGATGCTGGCGCGCAACGCCGTCACCCAGCTTGCGGGAGTCGAGGTCAGGCGGCGTCTGTGGAAGATGGTCCGCCGCCTCGACCAGGTGCCGGAAATCCTGGGCGTGCTTGCCGCGGCCCCTGGCTTCGTCCTGCACAGCATCAGCGACGGCGATGTCCGCGAAGCCCTCGAGGAGGGTTGTCGTCATCTCGGCGTTCCCTGCCAGTTCGCGCTCGAGCCGTTGATCGGGCAGCTCGCGGAATACACCGGGGCTGCCATCTTGTCGCAGCACAAGTCCGGCGCTGCCTTCGACGAAGACTACTTTCGCCGCGTCGAGGCGATGAAGTACACGCTCGCCCATGATGACGGGCTCGCCAGCGACGATCTCGACGGCGCCGACGTCATCATCGTCGGGGTCTCGCGTGCGACCAAGACACCGACCTGCATGTATCTCGCCTCGCGCGGAATCAAGGCGGCGAACGTGCCGCTGGTGCCGGGAGCGCCGCCGCCCGCCGGGCTGCTGCGCGCGAACGGGCCGCTGATCGTCGGTCTCACCGTCGACCCGGCGCGCCTGGCGATGATCCGCGCGGCCCGCCTGACGGCGCTCAGGCACGAGTCGAATGGCGACTATGCCGATCTCGATGCGCTGCGCAAGGAGGTTCTCGAAGCGCGCCGCCTGTTCATCCGCCACGGCTGGCCGATCATCGATGCCAGCCATCGCTCGATCGAGCAGACCGCGTCGATGATCATCGACATGCTGCGCAAGCGGGCCGGCGCGACGCATTGAGCAACCGGGTGGCGGCGCCGGCGGGTGGCATGCTGTTCGCTACCGGTAGCGTGCGGACGCAGGGGTGATCATGCCGATGCAGGCAACCCGAGCTGATGCCCAAAGGCCGCTCCATTACCTCCAGCGCCGGGATGAGCCAGATGATGAACCGGAACATCGCTTCCAGCGCCGGGCCGGGGCAGTGGGCAGCATCGGCCGCGTGGCGGCGTCCGCTGTCCTGTTCCGATGTCATCGCCTAGCCGATTCAGGAGGTAAGGAGTTAAAGAGCCAGGAGGTCAGAGCGTCCTGGCAAGACGGAAACCGCGGTCGAGGTACGCGACCCCTGGCTCCTCCCTGAAGCGGAACGCCGAGCGGCAGACTTCCGGGAAGTTGAGCAAGGAGCCGCCGCGCTCGACACGCCGGCCACAGTCGCCAGTCTCCCACGGCCGCCCATCCACTGGCGCGCCCCTGTAATTTTCGTTCCAGCAGTCCTGCGTCCACTCCGAGACGTTGCCGATCATGTCGTACAGCCCGAAGGCATTGGGCTGGAAGCTGCCCACCGGCGCCGTCTGCCTGCCGCTCCACTGGCTGCCCGTATTGCAATTCGCGCGATTGCTGCCCAGCTCGTCACCCCACGGGTAGCGGGTGGTCGTGCCGGCCCGCGCCGCATACTCCCACTCCGCCTCGGAGAGCAGCCGATAGGCTTTACCTGTCGTCCTCGCGAGCCAGGCGGCATAGGCACGCGCATCGTGCCAACTAACGTTGATCACCGGCCGCTTGCCGCGGCCCCAACCTTTNTCGTCAGGCCTGTGTTCGCAACCGCCCGCGGCAACACAGGCATCCCATTGTTCGAAGGTGACCTCGTACTTCCCGACGGCAAGCGGCCCCGGAATGTTCACCTTGCGCTGCGGTCCTTCGTTATCCCTGCGATCGGTGTCGCTCTGCGGCGAGCCCATGACGAAGTCGCCCGCAGGGATCACAACCATCTCGGGACACTGGTGGCAGTCCCAGAAACTCGTACCGGGCTTGTAACTNGATAGGGTGCTTCTCGATGGCTTTGTCACTTACCGGGGCTCCGCGGCAGGCCTGGCGGGCACCTTCTTCGGTTCGCGTGTGACCGCAAGCCAGAACAACGCCAGTCCAACCGCTACGGCAAGTCCGATGACGGCAAACCGCCCCCACGGCACTGGTACTTCCGGCACGGCTGGACACTTGACACGCTCGCTTTTCTCCGGTCCGGACTGCGCCTCGGAACGTTTGTGCCCTAGCTCGGCCTTGCGCTTGGCGTCCAACTCGGCACGCTGGCGAGCCTGCTCCGCCTCACGCCTCGCCTGCGCTTCAAGCCGCTGGTGCTCTTCTTCGGCCTGGCGCCGCTGCTGCTCGCCGAGGCGAGCCGCCTCGGCTTCCGCGCGCTGGCGCGCCTCGTCCGCTTCCCGCTGCGCCTGCCCCGCCGCGCGGAGGCGCTCCTCGCCCCACTCCTCGACGGTGCGCTCGATTGCCGAGGCGATGTCCTCGAATGCGGCGTCGCGATTTGGCCACTCGCTGACCGGCCTGGCGTTCTTCGGCACCGCCTGGAGTCGCCCGAGCGGCGTCCTCTCCCAGCGGCACGGCCGCAGGATCACAGGGATCACCCGCGCTTCGCCGCGCTCGTGGCGCGCCAGCGCCTTGGTCATCTCCTCGCCCCAGCAGTAGTCCGATGCGATGAAATCGGCACTGACGAGGAGCAGCACGATGTCGGCGGTCGCAAGGCTGTGGTCGATCTGTTGCTTCCACTCGTCGCCGGCGCCGATCATCCGGTCGTGCCATTCGGCGATCAGCTTGCCCCGGCGCAGATAAGCGAGATGCGCTTCGAGTTCCTCGCGGAACGCTTCGTCGCGATGCGAGTAGGAGTAGAACAGGCTGAGTGGCTTCATCGTAGCCGGGCGACGACCCGATCGCGCAGACATCCAGGCGCGTCGCCGGTTGTGGCGGCATGCGCTGCCTGGCGCCAATCATGGCGAACGCCCGCCGGCACCGCTTCGCAGGCGTTCAGTCCCTGCGGCAGCGGCTCAATTCCGTCGCCGCCGACGTCAATGCTGGCGACGTCCCGGAACAGCGGCTCGCGGGCGAAGACCTCGCGCAGGCGACCGGGAAATCTGCCCGGGGCATGCTCGGCGACTTCCTGCGATAGCCGATGAAGTCATGCGACGGGCCCGCATTCGCCCCGGTCTGCGCCATCTCCCATCCCCTTTCGTGCGAACGTCAAGGATTATGCCATGGAGTTCATCGCCACGCGCCGTCGCCACCGGATTCGGCTTCCAGACAATCGGTCAGGCGTCCATCCTGCGAGCGCTCATGCATGCCTCGTCCTCCTTCGATCCGCTGCCCGCGCCATCTAATGAACCGGAAACCGTTCCGGGTTCGCCGCCGTCAGGCCGCTTTCCAGGCCGCGATGCGCGCTTCCGCCGGCGCGATGACCTCGGTGTCGAGGCGCGCGCGCAGGTCGGCATCGTCCCGGTAGGTCACCGTCGGCAGCACCCAGGGGTAAGCCCGCAGGTCGCGGAACATGCTGTAGTCGCGTGCCCCTTCGCGGATGATGGGAACGATGGGCACCGAAGGCGAAGTCGGCACGATGTTGGCAAGCTCATGGGGAACGCTGTTCGGGTCGCTGATGTCGGCGACGATGAAACGCGACATCAGGGCATGCGTGCGCACCCACTCGGTGAGGTTGCGCCCGGCCGGCGCTTCATAGTCGAACAGATGCTTGCGGTAGTGGCGCGGATGGGCTTCGAGGGCCTGACCGAGGGCATCGAGAATCGCCTTGTGGACGGGGTCGAAACGTCCGAGGATCAATACCCGGGAGCGGTAGATTTCCGAGACCACCCGTGCCTGCTCCGAATCGTTCAGCTTCGCCAGCGTCGCATAGAGGGCCTCGAGCTGATCGGCGCGCCGGCGCCGCGCCCGGCGCTTGCCGCTGCCGCGCTCCGAACGCGGGAAGAGGACGGCATCGCCGGTAGGCATGTAGATCATGAAGCGCAGCCAGTCGTTGGCCGAAACGTGGATTCGCCGCTCCGAGGCGGGCCTGTCGGCGGGATCGCGCAGGGCCAGATCGAGCACGGCAAGGCGGGCCTGGGTCACCGCCTCATCCACCGACAATCCGGCCGCCAGCGCGCCATACAGTGCCGCAGAAAAGAACAGCGCGGCATCGTTGCTGACGCTGCCCTGAACGCCGATGAAGGCCGGCAGCGCGGACTCCATGAAGGGGCGGACGAAATTCCAGTGGCCGCTGTTGCAGGCATTGAACACCGCCAGGCGGGTACCGGCCGCCTTGAGCCGCGGCGCCAATATGCGGGCGCGGGTCCAAGGCGCGGGATCGGCGGCCGCCTCCGCGAAGCACGTTATCCCGTCCCCGTGGGCCAGCTGCAGGAAATGTGCGTCGTCATTGTCGGCCTCGACATGGCCGGCGTAGTGGAAGATGTCGATCGCCGTATCGAGACAGGCGTCGACCTGATTGGTGTCGGTGGTGGCGACAAAATCGAAGGCTACCCGGCTGGCGAGCTTCACCGTCCTTTCGCCAAGGAGACGGAACTCCTCGCGGACCATCCAGATATCGGGCGCCTGCGGATCATCGAACAGGGTACCGACGAAAAGCAGGCGCTGGACACGTTCGCTGCTCTCGGTGGGCAATGGCAGGATCGGCGGCTCGCGGACCAGCGATACGTCGCCGTCGGCAAGAAAGAAGCCGGCAGGCATGGCCGGNTCCGTCAAGCTCACGGCATACAGGCATTCCCACGGCAGGTCGATCAGTTCGTCGTCCAGGCAAAGGCGAAGGCGCAAGCCAATATCCGGCCGAGCGGCAGCCCAGCGCAGGCTATCCAGGAGCAGNGCCGTGACAGCATCGGGAAGGAGAATACCGGCAAGATCGCGGCCAACCTCGGCAGCCCTTTCAAGAGAATGACTGAACCCGATGTCGACATCAGCGGGGCGGACGCGCCGTTGCCGGACGCTGACCGGATGACGCATGCCGCCCACCGGGGTGGCATGGGCGATCACCTCCACGTGCTGCGCATCGGTGCGCCAGGCGCGGATCGCAAAATCCACGAAACGCACTTCGACCGGCGGGGTATTCGTATTCCTGCTCATCATCCATCTCCTGTAGCAGGGACCACAGCGGCCGCCGGCGCATTTCATCCCGTCGCCGCCGGTTCGGACCAGCAGGACAGCGGCTTCCAGACTCTTCCCGCATTGTAGTCAATGCCTGATTCGCCGACTGCAACAATAAGCCCTGCAAAAATAAGCCCCCGCCGGCCTTCCGGCGCGGGCTGTCGCGGTCGACCCGCGGAAAGGGCCGGATTCCGGATAAGACTTCTACGGTATCGGCGACTTCCACGAAGGCCGGGATCTGGTTGCATGGCTATTGGGTGGTCAGACCCCGCTTCTCGCATCAAGCGCCAGCCAGGTCGCTAGGCGCTTTTTCACGAGGCGGTGGAGGAGATGCTGTTGGGACACCACCGGCGATGGATATCGACGCCTGGTGAGGCTTCCCGGCTCGGGCTGGCAAGGCCATACTGACCTGGGATCGGGATTAAAAGCTGCGCACCCGCCCACTAACTTGCCGCGCGCGTATCACCATTGCGCCATTGCGCGGCAGAAGGAAAAGACCACTCCCGGCGCCGAACTCGCTGACTCGCCGAAAAACGCGCTGAAACCGGCGTCGACCGCAGCAACCATCTTCTTCATCTACGGCTGACAGGTTTGCCGCGAGCGACGCTCGTCTCCGACCACTTGGAGACTACTGAAGTCGACCTCTAGCCGGAAAACGATGTACGGTTCCCGGCGAATGCTGCGGTCCGGGAAGAAATAGCACGGAACAGCGGGGCCTGGTTCGCGTTTGTGAGCTATCGTCCACGGGCAACCTGTTGCCAGGTGACGGGAAACGCCGGGTTGGTCCCTTTTCCCCCTTGGTCGTTATCGACTCACGGCTTTCCGCCGCCCTTCGCGCCGCCACCACCGGCATTGGCGCCAGCATTGCCGCCCGCCCTGCTTCCGGAGGCGGTTGTCACGCCGCCGGCATTGGCCGAAGCATGGCCGAGACCCGTGGTAATGCCGCTTGACTTACCATGGGCTGAATTGCCGGCTCCGGTGACCACACCCTTGCCAGCGCTCGCCGTACCGCTCGACCCGGTGACCACACCCTTGCTTACGCCCGGCGCGCCACCTGACCCGGTAACGATTCCCTTGCTCCCATGCGACGCACCCCGGAAGCAGTGGCGACGCCCTTGGCGCTGCCGGCCGGACTCCCGTGGGCGGCAACGGTAGTCACGGAGTTATCCGACCTGTTAGTTGCCACGAGCGTCTGCTTTCCACTCACGACGGGGCCGAGCTTGTAACCCATGGTATTGGCAATCTTTCCCCAACCCATGCCCGAAGCCCGCATCTGGAGAACGCCGTCGGTCGTCGTCGTGCCCTCAGGCCCGACGTAGGTTCTGCCGATCAGGGCGCCCTGCAACTCGGCGGCCGTGGGGTTGGTGATCCCTTCGCTGGCAAGCTGGGCCTGGGCCAACGACAGTGCGATGCGGACGTTGCCGTAGCCCATGGGTTTGGCCGGCGAGGTGAATGTGGTCGAATTCGGCGGCGGGCCGCCGGCCACTGCCGGATCGGTCAGCGTGATGGGGGCGCCCGTACGCAGCCCATTGACCAGGGATGCGGAGTTTTCCGGCGAGCCAGCGAAGTCGCTGAAACTCGCCGTCAGCTTGCCGGAAGGCGTGGTAGCGGCGGCCGGCACCGGATCGGCGACGGCCGGCGAACACACGCCACCGGCCAGGGCGATGAACAGCGCCGCACAGCGGGCGGCGTTGAGCGTTGATGGGGTCATGGGATGTCTCCTTGCGTCAAAGGGTGCCAATCGATTTTTCGGTCTGCGTGATGATCTCGACGGCGGTGGAAGAATCCACGATTACCCCGCCATCCTTCTTGGCGACCACCCGCATGCGGGTGGTGTTGGCGGTCAGGGCCTCCAGTTCGATTTCGATGTTGCGGTCGCCGGCCTTGGCCAGCAGCCGTTCCCCGTAATCGATCTTCTCGCTTCCATCCGGCTTGATGCCCATGCGCTTCAGTGCAGTCATCGCCGCCGAACGGACCCGGGGCAGCGGTGCCGTAAAGGTCCGATAGGCGATGCCGCCCAGTTGGTGATTGGCGGCAATACCGCCGCCGACTGCAGCAGCCGTAAGCGCAACAGCAGCGCAACCGCAGGCGGCGAACGCGAACAGCATGATGGCGAAAAGGGTTGAAAAGCGGCGAGCAGCCATGCTACACAGCGTCACGAATCGTGGAGACATTGTACATAAAGCCCCTGCCCGGACTGGCCAGTTTCGGCCGCACTGGATACTGGCGACCAAGGACAGGAATTCAACGACCAGCATGAAAATATCTCCGCTCTCCCAACCCGTCGGCAACCGGGAACTCCCGCCTGAATTTGCGGCGCCCCGCGACCCCCTCCCCGTTCCTGCCGCAAACCGGCAAGACGCTGGCTGCCGGGCGGTCTGCGGACCTCGTCCGGAAGTTGTGCTTCGATCCGGTCACTTCGGCAGCCCTCTTCGACAACACGGCCCCCGGAGCGAATGCGAAGCCCGGCATAGGCGGCACGGCGGACGGGAAAATGAACAGCCCCCGCCGGTTTCCCGGCGGGGGCTGTCGCGGTCGACCCGCGAAAAGGGCCGGATTCCGGATCAGGCCTCGACCGTCTCGGCGACTTCCACGAAGGCCGGAATCTGGTCGAAGTTCATGTAGCGGTAGATGTCGGCGGCCTTGGCGTTCTGNACCTGGATGTACTGCATGTACTCGTCCCTGGTCGGGATCTTGCCGAGCAGCGCGCACATCGCGGCCAGTTCGGCGGAGCCGAGGTAGACCTGGGTGTCGATGCCGAGACGGTTCGGGAAGTTGCGGGTCGAGGTCGACATCGCCGTGCTGCCCTTCCTGATCTGCGCCTGGTTGCCCATGCACAGCGAGCAGCCCGGCATTTCCATGCGGGCGCCGGACTTGCCGAGGACGCCGTAGTAGCCTTCTTCGGTCAGGATCAGGGCATCCATCTTGGTCGGCGGAGCAATCCACAGACGGGTCGGGATGTCCGACTTGCCTTCGAGGACCTTGCCGGCGGCACGGAAGTGGCCGATGTTGGTCATGCAGGAGCCGATGAAGACTTCGTCGATCTTGGCGCCGGCGACTTCGGAGAGGATCTTGACGTCGTCCGGATCGTTCGGGCAGGCCAGGATCGGCTCGGTGACTTCGGCCAGATCGATCTCGATCACGGCGGCGTACTGGGCGTTGGCGTCGGCCTTGAGCAGCGTGCCGTTGGCGATCCAGTCTTCCATGGCGGCGATGCGGCGCTTGAGGGTGCGGGCATCCTGGTAGCCTTCGGCGATCATCCACTTCATCAGGGTGACGTTGGAGCGCATGTACTCGACGATCGGCTCCTTGTTGAGCGCCACGGAGCAGGCGGCAGCGGAACGCTCGGCGGCGGCGTCGGAGAGTTCGAAGGCCTGTTCGACCTTGAGGTCCGGCAGACCTTCGATTTCGAGGATGCGGCCGGAGAAGACGTTCTTCTTGCCCTTCTTCTCGACGGTCAGCAGGCCCTGCTTGATCGCCCAAAGCGGAATGGCGTTGACCAGGTCGCGCAGGGTGATGCCGGGCTGCATCTGGCCCTTGAAGCGGACCAGCACGGATTCCGGCATGTCGAGCGGCATGACGCCGGTGGCGGCAGCAAAGGCGACCAGACCGGAACCGGCCGGGAAGGAGATGCCGATCGGGAAGCGGGTGTGGGAGTCACCGCCAGTGCCGACGGTATCCGGCAGCAGCAGGCGGTTCAGCCAGGAGTGGATGACGCCGTCGCCCGGACGCAGCGCAACGCCGCCACGGGTGCTGATGAAGGTCGGCAACTCGCGGTGCATCTTGACGTCGACCAGCTTGGGATAGGCGGCGGTGTGGCAGAAGGACTGCATGACCATGTCGGCGGAGAAGCCGAGGCAGGCCAGGTCCTTGAGTTCGTCGCGGGTCATCGGGCCGGTGGTGTCCTGGGAGCCGACGGTGGTCATCTTCGGTTCGCAATAGGTGTTCGGCAGGATGCCCTTGCCTTCCGGCAGGCCACAGGCGCGGCCGACCATCTTCTGGGCCAGCGAGTAGCCGGTGCCCGGATCTTCCGGCTGCTGCGGCAGGCGGAACAGCGTCGAGGCCGGCAAGCCCAGGGCTTCACGCGCCTTGGCGGTCAGGCCGCGACCGATGATCAGGGGNATACGGCCGCCAGCGCGGACTTCGTCGAGGATGACGAGGGTCTTCAGTTGCGATTCGGCGATCACGGCACCATTCTTGGTGGCGGTGACCTTGCCCGAGGCGCCATCGACCTTCAGTTCGATCTCGTCGCCCATGTCCATCTGGCCGGCGTCGATTTCGATCGGCAGTGCGCCGGCATCTTCCATCGTGTTGAAGAAGATCGGAGCGATCTTGGAGCCGAGGCAGACGCCGCCGAAACGCTTGTTCGGGACGAAGGGGATGTCTTCGCCGGTGAACCACAGCACGGAGTTGGTGGCGGACTTGCGGGAAGAACCGGTACCGACCACGTCACCGACGTAGGCGATCAGGTTGCCCTTGGCAGCCAGCTTTTCCAGTTGCTTGATCGGGCCGCGCGAACCCGGCTCGTCGGCTTCGATACCCGGACGCGGGTTCTTCAGCATGGCCAGCGCGTGCAGCGGNATGTCCGGACGCGACCAGGCATCCGGGGCGGGCGACAGGTCGTCGGTATTGGTTTCGCCGGTGACCTTGAAGACGGTCAGCTTCTGCGAGGCCGGGACTTCCGGACGCGAGGTGAACCAGTCGGCGTCGGCCCAGGACTGCATGACGGCCTTGGCGTTGGCGTTGCCGCACTTGGCCAGCTCGGCGACGTCGTGGAAGTAATCGAAAACCAGCAGGGTCTTCTTCAGGCCTTCGGCGGCAACGGCGCCGCAGGCGGCGTCAGCCAGCAGGTCGATCAGCGGCTTGACGTTGTAGCCGCCGAGCATGGTGCCGAGCAGTTCGGTGGCCTTTTCCCTGGAGATCAGGGCGCAGGATTCTTTCCCCTTGGCGACCTTGGCGAGGAACTCGGCCTTGACCTTGGCGGCGTCGTCCACGCCGGCCGGCACGCGATAGGTGATCAGCTCGACCAGGGCGGCTTCTTCGCCGGCCGGNGGATTCTTCAGCAGGGCGACCAGCTCGGTGGTCTGTTGCTTGGACAGGGGCAGCGGCGGGATACCGAGGGCTGCACGCTCTGCAACGTGGGCGCGGTAGGCTTCAAGCACGGCGACTTCCTTTCGTAAGGGGTTGCACTGGGAAAACATTTATTTTACGACAACCGCAGCCGTCGCATGGTTCGGCGTACTGCTTCCCCAGGGCCGGCTTGCAACTCTTATATATTATATATTAATGACCCCGCCTTGCCAGTATCGCTGCGACACCGGGCACCGCGCGCATGGTGAAATTGCCCATATTTTGGGCGTCGACCGTGGAAGGTCCTGTTTCCGGCAGTAACTGCCGGTTGTCCCGAGCTTATCCACAGGCTTACCCGACCGACAAGGGGACAAACCCGGACGCCAGCGCCGGCAGTCCGTGGCTGCGGCGGGCGCGGGCGCAGGCGTCGTCGGTGGTCGCGAATTCGCGGCACGGCGACGGTCGGGCGTCGTAAATCGTGCAGGCGACTGCTTTTCCGACTTCCCCGGCCAGCGCGACACAGCGCGGTTCGGTCGCATCGCTGCCGCACATGCGGACGACGGCCGGCGTCACCGGCACCGTCATCTCGCGCGGCACGCCGNNGCCCCCAGGCGAAAGCGCCCCGGCCAGTTCTGCCGGATGAAAATCGATGCGGAAGGCGGCGCAGCAGGCGCCGCAGCTCTGGCAGACGCTCACCGCAGGTTCACGCGGCAGCGCCACAGGTGATGGCCGGAAGCGAGATATTTCCTTTCGAAGGGGGTCAGCGGATCGTCGGTCGCATACGCCTCCGGGCTCACCGGCAGGTCGGTCAGCAGGGTCAGCGCCTGCGCCATTTCCTCGATGTAGATGCGCCAGTTGCTGCGGCATTCGAGTTCGCCGCCGAGTTCCCGCCAGGCGGGAAACACCGCATGGCCGTGCCAGCGCCGCGCCAGATGGCCGATCTTCGGCCACGGATTGGGGTAGAGGACGTAGTGACGGGCGAGGCGAACGCCGCTTTCGGCCAGCAGGCGCCAGAAATCGACCAGATCGGCGCGGATCAGCAACGCATTGGCCGGCAGCGGCAGCGCCTTGCCGCGCCCGAGGCGGTCGGCCGACTGGTCGACGCCGACGACGAAACTCTCCGGGCAAGCCGCGGCGATGCGTAGCGTGCTGCCGCCGACGCCGCAGCCGGCATCGAGGATCAGCGGTGCTTCCGGCTGCCAGGCGTCGCGCGCGGCCAGTGCAGCAGCGCAGGCCGCCCGGTTGTAGTCGAGTATCGGCTTGCGGAACGGGTGCGCGAGGTGGCGACGGACGCGCGCTTCCAGATCACGGTGCGGCCCTTCCTGGGCGCTGGCGATGAATCGCGAGTTTCCGCTCATGCGGCGAGCGGCAATTCGTCCAGGATACCGGCGGCGACCAGCGCCGCGTCGATCTCATGGGCCCCCTTGAGTGGCCGCAGGCGCTGGTACAGGTCGCCGGCTTCCGGATAATTGCGGCGCAGCAGCGCCAGCCATTGCTTCAGCCGCCCGCCGGCATGCTCGGGCACGACCTTCCGCCTGACGCCGCGCCAGTAGGGCTCGATCCAGGGGCGNATGCCGGCCCAGCCGCCGACTGCCTCGCCACGCGCGCGCCGCGCCAGCAACGGGTCCGCAACCGCCCCGCGCCCGAGCATGATGTCGGCGCAGCCGGTTTCCTGCTGGCAGCGGACGAAATCCTCGACGGTCCACACCTCGCCGTTGGCGATGATCGGAATGGCGACCGCCGCCCGCAGCCTGTCGATCCACATCCAGCGCGCCGGCGGACGATAGCCGTCGAGCTTGGTCCGGCCGTGCACGATCAGTTCGTCGATGCCGCCGGCGGCCAGCGCCTGCGCACAGTCGACGGCGAGGCCGGTGTCGTCGATGCCGAGGCGCATTTTTGCCGTAAACGGCAGTTCGACCGGAACCACCGCGCGCACGGCGCTGGCGATTGCGTGCAGCAGTTCAGGCTCGCCGAGCAGCGCGGCGCCGCCGCGATGGCGGTTAACGGTCGGCGCCGGGCAGCCGAAATTGAGGTCGATCCCGGCCGGATTCAGCGTCACCAGCCGGCGGGCGTTCTCGGCCATGAAATGCGGGTCCGAGCCGAGCAGTTGCACGCGCAGCGGCGTCCCGGCGGCGGTCCGGCTGCCGTTGCGCAATTCGGGGCAGATCCGCTGCCAGGCCTTGACAGGCAGTACGCTGCCCGAGACGCGGACGAATTCGCAGATTCCCCAGTCGTAACCGCCGATGGCCGTCAGCACGTCGCGCAGCACGTCGTCGGCGAGCCCTTCCATCGGGGCGAGGAGAATGCGGGACATGGGATTTCCGGAGCGGGCTCTGAACAGGCGCGCATTATAATCCGCGCCATGCTGCGCCTCGTCCTCGACACCAATGTCGTTCTCGACCTCTATCACTGGGCCAACTCCGACGCGGCTCCGATCATGGCCGCGCTCGCGGGCGGACACGTCGCATGCCTGGCCGACACCGGGACGCTGGACGAACTGCAACGCGTGCTGACCTACCCGCAGCTCAATCTGACGCCGGAAATGGCGGCCAACCTGTATCGCCGCTACAGCGGACTCGTGCACCTGGTTCCCAACGGCGAGACGCCGCCGCTGCCACGCTGCGAGGACCGCGACGACCAGAAGTTTCTCGAACTCGCCGCCCGCGCCGGCGCCGACTGGCTGGTAAGCAAGGACAGCGCGCTGCTGAAACTGCGCAGGCGGCCGAACCTGGGTTTCCGGATACTGGAACCGGCCGACGCATCAGCCCTGATTCAACCTGGGAACCGCGGTTGGACGCCCCCGCTGGTACGTTTGGGCGGGTGCTTGGCGCGAAGCGACAACGCGGCAGGCTGATGCCCGCGAGGCGGAGCGACAAAGCCAAGTGCCCGCCCAAACGTACCAGCGGGGGCGTAGCGCGCTCAACCATCGCGTGATGCCTGTCGAAGCCGGCGGAGTCCGTGTTGATGCAGTTGCCCCAGGTAAACCAAGCGGTCAACTGCGGTTTCCAGGTTCAGTCCTGACGCCGCCGGAACACCCACGTCCGCTCGTCCGAAACCGCCGGCGCGAAGGCGTAGCCGTCGCAGTCGAAGCGCTGCAGGCCTTCCGGCTCGCCCAGCCGGTTGACCACGGCATAGCGCGTCATCAGGCCGCGCGCGCGTTTCGCGAAGAAGGTGATGATCCGGTAGCGGCCGGACTTCCAGTCCTCGAATACCGGCTGGATCACCTGGCCCTTGATCTTCCGGGCGACGGCGGCCTTGAAATATTCCTCGGAAGCGAGGTTGACCGCAACCGGCCGCGGCATTCCGGCAAGTTCGGCGTTGATCGCGGCGAGCAGCGTCTCGCCCCAGAAGGCGTAGAGATCCTTGCCCGCCGCGTTGGCGAAGCGGGTGCCCATTTCGAGGCGGTAGGGCTGCATCAGGTCGAGCGGCTTGAGGATGCCGTAAAGGCCGGAGAGGATGCGCACATGCTGCTGCGCGAAGTCGAGGTCGGCGGCCGAAAGTGTCTTCGCCGCCAGGCCGTCGTATACGTCGCCAGCGAATGCCAGGACCGCCTGTTTGGCGTTATCCGGCGTGAACGGCCGCTTCCAGTCGGCGAAGCGGTTGAAATTGAGCAGCGCCAGCGGGTCGGAAATGCCCATCAGGCCGGCGAGTTCGGACGGCGACAGCCTGCGCAACTGCCTGACCAGCGCTTCCGACTGCTTCAGGAAGGCCGGCTGGGTATGGGTCGCAACGTGCGGAGGCGTCTGGTAGTCGAGCGACTTGGCGGGNGAGAGAAAGATCAGCATGAAAACGGCCTTCGTTGATATTCTTGCGTTGCGCTATGCCGCATTTTAACGGCTGGTAGAATTCCGTCTTTGAATTTTCGGGAACGCCCATGAAACGCACCCGCTTCGGCTCGCGCGATCGCCTGTCGCGCGACGCGGCAGAATTGCAACGGCTGGCCACCGGCCTTTCCGAATCGGGCGGCAAGCTGGAGGACCGGTTCTGGGAAGGGCAACTCGGCGAACTGGTCGACAGCCTGCTCAAGAACGGCGCAGAGGACGAGATCAACACCGCCCTCGACCGCCTGTTCGAGGCCAACCCGCGCGCCCACGACGAGCTCGCCGACATGGTCGAATCGTGCGCCGAGACCGGCCGCCTGGAGGCGCCCGGCCAGGAATTCGACATCCAGCTGTTCGCGGCGCCGGTGCTGGCCTGGTCGCGCTTCTCGATTCCCGCCTGCCCGCTGCCCAAGAGCACGCTGCAAGCGCTCAACACGCACCTCGGCGCCCATGTCTTCGGGGCGCAGGCGCGCGTCGGCCTGGCCGATTTCCTGTTCAGCCCGGACCAGTTACCGCGCAGTTTCTGCGACACCTGGCAATTGACCCAGGCGCTCGGCCAGGCGACGCTGGCTGGCCAGCATCTCGCGGTCGACAACGCCGGACTGCCCGAAACCAACCGCTTCCTGTCGGATGTCCGCTACCTCGTCGGCGCCATCGCCGTGCCCNGCGGCGCGGCGCTGTTCCGCTGGAACGAGAAGGACGGCAACAAGGAGACCGCGCTCAAGGAATGGATCAAGCAGGGCAGCCCGAATCTCGAGCCGCTGCTCACCGGCTGCGCCTGGCAGCCGTTGCTGCCCGATGCCTACCATGCCTCGTGCCGCAACGCCGACCGCCTGTCGCGCCCGTATTCGTTGAAGGCATCGATCGCCTTCCTGCAGACGATGCTCGGCCTGACGCCGGCCGACCTGCGCGCCGTCGTCGGCCCCTGCTACGACCGCCGCATGGAGGAATATCGCGTCGGACTCGGCCCCAAGGACCGTGACGAGACCTACCACGGCATCGTCTGGCCGCTGCTCGGCGCCGAGGACGAAGCTACCGACGCCGCCGGCGAGATCGAATCGGTGCTGCGCGAGACCGGGGTCAAGGATGTGGTCTTCCTCGACCATCACTTTCCGCTGGAATTCTGCGACGATTGCGGCGCCCCGCTCTACCCCAACGTCGATGCCGAACTGGTGCACGCCGAGATGCCGGAACAGCCGGCGGCCAGCTCGCAAGTCCTGCATTGACCAGCAAGTCGGCGAACGAGGGCTGGCTGGCGCGCAGCCAGGCCGCCGTCTGGCACCCGTGCACGCAGATGCGGCACCATGCCGACGCCGGCCCGGCGCACCTGCCGCTGGTACCGATCGCCCGTGGCAGCGGCGCCTGGCTCTACGACTTCGACGGCAAGCGCTACCTCGACGGCATCAGCTCGTGGTGGACCAACCTCTTCGGCCACGCCAACCCGCGCATCAACGCCGCGCTGCGTGAACAACTGGAAACACTCGAACACGTCATGCTCGCCGGCTTCACGCACCGGCCGGTGGTCGAGCTTTCGGAACGCCTTGCCGCGCTCACCGGCGGCGCTCTCGGCCACGCCTTCTACGCCTCTGACGGCGCCTCGGCGACCGAGATCGCGCTGAAGATGAGCTTCCACTACTGGCGCAACACGGGCCGGCCGGAGAAGGCGGAATTCCTCTGCCTCGCCGGCAGCTACCACGGCGAGACGGTGGGCGCGCTGGCCGTCACCGACATCGCCATTTTCAAGGACGCCTACGCGCCGCTGGTACGCTCGGCGACCGTCATCCCCTCGCCCGACTTCCGCCTCGCCGAAGCCGGCGAGACACCCGCCGACGTCGCCCGCCGCGCCGCCGCAGCGCTTGAAGCACATCTCGAACAACACGGCGAACGCATCGCCGCGCTGATCGTCGAGCCGCTGGTCCAGGGCGCCGCCGGCATGGCGATATACGACCCCGAATACCTGCGCCTCGTACGCGCCCTGTGCAACCGCTTCGAGGTGCACCTGATCTGCGACGAAATCGCCGTCGGCTGCGGCCGCACCGGCACCTTCTTCGCCCACGAACAGGCCGGCATCCGCCCCGACCTGATGTGCCTCTCCAAAGGCATCTCCGGCGGCTACCTGCCGCTCTCCGTCGTGCTGTGCAGCGACACGATCTACGAAGCCTTTCTCGACGACTCGGTCGCCCGCGCCTTCCTGCACTCGCACAGCTACACCGGCAACNCCCTCGCCTGCCGCGCCGCGCTGGCGACGCTGGATATTTTCGAGCAAGACGACGTGATCGCGGTCAACCGCCAAAAAGCAGCCAAAATCGCCGCCGCCCTCGCCCCACTCGCCGACCATCCGCAAGTCAAACACCTGCGCCAGCGCGGCATGATCGCCGCCTTCGACATTGAAACCACCGACCCGTGGTTCTCGCGCAAGTTCTACCGCGCCGCGCTGGAACGCGAGGCGCTGGTGCGGCCAATCGGCAACACGATCTACCTGATGCCCNCCTACATCGTCAGTGACGACGAAATCTCTCTTCTAGCCCGCGCCATCACCGGCGCATTGGAGAAAGCGCTCTAAGCCGCCACTTGCACCGCATGCGGGTTTGTATTACTGTTAATACAAAATCGCTCGGAGCCAAGCCATGACCACCACCGTTCGCATTCCCCAGCGTCTGGAACAAGCGCTGGCCCGCTATTGCGTTGAAACCCGCCGCAGCAAATCAGAAGTGATCATCGAGCTTCTTGAAAACCACTTCACAGCCGAGGCGCCAGTCAAGACTCCGTACGAACTGGCCTGTGAAACCGGCTTTGTCGGCGCCCTCTCGCTCAATGAAAACGCTGCGGAAAACAGCCGGAACACCATACGCGCCGCCATCGCCCGCAAACACGGACGCCAGCCGGAATAGTGGAAATCCTGCTCGTCGATACCGGACCACTAGTCGCAATTGTCAACAAACGCGACAAATTTCATATTGGCTGCACGGAATATCTCAAAATTTTCGAGGCCGATTGCTGACCACCTGGGCCATACTGACCGAATTTGCCCACATGGCGGATTCAATCGGTGCCACCTTGCCGCTCTATCACTGGATCGAACGCGGTGGACTCGAACTCATGCCGCTCGGCCGTGACGAGCTGGTCACCGCCATCGACTGGATCGAGCGCTACGCTGATCGCCCGATGGATCTGGCCGACGCATCACTCGTGGTCGCCGCCCTCAAAACCGGATGCGCCAAAGTGTGGACACTGGATCGAGCCGACTTTGAAACCTACCGCTTACCGGGCCGCAAACACTTCACACTGGTTTGAAGCAGTCGCTTCGAATCGCCCAACACCGCAACTCCCTGAATAATTCGAGCCATGACCACTCCAAGCACTCAAGCCTTACGCTTGAAGCCGCCCTGCTCGGCCAACCGCTCCCTGTGAGTCGGTCTGAATGATCGACACCCGCCTCGCCACCGACCTCGCGGAAATCGCCGCCGCCGGCCTGACCCGTCGTCGCCGCGTGCTGGAATCGCCCTGCGGCAGGATTGCCGCGGTCGACGGCCGGGAAATGCTCAATTTTGCCAGCAATGATTACCTCGGGCTGGCGGGCAATGCCGAAATCGCGCAGGCGCTGGCCGCTGGCGCGCTCCAGTGGGGCGCCGGCAGCGGCGCCTCGCATCTGGTCAGCGGCCATCTGGCGCCGCATGAGGCGCTGGAAACGGTGATCGCCGCCTTCGTCGGCTTCCCGCGTACGCTGACCTTCTCCACCGGCTACCTAGCCAACCTCGCCATCGTCCCGACGCTGGCCACGCGCGGCTCCACGATCTTCTCGGACAAGCTGAACCACGCCTCGCTGATCGACGCCATGCAACTGGCCAAGGCCGGCGGCGCCGAAGTGCAGCGCTATCCGCACGGCGACATGGCGGCGCTGGAGAGGCTGCTCGCGGCCAGCCGTTCGCCGAACAGGTTGATCGTCAGCGACGCCGTGTTCAGCATGGACGGCGACCTTGCGCCCCTGCCCGCCCTGTTCGCGCTGGCCGAGCGCTTCGACGCCTGGCTGGTGGTCGACGACGCGCACGGGTTCGGCGTGCTCGGGCCGCAGNGGCGCGGCAGCCTCGCCCACTTCAACCTGCAGCAGCATCCGCGCCTGCTGCTGATGGGCACGCTGGGCAAGGCGGCCGGGGTCGGCGGCGCCTTCGTCGCCGGCTCGGAAATCGCCATCGAAACCCTGCTGCAGAAGGGCCGGACCTACATCTTCACGACGGCCGCGCCGCCGGCGCTCGGGTGCGCGTTGGTAAAGAGCCTGGAAATCATCGAACACGGCGACGCCTTGCGCGCCAACCTGTTCGCCCGCATCGGCCAGTTGCGCGACGGACTGGCTGCCCTGCCGTGGCAACTGCTGCCGTCTGCGACCGCCATCCAGCCACTAGTCGTCGGCGGGAACGCCGCCGTGCTGGCGCTGGCCAAGGCATTGTGGGCGAAAGGCCTGTGGGTGCCCGCCATCCGCCCGCCGACGGTGCCGAAGGACACGGCGCGCCTTCGCATTTCGGTTTCGGCGGCGCACACGGCGGATGACATCGACCTCTTGGTTCGCGCCCTCAAGGAACTGGCATGACCGCTCCCTTCGTCTTTCTCCCCGGATGGTGCGTCGGCCGCGGCCCGCAACTCGCCGCGGTCGACGCCCTGCACGGGACGATTCTCGACCTGCCCGGCTACCGTGACGCGCCCCTGATCGCCGACTTCCATGCGGCAGCCGACGACATCGCCGCCCGCCTGCGGCCGGGAACCCACCTTGGCGGCTGGTCGCTCGGCGCCCAGATGGCGCTGGCCGTCGCCGCCCGCGCGCCGGAAAAGGTCGGCAAGCTGGTGCTTATCGCCGGCACGGTCTCCTTCGCCCAGCGCGCGGGATGGCCGCACGCGATGCCGCCGGAAATGCTGGCGGAGTTCGCCGCCAATGTCGCCAGCGATGTCGAGGCGATCCTGCCGCGCTTCGTCGGCGGCTTCAACCGCGGCGACGCGCGCGCCAGGGAGGTCACGCGCACCCTGCTCGACCGCGCCGACCCGCTCCCGCCCGCCGCGACGCTGGCGACGGGGCTCGGCTGGCTGCGCGACGTGGACCTGCGCCCGCTGGCGCCGCTGGTCAGGGCACCCACCCTGCTGGTCCACGGCGCGAACGATCCGCTGATGCCGCTGGCCGCCGCCGAGGCGCTGGCGGCGCTGATTCCCGGCGCACGCCTCGCGGTCTTCGCCGATTGCGCCCACGCCCCCTTCATTTCCAGGCCGGAAGAGTTCCTGCTGCAGGTTCAAGACTTCCTGAATGAGTGACCTTCCCGGGCGCGCATCCGCAATTCCTTCGAGCGCGCGGCGCCAACCTACGCCGCCGCCGCCGTCGTCCAGCGTCGCGTCTGTGCCCGTCTCGCCGCCGGCCTGCCCGCCGCGATCGCCGCCCGCCGGATCCTCGACGCCGGCTGCGGCACGGGCTTTGCCCTGCCTTTGCTGCGGCAGCGCTTCCCGCAAGCCCGCGCGATCGCCCTCGACTTCGCACCCGGCATGCTGCAGCGAATCGACTGGACGTGCGAACGCGTCGCCGGCGACCTCGAACACCTGCCACTGGTGCCGGGAAGCATCGACCTCTACTGGTCCAGCCTCGCCATGCAATGGTGCGACGCGGCACGGGCGCTGGCCGAGGCACGGCGCGTACTGGCGGACGGCAGCGCGCTCGCCCTCGCCAGCCTCGGCCCGGCCACCTTCCATGAACTGCGCACCGCTTTCGCCGGCATCGACGCGCATCGCCACACGCTCGCCTTCCACACGGCGGAGGAGATCCGCGAGCTGGCGGCCCTCGCCGGCTTTGTCGCGGTCGACGTCGAAAAACACACGGAAATCGAGCACTATTCCGACTTCAAATCCCTGCTGCGCGCGGTCAAGGCGATCGGCGCCAACCAGCTCGGCGCCGGCCGGCGCACCGCCCTGATGAGCCGCAATGCCTTCGAGCGCGCGGAGGCGGCCATCGAGGACCTGCGCGAGCCCGCCGGCCTGCCCCTGACCTACGACGTCATCACCCTCCACGCCCGCACATGAGCCAAGCCTGTTTCCTGACCGGCACCGATACCGAAATCGGCAAGACCTTCATCACCTGCGCCCTGCTCCACCGTGCGCGCCAGCTTGGCCTGAAGGCGGCCGGGATCAAGCCGGTGGCGGCGGGCACCGATGCCGCGGGGAAGAACGATGACGTCGAGCGCATCCGCGCTGCCGGCAACGTGGTGCTGCCAGCGGACGTCATCAACCCGTACTGCTTCGCACCGGCCATCGCTCCCCACCTGGCCGCCGCCGAGGCCGGCGTCGCCATCGACTTCGCGCGCATTGCCGCCGCCTGCGCCAGCGCGCGGAGCCGGGCCGACCTTGTCATCGTCGAAGGCGTCGGCGGTTTTCGCGTCCCGCTGGGCGTCGACCGCGACAGCACCGATCTCGCGGTCACCCTCGCGCTGCCGGTCATCCTGGTCGTCGGCCTCCGGCTCGGCTGCCTCAACCATGCCCTGCTCACCGCCGAAGCGATCGCCGCGCGCAGCCTGACGCTGGCCGGCTGGGTCGCCAACCGGATCGATCCCGACATGGCACGCGCCGACGACAACATCGCCGCCCTGCGCGAACGCCTCGGTGCACCGCTGCTCGGCAGCGTGCCGCGCTGCGCCGGCGGCCAGCCGGCCGACGCTGCCGGCCACCTCGACCTGCCGCCCGAATTCTGACGACCTCCGCCCGGAAATCCGGCACCCGTTATAATTCCGCGCCATGAAACTGCTATTCGACCTTTTCCCCGTCATCCTCTTCTTCGCGACCTTCAAGTATTACGGCAGCAATCCGGAAAGCGCTGCCGGCCTGGTCGGCAGCCTGCTCGGTAGCGCCGTGCTCGACGTCAAGCAGGCGCCGATCCTGCTGGCAACCATCGTCGTCATCGTCGCCACGATGGCGCAGATCGCCTGGGTGCATTTCCGCCACGGCAAGGTCGACAGAATGCTGTGGGTCAGTCTCATCCTGGTCACCGTCTTCGGCGGCATGACCCTGGCGTTTCAGGACGAGACCTTCATCAAGTGGAAGCCGACCATCCTCTACTGGGTGTTCGCCGCCACCATGATCTTCGCGGCGCTGGTACTGAAGAAGAATCCGGTCAAGGCCATGCTCGGCGAACAACTGGCCCTGCCCGACCCGGTGTGGGGCAAGGTCAACCTGTCGTGGATCGCCTTCTTCCTGTTCATGGGGGCGCTCAACCTGATCGTCGCCTTCAATTTTTCGACCGATACCTGGGTCAATTTCAAACTCTTCGGCGGCATGGGCCTGCTGCTCCTGTTCGTGCTCGGGCAGGGCCTGCTGTTGTCGAAATACGTCGAGGACAAACAGTAGATGCTCTACGTCATCATTGGCGAAGACCGCCCCGGGACGCTCGACCAGCGCCTCGCCGCCCGTCCCGCCCACGTCGCGCGCCTGCAGGACCTGCAGGCGGACGGCCGGCTGATCCTGGCCGGCCCCTGCCCGGCCATCGATTCGCCCGACCCCGGCCCGGCCGGCTTCTCGGGCAGCGTGATCGTCGCCGAATTCGCGTCGCTGGCCGCGGCCGAGTCGTGGGCCGGAGCCGACNCCTACGTCGCCGCCGGCGTCTATGCCACGGTCACCGTCAAGCCGTTCCGGAAGGTCCTGCCCGCGTGAGCGGCGACACCGTCGAGCTGCTACGCGATCGGCTGGCCGTCCTGGAACCGCTGTCCCTCGCGATCGAGGACGATTCGCATCGTCACGCCGGCCATGCCGGCGCCAAGGACGGCGGTCATTACAAAATCACCATAGTCGCCGCGGCGTTCATCGGCCAAAATACCGTCAAGCGCCATCGGGCCGTTTACGCTGCGGTCGGTGATTTGATGCGGGGCCGGATTCACGCGCTCGGCATCCGCGCTTTTTCACCCGACGAAGTATAATTACTCGATTTTTACCCCACACTCAAGGATTATCGAATGATCAAAGTCTCTCCTCTGGCCGCTCTGCTCGTGGCTGGTTTCCTTGCTTCCGCCCCGGTCCTTGCCGCCGACAAGGGCGGCAGCGGCGGCGTTGCCACCGTCAACGGCCAGCCGATTTCGCAAAATACCTACAACGCCTTCGTCGCCCAGCAGAAGGCCCAGGGTGCGCCGGATTCACCGCAACTGCAGAACGCCGTCAAGGAGGAACTGATCCGCCGCGAACTGCTGGTCCAGGAAGCCAAGAAGAAGGGT
The DNA here is from genome assembly GCA_013693915.1 of Dechloromonas sp. Classification (GTDB taxonomy): domain Bacteria; phylum Pseudomonadota; class Gammaproteobacteria; order Burkholderiales; family Rhodocyclaceae; genus Azonexus. The sequence continues at coordinate 1,774,500 of CP059264.1, read as the reverse complement.
CTCGACAAGAAATCCGAAGTTCAGGGGCAGATGGAACTCGCCCGCCAGGCCGTGCTGATTCAGGCTTTTCTCTCAGATTACGTGCGCGCCAACCCGGTCAGCGACGACCAACTGAAGAAGGATTACGAAGCGATCAAGGCCAACCTCGGCTCGACCGAGTACAAGACAAAGCACATTCTGGTCGCCAACGAGGACGAGGCCAAGGCGATCGTCGCCAAACTCGACAAGGGCGAAAAGTTCTCCGAGCTGGCCAAGCAGTCCAAGGACCCGGGGTCCAAGGACAATGGCGGCGACCTCGGCTGGAGCTCGCCGAGTACCTACGTCAAGCCGTTCTCCGACGCATTGACCAAGCTCAAGAAGGGCGAATACACCAAGACCCCGGTCAAGACCGACTTTGGCTATCACGTCATCCTGCTCGAGGACACCCGTCCGCTGACCCCGCCGCCGTTCGACCAGGTCAAGCCGCAACTGCAGCAGCGCGCGCAGCAGCAGCAGGTCGAGCAACTGGTCAAGAAGCTGCGCGAGAGCGCCAAGGTCAACTGAGCTCAGTCAGCCGCAAGCGAAAAGGCCCGCCGGTTTCGGCGGGCCTTTTCATTCCGGCATTGCCGCGCGGTCTTTACGACATCTTTACGCCAATACCGCCAGAATGGTCAGCGTTTTTGCACAGGGTGGCTTAGTCTGAATGCACTGAATCAACGGAAGCAGATCATGACTAGCGAAGAAAATCTGATCGGACTGACCACCGAACGTTTCAAGCCATGGCAGCGCGCAATGCTCACGGCACTGGCCTGCTCGGCCACCACGCTGCTGGCGACACCCCTGCTCGGCCACCTCGACCTCGCGAACATCGTGATGCTCTTCCTGCTCACGGTGCTGCTGATCGCGGTCAGCCTCGGCCGTGGCGCCGCAGTGCTTGCCGCGGTCCTCAGCGTCCTGCTGTTCGACATCTTCTTCGTGCCGCCGCGTTTTTCGCTGGCGGTCAGCAACCTCCAGTACCTCGTCACCTTCGCGGTGATGCTGGCGACCGGCCTGATCGCCGGCCAGCTGGCCGCCATCCTCAAACAGAAAGCACACGAGGCGGAGGTCCGCGAGCACAGCACCCAGGCGCTCTACGACGTCGCGCGGCAGCTTGCGGGAACCCTCGCCGTCGAGCAAGCGGTCACCATCGCCCAGCAATTCATCGGCGCCCAGCTCGAAGCCGCTGCAGCGGTACTGCTGCCAGGCGAGGACGGCGTCCTGCCGGCAGACGTTCCCGCCGCGGGCGTCCGCATCGAGCCGCACCTCGCCCGGGTCGCGCTGGACAGCGCCCAGCCGGTCCACGACAGCGAAATCGGGGGCAGCGGCTACGCCTCGCTTTACCTGCCGCTGCGCGCCTCGCAGCGGGTGCGCGGCGTGCTCGCCATCGCCTTCCCGGCCGGCGCGCCGAACCTGCCGCCGGAACGCCTGGCGCTGCTCGAAGCGCTCGCCTCGCTGCTTGCCATCGCCGTCGAGCGCCTGCATTACGTCGAGGTGGCGCAGGCGACGCAGCTCGACATGGTCGCCGAGCGCCTGCGCAGCTCGATCCTCTCCGCCCTGTCGCACGACCTGCGGACGCCGCTGACGGCCCTGGTCGGGCTTGCCGACTCGCTGTCGCTGATCCGCCCGCCGCTGCCCCGGCCGGCGCTGGAAACGGCGCAGGCGATGCACGAGCAGGCCGCTCGCCTCGCCGGACTGGTCGGCAACCTGCTCGACATGGCCCGCCTCAACGCTGGCAAGGTCACGCTGCGTCGCGAATGGCAACCGCTCGAGGAAGTGATCGGCGCCGGCATCAAGTTGCTTGGCGGCGCCCTGACCGACCACCCCGTCCGCGTCGCGCTGCCCGCCGCCCTGCCCCTGCTCGAGTTCGACGCCGTCCTGCTCGAGCGCGTCTTCTGCAACCTGCTGGAGAACGCCGCCAAGTTCGCACCAGCCGGCGCGCCGATCGAGATCACTGCCGAATTGCTCGAAGATTGCGTCGCCATCCGGGTTTGCGATCGCGGCCCGGGCTTCCCGGCCGGCGACCGCGGCACACTGTTCGAAATGTTCGCGCGCGGCCGCGAGTTCGCCGCGCGGCCAGGCACCGGGCTCGGGCTGGCCATCTCCCGAGCCATCGTCGAGGCGCACGGCGGCACCATCACCGCCGGGGACCGCGAGGGCGGTGGCGCCTGCGTCTGCTTCACCCTGCCCCGGNGAACGCCCCCAGTCGTCGAGGAGGAAAGCGCATGAACTCGGCCCCGAAGGTCCTGCTGATCGAGGACGAAAAGCAGATACGCCGCTTCGTCAGGCTCGCAGTCGAGGAGGAAGGCTGCCAGGTCAGCGAGGCGGAAACCATGGCCCAGGGTCTGATCGATGCCGGGCTGAGCAAACCTGACCTGCTGATCCTCGACCTCGGCCTGCCGGACGGCAATGGCATCGACCTGATCCGCGACCTGCGTGGCTGGTCCGATGTGCCGATCCTCATACTTTCGGCGCGCTCCCAGGAGAATGACAAGATCGACGCCCTCGACGCCGGCGCCGACGACTACCTGACCAAGCCGTTCAGCGTCGGCGAACTGCGCGCCCGCGTCCGCGCCCTGTTGCGGCGGCGCAGTCGCAGTGGCGATGGGGCGGGACCGGTCGTCGAATTCGGCGATGTCGCGGTCGACCTGTCGCGGCGCGTCGTTTTGCGGGCAGGCGCCGAGGTCCATCTGACGCCCATCGAATACCGCCTGCTGGCCACCCTGCTCGGCCACCCCGGCAAGGTCCTGACCCAGCGCAACCTGTTGCGCGAGATATGGNGGCCATCCTACGTCGAGAGCAGCCATTACCTGCGCGTCNACGTCGGCCACTTGCGTCAGAAGCTCGAGGACGACCCGGCTCAGCCAAAGCACTTCTTGACCGAAACCGGCGTCGGCTACCGCTTCCAGCCCTGAAGGAAACCCCATGCAAGCGCAAGATAACAAGCGTCTGGCGACGCTGACCCTGGCCGCCCTCGGCGTCGTTTACGGCGACATCGGCACCAGCCCGCTCTACTCGATCAAGGAAGTGTTCGGCGGCGCGCACCATCCGGTACCGATCACGCCCGACAACGTGCTCGGCATTCTTTCGCTCTTCTTCTGGTCGCTGATCATCGTCGTCACGCTCAAATACGTGGCTTTCATCATGCGCGCCAACAACAAGGGCGAAGGCGGCATCATGGCGCTGATGACGCTGGCCCTGCACAACGGCGACCCGGCCTCGCGCCGGCAGCGCCTGCTGATCGCCCTCGGCCTGTTCGGTGCCGCGCTGTTCTATGGCGACGGAGTGATCACGCCGGCCATTTCGGTGCTTTCGGCGGTCGAGGGGCTGGAGCTGATCACGCCGACCTTCAAGCCCTACATCACGCCGATCACGCTGGCCATCCTGGTCGGCCTGTTTGTCGTCCAGCGTCGCGGCACCGCCAGCGTCGGCGCGCTGTTCGGCCCGGTGATGCTGCTCTGGTTCGCCGTCCTGGCCATATTGGGCGGTATCGCCATCGTCCAGCACCCGGCGGTGCTGGCGGCGGTCAACCCGCTCTACGGGTTCGATTTCCTGCTCGGCAATTCGGCGCTCGGTTTCTTCGCGCTGGGCGCCGTCGTCCTCTGCATCACCGGCGCCGAGGCGCTGTACGCCGACATGGGCCATTTCGGCGCCAAACCGATCCAGTACGCCTGGCTGGGCTACGTGCTGCCGGCCCTGCTGATCAACTATTTCGGCCAGGGCGCCCTCCTGCTGGATGATGCGAGCGCCATCGAAAACCCGTTTTATCTGCTTGCTCCGGAATGGGCGCTCTATCCGCTGGTGATCCTCGCCACCGTCGCCACCGTCATTGCCTCGCAAGCGGTGATTTCCGGTGCTTTCTCCATTACCCAGCAGGCAATCCAGCTCGGTTACACACCGCGCCTCGAAGTCCGGCATACCTCGGAGCAGGAAATCGGCCAGATCTACCTGCCGGCGCTGAACTGGCTGCTGCTGATCGCGATCATCGTCCTGGTCATAGGCTTCGGCACTTCGTCCAATCTGGCGGCGGCCTACGGCATCGCGGTCACCGGCACCATGTTGATCACCAACATCCTGGCGGTCGCCGTGTCCATACGCCTGTGGCACTGGAGCCCATGGCGCGCGGTGCTGGGTGCCCTGCCTTTCTTCATCATCGACCTCGGTTTCTTCCTCGCCAACTCGGTCAAGATTCCCGACGGTGGCTGGTTCCCGCTGGCTTTCGGCCTGGTGATCTTCGTCCTGTTGACCACCTGGAAGCGCGGCCGCGAACTGCTGAATGAACGGATGGCCGCCGATGCGCTCCAGCTCAGGCCCTTCATAACGGACATCGAGGGCGGCGGGATCGGCCGCGTTCCCGGCACGGCGATCTTCATGACCNCCGACCCCGATTCCGTGCCGCACGCCATGCTGCACAGCCTCAAGCACTACAAGGCCCTGCACGAACAGATCGTCATCCTCAGCGTCAGGGTTTTCGATGTTCCCTATGTCCCAAGTGTGGACCGGGTGGAGATACATCGCCTGCCGGGCAACTTCGTGCAGGTAATCGTGCACTACGGCTTCAAGGACGAGCCGGATATTCCCGCCGCCCTCGCGCTCTGTGCCGACGCCGGGCTCCATATCGACATGATGGATGCCTCGTTCTTCCTCGGCCGCGAGACCCTGATCCCCAAGCTCGGCTCGCAAATGGCCTACTGGCGAGCGGTGCTTNTTGTGGCGATGTTCCGCAATGCCAGCAGTGCGACCGCCTTCTTCAGGATCCCGTCAAATCGCGTGGTCGAACTCGGGTCGCAGATCGTGCTTTAGCGATGCAAGTCGTGCGACCCGGAACGGCAGGAACTCCGGTTCCGATCAGGTCATGGAGGTCCTTGCACTTGATGTAGTCGAGACCGCCCCGCGAACGGGCAGCAAACCGGACCCAGACAGGAAGCGAGGGGATGCCGGAAAGCGGGGTTCCAAACGCCTTCGCCGGAAAATTGATCCATGTCCTCGTCGGGTCCGGTCGCACCGGCTAGATTCCGGCATGATGAAGTTTCCGCTCGTTGTTCTGTCGTTCTGCCTCTGCNNCAGGCCCTGTCGCCGGCGCTCGCCACGCTGCCGCTTCAGCCCTGGCTCGACACGGCGCTGCCGGGCGCCAGCATCCGCCTGCCGCCCGGCATCTACGCCGGGCCGGCGGTCATCTCCAAGCCGCTGACCCTCGACGGTGGCGGCAAGGTCATCATCGACGCTGGCGGCAGCGGCACCGTCCTCACCGTCAAGGCCGACAACGTGGCCCTGCGCGGCCTGACCCTGCGCGGCAGCGGCGATTCGCACGATGCGCTCGACGGCGGCCTGATGGCCGAAGGCCGCCACCTGCTGATCGAGAACAACGTGATCGACGACGTGCTGTTCGGCATTTCGCTGCACAAGGTGACGGACAGCGTCGTCCGCGCCAACCGCATCCGCTCGCGCGCCGTCGACTCGGCCGACCGCGGCGACGGCCTGCGCCTCTGGTACAGCAGCGGCAACCGCATCGAGGACAACGACATCGCGCAGATCCGCGACGTCACGGTCACCAATTCACCGCGCAACCGCTTCACCGGCAACACCATCCGCGACAGCCGGCGCGCCTTCAACTTCCTTTTTGCCCACCGCACGCTGGTCGACCGCAACCACCTCGAGAAGAACTCGACCGGCATCATCGCACTCAACTCGGATGGCCTGCTCATCCGCAACAACCGCATCCTGCACGCGATGGACGCCTCCGGTGCCGGCATCGCGCTCAAGGAGACCTCGGCGGCGCTGGTCGTCGGCAACGAGATCGTGCATTGCGCGCACGGCATCATGGCCGATTCGCCGATGAACCCGATCAACCGCATCGCCTTCATCAACAACGTAGTCGCCCACAACATCACCGGCGTCTATTTCTACGGGGCCAAGGGCGGCCACATCGCGGTCGGCAACACCTTCCGCAGCAACCTGTGGCCGGTGACCGTGATCGGCGACGGCGACCCGATGAACGACATCTGGTGGGGCAACTACTGGGACGAGTACGAGNGGTTCGACCAGGACGGCGACGGCTTCGGGGACCGCCCGCACGACCTGCTGGCCTTCGCCGACCGCATCTGGATGGAGACCCCGGCGGCGCGCTTCTTTCGCAATTCCCCGGTCCTGGAACTGCTCGACTTCCTCGAACGCCTGGCGCCCTTCGCCGCGCCGGCGCTGATCCTGCGCGACCCGGCACCGCGCATGGCCCCAGGACACGCGGTGCAGCCGGCCAGGACCTACAACTGATACTCGGCGCCGCCGCCCTGCATCGCCATGTCCACGACGCGTCGCGAGAGATGGGGNGCGAACAGTTCGATCAGGTCGTAGTCGTGACGGCGCAGGTAGGTGCCGCGGCGCAGGGCAAGGCGGGTCGTGTTGGATTCGAACAGGTGGGCGGCGTCGACCCCGACCAGCCCGGCGTCGCGCTGGGGATCGAAGGCGAGCGCAGAGATGATGCCGAGACCGAGCCCGAGGCTGACGTAGGTCTTGATCACGTCGGAATCGAGCGCCGTGAGTACGATGTTGGGCACGACGCCGATGCGCTCGAAGGCGCGGTTGATGCGTGAGCGGCCGGTGAAGGCGGTGTCGTAGGTGATCAGCGGCCAGCGCGCCAGCTCGTCTAGCGCTAGCGGCACGGACTCGAGTATCGGATGCCCTTCCGGCGCGATCACGCGATGGCTCCACTGGCGTACCGGCAAGGTGATCAGCTGCGGATACTGATCGAGCGCCTCGGTGGCGACGCCGATATCCGCCTCGCCGGCGACCACCCATTCGGCGATCTGCGTCGGGCTGCCCTGGTGCATCTCCAGCTTGACCGCCGGATGGCGGGCGACGAAATCACGTACCACCACGGGCAGTGCGTAGCGCGCCTGGGTGTGGGTGGCGGCGAGCACGAGTCGCCCCGTCGTGCCGCTGGCGAAATCGGAACTGGCGCGCTTGAGGTTGTCCGCCTCGCGCAGGATGCGCTCGGCGATCTCCAGGATCGCCTTGCCCGGCTCGGTCAGCCCGCTGAAACGCTTGCCGCTGCGCTCGAAGATCGTCACCCCGAGTTCGTCCTCGAGCAGCCTGACCTGCTTGGAAATCCCGGGCTGCGAGGTGAACAGCGATTCGGCCGCCTCGGAGACGTTGAGGCCTTGGCGCCGGATCTCGACGATGTAACGCAGTTGCTGGAGTTTCATGGACGCCTGAAATAACCGATCGATATAACAATCTAACCCAATATTCTTTTTGAATCAAATGCCCGCTGCTACGATGCGCGCCATGGAATTGCTCTATACCCCTTCCGGTTTCGCCATCGGCGCCATCTTCGGCCTCACCGGCGTCGGCAGCGAATCGCGATGATGCCGCTGCTGATGCCGATGATGCTGCTGCTCGGCTCGCTGCCCGGCACCGGGCCTGCCAGGCATGTCTTCGCCCGGGTGCCGGAACACATCCGGCGCCGCCTGCCGGCCGCCAAGCTCGTTCCGATCGGCGGCAAGCTGGTCTTTGCCTGAGGAAAACAATGTACAAGTACGCAGCGATCGACCGGCAACTGGTCAACGAACGGGTCGCGCAATTCCGTGACCAGGTGCGGCGCTGGCAGAGCGGCGAACTGACCACGGACGAGTTCCGCCCGCTGCGCCTGCAGAACGGCCTCTATGTCCAGCGTCATGCCCCGATGCTGCGCGTCGCCGTGCCCTACGCGATGATGAGCAGCGTCCAACTGCGCAAGCTGGCCTTCATCGCGCGCACCTACGACCGCGGCTACGGCCACTTCACGACACGCCACAATATCCAGTTCAACTGGCCGCGGATCGAGGATTGCCCGGACATCCTGGCGCACCTCGCCGAGGTCGAGATGCACGCGATCCAGACTTCCGGCAACTGCATCCGCAACGTGACGACCGACCAGTTCGCCGGCGTCGCCGCCGACGAGGTGATCGACCCGCGCCCGCTGGCCGAGATCATCCGCCAGTGGAGCACCTTGCACCCGGAATTCGCCTTCCTGCCGCGCAAGTTCAAGATCGCCATTTCCGGGACGAAGGAAGACCGCGCCGTCACCTGGTTCCACGACATCGGCCTGCATCTGAAAGTGGTCGATGGAGAGGTCGGCTTCACCGTCATCGTTGGCGGCGGCCTCGGCCGGACGCCGATCCGCGGCCAGGTCGTCCGCGAGTTCCTGCCCTGGCAGCACATCCTGACCTATTGCGAAGCGATCCTGCGCGTCTATAACCGCTTCGGCCGCCGCGACAACGCCTACAAGGCGCGCATCAAGATCCTCGTTCAGGCGCTCGGCGTCGAGGAATTCACCCGGCTGGTCGACGCCGAATGGGCGCACCTCGTCGATGGGCCGGCAACCATCACGCAAGGCGAACTCGACCGCGTCACCACATGCTTCAGCGCCCCCGGCTACGACACCCTGCCCGCCCACGACCTCGCTTTCGAACAGTGCCGGCACACCGAAAAGGCGTTCGCCCGCTGGGTCGACCGCAACACGCACCCGCACAAGGTGCCCGGCTATGCCGCCGTCACGTTATCGCTGAAGCCGCACGGCACCGCCCCTGGCGACATCACCGGCGACCAGATGGATGCGGTCGCCGACCTTGCCGACCAGTACAGCTTCGGCGAGCTGCGCATCAGCCACGAGCAGAACATCATCCTGGCCGACGTGAGGAAGTCTGACCTGCACGCACTGTGGCAGGAAGCCAGGGCGATCGGGCTGGCGACACCGAACATCGGCCTGCTCACCGGCATCATCTGCTGCCCCGGCGGCGATTTCTGCGACCTCGCCAACGCCAAGTCGATCCCCATCGCCAACGCCATCCAGGCGCGCTTCGACGACCTCGACTACCTGTTCGACATCGGCGAAGTCGACCTCAACATCTCCGGCTGCATGAACGCCTGCGGCCACCACCACGTCGGCCACATCGGCGTCCTCGGCGTCGACAAGAACGACGCCGAGTTCTACCAGGTGACGCTGGGCGGCCGCCAGGGAAACGACGCCAGGCTCGGCAAGGTGATCGGCCCGTCGTTCTCGGCCAATGAAATGCCGGACGTGATCGACAAGATCATCAAGGTCTATCTCGCCAACCGCCACGCCGACGAGCGTTTCCTCGATACGTTCGACCGCATCGGCATCGACCCGTTCAAGAACCGTGTTTATGAAGGCCGCGCCCACGGCAAGGCCAGGGTTAGCGAAAGGGAGGCCGCATGATCGCGCAACTAATCAGCAACCAGGCTGGAGCGGTCGACACCTGGAAAACCCTCGAAATAGCCAAGGGCGAAACTCCGAAAGCCGTCGCCCTGCCCGCCGGCGACATCATTTTCCCGCTCGCCGTCTGGCGGGCGCGCAAGGAAGAGATCATCTCCACCCACAAGCGCATCGGCCTGCTGCTGCAACCGGACGACCGCGTCGAGGACATCGCCGCCGATCTCGACTACTTCATCGTGATTGCCGTGAATTTCCCGAAATTCGTCGATGGCCGCGGCTATTCCAGCGCCAGCCTGCTGCGCCAGCGCTACCATTACCAGGGCGAACTGCGCGCCGTCGGCGACGTGCTGCACGACCAGCTTTTCTACATGCAGCGGGTCGGCTTCGATGCCTACGCACTCAAGGGCGACAAGAACGCGGCTTATGCGATCGGGCACGGCTTTTCGACCTTCGGCGACGCCTACCAGACCTCTACCAGCCAGCCGCAACCGCATTTTCGTCGGCATACCGCCTGAAGCAGAACAATGGTCCCGAACCTGCTCAACATCACGCCGGAACTGACCGCCAGCGTCGCCGCTAGGACCATGGCCGCCCACACCCTGCTCTCCGGGATCGCCGGTGAGTGGTCGCCGGCCGCCTTCGCCAACAGCCTCGGCGCCGAGGACATGGTGCTGACCGACCTGATCGTCAAGTCGGGCCTGCCGATCGAGATCTTCAGCCTCGACACCGGCCGCATGCCGGCCGAGACCTACGAACTGATGGCGGCGGTGGACAGGCACTATGGCCGCAAGCTGAAGGTCNACTTCCCGCAGGCCGAGGAAGTCGAAACCTACGTGCGCAACCAGGGCATCAACGCCTTCTACGACTCGGTCACGCTGCGCAAGGCGTGCTGCGCCATCCGCAAGGTCGAGCCGCTCAAACGCGCGCTGGCCGGCAAACGCGCCTGGATCACCGGCCTGCGCGCCCGGCAGGCCGCCACCCGCGACGGCCTGCCGCTGCGCGAATACGACACCGCAAACGGGCTGGAGAAGTTCAACCCGCTCGCCGAGTGGACCGAAAAGGAAGTCTGGACCTACATCAAGCAGCACGCCGTGCCCTACAACGCGCTGCACGACAAGTTCTATCCGAGCATCGGCTGCGCCCCGTGCACGCGCGCCATCTCGCCCGGCGAGGACATCCGCGCCGGAAGATGGTGGTGGGAAAGTCCCGATTCCAAGGAGTGCGGCCTGCACGTCAAGGGCTGAGCCGCGCCGACACCAGCCCTCGCTTTTCAGTAGGCCGACGCCTTCGATGGATTCAACTGGCCGCGAATCTCGCCAGCCTTGTGTTCGGCGCTATGGACATTCACGTAGAGCTCGCCGGCCTTGTAGGATTGATACGCTGCTTCGCTCAACCTCGTCCCGTCTGGTACCAGCCAGACATTGTCGCCGCTCTTCGCCAGGGTGACGACGACCGCGCCATTGGCTCCGGGCTTGTCGACGTGGATATGCGCCATTGTGGCGGCCNNACCGGAGGTCGTGACCTTCCCGCTGACGGTCATGTCCGGATTGATGGCGATCGCGCCGGTGCCCGAAGCCGTCGTGGCGATGGGCGGCACCTCCGCATCGCCCGACAGTTTGAACAGCAACTCATCGCCCGTCGCAAATGTCGAAAAGGTCGCGATCGCAAGGGTGGCGTTCGCAAGGATGCCGGGCAGACAATGATGGAAGTTGGGGACGGAGTTCATCGTTGACCTCTCACGAATTGGCAATCGAAATTGACCGAGCGCATCCCGTGCACCTGCCACCCGATTACAGCCGGCGCGTGGCGCTACGATCAATTCGACCAACGGTAATCACTTCCGGTTCAAGACCATGCCCGAGATTGCGATCTCCGCGCACCGGCGCCTGGCGCGACACGCGACACATGACTGGATCCCGAAGGCGCACGAGTCTGCAGTGCGGGCGCCAGCGTGAGCAACATGCACCCGGCCGACACGATCGATGCGATGAATCTGTTGTAGCCACCTGCATATCAATGGCAGAATCGCGCTTTCAACAACACGAGGAGGAGTACCGATGAACAAAGCCGAACTGATTGAAGCGCTGTCCGCGCGTGCAGAACTTTCCAAGGCGCAAGCCGCAAGCGCGATCGATGGTCTGGTCGATATCATTACCGCAGCGATTACCAAGGGCGAGTCCGTCGCGCTGATCGGCTTCGACACCTTCAAGTCGGTCATGCGGGTGGCCCGCGAAGGCCGTGACCTTGCTAGCGGTGAAAAGCAGAAGCTCAAGAAGGCAGCGGCCAAGTTCTCCAAGCTCTCGGGGGCAGACATCCTGAAGGCCGTTCTGGTGAGCAAGAAGGTCGAGCCGGAAAAGCCCGCCGCTGCCAAGCCCGCCGCTGCCAAGCCCGCCGCTGCCAAGCCCGCCGCTGCCGCCAAGCCCGCCGCTGCCGCCAAGCCCGCCGCTGCCGCCAAGCCCGCTGCTGCCGCCAAGCCCGCTGCTGCCGCCAAGCCCACTGCTGCCGCCAAGCCCGCTGCTGCCGCCAAGCCCGCTGCTGCCGCCAAGCCCGCTGCTGCCGCCAAGCCCGCTGCTGCCGCCAAGCCCGCTGCTGCCGCCAAGCCCGCTGCTGCCGCCAAGCCCGCTGCTGCCGCCAAGCCCGCTGCTGCCGCCAAGCCCGCTGCTGCCGCCAAGCCTGCCGCTGCCGCCAAGCCTGCCGCTGCAGAGTAATACGGACACCGCAATCCAGTCGAAGGGAGCGGCCTGCGGGCCGCTCTTCCTTTGCAGTTCCGCATCCCCGCCGTGCGGCACCCGCGTTCAGTTGCAGCCCCATGACTGACCGCAGCGAGGCGCGGGCAATCGAATCTCCGCCTCTCTCCGGTCGGCCGCCGTCGCTGCGATCGGCCCGTGCCATCGCGATGCTTGCTTGTGCATCTCCAGCAGCGGCGCGAGGCTTGCGGCAACCGTTCGTCGCGCCTGGGGTTAGCCATCCGGCGCGGCGACGCTCCGGACGTCAGGCCGCCTTGGGGAGTCGGGTTCCCGAAACGTGGATTTGCGGATCGGCTTCGCCAGCGGGGTCCGTCTGCCTGGCTTTCTTCATTGCCCGCTTCTTCGGTTTCCCGCCCTGCTTCCCGGCCTTCCCGGCCTTCCCGGCTTCCTTGCGCGCCTTCCCGGCTTTCTTCCTGCCGGCTGCGTCCTGACAAGATTCGGCATGGTCAGGAAGGCCTGCCGGAATCGCTTCACCCAGCAGCCTGGAGATTTGCGCTGCCTTCAACCTTGCCATGGCGGCGGCCAGCGCATCGGTCAGGTCCGGTATGCTCGGACCTGTCTTCGCTCCTTTCGCGGAGCGCGTTGCCTTGTTCCGCTTCGCGGACCCCTTCGCCCGGGATGGCGGCCTACTTCCCTTTTTCGTCATGAACAACAGATCTCCCTGTCCGTAACCTGGAGGCTCGTGAATCACGATTATCGATCAGCCCGCCTTCCCGGCGGGCCTGGTGTCTGCAACGCAACGAGATCATTCTACCCCGACGTCTCCCTCGACACCGGGGTGCACGCTCATCGCCCGCACTGGGCCGGCCGGGGTCGACGCCAAGACTGTCGAAGCGGGGGCACGAAAAGCACGCGCTCGTCGTTGGCGAAAACATCCCGGCATGGCTGGGCGCTGCCGCGCGTGGCGCCGTCTGCAAGCAGCGATTCAGGTGGGAGCGCGGGGCGTCAACGTGTCCAGTCGCTGCTGGAAACCTTCACGCTGGCGCTTCCACTGTCGGGATCACTGGTGACCGCCACTCGACCCAGGCGTTCCGGCTGGAAGTCGGCCCACTTGGCCTTCTTGCCGAAAACGATCGGCGCCTTGATCTCGTTGTCGAGTCCGTCGGCCAGATAGGCGCCGTTGTTAAGATCATGCCAGATCTGGACGCCGTACCAGGGCACCAGCGCGTCGTAGTTCTGGCGCACGCCGTGAACCCCGACACGCCAGAGGTTGCCGCGGGTGTCGTAGGCATCCTCGCCGACAATCATCCAGCTGTCTTCATCGAGATAGAAGGTGCGCTTGCCGTAGGCGTGGCGCATGCCGTCCTTCAGCGTCGCCTCGACGACCCAGACCCGATGCAACTCGTAGCGCATCAGGTCGCTCCTGATCGTGTGGGTATCCACCATCTCCTTGTATTTCAGCTTCTTGTCGCCGATCCTGTAGGTGTTGTACGGGACGTACATTTCCTTCTTGCCGACCAGTTCCCAGTTGTAGCGGTCGGTGGCGCCGTTGTAGGCCTGGTACTGGTCGGTCGTGCGCAGGCCCTTCGTGCCATCGGCGAAGTTGTCGTAGGCAAGGTCCGGGGCGCGGCGCACGCGGCGCTGGCCGGCGTTGTAGATCCATGCCGAGCGTTTTTCCGCGAGTTGGTCGATCGGCTCATGGACAAGTTGGGTCGTTCCTTCGAAAATGGCAGGGGCGGTGAAGCGACCGACAAAAACCGCCCCAAGGTTGCCGCCCTGCGGGGTTCGAAATTGGCGGCGGTGACCAACCGTTCGGCACGACCACCCTTGAAGACCTCGCCGTTGAAGAGCACCGCCAGCCAGTTGTGTTCCCTCTCGTAGCTGCCGCCAATGTGGCGCAGGATGTGATTCTGGATCGCTTCCTCGCCGGTCGCGGGTATGGGGAAGGGAACGGTCGAGTAAACACGCCCGGTGATGTGGCCATCCCTGATGTCGATCTTCGGACCTTCCGCCTTGATCACGTAATTGGCTGTCTCGGGCAGCACCGCCGTGCGATGGGACGGGTGACCGTCATCCTGAAGTCCGGGTACTTCCTGAGCAGGGCGAGCAGGCCGGGGCTGAGCCGGTCCCTGTACTTGTCGGCGTTGGCGCCAGTGATGGTGAATAGCGGCTTCTCGTAGGAAAAGGGATCGACATAGCCCTGTTCGGGCTTCCAGCCCGTCGGCGGCGCCTTGAGGCCACCCTTCCACTCCGGAATCGAGTTGTCGGCGTTCCCGGCGCGGGTTGCGCCGGTCGGTGTCAGGTCCTTGTTGAGGCGTTCCACGTCCGCATCTGACAAGGCAGCAAGCGCAAATCCGCTCATCAGACTGCCAACCAGGGCGATAGTCGCCAACTGCAGTTGCTGATTCATGGTGGACCTCCTTTGTCTTGCAGGACTTCCAATACTCCCAATCCATGGCGCATCTCACGAAATTTGACCCCGAACTGCCTGTCAGGTTCCGTGCGCTTCCCGATTGTCGAATGCCCCTGCGTCCTTCAGTCAGCCAGACCGCCCCCGCCCATCGTCCATTCGTGCAGGCTGCGTCGCCAGCGCCGCTGCACCCGCCGCCGCGGTTTTCCTTTCGCCATCGCTGTGGCAAGCGAAGTTACCGTGTCTTGATCCGGGCAATCTTCACGAGTTGCAGAAGCAATGCCGCAAGGGCATCGCGTGTGCCTTGCCGGCCGCGTCGGACGCGGAGTGAAACCGGGCATGGCGAATCCGCCGGCGACGCGGCCCGCAGTCGATCATCCGGCATCGCGCCTTGCCTTGCAGGGGGACCGGCCCGCTTCGCGGACGGGCGGATCAGATCATGCCGCCGTTGATCGAAACGACCTGCCCCGAGATGTACGCTGCCTGCTCCGATGCCAGGAAGGCGACGAGATCGGCCACCTCGTCCGGCCTGCCGGCACGCTTCATCGGCACCAGGCTCTTGATGGCCTCGGCGTCGAAGGCGCCTTCGCTCATGCCGGTGGCGATGATCCCCGGCGCGACGGCGTTGACCGTGATGCCGCGGCTGGCCAGTTCGAGCGCAAGCGCCTTGCTCGCGGCATGCAGCGCGCCTTTCGCGGCCGAGTAATTGACCTGGCCGCGATTGCCAGTGATGCCGGCGACCGACGAGATGGTGATGATGCGTCCCCAGCGGGTGCGGATCATCGGCAGGGTCAGCGGCTGCGTGACGTTGAAGAACCCGTTCAGCGAAACGGCGATCACGCTGTCCCATTGCTCGCCCGACATGCCGGGGAAGACCGCATCGGCGTGGATGCCGGCGTTGTTGACCAGAATCTGGATGACCCCTGCNTCGAGCAAGGCTGCAAGCGCGGCAGCGGTCACGGCGCGGTCGGTGACGTCGAAGACGACGGCTTCGGCGCTGCCGCCCGCGGCGAGGATCTCGGCGACGACCCGGTCGGCCTCCTCGCGGCTGCGACCGGCATGAACGAAGACATGATGCCCGGCGACGGCAAGGCGACGGCAGATCGCGGCACCGATGCCGCCGCTGCCGCCGGTGACGAGGGCCCGTTTCATACTTGCCCTTCTACCGGAACGCCGGCGTCGAGGATGACGGCGGCACGACCTTCGACGAGGCAATCCCCGGCGTGACCGACCGAGAACCGGTAGAGGACGTGGTCGGCGTCGCCGGAGAGGCGTTCCGCCTGAACCTCGAGTTCGCCCGGCAGGTCATCGAGACGCGCGACGTGTAGTGTGACGCCGCGCACGCTGGTCAGGTAGCCCTGACGCGGCCGGTCCGCGACCCTGGCCAGCAAGGCGCCGTGCAGCGCCATCGCCTGGGCCGCGTATTCGATGCCGCTGGCGGCGCCCAGGCGTCCTTCGGCACGCAGCGGGTTGGCCGGATCGGTATGACTGACGGCACGGCAGCTAATGGCCTCCGGCGACCAGTCGACCACGGCAGCGAGCAGGCACATGCTGCCCTGGTGCGGGATGCGGGCGGCGATGGCAACGTGATCTAGCACGGCTCGACGGCGACATCGAGTTGCATCGGCGGCAGGTAGTCGATCCTGACCTGTCCCGCCTCGCCGCGAGCCAGACCGGCCAGCAACGGCAGGCTGCGCATCGCCGGAATGTCCTGGCGCAGGCTTTCCAGCCCGGCATCGGCCAGCGCTGCCGCGGGCCCGGCGGTCGCCGTCACGGCAATCCGCGCCAGTGCGCGCCGGCTTCTCGCCGGCGCCAGCAGCAGCGCGACGCCGCCGCAATCGGATATCCTGCGCTTGCTGTGCAGCGGCTCCGGGTACTCGCTGTCGTAGGCGATCAGCAGCGTCCGCTGCCCGTCCACCAGCACCTGGCCGAGCGCATCGAGGAGACCGGCGCCGAAGCTGGCGTCGAACGCGCAGAGGACCTGGCACGGCGCCATCGACCCGGTGGCGATGCCCCAGTAACCGGCGGCGGCGTTATGCACCGAATTGTGGAAGCGCGTCGGCGAGATCTGGCGGTCGTCGGTCGCCAGTTGCTCGCAGAGCGCATGGCAGTTGTAGCCGTCGGCACCTGACGAGGCGAACACAGTGGCCAGCGTGGCGACGTCGGCTTCGCCATGCCCGGCGGCTTCCAGCCCGATGGCAAGGGTCAGCCTGACGATGCGGCTGGCTCGCCGGCGTTCGGCCGGGGGCAGCAGGGCCGGTTGCGGGAGCAGCGACGGCGCCTGCATGTAGCGCTGCTCGCCGCGCAGGACTGCACGGGCTGCCGGCCAGTCCGCCAGCCCGGGGGCAAGAAAGCCGATGCCTTCGACCCAGGCCACGAGCGGCACGGGCGTCATCAGGCCACTNCCGAGAATCAGGCTGCAGTTGCTGCCGCCGAAGCCGAAGGAGTTGGTCAGCGCGTGGCGCAACCTGCCCGGTCGGGATTTCAGCAGGTAGGCGAGAGGAATGTCCGGGTCGAGCGTTGCGGTATTCGTGCCGCCGGGCAGCAGATCGTTGCGCAGCGCCAGCGCGCAGACGACGGCTTCGACAGCGCCGGCGGCTCCCAGCGTATGGCCGGTGGCGCCCTTGGTGGAACTGCAGGGCACGCGGTCGCCGAACAGTTCGCCAACCGCCCTGCCTTCGGCGGCGTCGTTGGCCGGCGTCGCGGTGCCGTGCAGATTGACGTAGTCGATATCGTCCGGGCGCAAGCCGGCGGAGCGCAGCGCGGCCGCCATCGCCATGCGCGCGCCGAGCCCTTCCGGGTGCGGCGAGGACATGTGATAGGCATCGCTCGACTCGCCGCTGCCGAGCAGGAGCAGCGTGCCGGGCGCCGGCGTTTCCGGCGCCCGTTCAAGCAGCGCGAAGGCGGCCGCCTCGCCGATGGAAATGCCGTCGCGGGCCGCATCGCAGGGGCGGCAGGGCGTCGATGAGGTCAGTTGCAGCGAGGCAAAGCCGTAGAGCGTCGTCAGGCACAGCGAATCGACACCGCCGACGAGGGCCGCCTCGATCGTGCCACAGGCCAGTTGCCGCGCGGCGGCGGCAAACACCTTGGCGCTCGAGGAACAGGCAGTGGAAACGACGAAGGCAGGGCCTTCCAGCGCGAAATACGCACGGGCGAATTCGGCCAGCGAGAACGAGTTGTGGGTCGTGCGATAGATGAAATCGTCGGGCAAGGCGCCGCTTTGCGGATCGCGCCGGCGATACGCCAGTTCGGTCTGCAGGATGCCGGCGGTGCTGGTGCCGAGGAAAACGCCGACGCGGGTCGCGCCGTAACGGGCTATCGCCGCCCGGACCCGGTCGGCGAAGCCGTCGGCTTCGAGCCCGAGCCGGGCCAGGCGGTTGTTGCGGCAATCGTAGCGCCCAAGGAAATCGGGCAGTTTTTCGGCGTCGACCGCGGCAACCTCGCCGATCCACGTATCCAGTTCCACTGTCTCGAAGGTGCACGGTGCGAGGCCGCTCCGCCCTGCGCGCAGTCCGTCCAGCAGCGCGGCGCAGCCGTGGCCAAGGCAGGTGGTGGCGGTGTAGGCGGAAATCGACAGCGGGGTCACGGCGTGGCTCGAATTGGTCAGGCATCTATTTTAACCGGACGCCATCGCTGCGTTGTCAGCCGCTTGCGGCGCGTGCCAGGCAATTGCGGTAACGCCCTTCGACGCGACGGGCAAACCATTCGGTGGTCAGCTTGCGTGTGATCTTTGGACTTTTCAGATCGATCTGCGGCATGGCCTGGCGCGGCAGGACGCGGTCGGCGGCCCGATCGGCCGCGGCGAAGAGCCGTGAATACAGCGGGGTCTGGGCGAAGGCGGCGCTTTTNTCGAGCAGCAGGTCGCGACGGATTTCGCGCGGACTGAGGCGCAGCTTGCCGGACAACGCCTGCAATGCGGCCTCGACCTCGCTCGGTTGATCCAGCGGCCTGCCGTCGCGGTAGCGCAGCAGGTCGCCGTCGAGCGTCATCGGCTTGCCGCTGACCCCGGCGAGCGCGGCCTGGAAGGCTGCATTGCGGCTGCTGTAGCGTCCGGCATTGAAGTCGGCGAAGCGGTAGGCGACATCGTCGTAGGGCGCCGGGTAATCGAGCAGGATGGCGCTGCCGAAGTAGAGGCCGCCGCGGCGGGTGAAGACTTCGTCGCGGATGCTGCGGTCGACCGGATACGGATAGGCTTTTTCGCGGGCAAATTCCTCCGCGAAGGCAATGCTGACCTGCATCGGGCCGCCGGTGCGCACGGGATTGTAGCCGGCGAACAGCCTCTTGCCGGCCGGCAGTTCGGCGATCATGTCCTCGAACAGCGCATTGAGCTGCTTCTCGGTTTTCAGCGTGGCGATGCGCTGGCTGTAGCTGCGACCGTCCGGAGAGGTCTTCAGCATCGCCGCGGAAATCAGCATTCTGGGAATGCCGTATTTTCCGCCGCGCTGTTCCAGTTCGCGCCAGACGATGTCGGGCAGACCGGGGACGACCGGGTCAACCTGGAAGCTGGATTCCTGCTCGATGATCGCGATGGCGGCGCAATAGACCGGCGGCGCGTGCGGCAGGTCGAGGCGACTGAAGGCGTCGTGCAGGTCGTCGGCCCAGCCGCTGCGGTCCCTGGCCGTGACCGGAATCAGCCGGGTGACCATGGCGCGGATTTCGCGCTCGCTCGGCGGCGCCGGCGCGCGTGCCGGCGCCGCGCCACCGGGCAACGGTTGCGCCAGATCGGCGGGCAGCCGGGCCGCCGGCGCCTGCTCGCCGGTGCCGGCACAACCGGCGAGGATGGCGACCGGCAGGAGCAGCGCCGCCGCCCTGGGTCGCGAGAACATCAGTAGAGGTACGGAATGAAGCGGCAGGTGCGCCGCATGTAGGCGGCGTAGGGCGCGCCGAAATAGGCCAGGCATTCGTTCTCGTCGGCGCGTGCGGTCAGCACCAGCAACAGCGAGGCGATGGCGGCGAGTGCGGTACCCGGCCACGACGGCGCCTGGAAATANGACCCCCAGATCAGAGCCAGCAAGGACGCGTACATGGGATGGCGGATGTGGCGGAAGATGCCGGTCGTCACGAGCGCCGTCGTCTTTTCGAAAGCGTACAGGGTGCTGTCGGCGCGGGCCTCGCTGGCCGCACCCTGGCGACGCAGCGCGCGATAGCTGCGGGCGACCAGGTAGATGCTGAGCAGCATCAGGATCCACGAGAGGTATTGATAGACCGCGGCAGGCGGTTCGCCCCAGAGCTGGCGATTGAGGACGACCAGGCCGAGGATCGCCTCCCAGACGAAGAAGCGGTAGAAGCCGTGGCGGCCCGGATAGCGCAGTGACTTGCGCGACAGCCAGATCAGCGCGAGCGTGCCGGCGGCGAGCAGCATCAGGTCGACCTGCTCCGGGCTCACGCCGGCACCCGCGAGACCAGCATGACGTTGGCGAAAGGCTTGCCCTGGCTCATCGGCATGGCCTCGACCTGAAAACCGAGCCCGCCCAGCAGTTCGATCCACTCGCCGAGCTTGCGGCAGTGCAGCCGGGGCAGGCGATGGCCACGGACGAAGGTGACCGCATGATCGATCCAGTTGCAGATGTGGTACGGCAGTCCCGCTCCGGCGTCGCCGACGCGGGTCAGGAACAGCCCGCCGGCCGGAAGCGCGGCGCGAATGCGCCCGAGCAGATCGGCCTGCCGCGCGTGGTCGATGTAGTGCAGGGCATCGAGGATGGTGACGACATCGGCCTCGCCGAGATCGGCCCGGCACATGTCGCCCTGGCGGATGCTGACAAGCGGATGGTCGGCGCCGAACGCGCGCGCCCCGCGGTCGACATCGCTTTGCATCAGTTCGACGCCGCGCAGCCCGAGTGGCTTTGGCGGCATCGGCCAGTCGCCCGGCCAGTGGCCTTGCTCGTAGAGTTTGCGAGCCGCCAGCAGCCAGGCGAAAAGGCTGCCCTGCCCGCAACCGAGGTCGAGAAAGCGGGCCTGCGGCGGAAAGATCCCGCGCTTCAGGACTTCGCGGAAGATGCAGTCCGACGACAGTTTGCCGCGCGAATAGTGGTAGGCGAACCGGCCGCTGCCCCGGAAAGGCCGGCTCGCGTCGTCGAGCAGCACCTTGTCGAAGCTTGCCGTCATTGCACGGCCGCCGTCAGCGTCACCGGCACCAGGCGGGCCGCGGCGACAGCGGCCAGCAGCGGCGGCAGCACGGCGAGGATGAGCGGCTCGCCGGCCGGCGTCAGGCCGGCATTGCCATCGTGCAGCAGCAGGATGTCGCCGGGACCGAGGCGGCCGGTCAGGCGCTCGAGAACGCGCCGCCCGTCGCCCGTCCGCGTATCGTAGGGACGGCGGGTCCACGAGGCGAGGCGCAGGTCGAGGCTGGCGAGAACCGGGTCGAGCAGCGGATTGCGCAGGCCGGCCGTCGGGCGGAAGAACTGCGGCGCCTGGCCGGTTACTTCGCTGAGCGTGGTCTGGGCGGCGGCGATGTCGGCGCGCATGCGGGCACGGCCGAAGGTCGCGAACATCCAGGAATGCGAATCGCCGTGATTTTCGACGCGATGCCCGCGGGCGACGATCTCGCGACAGAGACGGGGATGTTGCCGGGCGCGACCGCCGATGCAGAAGAAGCTGGCCCGCGCTCCCGCCGCGTCGAGAAGGTCGAGCACGCGCGGCGTCACCTCGGGGTCCGGTCCGTCGTCGATGGTCAGCGCGATCTCGCGCCGTGCCGCCGCGGCCGCCGGCAGCCGGTTCAGGTTGGCACCGAGCAGCGCCGAACGCGGCAGCATGCCGGCGCCGGAAAGCAGCAACTGGTTCACGGCGACGGCGCCGAGCGCCCACGGCCACGACCCGGGAACGGCAAGCATGCTGACGGCGGCGGCGCCATGAGCGGCGAACGAGAGCTGAATCGCTGGCGAGGGTTTCCAGGGCTGCGGCATAAGTTCAGGTGGCGAGGTATCCGCGTTCAGGAAAATTCTCCCACAAAACCGGCGACGCCGCGCGCTCGCAACCGCCGTGAGGGAACGGCGGCGATGCCGCGCCGAGGCGCCCGCGTGACACCGGGTTCCGCACGCCGCAAGGGCGCCGATCGCGGCGCACGCCAGGCTTCATGGCACCGCCGGCCGGGGAACGAAGATGGCCGCCAGCACCAGGGCGAGAAGCGCTCCCGGTCCGACGGTGACACCGACCGCGTGCAGCACCGGCACCTGCGAAAGCGCCAGGGTGCCGAAGCCGATGGCTGTCGTCAGGTTGGCGACCAGCATCGACGCCAGCGTTTCCGGTTCGATCGCGCCGCCAACCGTGGCGCGGTCGAAGAACAGCGCGTAATTGGAGCCGACGGCGACGATCAGCAGCATGCCAATCAGGTGCAGCAGCTGCAACTGTTGTCCGCACGCGCCGAGCCCGGCAATCACCAGCACGACCGCCAGCAGCAGCGGCAGCAGCACGCCGGCAAGCCGCCGCGCCGAGCGCAGGGCGACGGCCAGCAGCGCGACGATGGCGGCGAACCCGGCAAGGGAAAGCAGCATCGCTTCGTGCAGGTAATCGTTGTAGAGCTGGTCAAGTTCGCCCTTCATGTCGACGAACAGGGCAGCACTTCCGGCCAGCGCGGCGCGCACCTGGCCGGCGGCAATCTCCGCGTGCGCGTTGCCGGCGGGCGGATGCAGCGGCAGGAGAACGCTCCAGCCGTCGGCGCGCTGCAGCAACAGCGCGTCGACGGCCAGCGCCAGACTGGTGCCGGCGAGCGCCTCGCGGGTCAGCGCACAGCGTTCCCGGGCGCCGGCGACGTCGTCGATGAAGGCGCTAAGCTTGCCCGCCGCCAGCGGCGAGCCGGCCTGCGCCGCCTGCAGGCGGGCGTGCAGTTCGTCCGCCCCGGGCAGGCTGGCGCAACGCGCCCGCTGGGTCGCCAGGCTGGGCAGGAAACGCGCCGGACTGTCGTAGCCGCCGATGACACCGCCGGCGACCAGGCGGTCGAGGCTTTCCCCNGCCCTTTCGGCAGCCACGAGGGCGGCTTCCCGATCGGCGCCAGCGACGACGACCATGTAGCGCGAATCCGGGGCGGCGATGTCGGCGCGCAACGCCTGGTCGGCCGCCGTGTCCGCGGCACTGACCGAACTCAGCGCCGAAATGCTCGAATTCCACATCTCGTCGCGGTGGGCGAACAGGTGGGCGGCGGCCAGCGCGGCGAGGAGCAGCACCGGCCAGCGCCCGGCGCGCAGGGCAGCGAAGGCGCACGCCGCGGCCCTGCCGAGGCCGGCGAGGTCGCGCGCCTGGGGCCGGCTGCCGGCGAGGTGCGGCAGCACGAAGCGGGTGACCAGCGCGGCGGTCAGCACGCCGCTCAGGGAATACAGCCCGAGCTGGGCGAGTCCGGGGAAACCCGANAAGACCAGCGCGCCGAATCCGCACACCGAGGTCAGCACGCCGAGGCGGATCGTCGGCCAGAAGCGCTCGCGCCAGGCAGCAACGCCGATGCGGCCGGACTGTACGAAGTAGTAGATCGAGTAATCGACTGCCTCGCCGATCAGCGCCGAACCGAAGCCGACAGTGATGCCGAACACCATGCCGTAGGCCAGGCTGACGGCGACGACGCCGGCCAGAGCGCCGGAGGCGACCGGCAGCAGGCCGAGCAGCAACAGCCGCGGCGAACGATAGACGAACAACAGGACGGCGATGATGGCGACGGTGCTGATCAGCGACAGGCGGGTCACGTCGCTCCGGATCGTCTCGCGCGAATTGACCGCGAAGACACCGGGGCCTGACAGTTGCAGAGTGGCGTCCGCGATCCCGGCGACCGCGGCGGCGGCGGCGAACTCACGGCGGATGTCGGCGATCGCCGCTTCCTGGCCATCGGTATCGGAACCGAGCGCCCGTGTCTGCACCAGCAGCATTACCCGCTTGCCGTCACGCGAGGCCCAGACACCTTCCCGGCTGGCCGGCTGGACGCCGCCGTCCAGGCTGCCGAGCAGTTCGACCAGTTCGCCGGTCGGGTCGCGCGCCAGCAACGGCTTCAGCATCAGTCCGGCGGGCGACGCCACGAGGTCGATGCTGTTGGCGATGGCCGCGCGCAAGCCGTCGACCGTGAAGCGTTCCGGGCTGACCGCCGGGCTCAGCAGGTAGCGATGGCGGATCAGGAAGTCGCGGTCGCTGTCGCTGCTGCCGGCTTCGCCGTTCTGGACCGCGACGAACCCGGGCCCGGCGGCCAGCCGGCGCCGCAGGTCGCGCGACAGGCCGGCGCGCTGGCGCGCATCGCCACCGGCGATGGCGAGCATCAGCAGACGGGAAACGGCGCCGGTCCTGATCTGGTCAACCAGGACCTGCTGCGCCGCGCCGGGGCGGGCGGGCAGGAAGAACGACATGTCGGCGACAAAGCGGCTGTTCCAGACAATCGCCACGCCGGCCAGCGTGGCCAGCAGCCAGATCACGACCGAGCGCCGCGCCACCCCGGTCATCGCGACTCGATCGGTTCGATGGTCAGCAGCGAGCGATCGCCGTCCGCCTGCAGATACTCGATGGTGCGCACGCGGCCACGGCCGCCGCTCACCGTGATGCGCTGGACCAGCGCGGCGATCTTCGGTTCGCTCGGCAGCAGGGTCAGCGTCCATTTGTCGGAACTGCCCGCCAGGTGCAGCAGGTAGTTCCTTTCCAGTGCCGCGCGGTTGCCGGTCAGCGTCCCGCGGATGCTGTCGATGAAGGCCAGCGCCTCCGGCTGGCTGGCGAGATCGACGGTCAGCTTCTTCCGGTCGCGCTCGATGCTCAGCACCTCGCCGTCGAGCACCATGGTTTCCGGCTTCGGCGTCAACGTCCGCCTTTCCAGGCGCCCGGAGGCGCTGTAGGTCATCTCGCCGGTGACATCAGCGGCTGGTCGAGCAGCGCGATGGTCTTCTTCTCGACGAATTTCGCCCGGCCGCCGCGGTGGCGGGCAAGTTCGCCCATCAGTTCGCCGACATCGAAGGCGGCGAACGCCGGCATCGCCAGCAATGCCAGCAGCAGGCAGCAGAAAGATCGCCTCATCGCTCCCTGCGCCAGAAGTCGAAGAAATTGAACCAGTTGTAGGGTGCCAGCCGGCAGTAGTGCGCCAGGCGCGCGGCGTAGTGCCGTTGCGCCGCGTCGATCGCGGCGGCGGCTTCGCCGCGCGGCGTTGCGGAAAAATCGGCCAGCGGCTCGAAGTGGATCCGGTAACGGTTGCCGCCGAGATACAGCCCGGCCATGAAGAACACCGGCCGGCGCAGCATCGCCGCCATGCGCCAGGGCCCGACCGGAAACGGCGCCATTTCGCCGAGGAATTCGCAGTCGACCGTGGCATCGTCGCCCAGATCGCGGTCTGCCAGCATGCCGACGACATAGCCCTGATCGAGCCGGTCGCGGGCCAGCAGCATCGAGTCCATGCGCCCGAGCTCAATGATGTCCTCGGTTGCTGCCGGGTTGATCGCGGCCAGCGTCGCGTTGATCTTGCGCGCGTTCTCCGCGTACATCAGCATCGCCACCTTGAGCCCCGCCCTGCCCCGGCCGACCGCGCGCAGGACTTCGAAACTGCCGAGATGAGCGCCGATCAGCAGCGCGCCGGACTGCTGCTGCAGCGAAGCCAGCAGCGCCTCGGCGCCGACCACCTCGATGTCGAAAAGGTCGAAGCGGTCGTTGAGCAGGTAGATGCGGTCGTGGATGGTGCTGGCGAAGCTGAGGACATGGCGGAAGCCGTCCGGCCATTCGGCCCAGCGCCCGAGCGCGCGCCCGAGGTAGGTGCGGCTGGCGCGCCGGGCGGCGGCGGCGAAAAGCAAGTAGTAGGCGGCGATGCCGTAGAGGACGACGCGCCCGATCCCACGACCGAAGGTCAGCGAAATCCAGACCATCAACTTGAGGATCGCCAGATGGCTCTTCTCCTGCTGCTGCCGCCAGTCGGAGGCGGGCGCCGGGTGGCGGCTCATGGCCGGGGCGGCGTCAGGCTGCCGGAAGCGACGGCGCGTCCGCCAGCGCGCACGCTGAAGGCAATCGCGCCGCCACCCGCGACCTCGAGCCGGAAAGCGAGCGTCTCGCCCGGGCCGACCGGGCTCAGGAACTTGGCGTTGGCGATCTCCCAGCAAACTTCGGCGCAATCGAGCAGGCGCTCGGCGAACACGATGGCACGGTCGATCAGGACGACGCCGGGCACGATCGGCCGGCCGGGGAAATGACCGGCCAGCGCCGGATGGTCCGGCGGCACGACCCACGAAAATTCAGTGGCCGGCATCTGATTTGTGGCTCGCGTACAGGGCCAGCAGGCGCTCGCGCGGCAGCTTGCCGGTGGCGTTGCGCGGCAGGGAATCGACGAGAATCAGCGGCCGCGGCAGGAACACCGGATCGATGCGGTCGCGGAGCGCCGCCAGCAGTTGCCGGCGCTCGACGCCGGGCGCGACGACGAAGGCGCACAGGCGGCCGACGCCGTCTGTCTCGTCATCCGGAAGGAAGAAGACGGCATCGGTCACCCCNGGCAGCGCGGCGACCTGGTGGTTCAGGTAGGCGAGCGAAGAGCGCTTGCCGGCGATGTTGACCACATCGGCATGGCGCCCGTGCAGCAGGAAGCGCCCGTCGCCGAGGATCTCGATGCTGTCGGACAACGCCACCCGGCCCTCGACATGCCCGCCGGAAGCGGTCGTCCGCTCGCCATCCTGATCAAGCTGGACATCGGCGAGCAACTCCCACGCCGGTTCGGCGGTCGTCCGCCGGCTGGCGATCTGGCCGGCTTCGGTGCACCCGTAGATCTCGTGGAGCGGCGCCGCGAAGCGCCTCTCGGCCGCGGCGGCAAGCCGCGCCGAAAGCGGGGCGGTGGCCGAGAGCAGCAGGTCGACGGGCGGCAGGTCGACCCCNGCGGCCAGCAACCCGGACAGGTGAAAGGGCGTGGTTACCAGCATCCGCGGACGGGGAACCGCATCGAGGGCAGCGACGATGTCCTGCGGATAAAACGGCTTGCCCGACCAGAACGGCGAATTGCCATGAAGAGCGAGCAGGACGGTCGATTCGAAGCCGTAGCTGTGCTGGGCCGGGACGGTGCCGACGATCGCGTGCGGGCGGGCCAGCATCCCCAGCCGCTCGGCCTCGGCCCGCCCGCTCCTGACCAGGCTGCCCCAGGTCTTGGGGTGGGGCACCGGCAGGCCCGTCGAGCCCGAGGTGAACAGGCAGGCGGCAATGCGGTCCTCCGGAATCTCCGGGATTTCGACCACCTTNTCCGGGTCGACCCCAGCCAGTTCCGGAAAGTCGCAGCGCGGCAGGTCGCCGCTGGCGAAATCACCGTCGCACAGGCAGAAGACGTCCGGGTAGGCGGCGCGCACCTGACGCAACGTTTCCGCCGCTTGCGCGGCGGGTTGCAGGCTGGTCCGGCCGCTGATCAGCCCGGCGGCCAGGCCCACCGTGAAGCGGTAGCGGTCCTGGCAGACGTTGAGGAATTGGCGACCGGCCGGCAGTTGCGCCGCCAGCGCCGCCGCGTCGGCAAGAAATTCGCGCACGCGCACCGGACCCGACGGCCGCCAGGCGAGGATGTCGTCGAGGCTGGCGTGCCCGAGCAGCGGCACCGCGCTCATCGGTGGTTGGCCAACGTATCGGTGCGCCGCTGCGTTGCCGCCCGGTAGGCGCGAATGGTGTCGGCGACGCTGGAGCGGTCGCCCGGCGCCAGGAGGCGATAGCGGAAAAAGTGCTCGACGGCGAACATCAGCAGGAGCAGCGGCACTGTCAGCAGATTGGCGAAGGCCGACCAGACGGCGGGCGGCGCCAGCCAGAACAGCGCGGTCGACAACAGCGCCGTGGCGAGAAAGAAGATGCTCCAGGCGACCGTCACCTTCCGGGTGTAACGAGCCTTGGCGGCAGAGATGACGCCGCCATGCGCCTTGCGCGAGAGCTGCGTGACCAGGGCTTCGCGCGGTCCGAACAGGCTGCGCCCGAAGAGAATGGCGAGGGCCAGGTTGGTGGCGAGATGCTGGACGAAATAGAGCAGCGCCACGTTCTGGCGCAGCGCCGGCCACAGCCAAGCAAGCAGGCCGAGCATGGCGAGACCGCCGGCGGCGGGCCACAGCGGGTTGCCGGCGCGCCACAGCAGCATGACGACGATGGCAACGACGGGCAAAGTCGCCAGCGCCGCGGCGAAATCGGGATTACCCTCCCCGGCGCTCCCCTGATGCGCCAGCCAGGCCCATGCCGCCGCCAGGGCGAAGAGGGCGAGGCCGCGCGCCAGGTTGGCCGGGGTCATGTTCACTTGCTGCGCCGGGCGGCGATGTGCGCAGCCAGGGTGCGCAGCGAGGAAAAGATGCGCACGTTGTCCTCGTTGTCCGAGCGCAACTGGAAGCCGTAGCGCTTGGAAATGACCAGCGCGATTTCCAGCACGTCGATCGAGTCGAGTCCCAAGCCTTCGCCGAACAGCGGCGCATCGGGCGCGATCTCGCCGGGCGACATTTCCAGGTTCAGCGCCTCGACGATCAGTTCGGCAACCTCGGGAAGCAGGGCGTCGACGGCTTCCGGGGAGATTTCTTGTGGCATGGGGCGATTCCTTGCTTCGATCAGGCAACGGCGCGGAAGGCGAGCACCGCGTTGCTGCCGCCAAAGGCGAACGAGTTGGAGAGCGCTGCCCGCAGGGTCTGGCCACGGCGGGCAGCGAGGACATGGTCGACACCGGCACAGTCGGGGTCGAGGTCGGCGAGATGGGCGGTCGGCGGCAGCGCCTGCTCGCACAGGGCGAGCACGGTGACGATGGCCTCGACGGCCCCGGCGGCGCCAAGCTGGTGCCCGTGCAGCGACTTGGTCGCGCTGACCGGCAGCCGCGCGGCGCGATCGCCGAACGCGGCACGCAGTGCCGCCACCTCTACCGGGTCGCCTTCGGGNGTCGCCGTGCCGTGCGCGTTGACGTAGTCGATGTCGCCGGGAGCCAGCCCGGCATCGGCCAGCGCCGCCGCCAGAGCGCGCGCCTGCCCGGCCGCATCGGGGCGCACCAGGTGACTGTGGTCGCAACTCGTGCCGTAACCGACCATCTCGCCGTGGATGCGGGCGCCGCGGGCGACGGCGTGATTCCAGTCCTCGAGCACCAGCGCCGCCCCGCCCTCGCCAAGGACGAGACCGCTGCGGTCGACGCTGAACGGGCGGCAGCATTGCGGCGCCTCGTCTTCGTCGCCGCTGGCGAGGACGCGCAAGGACTCCCACGCCCGCGCCACGGCGTAGGCCTGCGGCGCATCCGAGCCGCCGCTGACCATGACCGGCGCCTCGCCGCTGCGCACGCGGCGAAAGGCTTCGCCGATGGCGATGGCGGAGGACGCGCAGGCGACGGTATGGGTCATGCTGACGCCCCCAGCNCCGAGCTGGATCGAAATATGGGCATTCGCCGCGTTGTTCAGGCCGAGGATCAGCGAGAGCGGTGACAGGCGCTCGCGGCCGCGTTGCCAGAGATCCCGGTAACCCTTCTCGTAGGCGAGCGTGCCGCCCAGCGCGGTGCCCCACGCCACCCCNCAGCTTTCCCGATCCAGCCCCGCCGCCTGGCGCGGGAATCCGGCATCGTCCCAGGCCGCGAAGGCTGCGGCGAGGCCAAGCTGGGCAAAGCGGTCCAGCGTCCCCGCCAGCGCCCGGCCGAGCACGGCATCGGCCGAGAAACCGGCGCAACTGACGAAGGGCATGGCCAGCGGGCGGGGAACATCGTCGGTGCGCAGGAAGCGGATCGCCGACTCCCCGGCCAGCAGGCGGTCAAAGAAATCGCCGGGATCGCCACCGTAAGGGCTGACCAGACCGAGGCCGGTCACCGCGACTCGCCGCCGGGTCATCGCGTCAGCCCTGCTCGCTACGCAGCCGATCCATGAGCACAACCAGCTCGCCGACGGTACGGGGGCTCTTGAGGTTCCGGTGCAGCGTCAGATTGAAGCGTTCCTCGAACTCGAACATGATTTCGGCCAGCCGCAGCGAGTCGACGTCGAGATCATCCAGTTTCGCTTCCGGAAGCACGCGCTCCGGAGCGACTTCCAGGCGGCTTTCGAGAAACTCGCGAATAATGGTCAGGGAATCCATGATGGCCCGCATTATAGGTCAAAATGGGGACCCGGCCGGCGCGCACCGCGCTGGCGAACACCGCCGCGGTCAATGGCGACCTTCTTCCGGAGTCGATTTGAGCAGTTCCTCACCCAGTCCAGTCCCTGTCGGACAAGGCCGGACAGAACCCTGGTACCGGCAGGCAGCGCTGCGCGCCTCACGATTGCGCGCGCTCAAGGCGTTCGGCACCATGGCATTCATGGTCCTGTTCTTCGCCGGCTACTTTGGCGTGATGCGCAATCCGCTGGCGCCGCCGACGGTGATGCCGCTGACCGTCATCGACGAATGGATTCCGTTCACGCCGGCCGCCTTCGGCGTCTATGTCTCGCTCTGGGCCTACGTCTCCCTGCCGCCGGCATTCCTGCCCGACCGCCGCCAGCTGCTCGGCTACGGAATGTGGATCGGCGCGCTCTGCCTGTTCTGCCTCGCCCTGTTCTGGCTGTGGCCGACGACCATTCCGCAGGACGCCGTGGATTGGGCGGCGCATCCCGGACTGGTCATGATCAAGGGCATCGACCTCTCGGGCAATGCCTGCCCCTCGTTGCATGTCGCGACCGCGGTGTTCTCCGCCGTCTGGCTGCAGCACATCCTGAACGGCATCAAGGCGCCGCGCTGGCTGGCCATCGCCAACTGGCTGCAGTGCGCGGCGATCGCCTGGTCGACCCTGGCGATCCGCCAGCATGTCGCGGTCGACGTGCTGGCGGGCAGCGCCGTCGGCCTGGTCTTCGCCGTCCTGTCGCTGCGTCATCTGGCGCGCCGCTGAACGGGTCACCGCCGGCATCGCCGCGGAGAACGCCGGACCGTCCGGCGCAGCATGCAACCGCGACCGCCGCCGTCAAGCCGCAGGCAATTCAACCTTGCCAAGCAGGCAAGTGCTGCGCAGGCCGCGCGCGGGCGCTGCGCGCCCCGCAGAACGCCGCCTGGCGGCGTTCCAGAGGGCCGGTGAACCAGAGTTGACAGAGATCAGCGAGCCAGTGGTCGGCGCGTCGGGATGGGGANNGACACACACCAAGCGCAAACCCAGGTAGTTGAAGCGGTAGCCTGGATCGACGTGATAGCGGAAGGCGCAGCGCGCGAAGTCGCGGTAGTTGTACCAGGAGCCGCCGCGAACCACGCGCCGGGCGTCGCCTGCTTCCGGATCCTCGCGCTGGCCATCGGGCCGCCAAGGGTAAGGCCGATAGGCGCTGGCGGTCCATTCCCAGACGTTGCCGGTCAGGTCGACGACCCCTTCGGGCGTGTCGCCGCCCGGAAAGACACCGACCGGCGTCGTGCCGCGGACATGGGTCTCGAAGGTGTTGCAGCGCGCGGCGGCGAAGTCGTCGCCCCAGGCGTAGCGCCGGCCGCTATGGCCGCGCGCGGCGGCTTCCCATTCGGCCTCGCTGGGGAGCCGCCACACCTGCCCGGTCTGCGCCGACAGCCAGGCGCCGTAGGCACGCGCTTCGTGCCAGCAGATGCCGACCACCGGCTGACTGGGGTCGTTGAACGCCGGGTCGTTCCAGCGCTCGGGTTGTGTCTGCCGGCCGGCCGGATACCAGCCATCGAGCACGGCCTCGAAGTCGGCGTCCGACATCGCCAGCAATTCGTCCCACGTCGCCGCTGCGACTCCGGTAATCCGGCCATCATCGACCATCCGCCGATATGCGTCGGGGTTGTCGCGCAGCCACTGCCGGTTATCGCGCCACTGCTGCTTCGGTCCTTCGCCGGTTCCCTCGCCGCGCCGCCAGCGTCGTGCCGCAGCACCGTCCCACCAGCGCTCGTCGTCGTAGCCGCCGGCGGCGATGAACAATCGCCACTCGGCATTGGTGACCGGAAACTGGCCGATCGCAAAAGCGTCCAGCGTCACCTCGTGGACCGACGCCTCGTCTTCGTACAACCCTTCGTCGCTGCCGATCGCGTAGGTTCCGGCGGGGATNGCCCGCAGCGGCGGCAACAGGTAATCGCCAACCGCGCCCCGGCGCCGCTCGAAGCGCGGATCGCCGACTTCGCCCAGGGCACGCGCGGCAACGATGCGCGCGCGCAGGTCGGCTTGCGGGTCGCGGCTGCGCTCGACCAGCGCCCGCTGCAGCCGCCGGCGCAAGGCGTCGGAAACGGCGACGTCGGGCTGCGCCGCGCAACGGCCGGCGAGCGGCAGGTTCACCTCCATCAATGCCGCGACGAAAGCCTCGGGCGCTGGCGCCATCGCGGCGGCGAGAACGAAGCTTTCTTCCCAGCCGGTGGTCGGCGCTTCCGGCAGCGGGTCGGCGGCCGCCAGCCCGGCGAGCACTTCCGGCAGGGTCGGCGAAATCTCGTCGGCACGCCAGGCACTGGCGGCCAGATCGGGTTGCGGCACGGCGGCAACGGCCCGGGCGGCAAAGTATTCCTGGAAGAGCTGATGGATGAACAACACGTCGCGGCGGTCCACGTCGAGCACCTGCAAGGCCAGGCCGGCGCTCAGCAACGCCTCGCCGTGCCGGGGNTCGAGCAGCGCCAGCGCCTCGCGCCTCCGGACGCGGACCCGCGCCTCGCCGGCAACGTCGCCGCGGGACGGCGCGCTGCCCGCTCTGCGCCGCAACTGCAGATCCCTCGCGAAGGTCGCGAGCGCCACAAAAAGGGATCCGTCTTCCGGGAGTTCATAGGGATCATCATCCGACCATTCGTAGCGTGCGCTGCGCCCGCGTTCCCAGTCGCTCAACAGGTCATGGTCGAAAAACAGCGGATTGCCGGCCTCGATCTCGCGCCGCAGCGCCTGGCGCACGAAGCCGGTAAACAGCGCCGCCCGGCCCGGCACCCCCGCGCCGCCGGCGCCCGCCTGCGCAACCAGCAGGCGGAGGTAGAACGGCGAGCGGTAAAGGTCGAGCTGCGGCGTGCCGCGCAATTGCTCCCAGCGCGCCGCGCCACCCTGCGGATCGTAGAGTCTCAGGAATTCCTCGACCTGGAGGTCGCTCATCTGCTCGATGCGCACCTGCGGCACCGGCAGTTCGGCCGTCGATAGCAAGGCGCTGTAGTCGAGACTGCGGCACGAAAACACGATGCGCGTGCCGCGCGGCAGCTCGGCCAGGAAATCACGCCACAGCGCGATGCGGCTGCTGTAGTCGGCGGCGTCTGCATGCGGGATTTCATTGACGGCATCGAGCAGCAGGATCAAGCGGCCGCCTTCCAGAACTTCGTCGAAAGGCGGCAGGTTGCGGGAGCACAGCGACCATTCGTGCGCCAGCCATTGCCGCGGCAGCGGCGGCGGATCA
This sequence comes from Dechloromonas sp., assembly GCA_013693915.1. Taxonomy (GTDB): domain Bacteria; phylum Pseudomonadota; class Gammaproteobacteria; order Burkholderiales; family Rhodocyclaceae; genus Azonexus. The sequence goes on along the minus strand of CP059264.1, from coordinate 1,741,962 downwards.
TGCGGCCGGGGGCCATGATGGCGGTTCAGCGAGACGAAGAAACTCCAGGGTGCCTGCGCGGGTTCGGCGGCGCAGCGCGGCGACGGCCAGGTCGAGTTCGAGGCGGCGCAGCAGCGTGCTCTTGCCGCAGCCCGGCGGACCAAGCACGACCAGTGCACGATCGGGCGCTGCCGCGAGGACATCGCGCAGGTCGGCGAAAGTCTGCTGCTGGGCCTGCCAGCGCTCGCCCTGCGCCTCCGGCCCCTGATCGAGCAGCAGCGTCAGCCGCGTGAAGCGCTTGTCGATTCCGTAGCGCGGCTGCGACCACTCGGCGATGCGCGCCAGACGGTATTCTTCAAGGGTACGCGGCGTGTGGCGCAGGATCGCCGCGATCTCGTCCTCGGCCAAGGCAGGTATCGTCGCCGAGTCGGTAATCGCCTTGCGCAGCGCGATCAGAGCGGCTGGCGCGGCGCGATCGACTGCCGCCAGGGACTGGCCCGCCGCGCCCGGCGCGGCTTGCTGCGACGGGCCTAGCGGGGTTTGCCGCAGGCCCGGCGAGAAACACCCGATTCGCGTCGACGCCGCTCCTGACCAGCAACTGGGGAGTGCTTTCCTCGGGGATACCCTGCAGCATCAGCGCGACGCGTCCTTCCTCGAACGCCTTTGCCACCGAATCGCCAAAACCCAGCTTGCGATAGAAAGCGGCGGCAAAGACGATCGCGGCCTCGTCGCCGATGGCGCGTTTCATTCCGATCGCGCAGTCGATCTCCTCGACGATGGCTTGCGCTTGCGCCTGCGAGAAGCAGGCGTTCAGCACCACCAGCCGGACGCTCTCCCGGTGCAGGCCGAACAGCCTGCGCAGGGCCTCCCGGCTTACGGGCTTGGGGTGACCGTTTTCGTCGTTGAGGATGAGCTCGCTGCTGCTGCCGTGCCCGCTGAAATGCACGGCCTGAGGCCGGTATTCGTTCAGGTACTGCAACAGGTCGTCGGGTCGTACCGCCCACTCGCTCCGGAAGACAAGGGTGTCGCGGTGCTCCGCGGCACGTATCTTNTCGCGAATCTGGCGCGCCTCGACGTCGAGTGCGAGCTTCTGTTCGCCATCAGGGCTGGCGGCGAGGAAAAGGATCGTCGACGGGCTGGTCATGGTTCGGGTTCCGCGATCGGAGTGCAGTTTGTCGCCGGCCATGCCGGGGCGACAGGAGCGGTCAAGTTCGTCGATCAGCGCGCGGAACGCCGCCTGGCGATCGTCGCCGGCTTCGCCGCCGGCCGTTTCGAGGAGCAGCGACAGCGCATGCCGCGAGCGCACGCAGCCGCGGTCGAGCAGGTAGCGGACGCAGCGCACCGTGAAGTCGGTCGTCGCGCCGTCCTGGCGGATGGCGTCGTAAATGTCGCGATGTTCGCCGCTGAAAGCAAGCGTCAGCAAGGTGTCGCGGCGCTCTTGATCCATCAAGGGCCGCAGCAGTTGTGTGGCGCGTTGGAGGATGTCCATGGCGGGCTCGGAAAAGTGGCAGTTGCGGAATGCCGGGTGGCGGCGGCGAGCGGCGTGCAATCGTCATGATAACCGAAAACCCGCATCGGCGGCGGTCGGTGGCCGCATCTGGAAACGCAGCCCGCGAAAGACGTGCCGTCGCAGGCCCCAGGAATCGGCATAGCGGATGTGGTTCACCCAGCCTTTGACGCTGGCGTCGAGTTCGCCGAAGCTGATTCGCCCGGCACGGTAGTCGTCGAGGCGTTCGCCGAGATGGCCGGTGGCCGCCCGCACCTTGTGCGCCTTGACCAGGCGGTAACCCGGATGGACGACGAAGCCCAGCCACGGAATGCCGCAGGCTGTCGGCAAGACTTGCGTCGCGTGCTCGTGAATCGTCAGCCGCAAGCGCGCCAGGCGCTCGACGAGCGCACGCTTCCACGCCCACAGCTCGCGTTTGCTGTTGCTGAACAGCGCAAAGTCGTCGACGTAGCGCAGGTACGCCCGGCAACGGAGCTCGCGGGTGACGAACTGGTCGAACGGATGCAGGTAGCAATTCGACCAGAACTGCGAGGTCAGATTGCCGATCGGCAGGCCACGCGGGCGGCAGGCCGCCAGGAGATCGTCACCGGGATAATAGACCATGGGATACTCGTCGTCGAGCACGCCGGCGCCGCTTTCAAGGATGTGGTCGACAAGCGCCAGCACGTCGTCCTCGGGGATCGTCCCCGCCAGCGTCTGGCGCAGGATCGCGTGGTCGATCGACGGGAAGTGCTTGACAATGTCTGCGCGCAGCACGTAGTCGTAGCGTTGTGCAAACTGCTGCAAGCGGTCCACAGCCCGGTGTATACCCTTGCCGACGCGGTTCGCGTAACTGTCGGCGATGAACAGACGCTCGAAGCGCGGCTCGATGATGCGGCACAGCGCGTGATGGACCACGCGGTCGGCGAAAGGGGCGGCGCTGATCTTGCGCCGCTTCGGTTCGGCGATGGTGAAGTGCACGTAAGGCCCCGGCCGGTAGCTGCCGCAGGTCAGATCGCGCTTGATCGCCAGCAGGCGATCGGCGAACTGGTATTCGAAGGTCGCCGCGGCGCGCCGGCCGCGCTTGCCGCGTGCGGCCTTGCCGCAGGCCGCTAGCAGGTTCTCCCACGCACAAAGGCGGTGGTACGCTTCGCTGGCGCCTGCGCCGGGCGGCCCGGCGCCGCCCCGCTTGCCACCGGAGAAATCGATGCCCGAAGAGATGATCGTGTTCACTCGCTGTTATGACCTCCTTGCCTGGTTGCTGCCGCGGGCCGAGAAGTTTCCGCGCGCATTCCGCTTCACGGTGACGCAGCGGCTGATCGACGCTGCCCTCGACCTGCAGGAAGCGCTGTCCGAAGCCCAGAGCCAGCGCGCCGCGCCACGCCTGAACGCACTGCGCGCGGCCGACGCGGCGCTGAACCATCTGCGGATCTACCTGCGCCTGGCCCACGACTGGCGTTGGCTCAGCGCCGGCCAGTACGAGCACGTCAGCACCATCGTGGCCGAGATTGGACGCCTGCTCGGCGGTTGGCTGAAACAGAGCGCGCGCTAAGCCGATCAGGGCGGGGCGCCTCGGGGCTTGCGCCCGGGAGGCGCCCCTGTTGGATATATGCCCGACGGCGCGCACCCTTTTCGGGCAATCCGTGCGGACGGGACCAGCCTGCGCCATCCACAGCGCCCTCGCCTCGGCCCGCCGACCGTGGTCGACGGACATTTCCGGCCCAACCCTGGCGGGTCGGGTTTTCCGAAGGCCTGCACGATGTGGGAGACACACACCAAGCGCAAACCCAGGTTGTTGTTGCGGTTGCCTGGATCGTTGTGATTGCGGTAGGCGCAGCGCGCGTTGTCGCGGTTGTTGTTCCAGGAGCCGCCGCGAACCACGCGCCGGGTCGTATCAGGCCGCCCCACCGGCTCGCACCGGCAGGCTAAGTATGACGGCTCGGGCGGCGGCTGGCAATCCTTTCGAGCGGACAGGTGCGCGCGGGGCGCTGCGCGCCCGCACAACGCCGCCGGGCGGCGTTCCAGAGGGCCGGTGAACCGGAGTTGACAGAGATCAGCGAGCCAGTGGTCGGCGCGTCGGGATGGGGAGACACACACCAAGCGCAAACCCAGGAGGCTGCCGCGGCCGCCCGGACCGTCGTGATCGCGGCAGGCGCAGCGCCCGAAGTCGCGGGCGCCGCTCCAGGAGCCGCCGCGAACCACGCGCCGGGCGTCCCCACTGCGCTCTACGTCCTCCGGCGCATCGAACTTGTTCAGGCACCACTCCAAGGAATTGCCGGCAAGGTCCAGCACGCCCTGGCCGCTGGCCCCCTGCGGGTAGAGGCCGACCGCGGTCATCCGGCCCAGTTCGCTTTCGACGGTGTTGGCATGGCCTTCCCGCCAGTCGCCCCAGGGATATTCCTTCGTTCGGTCACCGCCGGTGGCGGCCTGCTGCCATTCCCACTCGGTGGGCAAGCGAACGGGATGGCCGAGCGCCGCCCCCAGCCATTCGCAGAAAGCCGTGGCTTCGATCCAGGAGACGTTCACTGCGGGCTGGTTGTCGCGGCCCCGCTGCGTTGCCGGCGGCACGCCGTAGGGCTTGCCTATCAGTTCTCCGTAACCGTCGGCGGCGTCGCGAAAGGCGCGCCATTGGGCCACCGTCACCGGATAACGCGCCATGTGAAATGGGTCGACGGTGAAGCGCGGGCGGCCACGCCAGCGGCGCAGAAGCCCGCTCGCCTCGACCTCGAGTTCGACTTCGCCACCCGGGATCGCCTGCCAGGCGATCTCCGGCAGCCCGTCGGGACGCACGCCGACCCCGGGGCGCGGGTCACCGCCGGGCAGGAGCGCCAGCCGGTCGCCGATCCTTGCCCGCAGCGCGTGCGCGGTGGTTGGATCGTCGAGCCGGACGAGCATTTCGTCGACCTCGATCGGGCCGAGAAAGTCCCGTGCGGCCCCGTTCAGGACGAAGCGCGTGCCGAGTCGCCGCAGCATCGGCGCAGCTTCGAGAATCACCCGCTCGTCGGGCCAGCGGTAGATCTCGCCGTGCGCTTGCCAAGCCGCCGTCGCACGCTCGATCTCGTTCCACTGATGAAGGTCATCGCGGTCTTGTTGCAGCCAGGCCCGCAATCGCGGCCAGTTGCGGATCAGCGCTTCGTGCGCGACCTCGACGGTTTCCTGCCCGCTGGCGGCGTCGCGGCCGGTGACCAGCAGGCGCGCCGTAGCGAGATCGCCGATCAGCGGTCGCGCGCCTTCCGGGAAATCGGCCAACTGCCTGCGCCGGCGGGTATCCTCGCTGCCTTCGCCGATCTGGACGAGTTGCAGGAAGATGTCCCTGGCCATCGCCTCGCGCCCGGCATTCCGGCTTTCCATCTCAGCGATGACGCTGTCGGCGCGCTGGACGATCGCGCCGTGGACGCGGCCGATGGCCTCGTACGCCGCCTGGCAGAGCTGGCCGTCCTGGCGGCGCGCGTGCAGTTGCGTCAGGCAGAATTCGAGCAGCGGCAGATGGCCGGGTTCGTCGCCGACGTCGTCGAGGATGCGGCCGACGAGACCCGCTTCGAAGCTCAGCCCGGCTACCTGCGCCGGGCCGGTGATCGCCAGCTCGCGCTCGGCCCGGGTCATGCCGCCGAGGAAGACGGTGGCCTGCTGCAGCCGGTCGCGCAGCGGCCGGTGCTCGATCGCGCGCCCGGTAAAGTCGGCGCGCAGCGTCAGGACGACGGTCAGTGGCGCGCGCTGCGTTGCTTCGACCAGTCGGTCGGCAAACGCCGCTGCGGTGGCGGCGTCGGTTGCCTGGTAGGTGTAGAGTTCCTCCCACTGGTCGACGAGCAGCAGCAGGCGGGTGCTGCCGGAGTCAGCGGCGAGGGCGGCGTCGACCAGGTGTTGCAATCCGACCCTGCCGCCACCGGGCGCGGCATTCGTCAGCTCGGCGGCAAGGTCCCCGATCGCCAGCTGTCGTTTCACTCGCTCGCCGGCGACCGGCTCGCCCTCGATGACATCGAGCAGGCAGCCGGCGAGGCTGCGCCAGGGTTCCGGCCCGGGCCGGACGATCGCCACCGCCCAGCCGCCGCGAGCACGCAGGACCGGGATCAGCCCGGCCTGAACGACCGACGACTTGCCGCTGCCCGAAGCGCCGACGACGGCGACGAACGGGCTGCGGTCGACGGCTGCGACGAGTTCGCGGGTGAACGCGTCACGACCGAAGAAGAATGGCGCGTCGCGCTCCTGGAAAGCGCGCAGGTCACGGTACGGGCAATCGGCGTCGGGCGGGCGCTGGCAGCTCGCGTCGAGGGCGCGGATCAGATCGGCGAAGTCGGATTGCTTCTCGTCGCCGGCTTCCTTTCGGATCACCTCGAGCAGCAGCGACAGCGCGTGCCGCGAGTCGACACAGCCACGGTCGAGCAGCCTGCGGACGCAGGCGACGGTAAAGACGTCGGTCGCCCCGGTCTGCTCAATTGTCCTGTAGATTTCTTGGTGCTCGCCATAGAAAGCCCGCGTCAGCACGGTGTCGCGGCGATCCTCACCGAGGTGCGGAAGCAGCAGGGCAGTTGCACGGTCGAGAAATGTCATGGGGTTCCCTTCGGCGTTCGCCTATTCTGGACCCGATCAGGCACCGCGCCAAGACGGGTTTGCCTGGCGAGCCAGTTGCGGCGTTCAATGGCGGGTCAGCATCCTGGCCAGGCCGGTTGCGGTCACGCCGTTTATCCGTCCAGAATGGCGGTCGGTATCTGGTTCCGATGAACTCGTGGGGCGCCATGGCGATCACGCAGGGTTCACCGTCGCCACTCGGGTCCGGCAGGGACCTGGCGCTGATTGGCCCGCCACAACCTATTGAAGGGGCAATTGCCGGGTTGCCGGCGTGCCACTTGCCCCCGGCAGCAGCGACCGGTGCCGAAATGGCGGCAGCGCGGCGTCTCCCTGCTGCTTGCACCACGGGGCGACGAAGGCGGTCCCTAAACGAACCGCCGCACAGTGCGCGCCCCTGGAGCCCGATCAGGCCGATCATGCCAACTGGTCCGCCGACATATTGACTACGCCGATCAGGTAAGCATACTTTTCAGGGTGCCATTGAATATCCCGTCCCCGCTTTTCCACGCAGGACATGCTGCAGCCGGTCGGCCCGCTGCTGTCCGACGGCATCCGGCTCGGCATCGACACGCCGCGCGGCTACGCGGACCGAGCGTGGCGCGCCGGCGATGACGCCGGCGTCGGCGTGGCAGGCGGCGGCCAGCGCGCTGGTCGGCGGCGACGCGCGCCGCGCGCTGGGCCAACCTCGGCGGCACCCCGCTCAACGCGACATGGCGGCTCGAGGTCGGCGTCGATCGCTTCTTCGTCAAGACCAACAGCGCCGCGCGTCTGCCGATGCTGGAAGCCGAGGCCGACGGCCTGCGGGAACTGGCGCGCGCCAGGGCGATCCGTGTGCCGGCGCCCGTGGCCTGCGGCGACGCCAGCGGCGTCGCGTTCCTCGCGCTCGAATGGCTGGAGTTCTCCGGCGGCGGCCGCGACGCCGTCCTCGGGGCCGGCCTCGCGCAGTTGCACCGGACCACGGCGCCGGCGCATGGCTGGCACCGCGACAACACGATCGGCACGACGCCGCAGGACAATGCCTGGACCGGCGACTGGGCAACGTTCTTCCGCGACCGGCGCATCGCCCCGCAACTTGCGCTGGCGGCGGGCAAGGGGCACGGCGGACGCCTGCAGCGCGACGGCCAGAGGCTGCTGGCGGCGATCCCGGCACTGCTCGCCGGCCACGCGCCGGTGCCGTCGCTGGTGCACGGCGACCTCTGGGCGGGCAACGCGGCGCGACTCGCCTCGGGCGAGCCGGTGATCTTCGATCCCGCGGTCCATTTCGGCGACCGCGAAGCCGATCTCGCCATGACCGAGCTTTTCGGCGGCTTCGGCACCAGCTTCTACGCCGCCTATTCGGAAGCCTGGCCGCTCGCCCCGGGGTACGCGACCCGCCGCACCCTGTACAACCTCTACCATGTGCTGAACCACCTCAACCTGTTCGGCGGCGGCTACCGGGCGCAGGCGGAGACGATGATCGCAAGTCTCCTCGCGAGCCATGGCTGACGCGGATGCGCACTCCGATGGCCGCCCCGCAGACTCCCCCACCGCGGACCCAGGGAGAACACCATGACAGAGTCATCCCCGATCCGTACCAGCGAGGAAAACGGCAGCGAAGAATCCCGCCTGCACCGGCTCCTTGTAGAGTTGTTCGAGCAGGCGGACATCCGGATTGGCGGCGATCGCCCGTGGGATATCCGTCTCATCGACGCGGATGTTCCCGAGCGCGTCTTTTCGCTGGGCAGCCTGGGCCTTGGCGAGAGCTACATGGACGGCCACTGGCAGGCCGAGCGGCTCGACCAGTTCTTCGAGAAGCTCCTGCGCGCCCACCTCGATCGCAAGATCCGGCCGTTGCGCCTCGCGTTTCATGCCCTGCGCACGCGCCTGCTCAACCGGCAAAGCCTGAAGCGGGCGTGGCGCGTCGGCGAGGTTCACTATGACTTGGGCAATGATTTCTACGCCGCCATGCTCGATTCGCGCATGACCTATTCCTGCGGCTATTGGGATGGCGCACACGACCTGGAAGCAGCGCAGGAAGCCAAGCTCGACCTGATCTGCCGCAAGCTGCGCCTGCAACCGGGCATGCGCCTGCTCGACATCGGCTGCGGCTGGGGCAGCCTGATGGGCTACGCTGCCGAGCGCTACGGCGTCGAATGCGTCGGCGTCACCGTTTCCAGGGAGCAGACCGCTTGGGCCAAGGAACGCTACGCCGGGCTGCCGCTCGAGTTCCGCCTGCAGGATTACCGTTCGGTCAATGAGCGATTCGACCGTATCGCCAGCGTCGGCATGTTCGAGCACGTCGGCCACAGGAACTACCGCACCTTCATGGAGGTCGCCCGGCGCTGCCTGGCCGACGACGGGCTCTTCCTGCTGCACACCATCGGCAAGAACGAACGCCACACGGTCACCGATCCGTGGATCGACAAGCACATCTTTCCCAACGGCGACCTTCCGGCAATCGGCCAGATCGCCGACGCCGCGGAAGGTCTCTTCGTGGTCGAGGACCTGCACAATTTCGGCGCCGACTACGACACGACGCTGATGGCCTGGCACGCCAACTTCGAAGCGGCGTGGCCCCGCTTCCGCGAGCGCCTGGGAGACCGCTTCCAGCGGATGTGGCGCTACTACCTGCTGGCTTGCGCGGGCGCGTTCCGCGCTCGCGACATGCAATTGTGGCAGTGGGTGTTCTCGCCGGAAGGCGTCGGCGGCGGCTACCGGCGCCCGTAGCCGGGGACCGCGTGAGATGCTCCTGTTCGCACCGGGGCTGCCTGGCAGCGCCATGCCAAGCGGCGAGAATCGCCCTTCCCTGCAGGTCGACCGCGACAGGGACCGTAGCCGGCCGCTACGGGCTTTCCGGACCGGCGCCGCTGTGGCTTCGGGCAGGCGCAACTGCCCGGTGATCGCGCGGCGAACCAGGGTGTCGCGCAGGGTGGCGAGGGTTCTCGCTTGATGCCTGTTTTCGACGGAACGCTGAAATAATGAGCTTCCGCCGGGCTTTCGTCTTCCAGGGGATGGCGTATGGCGCCCCGCAGATTCGGAAGAAGAAATGAAAAAGGGCACTTCGGTGGAAGTGCCCAGCTTCATATCCAGTTGGCGCGCCCGGAGCGATTCGAACGCCCGACCCTCTGGTTCGTAGCCAGATACTCTATCCAACTGAGCTACGGGCGCGCTGTCAGAGCCGCGCATTATACGGATGAGGCCGTAGAATGCAAGTTCTGCGAGAAAATGGCCCATGGAGACGATCAGCGTTCGCATGCCGAAGTACCCGGAATGCTGGCAAAGCTGCGGCTCCTGCGCCAGCGGCAAGGTCTTCATCCTCGAACTGCTGGTGAAGGTCGGCGACGTCATCGCCCGCGACGACAACCTGCTGACGCTGGAGACCGGCAAGGTGGCGCTCGACATTCCGACGCCGCGTGCCGGCCGGGTCGTCGCGATTCATGTCCGCGAGGGCGACACGGTCGCCGAGGGGGCGCTCCTGGTCAGCCTGGAGGCGGCCTGACCCGGCGTGGCCGGCTATTCGGGCGTGGGTTCGCCGCTGTTCTTGAACATCCCCGGAGTCAGATCGTATTTCTGCAGCAGACGATAGAACTCGGTGCGGTTGCGCTCGGCGATGCGGGCGGCGTCGGCAACGTTGCCTTCGGTCAGCTTGAGCAACTGGACCAGGTATTTGCGCTCGAAGCGGTGCTTGGCCTCGCTGTAGCTCAGCGCCTCGAGCGCCGGCTTGCGCAGGGCGCGGGCCACCAGGGCCAGCGGGATCAGGGGCGTTGCGGTCAACGCGCAGCTTTGCTCGACGACATTGTAGAGTTGCCGCACGTTGCCCGGCCAGGCAGCCGTCGCCAGTGCCTCCAGCGCGTCCGGCGCGAAGCCGTGGACCGTCTTGCCGTACCGGGCGGCAACCTGCTGGACGAAATAGGCCGCGAGCAGCGGAATGTCCTCGCGGCGCTCTTCCAGCGTCGGCAAGGTAAGCGAAACGACATCCAGCCGATAGTAGAGATCCTCGCGGAACTGACCCTCGGCCATGGCCGCATCGAGATCGCGGTGGGTCGCCGAGAGCAGGCGGACATCGACGGGCACGGTCCGCGTCGCGCCGACTGGGCGCACGGCGCGTTCCTGAAGGACGCGCAGGAGCTTGACCTGGAGCGCCAGCGGCATGTCGCCGATCTCGTCGAGGAACAGCGTGCCACCATCCGCCGCCTGGAACAGTCCTCCCCGCGCATTGCCGGCGCCGGTGAAGGCGCCCTTGACGTGGCCGAACAGTTCCGATTCGAGCAGTTGTTCGGGAATCGCCCCGCAGTTGATGGCGACGAACGGCCCCCGNGCACGCGGACTGGCGCGGTGAATGGCGCGCGCCAGTACCTCCTTGCCGCTGCCGCTCTCGCCCCGGATCAGCACGCTGGCGTCGGAAGCGGCGACCATGCGCGCCTCCGCCATCAGTTCGGACATCCTGGAACTGCGGAAGATGATGCCCTCCAGCCAGTCCCCGGACTGCCCGCCGGCGGCGAGCGGGTCGCCCGAACCCTCGGTGCCGCTCGCGGCGGAGAGTTGCAGGGCCAAGTCGATCTTTTCCAGCAGCAACTGGCTGTCGAAAGGCTTGGTCAGGTAACCGAAAACACCCCTTGAAGTGGCGTCGACCGCGTCAGGTATCGTCCCGTGCGCGGTCAGCAGGATCACCGGCAGGGTTGGCCAGGTGCCGCGGATTTCGTCGAACAGCGCGAGGCCGTCGCGCCCGGGAAGGCGCACGTCGCTGACCACTGCGCGCGGCGGATCGACCGCGATGCGGCCCAGCGCCTCCTCGGCCGAAGCCGCGGTCGACACCCGGAAGCCGCGGGCGCGCAGGCGGATGGAAAGCAGGCGCAGAATGTCCTCGTCGTCGTCGACCACGAGGATGTGGGCGCCGCCGGCGCCGGGCGCCGGATTCATCTGGCGGCGCCGGCCGGGCGCGTGGCCGGCGGACGTTGCGGCAGGGTTCGTTCGATGTCGGCCAGGTCGTCGATCTTTTCCTGGAGTTCGATCACCTTGCGCTGGCTGTCCTTCAACTGCTGACCCTGCTTGTCGAGTTGCCCGTCGAGCTTGTGGCGCTCGCCATAGTTGTCGGCGAGCAGGCGCGCCAGCGGATGCAGGCCGACGGCGCCCGGGTCGGTGGACTTGAGCACCGCCTCGAGCAGGGTCAGCCCCCGCGCCAGGTCGGGCTGCCCGCGCGGATGCCCGAGCACCATGGCGATCCGCACCTGGGTGTTCGGCGTCGCCGGCAAGGCCGCCAGCGCCTTGCTCTCGCGGGCGATCTGCACTGGCGTCATGCGCTGCAAGGTCTGGTAGTACGCCAGCGCCGACAGCGGGCCGGCATCGTCGCCCGCCGCCGCCGATGGACCGGCAGCCGGCGCGGATGGCGGGGCGGCGGCTGGCGCGACGGCGCATCCGGCGACGAGCAAGTGAAGCGCGATCATCGCCGCGCGGGCGGACATCGCCGGCGAACCCGCGTGCGGAGGGTTACTTTTTCTTGTCATTGGGTAGTTCCACGCAGAAATGGGCGCCAGTATCGCTGGGCAGCACGCAGACATGACCGCCCATCGCGCGCGCCAGTTCGCGCACGATCGACAGGCCGACGCCGCTCCCCAGCCGCTGCGCCGATGGCTTTCGTCGACCCTGAACGAAGGGCTCGAAAATCCGCTCCACATCGTCCTCGGCAACGCCAGGGCCCTGATCGACGCATTCCAGCCGCAGCTTGCCGCTGTCCACACTTGCCAGCAGGCGGATTTCGCCGCCCTCCGGACTGAAATCGATGGCATTGGAAAGCAGGTTGTCGACGATCACCGCCAGCTTTTCGCGATCGAGGGGAACATGGAGATCGGGCGCCTCGATTGTCAGCGTCAGGTGCCGGGCCTTGCCGTGCAACTCGTGGCGGCGGACGGCGTCGACCAGGAACGCATGAACATCGACCGGACGCCGGACCAGGCGGCTGCTATCGAAAGCCGCCGCGTTCAGGCTCAGCAGTCCCTCGATCTGGCGCTGCAAGGCAATCACGTTGTTCTGGAGGATGCTGACAACCTCGAACTGGGCGGTCCCGAGCGGCCCGGGAACCTCTTCCTGGAGGAGTGCCACGCCTTCGCGCAGGGCGGTCAGCGGGGTCTTGAGCTCGTGCGACACATGGCGCAGCATCCGCTCGCGGTCCGCCTCCAGTTCCGCGAGGCGCTGCCGCAGCCAGTCCAGTTGCCGGCCAAGCTGACGGAAGTCGGCCGGTCCGCCGACGACGACCGGCTCGTCGAAGCGCTGCTCCCCGAGCCGGGCGATCACCCGCTCGAGATTGCGCAAGGGACGGACCAGCCACCAGCCGATGGCCATGGCGACGAGGAGCGCCCCGGCCAGCGCCAGACCGATCTGTCCGCCGAGACGCAGCCTGCTGGCCTCCAGCTCGCCGAGAAGCGCGCTGTTCCGGGTATCGATCCAGTGCTGTCCCGCACCCTTGAGCAAGCCGTTGATCTCGGCCAGACTGCCCATGACCGGAGCCAGCTCCGCCGCCGGCAGACCCTGATCGAGCCCGCTGCGCAGTGCGTCGGCGCGCATCCGCCATTCGCCAAGCAGCGATCGGAGCGGCTTGGCGGAAAGGGAATCGAGGCGATCGACTATCGCCAGCGCCTGTCCGAGATGGTCATCGAAGCGCTGACGGATCACCGGATCCTGCAATACCTGGAACTGCCTGGCGCTGCGCGCGAGGTCGACCGTGCGCTCGCCCAGTTCCTGGATCCAGGCCGCGACCTGCAGCGCCTGCTCGCCATTCATCCGGCTCTGCTCGACAAACCGCTCGACGACGAGCCAGCTGCGCAACGATGTGCCGCCGAGAAGGACGACGATCAACACGAAGCCGGCCAGCATGGCCTGGCGGAATGAGATGCGGAACATGCAGGATCGTTGTTCTTGAAATGGATGAAGTTTAGCCCGCAACCAGCGCAAGCGCAGCCACCCGCCATACGTTCCGGATGCCTGATCCGGTCAGGGCCGCTGCACGAATTTCATTCTAAATCAGATGGTTAAAATTCTGTCGCTTTTCGCCGACAAGCGTCATCGCCGGCCGGTCGCCAAATTGCGTCAAGAGCGCAGATCGTTGTCGCCATTTCACGACAAGCAAAGCCGGCAATATCTCGAATCTGGATAAGATATCGCTCGCATTTTGTTGATTTTACATTGTCAATATACTCTGGCATGGTAATCGCTGACGTTTTTGCACTGTCAACCGCTAACAGAGGAGATTCCATGTTCACCAAGCAAGTCCCTTCGAGCCGTGACGACGCGATCGTCCGCAAGGACATCCGCGGCTTCCTCACTCCCGGCGCGGCACCCGGCACTCAGCCGGTCGCCGATCTCACCACGAGGGCCGCCCTCCAGGCCGAGAGTACTTCCGTGGACCCGGCGATCCCCGCGCCGGCGCCGGCCGAAGCGGAGGCTCGCGCTGACAACAGTGCATCGGAAGCTCGCCTGATCGTCGGTCCCGACGTCAAGCTCAAGGGCGCCGAGATTCTCGATTGCGACACGCTGGTCGTCGAAGGGCGCGTCGAAGCGACGATGGACAGCCGCGTGCTGCGCATTGCCGAACAGGGCGCGTTCACCGGCAAGGTCAGTATCGATATCGCCGAGATCCACGGCCGTTTCGAGGGCGAACTCACCGCCCGTTCGCAGTTGATCATCCATGCCACGGGACGGGTCAACGGCAAGATTCGCTACGGCAAACTGGTTGTCGATGAGGGCGGCGAATTGTGCGGCGACGTCAATACGCTTTCGGCCGACAAGTCGCTGCAGCAACGCGCGCGCAACGAGACAGTCCCCGCCCTGAGCGCCGTCGGGACGTAGTTCGTGACAGTCGCGGCCCGGCGCCGGGCCGCGACCGATCGCACCACTCGCCTTCGGGCCACGGGAACCCGGGAAATCGCCCTGCCGCGCCGGCTGCGCCGGACTTCCCGCTGCAGCGGAAACCCAAGTTAAGGCTGGTCATTCCCGGCCAAGCCTCGTGACTTGGAGCTTTCCGATTCGGTCCGAACATTCATGAAGACAGATACCTCAAGGATTTCCCGCCTGGCCGTGCTGGCCCTGAGCGCATTGCTCGCGGGCACGCCTGTCCTCGCCGACAAGGGCGGCAAGCACGGCAAGGGACAGGACGGCAACAGCCAGGGCGACGACCGCGATGACCGCCGCGACTACGGTCATCGTTCCGGCGAACCGCGGGAGCGCGGCTACGGCTATGGCAACCCGCCACCGCCGAATGGCTACGGTTATGTCGCTCCGCCACGGGAACGCGGGTACGGCCATGACGGGAATCCGGAGCACGGCTACGGCTATGGCTACGGCGGCCCTCCCGACCGTGGCTACCATCCCGGCGGCCCCGCGGTCACCATCCATTTCGGCGACAGCGATCGCTACATCATCAACGACTACTACGGCGGCGAGTTCAGCCGCGGCCACTGCCCGCCCGGCCTGGCCAGGAAGCACAACGGGTGCATGCCGCCGGGTCACGCCCGGAGGTGGAACCGCGGCCATCCCCTGCCGCGGGATGTCGTCACTATCCGCTGCCCTACGATCTCGTCCAGCGCCTGCCACCTCCGCCGCCGCGCCACCGCTACGTGCGCGTCGGCGGCGATGTGCTGCTGCTCTCCGGCTCGTCGGTCGTCGTCGATGCAATCATCGATATCGGACAGTAGAATCTACCTTAATAATCATCAGCAACATACTGAGCAAACTGGAAATAATTGATGGCTCAATACGTCATGTCGATGCTTCGGGTGAGCAAGATCGTCCCGCCCAAGCGGCAGATCATCAAGGATATTTCGCTCTCCTTCTTCCCCGGCGCCAAGATCGGCCTGCTCGGCCTGAACGGCTCCGGCAAGTCGACCGTGCTGCGGATCATGGCCGGCGCCGACAAGGAATTCGATGGCGAGGTGCAGCACCTGGCGGGCATCTCGATCGGCTACCTGCCGCAGGAGCCGCAACTCGATCCCGCGAAGACCGTGCGCGAGGAAGTCGAATCCGCCCTCGGCGAAATCATGCAGGCGCAGGCCAAGCTCGACGAAGTCGCCGCCTACGCCGACCCCGACGCCGACTTCGACAAGCTGGCCGAGGAACAGGCGCGGCTAGAGGCGATCATCGCCACCGCCGGTTCCGATACCGCCAACCAGATGGAAATCGCCGCCGATGCGTTGCGCCTCCCGCCTTGGGAGGCCAGAGTCGGCGTCCTCTCGGGCGGCGAGAAACGCCGCGTGGCCTTGGCCAAGCTGTTGCTCGCGAAGCCCGACATGCTGCTGCTTGACGAACCGACCAACCACCTCGACGCCGAATCGGTCGACTGGCTGGAGCAGTTCCTCGTTCGCTTCCCGGGCACGGTGGTCGCCGTCACCCATGACCGTTACTTCCTCGACAATGCCGCCGAGTGGATCCTCGAGCTCGACCGCGGCCACGGCATTCCCTGGAAGGGCAACTATTCGAGCTGGCTGGAGCAGAAGGAAGCGCGGCTGGAAAGCGAATCGAAGCAGATCGACGCCCACATGAAGGCGATGAAGCAGGAACTCGAATGGGTGCGCTCCAACCCGAAGGCGCGCCAGGCCAAGTCCAAGTCGCGCCTGTCGCGTTTCGAGGAGTTGTCCAGCCACGAGTACCAGAAGCGCAACGAGACGCAGGAAATCTTCATCCCGGTCGGCGAGCGTCTCGGCGACAAGGTCATCGAATTCGCCGGCGTGAGCAAGGCCTTCGGCGACAAGCTGCTGATGGACAACCTGTCCTTCAACATTCCGCCGGGTGCCATCGTCGGCATCATCGGCCCCAACGGCGCCGGCAAGTCGACGCTGTTCAAGATGGTCACCGGGCAGCAGCAGCCGGATTCCGGCGAGATCGTCATCGGCCCGACCGTCAGGATGGCCTACGTGGACCAGTCGCGCGACTGCCTCGACGGCAGCAAGACGGTGTTCGAGGAACTGGCCGAAGGCCGCGACATCCTGCAGATCGGCAGGTTCGAGATGCCGAGTCGCGCCTACATCGGCCGCTTCAACTTCAAGGGCGGCGACCAGGGCAAGCAGGTCGGCAACCTCTCCGGCGGCGAACGCGGCCGCCTGCACCTGGCCAAAACGCTGATGGCCGGCGCCAACGTCCTGCTACTGGATGAGCCGTCGAACGACCTCGATGTCGAGACGCTGCGCGCGCTCGAAGACGCCCTGCTCGAATTTCCCGGGTGCGCGCTGGTCATCTCGCACGACCGCTGGTTCCTCGACCGCATCTGCACGCACATCCTGGCCGCAGAAGGCGATTCGCAGTGGAACTTCTTCGCCGGCAACTACCAGGAATACGAGGAAGACAAGAGAAAGCGGCTGGGCGAGGAAGGCGCGAAGCCGAAGCGCATTCGCTACAAGCCGATCACGCGCTGATCGTTGCTCTTGCACCTCCCGGACCGGCGGGAAACTCCGCGCCGCGAAGACGGGCTGCGGCTGGGGCAGCCGTTGAAGGCAGGACGGGCGCCGTCTGGCGCCCGTCCCTTTCCGCTCCCCGCCGAAACGGAAAGCCGAAACTGTGATCTGGTAATCTAGTGCTTGAGGTTGGCCGAGAAGACCGCCCTGGTCTTTTCCGGAAACCGGAACTCGTTGAAGGTGCGGCTGATTTCGGCCTCGTTGCGGCCGGCGGAATGATCCTCGAAGCAGATGCCGATGACCTTGCCATTGGCGGCCAGAGTCTGGAAGGCATAGCGCCAGCGCTGAGCCTCGGCCAGGCGTTCGCGCAGTTCGACTTCGTTGGAAATCGCGATACCGGCTTTNTTCAGCGAATCGAGGAACTGTTCGAAGGATTCGGTGCTCAGACTGCCCATTTTATGTCTCCGTTTGAAGTGTGGTGTTGCACGACCATGAGCCGAATAACGACCCTGCGCGGATTCGGTTGACACGAAAGCGACGGAAAATTGGGTGAGATAATTCGCTCCAATGAACAAGCAAGGCAACACCGTCGCGATTCCGGAAATCCGCCCCGGGCAGTCGATCGAACTGCTCAAGGAACTGCATATCCTGACCCGCGACGGCAAGCTCAACCAGGACAGCCGGCGCAAGCTCAAGCAGGTCCGTCACCTCTGCCGGTTCATCGAACCGTTGCTGCATGGCGCTGAAATGCTGGTCGACCACGGGGCCGGCAAGTCGTATCTCGGGTTCATCCTGTACGATCTCTGCATCAAGGGACGCGCCACCGGCGAGATCGTCGGCATCGAAAGCCGCCCGGAACTGGTCGAGAAATCCCGCGAACTGGCCGCCCGGCTTGGCTTTCCGCGCATGCGCTTCGTCGCCTGCACGGTCGCGGATTCGCTGACTTCGGGTCTGCTACCCGAACGCGTCGATGTGGTCACCGCGCTGCACGCCTGCGACACGGCGACCGACGACGCCATCCGTTTCGCGCTGGCCAAGGAGGCGAAGCACATCGTGCTGGTGCCCTGCTGCCAGGCCGAAGTCGCCGCGGCGATGCGGGCGAAGAAGAGGGAATCGCTGGCGAGAACGCCGCTCGCCGAACTCTGGCGCCACCCGATCCACACCCGCGAACTGGGCAGCCACCTGACCAACGTGCTGCGCTGCCTGCTGCTCGAGGCGCACGGCTACGAGGTGACCGTCACCGAACTGGTCGGCTGGGAACATTCGCTGAAGAATGAACTGATCATCGCTTCGAAATCGGGCAAAAAGGGCAGTCGACCGCAGCAAGTCGCCCAGNAACGCGCCGCCGTCATCCTGCGCGAGTTCCAGCTCGACGAACTCCGGCCAAGATTCATTTACTGACGCCACCGTGAATCATTTCATTTAAAGTCAGGCACCTGCACAATGGGACGCCGCTTCACGACCGTTCGAGAACTGATCTACTGGGAGTACGCCAAGATCATCGCCGGAAAGGCGGTGGGCGACAGGCACAACTACAAGTTTGTCAATTACACCTTCCAGAAGCTGCTGAATGGCAAGGCAGCCCCTGCATCGATTCTTGCCGAGAACCAGCAAATGTTCCTGGGCGGCGAAACCTGCGCTTACTGTGGCGCCAAACAACAGTTGCAGTGGGAGCACATCATCCCGGTATCGTTCGGGGGACCGGATTCGATCGATAACATGGTTCGCGCCTGCCCAAGGTGCAATCAAGCGAAGNGGGCGCGCGATCCGTACCAATGGCTCCTCGGGAATAAACCTATACCACGCATAGTTTTGGGAAAGTTTCTTAAAGTTGTGTATGAGAAATATGAGCAGAAAGATCTGCTTGATTCGGAGAATTACATGAAGAATCATGCAATCGAGAGAATCACGCTGGGTTCGATATTTTCCGCAACGAACGAGACAAGTTCGTGATGCCCCGCCCCGCCCACCCCTCGAACTCCTCGCTCCGGCGAAAAACGCCGATTTCGGCATCGAGGCGATCAAGCACGGCGCCGACGCCGTCTATATCGGCGGCCCGGCCTTCGGCGCGCGCTACGGCGCCGGCAACGGGATGGCCGACATCGCCCGCCTATGCGAGTTCACCCACCGCTTCCGGGCGAAGGTGTTCGTCGCCCTCAACACCATCCTCCACGACTCGGAGCTTGAAGCCGGCCGCCGCCTCGCCTGGCAGGCCTGGGACGCCGGCGCCGACGCGCTGATCGTGCAGGACATGGGCCTGCTCGAACTCGACCTGCCGCCGCTCCAGCTCCACGCCAGCACGCAGACCGACATCCGCAGCGTCGCCAAGGCCCGCTTCCTCGCAAGCGCCGGCTTCTCGCAGCTCGTCCTCGCCCGCGAACTGACTCTCAACGAAGTTCTCAACATTGCCTCGCAAACCACTGTCGCACTGGAATATTTCGTGCACGGCGCCCTTTGTGTCGCTTATTCCGGACAGTGCTACATCAGCCACGCCCACAGCGGGCGCAGCGCCAACCGCGGGGAATGCTCGCAAGCCTGCCGCCTGCCCTACACGCTGGTCGACGACAAGGGCAAGGTCGTCGCCGAGGACCGCCACCTGCTGTCGATGAAGGACAACAACCAGTCGGCCAACCTGCTGGCGCTGGTCGAGGCCGGGGTCAGCTCGTTCAAGATCGAGGGCCGGCTCAAGGACCTCTCCTACGTCAAGAACATCACCGCCCACTACCGCACGCTCCTCGACGGCATCCTCGAAGTCTGCCCACAGCTTGCCCGCGCTTCCAGCGGCCGCTCGACCTTCACCTTCGCCCCGCGCCCGGAAAAGACCTTCAACCGCGGCTACACCGACTACTTCGCCAACGACCGCCAGGATGACATCGGCGCCTTCGATTCACCCTCCTTCGTCGGCGAGCCAGTCGGCGAAGTGGCCGCAATCGGCGACGGCTGGCTGCGCGTCACCAGCGACGAAACCTTCCACAACGGCGACGGCGTCTGCTTCCACGATGCCGAAGGTGGAGTGCAGGGCATGCGCATCAACCGCGTCGAGGGCGACACGCTCTTCCCGGCTGAGATGCCGGCGCAGCTCACCCGGNGCTCCACCCTCTTCCGCAACCGCGACCAGGAGTTCGAGCGCGCGCTGGAACGCGAATCGGCCGACCGCCGCGTCGCCGTGCAGCCGCTGCTCTCGGAAACCGCCACCGGCTTCCGCCTGACGCTCACGGACGAGGACGGCGTCGCGGTTGCGGTCGACACCCCGGAAATGGCCAAAACCCCGGCCGGGAACCCGGAGCGCGCGCTGGCGACGCTGCGCGACAACCTCGGCAGGTTCGGCAACACGATGTTCGCCGCCGGCCCGGTGCAACTGGAACTGTCGCAGCCGTGGTTCCTGCCCGTCGCCGCCATCAACGCGCTGCGCCGCGAGGCGGCCGATGCGCTGCAGGCCGCCCGCATCGCCACCCACCCGCGCCCGCTGCGCGCCGCGCCGGCCGCCGAACCCGTCCCCTATCCGCAGGACGAACTCACCTACTTCGGCAACGTCTTCAACGCCAGGGCCCGCGCCTTCTACGAGAAGCACGGCGTCAGGCTGATCGAGGACGCCTACGAGGCCGGCAACGAGAAGGGCCTGGTCTCGCTGATGATCACCCGCCACTGCCTGCGCCACGCCTTCAACCTCTGCCCGAAGGAGGTGAAGCATCTCAAGCCCGACCCGATGACGCTGATCAACGGCAGCGAGAAGCTGATCCTCAGGTTCGACTGCAAGGCCTGCGAGATGCACGTCGTCGGGCGGATGAAGAAGNGGGTGACGCTGAATCTGGGAACGGTGCGCACGGAGACCTGCGGATGATGCCGGCGCGCCCAGCGGCGATACTTCCGGCCCATTCGCCGCCCGCCCTCGCCGCCCCCGGCCGGGAAGCCGCGGGCCTTTCCGCCACCGGCCGCGGCCGGATTCCCTGGAGGTAACGAACGATGGACGCGGATTTCTGGCACCGCAAGTGGGCGAACGACGACATCGGCTTCCACGAAGGCGCGGTCAACCCGCTGCTGGTCAGGCACTGGCCGGCCCTGGCGCTGGCGGACGGGGCGCGCGTGTTCCTGCCGCTGTGCGGCAAGACCCTCGACATCCAC
Source organism: Dechloromonas sp. (assembly GCA_013693915.1). Lineage (GTDB taxonomy): Bacteria > Pseudomonadota > Gammaproteobacteria > Burkholderiales > Rhodocyclaceae > Azonexus. The sequence goes on along the minus strand of CP059264.1, from coordinate 1,721,451 downwards.
TGGCTCCTGGCCAACGGCTACCGGGTCGCGGGAGCCGAGCTGAGCCGGCTCGCCGTCGACCAACTGTTCGCGGAGCTGGGTGTCGAGCCCGTGGTCTCCCGCCGCGGCCCGGTCGAGCACCACGGCGCGCCCGGCCTCGACATCTTCGTCGGCGACATCTTCGCGGTTTCGGCCGGACTGCTGGGCGCGGTCGACGCCATCTACGACCGCGCCGCGCTGGTCGCCCTGCCCGAAGACATGCGCCGGCACTACTCGGCGCACCTGACGGCGATCACCGCCGGCGCCCCGCAACTGCTGGTCTGCTTCGAATACGACCAGAGCCTGATGGCCGGGCCGCCGTTCTCGATCGCCGGCGAGGAAGTCATGCGCCACTACCGCGAAGCCTACGAAGTGACGCTCCTCGACCGCGTGGACATCCCCGGCGGGTTCCGGGGCAGGTTGCCCGCGCAGGAGGCCATCTGGCGGCTGGAGCGGCGGGCGGCGGGGAAACGGCGGGTATCTCCGGCTCCCGTTGATCGCGACCGACCTCGCTGGTTGCCCTGCTTCCCCGGCGCCCCCGTGCCGGACGGCTGTCGGTCGATGCCGTGCATCGGGTACGGTTGGCGCGGGGAAATGCCTTTTCGGGAGTCGACTGCAGCCGGCAGCCACCGGGACGCGCCTTCTGTCCCCACTGCCCCGCCGCTGCCGGGCAGCGTGTGCCGGGAGTGGCGGCGCGAAGCAATGCATGCGCTGGACATCTGAGTTACGACATCTTAAGCTGGCGCATATGACACGATTTCGAAACCGCTTTGCCGAACCGGACCCATGCTCGCCCGCGGGGTCTTTGCCCGGCGCTTTCGGAGTTCTAAATTCAGGCCATACTTCTAAATTAATGAGGATTTTCGTTTCCCGCTTGACGCAATTGCCTCCCGGTTTGGGAGGCTTACTTCATAGTTAGACGTACGAAGACGATGGAACCCGTACCTTCGACAGTCACGAAGACCTATCCGCCGCGCGGACCGCTGCAGCAGTACCGCTTCGCGGAGGGGACCGCCTTCAGGTGCTTCCGCTGCGGGGATACGAAGAAGTCGAAGCTGATCACGGTCNACGCCGACAACTGGTCTCGAAAGCTCTGCAACGGGTGTTACGGGCGACTTCTCGCGCTTTATGAGATCAAAGCAGGAACCGCAGCGGAGGACCAGCGGGCCGAACAACTCGGAGACCTGCTATTCTCACTCACCAGCGTCGACCAGCAGCGCGAGGCTGAGCGTCTCTTCAGGGCCTCCGACAATCGAGCGAGCGCGCTATGCCCTGAGGCCCTGCGATTCATCGCAACGTCGGAGCATGTTGCCACACAGTTGGAATCGAGCGCCCAGCTCGAGTGGTCACCTGCCGTCATAGGTCTCTGCAAGGCCGTCGAGGTCGAAATCGTGAGCCGCGTACTCCGGCCGCTGGTGGCCGCAGTCGTGGACCAGGACCTGAGCGGCGACAAGAGCGACAAAGACATCGGGCGTGTCGCAGCTTTCTGCGCGGAGCCCCAACGGAAGCCGCCCGAGCTTGGAGTATTCTCGCACTTCCTCCAAACGGTGATTCACAGCGAACAGCGGCGGCAGACGAGCCGACTCATCGGCTGCTTTCTTCGCCTCGCAGGTCAGTGGACGGGCTCGACGTGGCTTTTGAGTGCGGACGGCCTACACCGATCATTGGCCGCGCTGACCGCAACCTACAGAAACCGCGCAGCGCACATTGAGGAGCTGTCGCGGGGCGACTACCAGGGCTGTCGGGAACTCACGATCGGAACCGATGGAATAGTGTGGAGGCTGGTTCTATCAACGGAGCGCCACCAGTGATCGCGATAAAACGGCGTCTAACGTTCGGCGTCATTGAAGGATCGCTAGCATGAAACAAGCGCGAGATTGGAACGGCAACCTGACGGAATTCTTGGAGGACTACAAATATCAGCCGGACCTCACCGGAAAGCTCGACTCTCTAGCTGCCACCCCGTTCGATCAAGCAATGATCAATGAGATTGTCCTATGGAAGGTCAATCGCTATGCGAAGTTGCAAACCGATGCGCTTGATGCACTAAACAAGCTTGTTGACGTAAAGCCAAAGCAGCATCGGCAAGCCGCAAGTCAAGTCACGCAACTTATCGCCCAGCTAGGCGTTGACCTTCCGATGGCATCCACGCTCTTACGATTTCGAAATCCTCAAGCTTTCCAAATCATTGATCGGCATGCCTATCGTGCAATCACTGGAGATGACTACCCTCTCTACTCAGCGTCAGGTGTTCAAAGAAAGATCGACGTCNACTTTCAGTATCTCGACGAGCTCTTTGTGTTGGCCGAAAGCAAGGATGTACCTTTCCACGACTTGGATCGCATTTTGTACATCTTCGACAAGCGCCAGAACGGGAAGCTATGACGCCGAATCGGGTAAGGGCCGGGGTCTAGCCGACCCTCCCCACACCACCCGGCATGCGGGTCCGCACCGGGCGGTTCATGAACAGGGCGCACACGGCGTTCTCAAGCGTACCCGTGAGCCTTCATCCAAAGATTCCGGATACTCACCAGACCTTGTGCCCTCAACCAATCGTTCGTCATCCCGACTTGCGTTGCCTTTGATCGAGACAGGTGCCAGTAGCTCAACACTGTCCTGGGCAATCTCAAGACCAGCCTCTCCGGTTGCTACCATGCGTTCGACTTCCAAAAGTACGCCACTCGTTACCTCGCAGCGTTCTGCTAACGCCGCAGCGAAATGCAAGTCTCTTGTCATCGCCGCTCAGAAGGAAAACAATGACGCTGAGCATTAACCGCTCATTTCACCGGACCTGCGCGAAAAGTCGCGCAGGTCCGGTGAATTCAAACGTTGGCGGGCGCTGCGCGCCTCGAACCACTCGTTCGATCGTCACGGCTTCACCGCTTCGCCCGCTTGGGGATCGGTCGGCAGCAAGCTGCCAACCTCACCCAAGCGCGGGTGACATATCGCTTCAATCGCCGCTTCGATCTGCGCACGCTTCACCAGCGCCTGCTCATGGCCGCTGCCACCGCAATTCCTCGGCCGCGGCGCACGATTCGCATAGCTGACGTTTGTTGCTAATCAAGAAAGCATATCCACACGCTGCGGCACGAGAAAGGTGGCGCCTTCCGGGCCGAGGAAGGACTCGAATTTCTCCCGCACCTGCCGGTAGAACTCCGGGGCGAGCCGGTGGTCGGTGTGGGTGACGCGGATCATGCGCCGGTCGAACTCGTCGAAGTTTTCGAAGAAGCTGCGGGTGTTGGAGAAGAGTTGCTTTTCCAGGCACAGGCGGCTGTCGGCGACGGCCCGGCGCTTTGGGATTTCAACAGCGCAGCGTTATACTCACTTTGTTAGAACCTGAGTATAACCACCATGCTGGTCACCCCGCTTTCGATGAGTGCCCAAACGGCCTTCGCCCAGGTGCTCGAAGCCGCTTTGGCAACCGAGCATCTGCGCAGCGTTGCCTCCCTGCCCGGCACCTTCACCCCGAAGCATGTCAAAGGGCACAAATACTGGTACTACCAGTTCTCGGAGCCCTCGGGCGCACGGCGGCAACTATTCGTCGGGCCGGACAATGCCGCCGTGCAGGCATTGATTGCCAAATCGGAACAGCCCGCCGACCGCAATCTCCCTGCACTGGCCCGCGCCGCGCTGGCGCTGGGTTGCGCCGAAATTCTGCCGCGCCATTTCAAGGTGATTCGCCGATTGTCGGAATACGGTNTTTTCCGCGCCGGCGGCATCCTGATCGGAACGCATGCCTTCGTCGCCTACGGCAACATGCTCGGCGTTCAATGGTCGAGCAGCGATGCCTCGCGCACCCTCGACATCGAACTCGCGCACGCCGGAAAGAACATCTCGATGGCGCTCACGGCAGACTTTCAGGTACAACGCCTTAAAATCGGAGAGTCGCTGGAAATGGGTTTCCTGCCCATTGTCGGCATGGCGGGCAAAACCGGCGGTGCCTATCTTATCCCCAACGAAAAGGAATTCCGTCTGGATTTCCTGACCACCGTCGGCCGCCATGGCGAAACCCACTACGAACATGCCGACCTGCACCTCACCCTGCAACCGCTCAAATTCATGGAGTATTCACTGGAGAACGTCCAGCAGACGGCGCTGCTCTCCGGCACGGGCAGCGTCATGGTCAATATTCCCCACCCGGCGCGATACGCATTGCACAAGCTGATCGTTGCCGGCGAACGGGAAGGGATGTTCGCGATGAAAGCGGGCAAGGATCTGATGCAGGCGGGCCTGCTGCTTGATGTCCTCAGGGAAATCAAGCCCTGGGAAGTCGAGGAAGCCTGGGCGGATTTGCTCGGGCGCGGTCCCGGCTGGCAAAGCCGGGCGTTGCGCGGACTCGCCATGCTGGAAAAACGCTTCCCCGAGGCCGCTTTCGGCAAATGGCTTCAATAATCCGGAGACGGACACCGCAGCATCGGTTCGCCCCTCACCCCGCCTTCCGCAGCAAATCGACGCGCTGCGGGGTGTGAAAAGTCGCGCCGTCCGGCGTCATGTAGGTCTCGAACTTCTCCTTCACGTGCCGGTACAGATCGGGGGCGAGCCGGTGGTCGGTGTGGGTGACCCGGATCATGCGCCGGTCGAACTCGTCGAAGTTTTCGAAGAAGCTGCGGGTGTTGAAGAAGAGTTGCTTTTCCAGGCACAGGCGGCCGTCGGCGACGGCCCGGCGGACAGCGGCGAAGGCGGCTTCGCGCACCGTCTTCTCGTCGTGGAACAGGCGGAAGACCTCGTTGAGGTCGCCGGCGTGNACCGGCTCGGAGATCCAGGCGAGGCCGCCGGGGCGCATCACGCGGGCGATTTCGCCAAGGGCGCGATCCATGTGCGGCACCGGCACGTGGTGCAGCGACTTGAACATCAGGACGATGTCGAAGCTCGCGTCGCCGGCCGGGATCGCCTCGGCACCGCCGTCGACGAAGCGCACGTTCGGCAGGTCGGCGATTTCGAGGTTGCGGGCATGCTGGATGCGGTCGACCTCCAGCGCGACGATTTCCCGCGGGCGGCCGGTTCCGGCCAGCGTGCGCGTTTTNTCGGCACGGCCGCAGCCGAGTTCGAGCACGCGGGCTCCATCGAGCGGGAGCGTGTCGAGCATCAGGGCGACTTCGTTGACCAGTGTCGTCTGGCCGGGGTCGGCAATTTTCATGGCGGTGGCGGGACGGGTTGTACCCCGCCATATTAACCGATGCCGATATTCCCCGCAGCGGCGCGGCCGGAAATCGGCCGTCTGCGGGCTGTCGACCGCAACAGGCTGCCGGCGGGGCGCCAGCGCGCTCGCCGCGAAACCGCCCCACGCCCCCGCTTTGGGTCCACCGATGCCGCCGGAATCCGCCCTGCCCGCCGCCGCCCGCGAATGGAACCAACCCCTGCACATGAAGAAAGGGAAGCCGAGTCCGGGAAAGGGGCGAACCGCGGTTCGCGGCTGATGCCGCCCACCCTGGTCAGCGGGTGCAACAGATTCGATGACCGTCGGCAGTTCTTCAGCTCTGCGCGTAATACGATTACACTTGTTTTCATACACTTCGTCGAAGGGATCCACCATGCACATGGCCGATGCTCTCCTTTCCCCTCCCGTCGCAACGACGCTCTGGGTGGCATCGGGCGCCACGCTCGGCTGGTGCTCCAGGCGGATTCGCTCCGATCCGCGGGAACACCTGATCCCGCTGATGGGGGTGCTCGGCGCCTTCGTCTTCGCCGCCCAGATGATCAATTTCTCGATTCCCGCCACCGGTTCCAGCGGGCATATCGGCGGCGGGCTGCTGTTGTCGATATTGCTGGGCGGACCAGCCGCCTTCATCGTGATTGCCTCCGTGCTGACCGTGCAGGCGCTGCTGTTCGCCGACGGCGGGTTGCTCGCCCTGGGAGCCAACATTTTCAACCTCGGCTTTTTCCCGTGCTTCGTCGCCTATCCGCTGATCTATCGCCCGCTCCTCGGGGTGGCGGGGCCACGCCCTCCCGGAGCCGGGTGCTGACCGTCACCATCCTCTCCGCGGTGGCCGGATTGCAGCTGGGGGCGCTCGGCGTCGTTGTCGAAACGAAACTGTCGGGGATCACCAGCCCAATCCTCGTGACTTAGCTCTTTGTCATGGTGCGAACTTGTAGGCATGAGACTTGTGTGGTTTGGGTCGAACGGGTCGAGGTCGGGCGCGGTTGGGGATGAATTTTTGCAGGTTGAGGACAATTTCGCAGAACAGGTCGGCGACGAGGCGTGCGCTTGCTGGCATTCGTCCGCTGAGGATGCGCGGCAGCAGGCGGCGCAGGTGAGAGAAGGCCTGTGTTCGGTTGATGCGCCACGGCGAATCCGTCGGGATGAGGTGGTCGGTCGCCAGATAGACAGCCAGGGCATTGAGGTTGTCGCAGACCATCCTGGCGCCGACATCCTGGCAGGCGGCCAGCCAGGTCAGGCCGGAGGTATGCTCAAGGCAGAGGCGGTGCTTGAGGCGCTTGAAGGCTTCTTCGATGCGCCAGCGGCGATGATAGAGGTCGGCGAATGCGGTGGCAGGATACTGTGTGGCATCGCGCAACGACGTCATGAGCACGCGCACCTTGCCGGCCGGCGTCACCTGACGGATCAGGCGCACGGTCGAGGTCTGACGCGGACACTCATAATCGACGGCATCGCGGCGGTTCGGTGGCGGCAGGGTCACCACCGCCTCGTCCTCGCCGGAGCGCATGAAACGCGTGATTGCGGCAAAGGTCGAGGACGAATCGCAGCGCATGCAGAACGGAATGCCCCGATGCAACAGGGCCGCCACCAACCACGCCCCCGGATAGCCACGGTCGAGCACCAGCAGGTCCTGGTGACTCAGGCGGTCGAGACGTTCGAACAGCATCTGGCGCTCACCCACCACGGCACTGTGCAGAATCAGCGAATCGAACAACTCGATCCCGGGACGAAACAGTCCAAACAGTGTTGCCTCGCGTACGCCGCGCTTCCCCTCGCGGTCAAGCAGGGTCAGGCGAACCTTCGAGGCATCGGCGGCCAACACCCGCAAACCCAGCCAGAGCGGCTGCGCCGGCAGGCCTTCATCGATCAGGCGCAGCAACTCCGTGTTGAGTGGGTCGAAGACATCGGCCCAAAGACGGCTGCGCGCCTTCGAAAATGCGCTGGCGCTCACCACCCGAACCAGCTGGCTGCGCCGCGCCAGCAGGGAAAAGAACGCATCAAGTTCGCCCTGTACGGCACCACGCACACCGCTGAGCAGGAAAGCGATCAACTCCGGAAAGGGCAGACCGCGCTGGCGGGTGAAATACCGGGGTCCNTGGCGCGCCTCCTCGCGAAAGGCTCCGCTCCGGATGAAGTCAGCAAGCCGGGAAAGTACGTTGACATATTTAGGCCGTCATATTTAACCTATATATATCAATCAGTTACAGGGCGTATTCTAACCAAACCCCGGCACCATGAAACATCAGGGCAAAAATATTCAAATGTGCTAAGTCACGAGGATTGATCACCAGCCTGCCCTGGGCAACGTTCCTCGCGCTGATGCTCCCCATTCATCTGGCGATCGGCGTCGTCGAGGGCCTGGCGACCGCCGTCGTCATCGCCTTCATCGGCAGGGCGCGCCCCGATCTGGTGGACGCCGGGGCGGAGACGGCCGCCAGCCAGCGTGCCGGCTTCCCGACGCGGGTCATCGCCAGCGTCGCAATCCTGGCGGCGCTGACGGCCGGCGTCCTCTCCTGGTTCGCCTCGTCGCTTCCGGATGGCCTGGAGTGGTCGATTTCCCGCATCACCGGCAAGGGTGAGGTCGATGAAGGCGCCAGCGCAGCGCATCAGGTGCTGGCGGAGATGCAGCGCCAGGTTGCGCTCCTGCCGGATTACAAGCCGGCATCCGGCGAAGAGAAGACGTCGCCGGGGAACGCCGGAGAAGCGTCCGAAGGCGAAGCCGCATGGCCCGCCGTCGATGCCGGCACCTCGCTGGCCGGAGTGCTGGGCGCGGCTGTGACGCTCTTCCTGGTCACGGCGATCGGCTATCTGCTGCGCCCCCGGCGCGGTCGCACTCCGCCACGGACCTGAGCCGGACCTGTGGCGGACCCGACGCCAGTGAGTAAGCCAGCGTGAGCGGAATCGAAGCACTGCTGCGGGGCATCGACTCCACCGATGCGCTGAGCAGTCAGGACACCTGGCTGTCGCGGCGCGACCCGCGCGCGCTCATCCTGACGACCCTTGCCTTCCTCGTCGTCGTCGTCTCCTTTCCCCGCCATGCGGTCGCGGCGCTCCTGCCGCTGGCGCTCTATCCGGTCGTCTTGGCTCGCCTTGGCCGGATTCCCTTGCCGATGGTCGGAAGCCGGGTTCTGCTGGCCCTGCCCTTTGCGCTGATGATCGGCCTCTTCAATCCCTCTTCGACACGAGCCCGCGCGCCGAATTGCTGGGACAGTCGATTTCCGGAGGCTGGCTGTCGTTTGCCTCGATCATGGTTCGCGCCGCCCTTGCCGTGGCGGCGGCAACCGTGCTTTTCGCGACGGCGGGGATGCCCAGGATCTGCGCCGGTCTGAACCGGATGGGCGTGCCGGCCGTCCTCACCACGCAGTTGCTCATCCTGCATCGCTATTCGCTGGTTCTTGCCGGCGAACTGGGGCGGATGAATCTGGCCCGGGAACTGCGCTCGGCGGAGCGTGGCGACATGTCGCTTGCGGTCACGGCCCGGTGCTCGGCAACCTGCTGCTCCGTGCCGTCGAGCGGGCCGAGCGCATCCATCAGGCCATGCTGTCCCGCGGCTTCAACGGATCGCTGCCGATCCCTCGGGGCAACGGATGGCGCGCTGCCGAAACGCTGTTCGTCGTCTTCTGTGGCGCGGCATTCCTCGCCATCCGGGCGACGGACCTGCCGTTGCTCCTCGGGCGCGCGCTGCTGGCCATCGCGCGATGAGCAGTCATTTCGTCGAGGTCAGCGACCTGCACTTCGACTATCCGGACGGCCAGCCGGCGCTGCGCGGCGTCAGCTTCCGGATCGGGCGCGGGGAATCGGTCGCCGTCATCGGCGGCAACGGTGCCGGCAAGACCACCTTGCTGCTCCACCTGAACGGCGTGCTCAGGCCGGGTTCCGGGGTGGTGCGCGTCGCCGGCCTTCCGGTCGCCCGGGAGAATCTGCCCGCGATACGGCAAACCGTCGGATTGATTTTCCAGGATCCGGACGATCAGCTGTTCATGCCGACCGTGTTTGACGACGTGGCCTTCGGCCTCCGCTCGCGGGGACTCGCCGAGGCGGAGATCGCGTCGCGAGTCGAAAGCGCCCTGGCCACGGTCGGTGCCGGGCATCTGCAGGCACGCCCGCCGTACCGCCTGTCCGGCGGCGAAAAACGGGTGGTCGCGATTGCCGGGGTGCTGGCGATGCGCCCCTCCGTCCTGGTGATGGATGAACCCAGCAGCGGCCTGGACCCCGCCGCGCGGCGCCGGCTCATCAACCTGCTGGCGGAACTCGAACTCACGAAAGTCGTGGCGACCCACGATCTCGATCTCGTCCTCGATCTCTGCCAGCGCGTACTGGTCATGCACGAGGGCATGCTCGCCGGCGATGGCAGGCCCGCCGAGATCTTCGCCGACACGGCCCTGTTGCAGCGCTGCAATCTCGAACCCCCGCTCAGCCAGCAGCGGCGCGGCAGCTGATCGCCAACAGGGACGCCCGTGATGCAGCGGGCGGCAGGAACCTGTCCCGACAACGCGCACCGCTATCCGGTCGCCACCGTACATGCCTGCCGCGCGCCGATTTTCGCGACGCGCCCCTCCCGGCCAGCACGCGTCACTTCTGACTCCCGGGACCCGCGTCGCGGGGAAATCGCCGTTTTCCCGGCGTCGACCGCAACCGGCGCCGTGGCGACGATCACCATGCCGAATCGTCGCCAGAAGCCGCCTGCGCTATAGTTCCGTTTCCGCTCACTGCGACGCACCTTGCCCCGATGAAACCGACGCCCTGCCCTTCCTGCCGGCAAATCATGGTCAAGCACCGCTTCGAGCGGCTGCAGCATGGCGAAGTCGTGCTGGACCTGTGCTTCCCGTGCCAGGGCATCTGGTTCGACGAGTTCGAAAGCGCGCAGATCACGCCAGGCGGCATCATCGAGTTGTTCAAGCTGATCCACGAACACCGCGACGCCCAGCGTCTCCCCTTGCGCGACCCGCTGCACTGTCCGCGCTGCAACGACAAGCTGTTGCACGGCCTGGATGTCGCGAGGCCTGGCGGCAAGTTCAATTACCATCGCTGCCTGCAGAAGCACGGGCGCTTCACGACGTTCGCCCAGTTCATGATCGAAAAGGGCTTCGTCCGGCAGTTGACCGCGGCCGAGATAGGCCAGCTGGCCGTCAAGGTCGCCACCATCCACTGCAGCGGTTGCGGGGCGCCGGTCGATATCCGCAAGGATCACGCCTGCACCCATTGCCGATCGCCGATCGCCATCCTCGACCCGGAAGCCGTCGAACAGGCGCTGGCCCGATACCAGCAAGCCGAGGTCAAGCGCACGACGGTCGACGTCGACGCCCTGGGTGACGCCATCGTCATGCGCGAGCGGGACAAGTCCCGCCGCCAGCGCGAAAGCAGGGCGGATGAGCTCGATTCCCTCGACATCGGCGACCTGCTCGTCTCGGGCGTTGAAATGGCCTGGAAGCTTTTCCGCCATTGAGGGCAGGCAGATGCACAACTTCCGGCAAGCTGCGATCCGCGACCCTGACGGAGTTTTCCGTTCAGGGTAACGCCGGCACGGCGCGCCCCGTCAAAAGCGCGGCGTCCGCTGGCAGGCCGGGCTGACGGGAGGCAGGAAGCGGGAAATCACCCGCGAATCTCGAGCAGGCTTTCGTCCCAGGCGGCGTGCTTTTCCAGTCCGACCAGGTTGGCCACGGTCGCCGCGATGTTGGCCAACCCGGCCGTGTCGGTCTGCTTCAGGCCCAGCCTGCCGCCGCTGACATTGTCGTAGAGGATCAGCGGCACCGGATTGAGCGTGTGCGCGGTTTTCGCCTTGTACGAGCCATCCTTGTTCTGGGCCGGCGCCTTGGTCTTCTTGTCGATCTCGTACATCTCGTCGGCATTGCCGTGGTCGGCAGTGATCAGCGCGACGCCGCCCATCGCGTCGATCACCGGCAGGATGCGCGCCAGCTGCAGATCGACCGCTTCGATCGCCATCGTCGCCGCGCGGAAATTGCCGGTGTGGCCGACCATGTCGCCATTGGCGAAGTTGCAGCGCAAGGTCTTGTACTCGCCGCTTTGCAGCGCCGCGATCATCGCGTCGGCGATTTCGGCTGCCTTCATCCACGGGCGCTGCTCGAAGGGAACGATGTCGCTCGGCACTTCCAACCAGGTTTCGCCGCCGAACTTGCCCGAGCGGTTGCCGTTCCAGAAATAGGTGACGTGGCCGAACTTCTGGGTTTCCGAACAGGCGAACTGCCTGAGGCCGGCCTTGCTGAACCACTCGCCCAGGGTATCCCGGATCGCCGGCGGCGCGACGAGGAAGCGGGCCGGCAGCTTGAGGTCGCCGTCGTACTGCAGCATTCCGGCGTAGGTCACTGCCGGCGCCCGTACCCGGTCGAACTTGTCGAAATGCGCTTCCTCGAAGGCGCGGCTGATCTCGATGGCGCGGTCGCCGCGGAAATTGAAGAAGACGACCGAATCGCCATCCTCGATGGTGCCGACCGGCTTGCCGCCTTCGCCGATGACGAAGGGCGGCAAATCCTGGTCGATGGTTCCGGGATTCTGCTCGCGCAGGCCGTTGACCGCGGCGGTGGCACTGGCGAACTGCTGGCCTTGGCCGAGCACGTGCGTGTGCCAGCCTTTCTCGACCATCGCCCAGTTGGCGTCGTAGCGGTCCATCGTAATGTTCTGGCGACCGCCGCCCGAGGCGATGCGGGCATCGAAGCCCGCGTCGCTGATTTCGGCGAGGAAGGCCTCGAACGGTACCACGTACTCCAGAGCGCTGGTTTCCGGGACGTCACGGCCGTCGAGCAGGGCATGAATGCGCACTGCCCTGACGCCTTCGGCCTTGGCCTGGACGACCATCGCCCGCAGGTGATCGATGTGGCTGTGCACATTGCCGTCGGAGAACAGGCCGATGAAGTGGATCACCCCGCGCCCGGCCCTGGCGCCGGCAACGATTTGCTGCCAGGCTTCGCCACGCCAGATCTCGCCCGAGGCGATGGCACTGGAGACCAGCGCCGCGCCCTGGCTGTGNACCTGCCCGGCGCCGATGGCATTGTGCCCGACCTCGGAGTTGCCCATGTCGTCGTCCGACGGCATGCCGACCGCCGTGCCGTGCGCGCGCAGGCGGATGTTCGGATATTCGGCGCACAGGCGGTCGAGCGTCGGCTTGCGGGCTGCGGCAATGGCGCTGCCGACGTCCGAATTCGGCAGGCCGTAGCCGTCGATGACGATAATGACGACCGGCCCCTGAATTCCGGCGAAAGAGGAGAGTTTCTGCAGCATGTGAGTGAGTCCGGAAGGGAAGAAAAGTGGCGCCCCGCGGGGCATGGTGCCAAGTATCCCGCCCGACTCCTTCGCAGTCAATCCGGTGACGCCCGGCCCGGCTATAATCGGCGTTTTGCAAACCACCGGGAACCGCCACATGGAAGCCGAACAACTCAACAGCATCTCCTACAAGCTCGAAGACCTGGCGCAGCGCGCCGCCGAGCTGCGGAGGTATCTTTNNGACTACGACCACAAGCGCGAACGCCTGACCCTTCTCGACAAGGAGCTGGAGGACCCCCGGATCTGGGACGATCCGCAGCACGCCCAGGATCTGGGCCGCGAGAAANAGACTCTGGAGGATGTCGTTCTCGTGCTCGAGGCCGTGCAGGGCGGCCTCGACGACGGCCGCGAACTGTTCGAGATGGGCCGCGAGGAAGGCGACGACGCCACGCTGCACGCGGTCGAGGCCGATGCGGTGGCGCTCGAGGGAAAGATCGCGACCCTCGAATTCCGGCGGATGTTCAACAACCCGCAGGACCCCAGCCCCTGCTTCCTGGAAATCCAGGCTGGCGCCGGCGGCACCGAAGCCCAGGACTGGGCGGCCATGCTGCTGCGCATGTACCTGAAATACGGCGAGAGGAAGNGGTTCACCGTGGACGTCATGGAGGAATCCGAAGGCGACGTCGCCGGCATCAAGGGCGCGACGGTCAAATTCACCGGTGACTACGCCTATGGCACGCTGCGTACCGAAACCGGCATCCACCGCCTGGTCCGCAAGTCGCCTTTCGACTCCAACGCCCGCCGCCACACCAGCTTCACCTCGGTCTTCGTCNACCCCGAAGTCGACGATTCGATCGAGATCGAAATCAATCCGGCCGACGTGCGCACCGACACCTACCGCGCCTCCGGAGCCGGCGGCCAGCACATCAACAAGACCGACTCCGCCGTGCGCCTGACCCACATGCCGAGCGGCATCGTCGTCCAGTGCCAGAACGACCGCTCGCAGCACCGCAACCGCGACGAAGCCTGGGCAATGCTGCGCGCCCGCCTCTACGAGCTCGAACTGCGCAAGCAGCAGAGCGAGCAGCAGAAGCTGGAGGACGCCAAGTCCGACATCGGCTGGGGCCACCAGATCCGCTCCTACGTCCTCGACCAGAGCCGCATCAAGGATCTGCGCACCAACCACGAAACCGGCAACACGCAAGCCGTGCTCGACGGTGATCTCGATCCCTTCATCGAGGCCAGCCTGAAACAGGGCGTGTAAATGGCAAACGCGGGCGAACGGCTCGACCTCGCCGAATTCTTCGCCCGCGGCGTCGAACCGGCCGACATCGCGCCGCTCTATCCGCTGCTCGGCGCACGCGGGCTGATCGCCGCCTGCATCGCCGTCTTTCGCGGTGGCGAGGCCGAAGTCATAGTGCGCCTGCTCGTGCTGCGCGAAATCGGCGCCCGAGCCGACAATCCGAGCTGGTCGCCCCGCGAGCTGGAAATGCACTTCGGCTTCATCGACCTGGTCAAGCTAGAAACCGTATTGAAGCGCCTGCGCGAACACGAACTGCTGGTCTGGGACACCGAAAAACGCAGCTACCAGATTTCCCCTACCGGCCGCATGGTGCTGGCCGCGCTATCGACGCTGCTGCAATTTGCCGCCGAGGACGATGCCGAGCTGGGCTACCTGACCGCCCAGATCGCCGCCGGCGGCGCCACCGGGCGCATTTCGCCGGAAAACCTGCAACATCTGCTGGCGCGCCTCGCCGAGCTGGAAGACGAATTTTCCAGCGCCGTTGCCTCCGGTTCCGAGTTCCGCCTGCAAGCGGCGCAAAGCAAACTCGCTTCCGTCTGGCAATGGATGGAAAAAGGCACCGAAATCATGCGTGAACTCACCGCCGATGGCCTGCCCGACGACGCCAGTTGGCGCCTGGCGCAGGAAATCGGCGCCCGGCAGAGCCGCATCATGCGCATGACCGGCGTCTTCCAGCGCGAACTCGCGGCCATCGCCCGCCAGCGAGTCCACCTCTCGCAAGGCGGGCTGACCTCTTCCGAACTCGCCGCCTGGCTGAAAACGCGCGACATCGACCAGCTCGCCGATTTCGCCGCCGGGACAACGCACCTGGTGCCGGAAATTTCCTTCGTCCTGGCGGACGTGATGGCCGATGTCGCCGAATTCGAGCTGCTCGAACGGCAGCGCCCGGAACACCGGCGGTCGACCCTGCCGGCTGCGGTCGACGCCGAAAACACCCGCGAAATCCCACGCGAGCCGCCGCCGGAACTGGCGGCCCTGACCCGCCTGCTGGCCGGCCTCGCCGAGCGTGATGATGGGCTGGCCGTCAGCGACGCCATCGTCGGCGACAGATATCGCGCCGCCGCCTACCGTTTCTCGCTGCTCCCCTTCCTAGGCGACCCGGCGGGCGACCCGGAACTGGCGGCCTTCGGCACCCTGCCGCTGAGCCTGCGCTGGGCCGACGACGAGACGCTCGACACCCCGCAGCGCAACGAAGTCGCTGCCATCAGTCGCGGGGCCATCCTGCCCCGGCAAACGCCATGAACGCCAATTCGTCCGCCGAGTTCATCGCCCGCCTGCTCGCCCAGCGCTGGCTGCCCAAGAGCGACGCCGAAGTGCGCCGCCTGCTGATCGACGAGAGCTTCCGCCAGGACATCGAGCATCGTCTCGTCGCCGTCGGGCTGCGTCTGCTCGACAACCCCTTTGCCGGACATGTCGCCGTCGGCCTGGCAGCGGATAGCGAAAATGCCGTTTTCGGGCGCGGCGATGCCTGGCTGTCCAGCAATACCGGACTGAACCGCGACGGCGTCGCCCTGCTCATCCTGCTCTGGGCGCTCATCATCCTGCCCAAGCGCGAACGCCAGCTCTCCCGCGACGCCACTACCGACGAAGGCCAGACCGATCTTTTCGGCAATCCGCGGGCCGCCCCGCTGCGCGACGACGCCGCGCCCGGCATCCCGGAAAACGTGCTGTTCGAGGATTACGGCAAGCTGCTCGGCGGCAAGGCCCGCCTGCAATTCCTGCTTCCCGTGCTGTCGCGCCTCGGCTTCATCGAGCGGCGTAACAAGGTGCTGCGCGAGGGGCCGTTGCTCGACCTCGCCTTCGATTACGCCGAACTCGCCCCGCGCATCCTCGACGGCGCGCTGGCCGATGTGCTGGTCGCGGTCAACGGCAAAAAGAGGCAAAAACGGCCTCGACCGCCGCCGGAGACGCCTGATGTTCCGCCTGGAAAAACTCGAAGTCGTCCATTGGGATTTCTGGCAGCGTCTGATTCTGCCGCTCGACGCCGCCATCGTCACCATCGTCGGCCCCAACGGCTCCGGCAAGACCACGCTGCTCGACGCCCTGCGCACGCTGCTGGCGCTCGATTGCTCGAAAAAGCGCGACTATAAGCGCTACGTGCGGCGCAACGGCGAGGATTTCTGCTGGCTGCGCGGGGTCGTCGACAACCGCCGCCAGCCTTCGGGCAAACGGCCGTTCTGGCCGCCGTTTTCCAGCGACACGGTGACGCTGGCCTGTCGCATCGAGAAGAAAGGCGGCGAATGGTCGCGGCATTACCTGATCGCCGAGGGCGATACGCCGATCGAAGCCCTGCAGGGCAACGCCACGCAACTCGGCGTGCGCGAATACCAGCAGGTGCTGCACGGCGCCGGCCTGACGCCGGCCATCGGCCAGGTGCTGTCGCTCGAACAGGGGCAGACCGACAAACTCTGCGAACTCTCGCCCAAGTCCTTGCTCGATCTGGTCTTTCAGGTTTTCGGCGACCGCGAAGTCCTCGACCGCTACCAGGAGGCACGCCAGCACCAGGAAGCGACGCGACGCGAACTGGTCGAACTGGAAGCCCAGCTCGACCGCCTGCATGTCAAGATCCAGAAAACGGAACTCGACGTCGACAATTACCGGACCTGGTGCCGGCTTAACGACGAGCGCACCCGCCTGTTCAGCGAAACCCGACCGCGGCTGGAATACCACCTGCTCGGTGATTCCATCCTCAAGGGCCGTTCGCAAATCATCGGCATGCACCGCGAATGGCGCGGTTTGCTCGCTGAAAAATCGGCCTTGCAAGCACGTCGACCGCAAGCGGAGGCCGATCTCGCCGGCGCCGAAACCCAACGTACCGCCGCGCGTGTCGCCGAGCAACGCGCCATCGACGCCCAGGCGCCGATCAATCACGAAGCCGGCAGGCTGGAGGGCCTGCTCGGCGAACGCGAGCGCCTGTTGCGCCTGGCTAGCGAAGCCGGCGGCAACCCGGAAGCGATCGTCCGCCAGCAGGGCGATGCGGAAACACTGCGTAGCGCTCTGAGCCTGGAACTCGCCGGCTGGAAAAAGCAGCAGGGAGAACTGGAAGCCATCATCGCCGCCCTGGCCAGCGGACAACGCGCCGAACCGGCTGATATCCGAAATTTCCGCGCCGCGCTGGACGCCGCCGGCATCGCCCACGACCTGCTGGTCGATCTGGTCGAAATCACCGACACCGGCTGGCAGAATGCCGTCGAAGCCCTGCTCGCCCCTTTTGCCCATCTCGTCATCCTGCATCGCGAGCGCGATGCCGAAGCCGCCTTTGCGCTGGGCGAACAGCACAAGTACCGCCATTTCATCGTGCCAGAACGCAGCGAGCCGACGCTGGCGGCGCGGGGCAGCGTCGCCGAGGTCGTTCGTTTCCGCCGCCCGGTTCCCGGCTGGATCGACAAGCTGCTCGACCGCACGCAACGTGTTGAAGACGCCCGTGCCGGCGCCCGGCATACGCGCGCCCAGGACTGGGTCACGCAAAGCGGCTACCTGCGCGAACGGCGCGGCGGTCGCCATGCCGCACCAGAGTTCGCCCGCTTCGGCGCCGCCCGCCTGGCCGCCGTGCAGGCCCAACTGGCCGAACTCGCCCCGCGCATCGCTGGCCACGAGACCCGCATCGCCGAATGCGAACAGGCAATCGCCACCTGTCGCGCCCAACTGGCCGGAGAAAGCGCCACCCAAACGCTGGCCGCCCGCGCCGGCGAGTTTGCCGCCGCCGAAGCACGGCAGGCCGACCTGGAACAGAGCCGCCAGCAGGTTCGGGAAGCGTTGACCCAGACCCGGAAGCAGCGCGAAACCGCCGACGAGACCCTGCACGACGCAAAACGCGCGGTTGAAAACATCGCCGCGCAATTGCGGGATGTGGACAACCGTCTGGCCGAAAAAGCCAACAAGCCGGCCCGCCTGGAGCAGGCCAAACGCCTGCAAGCCCTGCGCCGCGCTCGCCGCAGCCTGCCCGCTCACTGGCTCGACGAAACGGCCAATGGCGAAATCGCCAGGGAATGGGAAAGCCTCGCCGCCATCGACCGCGAAATTGGCAAGATCGAACGCGATCTGGCCGACAAAACCTGGATCACCGACGCCGGCATCCTCGTTACCCGCGCCAAGCTGCAAGCCGATGCCGCCAGGCAAGGCGAGGAACTGGCCGAGCGCGAGCGCGACAACCGGATGGCCGAAACGCAGACCACGGCGGCGCGCGAGCAATACGTCCATGTCCTGCGCGCCACCGTTCGCCGCTACGCCCGCAACCTGCGCATCCTGGGTGAAATGGCCAGCATCAAGGTCGAAGCCGAGTTGCCGCTGCTGGCCGACGACGACCTGGCGCTGACGCAGGCAGCGCTGGCGGTCAAGTTCGATTTCGACGAAAAGGGCTTCATGGGCCTGAATGACGGCGATGCCTCGGGCGGCCAGCAGGTCATGAAGTCGCTGATCCTGCTCATTGCCTTGATGATGGAAGAATCCCACCCCGGCGGCTTCGTCTTCATCGACGAGCCTTTCGCCCACCTCGACATCGTCAACATCGACCGCGTCGCCGGCTTCCTCAAGGCCACGCAGGCGCAATACCTGCTGACGACGCCGGTCACCCACAATGTCAATGTGCACGACCCGTCGCTGCTGACCCTGGTCACCTTCAAGAAGAAGCCGGGCGAACCCTGGGCGCCGCGTGTCGGCGTGCTGGTGCGCGACACGCGATAGCCAGGGCGAAACCGATGCAACTCGATCTCTTCCCGGACTGGCCCGACGTAATCCTCAACAACGCCATGTTGACTGCCTTCTCCGCCCATGACACCGACGCCGTGATCCAGGCGGTTGCCGCCCTGCACGATGAATTTCCCAAGCACCGTGACCTGCCCGGCCACCGCCGGCTTCTTGAACAACTGAGCGATTTCAGGCGTGACCTCCACCCCGACAGCCTGCCAACGCGATACCAGCAACTCGTCCAAACCCTGCTGCCGCTCGCCGGGCAAGTCTTCGGCGCCACGCAAGCCAGCCGCTGGGCGCGCCCGCTGTGGGCTGCGCTCGCCCAGACCGCAACAGCGCTCGACTGCGACAGCGCGCATCCGGAAATCCACGCCGCCNCCTTGTGGCTGGCTGCCNCACGCCCCGGCAAGGCGCGTTCCGCCATCGAAAGGATCCCATCCTGGCGCCGCATCCCCGCCNCCTTGGCCTGGATGAGCGAAATCGCGATCACGCATGGCGCAGCGGAAGCCTGGTGGCCCCTGCTGGCCGAACTGGCCTGGCTGGCCCCCGAGCGGCTCGAATCCCTGCTCGCCACCGCGCCGGTTGCGGTCAACCGTCTGAAATTGCAGTTTTTGGCCGACTTTGAAAACAATGGCGAATACCACGACCTCGCCTGGTTCCCGGCCTGGCTGCTGATCCACCACGGCGAACTGCGCGACTTGCTGCGCCCTGCGCAGCCGGTGCAAGGCGATCCGGCACGCGCCTTCTTCCTGGTGCTCGACCTGCTGCATCTGGAAAAGACCGGCCAGCAGGCGGCGCAGATTCCGCAACGCGCAAGACTTCGCGCCCTCGCCCCCGATCTTTTCGCCGACTTCATGCGCAGCCGCTGACCCAAACATGTCATGGATCGAAAGCGAACTCATCGCCGGCGCCTCGCTGGCCAGCCCGCAAGCCAGCCGGCGGCGCTTCGTGCGGGAAACGACCGGGGCGCCGCTGGAACTGCCGGGCGCCCAGAGCGACCTGCTGCTGCGCTGGATCAAGCCGAACCAGGCGCGGCGAAAGTGGGCTGCCCTGCTCGCCGACGCTGGCAGCCAGCAACTTGAAACTGCCCTCAAACTCGCCGACTGGCTGCTGCGCCACGGCTGGTCGGTGCAGTACGAAAAGCGCGTCGGCAGTCGCTGGAACATCACCTGGCTCGAATTTCACCGCCTCGATGCGCTGCGTGAACTGTTCCAGTTGCCCAACCCGGAACGGTTGCGCAGCGATTGGGCGGCCGCCAGCGCGCACCGCTTCAACGACGCGGAACTCGCCGCCGCCCAAGTCACCCTGGTCGATCTCCCGCTTACCCGCCGGCTGCAACGCCTTGCTCTGCTCAAGAACCTCGCCCGCTGGCGCGAGGAAAGACGGCGAGGCACCCGCCGCGATTTCGCCCTGCTCGCCCGTGGCGACAGCAAAGGCATCACCGCCGCCGAATGGAGTTGGCTGGCTGTTGCGGTCGACCTCNGAAAAAGCGGTATTTTCGAGCACACGCCGCACCTGCTGGTCGCCGGGCCGATCCGCCTGCATACCGCCACCGGCATCATCGACCTGAATGCCAGCGCCGACTGGAGCGCGCTGACCCCGGAAACCATCGCCACCGCGCAACGCCGCGAAGGTCGGCCGCGTGTCTGGCGGCTGGTCGAGAACCTGACCAGCTTCGAGCGCGGCGCCCGCCAGCGCACGCCAGACATGGCCGTCGTCTGGCTCCCCGGCTTTCCTCCCGGCTGGTGGCAGGAAGGCATGCGCCAACTCCTCGCCGGCGCCCCGGCCCCCGCCGAAATCGCCTGCGACCCTGATCCGGCCGGAATCGCCATTGCGCTGCAGGCGGCGGCGCTCTGGGAAGCCGCACATTTGCCCTGGCTGCCGTTCGCCATGCAGCGCGACGATCTGCTCACCGCTCCCCGACGCAAGCCGCTGACCGACCACGACCGGCAGCAACTCGCCCGCTTACTCGCTCGCCCCTCCCGCTCCCACTGCGCCNAACTCGCGGACGCCCTGCTCGAACTGGGCGAAAAGGCGGAGCAGGAAGCCTATCTTTGAATCCGCCACATCGCTATAATGTATATACCAACATGAATATACAAAGGAGCGAAACATGCTCACCACCGCCAAAGTCTTTCACTCCGGACACAGCCAGGCCGTCCGCCTGCCCAAGGCCTTCCGCCTGGCGGGCGATGAAGTGTGGATCAGCAAGAACGAAGCCACCGGCGAGATCACCCTGACGCCCAAAAAGGCGATCAGCGAAATCGACGCCCTGTTTCAACTGATCGAAGCCGCCGAGGTTCCTGAAACCTTCCTGGCCGAGCGCGACAACGACAGCGGAGAATTTCGCGAGATTTTCTGATGCTGCGTTATCTACTGGATACCGACACTTGCAGCTACGCCATCAAGCGCAAGGAGGCGGCGCTGCTTGGGCGGATTCGTGATGGTTTGATCGCCGAGGAAATCGCCATCTCGGTGATCACCCGTGGTGAGTTGCTCTATGGCCTTGCACTGCTGCCCGAAGCCGTTTCGCTGGCTCGCGCGGTGCACGCCTTTCTCGATACCGTACCCTGTCTCGACTGGAACAAGGAAGCGGCCAACCGCTACGCACCCTTGCGCGCACACCAGAAAATCACTGGCAATCCGATGGGCTACATGGACACCCAGATCGCTGCCCACGCCCTCGCCGAAAACCTTGCGCTGGTGACCAACAACGAACGGCACTATGGCCGGGTCGACGGCCTGCAACTGGTTAACTGGGTGGTTCCCCAAGTTTGATCCCTGAAGAATAGATGACCCTACCCCAACCGAAGAAGACACGCTGGCTCCTCGCCAGCCTGATCGTGCTCACCCTTGCCGCCTGCGGGGACAAGCCGCCCCCGGCCGCCGCCCAGGCCAAGCCTGCCCTCACCGTCACCACCGTTGCCCCGCAACTCCTGCCGTGGCCGCAGACGCTGTCGGCCAGCGGCAATGTGGCTGCCTGGCAGGAAGCCGTGATCGGCCCGGAGATCAGTAATTACCGGATCACCGAAGTGCGCGCCAATGTCGGCGACACGGTGAAGAAAGGCGACGTGCTGGCGCGCATCGCCAGCGATGCGGTCGACAGCGAGCTGGCCGAGAGCAAAGCGGCGGTCGCCGAAGCGGAGGCGACGCTGGCCGAGGCGCGGGCGATCAACGAACGTGCCCGCCAGTTGCGCGAAAAGGGCTTTTACAGCCCACAACAGGGCATCCAGACGCAGACCGCCGCCGATACGGCGCTGGCCCGCCTGACCGCCGCCAGGGCCCGTTTGCAGTCGGCCGAACTGCGGCGCTCCAAGGCCAGCGTCGTGGCGCCCGACGACGGCATCATCTCGGCGCGCAGCGCAACGGTCGGCTCGTTGACCCAGTCCGGGCAGGAACTGTTCCGCCTGATCCGCGGCGGCCGGCTGGAGTGGCGCGCCGAGGTGACTGCCGCCGAACTGGGCCGCCTGCAACCCGGGCAGCCGGCAAGGCTGGAAGCCCCGACCGGCGCCAGTGTGACCGGCACCGTGCGCGCCGTGGCGCCGACCGTCGACCCGCAGACGCGCAACGGCATCGTCTATGTCGACCTGCCGCCCGACGCCGGCAAGGTGCTGAGCGCCGGCATGTTCACGCGCGGCGAGTTCGACCTCGGGCAACGTCCGGCGCTGACCCTGCCGCAGTCGGCGGTGCTGCTGCGCGAAGGATTCGCCTACGTCTTCCGTATCGATCCGGGCGCCAATGATCTGGCCAGGGTCACGCTGACCAAGGTCGGGACCGGCCGCCGCAACGCCGGACGCATCGAGGTCACCGGCATCGAGGCCGGTGCGCCGGTCGTCGCCAGTGGTGCCGGTTTTCTTGCCGACGGCGATACCGTCCGCATCGTCGCTCCCGAAAAGCAGCCATGAACGTTTCCGCGTGGTCGATCCGGAATCCGATTCCGGCCATCCTGCTCTTCGTCATGCTGACATTGCTCGG
The DNA here is from genome assembly GCA_013693915.1 of Dechloromonas sp. GTDB lineage: Bacteria > Pseudomonadota > Gammaproteobacteria > Burkholderiales > Rhodocyclaceae > Azonexus. The sequence continues at coordinate 1,699,090 of CP059264.1, read as the reverse complement.
CGTCATGGCCTTCCGGGCAATGAAGATTCAGCAGTTCATGGACATCGACCTGCCGACGGTGGTGGTGACCGCCTCGCTGCCCGGCGCGGCGCCGGCGCAGATGGAAACCGAGGTGGCGCGCAAGATCGAGAACGCGGTCGCCACCCTGCAGGGCATCAAGCACATCTACACCAAGGTGCAGGACGGAACGGCCACGGTCACCATCGAGTTCCGGCTTGAAAAGCCGACGCAGGAGGCCGTCGACGACGTGCGCGATGCCGTCTCGCGCATCCGCTCGGACCTCCCCGGCGACCTCCGCGACCCGGTCATCAGCAAGGTCAATCTTTCCGGCGCACCGATCCTGACCTATACCGTGAGTTCCAGCCGCATGGACGACGAGGCGCTGTCGTGGTTCGTCGACAACACCGTGACCAAGTCGATCCTCAGCGTGCGCGGGGTCGGCGCCGTGGCTCGGGTTGGCGGGGTGACGCGCGAAATCCGCGTCGAACTCGACCCGGCCCGCCTCCTCGCCTTGCGCGCCACGGCAGCCGACGTCTCCCGCCAGTTGCGCCAGATCCAGCAGGAGGCCTCCGGGNGCCGTTCCGACATCAGCGGCGCCGAGCAGTCGGTGCGCACCATCGCCACCGTCAAGTCGGCCGAGGAGCTGGGCGCCCTCGAAATCGCGCTGAGCGACGGCCGCCGGGTCCGTCTCGACCAGCTGGCGAGCGTTACCGACACCGTCGCCGAGCAACGCTCAGCGGCCCTGCTCAACGGCAAGCCGGTGGTCGGCTTCGAGGTCGTCCGCAGCCGTGGCGCCGGCGAAGTCGAGGTCGCCGCCGGCGTGCGCGCCCGCCTCGAGAAGGTCAAGGCCGAGCATCCGGACATCACCATCACCGAGGCCTTCAATTTCGTCGATCCGGTGGTCGAGAACTTCGAGGGCTCGATGTGGCTGCTGATCGAAGGTGCAATACTCGCCGTCATCGTCGTCTGGCTCTTCCTGCGCGACTGGCGCGCCACCGTGGTTTCGGCGACGGCGCTGCCGCTGTCGATCATCCCGACCTTTGCGGTGACCTATCTGATGGGCTTCACGCTCAATGTCGTCACCCTGCTCTCGCTGTCGCTGGTGGTCGGCATTCTGGTCGACGACGCGATTGTCGAGATCGAGAACATCATGCGCCACCTGCGCATGGGCAAGACGCCCTACCAGGCGGCGATGGAGGCGGCGGACGAAATCGGGCTGGCGGTGATCGCCACCACCTTCACGCTGATCGCCGTCTTCCTGCCGACCGCCTTCATGAGCGGCGTGCCGGGCAAATTCTTCGTCCAGTTCGGTNGGACCGCGGCGATCGCTGTCTTCTTCTCGCTGGTCGTCGCGCGCATGCTGACCCCGATGATGGCCGCCTACATCCTCAAGCCGCCGCGGGAGNAGCATCGCGAGCCCGCGTGGATGGCCATTTACACGCGCTGGGCGGCCTGGTGCCTGAAGCACCGGCTGGCGACCATGGGCGCCGCCGCCGTCTTCTTTTTCGGCTCATTTTCCCTGGTGCCGCTGTTGAACAAGGGTTTCCTCNCCNCTGACGACCTGTCGCAGACCCAGGTCGCCCTCGCCCTCCCTCCCGGGAGCACGTTCCAGGAGGCGTTCGCCGCCGCCGAGCAGGCGCGCCGGCTCGTCGAACAGAACCCCCACGTCCGGATGGTCTATACGGCGATCGGCGGCGGCGCCACCGGCAGCGATCCGTTCGCCCCGCGCGGCGCGGCGGAAGTGCGCAAGGCGACGCTGACCATCAACATGACCCCACGCCACGAACGCGGTGGCGTCAAGAAACTCGACGTCGAGCGCCAGTTGCGCGAGGCGCTTGCCGTGCTGCCGGGCGTGCAGGTCAAGGTCGGCTTCTGGGGATCGAGCGGCGAGAAGTACATCCTGGTCCTGGCGNGGGAAGACGGCGAGGTGCTCTCCGAACACGCCCGTGTCGTCGAGCGCGAACTGCGCACGATTCCCGGGATCGGGGCGGTCACCACCACCGCCAGCCTGGTCCGCCCGGAGCTCGTCGTGCGTCCCGACTTCGCCCGCATGGCCGATCTCGGCGTCACGTCGGCCGCCATCGCCGACACGCTGCGCATCGCCACCGCCGGCGATTACGACCAGAGCCTGGCCAAGCTCAACCTCACGCAGCGCCAGATCCCCATCGTCGTCAGCCTGCCGCCGGCCGCCCGCCAGGACCTCGCGCTGCTCGAACGCCTTACCGTTCCCGGCAAGAATGGCCCGGTGATGCTGGCCAACGTGGCCACCCTGAGCCTGGCCGGCGGCCCGGCGGAAATCGACCGCTACGACCGGCTGCGCAACATCAATTTCGAGATCGAACTGAACCAGCAGCCGCTCGGCGAGATCGAGGAACGGATCATCGGCCTGCCCAGCGTCAGCAATCTGCCGCCGGGCATCCTGCGCACGACGGTCGGCGACGCCGAGGCGATGGCCGAGCTGTTCGACAGCTTCGGCCTCGCCATGCTGACCGGGGTGCTCTGCATCTACATCGTGCTGGTGCTGCTGTTCCGCGACTTCGTGCAGCCGGTGACCATTCTCGCCGCCCTCGTACTCTCGGTGCCCGGCGCCTTCCTGGCGCTGTTCGTGACGGGAACAGCCGTCTCGATGCCGTCGATGATCGGCCTCATCATGCTGATGGGCATCGCCACCAAGAATTCGATCCTGCTCATCGACTATGTCATTCTCGCCCGCCGCGAGCACGGCCTCGACCGCTGGCACGCCCTGCTCGATGCCTGCCGCAAGCGCGCCCGGCCGATCATCATGACCACCGTCGCGATGGGCGCCGGCATGCTGCCGATCGCCATCGGCCTCGGCACCGACCCGAGCTTCCGCGCGCCGATGGCCATTGTCGTCATCGGCGGCCTGATCACCTCGACCTTCCTCAGCCTGCTGGTGATCCCGGTGGTCTTCACCTACGTCGACGACGCCGTGACCTGGCTGAAGCAGCATTTGCCGAGGGCGCACGCCTGATGGAGAGCATTTTGCCGATCTGCCGCGGTCGACCGCGGCAGACGAGCAGATTTCGGAGTTGCTCAGCCGGCGCGGCCTGCGCATCGAGCGCATCGTCTCGACCGGCCAGTGCAGTCCGCCCGGATTCTGGTACGACCAGCCCGACGCCGAATGGGTGCTGCTGCTCCGCGGTGCCGCCCGCCTGCGCTTCGCCGACGAAACGGAAGCCCGGGCATTGCGCCCAGGCGATTTCGTCGACATCGCCCCGCGTCGCCGGCACCGCGTCGACTGGACGGATCCCGAGCAGCCCACGGTCTGGCTGGCGATCCACTACGCGCAATGAACGGCGGCAAGGGGATCCCCGGCGCGACCGTTGCCGGCCGAACGGCGACCTACGCCGCCGGCCCGCCTGGGCGCCCGGCCAGCATGGCCCGCAGCTCCGCGACATCGGCCTCGAGCGCCGCCACCCGCTTCTCGAGTTGACCGATCTCGTCACCGGAAATGACCCTTCCCGGTGACGGCGTTGGCAGCGGACCGCCAGCGGGCTGGCCGCTCAGCAGGTGCGCCCAGCGGTTCTCGCGCGATCCCGGCAGGCGCGGCAGTTCGACCACCAATGGGCCGTCCGGGCGGGCGGCAAGTTCCTCGAGGAATGCCTCGACCGCGGAGATATCGGCAAACCGGTGCAGGCGCTCGCAATTCAGCCGCAGTTCGCCCGCCGTCTGCGGGCCACGCAGCATCAGCACCGCGAGCAGGGCCGAGGCCTGCGTCGCCACGCCCAGCGCCCGTTCAAGACCGTGCGTAAAGCGGGCGACCCGGCTGCCGCTCACTTCGGACACCAGGCCCAGCCCGGCCAGGGTCTCGATGGCCTGGAGCACTTCGCCGTCGCTCGCTTCCATCACCGGATGGCGGCTGGTCTTCTGATTGCACCCCGCCACCAGCGCGTTCAACGACAGGGGATAGGTGTCGGGCACCGTGCGCTGTTTTTCGACGAGGGTGCCGACGATGCGGGTTTCCAGCAGTGAGAGCGAAGGACGGGAAGCGGTCATCGGGGAAGTCTCTGGCAATGGATGCAGCGTTGCGCAAAGCGAAAGTCGGACCGGCGCGGGCTCGCCCGGCTGCCGGGGCCGTCTTTCTTCGACTCGTTATTGGCAGCGCCGGCATCTGCGGCAATCAGGGCGGCCGGCAACTGGCGGGCAGGCGCACCGGGAACGGCGACGCCGATCCGGAACGGCGGAACGCCCCTGGCTGCCGGCCATTCGCCACGGCCGAGATCCGCTCGCCGCGCCGCCGCGCTGCTCATGGCAGGCGGTCCCGCAGCCAACCGGCGAGCAGGTGGATTTCCTCGATGCAGACGGCGTGCGGCATCGGATATTCGTGCCAGTCGACCCGGTAGCCAAGGCGGACCAGCAAGTCCCGGGCGCGTCGCCCCAGTTCCGCTGAAACGACATCATCGGCACGCCCGTGGGCGGCGAAGATCGCGATGTCACGGTTCGCCTCGGTCCGCTCGCGCGCCAGCAGTTCGCCGCAGGGAATGTAGGTCGACAGGGCGATGACCCCGGCGAGCGCTTCGTCATGGGTCAGCGCCGTCAGGTAGGCGACCGCTCCGCCCTGCGAAAACCCGGCAAGGAATATCCTTGCGCAGGGAATTCCGCGCCGGTTTTCGCGGGCGATCAGGCGCCGGACCGTTGCCCGCGACTGCACGATTCCCGCCTCGTCGATCTCCCGGCTGCTGCTGTCGAGCGAGACGATGTCGTACCACGCGCGCATGACGTAGCCGCCGTTGCAGGTAACCGGAATTTCCGGCGCATGGGGAAAGATGAAGCGAGCCCCCGGCGCCTCCGCCAGCCCGAGTTCCGGCACCACCGGCACGAAATCGGAGCCGTCGGCGCCGAGGCCGTGCATCCAGATCACGGCATACCGCGGATTGTCGCGCGTCTCGACCTCGATGGCCGGCAATTGTCGTTCCACAGCAATCTCCTGCGTCAGGTCNAGTTCCGGAAAGAGTACCTCGGTGAAGCCCAAGCGCGAGAGGTCCCGCATCCGCATCGGATAGAGCCTGCCGGCCAGATGGTCGCATTCGTGCTGCACGACGCGCGCGTGGAATCCGTCGACCGTCCGGTCGATCGCCCGCCCCTGCGGGTCGCTGCCCTGGTAACGGATCCGGGCAAAGCGCGCCACCTCGCCCCGCAATCCGGGGACCGACAGGCACCCCTCCCAGCCGAGTTCTTCCTCTCCGGTCAGTGGCGTGATCTGCGGATTGACCAGTATTGTCTGCGGCACCGGCTCGGAATCGGGATAGCGCTCGCTGCTTTCGAAGCCGAAAATCACGACCTGCAGCCCGACGCCGATCTGCGGCGCCGCCAGGCCGACGCCGCCGGCCGCCGCCATCGTTTCGAACATGTCGGCGATGAGTTCGTGCAATGCCGGCGTCGCGAAATCGGTCACCGGACGCGCGACCTCGAGCAGGCGCGGATCGCCCATGCGCAGAATGCTTCTCACAGCCATCGAGGCGTCCTCGTCGTCATGAATGCCGGCAAGTCATGTGAATCAGTCGCGGCGCCCACCCAGCCCCGCCACCTCGCGTCGGTCGCTTCCGCTTCCGCCGCGACATTCTCGCCGATTCCGGTCGTCCGGGACAACATTCGCGCCAGAACGACGCACGCTGCCAAGCGTCCCGGGCAGCTTATGGAGATGGATTCAGCGGCGGGAAGAAAACGAAGGAATTGATGCCCGGACGCATGGTCGACCGCAGCAGGATCACGCGCGCCGTCACGGTCACGATGTCTGCCGGGAAGGCGCTGACGCGCTCAGCCCTTCTTCTTTCCCTTTTCTTTGCCTTCGCCTTGCGGCGCTTCGCGTCGATTTCCGGCGGCCGNACGAGAACCGGAACACCGGAATGCGTCAGGACGCGGTAGGTTTCGCTGCCCAGCAGCAACGACGAAAGCCCGCCGCGGCCATGCTTGGACATGAAGATGAGATCGCAGTCGTGGTCGTCGGCCGCGTTGATGATCGCCTCCCACGGCGTGTCGCTGAAGACCGAGATCGCGGTGCAATGGACGCCGGCATCCTTGCACAGCTTCTTGATGAACCCGAGGTACTCCTTGCTCTTCACTTCGGGCCCCACCATCAGGCGTTCCAGCGCTTCGGGTTCGATCAGATCGCCGTAGTTTTCCGTGCTCCCGACCGACTTGGCGTACAAGGCCGTTATCCGGGCGTTGCCCGCCTTGGCGAAGGCAACCGCGCGCTCCGCAGCGTCTCGCGACAGTTGGCTGCCATCGGTCGGCAACAATATATGCTGAAACATTTTTCGTCTCCCACAAGTTAGCGCCACACGCGACTTGCGGCGACGCAGTTAATAGCCCAATTAATGCAACAACACCCTGTCCGGCAGAAAAAGCGCAACCTGATGTATCGGGAACAATACGCGCTTCGCCGGAAACCGACGGGTTCTGCTTCAACAGAACACTTCAAATCGAAGCGGGCCGGAAGCGGCCTGCGGCCTCGCCCGCCGCCAACCGCTATTCCTGCATCGCCATGAGTTCCTTGTCCGTGTAGCGCAGCCGCATGGCCAGCACCTTGGCAAGTTCCTCGACGAGCGTGCACGCCAGCCGCTTGTGCTCCTCGCGCAGCACTTCGAACTGCTCGCGCTGAAGTACGTAGAGTTCGGTATCCTCGAGCGCCGTTGCATCGTTGAGGCGGGTCATCATCGAGAGAAACGCCATGCCGCCGAAGAAGTCGCCGCGCCCGTAGGTCAGCGCGTGATGCCCGCCTTCCTCGACGGTACTCGGCAGGGTGATGCGGACGGCGCCCTTGCGAATCAGGTACAGTTCGTTGCCGGGGTCGCCGAACGAGAGNACCTTCTCGTCCTTGACCAGAGTGCGTCGCTGCATGGCCGCCTCGAGGTCGATCAGCGTCTCTTCCTTGTGTCCCTTGAACAGTTCGAGATCCTTGAGCTCCAGCGCGGCCTGTTCGGACGGCTCGCCCGCGCCCTGACCGAGAATCTGGTCCTCGACCCACTCCACAGCGTCGTCGAGCTGACCGAACACCTTGACATGCTCGGTCATTGTCGTCAGTTCCATCTGATCGAAGAACTCGGCGATATTCCGGCCATTGGGCAGGGTATGCGTCAGGTTGCTGAAAATCAGGAAAGCGTCGCGCTCGATCAGCGAATCGCGGATCTGCTGCAACAGGTGCACCGCCGTGACATCGACCGACTGCACGCGCCGCATGTCGAGCAGGATGTACTTGCGCTTGGCGAGTTCCGGCTCGAGGGCGGTGTACAACTGGTCCTTGGTCCCGAAGAAGAGTCCGCCCTGCAGCTCGAGGATGACCGACTGGTGACCCTGCTTCTCGAGGACCGCCATGTCCTGGCGCAGACGCACGCGCTTCGAGAACCGGGTGCCACCGTCCATCTTGCGGCGGATCACCGTACTGCTCAACTGTTCGCGGATGAACAGGAACATGGCCAGCGCAATGCCGACACCGGAGGCGGCGATCAGGCTGTAACCCACCGCCACGGCCACCACCGCCACGATGACGATGAAGTCGAGCACGGTCCATGGCGACCCAAGAAGATGCAGGCTGTGGCGGTCGATCATGCGGAAACCGACGATTATCAGGATGCCGGCGAGCGCGCCGACCGGAATCCAGGCGACGAACGAGCCCAGGGCGAGGAAGGCGATCAGGGAAAGGACGCCCTCTATGACCCCGGAAACCCGGGTCTGGCCGCCGCTCGCCATGTTGACCAGCGTCGCCCCCATCTGCCCTGCGCCCGGCATGCCGCCGACGCAGGCGGAGGTGACGTTGCCCACGCCCTGGGCGATCAGCTCGCGGTTGGAGTCGTGACGGCTGCGCGTCAGCGCGTCGAGAACCACCGCCGTCTTCAGCGTGTCGATCGACAGCAGCACGGCGAGCGTCAGCGCGGTCCCCATCAGGTTGCCGATCTGCCGCAATTGCAGGTCGCCGATCTCGTTCCAGCGCCCGGTGATCGCCTCCACCAAGCCGCTCGCCGAACCGCCGAGCGGCCCGATGATCAGCTTGTTGCCCTCCATGACCAGCAGCGATTCGTCCATCACGGCAAGTCCGAAATAGGTCAGCACCCCGGCGAGCAGGCCGAGGATCGCCGCCGGGACAATGCGCGTGACCAGCGGCGCGAGGATCATCACCGCTGCCGTCGCGGCGCCGACCGCGAGACTCTGCCACTGCCAGAGATCCACCGAGATCAGCGCCTTCCACCAAGAAGTGCCACCTGAAACGCCCAGTAACTTCGGGATCTGGCTACCGATGATGATCAGGCCGACGCCGGTCAGATAGCCGCTGACCACGGGGAACGGGATGTACTTGATCAGGCTGCCGATGCCCATGAACCCGAGCAGCAACTGGATGATCCCCGCGATCAGGCCGATTGCCGTCAGCATGAGGACAATCGCCGGCCCGGCGACGCCGTGCTGCACGAGCTCGATGGCGAAGGCGGAAAGCACCGCCGCCGCCGGCGCGCAGGGTGTCGTGATCAGGCGGTTGGTGCCACCCAGCGCGGGCGCCACCAGGCCAAGAGCGGTCGCCCCGAGAATGCCGGCCAGTGCGCCAAGGCCGGCGTAGGCCGGGCCGATGGCGGCATAGATGGTGACGCCGAAAGCGATCGCCGATGGCAGGGCGACCAGCATCGCCGCAAACCCCCAGAAGTCGCCGACCAGCTTGTCATTCTTGAACGTCATGGACAATTCCATCGGTTCCGGTCCTCCTCTCTAAGTCTCTCCAGAAAATACTTCGCGACGGATCCTAAGGTCCGCCCCAACCGACGCTAAGCAATCTCCCAAAACAAACGGCCCAAGATGCAAAACCCAGGCCGGCCGCGATACTAACACCATTGATGGCGTTTCAGCGGAAGTCGAAATTCCAGATTCCTGCCGGCGGACGACCTTCCACTACTCTGCCGGCTTGTCCGAATGCGGCCGGCCAAGCCCCGCCGCCAGCCGCAACTCACCAGGAAATCAATGCCAATCCGCGGCGCCGGCAGCTGCCTGACTGGCCATGCGCGCGGCGCGCAGGCCGTTGTCGATTTCCTCGGCGAAATCCGCGACACGATCGATTTCCTCGACGAATTGTGCCAGCGAGAGCTTCAACTTGAGGTCGATCGAGTCATCGGCAAAGATCCTCTTCAGCAGTTGCATCGAAAGAAGGTCAGCCTGCCTTTCATGCCAACTTACACGCTGCTCGCCAGCAGCTGACGGCAACTGCTTCCACCAGCGCGTGGATGGACGATAATCGTCNACGAGCGCGTCGACCGCGACGCAAACCTCGCCCGTCAGGTGCTTGATGTCCGGCACCAGATCCGCGGGCACGTTTGCGCCAGAGGCGGAAAGGGCGTGCACAACGGCAAACCCGGCGACCTGACGCTTCATGTCCTTGAGCAGCCGGCTCACTCCGGTCAGCGGGTCGATCATCTCGCAGATCAAATCCCGCAAGGGCGACGGTTGACGGACGCCGGTCTCGAGCTTCTGCTGCATGTCGTCCAGCATCCGCATGTGCTCGGCGATCTTTTCGGCTTGCCGCCAGCGTGCTCCGTCGCTACCGCCGTTCAGAGCCGCATCGACGGCCTCCCTGAAGACCTCGGTGGCGCCGGCGATGGCATCCAGATAACGGTCCAGATCGCCTTCGATCGACTGCGAGACCACTGGCCCCTCAGCCACTTGGATTGGCGTGTCCACAGTGAATTCCTCTGCATGAAGTGAAGAAATGGAAGCTGACGTGCCCGGGACAGGCCTTCCGGGACCGCCGCTGCTTCCTGAAATACATGAGTTGGTTTTCATCTCAGTTGCCTCCAAAATGTTGCGTCAGCGGCGCGCCGGCATGCGCCCCGACGGTTGCCGGCGGCGGGCCGCCGGCCAGTTGTAGAGACCATCCCTTGAGGATGGCAGCAGCGTGCGCAAGCTCGCGGGCGATGTCGTCGAGGTTGCCATGAAGCTCGTAGAGCCAGGACGCGTAGCCTGGAAGCGCGCCGAACCGGCCTGGCGAAGGAATGTGTTGCCGATCCGTCTCGCCAGGCGTCGCCCGCAGTCCGCAAGCCTGCCTACTGCCTGATGGGTCCTTGCTTGCCATCGCTGCCTCGGCAGCGAATTCGGCAGCCGGCGATCCGTTGGCCAGTCGCGCGTAGCCCTGACGCAGGCTCGCGGCCGCCTTCTGAATGCCTGCCACGATCTCGCAGGTAACTTCGTCCGGATTCGGGACAACCTGATGGCAGCGACGGGCCGTCCTGAACAATCCGGCAGCCACCCGATCCAGCGTCTCCAGTGTCCACTGAAGTTCGTCCACGCCGACGCAAGGTTCGGGAATCGACAACACTGCGGCCTGGTGGCGGCGCTGCAGTTCCTCCCGCCGCTGCTCCAGGTCCTGCAGACGCAGCGAGTGCGCCGATTCCTTCCCCTGCAGCACCTCGCCCAGGATCCTCGCCAGTTTCACAACCAGTCCTGACTGCTGGTCGATCATGCCGAAAGGCTCGGGGCCCGCTGCAGCCCGGACGCGGTGCAACGCCTTCGGCGTGGCGATCGCGGTCGCCGCATGTGCATTCATAGCGTTCTCCATGGCGCCGCCTGCTCGCGAAACGCGCCCACCCGGGTGCCGAGTTCCGGCAACAGCCGCTCGCTCTGCCCTTCCAGCCAGCGGCGAATGGCGTCCCCGTCTTCATCAGGAAGCGCTTCAGCGGTCAGTTCGGCGGCCACGGCCAGGTCGTTCAGACTGCCGAGCATTTCCTGCAAGCCGCTCGCCGCCACGTGGTAGTCGCGCAGCGTTTGACCGGGAAAGAGGGGAGCAAAGAATTCGAGCGCATAGCGGAGCCGTTTGTAGGCGACGCGCAGACTATGTCGGGATGCCGCGTCACCGCGCAAAGCTTCTTCCGCCAGCTGGCCGACCTGATCGGCGCGCTTTTCGAGACAACGCGGGGCGAAGGCTTCGAGCCGACGCACCTTGCCCTCGGGAAGCGCGAGCACGGCGGCGGTGAAATCGAGCAGCAGTCGCGAGTAATCTGCTGACTTGAGCGAAGCGCGTGCCATCTCGCGATTGCTTGCGCATCGCGCTGTCGCGTAGCGTGACAGGCGGGAGGCCGCGGTGCTTTCCGGGAAGGCAGCAAAGATCGACGGCAAGGTTTCACCGGCGAACACATCCCAGTTTCGCGTTTCTCCGAGCTGCCTCGCCAATGCCTGCCACAGCGGGTCGAATCTGGCCACGAAGTCCTGCGGCAGGCGCGGTTTCCAGACGCGAATCGCCGAGCGCAGACGACGTATCGCGACGCGCGCCTGATGCACGAACTCCGGGTTGTCGCACTCGCGCAGCCCCTGCTCGTTGCTCTGCAGATGATTCAGGCAGGCCAGCGCGACGGTGCGAAAGGCCGCGACCGTCGTCATGCCGCCGTCGGTGGCGATCGGCAGCGCCTTGACCGGCTGTCTCGATTCATCAGCCAGAACGCGGTAGCCGCGCTGGAACTTGCTGGCAGCTTCCGGGTGCAGTTGCAGTTCCGTCTGCAATTCGCCAGCAACCGAGAAGAGGTCGGCAATTCCGCCTGAGCGCAATTCGAGACCGACTTCGCAAATCGCCTGACGCCGTCCCGCGGCCTCGATCCAGCCACGGTCGAGGGCCAGTTCGATGCGCACGCCATCGCGCGGCTCGAGCGTCCAGGCGCTATGGGTGAAACGGGTGGTGAATGCCGGCTTGAGTTCCTCGCGCACGGACTCGAGCAAGGGACGCAAGCTGCCGTCGGCGACATGCGAGAAATCGAGATCGCCGGGTGCGCAGGCAATTTTCTTCTCGCTAGTCACNCCTCCCCTGCCGTCAGGCAGGCCAACCCGGCCGACCGATGATATCCAGGCGGAACCTTGCTTGCGGTAACCCACGATGACGCGCTCGCGGCGCAGGCGCTGGTCCGGGGTGTCGTAGTACGTATGGACGACGCGCTGGCGAACCGGCCTGGAATCGGTCAGCAATGGATGCTTGATCAGCCGACCAGCAAGTTTGGGCGCCAGCGAGAGACTGAGTTCAGTTTCGATATTCACCTGACAACTCCTCCTGAGAAGTGGCTGGGAACCGGCCAGACCAGACTCTTTCCAACCGGACCCGCGGCGATCGAAGATCCGCCGCCTGGACTCTGTGCAATCGTTTCAAGCACACGCCATGCCAATCCCGACCCCCTGCGACCAGTCAAACGGAATCAGGAAGATAGCGTCGATTGTCGAAATGTCCGGGAACCACGGGGAGTGTAACAGAATGAACGGGCATGGCACTGACGGGCCGGTCCGTTCGGTTAATTATTATTGATAAACAAAGTATTGCGGATATGTTATGAAAATTCGCACAAAGTCGAAACGTTACACCTGCGCACGCGCTGGCCGGCCGAACTCGCCCCTGCTGCGGATAATCGGTTTAGCTGTGGCGCGGGGTCAGGCCCCGCTTCGACGGCTCAGGATTCGGGTGGCAGCGCACGCCGGGCCAGGCGCCTGTCNAGCGCCGGGCGCGACAGTCCGAGCAGCGTTGCGGCAACGCCCTGAATGCCCCTGGCCCGCTTCAGTGCCTCGCTGACCATCGCCTCCTCGACCTCGTCGAGCGTGGGAAAACGCCCCGGGATCAGGATGGGCAAGCCTTCGGACGGTTCCCCTTCCGGTATCTCGGCCCCCGTCTTCTGCTGCTTCTGGATCGCCTGGCGGAAGCCGTCCATGGGCAGCACCGGACCCGCGCGATGCAGCGCCAATGCATTGAACACCATCGCCCGAAGTTCGCGGACATTGCCGGGAAAATGATAATTCGCCAGCAGGGTGAGCAGTTCGTTCGAAGGCTCTGGGGCCGACTTCCCGATCGCGGCAGCCGCTTCATCGACGAAGTGTTGCAGGAGCAGCCGGATGTCCTCCTTGCGCTGGCGCAGCGGCGGCACTTCAACCTGGTGGACCGACAAGCGGAAGAAGAGGTCGGAGCGGAACTGGTTCTGACGCATCATCTTGGCCAGGTTGCAGTTGGTCGCGCAAATAACCCGCGCGTCGCTTGGACATGCGACGTCGGAACCCAGCGGGTAGTACNNGTGCTCCTGCAGCAGGCGCAGCAGCTTCACCTGCGATGCCATCGACAGGTCGCCGATCTCGTCGAGAAACAGCGTGCCGCCGGCCGCCTGGGCGATCAGGCCGGCGCGCGACTGGTCAGCGCCGGTGAAGGCTCCCTTCCTGTGGCCAAACAGGGTGTCCGAAAAGAGCGTGTCGTCGAGGCCGGCGACATTGACCTGCACGAACTGTCCGCTCAGACCGCTCAGCTTGTGCAGCGCATGCGCGAACATCTCCTTGCCGGCGCCGGTCTCGCCGGAGATCAGCACCGGCTCCGCCGAGACGGCCACCGCTTCGAGATACTGGAAAAGCGCCCGCATCTTGCGGCTGTTGGTGACAATGCCGGCGAAGGCCTCGTTGTCCTGCAGGCAATCCGAAAGCAGATAGCGCTTGAGCACGCCCATCTGCCGGCGCAGCGAATGAACCTCGAGCGCATGGCGGACGCTCGCCACCAGGCGGCTTTCCTCGACCGGCTTGACGAGGTAGTCGAACGCGCCCTCCTTCATGCTGCGCACGGCGGTTTCGATGTCGAGCGCCGCAGTCATGACGATCACCGGGATTTCCGGGTAGAGGTGGACGATGTCCGGCAACAGCTTGTTGCCGGTGACATACGGCATGAACAGGTCGAGAAGGACGGCACTCGCCGGCTCCCGCTCGAGGGCCGGCAGCAGTTCCCGGCTGTCGTTCACCAGTCGCACATTGGTTACGCCGGCGCTCTGGAGCACCGCCGCACTGGCACGCAGGACCGACTCCTCGTCATCGACGAGAAAGACAGGCAGGCTGGCAAACGATTTTTCCTTCATTCACTCCTCCGTGGCGGCCGGCAGATCGATGCTGACCGTGGTTCCGCCATCTTCGTTGCTGGCGAACCGCAGCACTCCGCCGTGCTTGTCGACGATCGACGACGAAATCGACAGTCCCAAGCCGGTTCCGCCGCTTTCGGCCTTGGTCGTATAAAANGGTTCGCCGAGATGGGGCATGACATCCTCGGCGATTCCCTTCCCNTGATCGGCGACCTCGACGATGACCCGGGTTCCAGTACTGTCCGGCCTCGCCGCAACCCGCACGGAACGAGTGCGATCGGGCAGGGACTCGAGGGCATTGACGATGACATTGATGAACACCTGTTCCAGTTGCTGAACATTGCCCTTGACCGCCGGTAGCGCCTGCGGCAGGTCCAGGGCAAAGACATCGGTGTGCTTCCGGATCCGTGCTTCGAGCAGCGCCACCGCGCCGCGCAGGACCTTTCCGATGTCGGCCCGTTCATCCATCTGCCCGCGATCCTGCCGGCCAAGGTGCTTCAGGTTATCGACGATTTTCTGGATGCGCTTGGCGTTCTGGCCGATGTCGCTCATTCCCTGGCGTATGGTTTCGCGCGCCTGCGCGAAGCGCAATCCGGCGAGCATGAACGCCCCCTGCTCGCGCTCGTACTCGTCCAGAATCGGCAACGCATCCTGCCAAATCCGCGTCAGCAGTGAAGCATTGGTCAGGATGGCATGATTCGGGTTGTTGATTTCGTGGGCGATGCCGGCCGAGAGGACGCCCAGCGAGGCGAGGCGCGCGTTGCGGATGGCCTGCCATTGCAGTTTGCGGTTCTCGGTGATGTCGGTGATCACCACCATGGCCGCGATCACCGCGGTCGCAGATGTGATCGGCACCATGCGAATCTCCCACCAGGTGTCGTCGCTCGACGCGTACTGGAAATGCTCGACCCGCCCACTTGTGAAGACCTGCCGCAGCTTCTGCAGATAGCCGTCCCGCACATCGGGCGGGAGAATAAGTTCCGACCGCTTCTCGCCGGCGCCGCCGAGCGGATTCAGCAGGGGCCGGTTGGTCAGCAGGATGCTGGCCTCGCCATCGACGGTGAAGATCAGGTCCGGAGAATGATTGAACAGCGTCCGCAAGCGCGCTTCCGAGTCGCGCAAGGCATCTTCCGCCAGCTTGTGCTCGGTGATGTCCTCGAAAAANCCGACGATCCGGCTCAGCGTGCACCCGGGTTCGCGTACCGGAAAGCCACAGACGCGCAGCCAGCGCAAGCCACGGTCGCCGCGCGATACCGGCAGGACGATCGTAAACCGGCCGCCTTCGCTCTGCAACTGGCTGATTGCCGCGACGAGCGTGCGCCGGTCATCGGCCGCGAAGATGTCGAGCATCAGCGCGGGCGAGGGATGATCGAAGCTGGTCTCGCCACCGGCGATCTGCCGGAACGCCGGCCCGATGTACTCGAGCCGCGTCAGTGCGGCGTTGATCGCCCAGAAGACGACATCGACCGTCTCCGCCAACTGGCGAAACAGTTCCTCGCGCTCGAAGATGGTCTGGGCGAGGCTGATTCGATCGTCGAGTTCGCGCTGACTGCGCACCAGGTAGAAACTGAGCAGCGCGGTGAACAGGATGCCGCCGAGCAGGACCAGCCAGTGCGCCCGGTTGAATGCCTCGGCACTGCGAAAGACATCGGTGGCGACGCAGGTGACGCTCCACTCGCGATCGCCGAAGGGGATGGTCGCCGTCATCCGCGGCTGATCCGAGTCGGCCTCCGGGGGCAGGCCGGCAGCCGTGGCGGCGGCGCCCGGATCGAGCCGGCTGGCGTAAAAGGAGAGAAACCGCGCGTCGCCGACCGCCGACTCGTCGCGCACCAGCACCTCGACGCCGCGTGGCTCGAGCAGGCTGATGGCGACGTGGATCATTTTCTCGATGTTGTAGATACCGATCATGAAGCCGATGGGATCCGGCCGCCTGCCGGGCGGACCCGCAGCGGCCGCACGCTTCCCTTCGCCCTTCGCGTAAAGCGGCAACGCGGCATAGACGACATGGATGGGCTCCCCGACCGCCTGCGCCAGTTCCATGCGCCCGCTGACCGCAATCTTTCCGCTCTCCCGCGCCCGCTTGAAGAGCGCCGCGAGTTCGCCGCTGGCGCTCAGGTCGACGCCCGGCTCGACGCCGGAACCCGTGCGCGATGCGGAAAGAAGTACCGGCACCCGCAGTTCACCGGGACTCGCCACACCGTCACGCCTGCTACCGGGTGCCGCCGTTCGTGGCAGCCCCTGGCCTGGGGAGATCCGCAGCGGCGCCCACAACAGGGCATCGATGTACGGTCGGCGCTCGAGCAGCGAATCGGCGAAGACCTGAAACTCGTTCTCGTCGACGGGCTGCGCCGAGTGAAACAGCACCGGCATTTCCTGGAGCGCGTCGAGCCCCTGCCCGACCACCGCCCGCACGGCCTGGATGCGATCCGCCGCCGCCCACTCGAATTCTCTCAGGTGACTGGCCTGCAGTTCCTGGCGCACGTTCCACGACGAGAGGCAGGTCAGGAGCAGACCNCCGATCGCCACGGCATAGGCGGCGGTATACTTCGGCAGTCTATCGAACATGGGCGGTCATCATAAGGTTGCCATCCGGGGCTTCGCGGGCGGACTCTCCGAATCGCCACTACCCCATCCGGGGCAGCTTAGCAGAAAGCGCGGCGGGCAAGGGCAATTCGTCGTCCGGCGTCGAGGCATGCGCCCCGTCCGGCGTCAGGCGTGATCATCGCCGTGGCGGGCAAGGAAACGGCGCCGCTCGCCGATGCAGTCGCTGTCGCCCATCCGGTACTCGCGGCAGACATCCGGCCGGCGCTCATAGATGACGCAGCGCATGGTGTCGCGGTCGACCGCCGCGCACCAGCCATCGGCAAGGCGGCGCATCACCGAGCCGCCCCATCGATCCTCGGTGATGAACCGCGCCGGGACGTCGTCGTCCCCGCTCAACATGACCTCGAGGCGGCAGCAACACGCCTCGCAGGTGGTACATGAGACCGTGGCGGCTGAACCGGATTCGCTATCGGCATCCATGCGCGACATTTTCCCACAGGCGAACCGGCAAGCGCGCTCGGGGTTCATCGCCGCCGGTTAACCCGCGCTTAAGGTTCGCCTAAGACGTCCTTAAGGCAGCCCACCTACACTCCTTCGCCATGAACTCGACAAGGAGAACGTTGATGAGAACCCTTCCCGCCCTGTGCCTGCTGCTGGTCGGCATTGCCGCCCAGGCGGAAACGCCGCAACGGATCGGCGAAACCTACGCCGCCGAAGCGGCCGGCCGGCAAGCCGGCTTCACGCCTTCCGCCCAACGCGGCGAGACGCTCTTCCGCCAGCGCTTCGGCAACAACGACAAGATGCCGGCGTGCACCAGTTGCCATACCGACAGCCCGCTGAGCGCCGGCCAGCATGTCGTCACCGGCAAGGCGATCCGGCCGCTGGCGGTTGCCGCCAATGGCCAGCGTTTCAGCGACCCGGCCAAGGTCGAGAAATGGTTCGGGCGCAACTGCAAGGAGGTCATGGCCCGCGACTGCACGCCAGCCGAGAAGGCCGACTTCGTGGCCTACATGAACGAGGTACGCTGACATGAAACGCATCGCCATCACCCCCTCCTCCTCGCCACTGCCCTCCCGGCGCTCGCCGACCGCGTGCCGCTCCCGGCGAACGCGCCGCCCGCCTACCAGGCCGAATGCGGCGCCTGCCACATGGCCTTTCAACCCGCGCTGCTCTCGGCAAACGACTGGCGGCGCACGATGGCCGGCCTGAAGGACCACTTCGGCACAGATGCCACGGTCGACGGCCCGGCAGGGCAGGAAATCGGCAGCTTTCTCGAACGCAACGCGGGTAACGCCGGCAAGCTCGGCAGCGCCGGCGAACCGCCGCGGATCAGCCAGACCGCCCGCTTCGTGCGCAAGCACCGCGAGATTCCGGCGAAATACTGGAAAGACCCGCGCATCAAGTCGGCGGCCAACTGCGAAGCCTGCCATCGCGGCGCCGCCGACGGCAACTACAGCGAGCACGACATCGTCATTCGCGAACTTCGGAGATAAACCATGCAAAAGATACTCGTCTGGGACTGGCCGGTTCGCCTCGGCCACTGGTTGATGGTCGGCGGCTTCATCGTGGCCTGGCTGACTTCGGAGAGTGAAACCTTCCGCCTCCTGCACGTGATATCCGGCGCCACCGTGCTCGCCGTCGCCGCCTTCCGCCTGCCCTGGGGCTTCATCGGCAGCCGCTATGCGCGTTTCGTCGATTTCGTGCGCGGTCCGCGCGCCGTCAAGGACTACGCCGCCGGCCTGCTCAAGCTCGAGCCGGCCCACCACGTCGGCCACAATCCGGCCGGCGGCTGGGCCATCGTCCTGCTGCTCGGCCTCGGCATCCTCACCGGCCTCTCGGGCTGGGCGAACTACAACGACATCGGCGGCGGCTTTCTCGAGGAAGTGCACGAAGGGCTGGCCGTGACGATGCTCGCCGTGGTCGCCATCCACGTCGCCGGCGTGCTTACCGGGAGCCTGATGCATGGCGAAAACCTGGTGCGCGCGATGCTTAACGGCCGCAAGCAGGGAACGCCGGAAGACGCGATCCGCTCCGCCCGGCCGCTGGCTGCCGCCCTCCTGCTGGCGTGGGTCGTCGCCGCCGGCTGGTGGATTGCCACCTGATAGAATCGCGCCATGCGCATCCTGCTCGTCGAAGACGACNCCCAGCTTGGCGACGGCCTGACCATCGGCCTGCGCCAGGCGGGTTTCGCGGTCGACTGGGTGAAGGATGGCAATTCCGCCGACCACGCGCTGCAATCCGAAACTTTCGACCTGGTCGTCCTCGACCTCGGCCTGCCCCGCCTTTCCGGGATGGAGGTGTTGCGCCGCGCCCGCGGCCGCCGCCAGACCCTGCCGGTGCTCATCCTGACCGCGCGCGACGCCACCGGCGACAAGGTTTCCGGCCTCGACGGCGGCGCCGACGACTATCTGGTCAAGCCGGTCGACCTCGACGAACTGGCCGCCCGCATCCGTGCCCTGACCCGGCGCAGCGCCGGCCGCGCCGCGCCGCTGCTGACCCATGGCGATCTCGCCCTCGATCCGGCTGCCCATAGCGTCATGCTCGCCGGCGCCCCGGTCGAACTGTCCAGCCGCGAGTTCTCGCTGCTGCAGATGCTGCTCGAAAACGCCGGGCGCGTGCTGACCCGCAGCCATCTCGAACAGTCGCTCTACGGCTGGCGCGACGAGCCGGACAGCAACGCCCTCGAGGTGCATATCCACCACCTGCGCAAGAAGCTCGGCAGCGAACTGATCCGCACGCTGCGCGGCGTCGGCTACACGATACCCAGGTGACGACCGCCTGGTTCTTGCTGCGCCGCCGCCTGCTCGGCCTGTTGCTCGGGGGCGTCGCCGCCGCCTGGCTGGTGACCATGGTCTTCAGCTACGTCGATGCCCACCACGAAGTCGACAAGCTTTTCGACGCGCAGCTCGCCCAGGCGGCGCAAACGCTGCTGGCGCTCGCCGGTCACGACGAGGGCGATCACATCGAGGACCTTGGCGCCGCCGGCCACAAGTACCAGCGCCGCCTGCGCTTCCAGATCTGGCGCGGCGACGGCAAACTCCTGATGCGCTCGAAAAATGCCCCGGAAACGGCGTTGACCGCAACCGATGGCTTTTCCGAAACGCGTGACCGCAAGGAGCGCTGGCGCCATTACAGCCAATGGAACAGCGAGGGCAGCCTGCAGGTCCAGGTCAGCGAGAACCACCACATTCGCGACGAACTGATCGGCCATATCGCC
Organism: Dechloromonas sp.; assembly: GCA_013693915.1. Classification (GTDB taxonomy): domain Bacteria; phylum Pseudomonadota; class Gammaproteobacteria; order Burkholderiales; family Rhodocyclaceae; genus Azonexus. The sequence goes on along the minus strand of CP059264.1, from coordinate 1,679,479 downwards.
TGGCGCCTGCTCCTGCCTGCGCTCTTCGGCCTGCCGCTGATCGGCCTCTGGGTCTGGCTCGCGACCCGCCAGGGCCTGTCGTCGCTGGACGGCATCGCCAGGCAGATCGCCAGCCGCGCGCCGCAGCAACTGCAGCCAGTTGTGCCGGCGAGCGCCCCGGAAGAAATCCGCCCCATGCTGGAGGCGCTGAACGGCCTGTTCCAGCGCGTCGAAGCCACACTCGAAGCCGAGCGCCAATTCACCGCCGACGCCGCCCACGAGCTGCGGACACCGCTCGCCGCGCTGCAGGCGCAGTTGCAGGTTGCCCGCCGCGCGCGTGACGGCGGCGAACGCGACCGCTCGCTGGCGCAACTGCAGAACGGCCTGACCCGCGCCTCGCACCTGGTCGACCAGATGCTGCAACTCGCCCGCCTCGACCCCGAGTCAGGCCTGCCCGATCCGCAGCCGGTCGACCTGGCGACGCTCGCCGAGGCGGTCTGCGCCGATCTCGGCCACCAGATACTCGCCGCCAATCTTGATTTCGCGCTCGATGCGACCNCCGGATGCATCGTCACCGGCCAGGCGGAATGGCTGCGCGTGCTGATCCGCAATCTCGTCGACAACGCCATCCGCTACACCCCGGCCGGTGGCTCGGTGCGCGTCCGTGCCGCCACGCTCGACGGTCAGGGCAGCCTCAGCGTCAGCGACAGCGGCCCGGGAATCCCCGCCGCTGACCGGGAGGCGGTGCTGCGCCGCTTCCATCGCCTCGACCAGGGTTCCCGGCCCGGTAGCGGGCTCGGCCTGGCGATCGTCGCCCGGATCGCCGAATTGCACGGCGCCACTCTCGCCCTCGCGGCGGGTGAAAACGCGCAAGGCTTGCAGGTCACGGTCACCTGGCCTGCCGCGGCCAGCGCCTTGAAATCAGGCCAGGCGCGCAGCGTGCAAAGGCACGCTCCGCTGCCATGACAGAACACTACTGTCCAAAGAACGTGGCCGCCTCTCCTTGATCAAGCCGGCGAATTTCCGTGTGATAAGCCTGCGTTAAGCTCCGCGGATTACACTTAAGGCCATGTTCGAATCGGTCGCACCGTGCCGCGGATGCTCGGGCTGACACCGGGACCATGACCTCGCTCTCCCTGCTCCTCTGGATCACGCTCGGCATTGCGCTGCAATTGGCGCTATGGCTCGGGGTCAGCTTCTGGCGTCATTGGCTCGAATACCAGGCCCTACGCAGCGGCTTGATCGCACCGGAGAGTGGCGTGCCGCCGCTCGCGCGGCTGTCCGGTCCACTGTCCGAGCCGGCAACAGTCCCCGCATGGTCCGGCTTCAGGCCATTTCGGGTCGCGCGCAAGGTCGTCGAGGATGATGCCCGGTCGATCTGTTCCTTTTATCTTGTTCCCGAAGACGGGCAGGCGCTTCCGGATTTCCTGCCTGGCCAGTTCCTGACTTTCAAGCTCGACGTGTCATTGGGGAATGGCGCTACCGAGCAGATTCTCCGTTGTTATTCCCTCTCGGATGCTCCGCGACCGGACTATTACCGCGTTTCGATCAAACGGGTGCCGGCGCCTGCCGGTTGCGATTTGCCGCCGGGCCGATCCTCGAATCACTTCCATGATCTGGTTGCCGTCGGCAGCACCTTGCAGGTGCGGGCGCCAGGAGGGCATTTTCATATCGACCGCAGTGACGCCCCGGTGGTGCTGATCGGGGGCGGGATAGGCATCACCCCGATGCTGAGCATGCTGAACTGGTGCCTGAACGAGCAGCCTGGACGCGAAGTCTGGCTTTACTACGGGGTGCGCCACGGTGGCGAAATGGCAATGCGGCCGCACCTTGACGCGTTGGCTGCAGCGCATTCCAACTTCCATCTGCGCATCTGCTGCAGCGACCCGCAACCCGAGGAGAGCGAAGGGCGCGATTTCCATCATCGAGGACGCGTGGATCTACCCCTGCTCCGTATGCAGTTGCCGCTCAAGCCTTACGAGTTCTACATTTGCGGCCCGACGCCGATGATGGAGAGCCTGGTGATGGGGCTGGAGGAGTGGGGCGTTCCGGAGAGGCGGATTCACTTCGAAGCCTTCGGTCCGGCGTCGATCAAGCGTCGGCGAGCGGTGGAATTGCCGCCATCGGACGCAACGGCAAGTGACATTCTCGTGACCTTCGCCAAATCGGGCAAGCAACTGCCATGGCAGCCCACTGCCGGCAGCCTGCTCGAATTCGCCGAGGCAAACGGGCTTGCCGTCGATTCCGGTTGCCGTGCAGGCGGCTGCGGCACTTGCCAGACAACCATCAAGTCGGGTGAAGTGGCCTACATTCAGCCGCCGGATTACGACCCGGAACCCGGCAGTTGTCTGCTCTGTGTCTGCACGCCAAGGACCAGCGTGACCCTGGAGGCATAAATGACGACCTCGCCGACTGCCGGCTCGCTGTGGCGCCAGCACATCCTGCCCTTCACGCTGCTGCTCGGTCTCCTGGCGGCGGCCACCCTCGCCGGCGACTTCTTGCTGCACCGACTGAATCTGGTCTGGGTCGGTCGCTACCTGGGCATTCCGGGCACGCTTCTGATCATCGGCTCGCTGGTCTATTCGCTGCGCAAGCGCAAATACATTTCATCGGGCAACCCGAAAACCTTGCTGACCCTGCATGAAGTCGGCACCTGGCTCGGCTCCTTGATGGTTTTGCTCCATGCCGGCGTCCATTTCAATGCCATCCTGCCCTGGCTCGCCACGGTGGCCATGGGGGTGAATGTGATCAGCGGCATGGTTGGCAAGCTGCTCCTCGGCCGCTCGCGCCAGCATGTTCTCGGGCAGCGCGAGCACTTTCAGTTGCGCGGACTATCGCGCCCCGAAGTTGAACAGGCCGTTTTCTGGGATGCGGTGACACTCGATGCCATGACCAAATGGCGCAAGGTGCACATTCCGATCTTCGTTGTCTTTGCCGCACTGGCATCGGGACATATCGTCAGCATCTTCCTGTTCTGGGGCTGGAGATGAACCGGACCGTCAAGATCCTTCTGGCCGCCAACCTGATCGTGTTCGCCATCCTGGCTTTTGTCTATCCCCACCTTATGGTCGGTCCGGGCAAGTTGATCCCCGGGCATGGCAAACTGGAAGAGGATTGCTTCGCCTGTCATGCGCCACTTACCGGGGCCGATTCAGCGCGCTGCATTGTCTGCCACAAGCCTGAAGACATCGGCCGCCTGACCACGGTGGGCCTGCCGATCGACAAGCCGCTGACATCGACCCCCTTCCACCAGAAGCTGACCCGCCAGGACTGCATCGCGTGCCACAGCGATCATGCCGGGGTCAAGCGCTTCCGCCCGACCGGACATTTCAATCATGGCTTGCTGGAAAAGACGACGCGCGACGAATGCCAGAGTTGCCACAAGTCACCGAAGGACACGCTGCACCAGCAGATCACGGGCAATTGCAGCCAGTGCCACAACCAGGAAAAATGGACACCGGCGACGTTCGACCACAACAAGTATTTCGAACTCGACCGCGACCACAATGCTCGCTGTGTCACCTGCCACGTCCATAACGATTACAGCCGCTACACCTGCTACGGCTGCCACGAGCACACACCCGACAATATCCGCCGCAAACACATCAAGGAAGGTATCCGCAGTTACGAGAACTGCGTCGAATGTCACCGCAATGCCGACGAGCACGACATTCGCGGCGAGTACGGAAAGCGTGAAGGCAAGCGCGACCGGAAAAAGCACAACGACTGAGTTTGAGTCGAGGGGTAGTTTCCTCATCGCTTTCCCGCCGCTCAGGCTCGGTACCTTCACTTTGATTTTTCAGTCTTTTTCGGCGTCGACCGCAACAGCTTCTTTCAACTCAAGCCCGCACCGCACACGGAAGGCTCCCCGTGATAAGCCTGCATTAAGCTTGGCGGATTACACTCCAAGCCATGTTCAGATCGGTCGCACCGTACCGGGCACGCTCTCCCTGCTCCTCTGGATCACGCTCGGGGTCGCCTTCTGGCGCCATCCGCAGGTATGCCATATGCTACGCGGCAGAATGAAAGCTCATTCGCCATCATGACCCCTTCGTTGAAGCGCTACGCCTGGCTATCCATCGCTGCGGCCATTGCCACGATCCTGCTCAAGGGCGTGGCGTGGTGGCTGACCGGCTCGGTCGGGCTGTTGTCCGACGCCATCGAGTCGTTCGTCAACCTCGCCGGGGCCCTGATGGCACTGGGGATGCTGACGCTGGCCGAGCGCCCGGCGGACGACGGTCATGCCTACGGGCATGGCAAGGCCGAATACTTTTCCAGCGCTTTCGAGGGCTTCCTGATCCTGTTGGCGGCTCTCAGCATCGGCTATACCGCCATCGAGCGCCTGTTGCATCCGCGACCGCTCGACGCCGTGGGCATTGGCCTGCTGGTATCGGTGGTCGCCTCGGCGATCAATTTCGCCACGGCTCGCACCCTGATGGCGGTGGGGCGCCAGCACAATTCGATCACCCTGGAAGCCGACGCGCATCACCTGATGACCGATGTCTGGACCTCCGTTGGCGTCATCGGCGGTGTCGGCCTGGTCTGGATCAGCGGTTGGCTCTGGCTCGACCCGGCCATCGCCCTGCTCGTTGCGGCAAACATCGTGTGGACCGGCTGGCACCTCATGCGCCGTTCCGCAGACGGTTTGATGGATGGCTCCCTGCCCNCCGAAAAGCTGGCGGAAATAGAAGGGGTGTTGGCCACGTACCGCCAGCAGGGCCTGGTCTTTCATGCCCTGCGGACTCGTCAGGCGGGCAACCGCGCCTTCGTCATGGTGCACGTGCTGGTCCCGGGCGACTGGACCGTGCGGCAGGCGCATGACTGGGCGGAACGGATCGAAGCGGAACTGCGGGAGGTACTGGGTCACGCGCATGTCACGACGCACCTGGAACCGGTCGACGATCCGCTGTCGATGATCGATCAGGAACTCGACCGGCCTTCGCCCTGACGACGAGGCGGGGACAGGACAGTGTCACGCCTGCGAGACGACCTGGGTGTTGCGGGGACTTCGCCGCCGCTGCACCCCGTAAGGTCTGGCGGCGGCAATCCAGCGCGCACAGCCGACGCGCGGAAGCAAGGCGTGTTCCGCCCGCGGCGCAACGAAATCCCGACGGCGCCGGACAGCCCGGTTTTTCAGTCTTTTTCGCCGTCGACCGCAACAGCCTGTTTCAGGTGCTGCTCGCGCACCGCGCGCAGTTCCGGGGTTTCGAGGCTGATGCGTCCGAGCGCGCCGCTGCGGTAATCGGTCAGCAGGATCGCCGCCGCCTTCTCGCAGTCGGGTTCCCCGCCACGGCCCTTGAGCAGGCAGCCGCGCTTCCTGGCGACTGCCTCGATGACGGCGGTGCCGTCGAGCCCTGCGGTCGCGAATCCATAGCGCGCCGTGAGCAGCGCCGGGTAGTTCGCCAGCAGGAAACCCGCGAGGAAGGTCGCCACCTCCTCGTCGAAGTAGGCATTGACCCCGACCGCATGACTGGCAGCGAGCATCAGACCGTCGATGGGGTGATCGATCTTCGGCCACAACATGCCGGGCGTGTCGTAGATGATCAGCCGCGAACTGATGTCGATGCGCTGCTGGCTCCTGGTCACCGCCGGCTGGTCGCCGACAGCCGCGACTTTTTCCCGNACCAGCGCGTTCATCAGCGTCGACTTGCCGACATTGGGGATGCCCATGATCATCAGGCGCAGCGGCTTGACGGCGTCGTTGCGGTGCGGCGCTAGCTGCTGCGCCAGCGCCGGGATGCGGGCCACATCGCCGGCTTTCCTGCACGAAATGGCCACCGCCCTGACACCCGGCTGCTGCGCGAAATGATCGAGCCAGGCCCTGGTGGCCACGGGGTCGGCCAGGTCGGCCTTGTTCAGCAGCTTGAGACAGGGGCGCTGGCGGAAGGCGCGCAACTCGTGGATCATGGGGTTGCGGCTCGCCTGCGGCAACCGGGCATCAACCAGTTCGACGACGACATCGACAATGGCCAAGGTCTCGGCCGCCTTCTTGCGGGCCGAGGTCATGTGGCCGGGAAACCATTGGATGGACATCTGCTGGCGTCGTCGTTGCGGGAATCGCTGCATTATCCCGTATCCGGCCGCCACGCGCCGCGGAACATCTTGTTACAAACATTAACAGCTTGCGCGCCGCAGCCCGGCTATCTTTCGCTCATGGAATCCGGCGCATCGGGTTCCGCGACTTCAACAGCAGGAGTACACGCATGAAAACGCTTACGAGAATCCTTGCCGCCACCCTGACCGGGGCCGCGCTGTCACTCTCCGCCACGGCCGCATTTGCCGACGGTCGCTACTACGACGACCACGGCTGGAAGCACAACCATCACAAGCACTATTACAAGCATCGCGGACCCGCGGTGGTCTATGCGCCCTATTACACGGCACCGCGGGGATATTACGCGCCGCGGGCTTACTACGCGCCGCCCGCGGCATACTACGGGCCAGTCTATGAGCCCGGCTACTATGTGCCCCGCCCTGCCCCCGCGGTAACCATCGGCATTTCGCCGATCGTCATCCCGCTGCGCTGAGCAGCGGCTATCATCGGGGGTCAGCCACAACCGGACTCCCCGTGCATATCTGGGTCGATGCCGACGCCTGCCCCGGCGTCATCAAGGACATTCTCTACCGGGTCGCCGAACGCACCCGCCTGCCGCTGACGCTGGTTGCCAACCAGTGGCTGAAGACGCCGCCCTACCCGAGCATCCGGTCGATTCAGGTCGCCAGGGGATTCGACGTCGCCGACCACCACATCGTCGATCAGGTGGCAGCGGGCGATCTGGTCGTTACCGCCGACATCCCGCTGGCCGCGACGGTGATCGCCAAGGGCGCGCTGGCACTGAACCCGCGCGGCGAACTCTACACCGAGGAAAACATCCGGCAACTGCTCGACCTGCGCAACTTCATGGACACCCTGCGCAGCAGCGGCGTCGCCACCGGCGGGCCACCGGCCTTCAGCCAGGCTGACCGCCAGGCTTTCGCCAACCAGCTCGACCGCCTGCTGGCCAGGCGCTAATCGCGCACGGGCCGGCATCAGCAGCGGCAGGCCTTGCCCCGCGGATATTCTCGGGTCATAATCCGCACCAGTTGTGCCGCCGCGTCCCGCCGCCACCCGGTTGGTCGTTTTCTCGTGAGGTGCGAAGTGAAACCGTTCCCGAGTTGCCTTGCCGCTTCCTGGCTGTTGCTCGGCCTGGGCAATCCGGCCATCGCGCAGAGCGACGGCAGCGGTCAATGCCGGCCGCTGCTCGCCGACGGGCGCGGGCAACAGAGCAGCCTCGCCGTCACGCTGGCGGGCGGAGGCACCAAGGCATCGTCGTTCAGCATGGGCGTTCTCGCGGCGCTCGCCAGCGAGAAACTCACGGCCAGCGGCGCGCCGGAGCGGGACAATCGGGCCCTGTGGCAGACCGACCTCATCTCGACGGTTTCCGGCGGCAGCTACGCCGGCTACTTCCTCTATTCGCGGCTGATCCTCCTGATGCCGCCGCAGGCCGTTTGCCGGAACGGCCTGCCGCCTGCGGAAACGGTCAGGAATTATTTCGCCGACTGCATTCCGGCGAATCTTCTGGCGCAATTCGACCATCCGCAGGAGGTCAGGGAGATCGAGGCCAGACGCCGGAGCACGGCGCCGGCGCAGGTGTTCTGCCCACCCTACGCCAATGCCGTGCGCGATGCCGAGACGGAAGCCGGCATCGAAAGACTGGAGCGCGCGCGGCGCTACTGGGATGAGACGCGCCCGGAAACGCTGCATCAGCAGTTCCTGCGCTGCCATCAGGATATCCTGGACTGGGACAGTTGCGAATTCGACGTCAGCAGCAATGCCGAAGATATCGACCAGATCCGCGGCCTGGGTTCAGGCGCGGCGCTGGCCCTGGTTACCGGAGTTTCGCTGCCGGCTGCGTGGACGGCCAACTTCCTTNTCGACTGGCCGGCCAACCTGTCGCCCTCGCGCGCCGCCTACCGCGACGGGATCGGCATGACCTTCGGCCTGCGCCCGAAGGATGCGCGCGCGATACTGGGCACGACCGCGTGGGCGGTCAATGTCGACGCGCTCGCCGGCGCGAAGGTCGCCGACAACCTGTTGATTCCCGATCCGGAGACGCTCGACTTCGCCAGCCTCAAGGCGCTCACCTGCGGCAATCCCGGTGATCCGCCGCGCTGGGTGATCAACGCCACCGCCGCCCCGAGCCGCCACCTGCTCGGATGGCTGAGCCAGGACAAAATCAATTTCGACCGGCACATCTTCCGCATGTCGGGAGACCAGCAGTGCGCCGGAGCGGTGGGCCCCATCCCGATCGACCATCACACCCTGTGGGATCAGGAAGAACCCGACGGGAACCTGTCGCCGCTGCTGACCGCGGTAAATGCCTCCGCCGCCTTCTTCGACTCCAACCAACAGTCACTGGGCCAGCCATGGCGCCTCCTTGCCGGGGTTGGCCTGCAGGCGAGCAACCTGAACTGGGGAATCGACCTGATCAATCTGGACGAGAACCACCAGCGGCGGACGAGCAAGGCACGCGAGCGGCTGCACGAAGCCGCTCCCTTCCCTGCCTATCTCGCCGAGGCGGCCGGCGCCGACGTAGGCGGGCACGCGCCGGTCTTCGTGCGCCTCGTCGATGGCGGGTCGTCGGACAACCTCGGGGCCTACGGCCCGATCGTCGAAGGCGTCAAGGACATCATCGTTTCCGACCATGCGCAGGACAAGAACGGCGCTCTGGCCGACCTCTGCTACCTGCGCAATGAACTCCTGCTGCGCCGCGGCCTGCATTTTCACATTCCCGGCCTCGAGCAATGGCCGCGGGGATGCCTGCCCGGGAGCAACAGCAGCAGCGCCGCTGCCGCCAGGAACGCCGCCGAGCCTTCGGACCAGCAGGATCTAATGCACAGATCGAGTGCGACGGCGGTCACGCCGGAATTCTTCTACCCGATCTGGGCCTGGCCCTACCCCTTCCTGGCCGGTTGCGTGAGCAAGGAATCCGATCCGGCCGTCTGCCTCGGTGAACCAGCTGTACGGCTGTGGATCGTCAAGCCGGCCTTCGATTATCCGCACTGGCTCAGGACGCAGACCCGCTGCCGGAAGCAACCCGCCCCGGATGACCCGTCATGCACGACGCCCGCCCCCTGGGGAGACCGANACCTGGCGATCACGCGCTGCGGCGCCAACGACGAACTCCCGTGCGAGACTGCGGCGGTATTGGTCCAGCGCAACCGCTTCCTGAGGGATGCGTCCGCCTTCGCCACGCCCGAATTTCCCCAGGGATCGACGGTCCAGATGACATTCAATTCCAGCGGCACCGTCTATGGCGCCTATCGCGAGCTGGCGCATCATTACACGCGACAGGCGATCAGGGCCATCGATCAGGTGCGCGCCGACCCGGACGGGAAGGCCTTCCGGCGCATCGTGCGCTGGCAGCAATGCCACCCGATCAAGGGCAGCGCCGAACTTCGCGATCTGGAGTTCCTGCCGGCGTGGACCGACATCAGGCTGCCTGGTTGGGGAAACCGCGAACGCGATGCGGCGCGGCAGGGAGTCGGCAAGGCCGATGCCGACGCCTGGGCCGCGGAAGACCCCGGATGCCCGCCACGGCCAGCGGTGGCTCCCGGCTCGTAAACCCGGCGAACCGACCGGCTACGCCACCTCGCGCGCCTCTTCGAAGCGCAGGTTCGGGAACTTCTCCTTGACCATGTTCAGGTGNACATTGTTCGGCGCCAGGTAAACCGGGTCGTCGGCACCGTCGAGCGCGACGTTGGCGCTGTAGCGTTCGGAAAGCTGGCGCAGTTCGCCGGGGTCGCCGTGGATCCAGCGGGCGGTCGCACAGTTGTAGTGCTCGAAAATGACCAGCACCCCGTATTCGTTTTCCAGCCGGTTGGCGACGACATCGAACTGCAGCGTGCCGACCGCACCGAGGATCAGGTCGGTACCCGCCAGCGGCCGGAATAGCTGGGTCGCCCCTTCTTCAGCCAATTGCTGAAGACCTTTCTGTAATTGCTTGATTTTTAGTGGATTTGCAATTCGTGCCAGACGGAAATGCTCGGGCGCGAACGACGGGATGCCGGTGAAGCGCAGGTCCTCGCCCTCGCTGAAGGTTTCGCCGAGACGGATCGTGCCGTGGTTCGGAATGCCGATGATGTCGCCCGGCCAGGCTTCGTCGGTCGTGCTGCGGTCGCGCGCCATGAAGGTGATGGCATTGTTGATCGCCAGCGTCTTTCCGGCCGCCACCTGCCTGACCTTCATGCCGCGGTCGAAGCGCCCCGAGCAGACGCGCAGGAAGGCGATGCGGTCGCGGTGCCTGGGGTCCATGTTGGCCTGGATCTTGAACACGAAGCCAGAGAATTTCGGCTCGTTAGGTTGCACCTCGCGCGTCACCGCCGGGCGGGGNATGGGCGCCGGCGACAGGTCGACGACGGCGTCGAGCAGGCTCTGCACGCCGAAGTTGTTGACCGCCGAGCCGAAGAAAACCGGCGTCTGTTTGCCGGCGAGGTATTCGGCGGCGTCGAAGGCATGCGACGCGCCGCGCACCAGCTCGATGTCGGTCCGCAGTTCATCGGCCTGCGCGCCGATCAGTTCGTCCAGGCGTGGGTTGTCGAGACCCTGGATGATCTCGGCCGTGCCCTTCTCGGCCTGCGGGTCGAAAAAGGCGATGGCGTCGTCGTAGAGGTGATAGACGCCGCGGAAGCGCTTGCCCATGCCAATCGGCCAGGTCATCGGCGCGCACTGGATGCCGAGCACCGACTCGATCTCGTCGAGGAGGTCGATCGGCTCCTTGCCCTCGCGGTCGAGCTTGTTAACGAAGGTCAGGATCGGCGTATCACGCATGCGGCAGACGTTGAGCAGCTTGATCGTCTGCGCCTCGACGCCGTTGACCGAGTCGATGACCATGACCGCCGAGTCGACGGCGGTCAGCGTACGGTAGGTGTCCTCCGAGAAGTCCTCGTGGCCCGGCGTGTCGAGCAGGTTGACCATGCATTCGCGGTAGGGGAACTGCATAACCGACGAGGTCACCGAGATGCCGCGCTGCTTTTCCAGCTCCATCCAGTCCGAGGTCGCGTGGCGCGAGGCCTTGCGCGCGCGCACCTCGCCGGCGACCTGGATGGCGCCACCGAACCACAGCAGCTTCTCGGTCAGCGTCGTCTTGCCGGCGTCGGGGTGCGAAATGATCGCGAAGGTACGGCGGCGGGCAATTTCGGTGTCGAGAGGATTCACGGCGGAGCTTCGCAAGGCGGCAAGAAAGGCGATTATACCTTTGCCGCATTGCAACATCAGCGCGTCGGGACAACCACGCGCTAGCGCGCCCGCTTGGCGTTTGCGAGCCACCCCGGCAGCAGGACGCTGGCGACAGACGGCACCAGCGGTAGCACAGCCAGGGACGTGGCCGAAATGCCGTTCGGCCTGATGCATCACCAGTCACTCGAACGCGCTGCAGACCAGATTCGCGGCACCGTGCAGTTGTGGCGGACCCGAAATAATTCACGCCGGTGACGGCACAGGCCGGCGATAATCGCCCGCCATGACCATGCTCCGGATACGCCTCCCGACCTTCCCGCTTGCGGCATTCGCCGCCCTCCGGCGGGCGCCACGACAGGCGGCAGCCCTCCTTCTCGCGATCGTCCTCTGGCTCGGCGCCAGCGGTGCGGCGCCCGCGGCCAGCGAACTGGGCCGCCTGCCGCCCACGCCGCTCGGCCTGCACATGGCCAGCCTGGTCGAGGCGGCTGGCCCGCTGACCCTCGACGAGGCCCGCGCCAGGCTGGCGGCCGGCGAATTCACCACTGGCACCACGGAAGTCCTGCGCTTCGGGATCGGCAGCGCGCCTGTCTGGCTGCATCTGCCGCTGCGCAACACCGAAAGTGTCCCCGCCGAGCGGCGCCTGAGCATCGAGAGTTCCTGGCTCGACCGCATCGACATCCATGTCCTGCACGGCGACAGGGAAATCGTCCGGCGCAGCGTCGGCGACGCCATCCCGGGTTCGCTGCCGGAACCGGGGCTGGGCTACGTCACCGATCTGGTCCTGCCGCCGGGAGACAGCGACCTCATCGTGCGCATCGCCACCCCCGACACGCTGGTCGTCCCGCTGCGTCTGCTCGACCGCGCCCAGGGCGAGTCGTTCCAGCGCCAGCAGGATTTCACTTACGCGGCCCTGTACGGCTTCCTGCTCGCCCTCATCGGCTACAACGCGATGCTCTGGTTCGGCCTGCGCGAGCGGAGCTTCCTCGACTACACGCTGTACGTCGGCAGCTTCCTGCTCCTCAACCTCTGTTATTCGGGCAACGGCTACATCTGGCTCTGGCCCGGCAACACGCTCGTCCAGAAATACTGCATCCCGGTCATGATGGTGATCTCCGGCTGTTTCGGGTTGCGCTTCGCCGACGGCTTCCTGGGCTTGCGCGAACACGCCCCGGCCGCCCACCGCTTCGTGAACCGGCTGATCGCCGCCGGCCTCGCCATCCAGGCAGTCTGCGTCCTGCTCCTGCGCCAGCAGGATGCCGTGCATTTCGGCTTCGTGTTCATCCTCGCCTTTTCGCTGGTCATGGTCGGACTCGGGCTCATCACCGTTCGCAACGGGCGCATCGCCGGCCGCTACTACCTCGCCGCGGCGCTCACCGCCATGGTGGCGATCGCCGTGACCGCGCTCGCCGCCTGGTTCGGCCTGCCTCATTCCCAGCTCACTTTCCATGCGGCCGGCTGGGGAATCGCGGCCGAGGGGATCCTGCTCGCCCTGGCCCTCGCCTACCGCATGCGCGAACACCAGCGCGCCCGCCTGCAGGCCGAGCAACTGGCGCGCATCGATCCGCTCACCGGCCTCTTCAACCGCCGGGCCTTCCTCGAGAACGCCCTGCCCGTGTGGAGCACGGCGCTGCGTGGCGGGAGGCCGCTGGCCGTGATTGCGCTCGACATCGACCACTTCAAGGCGATCAACGACAGCCACGGCCATGACGCCGGCGACCGGGTGATAACCACCATCGCGCGATTGCTGAAGGACTCGAGTCGCAGCGGCGACATCGTCGCCCGCTGGGGCGGCGAGGAATTCATCGTCCTACTGCCGGAGACGGACGGGGAGCGCGCCGCGGCCCTCGCCGAGCGCCTGCGCAAGGACATCGCCAGGCTGGACTTCCGCGCCGGCCAGGGCCCCAACGCGATCACGGCGAGCTTCGGCGTCGCTGCGCGCGATGGTCACGAATCCCTGGACGACCTTATCTGTGCCGCCGACCACCGCCTCTACGCGGCGAAGGCGGGCGGGCGCAACCGGGTGGAGTTGTTTTCCGGCGCGGCAGGCTGAACAACCACTTGCCGCGTCAGACGACGACCAGCGTCTGCCGTCCGCACCACTCGTGACCAGCGGACACGGTGACGGGCTGCCGCACCACCGCCGCCTCGACACAGAGCATTTGGCGCCAGCCGTCGGGCGGCATGTCGGCAAGCCCGGCGCACTTGTCGACCCACGGATTCCACACCACGACATCGGGNAAGCCGCGCGCCTCGATGCCGAGGCTGTAGTTGGCTGCCTTGAGGAGCAGCGGACGGTGCACGTCGTGATAGACGCGGTCGACCTCCTCCTCGACGACGATTTCGGTCCCCGTCTCGCGGACCTGGCGGTCGCCGCCGGCCGCATCGCGGTACTGGTAGCCGTGGAGGCCCGCGAGCGCGACGTCCTCGACCTCGGGAACGCGGAGGTAGGAATGCAGCGCTCCGGTGAAGGAAAGGGGTTCCGTTCCGGTGTTTTCAACGCAGAACTCGACATCGATGCGGTCGACCTCGAGCATCACCGTGATTTCAGCCCGAAAGGCATGTGGCCACCGGGCGCGGGTGGTTTCGTCGTCACCGACTTCAAGCGTCGCCAGCGCGAAGTCGTCACCGCAGCGCCGCGTGGTCACCGCCCACTCGCGGGTGCGCACGAATCCATGTTTCGGCAACTCGCCGAGGGCTGCAAACTGGGGGAAGCAGACCGGAATGCCGCCACGGATCGGCACGCGGCCGTCGAATACGGCGCGCTCTGAAAGAAACAGGCGCTCTCGGCCGTCGGGTGTGATCCACGACAGGACCTGCCCGCCCAGCCGGCCGATGACCGCGGACGACCCCCGCGGGCCATGCAGGCGCAAGGCTTCCCGCCCTTTGAACTCAACGGTTTCAATGAAGGGTTTCATGAGTCTCCGAGGCCTTCGGCACGACATAGAGCTGGGGACGGACGTGCAGCAACTCGACCCGCTGCCCGAGCAGGGTGACCATCCCGGGGCGCCGGTTGTCGCCGGTATCGCTGTATTCGAAGGTGTGACGCGACGCAGCCGGAGCCGGCCGTCGTCGTCACGCGCCGGTTTCAGCGAGTGGATGGCGACCGTCTCGTCGAGAAACTGCAGGCCTTCGCCAGCACACGCAGCCTGCGCTGCCTTTACCCCGATCTCGCGCGCCTTGAGGCTGTCCAGCCAGAGCCAGACGCTGGCGCCGAGCAGCAGGAGAATCAGCATCTCGAGCAATTCCATCGCTCAAGTATACGTAAACGTGAAACATCCGACGTCGCACGAGCGAGTTATGGCCGATAATTCGTCCGCAAAAACTTCTGCTACGTCATGAAGCCGACCTTGAAACTGTTACGCGACCTGCTCCCCGTCAGCCACCTGCCGGCTGGAAGGAAGGCGGCCGAGGTGCGCGAACTTCTCGACACCGTATCCGGACTATCGGCCCATGAAGTCGCGACGGAACTGACGGAGCGCGTGATTCCGGCCATCGCCGAACAGAAGAACACCCACATGCGCTTCCGGCTTCTGGAGGAAGCCCTCCAGGAGGCGGAAAAGGCCCTCCCGGTTCTCGAGCGCCATGTCGATCTCTCGTCGCTGCCTCTGCCCCTCGCGGCGACGACTTCGGCTCTGACCGCCGACAACCTGCTGAAGGCGCTTGTAGCGGGCTACTTCAAGCTCGCCAAGACGATCTTTCTGGGCACCCAGCAGGAACGCCTGATCCGTATTTTCAACCGCGCAACGCATCGCGCGATGATGCTGCTGGCCCGCCGCCAGCAGTTGGCCTACCGCTCCTACGCCAAGCCATCGGAGTCAACCTGGTCGATGCTGCACGAGCTCTGCCGGATGGCGCGCACGCTGCACGCCCGCCCCCGANAAGAGGAGATCGCGCCAATCGAGCATCAGTACCTGAGCGCGCTGCTGTTCGCCTACCTGGAACCGGGCAAGCTGCCGCGCAGCGAACTGGTGGACGCCATATTCTGCACGCGCCAGCTTGCCATGCACGCGGTGATTGCCGAGGACGCACCGGATGCCGGCGACCGCAGGGCCGCCGCGGAACGCTTCGTGGTTCAGCCCGACGAAGCCGGTCCCGGCATTCCGCTTCTCCGCCTCCCCACGNGAACTNCCCTGGACGATTGCCTGATCATCGATTGCAGCGGGGTGCTGGCGGAACTCGACAGGTCACTCAGCCGCGGCCCGGCGGACGACGNNGCAGATCCGAACCGGAAATTCCCCGGCCTGCTGCAGGCGCTGCGGCAGGCGATCGGCGTGCGGGCGGTGCGCCGCTTCAAGCGCAAGGCGTTCAAGCCGCACGCCGACCTCGTCGGCGGCATCGCCCACGTCATCCCGTTCATCGAGGGTGACGCGCACAGCCGGCGCGCCATCGATCTGGTGGCCAGGCGTGGGGCCAGGGGCTTCCAGTCCAGCGAATGGGCGCTGGTCGACCAGAGCCCCGACGGTTTCCTTGTCCGTTTCATCCAGGGCGAGAACTGGAAGCTCGGGGTCGGCAACGTCGTCGCCTTGCAGGCCCGCGAGTCGAGCATCGTTCACGTGTGCCTGGTGCGCCGCGT
Source organism: Dechloromonas sp. (assembly GCA_013693915.1). Classification (GTDB taxonomy): domain Bacteria; phylum Pseudomonadota; class Gammaproteobacteria; order Burkholderiales; family Rhodocyclaceae; genus Azonexus. Next base: position 1,663,709 of record CP059264.1, on the reverse strand, counting down.
CGCGACCACCAGCCAGGGCAGTCTAGAGCTCGGCCTGCAGGCATTGTCGCCGCAAGTCAGCGTGGTCGACCTTCCGGGCCATGGCGAAATCCGGCGCGGCATCTATCTCCACAGCCTTCCCGCATACGGCAATCGGCCGGGGATCATCGCCGGCCCCGGGCATCTCGCCAGCGGCCACAAGCTCAGGCTCGACGCGCACGGCGACACGCAACTCTGGCAGATCGGCAGACGTCTCGAAGCCTCCGAGGGACTGGAATTCTTCGCCCTCGTGCCGTTCTAGAACTGCCCAGCGACCACGTCATGCTCAGCTACCGTCACGCCTACCACGCCGGCAACCATGCCGACGTGCTGAAACACCTCATCCTGCTGCAGATCGCCCGATACTTGGGCGAAAAGCCGGCGCCGTTCTGGATCATCGACACGCATGCGGGCGCCGGCAGATACGCCCTTGAATCGGCCCACGCCAGAAAGCTGNGGGAATACCGCGACGGCATCGGCCGCCTGTGGGACAGGAAGGGCCTGCCGCCGGCCGCGGTCGACTATGTGGAATTCGTCCGGACGCTCAACCCGGAAGGCAAGCTGCGCCACTACCCGGGGTCGCCCTGGCTGGCCAGCCAGTTGCTGCGGGAGAGCGACCGCCTGCGGCTCTACGAATTGCATAGCAGCGACTTCAAGCACCTGCAGGAATGCTTCGCCAGCGCCGGCCGCCAGGTCATGCTCACCGCTGGCGACGGCTTCGCCGGTCTCAAGGCGATCCTGCCGCCGCCCNCCCGCCGCGCGCTTGTCCTGATCGACCCGTCCTACGAGACGCGGGATGATTACGTCAACGTCGTCAAGTGCCTGAAGGATTCGCTCAAGCGCTTTCCCACCGGCATCTACGCGTTGTGGTACCCGCTCCTCGCCAGGCGCGAAGCACACCAGTTGCCCGGCCGGCTGAGGAACCTCGGCGCACCGAACTGGCTGCACGCGACGCTCGAAGTCAAGGCGCCCGCCAAGGACGGCATCGGCCTGCACGGCAGCGGCATGTTCATCATCAACCCGCCGTGGACGCTGGAAAAGACCCTGCACGAAACCCTGCCGGCCCTCGCCGCCATCCTCACCCAGGGCGACGGCGCGCGCTACACGCTGGAGAGCCAGTCGGCGTAGGCAAGCGAGGGCGCAGATGCCCCTTGCTGGCGTTGCCTTGAGAGGCGATCCCGATCCCACCATCACCTTGGTGGCAGAGTGACCGATGATCCGGACCCGGCCAGCAGCCGCCGGTCAGGAGGGCGTCTCCAATGCGGTCGTTCGGAATGATTTTCTACGCCTGGGCGAATCGGCTATCGCATCCGGCATATTGGAGTTGCTATACTGACGATGAATATCCCGAGGTTATGGATGGCATGAACTGGGAACAACGTTTCGTACCGTCATCAATATCAATTGTCGTACGGACCCCGGTATCCGTGTGAACAGTCTTGGGCGTCGCGCTAATGGGAAACGCATTTCGGAACAGACAGCGAACTGCCCTCGTGGCTGCGGTAGCTGTCATGTTGTTCACACTGGCCGGCTGTACCTCGCTGCCAAAGGTCAATCCCCGGATCCGGTGCAATTGGTGTTGGATGTAGAGGGGCAACTACGGCAATTCAAGGAATTCACCCCGCAGCAAGTGCTTGCAGCGGCCGAGGAAGTCCTGCGCAGGCATGAACCTGAGGCGAAGTTTGTGCGAAGCACGGATATCCTCAAAATGGAATCACACCATGTGGGATTTGCTGTAATTGCCGCGTGGCAGAGTGAAGAAAGGTGGGCAGTTCACGCTCGCGAGGAAGACCAAGTCACCGTCGCGTTAGTGGCAATGGATGAGAGAAGCGCGACTCACTGCTTCGTTTGTGGTCCGGGGAGTTTGGGAACGGAGCAGTTTCCAAGAAAGGCCCAGTGGAACCCTTTTGGAACAATTCCAGCGAGAAAGGTTGATTACGGCATGTTCTGGCAACGGGTCCAGAGCATCCTGACGGGTGCGCCTTGGCCTGAATGTGAGAAGGTATCGGATAGGCGGGTGTCCGACCCAGACGCCAGATATATCGATCCCCTATGCCTAAAAGAACGTAGCATTTTCAAATAGTTTGAGGCAAGGTAGATTCTGCTCCGCAATCTCAAGGCTTGGCCTTAAGCTCCGCCAGACGCCTTGCAGCGCAGCTCATCCGAATCGTTCCCGAGGGTCAACTTTTCCCAAAGCCGGCTGCTTCCGCTCAAGGGCGCAAGCACGTGTTCGTTCCATGCTCTGCTTGCCGTTCGGCATGGCTTCCCTGCCTGCATTCGGCGAAAGACCGACCCGGAAGCCCCGATATCGTGAAGGTAGCGCCGGCCCACGCAGGCGCTGGTCCGGCCACCACAGGATGACCGGCTTTCCTTGACCGATCACCGGGCAAGACCTCACTCCAGTTCCGAATACTTCGCCCGCGAGCCGAACGCCTTGTCCACGGGGTACTTCTCCGCGTTCTTGGCGAGCTTGGCGCGGGCGGCGGCGGCCAAGTCGATGCCGGCGGAGTCGGCGATCAGCAGCAGGTAGAGCAGCACGTCGGCGCACTCATCGCGCAGCGCTTCGCGGCTGGCCGGTTCGGCGGGCAGCGCCTCGACCTCGGCGTCGTTTTTCCACTGCGTCAGTTCCAGCAACTCGGCGGCTTCGAGGTTGAGTGAGACGATCAGGCTGCGCAGCGAGTGGAACTGCCGCCAGTCGCGGGCGTCGCGGAATTCGAGGATGGCTGCGGTCAACGCGGAAAAATCGTTCATTTTTGGCTCGCCCCAAGCTAAGCACGCAATCATGCCATAGCGCGGAGCCGCTAGAATGCGCCGATGAAACGCGTTTCCCTCAACACGCAAATCCTCATCGGCTGCCTGGCCGGCATTGCCGGCGGCCTGTGGCTGGCCGGCGGGAACGCGACGCCGGTAACGCAGAACGTCCTCTACGCGGCGAAGCTGGCCGGCAACCTGTTCCTCGACCTGCTGCGCATGGTGCTGGTGCCGCTGGTCTTCGCGTCGATCGTCACCGGCGTCGCCAACCTGCGTTCGCACGGGCAGATGCACCGCGTGTGGACGACGACGCTGGCCTTCTTCTTCGCCACCATGGGGCTGGCGATCGTGATCGGCTTCGGCGCCGCGCACCTTTTCCGGCCCGGCGAGGGGCTGCAACTCGAAATGTTCGCCGAGGCGACGAAGAACTACCAGGCGCGCCAGATGCCGCTGCCCGACTACGTCGCCCAGTTCCTGCGCGGCCTGTTCCAGAACCCGTTCCGGGCGCTGGCGCAGGGTGACATCCTGGCGATCGTCATGATCGCCCTCTTCCTCGGCATCGCACTGGTCGTCGGCGGCGAGCGCTTCCGGCAGATCCGCACGCTGATCGACGAACTGCAGGAACTCTGCCTGCGCATCGTCGGCTGGATCATGCATCTGGCGCCGCTCGGCCTCGCCGCGCTGCTGCTGCAACTGGTCGCCACCCAGCAGGGCGCGCTGCTGGCGAGCCTCGGCCACTTCATCGTCGTCGTCACCGGCACCACCCTCTTCCACGGGCTGGTCGTGCTCCCGGCGATCCTCTGGCTGTTCACGCGCGTCTCGCCGTGGCATTTCCTCAAGGGCGCACGCGAGGCGCTGGTCACCGCCTTCGTCACCAGCTCGAGCGCCGCCACGCTGCCGGTGACGCTGCGCTGCACCGAGCAGCACCTGCACGTGAAGAAGGACATCGCCGGCTTCGTCGTGCCGCTCGGCGCGACGGTCAACATGGACGGCACGGCGCTCTACGAGGCGGCGGCAGCCCTCTTCGTCGCGCGCCTGGCCGGCATCGAACTCGACCTCGCCAGCCAGATGATCGTCTTCTTCGTCGCCATGCTCGGCGCCATCGGCGCGCCGGGCATCCCGAGCGTCGGCATGCTGTCGATGGTGCTGGTGCTGGAATCGGTCGGCCTGCCCACCGAGGCCATCGCCATCCTGCTGCCGATCGACCGCATCCTCGATACGGTACGCACCGCGGTCAACGTCGAGGGCGACATGGTCGGCAGCATGATCGTGCAGCGGCTGGCCGGCGTTCCGGCAGGAGTGGACGCGGTCCGGCCCTCCTGATGCCGGCACGGAGGCTTACGCCGGCTCGTCCTTGAGCTGCTTGATGAGCGCGGTCACCGCATCGACCGGGTAGATCAGCGGCACCATCACCCCGCCGATGCGCGTGAACACGCCGACCTGCCCGACGCGGGCGCTGTAGAGCACGTGATGGCCCTTGATGCCGTTGATGTTGAGCCACATCGTGCTGTCGGTGTCCATCGGCGTGTGGCCGACGATGAAAGTCGTGTGCTTCTCAAGGTCCAGCGTGCGGCGAAAGCGTTTGACGTCGCCACGGCCATAGCCGTTGGGCCGGCTGGGCTGCAACTGGCGGTTGTTGACCAGTTCGATGGCGAGTTGCGGGTGACGGTGGATATTGACGAGCATGTTTCTCGTCACATTATCCTTCGGCGCCGCCGCATGGCAGGCGAGGAAGTCGCTGGAGGCAACCACGAAGGGCACGAGGCGATAGAAGTCCTCCATGGCCTTGCGATAGGCATGGCCCCGGCGAGCGATCAACTCCTTGGCCCACAGCAGGCCCTGCGGAACGCCATCCTTGGCGATGTCCTCGGTGAAGGAATCGTGGTTGCCGCGGACATAGAACACCTGCAACGGAAAGCGCAGCTTGAGCCGGAAGATGAGATCCATCATCAGCATGGAACTGTCCATCTCGCGGAGTTTCCCGTCTTCCTCGCAATGGACCGCATCGCCGAGAATGATCAGGGCGGCACTACCGTCCTCGAGCGCATCGAGGAAGGCGTTCTGGCTCAGCACCGTCAGCAGGTTGTCGACCTGCGCATGCAGGTCGGCAACCAGGATCGGGGTCAGGCTGCCGGGCAGCATTACCAGTCCGCCGGGAGTGCCCCAGTCGTTGCGCGGACGGTAGGCCTCGTACTGCATGACCTCATTGACCTTTTCAATCAGCGCCAGCGCCTCGTCCGCGGGCAACGGCTCGATCGGTCCGCCGAAGATCTCGCGCAGGCGGCGGTAACACCCTTCACGCGAGCCGCGTGCATCGCTGGCGAAGCGACCGATGGTCGAACCGGCATCGCTGAGATTGCGGAAGACCAGCGATTCCGGGCTCTGGATGACGACCAGATGCTCCTCGTCGACCGTATCCGGATAGTTGAACAGCGCCTGCTGGACCCGGTCTCCCGACCCCAGGGAGACCCAGCTTTTCGGAGTCAGGCGCAGAAAGCCGGTGATCCGGTCGGGTTTGGCGGCGGGATCGACGATGACGAAGTTGCCCGTCCTGATGCTCTTGCCGCGCTCGTCGATCCGGGTTTCGGGATAGAGATGTAGTTTCTTGTCGTCCTGCCCCAGCGTGATCTCGATCGGCACTCGGTCGAAGGAAACCCGGACCTTGACGTCGCCCAGCCGATAGGTGCTGCGCAGCCTGATTTCATGACCCTTCCCAACTCCCAGCCGCGTCAGTATCCGCTTCAGCGGAGCCAGAAGCCGCGAGATCGTGATCGGCCGCCGGTTGGCGATCAGGTTCATGGCAGCGCCGGCNGGAGCGACAAAGCGCCGGGGCGGGTTCTCGATCAAGTCGCGCAGATATACCTGGAAGCCGCTACGGTGCAGATGTTCGGCAAGGCGCATGAATGCGTCATGCTGGACAATGCAGATTTCCCGGCTGAGTTCCTTGTCCACCACGTGCGTGCTGTGCCGCGCCCGCTCGGCGCGGCGCTCGAAGACCAGTTCCGCCGGCGGCAACAGAAACTCGAAGACGTAGCGGTGGTACCAGTCGACATTGAAGAAGAAACGTTTGCGCGGCGGAAGCTGGATGCGGTCGAAATCGATCGCCGGCACCGGATCGCGGTCGTAGAACTCGGCGTCGAAGACGGTGACCGCGTCACCCAAGCCCTGAAAGGGCATGCCGAGGTGTATCTCCCGCGGTCGCACTGAGAGGATTTCCGACCGCCACCAGTGGTTCTTGGCCAGGTCAAGGTAGCCCTCCTCCGACCAGCCGCCGAGGCGTGTGATCAGGGTGCTCTTGCCGGCGCCGGGAGGGCCGGTCACCAGAATCTGGCGGAAGCGAACGTCGGAAGGGAAATCGATCCCCTTGATGTTCTGCAGCGACTCGATGCGCTCGGTTGGCAGATCCGGCATGGCTAACGCTTGACTCTAAGGAAAGACGGCGGCCCGCCGGGCCGCCGTCTGGACAAAGTTGTGACCAATTCTAGCCGAAAACAGCGCGCAGGATATGGAAGACCATGGCCGCCAGAACGCCGGCAATGGGCACGGTAATGATCCAGGAAAGGATGATGCCGCCAATGACACGCATGTCGAGGGCGCCGATGCCGCGGGCAATCCCCACCCCGATCACCGCACCAACGGCAATGTGGGTGGTCGACACCGGCATGCCGACCCCGGACGCCACGACGACGACAATCGAGGCGGCAACGGTGGCTGCATAACCGCGGGTCGGCGTCAGCTGGGTGATCTTGTTGCCGATGGTGGCCATCACCTTGTAGCCGTAGGTCACCACACCGACGACGATGCCGATGGCGCCGAGCAGCAGCATGAACGGCGTCACCGCCGACCGGGCACTCACCGCCTGGGTTTCGATGATCTGGATGGCTGTCGCCATCGGCCCGACGCCGTTGGCGAGGTCGTTGGAACCGTGCGCGAAGGCCATCGCCGCACCGGTAAACACCATTAGCGGGACGAACAGCTTCTCGACGCTGGCAAAGTGAAAAATCCGGTCTTCGCTCTCTTCGAGGTGGATGCGCCCCATCAGCACCTTGGCGAGAATCGCCAGGACGACGCCGATCGCGATTGCCAGGAGTTGCCCCTGGACGCCACCGAGATTGATATTCACATACTTGAGCCCCGTGGTGATGGTGACCAGCGCCACGATCCAGCCGACCAGGAATGCATACAGCGGACCCCACCTGCGCGCCTGGCGGATTGGATTCCCGGTGTTGAAGATCAGCTTGCGGATGCTCAGGGTCAGGAGCAGCGCCACAATGGCGCCCAGCACGGGAGAGACCAACCAGCTGACGACGATTTCGGCGATCGTTTCCCAGTTGACCGCATCGACGCCGAATGCGGCGACACCGGCCCCGCAGATGGCGCCGACGATCGCATGCGTCGCGGACACCGGCCAGCCGCGGATGCTGGCGATCATCAGCCAGATTCCGGCCGCCAGCAGCGCCCCGATCATGCCGTACAGCAGCAGATGCGGAACCGGCTCGAACAACCTGCTGTCGATGATCCCTTTCGATACGGTGGCCGCCACCTCGCCACCGGCGAGATAGGCGCCGGCAAACTCCATTACCGCTGCCAGGAGCAGCGCCCGTCTGAGGGTGATGGCTCCGGAACCGACCGAGGTCCCCATGGCATTGGCCACATTGTTGGCGCCCATTCCCCAGCACACGCAAAGGCCGAAGGCAAATGCCATGACGTAAAAGACTGTCGAGTGCTGCGCAATGATCTCCACGATACGACCCCTGGCGATGAAGTGCTGAACTAAAGTGACGGACTCAAGAGCCCCGACGACCGCTGCGACCCGAAATACGCGCTTCCCAGCCCCCGGTCGTCAATGGGCGATCATCAGGCGCAGGCGGTCGCCCACCCTCTCGGCATAGTCGGCCAGGTTGCCCACCCAGCGGATCAACTGGTACCAGAGCATCACCGACACCGGACTCAGACTGTCCTCCTGGGCGAAAAGTGCCCGCGCCAGNGAAGCGCCCATCAGGTCGGTATCGCTCTCCATGTAGCCGAGTTCGAGGATCATCGCTTCCACCCGCTCGACCTCGCGGCCGCGAAAACCCAATTCCAGCAACTCGTCGAGTTCCTCGATGATCCGGTGCGCCTGTTCGCAGGTTTCGGTGCAGCGGATGACGAATCTCGCCAGCGGTTCGGCCATGGCGACGGGAACCTCCATTTTCCGCTGGACCAGCAAGCCGGCGATGTCCTGCGCGATGCCGGCGATCGTATCCTGCATCGCCAGCAATTCCAGCAGGTCGCGCCGGTCGACCGCCAGCAGCAGACTTCTCGGGAGGTGGCTGCGCAACTCGTTCTTGATCGTGTCCGCCTCACCCTCCTTGGCGAAGATCTTCTCCTTCCGGACCTCGAGCTCGGAATCATTCCCNTCGATCAGGGCAGCGAACAGCGCCGGAACCTCGCCAACGCACTCGATGACGACGCGCATGTGCTGCTGCAGCGGCTTGAACGGCGACTTGCCGAACAGCGCCGCCATGGAGTTGGTCGATAACATCTCTTCTCCTCCGTCGTTGCCACGAACCCGGTGAATGGGCCGAAACCCTGACCCATCCAGCGAACCGCCCCTGGTCCTCAGCTGACGCGGTTCCACTGGTGGCGGAGATTCTAAACCTCGCTTCAGTCCGGTCAACCCATCCGCCGGGGAAATGGCCTGAGGGTCTGCACTACCGGCCGCCGCTGCCGTTTGCGCCGTGCTTCACGACAATTCAGGCACGAACATGCAAAAAACCCGCAAGGCGATCAGCCACGCGGGTTTTGGAATCTCTTGCGTGGTGGGCGGTACTGGGATCGAACCAGTGACCCCTGCCGTGTGAAGGCAGTGCTCTACCCCTGAGCTAACCGCCCGCTGAGAGGCGCGCATTTAACCACAAGTCCCGGATCGGGTCAAACGCGGGTCGGATAGAATACGGCCCTTGGATTCCTTACGGATTGTGCACTCCATGACGCCCGTTCGCACCCGCTTCGCTCCCAGCCCCACCGGTTACCTGCACATCGGCGGCGCCCGTACCGCCCTCTTCTCCTGGGCGTTCGCCCGCCGCCACGGCGGCACCTTCATCCTGCGCGTCGAGGACACCGACGTCGCGCGCTCGACGCCGGAGGCGCTTCAGGCCATTCTCGACGGCATGCACTGGCTGGGGCTTGACCACGACGAAGGCCCGTTTTACCAGATGCAACGCATGGACCGTTACAAGGAGGTCATCCGCCAGATGCTGGCGGCGGGAACCGCCTACCACTGTTACACGACGCGCGAGGAACTCGACGTTCTACGCGCCGAGCAGGAAACCCGCAAGGAAAAGCCGCGCTACGACGGCCGCTGGCGCCCGGAACCGGGCAAGGCGCTGCCGAGGCCGCCATCCGGTGTACCGCCGGTGGTCCGCTTCAGGAACCCGCAGGATGGCATCGTCGCTTGGGATGACCAGGTCAAGGGCCGCATCGAATTCGCCAATGGCGAACTCGACGACCTGATCATCGCCCGCGCCGACGGCACGCCGACCTACAACTTCTGCGTCTGCGTCGACGACTGGGACATGGGCATCACCCACGTCATCCGGGGCGACGATCACGTCAACAATACGCCGCGCCAGATCAACATCCTGCGGGCGCTGGGCGCCGCAGTGCCGCTTTATGCCCACCTGTCGATGATCCTTGGCGACGACGGCGCCAAGCTGTCGAAGCGCCACGGCGCGGTATCGGTCATGCAGTATGACGACGATGGCTACCTTCCCGACGCGGTGATCAACTACCTGGCGCGCCTCGGCTGGTCGCACGGTGACGCAGAGGTCTTCTCGCGCCAGCAGTTTATCGAGTGGTTCGACCTTGACCACATCACCGCATCGGCGGCACAGTTCAACACCGAAAAGCTGTTGTGGCTGAATCAGCACTACATGAAGCAATTGCCGCTCGCCGATCTCAGCGAAAAGGTCAAGGCACGCCTTGCCGCCCGCAACGTCGATACCGGGGCCGGGCCGGACCTGGAAAAAGCGGTCGAACTCTACGTTGACCGCAGCAATACGCTGAACGTGCTCGCCGATGCGGTGGAAGTCTTCTATCTCGACGTTTCGCCATCACCGGACCTGCTGGCGCAGCATCTGGCGGACGATGCGCGACCGGCGCTGGCCGATTTTGCCACCGCGCTCGCCGAAGTTGAGTGGGAGGCGCCGGCGATCAATGCGCTGATCAGGNAGACGGTCGCGCGCCACGGGCTCAGGCTGCCGAAGCTGGCGATGCCGCTGCGCGTGCTGCTGACCGGCCAGACCCAGACCCCCTCGGTCGATGCCGTCATCGCGCTGATCGGTCGCCGCAAGGTCCTCGACAAATTGGCTGCCTTGAAGTGTTGACGAAGCCGCCGGGCAGGGCATCCCGGAATCCACCTTGCGCCAGAATCAGCTTGACACGGGGATTTCCGGGGAGATATAAATCGCTACACGAACAAATCTCGATGTCGTAATTCCACCAAAGGGGATCCCATGAACAAATCTGAACTGATCGACGTAATCGCCGCGCAAGCTGAAATTTCCAAGGCGGCCGCCGGTCGCGCGCTGGATGCAACCGTTGCCGCTGTGAAGGACGCGCTCAAGGCTGGCGACAGCGTTAGCCTGATCGGGTTCGGCACCTTCTCCGTCGGCGAGCGCGCTCCTCGCACCGGCCGTAACCCGCAGACCGGCAAGACCCTGACAATCAAGGCCGCCAGGATTCCGAAGTTCCGTCCTGGCAAGGGCCTCAAGGACGCCTTGAACTGATCGAATGCCGGGTGCTTAGCTCAGTTGGTAGAGCGCTAGCCTTACAAGCTGGATGTCGGGGGTTCGAACCCCTCAGCACCCACCAGAAGTAGATAGCAACGAACCCCAAGCAACACCAGAAACCCCGCAAGCATGAGGCTTCCGGGGTTTTTTGTTGCACTAACCCGCACCATGCACTAGCATCTGTATACCGCTGATTGGCGGTATATCTGGCGGGTCATCTGATACCGCCAGCAACGTGTACCGACAAGCGGTATTCATGAGGCGCAAAAGATGGGCATAGGCAAACTATCAGCGGTTGCGGTGAAACAGGCAAAGCCGGCGGAAAGGCCCTACAAGATGACCGACGGCGGGGGCATGTACCTGCTGGTCGACCTGAAGGGCGGGAAGTATTGGCGACTGGATTACCGCTTCGCGGGCAAGCGCAAGACCCTCGCACTTGGCGCCTATCCATCTATCACCCTTGCGGAAGCCAGGGAGGCGCGCAACAAGGCCCGCAAGCTCCTCGATGAAAACACCGACCCCGGCATGGTCAAGAGGGTTGAGAAGCTGACCGCCCATCACAAGGCCGCGCATAGCTTCGAGGCGGTCGCCAGGGAATGGCATGGAAAATTCACGCCGAACTGGACAGCCCACACCGCCGAAAAGAATCTGCGCATTCTGGAAATCAACGCCTTCCCCTGGATCGGCCCGCGCCCGATTGACGAGATCAAGGCACCCGAACTGCTGGCGGTCATTCGCCGTGCCGAAGGTCGCGGCTTGCTCGATACCGCCCACCGCCTGCGCATGACCGCCGGCCAGGTGTTCCGCTACGGCATCGCAACCGGCCGTTGTGAGCGGGACATCGCCGCCGATCTGCGCGGCGCCCTCCCAGCCCGCCGGCAAAGGCACTTTGCAGCGATCACCGACCCGCTGAAATTCGGGCAGCTTCTCCGCGACATCTGGTCTTATCAGGGGCAATTCTCGACGGCCTGCGCCTTCAAGCTATCCGCCCTCTTCGGCCTGCGCCCTGGCGAAATCCGCAGCCTGGAATGGAGCGAGGTAGATACCGCCAGCGGTCAAATCCGTATACCGCTCGGCAAGATGAAAAGCCGCCGCCTGCATACCGTTCCACTGTGTCGCCAGGCCGCCGAAATCTTCGACGCACTGCGGCCGTTGACCGGCGCCGGCCGCTTCTGCTTCCCGAGCCTACAGGGAACCGACCGCCCGATGAGCGAAAACACCATCAATGCCGCGCTGCGCCGCCTCGGTTACGACACCCAGAGCGAACAATCCGCCCACGGCTTCCGCTCTTCATTTTCCACGATGGCGCACGGCAGCGGATTGTTCCGCGTCGAGGTTGTTGAAATCCAGCTTGCCCACAAACACGGTGACGCCGTGCGCCTGGCATACGACCGCGGCGAGTACATCGAAGAGCGCCGCAAGCTCATGCAATGGTGGGCCGACGAATGCGACCGAATGCGAGAAGGGGCACAAGTCATTCCCCTACGAGGCAACACCGCCGCCTGACGGTATCAGGCAAAGCGGGCCGACCAAGCGCGTCAACGCATGGCCGACCCTGACCACAAATTGAACAGGAGCTTCAAATCATGGCTGACCAAATTATCGACGTTGAGCGCAAGACCGCACAACACAACTTCTTTTCCTGCAACACCCCAATCGAAAAACTCTTTTCGGTAAGGGCTGGTGTCGACGTTGAGGATGCAATCAACGTCGCTTCCGCCATCTTGCGCGCGGCACGCGAAACGATCATGCGTCTGGCCGAGAAGCACGATGATTCGGAACTGTGGGGAGCCTCCTACCTGCTCGAGATGGCCGCCGCCACGATGGAAGCGGCTGAGATTGGGTTGATGAAGGAATCGCACCACGGAAAAGCGGAGCGCGTCGTGGATGTGACCGCGTAGTAGAGCAACGCCACCCCTACCGCGACGGCGGGAAAAGCCGGAAACCTTCGCCGGCCTGGGGTGGCATCCGAACGAAGGAGCGCGGAAGGAGCGCACGTGAACGATGATGGTCTAAAGGTACTCAAGCTCCTCGAGGCCGGTTTTCCAAAGCCTGATTTACCGGATCAACCCGAGCTAAGCGGCTTTCAGTTTGACACTGAAGAACGCTTGGCCAGCCGGAAAGCCCATGATGCAGTACACGAGGGCGATCCAGAATTCCGGGCCCAGATGGTTATGGAGGTTGCCGAGAAATTGATAAGTGGCACACCCTTGCTTGTCCCCGAGCGGGCATGGTTGCTCTATGTATTGAAAACGATTGGCTACAACTGTTTGCCCAATGAGCACCGTGGACGGGCGCCAATTCCTGTATTTGAGCGTGTTGCGTCTATGTATCGGCTGGGCGTCGCGATGATTGAGGAGCGGATAGCGTCTCCCGAGGCTACCGTAACCGAAGGACTCAGAAAGAGTGCGGCTCACCTGGGAAAAAGTTACGAATCGGTGCGCGCTTTGTATTACTCGGCGGCCTACAAAAGGTTAGCCGAAAGGGGAGCATTCGAACGATTTCGTAGAAAAACATGGGTACAGATAAATAGAATGACCTGATTTTTCACCTCAGTATTCTAGCCATGCACACCGAAAACGCCCATTTAGGGACAGGTGAAACCAAAGGAAACGCAAGCATGGCAACGAAAACCAACCCCGCCGCCGACTGGGACAAAGGCCCGACGCCGCCCTGGTCGACGTTAAAGTCGTCGCGGCACTTCTCGACGTCCACCGAATTCAGTCTGGCGCTTTGCCCGTTCCGGCAAACTGCCGGCGCCGGTCAAGCTCAGCGAGTTTTCCACCCGTTGGCGAGTGGGAGACATCCGCAAGGCCCTCGCCGCCCTGCGTCCAGAATAGGGGCGCTAGGCGTGGATGGGCTCCCAAAAGAAAACGCGTTACGCTGCGCGCGATGGTTCGCGCTTCCTGGCGCTACCTCACGTCGTCATGGATTCGCCAGCGTTCCGGAACCTGTCCGGCCCTGCGCTGCGCTTGCTGCTCGATATTGCCCGCGAGTACAGAGGCGACAACAACGGGCAGTTGGTCGCGTGCAGCGCGTACCTGAAAACTCGCGGGTGGAATTCGAACGACACCGCCATGCGGGCGCGCCGCGAGTTGGAGGCGTCCGGCCTGATCGTCGAAACGCGCAAGGGCATGCGGCCGAATCGCGCCGCCTGGTACGCTTTGACATGGGCCAGCCTGGACTGGATACCGGCAATGGACCTGCCAAGGGCGCAGTTCACGCGCAGCGCATACCTCAAGTAATCCGTTCCANAAACGCGCGCCTTATACCGTCTCACGGTATAGGAGAGCGCTCAATAGCACCGTCTCACGGTATAGAGGGCGCGCCGCCTATACCGTCTCACGGTGCTATGTGGGCCATTTTCGGCACTCCGCCTATACCGTCTCACGGTGCGTATCTAGATATAGCCATCTACTGCCTTTTTTGGTGGGGTCTGGCCATGCTGATCATGATCACCATGAAGGGCGGGCGCACGTTCGAGCTAGAGGCTGTACTGCCCTACGTCCGCAAAGACGCCAGCGCTTCAGCGCTGGCCGTCTGGCGTGGCACCTGTCGCCAATGCGGCGCGCCGTTCGAGGTCGCCACGTCGACGCGCCTTGATGTGATTGTCAAGTCAAAAGCCCTTGCTCGCGTGCACTGCGACGAACACAAGCTGCGCCGCCGCCCGAAGGCGACACCGCAGCCAAGCGAAGGTGTCGCCGCTGCCACCGACCACCTGACCCAGATCATCATCACCGTGGTCCCTGACCCAGATCATCATCGCTGATGCCGCCGTCGGCCGTGCTGATCGGCGAGCACATCGCGCAGCATCGCCGTGGTCCCTGACCCAGATCATCATCGCTGATGCCGCCGTCGGCCGTGCTGATCGGCGAGCACATCGCGCAGCATCGCCGTGGTCCCTGACCCAGATCATCATCGCTGATGCCGCCGTCGGCCGTGCTGATCGGCGCGCACATCGCGCAGCATCACCGTGGTCCCTGACCCAGATCAAGGCATGACCACCGGGGGCGGTTCAAAAGTCTGGAGGCTTATGCACCTAGACCGGCCGGTACTCTCTTCTCGCAGCGGAGGGAAAAATGGAGGGGGTATTTGCTATCGACGCACTATGTATGATAGTCTTTGCCTATGAATTTTCGTTCCATCGCTGCTTTTTGTCTGTCACTGCCGGGGGATCCTGGTTGCTGCGATTGGCGGTCGGGTGTTGCCGGCGGGATGCTGGCGCGCGCTTGACGGCCCTGACGAAACGCGAGTTAGAACGCCAGCAGCGGCGCCTGGGGCATTCCCGCGCCGCTTCCAAAGGGCGGCCGCCGCGATGGCGGCCCGCCTCTGACCACAGAAAGGATTCATCATGACGCAGCAAATTCTGCACGCCCTCGAAGACATCGAGCGCGGGCTGGACAAATTCAACGCGAAATTCGCGGACATCGAAACCAAGAACCGCGAACTCGCCGGCCGCCTGCTCGAGATCGAACAANAGGGCACGGCCGGCGGCTACCCTGACGACCCGACGCTGACAACCAAGAGCCTTGGCTCACGCGTTTGGTCCGAGATCAAGGCGAACGCCGACCTGCTCGGCAAAACGTCGAAGTTGACGCTATCCGTCGCCGGCGCCGGAAGCCTGGCGGTGAAGGCGGCTGGCGACGTGACCGGCACCGCATCGGCGCGGACGATCCAGCCCGGAGGCGTTGGTGCGCCTGCCGGGTTGGCGTTGGGCGTGCAGTACGCATTCCCGACCCGCAGCGTTGGCGCCACTTCGGCCGTCGAGTATTCGCGGTATACCGGCATCGAGGGCGCCGCTGCCGTGCAGGCGGCCGAAGGCGACGCCAAAGCGGCGGTACGTCCGACCTTCTCGCTGATCGAACAGTCCGGCCTGACCATCGCGGGTTACTCGAAAATCAGCAAGCAGGCCCTGACCGATTCCCAAGAGTTGCAGCGGGCCATCGACGTCACCCTGCGCCGCAGCATCGCCGGGGCACTGGACACCCTGTTGCAGTCCGGCACCTGGGGCGGTGCGGCCGGCCTGTTGGCCCATGCCACGAGCTACACCTCGCTGGTCNACACCGGCCTGGCGGATGCCGCCTCCGAGGCGGTAGCCACCATGCAGACGGCCGGCTTCGTTCCCGACACCGTAATTCTGACGCCGGCCGACTGGCTGGCGATCACCACGGCCAAGGCGAGCGGTTCCGGCGAGTACCTGAGCGGTGCCTACCTGGCGCCGCTGCCCGAGCTGCTGCGCGGCATGCGGGTGGTACTGAGCCCGGCCTGCACCGCTGGTAAGATCATGGTTGCCGACTCCAGCCAGCTTGAGCTTCTGGTAGTCGATGACCTGACCGTCGAGATCGGCACCGACAATGACGACTTTACTAAGAACGTCCGCACGATCCTGGGTGAGTTGCGCGCGATTCCCGCCTTCCGGGCGGTCGGCGCGGTGCGGTTGATTACGCCGAAGGCGTAAGCCTGACGACCAGAAAGGGCCAGCCGAAAGGCTGGCCCGCTCAACGAGGAAACCATCATGAACACACACGCCGAACGCGCCGCGCTCGCCGGGTCATTGCTCCGGCTGCGCGCCGAAATCATCGCCGCGCAGATCAGCGAACTGCGCCGCCTGGCAAGCCGGCTGTAGGTTGCTTCACGGGCGTCAGCCGGAGAGTGGCCTGTCAGACGAAAACCCCGGCAGCGGGTGACGCTCCGTTCCACGGGCGGGCGCCCGCACTTTTCCATAAGGGCATCCCATGACCGGAAATGCAAACTCAGGGCGCAAGGCGCTACCTGGCGTCATTCACTTGTTGCAGGGCAACCGCAGCAAAAAGGCGGCCGGCGAACTGGCCAACGAACGCAGGCCGCCGGCCGCCATCCCGACGCCGCCCGGGCACATGACGGCCACAGCGCTTGCCGAGT
This sequence comes from Dechloromonas sp., assembly GCA_013693915.1. Lineage (GTDB taxonomy): Bacteria > Pseudomonadota > Gammaproteobacteria > Burkholderiales > Rhodocyclaceae > Azonexus. The sequence goes on along the minus strand of CP059264.1, from coordinate 1,647,267 downwards.
GGCAGCGCGTCGTTCCGCTGCTCGAGGCGATGGGCATCATCGCCGAAATCTACCGCGCACCGCTGGCGGTGTATTGCCAGGCATGGGGCCGCTATGTGCACGCCGAACGCAAGCTGGCAGAGATCGGAGACAGTGCGCTGGTCAGCACGACCCCGAGCGGATACCAGCAAATCGGAGTCTGGTTGCAGGTATCCAACCGCGCCGCCGAACAGATGAAGAGCTTCGCCGCCGAATTCGGTATGACCCCTTCAGCGATCAGCCGCGTTACCGGCGCCGCTGCACAAGGGGACCTTTTCGGGTATGGCCAGGGCACCCAGCAGGGCGGCGCCGCCCGATTCTTCACGTAGCATGAATCTGGAAACAGCCGAAAAGCGCCGCGCGGAAACCCGGCGCTTGTGTGCCGATATGGGAATTGCCATTCAGCCCTACGGCAACGCCTGGTGGATTCATGGCGAGGGCGTCGACCTGGTCGCCGTCGATCTTGCCTGGGTGCGCCCTGACGACCTGCGCCCGCGCCAGCTTGCAACCCGATGAACGATGATTGAAGCGGCGCCGTCGGCCGTGACCCCGACCCTCATCGCCGTGGTCCCTGACCCAGATCATCATCGCTGATGCCGCCGTCGGCCGTGCTGATCGGCGAGCACATCGCGCAGCATCGACGTGACGCCAGCCGGCAACCGCCAGCCCATTTTCAGCCCGGAATGAGCGCTGCATCATCGCCGTGGTCCCTGACCCAGATCATCATCGCTGATGCCGCCGTCGGCCGTGCTGATCGGCGAGCACATCGCGCAGCATCGACGTGACGCCAGCCGGCAACCGCCAGCCCATTTTCAGCCCGGAATGAGCGCTGCATCATCGCCGTGGTCCCTGACCCAGATCATCATCGCTGATGCCGCCGTCGGCCGTGCTGATCGGCGAGCACATCGCGCAGCATCGACGTGACGCCAGCCGGCAACCGCCAGCCCATTTTCAGCCCGGAATGAGCGCTGCATCATCGCCGTGGTCCCTGACCCAGATCATCATCGCTGATGCCGCCGTCGGCCGTGCTGATCGGCGAGCACATCGCGCAGCATCGACGTGACGCCAGCCGGCAACCGCCAGCCCATTTTCAGCCCGGAATGAGCGCTGCATCATCGCCGTGGTCCCTGACCCAGATCATCATCGCTGATGCCGCCGTCGGCCGTGCTGATCGGCGAGCACATCGCGCAGCATCGACGTGACGCCAGCCGGCAACCGCCAGCCCATTTTCAGCCCGGAATGAGCGCTGCATCATCGCCGTGGTCCCTGACCCAGATCATCATCGCTGATGCCGCCGTCGGCCGTGCTGATCGGCGAGCACATCGCGCAGCATCGACGTGACGCCAGCCGGCAACCGCCAGCCCATTTTCAGCCCGGAATGAGCGCTGCATCATCGCCGTGGTCCCTGACCCAGATCATCATCGCTGATGCCGCCGTCGGCCGTGCCCTCGAGCATGTTGTAACATGGCAACAGGTGCAAAATGGCGGTATTAGTGACGGTATAACGGAAACAAATAATAGGTAACACTCTGTTTTGCTGTTGATTTTTCTGTTATTTTGAACCCCTCAGCACCACCAGGACATCCGGCTCGGGATTGCAGACCCCGCCCCAGAGGCGGGGTTTTCGTTGATTGCCGGCACCCGTCACGCGCAGACAGGGCAGTGGACATCCGGTGCGCCGCAAATGATTCCTTACGCCGCGAGGCAACAACGTGTCGCTCGGGCCCCCTCTCAGGTCGCGGGCGGTTTTCCTCGCGCATGCCCGGTTGGACTCCGGGTGGCGGCCAGGATTCCGCGCAGGATGTTGATCTCGTCCCTTTCGAGCCGAGTTCGCGAGAAGAGACGACGCAATTTTGGCAGCAGCCTTCCCGGATGCGCCGGATTGAGAAACCCGGTCTCGGTCATCACCGCCTCGAAATGCGCATACATTCCCTCGATTTCATCGTGGGTCGCCATTCGCGACGACGCGGGCGTAGCCGTTGCGTCAGCCGGTGACGCCAGCCCGGCCAGGGCGGCCATGCGGATCTCGTAGCACAGTACCTGTACCGCCGCGCCAAGATTCAGCGAACTGAACTCCGGGTTGGCCGGAATCGTCACCACCGCCTGGCATTGCTGGATCTCTTCATTCGTCAGGCCCACGGTCTCGTTGCCGAAGACCAGCGCCACCTGGCCCTGCTCGGCTTGCGCCAGCAGACGGGCCACCATCTCCCGCGGCTGCCCGCCGGGCGGTCCAAGATCCCGGCGCCGTGCCGACAGGGCGACGACAAAGATGGCACCGGTCAGCGCTTCGGGCAGCGAGTCACTGATTTTTGCCGATTCCAGGACGTCGACCGCGCCAGTCGCCCGCGCGTCGGCTTCAGGATCGGGAAACCTCCGCGGATCGACCAGGCGCAGATCGGCCAGCCCCATGGTCTTCATGGCCCGCGCCGCCGCACCGATGTTGCCGGGATGACTCGGGCGACACAGGACGACGCGGATTCGCGACAGCAGGACTTCGGGCTTCATAGTAAAATCGCGACTCTCCAAATCGATCGGCCGGCCTCGCCGTCCGCCAGCTCTGCAAGCCATGCATCCAGCCCTGAACATTGCCGTCAAGGCGGCGCTTCGCGCCGGCAAGATCATCAATCGCGCGTCCAACGACCTTGACCTGATCAAGGTGGAAGTGAAACAGGCCAACGATTTCGTGACCGAGGTCGACAGGAAGGCCGAGGCTGCGATCATCGAAACGCTGCGGGACGCTTATCCAGCGTACGGGATTCTAGCAGAGGAGTCCGGAGCGACCGCCGCAAAGGGTTCCGCCGAGTCGGATTACCGGTGGATAATCGACCCGCTCGACGGTACGACCAATTTCATTCATGGCCTGCCGCAGTACGCCGTCTCGATCGCCCTGGCGAAAGGCAGCAGCGTCGAACAGGCGGTCGTTTTCGATCCCAGCCGGAACGAATTGTTTACCGCCAGCAAGGGCGCGGGCGCCTTCCTCAACGAGCGCCGCATCCGCGTTTCCAGGCGGACCAGACTCCAGGACTCGCTGCTCGGCACCGGGTTCCCCTATCGCATGTTCGATCACGTCGACACCTACCTCGCGATCTTCAAGGAACTGACCCGGAAGACCGCGGGCCAGCGCCGTCCCGGCGCCGCGGCGCTCGATCTGGCCTATGTCGCCTGCGGTCGTTACGACGGGTTCTGGGAATTCGGACTTTCCCCGTGGGACATGGCCGCCGGGGCGCTGCTGATCTCCGAAGCTGGCGGACTGGTCAGCGACATGCGCGGCGAAGCGGGCTACCTGGCCAGCGGCAACATCATTGCCGGCACGCCAAAGGTCTTCGCGCCGCTGCTCAATCTCATCCAGGAACGATTGCCCGAATCAATCACCGCCTGAGCGCCGCTGGCAAGGGCGGCCCCGCCACGGCAGGCAACGGCGGGGTTATTTTTCGACCTTGTCCACCGCGGCACCCGCCTTGAAACCGGTGAACATGTTGCGCGTCTGGCTCTGCAGCTGCTCCTGCATCTGCTGGAACATCTTCTTGGACTGATCCATGTAGGCCGTCATCATGCTCTGCATCGCGGGCTGCTGGAAATTGAGGAACTGCGCCCAGAAATCCGCCTGCAGATGGCTGTTGTCGCCGTACATCGAGCGTGACTGCTCCTGCAGCCGGTGCTGAAAATCAACGAAGGTGCGCATGTTGTTTTCCAGATACTTGCCCAGCATCCCCTGCATGGCGCTGCCGTAGAAGCGGACGAAGCCCGAGAGCAATTCGCAGGAGAACAGGGGAACGCCGCCGCTCTCTTCCTCGAGGATGATCTGCAGCAGGATGCTCCGGGTGAGGTCATCGCCGGTCTTGGCGTCAAGCACCTTGAACGGTTCGAACTTGAGAACGAGATCCTTGACATCCCCCAGCGTTATGTAGGCGCTCGTCCTGGTATCGTAGAGACGGCGATTGGGGTATTTCTTGATGAGACGTACTTCCTCGGACATCCGGCATCCCTCGAACGAGCTTGTGTGCACTGCAGCATTATAGAACAAAAAACAGGCACCCGCAGGTGCCTGTTCTTGATGCAGCGCAAGAATTCCGCAATTACTGGTAGTACAGACCGCCGTTCAGGTTCATCGTCGCGCCGGTCATGAAGCCTGCAAGTTCGGAGGCCAGATAAACGCAGGCGCCGCCGATTTCTTCCGGCTTGCAGAGACGCTTCATCGGCACGCCCTCGATTATGGTCTGCAGGATTTCCGGCTTGATCGCCATGACCATCTTGGTCGCCACGTAGCCCGGACAGACCGCGTTGACGGTCACGCCCTTGGTTGCCAGTTCCGCAGCCAGCGCCTTCGAGAAGCCGATCACGCCCGCCTTGGCAGCCGAGTAGTTGGTCTGGCCAGCCTGACCCTTCAGGCCGTTGACCGACGAGATATTGATGATGCGACCCCAGCCGCGCTCGGCCATCTTGGTCGAGACCTGCTTGGTCATGTTGAACAGCGAGGTCAGATTGGTGGCGATAACGGCATCCCAGCCATCGCGCTCCATCTTGGCGAACATGCGGTCGCGGGTAATGCCGGCGTTGTTGACCAGTATATCTACCGGGCCGGCCGCTGCTTCGGCTTCCGCGACCATCTTCACGCAGTCGTCCCAGGAAGAGACGTCACCGGCGACGCAGACGAAGTCGTTGAAGCCGGCAGCAGTCATTTCCTTCAGCCATTCTTCCTTGTTGTCGAACTGCGGATGATATGCGGCCACCACCTTGTGGCCAGCCTTGGCAAGTTCCTGGCAGATGGCGGTACCGAGGCCGCCCATCGCGCCGGTGACGAATGCAACACGTTGCGTCATGCTCTTTCCTTCCTTTGTTTATATATACAGCGGTTCAAAATCACGCCGGCCAGTACATCTGCTGGCCGCCGTTGATGGAAACAGTGGTATCGGTGACGAAGTTCATGCCGCGGGCGATGCCGGCGTTACCGAACGGAACAGCCGCCGGGCCGACCTCGCGAAAAGGTGCCGACCACCCTGAAATCCGGCGCCGCGAGCCTGATGACGCTTGCTGCGCCGAGTCTGCCAGTCCCGTCGTCATCAGTACAGTTCTCGAAATTGCCTCCCCTCCCGCAGAACACCTTTTCAGACCGCGCGCTCACGCACATAGCGACCGGGTGCCGGCTCGATCGGCTTGTACCTGTCATTCCCCGGCCTGCGCGGCGCCCGCGATTCGCCGGCAAACGGCTTCAGCCAGGCGGCCCAGTCGTTCCACCAGCTGCCCGGCCTGTCGTCGGCTGCGGCCAACCAGGCTTCGGCATCGCCGCTCACATCATCGTTGACCCAATAGTTGCGCTTGTTCTTGCTTGCCGGGTTGATGGCGCCGGCGATATGGCCGGAAGCCCCGAGGACAAAGCGCGCCTTGCCCCCGACTATCCGCGTCGTCTCGTAAGCCGACTGCCAGGGAACGATATGATCCTCGCGCGTCGCCAGCACATACACCGGCATCGCCAGCGCGCCGAGGTCGATGCGCTGGCCGCACATTTCCAGCTTGCCGGGAACGCGCAGGCTGTTGTCGAGATAGAGGTTGCGCATGTACCAGCAGGCGAACGGTCCCGGCAGGTTGGTCGAATCCGAATTCCAGTAGAGTAGATCGAATGCCTGCGGTTTCTGCCCTTTCAGGTAGTTGCCGGCGACATAGTTCCAGACGAGGTCGTTGGCCCGCAGGAAGGAAAAGGTGTTCTGCAGGTCGCGCGCAGGCAGCAGACCGCCCTTGCCGATAGTCGACTCGCGTCCCGCCAGCGCGTTGGCGTCGATGAACAGTCCGATCTCTCCGGTGTCGGAGAAATCGAGGAGCGTCGTCATCAGGGTCAGCGATGCCGCAATGTCTTCACCCCGCCCNCTGAGCACGGACAGCGCCGAAGTCAGGATCGTGCCGCCGACGCAGAATCCCAGCGCATTGACCTGCTTCACGCCGCAGATCTCCCGTGCCACCTGCAGCGCGGCAATCGGACCATGCTCGATGTAATCGTCCCAGGTCAGGTGGCCGTGTTCTTCGTGCGGATTCCGCCAGGAAACCAGGAAGACCGTATTGCCCTGCTCGACCATGAAGCGGATCAGCGAATTGTCGGGCTGCAGATCCATGATGTAGAACTTGTTGATGCACGGCGGTACCACCACCAGCGGCAGCTCGGCGACTTGCGGCGTCAGGGGCGCGTACTGGATCAGTTGCATCAGGTCGTTCTCGAAGACCACCGCGCCTTCGGTCGTCGCGATGTTGCGACCGATTTCGAAGACCGACTCGTCGGTCATCGAAATGCGCCCCTTCTCGAAATCCCTGATCAGATTGTTGATCCCGTCGGTAATGCTCCGGCCCTCGGTTTCCAGTGCCAGCTTGATGAATTCCGGGTTGGACGCGGCGTAATTCGAGGGCGCCATGGCGTCGGTTATCTGGCGCGCCAGAAAACGCATGCGGCTGCGCGCCTTGTCGTCGCTCGCCGGGATCAGCTCGACCAGGTCCTTCATGTACTTCGCGTTGAGCAGGTAGGCCTGGTGGAGGTAATCGTAAACCGGGCTTTCGCGCCATTCGGGCGCCGCAAAACGGCGATCTCCAGTATCGGCCGCGACCTTGAAAGTCTCCGGGGCGCCCTGCTGGCGGGCGAGCACCGACTGCCAAAGCGACATCTGCTGGGTCATGAACTGCTGCTGCAGCGCGACCAATGCCTGCGCGTCGGCAGCCGGCGGAAGCGTTGCCGAAGGATTTCCGGCCTGGCCGATGAAGGTCATGAACTGCTGCGCCATCTCCTGACCCGCCTGCATGAACAACAGGGTNGAACCCATGAAGGCATCGCTATTGTCAGGTCCCTCTTGCGCCATGGCCATTCTGTTCTCTGTATATGAATCGGGGTCAAGCCGTTCGNNATTCTCCATACCAGCCCGAGCGCTGTCAATGGATTTGACTGCATAATTACCCGGATGTACATCGTTGCCATCGGCTGGCTTTATGTGACCATCCTCGTCGCGCTGAACGAGCCGACGGTGGTTTCCGGAATCATTTCCTTCCTGTTCTACGGCCTGTTGCCCTGTGGGTTGCTGCTCTGGATGGCCGGCCGCAAGGTGCGTCGGCAGCGCCGGCGCTACCAGGAACTACTCGCCGACGAGAAGGCGGGCGACAACGATCGAGGCGATGCCAAGCCCAATCAGTAGAACCTGCTGCACCGTCGCTTTCAGTTCGGTGCGCTTGTGCAANCCGGGGATCAGGTCGGCGACGGCAACATAGATCATGCTGGCCGCCGCCAGGCCGAGCAGCGAAGGAATCCACCCGGTCAGCTGCGACAGGGCGAAGTAGGCAAGCATGGCGCCAACCACTGTCGCCAGGCTCGACAGCAGGTTGAAGGCGAGTGCCCGCGCCCGGCTGTAGCCGGAATGCAGAAGGATGAGGTAGTCGCCGACTTCCTGCGGAATCTCGTGGGCGATGATGGCCAGCGCGGTGACGATCCCGAGTTCCTTACTTTCCAGGAATGCGGCGGCGATCAGGATCCCGTCGACGAAGTTGTGGAAGGTATCGCCGATCAGGATCAGCATGCCCGAGCGCCCGTGATCATGAACCGGGGCTTGGGCATCGTGCGCCTCGCAATGATCGTGATGGCAATGCCGCCACAGGACCAACTTCTCCAGCAGGAAGAAGGCGAGAATCCCGAAGAGGACAGTTGCCGTCATGCGGTGCGGGTCGCCGTGCTCGAGCGCATGCGGCAGGATTTCCAGAAACGCCGCCCCCAGCAGCGCGCCGATGGCATAGGAAATCAGCACATTGACGCGCTGCGTGCCAGCCGCGAGTNNCACTGCCGCCGCCGCCACGACGCTCAACACGCCGCCGGCCAGTGCAACGGCGATGATCCAGGCGAGGGTACTCACGGGAAAGCCGATCCGATCCGGAAAAAGGCGCGAATCATACACCGTCGAGCCAAATCAGACTCGCCATCCGTCCGGTCGTGCGATCACGGCGATAAGAAAAGTAGCGCGCAGACTCGGTGAAGGTGCAGGTGCCGCCACCGCTGATCTCCCCGACCCCCGACTGCCCCAGACGCTGCCGCGCCAGCAGGTAGATGTCGCACAGCCACTTGTCCGGTCCCTTCGCCACAAATGCGGCACTGGCCGTCGGATCTCGCGCGACGAAGGCATCACGCACTTCGGTCCCCACCTCGAAACAGCGCGGGCCGATCGCGGGACCCAGCCAGGCCCGAAGCTCCCCGGGAACCACGGCCATCGCCGTCACCGCGCTCTCGAGGACGCCCCCAGCNAGCCCGCGCCAGCCGGCATGCGCGGCACCGACCACCGAGCCGCGGCGATCGCAAAGCAGCACCGGCAGGCAATCGGCTGTCATCACCACGCACACCGCCCCCGGCCGGCGCGCAATAGCCGCGTCGGCCGCTTCGGTTTTCGCCTCCTGGCCGGCGTCGACCGCGACAATGCCATGAACCTGCCTGAGCCAGCGCGGCTCGCCGGGCAATGCCGCGCGCAGGGCCTGGCGATTCGCCGCAACGGCGGCCGGATCGTCGCCGACGTGATCGCCGAGGTTGAAACTCGCCCACGGCATCCGGCTTGCGCCGCCGTTGCGCGTCGTCTGCAGGGCCTTGACGTTGGCCGGCACAGACCAGTCGNNGGAACGTATACCTCACCCACCGCGCAGCGCTTGCAGCAAGGCGGCAATGTCGGCTGGCGGCGGCGCCTCCCACTGCTGCATGCGCCGCGTGAGCGGATGCAGCAGCGCCAGACGGGTGGCGTGCAGGGCCTGCCGGGAAAATGCCGGCAGGCGCTGGTCGGGCTTGCCATAGACCTGATCGCCGAGCAGCGGATGCCTGATCGACGCCATGTGCACGCGGATCTGGTGCGTGCGTCCGGTCTCCAGCGAGCATTCGACCAGCGCGCAGTGGGCGAACTGCTCGAGGACGCGGAAGTGGGTTACCGCCGGCTTGCCGCCGCGGCTTTCCGGAACCACCGCCATTTTCGTCCGGTGCACCGGATGGCGGCCGACCGGCGCCGCGACCGTCGCATCGCGACGGACGACGCCACAGACGACCGCCAGATACTGGCGCCCGACGCTGCGCGCCTGCAACTGGCGTACCAGGTCGGTCTGCGCTGCGAGCGTCTTGGCGACGACGAGCAGGCCGCTGGTATCCTTGTCCAAGCGGTGCACGATGCCCGCGCGCGGCACTTCGCCGATCGCCGGCACATGGTGCAGCAGGGCATTCATCAGGGTGCCGCTCCAGTTGCCGCTCCCCGGGTGCACCACCAGACCGGGCGGCTTGTCGATGACTAGCAACACTTCGTCCTCGAAGACGATGTCGAGCGGGATGTCTTCCGGCTGCTCGGCGCTCTCCCGCATGCCGGGCGGCTCGCTCAGGACCAGGAATTCCCCGCCCACGAGCTTGTGCCTCGGCTCCGTTTCGATTCGCCCGCCCACGGCGACGCGCCCTTCGCGTACCCAGGCCTGCAGGCGACTGCGGGAATGCTGCGGCAGGACTTCTGCAAGCACCCGGTCGAGACGCCACCCGGCGCAGCGATCCGGAACCCGGGATTGATCGGGCGGAGTTCGGCTATAATCGGTCCGGTCTTCCAAAGGATTGTTCATGATGCGAAGTTTACCCGCATTCCCCACCTTTCTCCGTCTGGCGACAGCGCTTCTGATCGCCGCCGTCATCAGCGGGTGCGGCCTGCTTTCCGGCGACAAGGACGAAACCGCCGGCTGGTCGGCCAACAAGCTGTACGCCGAGGCCAAGGATGCGCAGAGCAGCGGCGCCTGGGACAGGGCCGCCAAGTACTACGAAAAGCTCGAGGCCCGCTATCCGTACGGACGTTATGCGCAGCAGGCCCAGCTTGAACTGGGCTACGTCNACTGGAAGGCGGGCGAGCCGGGTTCGGCCATCGCCGCCTGCGACCGCTTCATCAAGCTGCACCCCAACCATCCGGCTGTCGACTATGCCTACTACCTGAAGGGCCTGGTCGGCTTCAACGAAGATCTGNGGCTATGCCCCTACATCAGCACGCAGGACCCGACGGAACGTGACCCGAAGGCGGCACGCGAGTCGTTCGACGCCTTCCGAGAACTGGTCACCCGCTTCCCGGAAAGCAAATACACCCCCGACGCCATCCAGCGGATGAATTACCTGGTCAATGCGCTGGCATCACACGAAGTCCATGTCGCGCGCTATTACATCAATCGCGGCGCCTACATAGCCGCTGCCAACCGGGCGCAGTATGCGATCAAGACGTATCCGACGGCGCCTGCTGTCGAGGAAGCGACCTACATCCTGATCCTGGCCTACGACAAGCTGGGGATGAACGACCTGCGTGATGACGCCGACCGTGTCATGCGCAAGAATTTCCCCGACAGCGAGTTCTACAAGACAGGCCTGGTGGACAAGAAGAAGTGGTGGCATCTCTGGTGATCGGGTCCGGCGACCCCGCCTAGCTGGGTGCCGCGGCGGTTGCCAGCCATACCAGTTCGGGAACTCCATCGGCGCCGCCACAGAGGACGGCATTCTGCCCGTACCTCTCGCCCAGGGTGATGGCCTCGGCAACCGCGATGCCAGGAACGAAACAGCTCTCTTCCACTGGCCATGCAGCGTCGTCGGCCACGTTCTCGCCGACATAGGTCTCAAATCCCGAGTCGAGGAGTTCGCATTCCAGTTGCGACTGGCGGCTGGCGTTCTCACTCCCGTCCAGCGGCAGGGAAGCCGGATTGTACGCCGTCAGGACGGCAAAGCAGGTCGCGCCGGCGGTCTCCAGCCAGCAACGCAGGGTCTCCGAGGCAACGCCGGGATGCAGGTCGCAGCGCCCATCCGGCAGGTAGACCCGATACGTCGTCGCCTGGTAGGCGGCCTCCAGTTCAGTCGTCTTGGCCATCCAGTTCAGCCAGGCCGATCAGCTTTTCGGCATCGCTCGCCGGCAGTGCCTCGACGTCGCTCAACTTTCGCGACAACTGGCGGGTCCGCGTCTCGGCCTTGCTGATGCTGTTGCTGGCCTCGTCCAGCTTCTTCCGNGTGTACGCCAGAGCTTCGCCGAACTTGCCGAATTCGCCCTTGACTGCCCCCAGCACCGCCCAGACCTCCGCCGAGCGCTGCTCGATGGCCAGCGTGCGGAATCCCATCTGCAGGCTGTTGAGAAGCGCCGCCAGCGTCGTCGGACCGGCCAGGCTGACCCGCCAGTCGCGCTGCAGGGTGTCGGCCAGACCCGGACGCCGCAAGGCCTCCGCATACAGCCCTTCGGTCGGCAGATAGAGCAGTGCAAAATCGGTGGTATGCGGCGGCGCAACATATTTTTCGCGAATGCTGCGCGCCTCTGCCTTGAGGCGTACCTCGATCGCCTTGCTCGCCTCCTCGACGACCCCCAGCTCGCCGCGTTCCTGGGCGTCGATCAGACGCTGATAATCCTCAACCGGAAACTTCGCGTCGATCGGCAGCCAGACCACCGCGCCATCGCCCTTGCCCGGCAGCCGGATGGCGAAATCGACGCGTTCGCTGCTGTCCGGCCGCGTGGCGACATTGGCGGCAAACTGGTCGGCGGTCAGCAGTTGTTCGAGGAGCGCCGCCAACTGGACCTCACCCCAGGTGCCGCGGGTCTTGACGTTGCTCAAGACCCGCTTGAGGTCACCGACGCCGGCAGCCAGCGACTGCATTTCACCGAGGCCGCGATGCACCTGTTCGAGACGGTCGCTGACCAGCTTGAACGATTCGCCAAGGCGTTGCTCGAGCGTGGCGTGCAGCTTTTCGTCCACGGTACGGCGCATTTCTTCCAGCTTGCCGGCGTTGTCTGCCTGTATCGCGGTCAACCGCCCNTCAACAGTGATTCTCAGGCGCTCGAAGCGCTCGTCGAGGCCCAGTGAAAAACGATTCAGTTCGCGGGCAAAGGCCTCCAGCCGCTCCGACTGGGCCGTGCCGAAGTGACCGACCTGGGTCGTCAGCGCCTGGCCGAGCAGTGTCGCCGATTGCGCGCGCTCCTCCCGGTCGCGGAATGCTTCCTCGGCGTCCTCGCGCCGGCTGCGCGCCAGTTCGTCACGCAGTTCCCGCTCGAGCCGTTCGAGTCCCTTCGCCTGCGCCTCCAGCAGGGCACGCTGGCGAACCTCGTCGTCACCGCGCCGGCTGCCGCGCAGCAGCGCGATGACCTGCACCAAGATGATGGCGGCGAGCCCCGCCAACAGGACCAGAAACGCGGTTTCGTTCATTCCCTAGCGCAGCGAGAAGTCGACGCGGCTACCGTTGCCCTTGTCGTCCCCACCGCGCTTGGGCGGCACGAGAAAGATGCGTTCGGCCGGAACCTTGCCCTGCTCGATCAACCAGATCTGGACGTTTTCCGCCCGCTGCAGCGCGAGTTCCTGAACGCCTTCGTCGCTGACCGGCAGGTTGGCCAGCATCAGCTTCTCCATTTCCTCCACCGGCAGGTCCTTCTGCATTCCGATCACGTTGCGCGGCTTCGGGAACTTCGCTTCCTTGTAAGCGCGTTTCAGGAAGTCGGGATACTCTGCCGCGTCAATCTCGACCGAATCGAGGGATCCACCTTCCGTCCCCTTCCTGATCTGATCCTTGAGCTTCTCGCCCTTGACCGCACGTTCCATGGCAACCCGCTTGAGTCCTTCCTTGTCCGCTTCGGGATCGGCACGGCCGGTAACCTCGAGCTTGAGCGAATCGCGTTCGGTAAGCGCCTTGGCCAGCGACTCCAGGCGCTTGACCGCCGTGTCGCCGAGGCTGGCGCGCCCTGGTCCGAATTCGATGTTCGACAACTCCTCGCCGCCGCCGAACATCGAGCCAAGCAACGCGAAGGGCGACGTCACGGCCTTGACGAAGAGATTGACGATCACCTGGATGATCAACCCGCCCACCGAGAAGTCAGGGTCGTCGAGCGACCCGGAGATCGGCAGGTTGAGGTCGATCTCGCCGCGGTTGTTCTTGAGCAGTGCGATCGCCAGGTTGACCGGCAGCTTGGTGGCATCCGGACTCTCGACCTTGTCGCCGAAGGTCAGCTGATCGATGAAGAGCCGGTTTTCCGCCGCCAGCTGGTTGTTCTCGAGCTTGTACGCGACGTTGAGCGACAGCTTGCCCTTGTCGATGTTGTAACCGGCGTACTTGCCCGAGTAAGGCGAGAAGGGAACGAGATCGACACCCGTCACGTCGGCCTTGATATCGAGGAAGGATTTCGCTGCCAGCGGATTCAGCTTGCCGGTCACCTGCACCGGCGCCGAATTGGCATACTTCCCGCGCAGTTCGAGATCGGCAACGGTATCGGCGGCCGACGACAGCCCACTGACGCGTCCGGCCACCCTGGTCACGTTCACCGTGTAGTTGGGTTTGACGAAGAAGTCCGAGAAATTGACGGTACCGCCCTGCAGCGTGACCTTGGCGATCCGGATCGGCAGCGTGGGAGCTTGGGCGGTTGCTGGCGGCACCGGTGCCGCCGCTTTCCCGGCGGCCGCGCCAGCCACCGGCCGTTCCGGGGCACTGGCAACCGGCTGGGCGCCGGCCTCGGGCTTGCGCACGATGTCCTGCAGGTTGAGCCGGCCTTCCTTGCTCAGGATCAGGCGCGAATAGAAGTCACTGAGCGCCACCTCGCCGACATTGACCGCCATCGGCTGCAGCCGGAAATCGATTCCACCCAGATACAGCGATTTCCACTTCAGGAAATCGGCATTGTTGACCTTGTCGACCGCCAGCAGGTCGCCGAGCGTCAGCGACCCCTTGTACGTCGCGTTCAGCCCCTCCTTGCCCATCTGCGCCGTCAGTTCGCCGGCATTGGAGACCAGGCCGCGGGTCAGCGCGATGTTCAGGAAATTGGTGAAGTACGGCTGCAGCGGCAGCAGGGGNATCGACTGTGCCTCGATCTTGAGCACGGTCGCCAGCGGCATCAACTGCACGCTGCCATCGACCTTGAGCGCCCCCTTGCCGTTGACCTTCGCCTTGAGGGCCAGCGTCCCCTTGCTGTTCGGGTCGGTGGAGACTTTTTCGGCGGTCAGTTCGAGGCCTTCGATGGTCTGCACGGCCACCGGAGATGTCGAAAGGTCCTCGACGCGCACTGCGGCATCGGTGACCACCAGGCGGCCGACCGCCGCGCTCCACGGCCGGTCGTCGGAGAGCTCCTCCCTGACCTTGCGGGCAGTTTTCAGCAGGGGCATGCTCAGCCACTCGACTTTCCCGTCCTTGTTGCGCACCAAGCGGGCACGCACGCCGCGCGATACGGCTTCGTCCAGTTCGATGCGGTGCCCGTGCAGGTCGATGCGCAGTCCCTTCAAGGTGCCGTAGTCGCTTTGATAGCGATCGCCGAGGTCGATGCGCGCACCGAACTCGGCCACCTCGATCGGTTCGGCCAGCCGGTGGTCGATGCGCCCGATGGTGGCATTGAGATCGAGGAGATCGCCCTCCACCGTGCGCGCGGTCGACTCGTCCTTCCAGCGGATCCGCCCGTTGCTCAGCTTGACGCCCTCGATCGCCCATTCGGCGGGCTTGGCGGGCGGCGCCTTCGGGTCCGTAGCCGGCAACCCGGCGATCAGGCGGTCACTGAGGCGAACCAGGCTCAGCTCGCCGTCCCGGCTCACGGAAATCGCCGCATCCAGGCCGTCGACCGCAACGCTGCGCACCACGAAGCGGGTATTGACCAGGTCCGCCTCGCCGATCTCGGCATCGAGCCGCTTCCAGCCGACGAGGTGGGTGCCACCTTCCTCTGCCACCACGAGGTCGCTGACGTGCACGGCACCGGTCACGGTCAGCGAGAAGGTCTTGTCGCTCACTTCCTTGAAGAGAACCTTGAGTTCCGTGTCCAGGCGGCCGGCATCGATGCGCAGCGGCACCCAGTCCGGCACATAGGGCTGCAGTGCGGCGAGGTCGAGACGGTCGAGGTCGAGCGCCAGCTCGCTCTCGTGCTTGCCCTCGAAGATCTCCTTGCTCTGACCCTGCAACGCGAACGGCGAACCATCGACCGTCGCTGAAAAACTCGGCTGCACGACGATCTTGGCCTGGTAAGGCAGGCTGGAAATGAACGGCACCTTGAGCTCGAGGTTGTCGACGGTATGAACGCGCCCTTCCGGCTTGTCGTCGAAGACGAGCTTGCCACCGGTGATCTGGATGTTGTTGATGGAGAAACGCGGCGTCGGCGACGGCTCCTTGGGTTTCAGCCACTCGTCGAGCAGATCCGAAATGTCGTACCTGCCTTCCGCCACCCGCGCAACGGCCACCCGCGGTCCCTGCACGCGGATTTCGTCCACCACCAGGCCAAGCTGGAAGAGCGAAAAGCTCGAGAGATTGACGAGCAGTTCGTCGAAACCCGCAACCTCCTTGCCGTCGTCGGCCTTGACCGAAACGCCGGCGACCCGCGCCGACAGGGCATAGGGACTGATGTCGATGCGCTCGATGCTGACCTGACGATGCAGTTCGGTGGACAACTGCTTGACCAGCAGCCACTTCATCAGCGGCGGGCCGGCAAGGTAGCCGACGATGCCGAAGCCCAGTATCAATCCCGCCAGCCAGAGACCGATACTGCGCGTTCGCGGCCCCTTGAGCGCAGCGACGGCGCGCGCGGTGGCGGTGGTAGATGGGCTCCCGGAAATTTCTTCTGTCATGATTGTCTGCCACGGTTTCGCTGTCTGGACCTAATTTAGCACATCGCTCCCGCGTCGTTCAGCCCCGGAATGGCCATGACTGCCGGGCCGGCGCTGGCCGGGAACGAGTGCCGCCCGCTAGAAGGTATTCCGCCAGCCGCGAATGGCCGCAAAAACTGCCTCCGGCGACGCGTCGACCGCACCATGCGCCAATGCTGCCGCGATCACCGCCGGCTCGCCACAACGCAGGAAGGGGTTGGTGTCCTTNTCTTCGCGCAGCGTGCTCGGAATCGACGGCAGCCCGGCCGCCCGGATCCGGCCGACACGCTCGGCCCGCTCGCGCAGCGCGATGCTCTGCGGTTCGACAGCCAGGGCAAAGCGCAGGTTGGTCTCGGTGTATTCGTGCGCGCAATAGACCTTGGTCTCGTCCGGCAGCGCCGCCAGACGGGCCAGCGAGGCATGCATCTGCGCCGGCGTTCCCTCGAAAAGGCGACCGCAACCGGCGCCGAACAGGGTATCCCCGCAAAACAGCAAACCCGGAAAGTAATAGGCGATATGGCCGCGGGTATGACCGCCAACCGCCAGCACATCGGCGGGGTAGCCCAGCACGGCGATCCTCTCGCCACCGCCCAGGGGTCGNCTGCAGCCTGTGATAGACTCTCGCTCCGGTCCGAAGACGCGGGGATGCCAGCGCTCGACGAGTTCGGCGACGCCACCCTGGTGATCGGCATGGTGGTGGGTGACGAGGATGGTCTCGAGCCGCAGCTGCAGCGCCTCGAGCCGGGCGATCACCGGTGTCGCGTCTCCTGGATCGACCACCGCCGCCCGTCCGTCACGGACCAGCAGCCAGATGTAGTTATCGTTGAACGCGGGAATGAGCAAGATTTCGAACATGCCGGAACTATCGAGCGAAGGCCTCCAGATGTCAATTCCCGGCCTCGACGGCTGGCTGGAGACGGCGCAGGGACGCTACGTTTCGGCGTGGGAAGCGTCCACCGTGGACAGCGCCATTGCCGATGTCTTCGGCTTCAATGCGCTGCAGCTCGGCCTGCCGCAGTCCGATCTTCTGCGGGCCAACCGCATTCCGTTGCGCCAGAAGGCCGGCATTTCCGGTACCGTCGATGTCCTCTGCGAGCTCGCTGCCCTGCCATTCGCGTCGCACAGCACCGATCTTGTCGTGTTGCCGCATGTACTCGAATTCAGCGTGGACGCGCATCAGATCCTGCGCGAGGTCGAGCGCATCCTGATCCCCGAGGGGCACCTGATCATCCTCGGCTTCAATCCGGTTTCCCTGTGGGGACTGCGCAGCCGCCTCGACCGCAGCGGCCGTTTCCCGTGGCATGGCAGCTATCTGTCGCCGGCGCGCCTCAAGGACTGGCTGCAACTTCTCGGTTTCGAGGTAAACCGGCCCGTTCCCGGCTGCCATGTCCCGCCCTGCGACCAGGAAGCCTGGCTCGAGCGCTGGCAGTTCATGGAGAGGGGCGGCGGGCGCTGGTGGGGATTTCCCGGCGGGCTCTACCTGCTCCATGCGATCAAGCGCACCCGCGCCATGCGCCTGATTACCCCGAACTGGCGCACGCAGACCGTTGCCGGCAAGGCGCTGCGGCCGGTGGCGCGGAAGGAAGGCCATGGCCGCTGACGACCGGGTGGAGATCTTCACCGATGGCGCCTGTCGCGGCAACCCCGGCCCCGGCGGCTGGGGGTGATCCTGCGCCTGGCCACGAAAGAGAAGGAGTTGTGGGGCGGGGAACGGGTGACGACCAACAACCGGATGGAGTTGACCGCAGCGATCCGTGCGCTGGAAGCGCTGAAGCGCCCGGTCGCCGGCTGCGTTCATACCGACTCGCAGTACGTCCTGAAGGGCATCAGCGAGTGGATCCACGGCTGGAAGCGCAACGGCTGGAAGACAGCGGATCGCAAGCCGGTCAAGAATGCCGACCTCTGGCAGCAGCTCGATGCCCTCAGCCGGCAGCACCGGCTTGAGTGGATTTGGGTCAAGGCTCACGCCGGCCACCCCGAAAACGAACGCGCCGACGCGCTCGCCAACCGCGGCATCGACGAACTTGAGGAAGAAGGATGAGACAGGTCGTCCTCGACACGGAAACCACCGGTCTCGACCCGAGGCACGGCCATCGCATCATCGAAGTCGCCGGCATCGAAATGGTGAATCGCCGGCTTACCGGCCGTCATCTGCACAAGTACATCAATCCGGAGCGCGAGATCGACGAGGGCGCAGCTGCGGTCCACGGCATCACCCTCGAGTTCCTGGCCGACAAGCCGAAATTCGCCGACATCGCCGACGAATTCCTCGAATTCATCAACGGCGCCGAATTGATCATCCACAACGCCCCGTTCGATATCGGCTTCCTCAACGCCGAACTGGCCCGTCTCGACCGGGTGCCGGTCGAGACCGTGTGCGACAGCGTCACCGACACTCTCAGGATGGCCAAGGAACTTCACCCCGGCAAACGCAACAGCCTCGACGCCCTGTGCGAACGTTACGAAATCGACAATTCGCAGCGCACGCTGCACGGGGCCCTGCTCGACACCGAGCTCCTGTCCGAGGTCTTCCTGGCGATGACGCGCGGCCAGGACACGCTGATGATCGAGCCCGATACCGCGCCACGAACCCATGCGGGCGCGGGCGGCAGACAGATCGAGCGCAAACCGCTGCGGGTGATGCGGGCCAGCGCCGCGGAACTGGCCGAC
This sequence comes from Dechloromonas sp., assembly GCA_013693915.1. GTDB lineage: Bacteria > Pseudomonadota > Gammaproteobacteria > Burkholderiales > Rhodocyclaceae > Azonexus. Next base: position 1,628,997 of record CP059264.1, on the reverse strand, counting down.
CACGAGCGCGTGCTCGCGGCCATCGACCGGGAAACCAGGGGCGGCTGCCTGTGGCTTGCCGCAACCGATCAGGCCGGCTAAGTCCCGCCGGAGAATAGCGAAGCGGAAAACGCGCGTTCGCGGCTGACGACGGAATCGAGGAACTCGGAGGCATCGCGCATGGTCCGGAATGCGTCGAAACCTCGCTCGAGGAAGGCCTGCAACTCGCCGAGACCTGCCATCTTTGCCGGTCCGTGCATCATCTTAAGCGCCATGCGCACGAAGGGTTTCTGCGCAAACGCGTCAAGCGCCTCGCCGGTCTCGCCGATCAGGCGAATCTGCGCTTCGCGACCCGGGCGGTCGCCAACTTCGCGGTAGGCGTCGGCGTATGCCGCGTTGCTCATCTCCGGGGTATCGAGTTGCGCGCCGAGCACGCCGACCATCGCCGCGTCGAAACGCTCGGAAAGGGCATCGACTTCGATCGCCAGCAGCAGTGTGGCGAGGCCGGAGACCGGCAACAGCGTCGTCATCAGCGGCAGAATGCGCTCAAGTTCGGCATCGCGTTCGCCGAAATCCTTCGGGCCGTAGAGGTCCGACAGGAAGAATGCCGCAGCCTCGCCGAAACGCTCGCTGGCCAGCAGGTCGGCATGCGTCCGCGCCAGCCTGGCGGCTTGCCATGCACGCAGACTCGCCCGCCGCCGCTCGGTCACCGGGTCCGCCGCCGCGGCGAGACGCAGGTCACGCGCCTCCGCGATGAAGGCGGCAAGAGCGGCCGAGCAGGTGGCCCGATCGAGGTCCGGATGTCCATCGTTACTCATGAGAGAATTATGGCAAAAACGAGCGAACGTCGTTTAGAAGCGTTTGCCTAGGTCGATGCGGCCAGGCAACCTACACTGGCCGGGTCAATTTCAGGCAAGCGCAACGATGCTCGAGGACTTGGCACCATGACGACGCGCCGCGAGTATTTCAAGACCGGCATGGCTGGTCAAGCATCGTTGCAGAACGTCGCCGGTTATATCCACCCCGCGGCGGGTGGCAGGCGGAGACTGATGGCGACGACGCTGATTCCCGTGTTTCCCGGCGGCACCCTGCCGCCCGCCGTGACGATGCGCCCCGAGTCGATCGCCCGCCCCGTTGCCGGGGTTGACGAGGCCACTGCCGGGCTGTCGCCCGCCACGCAAGAGGAGTTTGCCGAGTTGACCGACCCCCAGAGATTCGCGCCCGCCCGGATGTTTGTCGCCGGCATCTGGTCACCGTGGCCCGAAGCCTCAGCGGAAGCAGTCGGAAGATTCCTCGAAATCTCGCGCAACAGTCGCCTCCTTCTGCACGGGTCGGGTCACGCCACCCTGCATGACCCCATGCTCGGCGCCTGGCCTGCCCGGCCGGGCACATGGACGGCCATCGGCGACCCCGGCCAGGCAGAGGTGGAATGATCGCGAACCGTTCCGCGCAGGACGCGCAGCCGGCCGGCACCGCTTCGCCGCCTCGCTGCCGGCCGCCCCGCCTACCCGAAGGCCGCGACCGGCAAGTCTCTGGAAAATGGAAATGCTCCCCGTCGCCCTCCTGATCGGCCTCGTCGCCGAACTTGCGCTCTACGCAACCGTCGTCCGCCACTTCCTCGACACGTCGTGGNGGATTTCCGGCATGGCGGCGGTGGGCACGGTCCTTGGCCTGCGCGCCGGGATCGTCGCTGTCACCTGGGCATTCGCCAACGCCTACCCTTCCCCGGCGCGCCGGCTCGCGGCCGCCGAGTCCTTGCGCATGCTTGTCGGCGAGTACGCGGCGTTCCTGCTGATCTTCGTCGTCATCCTCCCGTTCGAGCGTCTGTGGATGGGGCGTGACCGCCTGCGGCCCTGCCCGCGACCACTGCTTCTCGTGCACGGTTACAGCTGCAGTCGCGGCGTCTGGTGGCTGGTGCGGCTCCGGCTCGAGGCGGCCGGCCACACCGTCGCGACGGTCAGCCTTGCCCCGCCCTACACCAGCATCGGCAAGCTGGTGCCCCAGCTCCGTGAGCGAATCGAAAGGGTGTGCCAGGCCACTGGCGCCGACCGTGTCGTCCTGGTCGCCCATAGCATGGGCGGGCTGGTCTGTCGATCCTATCTGGCGCGCCACGGGAGCGACCGGGTCGAGCGGCTGATCACGATCGCCTCGCCGCATTCCGGCAGCGAGCTGGCGCGCATCGGCATCGGACAGAACGCCCGGGAAATGGAGCCCGGCTCGCGGTGGCTGAAAGACCTCGGCCAGGCAGGCTTGCCAATTCCCGCCGTCGCGTTCCGCACCGCACATGACAATTTCGTCATGCCTCAGGACAACCAGCGCCTGCCCGGGGCGATCGACGTGGCACTTGAAGGAATCGGCCATCTGGCCGTCCTCTTTCCCGGAGAACCAGCGCCGAACTGATCGCCGCCTGCCGTTGAGGGCCTCTCAAAGCGCCTCGAGAACCTCCGTGCCATGATCCGGGCAGTCCGGGTCGTCGATCACGTGAGTGATGCGTCCCTTTTCATCGATGATGAAGGTTACCCGCTCGCTGACCCTGACCACGCTGCGCAACAGTCCGCCCAGGCCTGACCCGGCAACGCCATAGGCCTTGGCCACGGTCAGGTCGGTATCGGCCAGCAGCGGAAAGTTGAGGCTGAATTTTTCCGTGAAGCGCTGGTGCGACTCCGTTCCCTGTGCCGAAACGCCGAGAATCGCCGCTCCCCTGGCGCTGATCTCGGCATTCGCATCGCGCAGGCTGCACGCCTGCTTGGTGCAGCCCGGCGTGCTGTCCATCGGATAGAAATACATGACCAGCTTGCGACCGCGAAAATCGGCGAGGCGCAGGATGCTGCCATCGGTTGCGGGCGCCGCGAAGTCCGGTGCCGGATCACCCGGCTTGAGATGCGTGCCCATCAGAAGTAGATCCCGCGCATGACCTGCTGGAAGGCCACCTGATCAGCCGAGGGCTCGGCCGCCGGCTCTGTGGGGTCTTCTTCTTCNGCCGCATCCGAATCCGGGAACATGCGGAAGGTCGTGTTCATGATGATCTGCGCGATGCGCGGAACCAGCGCGTGCAAGGTCTGACCGAAGATGCCGAGGCGACTGGCGACGCGCACCGGCTTGTGGATGATCGCGTCGCAGACCAGTCCCGCCGCCTCCTCCGGCGTCAGCGTCGGCACCTGGTCGTAGAGCTTGGTCGGCGCGATCATCGGCGTCTTGACCAGCGGCATGTTGATCGTCGTGAAGTGGATGCCGCGATCGGCGAATTCGGAAGCGGCACAGCGTGTCCAAGCATCGAGCGCCGATTTCGACGCGACATAGGCCGAGAAGCGCGGGGCGTTGGTAAGGACGCCGATCGACGAGATGTTGAGGATGTGCCCGCGCTTCTGCTGGATCATTCCGGGCAGGACAGTCATCGTGACCTTCAGGCAGCCGAAATAGTTGAGCTGCATCGTGCGTTCGTAATCATGGAAGCGCTCGAAGGAATTCTCGATGGCGCGGCGGATCGAACGCCCGGCATTGTTGACCAGGATATCGACGACACCATGGTCGGCTAGTACCTGGCGCGTGATCGCCTCGGCCGAGGCCATGTCGGACAGGTCGCCGAAGTAGGCATGGAGCTTGAGTCCGGCGGCCTCGAACTCGCGCACCGCTTCGTCGAGCTGCTCCTTGTCGTGGGCGATGGTGACGACGTGCGCGCCAGCCTCGGCGAGCTTCCAGGCGGTCGCCTTGCCGATGCCCGACGAGGCGCCGGTGACGAGCACCACGCGACCTCCGACCTGGCCGCGCAGACTGAAATCGACGAAGAGATCGGGATCGAGATGGCGTTCCCAGTAATCCCACAGGCGCCAGGCGTAGTCCTCCAGCCGCGGTACCGCAATGCCCGTGCCCTTCAGCGCCCGCGTCGTCTCGCGGCAGTCGAAGCGGGTCGGATAATTGACGAAGCGGAAGATGTCATCGGGCAGCCCGAAATCCTTGAGGATCGCACCACGGATGCGCCGCACCGGGGTCAGCGCCATCAGGCCCTTGCGCATCTGGCGCGGAATGAAGCTGACCAGTGCGGCGTTGATGCGCATCGACATCTCCGGCGCATGCGCGGCCCGGGCAAAGGTGTTGAGCAGGTCGCCGACGCGCATCGGTGTCGGGTCGACAAGATGGAAGCACTTGCCGTCCTCGCCCTTGAGGTGCGCGATATGGTCGACCGCATTGACCACGAAATCGACCGGCACCACGTTGATCCGGCCGCCCTCGATGCCGATCGTCGGCATCCACGACGGCAGCATCTGGCGCAGCCTCTGGATCAGCTTGAAGAAGTAGTACGGGCCGTCGATCTTGTCCATTTCGCCGGTGCGTGAATCACCGACCACGAGCGCCGGCCGATAGATTCGCCAGGGAATGCCGCACTCGCCGCGCACGATCCCTTCCGAGTCGTGCTTGGTCCTGAAATACGGGTGCTCCAGACCTTCGGCCTCCTCGAACATGTCTTCGCGGAACAGGCCTTCATAGAGGCCGGCGGAAGCGATCGAACTGAACAGGTGAAAGTGCCTGGCGCCGATCGCCTCGGCAAAGCGCACGGCGTTCCGGGTGCCGTCGACATTGACGCGGAGCTGGCTCGCGGCATCGGCCTTCAGATCGTAGATCGCCGCCAGATGGAAGAAATGCGTCGTCTTTTTGCCCAGTTTCCGGCAGTCGACCGCAGTGACGCCGAGCAGCGGTTGGGTCAGGTCGCCGACCACCGGCACCACCCGGCTGGAATCGCCACCCCAGAATTCCCGGAGGTCCTCCAGCAGACCCTTCTCGGACTCGAGTATCAGAACAAAAATGATGCTGCCTTCGCGCTCGAGCAACTTCCTGACCAGGCGCCTGCCGATGAAACCGGTTGCTCCGGTTATGAAATACTGCACTTTCTTCTCCTCGAAACTTGTTGCGCGGCCTCGCCGTTCTAGAGTGGCTTGTCCACTTTATTAGTGTGCCCGCTCTAGGGGAATATCCTACACTGGCTGTGTTGGCAGGGAATGAATCTGCCGCAACTTTTACTTTGAAGGAGTTGGACATGGTCAAGAAAGTCACCCCCTGCCGAGAAGCAACTGGCTCAGACGGTCAAGGAATCCGCACAACAGATCTGGCTGGCTGGTCTCGGCGCATTCTCCAAGACCCAGGAAGAAGGCACCAAGGTTTTCGATGCGCTGGTCAAGGAAGGCGAAGCCATCCAGAAGAAGACCCGCAAGAGCGCTGACGAAAAGATCGCCGACGTGCGCAAGGTCGCCGACGGCAAGCTGGCCGGCGTGCGCAAAGCCGTCGATGCCAAGGTGGCAGCCGTGACCGGCAAGGTCACCGCCGTCACCGACAAGGCGAGCGGCAAGTGGGACAGTCTCGAGAAGGTCTTCGAGGACCGCGTTGCCCGCGCCCTTTCCAGCCTGGGCGTGCCGTCCAAGAAGGACATCGACCGGCTGACCAAACGCATCACCGAATTGACCGCGCTGGTCCAGAAGATGAGCGACGCGCAGGAAGGCAAGGTTGCCAAGCCCGCTGCCCGGACCACTGCAGCCCCCGCCACCGCTCAAGCAGCCGCCCCCAAGGCCGCGCCGGTCCGCAAGCCGGCCGCCACGAAAGCGTCGCCGCCGGAAAACCAGCGGAGTCTGCTGATGCCGCTGCTGGTGCAGCAACTGCTGCCTAAGTAGCGACCGGGGCTCCCCGGCCATCCGGAAGGAGTGAACAGCAACCAGGGTGCCCGGTAGCGACCGGGCACCTTTCACGTCCGGGTCATCGAAACGTGAATGGCGGGCAGTCGGTGGCCATGCGAACTTGTTCCGCGCGGCCTGTTCCGGCAAGCCCGGGCGGGCCTCTGCTTGCCCGACCGTGGCGCGCATGATGTATGCTTTCTCTCCGACAGAACGAGGAGGGACTCCACATGGAGAAAAAGCCGAAGCGCCGCACCCGGGAACGCATTCTTGAAACAGCACTCAGGCTTTTCAACGATTTCGGCGAGCCGAACGTCACAACGACCGTCATCGCCGACGAAATGGAGATCAGTCCGGGCAATCTCTACTACCACTTCCACAACAAGGACGAAATCGTCAACTCGCTGTTCGGCGATTACGAAAAGGAGATCGAGGCGCTGCTCACGGTGCCGGGCGGACGGACTCTCAGCACCGAGGACATCTGGCTGTTTCTTCATCTGCTCTTCGAGACCATCTGGAAATTCCGCTTCTTCTATCGTGACATCAACGATCTGCTGACCCGCAACCGTCTCGTCGAAACGCATTTCCAGCGCATTCTCGAACGCAAAGAGAGAACCGCGCTCCGGGTCTATGAAGGGTTGGCTGCCTCGGGCGTGTTGTCCGCGACACCCGGCGAAATCAGCACGTTGGCGACCAACATGACCGTCGTCGCGACTTTCTGGCTATCGTTCGAGCATGCCCGCCGCCCCCGCGGCGACCCGGATATCGGGCGCGGCGTCTATCAGGTGATGTCGCTCTCGGCACCCTACCTGAAAGGCGAGGCGCGCAGCCTGCTGGAAAAGCTCTCGGCCGAATACGTCGCCAAACATTGAAGATCACGGGACCATGAAAAACAAGCCTGGACGAAGTTTCCGCATCCCGACAAGGCATTCTCGCATGCCGGCGCGGCCCTCAAGAGAAACTGGGAGCGACTGCACCGTGGCGACTGCGAGCCGTTTCCCGAGAATCGTGCCGCGCAGGATGCGTGGCGTGCCTATCACGCCGGCGACTTCGCCAAAGCCGTGGACATCGGCCTGGATGCAGGTCCCGCCGGTATCATCGCCGCCAACAAGGCGGCAATGATCTATGCCAACTATCTCGAGGACTCCGAGCCGGCGCGCCTGCAGCTGTTCCTGGACATCTGCGAGCGTTGCGTGGCATTGCAGGAAGCCGAACCGGGGAATGCCAACGCCTGGTACATCCATGCCTATGCGCTCGGCCGCTACAGCCAGGGGATTTCCATCGTCAAGGCGCTGGCCCAGGGCCTGGGCGGGAAGGTCAGGCAAAGCCTCGACCAGGCGCTGAAACTTCAGCCACGGCATGCCGACGCCAACATCGCCCTCGGCACCTGGCATGCCGAGATCATCGACAAGGTCGGGAGCATGGTCGGCGGACTGACCTACGGCGCGAAGAAGGACGTGGCGGAAAGGCATTTTCGCGCCGCGCTCGAACTCAATCCGGACTCGTCAATTGCCCGCACCGAGTACGCCAACGGCCTTGTCCTGCTGTTCGGTCGCGCGCGCGCCAGGGACGTCGACCGGCTCCGGGAAGAGGCGGCTGCCTGCACCCCGGCCGACGCCATGGAAAGGCTCGACCTCGAGCTGGCGAAGGAACTGGCGGACTGAGGCGACGCCAACCGCCGGACAGATCCTGCAGGCGGCGGCAATCGCGGTCGCCTTACGGCAACTCCTGCGCCAGCGCGGCGGCCACTGCGTCGGGATCGCCGAGCCGCTCCCACGGTTCCATCAACACAAGCATCAGGAACTTTTCGAACTCGCTGGCGAACCGGTCGACGATCGACTGGGGATCGGGAACGAGCTTGTGGTCGGTCATCAGGCCGAACTGGACTTTGCCGTCATAGGAGAGGATCGAGACGCCCATCCCGATGTCACCCGACTGCGGCACCCAGAACAGCGGTTGGCGCAGCCTTGCCCCCGCCAGATAGAGCGCCGCAGTTGGCCCCGGCACATTGGTCATGACCGCAGTCGCCTTGTTGGCGAGAAGATCGAGGAGCGCCTGCTGGACGGGCTTCGGCAGCATGCCGGCAATTCCGAGTATGGTCAGCATCAAACCCGCCTGATACGACCCCTTCAACTGCGCCATCCGTTCGCGAACCTCGAACAGGCGGGCCAGCGGATTCTCGATGCCCACCGGCAATTCGAGCGCCACCAGTCCGAAGCGGTTGCCCAGCGTGCCCAGGTCGGCGGGTCCGCGCAGGTTGACCGGAACCATGGCGCGAATCTCGACGCCAGCGACGTCGTCGCCACGGTCAACCAGGTAGGCGCGCAATGACCCGGCAACCGCCGCCAGCAGCAAATCATTGACCGAGCAGCCGAGCACCTTGCCGACTCCCTTGATCTCCGCCAGCGGAATCGGCTCGCACCAGGCCAGTTCCTTTCTTGTCCCGGGCTTGCCCTTGAAGCGGGTCAGACTGTCGTTCGCCATGAGCGCCAGCTTGGCGACTTCCACGCCAATGTCGCGGCCGGCGCGGGCGATGCCGATGAGTTGCCCGGGACTGGACAGCAGGGAACCATACTGGTTGCGCAGATCGAGCGCCAAGCGCGCGGAGCCCAGCACGGCTTCAGCGACGGGGCGCCATAGCGCTTGCCAGAAGACGTCATGTTCGTGATCGTCGTCATCGTCATTCCGGTCGGCAAGCGGCGGCCGATGGCTCTCCCTCGCTGCCTCCGTGCCGTCCGCCAGCGCCAGGACAACGCCGACCAGCGCGATCCCGTCGGCGATGCTGTGGTGGATCCGCAGCACGAGCGCCTGGCCGCCCAAGGCCGTATCGACCACCAGCATCTCCCACAACGGGCGCCCGGGATCGAGGGGCCTGCTGACGAGGTCGGCAACGAAGCGCTGCAGTCCCGCCTTGCCCAGCCTGCCGCGGCGAACCACCCGACGCAGGTGGTTGCCGAGAGCGAAATCCGGGTCATCCTGCCAGCAGTATCCCGTTCCTTCGGCGACGACACGCTGGACAAAGCGCCGGTGGGCAAGCATGCGCTGCTCGACGGCAAGTTGCAGGCGTGTGAAGTCGAGTTCGCCCTCGAAAAGCATGATGCCGACAATCTGCATCAGATTGCTCGGCCGATCCATGCGCAGCCAGGCCTTGTCGACGTTGGAGATACGCTCGCGTGAAAGCATCTGGAACTCCGTAAGTGTTCAGGCCACTATAATACCGGCGTTTCCCACACCCATTGGAGCACCCACCATGAGCAAGCTCAAGGCAGCCTTCGACGCCGCCGTTGCCGATTCCCAGATGCTCGCCGAGCGCCCTGACAACAAGACCCTGCTGCGGATTTACGGCCTGTTCAAGCAGGCCAGCGAAGGCGATGCGATGGGCAAGCGTCCCGGCTTCACCGACCTGGTCGGGCGCGCCAAGTACGATGCCTGGGCAGCGCTGCAGGGAACCTCAACAGAGGCGGCGATGCAGGCTTACGTCGATCTGATCACGGAATTGAAGGGCTAGGCGAAGCGCGCGTCGAAGTAGTCGTGGATTTCCCGCTCGAGTCCGCTCTTGAACGGCCTGAGCAGAAATCCCAGATGGATGTGGATCGTCACCTCGCCCCTGCCGAGAGTCAGTTGCCCATGGACACCCATGCGCTCGAAGTGCAGGACGCCCTCCTCGTCCCATTCGTGCTCCAGGTTGAATTCCTTCTCCAGGTCGGCGGCAACCAGTTCGGCGGCGGCGCGCGCCTTTTTCGCGCTCAGGCGGTGCTTTTGGTAATCAGTATTTCGCTCATGCGCGTAGTCACCGACGAAGCGCCGAATCGGGAATACGCCGCCGCCACTATTCTGCTGAACCCTTGCTGCCCATCATCGCGTTGCAGGTCTCCCGGCCGAGCCTTTCTGCCGCCTGCGGCGTGGAAATCCCGGGCTCGGCGTAGATGCGCCTGATCACGACATTGGTTATGTCCGCGCCAGCGCTTCCATCTTCGACGAAAACCTTCATCGGCCGCCCCTTTTCGCGGTCGTAGTAGGCCTGCACGGCGAAGTCACGGACCCGCTCGCAGAAGCGTATCTTCTGGGCATCGGGCATCCCGTCGCCGTACCTGGCGGCATGGGCCTGCGGCAGGGCGCTGGCCGTCACCAGCAATGCGAAGCCCGCGACAGTCGGCAGTTTCATTCGGTCGGCTCCTGAATCGAGGTGAGATACGCGAGGATGTCCTGAACATCCTGTTCCTTGAGGCCATTCAGCACGCCGACCGTGCCCTCCTCGTCATGCGGACGATCGCCCTTGAGGTAGAGATCGACCTGGCGCTTGAGGTAGTTCGTGTATTGTCCGACGAGCATCGGGAACATGCCTCGGCCCTTGCCGGTCTTGCCGTGGCAGGAGGCGCACTGCTTCTGGTAGATCGCCTGGCCACGATCGAGGTTGCCTTCGGCACGCGGAATGATCATCACGCGGTCCACCATCTGCAGGCGGGTAAGCGCATCCTCAGTGCCCTTGAAGGTCGGCATCTTTGTGGAGAGTTCGATGCCGGCGAGATAGGTCGAGATGTCCTTGATGTCTTCGTCGGAAAGTTCCCGCTCCTGNGTGTACGGGTACATCGGGATATTCACCCGGGTTCGCGAACGGAAGTTCTTCAACTGGTTCTCGATATAGGCAACGCGCTGGCCGGCAATCCGCGGATACTCGCCCTTCTTGCCGCCGGCCCCTGANTCGCCATGGCACGCGGCGCACGTCCCGTTGATTTCCTTGCCTTTTTCGAGGTCGACCGCGACCGCCGCAGTCGAAGCGACGACGCCCGCGAGAAGCAGGGGAAGAAGTCTGAACGGCATCATTTGCAGGAACTCCTCATTCGATGCGGCGAATTGTCGCACGTCCCCGGTGATCGGCAATTGACGCAAATCACGCATAATCCGCCTCATGAACTTCATCTCCAGCACCGCCGACGGCAGCGACCAACTCGCCAATCTGCGTCGCCTGATCGCGGTTCGCTGGGTCGCGCTGGCATCGATGGCGGCACTGACCGTGCTGCTTCCCGCTGCATTCGCCATTCCCTTGCCTACCGCGCCGCTGCTGGCGATCATCGCCATCACCGCCCTGTTCAACGGCATCGCACTGTGGCGGTCGAAGCGCGCCGACAAGGCGGCGCCGGTTGAACTGTTCACCCACCTGCTGGTCGATATCGCCGCCCTGGGGGCACTCGTGTTCTTCAGCGGCGGCGCCACCAACCCGCTGGTTTCGCTGCTCCTGCCGCCGGTCGCGATCGCCGCGCTGACCCTGCCGGGTCGCGGCGTGCTGGCCGTCGGCCTCGCCGCGGTCGCCACGTATTCCGCGCTGATGGTGTCCTACGTGCCGCTGCCGCTGAGCGATGCCACCCGCGCGACACGGCTGCACCTGCTCGGTATGTGGCTGACCTTCGCCATCTCGGCATTGATGATCGCCTGGTTCGTCGTCCGCATGACGCGCCTGATCCGCGTCCGCGACGCCGAACTCGCAGCGCGCCGCGAGCAGGTGCTGCGCGACGAGCGCATCATGGCCATCGGCACGCTTGCCGCCGGCGCCGCGCACGAACTCGGGACCCCGCTGGCCACGATGTCGCTCGTCACCGGGGAACTCGCGCAGGATCCGCAACTGCCGGCTGCGGTGCGTGACGACATCGCCCTGCTGCGCCAGCAGATCGCCGCCTGCAAGGAAATCATCACCGGCCTGTCGCGCCGCGCCGGCGCCGAGCGCCTCGAAAATCCGGGCATCCAGCCGGTCGACCGCTGGCTCGCTGCGCTGCGCCAGCGCTGGCATGCGGTGCGCCCGCAGGCGCAGAGCCGGCTCGCCGTGACCGGCGCCCAGCCGGCGCCGGCCGTGGTCGCCGATCCGCGCCTGGAACAGGCGATCCTCAATCTCCTGAACAATGCGGCAAGCGCCTCGGCGGAATCCATCGACATTCGTCTGGACTGGACGGCCGGGCCGATCTCCATCGAAATTCGCGATCGCGGCCCCGGTTTTCCCGCGGGCGTTCTCACGCAAGGCGGCCGGGTCGAGTTCCCCGCTCACGAACATGGCAGCGGCATCGGCCTTATGCTCACCCGCTCGGCGATCGAACAGGTCGGCGGACGCCTCCTGCTGCTCAACCTACCCGCAGGCGGCGCCGTTGCCCGCCTCGAACTGACCGGGGAACCTGATGCCCGACCCGACCCTCGTCATCGATGACGACGCCACCTTCAACGCCGTGCTCGTCCGGACGCTCGAACGCCGCGGCCACGAGGCTTACGGCGCCGCCGACCCGGTTTCCGCGCTCGCCATGGCTCGTGAGACGGTCCCGGCGCACGTGGTACTTGACCTCAATCTGAACGGCAGTTCAGGCCTGGCACTGATTCCGCAACTGCTGGTGATCAATGCCGACTGCCGCATCGTCGTGTTGACCGGCTACGCGAGCATCGCCACGGCGGTCGACGCGATCAAGCTGGGCGCCGTTCAGTACCTGGCCAAGCCGGTCGAGATCGAGGCCATCCTCGCGGCCTTCGCAATCGATGACGGGCCCGACCTGGAAACGGCGGCGCCGGACGAGCCGCTTTCAGTCGACCGGCTGGAATGGGAACACATTCAGCGTGTGCTCAACGAAAACGACGGCAACATTTCAGCCACCGCTCGCGCGCTCCGGATGCACCGGCGCACCTTGCAGCGCAAGCTCGCGAAACGGCCGGTCCGGACCTGAGTCACCGCGGGCTCAGGTCGATTGCGTGGAGCGCGATGTCCTGCGGCAGGCAAGCCGTTACGCAGGATTTCCGGGGAGACCGGGGATGCGATCACGCCGCCTGCTTGCCGCTCTTCTTCAGTTCGGCCAGGAACTCGGCGAAGCTCACTTCGCGAACCTTTGTGTCGATCAGCGTATCGCGCAGCACGAAACTGGGAACGGCCCGCTCGTCGGCACGGTCATGGACATCGCTGCCCGGATAGGCGCCGCGGGTCGATGAAATCGTCTTGCTGGTGATCGTTGTCATGGTTCGCTACCTCTTGTTGAGCCGTTGAACGCATGATGCCGATTCATCCCGCAACTGTCCGTGAGCGAATTCACACCCTGCCCCGAGTTCCGTGAGCAAATTCACGACCTGCCCCAAATAGTTTTCGCGGCGGCGCCAGGGACGCCACGGCGCGACGGAAAAACCCGCGGCATTCCGGGACCCAGCGGTCGACTCCCGAAACACCCGAAAATCAGTGCTTCTTGTGCTCGGTTGGCGCCGGGGCGGCAGTTGGCCTGACCACCCTGGCATCGACCTGCTTGCTGCTGCCATCGTCGAAAGTCAGCGTGATCGGCACCGCATCCCCNTCCTTCAGCGGTGCCTTGAGGTCGATCATCATCACATGCAGGCCGCCCGGCTTGAGCACCGCTTCGCCCTTCGCCTTGATCTCGATCGCCGGAACCGGACGCATCTTCATGACCCCACCTTCGTTCAGGTGGGTATGCAATTCGGTCGCCTGCGAAACAGGATTGTCGGCCTTGACCATCTTCACGTCCTTGTCGCCGTTGTTCCTGATGACCATGAAGGCGCCGGTCGCCGGCGCATTGGGCGGCGCCAGGCGGACGTAGGCATCCTGCACCGAGACGTTGTCTGCGGCGCCGGCCAGGACGCCGGCGGAAAGCAGCAAGCCGGCAGCCAGAATCGATAGTTGCTTCATGATGCTTGTCTCCTTCAAGGTGGTGAAATGTGTTTGCGGATGATGGCAGCAACCTGGTCCGGCGCTGTCGCGTGGGCGATCCTGCCCGCCAGCTTGCCATCGGCAGCGACGACATAGGTATCCGCCGAATGGTCGACGACGTAGCCGTCACCGGCTGTCGCGACCTTCTGCTCGGCGTAAAAGACGCCATAGCGCTTCGCCACCGCGGCGATTTCCTCCGGCGTTCCGGTCACGCCGACGATGACCGGATGAAAGAACCGGGCATACTCCTTGAGCCGCGCCGGCGTGTCACGCTTCGGATCGACCGAAACGAGGAGCACCGCGACCCGCGCCAGTTCATCCGGCGTCAGTTGCTGAAGTCCCTCGGCGGTAGCAGCCAGCGAAGTCGGACAGACGTCGGGGCAGTAGGTGTAGCCGAAGTAGAGCAGGACCACCTTGCCGCGAAAATCGCTGAGCGAGACCGGGCCGTCAGCCGACTGCAGCGCAAACTCGCCGCCTTCGGGCATTGCCGCCCGCGGCAGCGGCCGTTCCGGAAGCTCCGGCTGCCAGAAGATGGCCAACCCGATCACCAGAGCCGCCAGCAGTCCGGCAACCAGGGACAGAATGCGTTCCGACATCCTATTCGTGGCTCCCCGAACTGAAGCGATACGGAATCGCAATGCGCTCGCCGCCGCTCTCGATCAACACGGTCGCCTGCCAGTCCATGGCGCCGGAAATGCACACCGGCAGCGTCACCTGACCGGCGAAGCGCCCATCACCGCGCGCGGCGAGTTCCGGCCGGTTCAAGCCCATGTTCATGTCGATGCCGGCGAAATCGACCTCGACCCGGGTCGGTGCAAAGCCGCTGGTCGCCACCTGCACCTCGAAGGGCGTGACCATGGGAATCGGCCGCGTCCCCATCGACAGTTCGACACGGCCGCCGGAAGGCAGCGTCACGGTGCAGGCCTGGCGCTGCAGATTGCACGCCGGATCGGGCTGGATCACGACATCAAACCGCGGGAGCAGCAATGGCGAGAGCTTGTAGCCGACGACAACGACGAGGGCGATCAGCAGGATGCCGATCACGTCTATCAGTATTTTCTTGTTCACCAGTCTGGTCCTGGCCTGGCGGCCGGAGAGGAGGCAGCATTTTCCTTCATCAAGGGCGAATGGAATTAACAGAGATCAATTTATTAGCATGGCGGGAAGCATACAGTGTGCGACATATTGTCGCAGCGGCATTGTGTCGCAGGCGGCGATCGAGGGTAGGAAGTTCTACTTCTTGTTTTCATGGGAGAAATCGAGATGAAACAAATTGCAGTGAAAACCACTGCGCTGTTGCTGGCAGCAGGCTTTGCATCCGCGGCGTGGTCTGCCGAATCGCTGCAGGACGTGATGAAGCGTCGCGGCCTGAGCCAGCAGGATCTGCTGGCTGCATCCAAGACCTACGTCCCGACCGGCAAGCGCGACGAATTCGTCGTCTTCAGTTCCGGCGGCCAGTCCGGCCAGATCATCGTGTATGGCATTCCGTCCATGCGCATCCTCAAGTACCTCGCAGTCTTCACGCCGGAACCGTGGCAGGGCTATGGCTACGACGAGAACTCCAGGGCCGTCCTCGCCCAAGGGAACATTGACGGCAAGCAAATCACCTGGGGCGACACGCACCACCCGGCGATTACCGAGACCCAGGGCAAGTACGACGGCCAGTTCCTGTTCATCAACGACAAGGCCAATCCGCGTCTCGCCGTGATCGACCTGCGTGACTTCGAGACCAAGCAGATTGTCGTCAACCCGATTTACAAGTCCGAGCACGGCGGCGCCTTCGTCACTCCGAACAGCGAGTACGTCATCGAAGCAGCGCAGTACCCGGCCCCGCTGGAGAACAAGAAGTTCTATCCGCTCGAGGACATGAACGAGAAGTACCGCGGCGGCATCACCTACTGGAAGTTCGACCGCAAGGAAGGCCGCATCGATCCGAAGCAGTCCTTCTCGATCGAGGCGCCCNCCTACTGGCAGGATCTCTCCGACGCCGGCAAGGGCCCGTCCGACGGCTGGTCGTTCACCAATTCGTTCTGTTCCGAGCGTTACGTCGGCGGCATCGAGAAGGGCCGTCCGCCGTATGAAGCCGGCTGTTCGGCCAAGGATACCGACTACCTCCATGTCGTGAACTGGAAGAAGGCAGAAGAACTGGTCAAGGCCGGCAAGGCCAAGACCATCAACGGCCACAAGGTGCTGCCGCTCGAAGTCACGAGCAAGGAAGGCGTCCTGTTCCTGATTCCCGAGCCGAAATCGCCGCACGGCGTCGACGTCACCCCGGACGGCAAGTTCATCATCGTTTCCGGCAAGCTCGACACGCACACCTCGGTCNTCTCGTTCCAGAAAATCCAGGATGCGATCAAGGCCGGCAAGTTCGAGTCCAAGGACCCGTACGGCGTACCCGTCATCGGTCTGAAGGACGCGCTCGACAAGCAGGTCCAGCTTGGTCTCGGCCCCCTGCACACCCAGTACGACTCGAAGCCCTGTATCGCCTACACCTCGCTGTACGTCGATAGCCAGGTCGCCAAGTGGAACTACTGCGAAGGCAAGGTCGTGGACAAGCTCTCCGTCCATTACAACATCGGTCACCTGATGACCATGGAGGGCGACTCCGCCGATCCGAAGGGCCGTTACCTGGTCGCGCTGAACAAGCTGGCCATCGACCGCTTCGTGCCGGTCGGCCCGCTGCACCCGCAGAATCACCAGCTGATCGACATCTCGAACGACAAGATGCAACTGTTGTACGACATGCCGCTGCCGCTGGGCGAGCCGCACTACGCCGTCGCTATCGAAGCTTCGAAGCTGAAGCCGGGCGTCCGCTACAAGGTCGGTACCGACTCCCGCACCGACAAGCCGCACCCCGGTGCCGTCCGCGCCGGCGAGGAAAAGACGGTCAAGAAGGGCAACAAGATCGAGGTCTTCGGCACGTTGATCCGGTCGCACATCACGCCGGAAACCATCGAGGCTGAAGTGGGCGACGAAATCACGGTCCACCTGACCAACCTCGAACGCGCCCAGGACGAAACCCACGGCTTCACGGTCTCGACCTACAACGTCCATGCGTCGATCGAACCGGGCAAGACCGTCACCGTCAAGTTCAAGGCCGACAAGGAAGGCGTCTATCCTTACTACTGCACGGAATTCTGCTCCGCCCTGCACCTCGAAATGATGGGCTACCTGCTGGTCAAGCCGAAGGGCTGGAAGCCGACCAAGGCCGAAGGCGTCGCCAAGGCCAGCTACACCGAAGCCGACTACAAGGCGACGCTGAAGAAGGTCGCCGATACCCAGGCCGTCATCGACTCGGTCGTCGGCTATATCACCAGCGTCAACTTCAAGGACTTCCCGGATGTCGTGGCGATGGTCGACGATGCCACCGACCAGCTTGGCAAGATCAAGGAGGCCAAGGGCAAGGCTGACGCCGCCGCCGCCAAGAAGGACTGGGACCAGGCCAACCTGTGGTCCGAGCAGATCTGGCAATACCAGGTCAAGGCGGCCGACCTCGGACTGCGCGCCAAGACCTATCTCGAGCAGAACGGCGCCAAGCCGGTCAAGAAGTAAGACACAAACTTGATCTGACTTAAGGCAAGTTTCGGGGAGCGGAGCAATCTGCTCCCCGTATCGCTTTCAAAGGGAAATAACCATGAAATTCGTAATGTCTCTGATCGCCGCCTCGCTCGTCGCCGCCCCCGCTTTGGCGCAGATGGACGGCGCCAAGCTGTATACGGAAAAGACCTGCAACGCCTGCCACGGACCCAAGGGCGACAAGCCGCTGATGCCTAACTACCCGAAGATCGCCGGCCAGAACGCCGCCTACGCCGAGCAGCAGATGAAGGACATCAAGAGCGGCGCCCGCAACAACGGCCAGACCGCCGCGATGAAGGGCGTCATGCACCTGGTCAACGACGCCGAGATCAAGGCGCTCGCCGATTACCTGTCGAAACTCAAGTGAGCGGTGGCGTTGCCTGAATCCGCGGGCAACTGACGCACATCAAGGAACGCTGATGATCCCGCCGCCAAAATGACGGCAGCGTTCCGCACAACCATTTATCGAGGGATATCGAACATGAAAGCATCACTTCTCCTCATCGGCCTGCTCTCCGCCGGCATCGCCTTCGCCGGCCCGCCGGCCCCGAAGAAGGAAGGCATCGAAGGCAAGGGCTACCAATGGAACGCCCAGGAAGGCGAGAAGATGGAGGCTCTGAAACTCAAGGGCGACAAGAAGCGTGGCGAGGAAGCCTATGAAGTCTGCGGCGCCTGCCACCTGCCTTCCGGCGCCGGCCGCCCGGACGGCACCTTCCCGCAGCTCGCCGGCCAGCACACCACGGTGCTGATCAAGCAGATGGCCGACATCCGCGCCGGCCTGCGCGACAACCCGACAATGTACCCGTTCGCCGCGACGCTGACCGACCCGCAGGAACTGGCGGACGTCTCCGCCTACATCGAGAGCCTGTGCATCCCGATCGAACACGGCAAGTACGAGGGCGCCGACGCCGCGCAGAAGATCGCCCAAGGCAAGGATCTGTACGAGAAGCAGTGCCTGGAATGCCACGGCAAGACCGGCGAAGGCGTCAAGGACAAGTTCTACCCGGTTATCGCCGGCCAGCACTACAAGTACCTGTTGCGCCAGATGACCGAGATTCGCGACGGTCACCGCCGCAACGCCAACCCGGACATGGTCAAGGTCATCAAGCCTTACACCAATGACCAGTTGGTGGCGATCTCCGCCTACCAGTCCAGCCTGGTGATGCCTGGCGCCATGTGCAAGGCGAAGGCCGGTGCGGCCAAGAAGAAGTAGAACGCAGCAAACTGGTTGCCCGGACCGCGTTCGGGCAACCATTCCCGGCCAATCGCCGGACGCATCAAGCAGAGAGCAGCAAGATGGAAAAGCAGAACAGGATTGTTGGCGGGCTCACGCTGGTCGCCCTGATTGCCATGGTCACCGCCTACTTCGCCCCGATCTGGTGGGTCTCGCTGACCGCCCCGAACTACCCGCCCGATGCCTTCCCCGACGGCATCCGGATCCACTTCCATTTCGACGGTGTCTATAACGGCTGCAAGGCGGCCGGCAAGGGCACGCGCATGGCCAGCGAGATCATCCAGAAGGATCTCGGCCATGACGACGAGCGCTACAACCCGATCACCGACGCCAAGAAGGACGTCGACAAGGGTGCCCAAGGCCTCGACTGCGTGCATGAGATGAACACCATCAACCACTATGTCGGCATGTTCCCGATCGCCACCGGGGCGCCGGTCGAGAAACCGCTGGCCAAGTTCTTCTTCGCCTTTTTCGCGGTCATGATGCTCGCCTTCGCCATGCCGGGGAAAAAGCCCCGTCTTGCGGTGTTGACCGCAGGCTTCCTCGGCGTCGCCGCCTGGATGATCGTCGACCAGTTCTTCCTCGGCCACCTGGCGAGCCATGTCGACAGCTACGTCAAGGAAGCCGGCACCTTCTTCAAGGAACCGGAAAAGATCAAGGTGTGGGGCGACAACGTGACCACCATTTCCAAGATCGTCATCTTCGGCCTGATCGCGGTGATGGCAATCGTCATCGCCGGCGTCGCCAGGGTCCGCTCCTTCCAGTTGCTCCTCGCCCTGGTGCCGGCCATGCTGCCGCTCTATTTCGTCATCACCTACGCCGGCTGGCTGTGGTTCTTCGGCCACAACCTGCACCCGTGGGGCGCGTTCACTGTCAAGCCCTTCATGCCCACCGTCTTCGGCGAAGGCAAGGTCGCCCAGTTCTCGACCTTCTCCTACCCGTACTGGGGCTATGGCCTGCTGGTGCTGGTTTTCGTCTGCCTGATGCTGGCGCTACTGATCCGCCGCAAGCAGTTGCGCGAAGGCTCGGCCGAGTAGGGTTCCGTGCCGAAATTCGCCGGATTTACCAACCAAGTCCTGGCGCTGGCGCTGTTGCTGGCCTGCTCGAGCGTCATTTCCGAGCAGGAGCGCGGCTCGAATGCGGACATGAGCAACGCGCCGCGGGTCGCCATCGACCGCCCCAAGCCGATATTCATGCTGATGGAGCGCGACAAGCGGATCCATGGCCTCAAGCCTTTTCAGGATCTCGTCGACAAGGCGCCCGCCGGATCGGTGCTCAAGCCTCCGCCCGGCCGCTACGCCGGGCCGGTGATCATCGACAAGCCACTGACCATAGACGGCGGCGGCGAGGTCGCCATCGATGCCGGCGACAAAGGCACGGTAATGGTCCTCAATGCCAGCAACTCGGTCTTGCGCGGCCTGCACCTGACCGGCTCGGGCGATTCGCACGACACCGACGACTCGTGCCTCGACGTGCGCGGCAACAACAACCTGATCGAGTACCTGCAGATCGACAACTGCCTGTTCGGCATCGATCTCAAGCAGTCCAGCGACAACATCGTCCGCGGCAATACAATCCGCTCCAAGGATCTCGACCTAGGCGTGCGTGGCGATGGCCTGCGCCTCTGGTACAGCAACAACAACCTGATCGAGAAGAACGAGATCATAGATTCGCGCGACATGGTCGCCTGGTACGCGCACAAGAACATCTTCCGCGACAATCTCGGCCGGCGTAGCCGCTACTCGATCCATTTCATGTTCGCCAACGACAATATCGTCGAAGGCAACCAGTTCTACGACAACGCAGTGGGCGTCTATTTCATGTACACCGAGGGCGGCATCGCCCGCAACAACGTCATTTCGCACGCGACCGGCGCCACCGGCATGGGGATCGGCTTCAAGGAAGCGTCCGGCACCCGCATCGAGAACAACGAGATCATCTACTGCGGCATCGGCATCGGCTCCGATCTCTCGCCATTCCAGCCCGACAGCACGATCGAGGTGCGCGGCAACCGCTTCGCCTACAACGGCATCGGCATCATGTTCAACAGCGAGACCGGCGGCAACAACATGGTCGACAACGTCTTCGAGGGCAACCTGACCCAGGTCAGCTACGGTGGCCGCGGCGACAACAACAACAGCGCGAAGAATAGCTGGGCCGGCAATTACTGGGACGACTACCAGGGCTTCGACCGCAACGACGACGGCATCGGGGACCGCACCCACGAACTCTACTCCTACGCCGACCAGATCTGGATCGAGATGCCTGTCGCCCGTTTCTTCCGCAGTTCGCCGGTCATGGAACTGCTCGATTTCCTCGAGCGCCTGGCCCCCTTCTCCAAACCTGACCTGATCCTGCGTGACGAAAAGCCGCGATTCCTCAAGCCGGCGAGGACTGCGCCATCATGAACGACGGCGATCAGAAGCCGGTGGTCGGGCCGACACCGCCACTGTCCAAGGCCAGGCGCCAGACCAACCGCCGGCGCTTCCTGCGCACCGTCCTGCTCACCGGCGGGGTGCTTGGCGCGGCGCTGTCCGGCTTCCTGCCGCTGATCTACTCGCAGAGGAAGCGCCTGCGCCCGCCCGGCGCGCTCGACGAGAAGGATTTCCTCGCCAGTTGCATCAAGTGCGGCCAGTGCGTCCAGGTCTGTCCGGTGCAGGCGATCAAGCTGGCCGACCTGATCGACGGCATGGGCGTCGGAACGCCCTACATCGATGCCCGGCAGCAGGCCTGCGACTTCTCCTGCGACGCGGTGCAGTGCGTCCTCGCCTGCCCGACCGGCACGCTCACCTACCACAAGCCGGACTTCCTGACCGTGCGCCCGGGCGCAGCGCTGGCGGCCAAGCCGATCCTGCTGGCCAAGGAGAAGGACCCCGAGCCGACGCTCAACATGACCGAGCGCATGGGCGTCGCGCGCCTGACCCGCCCCGAGGCCTGCCTGGCGATCCAGGGCAAGGGCTTCAAGGGACAGACCCGCGGCCCGGACTTCAAGGGGACGATGCGCTACATGGACGTCGACCGCTGGAAGCCGATCCGCATCGCCGACCACCCCTACAATGTCGCCGAATGCGATCTCTGCGTCCGTGAGTGTCCGCTCAAGGGCGCCATTTCGATCGAAACGGTCTTTGCCCCGGACGGCAGCAAACGCAAGTCGCCCGTCGTCCATGAACCCTGCGTCGGCTGCGGCGTCTGCGAAATGGTCTGCCCGGTCGAGCCGAGCTGTATCACCATCGAAGCCAGAGGGGTCTGGAAGACATGAGCCAACTGCTGAAGAGGCGCTTCTTCGAACAGATCAAGGTCATGTTCGGCGCCGAGCCGAGCAAGCCGACGGCGATCGCCCCGGCGGCGCAGGCCATGCATTTCTACAAGAAGGGCAACCGCGACCTGATCGCCGAGAAACTGCATGCCCGGGCCCATGCCGAGCACAAGAACTCCTGGCGCAACCGGCGCTGGGCGACACTGATCGTCGCCAACCTCCTGTTCACCTTCTCCTTCTTCCTCGACATCCAGATCCTCGAAGGCGCGCTGACGGCATCGCGCTTTGTCGGCTTCCACCTGATCGACCTCAACTCGGCGCTACAGGTGATGCTGGCGCACAAGCACATCATCAACAACCTGCTGATCGGCACCGGCACGGTGCTCGTCCTTTGGGTGCTGCTCGGCGGGCGCACCTTCTGCTCCTGGGTCTGCCCCTATCACCTGCTCGCCGAGTGGGCCGAGAAGATCCACCTCCACCTGGCGAAGAAGCGGCTGCTCACCGACCAGACCATCGACCGCCGCCTGCGCACCTTCTTCTGGATCATCTTCGCGCTGCTCGCGCTGGCCACCGGCTACACCGTCTTCGAAGCCATCTCGCCGACCGGCATCGTGTCGCGGGCGCTGATCTACGGCCCGGGGCTGGCGCTGTTGTGGGTGCTGGCGCTGCTCGTCTTCGAGGTCTTCTTCTCGCGCCGCGCCTGGTGCCGCTACGCCTGCCCGATCGGGCTGACCTACGGCGTCGTCGGCATTATCTCGCCGGTGCGCATCAAGTACAAGCTCGCCGAATGCTTCCACGAAGGCGACTGCCGCAAGGTCTGCCTCGTGCCGCACGTCCTGGACACGGTAATCAAGGGCCGTGCGGTCGAGACCGAGGTGCCGCTCGGCCCCGACTGCACCCGCTGCGGGCTGTGCGTCGACACCTGCCCGACCGGGTCGCTGAGCTTCGAAATCAAGGGGCTGTCGAAGCTCGGCTGATTTCTGGCCCAGGAACCCGGTCGACCGCAACGATGACCTATTCGGGCAATCCGTTGAGCAGGAACATCACCTTGATCGCCTCGCCCGGATTCCCCAGCGGTCCGAAC
Organism: Dechloromonas sp.; assembly: GCA_013693915.1. GTDB lineage: Bacteria > Pseudomonadota > Gammaproteobacteria > Burkholderiales > Rhodocyclaceae > Azonexus. The sequence continues at coordinate 1,606,527 of CP059264.1, read as the reverse complement.
CAGCGTTGGAACACGGGAACGATCTCGCCGCTGCGATAGAGACGGGCCAGCGTGCGATCCACCGCCAGACGTAGCGCCGGGTCGATGCGCATCGTCAGGCCGTAGGGCTCGTAGGTAAATTGCGCGCTGGACAACTCGAACTCCTTGCCGCTGCCGCTGGCCAGGGCCGTCGTGACCAGCACGGTGCGGTCGGCAGCATAGGCGGTCGCCTGCTTTTCGCTCAGCGCCTTGAGCGCGGCGCCGTGGTCCGGGACTCTCACCAGGCTGGCGCCGAGCTTGGCTGACGCGCCCAGAGCCTCGAGCGCCTTTTCGGTCGTGGTCCCGGCGACGACAGCGATGCGCTGCCCCGTCAGATGATCGGAATTGGCCGGGATCTCACCCTTGCGAAAAAGCAGGCTGGCGCCATCGACGTAGGTCATCAGGCTGAAATCGAAATCGGCGCGACGCGACAGGGTCTGCGTGGTGTTGCCGCACTCCAGGTCGATCTTTCGGCTCTTGAGCGCGTCGAAGCGGTTCTGCGCCGTGACCGGCACCCACTGGACGTCGAGTTTCTCCAGCTTCAGCTGCTTGGCGAGGTCTTCGGCAACGATCTTGCACAGATCGATGCTGTAGCCGCGCGGCTGCTTGTCGTCGCCGACGAAGGAGAAGGGAATCGAGCCCTCGCGATAGCCCAGACGCAGTGTCTTGCTGCTCTTGATCTGATCCAGGGTCGATTCGGCTGCCGCAGCCGGACCGGCGAGCGCAAGCGCGGCGACAAAGGTCAGGCCGATCATCGATTTCTTGTTCATGTCTTGTTTCCTCAAGGGTGAATGGGGTTGGTATTGCATGACGCCGGCGAGAGGATACCGGCTCGCGGAGTCGCCGTGAAGCCCTTCGATGCAACGCGCGATGCGCCGCCTCCTGCAGTCACACAAGTGCAGGCGGCGGATCGTTGCCATTTACGGCGCGGCCCCCTGCCGGCAAGGAGCCGATTTTTGATCGAGATTCAGGGTCGACCGCAGCAGCCCTTTTATAATCACGCCCCATGATCCGGTTCCAGAATGTCGTCAAGAACTTCCGTCGCGCCCGCGTGCTCGACGGCATCAGCCTCGATATCGAACTCGGCGAGCGGGTGGCGCTGATCGGTTCCAACGGCGCCGGCAAAACCACGCTGATCCGCTGCCTGCTCGGTGAATACACGCACGACGGCACGGTCACCATCGACGGCCTGGACCCGCGCGGCAAGCGCACGGCGGTGCTCGGCACGATCGGCTTCGTCCCGCAGTTGCCACCGCCGCTGAAGATGCCGGTCGGCCAGCTGATCGACTTTTCCGCCGCGCTGTGCGGCACCGAACCGGAGCGCATCCACGGCATCGCCGGGCGTCTCGGGCTCGAAGTCGAAGGCATCCGCTCGCGCCAGTTCGTGCGCCTTTCCGGCGGCATGAAGCAGAAGCTGCTGATCGCCATCGCCCTCGGCCGCGACGCGCGGGTACTGGTGATGGACGAGCCGGCCGCCAACCTTGACCCGGAAGCGCGCAAGATCTTCTTTGACCTGCTGGCCGAGCGCCAGAACGACGCGACGATGCTGATCTCCAGCCACCGTCTCGACGAGGTGTCGGCGCTGGTCAACCGCGTCGTCGAAATGGACATGGGCAAGATCGTCCTCGACGACAAGGTGGCCGACGATGTCGCGCTGTCCGACACGCTGGCCTGCCGCATCGTCATCAAGCGCTTCGAGCCGGCCTTCGCCAAGGCCGTCGCCGCCTGGAAATTCGCTGCGAGCGACGGGGAACTGGTCTGGGACGGGCGCATCGCCGGCCCCGACCGCCTGCGTTTTCTCGGCATGATTTCACGCTACTCGGCGCTGGTCAGCGACATTTCGCTGACCGAGAACGCGGGCTGAGCGATGCGCGGCATGTCCCGCCGCGATTTCCTCGGCCGCTTGGGCGTCGCCGGCCTGGCCCTGACGCCGCTGGCGCTCGCGCTGTCGGCCTGCGGCAAGTCGGAGTGGCCGGAAGGCATGGCCGAGATCAAGTGGGACCGTGAGACCTGCCCCCGTTGCAGCATGGTGATCTCGGACCGGCGTTTCGCCGCCCAGTTGCGCGGCGGACCGAAGGACATGGTCGTCAAGTTCGACGACATCGGCTGCTTCACCTTCTGGATCCGCGACAACCTCAAGACTTATCCCTGGCTGAACGATCCCGCCACGCGCATGTGGGTAGCCGACGTCACCAGCAAGGGCAAGGACGTGATCTGGCTGGATCCGCGCAAGGCCCAGTACATCACCCGAACCTCGCCGATGGGCTACAACTTCGGCGCCGTCGCCCATCCGCAGATGGGCAGCCTGGACTTTGAGGGCATGCGCCAGCACGTTCTGGCCAAAGGAAAGTAGATGAAACAACTGTGGCTCACCGCCAGGCTGGACATCGTCGAATCGCTGCGTGCCCGCTGGTTCCAGATCTACACGCTGGTCTTCGGCGGCATCGTCGCCCTGCTCTTCCTCTTCGGCCTGACCGAATCGCGCGTTCTCGGCTTCATCGGCCTGTCGCGCCTGCTCGTCACCTATATCCAGCTGACCATGGCGATCCTGCCGATCTTCGTGCTGATCACCACCGTCCGTTCGGTGGCCGGCGACCGCGAGGCCGGCGTCTTCGAGTACCTGCTGTCGCTGCCGGTGTCGCTCTCCGCCTGGTTCTGGGGCAAGATCGTCGGCCGCTACCTCGTCGTCTTCGCACCGGTCTTCCTGGCCATGCTCGGCGCCGTCGGCTGGGCGACCTTCAAGGACATCGAAGTGCCGTGGAGCATGTTCGGCTACTACACCGCCCTGCTCGCCGTGATGGCCATGTGCTTCCTCGGCATCGGCATGCTGATCTCGGCCATCGCCCGCAGCACCGACATCGCGCAGGGCGCCGCCTTCATGGTCTGGCTGTTCCTGCTGCTCTTCCTCGACCTGATCCTGCTCGGCGTCATGATCCAGGGCAAGGTCGCTCCGGAAATCGCCGTCACGCTGGCATTGGCCAACCCGCTGCAGGTTTTCCGCACCGCCGCGCTGGCGCTGTTCGACCCGCAACTGATCGTCCTCGGCCCGTCCGCCTACGTCATCCTCGACCTGTTCGGCGTCACCGGCTACAAGATCTTCGCGCTGGCCTACCCGGCAGCACTCGGATTGATCAGTGCTACCATCGGCTACCTGCTTTTCCGCCGCGGCGACCTGCCTTGAAAAGACTTTTCCCCGCTCTGGTTCTTGCCCTGTTTTCGGCGTTGACCGCGGCAGAGGACATGCCCTCATCCGCCCCGCTGTTCGCGGCCACGCTGAATGACCTCGACGACAAGCCGGTGGCGCTCGAGCGCTACAAGGGCAAGCCGCTGATCGTCAATTTCTGGGCGCGCTGGTGCGGCCCGTGCCGCGTCGAAATCCCCGAGCTGATCGCCATCCGCAAGGCGCACAAGGGGAAGCTGGAAGTGCTCGGCATCGGCATCGAGGACAAGGCCGACGCGGCGAAGGAATTCGCCAGGGCCTACGAGATGGATTATCCGGTCTTCGTCGCCAGGGAAAAGGGAATCCCGCTCATGCAGGCGCTGGGCAATACCAAGGGCGGTCTGCCTTTCACCATCGTCGTCGACCGCAACGGCCAGGTTGTCCAGAAGAAAATGGGGATCATGAAGAAGGCCGATCTCGAGGCTGCCGCGGAACTTGCCCTCAAGGGGCGCTGAACAGAGAGGGCTGGCCGCAGGCGCCATCCGTCCGCAGCGCCCCGCCCCGGCCTATTCCTCTTCGCCCGCAGCCGCCTTCGCGGCACGCCGAGGCGTCGTGGCTCCTGGCGCCGTTCTCGGCGTGGCAGATCTCGGCGTCCCCTTGGGCTGGGCCGCCGCCTTGGCTTCGCGGTTGAACTCGAGCGCCATGTCAAAGGCCGTCTCGACGAACTTGCGCACCCGCGAGAATTCCTCGTCGGTCAGCGTGCGCGCCTCGTCGCGCGCCCGGTAGATGCTGATGAACTCGTGCTCGCGCCCGGCATGTTCGATGACGCGACCGATCCCGAGGGATTCGAGGACCTTCCACAGGCCGGGGCTGTAGGCCTTGGTCAGATTCATCACGAAGGGAACCGGGTCGTTGCGCGCCAGCACCGAGGCGAGGCGCAGGATGACCTCAAACGGTAGCGCCATCTTGCCGTTTTCGGCCAGTTCCAGCAGGGACGGGTCCTTGAGATCGATCGCCTTGCCGAGATCCTCCAGCGGAATTCCCGCCGCCTCGCGCATGTCGTGCAGGAAGGCGCCAGCCTTGACCAATGCCTTGGTCGATGCCACGCCCTGCGGAAAGAGCCCGGTTGCCGCAGCCAGCGAGGTATCGACGGCGACGCCGGCCATGCCGACGACCNNTGCCCGGCCAGGCTGCGGAGCGACTTGGTCAGGCCGCCCACCGTATCGAGCGCCGATGACTTGCCCGCGGCGCGCTGGTCGTCCTTGCGGTGGCCTGCCGCCCGCTGCTCGTGGTCTTGGCTTTCACTTTCGCTTCCTTCCTGTCGATCGGATATCGGGATACTACTCCAATGGCGGCGGCGCGGCCGAACGCGGCTTCCGTTCACCGCAGCGGATTTCCCGGAGGCGTCGCAGACAGGGCCAGCGCCGGCGATGCCGTCATTCCAGCCAGGCACCCGGGACATGATCACGGCGTGCCGATGAACAGGTAATAGCTGCCCGGGCCGTTGCTGGAATAGCCGTAGCCCAGGTGNACCATGCCGAGCGGAGTCTCGCCGCCGACATAGGCGGTTACCGAGTTCTGCCAGCCATCGAGGTTGGTTTCGGTGTAGCGGCCATTGACCTTGCCCGCTTCCAGTGCCACACCGACACGCATGTCGCCGCGCAGGCCGAGCGGCAACTTGCCGACGATCTTCTCCCCGCGCACGCTGCCGTATGCCAGCGACTCGCCGATGATCTGCGCGCGCGCGAAACCCGACAGGTTCAGGAAGCCGCCCAGCGCCACGGCGTCGTAGAACGGCAGGGTGCCGGTGAAGGAACCGGCGCCTCGGACCCGCCCGTGCAGTATGTAATCACCGAAACTCTCTGCCGCGCGCAGGTCCAGTTCGGCCTTGTCGTAGCCGCCCCCGGCGGCGTAGAAATAGCTTCCNCTGGCCGCCCAGCCGCGCGTCGGATCGTACAGGCGGTCAAACTGGTCGAAGTCCAGCCTGGCCAGGAAGCCGCCGAAGCGCTGGCTGCCCGTGGGAAACAGCGGTGACCCGGTTTGCAGGTCGGCACTGCGGTAACGCTCGGCCCAGCCGACCGTCACCGGCCCCCACAGGCCGACGTTGATCCCTGCCATCAGATCGAGAGTCGCCTGATCGACCGAGTATTCGCTCAACCGCTTGTTGTTCTGATAGATGTACAAAGGGGCGCGCTGGAACGAGAGCTTCGGTTCCACGAAGAAGCGGCGCTCGGCGTCGAGCGGCTGATAGAACTCGGTGAACACTGCGGGTTCGTTGCCGATCTGCACCCCGGCCAACCACTCGCCGCCCAGACTGTTGATCAGCGTTTTCTGGTAGGCCGCCCGCAGGTTGAAGGTGGATGGGCCATTGGTTACCGCGTTGAGGTTGAAGCCAAAGCGCAGGTAATCGGGCCCGAATTCCTTTTCCAGCGGTGTCACGCGCAGGATGTTGCGGTCCCGGGTCGACAACATGGCAAAGTCGACGTTGTCGTATTCCCCATCGCCAAAGATGAGACCCATGTCCTTGTCCACCCGGTCGACATCGATCCGGCGTCCTTCATGATTCTTCAGGTAGCGGTCCGGGTAAGCCGGATTGACCCGCTTCAATCCGGCGATCTCGACTTCATCGACAACCGGCAACGGGCCGCGAACCGGTGTCGTGCTCGCCAGCCAGTCCTGATACTGCCTTTCGCCCACACTGAGCGCCTGCAGTCGGGGGAGCAAGGCCTCCGCCGCCGCCCGCCCCCGTTTGGCTGTCTCCGCGTAGCGTTCGAATTGCGCCGCGGTGATCCCGTCCAGATCCGGCTTGATGTAGATATCCCCGGACTTGAGGGTGGCCAGCGACCGGGTGACATTCTGCTCGGTCAGGATATTGATCATCTGCCCGGCCACCGAGAAGATGCTGCCGATGTCCTTCGCCTTCATCAGCGGCGACCCGACATTGACGGCGATGACGACGTCCGCCTTGCAGCGGTCGCGCACTTCGTCGATGGGCACGTTGTCGACGAGACCGCCATCGACCAGCAGCCGGTCGCCGTCCTTGACCGGCGCCATCAGTCCGGGCACCGACATCGTCGAACGCATCGCATGCGTCAGACTGCCCTCGCGGAACACCACCTTGTCGCCGGTCACCAGATCGGTGGCGATGATCGAGACCGGGATCGGCAATTTCTCGATCAACGGTTCGCCGTACTTGCTGCGCACCAGGCGGTTGATGAACAGCTTGACCTTCTGGCCCTGGACGACGGCGGGAAGCGGCTGCGCGCCGCCCTCCGTCACCCCAGCNTCGGTCCCGGGAATGAAGCGCCGGGACTGGTATCTGATGCGCGGATTCAGGTCATATGCGGGCGGGTTGTCGCTGAACATCTCCCGCCAGTCGGCCTCGCCCATTGCCGCCAGCATTTCATCGGGACTCAACCCGGCAGCGAAGGCGCCGGTAACGAGGCCGCCCATGCTGGTGCCAGCCACGCAATCGACCGGAATCCGGTTTTCGCGCAGGACTTCCAGGACACCGATGTGCGCCGCCCCGCGCGCCCCGCCACCACCGAGAACGAGACCGACGCGCGGGCGCTCGGCTGCCGCGGTCGACGCGCCGTTGAGGGCAATTCCGATGACGCAGCACGCCAGCGCGCGCCTGACGAGGGACTTCGACGGATGGAATCTGATCATGACAGTGTCCACAGGAAACCCAAAAGGATAAGCTTCGAGGGTTCAAGGTTAGGGTTCGATAAACCGTTGAAGCATAACATCGGCCGGCACAAAAACGGAGGCGCCGCCGGCTCGGCCCGCGTGCGAAACCCGGATCGCCCCCTGCCCACTTCAGGAAAACCCTTACTAGCCAAATCTGGCCATCCCGAGTAGTCTTATGCCGTAGCAGTGGAGTCCGACATAAATCACAAGGAGGCAGGAAATGAAGATGTTCAAGCTGATCGGCGCCAGCGCCGTGATGGTTGCCGCAACCGGCGTGACGACGGCAGTCGCGGCCGACAAGGTCGATCTCGGCAAGCGCGAGTACGAGTCGAACTGCATCGCCTGCCATGGCAAGGACCTGAAGGGCGGCGCCTATGTCGATTTCCTTAAAGTGTCGCCGCCCGACCTGACGCTGTTGTCGAAGAAGAACGGCGGAGTCTTCCCGCTGGAGCGCGTCTATGCCGTGATCGACGGACGCCAGGAGGTCAAGGCGCACGGGCCGCGCGACATGCCGATCTGGGGCCGCGACTATCAGATCAAGGCCGGTGAGTACTACGTCGACATGAACTACGACCCCGATGCCTTCGTCCGTGGGCGCATCTTCGCGCTCATCGACTACCTCAACCGGATGCAGGCCAAGTAGGCACTGGCGATCCACCCTTGAAGGCGGGCGCTCGCGCGGGCGCCCGTTTTTCAGAACCTCCGGCGGCACGCGGTTGCGGCGCTCCACAGGCAAGTTCGCGCACCGAAAAATCCCCGCCTTGGCGGGGACCGGTTGACGCCGGATGACGGCGGGGATTAGAGCATGTCGTCGGTCAGCGCCGCCAGCGAGTTGCCGCCCGCCTGAACGGTAATCCCGTAGGCGGTGGCCAGCGGCAGCATCTGGTCGGCGTAGAAATGCGCGGTGGCGATCTTGGCACGGTAGAAGGTCTGGTCGCCCTCGCCCTTGTCGAGATAGGCGGCGGCAGCCAGCGCCGCCCTGCCCATCTGCCAGCCGCCGCAGACATTGACGGCTAGGTGCAGATAGGGAACGGCTCCGGTCAACGCCCCGGCCAGGCCGTTTTTCGCATCGGCTGACAGCCATTCGGTGGCCTCGATCCAGGCTTTCAGCCCGTCGCCGAGACGGCGGGCGATGGCCTGCAGTTCGGGACGGCCGGAAGCGGCAAGCGCCTCGGCCGTCGCGGCGACTTCGCCAAAGACGTACTTGGCCGTGGCGCCGCCGTCGCGCATCAGCTTGCGGAAGATGAGGTCGTTGGCCTGGATGCCGGTGGTGCCTTCGTAGATCGTCGTGATCCGCGAATCGCGCCAGTGCTGGGCGGCGCCGGTTTCCTCGATGAAGCCCATGCCGCCGTAGACCTGGATGCCGAGCGAGGTGACGTCGACGCTCATTTCGGTACCGCCGCCCTTGACGAGCGGGATCATGAACTCGGCGAGGTAGAGGTTGCGCTTCTTCTCCTCCTTGTCCTCGATCACGTGGGCGCGGTCGAGCAGGCCCGAGGTGAAGTAGGCCATGGCGCGACAGGCTTCGATACGGCTCTTCATGAGCATGAGCATGCGCCGGATGTCGGGGTGCTTGTCGATGGTGACCAGTGCTTCGCCGGTCAGCGCATCGCGGCCCTGCTTGCGCTCGCGCGCGTAGCCGAGCGCCTGCTGGTAGGCGCGCTCGGCGAGGGCGATGCCCTGCAGGCCGACACCGAGGCGGGCCTCGTTCATCATGATGAACATGTACTCCAGGCCGCGGTTGGCTTCGCCGAGCAGGTAGCCGACGGCGCCGCCGTTGTCGCCATAGGCCATGACGCAGGTCGGGCTGGCGTGGATGCCGAGCTTGTGTTCGATCGACACGCAGTAGGCGTCGTTGCGCGCGCCGAGCGAGCCATCGGCATTGACCAGAAATTTCGGCACCAGGAACATCGAGATGCCCTTGACGCCGGCCGGCGCGTCGGGCAGGCGGGCGAGGACGAGATGGACGATGTTCTCGGTCATGTCGTGGTCGCCATAGGTGATGAAGATCTTCTGGCCGAAAACCTTGTAGCTGCCATCGGCCTGCGGCTCGGCGCGCGAACGGATCAGCGCCAGGTCGGAACCGGCCTGCGGCTCGGTCAGGTTCATCGTGCCGGTCCACACGCCGGTGACCATCTTTTCGAGATAGATGGCCTTCAGTTCGTCGCTGGCGCAGGTCAGCAGCGCCTCGACGGCGCCGGTGGTGAGCAGCGGGCCGAGCGAGAACGAGAGGTTGGCCGACATGATCATTTCCTTGACGGCAACCCCNAGGGTATCCGGCTGGCCATGGCCGGCGTGATCGGGCGGACAGGTGATCGCGTTCCAGCCGGCATCGCAAAACGCCTTGTAGGCCTCCTTCCAGCCCGGCGCGGTAATCACGCCGTCGGGGCCGAGCTTGCTGCCTTCCCGGTCGCCGACCCGGTTCAGCGGCGCCAGCACCTCGCTGGCGAACCTGGCCGCTTCTTCGAGGATGGCGTCGGCCATGTCGGGCGTTGCCTCGACGAAATCGGGAAACTGCGACAGTTCCCTGAAACCGGACAGTTCGTCCTGCACAAAACGCATGTCCTTGAGNGGTGCGCGATAGTCGCTCATCTTGCTTTCTCCTTGTTGCCTGTTATCAGTATGGGTTGCTGCACAGCGCCGCCTTGGCGGCGCGGTATTCCTTNTTCATCCGGGCGATCAAGTCGGCCACCGGNCGGATGTCGTCGATCGTTCCGACTCCNTGGCCGGCGCCCCAGATGTCCTTCCACGCCTTGGCGGCGCCGGCGGCGCTGCCGAAGTTCATCGCATCCTTGTCCTTGACCGGGAGATTCTCCGGATCGAGACCGGCTGCCTCGATGCTCCTCTTCAGATAGTTGCCATGCACGCCGGTGAAATACGGCGTGTGNACGACGTCGACCGCAGCCGAGTCGACCAGGCACTGCTTGTAGGCTTCCTGGGCATTGGCCTCGCGGGTCGCGATGAAGCGCGTGCCGATGTAGGCGAAATCCGCCCCCATCGCCTGCGCCGCAAGAATGCCGCTGCCGCTGGTGATGGCACCGGCCAGCGCGATCGGCCCGGTGTAGAACTTGCGGATTTCCCCGACCAGGGCGAACGGGCTGAGCATGCCGGCATGCCCGCCAGCCCCGGCGCAGACCAGGATCAGGCCATCGACGCCGGCCGCGAGCGCCTTCTCGGCATGGCGGACGCTGATCACGTCATGGAAGACCAGGCCGCCGTAGGCATGCACCTGCGGCACGATGGCATCCGGCGCGCGCAGGCTGGTGATGATCAGCGGCACCTCATGCTTCACGCACAGGGCCATATCGTGCTCCAGACGCTCGTTGGACTGGTGGATGATCTGGTTGACGGCAAACGGCGCGGCGTCCGGATCATCTGCCAGTTCTGCCCTGATGCGGGTCAGCCAGCTGTCGAGCAGTTCCGGCGGGCGCGCGTTGAGCGCCGGGAACGACCCGATCAGCCCGCCGCGGCACTGGGCGATGACCAGGTCCGGGGTGGAGACGATGAACATGGGCGCGCAGATGGCTGGCAGGGCCAGCCCCTTCTGCAGCGATTGCGGAACCCCCACTACGCCCCTTCCTTGAGCGCACGACGCAGGATCTTGCCGACGTTGGTGCGCGGCAGGTCGGGACGGAACTCGACCTGCTTCGGCACCTTGTAGCCGGTCAGGTGCTTGCGGCAGTGGGCAATGACCTCGTCGACGGTCAGGTTCGGATCCTTGCGCACGACGAAGATCTTCACCGCTTCGCCGGAGTTGTCGTCGGGCACGCCGATCGCCGCCACGTCGCCGACACCCTCGTGCATGGCGACCACTTCCTCGATCTCGTTCGGATAGACATTGAAACCCGAGACCAGAATCATGTCCTTCTTGCGGTCGACGATGAAGAAGAAGCCCAGCGGATCGACATAGCCCATGTCGCCGGTGCGCAGGAAGCCGTCCGCATACATGACGTTGGCGGTTTCCTCGGGACGCTGCCAGTAACCGGCCATGACCTGCGGTCCACGGATGCAGATTTCCCCGATCTCACCGATGGCCAGCTCCTTGCCGGCATCATCGCGGATCGACAGCTCGGTCGAGGAAATCGGCAGGCCGATCGAGCCGTTGAACTCCTTCAGGTCAAGCGGGTTGATGGTTGCCGCCGGCGAGGTCTCGGTCAGGCCATACGCCTGCAGCAGGGGCGACTTGGTGACCTTCTGCCAGCGCTCGGCCACCGGCGCCTGAACCGCGGTGCCGCCACCGAGCGAGAGCTTCATCGTCGAGAAGTCGAGGGCGGCAAAATCCGGATGGTTGAGCAGGCCGTTGAACAGGGTATTGACGCCGGTCGCCACCGTGATCGGATACTTCGCCCATTCCTTGACGAACCCGGCCAGGTCGCGCGGATTGGCGATCAGCAGGTTGCGCGCGCCGATCATCAGGAAGGTCAGGCAGTTCGCCGTCAGCGCGAAGATATGGTAGAGGGGCAAGGGNGTGACGATGAATTCCTTGCCCTCCTTGACCACCGGCTTGATCCAGGCGTGGGCCTGCATCACGTTCGAGGCGATGTTGCCATGGGTCAGCATGGCGCCCTTGGAAACCCCGGTGGTACCGCCGGTGTATTGCAGGAAGGCGAGATCGTCGTGACTCAGCTTGACCGGCTCCGCACCATGGCGACGCCCGGCGGCGAGCGCCGCGTTGATGTTGATCGAGCCCGGCAGCGACCAGGCAGGCACCATCTTCTTGACGTGGCGGACGACGAAATTGACCAGCGCGCCCTTGATCATGCCGAGCAGGTCACCCATCGGCGTGACGACGACGTGCTTGACTTCGGTCCTGGCGATGACCTGCTCCAGCGTATGGGCGAAGTTCTCGACGATGACGATCGCCCTGGCGCCGGAATCCTTCAACTGATGTTCGAGTTCGCGCGGTGTGTACAGCGGATTGACATTGACGACGACGCAACCGGCACGCAGGGTGCCGAACAGCGCCACCGGATATTGCAGCAGGTTGGGCATCATCAGTGCCACGCGATCGCCCTTGGCGAAACCGAGCGACTGCAGCCAGCCGGCGAAATCGCGCGACAGGCGGTCGAGTTCGCCGTAGGTCATCTCGCGATCCATGCTGATGTAGGCCACCTGGTCGGCATACTTCGCGCAGGCATCCTCGAACAGGGTCACAAGCGATGCCACATGGTCGATGCTGATCTCGGCGGGAATGCCCGCCGGGTACGTCTTGATCCAGATCTTTTCCATCTTNTCCGTCCTCCTTTGATATTCCGTTCAGCCGCCCAGCAACGCCTTCTTCAGCGAACTGTCGACCGGATTGTCCCCGAGCCAGACCTTGAGCAGCGCCCTTGCAAAAGCGGCACCCGGCACCTTGCCGCGCGGCTCACCGTTGAAGCTTACACTGACGCCGTCGGCGGTGAAATCGATGGCGACCGTATCGCCAACCTTGGCGCTGCCGACCTTCTTCATGATCTCGGCGAAATGCTCGGTCGACGCCTTCAGGGCGGCCAGTTCGGCTTCGCTGTTGTTGTCCTTGAGGCCATCGCGCAGGGCGCCGTACAAGGTATCGGCGTCGATGTCGCGCAACATGCGCATCGTCATGCGCCGTGGCGACGCGGCTTCGAGCAATGCCGCCGGGGTGTTCGCCTTCTGCGACACGTAGAGCGCGCCGACATAGACCTTGACGAAGACCTTGGTGCGCACCCCGGCGCCGTTGAGCACCAGTTCATTGGCGCCGACCTTGACCTGGTCGTCCACCTTGACGCCGGCGACTTCCACCGCTCGAGCGACGGGAACGGCAAGCAGCACCGCGACCAATGCCGCGGCCTGCATGGAACGTAAAATCACTTTGTCTCTCCTGTCATTGTTTCGCTGCGGAACCGCTTCCTGTCGACGACATGAGCTGTCCGCACAGGCACAGTATGCGCCGACCCGCGGCACGCTTTCAACTGGACATGACAGGTTTGATCCTGACCCGGAATTTCGTGCAACGCCCGTCGCGACAAACCGGCGATGTCCTGCGCGTTCTCCCAGAACGGCAGAAGGATGGCGGACCGGCCGCCCGTCACCTGCACGGCATGACGGCACACGCCACGAAAAACGGGATGGAGGCTGCCCCCATCCCCGTCATTCGCGCCCGCCAGGCTGGCGGCACTGCGCTGGCCACACGGATTTCACCGCTCAGAGCGCCTCGATGATCCCGGCCGCGCCCATGCCGGTGCCGATGCACATCGTCACCATGCCGTACTTCCCGCCGGTGCGCTTGAGACCATGCGCGACCGTGGCGATGCGGATGGCGCCGGTGGCGCCGAGCGGGTGGCCGAGGGCGATGGCGCCGCCCAGCGGGTTGACCTTCCCGGGATCGATGCCCAGTTCGTTCATCACCGCCAGCGATTGCGCGGCGAAGGCTTCGTTGAGCTCGATCCAGTCGAGATCGTCCTGCTTGATGCCGACCTGCTCCAGCACCTTGGGGATCGCCGCGATCGGGCCGATGCCCATGATCTCCGGCGCCACGCCACCGACCGCATAGCCGGCGAAGCGGGCGAGCGGGGTCAGGTTGTGTTCCTTGAGCACCTTCTCCGAGACCAGCATCACCGCGGCGGCGCCGTCGGACATCTGCGACGAGTTGCCGGCGGTCACCGAACCGCGCGCATGGAAGACCGGGCGCAGCTTGCCCAGCTTTTCCAGCGAGGCGTCGGCGCGCGGTCCTTCGTCGTGCTCGACGATGCGCTCGCGCACCCGGACCTGGCCGGTCTTGAGGTCGGGCAGGTTCTCGCGGACGGTGTAGGGCGTCGTCTCGGCCTTGAAGTGACCGGCGGCGATCGCCGCGCAGGCTTTCTGGTTCGAGGCCAGCGCGAAGGCATCCTGCGCCTCGCGGCCGATCTTCCACTGGTTGGCCACCCTTTCGGCGGTCAGACCCATGCCGTAGGCGATGGCGATGTTTTCCTCCCTGGCGAAGATGGCCGGGTTCATCGACATCTTGTTGCCCATCATCTGCGGCATCACGGTCATCGACTCGGTGCCGGCGGCGATCATCACGTCGGCCAAGCCGAGGCGAATCTGGTTGGCGGCATCGGCGACCGCCTGCACTCCGGAGGAGCAGAAGCGGTTGATCGTGATCCCCGGCACGGTGATCGGCAGACCGGCCAGCAGCAGGCCGATGCGGGCGACGTTCATGCCCTGGTCGGCTTCCGGCATGGCACAGCCGACGATGACGTCGCCAATGCGCGCCGGATCGATTCCCGGCACCTGTTCGACAACCGACTTGATGACGAAGGCCAGCATGTCGTCCGGCCGCACGTACCTGAACATGCCGTTGCGCTTGGCCACGGGCAGACGGGTGGCGGCTACGATGTAGGCGTCCTGAATTTGTTTGGTCATGATTGGTTCCTTGGCCTTGATCAGTTGCGGAGCGGCTTGCCGGTTTCCAGCATGTGCTTGATGCGCGCCTGGGTTTCCGGGGTCTTGAGGAGTTCGACGAAGAGTTGGCGCTCGACAGTGATCAGCCATTCCTCGTCGACCAGGGCGCCGGTCTCGATGTCGCCACCGCACAGCGCGGTCGCGGCGGCCTTGGCCACCCGGTAGTCGTGAGCGGAGATCATGCCGCCTTCCTTCATGTTGACCAGCATCATCTCCAGCGTCGCGATGCCGTTGCGGCCGGACACCGGAATGGCGCGCGGCATCAGCGGCGGGGCATAGCCGGCATCGGCCATCGCCCGCGCTTCGCGGATCGCCACGAACAGCAGTTCGTGAGCATTGAAGAGGATGGTGTCGGAAGGCCGGGCGAAGCCCATGTCGATCGCCTCGACCGCGCTCTTGGCGACCTTGGCCATGGCGATGTTCTGGAACACCGGCTGCAGGAAATCGAAGAGTTCACCCGGCGTCGCCGACTGGGCAGCCCAGTCCGCGGCACGCACGGCGAATTCCTTGCAGCCGCCGCCGGCCGGGATCAGGCCGACGCCGGCCTCGACCAGGCCGACATAGCTTTCCAGCGCCAGCACGCGCTTGGCGGAGTGCATGACGAATTCGCAGCCGCCACCGAGGGCCATGCCCTGCACCGCGGCCACCGTGGGCACCTGCGCGTACTTGAGGATCTGCGAGGCGCGCTGGAACTTCTCGACGGTCCGCTCGAGCATGTCGAAATGGCCACCCGCGCAGGCCTCGCCGACCTGTTGCAGGTTGGCGCCGACGGCGAACGGCGCCTCGTGCCAGATCACGACGCCATCGAGCGTCTGCTCGGCCTGGCGCACGGCGGCGATCAGGCCGTCCATGACCTCGTTGCCGACGCTGTGCATCTTGGACTTGAAGGAAATGATGCCGATTCCGGCGTCGACCGCAGCAAGCTTCCACAGCCGCACGCCATCGTTCTCGTACAGCGTCTCGCCGGACTTTTCCGGAGTCGCGGCGCCTTCGCCGAGCACGCGCTCGGGGAAAAGCTGGCGCTGGTAGACCGGCAGCGCGGAACGCGCGGCGTAGGCGTTGCGGCTCGCGGAATACGAACCCTGCGGGGTATGCACGCCGGTGCGTCCGGCTTCCAGTGCCCATCCCGGCAGCGGAGCATCGCTCATCGCCTTGCCGGCGGCGATGTCGGCGGCGATCGCCTGGGCGATTGCCGACCAGCCGGCGGCCTGCCACGTCTCGAACGGACCCTGCGCCCAGCCGAAGCCCCAGCGCATGGCGAGGTCGAGGTCGCGGGCGTTGTCCGCCACGTTTTCGAGATGGACCGCGGCGTAGTGGAAGATGTCGCGGAAGATGGCCCACAGGAACTGGCCCTGCGGATGCGCGGAGGCGCGCAGCGCGGCGAACTTCTCGGCCGGGTTCCTGATCTTGAGGATTTCGCCGACTTCGTCGGCGATGGTGCCGGCCGAGTTGCGGTAATCCTGCAAACCGACGTCGAGCACCTGGATGTCGCGACCCTGCTTGCGGAAGATGCCGCAGCGGGTCTTCTGGCCGAGCGCGCCCTTGCCGATCAGCGCCGACAGCCAGTCCGGGGTCTTGAAATGGGCGTGCCACGGATCGCCGGGCAGCGTGTCCTGCATCGTCTTGACGACGTGCGCCAGCGTGTCGAGGCCGACGACGTCGGCGGTACGGTAGGTGGCGCTCTTCGGGCGGCCGATGCGCGGGCCGGTCAGCGCGTCGACTTCGTCGAAGCCGAGGCCGAAGGCGGCGGTATGATGCATGACCGCGAGGATCGAAAAGACGCCGATGCGGTTGGCGACGAAGTTCGGGGTATCGAGGGCGCGGATGACGCCCTTGCCGAGGCGCGAGGTCAGCCAGGTTTCCAGCGCATCGAGGGTCGCGGCGTCGGAGCCGCGCGTGGCGATGATCTCGACCAGGTGCATGTAGCGCGGCGGATTGAAGAAGTGGATGCCACAGAAACGCGGGCGCACCGCCTCGGGCAGGCCATCGGCCAGCGAATTGATCGACAGGCCGGAGGTGTTCGAGGCGATGACCGCGCTGGCACCGAGGTGCGGCGCGATCCTGGCGTAGAGGTCGTTCTTCCAGTCCATGCGCTCGGCGATGGCCTCGATCACGAGGTCGCACTCGCCGAGCAACGACAGATGCTCCTCGTAGTTGGCGGCGTCGATGTACTTCAGCCTGGCCTTGTTGGCCAGCGGCCCCGGCTCCAGTCTCTTGAGGCCTTCGAGGGCCCGGTGCACGATGCCGTTCTTGTCGCCTTCCTTGGCCGGAAGGTCGAACAGCACGACCGGTACGTTGGCATTGGCGAGATGCGCGGCGATCTGCGCCCCCATCACGCCGGCGCCGAGGACGGCGGCTTTCTTCACGATCAGCTTGTTCAAGCGGTTCTCCTTAAGTGTTTTTGGTCCGTTCAAGCCCTGCTTGCCCGTGTTAAACGAACGTTTGAATTGTACTGCAACGACAGCCAGGGTCAAGGCATTTGCTAGTGAAAACACTCGAAAAAAGCCCCGGACTGGCCGGGGCTTGAACGAAACGTTTGCAGGACGGGCGATCAGAACCCCATCGAGTACTGGGCGCCGATGAGCCACGAATAGTCGTCGTAGTTGCCCTTGAGCAGGCCNCTGCGGGGATTGGCACGAGCCCAGCCGGGATTGTTGATCGGCGCGTCCTTGACCCAGATATAGGCGGCGCCGACATCGAGCGCCGAGGTCGGAGTCGGCTTCCACTGGACACCCGCGGTCAGCCAGGTGCGATCGTTGTCCGGCAGCGAGGTGATCCGGTACTCGGCGTTCGGGACCGGGCTGTTGTCGTAGGCGATGCCGGCGCGGAACTTGATGTCCTGGTTCATCTTGTAGTTGGCGCCGACCGCGAAACGCCACGTATCCTTGAACTTGGTTTCCAGGATTTGGGCGGTCGAACCGGCAGGAGACGTGAGCGAGGGCGAAGTGCGAACGATGTCCAGTTCCTGGATGCTGCTCCAGCCCATCCACGAAACATCACCCAGGATTTCCCACTGGTCGCCGATGCCCTGAACGATGCTCAGGATGAAGAGGTCGGGAAGCTTGACTTCGGTCTTGGCGCCGGAACTTCCCGCGAGATTGATGGTCGGGCTCGGACCTGTCACGCTGATGTTTCCTTCGAGCGTGTATTTGGTCGTCGACCGATACGACACACCGATCCGGGTCTGCGGCGCAACGGTGAACAGCGCGCCGATGTTCCAGTTCCACGAGTCGTCGTCGGCATCGAGTTCCTTCGTGCTGGCTGCAATCGCTGCGGTCTGCGCCGGAGTCAGCCCGCCAATGCCTACCGCGGCCTTGTAGTTCGCGGTCATCCGCTGCCAGCTGACACCAGCGCCCAGCGACAGCCATTCGTTGGCGCGCCAAGCGACCGACGGATTGATGTTGTAGGTCTTGATTTCGAAGCTGTTCGAGTGGCCGCTGCCCTGCCACGGGGCGTCGTACTCGACGACATTGCCGTAGGGAGCGCCGATGCCGAGACCGACATACCAGTCCGGTGCGACCTGCCACGACAGATAGCCGTTGGGCACGAAGGAGGTGCCGCCGCCATCACCGCCGTCGCCGGCCAACTGGAAGGCACCCACCCGGGAACCGCCGTCCTGGAACTTGAAGCTGGTCGTGATGATGTTGCCGCCCACCGAAAACTCGCGTGCCTGCAGCTTCGTCATGCCGGCCGGGTTGAAATAGATGGTGCTGGCGTTTTCGGCGACCGCTGCCGAACCGGCGAAGGCGTTGCCGAGGCCGCTGGCGTTCTGCTCCCACAGGGCAAAACCGGAAGCGCTGGCGGAGCCCGAAAAGGCGACGGCGAGGAGCGCCGGAATCAGGCGCGGGGCGAAGTTCTTGGACATTGATCTCTCCACTCGAAAGGATTGTTTCTATTTGCCTTCAGGCAACACGCCAATTAAACATCAAACGTCATCCCGAACCAACACGAATCCGCGCCACGGGAATCGATGGCGCAGGCTGTTGCCCTGCGGCAACAGCCTACTGCCCTTGCGTCTTGCGATAATTGAGCGGCCCGCCGGTAAATGGCGCGAAGCCGGTCCCGAAGATCACGCCGGCATCGGCGAGGTCGGCATCGGCGACGACGCCGCTGGCGACCAAATGCTCGACACGGTCGATCAGCGGCTTGACCAGGCGGGCGGCAAGTTGCGCCGGCGGCGTTCCGGCCGCGCCCTTCTGCGCCTTGCCGGCAGTCCAGGAATAAAAGCCCTGGCCGGTCTTCTTGCCGAGTTGCCCCTGGTCGACGCGGGCCAGCAGGCAGCGCGGCGCTTCCGCCCCGCCGGCCAGCTGCTTGCCGGCGGCGACGGCGATGTCGAGACCGACCGTGTCGGCCAGTTCGACCGGGCCCATCGGCATGCCGAAGGCGAGCATCGCCTCGTCGACGGTTTCCGGGCTGATTCCCTCGTCGACCGCGCGCATTGCCTCCAGCATGTAGGGNGCGAGGACGGCATTGACGAGAAAGCCCGGCTCGCTGCGAACCGGTAGCGGCAGCTTGTCGATCTGCCGGACGAAGGCGCAGGCGGACTGCACCATCGCCGCATCGGCGCAGTCGGCGGCCACCACCTCGACCAGCGGCATCATCGCCACCGGATTGAAGAAGTGGATGCCGACCAGGCGCTCTGGCCGCCGCAGCACCGTGCGCAGGTCCTCGAGCTTCAGGCTGGACGTGTTGGTGGCGAGCACGGCATCCGGACGCATCACCGCATCGAGCTTCCTGAGCAGGGCGTGCTTGGCGTCGACGTTCTCGAAGATGGCCTCGATCACGACATCGGCGTGGGTCGCGCCGGCCCCGTCGGGATCGGGAATCAGGCGATCCATGATCGCCCGCAGTTGCAGCTTGTCCTTGATGCGCCGCGCGAAATTCTCGCGGGCACGCTTGAGCGCCGGAGCGATCCGGTCCAGGTTCTGGTCCTGCAGCGTCACCGTCATGCCGCGCAGCGCGCACCAGGCTGCAATGTCGCCACCCATGACGCCGGCGCCGACGACATGAACGCGCTTCGCCCTGAAGTCCGAGTCCTTGCCGAAGCTCTTGAGGCGCTCCTGCAGGAAGAACACACGAACCAGGTTGCGCGCTGTCGGCGAGCCGATGATGCGGTCGACCAGCGCCGGGTCGGCGAGCGCGTTGCCGTTGTGCTTCGCCCAGACGTCGATGATCGCGTACGGCGCCGGATAATGCTGCGGCCGCGCGCGCCTGGCGACCTGCTTGCGGGCGCCGTTGGCAACCACGCTCTTGAGCGGGCCGCTGAGCAGCCTCTGCATGGCAGGCAGCTGATGACGCGGCGCATTCGACAGCACCATCATCTGCGCGGCGCGCTCCATGACGCGCGGCGGCACCGCATCGTCGGCCAGCCCCATGCGTTTCGCCCGCTTCGCATCGATCGTCTTGCCGGTCAGCATCATGTCCATCGCGGCAGCCGGGCCGACCCTTTCGGGCAAACGGAGCATGCCGCCCCACCCGGGCACGATGCCGAGCATGACTTCCGGCAGACCCATTTTCGTTCCCGGCTCGTCGACCGCCAGCAGATAACGGCACGCCAGCGCCAGTTCAAGGCCGCCGCCGAGGCAGTGACCACGAACCAGAGCCAGCGTCGGGTAGCGCACACCAGCCAGGCGATTGAACAGGTTCCAGCCGCGCTCGATCAGTTCGCGCCCTTTCTCGGCGCTGTCGAGCTGGGTGAATTCCTGGATGTCGGCGCCGGCAATGAAACCTGCGCTCTTGCCGGAACGGAAGATCAGCGCCTTCGGCGGCCGGCGGTCGAGTTCGTCAAGCACCGCTCCGAGTTCGTCCATGACCGCCCGCGACAGCGAGTTGGCGGACTCGCCCGCCTTGTCGAGGGTGGCCCAGGTGATACCTTCGGCGTCAACATCAAGACGCCAGTGTTGCAAGTTGAGATCAGACATGGATCATGCTCCGGCTTCGACCAGCATTGCCCCGCCGAGGCCGCCGCCGATGCAGATGGCGGCGATGCCGCGCTTCGCCTGCCTCGCACGCAGGACATGCAGCAGATGGAGGACGATGCGGGCGCCCGAGGCGCCGACCGGGTGGCCGATCGCCACGGCGCCGCCATCGACGTTCAGTTTGTCTTCATCGAGCGCGCCGAGGGCGCCCGCCAGGCCGAGTTGCCCGCGGCAGTAGTCGTCCGACTTCCAGGCCTCGAGGCAGCCCAGGACCTGCGCGGCAAAGGCCTCGTTGATTTCCCAGGCATCGAGATCGTCGAGACCGAGGCCGTGGCGTTGCAGGATGGGCGTCGCCGCATGCACCGGGCCGAGGCCCATCTGCGCCGGATCGAGGCCGGCCCATGCGCTGTCGACGATGCGCCCGAGCGGCTTCAGCTTCCATTTCCAGACCGCCTCTTCCGACGCCAGGATCAGCAGCGCGGCACCGTCGGTAATCTGCGAGCTGTTGGCGGCGGTGATGTTGCCGTACTTCTTGTCGAAGAAGGGTTTCAGCTTGGCCATGCCGGCCATGCTGGCATCCGGACGCACGCCGTCGTCCTCCGCGTGNACAGTGCCCCTGTCGTCGATCACCGGGACGATCTCGCCGAAATGTCCGGCGCTGCGGCCGGCCGCGGCGCGCAGGTGGCTGCGCACGGCGAACTCGTCCATGCGCTGGCGATCGATGCCGAACTTCCATGCCAGGTTTTCCGCCGTCTGGCCCATCAGCAGCCCGACGACCGGATCGGTCAGTCCCTTCATCAGCCCGATGACGGGACTCAACAGCGACCCCGGGCGCAGCCTGGTGAAATGTCCTGCCTTCTGGCCAGCCGATTTCATCGCCATCATGCCGGCAAACCAGCGCACCATCGCCTCCGAGTACAACAGCGGCGCGTGCGAAAGCGCGTCAACGCCGCCGGCCAGCACCAGATGGGAGCGTCCGCACTGGATGTTGGCGATCGCCGAATCGAGCGCCTGCATGCCGCTGGCGCAGTTGCGCATCACCGTCCACCCGGGCACCCTGTTGCCGCAACCGAGACGCAGCGCGACCATGCGCCCGATGTTGGTTTCGTCGGGTGAAGGCGCCGCGCAGCCGAGGATGACTTCGTCGAGATCCTCCGGCGCGAAAGGCTGGCGCAGCAGCAGGCTGCGCCCGGCCTGGGTCGCCAGATCGGATGCGGCGAACGGTCCGGGGCCGCTGCGCGCCTTGAGGAACGGCGTCCGCGCGCCGTCCACCACGTAGATCGTCTTCATCAGGCCGCCTTGCGCTCCAGCGTCGGCTTGTTGGCCGTCACCACGTTGAAGTCGAACGGGAAGTCATCGACATGCACGACGATGTCGCGCAGCACGTTGCGCCGTTTCAGCTTCTCGAACTCTGCGGCCGTGATGACACCGCATTCAGCGGCGGCAACGGCAATGTCACGGACATTGGCCAGCGGGTTGTGGGCGAAGCGGCCGGCCTTCTCGGCATCGCGGATCTTGGCGTCGATCGCCTCGGCCTCGATCGTCGCGACCAGCGCCAGTTCGATGGCGCCGGCCGGTTCGCTCTCGGTCAGCGGCAGGAAGCACTCGGCGGTCAGGCGGTCGCGGGCTTCCGACGGCTCGATGAGCAACTTGGCAACCCTGTGGCCGAGATCATCGGAAGGCACGACATACGGATGGCCCCACGGGAAGATGCTGCGGTGCAGGAAGGCGCCGATGAAGCGGTTCGGGAAATTGGCGATGACGCCATCGAACGCTTCCTGCGCCTTGTACATGGCATCCCACACCGCCCAGTTCAGCAGGGGCAGGTCGGCGGCCTGGCGACCGTCGGCCTCGAAGCGCTTGAGCGTGCACGAGATCAGGTACATCTGCGCCAGGATGTCGCCGAGACGCGCCGAGAGCTTTTCGCGACGCTTGACGCTGCCGCCCAGCACCAGCAGGGAGATGTCCGCCAGGAAGGCGAAGGCCGCGGAGAACCGGGTCATCTGCTGGTAGTAGCGGCGGACTTCCGGCGCCACGTCGACATTGACGCCGACGAAGTGTGAACCGGTCATCCCGAGCCACAAGGCGCGGAAGCCGTTCTTGATCGTGTAGCCGATATGCCCCCACAGCGCCTTGTCGAAATCGACCAGACCCTGCCGCGCATCCGCGTTGTGCGCGGCATGCATTTCGGGCAGCAGGTAAGGATGGCAGCGGATGGCACCCTGGCCGAAGATGATCAGCGAGCGGGTGAGAATGTTGGCGCCCTCGACGGTGATGGCGATCGGCACCTGCTGATAGGCACGGCCAAGGAAGTTGGACGGGCCAAGGCAGATGCCCTTGCCGCCGACCACATCCATGCCGTCGTTGGCCACCTGGCGGGCGCGCTCGGTGACGTGATACTTGGCGATTGCCGAGACGACCGAAGGCTTCTCGCCGAGATCGACGGCGCCGGCGGTCATCGTCCGCGTTGCATTCGTCATGTAGGTGAAGGCGCCGATGCGGGTCAGCGCCTCCTCGACCCCNTCGAACTTGCCGACGGCCATCTTGAACTGGCTGCGCACCCGGGCATAGCCGCCCACCGTGCGCGCGATCATCTGCGACATGCCGGCGTTGGACGACGGCAGCGAGATCGAGCGCCCGGCCGCCAGGCATTCCATCAGCATGCGCCAGCCCTGCCCGGCCATCTTCGGACCGCCGATGATGAAGTCGAGCGGCATGAAGACGTCCTTGCCGCGTGTCGGGCCATTCATGAACATGGCGTTAAGCGGGAAGTGGCGGCGCCCGGTATCGACGCCCGGATGGTCGTAGGGGACCAGCGCGCAGGTGATGCCGACGTGCTTCTTGCCGCCGAGCAGGCCCTCCGGATCATAGAGGTGGAAGGCCAGCCCGAAGACCGTGCACACCGGGGCCAGCGTGATGTAACGCTTGTCCCAGGAAACGCGCATGCCGAGCACTTCCTTGCCCTGCCACAGGCCCTTGCAGACGACGCCGCTGTCGGGAATCGAGGCGGCATCGGAGCCGGCCCACGGGCTGGTCAGCGCGAAGGCCGGCACCTCGATGCCCCTGGCCAGGCGCGGCAGATAGTGATTCTTCTGCTCCTCGGTGCCGTAATGCAGTAGCAGTTCGGCCGGGCCGAGCGAGTTCGGGACCATGACCGAGACCGACAGTGCCGACGAGCGCGTCGACAGCTTGGTCACGATCTGCGAATGGGCGTAGGCGGAAAACTCGAGGCCGCCGTACTTCTTCGGAATGATCATGCCGAGGAAGCCCTTGTCCTTGATGTAGCGCCAGGCTTCGCTGGGCAGGTCGTAGAGTTCGTGCGTGACCTTCCAGTCGTCGACCAGGCGGCAGGCTTCCTCGACCTCGTTGTCCATGAACGACTGCTCGGCTGCGGTCAGCGCCGGCTTCGGATAGGCGTGCAGTTTCCTCCAGTCGGGCTTGCCGCGGAACAGTTCGCCTTCCCACCAGACGGTGCCGGCTTCCAGCGCATCGCGCTCGGTATCCGACATCTGCGGCAGGACCTTGCGATACGTCGCGAACAGCGGACGACTGATCACGGCGCGTCGCAGGGGACGAATCATGATCAGGGCGGCGACGGCAAGCGCCACCGCGCCGAGCAGAAGAATGATCGAATATGACATGCTGTTGCCTCCTATGAAACTGAAAAGTTTTTATGCTGCCCGCGAATCCGTCGCGCCCGCCGCCTTGAATTGAGGCAGCGGGGCACGCAGGCCACCGAGCAGGAACGACATCAACCGGGGAACCAGGCGATCGTTGCGGTCGACCGTGTCCGCTTCCTCGATTTTCCAATCGGCGACCAGACGCAGCGCGTCGGTGCCGGCAATTGCGTAAGACGTTGCGCCGAGCATGAAATGGAAGCGCCAGACGATTTCCGCCCGCGGCACGTCCGGCAATGCCCTGAACAGGGCCTGCTGGTAGCGCTCCATGACGCCAGCGTATTCGTCGGCGAGAAAGGTGCGGATGAATTCCGACGGCTCGGTATGCGTGCGTCCGAGAAGGCGCAGGAAGACGATGCCGCCGCGCTGGTCGTCGTCGGCCAGGCGCAGCAGCGTCCCGAAAAAGCCGTCGACGATCTGCGACGGCTTCAGCGGCTTGCCCGCCGCCGCCCGCTCCATCTCGTCGAGAACGCGCAGGCGCTCCTCGTTCAGCCAGTCCAGGCGGCGCCGGAACACCTCCTGCATCAGCGATTCCTTCGATCCGAAGTGATAATTGACGGCGGCAAGGTTGACCGCCGCGTCGCCGGTGATCTGGCGCATCGAGGTCCCCTCGTAACCATGCGCCATGAACAGGCGCTCGGCCGCATCGAGGATGCGCTCACGGGTATCAATATTGCGGACTTCCGACATCGGCCCTGCCTGCTTCATGAAGAGATAATTCATACGTTTGTTTTAATGATACGCCAGCGCAGCCGCTGCCGCAAGTCAACGTTTAGGCGAAGTCACCCAATAATCGTGGTTCGCAGCGCCTGCCGACCGAGTCCGCCACGGCCGTCCGCGCGATGGCCGTCCGCGCGATTGACTCCCGCCGCCATGCTCGGCGATACTCGCGCGTCGCGGTCCGGGGTTTCCGGTTGCCGCCCGTCAGTGCCCGCTGCCCGCGGCATCCGGAACCCTGACGAAGAACAATCATATGGAGGCGGAAAGATGGAATCGCTGCACACCTGGGTCAATCTCGGCCTGATCCTGCTCTTCGTGGCGGGCAACGCCTTTTTCGTCGGTTCCGAGATCGCGATCTCCTCGGCGCGGCGCAGCCGGATCAAGCAGATGGCCGACATGGGCGACAAGTCGGCGAAGACGGTCGAGATGCTGCACAACGAACCCGAGCGCTTCTACTCGGTGACGCAGGTCGGCATCACGCTGGTTTCGCTCGGCCTCGGCGCCATCGGCATGGAAACGATCAGCAACCTCACCGACGCCTCGTTCGTCTCGCTCTTCTCGCTGT
Organism: Dechloromonas sp.; assembly: GCA_013693915.1. Classification (GTDB taxonomy): domain Bacteria; phylum Pseudomonadota; class Gammaproteobacteria; order Burkholderiales; family Rhodocyclaceae; genus Azonexus. The sequence goes on along the minus strand of CP059264.1, from coordinate 1,581,378 downwards.
TCGGCGAGAGCGAGACGCTGACCAAGGCGGCGCACACGACCTCGTACGCCTTCGCCTTCGTCGTCATCTCCTTCCTGCACGTCGTCGCCGGCGAGCTGGCGCCCAAGGTCCTCGCCTTCCACAAGGCCGAGGCCATCAGCCTCGCCGTCGGCTGGATCGTCAACTGGATGTACATCGTCTTCAAGCCGCTGATCTATTTCATGAAGCTGGCCTCCAACGGACTGCTCTGGATCTTCGGCCAGCGCAACCTGGCGCACGAGGGCGAAGGCCACTTCACGATGTCGGTCGAGGAAATCCGCATGGTGCTGACAGCCAGCGAGAAGGACGGCGTACTCGCCCCCGAGGAGACGCAGATGATCCGCGGCGTCTTCAACCTCGACGAGCACACCGTGCGCGAGGCGATGGTGCCGCGCACCGAGATCCTGGCGCTGGCGAAAGATGCCACCGTCACCGACGCCCTGCGCATGTTCCGCGACGTGCCGCACTCGCGCTTCCCGGTGTACGACAAGACCATCGACCACATCATCGGCATCGTCTCGATCAAGGAACTGCTGAGCTTGATGGCCGAAAGCCGCGGCGACTCGCTGGATGAGGTCAGCCAGCGCGCGGTCGGCGAGTTCGCCAAGGCGCCGCTGGTCGTTCCCGACAGCAAGCTGATCAGCGAAATGCTCAAGCAGTTCAAGCAGACGCGCCAGCAGGTGGCAATCGTCATCGACGAGTACGGCGGCACCGAGGGCCTTATCTCGCTCGAGGACATCCTCGAGGAGATCGTCGGCGACTACGACGACGAGTTCTCGCACCAGGTGCGCCAGGTCAGGAAGCTGGAAGGCAGCCAGTTCGAGGTGGACGCCTCGATCCGGCTCACCGACCTCGACCCGATCATCGGCTACCCGTTCGAGCCCGACCCAGACTACGTGACCCTCGCCGGCCTCATCTACAAGACCCTGGGACGGGTTCCGGAAGTCGGCGAGGCGATCGACATCCCGTCGGCGCGCATGGTCATCATGGAAATGGACCATCACCGGATCACCAAGGTCCGCTTCGAGGACATTGCGCTCGACGAAAACGGCAAGATCGTTCTGTCCGACGCGAAGTCGCCGGCTGAACAGGAGTAGAGCCCGGTTGACNCACGGAGAGGTGCGCCGGATGCGCAATCCGGCGCTCCTTCCCGGCACGCCGCGCCGATCGGCCCTGGCCGCCCCAAGTCGTTGCCGTGGCTGTAGAATCCGCTGAACCGCTGGCAGGAGGAAGGTAATCGTGCGGATCACCCTGGTTCACCCGGCAGGCTTCAATTTCGTCCCCGGCCAGCCCGATTTCTCGGTTCTTGCCAACCGGATGCCGCCGATCGGCATCATGCAACTGGCGTCCTGGCTGGAAAAGTTCGGCCACCGCGTGCAGTTGCACGACTGCCTCGGCCCGCATGCGCCACCGACCATCGCCGGGAATGCCGAGATCGTGCTCGCTGGCGACCCGGAACTGGTCGGCTTTTCGGCGACGACCTCGGGTTTCATGGACGCCTTCGAGATCGCCGCCTACATCCGCGAGCGCCGGCCCGGGATCAGGATCGTCTTCGGCAACGTCCATGTCTCGTCGCTCGGCGCCCCCATCCTCGAACATTTTCCGGAAATCGACTACCTGATCATCGGCGAAGGCGAAGGAGCGATGCTCGATCTGGCCGATGGCAAGCCGCTGCCTGTGATCGGCAACCTGATCTACCGCGACGAGTCCGGCAAGATTCGCATCAACCCGCGCCGCGACCGCATCCTCGATCTCGACGAACTGCCCTTCCCCGCCTACGAGAAGCTCACCGGCTTCCCGCACGCCTACCACCTGCCGCTGTTCGCCTATGAGAAGCGTCACGGGGCGACGATGATCACCTCGCGCGGTTGCCCGTACACCTGCTCGTTCTGCGACCGCACTGTGTTCGAGCGCCTGTACAAGACCAATTCGGCGCAATACACCTACGACCACATGAAGTACCTGCGCGACCGGTTCGGGGTCCGTCACATCAACATGTACGACGACCTGTTCACCGCCAGGAAGCAGCGCGTCATGGACTTGTGCGAACTGCTGATCGAGAAGCCGCTCGGCATCCAGTGGAATTGCGCGATCCGCACCGGCCACACCTCGGACGAAATGCTCGCCAAATTGAAGCGGGCCGGCGTCCTCATGGTCTCGATGGGCATCGAATCGGCCGACCCGGGCATGATGGAGCGCCACAAGGCCGGCGTCACGCTAGATGCGGTGCGCGACACGGTGCGCCAGATCCACGCCGCCGGCATGCGCGCCAAGGGCCTGTTTATCTTCGGCATGCCCGGCGAGACGCCGGAAACGGTCAAGACCACCAGCGATTTCATCCTGTCGCTCGACCTCGACGAAATGAACATGACCAAGTTCAGCCCGCTGCATGGCGCGCCGATCTGGGACGAGTGCGTCTCCGGGGTATCCGGCGAGATGATCGAGGACTGGCGCCTGATGAACTGCCTGAATTTCGTCTTCCTGCCGCACGGTTTCAAGTCGCGCGAGGAGATGGACGCGCTTTACAACTGGCACGTCCGGCGCTTTTACGACAGCAAGGGCTACCACCGCCGCTTCGCCAGGCGCCTGTGGGCGCATCGCTGGAGCCTGTGGCATGTTCTCAAGCACCTGCCGGAAACCATCGCCGCCGCCCGCTATTTCAGCGCCAACAAGGAACAACTGGAACGGGCGAAGCGGGAATTCAAGCGGCATCCGCGCCAGCCGGTAGGGCTTAAACCCTTCCTCAGCCCGGAACTGAAGGTGGACAATGTCGTCGCGATGTCGCCGGTGCGGATCTCAAGGCGGGAAGTGATGAAATCGATCGTTCCACGGGTCGAGGAAAGCGGCGCCTGTTGTCCGCCGCCGGCACAACGGTCGGCGGTATAATTTCCATCCCTGTCCGGTCCGCTGGCCCGCCAACATGGCAGGGACATCGATGGCCACCCTGAATCCGCGGGCTGGATGAACGATACAGGCGGATCGGCCCTGGCCGCCCCACTGGAAGCTGAAGGAATGCAACTGCAAGCGCAGAAGACCGACCATCACGAATGCGACGTTCTGGTCATCGGCGGCGGCCCCGCCGGGACGACCGTCGCGCCGCTGCTAGCGGAGAAGGGCTACCGGGTCGTCCTGCTCGAAAAGGCGCGCCACCCGCGCTTCCACATCGGCGAATCGCTGCTGCCGGCCAACCTGCCGCTGTTCGAGCGCATGGGCATCGCTGCGGAAGTGAAGGCGATCGGCATGGTCAAGCCGGGCGCCGAGTTCGTCTCGCCACACCACGACATGCCGCAGGTCTTCAACTTCGCCGATGCGTGGGACAAGTCGATGCCCACCGCCTACCAGGTCAAGCGCGCCGAGTTCGATGAAATCCTGATCCGCAACGCCGCCCGCAAGGGCGTCGCGGTGCATGAAGGCTGCAGGGCGAAGGCCGTCGACTTCCTGCCCGACGACACGGCGACCGTCAGCGCCGTTCACGACGACGGCCGCGAGTCCGCATGGCACGCCCGCTTCGTCGTCGATGCCTCGGGCCGCGACACCTTCCTCGCCAACCGTTTCCAGATCAAGCAGCGCAACCCGAAGCACAACAGTTCGGCGGTGTACGGCCATTTCGCCAACGCCAGGCGCCACGACGGCGAGGCCGCGGGAAACATCACCATCTTCTGGTTCGACCACGGCTGGTTCTGGTTCATCCCGATGATGAACGACGCGACCAGCATCGGCATGGTGACCTGGCCGTACTACATGAAAACCAAGGGCGAGCGCAGCCTCGAGCAGTTCCTGATGGACGGCATCGCCATGTGTCCGGCGCTGGCCATGCGCCTGAAGGAAGCGAAGCTGGTCACCGGGGTCGAGGCGACCGGCAACTTCTCCTACGTTTCCGAGCGCAACCACGGCCGGAACTACGTGATGCTCGGCGACGCCTACGCCTTCATCGACCCGGTGTTTTCGTCCGGGGTGCTGCTGGCGATGAACAGTGGCGTCATCGCCGCCGAGGCGATCGATACCTGCCTGCAACGACCCGCGCAGGCGGCGGCGGCGTTGAAGCGCTTCGACGAACTGATGCGGCACGGGCCGAGGGAATTCTCGTGGTTCATCTACCGCGTGACCAACCCGATCATGCGCGATTTCTTCATGCATCCGAAGAACATCTTCCGCGTCAAGGAAGCCCTGCTGTCGGTGCTGGCCGGCGACATCTTCGGCAAGACGCCGATCTGGGGCTCGATCCGCATCTTCAAGGCGCTCTACTACATCGCCAACATCGTCCAGCCACGGCGCGCCTTCATGGGGTGGAAGCGGCGGCGCTTCAACATCCGCAAGGTCGACGAAGCCGTCCTCTACAACGCCTAGTGACGCTGCAATTCGTCTCCTCGCGGGCCGCGCCCGCCCCTGAAGCCGGCGGCGAACTCGGCGGCGCCCTGCTCGGCGCCGGCGCCGGCGCGGGGCATCCGGACTGGCCGGTGCAACGCATTNTCCGCCCCTTGCCCGGGTCGACCGCAACCGTCGTCGCGGAAACCTGGCGGGCGGAAGTACCCNTCGCCGCCGGCAGCAGCGAGNGGATCGCCTGGCGGCGGGCGGGCGACCTGCTCTACGGCGTGCTCGATCTGGACGAGGCGGGTTTCGCCGGCGATGCCGCCCGTCCGCCGCTGCAGGCGGCCAGCACCGAAGCCTACCGGCGCATCTTCCGCCTGCTCGACGCGCAGGGCCTGCCGCACCTGTGGCGCGTGTGGAACTATCTCGCCGACATCAACGCAGTCACGCACGGGCTGGAGCGCTACCGCCAGTTCAACATCGGCCGCCAGGATGCATTTCTCGCCAGCCACCGCGGCGCGACCGGGAATGTGCCGGCCGCCTGCACCATCGGCCTCGCCGGCGGGCCGCTGTCGATCGCCTTCCTCGCCGGAGCGATGCCGGCGCTGGCGGTGGAAAATCCCCGCCAAGTCAGCGCTTACCTCTACCCGGCCGACTACGGTCCGCGCAGCCCGACCTTTNCGCGCGCCGCGCTCGCCCTGCTGCCGGGGCAGGAAGTCCTCTTCGTTTCCGGCACCGCCAGCATCGTCGGCCACCGCACGGTGCATGCCGGCGACGCCGCCGCGCAATGCCGCGAGACGGTCGCCAACATTGTCGCCGTCGTCGCCGCGGCCAACCGCGTCCGCCGCTCGCCGCCGTTCGTGCCGGGCGACCTGGCGTTCCGCGTCNACCTGCGCCATGCCGCCGATTTCCCGGCGATCCGCGCGACGCTGGCGCAACTGCTGGGCGCCGCCGCCGACATCGTCTACGTGCAGGCCGACATCTGCCGCGCCGACCTGCTGCTCGAAATCGAGGCCTACGCCTCGCACAACCTGGGGAACTGCCGATGAATCCGCTGCAAGGCATTCTTGCCGCCGCGGCGCTGGTGCTGGCCGCAACGTCCGCGCAGGCGGGCGAGGAAAAGCCGCTGTGGGAAGTCGGCATCGGCGCCGGCGCCTTCACCTTTCCCGCCTATCGCGGTTCCGACAGGAACAGCAACTGGTTCCTGCCCGTGCCCTACTTCACTTACCACGGCGACTTCTTCAAGGCCGACCGGCATGGCATCCGCGGCAGCTTCCTCGACACCGACCGCCTCGACTTCACCGTCAGCGCCTTCCTGTCGCCGCCCAGCGGCAGCGACAACGCCACTGCCCGCGCCGGCATGCCCGACCTCAAGGCGACCTTCGAGATCGGCCCGCAGGTGGACGTCACGCTCTGGCGCTCGGAGAACCGCGCCCGCTTCGTCAAGCTGCGCCTGCCGCTGCGCGCCGCCTTCACCGTCGAGGGGCCGCCGCAGGACGTCGGCTGGGTCTTCCATCCCAACCTGAACTTCGACATCACCGACCTGCCCGGACTGCCCGGCTGGAACCTCGGCCTGGTCGCCGGCCCGATCTTCGGCAACCAGCGCCAGAACGCCTACTACTACAGCGTCGCGCCGCAGTACGCGACGCCGGCGCGGCCCGCCTACGAGGCGGCCTCCGGTTATACCGGCAGCCAGTTCCTGGTCGGCGTCTCGCGGCGCTTCCAGAAATTCTGGGTGGGCGGCTTCGCCAGCTACGACAACATGAGCGGCGCCACCGTCGCCGACAGCCCGCTGGTGCAGGACAAGAACAATTTCGCGGCGGGCATCGCCGTTTCGTGGATCTTCGGCGAGTCGTCGACGCGTGTCATGGTCGATGACTGAGCGCGGCCATGCGCCGAGCCCGCTGTGGGCGGCCTACGAGGCCGTCGCCATGGCGCTCGGCCTCGGTGCGCTGGCGCTGCTCTGCCTGTGCTGGCTGCCTTTCGCCCTCGTCCTCAAGCCGCTGCTGCCCCGGCGCTGGGGGCAACCGATCGGGCGGCGGGCGATCATGTCGGGCTTCCGCCTCTACCTCGGCTTTCTCGGCCTCTTCTGCGCCTGCCGCTTCGACCTCGCAGAAATCGACCGCCTGCGCGACGAAGGCCCGCTGATCCTCGTCGCCAACCATCCGTCGCTGCTCGACGCGGTGCTGATCGTCTCGCGCCTGCCCAATGCCGTCTGCGTGATGAAGGCGGAGCTGATGGACAACATCCTGTTCGGCGCCGCCGCGCGCTTCGCCCGCTACATTCGCAACGACGCGCCGCTCGACATGATCCTCGACGCCCGCGAGGAACTGCGCCGCGGCGCCCAGCTCGTCATCTTCCCCGAGGGCACGCGCACGCGCGATTTCCCGGTCGATCCCTGCCAGCCGACCGCCGGCCTGATCGCACGCAGCAGCGGCGTGCCGGTGCAGGTGCTGCTGATCGAATTCACCTCGCCCTATCTCGGCAAGGACTGGCCACTGTTCCGCCGCCCGGAACTGCCGCTCGGCTGCCGCATCCGCCGCGGCGAGCGCCTGCCGCCGCCGAAGGACGTGGCGGCCTTCACTGTCGAGCTCGAACGTCATTTCCGCAGGGAATTGGGGGAAAGAGGGCCGTCGACCGCAGCCGTGGCCTGCTGACTCAGCACCATGCCCGCATCGCCGACCCACCTCGTCGTGATTCCCAGCTACAACCCCGGACCCGGGGTGCTGGAGACGGTACGTTCCGCGCGCGCAGTGGAACCCGTGTGGGTCGTCGTCGACGGCAGCAGCGACGGTAGCACCGGGCAACTGCAGGCGCTGGCGGCGACCGACGGCGGCCTCCGGGTCATCGTCCTGCCGGAAAACCGCGGCAAGGGGGCGGCTGTGCTCGAGGGCATCACGCAGGCCGCCGCGCTCGGCTACACCCACGCGCTGACCATGGATTCCGACGGCCAGCACCCGGCCGGCCTGATCCCCGCCTTCATGGCCGCGTCGCAGGCCGAGCCGCAGAAGATGGTTCTCGGCAAGCCGGTGTTCGGGCCGGAGGCGCCGGCGCTGCGCGTCAACGGGCGCAAGGTGTCGAACGGCTGGGCCAACCTGGAAACGCTGTGGATGGGCATCGGCGATTCGCTCTACGGCTTCCGCGTCNACCCGATCGCGCCGCTGGTCAGGATCATGCAGCACAACCGCTTCATGCGCCGCTTCGACTTCGACCCCGAGGCAGTGGTCCGCCTGTGCTGGGCCGGGGTGCGCCCGCTCAACCTCGACGCCCCGGTGCGTTACCTGTCGGCCGAGGAAGGCGGCGTTTCCCACTTCAACTACTTGCGCGACAATGCGCTGCTGACCTGGATGCACACGCGGCTGTTCATCGGCTTCGTGATCCGCCTGCCCAGGCTGCTGGTGCGTTACCTGACCGCCTGACCGCCATGGCCCCGCCCCCGGTTCGCAACGCTGCCCTGAAGCCCGACNCCCGGCTCGACGCCTATTTTTCCGGCGAGGAAGGCCGCCGCCAGGCGACGCGCGAAATGTTCGACCGCGCCGCCGCCGGCTACGATGTCGCCGAACGCTGGACCGGCCTCGGGTCCGGTCCCTGGTACCGCCGCGACGTGCTGCACCGCTGCGGCCTCAAACGCGGCATGCACGTCCTCGACGTCGCGGCCGGGACAGGTCTGGTGACCGTGGCGGCCCACGGTATCGTCGGCCCGGGCGGCCGTGTCGTCGCCCTCGACCCTTCCCCGGGCATGCTCGGGGAACTGCGCAAGAAACTGGCGGTCGAGACGATCGAAGGTTACGCCGAGGACATTCCCCTGCCCGACGCCACTGTCGACTTCGTGTCGATGGGCTATGCGCTGCGCCACGTCGGCGACCTCGACCGGGCCTTCGCCGAATACTTCCGGGTCCTGCGCCCCGGCGGGCAGGTCTGCCTGATGGAAATCAGTCGCCCCGCCGGTCGCCTGGGCCAGGCGCTGCTCTCCGGCTACCTCCGTGGCGTCGTCCCGCTGCTGGCGCGCCTGGCCGGCAGCCGGGCCGATGTCGGCCGCCTGTGGGAATACTACGGCGACACCATCGATGCCGCGATCGAACCGGAACGCATCCTCAGCACGCTGCGCGCCGCGGGGTTCGGTGAAGTCCGTTGCCCGGTCACCTTCGGCATCTTCCGCGAATACCTCGCGCGCAAGCCCTGAGTCGCCAGAACACCACAGAAATCTACCTGATCGCGATGACGATCATCTTCACCGTGCCGTACCTGATCTGGCGGCTCGCTAAGACCGACTACTTCGCGCCGTTGGTCGTCGTCCAGATCATCACCGGCATCCTGCTCGGGCCGGGCATCCTCGGCAAGGCCTTCCCCGACTACTACACCTTCGTGTTCACGCCGGCCGTCATCCAGTCGCTGAACGGGGTCGCCTGGTGGGCGGTGATGCTCTTCGTCATGATCGCCGGCGTCGAACTCGACCTCAGGAAGACCTGGGCGCACCGCCGCGAGAGCGGCATCACCGCCGGCCTCGCGCTTGGCGTGCCGCTGCTCTTCGGCAGCGTCGCGGCCGCCGCGATGCTCGGCTTCGACGGCTGGATGGGACCGAAGGCACTAACCTGGCAGTTCGTCGTCGGCGTCGGCATGGCCTGCGCGGTGACCGCGCTGCCCATCCTGATCCTGCTCATGGAGAAGCTGGAAATCCTGCGCCAGCCGATCGGCCAGCGCATCCTGCGCTACGCCAGCCTCGACGACATCGCCATCTGGGGCGTGCTGGCGCTGATCCTGATGGACTGGGAGCGCATCGGCCGCCAGGCCGCCTTCCTCGCCACCTTCGCCATCGCCGCCTGGCTGTTCCACTGCCTGATGGCGCGCCTCGCCGAGCGTGACCGCTGGTACGTCGCGCTGGTCTGGCTGGCGGTCGTCGCCTTCGGCGCCGACTGGGCCGGCCTGCACTTCATGGTCGGTGCGTTCCTCGCCGGGGCGGCCATGGAAGCCGGCTGGTTCGACCAGGACAGGATGGACCAGTTGCGCCACCACGTGCTGCTCGTGATGATGCCCGTCTTCTTCCTCAGCACCGGGCTGCGCACCAACTGGGACGTCGGCGGCGCCGCCGTCTTCCTCGCCGCCGGGCTGCTCCTCGCGGCTTCGGTCAGCGGCAAGCTGCTCGGGGTACGCCTCGCCGGCCGCATCCTCGGCTGGGCGCCGGGCGAGGCCGGCATCATCGGCTGGCTGCTGCAGACCAAGGCATTGATCATGATCATCTTCGCCAACATCCTGCTCGACAAGGAGATCATCACCAGCGAGGCGTTCACGGCCCTGCTGCTGATGGCGGTGGCGAGCACCATGCTCACCGTGCCTGTGGTGGCGCCCAGACTGGCGCGGATGAAGGAAATGCTGCAGCGCGCCTCGCGAACAGGCCAGCCGCGGTTTCGCCGAAACGGTTGCGGTTGACACCCCGGAACGGGCAGATAAGGCAGCCGAGTCCAGCAACATCCCGGTTGGGGCGCAAATTGCCTGCCGCAGCCTAGCTGGCGATGGCGAGCAGTTCGATTTCGAATATCAGCGTCGATCCTGGCGAAATTTCCGGAACGTCCTGGTTGCCGAAGGCGAGGTCGGGCGGGCAGACCAGCCTGGCCTTGCCGCCGACCCTGATCTTCTGCACCCCTTCGGCCCAGCACGGAATCACCCGGGTCAGCGGGAAGGTCGCCGGTTGCCCGCGCTTGTACGAACTGTCGAACTCCTGACCATTTTCCAGCGTGCCGCGATAGTGGACCTTGACGGTGTCGCTCGCCTTCGGGGTGGCGCCCGGGCCTTCCTTGAGNATGGCGTTGGCGATCCCGGAGGCGGTCCTCTCCTCCCTCGGTTCGGCGGCCTGGGCGTGTAATGTGAGGGCGATCAGGAGAGCGAGCGGCTCGGCGACGAGTTTGTTCATGAATCTGCCGTTGCAAGGCTGGCAAGCCAATGCCGGATGCGCTGGCGCCATTGAGTCGCGGAACCTGCCTCAGTTGCAGCGATCGGCAGATCCGCGCCATCGTCCGGGAAAACGCTGGCGAAGCAACCGGAGTCGGTTTCGATCCGGTTGACGCCAGGGCTTCAACAGCGCAGCCGCAACATCGCCCCCGGCGGGCAGCGTCGGCAAGCGCGTGCGCCTGAACTTTCTTGCGTCGTCGATGTCTCCGGTCTAAGGCGTTAAGTTCCGGCGCGCCGGAATCTGTAGTGGCTGATCGGGAGGAAACGTATGAAACGTACTCTGCTGGCCGCGATCGCGGCACTTGCCACCCTTGCCACCGGCATCGGGATCCTCCAGGTTCAGGACCAGCACATCGGCAGCGCCCATGCCCAGAACGCCCCGGCCGCGGCGGCGGCACCGCCCGGCAAGGCGATCCCCGAAACCGCCAGCGTCGACCAGGACGCACCCTATTTCGAAGCCTGCGCCCGCGAGGGGCTCAACGAGTCGGAATGCGTCGGGCGCCTGATCTGGTTCAAGGCCACCGGCGGCAACGAGCGTTTCCACACCTACACCTTCCAGCAGCGCATCGGCGTGCTCGTCGACTGGTTCCGCGTGCTGCGCGCCGATCAGCGCGACGACCGCTTCTGGGCCTGGGGCATCATCAACGACCCGGCCTGCTGCAAGCCGGGCGAACCCGACTGCCCGGCCAGGTCGCTCGCCGAAACCTACGGCTTCGACTGGTGCCCGGGCGACGACGTACTGCTCAAATATGTCGGCAAGAACGGCTATGTCGACCCGGCCTGCGGCCTCAAGGACGCCGCGCTCGATGCCGACGACCCGCACACCCAGGGCGGCAAGGTCGACCAGCGCGCCTCGCCGTGCGACCTGCGCTTCGGCACCTCGACCGGCGCCCTCGGCCTGCGCAAGTTCCCCAACCCGCGCTTCGACGCCGCCAAGTGGAAGGCGCTCAACGGCGACCTCGCCACCTGGTCCGGCTTGACCGCCGCCAAGGCGGCGACGACCGGCATCGAGTCCGACCAGCGGGTAAGCAAGCTGGCCGACGCCTCGATCGAGCCGCCCTTCCTGATCGGCACCACCTGCGGCTCCTGCCACATCGCCTTCGACCCGCTGAACCCGCCCGCCGACCCGGCGCATCCGAAGTGGGAAAACATCAAGGGGCTGATCGGCAACCAGTACACCCGCATGTCCGAACTGCTCGGCTCCGGCATGCCCAAGACCAGCCTCGAATACCAGATGTTCGCCCACGCCCGGCCGNGGGTGACCGACACCTCGGCCATTTCCCACGACCAGATCAACAACCCGGGCACGATCAACGCGTTGATCAATGTCGCCCAGCGCCCGGTGTTCNTGGGCGAGATGGTCACCAAGTGGCGCAAGGTCGCCACCTGCGGCGCCGAGAAGGACGAGGGCAAGTGCTGGTGCGAACCGGGCTACAGCGGCAAGTGCTGGCAGAAGGGCACGCGCGAGGACGACACGACGACCGTTTACCTCGGTGGCCAGAAGGTCGTGCTGCCCGGCGTCCATCACATCCTGAAGGGCGGCGAGGATTCGATCGGCGCCCTCGAGGCGATCCAGCGCGTCTATTTCAACATCGGCTCGTGCTCCGAGCAGTGCTGGGTCAACCATTTCGCCGACATGCGCCAGGTCGACCCCGAGCAGCGCGGCTTCGGCCAGACGCCGTTCGACATCGGCCAGTGCCGGCGCGACTGCCCCAACTTCCGGGCGGTCGAGGACCGCCTGCAGACCATTCTCGACTTCTTCGCCTCGGCCGAGTCGGACCAGACCGACCTCGCGGTCGCCCGCGCCAGGCAGCGCAAGGCGGCCTACACGCCAGCCGACCTCGCCGCCGACCTCGACAAGGAATTCGGCAAGGGCGCCGTCGCCCGCGGCCGCACCGTATTCGCCGGGAACTGCGCACGCTGCCATTCGAGCATTCCCGAGAGCGCCGGCGGCGCCTTCGCCAACCGCGACTTCGCGGCACCCAACGACGCCCACCCGCGCAAGGTGCGCGCCGATTTCCTGGGCAACGACCAGGCGACGCCGGTGACCGAGGTCGGTACCTTCCGCTGCCGCTCGCTGCACTCCAACCACAAGGCCGGCCACCTCTACATGGAATACGCGTCCGACACGCTGCGCAAGCAGCCGGTCGTCGCCGACATCCCGGAGCGGCCCGAGCTCAAGGACGGCGGCCGCGGCTACTACCGCAACATCTCGCTGGTCAATGTCTGGGCCACCGCGCCGTTCATGCACAACAACGCCATCGGCCCGGAGATCTGCGGCAAGCCGGCCAACAAGGAAAACGATTTCCACCGCGCCCGCTATGTCGGCGCGGACGGCAAACTGCTCGCGACCCAGCCCGACTGCCTGCGCTACGATGCCTCGGTGGACGGCCGCTTCGACCTCTACAAGCGCTCGATGCACGAACTGCTGAACCCGAAGGAGCGCGGCACCAAGCGCACGCTCACCAACGCCGACCTGATCATCGACGTCGGCATCCGCCCGCTCGACGGCAAGACCGAGAAGCCGCTCGGCGGCTTCGGCCAGGTGCGCATTCCGGAGGGCGTCAGCGCCGGCTTCCTCAACGGCCTGCAGCACAAGCAGCTGATCGCCGACCTCTACCTCGCCAAGCGCGACCCGGCCAGGCTCGACGCCGCCGGCAAGAAGGCCCAGGTGGCGACGCTGCAGGCGATCGCCGACGAGGTGCTCAAGCACCCGGCGCGTTTCGTCGACATCCTGCGCGAGCAGCGCGACTTCCTCGGCGCCAATTACGAGACCTGCACCGAGGAAATCGAGAACGGCGGCCACCGCTTCGGCGAAGACCTCCCGGACGCCGACAAGAAGGCGCTGACCGCCTTCCTCGCCACGCTCTAAGGGAAGGGAGACCATCATGCGACTGCCCGCCTTCGCCCCGCGCACCGGCCTGATCGTCCTCGCCGCCGCCGTCCTCGCCGCCTGCGGCAAGCCGGAAGTACCGAACATCGGCTTTGCCTCCTACGACCGGAACTACCAGTCGAAGCTCGACCTCGCCCAGGTTGACTACAAGTACCCGATCCCGCCCGCCGAACTGGCGAAGGTGACGCCCGAGTGGCTGGCCAAGCTCGACCAGGAGCAGCTCGACCAGATCTACGCCCGCCTGCCCGCCGGTCCGATCCCGGACGGCGCCTTCGACGGGCGCATCCTGCTGCCGCGCGGCGAGAGCGGCAAGTTCCGCCTGTCCGAGATCGTCGGCGGCTTCACGGGCACGGCACTGCATCTCAAGGGCCTGGTCGTCGAGGACATCGGCGAGGCGCTGTGGCGCGGCAAGGTCTTCTTCCGCGACGAGCGGGTGCTGCGCAACCGCATCGAGGACCTGACGATCCTCAAGAAGGTCGGGCTGGTCGAGGGCGAGCCGAAGAAGATGAGCTACGGCGGCAAGGAAACCTGGCTGCTCTTCCCGGCCAAGCTCTACTGCGGCCAGAGCCTGCTCGACGCGCGCCGCGAGTCGATCATCATCGACTATTTCTTCAGCGACGAAATCCCCGGCTACCAGGAAAGCCCTGACTTCCTCGCCGGCCGCCGCGGCCTCAAGGTGCGCGACGAGATCCGCATGATCCGCCCCGGCCTATACCTCGGCCGCGCCTACCTCGACCGCGCCTTCGCGCTCAACTTCACCCTCCACGACAAGGCGACGGACGACAAGGCGCGCGAGGAATTCGTCAGGACCGGCAAGGTCCAGGAAGAATGCTGGCCCGGCACGCAGCGCCGCACCGTCGTCGCCGCGGCCGCCAAGGCAGCGTACTGAAGGCCGACGATGGAAACCCGCCATGAACCTGCGCGACTCCCTCCTGGCCGGGCTGCTGGCCCTCGCCTGCGGGCCGGGAGCAGTCATGTGGGCAGCGGCTGAAAGCGCCCGCCCGGCGGCGGCCTGGGTCGTCGACCCGGCCGCTCCCGGGGACAACCTCCCGCCCGCCGGCCGTTCCCTGTTCGACCAGTTGTTCGCCGTCGACCGCAACGGCCGGGCAAGCATCGAGCTGCCCTTCCCCTTCGCCGCCCTGCTCGCCCGCCTCGACGCCCAGTTGGCACGCGACCACGGAAGTTCGCTGCCGCCGGCGAAGCGCGTCCTGATCCCGCTCGGGCGCTCGCTGCAGCGCACCGCCGCCGCGCCGGATTATTTCGCCTTCCCGCGCGTGGTGGTCGCGGTCGACGCCGAGCCGGACACCAATTCCGCGCCCTACCTCAAGGACCGCCTGTACATCGGCTACCAGGAAAAGTCGGCGGTGCTCGAGGTCATCAGCTACAACGAGGCGGCCGGCCGCTTCGAGTTCCAGCTGGTCAAGGACTACCGCGCCGGCGGGCGGCCGCAGGTCGTCNACGCCAACCGCACGCTGTGCTTCGCCTGTCACCAGAACGGCGCACCGATCTTCTCGCGCGCGTTGTGGGACGAAACCAACGCCAACCCGCAGGCCGCCGCCCTGCTCGCCGCCAGCGGCCGCCATTTTTACGGCATTCCGGCCGAGCGCGGCGTCGACATCCCCTACGCCATCGACAACGCCAGCGAACGCGCCAACGGCTTCGCCCTCACCCAGCGCCTGTGGCGCGAAGGCTGCGGCGCCGACGACCTGCCCGCCCGGCGTTGCCGCGCCGGCCTGTTCGCCGCCGCCCTGCGCCACGCGCTGTCCGGCGGCCAGGCCTGGGTGCCGGATGGCGATTTCGAACAGAGTGTCGCCGCGCCGCTGCGCGCCGAGGCCGGCCGCCGCTGGCCCGGCGGGCTGGCCGTCGGCGACCCCGACCTGCCCAACCGCAACCCGCTGCAGGGCGTGAACGCCTGGCCCGCCGACGACGCGGCGCGCATCGCCCGTTCGCACGTCCCGGCCCGCTTCGAGCCGCTGCTGCCGCGCNCCCCGCGCGAGATCCGCCAACCCGGCACGCCGGAAGCGCTCGCCGCGCTGGCCGGCGGCCTCGCCGAATTCGTTGTGGCCCCCGACCGCCGCCAGCTCGAAGCCGCCCTCGCCCGCCAGCCGGGCGTGGCGACGACACGCCTCGCCGTCCCCTGCCGGATCGCCGCCACCCCGCCGGCGTCGCGCTGGTCGCTGCAGTGCGCACCGCTCGCCGGCCAGGCCGGACCGACCCTGGTCGGCAGCATCGACCTTGCCAATGGGCGTCCGCGCGGCGGCCAGCTGGCGCGCCTGACCCTGCCCGGCGGCACCGCCCTGAGCGATGTCGACCTCGCCATAACCGGCAAGGCCACGCCCGGCGCAGTGACCTTCGCGCCGCGCCTTGGCGAGCGCCAGCCGCGCAGCGCCGCCGGCCATGCCATCACCCGCCTGAACCTGCGCCGCGATGCCGAGGACCCGGCGACCGGCACGGCAACCCTGGAAATCCGCGCCGACTTCGCCGCCGTCGACCGGGCCCTGGCGACGCTCGTCGCCAGCCCGGCCGGCGCCGGCCTGTTCGGGCCCGGCGTCTTCCCGCGTCAGGCGCTGTTCGCCGCCCTGCTCGGCCAGCTCGGCGCTGCCGCGGCGCCCGCCTGCTGCCGCGCCGCCGATGCGCTGCCGGCGCCGCGCCTGGAAGCCGACGCCGTCGCCCCGGGCAGTCCGGCGAGCGGCCCGGTCGCGCCCGCGCTGCAGGCCTTCTACCCCTACTGCGCCGCCTGCCACCAGACGGCGGAAACCTTTCCGCCCAATTTCCTTGCCGGCGACGGCGCCGCGGTCGCGGCGCGCCTGCGCCAGTGCGCGCCGCGCCTCTACGTGCGGCTGGCGATGGCCGACGTCGCGCCCGAGCACCGCGACAAAACACCGATGCCGCCGGAAAGCATGCTGCCGGCCTTCGCCAGCGACCGCGCCGGCTGGCGCGCCAGCCCGGCCCGCCAGGCGCTGCTCGCCCAGGTCGGCGCCTGGCTGCAGGCCGAAAGCGGCCGACCGCCGGACCTCCGGCAACTCCTGGCCGGCGGCTACGAGGCGCTGCGCCCCTGCCTGCCGGCGCCCTGACGCATTTCACCGGGGAAGCACCATGAGCGAAGAACTCGCAGCGAAAGCCAACCCGTGGAAGCGACGCTTCGTCGTCCTCTTCCTGATCGCCGTCGCCCTGCCGCTGCTGGTCGGGCTGATCCTGGTCAAGCGCTTCAGCGGCGACGTGCCGGTGGACTACGCCAGCCCGACCGAGCATTTCAAGTACGGCTCGACCGGCGGCGAGCACGAGATGGGCTTCCCCTACTGGATCTGGCGCGCGCTGCCCGAAGTCTGCCCGCAGTACCTCCCGGGCAAGGGATACCAGTCGCTCGGCATGGTCNACGAGAAGAACGCCGACGGCAGCGACCGCGACGTTCCGGTCGGCACCTCGAAGCGGCGCTTCCAGGGCATCGACCGCGTCTTCGTCAATTGCGCCGTCTGCCACGTCAGCACCGTGCGCACCGCCGCCGACCGGCCGCCGACCATCGTCCTCGGCATGCCGGCCGCCACCTTCGACATGAAGGGCTTCGAGGAGTTCTTCTTCCGCTGCGCCGCCGACCCGAAGTTCTCCAAGGAGTACATCCTCCCCGAAATCGCCCGCCAGGGCGGCGACCTCGACCTGCTCGACCGCTATCTCGTCNACCCGATCGCCATTGCCATCATGCGCGACCGCGTGCTGGCGCTGGCCGGGCGTTTCGACTGGGTGTTCAGGCAGCACGAGTGGGGACCGGGACGGGTGGACACCTTCAACTCGGCCAAGGTCATCTTCAATTTCCCGATGGCCCACCTCGACCCCGCCGAACTCGACGCCCCCGCCGACTTCCCGTCGATCTGGCGGCAGCGTCAGCGCAAGGAGCCGAAGGAAATGCAGTTGCACTGGGACGGCAACAACACCACGGTCGAGGAGCGCAACAAGAGCGCCGCCTTCGGTACCGGCACGACGCCGCCGACCATCGACATCGCCCGCATCAGGCGCGTCGAGGACTGGCTGCTCGACGCGGCGCCGCCCCCTTTTGCCNAGTTTTTCCCGGTCGACCGCAAGCTTGCCGAACAAGGCGCGCCGATCTACAAGGAATATTGCGCCGCCTGCCACGGCGCCTCGGGCAGCGACTTCAGCGGCGAGTACGTCGGCCAGGTCGAGCCTCTGGCGCGGATTGGCACCGACCGCCGCCGCCTCGATTCCTACACCTACACGCTGGCGGTCAACCAGGCGACGCTCTACGCCGGCTACCCGTGGCGCTTCACCCATTTCCAGAAGACCCACGGCTACGCCAACATGCCGCTCGACGGCCTCTGGCTGCGCGCGCCCTACCTGCACAACGGCTCGGTGCCCAGCCTGCGCGACCTGCTCGAACCGGCCGCCAATCGCCCGCCGGCCTTCTATCGCGGCAACGATGNNTACGACCCGGTCAAGGTCGGCTTCGTCTCCGACCAGCCCGAAGCCAACGGCAAGAAGCTCTTCCGCCTCGACACCACGGTGCCCGGCAACGGCAACGCCGGCCACGAGGGCAAGGCCTACGGCACCGAACTGAGCGCCGACGAAAAGACGGCGCTGGTCGAGTTCCTCAAGACATTCTGAGCGGAGGGAAACCATGACGACCGCCTGCTCCGGCAAGACCTGGCTCAAGGCCATCGGCCTCGCCCTCGTGGTCATCGCCGTCATCGGCGCGATGATCGGCTACGACCGCGGCTTCCGCGCCCACCCGCAGCCGGACTGGGTGACCGCGACGCCGGAAATGCGCTTCAAGTACGGCTCGATCGGCGCCGAACAGGATTCCGGCGTGCCCTACTGGATCTTCTACGTGCTGCCGCGCGTCTTCCCGGAAAAGTTCGTCCAGGACGGCAAGGTCGCCCCCGGCGGCTACGCGGCGCTCGGGGTCCCCTGGGAACAGGGCCAGGAACTGCCGGTCGGCTTCACCAAGAAGACCATCGGCTTCGCCCGCGTCGCCAACAACTGCGCCGTCTGCCACACCACCAGCTACCGCGTGGCGCCGGACGCGAACCCGGTCTTCGTCGTCGGCGGCCCGGCCCATACCGCCAACGTCCAGGGCTTCTTCCGGCTGCTCATCGACTGTGCCAAGGACCCGCGCTTCAACGCCGACATCCTGATGGCCGAGATCAACCGCGTCACCGATCTCGATGTCGTCGACCGCCTGCTCTACCGCTTCGTCATCATCCCGGTCACCAGGAAGCGCCTGCTCGAACGCGAAGCCCAGTTCGCCTGGATCTACCGCCCCGACTTCCCCGAATGGNGGCGCGGCCGCGACGATGCGATGAACCTGACCAAGTACTTCATGATCAAGGCGCCGATGGACGACACCTTCGGCCCCACCGACATGCCCTCGGTGTGGAACCTGAAAAAGTATGTCTGGGACAAGGGCCACCGCATGAACTACGCCGGCGACAGCCACGATGCCTACTCGGTGGTCATGGATTCGGCGCTCGGCGTGCTCGGCGCGCCGCCTGCGGACAAGACCGATTTCCTTGCGCAGGTGCAGTGGCTGAAGGACTACCTCTCCGAACTGCCGCCGCCGAAATATCCCTTCCCCATCGACGCCGCCCGCGCCGCCGCCGGCAAGGCGCTGTTCGACGCCAACTGCGCCGCCTGCCACGCCAGCGCGCGCACCGGCACGCCGCTGCCGCTGGCCGAGGTCGGCACCGACCGCGGCCGCCTCGATTCGTGGAACAAGGGCGCCGCGATCAAGGCCAACCAGGTCGTCAGGGAGATGGGCCTGGAGCGCCGCGGCCTGGTCGAGGAAGACCTGATCGGCTATATCGCCCCCTTCCTCGACGGCATCTGGCTCAAGGCGCCCTACCTGCACAACGGCTCGGTGCCGACCCTGCGCGACCTGCTCGAACCCGCCGCGCAACGGCCGAAAGTGTTCTGGCGCGGCTACGACGTCTATGACCAGACCCGCGTCGGCTTCGTCAGCGACACAGCGGCCGCGCAGCGGGTCGGCACAAAGCTGGACACGGCGAGCAAGGGTGGCGGCAACCAGGGGCACGAATTCGGGACGACGCTGACGGCTGAGGAAAAGGATGCCCTGGTCGAGTACCTGAAGATGCTGTAGGGGCAGCCATGGTCGACATCTTCCTGAGCTACACGGAAAGCGATCTGGAGCAGGCGCGTCGTGTCGCGGCGCTGCTGGAATCGGTCGGCTGGACGGTGTGGTGGGACCGCCGGATTCCGGCCGGCGAAACCTGGCGCACCGTCCTGNAAAAGGCTCTGGAAGACATGCGCTGCATGGTGGTGTTGTGGTCGGCGCGCTCGACAGAGAGCGAATGGGTTTACGAGGAAGCCAGCGAGGGCCGCCGGCTGGGCAAGCTGGTCCCGGTGCTGATCGAAGACGTCCGCCCGCCGGCGGGTTTTCGCGAGATCCAGGCCGCCGATCTCAGCGACTGGGACGGCTCGCGCGAGCACGAGGGCCTGCGCATGCTGCTCGCCGACCTCGAAAATCTCCTCGGCAAACCCGGCGCCGCCGCAAATGGCCACCCGGCGAAGCGGGTCGACCATGGGCAGATACCCTACGACCCGAGCGATCTCGCTGGCGGCAAGGCAGGCGCCGGCTGGTGGCCGCGGCACCGGCTGGCGATTCTGGCCGCGGCCGGTGTCCTGCTGCTCGCCGCCGGCGCCGTCTATGTCGGCCTGGCGACACGGGAACCGGCGGTGCTTGCGCGCCCGGTGCCGGAACCCGACAGACGCGAGTCGCGCCAGCCCGTTGCCGGCCGAAGCGATGCCCAGACCCCAGCCACCGCCGGCGGTGGCCGACACCGCCGCGCCGGCGGACGCCGTCCCCGCTCCGGTCGCCNNGTGGAAGCCACGCCGCCGCCCGCGGCGAAACTCCCGCCCAGAGCCCGACCGCCCGTCGGCCATGCCGAGACGACCCGTGCGACAAGCGCGCGTTGCGCCGAGTGGCTCGCCAGGATCCAGCTCGGCGAAGCGCTTTCTTACGAGGCTCAGGCCATCTTCCGCAAGGAGTGCCAACAATGACCAACTCTTGCAGCAGGACCGGGATTGCCCGGTCAGCGCTCGCCGCGCTGTGCGTCGCGCTGCTGTCCGGCGGCTGCGACAGCCTGCGCGGGAAACCGGAGGCGCCGACANGCGGCCGCTGCCGCCACCGCCGTTCAACCCGCCGCGCCAGCGCCGGCGCCGCCCCGGTGCAGCCGTACGACAAGGCCGTACTGAGCGCAGCGACCGCCTTGTTCGCCAATGCCAAACTGCCGCCCGCGGGGACGCCGCCGCAAGCCCGCTACGCGGTCGTCATCGATCCGCTGATCGACGGAGTGACCGGGGCGCAATCCGTCGCCTCGCAGGCGATGNGGGTACGCCTGGCGAAGATGATGCGCGAACAGTACCCGCAGTACGACGTGCAGGCATTCACGGCCGCCAACGTCGCCAAGGGCCCGCTCGTGCTGGTCGGCACCCTCACCGGCGTCAACGCCGAACGCAAGACGACGGGAACCCGCGAGGCCTACCGGATCTGCCTGGCGCTCGCCGACCTGCGCACCGGCAAGCTGGTCAGCAAGGGGCTGGCGTTCGCCCTGCCCGAC
Organism: Dechloromonas sp.; assembly: GCA_013693915.1. GTDB lineage: Bacteria > Pseudomonadota > Gammaproteobacteria > Burkholderiales > Rhodocyclaceae > Azonexus. The sequence goes on along the minus strand of CP059264.1, from coordinate 1,560,627 downwards.
GGGGTGNACCCGACGCCGCTGGCGTCCTTCCGCGACGCCCCGGCATGGTCCGAGGATCCCGCCACCGAGGGTTACGTCAAGACCTGCCAGGGCACCAAGGCGGGCGACCCGATCAACCCGCTCTATCTCGACCGCATCGTCGCCGCAACGCAGGTCGCCGAAGCGATCGACGCCTACGATGCGGGACGCTACCGGGAGGCGCTCGAACTCTACACCAGCGTCGCGGCCATGCCGGCGGGAAACCAGTTCCGCGTCCTCAACGGCATCTACCTCGCCAACTGGAAGCTCGGCCGCCAGCAGCAGGCCGAGGCGGCATTCGCGAAGATCGTCGACTACGGACTCGAGCACCAGCGCCTGGCGGTGAAATTCCTGTTCCGGCCGGGGTCGACCGCGTTCGTCCAGGATCCGCGATTGAGCGGCCCCTATCCGGTGTGGCTGAAGACCATCGCCAAACAAGCCGCGGGCGGCAACAAGTGCCTCGAGGTCACCGGCCATACCAGCCCCACCGGCCCCGAACCGCTGAACGAACGCCTGTCGCTGCTGCGTGCTGAATACGTCAAGTCGCGTCTGGAAGGCACCTCGCCGACGCTCGCCAGGCGGATGATCGCCAACGGCGTCGGCTCGGCGCAGACCATGGTCGGCACCGGCCGCGACGACGCCAGCGACGCGCTCGACCGCCGTGTCGAGTTCAAGGTCATCGGCTGCTGAGAACTTCCGCAGCCGACCGGAATCAATTCTTGCCAGCAATCCGGCAACGCCGTTGCCGGGAGCAGCAGACAAGGAGGATCCCATGGAAGGATTCGTACATAACCTGAGCAACCTGTTCGCCCAGCTCGGCCAGCCCAACGACGACGCTTCGATCGCGCGCTTCATCGAGACGCACAGCCCGCTGGCCGATGGCGTCCAGCTCTACGAGGCGGCCTTCTGGACGCCCGCGCAGGCCGGTTTCCTGCGCGAGTCCATCCTCGAGGACGCCGACTGGGCCGAGGTCATCGACGAGCTGAACAACGACCTGCGCGCCCGCCACTAGACCGGACGCCCGCCATGACCCGGCTGGAGAAGGATTCCTTCGGCCACATCGAGGTGGCTGACGACCACCTGTGGGGCGCCCAGACGCAGCGCTCGCTGGAACATTTCGCCATCTCCGGCGAACGCATGCCGAATGAACTGATCCGCGCGCTGGCCGAGGTCAAGCGCGCCTGCGCCCGGNTGAACCGGGAACTCGGCCTGCTGCCGGACGTCAAGGCGCTCGCCATCATGGGTGCGGCCGAAGAAGTGGCGGCCGGCCGCCACGGCGACCAGTTCCCGCTCGTCGTCTGGCAGACCGGCTCGGGCACGCAGACCAACATGAACGTCAACGAGGTGCTGGCCAACCGCGCATCGGAACTGCTCGGAGGCGCGCGCGGCAGCGAGCGCCTCGTCCATCCGAACGACGAGGTCAATCTCGGCCAGTCGTCGAACGACATCTTCCCCACCGCCATGCACGTCGCGGCGGCCATCGGCATCACCCGCCTCGTGCTGCCGGCACTGCGCCGGCTCAGGACGACGCTCTCCGGCAAGGCGGCGGCCTTCGCCGACATCGTCAAGATTGGCCGCACCCACCTGCAGGACGCGACGCCGCTCTCGCTCGGCCAGGAGTTCTCGGGCTACGTCGCCCAACTGCACCACGCCGAGGAAGTCATCGCTTCCGCGCTGCCCTCGCTGTATCCGCTGGCGGTCGGCGGCACCGCAGTCGGCACCGGGCTCAACACCCACCCCGAATTCGGCGCCCGCGTCGCCGCCGAGCTGGCCGCGCGCAGCGGCCTGCCCTTCGTCAGCGCCGCCAACAAGTTCGCCGCACTGGCCGCCAACGACGGCATCGTCGCCGCCCACGGCGCGCTGAAGACGCTGGCCGTCGCCCTCATGAAGATCGCCAACGACGTCCGCTGGCTGGCCTCAGGCCCGCGCTCCGGGCTCAGCGAGATCAGCATCCCGGAGAACGAGCCGGGCAGCTCGATCATGCCCGGCAAGGTCAATCCGACCCAGTGCGAGGCGCTGACCATGCTCTGCTGCCAGGTCATGGGCAACGACGTCGCGATCGGGATCGGCGGCGCCGCCGGCAATTTCGAGCTCAACGTCTTCAAGCCGCTGCTCGCCCACAACATCCTGCACAGCATCCGCCTGCTGGCCGACGGCATGGACAGCTTCGACCGCCACTGCGCGCACGGCATCGCCGCCAACCGCGAGCGCATCGGCGAGCTGATGGAACGTTCGCTGATGCTGGTCACCGCGCTGGCGCCGCACATCGGCTACGACAAGGCCGCCGAAATCGCCAAGCGCGCCAGTCACGAGGGCACCACGCTGAAGGCGGCGGCCGTCGCCTCGGGCCACGTGACGGCCGAGGAGTTCGCGCGCTGGGTGGTGCCGGCCGACATGATCCACCGGGCCTCGGCTAGCCCGGCCCATTTCCCCGACGAGAAGGAGACACGCCATGACCCACCGCATCCGCCCCGCCGCGCTGCTCGCGCTGGCCCTCGCATTTCCCNTAACCGCCCTCGCCCAGGAAGGCTCGGTGACCATCAGCGCGCCGGCCGACGGCGCCAGACTGCAGGCCGCGGCCGACAACCGCATCACCTACGAAATCGTGCCCGGCCCGAAGGGCGACCACAGCCATCTCTACGTCGACGGCAAGGAAATCGCCGTGCTGCGCGAACTGAAGGGCAGCGCGCCGCTCAAGGCGCTGGCCGCCGGCCCGCACGAAGTCTGCGTCAAGGTGGTGAACAAGAACCACACGCCGATCGGCGTCGAGAAGTGCGTCAAGGTGACGGTCGAGTGACGGCCTGAACCGTCGTCCGGGCGCGGCGACCATGGACCCGCAAAACCTGGCCTACGCCCTGATCCAGCTGGTGCACAACTTCGGCGCCGTGGCCGTCGTCGGCGGTGCCGTCGCCGCCCGCTGGCTGGCCCGCGACGCCCCCGCGACCCAGCGTCGGCTGGCCTGGCTGGTGCTCGCCGGCTGGCTGGCGCAGGCCGCCAGTGGCGCCGGCTTCGGCGCCGTCAGCTTCCTTTTCTACGGCCGGTTTCCGGACATCCACGCCATCGCCCGCGTCGCGCTGCTGCTCAAGATGGCCTGCGCGGCGAGCGGCATCCTGCTCGCCGCCGGCTATCTAAAGCGCGCCGCCGACTGGCTGCCGGCAAGACGCGACACGGTGTGGACCCTGCTGCTCGTCATCGCCGTCACGGCACTGGCATCGGCCGCCTTCCTGCGCTGGTTCGCGTAAACGCCTTGCGCTCTTCCACGTCGCCTGGCGCTGCGTGATGCGTGGTGAAACCCAAGGAGGCCCGCATGTTCATGATTGACTACAAACGACTCAGTTGGTGGTACTGGCTCGTGACCGCCTGCCTGCTCACTGCCGGAGTTGCTGGATACCCAGATGGCTTCACATGTGCAATTGGCGTTACGGTATTTCAGTTGATTCACTTCACGATACGCGAGCACGACGTCACCGCCTTTCCGGTCCAGGTCCGGTTCTGGTACTTGATGCTTCTTCTCGTTGCCTTTCCGGAACCTCTACGGATCATCTACTGGGTACCCACCATAGGAACGTGGGCGCAACTGATCTTCGGCTATTGCGCAATGGCGCGCTGCGTATCCCTGTTGCCGTGGAATCGGCAGGAACCGTTTTCGGTGGACCTGCTGGCGAGAACGTTTCTTTCACGCCCGGTTCCCGGAAACATCATGCAGGGCTTGCCTCCCGCGAAATAGGCAAGCGCCAAGACACTTCCATCAAGCCGAGGCCGGATAACGGCACGGGGTGATTCGCCCCGATCCTTGCCAACCGCCTTTCTGGTGGCCACGTAGCGGCTTGAGGTGCGACGGGTTGTCCTCGTTTCCGGGATTCCCGGCGGCGGCGCCATTTCCTTCATGCCGCCAGCACCATGCCAAACAATTGACACCGGGCAGTCGCTCCTTACAATCCCTATAACCGTCGCCCTTCCGGCAGTCCAGTCCAACGAGGTCTATCCGCCGATATGTCGCCCCTCTTCTTCAAACTCGTCTGCGTCGGCGAATACACGCTATTCGTTAGCCATCGACGGCACCTCGCCACGTATTCTTATTCTTATTCTTGACACAAGGTAATTCTTATGGTATTCTTATTCTGTCTTGTGTTAAGAGAGGAGTGACGAAATGCAAACCATCGAGATCGACACCGACGTCTTCGCCTTCCTGCAAAAGAACGCTCGGCCATTCATTGACACCCCAAACTCGACTCTTCGCCATTTGCTTGGCCTTGATGGCGCAACGGTCCAGCCCCAGAAGAAATTGCCGTCGGGTTCCGACCCAGAACTTGAGGCACTTCTCGCGGAGAGCCTCGTTATCGCCGCCGCACGAGGCAAAGCACCGAAGGCTGATCTACAGTTGTTGGCCCAAAATGGCCTTCTCCGAAGCGGGCAGAAGTTGTATCTCATCGACTATCAAGGCAACCGCATACAAGAGAACTCGGCATCTCTCTCCGGTGCCGACCTGATCTACAACGGGCAGCGGTATTCCATGAGCAAGCTTGCCCAACAACTGCTTGGCCAAGCGGGCTTCAAGAGCAATTCTGTCCGTGGGCCTGCTCACTGGGTCACTGACGACGGAAGGACCGTCAAAGACCTCTGGCAGCAGTACCTTGATTGCCAGTCGAAGAAATGAAGATGATGGCTAACTCTGCGGTGCAGGGGACTTGGCGCACAAAGCCGCGCTAGGTCCCTGACCTTGAACGTTGAGGCTGTTGAAAAACCCCTAAACCAGCCTTTTATGCCAATGTATAGCGCAAATAATCAATGACTTGCGAGGACAGAATTTTGGGAAGACCAGTTTTCTGCAGCGTCGTTAGGTCGCATCTCTATGGACATTCAACGCGCTCTTGAGATCGCCGGTTCTGTAGCAAAAGATCCTTTGCCCGCCCGAGCCGAGACAAAGTCCTTGGGTCCGAGCACATCCCCATACCGCAATCAGCGCTCGTCTAAATCTCATGACTATTCCGACCTTCACTGAAGCAATAAGCATTATCCGTGGCGTGGCGGAAGGACAAAATGTTGAACGTCATTCCCAAGAAACGACCACTGCGGCAATTTGCGTGCTGCTTACAAAGCTCGTGACCAGTCGGAAGCACCGACAATCGAAAGTGCGCCGTTGTCCGTATCCACTCCGCGCGGAACGACGTCGCTCGACGACTATCTACGAGAAATCGAGTGCAGCGAAATACGTGCAGCACTCTCAGCTTCTCGAAACAATGTTGCCGAAGCGGCAAGAATTCTCGGCATTCCGTATCGGTCTTTGCGATACAGGCTTGAAAACCTTGGCATAGAGTGAGCCATGCGACCCAACCATTCGCTGCTGACCGACGTCCCTGACAGGCTGAACGGAGTCAGAGCCATTACCAGTTTTTGGCCAGTCTTGCCCGTTGACCGCAGCAAGTCGGATTTTCCTTCAACCAGAAGAACAGATGAAATGTCTCCGACCCCTTTGGCACTGCAATAGGAAAAAGCCATGGATCCTCTAACCGCAGCGGGTACGTTCGCTACGATTGTTGGCCTTCTTTCCAATTTCAAGGCTGAGCGGTCTGGAACGGAGCTAACCGAGTTCTGACGTGGCTCAAGGAGAAGCACTTCGAGGAGTTTGCTGGTGCCATCGAGCGAAATTCGATGCTGTCCAAGGAACTCTCGAATGTTCTCGCAACAAACCATTCCCTGCTCGTTGAGCGCCTTTCGCAACTCGATAGCCGAATTGCCCAACTTGCAAGTCAATTCGAGGGATTTGGGGGCTTGCTAATGCGCTGAACTCGCAGCCTACGCTGTCCGAACAAGCAATCTCGATCCTCAGACAGCTTGTGGAATCCGGTGCTGAGTGGTAAGCGATTGGCGAACCCATCTGTGATTTGAGAGCGGCAACGAGGAAGATCGCGTCCACCAATAGATAGGTGGACACGATGGAAACGCGGATACTGAATCTTCCCCGGCGCCGGTACAGCGCGGAGTTCAAGCAAGAGGTGGTCAATGCCTGTTGTGAGCCGAATGTATCGATTGCCCGGGTGGCGTTGCACCACGGCCTGAATGCCAACTTGCTCAGGCGCTGGGTGGTTGAACACGGCGTCACACCAGCGACCCGGAAAGCCCGGCAAGGGGGCAATGGAGTACGGAGCGGAGAGCCCGAATTCGTTCCGGTTCACGTGAGCGCGAACCCGGCGCCGGCCGCTGACNATCCGGCTCGAAATGCGGCGAGGCAACGCGACCGTAGTGGTCAATTGGCCGGTCGATGCCGCCGATCAATGCGGCGCCTGGTTACAGGAATGGCTACGATGATCCGCGTTGATCAAGTCTGGCTTGCGCGACGACGACTCGACATGCGGGCCGGCATCGACACCCTGCTCGGTCGGGTCGTTGAAACCTTCGGCGAGGCGCGACCGCATCAAGCCTACCTCTTCGCCAATCGCCCGGCCACCCGGATGAAAGTGCTGGTGCATGACGGCATCGGCATCTGGCTGGCGGCTCGCCGATTGCACCAGGGGCGCTTCATCTGGCCCCAAGGGGACGCCACGGCCACGCTGACCCGGCAGCAGTTTGACGCCTTGGTCCTGGGTTTGCCGTGGGAACGGCTCGGTGATGGTGGCATCATCCGGGTTCTGTGAAACCGGGCAATCGTGGACATCCCCAATAGCCGCTCGTCGGCGGGACTGGCATCATGCGCGCATGCTGAACCCTGCCCAACTTGATCATCTGACCGCCGGGGAACTGCGCCAACTGGTGCAGGAATTGACGTTGCATCTGGCCAGGCAGGATCACGAATTGCACTGGCGCCAGACCAAGATCGACAAGCTCACACATGAGCTGGCGATACACAAACGCTGGCGTTTCGGTGTCAAGGCCGAGCACTGGCCCGTCGCGCAGGCCCGCCTCTTTGAAGAAACCGCGGATGCCGATATTGCCGCCATGGAAAGCGAGCTCGAAGAGCTGTCGGCCGTAGCCATCCCGACCGAGAAACGGCAGCCGAAGCGCGCGCCGCTGCCGCCGGAACTGCCGCGCACCGAGATCATTCATGAGCCGGAGTCGACCACCTGTGCCTGCGGTTGCAACCTGAAACGGATCGGTGAGGAAATTGCCGAGAAGCTCGATTACACGCCGGGCGTTTTTACGGTAGAACGCCACATCCGTGGCAAGTGGGTCTGTGCCCAATGCGAAACGCTGGTGCAAGCCCCGGTGCCGGCCCACGTCATCGACAAGGGCATCCCGACTGCCGGCTTGCTGGCGCAGGTGCTGATCGCCAAGTATCTCGACCACTTGCCGTTATATCGGCAGGAACGCATCTTTGAACGGGCCGGCCTGGCGATTCCCCGGTCGACGCTGGCGCAATGGGTCGGCCGCTGTGGGGTTGCACTGCAGCCGGTGGTCGATGCCCTGAAAGCCGAGATGCTGGCCCGGGAAATTCTGCACGCCGATGAAACCCCGGTGGCCATGTTGAATCCCGGTGCCGGCAAGACGCAACGGGCCTATCTGTGGGCTTATTGCACCGGCGCTTTCGATCCGATCAAGGCGGTGGTCTATGACTTTGCCGATAGCCGGGCCGGGAAACATGCCCAGGAGTTTCTCGGTGACTGGCGCGGTACGCTGGTTTGCGATGATTACTCGGGTTACAAGGCCCTGCTGGCCGACGGCGTGACCGAAGCCGGTTGTATGGCGCACGCCAGGCGCAAATTCTTCGATTTACATGTCAATCACCAGAGCCAGATCGCCGGCGAGGCCCTCGAGTTCTTCGGGCAACTCTATGGCGTTGAGCGGGAAGTCGCCGAACTCGATGATGAGGCGCGATGGCGACTCCGACAGGAGAAAGCCAAACCCATCCTCGACTTGCTGTATCGTTGGCTGACCACCCATCGCCAGCAAGTCCACAATGGCTCGTCCATTGCCAAAGCCATCGACTACAGCCTGAAACGCTGGGCCGCGCTGTCGCACTACGTGAATCACGCGCACGTGCCGATCGACAACAACTGGGTCGAGAATCGAATTCGCCCGATTGCCATTGGTCGGAGCAACTGGCTATTCGCGGGGAGTTTACGGGCTGGCCAGCGGGCAGCTGCCGTCATGAGCCTCATTCAATCTGCGAAACTGAACGGCATCGATCCGTTGGTGTATCTGAAAGATGTACTCAATCGCTTGCCCACTCAGCCGGCGAGCAAGGTCGCTGAGTTGCTGCCACATCGTTGGCGGCCTGAAATCGCTCCCCACTGATACAGCGGTAATGAGTTCGCCACCCGCTTACGCTGAGTGTTTTATGGAACACAAATTGTTTACCGGGGAGCCGGACGAGTACCTCCTTATCGGAGCGGCTGCTGGAAAAATCAAATATGCTGACCATCGGTTTATCAAGGATGATTTGGATTCGCTCGTATCAGCTTCGCTAGTTCGGTTGGAGTTCGCGAGCAAAGGCAGTAAGAGGTTCTTTGTCACCCGGGCAGCGGTAGAGTTCTTCAAGTGATACAGAGTGCTAATCCATCAGTCGAGGCGCTGCTTCGCCGCTGGGACACCGTGCCGGCAGAGTTGGCCCGTCGCGCCACACCTTCAGTTTAGGCACCGCACAGCACCACTCTCCACGCTCACTCCGAAATCATGATCATTGACGCCTGGGGCCAGCACCCCACGCTCCGCCACATCGCCGATCCGGTCTTCGATTCGCTGCGGCGCTGGACCAGGGCGGCCGTTCCCACGGAGGAACTTCCCGTGGCGGCGACGGTGGCGGCGATGGATCAGGGGCACGTCGACAGGATGCTGATCAGTGCCTGGGTCGCGCCACGCTCGGTAATGATCTCCAACGACGAGGTGGCAGGCTTCGTCGAGCAGGCACCCGACCGGCTGATCGGCGTGGGTTCGGTAGACATATCGCAGCCGATGAAGGCGGTCAGGGAAATCCGCCGCTGCATCAACGAACTTGGGTTCAAGGCGATCCGGGTCCTTCCCTGGCTCTGGGAACTCCCGCCCACCGATCGCCGCTTCTACCCGGTCNACACCGCCTGCTGCGAACTCGGCGCACCCTTCTGCACGCAGATCGGGCACACAGGACCGCTCATGCCGAGCGAGCCCGGCCGGCCCATCTACCTTGACCAGGTCGCGCTGGATTTCCCCGAACTCACTATCGTTGCGGGACACATCGGTTACCCGTGGACCGATGAAGCGATCGCCGTCGCCACGAAGCACGAGAACGTCTTCATCGACACCTCCGCCTACGCCGTGCGCCGCTACCCCGCGGCGCTGATCGAGTTCATGCGCGGCCACGGCCGCCACAAGGTGCTCTTTGGCAGCAACTATCCCATGCTGACCCCGGGCAAGGCGCTCGAAGGAATCGAGCAACTCGGCCTCGACGAGCAGGCCCTTGCGCTCTTTCTCGGTGGCAACGCCGCACGTGTCTTTCGCCTCGACAAGGGCGACGCCTGATCCCTCGCTCGAACTGTCTTCGAACGGCGAACGCCAATGAACGGAACTCCCCATGCAGATTGAGCGCCTCGATCATTTCGTGCTCACCGTGCGCGACGTGGATGCAACGATTTCCTTCTATCGAAGGGTTCTGGGCATGGCCCCCGTAACCTTCGGCGCCGGGCGAAGAGCGCTCGCCTTCGGCCGGTCGAAGATCAACCTGCATTCGGCGGACGCGCCCATGGCGCCGCACGCGCAGCATCCCGTCCCCGGTTCGGCCGACTTGTGCTTCATCGCCTCCGGGTCGATCGCGTCGGTCATCGGGCACCTGCACGATTGCGGCGTGACTATCGAAGAGGGACCGGTCGCGCGCACCGGCGCCCTCGGCCCGATAACGTCGGTTTACCTGCGCGATCCCGATGGCAACCTCATCGAACTGTCGGCCTGTCAGCCGTAGTCGCAACGGCGACATGCCGACCCGACTCGCTGCAGCCGGCGCCAGTCGGCTCCCGACGTGGGACAGGAGGTGCGCAAGGAGCAGCATCCAGCTTTTTGCCCCTTGGCGACGGTAGACCGCGACAAGGCCCGGCGCCGGGCAAACGATCGTTCTTCATCGTCAGTGCTCGCGGGATGGCGATGCCATTCTTCTACAATGTCGTCTGGAGTAAATTCGTGGATGGGCCGCCATGGTTACTCGAAGGGGATTTCTTGCTTGCACGTCAGCGACCGTCGGTGGGCTGCTGACCGTGTCGTCATGTTCATTGCCAGGCGGTAGCAACAGCTACGACAACGCCGTAAGCAGCACTTGGCGTCACAGCGGGGCAGACGCCGGCGACAAGCCGGCGCTCCTGCGCGAACTTGTGCGCTATGCAACCCTGGCACCGTCCAGTCACAACACGCAATGCTGGAAGTTCAGCATTGAAGACCGTTCCATTTCAATCCTCCCCGATTTGTCGCGAAGATGTCCGGCGGTGGACCCCGACGATCATCACCTCTTTGTTTCGCTCGGGTGCGCAACGGAGAACCTGATTCAGGCGGCCCTCGCCAACGGGTTGAACGGAACGGTCGTCTTCGACGATCCTGCGGGCAAGACCCTGCGGGTATTGCTGGAGCCAACCAGGGCGGTTGCGACCCGATTGTTCGACGCAATTCCCGATCGCCAGAGCACGCGGGGCGAGTACGACGGAAAGCCGATTTCCCCGAGCGAGCTCGCGCTGCTCGAGCGGGCCGGCACCGGCGAAGGCGTTCGGATCATACTCCTCACCGGGCGCGCGCCAATGGAGAAGGTGCTCGAGTATGTCGTCCGGGGAAACACGGCACAGATGAATGACCGGGCTTTCGTCCAGGAACTGAAGGCATGGATTCGTTTCAGCGCCAACGACGCCGTGCGGACGGGAGACGGGTTGTATGCCGCATCTTCGGGAAACCCCTCCCTGCCTGCGTGGCTCGGCAGTTTGCTCTTCGGCCTGTTCTTTACGGCAGACAGCGAGAACGACAAATACGCGGAACAGGTGCGCAGTTCGGCAGGAATTGCGGTGTTCGTCTCGGAGGCCGATAACCCGGCCCAATGGATCGAAGTCGGGCGCTGCTACGAACGCTTTGCGCTACAGTCGGCGGCGTTGGGAATCCGCAACGCGATGCTCAATCAACCGGTCGAGGTATCCGCATTGAGGCCGCAGTTTGCGAACTTCCTCGGAGTCGATGGACGCCGGCCTGATCTGGTCGTCCGCTTCGGCCGCGGGACGAAGTTGCCACCATCGCTGCGAAGGCCGGTGGAGGCGGTGCTGATTTGACTGCGCCAGCGATCAAGGCCGGGCTTGCCTACTTCGCCCTGGTGTTCGGCGCGGGCTTCGTTCTTGGCGCGCTGCGCGTGTCGCTTCTGGTGCCGCGCTTCGGGGAACGCATTTCGGAACTGGCCGAGATGCCGCTGATGTTTGCCGTCGTCGTGTTCGCGGCGAGGTTCGTCATGAGACGATTCGCCGTCCCGCTTTCCATCCCCGCGCGCCTCGGCGCGGGGCTTCTCGCGCTCGCTCTGTTGCTCGCCGCCGAACTCCTGCTGGCAGTGGTCCTGCAGGAGCGATCGCTTGCGGATTACATCGCCAGCCGCGACCCCGTCTCCGGAAGCGTCTATCTGGCGATGCTCGCGCTTTTCGCGCTCATGCCTGTTCTTGTCGCGCGAACAACCGGAGCCGGGGACCGCAACCGGTGAGGCGGCGAATTCAGACGGCGGGTGGTTTTCGGCACGCCACCGCCCATATTTCCATATATGCCCTCAGGAGTTCCCGTCGAGCCATTGCAGGGATGGCTTGGCCCTGGCCCCTGCTCTGCCCCACTTGACACGGCAAGCGAGTGTTGCGGTCGACCACCTGAAAGGGGGCAATACTTTCCACCACCTCGCTCCGCCGGAACCGCTCAGCGCGCATCGCGCACCGCGACGCGCCCGGCAAGCGCGATTGCCGCGAGGCCGGCGGCGACGGCGATCCAGCCGACTTCGCCGTAGCCGGTGAAACGGCCGTCGGCACCTTGGGCGATGACGAAGCCGGCGAGCGTGCTGGCAGCGCCCATCGCCAGCGACTGGACGGTGGCGTTGAGCGACATCGCCGCGCCGCGCTGCGCCGGGTCGGCCGCCGAGGCGATGAGCGCCATGGCGGGAATCATGCGCCCGGAGACGAGGACGAAGAAGGCGAGGCTGCCGGGCAGCCAGCCGAGGAGGCCGACTTCGCCGACGTGGGTGAGCAGCAGGATCGGCGCCAGCGCCGCCAGCGCCAGCCGGCGGAACGCCTGCAGCTTGCCGGTGCGGTCGGCCCAGTGGCCGATGCGGCGCGCGGTGAACAGCGTCGCCAGCCCGCCGAGCAGGTAGATCAGCGGAATCTGGCCGGGCAGGACGCCGGCGTTGGCGATCGAGTGNACGGTCAGGTAGGGAATGACGACGAAGCCGGAGAAGATCAGCGTCCCCGAGAAGAGCAGCGCCCAGCGCTGGTTGGCGTCGGCGAGGACGCCGCCGATGGCGGCGAGCGGGGGCGCGGCGCGACGNCCATCGCGATGGGCGTCGAGCACCGGCAGCGCACGGCAGCCGGCGAGCCAGACCCCGGCGCCGAGGGCGGCGATGGCGAGGAAGGGAGCACGCCAGCCGAGCGCTTCCGCCAGCCACAGCGAGAGCGGCACGCCGGCCACAGTCGACACCGAGAAGGCGGTGGAAACGAAGCCGACGGCCGCCGCCCGGCGCGCGAAGGGAATCGCATCGGCGAGCAGGGTCTGCACCAGCGAGCCGAGGATGCCACCGAAGACGCCGGCCAGGACACGCGCCGCGAACAGCGTGGCGAAGCCGGTCGCCAGCCCGCAGGCGAGCGTCGCCGCCAGGAACGCAGCGAAGAGGACAAGCAGCGTCCGCTTGCGTTCGAAGCGGTCGACGAAGCCGGCGGCGAGCAGCCCGGAAGCCGCCGCGCCGAAACTGTAGGCGGCGACGAGAAGGCCGAACCCGCGGGTGTCGACGCCCAGCCCCTGCATCAGGTAGGGGCCGAGCGGCATCATGACCATGAAATCGACGATGTGGCTGACCTGGACCGCCGCCAGCGTCAGCAGGAAGGCGCGCTCGCGCGCGGGCGCCAGGGCCGGCGCGTTCATCCGGGGAATAGCCGCCGCATCGCCTCAGCGCACGTCGCCGAGGCTCGACTCGAGGCGCGCGATCAGTTGGCCGTGGCTCGCCGAGCGCTCGCCGAAGGCGCCGCGACGCCCGCCGACCACCTCGTCGATAAAGGCAAGGGACAGGTCGAGTGTGGCCCCCTTGACCTGCACGTTGAGGTCNGTACCCCCNGGCGCCAGACGGTCGGTGAACATGCTGTGGCTGCCGTCGCGGAAGACGACCAGCGCCTTGCGCGGGCTGCCGGTGGCCGCGAACACGCGGACGCGGTCCTCGTAGCCGGACTGGTAGCCGGGAAGGCGGATCTCGTCGCCGGTCGCCGTGATGTGCAGGGTCGGGATGCCGATCGGGCCGACGATGGCCTCGGCGTCGGCCTCGCCGTGGAAGGGCGGCGCGCTGATGACGACGGCACCGGCGAGGCGCGGCTCGGCGTAGCTCTGCCTGCCCTGCGGCCGTTCGAAGACGGCACCGGCGGCGAGCAGCACGGTGTTGGCCCCGTAGGAATGGCCGGCGGCGACGATGCGCGCGGGGTCGAGCCGGCTGCCCAGCCCCGGCGCGGCGAAGACCTGGTCGAGGGCGAAACGCAGGTCGCGCACCCGGTCAACCGCTTCCGCCTCGCTCGCCGCCGACTGCAGGCGGGAGACGACCTCGAACGGATTGCCTCCCCACAGCCGGCTGTCGCTGCCCGCGTGCTGGACGTGCAGGCTGGCGTAGCCGCGCGCCGCCCAGTTCGCGCCGAGATACGAATAGCCCTCGCGCGAACCGCCGAGGCCGTGCGAGAAGACCACCAGCGGCACCGGGCCGGCAGATGCCGCCGCCGGCGGCAGGTAGAGCTTGGCCAGCACCTCGCGCTGGCGGTCGCGGTCGACCCAGTCGAAATAGCGGATTTCGTAAGCGGCCGGCTCGGGCACCAGCTTCGCCTCGGCGAGCGCCGCCTGGTGGCGCGCCGTCCATGATTCGGCGGCGCTCCCGCGCGAATCCGCGGTTCCGGCGCAGGCGCCGAGCAGGAGCGCGGCACTCGCCGCCAGCAGCGCGCTGCGGACGACGCGGGGCATGATCATCATCGGGTTTCTCCCGGACGGCTTGCCGTCCCAAAGCCTCATCTGAGCGCGCGGCGCCCGACAAGTTCCGCTGCGCGCCGCCGCGGCGCCCGCGCAACCGTCATTCCAGGCCGCGGCCCTCGTCGACGCCGAGATGCACGTTCATCGACTGCACCGCCGCGCCGGAGGCGCCCTTGCCGAGGTTGTCGAGGCGGGCGACGAGGAGCATGCGCTCGCCGTTGCCGAAGACGAAGAGATCGACGCGGTTGCTGTCGTTGCTGGCCTCGACGTCGAAGAAGCCGCCTTCGGTGTTGGCTTCGAGGTCNACCGGTGCCACGCGTACGAAGCGCTCGCCGGCGTAGTAGTCGGCCAGCACTTCCTGCACGCCGGCCGGGCCGGCCGGCCGCGCGAACTGCGCCGGGTGCAGGAAGACGGTGACCGCCAGCCCCTTGTAGAACGGCCCGACGATGGGCTGGAAGATGGGTGCCGCGGTCAACCCNGTGTAGGCGGCCATTTCCGGCAGGTGCTTGTGGGCGAGGCCGAGCGCGTAGGGGCGCGGCGCCCTGAGCTGCGTGGTGCTGGCGCTGGCGGCCCGGTAGTCGGCGATCATCGACTTGCCGCCGCCGGAATAGCCGGTGATCGAGTTGGCGGCGACCTGAGTGTCCGCCGGCAGCAGCCCGCAGGCGACCAGCGGGCGCAGCGCGAGGATGAAGGCGCTGGCGTGGCAGCCGGGGTTAGCGATGCGCTTGGATGCCCGGATTTTCGCGCGCTGGTCCGGCGCCAGCTCGGGCAGGCCGAAGGTCCACGCCGGGTTGACGCGGTGCGCGGTCGACGCGTCGATGACGCAGGTGTCCGGGTTGTCGACCAGCGTCACCGCCTCGCGCGCCGCAGCGTCGGGCAGGCACAGGAAGGTGACGGCGGACTCGTTGATCAGGCGCTTGCGCTCGGCGACGTCCTTGCGCAGATCGGGGTCGATGCGCAGCACCTCGATGTCGGCGCGCTGCGCCAGGTATTCGTTGATCTGCAGGCCGGTCGTGCCTTCCTGCCCATCGACAAAGACGGTGGTGGTCATGCTGGATTCCGGGGACCGGGATGTTGTAAAAGGTTGATTTTCGCAGAGAACGCCGCGGGGCGGCCGGCGCCGTTCAGCGGCACTGCTGGATCTCGGCGGTGACGTGGACGATCTCCTCGTGCACCGCGAGCTGCTTGCGCACGTCGGCCGCCGTCAGTTGCGGATCGTGGGTGACGAGGCTGACGGCACAAGCATAGGCGCCGCGCCCGACCCGCCAGACATGGAGGTCGGTGCAGCGCGTGCCCGAAATCTCCGGCCCCGTCTCGATCGCCTCGCGGATTTCTTCGACGACCGGATGATCCATCTCGCGGTCGAGCAGGATCTTGCCGGTATCGGTCAGCAGGTTGCGCGCCCAGATGCCGACCAGGATGCCGCCGACGATGCCCATCAACGGATCGAGCCACGACCAGCCGTAGATCCAGCCGCCGGCGAGCGCGGCGATCGCCAGCACCGAGGTCGCCGCGTCGGCGACGACGTGAATGTAAGCCGACTTCAGGTTGAGGTCGCCGTGACCGTGCCGGGCATGATCATCGTGACCGTGGTAGCCGTGGTCATGGCCGTGGTCGTGACCATCGTCATGGCCGTGACCATGACCGTGGTCGTGGGCATGGCCGAGGATCAGCGCGCAGACGACATTGACGACGAGGCCGATGACGGCGACGACCATCGCCTCCGCGTAGTGGATCGGCTCCGGCGCGACGAGCCGCTCGACCGATTGCCAGATCATCGACACGGCGACAACGAGAAGCAGGATGGCGCTGGTGTAGCCGCCGAGGATCTCGATCTTCCAGGTGCCGAAAGCGAAACGCGGGTCGCGCGCGTAGCGCCGCGCCGCGGCGTAGGCGAACGCCGAGAGACCGATGGCCAGCGCATGCGAACTCATGTGCCAGCCGTCGGCGAGCAGCGCCATCGAGTTGTACCAGTAGCCGGCGGCGATCTCGACCGCCATCATCGCCAGCGTGATCCACATCACGGCGCGAGTGCCGCGCTCGCCCGCCGGGTTGCCCGCGTCGAAGACGTGGCTGTGGCTCCAGGACGAAAGATCGTGGGTATGCATGGCGGCGCTCGGCAATTGGTGGGACGGGTGCAAGGATAACACCCATCCCCCGCCGCGCAGCCGCTTCCCGGCGGCATTCCCGCGGCAATCCCGAGGCCGGCGGTGGCGGCGCCCCGTTCCCGGAATCGCCGCGGAGTTTCCCGGCTGCCGGCGGACGGCGGGGTCAGGCCGCCAGGCGCTCGGCGCGGTGCANNGCGGACCGTAGCGCAGCGCGGGGATCGAGGTGTCGGCNNGACCTGGTGCAGTTCGATGTCCCACTGGCGCATCGCCTGGGCGACGATCACCGCCTCGTCGCCACCAAGGCAGCGGTCGGCATTGACGACGTCGAGCATGGCCCGCAGCACCTTCTGCTGCAGTTCCGGCGCGCGGATCTCGTCGAGCAGCAGGGCGATCGTCTGCGCATCGTGGCGGAACTGCCCGTAGGGCATGCGCTGGACGTTGGCCAGGTAATCCTCGCAGTAATCGGCAAGCACCCGGTCGAAGCGCTCGCGCTCGATGCCGATCGCCTCGACAATGTGGCGGCGCTCGAGGACGGTCATCTCGGCGGGGTCGATGGCACCGTCGGCGAGCAGCGCGACGGCGACGATGCGAGCCATGGCTTCCGGGCTGTTCGTGGGATAGTGACGCATCTGAAATCTCCTTTTCGTTGGTTTTCGGGTTTGATCGCCGCGTTTCCTGCGGCCACGGCAACACTATGGCGACGGTTCGCCATAAAATCCAATCAAATGTTTTTGCACTTGCATTTACTGGAGCTTATCCATGCCCCGCCGCCGCATTTCGTTCCGCCAGCTCGAAACATTCGCCGAGGTCGCCCGCAAGGGCAGCTTCACGCGGGCCGCCGAGGCGCTGCACCTGACCCAGCCGGCGGTGTCGATCCAGATCCGCCAGATCTCCGACACCATCGGCCTGCCGCTCTTCGAGCAGCGTGGCAGGGAGATCGCGCCGACGGCGGCGGGAGAAGAACTGCTGGCGACCGTGCGCAACCTCGACGACGCCTGGAACCGCTTCGAGTCGGCAATCGACGCCCTGAAGGGCTTCCGCCGCGGCAAGGTCCGCGTCGGCCTGGTCACCACCGCCAAGCACTTCCTGCCGCGCCTGCTCGGAGCATTCTGGCAGCGCTACCCGGACATCGCCCTCGAACTCGAGATCGCCAACCGCGACACCATCGTCGACCGCCTGCTCGCCAACCGCGATGACCTCTACGTGATGTCCTGCCCGCCCGACCGGCCGGACGTCATCAGCCTGCCCTTCCTCGACAACGAGCACGTGGTCGTGGCGCCGGCAGCGCACTGGGCCGTCGGCCGCCGCGTTACGCTGGCCGAGCTCGCCGGCGAGCCCTTCCTGCTGCGCGAGGCCGGATCCGGCTCGCGCCACGTCGTCGACCGCCACCTGAACGAGACCGGCATCGTGCTCAACGTCCGCCTGTCGTTGGCGAGCAGCGAGGCGATTCGCGAACTCGTTGCCGCCGGCATGGGGCTGGCCGTGCTGTCGCGCCACGCCCTCGGCGACGTCCCGCCCGGCGGCAGTCTCGCCGTGCTCGACGTCGCCGGCTTCCCGTTGCGCAACCAGTGGTGCGTCGTCCATCTGCGCGACAAGGTGCTGTCGCTGCCGGCGCAGGCCCTGCTCGAAGACCTGCGGCAGGGCACCGCGCGCCCGGCCCGACCCGCCAGGCGAGCCGGGTCGAAATCGCCTTGAGCGGGCAGCTCGAGCGCGGCATCCTGCCGCCGATCGGCCAGCCTGGCGACCGCGATCCCATCGGGGGCGACGCCGTCGCGATCGTGAACCCCGACATCGGCCTCGCCATGCACATCGACTGCGACCAAGGCAACGCCGGCAACACCCGTACCGGTGTGCCCGGCTGCATCGACGAAATCAAGGGCCGTGCCCGAGGAGGAGCTGCCGACGGGGTAGCCGCGGCAAGACCCGCGGGCCGGTTGCGGTCGACGCGATATTCGCGACGATTTCCGGCCCCAGCGGCAAGTGTGTAGTTCGATGGCCGCCCGCCCCAATGACATTTGTACTAATTCATATCGAAATTAGTGACATCCGGCCGATGGGGCCTATACTGATCTCTACTAATGCTGCGTCAATTTAGTAGACATGCGCGTTCCGGAAGCCCCGCCCGCACCCGCTCCCCTGCCTGCCGATCTCGACCCGATGCGCTTCACCGCCATGCTCGAGCAGGTCGACCCGCTGCCGCTCGGGCGCTACCTCCATTGGGACGAACTACGCCGTCGGCCCGCCCCGGCCGGGCTCTCGCATGAAGAATGGTGGATCGCGGTCAGCGCAGCCCGCCGCCGCCTGCTGCACACCCTGCCCTTGCTCGACAAGCAAGGAAAGCCGTTCGTTTTCGCGACACCGGCGCCGGTCGCCATCGACCTGCACCACATCGACCGCGATGCCGCCGGCCAGATCCGTTCGGCCGCCGCTGCGCCGCTCATGGAGGATTCGCAGCGTTTCCTGATCGGCTCCCTGATCGAGGAAGCCATCACTTCCAGCCAGCTGGAGGGCGCGTCGACGACACGCAAGGTGGCGGCAGCAATGCTGCGCAGCGGGCGCAAGCCGCGCGACCCGAGCGAGCGGATGATCTTCAACAATTACCGGGCGATGGAGCACCTCCGTTCGCTGCGCGACGCGCCATTGACCCCCGACGGCATCCTGGAACTGCACCGGATGTTGACCGAAGACACGCTGGAAAACCCTGAAGATGCGGGCAGGCTGAGACAGAGCGACGACGTCGTGATCGTCGATGTCCGCGACAACACGCCGTTGCATNCACCCCCACACTTGGCGGAACTCCCGGAGCGGCTGCACCGCCTTTGCGCCTTCGCCAATGCCGACGAGAATTCGCTGCCCTTCGTCCACNCCGTTCTGCGCGCCGCGCTCCTTCACTTCATGATCGGCTATGACCATCCCTTCGCCGACGGCAACGGGCGCACGGCGCGGGCACTGTTCTACTGGTCGATGGCGAGGAGCGGCTACTGGCTGATGGAATACACCTCGATCAGCCACATCCTGCGCAAGGCGCCGGCGCAATACAAGCGTGCCTACCTGCACACGGAGACGGACAGGAACGACACCACCTACTTCCTGATCCACCAGTTGCAGACGGTCCGCCAGGCCATCGCGGCATTGCACGATTACGTGGCGAGAAAGTCGCGCGAACTGAGGGAGACCGAAAGCCTGCTGGCCGCCTCACCGGCGCTGCGCGGCCGCTTCAACCACCGCCAGACAGCCCTGCTCAACCATGCGCTGCGCAATCCCGGGNAAGCTTACCGGGTGGATGCGCATCAGCGCTCGCACGCCGTCGTCTATCAGACCGCGCGACGTGACCTCCTTGAACTCGAAGGACTGGGCCTGCTGGAAAGGACGCAACAGGGCAACGCCTTCCTGTTCTTCGCTCCCGCCGACCTGCGCGAACGCCTGGCGGGACTGGCCGCACGCTGAGCAGGCCCGGCGGCGTGCGCATGACCCGAAAATCCGCCGCGCCTGCGGTGCCTCTACCTTTGGCGCCGCGGGCATTGGCAATCCGCAGCCGGGCGGCGCCATGACGAGCCCACCACCGACATTGCACCATGCCCGCCCGTGTCACCTTACAATGACGCACGACTGCCAGGCGTGACGAATGAGCAAGAAGAACCTCTCCGAACGCGACATCTGCACCCAGTACATCACCCCCGCCCTGCAACAGGCCGGGTGGGATTTCGCCACCCAGGTGCGCGAGGAGGTGAGCTTCACCAAGGGCCGCATCATCGTGCGCGGCAAGCTGCACAGCCGGGGGCAGCAAAAACGGGCCGACTATATCCTCTACTACGCCCCCAACCTCCCGATCGCCCTGATCGAGGCCAAGGACAACAACCACGGCGTCGGCGACGGCATGCAGCAGGGCCTGAACTACGCCGAAACCCTCGACGTTCCTTTCGTCTTCAGCAGCAACGGCGACGCCTTCCTGATCCACGACCGCACCGGCCAGCGCACCCCGATCGAACAGGAACTGGCGCTCGACGCCTTCCCCGGCCCGGGCGAACTCTGGCAGCGCTACTGCACGTGGAAGGGCATCGCCGGCCCCGAGAAGCGCGGCACCGTCGAAACGCCCTACTACGACGACGGCAGCGGCAAGGTGCCGCGTTACTACCAGGTCAACGCCATCAACCGCACCATCGAAGCCATCGCCAAGGGCCAGCAGCGCATCCTGCTGGTCATGGCTACCGGTACCGGCAAGACCTACACCGCCTTCCAGATCATCTGGCGGCTGTGGAAATCCAAGGCCAGGAAACGCATCCTCTTCCTTGCCGACCGAAACATCCTCGTCGACCAGACCCGGACCAACGACTTCAAGCCCTTCGGTCCGGCCATGACCAAGATCGAGAAGCGCCAGGCCAACAAGGCGTTCGAGATCTACCTGTCGCTCTATCAGGCCGTCACCGGCAACGAGGAAGAGAAGAACATCTACAAGCAGTTCTCCCCGGACTTCTTCGACCTCGTCGTCATCGACGAATGCCATCGCGGCAGCGCCGCCGAAGACTCCGCCTGGCGCGAGATCCTCGACTACTTCGCCAGCGCCACCCACATCGGCCTGACCGCCACGCCCAAGGAGACCAAGGATGTTTCCAACATCCATTACTTCGGCGAGCCGGTCTATATCTACTCGTTGAAGCAGGGCATCGACGACGGCTTCCTCGCCCCCTACAAGGTCGTGCGCATCGACATCGACAAGGACCTGCAGGGCTGGCGGCCCAATCAGGGCCAGACCGACAGGCACGGCAACCTGATCGAGGACCGCATCTACAACCAGAAGGACTTCGACCGCACGCTGGTGCTGGAGAAGCGCACCGAACTGGTCGCCCGCAAGGTTACCGAATTCCTCAAGGCCACCGACCCCTTCGCCAAGACCATCGTCTTCTGCGAGGACATCGACCACGCCGAGCGCATGCGCCAGGCGCTGACCAACCTCAACCCGGAGCGCATCGCCGAGAACCGCAAGTACATCATGCGCATCACCGGCGACGAGCCGGAAGGCAAGGCCGAACTGGACAACTTCATCGACCCGGAGTCCCGCTACCCGGTCATCGCCACCACCAGCAAGCTGATGACCACCGGAGTTGACGCCCAGACCTGCAAGCTCATCGTCCTCGACCAGCGCATCCAGTCGATGACCGAGTTCAAGCAGATCATCGGCCGCGGCACGCGCATCAACGAGGACTACGGCAAGTTCTGGTTCACCATCATGGATTTCAAGAAGGCGACCGAACTGTTCGCCGATCCGGATTTCGATGGCCCGCCGGAACAAATCTATGAGCCCAAGGGTGACGATNCCGCCAGTTCCACCGGACCCGCCCCCGGCGAGGATGAGACGCCACCCGGTGGCACGCCGCCTGAGCCGCCTTTGCCCCCGGAGCCTCCGGGAGAAAAGCGCATCAAGTACGTCGTCGGCGGCGAGGTCACCGTCCATGTCGTCGCCGAGCGCGTCCAGTACTACGGGCCCGACGGCAAGCTAATCACCGAATCGCTCAAGGACTACACCCGCCGCGCGGTGCGCAAGGAGTACGCCTCGCTCGACGACTTCCTGCGCCGCTGGACCGGCGCCGGGCGCAAGAAGGCCGTCATCGACGAACTGGAAGCCCGGGGCGTCCTGCTCGAAGCGCTAGCCGAGGAGGTCGGCAAGAAACAGGGCAAGGCATTCGACCCCTTCGACCTGATCTGCCACGTCGCCTTTGACCGCCCGCCACTCTCGCGGCGGGAGCGCGCCGAACAGGTGCGCAAGCGCGACGCCTTCGCCAGGTACGGCGACCAGGCCCGCGCCGTCCTCGACGCCCTGCTCGAGAAGTATGCCGACGCCGGTATCGAGAGCATCGAGGACATCAAGATCCTGACCCTCGACCCGTTCTCGCGGCTGGGGACGGCGCCCGAGCTGATCAGGGCGTTCGGCGGCAGGTCAGCCTATCTCGAGGCCCTGCAGCAACTGGAACAACAACTCTACGGCTGATCGGCATTCCCCATGTCCCTCTCCACCACCATCAAGTCCATCCAGGACATCATGCGCAAGGATGTCGGCGTCGATGGCGACGCGCAGCGCATCGGTCAGCTGGTCTGGATGTTCTTCCTCAAGATCTACGACGACAAGGAAACCGAGTACGAGCTGCTCGATGAAGATTACCGCTCCNCCGTCCCCGAGCACCTGCGCTGGCGCAACTGGGCGGCCAACGCCGAGGGCATGACCGGCGACGAACTGCTCGACTTCGTCAACAACCAGCTTTTCCCCACCCTAAAGAACCTGCAACCGGTCGGTGGCGACAGGCGCGGCTTCGTCATCCGCGGCGTCTTCGAGGACGCCTACAACTACATGAAATCCGGCCACCTGATGCGGCAGGTCATCAACAAGATCGTCGAGGGGCTCGACTTCAACAAGGCGCAGGACCGCCACCTGTTCGGCGACCTCTACGAACAGATCCTGCGCGACCTGCAGAACGCCGGCAACGCCGGCGAGTACTACACGCCGCGCCCGGTCACCCAGTTCATGGTCGACATGGTCGCCCCGCAACTTGGCGAAAGAATCATGGACCCGGCCTGCGGCACCGGCGGTTTCCTCACCTGCGCCATCGAGCACGTGCGCCGGCACCACGTGAAAACGGTCGACGACGAACAACGCCTGCAGTCGTCCATCTTCGGCGTCGAGAAGAAGCCGCTGCCGCACCTGCTGTGCACCACCAACATGATCCTGCACGGCATCGACGTGCCGACCAACGTCCGCCACGACAACACCCTGTCGCGCCCGCTGCGCGACTACGGCCCGAGGGATCGCGTCGATGTCATCGTCACCAACCCGCCCTTCGGCGGCATGGAAGAGGATGGCATCGAGAACAACTTCCCGGCCAATTTCCGCACCCGCGAGACCGCCGACCTCTTCCTCGTCCTCATCATGCACCTGCTCAAGGATGGTGGCCGCGCCGCCGTGGTGCTACCCGACGGCACGCTGTTCGGCGAAGGCATCAAGACGCGGATCAAGGAACAGTTGCTCGACACCTGCAACCTGCACACCGTCGTGCGCCTGCCCAACGGCGTCTTCAACCCCTACACCGGCATCAAGACCAACCTGCTCTTCTTCACCAAGGGCACGCCGACGCAGGACGTCTGGTTCTACGAACACCCCTACNCCGCCGGGGTCAAGAACTACTCANAGACCCGGCCGATGCGCATCGAGGAATTCGCCGCCGAAAAAGCCTGGTGGGGCGGGGTCGACCGCAACAATCGCGTCGAAAACGAATTCGCGTGGAAGGTCTCGGCCGCCGACATCAAGGCGCGCAACTACAACCTCGACATCAGGAACCCGCACAGCCCGGACGCGGTGGCGCACAACCCCGAAGAACTGCTCGTCGAGTACACCGAGTTGCAGGCGAAAATCGGCGAAACGCGGACGCAACTCAAAAACGTACTGGCCGACGCCCTTGCCAACAGGCGATAAGCCCATTAAGCTACACATGTAGCTTAATGTAGCAAAGGATTAACCATGGGAATGCCTGTCCGCATCGAAGATGCACTTTACGAAAACGCCAAAACCCACGCCAAGGCGGAATGCCGGACCATTGCCGGCCAGATCGAGTTTTGGGCCAAGGTCGGCAAGGCCGCGCTCGACAACCCAGACCTGCCGATCGATTTCGTGCGCGACCTGCTGATCGCCCGCGCCGAAGGGCGGGAAAACGCCACGCCGTTCGTTCCCCAAGGCCGACGAGACGCATGAGCGGTGTTCAGGTTCTTCAGGCCAATGCGTTCAGTCGCGCATACAAGCGACTACATCGAAATCAACAGGCCGATGTCGATGACGCCGTTGCGGCGATTGTCGCCGACCCATCCCTGGGCGAAGCCAAGAAGGGCGATTTGGCCGGTGTATTCGTTTACAAGTTCTCGTGCGTCGGACAGTTGTTTCTGCTCGCCTACGAATACGACCCGGAAACACGCCTGCTGCTGCTTGTCGGTACGCACGAAAACTTCTACCGGAACCTCAAGCGATGATCCTGCACATCACCGCTGTCGAATATCTGCACGATTACAAACTGGCCGTCACCTTCGACAAGGGCAGCTCGGGCATCGCCGACCTCACGGATATTCTCGATTTGGGGTTATTCAAGTCGTTGCGAGATACCGGACTATTCAGCCAAGTGACGGTAGATGATCAAATGAAAACCGTCGTCTTGTCCAACGGGCTTGATCTGGCACCCGAGTACGTTTATTTCCAGGCGTTCAAGGATGACCCACGCTACCGCGCGCAGTTTGAAGCCTGGGGCTATGCGGAACAATCGGCCGCATGACCGCCCGCCTGCCCGGTCACCTCGACCTCATCGCCGCCGCGCCGGACGGCATTCGGAAACTGCGCGGGCTGATCCTCGAACTGGCGGTGCGCGGCAAGCTGGTACCGCAGGACTCGAACGATGAACCGGCGAGCGAACTGCTCAAGCGCGTGGATGCGGAACGCAGGCAACTCAAGTTGCCGCCGGTTCCGCCGACCGATGATGCCACCGGTCCGTTTTCCATCCCCAACGGATGGAAATGGCTTCGCTTCGGCGATGTGGCACAGCATAACTCCGGCAAGACGCTCGACAAGGGCCGCAATACTGGTCACACGCGCCGGTACATCACCACCTCCAACCTCTACTGGGGGCGCTTCGATCTCGCCAACGTCCGTGAGATGCTTATCCGCGACGAGGAACTGGAACGCTGCACGGCGCGCAGGAACGACCTTCTGATCTGCGAAGGCGGCGAAGCGGGGCGCGCTGCGGTTTGGGACGGACAGGAGGAAATTTCCTTCCAGAATCACGTTCACCGCGCCCGCTTCTTCGCCGGGATCAATCCGTACTACGCCTACCGAATCTTTCAGCAACTCGACCTGAGCGGCGAGATCAATCAATTCCGCAAAGGCGTGGGTATTTCCAACCTGTCGGGCAAAGCTCTCGCCTCGATTCCTTTCCCACTACCGCCCCTCGCCGAACAACACCGCATCGTCGCCAAAGTCGATGAACTGATGGCCCTCTGCGACCGGCTGGAGGCGGAGCAGACCGACGCCGAGGCGGCGCACACCCGGCTGGTCGACACCCTGCTCGGCACGCTCACCCGAAGCACCGACGCCGCCGAACTCGCCGCCAACTGGCAGCGCCTCGCCGAACACTTCGCCACCCTGTTCACCAGCGAATCCAGCCTCGACGCCCTCAAGCAGACCATCCTGCAACTCGCCGTCATGGGCAAGCTCGTGCCGCAAGACCCCAACGACGAACCGGCGAGCGAACTGCTCAAGCGGATTGCGAAGGAACGGGCGCGCGTTGAGGCGGAAGGCNGTTTGCAAAAATCGAAGCTGTTGACGGTATTGGGCAAAAGCGAGCAATCGTTTGCGGTACCTAACGGGTGGTCAGAAGTCACATTGCCAGATCTTTGCAGAATTGGCGGTGGCGCAACGCCTAGCAAGGAAAAGACAAGCTATTGGGGCATGGGAATTCCATGGGTCAGTCCAAAAGACATGAAGGTAGATGAGATCAATGACGCCCAAGACCACGTAACCGAACTCGCCTTGAATGAAACAAGTTTGTCCCGAATTCCAAAAGAAAGTCTGCTTGTCGTGGTTCGTGGGATGATCCTCGCGCATTCGTTTCCGGTCGCTGTTACGAAGATCGACGTCGCGATAAATCAAGACATGAAGTCGCTAACGCCGTTTCGAAGCGAGGTCATCNCCTTTTTGGCGCTCGCATGCAAAGGCTACAAGAACCAGATTCTTGACTTGGTTGAGCGCTCAACGCATGGCACCTGCAAGCTCCAATCGGAAAAGTTGTTCGCGTTCTTGTTTGGGTTGCCCCCGCTCCCCGAACAACACCGCATCGTCGCCAAAGTCGACGAACTGATGGCCCTCTGCGACCGCCTCAAGGCCGACCTCGCCGATTCGCGCCGCCATCAGGAGCGGCTGGCGTCGACCCTGATCGACACCGCCCTCGCCGCCGCCTGAACCGGGAACCGCCGCCCGTCCGGAACGCCTTCCGAAAAGCCGCCGCTACCCCGCACTTCCCTCCCGCCACGCCCGATACAGCCGCAGCGCCACGTGCGCGTCGTTGGCGGCGTAGAGCAGTTGGCGTTCGCTGAGTTGCGGGCTGGCCCAGTTGCTGGTGCCGGTCTTCTTCGATTTCTGCAGCTTGCAGCCGAGGAAGTGCGCGACGGCGACCCTGGCGCCGACGGTGCCGCGGTGGCCCGGCCCGCGCAGGACTTCGCCGAGGTCGAGGACGTTGGCGAGTTCGATCCCGAGCCGCTCGCGCAGCGCGCTGCGGTCGTTGCCGAGGCCGAAGCCGACCTTGAGGACGGCCGCCGATTCGAGGATGCGCTGCAGGCTGCTGCGGTCGACGCCGCCCGCGACGGGGAAAAGCCAGGCGCGGTCGTCGCTCGCCAGTTGCACGAGGTGCGGCCCGGTCGCCACCTCGCCCTTGCGGAAGGTGGGCTTCGATTCGGTATCGAAGCCGATGGCGTCGCGAGCGAGCAGTTCGGCGCAGGCCCGTGCGGCGGCGGCATCGCTGTCGACCAGCGTCACCCGCGCCAGGTCGATGCCTTCGTAGGCGGGCAGGTCGGCGGCCGCGAGGTCGGCGCGGCGCAGCGTGATTTCGCTCATGGCAGGCATTCGCGGCGCCGGATCACCGCGGGAAACCGCGGCCGGTCAAGAATGTCTTCGGGTCGAAGAACGAGGCCCAGCAGGCCTCGTCCGGCGTGCCGCTGTCGCGTCCCTTCATGCTCAGAACACCAGTACCTTGTCAGCGGCCGCCATCCATTCGGCGAGTTCCTTCGAGGTGCTGCAGCGGGCGCACCTGACCACCAGATCTTCGCTCAGGCCGCGGGCATCCATGCAGGTGCCGCACAAATTGCCGCACGAGGGACGCGGAATCGTCGGCAGGGGCACCCGGTCTTCACGCGATCCGCTGATCAAACCCGTATCCGGGCGCGGCCTGAAACCAGGGATCGACCCGGTCATCTCCGACAGGGGCGCGCGCGGTCGCCACTCCCAGATGGGGCCGGGGAACTCGCAGATCGCCCGGCTTCGATGATGACGGCGATGATCCGCGTTTCGCCGCCACACAGGCGGCAAAGCAGCGGAAACCCTCTCGTGGATCCGGGCGATCAGCATCGCCCAGGCCAGCCACCGGCGGCATGCTGGCGGAATCGGCGCCGTCGGGCGATCGATGGCCCTGGGGACGCCTTCCGCCCGTTCCAGCCCCCACAATCGCCCCAGGGCACAAGCTGGCGCAAATCCCCACCACGCGACGTCCGTGCTGCGCAACTATTCCAGAACCGAGGCCAGGGCCCAGACGTAGAGCGCCCCGACCGACAACTGCAGCGCCGCGATGGGCAGCCCGACACGCAGGAACTGCGCGAAGCTCACGCGCTGGCCATTTGCGGCACAGATCCCGACGGCGACGACATTGGCTGCCGCGC
This sequence comes from Dechloromonas sp., assembly GCA_013693915.1. Lineage (GTDB taxonomy): Bacteria > Pseudomonadota > Gammaproteobacteria > Burkholderiales > Rhodocyclaceae > Azonexus. Next base: position 1,532,935 of record CP059264.1, on the reverse strand, counting down.
CGATCAGCGTCGCGTTGCCGCCAAGCGTGCCGCCAAACATCATCGCGACGAATACCGGCAGCGTGGCCGATGGCCAATCGGCAAAGCCCGGTGCAAGCGCAATCTCCGGAGCCGCGCCGGCCGCCACCAGGTAACCGGTGACCATGACCAGTGCCGCGGCGACCACCGGAATATTGGCCAGCAGGCTCGACAGCACCCCGATGCCGGCGATCAGGACGAAGGCCACCGGCAACAGGTCGGCGCCAAACCACTCGTAGACCTGGATCGACAGGCCCTGCAGCAACTCGGTCTTGATGAATGCCTGGACCAGCGTGAAGATGGCGCCGAGGAACAGGATCGTCTTCCAGTCCACATCCCGGACCACCGCGCCGACCGGCTCGATGCGCACGCCATAGACCAGGAGCAGCGCCAGCGCTGCGCCGATGATCGCGACCTGTGGCGGGACGATGCGCGTCGGCAGGTACTCGCCGATCATGAACAGGGCCACCATCAGCAGCAGCACGAGCAGTGACAGTACGAGGAACCCAGGGCGCTCCAGGGGAACGGGTGGGCGCGGCGCGGGCAGGCTCACCCGCGCCGCCCAGACCTTGGGCAACAGCAGCGGCAGCAGCGGCACCACCGCGAGCACGGCGAGGACACCACCCAGGCTGACCTGCCGCAGATAATCGGGGAACGACATCCCGATTGCACTGCCCACCAGAAAGGTGGCGGGGTCGCCAACCAGCGTCAGCATCCCGGCGGCGTTGCTGACGATCGCCGTGATGATCAGGGGCCCGACGAAGTCGACCTTGAGCGCCCGGCAGACGTTGACGATGACCGGCGCCACCAGTATCACTGCGGTGGCGTTCGGCAGGACGGCGCAGATCGGCGCGACCATGGCGACGATCAGCAGCAGCAGCCGCCTGCCGCTGCCGGCGCTGGCGCGCAGGAAGACATCGCCGAGCCGCTCGAAGATCCCCGTCTTGCCGATCACCCGCGCCACCACCATGCCACCGAAGAGCAGCGACAACGGCCCGCCGGCGGTGTGCACGATCGGCATCAGGTCGCTGCCATCGAGGATCCCGAAGGCGATCAGCGTGCTCACGCCGAGCAGCGCGGCGACCACCATGTCCAGGAGATCGAAGGCGATGCACAGGATGACTGCGGCAAAGACAACGATCGTCAGGTTGATCTGGAAGTCGGTCATCCGGGCACCCCTTGTATCTTCCCGAATCATGAATATGAAAGTTGTTGGTGATACGCTGTGGAGCTTGTGGGCAGCCGCCGACCTGTGGGCAAGCGGTGGGAAACGCGCAGCGTTTTCCATGGCTTGTCCATAGGAAACCGCGCTTGCGCGGTTAGGCGGGAATCGGCGTAGCCGACTGTCCATAAATCCACAGCGTCCGTTGTTTCGGGCGCGGTGGCGCAGCCTGTTTCCCCTCGGGGCCACCAAGCCCGTGTGTGAGCTGATGGCGCGCCGTCGTGACCGTTCCTTTGGAGCCCGAACAGTTGTTGGACCCAAGATCGCATTTGCAAGGATGGGAGAAGAGGAACATGCCTGAAGCCATCGTTGTCGGCATCGACATCGCCAAACGGACTTTCGATGCCGCCCTCGGTGTGGTCGGCAACATCGAGACCTTCGCCAATGACGACGCCGGTCACGACGCCTTCGTCGCCAAGCTGGCAGATGTGGCGGTCGACCTGATCGTCATGGAGGCCACAGGCGGTCTGGAGCGTGATCTGGCCTGCATGCTGCAAGCGACCGGCTTCGCGGTGGCTGTGGTCAATCCACGCCAGGCACGGGATTTCGCCAAGGCCATGGGCTACCTCGCCAAGACCGACCGAATCGACGCCAAGGCGCTTGCCGAACTGGCCCAGGTGCTGGCCCGTCACCCGGAACGGGATCGCTTCGTCAGCGTCCTGCCCACGCCCGAACAGCTGGCGTTGCAGGCGCTGGTGGCCCGCCGGCGCCAGCTTGTCGTGATGCACGTTGCCGAACATCAGCGCCTTTCGGTCAGTCATGCCGCTGCCCGCAAGAGCATCGAGGCGTTGATCAAGGCAATCCGTGCGCAACTCGGCGAGGTCGAAACCGAACTGGCCAGCCACATCGAAACGCACCATGCCGTTCTCGCCCAGCGGCTTGCCAGCGTGCGTGGCATCGGCCCGGCGACCATCGCCACGCTGATCGCCGATGTTCCGGAACTGGGACGCCTGTCCCGCCGCGAAATCAGCGCCGTGATCGGTGTTGCGCCATTCAATCGCGACTCCGGACAAATGCGCGGCAAGCGTGCCATCTTCGGCGGCCGCGGGCAGGTGCGGCGCAGCCTCTATATGGCCGCGCTGGCAGCCATCCGCTTCAATACCGTCATCAAACAGTTCTACGATCGCCTCGTTTTTGCCGGAAAACCCAAANAGGTCGCCATCGTCGCTTGCATGCGCAAGCTCCTGACCATCCTCAACGCCATCGTCAGAACCGGAAAACCATGGGACGATTCTCTTCATTTCGCTTGACTCGAAACACAGTTGCTCACTCGATCGCCGGCGAATAGTGGAGTCCACCGTGCATCCACAGCCGATTAAGGCCGCGCTCGATCTTCAGCGGGCTGTCGCGCCCCAGATTGCGCTCGAAGACCTCACCGTAGTTGCCGACGGCCCGCAGGGCCCGGATCCCNCACTGCGGTTCGATCCCCAGCGCCTGCGCGATGATCTTGCCCTCGTACGGATCCTGTCGCAGCAGGGGNTTCCTGTTTCCCTTGATCTCCTCATCGACGCGGTCCCGGGTGACGCCGTACTCCTCCCCGAGGATGAGCATGTTCAGAACCCAGCGGATCACCGTCGCCCACTCCGGATCGCCACCCCAGACGACCGGGCTGATCGGTTCCCTGGAGATGCGGTCGGGCAGGATGACGAAGGACCCCGCACCACCCGGCGCACGCAGGCGCATGGCCGCGAGTTCGCCGGAATCCGCGGTATAGGCCTGGCAATGGCCGGCGTACAGGGCTGCCGCCGCCTTCTGCGCCGAGGCCATGGGCAGAGGCTTGACCGACTGTCCCGTCGCCTTGTAATAGGCTTCCAGGGTGCGCTGGTGTGTCGTACCCTTCTCGACGCAGATCGTCGCACCGTCGAGGTCGGCGGGCTTTGTCACCTTGGCGGCGGCGGCGACCATGAAGCTCTGGCCATCGTAAAGGAGGATGCCGGGAAAGCGCACCCGCAAGACCGCTTCGCGGGTGAGGGTCCACGTGGTGTTGGCGAGCAGCAGGTCGACCCTGCGCGTCTGCAGCGCGGGAAATCGTGCACTGGTCTGTAGCGGCACGAAATCCACCTTTTCCGGGTCGTTCAGTACCGCCGCAGCGACCGCGCGGCAGAAGTCGGCTTCCAGCCCGCGCCAGTAGCCATTGGCATCGCGCTCGGCGAAGCCGGGAACGTCGTCACTCACCCCGCAGCGCAGTTGCCCACGCGATTTCACACCGTTGAGGACCTCGGCGGACTCGACCTGCGGCAAGGCCGCAAACACCAGAGCCAACAGGGCGGCACAGCGAACAGCCAGTTTCATCCGGAACCTCCGAATTCGCAGGACGCTGGATTGAATCGTTGTCATGTTCCTCCGTGAGGACCCGACCGGCGGATGCTACCTCTTGCAGGACCTGTACGGCACGACTGATCGCATCGTCGCAGAGCCGAACACGGGGCGCAGCTTCCCGCTTCCGGGACTACGCGCAGCTTGAGGGCGCCAACGTGGAACGCAATTGTCAATTCTATCCAAGGCGTGTGGATCCGCAACCCAGTACCCTGACTCCGCCGCGTGCGCAGCGTCCATGCCCTGAATCCGTTCCGGTCTGTACAGGTCCGACGGATCGCGGACAGTTGCCGATTTGCCGGGTGCTGTCCCGAAAACCCCGGCTGCGCAACTTGCCACACGCGGCATCCGGCACGAGTTTCGCCTGACGGGGAGGCGGACTCGCCGGCAGCGGCACCCGGTCACCGCGCGATCCGCTGATCGAACCCGCATTCGGGCACGGCCTGAAACCGGGGTCGAGCCCGGCGGGGTCGGCTGATCTACCGAGGTGGCGAATCGCTCCGCGACTCCCGTTTGCGCCGCCGGGTCACCGCGTCCCGCGGCGCCGAAGCGGTTTCGATGTCGCTGGCGGGCAGCAGGGGCATCGGATCTCCGCGGGTGTTGGGGCGGCCGCGAGGGACCGGATGCGGTCGACGCCCGCAGACCGGCGAAAATCGTCCGCCCTATCTGCCCTCCCAGACGGGCTGGCTGAAGCGCCGCCGCATCTCGTCGGGAATCGGCACGATCTTGAGGCGGTTGTATTCGTCGAGGATGCGTTGGTAGGTGCCGTCGGCCTTGATGGCTTCGAGCGCCCTTTCCCACTTCTGGGCCTCGGCATCGGGCAAGTCCTTCGACGCGGCAAGGTAGATTTCGCTCTTGCGCACGATCTCGCCGAAGTTCAGCACCTCGAGCCTGCCGCCGATCTCGTGCATCGCGTAGATCACCATCAGCCGCGGCGCCAGCCAGGCGTCGATCCGGCGCTGCTGCATCAGGCGCGCGTTCATCCATTCCTCGGGCTGCGGCTTGATGCGCGTGAAGCCGCGTTCCCTGAGCAGGGCCTCGGCGCCCGAGCGGGCAAGCACGCCAACCGGACGGTCCTTGACCTTGTCGAGGCTCGAAACGTCGATGCCCTGGCCACCGACGAGGATCAGGTCATCGGTGACGATCCGGGCCAGCCAGCGGTACTGGTTTTCCCGCTCGGGCGTCCGCGTCAGCGCCAGGATGCCGATGTTCGGCTGCGTCCTGGCGATGCGTTGCGCCTCGCCCCAGGGAAGGAACTCGATCAGCCCGGTGTGGCCGACGCGTTTGGCCATTTCGCTGACGACTTCGTATACGAGGCCCTGGTCGACTCCAGGGGTCTCGGCGACGCTGGCCGGCGGAATCTGGAAGGCATACGGCGGAAGCTCCGCCGCGAGCAGGCGCAGTTCCTTGGCCCGCGGTTGTGCCTGCGCGCCGGCTGGCGGAAGGAACGACAGCGCCACGACGAGCAACAGGATCAGGGTACGCACGGTCTTCCCCTCAGAAAGTGCCGAACATGCCGTTGAGGACGATCACGGTCACCATCGCCAGCAGCGGGAAGGCAACCGCCACCATGAAGATGTCGAAGTACGACTGCCGGTGGTTCAGGCCGCAGATGGCGAGCAGCGTGATCACCGCGCCGTTGTGCGGCAGCGCGTCGAGACCGCCCGAGGCGAGTGCGGCGATGCGATGCAGGATTTGCGGGTTGACACCGGCAGCATTCGCCAGCTCGAGGTACTGCTGCCCGACTGCCTGCAGCGCGATGCTCATGCCGCCCGAGGCCGACCCGGTAATGCCGGCGAGCACGTTCACGATGATTGCCAGACCGATGACCGGGTTGTCGGTGAGCGACATCAGCCAGACCTTGATGACGGCAAACGCCGCCAGGCTGGCGATCACGGCCCCGTACGCGACTTCCGAGCCGACATTCAGGATCGGCAGCATCGAGCCGAGGGCGCCGTCGTTGAGCGACTGGCGGACATTCCGGAAACGCCTCCAGGTCAGGGCGATGAGCACGATGCAGGCGGTCACCATGGCGACGATGATCGCCCAGGTGCCGCCGACCGCGGCGACGGTCGTCTTGCCGTACTTCGGTGACGCCAGGTACGAGAAGTCGAAATCGACGACGACGTACTTGCTGAAGATGAAGTTGATCACCAGCACCAGCACGACCGGGGTGATCGCCACGGCGAACGACGGCAGGTCTCCTGCCGGTGCCGACTCCGCCGCGGCCGACGTCTCCGGACCTTCGCCGCCAAATCCCTCGCCGGCGCTCCGGGCACGTCGCGCCCGCGTCGTCAACCAGAGGCTGCCCAGGGCGAACATCATGATGCCGGCAATGATCCCCAGGCCCGGCGCGGCGAAGGCGTCGGTGTGGAAATACGGCATCGGGATGGCGTTCTGGATCGCCGGGGAACCGGGAAGCGCCGACATGGTGAAGGTGAACGAGCCGAGCGCGATGGTTGCCGGAATGAGGCGTTTCGGCAAATTGCCCTCGCGGAACATCTGGATGGCGACCGGAAACACGGCGAAGGCGACGACGAACAGCGAAACGCCGCCGTAGGTCAGTACGCCGCAAGCCAGGATGATGGCGATTATCGCGCGCTCCTTGCCGGTCCACTCGACGATCTTGTGCGCGATGGTCCGTGCGCAGCCCGAATCGTCCATCAGTTTCCCGAAGACGGCGCCCAGCAGGAAGAGCGGGAAGAACTTGATCAGGTAGTTGCCCAGGGCCGGCATGAAGACCTGGGTGTAGGTCGCCAGGATCGGCGCGTCGAAATCCCCGATCAGGAGGCCGACCAGCGCGCAGATCGGCGCGATCAGGATGACGTTCCAGCCGCGATAGGCGAGGACGATCAGGAGCAGAAGTGAGACGAGAATTCCCAGAATACCAAGCATGGCTACCCTCCGTTCGCGCAAGCATGAATCAGGATCAAAGACTCTCGGCGAATATACTCCAGATAGGTTCGTGGCCTTGCAAGAAAATTCGTCGCGTCCGCCATCCGGGATCGGGCCTGTGACCCGGTGCCCGGGATCGCGCCGGGAGCGTGCAATGGCCCGCGCTGCGGGCGTTAGCCACGGTCGACCGCCGGACAAGGCGAATTCCGGAGCGGTAACGGTTATGCCAAACTGCAATATGTCGATGCATAAACGTTCTTAAATGATTATTAAGCTCTTGCTAGAATGGCCGCACTCAACATTCCGTGCGGATTCCAGCAATGACCCAGACCACGCAACTCGCGACGCCCAGGATCACGCTCAGTCATCTCGACTGGCTTGAAGCCGAGGCGATCCACATCATGCGCGAGGTGGCCGGCCAATGTTCCAACCCGGTGCTGCTCTTCTCCGGCGGCAAGGATTCGATCTGCATGCTGCGCATCGCCGAGAAGGCTTTCCGCCCGGGCAGGTTCCCCTTCCCGCTGATGCACATCGACACCGGCCACAATTACCAGGAAGTCGTGCAATTCCGTGACAAGCGCGCCGCCGAACTGGGCGAGCGGCTGATTGTCCGCTCGGTCGAGGATTCGATGAAGCGCGGCACGGTGGTGCTGAAGCACGAAGGCGAATCGCGCAACAAGCACCAGTCGGTGACATTGCTCGAAGCCATCGAGGAATTCGGCTTCGACTGCTGCATCGGCGGTGCCCGCCGCGACGAGGAAAAGGCCCGCGCCAAGGAACGCATCATGAGCTTCCGCGACGAGTTCGGCCAATGGGACCCGAAGAACCAGCGCCCGGAACTGTGGAACCTGTACAACGCCCGCAGCCACAAGGGCGAGAACATCCGCGCCTTCCCGATCTCGAACTGGACCGAAATGGACGTCTGGCAATACATCGAGCGCGAAGGCCTCGAACTGCCGTCGATCTACTTCGCCCACCAGCGCGCGGTGGTCATCCGCCAGGGCGCCATCGTGCCGGTCAACGTGCCGCTGGTGTCCGGCGAGCTGACCAACCTGCCGAAGGCCGGCGAGGAGATCGTCGAGCGTCGGGTGCGCTTCCGCACCGTCGGCGACATTTCCTGCACGGCGCCGGTGGACTCGGACGCCGACACCGTCGAAAAGATCGTTCTGGAAACTGCCGCCACCACCATCACCGAACGCGGCGCCACCCGCCTCGACGACCAGACCAGCGAAGCCTCCATGGAACAACGCAAGAAGGAAGGGTATTTCTGATGTCCGCCCGCGACCCAATCGAAGACCACGGCCTGCTGCGCTTCCTGACCTGCGGCAGCGTCGACGACGGCAAGAGCACCCTGATCGGCCGCCTGCTGTACGACACCAAGACCATCCTCGCCGACACGCTCTCCGCGATCGCCAGAACCTCCGAAAAGCGCGGCCTCGGTGCCGTCGACCTGTCGCTGCTGACCGACGGCCTGCAGGCCGAGCGCGAGCAGGGCATCACCATCGACGTCGCCTACCGCTACTTCTCGACCGGCACGCGCAAGTACATCATCGCCGACGCGCCGGGGCACGAGCAGTACACCCGCAACATGGTCACCGCCGCGTCCACCGCCAACCTCGCGATCATCCTGATCGACGCGCGCAAGGGCGTGCTGACCCAGACCCGCCGCCATTCCAAGCTGGCATCGCTGGTCGGCATTCCGCACCTGGTCGTCGCGGTCAACAAGATGGACCTTGTCGATTATTCGCAGGACGTGTTCGAGAAGATCAAGGCCGACTACCTGGAATTCGCCGCCAAGGTCGGCATCGACGACGTGCGCTTCCTGCCGATTTCGGCGCTCAACGGCGACATGATCGTCGACCGCGGCGAGTCGCTCGGCTGGTACGACGGCCCGACGCTGATCGACATCCTCGAGTCCGCGCCCGGCGCCCACACCGAGCACGCCGAGGCCTTCCGCTTCCCGGTGCAGTTCGTCTGCCGCCCGCAGGATTCGGCCAACCCGGCGCTGCACGACTACCGCGGCTTCATGGGCCGCGTCGAATCAGGCTCGATCCGGGTCGGCGACGCCGTCACGGTCTTGCCCTCGGGATTGACGTCGACCGTGAAAGCCATCCAGATCGGCGGCAGCGACCTGCCCGAGGCCGTCACCGAACAGTCGGTCACCCTGCTGCTGGCCGACGAGATCGACACCTCGCGCGGCGACATGATCGTCAAGTCCGGCGAAGTCCCCGCCGCCGTCAGGCAGATCGACGCCACCGTCTGCTGGCTGGCCGAAGCGCCGATGGACCGCGCCCGCACGTACCTGATCCGGCACACGACGCGCGACTCCAAGGCCAGGCTGGCGGCGATCGACCATCGCCTCGACGTCAACACGCTGGAAAAGGTGCCCGCCGAGAAGCTCGCGATGAACGACATCGCCCAGGTCAGCTTCCGCCTCGCCCAGCCACTGTTCGTCGACNCCTATGCGGAAAATCGCAGCACCGGCGCCTTCATCGTCATCGACGAGAGCAACAACAACACGGTCGGCGCGGGGATGATCCTCTGATCACCGGCGATGAAGTGGCCTTTCTCGCGGCCGTCGCTTGGCAAACAGCCCGGCCGGTAATCGCCTACCCTGTCCGGACCGGCTAAGTAGGCACTTTCATAAATACGGACACGTATATTGTTGATAGGTCATGCCTCGTATGGCATCGTGATGCGATTCTTCAACGAGGAGTCGCAGATGCCAAGGAAGAGCCCGTTCCATATCGAGTTGTCTCTGGACGAATTCACTGAGCTGACTCGTCGCGCGACCAAATATACGTTGCCATATTTCGAGGTTGTTCGAGCCAAGATGATTCTGATGGCCGCCGAGGGCATGGACAACGACCAGATCGCCACGTGCCTGGACACGCGGCGCGAGGTGGTGAGCCAGTGGCGCAAGCGCTTCTTCAAGGAGCGAATGGCGGGCCTGGAGGAGAGAGCCCGCCCGGGACGCCCTCGGGTCTTTCCCCCAGAGATCGCGGTTGAGATCAAGGCGCTCGCGTGCGAACTGCCCGCCACTTTGGGCTTGCCGCTGTCGCGGCTCAGCGTGGCCGATGTGGCGCGACACGCGCAGCGCTCGGGCGTGGTGGCGCGCATCAGCGACAGCACGGTCTGGCGCTGGCTGCACGAAGACGCCATCCGCCCTTGGCAGCACCGCTGCTGGATCTTCCCGCGCGATCCGCATTTCCAGATCAAGGCCGGGCGCATCCTGGATCTGTACGAGCGGCGCTGGCAAGGGCAGTCGCTGCGCGAGGACGAGTTCGTCATCTCGACCGACGAGAAGACCAGCATCCAGGCACGCCTGCGCATCCATCCGAGCCTGCCGACCGGGCCGGGCCAGACGATGCGCGTGGAGCACGAGTACGCGCGTGGCGGTGCCTGGGCGTACTTGGCTGCGTTGGACGTGCATCGCGCCAAGGTATTCGGCCGCTGCGAAGCGACCACCGGCATTGCACCCTTCGAGCGCTTGGTCGTTCAGGTCATGAGCCAGCCACCGTACAACACCGCGCGGCGCGTGTTCTGGGTCATGGACAACGGCTCATCGCATCGTGGCGCGACGTCGGTGCACCGGCTCACGCAAGCCCATCCACGATTGGTTCCGGTTCACGGTCCGGTCCACGCGAGCTGGCTCAATCAGATCGAAATCTACTTCTCGATCGTGCAGCGCAAGGTGCTGACCCCGAACGACTTCCCTTGCTTGCAGGCGCTCGCCGAGCGGCTGGCGAACTTCGAGCGCTACTACGAGAGCATTGCGCATCCATTCGAGTGGAAGTTCACCGGGCCGACCTCAATGCCCTGATCGCGCGCATGCGCAACCGTTGGGCACAGGGCCACCCCTCAAGCTGGCAGCCTGAAAATACGTGTGCGAACTTCTGAAATGCACTACTAAGCGGACAACCGCACTCACGCCTTGGCTGAACCCGCAGCTTGTGCCTGCGCCACCGGCTTGGGTGGTGCCGCCGGCAACAGCACTGCGTCGACCGTCGCCAGCACGTCCTCCGCGGGCCGTTCCATGATGGCTCCCTGCTTCAGCAGATCGGTGAGGCTCCTCAGCGCGGCTCGCAACCTTCCCGACTCAGCTCGCAACTCCTCCGGGAAGAGGCTTTCCTCGCCATTGACCAGCCACGCATCGAGCACACCGCTGCGCTCAGGTGTCTGCTGAAGTCGGTATTCCCGCCAGAACAACAGGCGCATCAGGATTTCGGCATCTTCGTAGCGGTAGCCCGCATTCCCAAACCACAGCAACTTCAATAGGCGCCAGGTGATTTCCATACGCAGCATCAAGCGCGGATTCCCGAAAGCGTAGGCATTGACGAGATCGCAGAACAAGGTCTTCTCGGCGGGCCATGCCGCCGGCGACAGACTGTCGCCGCCGGGCGGTGCGGGCACGAGCGCCAGCCCAAGTGGCTGCGGCGGCAGCGCATCGCCTGGCGCCTCTCCCGAACCGTCCACCTGCCCGCCGTCTGGCAGCTGGCCGGGCTGCCTCTCGCCCGGCGGCGCCAAGTCAGGGCTACCAGCCACGACGGGCTCTTCGTCCTCCAGCCAGGCGACGCCGTGAAACAATTGCGCATCGACATACTGGCGGACCCCGTCGCGATCCACCAGGGGTAGCACCACGCTGACCTGCAGCACCTTGGCCAAGTAGTCACGTGCCACTTGCGCCGGCGGTCGTCCGGCATGGCCGAACTGGTCGTAGTTCTTCTCGACGGCAGCAAAGGCCATGCGCTCGTCGATGGCGATCAGGGTGGTAACGTGGGGAATGTCGACGACCAGCCGCACCGCATCGAGGACTTCCTTGACGGTATTGATGCCGCAGCGGTCGAGATCGTCGACTACCAGCAGCAGTTGTCCTGGGCGGCCGTCGGCTGCGCCTTCTTTCCGCCCCAGCAGCCTGTCGGACTTGATACGGCCCGGCGGGATAATTTGACGATTCGGGATGAATTGGCGCGTTTCTGGCTGAAATCGGGTGGTTTGGCCATGAAGTTGCAATGCTCCTGTTCTATTTGCTTACTGCGGGCGCAATACGGCCATGCGTTTCAGATTCCACGCCAGGCAAACCAGCGTCCATTCGTTCTGGACATTGTCCAAACCGCGCAGCAGAAACTGGCGGAATCCCATCACCGATTTGATGATGCCGAACACCGGCTCCACCGTTTGCTTGCGCAGCGCATAGGCGGCGCGACCGTCCCTGGTTTTGAGGGCATGCTTCATCACCTCAAGGGCTGAAGCGTCCTCAGGCAGTGCCTCTGGTTCTGTAAAGCGATCTCGCCACTGCGGGTGGTGTTGATCGCGCCTGACTGCGATCAGCGGCGTGATCTTGGCGTCGACACAGGTCTCGACGTTCTTTTCGCTGAAATATCCGGTATCCGCCAGCAGGATGTCCGGTTGATTGAGGCCTTCGGGATTGGCCTGCATTTTCTCGACCATCGGCACAACCAGCTGCTTGTCGTTCGTGTCCTGGCTGACGTGCGCAACGAGCACCAGCATCGATTCGGTATCGACCAGGGCTTGCGCGTTGAAGCACTGCTCGAAGCCGCCGCCGGCGACCTTCATGATCCGCGATTCTTCGTCGGTCAGGTTGATCTGGTCGTCGGCGCGCGGGCCGGCCTCGGGCGGTTTCGGTGACTTGCCGCCGGGCTTCTTGCCGGTGTCCGCTTCCTTCTTGGCACGGGCCACCCTCTTGGCGTCGTGTTCCGCCTGCGCTTGCTTATGCCGCTCCTCGGCTCGGGCCTCAATCCTGGCCTTCGCAACGGCAATTGCCGCCAGTCGATCTTCGCGGCGTTTGATCTCGTCGGGCAAATTCACCCCGTCGGGCACCGACGATTGATCCGCCGCCTCCGCCAACGCCAGCAACTCCTGTACTTCGGCCTTCAGGTGGGCTTCGATCTTCTCGGCATGCCCATACGACAGGGCACTGTGCCGGCTGGCGTTGGCGTGAATCCTGGTGCCGTCCAGACTGACGGTGCCAAAGCGCGAGAGTTGGTTCTCGCGGGCAATCTGCAGGACCTGGACGAAGGCCGACTGGAATTCCTTGCCAAAGCGTCGCCGAAACGTCGCCAGGGTGTCGTGATCCGGATGCCGGTTGCAGGCAATGTAACGGAAGGCCAGCGAGTCGTAGGTGGCCCGCTCAATCTTGCGACTGGAAAACGTCCCGGTGGCGTAGCCGTAAATCAACAACGAGAGCAGCGTCACCGGGTGATAGGCCTCGCTGCCGCAGCCGACATAGGCACTTACCAGTGCCGACAGGTCGAGCCCTTCCACGACATCCACGACGTAGCGCGCCAGGTGCGACTCCGGTAACCAGTCCTGTACCGACGGCGGCAGCAGGTAGTCGGTGTCTCGATTAATCGGGTGAAAGGCCATCGCAATGTCCGTCTGATTCAACGGGTATGATTATCGCATACTTCTGGGTAAGCCCGACAGGCTGCCAGGCACAGCGAACAGAGCTGCGTCAGGGTCAGATGGATTTCACCGAGGATGCCGCGCTCTCCCGCGTAGTCAGGCAGGCGCAGCAATGTCGCCGGCTGCTTGACCCCGAGACGCTTGAACCAGGCCGTCAGGTTCCTTTCGAGAAAACCGGCAGCCCCTTGGTAAGCGACCACGACGGACGCCACCAAGCTTGCCGCCCACTTGGGCCATTGCCAGCTGGACTCTCCCAAATCGGGTAACAGAGTCCAGATCAAGACCACCAGCGTAATCAAGATCAGGACAGGCGGCAGCAGCAGCCAGGCCCACCCTTCCAGGCACTTCCTCAAGCGATGCACATCGCGGGTGGCCGCCTGGCGCTGCCTGTCTCGGCGCAGCAGATTGAGCCGCATCGCCAGTTGAATCTTGTCCCACCAACCAAGATCCTGCGTCAGGCTGTTCACCACCGCTTGCGCCAGCATCGCCCCGAGGTTGGTCGCCTTTTCGTTTTTCCAGGCGTTGAACTCGGCGGTCCGGATTTCCGGGTGAGCCTTGCGTAGAAAATCCGACAGCTGGGCAATGGTCGACGACTTGCCGCTGCCCCACGGTCCGAACAGGCCCAAGGCCAGGTGCCGGTCGCCTGCGCGCTCGGCGACCAGTTGCGCCAGCGCCTGTACCACCCGCCCGCGCCCGAGACAGTCCCGGCTCGCCACGCTTTCTGGTTGGATTCTGGCCAGCGATGCCTGGGCGCGCCGCGCCTCTGTGGCATCTCCGGGCGGTGGATTGCCTGCGTGCGATTCGACCTTGGCTACGCCCGCTGAATCTGCGGCTTCCCGGAATCTGCCCGATCGCCACCTGCCTGACTTCGCTCGAACCAGCCTTCCAGCCAATCCGCCACCTCTTCCGCTCGGGCCTGGCCGTCGGCGATCCCCTGGAGCAGGCTCGCGAGCCGACGGTCGAGCTTCGCCAGTCGCGCCAGGTAGGACCGCCAGGATTCGTACTGGTTGGATGGGTCCTCGGCCGGCCACAGGCGGCAAGTGCGCAGCCGTTCCGGCCCAGCGCTTTTCAGGATCTCCAGATCGGCCGCGAAATTGTATTTGGAGGAAACGCTCCCCACGACTACATAATCGTCGTAGTCGGCGGCGGCGGCGGCGTAGTCGGCGGCGCGGGCGGCGAAGGAGGCGGCGAGGGCGGCAGCACCGCCGACAGTGTCGCTGGCGGCGGCAACGCCGGCGGCGGCGGCGAAAGCGCCACGGGCGGCGGCGCCAGCGGCGGAAGCGGCGTAGGCAGCGTCGCCATGATGGGCATAGGCCGAGTAAGCAGCGTCGGCACGATCCTCGGCCCAGTAGGCGTCGCCGGCTCGGGAGGCGGCTAGGTAGGCGGCTTCGACGATGTCGCGCACACTCTTGCTCAAGATGACGGACGCGCCATGGCACCAAGCTGCGAGAATTGCTGCACAACAATTCTCGGCATGCGCGGACCACCACGGCTCGAACCACGCCTCCCCGCTCGCCCCAACAACAGCGGCTGAACCCGCAAAGCGCAGCGCGCCGCGATCAACGTGCACGCCTCCTGCGATTCGAGCGACCGTAGCTTCTTTTCAAGCGTCTCTCTGTCAAACCCACGCACGATCAGTTCCCCTTGGCATCAGGGACCATCATACCGAAACAGTATCGGCCCAAGCCGCTCTTCGTCGACCCTACGCCGGCAATTGCGCCCGCCGGCGCCATCATCATCAACAAGAGCAGAAACAACACGGTCGGCGCCGGGATGATTCTCTGACGGCAGGGCCCTTGTCCGGCGGAAAAACGCAGCGCCCCCGGGGCGCTTGTTCATTGAGCCCTCCCAATTTGCCTTGGGTTGCGCTATAAAGCAGCCATGAAGACGACCCCGTTCATCCTGCTGAGCTTCCTCGCCGTCGCCCTGCCCGCTCACGGCCAGGCCTACAAGTGCCGCCAGCCGGACGGCAGCACCCAGATTTCCAGCGAACCATGCGCTGGCGGCGCCCGCACGCTCAAGGAGGTCGACGAGGATGTGGTGTCGCCGGAAGCGCGCGCCCGCGCCGCGCGCGACGCCGAGCGGGCACGAGCGTGCCGACCGCCTGGAAAGCGAGCGCCGTGCCGACGAGGCGGCGGAGCGCAAGGAACGCGAGCGCCAGCGCAAGGAAAGCGGTTTGCCCTCGGAAGCGGCAATCCAGCAGTGCCTGAACACGCTCGGGCGCATGAACCTCGACTCGTCGCGCCGCAGCGAAATGGAGAACGGCTGCTACGCCACCGGCAAGATCGAGCCGGTCTATACCGAGAGCTACCAGCAGCCCTACTACGGCGGCGGCTACTACCCGGCTTACCCTTACCCGCCGCGCCCGCCCCGCCCGCCGTATCCGCCGCCTACACCGCCGAAGGACAGGCCGACGGCGAAACCGGTCGACCTCTACAAGGTTCCGGGCGCGCCGCGCGGCAGCGAGCGCTGACCCGGCCTACGCGGTCTCGTGGCCGCTGCCGTCCTGGCGCTGGCTGCCCAGCTTGAGTTCCGTGTCGCTGCCGAGCGCGTCGAAGAACGCCTGAACCGCACGCGGGTCACCCGAAGCGGCGAAGGTGGTCTGCCCGCAGTCGCACTGGCCGACCCAGATCGCCTCGATGCCGGCCAGCCCGCGCGCGCTGACCGGGTGGATGCCCGTCACGTCGGCGCCGCAACCGTTGCACACCAGCCTTTCCGGGCGCGTCGCCGCGACCCTGGCCTGCGCCTGCGCAATCCGCTGTTCCAGGTCACCGCGCCGTCTGGCTTGTCCCATCCTGATTCCCCTTCGTCTGCAAAGGCGCGCCGCTTGGCCGCGCGCACCGGCCCCGGCGAACCGCCGCCGGTCAACCGGAGGCAAAGGCATGGCGATGCTTGCCGCCGCCCTTGGCCTCATACATCGCCCGGTCAGCCGCGCGGATGATCTCTTCCGGATTTTCCGGCGAGCTGACGCCCNNCGGAAAANNGACGCAGATCCCGATGCTGGCCCCGAGGCCGCCGGCCTCGGGCGCATCGGCAATCGGCTCGGCAATGCACGCAAGCAATTTCTCCGCGAGCTGGCCGGCACGCGCCGGCGTATCCAGGTCATGCGCCAGCACGAAGAACTCGTCGCCGCCGAGCCGGGAAACGGTGTCCGTCTGCCGCACCGCGGACTGCAGGCGGCGCGCTATCAGACGCAGCACATTGTCGCCCCCGTCATGCCCGAGCCGGTCGTTGATCGGCTTGAAGCCATCGAGATCGATGAACAGGCCGGCGTGAGTTCCACTGTCGCGGCGCGCCCTGGCCAGCAGCTGCGCCATGCGGTCCTCGAGCAATTCGCGGTTGGGCAGGCCGGTCAGGCGATCATGCAGCGAACGCTCGAGATGGTGCTGGCGCTCGCGGTCAAGCTCGGCCTCGCGGACGAAAAGCTCCCGGCGGTGGTATTCGGCCAGATAGCCGGCGCCGCCGCCGATCAGGTTGGCGGAAATGAGGAAGAAATTGTGGCTCAGCAGCATGGGCAGCGGAAATTCGCGCAGCCCGCCGAGAACCAGGTTGTAGGCGATCAGCACGAGGACGTTGCTGACCAGCGCGTAGATGAAGCGGGTGCCGATGAAGTTGTAGGTGTAGAAGGTCGAAAGGATGAGGCAGGGATAGAAATAAGCCGCGGTCTCGAGCGGCAGGTAGTAAAGGATCCCGATCAGGCTGCCGGCGACGACAAGCCCGGTGGACCCCAGCGGCAGCCAGTTGAAGCGCTCGAAGGCCGGCCTGAACGTCAGCGTGAAAACAAGGCCCGCGTAGGTCAGGGCTGACAGGCGAAGCACCCACGCCGCGACCCGATGTTCCGGCGGCAGCAGCCAGCCATCGAGAAACCCGGAAATCAGATAGATGACCGTGCCGACGAGGATCGCCGCTCGCCCCTGCACGCGCAGACGCGGCAGCAGTTGGCCGGCAAAGGCGCGTTCGACCTCGGGGTTGCGAAAGCTCAGCGTCAGGAGATGAAGCTGCGCGATCATCGGTTTGGACATGTTCTGGGAAACTCGCCGTCATCGAAGGGCGCATGATTCACCAAACTGTAACGAAAGTGAACATGTTTTCGTTCCCGGCGCCGCACGAATCGGCGGCGGCTTCACCGCGAATTCGCCCGGAAAACCAGGCCGGACGAGCGGGCGTGTGCCAGGCCGCGCGTCGGAATCGCCGGTCGCCGACCGACGCGGGCAGGCCGCCCGCCGGACGCCACGCTGTCCACCCGGGCAAAGGGATGTGGCAAGATGCGGCCATGAAAGCGACCCCCACCTTGCCGGCATCGGCTTCGGCCTGCTGGCCTATGGCATCTGGGGCTTCTTCNCCCTGTATTTCCGGCAGCTTGCCCACGTTTCGCCGATGGACGTGTTGTCCAACCGCGCGCTCTGGGCCTGCGTCTTCGTCGGGCTGCTGCTCACCGTGCGGCGGCGCTGGTCCAGCGTGCTGGCCGTCTTCCGCGCGCCGCGCCAGTTCGCCATGCTGGCGCTGGCGGCCCTGCTGGTGGGCAGCAACTGGCTGATGTTCCTGTGGGCGGTCGACCACCAGCAGGTCGTCGCGTCGAGCCTCGGCTACTTCCTGACACCGCTGGTCAACGTGTTGCTCGGCCTCGTCGTGCTCAAGGAACGCCTCAACCGGCTGGAATGGATTGCCGTCGGCCTCGCCGTCACCGCCATCGCCAACGAGGTCATCGCGCTCGGCAGCCTGCCCTGGGTGTCGCTCTTCCTCGCCGCCACCTTCGGTACCTACGGGCTGGTGCGCAAGCAGGTTCCGGTCGATGCGCCGGCCGGCCTGTGGCTTGAAACGCTGGCCATGCTGCCGGTCTGTGGCATCTGGGCGCTGTGGCAGGCGGGCAGCGGCCACGCCGTCTTTACCGGCCACGACCTGACGACGGCAACCCTGCTGGTCGGCGCCGGTATCGTCACGGCGCTGCCGCTGATGGCCTTCGCCGCCGCCACGCAGCGCCTCGACCTGGCCACCGTCGGCATGCTGATGTACATCAACCCGACCCTGCAGTTCCTCACTGCTGTCTGGCTCTTCGACGAGCCGCTGCAGCCGGCGCGGCTGGCCAGCTTCGGCATGATATGGATCGGCCTGCTCGTCTTCAGCTGGAGCATGTGGGAAAAGGTCCGCGATCGCCGATAATCCGCCGATGTCCCGCCTGCTCATCCACGCCGTTGTCTTCATCGAGGGCTTCTGTTCACTTGGCGCCGAGATCATCGCGCTGCGGCGGCTGGTGCCGCATGTCGGCAGTTCGATCGTCGTCACCGCGCCGACCATCGGCTTCTTCCTGCTCGCGCTGGCCCTCGGCTACGCCGCCGGCGGCCGGGTCGCCGCCGACTATACCGCCGTCGTCGCCCGCAATTTCCTGATCTCCGCCGCGCTCGCCGGGGTCGGGCTGGCCGGCGCCAGCGTCGACTGGATGTTCGCCCACCTGCAGCCGGCGCTGATGGCCTATTTCGTCTTCATCGGCGGCGTCCTCTGCCCGCTGGCCTGGCTGCTCGGCCAGACGGTGCCGATCCTGACCAACCTGATGAAGGCCGAGCGCACCGGCGAAGCCAGCGGCATGGCGCTGTACTGGTCCACGCTCGGGTCCTTCCTCGGCTCGCTCAGCCTGTCGCTGCTCGTCATGCAGTGGCTGGGCGTCTCGGCGGCGGTGCTCGCGTGCAGCCTGTTGCTGGTCGCCGGCGCCCTGCTGCTGGGCCGACGCGAGGTGAAAATGGCCCTTTTTGCCTGTNCGACCGCAACCGTGGCCATCGCCTTCAACCTGCGCCACGAGGTGACCGCCGACACCGCCTACGCCGAATACATCGTCGGTCCGGCCGCCCTGTCCGGCCAGCAGGACCCGCGCGCCTTCTGGGTCAACAAGTCCACAGCCTCGCTGATCGACAACTCAGAGCCGCCGAACTACACGCGTTACATCAAGCACTTGCGCCATATTCTTCTTGAAGAACTTCAATTTCGTGACCGCGCCATCCTGGTCCTCGGTGCCGGCGGGTTTACGCTTTCGCACCGCGAGCCGATGAATCGCTACACCTATGTCGACATCGACCCGGTGATCCGCAGGATCGCCGAAGAGCACTTCCTGCGCGAGCCGGCGCGCGGCGAGTTCATCGCCGACGACGCCCGCCGTTTCGTCGCCACCAGCGAGCGCCGCTTCGACGCCGTCGTCGTCGACGTGTATAGCTCGCACACGTCGATTCCCAGCCATCTGGTCACCCGCGAATTCTGGGCCGGCACGCGCCGGATCCTGAACCCCGACGGCGTCCTGCTCGCCAACCTGATCCTCGACGGCAAGCTGGAAACGCCCTATGCGCGCAACCTGCTGGCGACCATCGACAGCGTCTTCGGGCGTTGCGCGGTCGACGTGCTGCACAAGGCGGAAACGCTGGCCAACGTCGTCGTCACCTGCTTCGCCAGCAGTCAGCCGGCGCCGTCCGCGATCTACGTCGACGAGAAGAACCGCGCTGACCTCGATCGGGCACGTTCACGCGAGAAATGACGGGAACGGCGATGGCCGCCCCGGCATCGTTCGGGACAACCCCGAGCCGCACTTCTAGAAACGCGGAACGCCCTGGAGACCGTGGCGGTCGAGGGAAGCCATGATTGCCGTCATCGCCTCGGCAGCGCCGAGCGGCAGGTGATAGTTGACGAACCGCGTCAGCCGCGTTTCCACGGGATTGATCTCGACCGTCGGTATCCCGGAACGCGCTGCCCAGACCACCGGCTCGGCAATGTAGGGGAAGACAGCGGAGGTGCCGATGGTGAACACCATGTCGACGCCCTCGTCCAGGGCGTCGGAAAAACGCGACATCGCCCCTGCCGGCAACGCTTCCCCGAAGAGCACGACGTTCGGCCGCAGGACACCGCCGCAGGCCGGGCACCGCGGCGGCAGTTCGCGCCCCGCCAGATCGTCAACGGTCTCGCCATGGTCGCACTCGGTGCAGATCAGTTCCTGGAGATTCCCGTGAATCTCGATAAGGTCGGAACTGCCAGCCTTGCGGTGCAGGCCATCGACGTTCTGNGTGAACACGACGACCCTCGACATCACCTGCTCCAGAACGGCGATGGCGCGATGCGCGNNGTTGGGCTTCGCCCCGCGACAATTCTCCTCGATCTGGGCCAGATATTTCCAGGTGATGTCCGGCCGGATCGCGAACACGTCGCCCGAGAGCGCGGTCTCGATCGGCAGCCCATCCTCTGTCGCGTCGTCGTTGTACAGCCCGCCGACCCCGCGATAGGTGGGCAGCCCGGAATCCGCCGAGATTCCGGCGCCGGTGATGAACAGCACCCGGCGCGCCGCGGCGAGAAGGCTGGAGATGCGATCGATGGCGGTTAGCGTATCCACGGCGGGTGAATTCCATTGCGTATGCAGCGATTATGAACATCTCGCAAGCGCATGAACAGCCCCCTGCCAACCGCAATGCCAACCCCGGATTGACGAACAACGGCTGGCACCGTAATCTGGACGCCGCTGTCGCCTGATTTGCCTGTCCTTGTCGCCCAGGGACGTCCCCAAGCGTTTCGCTGCATTTGCCTGCCGCTTCATCAGGAGGTGATCATGGAGATTCGTTCGCCGGGGTCCCGGCAGCCCGCAGTTGATCCGGCCCGGCTGCCGTTGCAGAACCTGTATCACTGGGAACATGACGCGGCGGATCGCGTCTTCATGACCCAGCCGTTCGCTGGCGGACGGACCCGCGATTACACGTGGCGCCAGACGGCGGATGAAGCGCGGCGCATGGCCGCCCATCTGGCGGCACAGGACTGGCCGCCCGGCTCGCGAA
Source organism: Dechloromonas sp. (assembly GCA_013693915.1). Taxonomy (GTDB): domain Bacteria; phylum Pseudomonadota; class Gammaproteobacteria; order Burkholderiales; family Rhodocyclaceae; genus Azonexus. Next base: position 1,512,259 of record CP059264.1, on the reverse strand, counting down.
TCGGCATTCTCGGCAAGAACAGCGCCGGCTGGATCATGGCCGATCTGGCGATCTGGATGGCGGGCCACGTCTCGGTACCGCTTTACCCGATGCAGGCCGCCGACAACATCCGGCAGATTGCCGTCCATAGCGGCATGGTCGCCTGCTTCATCGGCAAGCTCGATGCGGTCGACCTCATCGCTGGCCTGACACCCGGAATCGTTCGCCTGGCCCTGCCGCTGGCGCCGGCCTCGGTCGAAGCGGCGGCGCCGCGCTGGGACGACATCGTCGCCGCGACGCTGCCGGTCGCCGGCAGCCCGCTGCGTGCCGGCGCCGACCTGTGCTCGATCATCTACACCTCCGGCACCACCGGCCAGGCCAAGGGCGTGATGCACAGTTTCGACAGCCTCACTTCCGGCTGGCTCACGGTCAGGCGGCAACTGGGCATCTCCCCGACCGACCGCACTTTCTCGTATCTGCCGCTGGCCCACATCATGGAGCGTTCGGCGCTCGAACTCGGCTCGCTCGACGGGGGCTGCCACCTGTACTTCGCCGAATCGCTCGATTCCTTCATGGCGGATCTGCAACGGGCGCGCCCGACGCTGTTCATTTCCGTGCCGCGCCTGCTGCTGAAGTTTCAGCAGNGGGTGCTAGCGAAGTTGCCGGCACCCAGGCTCGACCGGCTGCTGGCGATTCCCGTTCTCGGCCATTTCGTGCGCCGCAAGATACAGAAGGGGCTGGGCCTCGACGCTGCGCGTTTGTGCGGCTGCGGCAGCGCGCCGTTATCGGCGGATCTGCTGCGCTGGTACGACCGGCTGGGCATCAGGTTTGTCGAAGGCTACGGCATGACCGAACTGGCGAGCGCCTCGCACATGACCGAGGTCGGCCCGGACGCCTGGGGAACGGTCGGCAGGCCGGGCGACGGCGTCGATCACCGCATCGACCCGCAGACCGGGGAGGTACAGGTGCTCAGCGCGGGCGCCGCCCTGGGTTACTACCTGGCGCCGGAACTGACCGCCGAACTGTTTACCGAAGACGGCTGGCTGCGCACCGGCGACAAGGGCGAGATCGATGCGGCCGGCCGCCTGCGCCTGATCGGGCGGATCAAGGACAACTTCAAGAGCAGCAAGGGCAAGTACGTGGCGCCGGCGCCGATCGAACACAAGCTGATCCAGAATCCGTCGCTCGACGCCTGCCTGGTGATCGGCGCCGGCTTGAACCAGCCGGTCGGCGTCGTCGTTCTCAACGAGGCGGCCATCGCCCGCCTGCCCGCCGCCCGCGCCGAGATCGAGGCGGACCTCGCCAACCACCTGCAGGCGGTCAATGCAACGCTGGATCCGCACGAAAGGCTGGACTACCTCGTCATCAGCACCAGGGCGTGGACCCCGGAGAACGGCATGCTGACGCCGACCCTCAAGGCCAGGCGGGCAAGCATCGAAAAACATTTCGCCACGCGCATCGAGCCCTGGGGCAAGCGCAATGCGCCTGTCGTCTGGGAGGAGTAGGCCGGGCACATCGCCGCCCGCGATGGCGGCTGCCCTGGTGCGATCAGGCCGGGCGCTCCTGGCTGACCCCGGCTGACGGCAATTGCCGGACGCTCGCCGCCACCGCGGCGGCCCAGTGGCGGTAGGCCGGCTCGCCCGGATGGAAGCCGTCCGGAGCGAGGTAGGACGGATCCCGGGGATAGTTCAGCGAGACGACGGCGCACCGCCCGTCGCGGTCGGCAAAGCGCAGGAGTTCATCGTTGAAGCGCCGGGCGCGCAGGCCGACGCACCAGCGCAAGGGCTGCGGCAAGGCAGTGAAGCGGTGCATCGGCGGCAACGCCGACAGCAGGACGTGGCGGACGCCGAAGCCCGATTCCAGCAGATCGAGCAAGCTGGCCAGTGCGGCCGTCCATTGCCGGGTTCGCCGGCCGGTGATGACGTCATTGACTCCGATCGACACGATCGCCACGTCGAAGCACCCGCCGGCGACTTCGGCGAGTCGCGCAACGAGGTCGTCGGTCGTGACGCCCGATTCCGCATGGAGTTGCCAGCTCACCCGGAAATCCGCCATCAGTTCCTCGGCGAGGCGACCCGCCAGGGCGGTCGCCTGCGACGAGGCGCCCACCCCNGCGGCAGCGGAATCGCCAAGGATCAGCAGGTTGAGCGCCGGCCCCCGNCCGCTCACCCCGGACCGGTTTCCCGGAGCTTCCGGCAACCTGGGTGTCACGCGCCGGACATACACGCCCTGCGCGAGGAGCAGCGGCGAGAGCGCCAGGATCGGCAGCCAGCTCAGCAAGCCGTTCATGGGCGCTGGTTCATGGGCGATGCCGGCGGATCCGGACGCCGGGGCTAACCCATGTGGAAGAAGTTCAGCTTGTTGCCGTCCCGGTCGCGAAAATACGCCGCGTAGAAACCTGGAAAGCGCTCGCCCGGCTTGCCTTCATCGGTTGCCCCGAGCTCGATCGCCAGCGCGTAAAGGCGATCGACCTCATCCCTGCTGCCAACAGCGAGTGCCACCATGGTTCCGTTGCCCACCGTCGCGGGCCGCCCGTCGAAGGGCGTGATCACCCCGACCGAAGGCGCCTGCATGCTGGTGCCCCAGGCCACGCCGCGTTCGCTTTCCCAAACGCGCTTGCCGCCCATCGCGGCAAAGAGCGCGTCGTAGAACGCCGTGGCGCGAGCCGTATCGTTGGTGCCCAACGTGACATAGCCGATCATGATTCCTCCTCGAGTGCGGTTCTGCCGAGGAGCCGGAACGGACCCTCGCGCATTTGCAGTCACGCCGAAATGCGACAGCGCTGGCACGCTCCGAACCACGGACCTTGCGTTGCGGCAATCGCCGAATTGGTGGGAGGGTTCTACGGGCCGGGCCCCTCATTCGCCCGGCAGAAACGGCACGCCCGCTGGCGGCGCCGGGATACTCGGCCTGAGCGGCGCCGTCCGCCCTGGTGGGATTCCGCCACTCATTGATGCGCCGCGCTCACGACAAGCGCCGGGACGGTCCCCGCCTGCCCGGCTTGCCGGCGCCCGGGCGCGCCGCCGGCGTCCCCAGGCTGCCCTTCGTCCCCGGACGCCCCCGGGCCGGGCCGCTGCCGGCAACCTTCGGCCTGCCTGGATTCCCCGGCTTCCTGGCCGGCAGCGCAGTGGCGGGGCCGGTCAGCGGCACGCGATGGTCGGGCGCGAAACCCGGCTCCTCGATTCGCCTGAGCTTCTGCCGGAGCAGTGCCTCGATCTCCGCCAACTGGGCGACTTCGTCGGCGCAGAGCAGNGAAATCGCCTCGCCGCCGGCGCCGGCGCGGCCGGTGCGGCCGATGCGGTGGATGTAGTCCTGCGCGACGATCGGCAGATCGAAGTTGACCACTAGCGGCAGATCGTCGATGTCGAGCCCGCGCGCCGCGACGTCGGTGGCCACCAGGACCTGAACTTCGCCCGCCCGGAAGCGCTCGAGCGCACGCAGGCGCGCCGGTTGCGGCTTGTCGCCGTGGATCGAGTCGGCGCGGACCCCNTGGCCGAGCAGGATCGTCACCAGTTCCTCGACACCCTTGCGCGTCTTGACGAAAACCAGGACCTGGCGCCAGCCCCTCGTTCTCAGCAGATGGCGAAACAGATCCGGCTTGCGCCGCTTGTCGACCGGTATCGCCCACTGTCTGACACGCCGCGCCGGAGTGTTGCGCGGGCTAGCATCGATGCTGACCGGATCGCTCAGGATGGCGCCCGCCAGGTCGCGGATCGCGTCGGCGAAAGTCGCCGAAAACAGCAGGGTCTGTCGCCGCGGCGGCAGCGCGGCGAAGAGCGCGGCGAGTTCCCGNGAAAAGCCGAGCTCGAGCATGCGGTCGGCCTCGTCGAGCACCAGCATCCGGACCTGGCCGAAGTTGAGCGCGTTCTGGCGATACAGGTCGAGCAGCCGACCGGGCGTGGCGACCACGACATCGATGCCCTTGCGCAATTGCATCACCTGCGGATCGATGCCGACGCCGCCATAGACGGGGCCGATCCGCAGCGGCAGGTATTGGCCGTAGGCACGGATGCTTGCGCACACCTGTTCGGCCAGTTCGCGGGTGGGCACCAGCACCAGCGCGCGCACGGAGTTGCCGGCGACCGGCGCCGCTTCTCCAGCCAGCCGTTGCAGGAGCGGCAGGGCAAAGGCGGCGGTCTTGCCGGTGCCGGTCTGTGCCGCCGCCAGCAGGTCGCGCCCGCCGAGGACGACGGGAAGCGCCTGCACCTGGACCGGGGTCGGCACCTTGTAGCCAAGCGCGACAAGCGCGTGCAGCAACGGGTCGATCAGACCGAGGCGGGCAAATGCCACGGGCTGGATCTCCGGACGGGATGGGCGAGCGCCTCGGGCAGTCATCGCCTACTCGCCACCCTTCCGCCGCGCCGCCTTCAACAACGCATGTCGCTTCTTGCTTTCCAGGCGTTTCGCGATGGAACTGCGGGTCGGCCGGGTCGGCCACCGGGTTCGTGGCGGGCTGGCCACGCTGGCAACCAGTTCCTCCAGTCGGCGCAACGCCTCGCCACGATTCTTCCCGAGACTGCTGAACTTCTGCGCCTTGATTATGACCACGCCATCCTTGCTGATGCGCTGGTCGCCAAGCTTCAGGAGGCGCTCGCGAATCTCATCGGGCAGCGACGAGGCGGCGATGTCGAAGCGCAGATGCACCGCGTTGGCAACCTTGTTGACGTTTTGCCCGCCGGCGCCCTGCGCACGGATCGCGGTGAATTCGACTTCTTCGGGCGGAATGGTCAGGCCGGGGCGCACAGGGAGGGCTAGGAAGGATGGGCACGCCATTGTAGCGCCTGACTGGCGGACACCTTGTCGAAAGCATTCTCTGCCGATTTCGTCGCTTCACCGCGACCGCGGCGCAAATGCCTCGTTGGCGACCAGCGCCCCGAGCACCAGCGCGCCGCCCGTCAGGACGTTCGACGACAGGCGCTCGCCGGCCCAGAGCCACGCCCAGGCAACCCCGAAGACCACTTCGAGCAGGGCGAGCAGAGCAATTTCCGGCGCCGGCAGGTGCCGGCTCAGGTGCACCACCAACAGGCAGGGCAGTGCCAGTTGCACGCAACCGAGCAGCGCCAGCAGGCCGAGGTCGTGCCGCGAGGCCTGTAGCGGCCATGCCAGCGGCAGCGTCACCGCCGCCGAAATCAGGGCACCGAGCAGCAAGGCCGGCAACATGTCCGGCCCCTGCGCGCCGGATTCCCCGGCACGTTGCAGCAACGTCCAGTTGGCGGCGCCGGCCAGCGGCACGGCGCAAGCGACCAGCGAGCCGAGCAGGGAGGCGCCATTGCCGGCTTCGGCGCCGAACATCCAGGAAATCCCCGCCCCGGCGACGACGATGGCCAGCCAGGTGCGTAACGGCAGTTGCCTGCCGAGGAAGACACGCGAGAAGATCGCCGTCAGCATCGGCCCGATCGCCATCGTCACCAGCACGTTGGCCACCGTTGTCAGCGTCAGGGAAACCATGAAGGCGGTGAACATCACGGCCCAGCAGAGTCCGGAGGCCCACAGCACGCGACCGGAGCGCAGCAGGCCGGACCACAGCGCCGGTCCCCGCAGCGCAGTCAGGGCGACGGCCAGCGCCAGGGCAGTGAACAGGCTGCGCCAGAAAGTCACCTCGAAGCTGCGCGCCGCATCGAGATGCCGCGTCACGACACCGGCGATGCTCCACAGCAGCGTCACGAGGACCATCAGCGCGACGGCGCGGCGATGGGTCATCGGTGGGATGGCCGGAGCCTCAGGAGCGGCGACGTCTGGCCTCGAACAGGCAAACCCCAGCCGCTACCGAAACGTTGAGGCTATCGACCGTGCCATGCATCGGGATGCGCACCAGCTGGTCGCAATTCTCGCGCGTCAGGCGGCGCATGCCCTCGCCTTCGGCGCCGAGTACCCACGCCGTCGCCGGTGGCCACGCGGCGGCGTATAGATCGCATTGCGCCTCGCCGCTGGTGCCGATCACCTGGATGTCGTGTTCCCTGAGTTCGCGCAATGTGCGCGCGAGATTGGTGACCATCACGTAGGGGATGGCCTCGGCGGCGCCGCTGGCGGCCTTCAGCGCGACGTCGGTCAATCCCGCCGAGCGGTCCCTGGGCGCGATGACGGCATGGACACCCACGGCATCGGCGACGCGCAGGCAGGCGCCGAGGTTGCGCGGATCGGTGACGCCGTCCAGGACGAGCAGGAAGGCCGGCTCGTCGAGCGTTTCGAGAACGTCGTCGAGATGCGCCACCTGGCGCCCGCCCTCGACGCGGGCGATGACGCCCTGATGCCGCGCCCCAGGCACCATGCCATCGAGGCGCCTGCTGTCGCCGGCAATCACCTTGACTCCCTGCAACTCCGCATACGCGAGCAGATCGCGGACGCGCGCATCGTGCCGGGCAGCATCGACGAAGATTTCCTTGACGGCATCGGGGTCGTGGCGAAGCTTGGCGGTGACGGCGTGAAAGCCGTAGATCAGACGTGAGGACATGACTGCTCGCGATGGATTGGAATCGCGATTTTACCGTGCCACAAAGCCGGCCGTAGGAAGTGAATGCCGGAGGGGACGATGATCAGGACGCTGCTGGATGGTAACCTGCGCTTCGTCGCCGAGGTATTCGGGAAGGACCGGGACTACTTCACTGACCTTAGCCAGGAGCAGAACCCGACCGTGCTGTGGATCGGCGGCTCCGACTCGGGGTGGGCGTCTCAGTTCGGCCATTATGCATAGCTCCCAGTTATGGACAGTTGCGGTGCAGGCCGCGGCATCGCACGAGGACTGAGTGGGGACGCGATGCTCGCGGCCTTTACATAACTACAGGGTTTTCAGGAACTCGATCAGTGAGTCGGGTGCCTTGTAGCGCCTGATCGCTGTGTCTGGTTCCTGCAGTCTCCCNAGTGCCCGCTCCTTCATCGCCAGGTCAGCCTCGACGTATTGGTGAGTTGTCGTCGGGCTCTCGTGTCCCAGCCAAAGCGCAATGACGCTGATGTCGACGCCGGCCTGCAAGAGGTGCATGGCGGTCGTGTGGCGGATGATGTGTGGCGAGATGCTCCGCTTGGCAAGCTGCGGCTGCGTTACGGTGGCGGCCTGGACGGCCAGGGCAAGACGCTGAGTCACGTTGCCACGTGTCATCGCCTGTCCATCGCGGTTGGGCAACAGCGCCGATCTCGGTTGCAGTTGCGGATTGAACCGCAGCCACGCCCTGATCTGTCTTACCGTCGATCGCCACAGCGGCACCGTGCGCTGTTTGCGCCCCTTGCCGTGCAGATGCACACAGGCCGCACCGTCGAGCACGACATCAGCCAGGGTTACGCCGATGATCTCGGAGACCCGGGCGCCGGTGTTGTAGAGCAACCTGAGCAGCAAGTGGTCGCGCTGGCTCGTCCAAGACGCGTCCGGCTGGCCGATGATCGCCAGGATCTCCTCGCGTGACAGGAAGCCCAGCATCGGCCGCTCGAAACGCTTCATCGGCACACCCAGCGCCTGCTCGACGGCATGCAGCGCGCTCACGTCGCGCCGACCGGCAAATTTCAGGAACGCCCGCAACGCCGCGAGCCGGGCGTTACGGCTTCTCACCGTATTGCCCCGCTCGCGCTCGAGGTGGTCGAGGAACGCCAGGATCAGCGCCGGCGTGATCTCCTCGAGCCGGATCGCCGTGGGTTGCTTGCGTAGTTGCGCCTGCGCGAAGTCGAGGAACAACACGAAGGCATCGCGATACGCGGCCACTGTGCGTGGGCTCATCGCCCGCTGCTGCTGCAGGTGCTCGCCGAAGAAGGCCTGCACCAAGGCTGCGAAGCTGGGCGTCTGGCCTGGATTGGGCTTAAACATCGTCGTCCTCCTCGGTTTCGTACGGATCAACGAAGTGCTCGAAGCGCCTGCCCACCACTTGCAGGAGTTCGGGCGTACCTGTGAGGTACCAGTACGTGTTGGAGACCTTGGCATGGCCCATGTAGGTCGACAGCGCCAGCATGTGTTCGTGCACGTTCTCGCCCTGCTCATGCCAGCGCAACAGGCGGCGCACCGCAAAGCTGTGCCGCAGATCGTGGATGCGCGCCCGCACCGTGGCCGCCGCGAGCGACCCAGCCCAGTTCCCGGCGCAGCTGATCGAAGATACGGTGGGCCCGCCGATCACTGAGCGCCCGGCCGATCCGGCGGCCACGGGTGGCGATGAAGAACGGCCCTTCAGGATCGGCCGGCACGTACTTCGTGCGTTCAAGGCGGTAGGTGCACAAGGCGGCCACGACACTGGGGTGCAGCGGCACCAGGCGCGACTTGCCGAACTTGCTGCAGCGGACGGTCAGCACGCCGAGATCGAGGTCGACGTCGGCGTCGACCAAGGTCAAGGCTTCCGAGATGCGCAGACCCGTACAGGCGATCAGTCCGAACAAGTTCTGCATGACGGCACTGCGTAGCGGTGGCCCGATCCGTCCGGCCGCTTCGAGCAACGCCCCGATCTCCTCGTCGCGGAAGATGTGTGGGGTAAGCCGGCCCGGGACCGGCCCGAAGGTCGCTTCATCGGGCACCTCGGTAGCTGGCTCGAACTGCTGCAGCCAGCGCGTAAACGGCCTGAGCAAACGCAAAGCGCGAGCCGCCGTACCCCGATCACCTTGACCCCCTTGGCCTGCCGCGCCCAGGAAGCCATTACATCGACGGTAAGCGGTCCGCTGTGACCGGCTTCCTTGACATAGCGCGCGAACCGGCCGAGCGCTTGACCCATGTAGTGAAGCTCGAACCCGAGGAGACGCCGCTCGGCCAGGTACTCCTCGATCCGGTCGGGAAGGGATATGCGCGCGCTCATGCTGGACTCCCGGGCCAAGGCAATGCGACCTCGACCAAGCCAGCGTGATCAGTCTTCGCGTAGATGAGCGAAATGTTCAGCGAGCGGTGCCGCAGCACGTCGGCGACTTCCTTGATCGAGACGCCGCTGTTGACCAGCCGACAGGCCAAGGTGTGGCGCAGGGCGTGCGCCCGGCCGTGCGCGATACCGGCACGGCGGAAGGCGTCGCGGATCACCCGACGGATGGCATGAACGCTGACCGGTGAATCGTGCGGCGCCAAGGAACGCACGAACAGGGATCGGTTGCTGGTCAGCGGTCGCTCATGCTGCAGATAAGGCTCCAGCGCCTTGCCTGTGGGGACGGGCAGCGGCAGCACATCCTGGCGGCGAGACTTCGTCCGCCTCAGCGTGAGCGTGCCGTGCTGCCAGTCGATGTCGTCCAGTTGAAGCCGGTTGATCTCGATACAGCGCAGGCCCAGATCGAGGGCCAGGCGGACGATCGCATAGCCACGCTTGGGCGAACGCAGCGCTTGGGTGAATGGATTCAGGACGCGGCCGACCTCACTAGACTGCAGCGCTCGTGGCAGCGACGCATGAGTCCAGTTGGCGGGCGAAGCGATCACGCCCAGCAGGGCTTGCACCGAATCGCCGTAGGTGGCGCGCCAACGCAGATAGCCACGCAAGGCTGCGTTGATGGTCACCGCGTTGCTGATCGTGTTGCGTAGTTCCAGCTGTTCGGCGACGAAGCGGCGGATGTCCTGCGGCTGCAGTTTGTGCAGATCCAGAGTATGGCCCGCGAACTTGTGCACCAGTAACCGCTCGATGATCCGCAGTCGAACCGAACGGGTGCCGCTGGCCAGCCCGCGGGTATCGAGCATGTGAGCGTCGTAGCGGCTCAGTTCTTCGGTGATGGGACCCGACGGCGTCGGCAAGTCAGCGATCACGCCGCGCTGGCGAAGGATGGCCAGCAGGGGCATCAACGCAGCATGTGCCTCGCGCGGATGCCGCGTCACCGGCCCTCTGCATCCACAGTGTGGAAGGTGCTCCTGGAGAAACTGATCAATGCGGCTCTCGTCGAGCCTCGCCACCAGCAACCGGCACAGCGACATCCAGTGAGCGAAGTGTGCGACGGCGTTCAGACATCGCCGGCTCGTACTCGATGCGTAGCGACCGCGCTCCAATCGTTCGAGGTAGGCCGACACATACGCCGCCAGCGGACCATCGAGCAACCAGCCTTGCAGCACCGGATGCAGGGAAGGGATCTTGGACATGGCAAACTCCTATAAGGACGAGGAGTTGCCGTGCTGCGCCAGCGCCGGAATCATGTCCAGCCCTGGGATCGAAAGCCGTTCAGATCAGAAGCGACTACAAGCCAATCCGCAGCATCTGGATTGCTCACTGTTCATAACTGGGAGCTATGCATAATGGCCGTTATGAACAGCTGTGCATAATGGTCAGTAGCAGCAATTCGCCTGCTCTCCAGAGCAGCCATTCGTGAGGCCGCTCCACACCCAGGCTGTGTAAGAACGCAGAAATCCGCACTTCCAGAGAAGACTTTCCCAACGGAGTGAATGTTCATCAGGCAATCACTGCTTCGAGCGACACTAAGTGGTGCGCTTAGCACTTCACCAGGCATCGTTTCCCCACCCTGGAAAGATGGACTTGCGTTTTTGCACAGCCTGCACCGAAACCTGCAGGACAGTTTGCTGAAACACAACACCCGCAATGGCGGCGGCAAAATAACTGCTGTAACCCCAACCATTTGTCTGGCATCCTTTGCCGACACTGACATCGTGCCGGTGCCCTGCGCCCAACCCGTCAAGGCTGCGTGCGGGGTCGATGTTCTTCAACACCCGGCTTTTTTCGAGAAACGATCATGCGTCCGACCCGAAATTCAGTTCCTGCCCTCTCGCCTATTCCTGATTCCTTTCGCCTGCGGCGGGTTGCCCTGACCCTGGCGGCAGCCCTGCTGCCAATCATCGGCCATGCCTCCGACGGAATTTTCGACCTCGGCACCCTGGGCGGACTAACGTCCGATGCCTCGGCCGTCTCCGCCGACGGCAACGTCGTGGTGGGGGCGGCCTACACCGCCAACAATGCGGCCGCACACGCCTTCCGCTGGACGCAGGCCGGTGGCCTGGCCGACCTCGGCACCCTGGGCGGAAGGTACTCCAGTGCCAAGGCCGTCTCCGCCGACGGCAGCGTCGTGGTGGGGAGGCCAACACCGCCAACGATGCGGCCAGACACGCCTTCCGCTGGACGCAGGCCAGTGGCTTGGGCGACCTCGGCACCCTGGGCGGAACGTACTCCAGTGCCAACGCCGTCTCCGCCGACGGCAACGTCGTGGTGGGGAGGCCAACACCGCCAACGATGCGGCCACACACGCCTTCCGCTGGACGCAGGCCGGTGGCATGGGCGACCTCGGCACCCTGGGCGGACTGAGCTCCACTGCCAGGGCCGTCTCCGCCGACGGCAACGTGGTGGTGGGGGTTTCGGGCATCGCTGGCGACCCGGGTGACTCCACGCCTTCCGCTGGACGCAGGCCGGTGGCATGGCCGACCTCGGCACCCTGGGCGGACCGAACTCCTATGCAACGGCCGTCTCCGCCGACGGCAGCGTGGTGGTGGGGGTGCCAGCAACGCCAAGTGGCAAGTCCACGCCTTCCGCTGGACGCAGGCCGGTGGCATGGCCGACCTCGGCACCCTGGGCGGAACGAGTTCCTATCGCTTTGCCGACTCAATCGCCTGGGCCGTCTCCGCCGACGGCAATGTGGTGGTTGGGGAGTCCTTGAACGTCAACAACGATTCCCGGGCCTTCCGCTGGACTCAGGCCGGTGGCATGATCGACCTCGGCACCCTGGGCGGACCGAACTCCTCTGCCGTGGCCGTCTCCGCCGACGGCAACGTGGTGGCGGGGTGGGCTGGACGCGCCTTCCGCTGGACGCAGGCTGGCGGCATGCAGAGTGTGGAGCAGTGGCTCGCCGCGAACGGGGTGAAGGTCGCACCTGGCCTCGAAACCGACCGCGCGACAGGCATCAGCGCCAACGGCAACGTGGTGGTCGGGACGCTGAGGAACGGGCATGCCTTTCTGGCGCGGGTTACGTCTCCCGTGACACCTCCGTCACCCGTGACACCTCCGTCACCCGTGACACCTCCGTCTCCTGTGGCACCTCCTCCCGGTAGCGGGATCGGGTCGGGCCTGATCGATCTCCTGGATTACAGCAGCACCCTGCAGGGCGCTGGTTACGCCACGGTGCAGGTCATTGGCCAAGCCGACCTCGTGCTGAACGGCCTGAACGGCAGCCCGCTACGCGGCCTGCCGGCGCCCGGACGGTATAACACGTGGCTGGCGGGTGACTGGGGGCGGCAGAAGAACACGGCCGGGGACGGTGACGTCGGCGCCGGTGAGGTAGGTTTGGCCTACGGCGTGAGTGAGGCCGTCCGGATCAAGGTGGCCGTCGGGCGAACCTACAGTGACCAGGGCCTGGCCTACGATGGCAAATCTACCTTCAGGGGCGCCTACGTCGTGCCTGAAATCGTCGCTGCGATCCCCGGTTCGTCGCTGTACGTGTCCGCTTCCGGCTACTACAACTCCGGCGATGCCGACATCAGGCGCGGCTACCTCAATGCCGGCACCCCAGTGAAGTCTGACGGCTCGCCGGATACCAGCTCGGGTGCCGTGCGTCTGCGGCTCGACTGGCTCAATGCCATTCAGGCAGGCGACCTGCGCCTCACCCCGTACGGCAGCCTCAGCCGTTACCGCGGACGCATCGACGGCTATACCGAGACCGGTGGCGGCTTCCCGGTGCGCTGGGATGCGCGCACGGAGTATTCCTCCATAGGCCGCCTCGGTGCGGAGGCCGCCTACGCGCTGGATGAAAGGTGGGCGCTCCTTGGCAAGCTCGAATACGTGCATCGCTTCGATTCGCAGAGCGCCGGCGCCTCCGGCACCATCCTCGGCCTGGGCACATTCGCCACCAACGGGCTTGCCTACAAGGAAAACTGGGGGCGCGCCAACGTCGGTGTCGAAGGCAAGGTCGGTCCGGGTGTCACCGCAGTCATCCTCAACGCCAGCACCGAAACCAACGGCCCGACCTACTGGGCCTACGCGAGCTACCGGTACGACTTCTGAGCGCCGCTTTTTCCCGTGCTCGCGCCGGCGTCGCGGGCGCCTGTCGGCGGCAAAGCCGTCTGTCGAGTTCGCAGCCTCCGTCGGTGAGCGCCGCGGCTTGGCAATGTACCTCCTCGCCATTCTTAGGTCGGCTGGACCACCCAATTAGCTGCCGTAGGAACATCGAATCCAGAAATGATCGCTACGGTCGATTCTAGCCAGATAGTCCCCATCTCAACTGTCATCCTTTGTCAGGCGAGTTCCGTATTTCCCCACTTGCTCGGCGGCCGTGCCGACTCTGTTGCGGTCAACGCCGCGCTCGGGCCGTTTTTCGCGGCTGGCTTGCGGCGACGAGGACGAAGTCGATCTTGTTGCTTTCCAGGTCGGCGCGCACCAGCCTGACGCGCACGCGGTCGCCAAGACGGAAACGCTGGCCGGTGCGCTCGCCGAGCATCTGGTGCTTGATGTTGTCGAACTGGAAGTAATCGGCGCCCAGTTCCGAGACGTGCACCAGGCCTTCAATGTAGATCGTGTCGAGCGCCACGAAAATGCCGAAGGCGGTCACCGCCGAGATGGTGCCGTCGAACTCCTCGCCGATGCGCTCCCTCATGAAGAAGCACTTGAGCCAGTTCTCGACATCGCGCGTCGCCTCGTCGGCGCGGCGCTCGGTCGCCGAGCAGTGCAGGCCGATGTCGTCCCAGTTTCCCGCCGGCGCGTATTTTCCACCGGCGAGCACGGCCTTGATCGCGCGATGCACCAGCAGGTCGGGGTAGCGGCGGATCGGCGACGTGAAGTGCGTGTAATGCTCGTAGGCCAGCCCGAAGTGGCCGACGTTGTCCGGGCTGTACAGCGCCTGCTTGAGCGAGCGCAGCATGACGGTCTGCAGGAGCTGGAAATCCGGCCGCTTCTTGACCTGCTCGAGCAGGACGGCGTAATCCTTGGCCCGCGGATCGTCGCCGCCGCCCAGCGCCAGCCCGAACTCGCCGAGGAAGGTGCGCAGGTTCTTCAGTTTTTCCGCCGACGGACCCTCGTGGATGCGATACAGGCAGGTCTGCTTGTGGCCGGCAAGGAAATCCGAAGCGCAGACATTGGCCGCCAGCATGCATTCCTCGATGATGCGGTGCGCGTCGTTGCGCACGACCGGGACGATGCTCTCGATCTTGCCCTGTTCGTTGAAGACCATCCGGGTTTCGCTGGTCTCGAAATCGATCGCCCCGCGCTCCCCGCGCGCCCCGTGCAGGGTCTTGAACAGCTTGTACAGATTCAGCAGCTGCGGCTGCAATCCGGCATGCACTTCCGTCTCCGGCTGCGCCTCGCCCGACAGCCACGACCAGACCTGGTTGTAGGTCAGCCGCGCCTGCGAGCGGAATACCGCCGGGTAGAAGCGGTACTTGCCGATCACCCCGCCAGCGCCGATTTGCATGTCGCAGACCATTGCCAGCCGGTCGACGTCCGGGTTCAGCGAACAGATGCCGTTGGAGAGCTTTTCCGGCAGCATCGGGATGACGCGGCGCGGAAAGTAGATCGAGTTGCCGCGCTCCATCGCCTCGGCATCGAGCGTCATGCCGGGGCGCACGTAATGCGAGACGTCGGCGATCGCCACGACCAGCCGCCAGGCGCGGCCCTTCCTCTCGCAATAGACGGCGTCGTCGAAATCGCGCGCCGTCTCGCCGTCGATGGTCACCAGCGGCAGTCCGCGCAGATCCTCGCGCCCGGCCAGATCGGCCTTTCTGATCCGGTCCGGCAGCGCCCGGTTCTCATCCAGCGCCGCCTTCGAAAACTCGAACGGCAGGTCGTGCTTGCGCAACGCGATCTCGATCTCCATTCCCGGATCGGCATAGTTGCCCAGCACCTCGGAAATGCGCCCGATCGGCTTCGAGAACTTGCTCGGCTGCTCGATGATGTCGACCATGACGACCTGCCCGGACTGCGGACGGATCCGCGCCCGCTTCTCCGGCGGCACCAGGATGTCCTGGGCGATGCGCTTGTTCTCCGGCACCACGAAAACCAGGCCGTGCTCGACGAGCACCCGGCCGACGACGCGGGTATTGGCACGCTCGGTGACTTCGACGATGCCGCCTTCCGGGCGCCCCTTGCGGTCGACGCCGGTGAGCCGCACCAGGGCACGGTCGCCGTGCAGCACCTTGGCCATCTGGTGCTGGTCGAGAAAGATGTCGGCACTGCCGTCGTCGGGGATCAGGAAGCCATAGCCGTCCGGGTGGCCCTGTACCTTACCCGGCGTCAGGCTGGCGCGCTCGGGGAGGATATAGGCGCCCTTGCGGTTGCGCAGCAACTGGCCTTCGCGTTCCATGGCGCCGAGCCGGCGCTGGAACATTTCCTGCTCGGTTGCGGCGATGTCGAGCACGCCGGTCAATTCGCCGAAGGTGACGGGGCGGCCCTCGTCGGCGAGCACCTGCGCAATGTATTCGCGCGACGGCAGGGGATGGTCATAACGGGCCGCCTCGCGCTCGTAGAAGGGGTCGGCACGGCGGATTGCCGATGGCTTTTTCCTTGACATGCAATTCTCTTTCTTTATAATTTATCGCTCTTCGCACCTGTGCCCAGGTGGCGGAATTGGTGACGCACTAGTTTCAGGTACTAGCGCCGCGAGGTGTGCCGGTTCGAGTCCGGCCTTGGGCACCAGCGATCTTGATGAAAGGCCTTGTCTCGACAGGGCCTTTTTCATTTCGCGGCAATTTTCCGGTCGACCGCGAGAGGCACCCGGCAGTCCGCCTGCGATTGTCTCACACGGCGAAACAGCGACCGGTAACAATTCCTCACATTTCCGCCTCGCCCTGCCGTCATCGGCCGAAGCCCCGCCGCGTTATTCAGTTTATGAAAACGACCATCATCCCTCTCTGCGGCGCCCTCTGCATCGCGCTCGCGGCTTCCAGCCCGGCACTGGCCGACCACGGGGACGGCCGCGGCTATTACCGCCCGGCGCCCCGGCACTACGACCGCGGCGACTACCGCCCGGCGCTCCCCGCTATGACCGCGGCCACCGTCGCGGCTACGGCTGGGCCGGCCCGGCCGCCCTGCTGGCGATCACCGGCATCGCCGCCGGCATTGCCGCCTCGACCTACTACGCGCCCGCCCCGGCCTACGTCGAGCCACAACCGGTCACGTCGAACCGCGCCCGGTCTATGGCGGCCCGACGGCCGGCTACTGGAACTATTGCGGATCGGCCGGGCAGTATTACCCGAACGTCGAATACTGCCCCGAAGGCTGGCAGGCGGTCCCCGCCCGCTGAGCGACGCGGAGCGGTCGACTGGACATCGCCAAGGCGGTAGAGTGCGTGATTGTCGCCCCGACGCCGCCCCACCACCCCATGCGCCGACTGCTGCTCTTCTGGTTGCTGATTGCCTGCACGCTGACGGGCGCTGCCAGCGCCAAGCAGGCCTATCCATTTTCGATAAGCGCCGAACGCAGCAGCTCCGGCAGCGACCTGATAGCCCGCAATCGCGGCCCGGCGTCGGTATCGGTGCGACTCGCGCTGAGCGCGGCGGAAAACGTCAGTTCCACCCAACCCCTGCCCGTTTACGCCGTGGTGNCACCCTACAGCGAGGTGCGGCTCCTGCAGATCCGCCCGACCCACCCGGGGCGCGGCCTGCGCTTTCGANCGCAATCGACCTTCAGCATCGGCAGCTTCCACGCCGTCCCCGACCCGCGCGCGACCTACCGCCTGCCCTTCGCCAACGGCCTGAGCTTCGTCATCAGCCAGGCGCCCGGCGGCCCGTTGACCACCCACACCGCCGATGACAGTGAGCATGCTGTAGATTTCACGATGCCCGAGAATACGCCCGTCGTCGCCGCGCGCGATGGCGTGGTGATCGAGACCGAAGCGGCGAACCGTTACGGCGGCAAGTACCGGGAGCTGCTGGCGATGGCCAATTACGTCCGCATCCTGCATGCCGACGAAACCGTGGCGACCTACGCGCATCTGGCGCCGGGGGTGCGCGTGNCGCCCGGGGAAAGGGTGAGCGCCGGGACCGTCATCGGACTGTCCGGCACCACCGGCTACACTTCCGGCCCGCACCTGCACTTCGTGGTCCAGAAGCTGGTGCGCCGCAACGACGGGTTTGCGATGGTTTCGCTGCCGTTCCGCTTCTTCGTCGGCAATCCGCCCTACGTCTTCGAGCCGAAGTTCCGCCACCTGGCGACGGCTGACTATGCGACGCCCGGCAAGGCGCCGCCGCTTGCCGNNATGCCGGGCGTGTGGTCCATGGCCGTTGACCGCCCCCTGGCAGCAAAGGGGCCGGTGGCCCCGGTTTCCCGACGGGGAGACCGGCGCCAGCCGCGAATTACTCGAACGGATGCTGCCTGAGGATGGTCTCGTCGCGTTCCGGTCCCGTCGAGATGATGGCGACCGGCACCTGGCAAAGCTCCTCCAGGCGATTCAGATAGGCCTGGGCATTGGCCGGCAGGTCCTGCCAGCGCTTGGCGCCGAAGGTCGTTTCCGACCAGCCGGGCATCGTTTCGTAGATCGGCTCGCAGCGTGCGACTTCATCGGCGCCGATCGGCAGCAGATCGAGAACCTTGCCGTCGAGACGGTAGCCGTTGCAGATCCTGAGTTCGGCGAGGCCGTCGAGAACATCGAGCTTGGTGATGCACAGCCCGGTCAGGCCGTTGATGCGACCGGAACGGCGCAGCGCCGCGGCATCGAACCAGCCGCAGCGGCGCTTGCGGCCGGTGACCGTGCCGAACTCCCGGCCGACCTGCGACATCTGGTAGCCCGGCGTGCCGGCTGTGTCGATATCGAGTTCGCTCGGAAAGGGGCCGCCGCCGACACGGGTGCAGTAGGCCTTGGTAATGCCCAGCACGTAGTGCAGCATGCCGGGACCGATGCCGGCGCCGGCCGCAGCCTGGCCGGCAACGCAGTTCGACGATGTCACGAACGGGTAGGTGCCATGGTCGATATCGAGCAAGGTGCCCTGTGCGCCCTCGAACAGCAGGTTCTGGCCGGCCTGGTTGGCCGCGTAGAGGGCCGCCGAGACATCGGCCACCAGCGGGCGGATCTGCTCGGCGTCGGCCAGCGCCTGATCGAGCACCGTTTGATAGTCGACCGCGGGCGCCTTGAAATACTCGGTCAGAACGAAGTTGTGATAGGCGAGGACTTCNCGCAGCTTCCCGGCGAAGCGCGCCGGGTTGAACAGGTCATAGACGCGCAGGCCGCGCCGCGAAACCTTGTCCTCGTAGGTCGGGCCGATGCCCTTGCCGGTCGTGCCGATCTTCTGGTCGCCGGCCTTGGCATCCTCGCGCGCCTTGTCGATGGCCGAATGGTAGGGCAGGATGATCGGGCAGCCGGGACTGACCTTGAGGCGCGAGCGCACTTCGATGCCGCCCTTTTCAAGTTCGGCAATCTCGGAAAGCAGGTGGTGGATGTCGAGCACGACGCCATTGCCGATGTAGCACTTGACCCCGTCGCGAACGATGCCCGAAGGCACCAGATTCAGCTTGAGNACCTGTTCGCCGACAACCAGCGTGTGGCCGGCATTGTGCCCGCCCTGAAAACGAACCACGCCCTGCGCATGGTCGGTCAACCAGTCGACGATCTTGCCCTTCCCTTCGTCACCCCACTGGGTGCCGACCACGATGACGTTCTTGGCCATGCCTAATCCTCTTGTATCGCTTCGATGATCCAGTGCTCGCCGACCGCTACGAGTTTTCTGTCGCAGACCGGCCCTTCGCAGGCGCTTTCCCCNGGCAGCAGTTCGACGACGATCTCCCCCTGCGCGCGCAGCGCGGCGATGTGCGCGGCAAGTTTCCCGTCATGCCCGACATGCGGCGCCAGGATCGCCCGCGACGGCTTGCCGGCCGGCGCCAGGCGCGCCACTTCGCGCAGATCCATCGAGAACCCGGTTGCCGGGCGCGACCGTCCGAAGACCTTGCCGGCGCCATCGTAGCGGCCGCCCAAAGCGACCGCCGCCGGATAGTCCGGGCAGTAGGCGGCGAAGACCACCCCATTGTGATAGTGATAGCCGCGCAGGTCGGAAAGGTCGAGCGAAAACGGCAGGTCGCCAGCCAGTGCGACGAGATGGCGCAAGTCCGCGAGCGCCGCGCCTATGGCGGGAAGTGCCGGCAATTCGGCAGCGGCGCGGTCGAGCACCTCGACGCCGCCATACAATTGCGGCAGACCCTGCAGCGCTTCGCGGCAGGGTGAAGCGACGTCGGCGCAAGCCGCCACCAGGCCCGGAACATCCTTGGCCTGCAGCAGGCCGAGAAGTGTTCCTTCGGATTCCCGAGGCAACCCGGCCGCCTCGGCCAGCGCCCGGAAGATGCCGACGTGGCCGAGGTCGATCCGGCTGACCGGCACCCTGATCGTCTTCAGCGCGCCGGCGAGGAGACGAATCACCGCGAGATCGGCGGCGATCCCCGCATGTCCGTAGAGTTCGGCGCCGATCTGCACCGGCTCGCGGCTGGCGGAGATGGTCGCCGGCATGGCGTGCAGCACGCTGTCGCAATAGCAGAGGCGCGTGACGCCGCGATGATTGAGCAGATGGGCGTCGATGCGCGCGGCCTGCGGCGTGATATCGGCACGCACGCCCATGGTGCGCCCGGAAAGCTGATCGACCAGCTTGAAGGTGCGCAGATTGAGATCCTGGCCGGCACCGGTCAGCAGCGACTCGATATATTCGAGCATCGGCGGCATGACGAATTCGAAGCCGTGACCGCGGAAATGGTCGAGCAAGGTCCGTCGCAGGCGCTCGATGCGCTCGGCTTCGGCCGGAAGGGCATCGGCGATGTATTCGGGCAACAGCCAGGTCATGCGAAAACCATGAGCAGGATCACGCCGATGATCATCGAAGTCAGGCCGATGAAGCGGATCTGCCCGTCCGTGAGTTGAACGAGGCGGCGGAAGGTCTCGCGCCAGGCGGCCGGCGCGATGAAGGGCATGAGGCCTTCGAGCACCAGCATCAGCGCGAAGGCCAGCAACAGCGTCGAGGTCATTTGCCCTTGTCGTTGCCGCGCCCGGTGCCCTTCATGTACTTGAAGAATTCGGAGTTCGGCTCGACGACCAGCACGTCGTTCTTGTTCCTGAAACTCTGGCGATAGGCTTCGAGGCTACGGTAGAAGGCGTAGAACTCGGCATTCTGGCCGAACGCCTGGCCGTAGATGGCGGTCGCCTGGGCATCGCCCTCGCCCTTGATCTTCTGGGCATCGCGGTAGGCATTGGCGATGATGACCTCGCGCTGGCGATCGGCATCGGCGCGGATCTTCTCGGCTTCCGCCGCGCCTTCCGAACGCAGTTCGTTGGCGACGCGCTTGCGTTCTGCTTCCATGCGCCGATAGACCGCCTCGCTCACTTCGTTCGGCAATTCGACCCGTTTCAGTCGCACGTCGACAATCTGCACGCCGATCTTGCGCGCATCTGCATCCGCCTTGATCCGCATGTCTTCCATGATCCGGTCGCGCTCGCCGGAGATCACGTCATGCACCGTGCGCTTGCCGAACTCCTCACGCAGGCCGGCGTTGACCGTCTGGTTCAGGCGGGTCTTGGCACGCGCCTCGTCTCCGCCGACCGAAATGTAATAGAGCTTGGGATCGACGATCCGCCACTTGACGAACGAATCGACCAGCACGTTTTTNTTCTCGGACGTGATGAAGCGCTCCGGATCGTTGTTGTCCAGGGTCAGGATGCGCCGGTCGAAATAGCGGACATTCTGGATCATCGGTATCTTGAAGTTCAGACCGGGCTCGGTAATGACCCGCTTGACTTCACCCAACTGGAAAACCAGCGCGTATTGACGCTGATCGACGGTAAACATCGACATGGCTACCACGAGCAGAACGGTCGCGACGATCGCCACCAGCACCTTGAATTTCGGGTTCATCAGCGGGCCTCCCGATCGCGGGACCGTACCGAGGGTTCGCGCGCGCGGCCTTGACCGGTCATGGAATCGAGTTGCGGCGGCGATTCATTGGAAATCGGCGCCGCCGGCCTGGACGGTGACTGCGGCGCCGCGGCCGGTTCCGTGGCGGCTGGCGAGGCAGCCGCGGCGGCAGCGCCCTGCATCAACTTGTCGAGTGGCAGGTACAACAGATTCCCTTGCCCCTTGGCATCGATCAGTACCTTGCCCACATTCGAATACACCTGCTGCAGGGTTTCGAGGTACATGCGCTGACGCGTCACCTCCGGCGCCTTGGCGTATTCGACCTGCACCTGTTTGAAACGCGAGGCATCGCCCTCGGCGGTCGATATCACCCGCTGCTTGTGGCCACTGGCTTCTTCCATCAGGCGGGCGGCCGTTCCCTTGGCCCGGGGAATCACATCGTTGGCATAGGCCTGGCCTTCGTTCTTCTGGCGCTCGCGGTCCTGCCCAGCCTTGACCGCATCGTCGAATGCCGCCTGCACCTGTTCCGGCGGCTGCGCGTTCTGCATGGTCACCTTGGAAATCAGGATGCCGCTCTTGTAGCGATCGAGGATTTCCTGCATCAGCTGGGAGGCCTGGGCGGCAATCTGCTCGCGACCCTCGTAGAGCACGAAGTTCATCCGGCTCTTGCCGACGATCTCGCGGACAGCCGACTCGGCGGCGCCCATGACCGCATCCTCGGGATGGCGATTGTTGAACAGATACTCGCTCGGGTCCTTGAGGACGTACTGAACCGCGAACTGTATATTCACGATGTTCTCGTCATCGGTCAGCATCAGCGCCTCTTTCAGGACCTTGTTGCGCTCGCTGCCGCGGTAGCCGATTTCGACGGTACGGACGCCGGTCAGGTTGACCAGGTCGACCGACTGGATCGGATAAGGCAGGCGCCAGCGCAGGCCGGGCTCGGTGGTTTCCTTGTAACTGCCGAACTGGAGGACGATGCCGCGTTGCGAGGCATCGACGATATAGAAGCCGGAAGCCAGCCAGATCACGACCACCAGTGCGACGAGCAAACCGGCGCCGCCACCGAGGAATTTCGGATTGAAGTCGATCTGCGGCAGGCGCGGCCCGTTGCCGCCACCGCCGTTGTTGCCGCCACCGCCGCCCCTCTTGCCGAACATGCCGTTGAGCCGGCGGTTGAAGTCGCGCCACAACTCCTCAAGGTCGGGCGGTCCCTGATTGGGCCGGCGCGGGCCGCCACCACCGGGTTTGTCGCCGTCGTCACCGCCACGGTTGCCCCATTGCGGGTCATTGAGAGACATGAAAATTCCTAAGGTCGGGATCATGTGGTTTGGGGGTCAGCTAGTGTATTCGGGTTGGGCATCGCGAGCCGCAGCCGCCAGTTCGTCCTGGAGGGTTTCGGCCTTGGCCAAAGCATATTCGGCGAGGGATTCCCGCAACAGTTCCAGACCCTCGCCCGACCGCGCACTGATGCGAACGCGCGCGATATTACCATATTCATCACGCTCGATTCCCGGCGCCGCCGCGGTCAGGTCGATCTTGTTCCAGATGACCAGTTGCCGTACCTTGCTGGCGCCGATTTCCTCGAGAACCTTGTTCACCTCGGAAATCTGCTGGTCGCGGGCATGGCTGGCGCTATCGACGACGTGGAGAAGCAGATCGGCATCGGCGGCCGCTTCCAGCGTCGCATGAAAGGCGTCGATCAGCGAATGCGGCAGATCGCGGATGAAACCGACGGTATCGGAAATGACCACGTTGCCGGCCCCTCGNATCCACAATCTGCGCGACGTGGTGTCGAGGGTTGCGAAAAGCCGGTCGGCGGCAAAGACGCCGGCATGGGTCAGCGCGTTGAACAGCGTCGACTTGCCGGCATTGGTGTAGCCGACCAGCGAGACGTTGAGCACGTCGCCGCGCATCCGCGCCTTGCGCTGCACGCCGCGCTGCCGCGACAGCTTCTCCAGGCGCTCCTTGAGCAGCTTGATGCGGTTGCCGAGAAGGCGGCGGTCGGTTTCCAGCTGCTTTTCACCCGGCCCGCGCAGGCCGATACCGCCGCGCTGGCGCTCGAGGTGCGTCCAGCCGCGCACCAGCCGTGTCGACAGGTGTTCGAGCTGGGCCAGCTCGACCTGCAGCTTGCCCTCGGCGCTGGAGGCACGCAGGGCGAAGATGTCGAGAATCAGGCTGGTCCGGTCGATCACGCGACATTTGAGTTCGCGCTCGAGATTGCGTTCCTGCGCCGGCGACAACTCGTGATTGAAGATCACCAGATCCGCCGCGCCGGCCGCCAGCATGGCGGCGATTTGCTCGACCTTGCCCTTGCCGGCGAAGGTCTTCGGGTCGGGACTTTGGCGCCGGCCGAACACTTCGGCGACAACCAGGCCGCCCGCCGATTCGACCAGCAGCCGCACTTCCTCGAGATGATCGGCGAGATCACCCTGGCCGAAATCGAGCTGAACGACCACCGCACGCTCGCCGGCAGCGGGACGCTCATTCATGGGAATTTCCGGAAGTGGAAACAACAGGCCCGCCGCACGGACGGGGAATTGACGATGCGCTTATTATTCAGCCGCCTGTTCTTGCTGAATGCTGACCGGACGGGACGGCACCACGGTCGAGATCGCGTGCTTGTAGACCATCTGGGTTACCGTGTTCTTGAGCAGCACGACATACTGATCGAAAGACTCCACCTGGCCCTGCAACTTGATGCCATTGACCAGATAGATGGAAACCGGGACATGCTCGCGCCTAAGCGCGTTGAGGAAGGGGTCTTGGAGCAGTTGCCCTTTGTTGCTCATGGTGGGGACTCCATGGGGATATGTTGTTATGAGATGAGTACTGTACCCAATATTGGTTCAGGATGCCACGGTTTTTACTGCTTGTCCTTGTCCGCAAACGGATTCCTGCTGGTGACGAACTGGATGCGCAACGGCGTCCCCTGCAGCTTGAAGGCTTCGCGAAACGTGCTCTCCAGGTAGCGCCGGTAGCTGTCCCCGATCTGGTCGACGGCATTGCCATGGACGACGATGATCGGCGGATTGGATCCCCCNTGGTGGGCATAACGCGGTTTCGGCCGGAACAGGCCATGCCGCGGCGGCGGCTGCCGCGCCACCGCATCGGCCAGCACGCGCGCCAGGCGCGGCGTGGAGATCTTGGTCATCGCCGCGGCGTAGGCCGCATTTACCGAGCGTAGCAGGGGCTCGAGTCCGACGTTCCTTTTGGCCGAAATGAAATGGAATTTCGCGAAGTCGAGGAACTGCAGCTTGCGCTGGAGGATGGCCCGGGTCTGCTCGCGGACATAGGAATCGAGCCCGTCCCACTTGTTGACCGCAACCACCAGCGCCCGCCCGGACTGCACGATGAAGTCGGCGATGCGCGCGTCCTGGTCCGAAACGTCGGCCTGCGCATCGACCATCAGGATGACGACGTTGGCGTCCTCGATCGCCTTCAGCGTCTTGACCACCGAAAACTTCTCGATCGACTCGAACACCTTGCCGCGCTTGCGCATGCCGGCCGTATCGACAAGCACATACCTGCGGCCGCCGCGCTCGAAATCGATCTCGATCGAATCGCGGGTCGTTCCCGGCGCGTCGAAGGCGATCACGCGCTCTTCGCCGAGCAGGGTGTTGATCAGCGTCGACTTGCCCACATTCGGGCGACCGACAATGGCGACCCGCACCGCGTCGGACTTCTCCTCGTCGTCTTCCGGCTCGGGAAACGATGCGAGGGCCAACTCGACCAGGCCGCGCACCCCNTCGCCGTGGGCGGCGGAAATGGCGTTGGGCTCGCCGAGGCCGAGTTCGTGAAAATCCGCCTCGACGATCCCGGATTTCATGCCTTCGGCCTTGTTGACCGCAACCACCACCGGCCGCCCGGCGCGTCGCAGCTTGTCGGCAATCTCCTTGTCGAGCGGGGTCACGCCGGAGCGGCCGTCGACGACGAAAATCACCGCATCGGCTTCAGCGATCGCCTGTTCGGCCTGGCGTGCCATCTGGTGCACGATTCCGTCCTTGACCAGCGGTTCCAGACCACCGGTGTCGACCACCAGGTAGGGCTTGCTCCCGAGTCGTCCGTGCCCGTAATGGCGGTCGCGCGTCAGCCCCGGCAAGTCGGCGACGAGGGCGTCCCGCGACCGAGTCAGGCGATTGAACAGCGTCGACTTGCCGACATTGGGCCGTCCGACCAGAACCAGGGTTGGCTTCATCGCGCCTCGATCGCGCTGACATTGCCGCCGCTCGTCTGCACCAGGAAGCCCGTGCCCATCGTCTGGACCGGTGTCCGGATCGGGGCGCCATCGGTCTTCTGGCGCGCCACGAAGCTGCCGTCGTCACGCGCCAGAAAATGGACGATGCCCTCGGCATCGCCGACGGCGACCACGCGGCCCTGGACAGCCGGGCCGGAAACCCGGCGATTGAGCAGCTTGTCCTGCTTCCACAGGCTGGATCCGGAGGTGCGATCGAGCGCATGCACGGCGCCGCGCTCGTCGGTGACGAACAGGTAGCGGTCACTGAGCGCCAGTCCCGCCGCGGACGAAATGTCCCGCGCCCAGATGAGCGCGCCGCCCTGCCCCATGTCGAAACAGGCGACGCGGCCCTGAAAGGCCACCGCACAGATCTGCCGTCCCTCGATCGCCGGCACCGAGACGATATCGGCAACGCGATCGAGTTCGGTCGCCCCCTTGGGCGAAGCGACGGGGCCTTCCCAGACCGGACTGCCATTCTGCAGCGCCAGGGCGACCAGCTTGCCGCCGGGGAAACCGACAAAGACGAAGCGGTCGGCAAAGATCGGCGGCGCCGCGCTGCGCAGCGAAAGCGTCGGTGTCGACCGCTGATAGACCCACTTGCGGCCGCCATCGCCGGCATCGAGCAGCACCACGCGATTATCGCCGCTTTTGACGACGACGCCGTCGCCTCCGACGGCGGGCGCCGCCAGGACTTCGCTCGACACCTTGGCGGTCCACCGCGGCTGGCCGTCGCTGGCGGCGAATGCCAGGACATCGCCCTTGCCGGTCGCCACCACCACCAGCCGCGAATCGGCGCCGACCCCGGCCGACAGTTGCTGTCCGGCATTGATCGTCCACTCCTTCCGCCCGTCGACGAGCTTGCTGATCTCGCCATTGCGGGCGGCAACGAAGACCGCGTTGCCGACCACCGCCGGCCTGAAGATGTAGTCGCCAGCCTTGCCGACGCTCGCCGACCATTGGTCGCGGACGTCGATGGTCGGGGTGAGCGGTGCAAGCTTCGCCATCTTCGGCCCCGACGAGGCGAAGGGGTTGATCGAATCGAGGGTGTCGGAAATCGTCGAGCAGCCGGCGACGAGCACGCTGGCGCAGGCCAGCAACGGAAGGAGCCGTGAAGTCATCATGCCGCCTCGCCGAGATTGTCGAGTTTCTGTTGCAGCAGTTCTNNGGCCGGCGCCGCCACCCTGCCCTCGCGACTCCCGTCCTTGTCCAGCGCGGCCCTGTAGGCGGTGCGCGCCTCGGGCTTCTTGCCCGACGCCGCCAGCACGTCGCCCTTGAGTTCGAGGAAGCGGGCGGCGAAGGCGGCGGCATGCGCCGCTTCCAGTTGCTTCAGGGCGTCGTCGTAGGCCTGCTCGTCGAGCAGGACGGCGGCCAGCCGCAGGCGGGCGAGATCCCTGATTTCGTCCTTGCCGTGTTCGGCCGCCCAGGTCAGCTGGGCCTTGGCCGTCTTCAGGTCGCCCGCGTCGAAGGACTGGCGGGCGGCAACCAGGGCGCCCAGCGCCGCGTAGCTGGTGCCGCCGAACTTCTCAGCCAGCTCGCCGGCCGCCGCCTTGACCTTCTGCGCATCGCGCACGGCGACTGCCTGCTCCAGCGCCGCGTAGATGGCCGAGGCCTGCGCCGACTGGCTGCGTTGATGCCAGTTCCAGCCCTGCCAGCCGATCACTGCCAACGACCCGGCGACAACGATGCCGGTCACCAGGTTGCCGTACATCTTCCACCAGGTCTTGATGGAGTCTATCTGTTCCTGTTCTTCGAGGTCGTAATGCGCCATGTGCCTATTCCTCTTCCTCCGAATCGATCAATTGTCCGATGATGGCTTCCGCCAGGTCATCCACTTTCAGTGTCAGCTGCGCCGCGCCTTCCTCGCGCAACGGCTTCAGCTGTGCTTCCCCGGTCGCCGCCTCGTCGTCGCCGATGATGACGGCAAAGTCGCGCCACTGCCGTCGGCCTTCTTCATCTGCGACTTGAAGCTGCCGCCGCCGCAATGCAGCAGGACGTCGATCCCCTGATCGCGCAGGCCTTCGGCGACGCGGAAGCCGAGGCGCGAAGCGTGCTCGCCCTGATGCACCAGATAGACATCCGGCGCCGGGGTGGCCGGTTCGCCGCCGGCTTCCCGGATCAGCGCGATCAGCCGCTCGACACCCATGGCGAAGCCGCAGGCCGGCGCCGGCTTGCCGCCCAGTTGTTCGACCAGCCCGTCGAAACGCCCCCGGCGCAGATGGTGCCCTGCGCGCCGAGGCGATCGGTAACCCACTCGAACACCGTCAGGTTGTAGTAGTCCAGCCCGCGCACCAGGCGCGGGTTGACGGTGAATGGCAGCCCGGCATCGCGCAGGACGCGCTGCACGCCCTCGAAATGGACCAGTGACTCCGGGCCGAGGAAATCGATCAGGCGGGGCGCGGCGGCACACAGCGATTGCATGTCCGGATTCTTGGTATCGAGGATGCGCAGCGGATTGGTGTAAAGGCGGCGCTTCGAATCGGCGTCGAGCAGGTCGGCGTTTTCCTCGAAAAAGGCGATCAGCGCGGCGCGATGCTGCAGCCGCTCCGCGGCCTGGCCAAGGCTGTTGATCTGCAGTTCGATGCCGTCGAGGCCGAGGTCGGCCCACAGGCGGGCGCCCATCAGGATCATTTCGGCGTCGATGTCGGGGCCGGCGTAGCCGAGCGCCTCGACGCCGACCTGGTGGAACTGGCGGTAGCGCCCCTCTGCGGGCGCTCGTGGCGGAACATCGGGCCGACGTAGTAAAGCCGTTGCGGCTGCCTGGCGATCAGGTTGTGCTCGATGACGGCGCGCACGCAGCCGGCAGTGCCTTCCGGGCGCAGCGTCAGCGCCTCGCCGTTGAGGCTGTCGATGAAGGAATACATCTCCTTCTCGACGATGTCGGTCACCTCGCCGATCGCGCGCTTGAACAGCGGGGTCGGCTCGACGATGGGCAGGCGGATCGGCCGGTAGCCGTAGCTCTTCAGCCACGAACGGACGATCTCCTCGAAGGTTTCCCAGAATTCGGCCTCGTCGGGCAGGATGTCGTTCATCCCGCGCACGCCCTGTAGCGTCGGGCTCATGCCGGCAGCTTCTTCTTGTAGGTGCGCCGGACGTAGCGCTCGATGATGTCCTTGAATTCGGCGGCGATATGGTCGCCCTTGAGCGTGACGGTCTTGACCCCGTCCTCGTAGACCGGCGCCGACGGAGCTTCGCCCGTGCCCGGCAGCGAGATGCCGATGTTCGCGTGCTTCGATTCGCCGGGGCCGTTGACGATGCAGCCCATGACGGCCAGCGTCATGTTCTCGGCGCCGTCGTAGTGCAGCTTCCATTCCGGCATGCGCGCGCGAACGAAGTCCTGCACCTCGCCGGCCAGTTCCTGGAAGAAGGTGCTGGTCGTCCGCCCGCAGCCGGGGCAGGCCGCGACCATCGGCGTGAAGGCGCGCAGGCCCATGGTCTGCAGGATTTCCTGGGCGACGATGACTTCCTGCGTGCGCGAGCCGCCCGGTTCCGGCGTCAGCGAGACACGGATGGTGTCGCCGATGCCTTCCTGCAGCAGGACCGCGAGCGCCGCGGTCGACGCGACGATGCCCTTCGATCCCATGCCGGCCTCGGTCAGGCCGAGGTGCAGCGCGTAGTCGGCACGGCGGGCGAGTTCGCGGTAGATGGCGATCAGGTCCTGCACACTCGAGACCTTGCACGACAGTATGATCTTCTCGCCGGCGAGGCCGACCTCCTCGGCCTTGGCCGCCGATTCGAGCGCCGAGGTGACCATCGCGTGGCGCATGATCTCGGTGGAATCGAACGGCTGCGGTCGACGCGAATTTTCATCCATTATCCGCGCCAGCAGGTCCTGGTCGAGGCTGCCCCAGTTGACGCCGATACGCACCGGCTTGTCGTGGCGGCAGGCGAGTTCGACCATCTGCGCGAACTGCTCGTCCTTCTTCCGGCCAAAGCCGACATTGCCCGGGTTGATGCGGTACTTGGCGAGCGCCGCGGCGCAGGCCGGTTCGTCGCTCAACAAGCGGTGGCCGTTGTAGTGGAAGTCGCCGATCAGCGGGACATCGCAGTTCATCCGGTCGAGATGCTCGCGGATTTTCGGCACGGCCGCCGCTGCTTCCGGCGTGTTGACCGTGATGCGCACCAGTTCCGAACCGGCGCGCGCCAGCTCCGCACATTGCATGGCGGTGGCAAGGTAGTCGGCGGTGTCGGTGTTGGTCATCGACTGGACGACGACCGGCGCGCCGCCGCCGATCCTCACCTGGCCGATCAGGCAACCGCGTCTAACGTGCCCGGCAACAGCGGTCAACGGCCTACTCCAGGACGAGGCGGGCGACTTCGCCCTTGGTATGCGGCGCCAGGTCGACACTCTGGCCGCGCCAGAAGAGCTTGACGCCCGGCGCGTAACCGATGACCAGCGACCACGGCCCCTGCCCGCCGACGGCCCGTTCGGAACCGGCCGCCCCGACCTGCGAAAGGACGACATTGTTGTCGCGGTCACGCACCTCGACCCACGACTCGCTGGCGAACACGAAGCGCAAAGGCGCGTTTTCGTTGCGCGCCGCACCGGGGCAGCAAGCGGCGCCGGCGCCATTNTCGGCGGGCGCGTGCGCCTGCGGATTCATGACCTGCTGCTGCGTCGATCCGGGCGGGAATACGGGTTCGCTGGATGCCGCCCGCGCCGCCGGAGCAGCGGGGGCCGGCTCCGCTGCCGGTTCCTTGCGCGACACCGAATCGAGCAGGCCCTGAACACGCTCGCGCAGCGCGGAAAGGTCGTTGGGCAACAGCACATAGACCAGCACCGCCAGCGCCACGAAGACCAGACCGGCGACAATCAGCGGCCGGCCGCGCCGCTGCTGGCCGCTCGGCATCGCGGTCGGCCTGCCCGCGGGTGCGTTCAGGGTGTCAGCCGGCTTGCCCAGGGTATCGTCGAGCTGATCCATCAGCGGCGCCGGATCGATCTGCAACACGCGGGCATAATTGCGCACGAAGCCGCGAATGAAGGTATGGCCCGGCAATCCCTGCCAATTGCCGCGCTCCAGCGCCTCGACCTGGCGCGGACCCAGGCGCAGCGCCAGCGCGACATCGTCCACCGTCATCTGGCGCATCTCGCGCGCCAGGCGCAACCGGGTGCCGACACCCGGCATCATCCCGCCGCCTGTCTCGCTGTTCCCGGCGGTCGTCTGATCGAGGCTGACTGGCTCGGTCATTCAAAATCCCCTTGAGGAAGGCCTGATACTCCTTCGACGTCGGATAGCGGCCGCGCAACTGCGATGCGTAGTTGCCCTCGCCCGCCTTGTTGCCCAGCTTGCGCTCGAGGCGCACGGCAAGCCAGAGCGCCTCGGCGGACGGCGGCTCCATCGCCTTGATCGCTTCGCCCAGATAGACTTTCGCCTCGTCCAGGTTGCCGCGCAGATAGAGCAGTTCCGCCAGCTTGTGTCGGGTTGCCGGGGCAGCGTGCTTCGACAGGCGCAGCGCCTCCAGCAGATAACCCAGCGCCCCGTCGAGATCCCCGGCCTTCATGGCGCAATTGCCGGCGTTGGCATAGGCTATCTCGGGCGTCTCGTAGAGCGGATCCTTCAGCGCATTCAGGAAGTACTGGATCGACTGCCGCGGCTGGCCGATGTTGCAGAGGAACCAGCCGTAGTTGTTGTTGACGTCTGGACTCTTCGGGGCGATCTTGAGCGCCCGCTGGAAATCGTCCTCGGCCTTGGCGTTTTCCTTAAGCTGGGCATGGATCAGGCCGCGCACGCTGAGCGCCTGAACGTTCTGGGGATCCGCCTCGAGGGCAATGCGGGTTTCATCCAGAGCCACCGCCATGCTGCCCGCCTCATAATAGGCGGCTGCCAGTTCGGTATGGATCTTCGAGCGGTACTTCGGGTCGGCAGGCTTGACCTGCACCGTCTCGGGCTCCTGGATGGTGGCCGGCGCGCCGCCAGGGGCGACGCCGGGCGCGTTCATCACCGGCGGGATTGTGACCCATTCGAGTTTCTGCTGGGCCTGCGCGGAAAACGCACAACAGGCGCCGAGGCACAAACCCGAAATCCATGTTCTCATTCGCGAGCCAGTCATGCTCTTGCCTCCTGAAGGGGAATGATCCGCCCGGCAGCGCGCCGGGTCTTGTCCCGCACCTGTCCGGCGAGCTGGCCGCAGGCTGCGTCGATGTCGTCGCCGCGCGTCCTGCGCGTGGTCGTGACGATGCCGGCCTGCATCAGGACATCGGCAAAGCGGCGCACCCGCTCGGCCGGCGAACGCCTGAAGGGCGATCCGGGGAAGGGGTTGAAGGGGATCAGGTTGAACTTGCACGGCACGCTCTTGACCAGCGCCAGCAGTTCGCGGGCGTGGGCGTCGCTGTCGTTGATGCGGGCGAGCATCACGTACTCGAAGGTGATGAAGTCGCGCGGCGCCTTGTCCAGATAGCGGCGGCAGGCGGCCATCAGCTCCTTGAGCGGATATTTCCGGTTGATCGGCACCAGTTCGTCGCGCAATCTGTCGTTCGGCGCGTGCAGCGAGACGGCCAGGGCTACCGGGCACTCGTCGCGCAGGCGGTCGATGACCGGCACCAGGCCGGAGGTGGACACCGTGACGCGGCGGCGCGACAGGCCGTAGGCGTTGTCGTCGAGCATCAGGCGCAGCGCCGTGACCGAGTTCTCGAAGTTGGCGAGCGGCTCGCCCATGCCCATCAGCACGACGTTGGAAATGACCCGCCCTTCACCAAAATTCGCACCGTGGACCGCACCCAGCGCCTTGTTGGCCACCCACAGCTGGCCGATGATCTCGGCCACCGTCAGGTTGCGGTTGAAACCCTGCTTGCCGGTCGCGCAGAAGGCGCAGTCGAGCGCGCAGCCGGCCTGCGTCGACACGCACAGCGTGCCGCGATCGTCCTCGGGGATGAACACCGCTTCGACGGCGTTGCCGCTGCCGACATCGATCAGGAACTTGCGCGTGCCGTCGTCCGACAGCTTGTCGGAGACGACTTGCGGCGGCGCCACGACCGCCACCGCCGTGAGCTTTTCGCGCAGGCTCCTGGCGATGTCGGTCATGGCAGCGAAGTCCGCCACGCCGGAACGATGGATCCAGCGCAGCACCTGCTTTGCGCGGAAGGGCTTCTCGCCCTGCTCGGCAAACCAGGCGGCCAGGCCTTCGGCATCGAAATCCAGCAGATTGACGGTCATCACTTACTTTCCCTTTTCGTGGACAGGGTGGGCGTGGCGCGAAGACGAGCCGAAGACAGTGCGCATTGCACGGCAAGGCGAAGTCGACAAAGCCACAGCCGGCCTGGGCATGAAAAGCAATTAGCGGCCGCTGTAGGTGTTCATGCCGGGGAAGAAGAAGGCGATTTCGACGGCGGCGGTTTCCGGGGCGTCCGAACCATGGACGGCGTTGGCGTCGATCGACTCGGCGAAATCGGCGCGGATGGTTCCCGGCTCGGCCTTCTTCGGGTCGGTGGCGCCCATCAGCTCGCGGTTCCTGGCGATGGCGTTCTCGCCTTCCAGGCACTGGATCATCACCGGGCCGGAGGTCATGAACTCGACCAGATCCTTGAAGAAGGGGCGCGCCTTGTGCACCGCATAGAACTGGCCGGCCTCCTGGGCGGACAGCCAGGTCATGCGGGCGGCAATGACCTTGAGGCCGGCAGCCTCGAAACGGGAATAGATCTGGCCGATGACGTTCTTGGCGACGGCGTCGGGCTTGATGATGGAGAGGGTACGTTCGATGGCCATGTGCTTGCTCCGTAATGCTAGTCGGTTGAAAAACGGACAATTTTAGCAGATATGCGGCGAGCGCGCCGGGTTCACCGTGGCGCGCTTTCCGCCGCCGCCAGCAGCGGGTCGCGCAGCCGGGCGAATTGTCGCGGGGCGACGTATTGCAGCAGTTCCTTGCCATCCTTGTCGACCACCACGTCGAGCCCGAGCTTCGGGTAGAGGAGATGGGTCCGCTTGTCGGACACGACGATGCGCTCGCCCGGCTCGCCGAAGCGCTGGACGACCGTCGCCTCGTCCAGATTCACCGTCGGAATGACGCTGATGGCGCGGATCGGCAGCTTGTCGGCGGCCGCCAGATCGTCGGGGTGCAGCGTGATGCGGCGCGTCGTGCTTTCCATGTGCCTGGCCTTGAGCGCCCGCTCGCGCATCGCGGAAATCGCCGCTTCCGGGGTGTCGACCGTGACGATCATCCGCGCCAGCACGAAGCCGAGCGGCACCTGCGCGTAATAGCCTTCCAGCGAGCCGATCTCGTCCGGCGCGGCGATGATCGCCACCTCGATCTCGTCGCCGAGTTGCCGGCGCACGTCGCCAAGCGTGCTGACGCCGGGCTTGAGCCCGAACACGCTGCTGCCGCCCTGCCCATCCAGCGCAATCTGCCACGGCAGGTTGCTGTCCGGATCGACGCCCGCCTGCTTGCCGGCGCCGGGTATGAAGAAAGGCACGATCAGCGCGAGCAGGATGAGGGCGATCAGGGCAAGAGCAAATTTCATTGGTTCCGTTCGGTCTAANGAAGCCGCGAATTGTGCCAGCGGGTCCTCGCGCGCCGGGTTGGGCGACGGCTCGCCGAGCAGTTCGGCGAGCTCGCCGACGAAGCTCTGGACGTTGGCGGGTTCGCTGCCGCCGGCGAGTTGCCAGCGGGTAATGAAGGATTCGGGCGTCACGGCGATCCGGGCGTCATCGGGAAAGGGCGATGATAGCCCGGATTTCCGGGGTTTTCTGGGTCGACCGCGACAATGCGATTCGGGCAGCGCGACTTGCCAAGAAAAACCATTATGACCATAATGGTTGTCATGGTCTTCATGGTCGAAATGGTCGAAAGGAGGTATCCATGATCAATCAGGTCAGCGCGGTCAGTTTCCGGCAGAACCTCGGAGAAATGCTGAATCAGGTGCAATACCGCCACGACAGCGTCGTCATCAGCAAGGACGGCAAACCGGTCGCGGCTTTGGTCGACGCCCGGCTGTTCGAGCGCATCCGCCGCATGCAGGCGCGCTTCGACGCGTTGTGCGCGCGCATCGAGGCTGGATTCGCCGAAATCGGCGAGGCTGAGGGGCTCGCCGAGATCGAGGCGGCGGTGAACGCCGAGCGTGCCGGCCCGCGCTCGCCCGACGCCGGCTGAGCATGGCGAACACGCTGCGCGTCGTCGTCGACACCAACGTGCTGCTGTCGGGAATCGCCTTTCCCGGCAGCATCCCCGGCAAGATCCTGGCAGCATGGCGGCACGGCTCGGTCGATGTGCTGCTTTCGGATTTCATTCTCGACGAGTTGCGCCGGGTTTTGCCCCGCCTGGCACATCGACATGGCCTCTCGACCGCCGAGGTCGACGATCTGTTCGACATCCTGGCGATTCAGGCGGAGCGGATCATGCCGGTAGCGGCAGTTGATCCGGAATTGCGCGATGCCGGTGACGGCCCGGTGCTGGGCACCCTGCTGGCTGCCTTGCAGGCCGGCGCGGCCGATTACCTGGTCACTGGCGACAAGGACTTGCTGGCGCCGGGAGATCGCTTTCCGATCATCACCCCGGCTGCCTTCTGGGAGCGGCACGGGAGCCTTTGACGCTGCGGGCCTCGAATCGCGAACCCCCACGGAATGGCCGGCATCGGCGTAAACCGGCGGGATAGTCCTGGGCGACATGTCGCGCCGGATCGACCATCTGCTCCAGGGCCACCGGCGCGACCGACGGCGAGGTGCTGCGCGGCATCGACGGCAACGGGCGGTTCGGGACAGGCATCGGCTACATCGACGCGCATCTGCGGACCGCCGTCCGGCTCACGCCCGGCAGCCCGATGGGGACACGCGACGATCACTTGCTTGCCGCCGGCACAAGGCTGGGGCTGGACTACGTCCTGCCCCGCTGAGCAGCATGGCCCAAGGGCTTTGCTCGATGACCCTGCCGGCGACCACTGCGTTGGCCGGCGGGCCATTGCTGCCGGGGGCAGTGGCACCACCGCCAAGGCAGCGGAATCCCGGAAAAAGCGCCCTGCCTGCTGGCGGGGCGCAAATTGGCCGGCTTTTGCAGTGGCTATGTAATCCCCGAATGTTGGTCTATAAAAAAGCATCTAAATCAACCGGATAGGTGTTGAGATGAAACCCAGGGACTTCCGGCGATTGTCGAGTGCGCTGAAAGAACTGACGCCGCACCAGCGGCAAATCCTGATAGATCGGCTGCAACCGGCGGGGCAATCGTCGGCGCCCGGCCAATTGGTCGAAACCCGGATGACGGAGAAGCCGAGTTGTCCGCATTGTGCCGGCGAGCGGGTTTCCCGCTGGGGATTCGCCAACGGTCTGCAACGGTATCGCTGCAACACATGCCGAGCCACCTTCAATGCCTTGACCCATACCCCGCTGGCCGGACTTCGGCACAAAGCGAAATGGATTGATTACGCCAAACAATTGGTTGAAGGAAGCAGCATCCGCAAAAGCGCTGCTGCAGTCGGCATTCATCCCAACACGGCATTCCGCTGGCGCCATCGCTTCCTGAGGCTGCCCAACGGGCAGCAGGCAAGCAGCCTGGCAGGCATAGCCGAAGCCGATGAGACCTACTTCCTTGAGTCGCAGAAAGGGCGACGGCAAGGCTTGAGCCGGGCACCTCGCCAGCGGGGCGGCAAAGCCGGCAAGCGCGGTCTGTCGGAAGAACAGGTGCCGGTACTGATCTGCCGTGACAGAACCGGAAACACCGCAGATTTCGTGCTGGAAAAAGCCGATCAGGCACATATCGGTGCGGTGCTCAAACCGCTTCTGGCGAGCGATGTCATTCTGTGCACCGACAGTGCCAAGTCGCTGGCGACCGTCGCCAAGGAAATGGGCATCACCCACCGTCCGGTCAATCTGACTGCCGGGCAGCGTGTCGTCGCCGGGGTCTATCATGTTCAGAACGTCAATGCCTACGATAGCCGGCTCAAGGAATGGATGCGCCGCTTCCACGGCGTGGCGACCCGTTACTTGGGTAACTATCTGGGCTGGCGGCGACTGATTGAGCGACACGACCGGAATATTTCTCCTGCCGATTTCCTGCGCGCCACCTTGGGTATCGATAGGGTTCAACATGCTATGGGTACATAGCCTTTGCAGTCGACCGGGGCAAGCGGCTAGAGGACCAGTTGCGTCCCCAGTTCGACGACGCGGTTGGTCGGAATCCTGAAGAAGTCGGTGGCGCTGGTCGCGTTCTTCGACATCAGGGCGAACAGGCGGGCGCGCCAGGGAGCGATGTCGCGCCCTGGGATGCGCGGGATGACGACCTCGCGCGAGACGTAGAAGGTCGTTTCCATCATGTCGAAGGTCTCGCCGAAACGGGCGCACTGCTCCAGCGCGGCGGGAACGTCGGGGTCCTCCATGAAGCCGTAGCGGACGATGACGCGCATGAAGCCCTCGTCCAGCCGGTGCAGGTAGAGCCGATCGAGATCGTTGACGTAGGGGCTGCTGGCGGTCTGGACGGTCAACAGCACGACACGGTCGTGGAGCACCTGATTATGCTTGAGGTTGTGCAGCAGCGCCGACGGCACGCCTTCCTTGGAACTGGTCATGAAGACCGCCGTGCCAATGACGCGATGCACGCCGCGTATGGAGGTGATGAAGTCGGCGAGCGGGAAGGTCTGCCTGGCCATTTCGTCGAGCAGCAGGCGCCGGCCGCGCCGCCAGGTGGTGAGCACGGTGAACGAGACGAGCGCCATGGCGATCGGGAACCAGCCGCCTTGCGGAATCTTGATGATGTTGGCGGAGAAGAAGGCGATATCGACGGCGAGCAGGGAACCAGCGACGAGGGCAACGAGCATCAGGTTCCAGCGCCACAGCAGGACCATGACGAACGCGACGAGGATGGTGTCGATGAGCATGGTTGTGGTCACCGCAATCCCGTAGGCCGCGGCCAGGTTGGACGACGACTGGAAGTAGAGGACGAGGCCGACGACCGCGAGATAGAGCGTCCAGTTGGTGAATGGCACATAGATCTGGCCTTCCTCCCTGCCCGAGGTGTGGACGATCTGCATGCGCGGCAGCAGGCCCATCTGGACGGCCTGGCGCGCCACCGAGAAGGCGCCGGAGATCACCGCCTGCGAGGCGATCACCGTCGCCAGCGTCGCCAGCGCCACCATCGGGATCAGCGCCCAGGACGGGCCCAGGTGGAAGAACGGACTCGCGATGGCCTCCGGCTCGTTGAGCAACAGGGCCCCCTGGCCGAAATAGTTGAGGACCAGCGCCGGCATCACGAAGCCGAACCAGGCGAGACGGATCGGCGGCCGGCCAAAGTGGCCCATGTCGNNGTACAGGGCTTCGCCGCCGGTCACCGCGAGGACGACGGAACCCAGCGCGAGGAAGGCGAGCCCCGGATGAGCGTCGACGAAACCGATGGCGTAAAGCGGGTTTAGGGCGAACAGAACCTGCGGGTTATGCGCTATTTCAAGCACGCCGAGCACGCCGAGGATGGCGAACCAGCCGACCATGACCGGACCGAAGAACATGCCGACCGCGCCGGTGCCGCGTTTCTGGATGAAGAACAGGCCGGTGATGATGAACAGCGTGACCGGGATCACGTACGGCTTGAGGGCCGGGGTGATGATTTCGAGCCCCTCGACGGCGGAAAGCACCGAGATCGCCGGGGTGATCATGCTGTCACCGTAGAACAGCGCGGCGGCGAAGATGCCGAGCAGCGAGATGACCCAGGTCAGGCGCGGATTGCCCTTCGCATTCTCGATGACCAGCGACAGCAGCGCCAGCGAGCCACCCTCGCCGCGGTTGTCGGCGCGCATGATGATGAGCACGTACTTGAGCGTGACCAGCACCATGATCGCCCAGAAGACCAGCGACAGGATGCCGAGGATGTTGTCCGGCGTGACCGGGATCGGATGGTGGCCGTTGAAGATTTCCTTCAGCGCATACAGTGGGCTGGTTCCGATATCACCGAAAACGACACCGATCGCGGCGACGGTGAGCGCCGGCATGGCTTGGCGAGCGTGCATGGAACCCCCATGGCAATGTTGTTGTTCCCGTGACGCCGCCAACGGCGGAGGATCGCTCCCAACACGCCATATCCAGCATCGATCATCGGCCATTATACTGCGCTGGCAAAACGGCTGGCAGCATTGCGCTGCTCGAGGAGCACAACGGACGGATGGCCCGCAGCGCGGCAAACCAACAGGAGGGTTGTTGATGGCAGGTCCGGAAGATGACGGCAACGGCGGCCGCGTGCGCCTGTTCCACGCCAACCTGGTGTGGCCATTGCAGCTCGAAGCGCTGGCCACCGCGGGCGCCGGCGGGCGGCACTGGGAAATCCTCGAGGCGGGCCGGGAAACCCATGCCTGGCGCCGGGTCGACGACGAATTCACGGCCGATCCGGAACAGTTCCGCGAGCGGCATTACCGGGAGTTCGTTTCCTTCCTGCCCTATGTCCAGCGCTTTCTCTACGGTGAAGGCCGCGCCCGCCGGAGCAATCCCGACGATCCGCCCGGCAACTCGCCGGTGCACGTGTTCCGCCGGACCGACATCGACCGCCTGCGCCTGACGCTGCGCAGGGGCGCGGAGCCGGTCGAACTGGGCGTCGTTCACGTCGACCTCTACTTCTTCCAGGACCTCGACGTCGTCCAGCTCAACGTCGAGGTGCGCGGCGAGGATCTGGCGCTCGCCACCGTCCGCGACATCCTGTTCCGCTTCGGCCGCGCCTATCCGTCGGGCTGGGACGAGCATGGCGAGGGTGNNAACAACGCCCACGTCTCGGAATGGCTGGACGCCGCCGGCGGGGTCATCGCCCGCTCCGACCCCGGTCGCCGGGAGAAATTTCTCACCTTTGTCTGCGAGCACCGGAGCCCCTGCGTTTCCGAGCATTGGGCCTGTCTGCTGCGCCCGCTGGCCCTCGCCCACTCCGACGAAGCCGGCGAACTGCGCTACCGCCTGCTCGAATATCACCGCATGCCGCTGATGGCGTTTCTCGCGCTCGACGAACCGCGCCGCCTGCACCGCGAGGACTGGGTGCGCATCGGGCTGGCGACGACGCTACATCCCGACGAGCCGCTCCCGGTCAACGAGCCGGGAGTCGTCGAATTCGAGAAGCGCTATTGCCAGGACCGCTTCTGGAACGACAACGAGGCCGGCCCGAACACCCGCTTCGTGTGCACCGGCAACTCGCTGACCGTGGTCGGCGACGCCGCCGTGCCCTCGGTGCTCGATCCCGAACGCGGGGTGCTCGGGCAGTTCCGCCATCAGTACTTTCTCGTCTTCCTCATCGCCCACCTGCACCGGGCCGCGCTGCTGGCGTTTTCCGAGACCCTCGCCGATGCGGTCAACGACCTCGACATCCGCGACGACGAGTCGGTGCGCCGCTTCAAGCGAAAGATTCGCGCCAACTTCGAGACCTTCCTGCGGTTCACGCACCGCTACTGGTTCGAACTCCTGTCGGAACGCGCGCATGTGCAGGCCGTCTTCCGCCTCTGCGCCAATCATCTCGGCAACGCCGACCTGTACGACGAGGTGCGCGACGAAATCCGCGAGATGAGCCAGTACCTCGACAGCGACTCGCAGCGCCGGCAGTCGAACACGGTCGTGCGCCTGACCGTGATCACGATTCTCGGTCTGATTGCGACCGTGACGACCGGCTATTTCGGCATGAACATCATCGCTTTCGGCGACGGGCCGGTCGAGGAGCGCCTGCTGCATGGCGCGGGTGCCGCGGTCCTCTTTACCGTCCTGGTGCTGTTCGCCGTCGCCCGCTCGAAACGGTTGTCGGATTTCCTCGAGGATCTCGCCGACGAGCGCCTGAGCACGACCGCGAAATTGCGCGCGCTGTCGGCCGCCCTGTGGGGAAACGGACGCTCATCGAGCTGACCGGCGCCCAAAGGCGGCCGCACAAGCGGATTCGGAGCGCGGACCGTCACCTGAACGACAACACCAAAGAAAACGGCCCCCGAGGGTGTCGGGAGGCCGTTGCGTTGCGCGCTGCGGGCTAGATGATGCCCAACTGCCGCGGCAGCCAGAGCGACAGTTCCGGCCAGTAGGTGACGACGGCGAGGAAGCAGAGCATCGACAGCAGCCATGGCCAGACGGCGACGGTCAGCTCGGTGATGCCCATCTTGGTTATCCCCGACGCCACGTACAGGTTGAGGCCGACCGGCGGGTGACACATGCCGACTTCCATGTTCACCACCATCAGGATGCCGAAATGCACCGGATCGATGCCCAGCTTGATCGCCACCGGGAACAGGATCGGCGCGAAGATCAGGACGATCGACGACGGCTCCATGAAGTTGCCCGCCAGCAGCAGGATGATGTTGACCGCGAGCAGGAAGGTGATCATCCCGAGGCCGTGCCCGAGCATCCAGTCGGCCAGCGCCTGCGGAATGTTCTCGTTGGTCATGATGAACGAGAACAGCACGGCGTTGGTGATGATGTAGAGCAGCATCGCCGACATGTTGGCCGAGTTGAGCAGCACCTTGGGCACGT
Organism: Dechloromonas sp.; assembly: GCA_013693915.1. Taxonomy (GTDB): domain Bacteria; phylum Pseudomonadota; class Gammaproteobacteria; order Burkholderiales; family Rhodocyclaceae; genus Azonexus. Next base: position 1,471,974 of record CP059264.1, on the reverse strand, counting down.
CCTTCAGCCCCATGTCCTTGTAGATGAAAACGGCGCAGATGAAGGCGTGGACCGCGGACATCGCCGCCGCCTCGGTCGGCGTGAAGATGCCGGTGTAGATGCCGCCCATGACGACGACGATCAGCAACAGGCCCCAGACCGACTTGCGGAAACTGTCCCAGCGCTCGCCCCACGACGCCTTGGGCTGGCGCGGGTAGCCGAACTTGCGGGCGCGATACCAGGTGACGCCACCCAGCGTCATCGCCAGCGCGATGCCGGGGATGACGCCGGCCATGAACAGCGCGCCGACCGAGGTGTTGGTCGCCACCGAGTACATGACCATGACGATCGACGGCGGGATCAGGATGCCGAGCGCGCCCGAGGTCGAAATGACGCCGGCGCCGAACTTGTTCGGGAAGCCCGCCCTGACCATCGCCGGCAGCAGGATCGAGCCGATCGCCACCACCGTCGCCGGGCTCGAACCGGACACTGCCGCGAACAGCGCGCACGCCAGCACGCCGGCCAGGCCAAGGCCGCCATGCCAGTGCCCGACCATCGACGTGGCGAAGTTGATCATGCGTTTCGCCACCCCGCCGTGGGTCAGGAAGTTGCCGGCGAGGATGAAGAACGGGATGGCCATGATCTCGAACTTCTCGATGCCGGTGAACAACTTGAGCGCCACCGACTCGAGCGGCACCTCGGTCATCAGNAACAGGAAGGTCAGCACGGTCAGGCCGAGCGAAATCGAAATCGGCATGCCGGTCAGCATGAGCACCGCCAGCAGCGTGAAGATCACCAGTGCGTTCATGACTGTCCTCCTTCGCCACCCTGGTTGCGGCGCTCTCGCTGCCGTCGCTCGGGAGTACGCTTGCCGGCGGCGATCTGGCGACGGTCGTGGCCACTGCGCCGGTCACCGACCATCGAATGCACGAGGTCGTGCGNNGATGCAGGTTGTCGTCCATGGACAGGGGTCGAATTCGACCGGCGGCGGCTCTTTCTCCAGACCATCGACATGGCCGTGGTCATGGTGCGGGAGTTCGCCTGTCTTCAGGAAGGACCAGGTGACCTGCAGGAAACGGAAGCACATCAGCGACGACCCGAGCGGGATGGCGCTATAGACGACCCAGGTCGGCCATTCGAGGTCGGGCGTGATCGGCCCCTCGAAGAGGTCCTCGCCGGCGATGCCGAGCGCGCTGAAGATCGCGTAGTGGGCGCCGTTCTCCCAGACGAACTGGGCGCCGAGTGCCGCCACGATGCCCGTAAACAGTGCTCCGGCGAGCAGGCCGAAGACGATGAACTTGCCGCGCATCCTGTCGTCGAGACGGTTGATCAGCACGTCGACGCCGACGTGGATGCCCGTGCGCACGCCATAGGCCGCGCCGAACTTGGCCATCCAGACGAACATGATGATGCACAGTTCCTGCGCCCAGCCGAAATGGAGGCTGAGCAGCCANGTCCTGCACCCGGGGATGTTGTACCCCGCGGCGTAGCGGTGTACGACCGCGACGAAGATGATCACCGTGGCCGCGCCGATCAGAAAGGTGATCAGCAACTCCTCAAGGTGATTTAGCGCCTTGTTGATCATGAGGAATTCCCTTGCGAACCGGGGGCCACGACCCCGGATTCCTGTTGAAGCGACGGCTTAGAGGCTGTCCGGCTTGAAGCCGATGTCCTTGACGGACTGGATGATCTCCTTGCCGATGCGGCCTTCCATCTTCTGGTGCACCGGCACGAGCTGCTTCTTGAAGGCCAGGCGCTCTTCCTTGGTCGGCTGGTAGACCTGGGTCTTGCCGCTCTTCTTCACGGCCTCGAGCGACTGGTCGTTCTCGACCTTGGCGATCTGGTTGGCGTAGCGCGAGGACTCTTCCATGGCCTTCTCGAGCTGGCCGCGGACGTCGGCCGGCAGGCCGTCCCAGAACTTCTTGTTGACGATGACCGCGTAGCCCAGATAGCCGTGGTCGGTCAGGCTCAGGTGCTTCTGCACTTCGTGCATCTTCTGGGTGTAGAAATTCGAGATCGGGTTTTCCGTACCGTCGACCACACCCGTCTGCAGCGCCTGATAGACCTCGGAGAAGGCCATCACCTGCGGAATCGCGCCAAGGGCACGGATCTGCTCCTCGAGCACCTTCGACGACTGGACACGCAACTTCTTGCCCTTGAGGTCGGCCGGCATCTTGATCGGAGTGTTGGCCGAGAAGGACTTGAAACCGTTGTCCCAATAGGCGAGGCCGCGGATGCCCTTGGGCTCCAGCTTGGCCAGCAGCTGCTTGCCGACCGGGCCGTTGGTCACCTTGCGCAGGTCGTCGTAGCTCGCGAAGAGGAAGGGCAGGTCGAAGACCTCGAACTCCTTGACGCCGAGCGGGCCGAACTTGGCCAGCGACGGGGCGAGCATCTGGACGGCGCCGAGCTGCAGCGCTTCCATTTCTTCCTTGTCCTTGTACAGCGTCGAGTTGGCATAGACCTCGACCTTGACCTTGCCGCCGGTCATTTCGCCGGCCTTCTTGGCGAAATATTCGGCCGCCTTGCCCTTGGGCGTGTCGGCGGCGACGACGTGGCTGAACTTGATGACGATCGGCTGTTGGGCATTAGCCGCCAGCGACAGGACGCTGAAGCACAGTCCGATCAGCAGTTGCGAAATCTTCATGTTTTCTCCTCCGGTTATTGACGTGGCGCAACTCCTGGCTGCGACTGGCCGAAAGTATTGCGACAGAAGCAGGCCCCGCGTAATTGTGGTTATCCACATCAGGGACGTCCGCCGGGGTTCCGGGCGACCTGCGCTTTTTCGCCGATCGCTCGATCGGGCGCCGGATGCTGGTTAACATCCGCGCATGCGATCGCTCCCTCCGGCCGTCAGCAGCAGCCGCCTGCGCTGGTTCCTCGCCCTGCCCAAGCTGGGTGTGGTGCTGTTGCTCGCCGCTGTCGTCACCCTGCTCTGGCTGCTGCACCAGAACGAACTCGAGGAGGAACGCACCAGCCTGATCAAGGACGTGCTGTGGCTGGAACAGAACGTGCGATTCCATCTCACCAGAAGCGAGGAGCAGTTGCAGCAACTGGCCGCCGACCTCGGCAGCCAGCCCGACGGGAAGCGTCTCTTCCGCATCCGCGCCAGCCACATGGTGAAGAACAATCCCGAAATCTCGCAGATCGTCTGGTTCGATGCAAAGCGCAGTCTGATCGACGCCCTGCCGGCGACGACACCCGCCGACAGCGGCATCGACGCCTTCGGGCCGGCGGCGACGCAGAAGGCAATCGAACTCGCCATGCTTCTGAACAAGCGCATCTACAGCGAGCCCTTCTTCCTCAGCGGCAATGTCGCCCACTTCGCGCTGGTCATGCCGATCTACGACGCCAAGGAAGTGGCGGGCATGCTGGTCGCCATCCATTCGCTCGAGGATCTGCTCGGGAATCTCGTGCCCTGGTGGTTCACCGAAAAATACCGGGTGGTCGTGGTCGACGACAATGGCGCGCAGTACGCGGCCAAGTCGAGTGTCAGCGGCACGCCAAGTCTTTCCTACGAACTGCCGTTCGACNCCNCGGGCCATGGCCTCGTCTTCCGCGTCACCAGCTACGAGGGCACCGGCAATCCGCTGCAGCGCCTGCTGGCGGGCGCCATCCTGGTGCTCGCCGCCGGCGTCTTCTGGAGTCTATGGGTCGTTCGCGACCTGATGAAAAAGCGTTCGGATGCCGAACAGGCGTTGCGCGCCGAACACGCGCTGCGGTCGGCGATGGAGGATTCGCTGACCGTCGGCATGCGCGCACGCGACCTGACCGGGCGGATCATCTATGTCAATCCCGCCTTCTGCCGGATGACCGGATTCACCAGCGCGGAACTGGTCGGCCGCGACCCGCCGATGCCCTACTGGATTCCCGAGCAACTGGACGAGACGCTGGAAATGCATCAGGCGGTACTGGACGGCAAGGCGCCGCCCGACGGCTTCGAGATCACCCTACAGCGCAAGGACGGCGAGCGTTTCCAGGCACTGATCTACGAGGCGCCGCTGATCGACGGCAACGGCCAGCACACCGGCTGGATGGCCTCGATCCTCGATGTCACCGAGCGCCGGCGCGCCGAGGAACTGGCGCGCCAGCAGCAGGAACAGCTGCAATTCACCTCGCGCCTGGTGACCATGGGCGAAATGGCGTCGACGCTGGCGCACGAACTGAACCAGCCGCTGGCAGCGATCGCCAGCTACAACACGGGTTGCCTGAACCTGCTGGCGGCCAACGCCTTCGACCCGCGGGAGATCCGCGAGGCGCTCGAGAAACTTGGCGTCCAGGCGCAGCGCGCCGGCCGCATCATCCGCCGCGTGCACGATTTCATCAAGAAAAGCGAGCCGAAGCGCGCCCCATGTTCGCTCGCCGAGATCGTCGACGACTGCGTCGGCTTCGTCGAGGCCGAGGCGCGCAAGCGCCGCGTGCAGCTGGTCAGCGACCTGCCGCCGCTGCCGCCGGTGCTTGCCGACCGCCTGATGCTCGAACAGGTGCTGCTCAACCTGATCCGCAACGGCATGGACGCGATGTCCGCGACCCCGGCCGCCCGGCGGGTGCTGCGCATCTCCGCCCGGCGCCGCGCCGGGGAAGTGGTCATCAGCATCGCCGACAATGGCTGCGGCATCGCGCCGGAGGTCCGCGACAAGCTGTTCACCGCGTTTTTCTCGACCAAGCCCGACGGCATGGGGATCGGCCTGTCGATCTGCCGCTCGATCATCGAATTCCACCGCGGCCGCCTGTGGGTGGAAGACAATGCAACAGCGGCGGGCGAAAGCGGTACGATATTCATTTTTACCCTGCCGCTGGAAGCTGCATGAACGCGCCGCAAGCCCATCTGGTCGACGACGACGAAGCAATCCGCGATGCGCTGGCCTGGCTGCTGAAATCACGCGGCATACCATGCACGACCTACGACTGCGCCGAGGCCTTCCTTGCCGAGTGGACGCCGAAGATGGCGGGCTGCGCGATTCTCGACATGCGCATGCCGGGAATGAGCGGCCTCGACTGCTTCGATGCGCTGGGCGAGCGCCAGTCGACGCTGCCGGTGATCTTCCTGACCGGACACGGTGACGTGCCCCTGGCGGTGGCCACGCTCAAGAAAGGCGCCTTCGACTTTTTCGAGAAGCCGTTCAACGACAACGACCTCGCCACCAGCGTCCGCGAGGCGATGGACCTCGATGCCCGGCAACGCGCGGCGAGTGCCACGGTCGACTCGGTTAACTCGCGGCTTTCCACATTGACCGCGCGCGAACGCCAGATCATGGAACTGGTCCTGCTCGGCAAGTTCAACAAGGTCATTGCCGACGAACTGAACATCAGCATGCGCACCGTCGAGGTTCATCGCGCCAACCTGTTCGACAAGATGAAGGTGAAAACCGCAGTGGAACTGGCCAATCTGCTCAAACCCCAGCGCTGACCCTTCCCTTGCCTGCGCTTTTTCGCTAGCATCTGGCGAAATCACCCGGTGCCCATTGCGGCACCCGGCCTTCCTCACCGGCATCCCGCCATTCCACGAGACGATACATGAGCGAGCATATCCATTACGTTACCGATGACACCTTCGAAACCGAGGTGCTGCAGTCGCAGCAGCCGGTTCTCGTGGACTACTGGGCCGAATGGTGCGGGCCCTGCAAGATGATTTCCCCATCCTCGACGACATCGCCAGGGAATACGCCGGAAAGCTCAAGGTGGCCAAGGTCAATATCGACGACAACCAGGCGACGCCGGCCAGATTCGGCATCCGCGGCATCCCGACGCTGATGCTCTTCAAGGGCGGCAACGTCGAAGCGACCAAGGTCGGCGCACTGTCGAAGTCGCAACTCGCCGCGTTTATTGACAGCAACCTGTAATCTCCGTACCCTTCTCGCCTGAAGGTGCGTCCTGCGCCTTCAGGCAGACGCCACAACGGCAGCAGCCGGCGTCGATCTCCCCATCGCAAGCACCCCACAGCGCCATCCGGCCACCGGCATTCGTCTGGCCCGTCCCAGGCGCCACACTACCCACACATGCAACTCTCCGAACTCAAGACCTTACACGTCAGCAAACTGCTCGACATGGCCACCGAACTCGCCATCGAGAACGCCAACCGCATGCGCAAGCAGGAACTGATCTACGCCATCCTGAAGGCGCGCGCCCGCAACGGCGACACGATCTACGGCGACGGCACCCTCGAAGTGCTGCAGGACGGCTTCGGCTTCCTCCGCTCTTCGGATACGTCCTACCTCGCCAACCCCGATGACATCTACGTATCGCCATCGCAGATCCGCCGCTTCAACCTGCGCACCGGCGACACCATCGAAGGCGAGATCCGCACCCCGAAGGACGGCGAACGCTACGTCGCGTTGACCAAGCTGGAATCGATCAACGGTTTCCCGCCCGAGGCGAACAAGCACAAGATCATGTTCGAGAACCTGACGCCGCTGCACCCGACACGCATGCTGTGCCTGGAGCGCGACATCAAGGCCGACGAGAACATCACCAGCCGCGTCATCGACATGATCGCCCCGGTCGGCGCCGGGCAGCGCGGCCTCATCGTCTCGCCGCCGAAATCGGGCAAGACGGTGATGCTGCAGAACATCGCCCACGCCGTCACCGCCAACCATCCGGAAGTCGTGCTGATCGTCCTGCTCATCGACGAGCGCCCGGAAGAAGTCACCGAAATGACGCGCACGGTCAAGGGCGAGGTCGTCGCCTCGACCTTCGACGAACCGGCCACCCGCCACGTCGCCGTCGCCGAGATGGTCATCGAGAAGGCCAAACGCCTGGTCGAGCACAAGAAGGATGTCGTCATCCTGCTCGACTCGATCACCCGCCTCGCCCGCGCCTACAACACGGTGCAACCGGCCTCGGGCAAGGTGCTGACCGGCGGCGTCGACGCCAACGCGCTTCAGAAGCCCAAGCGCTTCTTCGGCGCCGCGCGCAACATCGAGGAAGGCGGCTCGCTGACCATCCTCGCCACGGCGCTGATCGACACCGGCTCGCGCATGGACGAAGTGATCTACGAGGAATTCAAGGGCACCGGCAACTCGGAAATCCACCTCGACCGGCGCATGGCCGAGAAGCGCATGTACCCGGCGATCAACGTCAACCGCTCCGGCACCCGCCGCGAGGAACTGCTGCTCAAGCCCGACGTGCTCTCGAAGATGTGGGTGCTGCGCAAGCTCTGCTACCCGATGGACGACCTCGCCGCAATGGAATTCCTGCTCGACAAGGTCAAGTCGACCAAGAGCAATGTGGAATTCTTTGACGCCATGCGTCGCGGCTGAACTTCGGATTCGTCTTGCAAGCGCGTGATTTTCCGGGGATAATCCCGCGTTTTCCAGATCGGCCACAATCGCCGGTCGCGCCACGAAAGGACACGAAATGAAAGCCGACATCCACCCGCCTACGGCGAAATCCAGGTTTCCTGCTCCTGCGGCAACGCCTTCACGACCCGGTCGACGACGAAAAAGGCGATCCATGTCGAGGTCTGCTCGCAGTGCCATCCGTTCTATACCGGCAAGCAGAAGATCGTCGATACCGCCGGCCGCGTCGAGAAGTTCAACCAGAAGTTCGGCGCCCTGCGCGGCAGCAAGGCCGCCGCCTGATCGGCGTGCGCCAGGATCGAAAGGGCAGCCAGCGGGCTGCCTTTTTATTTTCGGGACAGTTTCCTCCGCCCATGGCTGATTTCGCCACCCTGCTCCGTCGCGGCATCCGCCTGCCTCCGGCCGGCTGGGCGCTGGCGGCGATGCTGGCGTTCTACGTGCTGGCCGGACTCTTCGGCCGTGACCCATGGAAGGGCGAGGACGCGATCCACATCGGCACCGCCTGGAACATGCTCCACTACGGCGACTGGCTGTCGCCCGATCTGGCCGGACGCCCCTTCCACGAGCCGCCGCTGTACTACTGGACCGGCGCCCTGACCGGCAAGGCGTTCGGCTGGCTGTTTCCCNTGCACGAAGCGATCCGCCTTGCCAGCGGCGTCTGGGTCACGCTGGCCCTGGTCGGGATCTACTACGCCGGACGCGAACTCCACGGACAGGAGAGCGCGGCCGCCAGCCCGCTCCTGCTCGCCGGCAGTGTCGGCCTGCTGATCCACGCCCACGACGCCCAGCCGATGCTGATCGCCGTTGCTGCCTATGGTGGCGCCATCGGCGCGCTTGCCGCGCTGGCCCGCCGGCCCTGGCGGGCGGGGATTTTCTATGGCCTCGCCGTCGCTGCCTGCCTGCTCGGCACCGGGATTGCCCCGACCCTGCCGCTGCTGGCGATCGCGCCGCTTGCCTGGTGGCTGGCGGCAGATCGCCGGCTGGCCCTGCAGGCTCTTGCCCTGGGGCTCGGTCTTGCCGCTCTCCTGATCCTGCCCTGGCCGCTGCTGCTGCTCGCCTACGAGCCCGCGCGCTTCCATGGCTGGCTGAACACCGAACTGGTCCCGCTGCGGACGCCCTTCTCGTTTTCCGGCGCCGGCCGCTTCCTGTCGCTGCTGCCATGGTTCGCCTTCCCGGCGCTGCCGCTCGCGGCCTGGTCGTTGTGGACCCGGCGCCAGGCAATCACGGCGACGCCGCAGTTGCTGCCCCTGGCCTTCCTGCTCCTGACCCTGCTGATGCTCGCGCTGGCGTTCCGGCCGCGCGAGATACCAGCCCTGCTGCTGCTGCCGCCGCTGGCCCTGCTCGCCACTCCCGGCGCCCTGGCGCTGCGCCGCGGCGCCGCCAGCGCCTTCGACTGGTTCGCGATGACGACCTTCAGTTTCTTCATCGCCCTCCTCTGGGTTACCTGGTCGGCGATGGCGCTCGGCTGGCCGTCCCGCCTGGCCGCCCGGGTGGTCGTGCTGCGCCCGGGGTTCGTCGGGCATTTCGAACTGGCGGCGTTCGCCATCGGCGTAGCGGCCACGATCTGGTGGATCTGGCTGATCGTCACCGCGCCGCGCTCGCCGTACCGCAGCCTGACCCACTGGACGCTCGGTTTTACCACGCTGTGGCTGATGGCGACATCGCTGATCCTGCCCTGGTTCGACTACGGCAAGACCTATCGCCCGGTCGCCGAAGCCATCGCCCAGGCGCTCCCCGCCGACCATGGCTGCCTCGCCGAACGCGGCCTGAGCGACACGCAGCGGGCGTCGTTCGCTTATTTCATCGGTATCGAACCGACCGCGGCGAACTCGGCCGCCGGCGCGCAATGCGACTGGCTGCTGGTCACTGGCAACAGCAGCAGGAATCTCGCCGCTCCGAACGGATCGTGGACCCGGGTCTGGGAAGGGAACCGCCCCGGCGAACGCAAGGAGAAATTCCGTCTCTACCGGCGTTGACCGCAGCAGGATTGCGGTCGCGCACGGCGCGACACGCGCTCAGGTCCTGAGGAAGTGCTCGCGGTAATACCTGAGTTCGTCGATCGACTCGTGGATGTCCGCCAGCGCCGTATGCCGCCCCTTCTTCTTGAAACCCTTGTAGATTTCCGGCTGCCAGCGCCGGCAGAGTTCCTTCAGGGTGCTGACATCGAGGTTCCGGTAGTGGAAGAAGCCCTCGAGCGTCGGCATGTGGCGGGCCATGAAGCGGCGGTCCTGACCGATCGAGTTGCCGCACATCGGCGAATGACCCTTGGTCGAGTATTTCTTGAGAAATTCCAGCGCCAGCAACTCGACCGCCGCCTCGTCCAGCGCCGACGCCTTGACCCGGTCGATCAGACCCGAGCGGCCGTGCGTCTTCCGGTTCCATTCGTCCATGGCGGCCAGCGCGGCGTCGGTCTGGTGGACCGCCCAGGACGGCGACTCCGCCACCAGTTCCAGTTCGGAATTGGTCACCACCATCGCCATTTCGATGATCCGGTCGCCGTCCGGATCGAGCCCGGTCATTTCCATATCCAGCCAGACGAGGTTGTTTGCGTTGCCTGTCATATAATTGCCCAAGACCCTGAAGACGAACATTTTCTCATAGCTTCGCAGCCAGTTTCGTGAGTGCCGATTTCACCCTCCTGTTTCTTGCCGCTTGCGCCGTGACCTTTGCCGGGCGCCTGTGGCTGACCCTGCGCCAGATCCGCCACGTCGCCGCGCATCGCGGCGCTGTCCCGGCCGGGTTCGCCGAACGCATTTCGCTCGCCGCCCATCAGAAAGCCGCCGATTACACGGTCGACCGCAACCGGCTGGCCATTCTGACGACCCTGGTCGATGCCGCGTTGCTGCTCGCCTTCACCGTCAGCGGCGGACTCGCCTGGCTGCACGAATTCTGGGCGTCTCGTGTCGATGGCCTGGTCTACGGGCTGGCCCTGATCTTCAGCGTCATGGCGATCGGGGCGACCGTCGACCTGCCGTTCGCGCTTTATCGCCAGTTCGTCATCGAGGCGCGTTACGGATTCAACCGCATGACGCTCGCGCTGTTCTTCGCCGACCTGCTCAAGCACACGCTGCTCGGCATCGTCATCGGCACCCCGGTCATCCTGGCGGTGCTCTGGCTGATGGCGGTCATGGGCAGCGCCTGGTGGTTCTGGGTCTGGCTCTTCTGGAGCGCCTTCAACCTGCTGATCCTGTTCGTTTACCCGACGTGGATCGCGCCGCTGTTCAACAAGTTCTCGCCGCTCGCCGACGGCGAGATGAAGTCGCGCATCGAGGCGCTGTTGGCCCGCTGCGGGTTCCGCTCCTCCGGCCTGTTCGTGATGGACGGCTCGAAGCGCTCCAGCCACGGCAACGCCTATTTCACCGGCTTCGGCAACAACAAGCGCATCGTCTTCTTCGATACCCTGCTCGACCGCCTGGCCGCGCCGGAAGTCGAGGCCGTCCTCGCCCACGAACTGGGACATTTCCGCCGCCGCCACGTGCTCAAGCGCATCGTCCTGATGTTCGCCGCCTCGCTCGGCTTCCTCTGGCTGCTCGGCCAACTGATAGCCGCGCCCTGGTTCTACGCCGGCCTCGGCGTCCCGGCGCAAAGCACGGCGCTGGCGCTTATCCTCTTCTTTCTCGTCGTGCCGGTGTTTACCTTTCCCTTCACCCCGTTGCTGAGCTGGATCTCGCGCCGCCACGAGTTCGAGGCCGATGCCTACGCCGCCGCCCGGACCGAGGCGGCCGCTCTCGGCCGGGCGCTGGTCAAGCTCTACGAGGACAATGCGGCGACGCTGACCCCCGACNCCCTGCATTCGCTGTTCTATGACTCCCATCCGCCGGCCGCGGTGCGCATCGCCAGGCTCCAGGCCGCAGCCCGCTGATGGACGGCCGCGTCGTCGCCGCCCATGGCCGCCAGTATGTCGTCGAGCTTGCCGACGGCATGCTTCTGCCCTGCTTCCCGCGCGGCAAGCGCAGCGAGGTTGCCTGCGGCGACTGCGTCGACATCCAGCGCACCTCGGATGACCAGNGGGTGATCGAGGCCATCCTGCCGCGCACCAGCCTGCTCTACCGCTCCAACGATGTGCGCCAGAAGCACATCGCCGCCAATGTCGACCAGATTGTCATCGTCGTCGCCAGCGAGCCGGCGTTCTCCGACGAGCTGGTGACGCGCGCCCTGCTCGCCGCCGAAAGCGAGGAGATCGAGCCGCTGATCGTCCTCAACAAGTGCGACCTTGCCGACAAATTGCCGGCGGCGCGCGACCAGCTCGCCGTGTTCGCCGGCCTCGGCTACCGCATCGTCGAACTCTCGGCGCGCGACCACGCCGATGACCTGCGTCCACACCTGCAGGGGCGCACCAGCGTCCTCGTCGGCCAGTCCGGGATGGGCAAGTCGACGCTGGTCAATGCGCTGGTGCCCGCGGCGCAGGCGAAGACGCGCGAAATCTCGCAGGCGCTCGATTCCGGCAAGCACACGACGACGCACGCGACGCTCTACCACCTCGACGCCGACAGCCACCTGATCGACTCGCCGGGCCTGCAGGAATTCGGCCTCGGCCACCTCGACCGCCAGGAAATCGAGCACGCCTTCCGCGAGTTCCGCCCCTTCCTCGGCCAGTGCCGCTTCCGCGACTGCCGCCACGACCGCGAGCCCGACTGCGCGCTGGTCGCCGCCGTCGCCGCCGGCCACATCGACGCCCGCCGCTTCGCGCTTTATCACCGCATCGTCGGTTGAACGGCGATGGTTCAGGAAGGCATAGCAACCGTCGTCGATCGCGAAAATTGCCCGTTTTCCGCCGTCGACCGCAAGCGGATGCCGTGGCGGCGATCTGGGTATGCGCTAATGCAAGACCTGACCCCGTAATGCGATCAAATGCGATCATGCGATCACAAAGTAGAAGGTGCCGGCGATGAGTCAGTTGTAGCAGCACGCAATTGCTGTCGGGCCTTCAACATCTTCAAGCGAGCCCTTGCTCCGCGCGCCCTAACCGACTATGCTTATCGGCATAAATCGGCATAAATTTCAGGTCCCATTCATCAGAACTACTTCATTTGTGCCTTGTTGTCCTTCAGTGCGGCAACTGCGTTTGCAGGTACTGATTTCACATGTGTGGCCGACTGCCAGAGTAGAGGCTACCAATATCAGCTCTGCATGCAACGTTGTTCGTATGGTGATTCCCTGCAAGGCTCTGGCGGCGGGCGAATGCAAGGCTATATGGATGCACAGCAATTCATGCTGCAACAGCAAAAACTTCAAGAACAACAGATGCGCAATCAGATGATTCAGAATGCAAATGTCGCGTGTCAGCAGGGAAACCAGCGGGCATGCGCCGATTTGCGCGCTATGCTGTTTAACGGGTATTGACTCTTCTGCGCCTACCGTCCGGCAGCTATGCTTTAGTCGTTACACACCAGCATTACCAAGTGGCAGTGTACCTTCGATTTCGGCGAGTAAATCATCTGCACTCAGTCGATTCAGATGCTGTTGTAGCGCATCACTAGGCTCGGTTACGGTAAAACGCCAATCAGTACCTTCGGCCAATCGAAGGATGTGCCCAAAGCGCTCCAGAATAAGTTGCTTCTCAAGATTATTGATATTTTTATTGGCGTACCAGCCATTACATAATTGTGCGAAGTTGTTGGGGTTCTCTGCGAGCAGCGGGCTCTCAGAAAACAATTTATTTGGCGACTTCGCAAAATAGTTTCGGAATGGCCGTCCTTGCGAGGTGCGCGCACGACCTAACGCAACAAACAAAGTCTCTTCATTGATTTCTGTGAAGAGCGATGGTTTGCGCCCAACGAACCGCTCAACGAGCCACAAGTAAGCGGTGACGGCGCGAGGGAATGATTTTGTCGTAGTCCCGAACGAAGCCATGACCGCACATGAGTCCTCCGTGGCATCCGGTACTTCCAGGCCGAACCGGTCGTCAATTGTTTCCTGGATATCGAGGGCCAGGTCACGCTCGCCAGCGGAAAGCGCTTGCTTCGCCAATCGTTCAAGTTCCGCACGGTCAACGCTCGGATTTTCGATTAGCTTGCGTATTCTCTCGGCATCCATTCATCACCTGCGGCTGAAAACTCAAAAGGCACCGGCGATATTGTATGCCTACTGAGACCCATCGGCATGACGTCTTGTCCGAGAGCCGAACGCGGGCGATCCGCACGTTCGGTTCTGGGTCAAAGGGGTGAGAGATATTTGGTTTGAAAAGATGATTGAACGAAAAACCGAAGTGTCTCTCACCCCTTTTTGCTCTGGAAGTTTGAGCCTGGCACCTTTGCGGCGGTCCGGCACGAGTATGGCCGGGGCCGTCAGCGGGGGCCGGGGCAAGGATGATTGCGCCGCGATCCCGGGCGGCTCAGGCCGGCCGGCGCCACGCCGCGGGGGTCGTTCCGAAGNNGCGCTTGAAGGCCCGGTTGAAGGCGGCGTCCGATTCATAGCCGACCTCGCTGGCGATCTGGGCCGTCGCTGCGGTACTTTCGCGCAGGCGGGAGGCAGCCAGTTGCAGGCGCCAGGTGGCGAGGTAGCGCATCGGCGGCATGCCGATCACGCCGCTGAAGCGGTCGGCGAAGGCGGAGCGTGACAGGCCCACTGCCTGCGCCAGTTCCTCGGTCGTCCACGGATGCGCGACGCGGGCGTGGAGCAGGGCCAGGGCGCGGCCGACCATCCGGTCGCGCAGACCGGCCAGCCAGCCGGTCTGGCCTTCCGGCAGGGCGCCCACGTAGCGGCGGACCCCTTCGACGAAAAGCAGTTCGGCGAGCTTGCCGAGCAAGGCCGCCGAGCCGCTGCCGCTGATCCCATACTCCTCGGCCGCATGGCGGAACGAACTTTCCAGCCACGCGCCGCCGCTGCCCCCGCGCACCCCGAGCTTGAGCACCGCGGGCAGGGTGCGCAGCAGCAGGTTATCCGGCCGGTCGCAGCCGATGTAGCCGCAGACGATACGCGTCGGTTCGCCACCGCCACCGTAGCGCAACGAGGCGGGGCCGCGCTCGCTCGGACCCTCGACCAGATTGTCGATGATTTTCGGCGGGAGGCCCNNCGGGGCGCTGCCCAGCACGTGCCCGTCATTGCGCGGCAGCAGCACGATCTCGCCGGCCTGCACCTCAAGCGCCGGCGTGTTGCCGACGCTCAGGAACAGCCGCCCATCGACGATGTAGTGATAGGCGATCAGGTGGGCGGGCATCCCGCCCTGGGCCTGGAAATCCTCCGGCTCGACCTGCGATACGACGCACCAGGGCGCGGTGAACTCGGCATTGAGAAATACTCCGCCCGAGAAGCGTACGCTGGCAAATACGTCGGAAAGGACATCCATCTTTTCCTCCTCGAACGCGCTATCGGCGCCTCGGTCAAAGCTTCAGGCGCCCCGGGCATGTCGGGATGACTTCCGGTGGATTACCTTGGCACTGCCTGCACGTTCAGACCCGGCCTGCCGGCTATGACAGCAAGCGACCGACAAACATTCACAACCCAACGGAGATTCACCATGACCACACACAACGACCTCGGCCTGGCGCATTCCGGCGCCGATGCCGACAGCCTGACGCATTACCGGCGTGCCCTGCACCAGTTCCAGTGCTACATCGAAGACCCGGTGGCCAGCGTCGATGCGGCCATCGCGCAGCGCCCCGACTTCGTCATGGCGCATGTCCTCAAGGCCTACCTCCATCTGCTCGGCACCGAGCCGGCCGCCATCGCCGTGGCGCGCGCTTGCCTCGATGCCGCGCAGCGGCTGCCGGCCAATGGCCGCGAGCGCGGCCACATCGCGGCCATCGCCCGGATGGTCGATGGCCAATGGCGCCATACCGGGCGCCTGCTCGAGGATGTCGCCATCGATTACCCGCTGGACATCCTCGCGCTGCAGGCCGGTCATCTGGCCGATTTCTATGTCGGCAATACCCGCATGCTGCGCGACCGCATCGCCCGCGCCTTGCCGGCATGGTCGCGGGAAATTCCCGGTTACCACGCGGTCCTCGGCATGCATGCCTTCGGCCTGGAGGAAACCGCCGACTACGGCCGCGCCGAGGCGCAGGGCCGGGCGGCACTCGAACTGGAGCAGCGCGACGGCTGGGCGCAGCACGCGGTGGCCCACGTCATGGAAATGCAATGCCGCACACGCGACGGCATCGCCTGGATGCGCGCCAACCCCGCAGCCTGGTCCACCGACAGCTTCTTCAAGGTGCACCTGTGGTGGCACCTGGCGCTCTACCACCTCGAACTGGGTGAAATCGACGAGGTGCTGGCGCTGTTCGACGGCCCGATCCACGGCGAGCGTTCGACCGTGGTGCTCGACATGGTCGACGCCTCCGCACTGCTCTGGCGCCTGCATTTGCGCAGCATCGATGTCGGCCGGCGCTGGAGCACGGTGGCCGACGGCTGGGAACCCATCGCCACGGCCGGCACCTATGCCTTCAACGACGTGCATGCGGTGATGGCTTTCGTCGGCGCGCAACGACACGATGCCATTGCAGCGGTGCTCGAAACTCAGCAAGGGGTGATGCAGGGCAGTGACGACAATGCGGCCTTCACGCGCGAGGTCGGGTATCCGCTGACGCTGGCGCTCAAGGCCTTCGGCCAGGCGCGCTATGGCGAGACGGTGCGCCTGATTCGCCAAGTCCGCGAAATTGCCCACCGCTTCGGCGGCAGCCACGCCCAGCGCGACCTGCTCGATCTGACGCTGATCGAAGCCGCCCTGCGTGCGGGCCAGCGCCCGCTGGCCACGGCGCTCTGTGCCGAACGCCTGACCACCCGCGGCCACAGCCCGCTGACGCGGCAACTGCTGGCCCGCACCGAGCCGCTGCGCAACGCAGCCTGAGAGCAGGGCGTGCCCGCCCTGCGGCGGCGCCGTCAGGACGGAAGGGGTTGCCGTTGCATGCTTATGTGCAGATGACCAACCGCGTGCACCGCTGCTCGCGCCGCCGATACCGGAAGCTGTAACCGGAGGACGAGGCCATCGGCGACATCCGCATTGCGCTCGACCAAGGCCAGCCGTCGGGAGATTCGCGGTTTATCGCCAGCACCGAGAGGGCGACCGGCCAGCGCCGCGAACCCCAATCGCGGGGGCGGCCACGGAAAATCGAAGGTGAAGGGGATGGATTGCGGAAACCGATTGGGCTGGAGAATTAAGCCTTGCCCCTTCTCTGCGCCATCTCCGCATCGTCCGCTAACTGCCGTGGATTTCCTTCAGCCAGTCGACTGCGCCGTCACCGGCCGCGCGGCCGGTGGCCAGGCAGGCGGTGAGCAGGTAGCCGCCGGTCGGCGCCTCCCAGTCGAGCATTTCGCCGGCGCAGAAGACACCGGGCAGGTCGCGCAGCATCAGGCGCTCGTCGAGCGCGGCGAAGTCGATGCCACCGGCCGTGCTGATCGCCTCGGCGAGTGGGCGCGGCGCGACGAGCGGGACGGGTAGCGCCTTGATCGCGGCGGCCAGGGCAACGGCTGCGGTCGACCCGTCGATTCCGCCGAATTCCCGGAGCAGGCCGGCCTTGACGCCGTCGATGCCGGCCCGCCGCCGCAGGTGGCTGGCCAGCGAGTCGCGCCCGCGCGGGCGGGCGAGGTCGGCGGCGAGCTTTTCCACCGGGCGCCCGGGCGCAAGGTCGAGCACCAGCGTGGCGCGCCCGTCGCGCTCCAGCGCATCGCGCAGCGGCGCCGACAGCGCATAGACCAGGCCGCCCTCGATGCCGCCGGCGGTGACATTGAATTCACCCGGAACGAAGCTGCCGCCGGCGCTGGCGGCAACGGCCTTGACCGGGGCGCCGGCGAAGCGAGTGGCGAGGTGCTCGCTCCAGGCAACATCGAAGCCGCAGTTGGCAGGGCGCAGGGGAGCGACGGCAACACCGCGCGCTTCGAGCAGCGGGACCCAGGCGGCGTCGGAGCCGAGCTGCGGCCAACTGCCGCCACCGAGGGCAAGCACGGTGGCATCGGCCACCCGTGCGAACTCGCCTTCCGGCGTCGCGAAACGGAGAGCCCCATCCCCGCCCCAGCCCAGCCAGCGGTGGCGGACATGCGTACGCACGCCGGCCTGGCGCAGGCGGTGCAGCCACGCGCGCAGCAGCGGTGCCGCCTTCATTTCAGTCGGGAAGACGCGGCCCGAGGTGCCGACGAAGGTATCGACGCCCAGCCCGTGGATCCAGTCGCGCAGCGCCTGCGGGCCGAAGGCGTCGAGCAGCGGCGCGAGGATCGCGGCGCGGTCGCCGTAGCGGGCGGTGAAGGCGGCCAGCGGCTCGGCATGGGTGATGTTCATGCCGCCCTTGCCGGCCATCAGGAACTTGCGCCCCAGCGTCGGCATGGCGTCGAAAATGGCCACTTCAAGGCCGTCGACCGCAGCAAGGCGCTCGGCGGCCATCAGCCCGGCCGGGCCGCCGCCGACGATGGCGACACGGCGCATCAGGTGGCCGCGGCGCTGGCGGCCTTGCCCGCTGCGGGGACGTCCGGGGCGCCTGCCCGGCGAGCGGCGTCACCGTCACCGCGACTTCCGGCTCGGCGCCGCGACCGCCGAGAATGATGCCGCGCAGCGGCGAGATGTCGCCGAAATCGCGGCCGATGGCGACCGTGATGTGTTCGCTGTCGGGCAGCAGGTTGTTGGTCGGATCGAAATCCACCCAGCCATTGCCAAACCCCGGAGCGTGNACAGAAACCCAGGCGTGCGAGGCATCGGCGCCGACCAGGCGCGGCCTGCCCGGCGGCGGCCGGGTTACGAGATAACCGCTGACATAGCGCGCCGCCAGCCCGCAGGCGCGCAGGCAGGCGATCATCAGGTGGGCGAAATCCTGGCAGACGCCGCGCTTCTTTTCCAGGACTTCCATGACCGGAGTCGATACCGTTGTCGCTTCCGGGTCGAACTTGACTTCCCGGAAGATCTTGGCCATCAGCGCCTGCGCGCCGACCAGCACCGGCGTTCCCGCCGGAAAGCAGTCGGCGGCGTAGTCGGCCAGCTCGCGCTTGATGCGGACATGGGCGCTCTCGAAGAGAAATCGCAGCGCGTCGAGATCCTCCGGGCGGGGCGCCGCCGCGTCGTAGGCGAGGCGGCCGCGCACCATCTCCCAGGGCGGCGATTTCTCGATATGTTCCGGACGGTACGGCGTCACGGCGACGTTCATCGCCGAGCGGATGAACAGGCGGTCGTGGGGNGTGTGGAAGGCGATCCAGGTCACCGGATTGCCGAAGGCGTCGTGCCCGTCGCGCCGCCAGGCCGGCGCCGGATCGATGTCGATGCGTTGCTCCTCGACCTGCTGCCAGGCCAGCACCCGCGGCTCGAGGTGGAGTTGCTGCTGCGACAGCGACACGCTGCTGCCATAGTCGTAGCGCGTCTCGTGCAACACGTGATAGCGAAGCGGCGGGCGAGTCATCGTCACAGGGCCATCGTCTGCCGGCTGACATCCGACACGTGGGTGAAGTAGCGCATCGCCAGCCAGTCGGAAAGTTCGCCGGCAGCGCTGTCGAGATCTTCGAGCAGGGCCGCCAGATCGGCACATGGCGAACAGTTGCGGCATTCGCTGAACTGCAAGTGCTCGAAGCGGCCGAGATCGAAGGCACGCAGGCGCTTCAGCGCATCGGGCAGCTTGCCGTCGCTGGTCGCGCCGAGCTCGCGCGCCATGCGCTCGAGGTAGCGGGACAGCACCCTCGCCTGGAATATCACCCCGTGCGGATTGCTGTCGTCGAAGATCAGGAGGTCGAGGACAGGCAGCAGTTCCGGCGGGCGTGAATAGCGCGAGCGGTAGGTGATGATCGAATCGGCCAGTTCGAGCAGCCACTCGAGGGCGCCCGGACCGCGGGTTGACGGCATGCGCAGGAAACCGGCCAGCGCCTGGGCGAGGAAGGACAGGCGCTCCAGACGGCGGCCGATGATCAGGAAACGCCAGCCGTCGTCGCGCGTCATGTTGTCCATCGCGAAGCCGGTCAGCGACGAGGAGACGCCGAGCACGCGATCGAGGAAGACGATCGCCTCGGTCAGCGTCGGGTGGCGCTTGAGCGCGGCCTGCTGCTCGCGCTGCAGGCGGTTCAGGGAGTGCCAGTGGTCCAGCGACAGGCGCTCGCGGACATGGGTCGCCGACCACATCACGCTGCGGATGTTGCTCGCCAGGCTGCCTGGATGATCGGGATCATAGATCGCCTCGAGCAGGGCGTGCTCGCTGCCTTCCCTGACTTCACCGTCCTCGTCCTCGCCGGGCAGGATGCCCAGATGCACGGCCAGTTCCATCGCCGACTCGACAGCCGGCGTCCTTTGTCCGCCTGCTTCGACGACGCGGCTGAGGGTGACCCGCAGCATGCGCGCGCTGTCATCGAAACGTTCCGAATAGCGCCCGAGCCAGAACAGGTTCTCGACGACACGCGACGTCAGGTTGGCGCCGGCGCGCACCAGATCGCGAACGCCGAGCGACGGCTTGAGCATCGTGAATTCGCTGACCGGCCCCTCGGTGAGCACCCAGACGTCCTTCGAGGAGCCACCGCGCTGCATCGATATGATCCGGGCATTGGCCCCCGTCGCGACGCGAGCCAGGCCGCCCGGCATCACCGAATAGCCAGCCGGCGTGGTCACCGCATAGGCGCGCAGGCCGACGGGTCGCGCCAGCAGGCGACGTTCGTGCGCACGGCTCCAGCCCGGCGCCTGCGACAGTTCGACCAGTTCCTGGGCGACATAGGCATGCGGCCGCGCCGCGATCCGCAGCAGCATGTCGGCCCGCGCCGCGCCCTGCAGTTCGTAGCCGAACACCGGCTCCATGCGCTGCGACGGATAGGCCGGCTTGATGACCAGATCGTCGAAATGTTCGCGCACGTAGTCGAGTGCCGGCTTCTCGCCGCACCACCAGGTCGCCACCGAGGGCATGGCCAGTTCCTCGCCCAGCAACAGGCAGCAGATTCCGGGCAGGAAGCCCATCAGCGCACCCGAGGCAAGCAGGCCGCTGCCCAGCGCGTTGGCGACGACGACGCGACCGGCCCGCACCGCGTTGAGCAGCCCGGGAACGCCAATCGCGGAATCGCCGCGCAGTTCCAGCGGATCGCAGTAACTGTCGTCCTGCCGGCGCAGGATCACGTGCACCCGCTGCAGCCCGCGCAGCGTCTTGAGATAGACGGTTTCGCCGCGGACCGTCAGATCATGGCCCTCGACCAGCGGAAACCCGAGGTAGCGCGCCAGGTAGGCGTGTTCGAAATAGGTTTCGTTGTACGGCCCGGGCGTCAACAGGACGATGTGCGGCTGCTCGTCGCCCTCGACCGGCGCCAGCGCCGCGAGACCATCCTGCTGGTCGCGGAAGAAGTCGGCGAGGTGCTGGACGTGCAATTCACTGAACATTTCCGGAAAGACCCGGGCAATGATCAGCCGGTTCTCGAGTGCGTAGCCTGCCCCCGACGGTGCCTGGGTGCGGTCGCCGATGGCCCACCAGCGGCCATCAGGCGAGCGGGCGAGATCGACCGCGTAATTGTGCAGCCAGACTCCGCCCGCCGGCCTGATGCCGCGGCACGGCCACAGGTAGCCGTGCTGGCCATAGACAAGCGCTGGCGGCAGCAAGCCCGCGGCCAGCAGTTTCTGCTCGCCGTAGAGATCGGCCAGGATGGCGTTGAGCAACCGCGCGCGCTGGGCCACGGCGGCGGCCACCCCGGCCCATTCGTCGTGCGGGACGATCAGCGGCAGCGGGTCGAGCGCCCACGGACGGTCGGATCCCTTGGGATCGGCATAGACGTTGTAGGTGACGCCGTTTTCCTGGATCCGGCGATCGACGAAGTCGAGCCGCTCGCGCATCTGCTCCGGCGCCACCGCATCGAGGTGGCTGTAGAACTTTCCCCAGTGCGGCCGCACGACGCCGTCGTCCGCCAGCATCTCGTCATAACGGCGGGCGCGGTGCGGATAGATCGCGAGAAGGGTACGAGCCATGGTGCCTGGGAGAAGACGCGGACGGGCCGTTTCCGGCCCGGACAGCGGCTCGCCGGCCGCGCCTGCGTCGTCAGCGGTTATAACGTCGCAAGTCTAGCGTAAACGGATGTTCGGCGGTGATCTCCGGGGCTTCGAGCTGCATCCTGCCGGGNGTGTGGCCGAAGCGGAAGAAGCGCGCCAAGCGGCGGCTCTCGGCCTCGAAGGCATTGACCGGGAAGGTGTCGAAGCTGCGCCCGCCCGGGTGGGCGACATGGTACTGGCAGCCGCCCAGCGAACGCTGCATCCAGGTATCGACGAGGTCGAAAACCAGCGGCGCATGGACACCGATGGTCGGATGCAGGCACGACGGCGGCTGCCAGGCGCGGTAGCGGACGCCGGCGACGAACTCGCCGTTGCTGCCGGTGTTCTGCAAGGGCACGGGAATGCCGTTGCAGGTCAGCACGTAGCGGTCGGGCGCCATGCCGCGCACCTTGACCTGGACGCGCTCGACCGAGGAATCGACGTAGCGCACCGTCGTTCCGGCACCACCCTCCTCGCCCATGACGTGCCACGGCTCCAGCGCGTGGCGCAATTCGAACTCGATGCCCTTGACAGCGAAATCGCCGTATTTCGGGAAGCGGAACTCGAAGTGCGGGGCGAACCATTCGGCCTTGAAGGGATAGCCGGCCGCCTGCATTTCTTCGATGACGTCGCGGAAATCCTGGTCGGCGTAGAAGGGCAGCATGAAGCGGTCGTGCAGTTCGGTGCCCCAGCGCGCCAGGCGGGCCGGTTCGTAGGGTTCTTCCCAGAAGCGGGCGATCAGGGCGCGCAGCAGCAGTTGCTGGGTCAGCGACATGCGCGCGTGCGGCGGCATCTCGAAGGCGCGCAGTTCGAGCAGGCCAAGCCGCCCGGTCGGACCGTCCGGCGAGTAGAGCTTGTCGATGCAGAACTCGGAACGGTGCGTGTTGCCGGTGACATCGGTCAGCAGGTTGCGCAGGATGCGGTCGACCAGCCACGGCGGCACATTTCCGCCCGGCCGGGGAATCTGCCTGAAGGCGATTTCCAGTTCGTAGAGGCTGTCGTTGCGCGCTTCGTCGACGCGCGGCGCCTGGCTGGTCGGGCCGATGAACAGGCCGGAGAACAGGTAGGACAGGCTCGGGTGGTTGTTCCAGTAGGCGATCAGGCTCCTGAGCAGGTCCGGGCGACGGAGGAAGGGTGAATCGTTCGGCGTCGCGCCGCCGAGGACGAAGTGGTTGCCGCCGCCGGTGCCGGTATGGCGGCCGTCGACCATGAATTTTTCGGTGGCCAGGCGCGAGACATGCGCAGCATCGTAGAGGTGGGTGGTCTGGTCGACCAGTTGATCCCAGTTCCTTGCCGGATGGACGTTAACCTCGATGACGCCAGGATCGGGCGTCACCCGGAAGTTGGTAAGGCGCGGGTCGCCCGGCGGCTCGTAGCCCTCCATGACGACCGGCATCTGCAGCTCTGCTGCGGTCGACTCGACGGCAGCGACCAATTCCAGGTAATCGTCCAGCGTCTCGGTCGGCGGCATGAAGATGTAGAGTCTGCCCGCGCGCGGTTCGGCGGACATCGCCCGGCGGCTGACCCAACCGGCGGATTCCTTGAATCCGGGGACCGTGTCCGGTGCCCGTCCGTGACCGGCGTGGGCCGTGCCGCCAGGCTGCGGGCCACCGGCTACGGCCACGACGGCAGGCGTCAGCGCGGCCCACGCCTCGGTCTGGCGAACAATATCGGCATGACCGCGCAGCGGCGCCGTCGCCTGGAACGGGTCAGGCAGGTTGACATAGGGATAGTCGCCTTTTGCCGCCCACGGCTGCGAATCGAGCGGCAGGCGGTAGCCCATCGCCGAGTCGCCCGGGAACAGGTAGCAGCGCTGCGCCCGCAGAAACCACGGTCCGGTCTGCCACTGCTTGCGCTCGTTCTTCACCACCGGCAACACGTGACCGACGGCATGGGTCAACCCNTGGGTGAACACCTTCATCAGGCGCTCGCGCTCGAGTGGGTCGTCGATCCGCGAATCGAAGGGATCGACGTTGTCGGGCAGGCGACGTTCGCGCCACATGTAGTAGTAGGCATCCTCGAAGGCCGGGAACACATACTGGGGTCAAGCGCCNAGCCTTTCGGCGACGCGCTTCATGAAGCGCTCCGAGTGTTCGCTGGTCGCGCCGTAGTCGCGTTTTTCGTCGGCATAGAGTTCCGGCGAACTCCAGATCGGCTCGCCATCCTTGCGCCAGAAGCAGTTGAGGCTCCACCGAGGTAACTGCTCGCCGGGATACCACTTGCCCTGGCCGAAATGCATCAGGCCGCTGGGCGCGTAGNNTACTTCGGCGGCGGCGACGCGCTTGGTCGGGCCGAGGGCTTCGGTATTCCATTCGGCGCCGTCGGGGTCGTCGACCGCGACGAAGGTCGGCTCGCCGCCCTGGGTCAGGCGCACGTCGAGCGCCTGCAGGGTGTCGTCGATCTGGTGGCCGAGATTCTCGATCTCGACCCATTGCTCTTCCGTGTAGGGCTTGGTGACGCGCGGCGCCTCCCAGACCCGGGTCACCTGCATGTGGTGTTCGAACGAGGTTTCGCACTTGTCGACGCCGCCGCTGACCGGCGCGGCGGAGGAAGGCTGCGGCGTGCAGGCTAGCGGGATGTGCCCTTCCCCGGCGAAGAGGCCGGAGGTCGGGTCGAGACCGATCCAGCCGGCGCCGGGCAGGTGNACTTCGGTCCAGGCGTGCAGGTCGGTGAAGTCCTTTTCCGGGCCGGAGGGGCCGTCGAGCGACTTGACGTCGGCGGTCAACTGGATCAGGTAGCCGGAAACGAAGCGCGCCGCCAGCCCGAGGTGGCGCAGGATCTGCACCAGCAGCCAGGACGAGTCGCGGCAGGAGCCGGAACGCTTCGTGAGCGTCTCCTCCGGTGTCTGCACGCCGGGTTCCATGCGGATCGTGTAGGCGATGTCTTTCTGCAACCGGGCGTTGAGCGCGACCAGGAAATCGACGCTGCGCGTTGGCTCCAGAGAGATGCCGTCGAGGTAGTGCTGGAACAGCGGCGTCGCCGGCAGCTTGAACAGGAAGGGCTGCAACTCGTGGTGTTCCCAGCCCGCATATGTGAAGGGGATCTTCTCGGCGTGCGGTTCCAGGAAGAAGTCGAAGGGATTGATTACCGACATCTCGGCCACCAGGTCGACCTCGACGCGGAATTCGCGCGTCTTCTCCGGAAATACCAGGCGCGCCAGGTAATTGCCCTGCGGATCCTGCTGCCAGTTGATGAAATGCTTCTCGGGACCGACCTTCAGCGAATAGGATAGGATTCGCGTCCGTGAGTGTGGGCACGGACGCAGGCGAATGACCTGCGGCCCGAGACCGACCAGACGGTCGTAGGTGTAATGGGTGACGTGATTCAGTGCGACATGGATGGACACGATCCTGCTCCGTGCAAAATGGTTAGGTTTATTACAAGCAAGACGCGAACCAGTCGGCAAGTCCCTGTTGTTGTTAGCCAACGATCCCGTCAGCGGACTTGCCAGGGCCAGAAAGGCCGGTCCCCACAGCAGATCGCCTCGGGATCCTCGAATAATTATGCCTGATCCGCGCCAGGGAACGTAAATCGCCCCGACCGCGGATCATCTGGCACTATGCTCCAGCCGAAGAGGAAAGTTGCGGCGCCCGCCCAGCGTATCCGGGACGCTGTTCCGGGGCATTCGCTGATGCACCAGCGGGGAGCGCACGCGCCAGCATGGTGCGATCTTGCCGGATACTTCCGGCGGTTCAGAACTCCATTTCCAGTTCCTCGATGTCCTCCGGTTCCTCCTTCGCCGCGGCCAGCCACTCCTGCATCGCCGGCATCGCCATGATGGTCCGGCGATAGGCCGCGCAGTCGGCATCCAGCGCCACGTCGTAGGTCATGAAGCGTGTCACCACCGGCGCATACATGGCATCGGCAAGGGTGGGCTTCGCGCCGAAGAGGTAGGGACCGCCGTAGGTTTGCAGGCATTCCTGCCAGATTTCCATGACCCGCTGGATGTCACCCCAGGCCCGCGACCAGACCGTGAATTTCGGAAAGCGTGCCCTCAGGTTCATCGGCAGCGCCGAGCGCAGCTCGCCGAAGCCCGAATGCGTTTCGCCGCAGATCGAGCGGCAATGGGCGCGCGCCGCCGCATCGGCCGGCAGCAGGCCGGCGTGGGGCTTGACCTCGTTCAGGTATTCCCCGATGGCGAGCGTATCCCACACCGAGATGTCGCCATGGGTGAGGCGCGGCACGCGCACCGAGGGNGCGAGGAGCAGCAATTCCGCACGCGCGTTGGCGTCGTCCGGCTCGACCATCTCTTCGGCAAAATCGAGCCCGGCAAGGCGCGCCATCAACCAGCCGCGAAGGGACCAGGACGAGTAATTCTTGCTGCTCAGGGTAAGGGTTGCGACGGGCATCGAATTCGATCTCCACATGACGGACAAGGCGGCGCGAAGAATGCCACGCCTGTATCCAAGCAAGCCACATGCCAGACATCGGACGCCTGTAGGCACGCCTATTGCTTTTGACGAACGTCGCCGATGCGACGGGAACAACGATCATGTCCGCCCTCAGCACTGCCCTCCATTACCAAGCCTACCAAATTGCTGGCCGACGCGACGACACCGATGCGCGTCGTCGCCAGTCATCTGGCGCCGTGGCTGCATCATGGCCTGTTCCGGTTCCCCGAGAGCCGGACGCTGCGCAAGGTGTTCCAGGAATACCACCTGCCCCGGGGCAAGCTGGAATACCGGGGGCGCCTGGTAAAGCCCGAGGCGATCCGGCTGGCGGCGCTGTTTACCGTCGGAGGCGAAAGCGACGACATCTGTTCCATCGGCCAGACTCTCGCCGCCCAAGATCTCTGCAGCAAGCTCGCGCCCTACCGCAAGCAGCACCATCTGCAGGCGACCGTGGGCCATCACGGGGTATTCATCGGGAAGCGTTGGGATCGGCAGACCTACCCGCGGCTCCGCGACTTCATTCAAGCCTTTGACGAGCACGACGCAGCAGATTTCAGTAACACGACGCCATCTTTGTGGAGGAATGAACACCATGACAAGCGCACGCAAGGCAACTTTGACCATTGACGGGATGGCGCCCGTCGAATTTCCGGTCATGACCCCGACGCATGGCAACGGCTGTGTCGACATCCGGACGCTGGGCGCCAGGACCGGGCTGTTCACCTACGACTCCGGTTACCTGTCCACCGCCAGTTGCAAGTCGCGCATCACCTTCATCGACGGCGATGCCGGCCAACTGCTCTATCGCGGCTACCCGATCGAACAACTCGCCGAGCAGTGCAACTTCCTCGAAGTCACCTATCTGCTGAAGAACGGCGAACTGCCGAATGCCGCGCAAAGAAGCGAGTTCGAAGCCAGCATCAGCAAACACACGATGGTCCATGAACAGCTCTCCAGGTTTTACTCGGGCTTCCGTCGTGACGCCCACCCGATGGCCGTCATGGTGGGCGTGGTCGGTGCGCTATCCGCCTTCTATCACGACGCGATGGACTTTTCCGACGCCGAGACCCGCAACGCGAGCTTCAACCGGCTGGTGGCCAAGATGCCGACCATCGTCGCCATGGCCTACAAGTACAACACCGGAGCCCCGTTCATGTACCCGGACAACGACCTTGACTACACTGCCAACTTCATGCGCATGATGTTCGGGTCCCCGTGCGGGAAGTACGACCCGAACCCGGTGCTGGTCAATGCGCTGGACACCATCTTCACGCTGCACGCCGACCACGAGCAGAATGCCTCGACCTCGACGGTGCGTCTCGCCGGCTCGTCCGGCGCCAACCCGTTCGCCTGCGTCGCCGCCGGCATCGCCTGCCTGTGGGGACCGGCGCACGGCGGCGCCAACGAAGCCTGCCTGCAGATGCTCGAAGAGATCGGCGATGTCTCGCGCGTCGGCGAATACATCGCCCGCGCCAAGGACAAGAACGACTCGTTCAAGCTGATGGGCTTCGGCCACCGCGTCNACAAGAACTTCGATCCGCGCGCCAGGCTGATGCGCAAGGTCTGCGCTGATGTGCTGTCCGAACTCGGCCTGCACAACGACCGCCTGTTCAAGCTGGCGCTGGAACTGGAAAAGATCGCCCTGGAAGACGACTACTTCGTCGACAAGAAACTCTACCCCAACGTCGATTTCTATTCCGGCATCGTGCAGAAGGCGATCGGCATTCCGACCGCGATGTTCACCTGCATCTTCGCGCTGGCGCGCACGGTCGGCTGGATGACGCAGTGGGAAGAAATGCTTGCCGATCCGGAATACAAGATCGGTCGTCCGCGTCAGATCTACATCGGCACAGCCAGGCGCGACGTCGTGCCGCTGGCCCAGCGCGGCTGAGCGGACTCCCTCCGGACGCCCGCCTAGAGGTCACTCCAGGCGGGATCCGGCAGTTCCGCGAAGCCCTGCCGCAGGTGACGACCCCACTGCTCGCGGATTTGCAAGTAGTAGCCGCTTTCCTGCGTGATGCTGACGTGCCGCCTGATCCTGAGCGCATCGCGCTCGTAGATCACCAGATCGAGCGGCATGCCCACCGAAAGATTGGAGCGGATCGTCGAGTCCATCGAGATCAGCGCGCACTTGGCGGCCTCGTCGAGCGAGGTCCCGGGTTGACCACCCGATCGATGATGGGCTTGCCATACTTCGATTCGCCAATCTGGAAATAGGGCGTTTCGCTCGTTGCCTCGATAAAGTTTCCGGCGGCGTAAATGCTGAAGACGCGCTGCTCTTCGCCCTTGATCTGCCCGCCAAGGATCAGCGACGACGTGAAATGGACGCCAAACCGCTCCAGCGCTGCCGCATCCCGATCGTGCACTTCGCGCAGGCAGTCGCCGACGTGCTTGGCCGCCTCGAACATGTTCCTGACCTTGTACAGGTTCGTTCCCCGCGACGATTCCATCCTCTCGCGCAGCGTGTTGACCACCGACTGGCTGATCGAGAGATTGCCCGAAGTCATCAATACCAGTACGCGCTCGCCCTGCTTTTCGAAGACGTGCATCTTGCGGAAGGTGTTGATGTGGTCGACCCCGGCGTTGGTCCGCGAGTCCGAGAGGAATACCAGCCCTGCGTCGAGGCGCATGGCCACGCAATACGTCACGCGGCCTCCGCCATCGGCACCAGGAAGTCCTTGCTGACGCCGTCGCCGAGCGTGTAGATGCGGTCCATGAAGTCGGTCAGGAACTCATGCAGGCCGCGCTCCAGGATGTCCTCGATCCTCGCGTAGTGCAGTTGGGCGTGCAGCAGTCCCGCCTGACGCTGGGTTTCTCCGGACTGGCGATTGGCGATCAGTTCGAGGTTCTTGACGACGCCGTTCAGGCAGAAATGCAGCGAGCGCGGCATGTCGCTGCGCAAGATCAGCAACTCGGCGACCCGCTCGGGAGTGATGACGTCTCGATAAGCCTTGCGGTGNACCTCGAACGCCGAGACCGACCGCAGCAACGCGCCCCACTGGTAGAAATCGGTGGCGCCTTCATCTCCGTGCGGGCGCAGGACGTGGTATTTCACGTCGAGGATGCGCGCCGTGTTGTCGGCGCGCTCGAGCAGGGTACCGAGCCGGATGAAATGGTAGGCCTCGTCCTGCAACAGGGTGGCCAGGGTCGTGCCGCGAGACAGCGAGGAGCGCATCTTGACCCAATCGAAGAACTCGCCCACCCCGGCATTGGCGATCTGCTCGAAGCTCCTCTCGCGTGCTTCCAGCCAGGTCGCGTTCATCGTCTCCCACATTTCCGAAGTGATCGTGCCACGCACGGCATGGGCGTTTTCGCGCGTCGAGCGCAGGCAACTGACGATCGATGCCTGGTTGCTGGTATCGCTGACCATGAAGCGCAGCACATTCTCGGCGTTGACCGCGGCATGGCGGGCCGCGAACTCCTCGTCGAGGCTGTTCAGGACGATGATGGCCTTCCAGTTCTGGTTTGCCGCCTCCAGCGATTGCGGGACCAGCGACATCTGCCAAGTGACGTCAAGAAGACGGGCAAGACTTTCTGCCCGCTCGATGTAACGTGACATCCAGAACAGGTGGTCGGCGGTGCGGGAAAGCATGATCAGTCCTCCAGAATCCAGGTGTCCTTGGTGCCGCCGCCCTGCGAAGAATTGACGACGAGCGAGCCCTCGGTGAGCGCGACCCGGGTCAGGCCGCCCGGCACCATGTTCACGCACTCGCCAGACGACAACACGAAAGGCCGCAAATCGAGGTGGCGCGGCGCGATGCCCTCCTCGACGAAGGTCGGACAGTTGGACAGCGCCAGCGTCGGCTGGGCGATGTAGCCGTCGGGTTTGGCAATCAGCAACTGGCGGAAGCGCTCGATCTCGGCCTTGCTCGCCGCCGGGCCGACAAGCATGCCGTAGCCGCCGGAACCATGCACTTCCTTGACCACCAGTTCCGCGAGGTGATCGAGCACATGGGCGAGGTCGTCTGGCTTGCGGCACATCCAGGTCGGCACGTTGTTCAGCTTCGGCTCCTCGTCGAGATAGAAGCGGATCATGTCCGGCACGTAGGGGTAGATCGACTTGTCGTCGGCGACGCCGGTGCCGATGGCATTGGCCAGCGTCACGTTGCCGGCCTGGTAGGCCTTGAGGATACCCGGTACGCCGAGCGCCGAATCGGCACGAAAGGCCAGCGAATCGAGAAAGTCGTCATCGATGCGGCGGTAGATGACATCGACGCGCTGCGGCCCCTGCGTCGTCCGCATGAAGACCACGCCGTCCTTGACGAACAGATCGCGGCCCTCGACCAGTTCGACGCCCATCTGCTGGGCGAGGAAGGTGTGCTCGAAATAGGCGCTGTTGTAGGCGCCCGGAGTCAGCACGACGACGGTCGGATCGCCGACGCCCTTGGGGGCGACGGCGCGCAGCTTCTCCAGCAGCAGGTCCGGGTAGTGCTGGACCGGCGCCACCTTGTGGCTGGCGAACAGTTCGGGGAAGAGCCGCATCATCATCTTGCGGTCTTCCAGCATGTAGGAAACGCCCGAGGGCACGCGCAGGTTGTCTTCCAGCACATAGGACTCGCCGGCACCGGCGCGGACGATATCGACGCCGGCGATGTGCGCGTAGATGCCGCCCGGCACGTTGACGCCCTGCATGACGGGACGGTACTGCGCATTGTTCAGCACCTGCTCGGCGGGAACCTTGCCCGCCTTGAGGATTTCCTGGTCGTGATAGACATCGTGCAGGAACATGTTCAGCGCCCTGACCCGCTGGCGCAGGCCGGCCTGCATCGCCGTCCATTCGCTCGCCGGGATGATGCGCGGGATGATGTCGAACGGAATCAGGCGCTCCTTGCCCGCCTCTTCCCCGTAGACTGCAAAAGTGATGCCGACGCGGTGGAAGGCCAGGTCGGCTTCGGCGCGCTTGCGGGCGATGCGCTCGGGCGGCGTCGCCCGGAGCCACTGGTCGTAGCCCTGATAATGGGCGCGGACGCCACCGCTGGCGTCGACCATTTCGTTATAGAAGTTCATTTCCGACCCGTCGCTGAAGATGCTCTCGGCGGTAGATTCAGCATTTTTCGTGCCACGGCTGAAAAGCCCAACAGATCATCGAAGTGCCGTTTCGTCGCAGCCAATGATGCCCCATCACAGTGCGGCGGTCTTCAAAGTGGTGCAGTGTTCACAACGAATACCGACATCGGAACCGCCGCCGACACAAAAACCCGCCGGGGGCATCCGGCGGGTCTGGACAATGACGACGCGACGATCAGGCGCGTTCGAAGACGCAGGCGATGCCCTGCCCGCCGCCGATGCACATGGTGACGAGGCAGTACTTGCCGCCGACACGCTCCAGTTCATAAAGCGCCTTGGTGGCGATGAAGGCTCCGGAACAGCCGATCGGGTGGCCGAGGGCGATGGCGCCGCCGTTCGGGTTGGTCTTGACCGGATCGAGGCCGAGCCCCTTGCTGACCGCGATCGCCTGCGCCGCGAAGGCCTCGTTGGACTCGATGACGTCCATCTGGTCGAGCGTCAGGCCGGCACGCTTGAGCGCCAGCTTGGTCGCCGGAATCGGGCCTTCGCCCATGACGTCGTTGGGCACGCCGGCAACGGCATAGGAGACCAGGCGTGCGATCGCCTTCTGCCCCGCCTTGGCCGCGGCATCGGCGGCGGCCAGAACGAAGAAGGCGGCGCCGTCGTTGATGCCGGAAGCGTTGCCGGCGGTGACCGTGCCATCCTTNTTGAAGGCCGGGCGCATCTTGGCCAGGGTTTCCAACGTCGTGCCCGCCTTGACGTGCTCGTCGGTGTCGAAGATGACCTCGCCCTTCCGGGTCTGCTTGACGATCGGCACGATCTGCGACTTGAACCGGCCCGCGGCGATCGCCGCAGCCGCACGGCGCTGCGACTCGCAGGCCAGCGCATCCTGCTCCTCACGGGAGATATTCCACTTGACGGCCAGATTCTCGGCGGTGATCCCCATGTGGCCGACACCGAACGGGTCGGTCAGCGTGGCGACCATGGAGTCGATGGCCTGGGTATCGCCCATGCGGGCGCCGGAACGCAGTGCCGGCATCATGTAGGTGCCGCGCGACATGACTTCGACACCGCCACCGACACCATAGTCGCAATCGCCCAGCATGATCTGCTGGGCGGTGGTGACGATGCCCTGCAGGCCCGACGAGCACAGGCGATTGACCGCCATGGCCACCGATTCCATCGGCAGACCGGCCTGGATCGAGGCGACGCGGGCGACGTAGGCAAAGCGTGAATCGGTCGGAACGCAGTTGCCGACAGTAACGTAATTGATCGCCTGGGGATCGACGCCGGAGCGGGCGACCGCCTCCTTCATCACGGTGCCAGCCAGTTCACTCGGCTCGATGTCGGCGAGGGAACCGCCAAAGGCGCCGATTGCGGAACGGACTGCGCTCAGAACGACAACTTCTCTGCTCATGTGTAAACCTCCTGTCAGAAATTATTCAGCCCACCAGACTGGCAAGCCCCACCAAAAACAGCAACAGCATCCACAAGACCGTGGCGCGCCAGACAAGTCCGACGGCACTCTGCATGAAATCGGCATCGGCCGGATCGCCGATGCCAAGTTCCACGCCGCCTGCCACTTCGACCCCNTCGGCGACCGGGGTACCGAGTTGGACGCCAAGCGCACCGGCACCACTGGCGAGGACGATGCCGAGATCGCGGGCCCCCGACTGACCAGCCTGGGTACGCCAGCAATACACCGCATCCTCGAAATCACCGACGATGGCAAAGGCCGATGCCGTCGCCCGCAACGGCAACCAGTCGATGATACCGAAAACCTGCCGGGAAAACGTCGAGAATTTGTTTTCCGCCCTGGTATTTTCACGCTTCCAGCGCGCCTGAACGATCTCCGCCAACCGATAGAGCACGGCGCCGGAGGGGCCAGGCAAGAGCACGAAGCACAGGATCACGCCGAACACGTGGCGATGGGAGGCCGCCATGGCCGCCAGGATCGACTGCCGGGCAATTTCCTGCGACCCCATGCCCTCGGCCGGACGTTCGAGCCACTGGCTCAGCAGCTCCCGGGCGCGTGGCAGATCACCCAGCTGCAGCGCAAGCTGGATTCCGCTGTAGTGATGGCTGAACTGGCGGAAGCCCATGGTCAGGTAGAGAACGCCGACATTGAGCAGCCACGCGAGCAGCGGGCTGAGCGAATAAAGGAAGCCGTAGGCCAGCGCAACCAGGATCGCCGGCATCAGAACGGCGAGGCACCAGGCAATCACCCCTTGCCCGTATTCGCCGGCATCGAAACGGCTTTCGATGAAGTCGGCCCAGGCCTGCAGCGGGCCTTCGACGACGCGGCGGTAATTCAGCGGCTGCAGCTGCTCGATGAGAAAGACCGCAATCAGCGAGAGAAGACTCATGGAAGGCCGGGAATCGCCGTTTCCGGCGGGTGTCAATGCGCAAGGACGCCACCATACCACAAGCTCAGGCGGCTTGCAGATCGAGCCGTTCGCCCAGCGACCTGATCATTCCGGCGGTGGCGCCCCAGATGAAATAGTCGCCGTAGGGCATCGCGAAAAAGTGGCGCAAGGCGCCACGGTAGTGCAGCGAATGGCGCTGGTGATTGGCCGGATCGAGCAGGAAGGCTAGCGGCACCTCGAACACTTCCGCGACTTCGAACGGATCGGGGGCCAGTTCGAATGGCGGCGTCAACAGGGCGACCACCGGGGTCACCCGGAACCCGGTGCCGGTATGGTACTCGGGAAGAAAGCCGAGGATCTCGACGTGCTTGCGGGCGAGGCCGATCTCCTCCTCGGTCTCGCGCAACGCGGTGGCGACCGGCGACGGGTCGCCGGCTTCGACGCGGCCNCCGGGAAAACTGATCTGGCCGGCATGGTCCCGCAGATGGGCGGTGCGCTGCGTCAGCAGCACGGTCTGGCCGGCGCCACGCTGGACAATCGGGAAGAGAACCGCGGCCGGGGTCAGCTCGGCGAACTCCATGCCCGCTTCCCGCACCGGCTGACCAGTCGCCGGCTCGCTCAGCAGACTGGCGCGCAGACGTTCAGGATCGAGATTCATGCCGATTCCGCGTCATCCTCGATTTCGGCGTGCACCGCTGCCAGGGCGTCCTGCAGGGTTTCCTCGGAAAGGTCATTGAGCGACGTGGCGACCATGTCGGCCGCCTCGACCGCACCCACCGGAAGTTGCCTGCTGTCGAGGCTGGCGATCAGGGCCGCCGAAGCGCCCGCCACGCGCAGGATGGCCTGGCGCTCTCCCATCAGCATCTCGACTTCGCGGCGCAGCATGGCAATTTCCTGATCGCGGTGCGGCATTTTGCCCTCCTAGAATCGTTTCCTGAGTGTCATGGTACTTCCGTCGCGCTGCATCTCCATCCGGTTCAGGAAACTCATTCCGAGCAGGGCGATGGGCATCTCGTTCTGGTGGATCAGTGCGTCCACGTTGTGCAGGGTGACATCGCCGATGCGCACCGTGTCGAGCTTGACCTTGCTCACCAGCGCCTGGCCGTTGGCCGTCTGGGTCATGCCTTTCTGGCCACGGTTGAAGTCGAGGCCGATCCGGCGCGCATCGCCCGCGCCCAGCGAGACCATCGTCGCGCCGGTATCGACGAGGAAGCGCACGGCAGCGCCGTTCACGCTGCCAGTCACGTAGAAGTGCCCCTGGTTGTCCGCCGTCATGACGACCGTGCCCGAACCATCCGCCGGCGCCGCGCCGGTCGCGTGCTGCCCTACGCGCAAGGGGCGCTTCCTGCCGCCGATCTCGACGACCGCCTGATCCCCGTGGACCGAGATCACCTTGACGCCGGCGAGCGACTGACCGACCGCGACCGCCTGCGGCTCGCCGCCATCGATCATCAGCAGCGCGCGGCTCCCCATGACGCCGGCGAGACCCACATCCTGCGCGGCGGCGCCCCGAAACCAGGCACAGAGCCAAGGCAAGGCGCGTAAAATGGCGCTTCGCTTTTCCCGCCAGTTCCGCAGTCATGCTACCTGTTGCCATCTTTCGCCACGCTCCCGTTGAAGGTCCGGGCTATTTTGCCATATTCCTCGAGCAGCACGGGATTCCCTGGCGCCTGGTCGCCATCGACGCCGGCGAACCGGTGCCGGCTGCGGTCGACAGCTTTTCCGGCCTCTGTTTCATGGGCGGCCCGATGAGCGTCAATGACCCGCTGCCGTGGATCGAGCCGGTCTGTGCCCTGATCCGTGACGCCGTCGCCCGGGATGTGCCGCTCATCGGCCACTGCCTCGGCGGGCAGCTGATGAGCAAGGCCCTCGGCGGCGAGGTAACGCGCAATCCGGTCCGGGAAATCGGCTGGGGCCTGGCCGGTGGCGAGGACAATGCCGTCGCCCGCCACTGGCTCGGCGGTTTCGCCGGCCACCCGTGCACGGTTTTCCACTGGCACGGCGAAACCTTCAGCATCCCGCCCGGCGCCGTCCGGCTGCTCGCCAGCAGGCATTGCGCCAACCAGATGTTCGCCGTCGGCCCCCACCTTGCCATGCAGTGCCATGTCGAGATGACACCGGAAATGATCGCCGCCTGGTGCGCGCAATGGGGCGACGAAGTCCTCGCACGGGCCGATCGCCCCAGCGTGCAGCCGCCCGAACTCATGCAGCAGGAAATCCCCGAGCGCCTGCCGGAGATGCGCCGCTTGTCGGAGCAGCTCTACTCGGTCTGGATCCAGGGCCTCGCCCGCTGAAAACGAATCAGGGCAGCCGATGCTGCCCTGACTATTGCCCTTTTTCCGGCGTCGACCGCAGCAACGCGCTCAATCCCGGAAATTGCCCGCGCGGATCGGAAAGTCGACGATTTCCTTGCGGATCAGCGCGATGCATTCCTGCAGGTCATCGCGCTTGGCGCCCTGGACCCGCACCGCGTCGCCCTGGATCGAGGCCTGCACCTTGAGCTTGCCGTCCTTGATCAGCTTGACGATCTTCTTGGCCATCTCGGTCTCGATGCCCAGCCTGATCTTGAGGTCCTGCTTGACCTTGTTGCCGGAGACCTTCTGCACGGCCTGGTGATCGAGGCGCTTGGTGCTCTCGGCCTCCTTCTTCTCCATCGCCGGAAACAGGATGTCCTTGATCTGGCCGAGCTGGAAATCGGAATCGCCGTGCAGGGTGATTATCTTGTCCTTCTCGTTCAGCTCGACCCTGGCGCTGGTGCCCTTGAAGTCGTAACGGTTGTCGACCTGGCGCGACGCGACATCGACGGCGTTCTTCAACGCCACCATGTCGGCTTCGGAAGTGAAGTCAAAACTTGGCATGGCGATTATCCAAAGTGGCAGACGTAATGGTAGGGCTCGTCGCAGGCGATCTCGAAACTGGAATCTCCAGGCACCTGGAATGACTGGCCCTCGGCCCAGGTCTTCCAATCATTTTCGCCCTTGAGCCTGACCCGGCACGAGCCGCCGACGCCTTCCATGACTTCCGGCGCACCGGTATTGAAGGTCAGCGTCGATGGCAGGATCACGCCGACCGTCTTCCTCGTGCCGTCGGCAAGGATCACGGTGTGGCTCACGCATTTGCCGTCGAAATAGACATTGGCCTTCTTGACCACGGAAACGTTATCGAATTGCGACATTAGATTCCCCAGAGTTTCTGAATGACAGCCTTGGCGATGAAGCCGACCATGCCGAAGGCCAGCACGAAGAAGAGCACAAAGGTGCCCAGTTTGCCGGCCTTCGACTTCCAGGCGATCTCGCCAATTATGAACAGCATGAACAGGATGAAAGCGCCGACACCCCAGGTTGCGCCGAAGTCCGCAAGCTGCTCCTCGGTGAAACCGAAAAGGGTGCCGCTTTCCATCGCCTATCCCTGGCCCTTGCGCGCGCAGGTTGGCGGCGATGCGCATGCGCAGCGCGTTGAGCTTGATGAAGCCGCCCGCATCGCGCTGGTCGTAGGCGCCGGCATCGTCCTCGAAGGTGGCGACGGTCGGATCGAACAGCGAATCGCTCAGCGAATCGCGGCCGACGACGATGACGTTGCCCTTGTACAGCTTGACGCGGACAAAACCATTGACGGCCCCCTGCGTGTGGTCGATCAGCACCTGCAGCGCCTCGCGCTCCGGGCTCCACCAGTAGCCGTTANNGACCAGGCTGGCGTAGCGCGGCATCAGGTCGTCCTTGAGGTGGGCGACCTCGCGGTCGAGGCACACCGATTCGATGGCGCGGTGCGCCTTGAGCATGATCGTTCCGCCCGGGGTCTCGTAGCAGCCGCGCGACTTCATGCCGACGTAGCGGTTCTCGACGAGGTCGAGACGGCCGATGCCGTGCCTGCCACCGAGTTCGTTCAGCCTCGCCAGCACCTCGGCCGGACTCATGCGGACACCGTTCAGCGCGACGATGTCGCCCTTCTCGTAATCGAGGTCGAGGTATTCCGCCTGATCGGGCGCTGCCGGGGAAACCGTCCACCGCCACATCGATTCCTCGGCCTCGGCCGCCGGGTCTTCGAGGTGGCGGCCCTCGTAGGAAATGTGCAACAGGTTGGCATCCATCGAGTAAGGCGACCCGCCCTGCTTGTGCTTCATGTCAACCGGGATGCCGTGCCCCTCCGCATAAGCCATCAGCTTCTCGCGCGAGAGCAGGTCCCACTCGCGCCACGGCGCGATGATCTTGATGCCAGGCTTCAGCGCATAGGCGCCGAGCTCGAAGCGGACCTGGTCGTTGCCCTTTCCGGTCGCGCCATGGCAGATGGCGTCGGCACCGGTCGCGTTGACGATCTCGATCAGGCGCTTGGCGATCAGCGGCCGGGCGATCGAAGTGCCCAGCAGGTATTCGCCCTCATAAACGGTATTGCAGCGGAACATCGGGAAGACGAAATCGCGGACGAATTCCTCGCGCAGGTCGTCGATGAAGATGTTCTCCGGCCGGATGCCGCACAGCAGCGCCTTGGCGCGCGCCGGCTCGAGTTCCTCGCCCTGGCCGAGGTCGGCGGTGAAAGTCACCACTTCGCAATGGTAGGTATCCTGCAGCCACTTGAGGATAACCGAGGTATCGAGACCGCCGGAATAGGCCAGCACCGCTTTCTTGACGTCGCTCATATCTTTTCCCTTACTTCGCTTCGATCCTGCCCAGGAGCAGGTATTCCATCAATGCCTTCTGCACCTGCAAGCGGTTTTGGCTACGGCCGCCGCTACGCGGCTTAACCTGCTGGCGCAGTTTAGCCTGCGCCGAAGCCGCTCGCCCTATCACTGTTCTCACCCCTGCAAACGCCCGAGGAGCAAGTACTCCATCAAGGCCTTTTGCACGTGCAAGCGGTTCTCGGCCTCGTCCCACACCACCGATTGCGGACCATCGATCACCTCGGCGGTCACTTCCTCGCCGCGATGCGCGGGCAGGCAGTGCATGAACAGGGCGTCGGGGCGTGCCGCGCGCATCATCTCGCCATCGACTCGCCAGTCGGCAAAGGCCTTCCGGCGCGTTTCGTTTTCCGCCTCGAAGCCCATCGAGGTCCACACGTCGGTGTTCACCAGGTCGGCTCCGCGGCAGGCGTCCATCGGGTCGGCGAAGACCTCAAAATGCGAGCGATCGACGACGCCGATCTGGTCCGGCTTGATCTCGTACCCCGGCGGCGTCGACACATTGACCTTGAAATCCAGCACCTCCGCCGCCTGCAGCCAGGTATTGCACATGTTGTTGGCATCACCGACCCAGGCCACGGTCTTGCCCTGGATGCAGCCGCGATGCTCGGCGTAGGTGCAGACGTCGGCGAGGATCTGGCACGGGTGGTATTCGTTGGTCAGGCCGTTGATCACCGGCACGCGCGAATTCGCGGCGAAGCGTTCGATGATCTCCTGCTCGAAGGTGCGGATCATCACCAGGTCGCTCATGCGCGAGATCACCTGCGCCGCATCCTCGAC
This sequence comes from Dechloromonas sp., assembly GCA_013693915.1. GTDB lineage: Bacteria > Pseudomonadota > Gammaproteobacteria > Burkholderiales > Rhodocyclaceae > Azonexus. Next base: position 1,433,584 of record CP059264.1, on the reverse strand, counting down.
CGGTTCGCCGCGCCCCAGTTGCGAATCGCGGGTATTCAGGTAGATCGCCGAGCCGCCGAGCTGCTGCATGCCGGCCTCGAACGACAGGCGCGTGCGCGTGCTCGCCTTCTCGAAAATCATTACCAGCGTCCGGTCGCAGAGCGGCCAGTGCTTGCGGTACGACTTGAATTGGTTCTTGATCCAGCGCGTGCGTTCGTAGATGTATTCGAACTCGTCGCGCGTGAAATCACGGAACTGCAGAAAGTGCTTGATCGCCATGTCAGGAGGCCAGGAAATCCCGGATCAGGGGAACGCTGCGGTCGACCAGTTCCCGCGCCTCGTTTTCATTCAGGATCAGCGGCGGCAGCAGACGGATCACCCTGTCCGCCGTCACGTTGATCAGCAACCCGGCGGCCAGCGCCTTGCCGACCAGTTCCCCGCACGGACGATCGAGCTCGATGCCGATCATCAGCCCGCAGCCACGGATTTCCCTGACGCCCCTGACGCCGGCCAGCGCCTCGGCGAACAGCCTGCGGATCAGCGCACCGACGGATTCCGCCTGCGCCATCAGGCCATCCTGCTCGATGGTGGCGATCGTCGTCAGCGCCGCCACGCACGCCAGCGGATTGCCGCCGAAGGTGGAACCGTGCTTGCCCGGCTCGAACAGTCCGGCCGCCCTGCCACCGGCCATGCAGGCGCCGATCGGCACACCCGAACCGAGGCCCTTGGCCAGCGTCGCGATATCCGGGAGGATGCCGGCGTGCTGGTAGCCGAACCATCTGCCGGTGCGCGCCATGCCGCACTGCACCTCGTCGCAGATCAGCAGCCAGCCCTGGTCGTCGCACAACTGACGCAGCCCCTGCTGGAATTGGGGCGAAGCGAGGTTGATGCCGCCCTCGCCCTGGATGATCTCCAGCATAACGGCGACGATGTTCTTGTTGTGCCTGCCGATCGCCTTGACCGCCTCGAGATCGTCGTACGGCACGCGCACGAAGCCCGCGACGAGCGGCTCGAAACCCGCCTGCGCCTTGCGGTTGCCGGTCGCCGAAAGCGTTGCCATCGTCCGCCCGTGGAAGGCCTTTTCCATGACGATGATGGTCGGCGAGTCGATGCCCTTCCTGTGGCCGTAGTAGCGCGCCAACTTGATCGCCGCTTCGTTGGCTTCGCAACCGGAATTGCAGAAGAAGATCTCCTGCATTCCCGACAGTTCCGCCAGCCGATCGGCGAGTTCCTCCTGCTCGCGGATCTGGTAGAGGTTGGACGTATGCAGCAGGCGCCCGGCCTGGGCGGCGATCGCCGACACCAACCTGGGATGGGCATGGCCGAGCGTCGAGACAGCAATCCCGGACAATGCATCCAGGTAATCCCTGCCGTCGACATCGGTAATCCGGCACCCCTGACCGTGGCTGAACGCCACCGGCAACCTGGCGTAGGTATTCATCACATGCGACATCGGACAACCCCAGAAAACGAAAACGGCGGACATTGCCGCCGGAACGACCGCAACCTCCGACGGCGGACCAGCACCGGAGAGGGTTGCAGAAAAATGAATGTTAAGTCAAAAACAAGGCCTTGTATATAATGCACAGCCATCCGCATCACCGCATCCGGGACCGCCTGCCGGCCCCGGTGCAACGGAACGCCGGTCGTCGGAGGCAAGGCACAGCGAACATGAAACCGGGCGATCACGCCACAGTTCCAAGCCTTCTGCTAGAATGCGTCACAGCAAGGTCGCAACGCCCGACAAGACATAGTGGATCAATGACAACATCAGAATCGACCACCTTCATCATCGTTGGCCTCACCAAGGAAGGGCGCAAGTTCCGCCCGAGCGACTGGGCGGAACGCCTGTGCGGCGTCATGTCCGCGTTCGGCGCGGAGCGCAAGATGAAATACTCGCCCTACGTCGGGCCCGGCGACCACAACGGCCAGAAGGCGGTGTTCGTCGACGGCCGTCTCGGCGAGATCGAGCCGATGGCCTACCGCTTCATGCTCAATTTCGCACAGGACAACGACCTGCAGATCGTCGACGGCGTTTGCCGGCTCGACGGCAAGAAATAGCAGCGCTTTCTTTCGTACAAGGGCGATGCCATGAGACAAGTCGGGTCCAGGCACGAACGCCCTCTTGCCCGCAACGCCAGCGGGGAGCTACTGATCGAGGGCGCCCGTTTCAGCGAAGCCGTTTCCCATCTCGCGCAGACCACCTTCATTCCCAAGGGGTCTATCGATTCCATTCCCAGGAAGACGCCAATCGGCAACAGGAGCGATGCCTTATTCTCGGAATGGCGCGGCGTGCCGCACAACAAACCTGATGGAAGAGTTCAGCCGTCCAGCCACCCTGGCGGATCTCAAACTGCTGCTCCGGTCGCTTGATGAACATGGCGTCGATTACCTGCTGATAGGGNGTTACGCGCTCGCTGCACACGGCTACCAGCGGGCCACGATAGATATCGACCTGCTTGTTCCGGGAAATGTGGCAAGCGGGTAGCGGATCAAGGACGCATTGATGGTATTGCCTGACCAGGCGGCAAGGGATCTCGAGCCCAAATGGTTCGCGGACGGCGAAAACATCCGCGTCGCCGATGCATTCATCGTCGATCTCCTGCTCAATGCAAACGGACAGTCTTTCGACACCCTGAGCCGTTACGCACAAACGATCGATCTTGATGGCATCCCGGTCAAGACCGTCAGCCTCGAAGGTCTGTTGCTCACCAAGGGGACGATGCGCGACAAGGATGCCGTCGACCGAATTATCATCGAACGCGCCCTGAAAGCGCTCAAGGCTTCAGATGACCAGCGCGGCGCCGATTGAGTGAGCGTCCGCGGCGCGTTATCGATCCGCCTGCAACCGGGCACGAACCCATTCACAAAGCCGCTTCTTCGTCCCGTCGGAAATCGGAAGTTGATTGATCCGATCCCGAACTACTCCACCATCCACAATCTTGTGCCGCAGCATGGCTTCGACAAACGGCCAATCCTTGTCCCTTCCCGCAGCCAGTTTTGACGCCGCAAGGTCATGCGGCTCCAGGCAGTAACCGATCTTGAGGTCGGTGTTTTCGTTCTGCACCTTGACCAGGCGACTTTCCCAGCCCTCCGGAAGAATGGAGGTTTCCGGCCCGACGCCTTGGGCATAGTAGCCAAATCGTTCGTCAAACGGCGAGAGTTCCCCTATCGCACCATCGATCACATCGGCAAGGTCCGGACGATGCAGGGGTAGAAANTCCGCCTCCCGCGATTGCAGCAGAACCTCCGGCGCATCCGGCACCGCGCCAAGAATCGATTGACTGCCCACCACCACGATTTCGTACTGGTCGGTAACCGCTGCGGCAGCGCGAATCAGATGCTCAAGTTCACGGCGCTTCATGTTCGCTACGCCACTGTTTCAGAAAGGCGAAACGCTCCCGATTGGTAAGGACACCTGAAAACGGTGACGACTGACGCAACGCGGCAGCCCTCTGCGAATCCTCGACCGCAACCGAAAGGCAAGCCTCGACCCCTGATCCATCAGATGCTCCCACTCACTCAAGTAGGGCTGGGAGGAAGTGCATACGGTCTCGCGCCACCGGGCCAGGGTCCCCCTCGCCTTTTCGAACAAGGAAGGATCATGCATGACCCGCTCGGCAACAAGGCGATGCAGAGCAAGGCTGCGCTGATCAATCTCGTCGTGCGTTCTCATGGAATGTTCCCGGTCTCGGCCATTACCAACAACGCTACTTCATTCCTTGTCGGGTACTGTAGCAAAAACAAAAGGCACCCGCAGGTGCCTTTTCATTTCGTGCCGTGCAGGGATCAGGCAGCAGCGAGCGCCTTGATCTGCGCGGACAGGCGGCTCTTGGTGCGCGAGGCCTTGTTCTTGTGGACGATCTTCTTGTCGGCGATGCGGTCGAGGACGGCAACGGACTGCTGGAAGACGGCCTGGGCGGCGGCCTTGTCGCCGGTTTCGATCGCCTGACGGACGCGCTTGACGGCGGTACGCAGGGTCGAACGCAGGCTGGCGTTGTGGGAGCGCTGCTTGTCAGCTTGACGGGCGCGCTTGCGGGCTTGTGCGCTATTGGCCATTGAAATTTCCGAAATTGTTTGAACAACTGTTCATTATAACCGAGATGCGGCGCCCGACAACGGCTTTTTCCCGGTTACTGCCGGCATCGGGAGTCCGGCCCATGCATTTCGTCGCCGGTCTGCCAACACGGCGCAACTTCAGCGAAGCGGGATAGCCACAAGCGCTCCTGCGCTCGCCTACTCGACAGGCAACCGGAAATCCTTGTAGGTCATCTCGATCCTCAGGATGCTGCCGACGCGCCGGCCATCGATTTCCCCGGCATGAAACGCATGCGTCGAAATGCTGCCACCACTGCGTCATGAACCCTCGCAGGCATGTCGTTGAATTCCGTCTCCGTCCCGGTAACTTCGCCGGAATCGCTGATCCAGACCCTCAGGACAACGCGGTCGCCCCGGCTTTCAAGCTCGGGCTCGAGCGTGCCCGGGTCCTCCAGGACGGTCAGCGGATAGGGACGAATCGTCAACTGGTCGCTCGGAAAATAGCGCAACGGGCCGGAGCCAGTTCCAGGTCCCCGATTCATCTCCGGCTTCCCGGAATTTCCCTCGCGGGCAGGAGTTCCCGGCGGCGGGGTTTCCGAATCGTTGCCATGCAAAGGCGCAAACGGCACCGCCTCTTCCTTGAAGACATCCTGAGACGTCCGTCACTCTCCGGCGTGTCCGGCTTCGCAGCGCCGACGAGGCGGGCGCTGATCTCATGCCGGCTCGCGACCCCTTCGCCCCCTCCGCTCGCAACCCCGAACAGTGGCGGCAACATGACCAGCACATGAATGAGAAGCGACAGGAACACAGCCTGCAAAAGACGACCGCATCCGGCGGATTGCCCGCAGCGTGGAAAGCCGGCAGGAGACATGGTCAGAAGCGATGGGAACATGGCACCGGGACAAGCTGGTTTCGCAAAACACAAAGGCTGACCGGGTTCGGGCAGTGGATTCCTGCCCCCTGCAACCGGACCGCGCCTGTGCACGACGGCACAATACCTTGCAGCGACTCATTCCGGCTGACCACTCGGAGCAATTCCTTGACCGGTCGTCGGAACGGCTTCGCCAATCCGTCCGCTCGGCCTATGATTCAGCCGTCGGATAATTCGTGTCGTTGCGCCGGCTTCGTCGGGGACAGGGCAGACAAAAAGGAAAACCATGAAAAGGACACTTGGCTTCACGCTGATCGAGCTGATGATCGTCGTCGCGATCGTCGGCATCCTGGCCACGATCGCTTATCCGGCTTACACGGATTACATCATCCGGGGCCGCATCCCGGATGCGACCTCGGCGCTGGCCCGCAAGCAGGTCGAGATGGAACAGTTCTTCCAGGACAACCGGACCTACGTCGGCGCCCCGGCGTGCAATGCCGATGCGACGACCAGCCGCTGGTTCACCTTCGCCTGCAACCCGGTCGCGACGGCGACGACCTACACGCTGCGCGCCGACGGCGTGGGCGCGATGGCCGGCTTCGCCTACACGGTGAACCAGGCGAACGCCAAGGCATCGGCGATAACCCGCAGTGGCTGGAGCAACCCGAACCCCAACAACTGCTGGGCGATCCGGAAGGGTGGCGATTGCTCATGAACGCGCGGCCCGACGACGGCTTCACGCTGATCGAACTGATGATCACGATCGCCCTGATCGCCATCCTGCTTGCCCTCGGCACGCCGGGGCTGGCGCGCTGGAACCAGAACAACCAGGTCCGCGCCCTGGCGGAATCGCTGCAGAACGGACTGATGGTCGCCCGCAGCGAGGCTGTCCGCCGCAACGCGAATGTCCGCTTCCAGCTCGTGGACACGACTGACGCTGCCTGCGCGCTGTCGGACACCGGCCGGAACTGGGTCGTGAGCCTCGACGACCCGGTGGGAAATTGCAACGTCGCTGCGGCGGACGACGTCNGCCCCCGCATCCTCAAGGTCGGCGCCGCCGCCGAGAGCGCCCGCAACGCGGCGGTCAATGCCGGCGGCGTGTCGCTCATCACGTTCAACGGCCTCGGGCAGGCGAACACGGCGGCGACCATCGACGTTACCAACNCCGCCGCCGGCGCCTGCATCACCAGCGCGACGACCGGCGCAACGGACCGCGTGCGCTGCCTGCGCGTGACCGTGTCGGTGGGCGGCCAGGTGCGCATGTGCGACACGGCGGTGACCGATGTCAACGATCCCCGGAGGTGCTGAGATGAGAACGGTTCCCTTCCCTGCCCGCCGCGAGTCCGGCATGATGCTGATCGAGGCCCTGGTGGCCATCCTGATCTTCTCGATCGGCATTCTGGCGCTGGTTGGCCTGCAGGCGACGGCTGTCAAGCAGTCCACCGATTCCCGCTACCGCGCCGAGGCGGCGGCGCTGGCCAGCGAACTGATCGCCGAGATGTGGGTCAGCAACCGCGACCCGGCAACGCTCGAGGCGAATTTTGAGGGCGCTGCCGGCAGTGGCGGCGCCCGCTACGCCGCGTGGGCGACACGCGTCGGCACGATCCTGCCGGGCGCCAGCGGCGCCACGGCGCCCAGCGTCGCCATCGACGGCGCCGGCACTGCCCTCCCCGGCAGCGTATTGGTGACGCTGACCTGGCTGGCGCCGAACGAGCCGGCGGGGGCGACGCCGCACAGCTACGTCACCCGTACCGTGGTCAGATAGGGGACAACCGAGTGAACACGCGAACCCGCACCCCGCGCGCCGGCGAAGCCGGTTTCAGCCTAATCGAGATCCTCGTCGGCGTCGCCATCGGCCTGCTCGGCATCATCATCATGATGCAGGTCCTCTCGCTGGCCCAGGGCACGCAGCGGACGACGACCGCCGGCGGCGACGCCCAGAACAACGCCTTCATCGCCCTCGACACCCTGCAGCGCGACATCACGCACGCCGGCAACGGCTTTGCGCACCTGCGGCTGCTCGGTTGCGACATCCAGTTGCCGAACGGCGCGCCGGTGCCGCTCGCCCCGCTCATCATCAACCCGCCGCAGGCCGTCATCCCGGCCGGCGATGCCGGCAGCGACCGGTTCCTCGTCGCCTACGGTACCGGCCACGACCAGCCGGACGGCTACGTCCTTGATACGCCGTCGGCGGGCGCCAACTACACGACGACGTCGAGCGGCGCCATCGCCGCCCGCGACTACCTGATCCACGCCCCTGGCGGCTGCCCCTCGCGTTGCGCCGGGTCANCCGCCGGGTACGTCGCCGGCAGCACGGCCGTCAGCGTCGACGGCGCCGCCGCGGCAACCACCGCCACCGCGCTGTTCAACCTCGGCGCCGCGCCGCGCTTCCTCGCCTACGCCGTGCGCTCGGGAACCCTGGCCGTCTGCGACTACAGAACAGACGACTGCAGCGTCGCCACCCCGGCGACGCTGGCCAACGAGAACATCTGGCGCCCGCTCATCAACAACGTGGGCAGCCTGCGCCTGCAGTACGGCCGGGATACCTCGGCGCCGATGGACGGCTTCGCCGACACCTTCGACCAGACGGCGCCGGCCAGCGCCTGCGACTGGGCGCGGGTCTCGGCGATCCGCCTGGTCCTCGCCACGCGCGGCGCGCAGTACGACCGGAACGTCGTCACCCCTTCCGCCANNACCCCCTGGCTGGGCGATCCGGACACCAACGGCGACGGCGCGGGGGACGGCGGCGCCGGGAGCGCGCCGCTGACGCTCTCCGGCGTCACCGACTGGGATCACTACCGCTACCGCATCTTCCAGACGGTGATCCCGCTGCGCAACATCGCCTGGATGGGAGTGGTCACGGGATGCTGAACGAATCGACCTCAAGGATGGTTCGCGCCGCGGCGCGACGCGCGCAACGCGGCGTGGTCCTCATCGTTGCCCTCATTGTCCTCGTCGCGCTGTCGCTGGCGGCGATCGTCATGATGCGCTCGGTCGACATCTCGACCATCATCGCCGGCAACCTTGCCTTCAAGCAGGCCGCCACGCGTTCCGGCGACATCGCCGTCGAGACCGCCCTCAACTGGCTGGAAACCAACAATACCGGCACCTTCCTGCACAGCGACCGGGTCGGCTCCGGCTATTCCGCCAACGGCAACCAACCCGCCCGCAGCCCGGCCGCCGGCGTCTCGTGGGAAACCTACTGGGGGACACTGGTCGCCGCCGGGCGCGTGCGCAACCTGAGCGACGCCGAATCCGACTTCGCCAACACCGGCAACCGCATTGCGCTGATCATCGACCGCATGTGCGCCAATCCCGGCAACCCCAATTCGGGCGCCAACTGTACGGCGTCGACGGTTTCCTCGGTCGCCGGCGCGTCCGGCGAGGAGGCCGGCGAACTGGCGATCAAGGCGCCGTCGGCCGTCTATTACCGGATCACCGCGCGCGTCATCGGCCCGCGCAACACCGTCAGCTATGTCCAGGCGATGGTCACGCTCTAGCCATTCCGCCAGCGCAACGACCATCCCCATGCAACCCACGCTTTGAGCAGGAGGCAGCCATGAACGTCCCTTCCACCCTCGCCAGGACCGCCCTGCCGGCCGCCGTCGTGGCCCTCGCGCTCAGCGTCCATGCGGCGCAGACCGACCTGTCGACCGTGCCCCTCAGCACCTACTACGCGCCGTCGTCGGTGGACGTCAAGCCGAACATCCTGTTCATCCTCGACGACTCGGGCAGTATGGACTGGGACGCCATGCCGGACCAGGCGACGTGGTTCGACCGTTACAACAGCCAGTATCGTCCGGGCAACTACGCCAACGTCGACAACTACATGCCGCCGTACATGCGCTACAACGCGTCGTTCAACGGCATCGCCTACAACCCGGCGATCCGCTATCTGCCGCCCGTCAAGTTCCTGGCCAACAATACGCTCGACACGACGACCTACCCGTCGATGAACGCCGCGGCGACGTCGAACTGGACGGCGGTCAAGCGCGACGGCTACGGCGTGCAGAGCACCAGCACGCGCGACCTCAGCGGTGGCGTCTTCGCCTATGTCACCGATCCCGGCGAGTGGTGCGACAAGTCGGACCTGAGAACCTGCAATACCACCTACGCGGACAACAAGTTCGCGGCGAAAATGCGCTGGTGCACGACCGCGTCGCTGACGAGCTGCAGCGCCACCTGGGATGCGTCGCGGATGTATCCGCGGATGCCGGCGCCGCGCACCGCGACAATCACGATTTCGCGAGGTAACAGCACCACGGTCAGCGGCATCACCGTTGGAACGGGTGGGCCGCAGATACTATCAGCCTCGGTGACCGATAGCGACCGCTACAATTTGGCGGACAAGATCGTTACCAACATCAACAACTGCAGCAACACACAAACTGGCCAGTGCACTACCGTCGGATACACTGCCTATCGCAACGATGCTGACGAACCGGTCGTTACGATTCTGGCCNCCGGAGTAACGACGGCGACGCCTGCGCTCACCCTGAATGCGACGACACGCACGCTTACGCCAACCGCCTTCGGTCAGAAACAAGTTCCTCTGGATCCCTGGCTAAGTGGGAACAACAGGAGTTCATCTTATATTCCCGGCGAGAACCTGCGCCACACCATCACGTCCACGGTCACGTCCTACCCGAAGGCTGCCGGCCGCACCGATTGCGCCGGGGCGACCTGCACCTACGCCGAGGAGATGACCAACTACGCGAACTGGTATTCCTACTACCGGACGCGCATGCAGACGATGAAGACCGCCGCCAGCCGCGCCTTCGCCGGCATCGACAGGCCGGCCGACATCGCCGCGGGCGTCTCGCGGTTCCGCGTCGGCCTGCTGTCGATCAACAACTCGCTCGGCAACAAGTTCCTCAACCTCGGCGAATTCTCCGGGCAGCAGCGGGCGGACTGGTACACCCTCCTGTTCAGCGCCTACCCCGACGGCGCCACGCCGCTGCGCGAGGCGCTGGCCAACGCCGGGCGCCTCTACGCCGGCAAGCTGAACGGGACCTCGCTCAATGACGTCACCGTCGTCGATCCGCTGCAGTTCTCGTGCCAGCAGAACTTCTGCATCCTGTCGACCGACGGCTTCTGGAACCGGGGCGAGGGCTTCAAGCTCGACGGCACGACGGCGGTCGGGAACGAGGACGGCGGCATGCCGCGTCCGTTCAACGACGGCGGCATCGCCCAGACGCAGACGCGCACGAGCACGCTGCAGCAGCGCACGGAAACCCAGCGTGCTGAACGAGGAACATTGCAGTCGGCAATCGCCCAACTTCAAACGCGAACCAGCCAGTTGCAGAAGCGCACCGTAGGCATGGAGACACGGACCAGGGCCAGCAGCGGGGCGAGTTGGTCCCCTTGGAGCGCTGTGCCCGCCGGCAGCACCTGCACATATGACNACTGTCACCCGAACAGGAGGGAGTGCCGTTACGTCCAAACGGCTGGAGGACAACCGAATTGGAGCACTTGGGCCGATGAAGGGACGTCATGTACGCCAAACTTTGACACATCTACCAACAACAATGCGGTCTGGGAAACCGGCGTCGAATGTCGGTATAACCCGAGCACTTGGACTGCCTGGGTAGATATCGGAGGATCCTGCTCTGACATCCCCAAGGACACGTCCGGCACCTGGAGCGTTCCTCTCGCCCGCGAATGCCAGACCGTGACCGGCGCCTATGCCGACGCGGCCAGCTGTAGCCCGACCACGCCCGACGCGAGCGGTCAATCGACCGTATGCCGCTACAACTGGGCCGCCTCTGCGCCGACACAAACCTGCGACCCGCTTTACCTCGCCAACGACTACAGCAACCAGTTCGTCTATCGGAACTGTGCTGTTTCGCCCTCCGGCAGTACGGGCTGGGCCAACGTCACCGCCGGCAACACGTGCACGGCGACCGACTGGACCGCCGCCGGCACGCGGACCAACTGCCAGTACTCGGGGTGGTCGGGCTGGAGTAGCGTCGCGAGTTGCACACCGGCCGCGCAGTCGACCGGCCCGACGTACACGGTGACGACGGCGCGCGAGTGCCAGACGGTCAGCCAGGCCGGCACCGGCTACAGCGACACGCTGGCCGACGTCGCCGCCTACTACTACAACCGCGACCTGCGCCGTCCCGCCTCGGACAACCCGCCGGCGGTGGATGCCACCGGCACCTGCACCGGGCCGGTCATGTCGCCGGGCGGCAGCAACGAGGATCTCTGCAAGAACAATGTCCCGAGGACTTCCGATGACGACGTCGCCGATTACCAGCACATGACCACCTTCACGCTCGGCCTCGGCGCGCAGGGCAAGATGCTCTTCTCGCCCACCTACCGGACCGACGCGAGCGGCGACTTCGCCGCGGTCGCCAGCGGAACCACCGCCGACCCGAACAACGGCGTCTGCCAGTGGCAGGCGGCGGGGAGCACATGCGTCTGGCCGCAGCCGAGCAGCGACAGCCCGGCCAACATCGACGACCTTTGGCATGCCGCGGTCAACGGGCGCGGCTCGTACTTCAGCGCGACCGACCCCGGCACGCTGTCCAAGGGCCTCGGCGACATCCTGAAAACCATCGTCGACACACCGCGGCCGGGAACGGCGGCGGCGGCGGCGAGCAGCAACCCGAACATCAGCGCGGGCGACAACTACGTCTTCAGTTCCTACTACAAGACGGTCGACTGGTACGGCGACCTCTACCGCCAGCGTTTCGACATCACGACCAAGGCGCTGACGCCCTTCCTCGACTGGTCGGCGAAGACCCTGCTCGACTGCGCCACCACGCAGTGGGCAGCGAACAAGGTGTACGTCACGNGCGACGCCTACCGTCAGGGAACCGCCTGCTACATCGTGACAACGGATGTCGGCTACACTTCGNGGGCGACCTTCGGCGCCACCGACACGGCGAACAACGCCCTCGTCACCAATTCGGTGGCGGGCTGTTCCTCGGCCTGGGCGGCGGCCACCGCCTACGCGGTCGGCAGCGCCTACTCCCAGGGCGGTGTCTGCTACTACGTGGTCAAGGCCTACACGTCCGGCTCCACGTTCGGTGCCACCGACCTCGCCAACGTCAATGCCGCCTACGTCGCCGGCACCCCGACGACGCGCACGATCTACACCAAGGGCAGCGGCGCGACGCGCATCGACTTCCTGTATGGCAGCCTGGCATCGGCGCAGAAGGCGTATTTCGAGAAGGCGCACATCGCCTACAATCCCGCCGCCGCCTCGACCCCGGTCAACGCGGACGGCCTGAGCCAGTTCTGCTATCCGCCGGGTGGCTCGTGCCTGAGCGCGACCGCGCAGGACAACAACACCATTGCCGCGGGCGGCGCGGCCGGCGAGGCGCTGGTCAACTACCTGCGCGGCGACCGCAGCTACGAGGGAACCTACTTCCGGGCGCGCAAGCACGTCCTCGGCGACATCGTCTCCTCGGAGGCGCGCTACGTGAAGGCGCCGCTCTTCAGCTACACCGACGCCAATTACAGCGGCTTCAAGACGCTGATGGGCTCGCGCCGCGGCATGGTCNACGTCGCCAGCAACGACGGCATGCTGCACGGCTTCGACAGCGAGACCGGCCAGGAACTGTGGGCGTACGTCCCGGCCTTCGTCCTGCCCGACCTCTACAAGCTCGCCGACAAGGAATACAGCCAGCACCACCAGTTCTTCGTGGACGGCACTCCCGAGGTCGGCGACATCTGCGACAAGACCCCGCCGGCGACGTGCCTGGCGAGCGAGTGGAAAACCATCCTCGTCGGCGGCCTCAACCGCGGCGGCAAGGGCTTCTACGCGCTCGACATCACCGATCCGGCGAATCCGCAGGTGCTCTGGGAGTTTACCGACACCAACATGGGCTACACCTACGGCAACCCGCGGATCACCAAGCTGAAGTCGGGCGTCTGGGTCGTCCTGCTGACCTCCGGCTACAACAACGCGGACGGCAAGGGCTATCTCTACGTGCTCAACGCGAAGACGGGCGCCCCGGTGAGCGGAATCTCGCCAATCTCGACCGGCGTCGGCAGCGCGGCGGCGCCGAGCGGCCTCGCCCGGATCGCCGCGCACGCCCCGAGCAGCGAGACCGACAACACGACGCTCGCCGTCTATGGCGGCGACCTGCTCGGCAACCTGTGGCGCTTCGACGTCAATAACGATATCGGCACTGCAGGGTACGACGCCCACAGGATGGTGACTTTCCTCGACAGTTCCGGCGTGGCGCAGCCGGTCACGGCGAAGCCGGTGGTGGCGACTATCGACAACTACCCGGTGGTCNACGTCGGCACCGGGAAGTATCTCGGCCTCTGCGACATCAACAACAAGCGCTGCGTCTACGATGTCGTCACCGCCAACGACGTCAAGGAGACGATGTACGCGGTCAAGGACAACTCGGGAACGACGACTTACGCCAACCCGCAGCTCAGCACCAGCGGCTTCGTCAAGCAGACGCTGGTCGACGCGACCTGCACCACCGAGCCTTCGTGCACGCCGGGAGAGAAGATCAGGAAGATCGACCCGACGCTTCCGGTTTCCTGGGGAAGCCAGAACGGCTGGTACGTGAACTTCCTGAGCGTCGGCGAACGTGCCAATACCGATCCGTCCCTGGCGCTGGGGTCGCTGGTATTCACCACCAACAACCCGAACATCGCCAGCGCCGCGCCCTGCGGCGAACCGGGAGCGGACACCACGGCGAGCTGGCTGTACACGCTTGACGCGAGAACCGGCGGCCCGGTTCTCGGCTCCGCCGGGGTGGCGGCCTCCAGCCTCGGCAACGTGATCGCGACGCGCCCGGTGCTCATCCGCACCCCCGACGGCACGGTCACGNCGCTGATCCGGACGAGCGGCGGCGCANAAGACGGCGCGGGCCAGCCGGGCGCCCCGAGCGGTTCGGGCTTCTTCCCCGGCAGCAACGAGGGCGGCAGCTCCGTGGTCAAGAAGCCGCCGGTCAACCTCTCCGGCGGCGGCGCCCGGCGCGTTACGTGGAGGGAAATCCTCAATAACTGAGGCAAAGCGGCGCCAGCCGCTCGCGGGGCCGGTTCGACGAACCGGCCTCTTTTTCGGACGCAGCCGGGACAACGCGCGCCGACGCAGACTTCCGACGGCCCGCTGCCGCACACCCCGCCCCTCCTGAGGTGCACCGCGCTCCAGGGACCGAACCGACACCAGATCACATTTCCACAACCCGGCGCACACAACTGATCCGTAACGCCGATCCGCACCGAACCCCGGGAGAATCACGCAGGATTAACATTGCAATTCGAGGAACATAATTCCATAATTGCAAGCATGATACCGCGAACATTGACGCCTCGACTTCTGGAAACGCTGGCCCGTTCGCCGGCCACTGCGCTGCTCGGGCCGCGCCAGGCAGGCAAGACCACGCTGGCGCTGGAGAGCGCGCAGACAAGTGGCCTGCCGTTCATCTATCTCGACCTCGAGTCCGGGCAGGATCGGGCCAAGCTGGAACAACCCGAGCTATATCTCGGGGACCATCTGGACGAGCTGGTGATTCTGGACGAAGTCCATCGCTCCCCAGGCCTCTTTCCCACGTTGCGGGGCCTGATCGACCGCAGCCGGCGGGCTGGACGCCGGGCCGGGCAATACCTCCTGCTCGGCTCCGCCTCGCTGGAGTTGCTCAAGCAGTCCGGCGAAACCTTGGCTGGCCGGATTGCCTACCTCGAACTGACCCCGTTCAATTTGCTGGAAGCGGGCTTACTCGGGGAAACGAGCCTGTGGGTTCGCGGCGGCTTTCCCGACAGCTTGCTCGCCCGTAGCGAGACTGACAGCATGCGCTGGCGGCTGGATTTCATCCGGTCCTACCTGGAACGCGACATTCCTCAGTTCGGCCCCCGCATCGCCGCAGAAACCCTCCGCCGTTTCTGGACCATGCTCGCCCACCATCAGGGCGGAATCCTGAATACGGCCCAGTTCGCCCGCAATCTCGGCATTGACGTCAAGACAGCAGCGGCCTATCTCGATCTGCTGGTCGATCTGCTTCTGGTCCGCCGCCTGCCTCCCTGGCACGCGAATCTCGGGAAACGGCTGATCAAGTCACCTAGAGTCTTCGTTCGCGATACGGGCCTGGTCCATGCGCTGCTGAACATTTCCGACGCGGAAGCCCTGCTGGGCCATCCGGTCATCGGCCCGAGCTGGGAAGGGTTCATTATCGAGAATCTGCTGGGTTGTGCCNCCGAGGGAGTTTTCGGCCATTTTTACCGAAGCAGCGGCGGGGCCGAAATCGACCTGTTGCTGGAATGGCCTGACGGCGACCTGTGGGCCGTCGAGATCAAGCGCAGCCTTGCGCCCAAGGTCGAGAGGGGTTTCCACAGCGCCTGCGCCGATTTGAAGCCGGCACGCAAACTCGTCATCTACCCCGGTAGTGAAACTTACCGCATTGCCGAAGACATCGAAGTCATGCCGCCCTCGGCGGCGGTGAAGGCAATTACGGGCGCCCATTGACCTCGGCGAGTTCCCGTGGCAAGGGGAAAGTGACACCCTCGTCGACGCCGGCAAGCTGTGAAACCTCCGCCCCGGTCAGGGACCGGATGCGGTCGACCACCCGCCGGACCAGTATTTCTGGGGCCGAGGCGCCCGCCGTCACACCAATACGCTGCTTGCCTTGCAGCCACGCCGGGTCGATCTCGTCCGGTCCGTCGACCAGGTAGCCCGAGATGCCGCGCGAGATCGCGACTTCGGCGAGGCGCCGCGAGTTGGAACTGTTCGGGCTGCCGACGACGATGACCAGGTCGCACTGCCCGGCCAGCGTCTTGACGGCATCCTGGCGGTTCTGCGTGGCGTAGCAGATGTCATCTTTCTTCGGACCCTGAATATCGGGGAACTGCTCCCTGAGGGCGGCGATGACGACCGAGGCATCGTCGACGGACAGCGTGGTCTGGGTGACGAAGGAGAGCTTGTCCGGAGCGGCGACCCTGAGCCTCCTAACGTCCTCGGGCGTCTCCACGAGGTACATGCCATCCTGGCTCTGCCCCATGGTGCCCTCGACTTCCGGATGCCCCTTGTGGCCGATCATCACCACTTCCCGCGCCTGGTTCCGCATCCTGCCAACTTCGACATGCACCTTGGTGACCAGCGGGCAGGTCGCATCGAAAACCTTGAGGCCACGCGCCTCGGCTTCGTCGCGCACCGCCCTCGAAACCCCGTGGGCACTGAAGATGACCGTGCTGCCGGCCGGGACCTCGGCCAGTTCCTCGATGAACACCGCCCCCTTGGCACGCAGGTCGTCGCAGACAAACTTGTTGTGCACGACTTCGTGGCGAACATAGATCGGCGCGCCGAATTTTTCCAGCGCGCGCTCGACGATGGCGATGGCGCGCTCGACACCGGCACAGAAACCGCGGGGGTTGGCGAGAAGGATTTGCATGACAGGTTCCTGAAGGGTTTGACGAGCGAAGGTGGATGGCCAGCCGCGGCGCGGGAAGTCAAGAAGACCGTCTAGCGCCTCGATAGTTCGTCGGCGAGTTGCGGGAGTTGGCGCCAGCCGATGACCTCGCAGTGGCTTCTCGTCTGGCCGGCTTCGCCGCCGTGNACGATCCACGACCGATCGAGCGCGGCGGACTGGCGGAATCTTTCGAGCGGCGGAAACCAGTCGGCAGCCACCGTCTCACCGGCCTTGCACTCGAGGGGAAGCAGGGTATCGCCGGCCTCGATCAGCAGGTCGATCTCATGGCCGTTGCTGTCGCGCCAGAAATAAAGGTTTGCGCTCTGGCGGCGATTGAGGCGCGCCTTGAGTACCTCGGTGACGACCAGCGTCTCGAACAGCGGGCCGCGGAAAATGCTCACGGACAGTGCCGGCGGGTTGCCGATAGCCATCAGCCATGTCGCGAGGCCGGTATCGAGGAAGTAGAGCTTGGGCGTCTTGACCAATCGCTTGCCGAAATTCCGATGATACGGCGGCAGCAGGCGCACGACGTAACTCGCCTCGAGCACGGAGAGCCATTCGCGGGCGGTGTTGTGGGTGATGCCGCAATCGGCGGCGAGCGCGGACAGGTTGAGCAACTGGCCGCTGCGCCCCGCGCACATCCTGAGAAAGCGCTGGAAGGAGGAAAGATTACGGACATTCAAAAGGCGCCGGACGTCTCGCTCGAGGTAGGTGTTGACGTAATCGGCGAGCCACACGTCGGCGGGGACACCGCCAGCCACGACACGAGGATAGGCGCCCCGGCAGAGAACCTCGTCCAGCGAGGACTTCCCGGCCGGTATCTCGCCCAGTGAGAAGGGGAGCAACTCGAGCAGCCCGACCCGACCCGCCAGCGACTGGGCGATTCCGTCGCGCAGTCCGAACTGCTGGGAGCCGGTCAGGATGAAGCTGCCCGGCTGCGCCCCTTCGTCGACGACGGTTTGCAGGTAGGAGAACAGGGCCGGCACATTCTGGACTTCGTCCAGCACCGCACCATCCGGAAAACGCGCAAGAAAGCCGCGCGGGTCGGCGCTGGCGTATTCCCGTTGATCGGGAGCCTCGAGGTTGACGTAGGGCTTGTCGCTGAACCGCCGAGCCAGGGTGGTCTTGCCTGACTGGCGCGGGCCGGTGATGGCAATCACCGGGTACCAGGCGAGCAATTCACGCAGCGTGGCTTCCGCGTGCCGGGGTCGATAAGCGGCCATACAGGCTAATTGTAAGTTGAATTGACAATCATCCTAAACCGATCGTCTCGATTCAGCAAATCGATCGACACGGCGGAAGGCTGCCAAACCTACATGATCCCGATGATTTCCACCTCGAAGCGGATCGGCTGGCCGGCCAGAGGATGGTTGAAGTCGAACAGCGCGTGGGTGGCGTCGAGTTCGCGCAGGAATCCGGCGAAGGTATCGCCGTTGGGGGCAGTGAATTCGACGACCGAATTCTCCTTGAGTTCCATGTCGGCGGGCAGGCCGCCGCGGGCGATGCGCTCGACGAGGCGCGGGTTGTTCTGGCCGAAGGCCTCCTCCGGCTCGAGCTGGAAGACGAAGCGTTCGTGGGCGGGCAGGCCGATCAGCACCGACTCGAGGTTCTCGGCGAGTTGGCCGCTGCCCATCTGCAAGGTGGCCGGACTCATGTCGAAGGTCGACAGAAACTCGTCGCCATCAAGCGTCGTAATCCGGTAGTGCAATGTCAGGTAGCTGTCGGAACGGACGGTAGCAGTCATCGGGAGATCTCTTTGTCGCCTGTTGCGGTCAACGTGGAAAANACAAGCAAAACAGCACCGACGGTGATGGCCGAATCGGCGACGTTGAAAGCAGGCCAGTAGTAGCCGGCGACATGCCACTGGATGAAATCGACGACGGCGCCGAAGCGGACGCGGTCGATGACGTTGCCCAGGGCGCCGCCCATGATCAGCGCCAGCGCGAGCGAGAGCAACTTCTGTCCGGGGTGACGCCGCAGTTCCAGCGCGATCCAGCCGGAAACTGCCAGCGCCAGCACCGTGAACAGCCAGCGTTGCCAGCCCGGCTGATCGGCGAGGAAGCTGAACGCGGCACCGGGGTTGTAGGTCAGCACCCAGTTCCAGAACGGCGCGACGTAGATCGTCTGGCCGAATTCGACATGGTTCAGCACGATCCATTTGCTGAACTGGTCGAGCACGACGACCAGCCCGGCGAGGCCGAACCAGGGTTTGCTACCGGTCACGCTCATGCCTCCCAGTCTTCGGTCAGCAAGCCGGGAACGCGGGAGAATTCGGCGGTATTGTGGGTGACGAGAATGGCGCCGTGCGCCAGCGCCGTGGCGGCGATCAGCAGGTCGTTGGGACCGATGAGCTGGCCCTTGGCCGAAAGTTCGGCACGAATCAAGGCATGCCGGTAAGCCGCCTCATCATCGAAGGGCAGGCTTTGAAAACCCGCCAAAAAGGCATTCGTTCGCTCAAGGTTTTGAGTCCGCCGCTGGCTGCAAAGNGCGCCAAACAGCAACTCCGCCTGGACGACGGAGCACAACACAGCCCCCACCACGGCTTGCGGTCGCGAAATCGCACGGGATTCAAAACCGGGTTTCCCTCCGCGCATCCAGGTAATGCAAGCGTTTGTATCCAGCAACAACATCAGTCGTCAAAACTCCTGCGGCTTTCGTATTCGCCTTGAGGAAAACGATCCGGAAAGTCCGGGATAGAACCTGTGGTGCGTTTGACGAAAGTCTCCCAGGACTCTCTGGATTCGCTCTGCGTCCCTTCATTGTCGGCCGGCAAAACGATCACCTCGGCTTTCGTCAAATGCCAGTCTGCCGGCAATTGAACCGTTAGCGAAGTGCCTGAAACATCCACAATTTTCCTGAGTGCTTGCATCGCAATCTCCAGTTCTCAGCGAAGACCCATATTACACCGCTCAAGCAAATGCCCGCGCCTCGCCCTCGCCGTACAGGTTGCTGACGCAGCGGCCGCACAGGCCCGGATGCTCGGCGTTGGTGCCGACATCCTCGCGCACGTGCCAGCAGCGCTCGCACTTGGCGTGGTCGAGCGGCGTCGCGACGACTCGTTCGCTTTCATCCCTGACGACTGCGGTCGACGAGGAAATGAAGACGAATTTCAGGTCGTCGCCGAGCGCGGCCAGCGCGTCGTGCTTCTCGCCGGCGCAGCGGATCTCGACTGCCGCCTGCAGCGCCGAGCCGATCCTGCCGGCTTCGCGCTGGGCCTCCAGCGCCTTGGTCACGTCGGCCCGGACAACGCGGATCAGCGCCCATCTGGCCAGCAGTTCGCCCTCGCCTTCGGGCTTCGGCAACTCGTGCCAGGTGTGGAACATCACCGACTGCTCGGCATCGCCGGTCAGGACCTGCCAGATCTCCTCGGCGGTGAATGCCAGTATCGGCGCCATCAGCCGGGCGAAGGCCTGGACGATGTGCCAGAGCGCCGACTGCGCCGAGCGCCGGGCGCGCGAATCCGGCGCCGTGGTATAGAGGCGGTCCTTGAGGATGTCGAGATAGAAGCCGCCGAGATCCTCGGAGCAGAAGGTCTGCAGCGACTGGACGACGCGGTGGAACTCGTAGCGTTCGTAATCGGCGAGACAGCTTTCCTGCAACTGCCGGGTGAGCGCCAGCGCGTAGCGGTCGATTTCCAGCCACCGATCGACCGGCAGCATGTCCTTGCCGGCATCGAAATCGGCAGTGTTGGCCAGCAGGAAGCGCAGCGTGTTGCGGATGCGGCGATAGCCTTCGACGACACGCTTGAGGATTTCGTCGGAAATCGACAGTTCGCCGGAATAATCGGTCGACGCCGTCCACAGGCGCAGGATCTCCGCGCCCATCTTGTCCGAGACCTGCTGCGGCGCGATGACGTTGCCTTTGGACTTCGACATCTTGTGGCCCTTGCCGTCGACGACGAAGCCGTGTGTCAGCAGTGCCTTGTACGGCGCGCGACCGTCGATGGCGCAACCGGAGAGCAGCGACGACTGGAACCAGCCGCGATGCTGGTCGGAACCTTCGAGATACATGTCAGCCGGATAGGCGAGATCGGCGGCGTGCGAGCCGCGCATGACGTGACAGTGGGTGGTGCCGGAATCGAACCAGACATCGAGCGTGTCCTTCATCTTGACGTATTGTCCGGCCTCGGCCCCGAGCAATTCGGCGGCGTCCAGCCTGAACCAGGCTTCGATGCCCTCCTTCTCGACACGCAGCGCGACCTGTTCGATCAGCTCGGCGGTGCGCGGGTGCGGCAGCGCCGTCTCCTTGTGGAGAAAGAAGGGAATCGGCACGCCCCAGTTGCGCTGGCGCGAAACGCACCAGTCGGGACGGGTGCGCATCATCGCTTCCAGCCGGGCGCGGCCCCAGGCCGGGAAAAACTGCGTCTCGTCGACGGCGCGCTCGGCGATCCAGCGCAGCGTCGCGGCGTCTTCGCCCTTCTTGTGTTCCATGCCGATGAACCACTGCGTCGTCGCGCGGAAGATGATCGGCGTCTTGTGCCGCCAGCAGTGCGGATAGCTGTGCTGGATTTTCTCCATTTTCAGCAGTCGACCGCAGCCGTCGAGTTCCTGAAGGACCAGCGGATTGGCCTCCCAGACCGTCTTGCCGGCGAGTTCGCCGACCCCGAGCGCCGGCGTGTCGGGCAGGAAGCGGCCATCGCTGCCGACAGGATTGTTGACCGGCAGGCCGTAGCGCTTGCCGATGACGAAGTCCTCGGCGCCGTGTGCCGGGGCGGTGTGCACCAGCCCGGTGCCGGCCTCGGTGGTGACGTGCGTGCCGCAGATCATGGCGACGTCGCGATCCTGGAAAGGATGCCTGAGCAGAATCTGGTCAAGTTTCGCACCCGCGCACGAACCGACCGCTGCGCCGGAGAGGCCGTAGCGACCGAGGCAGACATCGGCGAGTTCGCGGACCAGGATCAGCGCGCCCTTCTGCGTCTCGATGAGGTCGTAGGTCAAGTCCGGATGCACGCTGACCGCCTCGTTGGCCGGCAGCGTCCATGGGGTCGTCGTCCAGATCACCGCGAACGCGGGGCCGCGCAGGTGGGTCAGGCCGAAGGCCGCCGCCAGCTTCTCTGCGTGATTGGGGTGCACCTCGAAGGCGACGTCTATGGCCGGCGAGTTCTTGTCCTCGTACTCGACCTCGGCCTCGGCCAGCGCTGACCCGCAATCGAGGCACCAGTTGACAGGTTTCAGCCCCTGGTAGAGGTAGCCTTGCGCCAGGATCTTGCCGAGGGCGCGCATCTCGTCGGCCTCGGCCTTGAAGGCCATGGTCAGGTAGGGGTTGTCCCAGTCGCCAAGGACGCCGAGGCGGATGAAGTCCTTCTTCTGGCGCTCGACCTGCTCGGCGGCGAAGGCGCGCGAGAGTTCGCGCACCTTGTCGCCCGGGATGCCCTTTCCGTATTGCTTCTCGATCTGGTGTTCGATCGGCAGCCCGTGGCAGTCCCAGCCCGGTACGTAGGGCGCATCGAACCCGGCCAGCGTTTTCGCGCGTACGATGATGTCCTTGAGGATCTTGTTCACCGCATGCCCGATGTGGATGTCGCCGTTGGCGTAGGGCGGGCCATCGTGCAGGACGAAACGCGGGCGGCCGACGCTGATCTCGCGGATGCGCCGNACCTGCTTCTCCTGCCATTGCGCCACCCACTGTGGCTCACGCTTCGGCAGGTCGCCGCGCATCGGGAACGGGGTATCGGGAAGGTTCAGGGTTTCCTTGTAGTCAGCCATTTTGCGTGTTCACAGCTTGAAATGGGTCCGCGCCGCCGCGGCATCGGCGGCGATCTGCGCCTTGAGGGCGTCGAAATCCGGGAAGCGCCGTTCGTCGCGCAGTTTATGCACGAAACGAACGGAGATGTGGGCGCCGTATATATCACGGTCGAAATCGAAAAGATGCACCTCCAGCAGGGGCCGCGTGCCGCCGACGGTGGGGCGGATGCCGAGGTTGGCAACGCCGGGCAATGGCCTGTCGCCGATGCCGCCGACCGCGACGGCGAAGACGCCCGTCATCGGCAGCGGATTGTGCCGGATGCGCAGGTTGGCGGTGGCGAAGCCGAGCTGGCGGCCGAGCTTCTGGCCGTGGGTGACCTGGCCGTCGATGATGTACGGTCGCCCGAGGAGGCGCGCCGCGTGCTCCATGTCGCCCGCGGCCAGCGCGCTGCGGACGCCGGAACTGGAGACCCTTTCGCCATCGACCGTGACGCTGCCCATCGCCTCGACGGCAAAGCCGCGCTGTTCACCCGCCTGTTGCAGTAGCGCAAAATCACCCGCGCGCCCCTTGCCGAAGCGGAAATCGTCGCCGATGATCAGGTGGCGGACGCGCAAGCCGCGCACCAGCACCCGGTCGATGAACTGGTCGGCTGAAAGAGTCGCAAACGAAGCGTTGAAGCGGCAGACCATGGCCTGCTCGACGCCAGCCTCGGCAAGCAGTTCGATCTTCTCGCGGAAGGTCGTCAGGCGCGCCGGCGCCAGGGCCGGACTGAAGAATTCGCGGGGATGCGGTTCGAAGGTGAGCACGGTCGGGGAAGGGCGGACTCCGCGGCGATGTCGCGCAGGCGGCCCAGCAGGGCGCCATGTCCGAGATGAACACCGTCGAAGTTGCCGATCGCCAACGCCGTCGGCCCCGCTACCGGGCGCGAAAAGCCGCGAAGAACCCGCATCTGATGCCCGAAAAAATGGGTAATTATACAGGCTTGTGCCCGGCCATGCTCGTTGCGCGTGGGCTCGGGACAACCCGCGATGGAGCCCGCCGCGCATAACCGGCGCCCGCGGTACATACCGCCCACAAACTGTTGCAATCCGTTACTTGTGCCGGCGACTGAACGCCGCTATCTTGCAGACATGCGCTGAAACGCTGAAACGCTTCAGCCTAGGCGGCTCACCTCTCCCCTCCCAAAACCCGGCCGCCTCGAAAGCCCCTTGCCCCCTCAAGGGGCTTTCGCCTTTTGCGACGCGAAAGCGCGCGATAGCAAAATAATTGTTGCGCCGCAACAATCCCATGTGTATAGTAGAGCCGTCTCCTCCTCCAGTCCTCTGGACGGATTTAAGCCCGCCTCGTGCGGGCTCCTTTCCGCGGCTCGCCGGCGACGACCGTATTCTCAGCCGGTCAGGCAATGCTCGCCAGCTTGGCCTTCGGGCCGGGCGGATGCTTGATGAAGTACTGTTTCACGCCACGGACGATGGCGTCGGCCAGCTTGTTCTGATAAGCATCGTCATTCAGGCGGCGCTCTTCGTCGGGATTGGAGATGAAGGCGGTTTCGATCAGGGCCGAAGGAATATCCGGCGCCTTGAGGACGGCAAAGCCGGCCTGCTCGACACTCGTCTTGTGCAGCGTATTGACCGAACCGAGTTCCCCGAGCAGGTATTTTCCCAACTTGAGGCTGTCGTTGATCGTCGCGGTCTGCGACAGATCGAGCAGGGTGCGGGCGAGGAACAGGTCCTTGGCGCTGAGATTGACGCCACCGACCAGGTCGGCATCGTTCTCGCGCTGGGCGAGCATGCGCGCCTGCGTGCTCGACGCCCCGCGCTCCGACAGGACGAACACCGACGAACCGCGGGCATCGGGCTTGACCCAGGCGTCGGCGTGGATCGACAGGAAGAGATCCGACTGCACCCGCCGCGCCTTCTGCACGCGCATCTGCAGGGGCACGAAGAAATCCGAGTCGCGCGTCAGCACGGCGCGCATGTTCGGCTCGGCGTCGATGCGCGCCTTGAGGCGCCTGGCGACCGCCAGCGTGACGGTCTTCTCGTAGGTTCCACCGCGCCCGATGGCGCCCGGATCTTCGCCGCCGTGCCCGGGATCGAGGGTGACGGTGACCAGCCGGTCGACGATCGGCTTGCCGGACTTGCGGGTTGTCCGGATTTCGGGAGCTTCGGGCGCCGGCGCGGTCTCGGCCTTCCTGGTCGGGGTCGGCGCCTCCTGGGGCTTTGGCTCGGCATCGAGTTGCATCGGCTCGACGGCATCCTTGCGCCCCTCGACCAGCGACATCAGGGGATCGACCGGCGTCACCGGATAAACATCGAGCACCAGGCGATAACCGTATTCGCCGACCGGCTTGACTTCGAACACCTGCGGCGCGACCTTGCCCTTGAGGTCCATGACCAAGCGCACGACACCCGGCTTGTAGCGCCCGGCCCGCAAGAGCTTGATGTACGGATCGTCGGTCGTCACCTTGCGCGCGATGCTGTCGAGGACACTGTTGAACTCGACGCCCTCGATATCGACGACCAGCCGGTCGGGATTGTCGACCGTGAAATGCGTGAATTTCAGCGGCGCGTCGTGCTCGAGCGTAACCCGGGTGTAGTCGGCCGCCGGCCAGATGCGTACTGAAAGCACGGATGGACGCTTCGCCGCGGCACCCGCCAGCGACGATACGGAGACGATCAGCGAGGCGCCGGCATAGCGCAGAAGCTGCCGTCGCCCGCGGCTGTGTTGATGGCCCTTATGCATTGCTGCCCCTCCAGTGATTCTGCGACGGCTTCGAGGAAACGCCCGGAACCTGCATGCTCGAGACGCAACCGCAGGTCGGGCGCGGGCACGTAACCCAGCGCCCGCTCCGGCCATTCGACCAGGCAGACTGTGTTGTCGCTGAAGTATTCATCAAGGCCCGCATCGAGAAACTCCTCCGGTGACTCGAAACGATAAAAATCAAAGTGATATAAGTATAAGCTCGAAATTACGTAAACTTCAACAAGAGAATACGTCGGGCTTCTCACCGGACCTTGACGACCGAGCGCCTGAATCAGGGCGCGAACCAGTGTCGTTTTCCCCGCACCGAGGTCGCCTTCGAGATAAATCACCATTCCCGGACGCACTGCCGGCGCCAGAATCTGTCCCAGGCGCTGCGTTGCCGCCTCGTCGGGCAAGGGGAAAACGGCGGTACCATCGGGGCTATGCATGATCCGAACTCCACGCTGGACGAAGCGGCGCTGAAGGAGGCCATCCGCCAGGCCGGCCGGGAACAGGGTTTCGCCGCCCTCGGCTTTGCCCGGGCCGGCACCGCGGGCGCGGCGGAGCATCTGCGCGACTGGCTGGCTGCCGGCTGCCACGGCGAAATGGATTATATGGCCCGTCACGCCGAGTTGCGCGTCGACCCGCAACTGCTCCACGCCGGGACGCTGACCGTGATCTCGGCTGCGGTCGACTACCTGCCGCACGGANAAAACGCTGACGATCCCGAGCAGGCGGCGATCTCACGCTACGCTCAGGGCCGCGACTACCACAAGGTCGTGCGCCACCGCCTGCAACGCCTGGCCGCGGCGATCGCAGCGCTGGCCGGCCCCTTCGGCTACCGCGTCTTCTCGGATTCGGCGCCGGTCATGGAAGTGCATTTCGCGCAACAGGCCGGTCTCGGCTGGCGCGGCAAACACACGCTGCTGCTCTCGCGGCAAGGCTCCTGGCGCTTTCTCGGCGAGATCTACTGCGACTTGCCGCTGCCCNCCGACACACCGGTCGCGGATCACTGCGGAAACTGCAACGCCTGCATCGACGTCTGCCCGACCCGGGCGATCACCGCGCCCTATCGTGTCGATGCGCGACGCTGCATCTCCTACCTGACCATCGAACTGGCCGGCAGCATTCCCGAGGAATTCCGGCCGCTGCTCGGTAACCGCATCTACGGCTGCGACGACTGCCAGATCTGTTGCCCGTGGAACCGCTTCGCGCAGTCGGGCGACCCGGAATTCGCGGCGCGCCAAGGACTTGACGAAGCCCGCCTGGTCGACCTTNTTGCCTGGACCGAAGGCGAATTCAACGAACGGCTGGCGGGCAGCCCGATCCGCCGCATCGGCCATGTGCGCTGGTTGCGCAATATCGCCGTGGCCCTGGGCAATGCCGGCAATTCAGCCGAAACGCGCCGCGCGCTGCTCGTCCGTGCCGACCACCCTTCGGCGATCGTTCGCGAACACGTCGCCTGGGCGCTGGCCCGGTCAACACCTTCCCGGTCGGAAGCTGCGCACCCGGCATGACGCTGACTGGCCCGCTTCGGTTCGCAACGCGCATCGGTTTCCCGTCGATCGTCAGCGCACTTCCGGCCAGCCTCGTCGCCGGCCATCGCAGACCCCGTCGCGCGAGTTGCGAAAAAGCAACAGGCGCTTCGCCCCCGGAACCAATGCTCCGCCAGCGCTCAGGCAGCGTTGGCGTGATGCTCCAGATAGTGCTTCAGAACGTTCTTGAGAACCGCGGCATGTTCGGAGTTGCCGGTGTCCTGTGCATGCTTGATGTCATCGGCGATCATCGCCTTGATCCGCCTTTCGCCGGCTTCCGTATGAATGAGGTAGTTGCCCAGTTCGAGGGCCACCATTTCCGGTATGTGCTCGTGCTCCGAGATGGCGAGAATCTCTTCCTCGGTCAGTTCGGACAGTTCGATGCAGTCTTGCAGCGTCAACATGGTTCACCTTTCATCACTTGGATTGCTTAATGAAACATTAAGTCGCAAGCGCCCGAGCGATGCATTGACCTGCGACAATGTTTGCCGAGAAAAACCTGATCTTGACCTTTTCATCACGCAACCGGTCGCCCGGGGTCGGCGCACCATTCGCTCCACGAACCGGCATACAAGCGCGACCCCAGCAAGCCGGCGATTTCCATGGCCAGCATGTTGTGGCAGGCCGAGACCCCGGATCCGCACTGATGAACGACCTTCTCCGGCAACGCGCCGGCGAGAACGGCGAGCCATTCTGCACGCAACTCGGCGGCCGGCTTGCAGCGCCCGTCGGCCCGAAGATTGTCACGGAAAAAGCGGTTGACCGCGCCGGGGATGTGACCGCCAACCGGGTCGATGGTTTCGTTCTCGCCCCGGAAACGATCCGGGCTGCGCGCATCGACCAGTCTCATGCCGGGCGTCCCGAGGCGCTCCAGCACCTCATTGGCCGTGACCGGGCCGTCTCCCTCGTTCGCCTCGAAGGCAACCGCGTGCACACTTGGCGGCAGCGCTGTCATCGCCCCGCCGGCCGCCAGCCAGGCCTGCAACCCGCCATCGAGCACGGCCACCCGGTCATGGCCCAGCCAGCGCAGCAATACCCACAGGCGCCCGGCAATCATCCCCTGTGCGTCATCGTAAACGACAACCTGCGTCTGCGGCCCGATGCCGACCTCTCCCAGGCGCGCCGCCAGGCGCTCGCGCTCGGGCCAGGGATGGCGGCCGTTGCCCCCGCTCATTGGCCCCGAGAGGTCGCGGTCGCAATGGAGGAATACCGCCCCGGGNATGTGACCCTCGGCATACGCACGCTCGCCATAGCCGGTGTCGGACAACTGATGCCGCACGTCGACGACGCGCCAGTCCGCAGCGTCGACATGCGGCGCCAGCGTGGCGACATCGACCAGCGTCGTGAAGCTCATTGCCCGGAGTCCAGCCAGGAAATGGCTTCGTCGGCGCTGTCGAAGACCTCGACATCGGCACTGACGAAGGTCTGCGACAGCCACGCGCTCCAGGTGACCCACTGGCTGTCGGTAACCACCGCAACCCGCTTGAAGTCGTCGGGATGGGCGCGCGAGAACTTGATCTCTTCCCAGGCGACATCGATGGTCAGGTCGGCCATCTGGCTCAGGTCGAAATACAGGTCGACCGGCCCCTCGAACTTGACCTTGTAATTGACGACCTCCTCGAACTCCTTGTAATCGGCCAGCGTGAATTCGCCGAAGACGGAAACGCTGACCCGCTGAGGTTTTTGGTCGATGACAATCATTGCAGATCTCCGCTGTAGTTTATTACCAGTTTAATCCTGTTCGCCGGGGCTGGCGCGGGAAAANTGCGTCGCCGCGATGCCCGACACGATGATCAGCCCGATGGCGAACCAGACCGATGCATCGAGCACCTCGTCCCAGAACAGCACGCCGAACAGGCTCGAAAAGATCACCGTCGTGTAGGCCAGCGCCGCCGAGATGAGCGTCTTGCCGCGCGTGTAGGCGCGCGTCATGGCCAGTTGCGCCAGCGTCGCGAAGACGGCGACACCGAGCAGAAGCAGGCCACTGCGCGGGTCGACCGCATGCAGTTCGCCGAACAGCAGCCAGAGCGCGGCGCAACACGTCGAAACCAGAGAAAAGTAGAACACCGTGCGCTCTTCGGGTTCGCCGCGGGCGCCAAGTTCGCGCACGCTGAAATAGGCGATACCCGCCAGGACTCCCGAGCCAAGACCGATCAGGCCCGCCCCGAACTGATTGGCATGCAGGGTCGGCTTGAGCAGCAGCGTGACCCCGGCAAGGCCGGTCGCCAGCGCCCCGAGCATGCCGACACGCAGGCGCACGCCGGCCAGCGCCAGGCAGATGGCGAGGAAGATCGCCGACGTGTAGTTGAGCGTCACCGCCGTCGCCAGCGGCAGCAGCGCAATGGCATGGAAATAGGCGAACAACGCCGAGAATCCGACGAAGCCGCGGCTGATCTGCCAGCGCCATTCCGAGGTTGCCAGCCGCACCCCNCGCAGACGCACCAACCCGAACATCAGGAGCAGCGAGACGAAGCTGCGGTAGAAGGTGATCTCGACCGGCGAATGCGTCTCAGCGGCCAACTTGACGCAAACTCCCATGCTGGCGAAAAGCAGGCTGGCGACCAGCATCCAGAGGGACTGCATTGACGTGCGGCTCGAAAATGAAAGGACGGCGGATTTTACCGCGCCGCCCGGTGCAAGCGGCAAAGCTCCCTGTTCCACCCCGATCGGACGCGCGAGGCGCGCAGCCGCCGCCGTGCGGATTCCGGCAAGGGTGAAGCCAGCGGAAATCGCGCTGGTCGGGCGTGATTCGCGCCCTCGCCATTGCCGTGCCGACTCTGCTCGATTTGACCGCGGGGCCCCTGATGGGGTATTTTCGCGTGTTTCCCTGAAGCCGGTTGCCATGGATGACCCACCCATCACAGACATGAAATTCGAGGCCGCCCTCGCCGAGCTCGAAGCTATCGTCCACGGCATGGAGGATGGCAAGCTCGACCTCGAAGCGTCGATTGCCGCCTATCGCCGCGGCCAAGAACTGATGAAGCACTGCCAGCGCCAGCTGGCCGATGCCGAACAGCAGGTTCGCGTCCTTGAAAATGGCCAGTTCAGGGACGTCGACCCCGACAGTCTGGACGATCGGTGAGCAGCCTCGGCATCGCGCACTGGATGGCCGACACACAGGCGCGTATCGAGGCCGCGCTGAGCCTGTTCCTGCCCGCTTCCGGCAGCATCCCTGCCCGCCTGCACGACGCCATGCGCTACGCCACCCTCGGCGGCGGCAAGCGCATCCGCCCGCTGCTCGTCTGCGCCGCGGGCGAACTGACCGGCGCCACCCCGGAACGGCTCGATCGCATCGCCTGCGCCGTCGAGTTGATTCACGCCTACTCGCTGGTCCATGACGACCTCCCGTGCATGGACAACGACGTGCTGCGCCGCGGCCGCCCGACCTGTCACGTCGAGTTCGACGAGGCGACCGCCCTGCTTGTCGGCGACAGCCTGCAAACCCTGGCCTTCGAACTGCTCGCGGGCGAGCCGGTCGCCGAGCCGCTGCGCCAGATCGAAATGATCGCCCTGCTCGCCCGCGCCAGCGGCTCGCGCGGCATGGCCGGCGGCCAGGCGATCGACCTCGCGGCGGTCGGCACGATGCTGACCCAGCCCGAGCTCGAATTGATGCACGCGCTCAAGACCGGCGCCCTGATCCGCGCCGCGATCCTCCTCGGCGCCCTCGCCGGCCAACCGCTAGGCGTCGACGAGCGCGGCAATCTCGACCGTTTCGCCAAGCGCGCCGGCCTCATGTTCCAGGTCGTCGACGACATTCTCGACTGCACGGCCAGCACCGCCACGCTCGGCAAGACCGCCGGCAAGGACGATGCCGCCGCGAAGCCGACCTATGTCCGCCTCCTCGGCCTCGAGGCCGCCCGCGACTACGCCGAGGAACTCCGTGCCGATTCGCTCGCCGCCCTCGCCATCTTCGGCGGGCGCGCGACCCGCCTGACCGAACTGGCTGACTTCATTTGTCACCGGCAATTCTGAATCCCGAAATGAGCGCCTCTTCCCTGCTTGAAAAGATCGACAGCCCGGCCGACCTGCGCCGTCTGGAGCGCAAGCTGCTGCCGCAACTGGCAACCGAGCTGCGCGCCTTCCTGATCGACTCGGTGGCGCAGACCGGCGGCCATTTGTCGTCCAACCTTGGCACCGTCGAACTGACCATCGCCCTGCACGCCGTCTTCGACACGCCGGAAGACCGGCTGGTCTGGGACGTCGGCCACCAGTGCTATGCGCACAAGATCCTCACCGGGCGGCGCACGGGAATGAATCGCTTGCGCATGCACGGTGGCGTTTCCGGTTTTCCCAAGCGCAACGAGAGTCCCTTTGACACCTTTGGCGTCGGGCACTCGTCAACATCGATATCGGCAGCACTCGGCATGGCTCTGGCCGCCAGGCACAAGGGCGAGGAGCGCAAGGCGATCGCCGTCATCGGCGATGGCGCGATGTCGGCCGGCATGGCCTTCGAGGCGCTGAACAACGCCGGGGTCGCCGACGCCGACATGCTGGTCATCCTCAATGACAACGAGATGTCGATCTCACCGCCGGTCGGCGCGCTGAACAACATCCTGACGCGCCTGATGTCGGGCAAGACCTTCAATGCGGCGCGCGACGGCGCGCGCCACATGCTCGAATTCGCGCCGCCGCTGCTCGAACTGGCGCGCCGCGCCGAAGAGCATGTCAAGGGCATGATCGCGCCAGGTACGCTGTTCGAGGAATTCGGCTTTCATTATTACGGCCCGATCGACGGCCACGACCTCGATGCCCTGATCCCGACCCTGGAAAACCTGCGCGACCTCAAGGGCCCCAAGTTCCTGCACGTCATCACCAAGAAGGGGCAAGGCTACAAGCTGGCCGAGGCCGACCCCATCCTCTACCACGGCGTCTCGAAATTCGCCCCGGGCGAAGGCATCAAGGCCGGCAAGGGTCCGGGCAAGCTGACCTACACCCAGGTCTTCGGCGACTGGCTGTGCGACATGGCCACGGCCGATTCCCGCCTCGTCGGCATCACCCCGGCGATGCGCGAGGGTTCCGGCCTGGTCCGCTTCGCCGAGACCTTCCCGGATCGCTATTACGATGTCGGCATTGCCGAGCAGCACGCCGTCACCTTCGCCGCCGGTCTTGCCTGCGAGGGTCTGAAGCCGGTCGTCGCCATCTACTCGACCTTCCTGCAACGTGCCTACGATCAGTTGATCCACGACGTCGCGCTGCAGAATCTGCCGGTCGTTTTCGCGGTCGACCGCGGCGGCTTGGTCGGCGCCGACGGCCCGACGCACCACGGCACCTTCGATCTTTCCTTCGTCACCTGCATCCCCAACCTCGTCGTCATGACTCCCGCCGACGAGGCCGAGTGCCGCCGCATGTTGTCCACCGCCTACGCGCTGGACTGCCCGAGCATGGTCCGCTACCCGCGCGGCGGCGGCACCTGCGCCGTCCCGCAGGCAGGCCTCGACACGCTTCCTGTCGGCAAGGGCGAAACCATTCGTCCGGGCAAGGATGTCGCCCTGCTCGCCTTCGGCAGCCTGGTCCCGGCGGCGCTTGCCGCCGGCGAGGAACTCGACGCCACCGTCGCCAACATGCGCTTCGTCAAGCCGATCGATACCGAACTGATCGTCGAACTGGCCGGGAACCATTCGCTGCTGGTCAGCATCGAAGAAAACGTGGTGATCGGTGGCGTGGGTTCGGAGATTGAGCGGGTCCTGAGCGAATGCGGCCTGAATGTGCCGCTCATCCGCCTCGGACTGCCCGACCGATTCATCGACCATGGCGAGCAGGGACAGCTTCTCGCCGACCTCGGGCTCGACTCGGCCGGGATCGTGCGCGCAGTACGAGCCCGAGGCAACACACAACAGAAGCGACGGCAAAGTCAATGAACAGCCCCGAAACCCCGATCCCCGACGTCCAGAGTTCGGCCGACATGCGCCGGATCGCCATCAACAAGGTCGGCATCAAGTCCATCCGCCACCCGGTCAGGGTGCAGGACAAGTCCGCCGGCAGCCAGCACACCATCGCTGTCTTCAACATGTACGTCGGATTGCCGCACAACTTCAAGGGTACCCACATGTCGCGCTTCGTGGAAATCCTGAACAGTCACGAACGCGAGATTTCGGTCGAGAGCTTCCCGGTCATGCTGCGAGACATGGTCGCCAAGCTGGAAGCCGAAACCGGGCACATCGAGATGAACTTCNCCTACTTCATCAACAAGACCGCCCCGGTTTCCGGCGTCGAGAGCCTGATGGACTACGACGTCACCTTCATCGGCGACATCTGCCACGGCGAGATCGCGACATCGGTCAAGGTCGTCGTGCCGGTGACCAGCCTCTGCCCCTGCTCCAAGAAGATTTCCGACTATGGCGCGCACAACCAGCGCTCGCACGTCACCGTCACGGCCCGCACCAACGACTTCGTCTGGATCGAGGAAATCGTGCAACTGGTCGAGGCCGAAGCCTCGTGCGAGCTGTTCGGCCTGCTCAAGCGTCCGGACGAGAAATTCGTCACCGAACGCGCCTATGACAACCCCAAGTTCGTCGAGGACATGGTGCGGGACGTCGCCGCCCGCCTCAATGGTGAAGGACGGATCGATGCCTACGTCGTCGAGTCGGAAAACTTCGAGTCGATCCACAACCACTCGGCCTATGCCTTGATCGAAAAGGACAAGACGCAAGCCTGAACCAGTCTGTTGCGGTCGACGCCCAGTAAAGGGCAGAAATGAAAACGGGCGCCGCGGCGCCCCGTTTGCTTGTGCCTTCCGAAAACCGCTCAGGCAGCTGCCGGCCTGGGAGTCTTGCGGACAAGCTTTTCCTTGATCCGCGCCGACTTGCCGGAACGCTCGCGCAGGTAGTACAGCTTGGCGCGACGAACATCGCCGCGGCGCTTGACTTCAATCGCTGCCACCAGCGGGGAATAGGTCTGGAAGGTGCGCTCGACGCCTTCGCCGGAAGAAATCTTGCGCACGGTGAAGGCAGAATTCAGACCGCGGTTGCGCTTGGCGATGACGACGCCTTCGTAGGCCTGCAGACGCTCGCGGGTACCTTCCTTGACCTTGACCTGGACGACGACGGTGTCGCCCGGGGCAAAATCGGGGAGGGTCTTGCCAAGTCGGGCAATTTCTTCTTGTTCCAGCTGTTGTATCAGATTCATGTGAGATCCTTGATATTCATGAAAATTTACTCACCGCATTGCTCCTCTCCGACGATTTCCGTGAGGAGTTGCGCTTCTTCCGCGGTCAACCCGCGGCGCGCCAGCAAATCCGGCCGGCGCTTCCGGGTTCGCGCCAGCGACTGCTTCAGCCGCCAGCGACGAATTCTCCCGTGGTCGCCGGAAACCAGCACTTCCGGAACTGCCTGACCTTCGTACACTTCGGGCCGCGTGTAGTGCGGACAATCCAGCAGACCCGATGCAAACGAATCTTCCACCGCCGAAGCGGCATCGCCCAATACCCCCGGCAACTGGCGGACGACGGCGTCGATCAAGACCATCGCCGGCAACTCGCCGCCGGAAAGAACGAAATCCCCGATCGAAATCTCCTCATCGACCCAGCGCTCGATCACCCGCTCGTCTATTCCTTCGTAACGACCGCAGAGGAGGATCAGTCCCTCTTCGCCCGTCGCCAATTGCATCACCCTTTCGTGGGTCAGCGGCGCACCTTGGGGCGACAGGCATATCACCCGGCTGCTCGGCAGGCCCGCCTGACGCTGCTGCGCCTTGGCCGCGGCGATCGCCTTTTCCAGCGGCCCCGGCTGCATCACCATCCCCGGCCCGCCACCGAAGGGGCGATCATCGACCCGACCCCAGGCATTCTCGGCAAAATCCCGGGGATTCCAGCCTTGCCACGCCCAGCGCCGTTCTTCCAGCGCCCGGCGGCTTATACCGCTCTGCGTCACCGCACAAAACATCTCCGGGAAGATGGTGATGCAGTCGAACCGGATCACCAGTCGCTGCCCCACTCCACACGGATCCGTCCCGCTTCCCCCTCCACCGCCTGGACCACCGCCGAGACAAACGGCAGCAGGCGTTCCAGGCCAGCATCATCAACTACCCGCAATACCGCGTTGGCCCCGGTTTCGATCAACCCGGCAACCTTGCCGAGTCGTTCGCCGGCGGTATTGATTACCTCCAGGCCGACCAGATCGGCCCAGTAGTACTCGTCCACTTCGGTCTTCGGCAATGCAGCGCGCGGCGCCCCGACCAGAAGACCCTTCATCGCCTCGGCCGCGGTGCGATCCGGAATGCCATCCAGCAGGACCACCAGACCTTCACCATGCGCCTTCAGGGCCTTCAGGCGATGTTCGCGCCACGGCCCACCTTCGCTGCCGACCCACCAGACCGGCATCTCGCGCCAAACCAGAGGATCGTCGCCGAAGGAGTACAACCTGAGCCAGCCCTGCATCCCGTAGGGGTCGGCCAGCCGCCCCAGAACGACGATGTCGCCGCCGGCCAAAATACTGACTGCTTAAGCGGCCTGCTGTGCGGCGTGCTGTTTGACCAGACGGGCAACCGTCGGCGACAATTGGGCGCCGTTCTGCTGCCAGTAGGTCAGGCGATCGACCGCAACGCGCAGACCTTCCGCACCGCCGGCGGCAACCGGATTGTAGAAACCGATGCGCTCGACGAAGCGTCCATCACGGCGACTGCGCGAATCGGCCACAACCATGTTGTAAAANGGACGCTTTTTGGCGCCACTGCGGGCAAGGCGGATGAAAACCATGGAAATTCTTTCGTTGCTCTAAAAAGACCGAATATTATATCGCCTGATCAACGAAATACAAGATCCATGAAGGCAGATCCAAACAACCGCGAGGAAGAAAGGACGGCGGTCATTTCGACGCCGAAAAAGCCGTCATGGTTGGCTGTTCTCAACATTCAGAATGTCGCAAGAGGCCATTAAACCTTCCCCGGGTTCTGCCGATAGCAAGTACAGGGCCATTATCGAATGGCTCGCCACGGCGAGCGGCAGGACTGGTTGCGGCGATGCCGACCAATTGCTCAGGCAGGTATCGATGTTGCGCGACGCGGCAATTCCCGCCGGACAGCGCATACGGCTTCTCGACCTGCTGTTCGAGCAGGCCGAGAGAATTGTCCTCGCCCAGTTGCCATTACTGCTCGACGTCACCCTGCCTGTTTCGCGCAAGATCCGGCATCGCGTCGGCGTCATCCAGGAATTTCTGGGCGTACTGATCCAGGAGTATTCCGGCACGCTCTCCGGGTTGTTCGACCCGCAGACCGCTACGCCAGTCCGTCCGCCACAGGAAACCCTGGGCCGGATCATGACGTGCATTGCCTGGCACATCCGCATCAGTCACCTGGTTGCTTCGCCCAACGCGGCCGGGATCTGGCAACAATTGCATGCGGCCTACCGCAGTTCGCGCCGTCTTGGCCTCGCGGAGACGCCCGGTCCGGATGGCCAGCCGACGATCCAGCAGTCCTATCTCCGTGTCCTGCTGGCCGCAATTGCCCAGCCGGCATCGTTCTGCTCCAGCGAACTCGAGTTCATAACCGCTTACATCGCGTCGTGCGCGCGACCCGTCGACATCCTCGAAAATCCGCCGCAGGATCGTACCGGCGTCTTCTGGATCGCACTGGACAGCGACTATCCGGCGCAGGCCCTGGCACGACGAGCACCGCCCGCGGACACTTTTGCCCTCTATTTCGCGTGCGATATCGTCGCGCGCGATACGCGGCAGCATCTCGCCGCTCTGGCCAAAGGCGCGCCGGCTTCCAGCCTGGGGCTTCCGGACTTCGCGGACAAGCCGGCTGGCCGTGGCGTATTGCGCCGTCTCAGCCTGCTCTGGGGCAAACCGGCAACGCGCAAGTTCCAGCGTCGCCGCCAGTCATACAGGGTGAACCTCTGCGCCGGGCTGGAACAGCTCTGGCAACTGATGCGCCACCCTGAAACGGAAGGACCGCTCAGCGAATGGATGGTAACCAACGAAAGTCCCGACGGCTATTCGCTGATGCACATGTCGGGCGAAACATCGCATTTGCGGGTTGGCGACATTGTTGCCGTTCGGCCCATGGGCGAACACGTCGGCGAGCCGGCTCAGAACTGGCATGTCGGCATCGTACGCTGGGCGATCTCGGAGAACCCCGAGCACATCGAACTGGGAATGCAGCAACTCGCCGCCGGCGCCATCGCCGCACAGATCATCAGGCCCGTCGAACTCGAGGCTGGCAAGCTCTCGGCGCTCATCCTCCCGGAGATGCCGCCATTGCGTTCCGGGCAAGCCCTTGTGGCCCCGACCGGGCAACTGGGAGAACAGGATACCCGGCTGATCGTCCTGGTCGAGCGGGAAAACGTCGAGATTCACGAAGTCCGCCCGACGGCCCTGACCGAGCAGACCTCGAGCATCGAAGTCTTCAGCGTCGAGCCGGACGGGTCGGGCGGGCAGTCGTAGCAGCGATCAATCCGCCGAACAGAACGACTGCCCAGCTCAGGTGCAGCCAGGCCAGGAAAACCGGGAACGCGGCGAAGGCGCCGTAGACGCTCTTGAGAGTTGCCGAACTGGCCAGGTACCATTCAAACAGCTTCTGCATGACCGCGAAAGCCAGCGAGGCGAAAAAACCGCCGAGCATGGCGCCGCGCCACGGCACCGGGGCGTTCGGCACCGCGTGGTACAGGAAAGAAAAGAACATTCCAAGGACAGTCACCGAGATCGCCTTGAGAGAGGCGCGGCGCACCCACTCCACCTCCTCGATGAAGCCGAGCGAAGTGGTGACCGCAAACGAGATGGCGGCGGCCACCGCAGCGAGAACGAATGGCCACACCACTATCGCCAGCAGATAGAGCCTGAGACGGGCCAGGAAGGGCCGCGGCTTGACCTGCCAGACGTGATTGAACGCGCGTTCAATGGTGAACATCAGGATGAATGCGGTGATGCTAAGGAAGGCAATCCCGGCCACGGTCAACTGCTGGGCACGGTGCGAAAAACGGGAGATGTTGCCGGAAATCGTGCCAGCCGCCCCGCTCGGCAGCAATGAGCCCTGAATCAGGACTTCGAGTCGGGTCAACAACAGATTCAGATACGGAACGGCATCAGCAACCGACAATATGAGCGTCACGAGCGGCACCAGCGCCATCAGCGTCAGAACGCGAGGGCGGAACTGGTCTGCATCATGTTCTCGGTGCGGAAGCGGCGGAAGATCGTTGGCGGAACACCAGCCCTGGGCGGCGACCGTCGATATCGGGAGTGGGTCTGCATGGGGCCGTATAATAGCCGACCATGCAGGACATCCTCGTTCTCTACTACAGCCACCGCGGCTCGGTGCGCGCCCTCGCCGAGCGGATCGCGCGCGGGATCGAATCGGTTCCCGGTGTTCAGGCACGGCTGCGCACGGTACCCCGGGTTTCAACCGTCTGCGAAGTGGCAGAAGCAGCGGTTCCGGACTCCGGCGCGCCCTACGTCGAGGCGGCCGATCTTGAAGAGTGCGTCGGCCTGGCGCTTGGCAGCCCGGTCCGCTTCGGCAACATGGCGGCGCCGATGAAGTATTTCTGGGATGGCACCATCGCCGCCTGGCAGAACGGCACACTGGTCGGCAAGCCGGCCTGCGTGTTTACGTCGAGCAGCAGCCAGCACGGCGGCAACGAAGCGACGCTGCTGTCGATGATGCTGCCGCTCCTCCACCACGGGTTGCTGGTCATGGGCCTGCCGTTTACCGAGGCGGATATCGGTCACACCCAGCAGGGCGGGACACCCTATGGCGCCAGCCATGTCGCCGGCACCGGCGGCAACCCGCTGCTGTCCGACGCCGAAAGCCGGCTCGCCTTCGCCCAGGGCAGGAGGCTGGCAAATGTTGCCCTGAAACTGGGTCGACCGTGACAGCCGGACGGTATCAGTTCATTGCCAGCACCAGCCTGATCGCCCTCATCTTTCTCTGCCTCGGCTGGGAACTCTGGTGGGCGCCGCTCAAGCCGGGCGGGTCTTGGATGACGCTCAAGGCGGTGCTCCTGCTGGCGCCGCTGTTCGGCATCCTGCGCGGCAAGCGCTACACTTACAAATGGACGTCGCTGTTCATCCAGTTCTACCTGCTCGAAGGATTGACTCGCGCCACCAGCGATAGCGGGCTTTCACAGAAACTGGCGATCGCCGAAACGGCGCTGGCCGCAATCGTCTTCGTCGCGACTATTCTCTACATCCGCGCAACGCGGCCTACCGCGGAAGAAAAGGCCGTTCAGTCGAGCTGACCCACAGCCGGCTCGCGGAGAGGCAGGACGGATCAGACATCGCCCTGGGCGCGCACCCGGTCAAGACTCGAGTGCAGCTTGTTCAGCGCATTCAGGTACGAACGCGCCGAGGCGATGACGATGTCGGTATCGGCGCCGTTGCCATTGACGATCCGGCCAGCCTTGGCTAGACGGGTCGTCACTTCACCTTGGGCATCCGTGCCAGTGGTAATGGCATTGACCGAATAGAGGAGAAGTTCGGCGCCGCTCTTGGCGATGCGCTCGATCGCCTTGAACGTGGCGTCGACCGGTCCGCCACCACTGGCCTCACCCTTGCGCTCGACGCCGCCCACACTCAGGATCACTCTGGCATGCGGCATCTCGCCGGTCTCGGAACACACGTGCGAATAGATCAGCTTGTAATGCTCGTGCTCCGGCGTCACCACTTCGTCCGAAACCAATGCATGGAGGTCTTCGTCGAAGATTTCGTGCTTGCGGTCTGCCAATTCCTTGAAACGCGCGAAGGCGGCGTTCAGCGCTTCGTCGCTCTCCAGTTCGATGCCGATTTGCTGCAGGCGGGCCTTGAAGGCGTTGCGCCCCGAATGCTTGCCGAGAACGAGCTTGTTCTGGGCCCAGCCGACGTCCTCGGCGCGCATGATTTCGTAAGTCTCGCGATGTTTGAGGACGCCATCCTGATGAATGCCGGCTTCGTGAGCGAAGGCATTGGCGCCGACGACCGCCTTGTTGGGCTGCACGGGGTAGCCGGTGATCTGCGACACTAGCTTCGAAGCCGGAACGATCTGCGTCGTGTCGATCCGCGTCTCCACCGGGAAGACATCGCTGCGCGTGCGCACCGCCATCACCACCTCTTCCAGCGAGGCATTGCCGGCTCGTTCGCCGAGGCCGTTGATCGTGCACTCGACCTGGCGCGCGCCGGCCAGGACCGCAGCGAGAGAATTGGACACCGCCAGCCCGAGATCGTTGTGGCAATGCACCGACCAGATCACCCGGTCCGAATTGGGCACGCGCTCGATCAGCTGGCGTATGGTTTCCGCGTACTGGTACGGAATGTTGTAACCCACGGTGTCAGGAACATTGATCGTGGTCGCACCCGCCTTGATCACTTGCTCGAAGATCCGGCACAGAAAGTCGAGTTCCGAGCGACCGGCATCCTCGGCGGAAAACTCGACGTCGTCGGTGTACTCGCGCGCCCAGCCAATCGCCCTGATCGCCTGCTCAACAACCTGATCCGGGCTCATGCGCAGCTTCTTTTCCATGTGGATCGGCGAAGTGGCGATGAACGTATGGACGCGCCCGGATTTTGCCGGCTTGATCGCCTCGCCCGCCCGGCGGATGTCGTTTTCGTTGGCGCGCGCCAGCGAACAGACAGTCGACTCCTTGATCGTGTGGGCAATCGCGTGGATGGCGTCGAAATCGCCGGGCGACGCCGCAGCGAACCCCGCCTCGATGACGTCCACCCGCATTTTCTCGAGCTGGCGGGCGACGCGGATCTTTTCCTCCCGGGTCATCGAGGCGCCGGGACTTTGTTCGCCGTCGCGCAGGGTGGTGTCGAAAATTACCAGATGCTGTTTCATTATTGCTCCGAAGCGTCAAAGGCTCCGGCGCTTGAACATGCCGACTGCCGCCAGCACATAGCCGGAAAGACCGTAAAGGACAAAGAATCCGAACAACGCGAATTCAGGGCTGTAGGCAATCAGGGCGAAACCCAGCGCGATGGCCGCCACCACAAANAACGGCACGCTCTTGCGCAGGTTGATGTCCTTGAAGCTGTAGTAGCGGATATTGGAGATCATCGTCACGCCGGCAAAAACCGTCAACCCGCAAGCGAGCCAGCGCACGTCGCCGCCGGGAATTTCGGTCTCGATCATCACCCAGACCAGGCCGGCCACCAGCGCGGCGGCTGCCGGCGAAGGCAGACCCTGGAAATAGCGCTTGTCCATCACTTCCAGCGTGGTGTTGAAGCGGGCCAGACGCAGGGCCGCGCCAGCACAGTAGATGAAGGCGGCGATCCAGCCCAGCCGGCCGAGATCGCGCAAGGCCCATTCATAGATCACCAGCGCCGGCGCGGCGCCGAAGCTGACCATGTCGGACAACGAATCGTACTCGGCCCCGAAGGCTGACTGCGTATGCGTCAGACGCGCCACGCGTCCGTCGAGGCCGTCGAGCACCATGGCGATGAAAATGGCCATCGCCGCCCGCTCGAAATCGCCCTGCATCGCCTGGACGATGGCAAAGAAGCCCGCGAACAGCGCCGCCGTGGTGAACAGGTTGGGCAGCACGTAAATGCCGCGCCGCTTGAGTTCCGGATTGAACAGGGCTTTACGGGGCTTGAGTTCGGTCATGGGTCACTACTGAATTGACGACAGGAAAAGGATACACCGCGGGCAATCCACATCCGCAAAAACGAGGGCGGTGCAGACTTCTACACCGCCCATGCCAGGGTCAGGCCGAGCACAAGCGCAAGCAACGACGCCTCGCGAGCCCGCAGCTGCCCGGATCAGTTTCTGGACTGGTCGACGAGCTTGTTCTTCTTGATCCAGGGCATCATGTCGCGCAGCTTCTCGCCGACCTGTTCGATCGGATGAGCCGCGGTCAGGCGTCGACGAGCGGTCATGGCCGGATAATTCGTGCGTCCCTCAAGAATGAACATCTTGGCGTAGTCACCCTGCTGGATGCGCTTCAGCGCGTCGCGCATTGCGGCGCGGGACTGCTCGTTGATGACCTCGGGACCGGTAACGTACTCGCCATACTCCGCGTTGTTCGAGATCGAGTAGTTCATGTTGGCGATACCGCCCTCGTACATCAGGTCGACGATCAGCTTCAGCTCGTGCAGGCACTCGAAGTAGGCCATTTCCGGAGCGTAGCCGGCTTCGACCAGCGTCTCGAAGCCCATCTTGACCAGCTCGACGGCGCCGCCGCAGAGGACGGCCTGCTCGCCGAAGAGGTCGGTCTCGGTCTCTTCACGGAAATTGGTTTCGATGACGCCACCCTTGGTGCCGCCGTTGGCGGCCGCGTACGACAGGGCGATGTCCCTGGCCTTCCCGGTCCGGTCCTGATGGACGGCAATCAGCGACGGCACGCCGCCTCCCTTCAGGTACTCGGAACGCACGGTGTGGCCCGGCCCCTTGGGCGCAACCATGATCACGTCGACGTCATCGCGCGGAACGACCTGGTTGTAGTGGATGTTGAAGCCGTGGGCAAATGCCAGTGCCGCACCTTTCTTTAGGTTGGGTGCAACTTCTTCGCTGTACACCTGCGGGATGTTCTCATCCGGCAGGAGCATCATGACAACGTCCGCCGCCTTGACGGCCTTCCCGATTTCTTCAACCTTGAGACCGGCGGCTTCGGCCTTCTTCCACGAAGCACCGCCCTTGCGCAGCGCGACGGTGACCTTGACGCCGGAATCATTCAGGTTCTGCGCGTGGGCGTGGCCCTGGGAGCCGTAACCGACGATGGTGACCTTCTTGCCCTTGATCAGGGAGAGGTCAGCGTCCTTGTCGTAATAGACTTTCATGAATTCCTCGTGATGTGCAGATGGTCAGACTTTGAGAATGCGATCGCCGCGACCGATGCCGCAGACGCCGGTACGAACCGTTTCCAGAATCAGGCCGGCATCGAGTGCGGCGATGAAGGAGTCGAGCTTGGAACTGGATCCGGTCAACTCGATGACGTAGGTCGTTTCCGTGACGTCGATGATGCGGCCGCGAAATATGTCGGCCATGCGCTTCATCTCCTCGCGGTCCTTGCCGGTGGCGCGAACCTTGATCAACATCAACTCGCGCTCGACGTGGGCTGCTTCGGAAAGGTCGACCACCTTGACCACGTCGATCAGCTTGTTGAGCTGCTTGGTGATCTGCTCGAGCACTTCGTCGGAACCCCGGGTCAGGATGGTCATCCGCGACAGTGAGGGATCTTCCGTCGGCGCCACGGTCAGCGATTCGATATTGTAACCGCGCGCCGAGAACAGCCCGGCCACACGCGAGAGCGCTCCCGATTCGTTTTCGATCAGGATGGAAATGATGTGTCGCATAGTCCTTTCCTCCCCGCCTACAGTTCTTCGGCGAGGATCATTTCGGTCAGGCCCTTGCCCGCCGCTATCATCGGGAAAACATTGGCCGCCGGATCGATGATGAAATCGAGGAACACCAAATCGTCCTTGTGCTCGATAAACGCCTTACGCAACGCCGGCTCGACGTCCTCCGGCTTCTCGATCTTCATGCCGACATGCCCATAGGCTTCGGCGAGCCTGACGAAGTCCGGGAGCGAGGTGACATAGGATTCCGAATAGCGCTTCGAGTAGAACATCTCCTGCCACTGGCGGACCATGCCCAGCATGCCGTTGTTCAGGTTGATGATCTTGATCGGCAGGCCGTACTGCTTGCAGGTCGACAATTCCTGGATGCACATCTGGATCGAACCCTCGCCAGTGACGCAGGCTACCTGGGCACCCGGATTGGCCATCAGCACGCCCATGCCATAAGGCAGGCCGACCCCCATCGTGCCGAGACCGCCGGAGTTGATCCAGCGGCGAGGCTGGTCGAAATGGTAATACTGGGCAGCGAACATCTGGTGCTGGCCGACATCCGAGGTGACAAAGGCATTGCCTCCGGTCACTTCGTAGAGCTTTTCCATCACGTACTGCGGCATGATCATCCGATCCTGCTTGTAGCGCAGGCTCTCGCGACCGCGCCACTCGGCGATCTGCTTCCACCAGTTGGCAACATCCGGATTGGCCTTGAACCCGGCAGCAACCAGTTTGATCATTTCTTCGAGCACATCCGCCACATTGCCGACGATCGGCACGTCGACCTTGACGCGCTTGGATATCGACGAGGGGTCGATGTCTATGTGAATCACGCGGCGCTTTTCCTCGCCGAAATGCTCCGGATTGCCGATGACACGGTCGTCGAAGCGCGCGCCGACCGCGAGGATCACATCCGCGTAGTGCATCGCGTTGTTCGCTTCGTAGGTGCCATGCATGCCGAGCATGCCCACGAACTGCGGATCGGTGGCCGGATAACCGCCGAGGCCCATCAGCGTGTTGGTGACAGGAAAGTTCAGCTTGCGCGCGAGTTCGGTAAGCTGCGTCGCCGCGTCGGACAGGATGACGCCACCGCCAGTGTAGATGATCGGACGCTTCGCCTCCTGGAGGACCTGCACCGCTTTCTTGATCTGCCCGAGATGGCCCTTGACAACCGGGTTGTAGGAACGCATCTGGATGGACTTGGGGTATTCGAACTCGCACACCTGGGCGGTGACATCCTTCGGAATATCGACCACGACCGGACCGGGACGACCCGTGGTGGCGATATGAAAGGCCTTCCTGAGCGTCAGCGCCAGGTCCCTGACGTCCTTGACCAGGAAATTGTGCTTGACGCAGGGGCGGGTGATGCCGACCGCGTCACATTCCTGGAAGGCGTCCTGGCCGATGTAAGCGGTCGGCACCTGGCCGGTGATTACCACCATGGGAATCGAGTCCATGTAGGCAGTGGCGATTCCCGTAACCGTATTGGTGACCCCGGGACCCGAAGTCACGAGTGCGACGCCGACCCGTTGTGACGAGCGCGAGAAAGCGTCGGCGGCATGGACGGCAGCCTGCTCGTGGCGAACCAGGATGTGCCTCACCTGATCCTGCTTGAAGAGCGCATCGTAGATGTGCAGAACGGACCCGCCGGGGTAACCGAAAACACACTCGATCTTTTCTTCCTGCAGGCACCTGACTACAATTTCCGCACCGCTGATCATCATTCTTGAGCCCAATTAAGCTGTTGCCTGAAAAACGTGTAACCTTAATGCAGTGACCCTTTTCGGTCAAGGCGTTACAGCATGACCACCGCCTTTCCAAGGCCCAAAACCGGAAGAGACGACCCTGGCCTCACCGAACGAACTGGCTTTTTCCTTGAATCCGTTGAACGACGCGCGTTCAAGCAGGCAATGTTTGCCGTGCGCGAACAGGAATGCGCCCTCGATATTGTTCAGGACAGCATGCTCAAGCTCGCGGAAAAGTATGGCGACCGTCCGCCTGAAGAGTTTCCGATGCTCTTCCAGCGCATCCTGCAAAACACAATCCGCGACTTCTACCGGCGCAGCAGGGTTCGCTCGATGTGGACGACAGTTCTGTCAGCATTTTCGCCTGACGACGATGATGACCACGACCCGTTGGAGACCCTGGCCGCCGATGAG
Organism: Dechloromonas sp.; assembly: GCA_013693915.1. GTDB lineage: Bacteria > Pseudomonadota > Gammaproteobacteria > Burkholderiales > Rhodocyclaceae > Azonexus. The sequence continues at coordinate 1,389,013 of CP059264.1, read as the reverse complement.
GGTGCGCACGGTCCGCAAACGCCGGAAAGTCAGCTTCTTCAGGCCCAGACCCTGAGCGCAATCGAAGACGAGATAAAAAGTTGCCGGCACGTCAACGGGAAGCCTTCCTCATGCGTTACTGGGAGGACATGGACGTCGCTGAGACCGCAGCGGCGATGGGCTGCTCAGAAGGCAGCGTCAAGACCCATTGTTCGCGCGCCACCAACGCGCTGGCAACCGCCCTGTCGGCAAGAGGTATCAAGCTATGAACGAAGAACGTTATGCATCGCGGGTTCGGCAGGCGCTGAACCATGGACTGAAAGACATCCCCTCGGCCTCGGCGCGGCGTCTGGAGGCGGCACGCCATCTGGCGCTGTCGCGCCAGAGGCAGCAGGTTCCGGTGTTGGCACTGGCTGGCAATCACGGTCGCCGCCATTTCCATTTCATGTCGGACAATCGCCGCCTGCGGCAAGTACTGGCCGTCCTGGCGCTGTTGTTCGGCATGTGGATTTCTTTCTACCTCGACAGCGTGAATTACATCTCGGCAATTGAAGAGGTGGACAGTGCACTGCTTTCCGATGACCTCCCCCGAGGCCTTTCTGGATAACGATTTCTTCAAATGGTTAAAAGACGACACGTCGGCGGAATAGTCCTCAGCCTCGCCCTGGCATCCCCGCTCGCGGCCCAGCCACCAACCACGGCATTCATTGGCACCCCTCCGCAACCCGGCTGGAACCTGCTCAGCGCACAACAGAAAGCCATCCTGACGCCCCTCGCGGCTGAATGGGACAAGATGGACAATGTCCGCCGCAAGAAGTGGCTGGGCATTGCCGAGCGTTATCCCGGCATGAAGCCTGAAGAACAGCGGCGCATGCAGGAGCGCATGCGCGAGTGGGCGAGTCTGTCCCCTGAACAGCGTGCCAAGGTCAGGGACAGCTACAGGGAGTTCAACCAGCTCCCTTCGGAGCAGAAGCAGACGGTCAAGCAGAAGTGGGAGGCCTATTCGAGTCTGCCTCCCGAGGAGCAGCAACGCCTGCGCCAGGAAGGCAAGTCGTCCAGGCTTCTGGCGCCGCCGCCGGTCGCCGAGCCCGCACCGGCCCCTCAGGAGCCGGTTGCCGGGGAAAGTGAAAGCACGGCAACTGCCCAGCAGCCTGGCGAGCCCGTGAAGAACTGATGACCATTGCCGTACCCAGCATCGGGCGCCGGCTCGCGAGCATGCTGTATGAAAGTCTGGTCGTCTTTGCCGTGCTCCTGATCGGTTTCCTGTTGCCGCAGATACTGCTCTCCGGTTTCGGCCTTAGCATGGGCGGCAGGTTGCTGTGGCTGCATGTGTTGCTCTTGTTGATGGTCTATTTCTTGTGGTTCTGGCTCAACGGTGGACAGACGCTACCGATGAAGACATGGAAACTGCGTCTTGCCGGTGCCGAAGGGGAANGACCGAGACCACTGCAAGCGCTGCTCCGCTATCTGGCGGCGTGGCCGAGCATCCTGCTGTGCGGCTTCGGGCTGTTCTGGGCATTGTTCGACAAGGACCGGCAATTCCTGCACGACCGCATCGCCGGCACCCGTATCGTCTTCGCCGACATGCAATGAGTGTCCCGCCTCAGCGGCGCTCCACCCACCACAGCATGACGATGGCTGCCAGCAAGAACACCGCCGAGGGCGCCACGGCGCTGGCGAAAGGAGGCCACGAGTTGATCGCGCCGAGATTTGAAAAGAGGCCGTTCAGCATGTAGAAAAGGATGCCGAACATCACGCCGACGAACAGTTTCAGGCTAACCCCGCCGACCCGGCTGTGCGAGTAACCAAAGGGCAACGCCAGAGCCACCATCACGAAGGCCGTCAAAGGGNNGACCAGCTTCTTCCAGATGGCGATCTCGTATCGGTCAGTCTTCTGCCGATTCTCGGACAAATGCTGCAGGTAACCCGACAGCCCGACGAGGGACATCCGGTCCGGCGAAACCATCAATGTGGACAACAACTCCGGCGTGACCGCCGACTTCCACTCGTCAGTTTCGCTGCGCTCGACCCGCGCCGTGTCGCCTGCAAGTATCGTGCGCACGACGTCATGCAAGAGCCAGTGTTCCGGCGGAATGAAAGTCGCCTCACGGGCTTCGGTGACCGATTCGAGCGCGTTCGCCGCGTCGAACCTGTAGATGCGAACGTATTGCAGACGCGCATCGGGAGTTGCATAGCGGACATTGATGAAATTGCGTCCGTCCTTCAGCCAGAGGCCGGTCATGAAGCCATGCTGGGCGATGATCCTGCTCAACGCGCGAGCCCTCAGTTCCTGGGCATGACGTTCGGAGACCGGCGCCAGCACCTCGCCAACCAGGATCGTAAGCAGGGCCAGTAGTCCGGCCACACGGAAAAGGGTCAGCAGCAGGTCGCGCGTCGCCAGGCCGGAGGCGCGCAGCACCGTGATTTCGGAATGCCGGGCCAGCGTGGAAAGCGCATAAAGAGTGCCGATCAACGCCGCGATCGGAACCAGTTCGTAAACCAGCCCAGGGAGGCCCAGAGCCACGAAGATGACGGCATGGCCGAATTGATATCCGGCCTTTCCGACATTGGGCAGCTCGTTGACCAGATTGAAGAAACTGAAGAGGGCGAGGAATGCCGCCAGCACCAGGAAGATCGCCGCGAAGGTCTCGCGCATCAGGTAACGCTGGTAAAGACGCAGGCGGAACATCAGACGCTCCTTCGCTGCCATGGCATCGATACGACGATCCGCCTGTAGAACAGCAACAGCAGCGGCAACGCCATCAAGGCATGAGCGGCCCAGACGCCGATCGCGAATGACAGCTTGCCCTGCGCGACCCAGGCCTGGCTGAGCGACATGAGATTGTTGTATATCGCGTAAACCAGAATGGCGATCAGCATGTTGGCGGAGCGCCCGGCGCGCGGATTGACATAGGAGAGGGGAATCGCCATCAGTGCAAGGATGACGGCGGAAACGGGCATACCGATCCGCCACAGCAACTCTCCCCGCGCCTGCCTACTGGAATCGCGCACTAATTCGGTGAGTGGCAGGCGGCTCGGAGGACGCTCCCCNGGCTTGACCTCGGCATCCTCGGTACGGACCTTGTAGCGCTCGAAATCCATGACCTTGAACTGCGGCGTTCCCGGCTCGACCTCGTAACGTCGGCCATGTTCCAGAACCACGAAGCGGTCCCCGTTGGGCTCGATTTCCTGATATCCGGTATCCGACATCACCACGCCCAGCTTGCCCTCCTGCATCGAGGCGACGAAGACATTGCCGACCTTGCTGGCATCGGCGGCCAGCGACTCGACGAAGATCACGCGCTGCCCGCGCTTGGCTTCGCGGAACAGGCCGGGCGTCACCTGCGAGACATCGCTGCGCGCCGAGAGCCGCTGCTTGTAGTCATCAGCGCTGTATTGCGCCCAAGGCGACAGGAAGCCCGACAGTGCTGCGATGGCCAGCACGATCGGCCAGGCGAACTTCAGAACCGGGCGGACCCAGGCCGTCAACGGCTGGCCGCAGGAACACCAGACCACCATTTCCGAATCGCGGTAAGCGCGCGAAAGCGTGAGCAGAATCGCCACGAACAGGGTCAGCGAGAGCACCACCGGCATGAAGTTCAGGGTCGCAAAACCGAGCAGCGAGACCACCGCCTCGGGCGCGATCTTGCCGCCCGCAGCTTCCTTCAACAAGCGTATGAGTTGCGTCGAGAGGAGGATCGCCAGCAGGGCGACACCGATGCCGGATGCTGCCTGGGCCAATTCGCGCCGGGCGGCGCGCTCGAATATCATGCTTTGACGAAACCAAAAAATGCGAGGATAATCCCGCGGATATTGAGATATCCATCAACTGGAGCAGCGAGTGGAATTTAGCATAAAAAGCGGCAGCCCGGAGAAGCAGAGAAGCGCTTGCGTCGTGGTCGGGGTTTTCGAGTCAAGAAAGCTGACCCTGCCCGCCGAATTGCTGGACAAGGCCTCCGGCGGCTACATTTCCGACATCGTCCGCCGTGGCGATATGGAAGGCAAGGCCGCCACCACCCTGCTGCTGCACAACCTGCCCGGCACGCTCTGCGACCGCGTCCTGCTGGTTGGTCTGGGCAAGGAGAAGGAGTTTCACGAGAAGGAGTTCCTCGGCGCCATCCGCCTCGCCGTCAAGACAGTAAACGAGACAGGCGCATTCGACGCGTCTATGTTCCTGACCGAATTGCCTGTCAGGAAGTGCAGTGTCGCCTGGCGCGTGCGCCAGACAGCGATGATCGCGCTGGAAGCCACTTACCGCTTCGACAGGTTCAAGAGCAAGAAGGACGAGGTGCGCCGCCCGCTGCGCAAGTTGACGCTGGCTGTCGAGCGGCGCAACGAGCACGGCCAGGCTGAACAAGGCCTGGCTCAAGGCATTGCAGTCGCCGCGGGAATCGCCGCAGCACGGGATCTCGGCAACCTGCCGGCGAACATCTGCAACCCGGCGCATGTTGCCGAACAGGCCCAGGCGATGGCACGGGAATTCAACCTGGAATGCGAAGTTCTCGAGCGCGCCGACATTGAAAAGCTCGAAATGCGCTCCCTGCTCGCGGTGGCCGCCGGTTCGCACCAGCTGCCCAAGCTGATCGTGGTCAGCTACCGGGGCGCCACGGCTGGCGCGAAGCCTGTCGTCCTGATCGGCAAAGGTGTCACTTTCGACACTGGCGGCATTTCGTTGAAACCGGCAGCCGAGATGGATGAAATGAAGTACGACATGTGCGGCGCCGCCAGCGTACTGGGCACCCTGCTGGCGGTCGCGCGGCTGAAGTTGCCGATCAACCTGACGGTAATTGTGCCAGCCACCGAGAACATGCCCGGTGGCGGTGCCACCCGCCCGGGCGACATCGTCACCTCGATGTCCGGACAGACCATCGAAATTCTCAACACCGATGCCGAGGGCCGGCTGATCCTGTGCGATGCGCTGACCTATGCCGAACGCTTCGAACCGGACACCGTCATCGACGTGGCGACGCTGACGGGCGCCTGTGTCGTCGCCTTGGGCGGAGTCGCCAGCGGCCTCTTCGCCAACCGCGACGCGCTGGCCNGGGAACTGCTCGCCGCCGGCGAGGAAGCACACGACCGGGCCTGGCACATGCCGTTGTGGGACGATTATCAGGAACTGCTGAAGAGCCCGTTCGCCGACATGGGCAACATCGGCGGCCGCTGGGCCGGGGCGATTACCGCTGCCTGTTTCCTGTCGCGCTTCACCAAGAAGTTCAAGTGGGCGCATCTCGACATCGCCGGCACCGCGTGGAAGTCGGGCACCGACAAGGGCGCCACAGGGCGGCCTGTTGCCCTGCTTACCCACTACTTCCTGCAACGCACCGGCCAACTGAATTGACTCAGGTTTTCTTCTACCACGGCGCTTCGGACAAGATTGCCGCCGCCTGCGCGCTGCTCGGCGGCGCCTACGCCAAGGACAAGCCGGTACTGGTCACGCACCGGAAGATGACGTTGCCGGCGCCGTCGACCGCATGCTGTGGACCCACTCGGCGCTGAGCTTCGTGCCGCACTGCCGGAGCGATTCCCCGCTCGCCGGCGAGACACCGATCCTGATCACCGGCGATCTTGATCAGCTGCCGCAGGACGAACGCCTCATGAATCTCAGCCAGGTCGTCCCGCCAGGTTTCTCGCGCTTCCACAGCCTGATCGAGGTGGTGGGCCGGGAGGCGGCCGACCGCAACAGCGCCCGCGATCGCGTCAAGTTCTACAAGGATCGCGGTTACGAGGTCCGCTTTTTCGACCTCGGCGAGCGTTAGGTGTAGGCCGATGAGCAGTCCCGTCCTTGACCGCGCCGACCAGTTGATGCGGCGGCGACGAGCACGAAGCGCAGACAGCGACGACGTGCCGGTTCTCGTCGATGCCTTCGACCCGGAGACGGACATCCCGGTCCTCCTAGATGCCGAGCCCGCCGTTGCGGCTCGCGCACCGCAGCCCGAAATCAAGCCCGTGGCGGAGCCACGAACGGGCGTCGCGCTTGACCGCGAGATGCTCGACATCATCGCCCATGAACTGGCCCGGCGCGTCCATGATCGCCTGGCGGCGGAGCTCCCGGCCATTGTCGAGACCACGATCCGCGAATTCCTTAGCGAACCCGGGATCGTGGCCTTGATCCGCCCGCGCGACTGAGATCGCGGCAAAGGCCTCGCCGCGCTCCGGTATAATCGCCGGTTTTCCCCTTCGCCGACAAGTCAATGGAACTCGCCAAAGCCTTCGAGCCGGCCGACATCGAACGCCGCTGGTACCCCGAGTGGGAATCCAGGAATTACTTCGCTGCCGGCGTCGACCGCAGCAAGGCCGACAATTTCTGCATCCTACTGCCACCGCCCAACGTCACCGGGACGCTGCATATGGGGCACGGCTTCAACCAGACGCTGATGGATGCCCTCACGCGCTATTACCGGATGAAGGGTCACAACACGCTGTGGCAACCGGGCACCGACCACGCCGGCATTGCGACGCAGATCGTCGTCGAGCGCCAACTCGACGCCCAAGGCATTTCCCGCCACGAGCTCGGCCGCGAGAAATTCCTGGAAAAAGTCTGGGAATGGAAGGAATACTCGGGCAACACCATCACCAAGCAGATGCGCCGTATGGGCACCAGCCCGGACTGGACGCGCGAGCGTTTCACCATGGACGCCGGTTTGAACAAGGTCGTCACCGAAACCTTCGTCCGCCTCTACAACGAGGGCCTGATCTACCGCGGCAAGCGCCTGGTCAACTGGGACCCGGAACTGCACACCGCCGTCTCCGACCTCGAAGTGGTGCAGGACGAGGAAGAGGGGTTCATGTGGCACATCCGCTACCCGCTGGCCGATGGCTCGGGTAGCCTGGTGGTCGCCACGACGCGTCCGGAAACCATGCTCGGCGACACCGCCGTGATGGTGCACCCGGAGGACGAGCGCTACAAGGCGATGATCGGCAAGATGGTCAAGCTGCCGCTGACCGAGCGCGAAATCCCGATTATTGCCGATTCCTACGTCGATCTCGAATTCGGCACCGGCTGCGTCAAGGTCACGCCGGCTCACGACTTCAACGACTACGCCGTCGGGCAGCGCCACAAACTTCCTCTGGTGAGCGTTCTTGAACTAAATGGCAATGTCCGTGGAAAAGCCNCAAGTTGTGATGGTGCCAGGATCCAGCCTCGCCTTGCCCGACGGTACTGTCTGGAGTCAAGGTGAAGGCAGTTACCACAATGACGTCCACATGGACACCTACATTGTTGATTACTTCCCGCTACCTAAAAATATCGCGGCTTGGACCGCTTCGACGCGCGCAAGACCGTCGTCGCCGACCTCGAATCCCTCGGCCTTCTGGAAAAGACCGACAGGCACAAGCTGAAAGTCCCGCGCGGCGACCGCACCGGCGTCGTCATCGAGCCGATGCTCACCGACCAGTGGTTCGTCGCGATGTCCAAGCCCGGCATCGACGGCAAGTCGATCACCGAAAAGGCGCTCGCAGTCGTCCATTCCGGCGAGATCCGGTTCTACCCGGAGAACTGGGTCAATACCTACAACCAGTGGCTGAACAACATCCAGGACTGGTGCATCTCGCGCCAGTTGTGGTGGGGCCACCAGATTCCCGCCTGGTATGGCGACGACGGCCAGATCTTCGTGGCGCACAGCGAGGACGAAGCGAAAGCCGACGCGGCGCGGGCAGGCTACGACGGCCCGCTGGCGCGCGACCCGGACGTCCTCGACACCTGGTATTCGTCGGCCCTGTGGCCGTTCTCGACGCTGGACTGGACCGGCGACGAGGCGACTGACGCGGTCAACCCGGTTTTGCAGCGCTATTTGCCGTCGACCGTGCTGGTCACCGGCTTCGACATCATCTTCTTCTGGGTGGCGCGCATGGTGATGATGACCACCCACGTCACCGGCAAGATCCCGTTCCGGCACGTATACGTGCATGGCCTGATCCGCGATTCGGAAGGCCAGAAGATGTCGAAGTCCAAGGGCAACGTACTCGATCCGATCGACCTGATCGACGGCATCGGCGTCGACGCGCTGGTGGAAAAGCGCACCAGCGGCCTGATGAACCCGAAACAGGCGGAAAGCATCGCGAAGAAGACCCGCAAGGAATTCCCGGAAGGCATCCCGGCCTTCGGCACCGACGCGCTGCGCTTCACCTTCGCCAGCCTCGCCTCGCCAGGCCGTGACATCAAGTTCGACCTCAACCGCTGCGACGGCTACCGCAATTTCTGCAACAAGCTGTGGAATGCCACCCGCTTCGTGCTGATGAACGTCGCCGGCCACGACCTCGCGCTCGACCACCACCAGCAGCCGGGGAGCGGCGCCTGTGCCGTGCCGGTCGGCAGCACAGATGGCCAAGCGGCGCGCCTGAAGTTCAGCTTCGCCGACCGCTGGATCGTCAGCGTGCTGCAGAAGGTCGAGAGGGAGGTCGAGCAGCACTTCGTCGATTACCGCTTCGACCTGCTCGCGCAGGCGATCTACAGGTTCGTCTGGGACGAGTTCTGCGACTGGTACCTGGAAATCGCCAAGGTCGAGATCCAGACCGGCGACGAGGCCCAGCAGCGCGGCGCCCGCCGGACGCTGGTCCGCGTGCTGGAAGCCGTGCTGCGCCTCGCCCACCCGCTGCTGCCATTCATCACCGAGGAACTCTGGCAGACGGTGGCGCCGATCGCCGGGCGCAAGACGCACGACTCGATCATGCTCGCCGCCTATCCGCAGGCCGACCTGGCGCGCGTGGACGAGGCATCGGAGGCCAAGGTACAGCGCCTGAAGGCCCTGACCTACGCCTGCCGCAACCTCCGCGGCGAGATGGGCCTCTCCNCCGCCCTGCGCATGCCGCTCCTGGTCGCCGACGGCGACACCGAGATCGCCGAGTTCGGGCCCATCCTGCAAGCGCTCGCCAAGCTGTCGGAGGTCCAGATCGTCGACGACATGCCGAGCAACGCCGTGGCGCCGGTCGCCGTGGTCGGCGAGACGAGCCTGATGCTTAAGGTCGAGATCGACGTCGCCGCCGAGAAAGAGCGCCTGAAGAAGGAAATCGAAAAGCTGGAAATGCAGATCGCCAACGCCCAGGGCAAGCTCGCGAACGATAGCTTCGTCGCCCGCGCCCCGGCCGCCGTCGTCGAGCAGGAAAAGCAGCGCGTCGCCGACTTCACGGCGACCCTCGACAAACTCAAACTTCAACTCGCCAGGCTGGGCTGAGTCAGGAAGCCGCCATGCAAGACAACCGCCCCTTCTTCTCGCACGTATTCACGGCCCTGATGATCTTCTCCCTGCTCGTCGGGGTCTGCACCGTCGCCTTCCTGCACTCGTGGCCGTGGGAAAGGACAAATGTCGAATGGAAGCCCGAGTTTCGGCTCGTTGCGACCTGCGGCGCAAAGGGCGAGGCCTGCGGCATCGCTTGGGGCGAACTCGCCGACGCCACCGCCAGGGGAGAAATCGTGTCGCTCGAACCGCCGGAGCCCGCCGGAGAAATCGAAGAGCCGGGCAACTGGCTCAGATGGACCAAGAGCGATGGAATCCTCGAGGTCAAGGCCTCGTCGTGGAATTTCCAGACCGTCGTTCGCTACCGCATCGAAGAGGGCAAACCGGCGCTCGTTGCCTATCAGGACGTGGACGTGGCCCGGGCCTTTACCTACGGGATGGGCGTCGCGATCATCATGATGATCGGCATATACCTGCGCAAGCTCCGCAACTGACCCGTCGCGGTCGACCCCGGAAGAGCGCCGGATTTCAGGCAGTCGAAACTCTCGCCCGCCAAAACCATCTGACACGGGTCACCCCTTCCGACCTGCTGCAAGATGCCGCATGACCTCAGCCTCATCACCACCATTACCGCCGCGTTCGGCCTGGCCCTGATTCTCGGCGTCATCGTCGCGCGCCTGCGCATGCCGCCGCTGGTCGGCTACCTGCTCGCCGGCGTCATGATCGGCCCGGCCACCCCGGGCTTCGTCGCCGACATGGACCTCGCCGAGCAATTGGCCGAAATCGGTGTCATGCTGCTGATGNTCGGCGTCGGCCTGCATTTTTCGCTGGACGACCTGCTGGCGGTCAAGCGCATCGCCGTTCCCGGCGCCATCGTCCAGATTGCCGTCGCCACGGCCATGGGCATGGGACTGGCCATGTTCTGGGGCTGGGAACCTGGTTCCGCGCTGGTGTTCGGCCTGGCGCTGTCGGTTGCCAGCACTGTGGTCCTGTTGCGGGCGCTCGAAGCGCGCGGCGTGCTGGACTCGATGAATGGACGCATTGCCGTAGGCTGGCTGGTGGTCGAGGATCTGGTCATGGTCCTCGTTCTCGTCCTGCTACCGCCGCTCGCCGGCATGCTGGGCGGACAGCAGGCGGGCACGGCCGCCGCCGTCTCGGGTGAAATCTGGACCACGCTGGGCCTGACTTTTGCCAAGATCGCCGTGTTCATCGCGCTGATGCTGTTCGTCGGGCGCCGCCTGTTGCCCCGCCTGCTATGGCTGGTGGCCAAGACCGGCTCGCGCGAACTGTTCACCCTGTGCGTCATCGCCGCCGCGGTCGGCGTCGCCTAAGGCTCCGCCCACCTGTTCGGGGTTTCCTATGCGCTCGGCGCCTTCTTCGCCGGCATGACGATACGCGATTCGGAATTCAGCCACCGCGCCGCCGAGGAATCGCTGCCGCTGCGCGATGCATTCTCGGTCCTGTTCTTCGTCTCGGTCGGAATGCTGTTCGACCCAAGGATTCTCATCGACGAGCCCGCCAAGGTGCTCGCCGTCACGACCGTCATCATGCTCGGCAAGACCATCGCCGCCGTTGCCCTCGTCCTCGCCTTCCGCTACCCGCTCAACACGGCGCTGACGGTCGGCGCCAGCCTAGCTCAGATCGGCGAGTTCTCCTTCATCCTCGTCGCGCTGGGCGCCCCGCTCGGCCTGATGCCGGTGGAAGGGCGATGCCTGGTGCTGGCCGGCGCGCTCAGTTCGATCGCCTGCAATTCGCTGATTTTCGCCGCCCTTGCTCCGCTACAGGACTGGCTGCGTTCCCGCTCGACATTGGCCCGCCATCTGGAGCGCAGCGACGATCCGCTGGCCGAACTGCCGATGAATACCGATCAGGCGCAACTTACCGGCTAGGTCGTGCTGGTCGGCTACGGCCGTGTCGGCCAGCGCATCGCCGCGTTGCTCGGCGAAANNGGGGTCAGCCATGTGGTCGTCGAACAGACCCGCGAACTCGTCGAGAAGCTGCGCGCCCGCGACATCCTCGCTGTCTGTGGCGATGCGACCGAACCTTCGGTCCTGATCCAGGCCCACATCGCCCGCGCCGGCATGCTGATAATCGCCACGCCGGATGCCTTCGACGCGCGCAAGATGCTGGAAATCGCCCGCACCCTGAATCCGGACATCGAGACGGTGCTGCGCACGCACAGCGCGGAAGAAGCCGAACTCCTGCTGCGAGAAGCAGCCGGCGCCGTCTTCATGGGCGAACACGAACTGGCGCGCGGCATGGCGCAACATGTCCTGACACGCATGGAACTGGCCGGCAAAGCTTCGGCGCACCGCTGAGGCGGCTGCGGTCAACGCCCGAAAGAGGGCGATATTCAGGATGCCGGCGATTCGAGCCGGACTGCAATCAACCCGCGCAACGCATTGCCGAGCCAGAAGCCTTGTTGCAGATCCGCGGGCAGCAGCACCGCCTCGCGCGCCCGGCCGCTGGCCAGCAATTCGGCGCGCAGCACGCCGGGCAAGGCGCCGCTGGCCAGCGGCGGGGTCAGCAACTGCCCGTCGCGCCCGACGAATACGTTGCTCCGCGCTCCCTCGGCCACCTCGCCGCGCTCGTTGAGGAACACCACGTCGAAAATCGAAGAGTCTGCCGGCAGACAGCGCAGGGCGCCATCGTACACTCCGCGTTCGCTGGTCTTGTGCCCGCGCAGTGGATCGCCGGAGTCGATGGAAGTTGCCGCCAACCTGGCGTAGCGGATCCCCTCGGGTTCGTCCGCCAGCGGGAAACATTGCGCCGCTATATCGCCATTCTTCGCCAGAGTGACCCGCGCCCCNCAGGTTCCCTCGGCCGGCTGCGCGTCAAGGCAGTCGCCGAGGGCATCTTCATCGAGGGCAAAGCCAAGCCATTCCGCCGACCGGCGCAGCCGCGAAAGGTGTCCGGCAAGGCGCGGGTACCGCCCGTTCTCGCGGCGCAGGGTTTCGATCAATTGCAGACCAGGGTCGCAATCGCGCAGGAAATCCGCCTTGAGCATGCATTCCAGCCATTCGGCCGCCGGTTCGGAATCGGCGACGATGCCGCTGCCGATGCCCATCCGCCCGGTTCGCTCCGGCGCCAGTTCCAGCGTGCGGATGGCGACATTCAGGCGGAGATCACCATTCGGCGCGATACAGCCGAAGGCCCCGGTGTACAGGCCGCGCAACCGGCCTTCGAGTTCTCCAAGAATCTGCATCGCGCGGATTTTCGGGGCTCCGGTGACCGAGCCGCAGGGGAAGAGCGCACGGAGAATTGCCGCAAGGCCGATGCGGGGAGCGTTCGCCGACACTTCCGACACCATCTGCCAGAGCGTCGGGTAATCCTCAATTTCGAACAGGCGGTCGACCTTGACGCTGCCGTTCGCCGCGACCCGGCCGAGATCGTTGCGCAGCAGGTCGACGATCATCAGGTTCTCGGCCCGGTCCTTGGCCGAGGCGCGCAGACGCTCCGCAGGCTGCCCGCGCGCGAGGGTACCCTTCATCGGTCGGGTGACCAGACGAGCGCCCTCCCGCTCCAGGAAGAGTTCCGGAGACAACGAAACGATGCCGCCCGCGGCATTGCCGATGAAGCCGCCGTAGCTGACCGGCTGCACGGCGCGTAGCCTGGCGTAGAGCGCCAGTGGATGGCCGAACCATTGAAATGACAATGGAAAGGTGAAGTTCACCTGATAACAGTCGCCGGCGGAAATGTAGTCCCGGATGCTGTCGACCGCAGCCGCATGCCGGTCTTCGTCGATGCCTGCGTGCAGCCCGCCGATCCCCGCCGCCTGCCCGGCCCCCTGGTCCGCCAGCCACCTCCCCGCGGCCTCGGCGGTCATCGCGAAACGACGCCGGAACCGCCAGAAGCGCGCGAGCGGGCGCTCAGCCGACGGCGACCACCCGACAGGAATTGCCGCCGGTTCGAGGAGATAACCCAGTTCGAAATCGAGCGCGGCGACGGACCAAAGGCCATCGCCCTCGACCGCCTTCAGCGCCGCGCCGAAACCGGCTTCGTCGAATACCGTCAGGCAGTCGACCAAGTCTTCGAAACGCCAGGCCGCGGGACTTTCCGGCGGTGCCCGCCGATCTTCGAAAAACGCTTGGAACGTCGGATCTATTTGCGCTTGAGGTAGAACTCGTAGACGCGGTTGTCTTCGTTCTGCTCGAGCAACTCGTTCCCGGTCTGCTTGGCAAATGCCGCAAAATCCTTGACCGAACCCGGGTCGGTCGCCCGCACGCGCAGGACCTGGCCCGTTTCCATCTCAGCCAGAGCCTTCTTGGTACGGAGTATGGGAAGCGGGCAGTTGAGCCCTTTACATCGAGATCGCGATCAATTTCCATGGCAGGTCACCCAATATGACGATAGCGGATTTTACCCCTAATTCCGCCGTTCCTTCATTTCATCGATCTGCCGCTTTTTCATCTCGCGCAGGCGCCCGTCGATCATCGACATTTCGTAGAAGTTGGCATCCCCNGCCTGCTGCGCCAGTTGCAGTTGTTCGATTGCCCCGGCTGTCTGTCCCTTGAGAGCGGTCAGTTCCGCCAGCGCCAGATGATGCTGCGAACGACGCCCGAGACCGGCATAGGAATCCGCCCGCAACTTGAGGAAACGCGCATCCTGAGGGTGGCTCTGCAACTGGTCGTCAGCAAACCTGAGAGCCGCGGCAAACTGCTTCTCGGCAAGCAGGGCGCTGCCGTAGCCATAGAGCAACGGCATGTTGAGCATGTAGCGGACCATTGCCTCGCGGTACAGCGTCAGCCCGGCATCCTTGTCGCCACGGCCGATCCTGACCTCGGCGAGTTGCCGGTCGACCATCGGCGACGCCACCTTGAGCTTGCGCACCGTCAGCAGTTCCTGTTCGGCCGCCGCCCAGTCCCGGTTGCGGGCGAGAGCGACCGACAGTCCATAGCGCGTGCTTGCCTCAGAGGCGTACTTGCGCTCGCGCAAAAGCTCCGCGAACTCCTTGACCGCGTCGCTCGGGCGTCCCTGCAATGCCCGTACCCTGGCCCGCACCAGATGAAATTCCGGACTGTCGGCGACCTGGCGGTAGGCAACCGGCCGTTCGCGATTCTGCATGTCGGACATCCGCTCGCCGGACAGCGGATGGGTCCGCAGGTAAGCGGTGGCGTTGTTCTCATACTGACGCGTCGACTGCTGGAGGCGCCCGAAAAACGCCGACATTCCGCGCACATCATAGCCCGCCCGGCGCAGGATCTCGAAACCCAGGCGATCGGATTCGCGTTCGAAATCACGCGAGAAAGCCAGTTGCGCCGATATGGCACCGGCCTGCGTGGTGCTGATCGCAGCCATCGCTCCCTGCGGGCTGGAGCGCGCGGCGAGCAGCGCAAGCCCCATGGCGACCATCGAGGCCATCGACAGCTGTTTCGACTGGTACACCTGGCGCGCGATGTGACGCTGGGTCACATGCGATATCTCGTGGGAGAGAACGCCGGCAAGCTCCGATTCGGTCTGCGCCGCCAGCAATAGCCCGACATGGACGCCGATGAAGCCGCCCGGCATCGCAAAGGCGTTGATACTCATGTCATCGATGGCAAAGAACTGGAAGCCCATTCCGGGATCATTGCTGACGGCAACGAGACGCGCACCGAGTTGATTCAGATAATACTCGACGTCCGGATCGTCGAGGTAGGACGGCTCGCGCCAGCGAATCTCGTCCATGATCTTCTGGCCGATCTTCTTTTCGGTTGCCAGCGAGAGTTCGTTGCTCGCCACGTCGCCCAGTTCGGGAAGATCGTCGGCGCGCAAAGGCTGCGAGATCAGGGCCAAGATCAGGAATCCGCAAAGCAGGCGATGAGGGGAACGCATCAAACTATGATACATTGCTTAGGTTGACTAGCGCGCCGCCCACTCGTAACTAAACGTAACAAATCGTGACTGATCAGACACTTACCCACTTCGACACGGCCGGCCAGGCGCACATGGTCGATGTCGGCGGCAAATTGGAAACGTTTCGCATCGCCCGCGCCGGGNGCACCATACGGATGCAGCCGGCGACCCTGGCGTTGATTCGCGACGGCTCGGCGCAGAAGGGCGACGTGCTGGGCATTGCCCGCATCGCCGCCATCCAGGCCGCCAAGCGCACCGGGGAATTGATTCCGCTGTGCCACCCGTTGGCCCTGACCCGGGTCGCTGCCGAATTCGTCATCGATGAAGCCGCCGGTGCCGTCCATTGCGAAGCGACCACCGCGTGTTTCGGGCGTACCGGCGTCGAAATGGAGGCCATGACTGCCGCGGTGGTCGGGTTGCTGACCATCTACGACATGTGCAAGGCCGTCGACCGCGGCATGCGCATCGAGAACATCCGCCTGCTCGAGAAGTCGGGCGGCAAGTCTGGCCACTGGCTGGCACCCTGAACTTCACTGCGCGAGACAAGATGATCGAACTGCGTCGCAAACTGCTGAAGGGCGGCACTGCCGCCGCGCTTCTCGCACCCTGGCTAGGCACCGGCCTGCTGGTGCCCGGGCGCATACTGGCAGCGGAGTGGAATCGGGCCGCGTTCACGGCACGCACCATCGGCGAAGCGCTCAAGGCCTTTGGCGCCGCCGCGGCAACCGAGTCGCGCGACGTGCTCATTATCGGCCCGGAAATTGCCGAGAACGGCGCCAAGGTCGAGGTCGAGATCACCAGCCATATTCCCGGCACACGGAACATCGCCGTCTTCGCCGACAAGAACCCGATGCCGCTGTGTGCGGCCATCGACTTCGCCGGCGCTGCGCTTCCCTACTGTCGCCTACAGTTGAAACTGGCGGAAACCACCCGCGTCCGGGCGGTTGTCAAGGCGGGCGATGGGAAGTCGCATGTCGCCTTCCGCGAAATCAGGGTGACCCTCGGTGGCTGCGGAGGCTGATCATGGCTGACCAAATCAAGATACGCGCCCAGGTCCAGGGTGATATCGCGGATCTCCGCATCCTGATGCAGCACCCGATGGAAACCGGTCAGCGCAAGGATGAGAAGGGTCAGATTGTCGCCGCCAATTTCATCCAGACCTTTGCCGTCCTCCACAACGGCAAGCCGCTGATCGACGGTCAACTCAACACATCGGTCTCGAAGAATCCGCTCTTTGCCTTCAAGGCGCGCGGGATCAAGGCCGGCGATCGCCTCACCGTGAACTGGACCGACAACGTGGGCGACAGGCGTCAGGACGAAATCATCGTTGCCTGAAACAAAAAGCCCGTCCTGGCGGAGGGGCTTCATCAGGCAGGCAGCCCGGAAATCAGGCGCGCTGGATGTTGGAAGCCTGCTTGCCCTTGGGGCCCTGAACGACGTCGAAGGAGACCTTTTCGCCTTCCTTCAAGGTCTTGAAGCCATTCATGTTGATGGCCGAGAAATGTGCGAAAAGATCCTCGCTGCCATCGTCAGGAGTGATGAAGCCAAAGCCCTTGGAATCATTGAACCACTTGACAGTACCGATTGCCATGTTTGCAACTTTCTTACAAAAACGAATAAATTACGGGTCTCCCCGACTCCCTGTTTGAGTTCAGCGACCCGGTGCGCACGGCAACCGTGATGCGACGTGAATCCAAACACAAGGGCTTTCTACCCCGGTCGTCTCACTGCGTCAACAAGTTTCAATGACGCGGCGCAGCATAAGCTACGGAAAATGCAGCACTTTCTGCCAGTTCTCCAGGTCGTGTTGCACCAGGTCGGGTAGCAGTTGCACTATGGAATGGACTGTATAGAATCTGTTTAATGGCTACGAAATCTCAGGAAGGGAGTCTGCTCGAGGCACAACGTGCCAAGGCGATGCCTCCGAAGATGTACAAGGTGCTGTTGCTGAACGACGATTACACGCCGATGGAGTTCGTGATCGTCGTCCTCCAGCGTTTTTGCCATGAACACTGAACAGGCGACAAGAATCATGCTCAAAGTTCACAACGAAGGTCGCGGAGTCTGCGGGCTGTTCCCGCGCGACATCGCCGCAACAAAGGTTGAACAGGTCGGCACGTTTGCCCGCCAGCACCAGCACCCGCTCGCTTGCGTCATGGAGGAAAATTGATGATTGCCCAGGAACTCGAAGTCAGCCTGCACATGGCTTTTGTCGAAGCACGGCAGAAGCGTCACGAGTTCATCACCGTCGAGCATCTGCTGCTGGCGCTGATCGACAACCCGTCGGCCGCCGAAGCCCTGCGCTCCTGTGGCGCCAAGCCCGAGTCGCTGCGCAAGGATCTGACCAATTTCATCAACGAGCACACGCCGACGGTGTCCGGCGAGGACGACATCGACACGCAGCCGACGCTCGGCTTCCAGCGTGTCATCCAGCGCGCCATCCTGCACGTCCAGTCGTCTGGCAAGAAGGAAGTGAATGGCGCCAACGTACTGGTTGCCATCTACGGCGAGAAGGACTCGCACGCCGTCNACTTCCTGCAGAAGCAGGGCATCACCCGCCTCGACGTCGTGAATTTCATCTCGCATGGCATCGCCAAGGTGCCGCAGCAGAAGACGCCGACCGAGGGCGAAGTCGAAACCGAAGGCGAGAAGGAGCAGTCCGGTCCGCTCGAGCAATACACGATCAACCTCAACGCCCTGGCGCTGCAGGGCAAGATCGACCCGCTGATCGGTCGTGACAAGGAGATCGAGCGTGTCATCCAGACCCTGTGCCGCAGGCGCAAGAACAACCCGCTGCTGGTCGGCGAGGCCGGCGTCGGCAAGACGGCGATTGCCGAAGGCCTGGCCCGCGACATTGTCGAGGGCGATGTCCCCGACATTCTGGCCAAGGCCAACGTCTATTCGCTGGACATGGGCTCCCTGCTGGCCGGCACCAAGTACCGTGGCGACTTCGAGCAGCGCCTCAAGGGCGTGATCAAGCAGCTGGGCGACAACCCCAATGCCATCCTCTTCATCGATGAAATCCATACGCTGATCGGCGCCGGCTCGGCGTCCGGCGGCACGCTGGATGCATCCAACCTGCTCAAGCCGGCGCTCTCGTCCGGCCAGTTGAAGTGCATCGGCGCGACGACGTATACCGAGTTCCGCGGCATCTTCGAGAAGGACAGCGCGCTTTCCCGGCGCTTCCAGAAGATCGACGTCAGCGAGCCGTCAGTGTCCGAGACCATCGAAATCCTCAAGGGACTGAAGGCTCGTTTCGAGGCGCATCACGGCATCAAGTACTCGGCGACGGCGATCTCGTCGGCGGCCGAACTCGCGGCCCGCTACATCACCGACCGCCACCTGCCCGACAAGGCGATCGACGTAATCGACGAAGCCGGTGCGGCGCAGCGCATCCTGCCCAAGTCGAAGCAGAAGAAAGTCATCAACAAGACCGACATCGAGGAGATCGTCGCCAAGATCGCCCGCGTCCCGTCGCAGCACGTCACGCTCGACGACCGTGGCGCCCTGAGGAATCTCGACCGTGACCTCAAGGCCGTCGTCTTCGGCCAGGACAAGGCGATCGACGCGCTGGCCCGGGCCATCAAGATGGCGCGCTCCGGACTCGGCAATCCGGGCAAGCCGATCGGCTCCTTCCTGTTCAGCGGCCCGACCGGCGTCGGCAAGACCGAGGTTGCCAAGCAGCTGGCCTATTGCCTCGGCATCGAGCTGGTACGTTTCGACATGTCCGAATACATGGAGCGTCATGCCGTCTCCCGCCTGATCGGCGCGCCGCCGGGTTATGTCGGTTTCGACCAGGGCGGCCTGCTCACCGAGGCGGTCACCAAGAAGCCGTATTGCGTGCTGCTGCTCGACGAAATCGAGAAGGCGCACCCGGACATCTTCAACATCCTGCTGCAGGTCATGGATCACGGCACGCTGACCGACAACAACGGGCGCAAGGCCGATTTCCGCAATGTCGTAATCATCATGACCACCAACGCCGGCGCCGCCGACCTGAACAAGGCCAGCATGGGGTTCACCAATGCCAGGCAGACCGGCGACGAGATGGCCGAGATCAAGCGCATGTTCACCNCGGAATTCCGCAACCGGCTCGATGCGACCATCTCCTTCGCCGCTCTTGACCACGAGGTCATCCTGCGCGTGGTCGACAAGTTCCTGATGCAGCTCGAGGAACAGCTCCACGAGAGAAAGGTGGAGGCCCACTTCACCGAGGCGGTGAAGGAAATGCTGGCCGAGAAGGGCTTCGACCCGCAGATGGGCGCCCGCCCGATGGCGCGCCTGATCCAGGACACCATCCGCTCGGCGCTCGCCGACGAATTGCTGTTCGGCAAGCTGGCCAGCGGCGGGCATGTCACGGTCGACCTCGACAAGGAGGGCAAAATCCGGCTCGACTTCGCAGAGGAAAGGAGCGAAGCCGTCGTCTGAACGATTTCCAACCACCCCGAAAGCCGTGCACCATTGCACGGCTTTTCCATTTCGAGGACTCCACCATGACCTTCAAGACCCCCGACCTTTGCGATGAATTCGAATCCGAACTCGGCAGGACCGTTCGCGTCGTCGCCCCGATGTTCCAGCGCTATGGCGGCCGCAACAGCTTTTCCGGCGAGATCGTCACGCTCAAGGTCTTCGAGGACAACTCGCTGGTTCGCGAAGCTTTCGCCGGAAACGGCAGCGGCAAGGTGCTCGTCATCGATGGCGGCGGCTCGCTGCGCTGCGCGCTGGTCGGCGACCAGCTCGCCATCCTCGCCCACAAGAACGGCTGGGAAGGCGTCGTCGTGTACGGGTGCATCCGCGACTCGGCCGACATCAACGGCATCGACATCGGCGTGCGCGCCCTCAATACCCACCCGCAGAAAAGCATCAAGAAGGGCGCCGGCGACCGCGACGTTGCCGTCACCTTCGGCGGCGTCACCTTCAATCCCGGCGAGTTTGTCTATGCCGACGACGATGGCGTGCTGGTGAGCAGCAAGCGATTGTGCTGATGCAACCCAATTGCATTTCACGGAAGCAATTCACATTTCACATCATGAAAAGTTGATCGCATCATACTGTTTTCATTTATGATTATTCTGTCTTATGTCTTATATAAGACTTGTTGCTGCCGTGCAGTAAACGCTCTATAATTCGTCCATCGCCAGGGCTGAAATTCGCCTTGGCGGAAACCCGTAACCCTCCAAAATCCAAACCTTGAGGAATACACATGAGCACTCGCGAACAGCAAATCGCCGCCCTCGAAAAAGACTGGGCTGAAAACCCCCGCTGGAAAGGCATCAAGCGCGGCTACTCCGCCGCCGACGTCGTCCGCCTGCGCGGCTCCCTGCCGATCGATTACACCCTGGCCAAGCGCGGTGCAGAAAACCTTTGGGCCAAGGTCAACGGCGGCGCTAAGAAGGGCTATGTGAACGCCTTTGGCGCCATCACGGCCGGCCAGGCCATGCAGCAGGCCAAGGCGGGCCTCGAAGCCGTCTATCTGTCGGGCTGGCAAGTCGCCGCCGACGGCAACACCTCCGAAACCATGTACCCCGACCAGTCGCTGTATGCCTACGACTCGGTTCCGACCATGGTTCGTCGCATCAACAACACCTTCAAGCGCGCAGACGAAATCCAGTGGTCGCGCGGCGTCGGCCCCGGCGACGAAGGGTTCATCGACTACTTCCTGCCGATCGTCGCCGACGCCGAAGCCGGTTTCGGTGGCGTCCTGAACGCGTTCGAACTGATGAAGAACATGATCGCCGCGGGTGCCGCCGGCGTCCACTTCGAGGACCAGCTAGCCGCGGTCAAGAAGTGCGGCCACATGGGTGGCAAGGTGCTCGTTCCGACCCGTGAGGCCTGCGAAAAGCTGATCTCCGCCCGCTTCGCCGCCGATGTCATGGGTGTTCCCACCCTGATCCTGGCGCGTACCGATGCCGAAGCCGCCAACCTGCTGACCTCCGACTACGACGAGAACGACAAGCCGTTCCTCACCGGCGAGCGCACCCAGGAAGGCTTCTACCGCGTCAGGAACGGCCTGGAGCAGTCGATTTCCCGCGGCGTCGCCTACGCCCCGTACGCCGACCTCGTCTGGTGCGAAACCGGCGTGCCGGATATCGGCTTCGCCCGTGAATTCGCGCAAGCCGTGCTGGCCGCCTGCCCGGGCAAGCTCCTGTCCTATAACTGCTCGCCGTCGTTCAACTGGAAGAAGAACCTCAACGACTCGCAGATCGCTTCCTTCCAGGAAGACCTCTCCGCACTCGGCTACAAGTACCAGTTCATCACCCTCGCCGGCATCCACATCAACTGGTACAACACCTTCCAGTTCGCGCACGCCTACGCCGGCGGCGAAGGCATGAAACATTACGTCAACATGGTCCAGGAACCGGAATTCGCTGCCCGCGACAAGGGTTACACTTTCGTTTCGCACCAGCAGGAAGTCGGCGCCGGCTACTTCGACGACGTCACCACCGTCATCCAGGGCGGTTCTTCCTCTGTCAAGGCCCTCACCGGTTCCACCGAAGAAGAGCAGTTCCACTAAGCTTCTTTCGCTACCCCATGCGGTAGCAGCGAGGCCGGCACTCACAAGGTGCCGGCCTTTTCATTCGTTGCTTCGGACAGCGGAGTTCTTCCCTGAATGTCGAATGATTCGCCGATCCGCTGGTCTGAAAACGAGTAGCGACGGTTGCGCGCATACAACACCCGCGAAGCGATGATCCGCGGAAACGGACGAGGAATTCCGGTTCGTCCGCTAGGATGCGCCCGAGTACGCCGTCGCTTCTGTCAACGCAGGAGCCAACTTGTGATCCACTCCGAGGAGGTCGACCATGACCAAGACTGCAGAACTCCCACTTCCCGCCACCGACCAGCTTGAAAGCCCGTCCGCCGACCCGCTGGCGACGGAGATCCCGGAAATCAAGCCGAAGATGGCACGGTTGCTGGAACTCACCCAGGCCAACGGCACCAGCGTGACCNCCAGGGAAATCAACGCACAGCTTGATCGCGTCCTGCGCGACTATGAGGAACTGACCGCGCTCTACGCCGAAAACAACCACCGCATCGACAGCGAACTGGCCGAACTGCGCCAGTCCGGCGGCGCTATATCGACCCGGATGCACCAGCTCGGCGCCGATTTGCAGCAGCAGGGCCTGGCTTTGGCCGGACGTACGGCGGCTGCGGAACAGCGGATTGACGTGATTCGCGACGAAACGCGTGTCTGGCTGGCCGACAGCGAGCAGCGCTGGGACGCTCGCCTCGCCAGCAGCAATGCCCGCATCGGCGCCGACCTGGCCCGCCTCGATGCCGGCATCGGATCACTGGACGGCCTGCTCAAGGCGCAGGAGCGAATTCTCGCCGAGCAACACGCGCGCCTCGATCAGTTCGACATCACCTGCGAGTTGCTGGACACCGCGACGCGCGGCAACAAGAGCCGCATCGAGGCGGTGCGCGAAGAAGCGCAAAGGCAGCACGCGATCGTCGCGGCACGCCTTGACGGTCTGGCAGCCCTGCAACGCGAGCACTATGCCGAGTTCCAGACACTGCAGGGGCTGGTCGGAGTGCTGCAGACCGAAACCCGGCGCCTCGACGAAGAGATCGCCAAGGTCGCCGTCGCGCTGGACGGGCATCGCCGGGAAACCGGGGATCGCTTCAAGCGGACCCACCTCGCCCTTGCCGCCCTGCTCCTGCTGGCCGTCGCCGGCTTCGCGATGGTCAAGTGGGTTCCCGCCTTCGCCCCCGCCAGCACCGAGTCGGCGCTCGCGGACAGCCGCTCGCGGATCGCCGAGGTCGGCAGCCAGGTCGCCGCCCTCGCGGCGCAGGGAACCGCCCGCGACGAAGCCGACGCACGGCAGCAGGCCAGCATCGAGCAGGTATCGGGCAAGGTTTCCGGAATCGAGAAGAGCCTTGGCGACCTCCGCTCCGCGGTGCGCAAGCTGCGGATGCAGAACGCCGCGAATGCCGCCGGCGTCGTGCGCGACGGCCAGTGGCTGCTGCAGCAGAATCCTCGAGCCTACACCGTGCAACTCGTGGCTTCGCCGAGCGAGGCGGAGCTGGCGCGCTTCATCGAGCGCAACGCGGACCGGCTGGCGCTGGATTCGCTGGCAATTTCCGTCACCGAGCAAGGCCAGCGCGATCGCTACAACCTGTATTTCGGCGTCTTCCCGACGAGCAGCCAGGCCCGCGCCGCCATCGCCGACCTGCCTCCGGAGTTGCGCGCCAACAAGCCGTGGGTCCGTCAGTTCCGGACGATCCAGAACAGCCTGCGCTGAGCGACGGGCAGCACGGGCGGGGGCGGTCGTCTCGGCCTACTGGGAGCGGCCGGCGGCGGCTCCGGCGCGACGCCGCCCGTCTTCCCGTCTCCCGCCCGCCGCATGACGGGCCACGCCCGCGGCTTCCCGCCCATCGCCGCCCCCGGCGCCCGCATCCTGATCCTCGGCAGCATGCCGGGGCAGGCGTCGCTCGCCGCCGGGCAGTACTACGCCCACCCGCGCAACGCCTTCTGGCCGATCATGGGCGCCCTGCTCGGCTTCGCCCCCGCCCTGCCCTACCCCGAGCGCGCCGTCCGCCTCGCCGCTGCCGGCGTCGCGCTGTGGGACGTCCTCCACGCGTGCACCCGCCCGGGCAGCCTCGACACCGCCATCGACCGCGACTCCGCCGAGCCCAACGACTTCGCCGCCTTCTTTGCCGCGCAGCCTGGCATCCGCCACGTCTTCTTCAACGGCTCAGCCGCGGCCGCGCTCTTCCGCCGCCACGACCAACTCCCTCCCGGCGCGGCCGGCACCCGCCTGCCCTCGACCAGCCCGGCCCACGCCGGCCGCAATTTCGCCGACAAGCTCGCCGCCTGGCAGGCGGTGGCCGATGCACTGGCCGGTTGCGGTCGACGTGGCTGAAGGGGCAAGAATTCCGGTTCCTGGCGAAGGTTGCCCCTCCATCTCCGGCGAGTGCGGCCACGCTGACAGCCGACCGCGCCCATCAAGCTCGCCGGCCCGGCGCCCGGCTGCAACGTGCCCTGTGCAACATCACGGTTGCACAGGCTGCGGAGTGCGGGTAACTTGCTGTCAGGCTTCTCGGTCAATCTACGGAATGGAGATCGGGGTAATGTTCCCACCTTCCTGCGGCTGCAGCCGAGAGCCTTGGTCCGTTCCGTATTGTTCTCTCGAGCACGTCCATTTCGCGCACTCTGAGCTGATAATAGTGCTGGAGCCTTGCCCTCTGGAACGGCACTGACGTGGGTTGGAATTCGCGAAAACCACGCCTTTGCCGGGAAGGCGCGTCAATTCCTTGAGTCTGCCGACGAGCAGAACCTGGATCGGTTTGCAGAGGTACGGAGTGGCGCGTCTAATCATTCGCAGCAGGGTCGACGGTCCTGGCGGGCCGCGCCCCAAGCTCAAACTTTATGCGCCGTCCCGCCAGCGGCGTCCCTTGCCACCCTCGTAGTCCCGCCCCACCTGAGGAAACGAAATGAAGGAATCTCTCAAGCCCGGCATCAAGTACGAGCACAGGTTCACCGTACCGCCATCAAAAACGGTTCCTGCGCTTTATCCCGAGTCAGAGGAGTTCGTCGCAATGCCCGAAGTATTTGCCACGGGTTTCCTTGTCGGCCTTCTTGAGTGGGCGTGCATCAAGGCAATCAATCCTCACCTCGACTGGCCGAACGAACAAACCGTCGGATCGCACATCGACATCAGCCACGAGGCCGCCACACCACCTGGGCTTGAGGTTGCAGCAACGGTTGAACTGATTGCCGTCGAAGGAAAGAAACTCGTCTTTGCTGTCGAGGCTCACGACGGCATAGACGTGATCTCCAGAGGCCGTCATGAGCGCTTCGTCATCAACAAAGACAAGTTCGATGCCCGGTTGGGTACAAAAGCAGCCGGTGCATAGCCTTACGATCGACTGCGCTCCGTTCGGTCGCTGGATACCCTGCGATAAGGCCGTGCAGCGCCAGTCATCTTCACGTCGACAACCCGCCGAACACGGTACAAACGGCTGCAAATCCGATCAGCGCGACGGCCGCGTCCACATCCACGCAAGCACGACCACGCCTATCCCCAGCGGCACGTAGCGCCACGGCTCTCCAAGCGTCAGCAGACCGCCAACGACGCTGATCGCGAGCAGGAGCGTCGCCAGGCGTTTGGCGGCCGGCGGAATCGCGCCATGGTCGCGCCAGGCGAGGATCGCCGGCCCCCAGCGCGGATGGACGAGCAGCTTCGCCTCCCACTCCGGGTGCGAGCGGGCGAAGAACCAGGCGGCGAGGAGGAGGAAGGGTGTCGTCGGCAGCAGCGGCAGCACTGCGCCGAGGGCGCCGAGGGCGACACAGGCCAGGCCGAGCGCGCGGTAGGTGGGCACCTTCACCGCAGTTCCCAGTAGCTCGGCCGCCCGTAGTTTTCCTTGAGCAGATCGATGAACAGCCGCACGCGCAGCGGCAGATGGCGGCGCTGCGGGAAGACGGCGTAGATCCCCATCGGCGGCGCCTGCCAGGCGTCGAGCACCGAGGTCAGCCGGCCTTCCTTGAGGTCGCGCCCGACTTCCCACAGCGAGCGCCACGCCAGCCCGCGGCCGGCGAGCGCCCATTCGTGCAGCACAGCGCCGTCATTGCACTCGAAGTCGCCGCCCACCTTGATGGTGTCGACCTCGCCAGTCGCCGGGTTGCGGAACAGCCAGCCCCGCTGCTGGCCAAGCGACAGGCAGTTGTGCCGGGCAAGGTCGTCGGGGCTACGCGGAACGCCGCTCTCGACCAGATAGGCCGGGCTGGCGACGACCATGCGCCGCATTTCGCCCAGACGCACACTGACGAGGCTGGAGTCGGTCAACTCGCCGATGCGGATCGCGCAATCGATGTTCTCGTTGATCAGGTCGACGAGGCGGTCTGAGAGATCGAGCCTGACCGTGACCTCGGGGTTGGCGCGCATGAATTCGCCGACCAGCGGCGCCACGTGCTGGCGCCCGAAGCCGGCGGGGGCCGAGAGCTTGAGGTGGCCGCCCGCGCGCAGGCCGCCGAGCGACACTGCCGCCTCGGCGTTAGCCAGGTCGTTGAGCAGCTTCTGGCAATCCTCGAGGAAGGCCTGCCCCTCGAAGGTGACAGTAACCCGACGCGTCGTGCGCAGCAGCAGCTTGACCCCGAGGCGTCCCTCGAGCGCGTCGATGCGCCGGCCGATGATCGCCGGCGTCACGTCCGCGGCGCGGGCGGCGGCGGAGAGGCTGCCGCGCGTTGCCACCGCGACGAAGGCTTCGATCTGCTTTAGGCGATCCATGGTGCCAGATTATATACCTGCGGTAACAAATGAAATGATCCGGAGCCGCTTTTTCATCCCAATATTGGGGCATACAATTCTGTTCATCGCAGCATTCCAAACCCATCCACCAGGAGAACGAAATGGCCCTCAACCTGCCCGCCGGTGTGCAAATCACCGCCCCCGTGAAGCCCGAATGGGAACCCATCCTCAGCACCGAGGCCCTCGAATTTGTCGCCAAGCTGCACCGCGCCTTCGAGGCCCGTCGCCAGGAACTGCTGAAGGCCCGCATCGTGCGCCAGGCCCGCATCGACGCCGGCGAAATGCCGGACTTCCTGCCGGAAACCGCCCACATCCGCAACGGCGACTGGAAGGTCGCCCCGGTTCCGGCCGCGCTGCAGTGCCGCCGCGTCGAGATCACCGGCCCGGTCGAGGCCAAGATGATCATCAACGCCTTCAATTCCGGCGCCGATTCCTACATGACCGACTTCGAGGATTCCAACAGCCCGAACTGGGAAAACCAGATCCAGGGCCAGCTGAATCTGTACAAGGCCATCCGCCGCGAGCTGTCGTTCAAGAACGAAGCCGGCAAGGAATACAAGCTGAACGACAAGATCGCCACCCTGCAGATCCGTCCGCGCGGCTGGCACCTCGACGAGAAGCACGTGCTGGTCGATGGCCAGCGCGTTTCCGGCGGCCTGTTCGACTTCGGCCTGGTCTTCTTCCACAACGCCAAGGAACAGATCGCCCGCGGCGCCGGCCCGTTCTACTACCTGCCGAAGATGGAAAGCCACCTCGAAGCCCGTCTGTGGAACGACGCCTTCGTCATGGCCCAGGATCACTGCGGCATCCCGCAAGGCACCATCAAGGCTACCGTGCTGGTCGAAACCATCCTCGCCACCTTCGAGATGGAAGAAATCCTCTACGAACTGCGCAACCACTCCGCCGGCCTGAACGCCGGTCGCTGGGACTACATCTTCTCCTGCATCAAGAAGTTCAAGAAGAACAAGGACTTCTGCCTGGCCCAGCGCGGCGCCATCACCATGGAAGTGCCCTTCATGCGCGGCTACGCCCTGGCCCTCGTCCAGGCCTGCCACAAGCGCGGCGCCCCGGCCATGGGCGGCATGTCGGCCCTGATCCCGATCAAGAACGACCCGGTTGCCAACGAAAAGGCCCTGGCCGGCATCCGCCACGACAAGACCCGCGACGCCAACGACGGCTTCGACGGCGGCTGGGTGGCCCACCCGGGCCTGGTGCCGATCGCCATGGAAGAGTTCGTCAAGGTGCTGGGCGACAAGCCGAACCAGTTCGAGAAGCAGGTTGAAGGCAAGTTCGGCCCCGAGCAATGGCTCGACTTCCGGCCGACTACGCCGATCACCGAAGCCGGCCTGCGCAACAACATCAATGTCGGCATCCACTACCTCGGCTCCTGGCTGGCCGGCAATGGTTGCGTGCCCATCCACAACCTGATGGAAGACGCCGCCACCGCCGAAATTTCCCGCTCGCAGGTGTGGCAGTGGGTGGTTTCGCCGAAGGGCATCCTCGACGACGGCCGAAAGGTCACCGTTGACATGGTCCGTCCAATGATCGCCGAGGAACTGACCAAGGTGAAGGCGACCGTCACCGCCCAGGGCGAGGATACCGCCTCCTACGAAAAGGCCGCCGGCATCTTCGACAAGATGTCGCTGACCCCGGACTACCCGGAGTTCCTGACGCTGCCGCTGTACGAGGCGATGGAATAAGCGGTAGCGCAAAAGAAGCGAAGAGGATGGAAGCGCCGGGGCAACCCGGCGCTTTCTTGTTTACCGCATGGCTGCTGCGGTCGACGGCAAAAATTGGCCAAAAAGCTCCCGAGCTCCTTCCGTTGATTTACACGTAAAATACGTGCAATATCTGGAAATAAATTCTGGTGGAGCCGAGCATGAAACAAAACATCACTCTTTCGCTCGATGCCGACACGCTGCAACGCGCCCAGAACTTGCTGCCCGGCAAAACGTCAGCGTCAGCAGGTTTCTCGCGGCGGACCTTGCCGAACAGGTAGAAAGCGATCTGCACTACCAGCAAGCCAAACGCCAGGCCATCGGCTGGCTGCAAGACAGCGCCCTCGAACTCGGCGGCCGGTACCTGAGCCGGGACGATGCCCATGAGCGTTAAGCATCGCTCGCTCGCCTTTGTCGATACCAATATCCTCCTCTACGCCCATGACCGCGATGCAGGCCCCAAGCGAGTCGTCGCAGCCCAACTGCTCGCCACGCTTTGGGAAGAGCGCCGGGGAATCGTAAGTCCCCAGGTCTTGCAGGAATTTCTGGTGAATGCCCTGCGCAAACTCAAGACTCCCCTGAACCTTGCCCAGGCTCGGGACATCGTTCGCAGCTACGGCCTGTGGGTCACCCGCGACGCCAGCGTCGCCCACATCCTGCGCGGTCTGGAACTGATGGAGCTGACCGGCTACAGCTTCTGGGACAGCCAGATTATCGCCAGCGCCGAAGCCGCCGGCGCCGAAACCCTTTACAGCGAAGACATGCAGGATGGCCAGTCAATCGCGGGTCTGATCATCCGGAACCCTTTCAACTGAGCGGGTTCGCAGTTGGCAAACTGCGAACCGCTGCAACCATGGAAGCGACACCCCAAGAGCGCTTGAGCCCAAGGTCCCGTCGCCTGCGCGGCGGGCCGTGTCCCGCCAATAGGAAACGGCCAACCGCCATGCCTTTTCAACTAACATACGGATGGCCTCCGCCTTACAGCCCAAGCGCCTGCACATCATGACCAGCAAACTGAACCTCCGGCAAACTGTCATCGACTTTCTCAAGGCGCGTCCCGAGGAGCGCTTCACGGCAAGGCAGTTAGCCATCTGGATGTTCGACAACCTGAGGGATGCCTGCGAGGAAAAGCGGCGCGGCAGCCAGCAGGATCTGCGCGATGATGGTGCGTTGATCCAGCAGTTGGTTGCTGAAATCGGCGCCAATCGGCCGGAGATGCAGAGACGATTTCCACAGTTGCGCACGACAGGAACCCGGCCACGACGTTACTACTGGAGCACCGTCACCGAAGCCGCCGAAGTGGCGAAGGCCGAAAACCTGTCGCCTGCCACCCTCGGCCAGTCGGCTGAAAAGCTGTCCGAACACGAACTATATCCGCTGCTTTGCCGCTACCTCCATCTTGAGCTCGGGCTGTACCCGAAGCGGATCGACGAAAAGCGCTCATCGAACAAGGTCGGCCCCAATGGCAACAAATGGCTGTTCCCCGATCTGGTCGCGATGGAGGACATCGGTGCCGAATGGGAGCGGGAAATCCGGGCCTGTGTTCAGCAGGTCGGTGCCCAGCGGGCGCGCCTGTGGTCGTTCGAAGTCAAGATGCTGCTAAACCGCTCCAACATTCGCGAGGTCTGGTTTCAAACCGTATCGAATTCATCGTGGGCCAACTTCGGCTACCTGGTGGCGGCCGACATCCAGGAATCCGCCATGAAGGAAGTCCGCCTGCTCGCTGCCTCCTACGGAATTGGCCTGATCCGTCTCAATTGCGAAGATCCGAGCGAAAGCGAAATCCTCATTCCGGCGCGCGAGCGTATTGACATCGATTGGGACGCCTGCAATCGGTTGGCACAGGAGAACATGGACTTCCGAAGCTTCATCAGTTGGGTGCGCCAGTTCCACCAGACCGACAACGCCCGGGTTGGCGATTGGGATTCGCCGGTTCGGCTGATCTGAGCAAGACGTCCGCCGCAGGCACCGCCGTCTGTTGCCAGGATCGCCGTCGACCGCGACGATTGCATTACAGGCTGATCGGGCGCTCTCCCGTTCCCTGCCTTGCCTTGGCAAGCGATCCTGAACCATTACCAACAAAGCCATGAACATCCTGATCGACATCATTCTGCAGGCCGGCCGCGCGGCGGTGGAACTGGCGCTGTTCATCCTGCTGCCGGTGATGGTGGTGATGCTGTCGCTGATGCGCCTGCTCGAGGCGCGCGGCATCCTCGACCGCGTGGTCGTCGTGCTCGCGCCGCTCCTGAAGCCGTTCGGGCTGAACGGCCTGGGCGTCTTCGCGGCCCTGCAGATCAGCTTCGTCAGCTTCGCGGCGCCGATGGCGACGCTGAGCATGATGGACCAGCGCGGCACGTCGGACCGCCACATCGCCGCCACGCTGGCCATGGTCTGCGGCGGTCACGTTTTTTGGACAGTCGGATAAGCTAAGGCCGACCGATTGAAAGGAACGTGAAACATGGGAGCAAAGCGCAAGCAACACAGCGCCGAATTCAAGGCACAAGTCGCGATGGCGGCCTTGTCGGGAGACAAGACCCTGGCGGAGCTCGCCTGCGAATATGGCGTGCATCCGACGATGATCAGCACCTGGAAACAGGAACTGGTGAAGAACGCCAAGGAGCTGTTCGAGCGAGGCAACAAGAAGGCGGCCGATCCGCAGGCCGTGATCGACAACCTGTACCGCAAGATCGGCCAGCTACAGATCGAACGGGATTTCTTGGCCGGACAGCCCGCCATTGCCCGCCTGCTGAAAGGCGTGCGATGATCAAGACGGGAAGCGCGCTGTCCGTGGCCCGGCAATCCAGTCTGCTGGGGGTGTCCCGCAGCAGCGTCTATTACCGGCCGAAGCCCGAATCGCGAGAAGAGCTTGACCTGCTCAAGCGGCTCGACGAACTCTTCACGGCGCATCCGATCTACGGCAGCCGGCGCCTGCAAGTCATGCTCAAGCGGGAAGGCATCCTGGTCGGTCGCCGCCGCATCCGGCGCCTGATGAAGAAACTCGGTCTGTGGGCCGTTGGCCCCAAGCCCGACACCAGCAAGCCGCACCCCGAGCACAAGATCTATCCCTATCTGCTGCGCGGCATGACCATCGACCGGCGGAACCAGGTCTGGGCCACCGACATCACCTACATCCGCATGCAGCACGGATTCCTGTACCTGTGCGCCATCCTGGACTGGGCGACACGAAAAGTGCTGGGGTGGCGCCTCTCCAACACGCTCACGAGCGATTTTTGCACGGCGGCACTGAGGGAAGCCATTGCCCGTTACGGCACACCGGAAATCTTCAACACCGATCAGGGCAGGCAATTCACCAGCGCCGAATTCACCGGCGTGCTCGCCGAGCACAAGGTCCGGATCAGCATGGACGGCCGGGGACGCTGCCACGACAACATCTTCGTTGAGCGACTGTGGTGGACGGTAAAGCACGAATGGGTCTATCTGCGCCCCTGCGACAACGGCATCGATCAGCGAAGGAGCCTGGCCGACTGCTTTGACTGGTACAACCGCCGGCGCCCGCATCAGTCGCTCGGCTGGAAGACTCCGGACGAGACCTACTTCGACGCCCTGGCGGAAGCTCAACCCCTGGCGGCGTGACATGTGCGAAAGACGATGCACTGTGGATTTGTGGACAGCCGGCTGCGCCGGTTCCCGCCTGACCGCGCCAGCGCGGTCCCCTATGGACAAGCCATGGACAACGCTCTGCGTTGCCCACCGCTTGCCCACAGGTCGGCGGCTGCCCACAAGCTCCACAGCGCACGATCTGATCGGGATAAAATCCGGGAAAGTCAAAACCATCTTTCCGGTTCAGGCCTTAGCTTATTCCACCCCGGTGGCTGTCCAAACTACCGTGACCACCGCAGTCTTCGCCATGGCGCAGGCCAACGCGGCGTTCCCGATGCTGACCATGGGCCTGCGCTTCGGCCCGACGCTGATTTTCTCGCTGCTCGGCGGGTTGACCGCGGCAGCCGCCACCTACTACCTGTTCGGCCGCAAACTCTCGGCCGCCGAGGCGGCCGTCGACGAAACCCTGCGCCACCCGACGGCCGAGAGCGCCAAGGGCGTGCTCGACGTGATCAACCGGGCCGGGGCAGAGGCATTCAAGATTGCCGTCGGCGCCATCCCGATGCTGGTGCTGTCGCTGGTCGTCGTCACCGCCTTGCGCACTTCCGGCGCCATCGGCGCGCTGACCCACCTGCTCGCGCCGCTGCTGGCGGCGCTGTCGATCGACAGCGCGCTGATCCTGCCGACGCTGACCAAGTACGTCGGCGGCGGCACGGCGATGATGGGGGTGATGGATGAGATGCGGCGCAGCGGCCAGGTCAGCGTCGAACTGCTCAATGCCAGCGCCGGCTTCCTCATCCACCCGTTCGACATTCCCGGCGTCGCCGTGCTGATCTCGGCCGGCAAACGCATCGCCGCGGTATGGAAACCGGCGGCGCTGGGCGCCTGCCTCGGCATCGCGGTGCGCAGCATCGGGCATGTCGTGTGCGGCTGACCGGATTTTATACGGTGAGTCAAGAATCATGTGACCAACAACGGCCTGTTGCAAACAAATCATAAGCAATAGACTGCACTCCTCGCTTTTCGAGGATTCCGTCATGATCGCCGCCCTCACCCAACTGCTGCTCTTTCAACTGCTCGGCGAAGTCGTCGCCCGCGGACTGGGACTGCCGGTCCCCGGCCCGGTGCTCGGCATGCTCTTCCTTTTTCTCGCCCTGGCCCTGCGTGGCGGGCCGGGGCACGAGCTGCAAGCGACCAGCCAGAACCTGCTGCAACACCTCTCGCTGCTCTTCGTCCCGGCCGGCACCGGCATCATGATCCATCTGCACCGCGTCGCCGACGAATGGCTGCCGCTGCTGCTGTCGCTGGCGATCAGCACGGTGGCGACGCTGGTGGTGACGGCGCTGGTGATGAAGCTGTGCATGCGCGGCGAGGCGGCATCGGGGAACGCACCGGGAGACGCGCCATGACCCCGCAGTTCGGCGAGATCTGGGTCTATCTTTCGGCCTCGCCGCTGCTCGGGCTGACCATCACGCTGCTCGCCTATCAGGCCGCTTTCTGGCTCTACCGGCGCTCCGGCATGAACCCGCTGGCGAACCCGGTGCTTATCGCCGTCACGATTCTGGTGCTTTTATTGACGTTGACCGCAACCAGCTACGAAACCTATTTCGCCGGCGCGCAGTTCGTGCATTTCCTGCTTGGTCCGGCCACCGTGGCGCTGGCCATCCCGCTGTACACGCAGTTCAGCCGCGTCCGCGCGCTGCTGCTGCCGGTTTTCGCCGGGCTGGTCGCCGGCAGCCTGACCGCTGCGCTGTCGGCGATCGTGGTCGCCCGGCTGTTCGGCGCCAGCCTGCCGACCCAGTTGTCGCTCGCCCCCAAGTCGGTGACGACGCCGATCGCCATGGGCATCGCCGAGCGCATCGGCGGCATTCCGTCGCTGACCGCCGTGCTGGTGATCGTCACCGGCATCCTCGGCGCCGTCGCCGCGCGTTACGTCCTCGATGCGATCAAGGTGCGCGATCCGGCGATTCGCGGCTTCGCCATCGGCGTCGCCGCCCACGGCATCGGCACCGCCCGCGCCTTCCAGGTCAGCGAGCAGGCCGGCGCCTTCGCGGCGCTGGCGATGGGGCTGAACGGCGCGCTGACCGCGCTGCTGCTGCCGTTGCTCGCGGGCTGGATGCGCTGAGCCGCCAACGCCGCATATTAGGGTATCCACCTATGGCCGAGCGCCAGCGTCAGGCGAAGAATCAGCCCATGTTCATTCGCNCCCCGCCCCGCCAACCGCGGCAAACCTGGCTGTGGCTCGCGCCCTACGCCGCCATCGGCATCTTCGCGCTGGCCATGCTCATCGTCACCGCCCTGCTGCAGTGGCGCGAGCAGGATACGGCGCTGTCGGCGCTCGAAGGCGACATGCACTGGGCCGAGCGCACCATCGAGAACCGCCTGCACGGCCACCAGGATTTCCTGACCGAGCTCGGGCGCGAGCAGGAATTCCGCCAGCTGACCTACGAGGCCTTTCAGGTGAAGGCCAGCCGCTATGTCCGCGACAACCCGGAAATCGGCGCCATCATCTGGGTCGGCATCGACGGCAAGGTCGAATGGGTCGCCCCCAACGAGTCGACCGCCGCCTTCGTCGGCGAGCAATTGACCGGTACCCGGATGGTTGCGCTGCAGGAAGCGCTGCGCACGCGCCGCCCGCTGTTCTCGCCCGACTATCCGGGCGCCGACGAGCGCCGTGCCAACGACCTGATCCTGCCGGTGCAGCGCGGCAGCAGCGACCTCGGTGCCTTCATCGCCATGCAGTCGCTCGAGGGACTGTTGCGCGTCACCCTGCCCGCCAGCTTCACCACGCGTTACAGCCTGTCCGTGGTCGACGCAGAGAATCGCGAGGTTTTCAGCAACACCTCGGTGCGCCCGACCGACCGCCGGATCTCTGGATCGATCAGCCTCGACCTGCCAAGCAACCGGCTCGGGCTCAACATCGTCGCCTATCGCGGCGGCGGTTCCTGGCTGCCCTTCGTCCCGGCGGCGCTGATCGTCTTCCTGACCCTGCTCGCCACGGCCACGCTGCTCCAGTTGCGGCGCCATGCGCGCGGCCGCGCCGAGACCGAGGAGCAGTTGCGCGCCGCCTACGCCTTCCGCCAGGCGATGTCGCAGTCGCTGGTCACCGGCCTGCGCGCGATCGACCTCGAGGGCCGCATCACCTTCGTCAATGAAGCCTTCTGCCGCATGACGGGCTTCGCCGAGTCCGAGCTTGTAGGGGTCGCGCCGCCGTACCCGTACTGGCCGCCGGAAGAATTCGAGCAGCTGCAGACCAACATCGATACGGCGCTCGCCGGGAACTCTCCGGCCAACGGCTTCGAGATGCGGATCATGCGCAAGAGCGGCGAGCGCTTCGATGTCCGCCTCTATTTCTCGCCGCTGATCGATGCCGGCGGCCGGCAAATCGGCTGGATGGCCTCGATGAACGACATCACCGAGCCGAGGCGGGCACGGGTCGAACTCGAGCGTGCGCAAGAGCGTTTCGTGACGGTCATCGACGGCCTCGACACCGCGGTCCATGTCGCCGATGCGCAAAGCGGCGAGATCCTCTTCGCCAATCGCGCCTTCCAGCACATCTTCGGCTTCGACACGGTCGGCCGCGACTCCGGGCTGGTCACCGCCGCCTGCCGGCCGCCCGCCGACGCGCTCGAGCGCGATCCGGCCAGCCTCGATCCGGGCGAACTGCCCTGCGAAATCTTCGATGGCGAGGTCCAGCACACGCTCTCCGGCCACTGGTACCACCTGCACGAGCGCGCCATCCGCTGGGTCGACGGGCGCACCGTGCGCGTCCAGCTTGCCGCCGACATCACCGACCGCAAGCACATCGACGAAGTCAACCTGCAGCAACAGAAGCGCCTCGAGCAGACCTCGCGCCTGATCACCATGGGCGAGATGGCCTCGTCGCTGGCGCACGAGCTCAACCAGCCGCTGTCGGCGATCGCCAACTACTGCGCCGGCTGCATCAAGCGCATGAATGCCGGCAATTACCGCTTCGACGACCTGCTGTCGGCGATGCAGAAGGCCAGCGACCAAGCCGAGCGCGCCGGCAAGATCATCCGCCGCATGCGCGACATGGTGAAGAAGAGCGACCCCAACCGCGAGCCGATCGCGCTCGCCGAGCTGGTGNACGAAGCGCGCGCCTTCGCCGACATCGAAGCGCGGCGCACGAGCACGCAGATCGACGTCAACCTCCCCGAAAACTTGCCCAAAATCGTCGTCGACCGCATCATGATCGAGCAGGTTCTGCTCAATCTGGTGAGGAACGGCATCGAGGCCATGCACGACACGCCGGTCGCCCGCCGCCGCCTCTACATCTCCGCCCAACAGATCGACGCGCGCTGGCTGCAGGTCGAAATCGCCGATCAGGGTCACGGCCTGCCGGAAGAGGACATCGAGAGGATCTTCGCGCCGTTCTACACGACGAAGCAGGAGGGCATGGGCGTCGGCCTCGCCATCTGCCGCTCGATCATCGAGTTCCACCAGGGCCGCCTGTGGGTCGAGCCGCGCCGCGAGGGCGGCACCAGGTTCCGTTTCACCGTACCGACCGAGGAAGACGAAGATGAGTGATCCCCTGCAGACCATCCACGTCGTCGACGACGACGAGGCGATGCGCGATTCGATGACCTGGCTGCTCGAAGGCGAAGGCTATGCTGTCGCCTGCTACGACTCGGCCGACAGTTTCCTGGCCGCGCGCAACGAACGGATGCACGGCTGCATCGTCCTCGATGTCCGGATGCCGCAGACGAGCGGCCTCGAACTGCACGAGAAACTCGACGCCCTCGGTTCGCAACTGCCGATCATCTTCGTCACCGGCCACGGCGACGTGCCCATGGCCGTCTCGGCGCTGCAGCGCGGCGCCTGCGACTTCATCGAGAAGCCCTTCAACAACGAGGACCTGCTCTCGCGCATCCGCCGGGCGCTGGCACTCGACAGCCAGCTTTCGGCCCGCCGCCAGCGCGACAGCGTGATCGAACATCGCCTGCGCCTGCTCACCCAACGCGAGCGTGAAGTGATGGAACTGGTCGTCGCCGGCAAGCTGAACAAGCAGGTCGCCGACGAACTCGACATCAGCATGAAGACCGTCGAAGCGCACCGGGCGCGGGTCATGGAGAAGATGGGCGTGCGTACCCTGGCCGAACTGGTGAAGGCGGTGATGTCGGTAAACTGAGGTAGGCCCGCCTGCCGAGGATTTCGGAAGCCCAAATCCCAGCCCGGGCTGGGGCGTCAGAGAGATTGCGATCAGCGGGGTGGCAATTTGCCCGATGCGGACTTTCACGGTCTCGAATCCCGACGGACGGGTGTCAAGTGCAACTGCCGTTCATGGCCGCCATTCACGTAGAAGTGGGGGCAAGAAAAGCATGAACGCCCGCCTGAGGATCAGGCAACCGCCACTTGCTTGCGGCGCCAAACGGCGGGAGAAGAACCGGACCAGCGCCGGAAGGCCCGTGCAAAGGCAGTAACGTCTGCATACCCCAATCTGTTGGCAACGTCTTCCAGCGATACGGCGGAGCCGCGAAGCAGCCCTCGCGCTGCATCGAAGCGAACCGCATCGAGAAGTTCCCTGAAAGTCGTTCCGTCTTCCTGCAAACGCCGGGCGAAGGTTCTCCTGTTCATGCCAAAGGCGCGCGCCACGTCTTCCTGACCGATACAGCCCGTCGCCAGCAATGTTCGCATCACCCGCTGAACCCGATCTCCGGCAACGCCCCGGTCCCCGATTCGCTGTTTCTCCCGAAGTTGCGACGCGATGAAGTCGCGAAGCTGGCTGTTCGCACCGGCAATCGGATGCCCAAGCAGTGCGGCGTCGAAGAGTACCGCGTTGCGATCGGCATCGAAGCGAACCGGCGCGGCGAAGTGTGCGGCAAATGCCGATGTATCCGGTGGCGCACGGTATGCGATATTCACCTCGCGCACCGTGAACGCTGCGCCGCAAATTTCACGCAGGAGATTGGCTGCGATGGCGAGTGCGCCAAATACAATCTGCTCGGCGCCCGGCAGATCGGGTTCCAGCACTTCGTATCCCAGAACGGCGAGGCTGCCCTCCTGCTGGAAAAAGGGACCNGCGCCCTCGTCGTGCAGATGCAGGTAGGACTGGAGGCTGGTAAGTCCCGCCCCTACGGTGGCAGAGTTGGCCACCAGATAGCCGACGGTGCCGAGCATGACGAGCCCGGTGTGCAAGCACGCGCGCAAGCCGAGGTCGGGGAGCCCGGTGCGTTCGGCGGCAAGATGTGCCAGTTCGCCCAATTTGGCGAACGGGATCACGTTGTCCGGATGGTCAAAAGCTGTTGCCTGAAGACCGACTTCAGCAATCAACGCGTCAGCGTCGATGCCACGCTGACGAAGCAGGGGCGGCAGTGCGATGGAACCGCCCACCCGGATCACCTGGTTGTTGATCGGCGGACGGCCGCGCTTCATTGGTGTCGAGTTTGCCAAGGCCGCTCCGGACTGAATTACTTTGGGAATTTTGGCATGAAATGTCAGGAAATTGAAAAATCTGCCGCGTAATTGCGTATTGTTATTAACTATACTGATCAGGTTGCGAGCTCGGGCCCCGTGGTTTGCCAAGCAACCTGCCAAGGCTCGGCACGAACGCATCTTGTCAAGGTTGCTCCTTCGGGAGCGAGTTTACGTAGTGCCCCAGCAACTGATAGGAGAAAACAATGCATCGAAAAAACTGTCTTTGGTAGCCGTCGCGGTTGTGTCTGCACTGACCCTGGCGGCCTGCGGCAAACAGGCGGAACCCCAGGTCGACAAGGTTGCGGCGGAAGCCAAGGCGAAGCTTGAAGCGGAAGCGAAGGCGGTCGAAGCGGCGGTGAAGGAAGCCGAAGCGCGGGCGATTGCCATCGAGAGCTACGTCTATGCCTACCCGCTGGTCACCATGGAGATGACGCGTCGGATCATGACCAATGTGGAGGCACCGACAGGTTCGCACGCACCGATGGGGGATTTTGTCCGGATGCGCAGCTATCCCGACGCCTCGTACCGCGATGTCACGGCACCGAACGCCGACACGCTGTACACGACCACCTGGATCGACGTTTCGAAGGAGCCGTGGATTCTGAGCTTGCCGGACATGAAGGATCGCTATTTCCTCTTCCCGATGCTCGACGGCTGGACCAACGTGTTCCAGGTGCCGGGCAAGCGCACCACGGGCACCAAGGCGCAAACCTACGCCATCACCGGCCCGGGTTGGAGCGGCGAACTGCCCNCGGGGGTGACCGAGTACAAGGCGCCGACCGGCATCGTCTGGATTCTCGGACGCATCTACTGCACGGGCACGCCCGAGGACTACAAGGCGGTTCACGCCTTGCAGGACAAGATTTCGGTTGTTCCCTTGTCCGCCTACGGCAAGCCCTATACCCCGGCACCAGGCACGGTCGATCCGGCCATCGACATGAAGACTGCGGTGCGCGAACAAGTGAATGCGCTCGATGCCGCCGCGTACTTCAAGCTGTTTGCCGAACTGCTCAAGACCAATCCGGCCGCCGCTGACGATGCCCCGATGGTCGCCAAGCTGGCGAAGATCGGTGTCGTTCCCGGGCAGGATTTTGACGCCGCCAAACTCGACCCGGCCGTGGCCAAGGGCCTTGCCGGCGCGCCCAAGCCGGCTCAGGAAGTCATCATGGACTGGATGAAGGCGGGCGTCGTGGCGGGCGACTTCAAGCTGGAAAACGGTTGGGCATTTACGACCAAGACCGGCTTGTACGGCACGCACTATGTGCAGCGCGCCTTGATTACCGCGATTGGTCTGGGTGCCAACCGGCCGGAAGATGCGGTTTATCCGACCTCGACCGGGCCGGATATCGCCGCCAAGTACAGCGGCGAGAAGAAGTACGTCATGCGCTTCGAAAAGGGCCATCTGCCGCCGGTGAACGGATTCTGGTCGCTGACCATGTACGACGCGGACTATTTCTTCGTCGACAACAAGCTCAACCGTTACAACCTGAGCCAGCGCAACAAGTTCAAGGCGAACCCGGACGGCTCGGTCGACCTCTACATCCAGAACGAATCGCCGGGCAAGGCCAAGGAATCGAACTGGCTGCCGGCACCCAAGGGGCCGTTCGTCCTGATGATGCGCCTGTACTGGCCGAAGGAACAGGCGCCGTCGATCCTGGATGGCAGCTGGAAGGTTCCCGAGGTCAAGGAAGCGTCCTAGGCGGCGCCCGGACAGGACAGCTACCGCGCCTGCCGCTGCAGGACGGTTCGAAGACAAGGAGCCCGCCGTACGGCGGGCTTTTTCTTGCCGCGCGGGCGCATTTCTCCGATCTACTGTCGATCATCCGCGCTCGCCATTGCGGCTTTGGTCGAGTCGCTCGCTTGGGGCATCCGGCAGGCAACGGTATGCCTGCGGCGCCTGAAAACGACTACTCACCGCCAAGACTGCGGCCACTCCAGCCAGATATGGAGTTGATCAGGTGAATCGCTTCTGGTGCGCCTGAACCGCGATCATTCGCGCATTGGCCAAGCGTAGTTTGATGGTATCGGACAGATCATCGTCAGTATCGGCTACCTGTGCCAACGCATGTGCCTCGACTGCCCTCATGCGTGCGATGAAGAGCCGAAGCTTTATCGGGCCCGAAAGCTGCGCAGCATCTGGCGTGTCCTTATCGTCTTCTGATTCACTGACCAGCCTTGGGCGGCTGAACGGACCATGAAGTGCCAGTTCGTCGTAGCCCGTCTCACCGTTTTGGCCATCCAGGTGTCTGGGAACCGCCTGCTCACCGTTCTTTGGTTTGGGTGCCAGCAAGGCCATCTGATGACGTTCCGTGCGGGATAGCATCATTTTCGGTAGCGGCCTGTTCTTGGCCAGCTTCGATCCCTTGGCTGACCGAAGCTTCACCACGGGCTTTGCGGTCGTCGCCAGTTCGATCACCGACGGCGGCATCGGGATGGGGGTAACCACGATGTTGCCATCGATTGTTGGCGCCACAACCTCCACCACTACCGGCGCTTCATCAGCGACTGGCTCGGACGCAACAACACCGAAGGAGGACAGCGCAGCGACCGCTGCGACAATGATTACATGCAAGTTGCGACTTCCCATGAATACGGGTGAGACCATTGTACTCGCTCCTCAATCGCTGGGCCCCTTCAGCGGCCCTTGAAGTACCTGAGTTCAACGCGACGCATCAGGCGCCTGCACTCTTGAGATTGACAGGCTTTGCTGATCTTCTCGATACCCGCATTGGCACGTAGCAACTGCCGTGGCGGTACGCCATACGCCTGTAGTTGAGCATAGACCATGCTTACCCGCTTGTCAGCAATCGCAACGCTCATCGCCCGGCTACCGAAGCTCTCGGCATGCCCAATCAGAGTGACCCGTGTTTTCCGGTTGGCTTTGAGGCGCTCTGCATGGAGGCGCAGCGTTGCTCTTCCTGTCTCATCAATATCCCAAGACCCCTGCTGGAAAAAGACATTGTTCTGCAGCTCTACCGACGCGATGATCTGTGTCTCTGTTCTCGTGGGCTGTGCCTCCGGTTCAGTTACCGGTGGAGGCGTCGGCTTGCTCGCCGGTACCGCGGGTTCTGGGGTGCCTGCACACCCGACAAGTGCCAGAACTGCAAGAAGGCCAATAAGCCGGAAAACGCGTTGCATCACAATGCTTCCTCGCCTAAGACAGATCAGAATCGGTTTGGCTCACGGCTCGGCCGGGAGGCGCAATGTGGCAAGATGACGTCCGAGTGCCGGGGCGAGATACAGCAGTTAACACGAACCTCTCTCGGCAATCTGCCAGTCGTTGTCAGATGCAGTCCCGATTCCTGCACCCGAGGGCCGATTTGCTGAAGCCGAACGTCGTTCAGTCGACTTGGCAATCCAGACCGTTATTCCTTCGCGCTCTTGCCATTGGGCCCGGGCTTGGGGTGCCCGCTGCCGGCGGCCGGCTTCTTGCTCGCCGCCTTGCCCTGATCGTCGTAGATGATCCGCGCCGACTGCTCCTTCGGCGCCTTGCGGCTGGCGGTGATCTCCATCGTCGCGGCGCGCTCGGGAGTCGCCGGGCGGTCGATTTCGGCGCGCATGACGCGCACGCGCTCGACGTTGATCCGCCGGTCGATCGCCGCGGTCGACTCGCCGCGCTCGACCAGTTTCTCGCGCATCTCCATCAACTCCTCGAGTTCCTGCGACATGCGCAACGAGCGGGTCGGCTCGCCCCAGGTTTCCTTCGGCTTGTTGACCGCAATGTTGAACTCTTCCGGATTGGTGATCATCCGCGCGATGTTCAACCGGTTGTAGCGCATCGCCCATTCCAGGGCGCCGTCGCCCCAGTCGTTGCGGGGACTGCGATCGGCACCCTTTTCGATGAGCATGCGCGCCAGTTCCTCGCGCCCTTCGTAGATGGCCATCATCAGCACGCTCGAGCCATTGGTGCTCAGGGCATTGATGTCGGCCCCTGCTCCATCAGGTAATCGACGACCGGGCGATGTCCGGCGAAGACCGCATAGTGCAGCGGCNGACCACTGACGCGCCGGTGCATTGATCCGCCCGCCGCGCGCGACCAGCCATTTCACGGCCTCGAGATGCCCGCGCCAGGCAGCGAGAATGATCGCTGTCTCGCCGTTGCCGTTCATGCGGTTGATGCTGGCGCCGCGCGAGATGAACAGCCGCATCATGTCGATATTGCCCTCCCAGGCGCCGATCATCAGGCCGGAGCCGATCCGGCTGCCCATGAAATCGGGCGGCAAGCCGGCGTCCAGCCACGCTTGGGCCTGCGCCAGATCGCCCAGTTCAAGGGTGGTGACGAAAGCGGTCGGCGTCGGCAGCACGGCCGGGTCGCGCGACCAGATCTGGGCATGAACCGGCATTGCCAGGTGCATCCCGATTATCATTGCGAGCAGTTGTCCCTCCCAACCCGGCTTCATCGACGCCCTCATCACCTTTGGCCAGCCCGCATTTTCTCACGACCCGCAACGAATACCGGCTCTTGCTCGCGCTGGCTGCGTCGCTCCTGCTGCATCTCCTGCCCTTCGTCGCGCCCCTGATCACGCCATCGCGCCCGCCGCCGGCGAGCCGCCCGCTCGCCGTCACCTTGCGCAAGCCGCCCCGGCACCGCTCCCGCCGCCGCCGCCACCATTGATCCTGCCCGAACAGCCCAAGCCGGCGGCGGCACCGGCGAAATCACCCCCGCTCAGGCCGGAAAAGCGCGAGAAACCGCCGGTTGCGGCAAAAACCTGGACACAGGCGGTCCGCCAGCACCTGAAGAAGCTCGACGCCAGCGGGCAATTCTATCCGGAGGAAGCGATCGCCCGCGGCCTCGAAGGCGAGGTGCTCGTCCTCATCATCATCGACGAAAGCGGAACGGTAACCGCCGCCCGCGTCGAACAGGGCAGCGGCCACCGCATTCTCGACGATGCCGCGCTGCGGGCCGTGCGCTCGCTGCGCTCGCTGCCCGCCGACGCGCCGCGCGAGGCCTTGCTGCCGGTGCGCTTCCGCTTGCGCTGAGGTCTTGAACGGCCCTATCGGGGCTGTCATGCGCGCGGGAGTTGTCGACCAGAGAAGCCGTCGTCGCGATCCGGACGACGCGAGCCGTGAGTGTCGGCAAAGCGCGAGGCGTCTGGTATCCTCGTTGCGCGAGGAGTTTCAATGAACCAGTCAAGCATCAAAGCTCGTTACTGGATTGCCGCCGTGTCGCTGGCGCTGTTGATGGCCGGCCCGTTCGTGGCCAGTGCGCTGTATGCCTGGGTTGTCGGCACGGAAGAGCATCGGGCGATCTTCAGCCATTACTTCCAGCAGGTCTTCCCGCTCGGTCTGGTTCTGACCGCGTTGGCGACGGCGCTGGGCTTCGTCGTGTTGAACCGGCTGTTCCGCGCCTATGTGACCGGGATGGCGGCGACGGCCGAGCGGCTGACGGTAATGCTGACGAGCAATCGCGATTTGCGCGTGGACGAGCAGGGGCCGCCGGAGCTGGCGCAGGTGATCCGCGCCATGAACCGGCTCGCCGATCAGCGCGACCACCGCATCGACGAGATCGAGGCGAGGATCGCCGAGCAGCGCTCGATGTATCTGGCGCTGAGCGAGCGGAAGCACGATGCCTCGCTGCTCGAGCGGCCGCT
This sequence comes from Dechloromonas sp., assembly GCA_013693915.1. Lineage (GTDB taxonomy): Bacteria > Pseudomonadota > Gammaproteobacteria > Burkholderiales > Rhodocyclaceae > Azonexus. The sequence goes on along the minus strand of CP059264.1, from coordinate 1,345,475 downwards.
GGACAGCCTGACATTCACGGCCTTCGACACCGAAACAACCGGGCTGCAGCCGAGCAACGGCGACGAGATCATCCAGATCGGCGCGCTCCGTGTGGTCGCCGGGCAAGTCGAGGCCGATGAGGCCTTCGAGGCACTGATCGATCCGCGGCGCCCGATCACCNCCGAGAGCGAAAAGATTCACGGCATCACCCCGGCCATGGTGGCGGGGAAGCCGACGATCACGACCGTGCTGCCCCAGTTCCATGAGTTCTGCGCGGGATCGGTGCTGCTGGGGCACAACGTCGCCTTTGACATGCGCTTTCTGCAGATGAAGGAGCGGATGACCGGCGTCGTGTTCGATCAGCCGGTGGTCGATACCCTGCTGCTTTCGGCGGTGGCGTACCCGAATCAGCCGCATCACAGCCTGGAGGCGAGCATGGCGCTGCTCGGCGTGGAGATCGAACATCGCCACTCCGCCTATTCCGACGCCGTCGCCACCGCGCAGGTCTTCCTCAAGCTGCAGCCGCTGCTGGCCGAGCGCGGCATCCTCACCTTGCGCCAGGCCATCGACGCCTCGAAGAAGACACCGTACGCCGGGTTGTCGTACTAGACATCGTCCTTGAAGCGCTCCGGGCGTTCGCCCAGCATTGGCGGTGCGAATGCGGGAACGCGCGGTCACGGCGGTTATTGCGGGGTCTTACGCGACGGGGCGCCGACAGCGGCGGCGGCTGCCGCCCGCGCCGGGGATCAGACGGCGCCGTCGGCGTGCAGGCGGGCGATATCCGCACCGTCATAGCCCAGCGCGCCAAGGATTTCATCGGTGTGGGCGCCGAGTGGCGGTCCCAGCCACTCGGTGGTGCCCGGCGTCTCCGACAGTTTCGGGACGATGCCGGGAATGCGGAATTCCTTGCCATCCGGCAGCCTGGCCGACTCGATCATTTGCCGGGCGATGAATTGCGGATCAGCAAACATGTCGACCACGGAATACACGCGCGACGCCGGCACTTCGGCCGCCGCCAGCGTCGCCCGGACCTCGGCCTCGTCGTGCGCGGCGCACCAGGCGTCGATCAGCGTATAGATCTCGTCGCGCCTGGCGTCGCGGCCGGCGTTGTCGGCGAGACCCGGATCGTTGGCCAGGTCATCGCGGCCGATGGCCCGCATGAAACGCCGGAAGATGGCATCGCTGTTGGCGCCGATCGTCACGTGCTTGCCGTCGCGCGTCGTGTGCGTGCAGGAGGGNGTGATGCCCGGCGAAATATTGCCGGTCCGTTCGCGGACGAAGCCGAAGACGTCGAATTCCGGCACCAGCGATTCCATCATCGCGAACACCGCCTCGTAGAGCGCGACATCGACCACCTGCCCGGCGCCGCCGTTGACCTCCTTGTGGCGCAGCGCCATCAGCGTGCCGATCGCCCCNCACAGCGCGGCGATCGAGTCGCCGATCGAGATGCCGGTGCGCACCGGCGGCCGGTCGGGNAAGCCGGTGACGTAGCGCAGTCCGCCCATCGATTCGCCGACCGCGCCGAAACCCGGCTGATCCTTGTACGGCCCGCTCTGCCCGAAGCCGGACAGGCGCACCATGACCAGGCCGGGGTTGTCGGCCCTGAGTTGTTCCCAGCCGAGCCCGAGCCTTTCCAGCACGCCGGGGCGGAAGTTCTCGACGACGATCTCGGCTCCGGCGATCAGCCGACGCACGAACTCGCGCCCTTCGGGATGTTTCAGGTTGGCCGTCACCGATTTCTTGTTGCGCGCCTGCACGGTCCACCACAGCGACGTGCCTGCGTAGATCTGGCGCCACTTGCGCAGCGGGTCACCGCCGTCGGGCGACTCGACCTTGATCACCTCGGCGCCGAATTCGCCGAGGATGCGCGAGCAGAACGGCCCGGCGATCAGCGTACCGAGTTCGACAACCTTGAGGCCGGCGAGCGGCTTGCGGGTTTCGCCCACGTCAGGGCTCCCAGTGTTCGACATGCATTTTTGCCCCCAACAGCCGGTCGACCGTGGCGGTCACCGCCAGCGGCGCGCCGCTGGTCGCCACCGTCAACCGGCCTTGCCCGCCGCCGACCAGGCCGCCCGCCAGCAGCAGGCGCTCGAGCTGGCGGGCCACCGCTTCGCCGGTATCGAGCAGCGTGACGCCTGGCGGCATGCGCCGGGCAATCGCTTCCGCCACCCACGGGTAATGCGTGCAACCGAGCACGACCACGTCGGCGCCGGCGTCTGCCAGCGGTTCGACGAAGCCATCGAGCAGCGCCGCCACCTCCGGGCTGGCCGGCCCCTCGCGCTCGATCGCCTCGGCCAGCCCCGGACAAGCCTGCGCGACCACCTTCAGATGATTGGCATGATTGCCGACCAGACGCCCGAAGCGCTCGCTCGCCAGCGTCCGCGTCGTCGCCAGAACGCCGATCACCCCCGAACGGGTCAGCGCAGCCGCCGGCTTGACGCCGGGCTCCAGCGCCACGACGGGTAACGCGCCGGCCGCGCGAATCGCCTCGGCCGCCGCCGCCGTCGCCGTATTACAGGCGATCACCAGCGCCTTCGCCCCGCGCCGGGCGAGCGCCTCGGCAATCAGCACGCCACGCTCCCTGAGAAAAATCTCGGGGCGGTCGCCGTAGGGCAGGAAACGGGTGTCGGCGAAATAGAAAAAGTCCTCCTGCGGCAGTCGACCGCGCAAGGCGTGCAACACGGTCAGGCCGCCGAGGCCTGAGTCGAAGACTGCGATGGGACGGGAATTCACGGGGTCATCCAGATACCGATCCGCTCAAGCCTCGGTGTTGACGACGGGATTCGATCCGGAGCGGCCGGTGGCTCCGGTGGAAACGGATGTTTGACGTTCCGGGTGCGGGGCGCGGAGCCGGTGGGCGAAACCCGGTTGCGAAGCGTCCCTCTCGACCGCAACGTCAGGCACTGGCGATCATCCCGGAAAGCTCCAGCACCCCGACGAGTGAAATGCCGCCAACAAGATACAGGAACGGGCCGTCCCATGTGTGCGGCGAGTAAGCCTCGGCCAACGTCATGGCGACTGGAACGATGCCGAGAGCGAGGAATAGTTGAGTATCGGTCAGCTCCGGCCGGAGAATCAGGACGGCCACTATGCCACTGAAAAACACACAGGCACTGCCTTCAAGGCTTCTCGTGTAACTGCGGTCCGTGAACAAGGCTCGCACCCGGTACGTGCGTTTGCCAAAGCGAACGCCAACAGGTTCAGCAAGGCCATCTCCAATGCCGGCGACAAGGACTGCGATATAGATGAGCGGCTGCTTTCCATACTGGGCAAGCCAGAAAACCATAAGAACGATGACGAGATACGTGGCGACGACCTGCGTTGAAACCCAGAGCAGCGTAAATGGCCGATCCTCGGGGCGGTCGATAGCNACAGCGTAGGCAGTAGAGAGGAAGATCGATCTGGCGCGTAGCGGCTGAACGAAAGTGCCGATGCAGAGCAGGAACATCAGACCGCTTAGCAAAGTGGTCGTGACCGATGCCTGGAACGGCAGATGATCCGCAAGAAACAGAGGGAAGAAGAAAAGGACGAAGTGGAAGATCTTCCGCGTGTAGTTGACCCGAATTCCACGCTTGACGACCCACAGCCCGAGGAGATATGCAGCGCCGTACAGAACGACGGTCTTGAGCAGTTCGTTGAGCCAGAAGTGGTTCATTGGCCGAAATACCGAATTGAATTGCGGGACACACCGCCGGGGGCGAAGCGAACGGCGTTCCCTCGGATGACTTGTCTAACGACATCAGGAAACGGGGCAAACCAAGGGTCCGCACGCCTACTTCTGGCACACAGTTCTTCCGGCAATCACAGCCGCGCATCCTGCCTGAGCAATTCCGATTGCCACGCCAGCACGTTTTCGTCCGCAGTAATCAGCGTTGCCTGATGTTGCAACGAAGTTGCCATGATAAATCGGTCGGCGGGGTCACGGTGGATGTTTTCCAGTTGGCTGGCGAGGATGCCGATGCGGCCGTCCAGCGCGATTTCCCTAAGGCCGGCCTGAAGCAGCTCGGAGCGCCACTCGTTCGGCGGCAGTGGCAGGACGATGCGTCCGCGCTGCGCGAGCATGGCCGTCTCCCAATAGCTGATCGCACTCACGGCGACCTGGCCGGCGCGCCAGGCGTCTTCGATCAGGCGCCGCGCTGCCGGACCGAGCGCCGGGTCGTTGCGATCCATCCAGAGCAGGGCGTGGGTGTCGAGAACGATCACGCCAGCGCCTTCCACTCGCTATCGTCCAGGGGTTCGATGACGTCGCCGCGAATTTCCAGTTTTGGGTGCAAACCGAACGGCGAACCCGAACGCCCGCCCTGATATGGGTGCAACTCGGCGATCGGGCGGCCGTTTTTGGTCACGACCCAGATTTCACCCTTGCTGGCGACGTCTTCCATCAAGGCAAGGCACCTGGCCTTGAATTCCGAAGCTTGAATTGTTGGCATGACTGCCTCCAAGAAAATTGACCACATTGCTGACCATAGTCTTTTAAATGGTCAGCGTCAAGAAAGGACGTCGGCTGCTTGCCTCTACCCAGGCCTTTCACTTCCTCGGAAACAGCGCCTCGCGAAGAAAATAGAGATAGGCGCCCATCGCGATCATCCCGGCGGCGACGCCCATCGGATTCTTCAGGGCGGGGTCGACCAGGGAATCCGGGGCAAAGAAGATCCACCACGCGGCGACCATCAGGCCCAGGAGGAAGGCACGCAGCAGCACCGCCTTGCGGACCTTCTTGCGGCGCAGCGCGAGTTCTTCGGGAGTCAGGGGTTGTTGTGGAAGTTCGGAAGTCATTCGTGGCTCACTCACCAAAGGAAGCCCCTTGCGGGGGCCTCGAATCAAACAGGCAGGATTACGCGTCACATCCGCGCGATCATCGCGTCGCCGAACTCCGAGCACGACAACTCGTCGGCGCCTTCCATCAGGCGGGCGAAGTCGTAGGTGACCTGCTTGTCGCCGATGGCGGCTTCCATCGACTTGATGACGAGGTTGGCGGCATCGACCCAGCCGAGATGGCGCAGCATCATTTCGGCGGAGAGGATCAGCGAACCGGGGTTGACCTTGTCGAGGCCGGCATACTTCGGCGCGGTGCCGTGGGTGGCCTCGAAGCAGGCGTACTGGTCCGAGATGTTGGCGCCCGGGGCGATGCCGATGCCGCCGACCTGCGCTGCCAGCGCGTCGGAAATGTAGTCGCCGTTCAGGTTGGAGGTGGCGATCACGTCGTACTCGGCCGGACGCAGCAGGATCTGCTGCAGGAAGGCGTCGGCGATCGAATCCTTGACGACGATCTCGCGGCCGGTGTTCGGGTTCCTGATCCTGCACCACGGGCCGCCGTCGATCAGTTCGGCGCCGAACTCGTCCTGCGCCAGCTTGTAGGCGGTGTCACGGAACAGGCCCTCGGTGAACTTCATGATGTTGCCCTTGTGCACGATCGTCACCGACTTGCGGTCGTTGGCGATGGCGTACTTGATCGCGGCGCGCACCAGCCGGCTCGTGCCTTCGATCGAGATCGGCTTGATGCCGATGCCGGAGGATTCCGGGAAACGGATCTTCTTGACGCCCATTTCATCCTGCAGGAACTTGATGACCTTCTTCACGGCATCGGTATTGGCCGCCCATTCGACGCCGGCGTAGATGTCCTCGGTGTTCTCGCGGAAGATCACCATGTTGGTCAGCTCCGGGTGCTTCAGCGGGCTCGGCACGCCCTTGAAATACTGCACCGGACGCACGCACTGGTAGAGGTCGAGCTCCTGACGCAGGGCGACGTTCAGCGAACGGATGCCGCCACCGACCGGCGTGGTCATCGGACCCTTGATCGAGACCGAGTATTCCTTGAGGGCGTCGAAGGTTTCCTTGGGCAGCCACTCGTCGGGGCCGTAGAGGCGGGTGGACTTTTCACCGGCGTACACTTCCATCCAGTGGATCTTCTTCTTGCCGCCGTAGGCCTTGGCGACGGCTGCATCGATGACCTTGATCATCACCGGCGTGATGTCGATGCCGATGCCGTCACCCTCGATGAACGGGATGATCGGATTGTCCGGGATCGCCTGCCCCGGCACGATTTTGGAACCACCTTGCGGAACCTTGATGTGCGATGTCATTTCCACTCTCCTGGCGTTGTAATGGGACGACCACGATCTGCGTCGGGTCCTTGGCGGAGCAGGCCGGGCAGGGCATCCACCCGGCCGGCAGCAATGATCATTATGAGCCCAAATCCGGCGGCGTGTCAGCCATTTCACCGGGCGTCAGCACTGCCGCGGTCAACCGGGAAAACAGCCCAAAAACAAAAGAGCGAAGGCCGTTCGGACCTTCGCTCCTCTCGCCGAGGCGACCTTCGTCGCCGCGGGCTTGTCGCCTAGGCGTTTGCCGCCTTGAGCGCGGCATTGAGCGTCGGGCTCGGACGCATGATGGCCTTGCACTTGGCGGGATCGCCCTTGTAATAACCGCCGATATCGACCGGCCTGCCCTGCACCGACTTCAGCTCGGCGACGATCCGTGCCTCGTTTTCGGTCAGGACCTTGGCCAGCTTGGCGAAGTGTGCCGCCAGTTCGGCGTCCTCCTTCTGCGCCGCCAGTTCCTGGGCCCAGTACATGGCCAGGTAGAACTGCGAACCGCGGTTGTCGAGTTCGCCGGTCTTGGGCGATGGCGACTTGTTGTTGTCGAGCAGCTTGCCGGTGGCGGCATCGAGCGTCTTGGCCAGCAGCTTGGCGCGCGGGTTGTTTTCCTTGATGCCCAGTTCTTCCAGCGACACGGCCAGCGCCAGGAACTCGCCCAGCGAATCCCAGCGCAGGTGGTTTTCCTGGGTCAGTTGCTGGACGTGCTTCGGCGCCGAGCCGCCGGCACCGGTTTCGTACATGCCGCCGCCGTTCATCAGCGGGACGATCGACAGCATCTTGGCCGAGGTGCCCAGTTCCATGATCGGGAACAGGTCGGTCAGGTAGTCGCGCAGGATGTTGCCGGTCACCGAGATGGTGTCGAAGCCGCGGATGACGCGCTCCAGGGTGAAGCGCATGGCACGGACCTGCGACATGATCTGGATGTCGAGGCCGGTGGTGTCGTGATCCTTGAGGTAGGTGTTGACCTTCTTGATCAGTTCGGCCTCATGCGGACGGTACGGATCCAGCCAGAAAACGGCCGGAGTGTTGGAATTGCGGGCACGGGTGACGGCGAGCTTGACCCAGTCGCGGATCGGCGCGTCCTTGCACTGGCACATGCGCCAGATGTCGCCCTGCTCGACGTTCTGCGTCAGCAGGACCTCGCCGGTGGCGATGTCGACGATGTTGGCGATGCCATCCTCGGCAATCTCGAAGGTCTTGTCGTGCGAGCCGTATTCCTCGGCCTGCTGCGCCATCAGCCCGACGTTCGGCACGGTGCCCATGGTCTTCGGATCGAAGTTGCCGTGCCATTTGCAGAAGTTGATCATCTCCTGGTAGATGCGGGCGAAGGTCGATTCCGGCATGACCGCCTTGCAATCGTATGGCTTGCCATCGGCGCCCCACATCTTGCCGCCCTGGCGGATCATCGCCGGCATCGAGGCGTCGACGATGATGTCGTTGGGGGAATGGAAGTTGGTGATGCCCTTCGCCGAATCCACCATCGCCAGCGCCGGACGGTGTTCCTGGCAGGCATGCAGGTCGCGGATGATCTCGTCGTGCTTGGACTCGGGCAGGGTCTTGATCTTGTCGTAGAGATTGACCATGCCGTTGTTCACATTGACCCCGAGTTCCTCGAACAGCTTGGCATGCTTCTCGAAGGCCTCCTTGTAGTAGATCTTCACGCAATGGCCGAAGACGATGGGGTGCGAGACCTTCATCATTGTCGCCTTGACGTGCAGCGAGAAGAGGATGCCGGCCTCGCGGCAGTCCTCTAGTTCCCTCTCATAGAAGTCGCACAGCGCCTTCTTGCTCATGAACATCGATTCAATGATCTCGCCTTCGAGCAGGGAAACCTTCGGCTTGAGCACGGTGACCTTGCCGCCCTTACCGATCAGTTCCATGCGCACGTCGCGGGCCCTGTCGAGCGTCATCGACTTTTCACCGTGGTAGAAGTCACCATGGTGCATGTGCGAGACGTGGGTCTGCGACCACTGCTTCCACTCGCCCATCGAGTGCGGGTGCTTCTTGGCGAAGTTCTTGACGGCCAGCGGGGCGCGGCGGTCGGAGTTGCCTTCGCGCAGGACCGGGTTGACCGCGCTGCCGATGCACCTGGCGTAGCGGGCACGGATGTCCTTCTCTTCTTCGGTCTTGGGGTCTTCCGGGAAATCGGGAATCGCGTAGCCCTTTTCCTGCAATTCCTTGATGCAGGCCATCAACTGGGCGACCGACGCACTGATGTTCGGCAGCTTGATGATGTTGGTTTCCGGCAGCAGGCACTTCTTGCCTAGCTCGGCCAGCGTGTTGGGAACCCGCTGGTTCTCGGGCAGGCGGTCGGAGAACTCGGCCAGGACGCGGGCGGAGACGGAAATGTCGGCCTTCTCGACTTCGATGCCGGCCGGGCCGGCAAAACTGCGAACGATCGGCAGGAAGGCGCAAGTCGCCAGCAGCGGCGCCTCGTCGGTTAGCGTGTAGATGATCTTTGATTTGCCGGCAGCCATGGTCACTCCTCCGTTTGAATTGGTTTGCGCGCGAATATTCTACAGCAACATCAATTCGCCATGATCGCAAGCAAGCACCTGTCCGGACCCTCCCGCCCGGCACCGGTGGATGGCTTGCTGCCGCTGCGGATGCCGGGCAACGGAAGGCGCGGGTGCTAGAATTTGCCCATGGTCCAGAAACGCCCGCAATGAAGATTTCCGTCGGCCTCTACGGCATCGGCGCTCACCAGATCGCGCTGGCGCTGATCCAGGGCTTTAACAAGCACTACACGCTGTTCCGCGCCACCAGCAGGGAGGCCAAGACGCGTTTCGAGCAGGCCAACTGGGTGGGCGTGCACAAGGCGGTCAAGGAGCGCATCCGTTTCTACGATGACCGCGTCGATGAATGTGTCGAGCGCCTGCGCATCGAGTTCGACGCCCAGAACATCGACGACGCCACCTGGCAGCAGATCAAGCTGCTCTACATCGGCCTGCTGCTCAATCACAAGCAGCCGGAACTGGCCGAGACCTTCTTCAATTCGGTGACGACCAGGATCCTCCACCGCGACTATTTCCGCAACGACTTCATGTTCGTGCGTCCGACCGTTTCCACCGAGAACATCGAAGCCGAAGTCACGCCCATCTACCGCAGCTACTACGCCAGGGAAGACGGCCTGCGCGGCACCATCCGCGCCATCGTTCACGATTTCGAGTGGCAGCGGCCGTTCGCCGACCTCGAGCGCGACACCAACCACCTCTATCACGCGGTTCGCCGCTATCTGAAGGGCATGCCGGCGCGCGAGGTCAACTTCCAGATCCAGGTGCTGGGTTCCGCCTTCTACCGCAACAAGGCCGCCTACATCATCGGCAAGGCGATCAACGGCGTCGCCGAGTATCCCTTCGCGATTCCCGTGCTGCATGACGACGACGGATTGCTCTACGTCGATGCCATCCTCCTCGACGCCTGGCGGATCGGCATCCTGTTCTCGCTGTCGCGGGCCTATTTCATGGTCGACATGGAAGTGCCGTCGGGTTACGTCCAGTTCCTGCGCTCGATCCTGCCCAACAAGCCGCGCTCCGAGCTGTACGTCATGCTCGGCCTCGGCAAGCAGGGCAAGACGATGTTCTTTCGCGACCTCATCTATCACCTGCACCATTCGGAAGACAGGTTCATCATGGCCCCCGGCATCCGCGGCATGGTCATGCTGGTGTTCACGCTGCCTTCCTACCCCTACGTGTTCAAGATCATCAAGGACGTATTCGGCAGTTCCAAGGAAATGGACCGGGCGACGGTCAAGCGGAAATTCATGATGGTCAAGCAGGTCGACCGCGTCGGCCGCATGGCGGACACCCTGGAATTCTCCAACGCAGCCTTTCCGCTCGCCCGCTTCAGCGACGAAGTCATGGAAGAACTGCGCACGCTGGCGCCCTCGTGCTTCGAGATCGTCGGCGACAGGCTGGTCATCAAGCACATCTATATCGAGCGCCGCATGGAGCCGCTCAACATCCACCTCGAGCGCATGGAGCGCACCGGCAACATCGAGGGGCTGGAGCACGCGATCAAGGAATACGGCAGCGCGATCCGAGAACTGGCGCAGGCCAACATCTTCCCGGGCGACATGCTGTGGAAGAACTTTGGCGTCACCCGCTACGGCCGCGTCGTCTTCTACGACTACGACGAAATCGAATACATGACCGACATCAACTTCCGCGAGATTCCGCCGGCTCCCGATTTCGAGACCGAAATGTCGGGCGAGGTCTGGTATCCCGTGGCCAGGAACGATGTCTTTCCGGAAGAGTTCAGCACCTTCCTGCTAGCCTCGCCGGTCCTGCGCAAGGTCTTCCTCAAACATCACAAGGATCTGCTTTCACCGAGATTCTGGCAGGATGCCCAACAGAAGATCCGCGACGGCCACGTGGAGGACTTCTTCCCCTACCCGCAGGAACTGCGCTTCCAAAGCTGCAAGGTGGACGCTTCCTGAACCATCGGCCCGGCATTCAGCCATGTCCGGAGCGGGAGCAGCGCCGGAACCAGGGAGGGAACGGCATGCCGCCAGCCGGCGCGATCATCCGGCATCTGAAATCGACGGGATGAGGATGCTGTCACGGTCGACCCGCTTTTTGGGCAAAATGGGTATCCCTTTGATGCACGTACCGCCCAATCCATCATCAACCGAACGGTCGGCGGTCTGAAATGGGCCGCATTGGCAACGGGTGCAGCCCGGCTTCGTTGGCTCGCTAACATCTACGCGCGTTAAAGGGATACCCAATTTGGGCAATAATGAGGGAACGGGTCGGCGCAAGGGGCGTCCACCCGATAGTTACCAGACCGGCCGCCGGATACCCATGAAAGCTGGCGGCCATCAACCACGCAACAGGAGATAAAATGTCGAATACCGTTACGCTTGGCGGCAACCCCATCGAAGTGGGCGGCAAGTTCCCCGCCAAGGGCGATCAGGCGCCCGCATTCTCGCTGGTCGGCAAGGATCTGGCCGACGTCACGCTGGCCAGCCTGGCCGGCAGGCGCAAGGTGCTCAACATCTTCCCGAGCATCGACACGCCGACCTGCGCCACCTCGGTGCGCAAGTTCAACGAAGCCGCCGCCGGCCTCGCCAATACCGTCGTCCTCTGCATCTCTGCCGACCTGCCCTTCGCCCAGGCGCGCTTCTGCGGCGCCGAGGGGCTGGCCAACGTGCAGACCCTGTCGATGATGCGCGGCCGCGACTTCCTCGAAGCCTACGGCGTTGCCATCGCGAGCGGCCCGCTGACCGGCGTCTCGGCCCGCGCCGTGGTCGTTCTCGACGAGAACGATCGCGTGCTGCACAGCGAACTGGTCGGCGAGATCGCCAACGAACCTGACTACGCGGCGGCCTTCGCCGCCCTCGGCAAGTAGCCGTTCCGGGCCTGCCGGCCGGCGCCGATCGTCCGCGGAGGACTTCATGACGACCCTTGCCAACGTCCTTGTCGCGCTGATCGCGCTGCTCCACATTTACATCCTCGTCCTCGAGATGTTCCTGTGGGACAAGCCGGCCGGCCTGCGCGCCTTCGGGCAGACCCGCGAGGCCGCGGCCGCCTCCAGGGTTCTCGCCGCCAACCAGGGGCTGTACAACGGCTTCCTGGCGGCCGGCCTGTTCTGGGGCCTCAGCCTCGGAGCCGCCGGCACCGGCATCAAGGTGTTCTTCCTCTGTTGCGTGCTGGTTGCCGGCCTGTACGGAGCAGCCACCACCAGTCGGCGGATACTTTTCGTCCAGGCCGTGCCGGCGGCGATTGCGCTGGCCCTCGTATTTCTTGCCTGATCCGGAGGTCGACCGCGCCACGCCGCTCCCCTGTCCGGAAGGGCTTACGGCGGGAATGGATGCGCGCACTGGTGGAACGGGCGCCGTGCGCGCCGCTCCACCGTCCGTCGTGTCGTCACATCTGGCGATGTCCCCGCTGACCGTGTCCGCCGTCGCCGCCGCCGGCGAAATCGCGGGCGCCGACTGGGAGCGACTCGCTCCCGCCGGACACCCCTTCGTCAACCGGGATTTCCTCGACGTTCTCGAACGCCACGGGATGGCCGGCCCGGAATGCGGCTGGAACGCGCGGCACCTGATTGCGCGGGACAGCGCCGGAAAGGCACTCGGCATTCTGCCGCTGTATGTCCGCACGAATTCGCATGGTGATTTCATCCACGACTGGTCCTGGGCCGCGGCCTATCCACAACTCGGGATGCGCTATTTCCCGAAACTGCTGAGCGGCCTGCCGCATACGCCGGCGAGCGGTCCCCGGCTGCTCGTGNCCCCCGGAGAGAACTCCGGGCGCACCCGGCTCGCACTGGTCGAGACAGCGCTGGAACAGGTGGCCGAACACCGGTTCTCGTCGTGGCATGTCGCCTTTCCGGCCGAGGACGAGGTGGCGCTACTGCGCGGGCAAGGACTGCTGGTCAGCCACAACGTCCAGTTCCACTGGCGGAACCACGGCTACGGCAATTTCACCGATTTCCTCGCGACCTTCAACGCCGAGCGGCGGCGCAAGGTCAGGGCGGAGCGACGACGGGTGGCGGAAAGCGGCCTAGCGATCGAAGTCCGCCACGGCGACGCGATCGACCCGGGCGAATGGCCGGCCCTGCGTCAGCTATATGCCGCGACGTTCGCCAAGTACGGCAATTACGCGGCCTTCACCCCGGCCGCCTTCGCCGGTCTTGCCAGCGCCCTGGGCCGCCGGCTGGTCGTCTTCATCGCCCGCGAACGCGGCGATCCGGTGGCGATCTCGATCTGCTTCCGCAGCGACGACACCCTGTACGGTCGCTACTGGGGCACCGCCGCGAATCATCACAGCCTCCATTTCGAGCTGTGCTTCTACCAGGGCATCGACTACTGCCTGCGCGAGGGGCTTGCCACCTTCGAGCCGGGGGCCGGCGGCGAGCACAAGGTGGCGCGGGGCTTCGAGCCGACCGTGGTGCGCTGCTGCCACTGGATACAGGATGCCCGCATCCGCCATCTGCTCGGCCAGCACCTCGACCGGCAACGCCTGGCCATCCTGGCCTATGCGACGGAAGCGGCGTCGCACCTCCCCTTCCGCAAGGTCAGCGGGATATAGTCAATTCGCCGCCCTGCGGGGTCATTCGCAGATTCGCCAGGTCGAATCCCTGGCGGGCGGCGATATCCAGCGCTTTCTGCAGCGATGCGGCATCGAGTTGCGGGGTCCGCGACAGCAGCCACAGGTATTTCCGGTTCGGGTTGCCGACCAGCGCCCAGCGGTACTCGTCATCGAGGCCGATGATCCAGTAGTCGGAAGAAAACGGCCAGAAGAACGACACCTTGAGCCGGCCGTTGCCGCTTTCCGGAACGGCGGTCGCCCTGCCCTGGGCCTCGATGAAGCCCTCCGCGGTCCGGCAGCGATTGCGCACGGAGATCGTCCCGGCGTCCTTCGCGGCATATTCCGCCGTGGTGTCGCCGACGCAATTGCGCTGGAAGAACATCGGGAAACTGGCGATTTCGTACCACAGGCCGACGTAGCGGCCGAGGTCGACCTGCGGCACCGCCTGCACCTCCTCCACAGCGGAGGCCGTTGCCGGCAGCGCGAGCGCAACCAGAAGCGGCAGCGCCGCCAGAAGGCGGTGCGTCCTAGTCGAGGGTTGCCACATACTCGGCCACGGCATGCGTTTCCAGTTCGCTCAACTTCGATGCGACGGCGTGCATCACGGCGTTGTCATTGGTCCGCTCGCGCTTGTTGAACTGCTTGAGCTGGTCCTCGACGTAGCGCGGATGCTGCCCGGCCAGTCGCGGCAACTGCGCCGTTCCGTGCCCCTGCGGCCCGTGACAGGAGGCGCAGGCCGGCACGCCGGAATAGCGGTTGCCGTAGGCGAAGACGTACTTGCCGACCGCCGCCAGGTCGCCATCCTGCGCGCGCCGCCCGCCGGCCTTGCGCGTCGCGAAATAGGCGCCGAGCGCCGCCATGTCATCCGGGGTCAGACTCTCCGCCTGCGGCTTCATCGTTTCGCTGGCCCGCTTGCCGCTCTTGAAGTCGGCGAGCTGGCGGGCGATGTACTCGGCGTGCTGCCCGGCCAGGCGCGGATAGATGGCGCTCGCCGACTCGCCCCCNTTCCCGTGGCACAACGAACAGCGCTCGGCAACGATCTGCTCCGCCCGCTTCTCATCGGCCCCGGCGTCGGCTGCCGGGGACAGCGTAGCGAGCGCCAGCAGCCCGCCGCCAATGATCGATTGCCGCATGATTACCCTCCTCAATGCTTGCCGGTGCTGCCGAAACCGCCCTCGCCGCGCGCGCTGGCGTCGAAATCATCGACCACGTTGAAACCGACCTGCAGCACCGGCACGACCACGAGCTGGGCGATGCGCTCGAGCGGATTCAGCGTGAAAGTCTCCTGTCCGCGATTCCATACCGACACCATCAGCTCGCCCTGGTAGTCGCTGTCGATAAGCCCGACCAGGTTGCCGAGCACGATGCCGTGCTTGTGGCCGAGCCCGGAGCGCGGCAGGATCATCGCCGCCAGCCCCGGGTCGGCAAGGTGGATGGCCATTCCGGTACGCACCAGCGTCGTCTCGCCGGGCGCGATCTCCAGCGGTGCGTCGAGGCAGGCGCGCAGGTCGAGGCCGGCGGCGCCCGGCGTCGCGTAGTGCGGCGGACTGTCGTGCAGGCGGGAATCGAGAATCCTGACGTCGATCCGGTGCATCACGCGGCTCCGGTCAGGCGGGCGACATGCTCGACGAGCTGGCGCGCCAGCTCCGATTTCGGCGCCGGCGTCAGCGGATGCGTGCCCTTGTCGTCGCACAGCACGAGACGGTTGACGTCGCCGCCGAAGCCGTCCTGGATCAGGTTGCCGGCGATCAGCGGGATGTTCTTCCGGCGCCGCTTGGCCTGTGCGTACTCCTCGAGGTTGCAGCTCTCGGCGGCGAAGCCGACGCAGAACGGGCCGTTCTTCAGCGCCGCCACTTCGGCCAGGATGTCGGGGTTTTCGATAAGCTCGATCTGCGGCACGCCGCCTGCATCCTTCTTGAGCTTGTGCGCGGCGGCATTGCCGACGCGGTAATCGGCGACGGCGGCGACGGCAATGAAAATGTCGGCTTGCGCCGCCCGCGCCATCACCGCCGCATGCATGTCGAGGGCGCTTCTCACATCGATGCGGTCGACNCCNTGCGGCGGCCCAAAACCGACCGGCCCGGAAACCAGCGTCACCGCTGCCCCGGCCTGCCGCGCCGCGCGCGCCACGGCGTAGCCCATGCGCCCGGACGACAGGTTGGTGATGCCGCGCACCGCGTCGATGGCCTCGAAGGTCGGGCCGGCGGTGATCAGCACCTTCCTGCCGGCGAGCAGCTTGGGCGCGAAGAAGGCGATCACCTCCTCGATGATCTCCTCCGGTTCCAGCATGCGCCCGGCGCCGACCTCGCCGCAGGCCTGCTCGCCGCTGGCCGGGCCGAGGATGCCGATGCCGTCGGCCTGCAGCTGCGCCACGTTGCGCTGCGTCGCCGGGCTCTCCCACATCTGGCGGTTCATCGCCGGCGCCACCAGCAAGGGGCAGTCGCGCGCCAGCACCATGGTCGTCAGCAGGTCGTCGGCCAGGCCGTGCGCGGCACGCGCCAGGAAATCGGCGGAGGCCGGCGCGACCAGAATCAGGTCGGCCTGTCGCGACAGGTCGATGTGCGCCATCGCGTTCGGCATCCGCGCATCCCACTGGTCGGTGAACACCGGTTTGCCGGACAGCGCCTGGAAGGTCGTCGCCGTCACGAAATGCGTCGCCGCCGCGGTCATCGCCACCTGCACGTCGGCGCCCTGCTTGCCCAGCAGGCGGACCAGCTCGGCGGCCTTGTATGCAGCGATGCCGCCGGTGACGCCGAGAACGATGCGCTTTCCCTGTAATTCCATTGTCGTCCCATTAGAATGAGCGTTTCCCATTCTACTGGAAATGGCATGGCGATCACCGACTGGCCCGAGGGCGAGCGCCCGCGCGAACGGCTGTTGGCGCACGGGCCGGCGGCGCTGTCCGACGCCGAGCTGCTGGCGATCTACCTGCGCGTCGGCGTGCGCGGCAAGAGCGCCGTCGACCTCGCACGCGACCTGCTGCAGCGCTTCGACGGCCGCCTGGGCGCCCTGGCCGAGGCCTCGCTCGATGAACTGGCCAGCGTTTCCGGGATCGGCATGGCCAAGGCGGCGCAGCTGAAGGCCAGCTTCGAACTGGCCCGGCGCGCGCTGACCCAGGAAATGGCGAGCCGCGACGCCTTTACCGCTCCGGGCAAGGTGCGCGACTGGCTGCGCCTGAAACTGGCCACGCGCCAGCACGAAGTCTTCATGGCGCTTTGGCTGGACGCCCAGAACCGACTGATCAAGGCCGACGAACTGTTCTCCGGCACCTTGACACAGACCAGCGTTTACCCGCGTGAGGTCGTCAAGGCGGCGCTCGCCAACAATGCGGCAGCCGTGATCCTCGCCCACAACCACCCTTCAGGGATCGCCGAGCCTTCGCAGGCCGACGAAATGCTGACCCGGACCCTGAAAACCGCGCTGTCGCTGGTCGACGTCAAGTTGCTCGACCACTTCATCGTCGCCGGCAACGGGACGCCGCTGTCGTTCGCCGAGCGCGGGCTTTTGTAGAAAGGACAAAAATCGCTTGAACAAACCGGGGTACTTGGCTATACTCGCGGGCTTTCTTC
The DNA here is from genome assembly GCA_013693915.1 of Dechloromonas sp. Classification (GTDB taxonomy): domain Bacteria; phylum Pseudomonadota; class Gammaproteobacteria; order Burkholderiales; family Rhodocyclaceae; genus Azonexus. The sequence goes on along the minus strand of CP059264.1, from coordinate 1,328,794 downwards.
TAGCGAATTCTGGAGCACCAATCATGGCGCGAGTCTGCCAAGTGACGGGGAAGGCCCCGATGGTTGGGAACAAGGTTTCCCACGCCAACAATAGAACGAAGCGCCGCTTCCTGCCGAATCTGCAGTATCGCCGCTTCTGGGTCGAGAGCGAGAACCGCTTCGTCCGCCTGCGTGTTTCCAACGCCGGGTTGCGCATGATCGACAAGAACGGCATCGATGCCGTCCTCGTCGACCTCCGTGCCCGCGGCGAAGTCTGATAGGAAAGGACAAGAAAGATGGCTAGCAAGAGCAAGGGCGGTCGCGACAAGATCAAGCTGGAATCCACCGCCGGTACCGGACATTTCTATACCACCTCCAAGAACAAGCGCACGACGCCGGAAAAGCTGGAGTTCATGAAGTACGACCCGGTCGTCCGCAAGCACGTTGCCTACAAGGAAATCAAGCTGAGATAATCAGGGCTGCTGATTCAGCATCCTGCAGACCCGCCGACATGGCGGGTCTTGTTTTTCAGCCCGCGCTTCGTCAGTCCTTGCCTACGGAGAGCAGCGCGGCATAGCCGGCAATGCCGCCGAACATCAGCAGCGACCAGTTGGCCAGCGACAGCCCGAGGAACTCCCAATCACGACCGCTGCAGAAGCCGGTGGCGAGAAACAGCGACGGCCATTGCATGCCCAGCCATTCGACCAGACGCTCGATGGCATTGGGGTCGCTATAGCTGCACTCGGTCGCCAGATGCGGGAAGGCCTGCATCCAGGTCTGGTAGCCCGCGACCGCCGCGCCCCCGGCGGCCGTCAGCGCGATCAACACGGCCCAGAGCAGCCTGCCGGCGGGCGCGAACGCCCCGAGCAGCGCGACCACCCCGATGACCATGTAGAGCAGGCGCTGGAATATGCACAGCGGACACGGCGCCAGCCTGAGCAGGTTCTGCAGTTCCATGCCCGCCGCGACAAGGCCGAACGCTCCCAGCGCCAGCGCGGCGAACCATGCCCGGACAGGTACCTCACGCCAGGGCATGGCTGCGCCTCCTGACAGAATTGCCGTGCAACCGTCCGATTCCGGAGGCCGCTGCGTTCCGCCAGCGGCGGCGCAAGGCTTCCCGGTCGCGCGCTTCCCCGATGTGGCGTACGCCACCCGACCAAGGCAGATTCAAGACACCCGATGACATGCAGTCCCGCTAGATTGAGTTGAAGGGGCCATTTTACGGCATCGAGGCAGCCACCGGGACAGTCGATCGCCCTGCGAAAAATGCTCTCCGGAGAGCGTCGACCGCAACCGGGAGGGTGGACCGCGACGCCGGCCGCCGTTAAGATTGCCGCATGAACACACGCATACTCCTGGTCGAAGACGACGAACGCCTGGCCGACTTGACGGCCGAATACCTCACCAAGAATGACATGCTGGTGAGCATCGAGCCGCGCGGCGACAAGGCCGAGGCTCGCATCCTGGCCGAGCAGCCGGATCTGGTCATTCTCGACGTGATGCTGCCGGGCAAGGACGGCTTCGAGGTCTGCCGCGCCGTGCGCCAGCAGTACCGCGGAGTGATCCTGATGCTGACCGCTCGTGACGAGGACTTCGACCAGATTCTCGGTCTCGAGATGGGCGCCGACGACTACATCGCCAAGCCAGTCCAGCCGCGCGTGCTGCTCGCGCGCATCAAGGCGCTGCTGCGCCGCCTTCCGGCCGGCGGCGAAGGCCCGGCCGGTGAAACCGCGACCATGGTTTTCGGCCAGTTCCGGATCAGCCAGGCGACGCGCACGGCCTCGCTGGGTGCAGAAGCGATCGATCTCACCACCGCCGAATTCGACCTGCTGTGGCTGCTCGCCTCGCACGCCGGCAATGTCCTGTCGCGCGACGACCTGCTGCAGGAGCTGCGCGGCATCGGCTTCGACGGCCTCGACCGTTCGATCGACGCCCGTATCTCGCGCCTGCGCAAGAAACTGAACGACGACCCCGAGAACCCGACGCGCATCAAGACCGTTCGCGGCAAAGGCTACCTGTTCAGCAAGCATGACTGGAACTGAGCCCGGCAACGGCCAGGAACACAGCCAGGGCCTCGCCCGCTCGCTCTTCGGCGCCGCGCCGCCACGCTGGCGCGGCGGGCGCTACAGCCTGTCCAGGCTGTTCTTCAACTTCTACCTGCTGGCGATGGGCTCATTCGTCGCCATCGCCTTCACCGCCGATTTCGTCATCTCCGCCGCCCAGCGCGGAATCACCGACGACTACGCCCGCCGCTTCATGCGCGGCACCATCACGCTGATCGAGGACGAGCTTTACCGGACCCCGCGCCGGGACTGGCAGCGCAAGATCGAACAACTCGACGACAAGTTCTCCTACCGCCTCGGCATCGTCGAGCGCATCAGCCTCGACCGGACCCTGACGCCGGACCAGGTCAGCAAGCTCGATGCCGGCGACATCGCCATCGACCACGACGGCGACATCATGTATCGCCGCCTCGGCACCAGCAGCAAGGTGCTGGTCGTCGGCCCGCTGGCCGCCAACCGCAATCCCGAACTGACGGAACGGCTGCCGCTCGACCTGCGCCTGCGCCTGCTGACCTGGAGCCTGATCGGCGTCATTTTCGGGATTGCCCTGTGGTTCTGGGTGCGCCCGGTCTGGCGTGATCTGGAAACCCTGCGCCAGACCGCCCGCGACCTTGGCGACGGCGATTTCGAGGCGCGCTCGCCACCGGCCCGCAGCAAGCTTTTCGCGCCGCTTTCCGACACCATGAACAGCATGGCCGAGCGCGTACAGCAACTGCTCGCCACCCACCGCGAGCTGTCCTCGGCGATTTCCCACGAACTGCGGACGCCGATTGCCCGCATGCGTTTCGCGCTGGAGATGCTTGCCGGGACGGATGAGCGGTCCGAGCGCGAGCGGCTATGGACGATGATGGAAGCCGACCTCGACGAACTTGACCATCTGATCGACACCAGCCTCACCTACGCCAGGTTCGAGCGCGAGGCCCCCGAGCCGCATTTTTCCAGCGTGCGCTTCGCCGACTGGCTGAGCGATGAAGTCGATGCCGTTCGCCTTCTCGGACGCGACCTCAAGATCACGGTCGACACCACGCAACTGCCCAAGGACCTAGCTGTCGATGTCGATCGCAAGGCGATGCCCTATGCCCTGCGCAATCTTTTGCGAAACGCCTTCAGGTACGCGAGCGCGCGGATTGTCGTCAGTGCCGAACTGCGCGAGGGCAACATCGTCGTCCATGTCGACGACGACGGCATCGGCATTCCGCCGGATGACCGCGAGAGCGTCTTCTCGGCATTCACCCGGCTCGACCGCTCGCGCGATCGCGCTACCGGCGGCTACGGGCTCGGCCTGGCCATCACCCGCCGTGTCCTCGAACTGCACGGCGGAACCGCCACGGCCGACAGCGCACCGCTCGGCGGCGCCCGCTTCACCTTGGCGTGGCCACTGGCGCAGTAGTTCCTGTTACATGGCGTCACAGAACATCAACTTCCGTTACGTCGTGGCAACGCGCGCGCTACAGACGTGGCAGATGCGCGCCCATAGAATCCGCTTCATGAATCAACAGCAAGCTGCAAATCAGGAAGGCAACGAGATGTGTACAGTGAATATCAACCGGTTTCTGGAAACGGCCCGCCAGTACCTGCTGGATCAGGTTGCCGTTTCCGAGCCCGTTCATCAGGTGAACTGATGGCCTTTGCCGACAATCTCCCGATCAACGAAAGCCTTGGCGTCTTTGTCGGCGTGGCAGGCCTGGACTGGTTGGCAGATGGTCGCGCCGAACCGGTCAATGCCTTACTGGCCGCAGTTGCCGTCGGCGTAGCCATCGTCGTTGGCCGCCATTTGCTGAAGAAGCGGCGCAAGGACTGACCCCTTTACCCTCGCTCGAAATCCCTCGTTTCGAGACCTCCCTGTTACCCCGCCTGCGTGGCGGGGTTTTTTGTTTCACGATGACTCCAGCCCGGTAGTTCGCTGGACTGCGCCGTAGCTAGATACAGCAGGTTTATCAATAACTTACGCGCGTCCATCATATGCCGGTGCTTTCTGAAACTTGACCCGGTTTTCCCTCGCGCCGCTCCTATCTGGCTCCTGGAATCCGGGTTGTTCCGAGGAGTCATCATGGCAAAGATCAAGCTCACCAAGACCGCCGTGGAGTCGGCCCAACCCCAGGCCAAGGATGTTGAACTGCGGGATACCGTGGTGCCCGGCTTCCTGTGCAAGATTACCCCGACCGGCCGCCGGGTGTTCATGCTCCAGTACCGCACGAACTCCGGCCAGCCCCGCAAGCCCTCGCTGGGGCTGTACGGGGAGCTGACCGTCGAACAGGCACGAGTCAAGGCACAGGACTGGCTGGCCGAGGTTCGCCGGGGCGGCGACCCCGGCGGCGCCAAGGCCGAGGCGCGCAAGGCGCCCACGATGGCCGAGTTGTGCAAGAAGTTCATGGAGGACTACTCCAAGAAGCGCAACAAGCCCAGCACGCAGGACGGCTATCAGGGCGTCATAGACCGCAACATCATCCCGCTGCTGGGCCGCAAGAAGGTGCATGACGTGAAGCGGCCCGACATTGCCGGGCTGATGGAGAAACTGGCCTACAAGCCGACCGAGGCGAACAAGACCTTCGGCGTGCTGCGCAAGATGTTCAACCTGGCCGAAGTGTGGGGCTACCGCCCGGACGGCACGAACCCGTGCCGCCACGTCCCCATGTACCCGCCGGGCAAGGAAACCCGGCTCATCGTGGACGAGGAAATGGTGCGGATCTTCCGCCAGTTGGAGAAGCTGGAGGCGGAGGGGCTGGAGAACTACGTCATCCCGCTGGCGATCCGGCTGCAATTCGAGTTCGCCGCCCGGCGCTCCGAAATCTGCCCGCTCGAATGGAGCTGGCTGGACTTCGAGAACCGGCGCGTGGTGTGGCCCGACAGCAAGGTCGGCGGCATTTCCAAGCCCATGAGCGAGGAAGCCTATCGGCTGCTTTCGACGGCGCCGCGCCGGGAGGGCTGCCCCTACGTCCTGCCATCGCCGAACGACCCGGCCAAGCACCTGACCTTTGGCGAGCACTATGGCGGCTGGTGCCGGGTGCTCAAGGCCGCCGGCGTCCCGCACGTCGGCACGCACGGCATCCGCCATCGCTCGACGACCGACATTGCCAATTCGGGCGTGCCGACCAAAGTGGGCATGAAGCTGACGGGCCACAAGACCGTAGCGATGTTCATGCACTACGTCCACACCGAGGACAAGCCGGTGCGCGATGCGGCCGAACTGGTGGCCAGCCGGCGCCAGGCCATCACGGGCGCACGCCAGCTTGCGGAGGCGGCGGCATGAACACGCGCCGGTCATCCGCAGCATCGTCACAGCGCCTTCGGCGCTGCTGGGCGACATTCGGGCACTGATCGAGGCGGCGCGCAAGCGCGCCGCCTCGACGGTGAATAGCGAGCTGACGATGCTCTATTGGCGCATCGGCCAGCGCATCCGCACGCAGGTCTTGGACGGGCGCCGGGGCGCTTATGGCAAGGAAGTCCTGCCCACCCTGGCGGCGCAGTTGGTGAAGGAGTACGGCGGCAGCTTTGCCGAGCAGAACCTGCGCCGCATGGTGCAGTTCGCGGCCACCTTCCCCGACGAGCAGATTCTCGTATCACTGATACGAGAATTGAGCTGGACGCACTTCATCGCCCTGATCCCGCTGAAAGACCCGCTCCAGCGGGACTACTACGCACAGATGGCGAGCACCGAACGCTGGAGCGTGCGGACGCTGCGCGAGCGCATCGACTCGATGTTGTACGAGCGCACGGCGCTGTCTCAAAAGCCGGGCGAGACGATCGCACAGGAGTTGGCGAAGATGCGCGATGCGCAGCGAATGTCGCCCGCCCTGGTCATGCGCGACCCCTACATCCTCGACTTCCTGGGGCTGCGGGACACTTGGCAAGAAGGCGACTTGGAGGCGGCGATCATCCGCGAAATGGAGTCGTTCTTGTTGGAGCTGGGCGCGGGTTTCAGCTTCGTGGCCCGGCAGAAGCGCATCCAGATCGACGGCGAGGATTTCCACCTCGACCTGCTGTTTTACAACCGCAAGCTGCGGCGGCTGGTGGCAGTGGAGTTGAAGGTCGGCGAGTTCAAGGCAGCTTTCAAGGGACAGATGGAGCTTTATCTTCGCTGGCTGGACAAGCACGAACGGGAGCCGGAGGAAGCCTCGCCGCTGGGGATCATCCTTTGCACCGGCAAGAAGCGCGAGCAGATCGAATTGCTGGAGTTGGACAAGTCGGGCATCCACGTCGCCGAGTACCTGACCGCCTTGCCGCCGAGGGGCGTGCTGGTGGAGCGGCTGCAACAAGCAACGCAACGGGCGCGGTTGCAGATCGAGCAGCGCAAGACCGACAACGAGTAGTCCTGTCTCAAGCAGTCGGGCGTCCCGGCGTGCCGCCGTCGCGCTGTCGTGCTGCGCATCGAGCCTCGCTGCGCGAGTCTCGCCCCTGTCGGGCTTCCATCACTGACGCCTCCGGCCCGGCTCGCTGATCCGCGCCTGCGCGCTTCGCTTGCCAAAAACCCGCGTGCGTGGGGTGGTGTGAGGGGGCGGTCTTGCTGTGTCCCTTCACCGTATCACGGCGTTCTCGCCGTGCAAGGGCTGCGCGCGCCTTGCGCGCTTGCGTCCTGGCGGCCGTCTGCGACCCCTGACTGCTGCGCTGCGCCGTGAGGGCGACGGTTCCGGGCAATTCCGCCCTTGCAACCGGAGAACCGTCATGAACGACAAATCACACGTTTCCCTCGAACAGCACGTTTGCCTGGTCTGCGGCACGGCGTTCGACACCGGCGCGATCCTGCTGGACAAGCGCCTGCGCGCGAGCATGGAGCGCCACACGGCGACCGGCTGGGGCCTGTGCCCCGAGCATCAGAAGCTGGCCGACGATGGCTTTGTCGCGCTGGTCGAATGCGATCCGCAGCGCAGCGGGTCGCAGGCTGGCGGGCGCATGAAGCCCGAGCAGGCATACCGGACCGGCCGGCTGGCCCATCTGCGGCGCACGGTGTTCGCGCAGGTGTTCAACGTGCCGATCGCGGACGAGCAGGCTTGCGTGTTCGTTGAGCCTGGCGTGATCGAGCAGTTGCAGTCGATGACAGCGCCGGCGGCGGGCTGATTGCGTCGTGCGGCCTTCGGTGCGTCGCTCCTTCGCGGGCGGCGCACATTTTCATATCCCCCAGGGGGATACAATTGCCACATGAACGCGACACACAAGCACTCAACCCATCCCGATCTCGTGAAGCGGCTGAAACGCGCCGATGGTCATCTTCGGCACGTCATAGGGATGATCGAAAGTGGCGAATCCTGTCTCGACATCGCCCGCCAGCTCGCGGCGGTGGAAAGCGCGGTGACGGCCGCAAAGCGCGTCCTGATCCACGACCACATCGACCATTGCCTGGCCCATGACGAAGACTCCGTTTTGACCGAAATGAAGGCACTGACCAAACTGCTCTGAGGCCCGCCGATGCTCTCCGTCCTGAAGAACCGTACCTATCGTCACCTGTTCGCCGCTCAGGTGATTGCGCTTGTCGGCACCGGCCTGATGACGGTGGCCCTTGGCCTGCTTGCCTACGATCTGGCCGGGGCGAATGCCGGCGCGGTACTCGGGACGGCACTCGCAATCAAGATGCTGGCCTATGTCGGAGTCGCCCCGGTCGCGCAGGCGTTCGCCGACCGGCTGCCGCGACGGTCGTTGCTCGTTGCCCTTGACCTAGTACGAGCATCCGTTGCGCTCTGCCTGCCCTTTGTCAGCGAAATCTGGCAAATCTATCTGCTGATCTTCGTCTTGCAGGCGGCGTCCGCAGGCTTCACGCCGACCTTTCAAGCCACTATCCCGGACATCCTTCCCGACGAAGACGAGTACACGAAAGCACTGTCGCTTTCCCGGCTGGCCTACGATTTGGAAAGCCTGATTTCCCCGATGCTGGCCGCCGCGCTACTGACGGTCATCAGCTTCCACAACCTGTTTGCCGGAACGGTTCTCGGCTTCCTCGTGTCAGCCGCGCTTGTGGTCAGCGTGAGGCTTCCCACAACCGTTCCCGGCCCGCGTCGTGGCATATGGGATCGCACTACGCGGGGCACGCGCATTTACCTCGCCACGCCGCGCCTTCGGGGTCTGCTGGCGATCAGCCTCGCGGTGGCAGCAGCGGGGTCAATGGTGATCNAGAACACGGTGGTCATCGTGAAGGCACGCTTCGGCCTGGGCGAATCCGAGGTAGCGTGGGCGCTGGCGGCCTTCGGAGGCGGGTCGATGGTTGCGGCCTTCGCGCTGCCTCGCCTGCTCGACAAGATTGCTGATCGGCCTGTCATGATTGCGGGAGCGACGATGCTGGTTGTGGGAACGGCAGCCGGGGCAATGATTCCGACATATGCCGTTCTGGTGGTGATCTGGTTGGTGGTCGGCTTCGGCTACAGCGTGGCGCAAACACCTTCCGGCCGGCTGTTGCGCCGCTCCGCTCACCCCGAGGATCGCCCCGCGGTCTTTGCCGCGCAATTCGCCCTCTCCCATGCGTGTTGGCTCATTTGCTATCCCTTGGCCGGTCGCTTCGGCGCTGCCTTTGGGCTGCAATCGACCTTCATCATCATGTCGCTGATTGGTCTTGTCGGAGTGGGACTGGCGCTGTGGCTCTGGCCCGCTAGTGATTCTTCCGACATCGCCCACGATCACCCTGATCTACCGCCAGATCATCCTCACTTGCGCGAACATGCAGACCGAGGCGGGCACCGTCATCCCATGATCGTTGACGATCTGCACCGGGACTGGGCGCGCATTTAAGAACTGCCCGCCTTTCACATCGCTGATGCCTCCGGCCCGGATTGCTATTCGGGCCTGCGCGCTTCGCTTGCCAAAAACCGCGTGCGTGGAGGTGCGAGGGAGGCGGTCTTGCTGTCCCCTTCATCGTGCCACGGCGTTCTCGCCGTCAAGGGCTGCGCGCCGATGGCGCTTGCGTTCTGGCGGCCGTCGTTGACCCCTGACTGCTTGCGCTGCGCCGTGCCCCGGAAGGGTCGGGCAATTCCGCCCGGCAACCTTTCAGGAGTTCACCATGAACAACGCACTCATCACTGACGAGCAGCGCATCGTGCTGCTGGCCAACGGCCGCGAATCCTTGGAGAACCCGGACTTCGATCCGGCACCCGTCGTCAAGCTGTTCACGCCGGATGCCGGCGCGACCTGGCTGCTGACCGAGATTGATCCCGATGACCACGACCACGCCTTTGGTCTTTGCGACCTGGGCCTGGGGATGCCGGAAATCGGCTGGGTCAGCCTGGGCGAGCTGGCGACCGTGCGCGGCAGGCTGGGCCTGCCGATCGAGCGCGACCTGTCTTTCCGCGCCGAGAAGCGGTTGAGCGCCTACGCGCGCGATGCCCGGTTGGTCGGGCGTGTCGTCGTCTGAACCAGCCCTTGGAGCGCCGCAAGGCGCTCCTTGCGCTTTCCCAACCTTCGCAGGAGATCAATGCCATGAGCAGCCATCACGACTACATCATCGAAATCACGGCGCAACACGATGCGCTCAAGCCGTTCGCGCCGGAGAACGGTCAGCCCTTGCGCTTCAAGATCGGCGACGCGGTGATCTACACCAACGAGTTTGGCGCGCAGTTCCGGCGCCGCGTCACCGGGTTCTACCAGCCTACCGAGCCTTCGGGGCTGTATGCGCGTGGCAGGCGCTACTACCTGANNACTCGACTTCGCCTTGGATGCCGGTTGCGGAATCCAGCCTGCGTCCTGACGACTCGGCGTGATGCCTAAGTGCCCCTGACGGGGCGTTGCGCGCTGCGCTTGCCTCCAGGGNAAAGCCCTGCGGGCTATCCCCGCCGCGCGANNTGCTTGGCGCCCTCAAAGACCGCCGAACCGGCTGCGCCGGATCGGCCAGACCACGGCAGTCGCTGTCGAACCTGTTTCCCGATGACTGGCGCATGAGCTTGTGCATCGAGCCTTGAAGGCTGTGCGTCCCCGGCCAAGAAACGTGGCCGGTCGCGCTGTCGTGCGCGTTGCGCATCGAGCCGCCTGCGGCGTCTCGCCCCTGATGGGCTTCCATCGTTCCCTCGCTCCGCTCGGCTGACGCCTCCGGCCCGGATTCCTAGATCCGGGCCTGCGCGCTTCGCTTGCCGTGCGGTCGGCGTGTTGAGGGGCCGTTGCCATGTCCAGCCGTCTCCCTGACTTCATCACCTTCACCGCGACTGTAGCCCGCGCCCGTGTGCCGTCAAGGCGCGCAGGGCCGTGTCCTCGGCTGCGCCTGCGGGCCGCACCAACCCTGCGCTTGCCTCCTTGACGGCACCCGTTCGCGCGCTCCTGACCGTCGCGGGCGATGAACTCAGGAAAGACGGTGGCAACAGGGCCAACCGGGTTCCTCGTGCCGACCGCACCGAACAGCCGAAAGGCTGGGCTTCCGAATCTAGGAATCCGGTGTGCGGTGAACAGCAAACCCTTTTTCTTTGTCAGGAGAAATGCCATGCAACTCGCATCCCGCTTCGCTTCCCGTTCCCCGGTGCTGCGTTCGGAACGTCCCTTGTCCGATGACCAAATCCGGGCCGTGGCCCCGTCCATCTTCGCGGACGCCCCGCACGAAAGCCGCTCGCAGCGGTACAGCTACATCCCCACCGCGACCGTGCTGCAAGAACTGCGCGGGGAAGGCTTCGAGCCTTTCATGGTGACGCAAACCCGCGTGCGCCACGACGACCGCCGCGACTACACGAAGCACATGATCCGGCTGCGCCACGCCAGCCAGATCAACGGCCGCGAGGCCAACGAAATCATCCTGCTGAACTCCCATGACGGCACTAGCAGCTATCAGATGCTGGCCGGGATGTTCCGCTTCGTTTGCAGCAATGGCCTTGTCTGCGGCGACACCGTGGCCAACGTGCGCGTTCCCCACAAGGGCGACGTAGCGGGGCACGTCATCGAAGGCGCTTACGAAGTCCTGCACGGCTTCGACCGGGCGCAGGAATCCCGCGATGCCATGCGCGCCATCACGCTCGACGCCGGGGAATCGGAAGTGTTCGCCCGCGCTGCGCTGGCATTGAAGTACGACGAGGACAAGCCCGCGCCCATCACGGAATCGCAAATCCTGATGCCGCGCCGCAACGACGACGACCGCCGCGACCTGTGGAGCGTGTTCAACCGCACGCAGGAGAACTTGACCAAAGGCGGCCTGTCCGCCCGCGCCGCGAATGGCCGCCGCCAGACCACCCGGCCCGTGCAGGGCATCGACCAAAGCGTGCGCCTCAATCGCGCCCTGTGGCTGCTGGCCGATGGCCTGCGCCAGTTGAAAGCCTGAATCCCCACGCGGCAGGGGCAGGCAGCAGCCCTTGCCGCTTCTCTCGCTGCTGCATCCCAACCGCAAGGAGTCATCACCATGAACGCCGTACTCAAAACCGAAGCCGTCGCCATCGAAGCCGCCGCCCCGCTGGAAATGGCCGACCCGTCCAAGAACCTGATTCTGGTTCCGCTCTCGCAGTTGCTGCCGCGCCGCTCCAAGCGCAACGCCCGCAAGATGCCGCGCCTGTCCATCCCCGAACTGGCCGCGAGCATTGCCCGCATCGGCTTGCTGCAAAACCTCATCGTCATCCTTTCCGCCGATGGCGAGACTTACGAGGTGGTGGCCGGCGATCGCCGCCTGACCGCCTTGAAGCTGCTGGCGAAGAAGAAGCGCATTCCCGCCGACTACGAAGTGCCGTGCCTGCTGGTGGCCGACGCTTCCGCCCGCACCGTCAGCCTTGCGGAGAACGTGCAGCGCGAGAACATGCACCCCGCCGACCAGTTCGCGGCCTTCGCCGCGCTGGTCAAGGAAGGACGCCCCATCGAGGACATTGCTGCCGACTTCGGCGTGTCCCCGCTGGTGGTGCAGCGCCGCTTGAAGCTGGCGAATGTCTCGCCGCGCCTCATGGCCGACTATCGCGCCAGTGGCGTGACGCTGGAACAGTTGATGGCCCTGACCATCACCGACGACCACGCCGCGCAGGAAGCCGCGTTCTATGGTGCGCCGGAATGGCAGCGCAGCCCGTCCAAGCTGCGCGAGCGCCTGACCGAGCGCGAAATCGACGCCGCGCACGCGCTGGTGCGCTTCGTCGGACTGAACACCTACCGGCAGGCAGGCGGCGGCATCCGCCGCGACCTGTTCGCGGAAGGCGATGCCGGAACCTACCTGACCGATACCGCAGTGCTGGAAACGCTGGTGCGCGACAAGCTGGCAACGCTGGCCGAGGACGTGCGCGCCGAGGGTTGGGCATGGGTGGAGGCCGTGCCGCATCTGGCCTACGAGGAACGGCAGGCGTTCCAGAACGCCCCGCGCCACCGCCGTGAGCCGACCAGCCGCGAGGCCCGCCGCATCGCCTCGCTGGAAAGCCGCCTCGAAAAGATCGACGCCGAGCTGGAAGAAGCCTGCGACGCCGAGGACGAGGCCAAGGCCGAGAAACTGGAACAGCGGCGCGATCAGGTGGTCGGCGAACTACAAGACGCGGAGGACGCCTTGCAAGGTTACGCTCCCGAGGTGCGCGAGGTGGCCGGTGCCATCGTCACCATCGACCGCAACGGCGAGGCCGTTATTCATCGCGGCCTGCTGCGCGAAGCCGAGGCCAAGGCGCTGCGCACGCTGGAAAAGCTGCGGCGCGGTTTCGGCAACACCGAAGGCGAAGCCGCCAACGACGAGCACGAGGACGCCGACGACGCACCCAAGGCCGCGAGCCTGTCCGATCGGCTGGCGCAGCGGTTGAGTGCCCACCGCACGGCGGCGCTGCAAATCGAAGTCGCGCGGCATCCGCACGTCGCGCTGGCCGCGCTGGTGCATGGCATGGTGCAGACTGTCTTGCAGCCCGACGCCTACGGCGATGGCCTGCCGCTCGGCGTGCGCCTCACGGTGCAAGACCGGCTGGAAGGCATGGCCCCGGACTGGCCGGAATCGCCCGCTGCCGTGGCGCTGCGCGAACTGCAACAGGTGGCAGGTGAAGCCTTGCCGGAGGACAGCGCCGAACTGTTCGCCGCGCTGCTGGCGAAGTCGCAAGATGAACTGGTGCGGCTGCTGGCCGTGTGCGTGGCTTCCACGGTGGACGTGGTGACGCCCCGCGCCACGGTGCAGCAACCCGGCGAGGAACTGGCGCAGGCCGTGGGCCTCGACATGGCCGCATGGTGGAAGCCGACCGCAGAAGGCTACTTCAAGCACGTTTCCAAGGCCGTGATTCTGGATGCCGTGGGCGAGTACGCACCCGAGCAGGCCAACCGGCTGGCGAAGTTGAAGAAGGCCGACATTGCCAGCGAAGCCGAGCGGCTGGCCGATGGCACGGGCTGGATGCCCGCCATCTTCGAGGCCGCAGGCCCGCAGGACGCCGCGCAAGAGGCAGGCCCGGAGCAGAACGCCCCGGAGGATGCCGAGGCAATAGCGGATGAACCCGCCGAGGCGCTGGCCGCTTGACCCGCGCCGAAGGCAAGCGCCCCGGCCTCGACCGGGGCGCTTCGCTGGAAGGAGAANGCCCCATGACCCGCACCACCATTAGCCGCCCGCGCATGGCGGCGATCTACGCCGCTGGCACGGTACGCGCCCGCCGTTGGAACGGCGATGGCGACGTGCGCGGCTACCGCCCGCCCTCGGGCTGGACGGCCTGCGCCGACCTCACCGACATTCACCCCATCACGGGCCGCGCCTTGCCGCGTGCCGTGTGGTGGCTCATCGAGACGAAGGAATAACCGCGATCAGCACCGCGCCCAGGCCGTTCCGTCCTGGGCGCGGTGGACGAAAATCCGGGCGCGGCAGTGGCCGCGCCCGGTGTTCAAGGCCACCAGCCGAATCGGCACGCCGCCGCCCTCGCGGCAGCTCAGACGGCGGCGTTGACGTGACCGGGCTTCCCGCCCGGTAATGGCAGGCCCGTATGGGCCTGCAAGCCGTAGCGCCCGCCGTGCGCGGGAATCACCAGCGGTTTTCGGCTTGCCGCGTGCATACCTCGCAGCGTAGGGNNCCGCGCCCATTTCATCAGAGGCATGTCCGCGTTTCCTGCTTAGAAATCTGGAACGGCCTGGGCGTGTCGGCGCATAGCGCCGCCGGGCTTTCGGGCTACGCCCCGTGCCGTCTTTGCCGTCACGGCCATTCGGCTTCAATCCCTCACGCCTTCGCGCCTGCGGCGCTGCGCGCTTCGCTTGCCTCCAGGGGAAAGCCCTGCGAGCTATCCCCGCCGCGCGATGCTTGGCGCCCCTCGATGCTGCCGAACCGGCTGCGCCGGATCGGCCCGCCCAACGTCCCGCCGCGATGGANNCGGGACGCTGGCGAACACGCTGGCGCTTGCTGCGGCAGGTTGTGCAGGTGCGTGCCGNTCCTCAACGCTGGCGGTTCCTGCCCATCACGTCACGAAGGACGGTTCACGGACAACCCGCCCGGTATCGCTATGGAGCTTCCACGCCACGCCTCAAGACCGGCGCCGCAAGGTATGGCGGGGGCGTTCTCGCCTGTCGTTGCGNGGTTGACCTGGCCCGCGTCAGCGGGCGAGCCGGAGAAGCCTTCGGGCGGGGATGCCGAGTCGGCCCCATCTCCTTTCGGAGCGGTTCGGCCCAAGGCGTCCTTGTCTCGTTGTGAATCCTGGCGGGGGCGCGGCTGCGCCTCGGGCTTCANNTGGCTGCAACCGTCCGGCGAAAACAATTTCCCCGCCGCTGCGCGGCTTCCTCGCGCAGCAAATTCTTTTCGCCTCCCGGCTCTCCACTGCGTTTCGACCGCAAGCGGTGCAGCCAGCCCGTCCNCCCGCCGGCCGGATCACAACAAGGACGCGATGGGCGCGAACCTTGTTCAACCGAAAGGAGAAATCATCATGGCCAACATCGGCACCTTCACCGCAGACAAAGACGGCTTCACCGGCACGCTGCGCACCCTGACGCTCAACGTCAAGGTCAAGCTGGTTCCCAACGACAAGGGCAGCAGCGAGAACGCCCCCGACTTCCGCCTCCAGGCCGCCGGCCACGACATCGGCGCGGCGTGGAACAAGACCAGCGAGGCCGGGCGGGAATACAAGTCCGTGACCCTCGACGATCCTTCGTTCCCGGCTCCGGTCTATGCCCGCCTGATCGAAGGCGAGGACGGTACGCACGACCTGATCTGGTCGCGCAGCAAGCCCCAGGCGGCGTGACCGCCGCAGCGCCCCGCCCATCGCGGCGGGGCGCTGTGCTGCTGTTCGCAGCACATCACCACGTCACGCGCGCGGCTTCGCCGCGCCGCGCTCCTTCAGCACCGCCTCCAGCTCCCGGCGCACCTGCGCCAGCAGCTCGTCGGCCTTGTGCGTGCTGTCGCCCGCGTAGGCCAGCGTCAGCAGCGTGAGCGGGTGGATCTCCATCACCTCGCACAGCTCGGCCAGCTTATGCAGGGTCGGGCTTTTCAGGTCGCGTTCGAGGGTGCTCATATAGGTGCGGCTGGACACGTCAGAGAAGGCTTCCTGGCTCAAGCCACGCGCCTTCCTGACTGTCTTCAACGCCTTCGCCAATGAGTTCCCAGCCGCCACCTATGGTTTCCCTCGAAAAACCAAGATGACAGCCCATTGCGCCCTATAGGGCTACAATCTATAGTGTTCATTTGGTGTTCTACGTTTTCGTGCCTTTACGGAAATCCGCATTTGCTGGTTCCAGCAAAGCCACGCAAGCGCATCCGTGCTTGCACACGAAGGCGTAAATCCGGTTTGGCGGTTCTGCGCTTGGGCGTGAAACCGCATCCGTGCATCATTGGATTTGTGGGATTGCCAACCATGCCCCAGCCACTCGCCACCGTCCCGGAGCGCGCGCAACTGCTCGCCAACGGCGAGGCTCGTGCCGCTGGCCAGGCCATCGACCCGGTGCCCGTGGTGCGGCTGTTCACGCCGGACGCGCATGTGACCTGGCTGCTGGCCGCACTCGATCCCGCCGATGGCGACACCGCCTGGGGCCTCATCGACCTGGGAATCGGAATGCCGGCGCAAGGAACCGTCAAGCTGTCCGAGCTGGCTGGCATCGTCGGGCCGCATCAGCAGCCCGTGATGCGCGACCGCTACTTCCGGCCCACGCGCACGCTGTCGGAATACACCCGGCTGGCCGAGCGCGACGGGGCTATCCCGGACTGAACACAGCCTACTGTGACTTTTTCAGTCTGGTGTCATACCGGGCAGGTCTCAATCGAGATTCTTGCGGCGTAGCCGCGCCAGTCTGATCCAAACGGACATGATGCCTGACGCGGACTGCGGCAGGCTGGCCTGTACGGCGTCCCACGGGNNAGGGACGCTGCCGCCGCAGCATTGAGACGAATACCGCAACGCATCGGAGCCAGTCGGACTTGACAGCCCAACTATTCCCTTAACCCATTTCGTTCTGATGACACCGATGTAGCACGTAGTTCTTCCGTCGCGGCCAGTCCTGTTCGCAGGGAGGTTGCGTCATGGTCGATCGCAGCGCCGAGCACTGGTATCCGACTGCCGCGTATCTGTACGTGCTGCACTTGGACGACCTTGGGACGGCCTGGGAATATCTGCGCAGAAACCCCGATTACCGGCTCGACTGGCTGCGCCATCATCGCCGGCCGAAAGCCGCGCAGCAGGCGGTGCATCGCTGGGGCTTGCGCCTGCTGGAAGATCCGGCGTTGGATGCGCGCGACGCGCATCCAGCCTGGTTGCCCGGCCATGTGGCCGTGGTGCAGCTCTATCCCGACGCCGATCCGCCGCAGTATGCTCCCGCGTTCACGTTTTGGCGCATTGCCGGGCACAAGCAACTGCTCCATGACGGCAAAGGGCTGGCGCTGATGGCGCACAGCCCAGGTCATTGCCTGCGCTTCGCGCTGGCGCCCGGCCTGGAAGACGGGATGGCTGTCGCCTATGCCCGCCGCGGCGGCGCCGCCGCACCTGCGCGCAACCATGCGCTCGGCGCGGCCCTGGCTTCTGCGAAGCCCAGGCCGGCACCCGCCGCGCTGCTTGAGCTACACACCTTGCAGGCGCTCGACGCAACCCTAGCGGGTGCGTCCTTGCGCGAGGTGGCCGAAGGCTTGTTCGGCGGCGATGCCGCAGCCGATTGGTACAGCGACGGCGGCCTGCGCTCCAAGGTACGCCGCTTGGTACGGCGCGGCGATGCGCTGATGCGCGGCGGCTATCGCCGCCTAGCACAGCTTCCGCCGCTTGAGAAGGGTCGTTTTGAGGACGACGCAAAACGGCCCTGAGCAGGACAGCTTGGTTTTCTGAGACTGCCTCCATCCGGTTGCGCTGTGTGGCCGGAGCTTTGAAAGCTNATGGAGGTTCACACCATGCGTCCCGCTCCTTTGCGGCCTGCCGCCACTGTCTCGACCGCTGCCGCGCAGCCCCAACGCTATCTCACCAACGACGAAGCCGCCGAATACCTGCGCCTGTCGCCGCGCACGCTGGAAAAGCAGCGCGTGATCGGTGGTGGTCCGCGCTTTCGCAAGTTCGGCCGGCGCGTCATGTACGCCGTGGCCGACCTCGATGCCTGGGCCGCCGACCGCAGCTTCGAGACGACTTCCGATCCCGAGTACGCCGAGCACCACTCGGCCGACAGCCGTGCGCGCTGATCGGCGGCGCGCGGCAGGCCATCACCATGTCCAGCTCCGCGCTGCCGTTCCGGCAGCGGTCGTTGCAGGAGCGCGAACAGCTCGACCTGTTCCGCGCCTTGCCCGGCGACATGGCGCCGCGCGACAGCCAGGACTTGATGGCCTATCCGTTCTTCTCGCTCGGCAAGTCCAAGCGGGTCAAACCCATCGACTTCCGCGCGGGCAACGTGACGATCCGCGTAGAGGGCACGCAGGAGCACGGCATCGCCACGATTTGGGATGCGGACGTGCTGATATGGGCGGCCTCGCAGATCGTGGAAGCGAAGGACGCGGGCCTGCGCCCGTCGCGGCTGATGCGCGCGACGCCCTACGAGATCCTGCGCTTCATCGGGCGCGGCAAGTCGCTGCGCGACTACCAGCGCCTCAAGGCCGCGCTGGATCGCCTGCAATCGACCACGGTGGCCACGTCCATCCGCGAGACAACAGGCCGGCGCCTGCACCGCTTTTCGTGGATCAACGAATGGAAGGAACTGGCCGATGCCAGCGGCACGCCGCTGGGCATCGAGCTGATCCTGCCGGACTGGTTCTTTGCCGGCGTGCTCGACGCCGCGCTGGTGCTGACCATCGACCCGGCGTATTTCCGGCTCACCGGCGGCATCGAGCGGTGGCTGTACCGCCTGGTGCGCAAGCACGGCGGCAAGCAGGCATACGGCTGGCAGTTCGACTTTCGCTATCTGCACCAGAAGTCCGGCAGCACCGCGAAGCCCTACGACTTCGCCTGCGATCTGCGCGCGCTCGTCGCGCGGCAGTCGCTGCCCGGTTACGTCCTGGGCATCGAGCGGATGCCCGACAACGGCATGGAACTGCTGACGTTCCGGCCCGTGCCGCAGACGGCACGGGGATAACTCCGGGAAAGCCTGTGAATGGTGTCGTGCTATCAGGCGTGCGGGGTATCGTGCTATCAGGCGTGGGACTATCGTGCTATCAGGCGTGCCGATCGGCCGCAAACCCGCGCCAGCACTGGGTTTGCGCGTCCTCTAACTTCCCTAACTTAGTTTCTCTAACTTTTAGTAGGGAAACGCCGCTGCGGTGGACAACCACCCCGCGGCCACAAACGCAGCAGCAAAAGCCCGGCTTTCCAACACGGAGGGCCGCGCCATGATCGTCGCTCTGCTCAACCAGAAAGGCGGCGTGGGCAAGACCACGCTCGCCACGCACATCGCCGGCGAGCTGGCGATGCGCGGTCAGCACGTCGTCCTGCTGGACGCCGACCCGCAGGGTTCATCGCTGGACTGGACACAGCGCAGAAGCCAGCAAGGCTTGCCACGGCTGTTCAGCGCCGTGGGCCTTGCACGCGAAACGCTGCACCAAGAAGCGCCAGAACTCGCCAGGCGGGCCGATCACGTCGTCATCGACGGCCCGCCCAGGATCGCCGCCTTGGCGCGCTCCGCGCTGCTGGCGGCCGAGCGCGTGCTGATCCCCGTGCAGCCCAGCCCCTACGATCTGTGGGCCAGCGCCGAGATGGTGGCGCTGATCCGCGAGGCGCAAGTCTTTCGGCCCGCGCTGCGCGCGGCCTTCGTCATCAATCGGCGCGTCAGCACCACCATCATCGGGCGCGAAGCGCGCCAGGCGCTCGCCGACCAGCCACTTCCTGCGCTGCGCGCGGAAGTGCATCAGCGCATCGTGTTCGCCGACAGCGTAGCCGCTGGCCGGCTTGCACGCGAAACGGCGCCCGACAGCACCGCCGCCCGCGAAATGACCGCGCTGGTGGATGAACTGTTGCGGTGGCCGACATGACAGCGAAGCCGCCACCGAACAGCANAACGCACGGTCAAGCGCGTCGGCATCGGCGCACGTCCGCCCGCGAATCCACACGCCGAGGCGTGGATTCGCCAGGGCGATGCCGATGCGCTGGGCAAGGGCGACCTCTACACCGCCCGCCTGACCCTCGACATCACACCCGCGATGCGGGCACGCATCAAGGTGTCGGCCTTCACGCAAGGCGTGACCGTGGCCGACCTGCTGCGTGGCCTGTTGGAGCGGGAGTTTCCAGAGCACCGCANNGGAGAACGCACCATGACTGCATCCGCTTCGCCTGCCGCTGGCGCGGCTACGGCTGCACTTGCCGGCCAGCCTGCCAGCGCGCCGCTGACGCGCGTGGCGCTTGCCTACATCGAACCACGCTTCAAGCTCTACCTGCGCTTCGGCGAACCTGCGCGCACGCACCAGCTCGACCGCTGGCGCCGTTGCGCGGTGTTCCTGCCGGGCGCCATGTTGTGCCGTATCCGCTGGCAGGCCAACGACTACGGCACTGTGCGTTGGCAGCTCATGGTGATGCAGGCTTGCACGCCGCTGGATGCAGCGCAGCGCATCCCCGGCGTGCAGCCGNGGGCGCGCTTGCTGCTCCACGCCGAAGGGGAGAACCAGGTGCGCGCGGTGCTGGAGTGCATCGACGCCATCGAGGCGCTGGGCATCGCGCCCGCCGCTGTCTCGCCCGCGTACTGGCGCACGCTCGCCAACCGGCTCGCTGCACGCCTGCCGCTGCCCGAATACACCGCCGAGCGGCACGCTGCCTGGCTAACCGGGAGGACGCTGCCATGACGCTTCCATCCGCCGTTGCCAGCGNCAACCGGCATCCCGCCGCATCCTCGCTCGCGCCTGCGCGCTCGCCTCGTGTTGGCGGGCCTGTCCGCCTGCGGCCTCGCTGCGCTCGCCTGGGCGTCCTTCGTGCATCCGCTGCCGCGCCTGATCTACAACCCGTCCGACAGCGTGGCGGTCGGCTGGTATCGCGTCGATCCGCAAGGCCACGGCACCGGCTCGCTGCCACGTCCCTTGTCCGTGGGCAGCATCGTCCTGACCACGCTGCCGCCAGACGCCGCCGCGCTGGCCGCGCAGCGCGGCTACCTGCCGGCGCGCGTGCCGCTGCTCAAGCGCGTGGGCGCCGTCGCGCCGCAGGAGTTGTGCAGCACTGGCCGCGTCGTCCGCATCGACGGCGTGCCTTCGGCCGCCGTGCTGCCTGCCGACCGCTGGGGCCGGCCGCTGCCATCCTGGCAGCAATGCCGCCGCCTCGAATCCGGCGAACTGTTCCTCTTGAGTGTGACCAACCCGGCGTCGTTCGACAGCCGGTATTTCGGGCCGGTCAGCGCATCCGCCGTGATCGGGGTCGCGCATCCAGTCTGGCTGGAATCCCGCCCATGATGGCCGCCGACTCGCTGCACGTTGCCGTGCATCTTGTCGTGCCATCGGGCGTGTCGCTCTGCTGGCCGTCGCCGTGTCGTCGCGCGTGCAGNNTGCGGGTGCATTCGCACCGCACTTCGCGCTGCCTTCGGCGCAGCCGTCCAACGTGCAGGCGTCTTGCCTCGAACGCGCCCGGCCTATGGCCGTCGCCGCGTTCGCCGGCGCGCTGGCTGCTCGCGCAGCAGCACCGCCGGGCCGCCGCTGCCCGGAGCGCCAGCGAGGGGCAAAGGCGGAAGGCAAGACAAAGGACGCGGCACCGGGCCGCGTCGAAAGCCAGTCTGCACATNNGGGGTGGCGCGGCACGCAGCGGCTTCGCCGCCGTGCCGCGTGGGGCGCGAGGCCCGCGCCAATGCAGGGCTGTCCGCGTGCTTCACACGACCGGACACGCCAGAGCTTGCAGGGAGCGCAGCCATGACCGACCGCCGCGACGATGATTTCCGCATCCGCCCCAGCGCACCGAAGAACCGGGGCCAGAGCTTCGTTTCCAAGGTGCTCAAGCAGGCAGGCAAGGCCAGTAGCNGGCAAGTCGTCGGTGCGCCGTCCCGGCACTGCCAGCGGCTCCGGGAGGGGCAACGGCCAGCGGCCCGGCTCGCGCCTGGGGCGCGGCCACACGGCGGCGCGCTTCGCCGGAGCGAAGNNCTGACGCCCATGTCGCGGCGCGTGACCATCAAGACGCTACTGGTCAACCAGCGCCAAGCCAGCCCGCAGTCGCTCGCCAAGCACCTGCGCTACATCGAGCGCGATGGCGTAGGCCGCGATGGCGAGCCGGGCCAAGCCTACGGGCAGCAGACCGATGCCGCCGACCTCGACGCCTTCAAGGAACGCTGCACCGACGACCGGCACCATTTCCGCTTCATCCTCTCGCCCGAGGATGGGGCCGAGCTGGAAGACCTACGCACCTACACGCGGCACCTGATGGGCCGCATGGAGGCCGACCTGGGCACGGGCCTTGATTGGGTGGCCGTCAACCACTGGAACACCGACAACCCGCACACGCACATCGTCGTGCGCGGGCGCGACGATACGGGCAGAGACCTCATCATCGCGGGCGACTACATCGCCGATGGCTTCCGCCATCGTGCGGCCGAACTGGCGACCGAATGGCTGGGGCCACGCACCGAGCTGGAGATCCAGCAGACCTTGCAGCGCGAGGTGGAACAGGAGCGGTGGACGAGCCTGGATCGCACGCTCAAGCGCGAGCTGGGCGACGATGGCCTGGTGCATGTCGAACGGCTCAACGAGCCGAGGTTGCAACGCCAGCGCCTGCTGCTGATCGGCCGGCTGCAACGCTTGCAGCGTCTGGGCCTGGCCGACGAAACGCAGCCGGGCACCTGGGCGGTCCATACCGACGCCGAAAAGACCCTGCGCGCCCTGGGCGAGCGTGGCGACATCATCCGCACCATGCAGCGGGCCATGAGCGGCCAGCCGCGCGAGCTGGCGGTGTTCGAGCCGGGCGAGGATGGCCGAACCATCCTCGGCCGCGTGGCCGCGAAGGGGCTGGCCGACGAACTGCGCGACCGGGGCTATCTGGTCATCGACGGGGTGGATGGCAAGGCCCACTACGTCGCGCTCAACGCCCGCGACGAGCTGGCGAACTACCCAGCCGGTGCCGTGGTGGAGGTGAAGGGATCGGCCGACGTGCGCGCCGCCGACAAGAACATCGCCGCACTGGCGAGCGGTGGCCTGTACCGCACCGATCATCACCTCGCCATCGCGCAGGGTCAGGCCGTACCGGGCCGCGATCCGCAGGAAGTCGTCGCGGCCCACGTCCGCCGGCTGGAAGCCCTGCGCCGCGCTGGCATCGTGGAGCGCGTGGCCGAGGGACTATGGAAGGTGCCGGACGACCTGGCCGAACAGGGCCGCCGCTACGACGCGCAGCGCCTGGGCGGCGTGGCCGTGGAACTGAAATCGCACCTGCCCATCGAGCGGCAGGCCCGCGTTATCGGGGCCACCTGGCTTGACCAGCAGTTGATCGGCGGCGGCTCGGGCCTGGGCGACCTAGGCTTTGGCGGCGAGGCCAAGCAGGCAATGCAGCAGCGCGCCGACTTCCTGGCCGAACAGGGGCTGGCCGAGCGGCGTGGGCAGCGCGTGATCCTCGCGCGCAACCTGCTGGGCACGTTGCGCAATCGGGAGCTGGTGCAGGCCGCCAAGGACATTGCGGCCGAAACCGGCTTGGAACATCGGCCTGCGGGTGACGGTCAGCGCGTGGCCGGTATCTACCGGCGCAGCGTCATGCTCGCCAGTGGGCGCTACGCCATGCTCGATGACGGCAAGGGGTTCAGTCTGGTGCCGTGGCGGCCGGTGGTCGAGCAGCGGCTGGGCCAGCAGCTTGCCGCTACGGTGCGCGGCGGCGGCGTGTCCTGGGAGATAGGACGGCAGCGTGGGCCTGCCGTTGGTTAACTTCCTACGATAGCAGTGTCCGGCACGGGTCGCACAATAAACCGATTGACGGTCGGTTTTTGTGGTGGATACTCTTGAGTTCGAGTCAAAGCTCGGAGCCGACAACATTGACCAACCACAGCGTACCAACACTTGGCGATCTGGAAATCGCCGTGCTCGAAGACATCTGGCGCTTCGGCCCGTCCGACACCAAGGCGGTGTACGCGCGCATTGGGCAGTCTCGCTCGATTTCCTTGAACACCGTGCAATCCACGCTAGAACGTCTGTTTCGCAAGGCCATGCTCCAGCGCGAAAAGATCAGCCATGCCTACGAATACTCGGCACGAGTATCTCGCCGGGAACTGATCCAGAAGCTGGTCGAGTCCACGGTGCGTCGTGTCGCAGGCCCGCAGCCGGATGCGTTGTTGAGCGCCTTTGTCGATCTTGCTGCAAGGGCGGATGATGACCAGCTCAAGAGGCTGGAGGAGTTGATTGCCCGTCGTCGCGCTGAATTGGATCAGCCGTGATGACGAGTTATGGCCCACTACTTCAGTTCGCATTGCTATCCGGCTTCGTGCTGGCAGTAACGCTTACCCTGCTGATTGGAGCCTGCGAGCGCCCATTACGCCGTGCGCTGTCGGGAAAGACCNCCTATCAGCGAGCAAGAGTGTCTTGGTGGATGCTGGTAACACCCGCATTGGCGGGTATTGCCTATACGGCCATGACCATAGCCATGCCGTCGATGTTTGATGATTCGGCCAGATTTGCCGCTGCCTGCTCTGCGCACGCTGACACGCTGCTGCACCTGTGCGTTTGGCACCCGAGCGGCAATGGGCAAAGTGCCTGGCTATGGGGAGCATTGGCATTGTTGGCGGGATACGCGGTTTGGCTGGCTTTACGGGCCGCAGTTGGCCTTTGGCGTGCTCGTCGAACCCTTGCCTCGATGGTGCGCCTGAGCTGGCGTCCGGGGCATCCAGACAAACTTCGCGTGCTTGATGTCGATCAGCCTATGGCGCTGGCTTGTGGCGTCGGGAATGGCCACATCCTGCTTTCAACCTCGTTGATGCGGCGACTCGACCCAACGCAATTGCGCGTGGTGCTGGCGCACGAACAGGCTCATATCGCCAATCGAGATGTGCTGCATCGCCTGATCGCTGTCGTCTTGTCGAGCATCCAGTTGCCGGGCACTCGTCGCCGGCTGTTGCGCGATCTGGAACTCGCCTTGGAACAGCGTTGTGATTTCGCTGCTGCAAACGAAGTGGGATGCCCTGTCGCCGTGGCCGAGACCATCGTTGCAGTGGAGAAGATATTTCGGCAACACGCCAAGGAACAGGTGCCATTGGCGATGGCGTTCTTTTCCGATTTTATCCCTGAGCGTGTCGAGGCGTTGCTGTCGCCCAAGCACTCGTCTGTCTCATACTTGGGGCCGATGCTAGGCATTCTTGTTCTGGCGTTTTGCAGCCTATCTACAGGATGGCTGCATTCTGTGACCGAATCTCTCATCACTGTGATGACGAGGTAAGTCCATATGCGCGCGTGCTGTGTTTTTGCTCAAAAACCGATTGACGATCGGTCTTATGGCGATTCCGCTCCGGCGTGCGCGGGAAGTCGTCACGCGGAATCGTTTGCTCGCCATCTGTTGTCGTCGTGAGGGTTTTCATGAATTTGATCCGCTTAGTAGTCTTGGTGTTCGTCGGAGCCTGCGGTACGTCCGCAGCCCTAGCCGCCGAACCCCTGCGGTTGGAGGAAGCAGTCTCCCGCGCGCTGGCCGCCCATCCATCCATTACCGCCGAAACGGCGCAACTCCAGGCCGTTCGAGCCCGCACGCAGCGCGAAGCCCTGCCACCGCCTTACACCATTGGCGGCGAGGTAGAGAACGTCGCCGGGAACGGCAACCTGCGAGGTATTCGCTCGGCCGAAACGACATTGCGCATCGGTCGGGTCATAGAACTCGGTGGCAAGCGCGAGGCTCGCCAAACGCTGGGACAAGCCGAACTGAGAGAACAAGAGCATCAGGCCACCAAAACGCGGATCGACCTGGCCAGTTCAACTACGGCCCGCTTCATTGAAGTGCTCGCTAGGCAACAGCGATTGACGTATGCCGAGGAGCGTATCAAGCAAGCGGAGCGCACCCGTCGAGAGGTTGCAGCGTGGGTANAAGCCGCTCGCAATCCTGAGTCGGATTTGCAGGCCGCCGATATTGCGGTCGCTGAGGCGCAGCTCAATCGCGAGAGTGCTGAACTCGAATTGGCGAGCGCCAAGATGACTTTGGCCGCGAGCTGGNGGGCAATGACCNCCGACTTCGGCGAAGTCGTCGGCGACCTCCAAACCTTGCCGACCGTGGCGCCATTCGAGACGTTGGCTACCCGTTTGCCTATGACGCCGGAACTGTGGGCTTCGCGCTTGCGGGCCGACACCATCGGCGCCCGGCGCCGGCTCGCGGAGGCCGAAGCCAAACCCAACATTGACGTCAGCTTGGGCGTGCGACGTTTGGAAGCCTTCAAGGATCACGGCGTGGTGATGTCGATCTCGGTGCCGTTGGGTAGCCCGACGCGCTCTGGATACGCGGTGTCCCAGGCAAATGCGGAGCTTGCTGCGCTGGAAGCGCGGCGTGACGCCGAACGCTTCGAGCGCCACCAGACCCTGTTCGACAAGTATCAAGAACTCACGCACGCGCGAACAGAGGCTGAATCGTTACGCGCACGAATGCTGCCTATGGCTGAAAGCGCCCTGACAACAACTCGTCGCGGCTTTGAGCAAGGCCGATTCTCTTATTTGTCGCTGGCCCAAGCGCAGCGGACGCTGTTCGATCTGCGTGCGCGTGCTGTCGAAGCCGCCACCCGCTATCACCTTCTGCTGGTCGAGGTGGAACGCCTCACCGCCACCGTTGAGGACACCGCACCATGATTCGCATTCTCTCCCTGTTACTCCTTTGCGTATTTGCCGCTGCATGCAGCCCTGGCGGCGACAAACCCAAAGAGGAGGCCAGTGCCCAAGCCAGCGGAAGCTATGAGCGCGGGCCAAACAATGGCCGACTACTCCGTGATGGAGACTTCGCCCTGGAAGTCACCATCTACGAAACCAATGTGCCCCCGCATTACAGGCTCTACGCCTATCGCGACGGCAAGCCAGTCGCTCCCGCCGATGTCGTTGCGACTATCAAACTCTCCCGTTTGGATGGCGAGGTCAACCAGTTCACGTTCACGCCAGAGGGCAACTATCTGGTCGGCAGCGGTGAAGTGATCGAGCCGCATTCGTTCGATGTCGCCGTGTCCGCCGAACATGCCGGAAAGAAGTCCACTTGGTCTTACCAGTCCTATGAGGGCCGCGTAAGCATTCCGGCCGGCATCGCCAAGGATGCCGGTATCAAAACCGAATCAGCAGGGCCGGCAGTCATCCGAGACGTTGTGCGGTTGATGGGAACCGTTGTCCTAGATGCCGACAGACACGCGGCGGTTGGCGCACGCTTCCCTGGCATCGTGCGATCGGTGAACGTGCAGCAGGGCGAGCGAGTCCGCCGCGGCCAGACGCTGGCCGTCGTAGAGGGCAACGACAGTATGCGTACCTACCCGATTACCGCACCGTTCGATGGCGTGGTGCTCGCACGCAATACGAACGTCGGTGACGTGGCCGAGGCAGGTGCGCTGTTCGAGCTGGCCGACCCGTCCAACGTATGGATCGACCTGCGCGCCATTGGCACCGATGCCGAAGCCCTAAAGCCAGGACAGCCAGTACGAATCCGGTCAGCGACTGGGAAGACCGAAGCCAGCGGAAAGATTCAGCGACTGTTGCCGGTGGCCGGCAGCGGCCAGAGCGTCATTGCCCGCGTCAGCATCCCGAACTTGGAGGGACGTTGGCGCCCAGGTATGACCGTGGCAGCCGAGGTCACAGTAGGCACGCGCAACGTACCGCTGGCGGTAAAAGAGTCGGGGTTGCAGCGATTCCGCGACTTCACCGTGGTGTTCACGCAAGTCGGCGAGACATACGAAGTCCGAATGCTCGAACTTGGCGATCGTGATGGTGAATACGTTGAGGTGACTGGAGGACTCAAGCCCGGCACGAACTACGTGGCCGAGCAAAGTTTCCTGATACGCCAAGACATCGAAAAGTCTGGCGCAAGCCACGATCACTGAGGACGCGGATATGCTCGAACGTATCATTCGCGCGTCCATCGCGCATCGCTGGCTCGTGCTTCTATTGGTGCTCGCCCTGTCCGGGCTGGGGATCTGGAACTACAGCCGCTTACCGATCGACGCGATACCGGACATTACCAATGTCCAGGTACAGATCAATACCGAGGCGCCAGGCTACTCGCCAATGGAGGCTGAGCAGCGCGTCACTTTCCCGGTTGAGACGGCGCTGGCTGGCCTCGCTCGGCTCGACTACACCCGCTCGGTTTCCCGCTACGGTCTGTCGCAGGTCACTGCGGTCTTTGAGGACGGCACTGACATTTACTTTGCCCGTCAGCAGGTCGCCGAACGCTTGCAGCAGGCATCTTCGCAACTTCCGGCGGGCCTGAATCCTNCTCTCGGGCCAGTGGCAACCGGCCTGGGCGAGATATTCATGTACACCTTGGAACCCGAAAAGGGCTACGAGGAAATATGGACGCCGACCGCGCTGCGCACGTTGCAGGACTGGTCGGTGCGTCCGCAGCTCCGCAATCTGAAAGGCGTCACCGAGGTCAACACCATCGGCGGCTACGTGCGTCAATTCCACATCACGCCCGATCCGGTCAAGCTGCTGGCCTACGAGTTGACGATGAACGACGTGCTGAACGCCGTCGCGCGGAACAACGCCAACGTCGGCGCCGGCTACATCGAACGTCATGGCGAGCAGTACCTGATCCGCATCCCCGGACAAGTGCGCGACATCGAGCGACTGCGGAAAATTGTCGTGGCAACGCGCGATGGACTGCCACTCCGAATTGGCGACGTGGCGGAAGTTCTAGAGGGTAGCGAACTGCGAACCGGCGCGGCCACGAAAGACGGCAAAGAGGTCGTGCTGGGTACGGCATTCATGCTGATTGGCGAGAACAGCCGAGCAGTTGCACAGCGCACAGTAGAAAAGCTCGCTGAGATCGACGCGACACTTCCCGAGGGAGTCCGCGCGCACGCGGTTTACGACCGCACTCAACTCGTTGATCGCACCATCGCAACCGTGCAGAAGAATCTTCTGGAAGGCGCGTTGCTGGTGATCGCCGTGCTGTTCCTGTTGCTGGGCAACTTGCGTGCAGCCCTGATAACCGCTGCGGTGATTCCGCTCGCCATGTTGCTGACGATCACTGGCATGGTGCAGAACCGCATCTCGGCCAACCTAATGAGCCTGGGCGCGCTGGATTTCGGCCTGATTGTCGATGGTGCGGTCATCATCGTGGAAAACTGCTTGCGCAGGTTCAGTGAACGACAGCACCAGCTCGGTCGCCTGCTGACCCGTGATGAGCGTTTCTCGCTGGTTTCGAGCGCCAGCGCAGAGGTCATCAAGCCTGCCCTGTTCGGGTTGTTCATCATCACGGCTGTTTACCTTCCGATCTTCGCGTTGTCTGGTGTGGAAGGAAAGATGTTCCATCCGATGGCCCTCACCGTCGTGATCGCATTGACTGGTGCGATGGTGTTATCGTTGACCTTCGTGCCTGCTGCGGTCGCACTGTTTGTCACCGGCAAGGTTTCCGAGAAGGAAACCAAGGTGATGCGCGGCATCAGCCGCTTCTATGCGCCACTTCTCCAGAAGGCAATCAAGCTGAGAGTCGCCGTCGTCGCGGCGGCGGCAGTGCTGGTGGTGCTATCTGGTTTGCTTGCGACGCGCTTGGGCACCGAGTTCATCCCCAATCTGGATGAAGGTGACATCGCCTTGCACGCGATGCGCATTCCCGGAACGAGTCTGACCCAGGCGATTGGTATGCAGCGCCAGTTGGAGGCGCGGATCAAGGAGTTTCCAGAGGTGGAGGAAGTCGTCGCCAAGATCGGTACTGCTGAGGTTGCGACTGACCCCATGCCGCCTTCGGTGGCTGACACTTTCATCATGCTCAAGGATCGTAGCGAATGGCCCGATCCGCGCAAACCGAGAGCCGTACTGCTTGCCGAACTGGAGAAGGCGGTGAACGCCATTCCCGGCAACAACTACGAGTTCACTCAACCCGTGCAGATGCGCATGAATGAGTTGATCGCAGGTGTCCGTGCCGAGGTGGCGATCAAGGTGTATGGCGATGACATGGAGCAACTGGCCCAAATAGGCTCGAAGATTGAAGCCGTGGCCGAGAGTATCGAGGGGTCTGCCGACGTGGCGCTCGAACAGATTACGGGCCTGCCGCTGATGACGATCACGCCGAACGTGGATGCGCTGTCCCGATACGGCTTGGCGATCGACGACGTACAGCAAACGGTGGCAATCGCCCTTGGCGGTGCCGTCGCCGGCCAGGTGTTTGAGGGCGATCGCCGATTCGATATCGTAGTTCGGCTGCCCGAAGCGCAACGCCAAGACCCGAAGGCACTGGCGACACTGCCCATTCCGGTTCCGGCCGGCGCTGCTGCCGGGCTGGGCCAAGCCGCCTACGTGCCGCTCGGGCAGCTTGCGTCGATCGAAGTGGCGCCCGGCCCCAATCAGATCAGCCGCGAGAACGGTAAACGCCGGATCGTTATCACCAGCAATGTGCGCGGACGCGATCTAGGGTCGTTCGTGGAAGAACTGCGTGAACGCGTAAGCCGTGAAATCACGCTGCCAGAGGGCTATTGGGTCAACTACGGAGGCACGTTCGAGCAACTCATCTCGGCTAGCCAACGCCTGTCCGTCGTCGTACCGGCTGTACTGGTTCTGATCTTCGGCCTGCTGTTCATGGCCTTCGGTTCGGGCCGGGATGCCACTGTCGTCTTTAGCGGTGTGCCGTTAGCGCTGACGGGTGGCGTTGCCGCATTGTGGCTGCGCGATATTCCGCTTTCGATTTCGGCAGGGGTCGGCTTCATTGCCCTATCCGGTGTGGCAGTGCTCAACGGCCTGGTGATGGTGAGCTTCATTCGCAAGCTGCACCACGATGGCGCGCCGATTCAGGATGCCATTGTGAATGGCGCGATGACGCGGCTACGCCCGGTGCTGATGACTGCGCTGGTTGCAAGCCTCGGTTTCGTACCGATGGCCATCAACGTTGGAACGGGCGCGGAAGTGCAACGACCCCTCGCAACTGTCGTCATCGGCGGCATTGTCTCTTCGACGCTGCTGACGTTGCTGGTACTGCCGGCCCTGTATCGCCTCATTCATCGGCGTACCGACCGCCAGAACACCGCGCCAGCGTAAGCACGATGCCAATTTATCAACAGGTTCACATGGTGCGGCGAACGCAAGAAAGATGCTTGCCGCACTCGAACAACAAGGATTTTTAGGAGATTAATTGAGGTATGACATTCATGCGTGAAAGATCACTTGACGTAATACTGGATCGCTATCGACCGATCTGGCAACGGATTTCCCTGTTTCTCATGGCGACGGTTCTCCTGTTGTTCGCGTGTGCGAATCAGGCGCTCGCCCATGCCGTTGCCGAGGGTGATAAGGGCTACATCCAGGAAATATCCGGCGTCAACCTCATCCCTTTTATGTATCTAGGGGCGAAGCACATGGCGACAGGGTACGACCATATCCTGTTCCTGCTCGGTGTGATCTTCTTCCTGTACCGGATGAAGCATATCGCCCTGTATGTGACGCTATTTGCCATCGGCCACTCGACGACGATGCTGCTTGGCGTGTATTTCAACGTCGGGATAAACAGCTACATCATCGACGCGATCATCGGTCTTTCGGTGGTTTACAAGGCGCTCGACAACATCGGCGCATTTCAGCGTTGGCTCGGCTTCCAGCCCAACACGAAAGTCGCAACAGTCGTATTCGGACTCTTTCACGGATTCGGCCTGTCAACCAAGATCATCGAATACAACATCTCGCCCGATGGCCTGATTCCAAATCTTTTGGCATTCAATGTCGGCGTTGAAATCGGGCAGTTGATCGCGCTCGGCACTATTCTGATCGCAATGAGCTACTGGCGCCGAACAGCTAGTTTCTGGCGCCATGCGTACACCGCCAACGTAGCGATGATGTGTGCCGGTTTCATCCTGATCGGCTATCAGCTCACCGGCTATTTCGTTTCCTGAATCAAACACGGAGAAAATTCCATGTACAACGTATCCAAGCCAACCCTCGACGACCTTCCATCGTCGAAACAACTGCTGCGCTCGACGCTCATTGCACTCGTCGCCGCCATCGCAATTTTGGTCGGCATCGTCCTTCCCTCCGAGTACGCGATCGACCCAACAGGGATTGGTCGCGTCCTCGGCCTGACGGAAATGGGGAGATCAAGGCGCAATTGGCCGAAGAAGCCGCTGCGGATGCCGCGAAGGATGCAGCCATGCCCGCTGCCGCGACGACAGGGAATGCAGGCACCGCCGCGCCTGCACAAGCACAGAACGCCGCGCAGGCGGAGAACGGCGCCGCCTGGCGCGATGAAATGCGCGTCGCACTCAAGCCCGGCCAAGGGGCGGAGGTGAAGTTGAGTATGAAGGCCGGCGAGCAGGTCGAGTTCAGTTGGGTTGCCGAAGGGGCGTTGTGAACTTCGATACCCACGGCGATGGTGGCGGCCAGTCCATCAGTTATGAAAAGGGTCGCGCGGTGCCCGCTAGCAATGGCGTGATCGAGGCTGCCTTTAGTGGAAATCACGGTTGGTTCTGGCGGAACCGTGGCGACGCTGACGTGACGGTGATTGTTCGCACTCGCGGTCAATACATGGAAATGAAGCGCGTCTTGTGATTGGCAAATTGGTTACGGGCACATGCCCATGCACTCCGGCTTCCCCCATGCCAATTGCATGGCAGGAAGCCGAAGTTTCCCGCCCTGCCACATAGGCCGGGCCTCATCCCAGGAGATATTGAAATGAACATTCGTCCGGTTTTGATTGCAGCTCTAGCCAGCGCCTCGCTCGCTTCGCCATTCGTGATGGCCCATACCGGCGGGCATGACGACGATGCGAAGGCGATACCGAAGACATGCGAGCAATTGGCAGATACGAAGCGGTATATCAGTGACGTGGCTTATCCCGAAGTAAAGAAGCTGAAGGAGCAATGCGACGCCGCGAAGAAGAAGCCAAACGCGGCGCAATCTTCTGCGGAACGCCGCCCGTCCAACGGCGGCAACTGATTGTTTAGGGCGTAGCCGCGACTCACAGGTCGCGGCTACCGCCTGCGATGCGCACTCGTGGGAGCTATTCGTCTATGGAGTTGAGACATCTAAAATACTTTCTCGCCGTGGCGGAGGAGCTTCACTTCGCTAGAGCTTCGGAGAAGCTGCACATTGAACAATCTCCACTTTCTCGCGCCATTAAGGAGCTAGAGGAGGAACTAGGTGTTGTACTGTTTGCCCGTACCACACGCAGCACTCGCCTAACACGTGCAGGTAAGTTGTTTCTGGAGCATGTCCGCCGGGTATTTGCTGTTCTGCAACAAGCGCGCGACAGCGTAAAAGCAGCGGCCAATGGATTTCACGGTCAGTTGCGGGTGGCCTTATCGGACGGCATTACACCGTCGCGCCTTCCGGCGGTGCTCGCTTTGTGCCGACAGGAAGAACCTGAAGTCGAGATTCGCTTCTCCGAAGTGCCGTTGTCGCAACAAATCAAGGGGCTACACGACGATCTTTATGACGTAGGATTCGCGCAATCAGACGAAGTGGGCGAGGGCATCGTCGCTATACCCGTCTGGAGCGATGCGCTCATGGTGGCTGTACCTGCTCGACATCCTCTGCTGGCGCATAAGCGCATTCCGTTGGAGGAACTGCTCCGCTACCCTCTGGTTCTGTGCGATCCACAGGTTTGCGAAAGCCACGCGAAACACGTTGATCGGGTACTGCGCCGTGCGGACATGGAACCCTTGATCGCGGAGCGCGTGGCCTCCTGCGATTTGATGATGGCGCTTGTATCGGCCGGCTTCGCGCTTGGGCTTACGGGTGCAGCACACATTACAGCTAGCAGAGAACCGGGCGTGGTGGCCCGCCCCTTGGCATCACGTGTCCCACCCCTGACAACCTATCTGCTGCACCCTATAGGCGAACCATCGGAGGTTCTGGCTCGATTCATTGAGCGCGTACAGGCCATCGAATCTCTGGAATCTCCCAGGCCCATGCTGGGCCGCAATCTTGATCCCCGGAGGANNACCTGCGCCATGACGAAGATCATCCTTTTCTTGCTGGTGCCGGTGTTGACCGCCTGCGGCCAGTCCGAAACGTCTCAGAAGGCCAACACATCGGAAGCGAATATCCCAACGGTGGAGGAACTGGCAGCCAATCCCGAACGGTTGAAGGAACTACGCCAGCAGTGCAAGACGGATCGGCCCAAGCTGGGTGACGTGCTCTGCAATCGGGTGGCCGAGGCCACGCGCAAACGGTTCTATGGCGACGGCGAAACGCCCTACACGCCGCCGAAGGAATCGCCCAAGTTCTGATCGTTGGCAGTTCGCCGCATCGGCTTCAATTTTCTGTTCGACACGCCGCAATGCGCTATCGCTTGCGGCGTTTTTCTTGGTTCGACGCCGCGCGAATTCTGTCTTTTGCTCGACCTTTCTGCTCGAAACGGTCTTTGACCGGCACTGACCCGGCACCGATCCTGACGCTAGCGGCACGTCCTTGTGCCGCGCTTTCCATGAGGAAGAAGCGCAGGAGAAATCGGAGGCCAGGTAATGCAAGGGACGAACGTGCTGTTCGGTCAGATCGCCGTGGTATTCGGCATCGTGATCGCCGGCGTGTGGGGCGCCACACAATGGACAGCAGCCGCCCTTGGTTATCAGCTACGCCTTGGCTCGCCCTGGTTCGATCTTCTTGGCACACCGATCTACCACCCGTGGAAGCTGTTTGAGTGGTGGTTCTTCTTCGATGCCTACGCGCCGCGCGTGTTCGATACCGGCGGCGCCATCGCGGGTGGCAGCGGCCTGCTGGCGGTGGTGGTCGCCATCGGCATGTCGATCTGGCGCTCACGGCAATCGCGCCTGGTCACGACCTACGGCTCGGCGCGCTGGGCGAACGCGGATGACATTCGCAAGGCGGGTCTGACGCAGCCGGCCGGCGTATTCCTCGGCCAGCACGACCGCCAGTACCTGCGGCATGAAGGCCCGGAACACGTCCTGACCTTCGCTCCCACACGCTCAGGCAAAGGTGTCGGCCTGGTGGTGCCGACGCTGCTTTCCTGGTCTGCGTCCGCCGTCATCCACGACATCAAAGGCGAGAACTGGCAGATCACTGCCGGCTGGCGTAGCCGTTTCAGCCACTGCCTGCTGTTCAACCCCACCGATGCAAAGTCGGCGGCCTACAACCCACTGCTGGAGGTGCGGCGCGGCGCGCATGAGGTGCGCGACGTGCAGAACATCGCGGAC
The DNA here is from genome assembly GCA_013693915.1 of Dechloromonas sp. GTDB lineage: Bacteria > Pseudomonadota > Gammaproteobacteria > Burkholderiales > Rhodocyclaceae > Azonexus. The sequence goes on along the minus strand of CP059264.1, from coordinate 1,294,319 downwards.
ATTCTGGTCGATCCCGAAGGTGCGCTGGAGAAGCGCAACCATTGGGAAAAGACCAGCCATGCGCTGTTGGTCGGCGCCATCCTGCATGTGCTCTACGCGGGCGAAGACAAGACGCTGCGCGGCGTCGCCAACTTCCTGTCCGACCCGGCCAGCCCCTTCGAGCTGACCTTGCACCGGATGATGACCACGCCGCACCTCGGCGATGGGCCGCATCCTGTCGTCGCTTCGGCGGCGCGCGAAGTGCTCAACAAGTCGGACAACGAGCGTTCCGGCGTGTTGAGCACCGCCATGTCGTTCCTCGGCCTGTACCGCGACCCCACGGTGGCCGAAGTCACATCGCGCTGCGACTGGCGCATTGCCGACCTGATCGCGGCAGAGCATCCGGTGTCGCTGTATTTGGTGGTGCCGCCCTCGGACATATCGCGGACGAAGCCGCTCATCCGCCTGATCCTCAACCAGATCGGCCGGCGCCTCACCGAATCGCTCGATGGCTCCGATGGCATCGAGCGCCGCCACAAGCTGCTACTGATGCTCGATGAGTTCCCTGCGCTGGGACGACTCGACTTCTTTGAGACGGCCTTGGCCTTCATGGCGGGCTACGGCATCCGCAGCTTCCTCATCGCGCAGTCGCTCAACCAGATCGACAAAGCCTACGGCCAGAACCATTCGATTCTCGACAACTGCCATGTGCGCGTGACGTTCGCCACGAACGACGAGCGCACGGCCAAGCGCATTTCCGAGACGCTGGGCACGGCCACCGAACTGCGCGCCCAGCGCAACTACGCGGGCCACCGGCTCGCGCCGTGGCTGGGCCACCTGATGGTGTCGCGCCAGGAAACCGCGCGCCCGCTGCTGACGCCGGGCGAAGTCATGCAGCTTCCGCCCGACGAGGCCGTGGTGATGGTGTCCAGCGTGGCGCCGATCAAGGCCAAGAAGCTGCGCTACTACGCGGACGCCAATTTCAAGCGTCGCGTGCTGCCGCCGCCCGCGCTGGCGGACGGGCAGTACGCCGACGCGCCGCCGTCGCGGCCCGACGACTGGAGCGGGCTGGCGATTCCTGCCGTGCCCGCTGCACTGGCCGCCGCATCCGCCGATGGCCTGGAGAACTTGGGTTCGACCGACGACGGCGGCCCGCGCCGTCAGCCCGAACTCGCCGAAACCGTCGCCTATGACCCCGAGCTGGCCGCTCCCGCGGCCGACCTTGGGCTGCTCGATGACGACGACGACCCGCCGCTTCGCCTTCCTCGCCAGCTTGATCCAGCCATGCAGCGCACGGCCCGGCTGGCTTCCTCGACCCCAACGACGGAATCGAGCTATGAGCCACTACCGCCTCAACCTGTTCATCCAGNNCCGGAGCACGCCAAGCGGCTCGATGAGCTGGCCGCCAAGAAAGGCGTGTCCAAGTCGTCGATCGTCGCGGCGGCGCTCGCATCGTGGCTTTCGCCCGATGCTGCCGACCAGCGCGAGGCGGCCATTGCCAAGCGGCTTGATCGCCTGTCGCGCCAAGCCGAGCGCATGGAGCGCGACCAGAACATCGCCATCGAAACGCTGGCGCTGTTCATCCGCTACTACCTCACGGTCAGCACGCCAGTTCCCGAGGCGCACCAAGACGCGGCACGCGCGCAGGGCAAAGCGCGCTTCGAGCAGTTCACCGAGCAGCTTGGCCGCCACCTGCTGCGGGGCCGCAGCCTGGTGCGCGACGTGGTGGAGGAACTGCACCCCGACCCGATGCGGATGGAGGACGCGGCAGCAGTCGCGCAAGCGCAGGAGCGTGCGTCATGAGCGCCGTTCCGCAGTCCATGAGCGCCACGTCGCTCGACCGCCGCATCCAGATGCTGCGCACGGCGATGGGGCCACTGATCGCCGCTGCGCTCGAAGACCCGGACGTGGTGGAGGTGATGCTGAATCCCGATCGCACCCTTTGGGTGGATCGGCTTTCCAGTGGGCGTGCGCCGATGGGCGTGGAACTGCCCGAGGCGGACGGCGAGCGAATCATCCGCCTGGTCGCCGCCCACGTCGGCGCGGAAGTCCATCGCGGCCAGCCGCTGCTGTCCGCCGAGTTGCCCGAAACCGGCGAACGCTTCGAGGGCATCTTGCCTCCGGCAGCGCCGGGGCCGGCCTTCGCGCTGCGCAAACGCGCCATCGGCGTGATTCCGCTGGAGCGGTACGTCATCGACGGGATGATGACCAGCGCGCAGGCGGGCTTTCTCGTTCGCGCCGTGCGCGAGCGGCAGAACGTCCTGATCGCCGGCGCCACCAGCAGCGGTAAGACCACGCTCGCCAATGCGCTGCTGGCCGAGATTGCCGCCACAGGCGACCGCGTGCTGGTGCTCGAAGACACGGTGGAGCTGCAATGCGCGGCCCGCGACCACGTTCCCCTGCGCACGCGCGCAGGCGTGGTGTCGATGACCGAACTGGTGCGCTCGTCCATGCGCCTGCGCCCTGATCGCGTCGTCGTCGGCGAGGTGCGCGGTGCCGAGGCGCTGGATCTCATCAAGGTGTGGGGCACGGGCCACCCCGGCGGCATCGCCACGATCCATGCCGGCTCCGCGCTCGGCGCGCTGCTGCGCCTGGAGCAACTGATTCTCGAAGTGGCGGTGAATCCGCCCCGTGCGCTGATCGCCGAGGCGGTCAACGTGGTGATCCACATCGCCGGGCGCGGGCGCAAACGCCGCATCGAGAACATCGCCCGCGTCGTCGGCTTCGACGGCGTGGGCTACCAACTGGCGGATGCACTGGAAACGCCGTTTCCCGAGCTGCCGCCACTTCCCGATGCCGCACCCGCTGCGGCGACTTCCCATCCCCTGACTCACTTGGAGANNACTGCCATGACGCAGATGACCATTCCTGCTTTCCGTATTTCTGCAAATCCGGCTTTGCGTCTTGCGCGGCTGCGCTGCCTGGCCCGCCCTGCGGGGCAAGGGCTGCTGCTGGCCGCGCTGCTGCTGTTCCTGGCCGGAACCGCGCAGGCCGCCGGTTCCTCGATGCCGTGGGAAGGCCCGCTGCAATCCATCCTCGAATCCATCCAGGGGCCGGTGGCGCGCATCGTCGCGGTCATCATCATCATCGCTACGGGCCTCGCGCTCGCCTTCGGCGACACGTCCGGCGGCTTCCGCAAGCTGATCCAGATCGTCTTCGGTCTGTCCATCGCCTTCGCGGCTTCGAGCTTCTTCCTGTCGTTCTTCAGCTTCTCCGGCGGGGCCGTCGTATGAGTGCCCCGGACACCTNTCGCGGACGGCTTCGAGGTGCCGCTGCATCGCTCGCTGACCGAGCCGATTCTGCTTGGCGGTGCGCCGCGCACGGTGGCGATCGCCAACGGCACGCTGGCCGCCGCTGTCGGCCTGGGCCTGCAACTGTGGATTCCGGGCGTGGTGCTCTGGGTTGTCGGCCATTCGCTGGCGGTATGGGGCGCGCGCGTCGATCCGCAGTTCATGCAGGTCTTCGCCCGGCACATCAAGCACCGCCCGCTACTGGACGTGTGAGGGGAGGACGCCGCGATGCTGAACCTCGCCGAATACCGCCAGCGCCCGGCCTTGCTTGCCGACTGGCTGCCCTGGGCCGGGCTGGTCGCACCGGGCGTCGTCTTGAACAAGGACGGCAGTTTCCAGCGCACGGCCCGGTTTCGCGGGCCTGACCTCGACAGCGCGACGCAAGGCGAGCTAATCGCCACGTCGGCGCGGTTGAACAACGCGCTGCGTCGCATGGGATCGGGCTGGGCGCTGTTCATCGAGGCCGAGCGCCGCGCCGCCGCCGACTATCCGCGCTCGGAGTTTCCCGAGCCGCTTTCGTGGCTGGTGGAGGAAGAACGCCGGGCCGCCTTCGAGGAATCGGGCAATCACTTCGAGAGCGGCTATCACCTGACGCTGCTTTACCTGCCGCCGGAAGAATCCCGCGCCCGTGCAGCCAAGATGCTCTACGAGAACACGCCGACGACCGGCGTGGACTGGCGCGAGCGGCTGCAAGCCTTCGTCGCGGAAACGGATCGCGTCTTTGACCTGCTCGACGGCGTGATGCCGGAGATCGCCTGGCTCGATGACAGCCAGACGCTGACCTACCTGCACGCGACCATCTCGACGCGGCGCTATCGCGTGGGCGTGCCCGAAGTGCCGTTCCACATCGACGCGCTGCTGACCGACTCGCCGCTGGTCGGTGGCCTGGCGCCCATGCTGGGCAACCAGCACCTGCGCGTGGTGTCGGTGCGAGGTTTCCCGACCTCGACCTGGCCGGGGATTCTGGATGACCTCAACCGCCTTGGCTTTGCGTACCGCTGGAGCACGCGCTTTCTCTGCCTCGACAAAGCCGAGGCGGAGAAAGAACTTTCCCGCCTGCGCCGCCAGTGGTTCGCCAAGCGCAAGAACGTCATCGCGCTGCTGCGCGAAACGATCTTCCAGCAGGAAAGCCCGCTGGTCGATACCGACGCCAACAACAAGGCCGCCGATGCGGACGCTGCCTTGCAGGAGTTGGGCAGCGATCAAGTCGCCTTCGGCTACCTGACGGCGACCGTCACCGTCATGGACGAGGACGCCGCCGTGGCGGACGAGAAGCTGCGCATGGTGGAGCGCGTCATCCAGGGCCGGGGCTTCGTGACCATTCCCGAAGCGCTCAACGCCGTGGATGCGTGGCTGTCGTCCATTCCGGGCAACGCCTACGCCAACGTGCGCCAGCCCATCGTCTCGACGCTGAATCTTGCGCACCTGATGCCGGTGTCGGCGGTGTGGGCAGGGCCGGAGAAGAACTACCACCTCGACGGCCCGCCGCTGATCGTCACGCGCACCGAGGGCGCGACGCCGTTCCGGCTGGTGACGCACATCGGCGATGTGGGGCATACGCTGGTGGCTGGCCCGACCGGCATGGGCAAGTCGGTTCTGCTCGCCACGCTGGCGATGCAGTTCCGCCGCTATCGCGGTTCGCGCATCTTCGCCTTCGACATGGGCCGCTCGATGCGGGCCACGATCCTGGGCCTGGGCGGCGAGCACTACGACCTGGGCACGGATGGCGAAATCGCCTTCCAGCCACTGGCACGCATCGACCGCGAGGGCTACCGCACCTGGGCCGCCGAATGGATCGAAGGCCGCTTGCTGCACGAAGGCGTGGCGGTCGGCCCCGACGAGAAGGCGGCTATCTGGTCGGCGCTGGGAAGTCTCGCCGGGGCGCCGGTGGAGCAGCGCACGATGACGGGGCTTTCCGTGCTGTTGCAATCGAACACGCTGCGGCAGGCGCTGTCGCCTTATGTGCTCGGCGGTGCCCACGGCAAGCTGCTGGACGCCGACCACGACCGGCTGGGCACGGCCGACGTGCAGTGCTTCGAGATGGAGGAGCTGATGCACAGCAAGGCCGCCGTCATGGCCGTGCTGCATTACCTCTTTGCGCGTTTTGATGAACGCTTCGACGGGGCGCCCACGCTGCTGATCCTCGACGAAGCATGGCTGTTCCTCGATGACCCGGTGTTTGCCGCGCGTATCCGCCAGTGGCTCAAGACACTGCGCAAGAAGAACGTCAGCGTCATATTCGCCACGCAGAGCCTTGCCGACATCAAGGATTCGAGCATCGCACCCGCGATCATCGAAAGCTGCGCGAGTCGGATTTTCTTGCCCAACCCGCAGGCGACCGAGCCGCAGATTCGCACGATCTACGAGGNNGCTTCGGCCTCAACAGGCGGCAGATCGAAATCGTCGCCACCGCGCAGCCCAAGCGCGACTACTACTACCAATCCCGCCTCGGCAACCGCCTGTTCGACCTCGACCTGGGGCCGGCGGCGCTGGCCTTCGCGGGCGCTTCCACGCCGCAAGACCAGCGCGACATAGACCGCGTGCTGCTGGACGCCGGCGTGCCCGGTTTCGCGGGTGCCTGGCTTCGCCACCGCGGCCTCGATTGGGCGGCCGACCTGCTGCCCTCGTTCCCCGGCCTCGCGCCGGGTTCCCTCGCTGACCAACCCCTGGAGAACCTGCCATGAAAAAGCGTCTTATTGCCGCCGCCATCGCGGCCATGCTTTGCACCGCCACCGCCCATGCGCAATGGGTCGTGGTCGATCCCACGAACCTCGTGCAGAACACGCTGACCGCGATCCGCACGCTGGAGCAGATCAACAACCAAATCCAGCAGCTTCAGAACGAAGCGCAGATGCTGATGAACCAGGCGCGCAACCTCGCCAGCCTGCCGTCCAGCGTGGTGAACCAGTTGCGCGCCAATCTGGCGACCACCGAGCGGCTGATCGCCCAGGCCAGGGGCTTGGCCTACGACGTGACGAATCTGGATCGGGAGTTCGCGCGCCTGTATCCCGAGCAGTACGCCGCCACCGTCAGCGGCGACCAGATGTACCGCGACGCGCAGGAGCGTTGGCGGAACACGCTCAACGGCTTGCAGACCACCATGCAGATGCAGGCGCAGGTGTCGCAGAACCTGGGCGAAGACGAAAGCGTGCTGGCCGATCTTGTGGGCAAGAGCCAGTCGGCCGAAGGTGCGTTGCAGGCGATGCAGGCCATGAATCAATTGCTGGCCTTGCAGGCCAAGCAGTCGATCCAGTCGCAGCGACTCCAGATCACGCAAGACCGGGCGGCATCGCTGGAGCTGGCGCGGCAGGCGGCAGCCACGGAGCGCGCCCGCGAGGTGCGGCGGCGCTTCCTCGGCGACGGCACGCCGTACACGCCGCAGTCCAGNAACTTCTACGGCAACTGACGGGAGNNGCCGCCATGCGATGCGTCCTCGCCCTTGGTGTCGTGCTGCTGGCCGCTTGCGGCGAGCAGCCGGCCGACGACCTTGCCGATGCCTTGGCCGCCGATCCCGTGCGGCTGAAGGCATTGCGCGCGCAATGCGCGGCCGACCGGCAGGCCACGGGCGAGGACGCTTGCCGCGCCGCCGCCGAAGCCTTCCGGCGGCGTTTCTTCTCCGGCCAGGCCGGGCCGGATGAATACCAGACGCTGGCCGACCTGCCGCCGATCCCGCCGAGCTTCGAGGAGCCGGCCGATGGCATGGCGCCGGCCGATCCCGCCGAACCGGAGGNNACACGCCATGAATGACGTGACCATCATCGACCAGTTCCTCAACACCTTTGCCGCTTATATCGACTCGGGTTTCGGGCTGCTGCGGGGCGAAGTGGCGTTCCTCACGGCCACGCTGATCGTCATCGACATGACGATCGCCGGCCTGTATTGGGCCATGAGCCACGCCACCGGCCAGGGCGAGGACGTGATCGCCAAGCTGCTGCGCAAGGTGCTCTACGTCGGTGCCTTCGCCTACATCATCAATAACTTCAACTGGCTGGCCAGCATCGTGTTCCGCTCGTTTGCGGGATTGGGCATCACCGCCACCGGCTCGGCCATCACGATGGAGAACTTCTTGCAGCCGGGCCGGCTGGCGAAAACCGGCATCGACGCCGGGGCGCCGATTCTGGAGCAGATCGGCGAGATGGCGGGCTTTCCCGAAGTGTTCAGAACCTCGACCCCATCGTGGTGATGTTCCTCGCGTGGCTGGTCGTGGTCTTGTGCTTCTTCGTGCTGGCGATCCAACTGTTCATCACGCTGATCGAGTTCAAGCTGACCACGCTCGCCGGATTCGTGCTGGTGCCATTCGCGCTCTGGAACAAGACCGCGTTCCTCGCCGAAAAGGTCTTGGGCAACGTGGTGGCCTCCGGCGTCAAGGTTCTGGTGCTGGCCGTGATCGTCGGTATCGGCTCGGGCTTGTTCGCTCAGTTCCAAGTCCATCCCGCCGAGCCGTCTATTGACCACGCGCTGGTCATCATGCTGGCCTCGCTCACCTTGCTGGCGCTCGGGATTTTCGGCCCTGGCATCGCCACGGGCCTCGTCTCCGGTGCGCCGCAGCTCGGCGCTGGCGCAATGGCCGGTGCTGCTGTCGGCGCTGCCGGCACGGCCGTCGCCATCGGCGCCGCCGCGACGGGCGTGGGTGGCGCCGTGGCTGCTGGTGCGCGCATGGCCCCGGCTGCCGCCAAGCTGGCCGGTAGCGGTGCGCGCGCCGCCACGTCGGCGGCCAGCAGTGCGAAGTCGGCGTTCCAGGCCGGTTCCGCCGCCGCTGGCGGCGGCGCAAAGGGCGCGATGGCGGGCCTGGGCAACGTCGCCAAGACCGGCGCGCAGGCAGCCGGGCGAGGTGCTGCATCCCGCGCTTCCGCTGCCGGGCAACGCATGGCCGCTCCCTTCCGCGCTGGCTGGAATGGCGCTGCTGCCGATGGCGGCGCGGGTGCGGCATCCGGTCAGGTGCCGCAGGCGAGGCCGCATCCGGCGCCGCTACGGCGCAGACACAGGAACAGCCCGCTTGGGCCAAGCGCCTGCATCGCCGCCAGCAACTCACCCACGCCGCGACCACCACCGCCCACGCGCTGCGCGGTGGCGATGGCGGCGGCTCCGGCCAGGGGCCGAGCCTGCGCGATTCCGATTCATAAGGAGAACTGACCATGCGATTCAAGAAACCGCAGGTGCGCTACGCCGACACGCCGCAGCCTGCCACGCCGTACCAAGCTGCCGGCCAGGTGTGGGACAAGCGCATCGGCTCGCCGCGCGTCCAGGCGAAGAACTGGCGCCTGATGGCCTTCGGCTGCCTGACGCTTGCACTGCTGATGGCCGGCGGCTTGGTGTGGCGCTCGGCGCAATCCATCGTGACGCCCTACGTCGTGGAGGTGGACAACACGGGCCAGGTACGCGCCGTGGGCGAAGCCGCCACGCCATACCGGCCCAACGATGCGCAGACCGCGCACCACATCGCGCGCTTCGTGACGCTGGTGCGCTCGCTGTCCATCGACCCCATCGTCGTCCGCCAGAACTGGCTGGACGCCTACGACTACACGACCGACAAGGGCGCGGCCGTGCTCAACGACTACGCACGGGTCAACGACCCGTTCGCGCGCATCGGCAAGGAGTCGGTGACGGTGCAGATCACCAGCGTCGTGCGCGCCAGCGACACGTCTTTCAACGTGCGCTGGACGGAACGCCGCTACGTCAACGGCGCCGCGGCGGGCTTGGAGCGGTGGACGGCCGTGGTGTCCATCGTGCTCCAGCCGCCGCGCACCGAAGAACGCCTGCGCAAGAACNCCCTGGGCATCTACGTCAACGGCCTGTCGTGGAGCCGCGAACTGGATTCTTCCGAAGGAGCCAAGCCATGAATGATCTTTTCCGTAAATCCGCCTTGCCGGTGATCTTGCTTGCCCTGGCGGGCTGCGCCACGCAGGGCAAGCCACCGCCGACCATCTCGCTCGATGAGCCGGTGCAGGCCCAGCCGCTGCCCGAACCGCCCGCGCCGGTGGAGGTGGTGGCCGTGCCCGAGGTGCTGCCGATGCCGGCGCAGTTGAAGCCATTGCCCGAAGCCGAGGACGCCAAGCCCACGCCGGAGCCGGCCGACGAGACGGTGCGCGTCTCGCGCGCCAATGCCGAGGCCCGCGTCGCGCCCACGCGCGAGGGCTACGTCAACGCGATTCAGGTGTGGCCCTTCACCGATGGCGCGCTGTATCAGGTCTATGCGGCCGTGGGCCGCGTGACCGTCGTTTCGCTCCAGCCGGGCGAGGAACTGGTGACGGTGGCCGCCGGCGATACCGTGCGCTGGATCGTGGGCGACACGTCCAGCGGCAGCGGTGCCGATCTGCGCGTGAACGTGCTGGTCAAGCCGATTCGCTCGGGCCTCAAGACCAATCTCGTCATCACCACCAGCCGCAGGACGTACCTGCTGGAGCTGGCTTCGACGGAAAAGACGTGGATGGCATCGGTGTCCTGGGAGTACCCGCGCGACCGGATGCTGGCCTTGCAGCGCCAGGCACAGGCCGCTAGCGCCGCTGCGCCGGTGGACTCCGGCTTGTCGCTGGAGAACCTGCGCTTCCGCTACGCGATCAGCGGCAGCAATCCGCCGTGGAAGCCGTTGCGCGCCTTCGACGACGGGCAGAAGGTCTATATCCAGTTCCCCGCCGGCATCGCGCAAGGCGAGCTGCCGCCGCTTTTTGTCATCGGTGCGCAGGGCGATGGGCAACTGGTGAACTACCGCTTCCGCTCGCCGTACTACATCGTGGATCGGCTGTTCGGCGCGGCCGAACTGCGCTTGGGCGGTGACAAGGGCGACGTGGNNTGCGAATCGAGCGCACGGACGGCGTGGCGCGGAGGGACTGACCATGAGCCAGGACGACACCCCGACCTCGACACGCCACAGGCGGGCAAGGTCGCGCCCGAGTCGGTGACGCTGCGCGCCCAGCCGCGTCCGGTCACGCGCCTGAACCGGCGCACGCTGGCCGTCCTTGTCGGCGGCCTGTCGGTCGCCGTGCTCGGGGCCACGATCTGGTCGCTGCAACCGCAGCGGCGCAGCGCAGGCGAACAGACCGAGCTATACAACGTCGATCGCGTCTCGAAGTCCGAAGGGCTGGACGGTCTGCCGGCCGACTACTCGAAGCTGCCGCCGAAGGTGCCCGAGCTGGGGCCGCCGCTGCCGGGCGACCTCGGCCCTGCCATCNAGAACTCGCAGCAGCCGGCCGTGGCCGCTTACGCGGCCCCCGGCCACGACCCCAACGATGCCTTGCGCAAAGAGGCGGAAGCCGCTGCGGCTTCGTCGGTGTTCTTCCGCTCGGGCGGCCAAGGCCAAGCCGCCGCGACCGTGGCGCAGGCGACACCGGGTGCGCCTGGTGGTGCAAGCGCGCTCGCGGCCTTCGACCCACTCGCGGCCGGGCCGGCATCGGTGGCGACGCAGCCTGCCGACCCGACCGCCGTACAGAACCGGCAAGACCAGAAAGAGGCGTTCCTGAAAGCCGGCTCTACGGAAACCCGCAATTCCGGCAATCTGGCGCTGCCGGCGTCGCCCTATCAGGTGATGGCCGGAACCGTGATCGCGGGCGCGCTGGTGACTGGCATGAAGTCGGACTTGCCGGGCGACGTGATCGCCACTGTCACGGAGCCGGTCTATGACACGGCCACGGGCAAGTTCCTGCTGATCCCGCAGGGCTCGCGCATCCTGGGCAAGTACAACAGCCAGGTCAGCTATGGGCAGAGCCGCGTGCAGATAGTGTGGAACCGGGTCATCCTGCCGGATACCTCATCGCTGACGCTCGACAACCTTGTGGGCACCGATTCAGCGGGCTACGCCGGCCTGGAGGACGACGTGGACTGGCATTGGAAGCGCATCGTCTCGGGCGCGGTGCTGACGACGCTGCTGGGCGTAGGCGCCGAGCTGGCCGCGCCGGAGAATCGCCAGGATGGCAACCGCATCGTGATCGCCGGGCGCGATAGCGCGCAAGACAGCATCAACCAGGTCGGCCAGGAGATCACCCGCCGCAACATGAACATCCAGCCGACACTGACGGCGCGGCCAGGGTTGCCGGTGCGGATCATCGTCAACCGGGATCTGGTGCTGCGGCCGTACCAGCCCCTGTTCTTTAACCGGGGAGCTTCGCAATGACCACGACCAAGANAGCTGCGGCTCGGGCCTCTGCCCAAGACCGAGAGTGTCAAGCTGACCTTCGCCTGCCCGGCAAGCCTGAAAGCCGACCTCGACCGCTACGCCTCGCTGCACGCGCAGGCGTATGGCGAGGCGGTCGATGCAGAGAAATTGATCCCGCACATGCTGGAGGCGTTCATGGCGGGGGATCGGGGATTCAGGAAGGGCACGGCGACCCGGAGCGCGCCATCGAAGCCGACATGATGGCGTCACATACCAACGGCATCCATCGAACGCGCAGCCACCGGCTGCGCGTTCTTCATTCTGGATGCCGCCAAGCCTCTTGGGCTATGATGACGCGACAGGCCCGCCGTTCCTCGGCAATCCAGCACGACACGGTGCGATGCGGCTTTCTCTCCCGACGCTCTTATGTGGCTCCTAGCCGACGAAGCCGCGGTTCTGCAAAGCGGCCCCGAAAAGAGCTAACCTACTGTCCCATATACGGTTTCAAGCCCTGCGTGATTTGCGCGAAAGACTTGACACCGGCACTTTTTGCCCGTCGCTTTCCGGCGGCATCGCTGACAAAGGCGAGATGAACCGGAATAAATAAGGGGCCCCCATCCGGGAGCCCCTGGGCGAGTGCCCCTGCCTTACTGGGTCTGCTGGATGCCCGCGAGGACCCAGCCGCCGCCGGAGCGCGGCTTGACCATGTGCCAGATCTCGTCGAACGGCTCGGCCGGCGCATTGGCGGCCTCACGGATCAGGCCCGAGAAATGCACGCTGACGATGTAACGGTCGCTTTCCTCGGCAACATCGAGAACCTCGGCGTTAACCGTGACGACATCGGTGTGCTGGCCAGCCTGGCCGCGATCTACGAAATTCAGCTTGATCTCGCCGAACATTTCCGGCGTCGTGAATTCGCGGATGTCTTCAAGATTGCCGGCATCGTTCGCCGCCTGCAGGCGTATGAAGTGCACCTTGGCATTGCGGACGAAGGCATCGACGTCGAATCCGGCCGGGATGTTTCCCGTGGTCCCGACTGCTGCCGCTGCCACCGCTCCACTGCCGGCAGCAGCCGGTGCGTGGTAAGCGGGCTCGACGTGCCGCTCACGGTTAACCTCGGCGCCCGCCCCGGCATACTGCATGCCGCCGGCGCCCGCCAGCGCCGGTTGCCGGGCCGCTGCCCGGCGACGCATGACGAAACCGATCACCATCATTACGGCCAACACCAGCAGGCCGATCATCAACATCGAAGCGAGTTCCTCGCCGAATCCGAGGTGCGAAGCCAGCGCCGCCAGGCCGAGACCGGCGGCGAGACCGGCCAGCGGGCCCATCCAGGAACGCTTGGGTTGCGCCGCGGGAGCGCCTGCCGCTGCGTGCGGCGCCGGCGCCGCCGCCTGGGCGGGGCCGGCGTTGCCGGCGCCGGGGAGGCATTGGTCGATTTCTGGGTANCTGACCGATTCGCGCTGCATGCCGGCGGACTTGCCGCCGCCCAGGCGCTTCGCTGCTTCGGCATCGCCGGTGACCAGCGTCAAGCCGAGCACCAGCGCAGCAGTCATGAGGGTAAAGGTTTTCATTGATGTCTCCGTCAAGGTTGTTTGCTACAGGACACAGGATAGCCCCGGGAGGACTTCCACAAAACAAGAATATTCAGAAGTATTTCATCGAAAAACACGAAGGGCAAGGTCATCTTGCAGCCATCCCAGCCGCGTCGTCAGGCCGCTTCGCCGAACCAGTTCGCGCCAAGGCAGGCACGCAGGGCCAGCCGCGCCCGGTGGAGCTGGACCCAGCAGTTGTTGCTGGTGATCCCCAGCGTGGCGCAGATTTCGTCGGTACCGAAGCCGAGCACCTCGCGCATCGTGAAGATGCGGGCACTGGCATCGGGAAGGCGGTAGAGGCAGGCTTCGAAAACCTCCCAGAAACGCCTGTTCTCGGTCACCTTGTCCGGCCCCTCCCACTCCGAGGGACGGGTGTCCTCGGCCCAGTGCGCACGGTCGTCGAAATAGGCGTCGATGTCCGAATCGTCGTCCGCATCGGCGACCACCACATTTTCCCGCACCTTGCGGCGCAGGACATCGACGATCTTGTTCTTGAGGATGGCCAGTACCCAGGTACGCAAGGAGGCACGCGAAGCGAATTTGTCCTGGCCGGCCAGCGCCGCGGTCAACGCCTCCTGCACCGCATCCTCGGCCTGTGCCTTGTTGCGCAACTGGATGTCCGCAAAGCGCAGCATGTCGCGCCGCAGACTGGTCAGGAACTCGGTATCGCGCAGCGGGTCTGTGGTCATGGCGGTTCGCAGGAAGTCCGGTTTTCCGATCATACTTGAAAAATTCTGTAAGGATTTTCCCGTGCCACCGACCAATCGGACGGGTACCCATGACAACGGCAGAAAGCCGGAACGGAAATGATCAGCTGCAAGGAAGCCTCACGCCTCGCCTCGCAACAACTCGAACGCCAACTCACTCTCGGGGAACGCGTTCGGCTTCGTCTGCATCTGGCGATCTGCGTCGGCTGCCGGCGGATGGAAAAGCAATTCCGGTTTCTGCGCGCGGCGACGGGTGCCTGGATGAGCCAGAGAGACTGACGCATCGACCTCAACTTCAACGGAGAAAACCATGAAAAAGCAAAACCTCGTTTCCATCGCCGTCGGCTCCGCCTTCGCCGCTGCCACCCTGTCCCCGATGGCGCACGCCGCCAGCGACAACCCGTTCGCCGCCAGGGAACTGCCGGGCGGCTATCAGTTGGCGCAGGCCGACACCAAGAAGAAGGATGCCAGCTGCGGCGCCGACAAGAAGGGCAGCGAAGCCAAGTGCGGCGCCGACAAGAAGGGAGCCGAAGCCAAGTGCGGCGCCGACAAGAAGGGAGCCGAAGGGAAGTGCGGCGGGGACAAGAAGCCCGACCCCAAGGCCCCTGCCGACAAGAAGATGTAATCCTGCCTTGACGGGTAGCGGCGCAGGGCTTGCCCTGGCCGCACCCGTCGTACCGAGAAGCCCGATGAATGCACGCCCTGCCAGCGGCGCCGGCCTTGGCTTTCGCCGCGAACTGATCGAACCGCTGAAGTCCGGCGTGCCGGAAGCGATCCGTTTCTTCGAGCTGGCTCCGGAAAACTGGGCCGGCATCGGCGGCAAGTCAGCCCGGGATCTGCGCCACTTCAGCGAGCGCTACCCCTTCGTCTGCCACGGACTTTCGCTTTCGCTGGGCGGCCCGGCGCCTCTGGACGAGGCACTGCTGCGGCGCATCCGTTCCTTCATGGCCGAGCACGGCATGACGCTGTACACCGAACACCTCTCGTGGTCCGGCGACGACGGCCATCTCTACGACCTGCTGCCGATTCCGCTGACCGAAAAAGCGGTCAGATGGACGGTCGACCGCATCAGCCGGGCGCAGGACACCCTCGGCATGCGCATCGGCATCGAGAACGCCTCATACTACGTCGCGCCGCCCGGCGCCGAAATGAGCGAGGGCGAGTTCATCGGCGCCATCGTCCGCGAAGCTGATTGCCTGCTGCATCTCGACGTCAACAACATCCATGTCAATAGCCGGAACTTCGGCTTCGATGCGCTTGCCTTCCTCGACGCATTGCCGCTCGAACGCACCGCGTACGTCCATGTCGCCGGCCATCACGTCGAACCGGACGGCCTGCTGATCGACACCCACGGCGCCGGGGTGATCGACCCGGTGTGGTCTCTGCTCGAAGCGGCCTACCGGCGCATCGGCCCCGTCGCCACCTGCCTCGAGCGCGACTTCAATATTCCCGATCTGCAGCAGTTGACCGCGGAAGTCGAGATCATCGCCGGCCTGCAGGCGGCAACCCGACAGCAGAAGGCGGCCTGATGAGCGCCCCCGACTTCCAGGCGTTTCAACGCGACTTCGCCCGCCACATCCGCGACCCGCACCATACCGCGCGTCCGGCCGGGGTGCCGGCGCGGCGGATGGCGGTGTACAACGAACTGCTGTTCAACAATATCACCGGTTTTCTCGACGCCTGCTTCCCGGTCTGCCGCAGGCTGATCGGCGAAACCCGCTGGCGACGCCTGAATCGCTCCTTCTACCGCGACTGGAGGTCGCAGACGCCGTGGTTCCGCGAGATTCCCCACGAGTTCGTCCGCTACCTCAACGCCGGCATCGTCCGCCAGCCACTGCCGGCCTGGTTCACGGAGCTGGCGCAATACGAATGGGCCGAACTCGCCGTCGACACCATGGATTGCCCGACTCCGCGGCACGACCCCGCGGGCGACTTGCTGCGGCGGCCTGTCGTGCTCAATCCGGCGCGGCTCGTCCTTGCCTGCGCCTGGCCGGTGCATCGTATCGGCCCGGACTATCGGCCGCGCCGGCCACAGGCGGCGCAACTCGTCGTCTATCGCGATGGCGAAGACCGGGTCCGCTTCGTCGAGATCAATCCCGTCACCCGGCGACTGCTCGAGCTGCTGGCCGCCGCTCCGACGACCGGAGCGGAAGCCTGCCGGCAAATCGGCAGCGAACTGCGCCATCCCGACCCGCAGCAACTCGTAGCGTTCGGGCGCGGCATCCTCGAAGATTTCCGCGCCCGTGGCCTGATTCTCGGAACCCGGGAATGAAAACGCGCTGACGCGCATCCGGAATCCCGCGCCGGTCACCCCGCCGGTTTTGGCATCTGTCTGGCGGCGAGCGCCTGCCCAAACAGGACGGAGAGGAATCAGGTGAACAGCCAGGGCTGCGCCAACCGGTGCCTGGCTTCGAAGGCCTTGATCGCATCGGCATGTTGCAGCGTCAGGCCGATCTCGTCCAGGCCGTTCATCAGGCAGTGCTTGCGGTGGGGCGTGATGTCGAAGACGAAAGATTCTCCGGAGGGTGTCATTACCGTCTGAGACTGAAGATCGATTTGCAGTCTGTAGCCTTCCTGAGCAGAGCATTCGGCGAACAGCTTGTCCACACTGGCGCCCGCCAGCACGACAGGGAGAACGCCGTTCTTGTAACAGTTGGAAAAGAAGATGTCGGCGAACGAGGGGGCGATGATGGCGCGGAAGCCGTAATCCTCGATCGCCCAGGGTGCGTGCTCGCGGCTGGAACCGCAACCGAAATTATCTCGCGCCAGCAGGATCTCCGCGCCCCGATAGCGCGGCTGATTGAGGACGAAGTCATCGCGCAGCGGCCGGTTCGTGCAATCCATGCCCGGCTCGCCCTGATCGGCATAGCGCCACTCGTCAAACAGGTAGGGGCCGAAGCCGGAACGCTTGATCGACTTGAGGAATTGCTTCGGAATGATCGCGTCGGTATCGACGTTGGCACGGTCGAGGGGNCAAACCAGGCCGTTGAGCTGGGTAAATGCTTTCATGGGAATTCTCGCTCAGAACTGACGGATATCGACGAAGTGGCCGGCGATGGCGGCGGCGGCAGCCATTTCCGGACTGACCAGATGGGTGCGGCCGCCGTTGCCCTGCCGGCCTTCGAAGTTACGGTTGGAGGTGGAGGCACACCGCTCGCCCGGGGCCAGACGGTCGGCGTTCATCGCCAGGCACATCGAGCAGCCCGGTTCGCGCCACTCGAAACCGGCGGCGATGAAGATCTTGTCCAGTCCTTCGTCCTCGGCCTGCCGCTTGACCTGACCGGAGCCCGGCACGATCAGCACCTGCTGCACGCTGGCGGCCTTCTGCTTGCCCCTGGCGACCGCGGCAGCGGCGCGCAGGTCCTCGATGCGCGAGTTGGTGCAGCTACCGATGAACACCTTGTCGAGCCGGATTTCACTGATCGGCGTGTCGGCAGTCAGTCCCATGTACTGTAGCGCCCGTTCGATGCCGGCACGCTTCTGCGGGTCCGCCTCGTTGGCCGGGTTCGGCACGCGCCCGCCGATCGGCAGCACCTGCTCGGGCGAGGTTCCCCAGGTTACCTGCGGTTCGATCGCGGCGGCATCGAATTCGATCACGGTATCGAATTGCGCATCGGCATCCGACGCCAGGGTGCGCCAATAGGCCATGGCCTTGTCCCAGTCCGCGCCCTTGGGGGCGAACGGGCGGCCCTTGAGATAGTCGAAGGTCTTTTCGTCGGGCGCCACCAGTCCGGCGCGGGCGCCGCCCTCGATGGCCATGTTGCAGAGGGTCATGCGACCTTCCATCGATAGCGCACGGATCGCCTTGCCGCCGAACTCGATGGCGTAACCCGTGCCACCGGCGGTGCCGATCCTGCCGATGATGGCCAGCGCGATGTCCTTCGCCGTCACGCCGGCGCCGACTTCNCCTTCCACCTTGATGAGCATGCGCTTCGAGCGCTTCGCCACCAGCGTCTGGGTTGCCAGAACGTGTTCGACTTCGGAAGTGCCGATGCCGTGTGCCAGCGCGCCGAAGGCGCCGTGCGTCGAGGTGTGGCTGTCGCCGCAAACGACGGTCATTCCCGGCAGCGTGGTACCGTTTTCCGGGCCGATGACATGGATGATGCCCTGGTTGGCATGCTTGAACGGGAAATAGACCAGCGCGCCGAAGTCCCTGATGTTGGCATCCAGCGTTTCAACCTGCAGGCGCGAGACCGGATCCGTGATGCCTTCGTCCCAGTGATCGGTCGGCGTGTTGTGATCCGGGTTGGCAACGATGGAAGCGCTACGCCACGGCCGGCGACCGGCCAGGCGCATGCCCTCGAAAGCCTGCGGGCTCGTCACCTCATGCATCAGGTGGCGATCGATGTAGATCAGGCAGGTGCCGTCGTCCTCTTCGCGGACGACGTGCGAGTCCCAGAGTTTGTCGTATAAGGTCTTGCCAGCCATGGTTCTTCCTTGCGAATGTTTGTGTTGCGGTTGTTCTAGCGCCGATCCTGATCGCGCAGCAGCTTGACGTCCATGGCATCGACCAGCGCCTGCCAGGAAGCATTGATGATGTCGGTCGACACGCCAACGGTCGTCCAGCTATTGCGCCCGTCGGTCGACTCGATCAGCACGCGCACCTTGGCGGCCGAGGCCTTGTCGGAATCCAGCACGCGCACCTTGTAGTCGGTAAGGCGGATTTCGCCGATAGCCGGGTAAAGCCGCTCCAGCGCCTTGCGTACGGCCTTGTCGAGGGCGTTGACCGGACCATCGCCCTCGGCGACGGTAAGCACTTCCTGATCGCCGACGCGCACCTTGATGATCACCGAGGAATTGACATCATTGACTGCCGGCTCGTTGGCGATGACCTTGAATTCGACCAGTTCGAAGAAGGGCGTGTAGCGACCGAGCATCTTGCGCACCACCAGATCGAAGGAGCTTTCCGCCGCCTCGAACTGGTAGCCCTCGTGTTCAAGCTCCTTGAGCCTGTCGATGATCCGGCGCGTCTCGGGTGAATCCTTGGTCAGGTTCGGGTCGATGGCGTTGATGCGCGCCAGCAGCGTGCTGCGCCCGGCGACTTCGGACATCAGCACGCTCCGGCTGTTGCCGACCAGTTCGGGATCGATGTGCTCGTAGGAAACCGGATTCTTGACGACCGCGTCGATGTGCATGCCGCCCTTGTGGGCGAAAGCGTGACCGCCGACATAGGGCGCTTTCTCGTTGTGCGGCATGTTGGCGATTTCGCTCACCGAGCGCGCCACCGACGTCAGGTTGCGCAGCGCCGCTTCGGGAATGCAGTCCAGGCCCAGTTTCAACTGCAGGTTGGGAATGATCGAGCAGAGGTTGGCATTGCCGCAGCGTTCGCCCAGACCGTTGATCGTACCCTGGACCTGCGTCGCCCCGGCCTGCACCGCGCGGACGGAGTTGGCCACCGCCATCTCGCTGTCGTTATGGCAATGGATGCCAACGGCCACATTGGGAAACCGTGTGCAGACGATGCGGGTAATCCCGAAGATCTCCTCGGGAAAACTGCCGCCATTGGTGTCGCAGAGCACGAGGCTGTCCGCCCCCGCCTCTGCCGCCGCCGCGAGAGTCTCCAGTGCATACTCCGCATTGGCTTTGTAGCCGTCGAAGAAGTGCTCGGCATCGAACACCACTTCCTTGCCGTGCTGCTTGAGGTAACGCACGGTGTCGGAAATCATGAGCAGATTCTCGTCGAGCGTTGTACGCAGGATTTCCAGCACCTGGTAATCCCAGCTCTTGCCGAAGATGGCGATGGCCGGCGTTCCGGCCTTCAGCAGCGATTGCAGGCCGGCATCTTCCAGGACGCCAATACCCACCTTGCGTGTCGCCCCGAAGGCGATGATGCGGGCGTGGGCGAGCTTCAGGTTCGCGGAACGGGCAAAGAACTCCAGGTCTTTGGGATTGGAACCCGGATTGCCGGCCTCGATATAGCTCACGCCGAGGGCATCCAGCCGCTCAATGATCTTGAGCTTGTCCTCGACCGAGTAGGAAATGCCCTGCGCCTGGGCGCCGTCGCGCAGGGTGGAGTCGTAAATGGAAATCCGGGCCATGGAGATTCACGTAGTTGATTGCCGCAACGGTGTCACGGTGAGCCGCAGATTGTACTAGCGTTGCGCTCCATTTTCCGTAACTGTTCAGGCAGGCCGGAATGGCATCGGGGCTCGGAGGGTGGTTCAGCCCTATTTTGCGCTCCACGTAATGCCGAATGCCAGCCAGCTGGCCAACCTCGAGTTTAGTACAATTGATTTTTTCTGGATTGGACATGGCAGATGGCCCGCACAACAAAAGGGGGTAAGAAAGACGAATCGTTTATCGAGGTCTTACTGGCTTCACCGTGGCAGGTCAGTGTCGGGGTCGGTGTAGCCGTGTTCATTGGCCTCAAGTGGATTCTGCCCGCATTGGCCGGGGGCAACATGTTCCTCAAGCCGATCTCGGCTGCGGCATCAAGCGTGGCCTGGCTATTTGCGNGGGTTTTCGTCTTGATTGGCGCGGTCGTCTTCGTGAAGAAAAAGGCAGAGACGGCAAAACCACGATCTTTCGAACCCGCTCTTGGCAGGACTTCGATCGATCGACTTGAACGGGAAGAACCATCGTGGTCGAAGTGGACAGGTAATGCGCCGCCTGACCCGAATGTCCGACGGGGTGTTCTGCGTGAGCCTTTGGAGGGGGCAGCANGCAGGGGCGAAGCCGAGCCGCAGGCATCATCAGGCGGTCCGACCGAGTGGAGTCTCGACCTGATCCGCGACTTGGAGTGGAAGCGCTTTGAGGACGTCTGCCAGCAGTTCTACGAAAAGAAGGGCATCCGGAGCGAGACTACGGCGCTTGGCCCAGATGGCGGCATAGACATCCGCCTTTACCAGGACGACTCCGGGCGCCCGACATCCATCGTACAGTGCAAGGCTTGGGGTGACCGCATCGTCGGGGTCGAGCCCGTACGCGAGCTGCTTGGCGTGATGACCCACGAGGGGATTGGCAAGTCCTTCTTCATGACTAGCAGTTCGTACTCTGACGAAGCCAAGTCCGTTGCACAGGCCAATCGCATCACTTTGATCGACGGCACCATGCTGCTGATGATGATCCAGCGCCTATCGGCTGAGGAGCGCGACAGCCTGTTGGCCTTCGCCACCGCAGGCGATTACACGACACCGACGTGCCCAACCTGTGGCGTGAAGATGAAGGCTGTGGAAGGCAAAGGTGGCCGTCCAGCCTTTTGGGGTTGCCGGAACTACCCACGCTGTCGCCAGAAGCTGGGGATGCGTCGAATGGAATCAAGACGGACAGGCTCGAATTCCCTGTGAATACCTGCTTCCTGAGGCTCTGAAGGACGGCTCAGTGGCTGACACCGTAATTCGACGAACGCCGGCCAGCCCGCCGCAAATCCCGCCTGCCCCTGACAGGGAACACCGGGCGCTGTAAGGAATCATCGCCGGCGGCGACCAATGGATACGGACAAGTCATCCGCCATCCACCAGGAGCCGCACCCATGAAGTTAATCCATTCCCTCGTCGCGCTTGGCCTTGCAACCGCTTTCAATCTCGCGCACGCCCTCGACATCCAGCCCTATTTGCCGGAACTGCTGGCCAGCGAGCAGAAAGCCGACAGGGCGGTCGCGCTGCATTTTCACGCCGACTGGTGCCCGACCTGCCGCGCGCAGGAAAAGGTCTTCAACGGCTGGAAGGGCGACAGCGCCGTGCCGGGAACGCTGCTGATCGTCACCTACGACAATGAACGCGATTTGCGCAGGAAATTGGGGGTCCGCACCCAGTCGACCGTGGTCGTCNACAAGGGCGCAATCGAAAAGGCGCGGGTCGCCGGCGATACCGATCCGCAAGCGCTGCGCACGGCGCTGCTGGCCGCCCGCTAGGCGGCGCCATGGACGCCATTCCGCTGACCCACCTCGGCCTCAGCCTGCTCGCCGGCAGCCTGACCACGCTGTCGCCGTGCGTGTTTCCCATCCTGCCGCTGGTCATCGGCGGCGCCGTCCAGGCCAACCGGCTGGCGCCGCTGGCGATGGGCATCGGCATGGCGACGTCGTTCGCGCTGATCGGCATCGCCATCGGCGCTCTCGGGCCGGCGCTGGGCATCGACTCCGACAGCGTGCGCATCTTCGGCGCCTGGCTGCTGATCGCCTTCGGCCTCGTGATGCTGGTCCCGCAACTGAACCGGCGCTTCACCGAATGGATGCTGCCGATCGCTTCCGGCGCCAACGCGGCGTCGGCCAGGCTGGATGGCGGCTCGCTCGGCGGCGCGCTGCTGCTCGGCGGCGTCCTCGGTTTCGTCTGGAGCCCCTGCTCGGGGCCGCTGCTCGCCTCGGCGCTGACGCTGGTCGCCAGCGAGGGTGGTGCCGGGCGCGGCGGCATCATTCTCGGCCTGTTCGGGATCGGCGCCGCCATTCCGCTGGTCGCCGTCGCATACGCTTCGCGGAGCGGCTTCAATGCCGCGCGCGGCTGGGTCCTGCAGCGCATCGACGGGATCAAGAAAGTCTTCGGCGTCGTCATCCTGCTCACCGGAATCGCCATCCTCAGCGGCGCCGACAAGTGGCTGGAAGCGCGCATCGTCGCCATTTTGCCCGATGCCTGGGTCAGTGCGACCACGCGGTTCTGACACGACGAAGAGGGGAAATTGGAATCAGATGCGCCCCGCTGCTGTCAATAACCGTTACAAAGATCCCCGAAAAGGCAAACAGACGGTTTTCACCGGGCATAAGTACCATTCGCTCACCCTAAGAAAAGGAGAAAACATCATGCCCCCATCAGAACCACCGAGAGAAGGTTTCCCGGTCTCGACGAAATCATTCAGTTGATCGCCGACCTTCGCGCATATGGCGCCCAGCGCCGCCAGGAAAGGATCGAGCGCGCCTTGAGCGCGGCAGTCTTCTGACCTGACGATCCCTTCACCCTGCGGCGGAAAGCCCTACCGGGCTATTCCGCCGTTTTCTTGTCGAGCATCCGCACCTCGCGCTGCGGGAAGGGAATCTGGATGCCGTTCGCCTTGAACGCCTGCCAGATGGCGAGGTTGATGTCGGAAATGATGTTCCCNTTGCCCTCTTCCGGATCGGCGATCCAGAAGCCAAGTTCAAGGTTGATCGCGCTGTCGGCGAATGCGCTCAGGAAGACGCGGGGCGGCGATTCGGTCAGCACGCGCGGCTGTGCCGCCGCCGCTTCGGTCATCAGGCGCATGGCCAGTTCGAGGTCGGTTTCGTAGGCAACGCCGACGGTGGTCGACAGGCGCATGCGCGTGTCGGAGTACGACTGGTTCTGCACCACGTTGGAAATCAGCGCCTCGTTGGGAACGATGAACTCTGTGCCGGCCGGGTGCTTGAGCACCGTGTAGCGCGTCGTGATCTTGGTCACTTGGCCGCTATCGGCGCCGACCTGCACGATGTCGCCGATGTGGATCGAATGGTCGAGCAGGATGATGAATCCGGAGACGTAATTGCTGGCGATGCGCTGCATGCCGAGGCCGAGGCCGACGCCGAGGGCCCCGGTGAATACCGAGAAGGCCGTCATGTCGATGCCGGCCATGGTCAGGCCGGTGACCAGCGCGGCGACGGTCAGCAGCGACTTGGCAACGCGCACGCCGACGATGCGCAGGTTCGTGTCGACGCTTTCCACGCGCATCAGTCGCGCTTCGATGACGCCGGCGATCCACAGCGCGATCACCACGGTCAGGAAGACGGTGATGATGCCCTGGAGAATCATCCACAAATTGATGCGCTGCGCGCCGAGCGGGAACACGACCCCTTCCAGCGCATCGATGACATGTGGCGCCAGATCGGTGATGTAAAGCGCCAGCCAGCCCCAGACGAAGGTCGCGATGATGCGCTCCCAGGTCGTCAGCCAGGTGGCCCTGGGGAATGCCTGGCGCAGCACGAACACCACCGCGCGCACCAGCGCCATCGAGGCCAGCAGCGGGATCGCCAGGCGGAACAGGTTGATGTGGATGAAATTCTGCAACACCAGCTTGGTCACGCCGACCAGCACCAGCGCCGAAACCGGGAAAGCCAGGCGCGCGCCGGCATCGTGCAGGCGCCCGCCATCGACCTTGTGATGACGTGCCAGCCACCAGCGGGAGATCAGCCAGCCAGCGCCGATGCAGGCCGCCAGCGCGACCAGTTGCCAGACGAAATTGGGATCACGGAAATCCGCGGCGAGTTCCCGAAAAAGTTGCAGGGCTTCGTTGTGCTGCTGCTTCATGGTTTTCTGTCCAGAATGGCGGCAAANAAGCCGTCGGTATTGTGCCGGTGCGGGAGCAGGCGCAAGGATTCGCCATCGAGCATGATGCCATGCCTGGCCAGCACTTCCGAAGCGGGCACCAGCGTGAAATCCGGATGCCCGGCGAGGAAGGCGTCGACGACGACCTCGTTTTCCGCGGTCAACAGGCTGCAGGTGGCATAAACCACGCGCCCGCCCGGACGCACCAGCCTGGCTGCGGCGTCGAGGATGGCCGCCTGCTTGACAGCCAGTTCGGCGATGGAATCCTCACCCTGCCGCCACTTCAGGTCGGGATTGCGGCGCAGCGTGCCGAGGCCGGAACAAGGGGCATCGACGAGGACGCGGTCGACCTTGCCGGCCAGCCGCTTGATCCTGATGTCGCGCTCGTGCTCGATGCGCACCGGATGCACGTTGGACAGGCCGGAGCGCGCCAGACGCGGCTTGAGCCGGGCCAGGCGCTTGTCGGAAACGTCGTAGGCGTAGAGGCGCCCGGTATTCTTCATCAGCGCCCCGAGCAGCAGCGTCTTGCCGCCAGCGCCGGCACAGAAATCGACGACCATCTCGCCACGCCTCGGCTCCAGCAGGTAGCCGAGCAACTGGCTGCCCTCGTCCTGCACCTCGAAAGCGCCGCCGAGAAACAGCGGGTGTTTGGACAGCGCCGGCTTGTCGCGCAGGCGGATCGCCAGCGGCGACAGGCTGCCGGGGACGGCGGCGATGCCTTCCGCCGCGAACCGGGCGAGAACGGCGTCGCGATCGGTCTTCAGCGTGTTGACGCGCAGGTCGAGCGGCGCCGGCTGGTTGAGCGCGGCGGCCAGCCGCAGCACTTCGTCGGCGCCGAACTGGGCTTCCAGCGCGGCGTAGAGCCAGTCCGGCAGATCGCAGCGCACGGCCGGCCGGAAATCGTCCTCGGCCATCCCCTTGGCTGCCCCCAGCCATTCCTCCTCGCTCGCCTTGAGCACCGGCGCCAGGTCGCGCCGGCTCCAGCCGCGCGCCACCGCCAGGGCGAGCAGCAGGCGATTGCGATCCGACAACCGGCCGGCACAGCGCGCCTCGATGCTGCGTCCCCGGCGCAGCACGGCGAACACGGTTTCGGCGACGAAGGCGCGATCGGCGTGTCCCAACTGGTGATGGTCGCGGAAATAGCGCGAAACGACCGCATCCGCGGGGTATTCGAAGCGCAGCACCTGCCCGAGAACGGCTTCGGCATGAGCAAACAGGGCTGGGGTGAAGCGGGCGTTCATGGCGATCCAATTTCCGTGGCGACCTGCTCGAAGCTTTCGCCCTTCTTGTCGGTAAAGCGGATTCTAACCGGCAAACGCTGGCGGTCGAGCGCGATCCAGACTTCCGTCGTCTTGTCGGTCATCGCCCGCAGATGCAAGGTGCGGAAACGGCCGGCCGGCGTCTCGATTTGCTCCTCGCCCAGCGAGTCGACCGCATAGCGCTCGTATTTCCTGCCGGTGACGACGCCGATGACGCTGCCTTCGGCCAGTCCTCCGAGATAGGCGAGCTGGTAGTTCAGTGACAGGATGTCCTGGGTGCCCCTGGCGATCGGCTGCACGCTGCCGTCGCGGGCAAGCCGGACTTCCGCGGTCGACCAGTCGAAATCGGCGTTTTCCCCGGCGTCCTTGCCGTTCTTCAGGGTCCGGTAGGTTTCCGGCTGCAGCCCCCGGCCACCATGCGCCCGGAACTTTCGGTTTCGATACGGATCGGCTTGAACAGCGAAACCAGCCCGCTGGTCTCGGTGATCCCGGTCAGCCGGTAGCGGCCATCCTCGCCGAACTCCCAGCGGTGCTCGGCGCGGCCGACCTGGAAGCCGAGCGATTCCTTGAAGATGGCATAGCGGATCGTGCCGGTCGCCGGCAGGATCGGCTTCGCGGGCGGTGCAGGAGTCACAGGCGCGGTCGACGGCATTTCA
The DNA here is from genome assembly GCA_013693915.1 of Dechloromonas sp. Taxonomy (GTDB): domain Bacteria; phylum Pseudomonadota; class Gammaproteobacteria; order Burkholderiales; family Rhodocyclaceae; genus Azonexus. The sequence continues at coordinate 1,268,542 of CP059264.1, read as the reverse complement.
GGGACGATTTCCGGTTCGGGTTCGGGGTGGACAGCGCGGCGACCGGCGCGGTTTGCGCCAGCGGCCGCGGGCTCGCCGGCCGGGGCGGTCGGGCTGCCTTGGCCGCGGGCGTTTGCGGCTTTCCGGGCGCGACATCCGGCGGCGCGGGCGGCGCTTCGGGCAATGGCCGGATCTCGGCGCGCAAGGGCGCGGGCTCCGGCTCGGGACCGCCGCCGAAAAGATCGACGTCCATCCCGACCAGCGCCGCGGCGTGGATCGCCAGCGAACCCAGCAGCGCGGCCAGCAGCGCAACCGGCATCGCCGCTCAACGCGCCTCGGGCACCACCAGCACGCCGTCGCCGGCCCTGGCGCCGGCCAGCCGCACGCAGCCGCCATCGACGCGCAGGCGGTCTTCGGCGAACCAGCGCACGGCCTGCGGATAGATCCGGTGCTCCTGGCGCAGCACGCGGGCGGCGAGCGTCGCTTCATCGTCGCCGTCGAGCACCGGCACGGCGGCCTGGATGATCACCGGCCCGTGATCGAGCGCCGGGGTCACGAAGTGCACCGTGCAGCCATGGATGCGCACGCCCTCCGCCAGCGCCCGCCGGTGGGTATGCAGGCCGGGGAACGCCGGCAGCAGCGACGGATGAATGTTCATCAGGCGGCCCGCGTAATGGCGCACGAAGTCGTCGCCGAGGATGCGCATGAAGCCGGCGAGCACGACGAGGTCCGGCGCGAAGCCGTCGATGCACGCGGCCAGCGCGGCGTCGAAGGCCTCGCGGCCGGCGAAAGTCTTGTGGTCGATGCAGCGCACGGCGATCCCTGCCGCCATCGCCGTCGCCAGTCCCGCGGCGTCGGGGCGGTTGCTGATCACGGCGGCAATGTCGACCGGCAGCGCGCCGGCAGCGCGGGCGGCGATCAGCGCCTCCATATTGCTGCCGCGTCCGGAAATCAGAATGACGGTATTTTTCATTTCAGAAACTCACGGGGAGGAAGATCATGGTCGTTATGGATTGTGCCGCCCGCGAGATGGTGCGGCCGTTGCGGTCGGCGACGACCTTCGCCATGAAATCGAGCAGGCCGGTGATCCGCCCGAACTCGCGCTCGAAGGAAATGTTGCGGTTGGCGGGGTCGAGTTCGTTGGACAGCAGGAAGAGTTCGCCGGCGGCGTCGCGGCTGGTGCTCAGCTTCCAGACGGCGATCTCCATGTTGCGCGCGCAGTTGTACAGCTTCGTCTCGTTCAGGCTGTCGAGGATGTAGAACTCCTCCTTATGCTCGAAGGCGGCGTCGACCATGGTCAGCAGGCCGTAGATCAGCGCCGCCACCCGGTCGCCTTCATACGTGTTGCTGAAGGCGAGCGCCGCCGCCTGGCGCTCGCGCAGTCCGCCGAGTTCCGGCCAGCTCCGCGAATTGCGCTGGCGCAGGCGCTCGACGGCGGCCTCGCGGCTGACCGCGCCGCCTTTCTTCCACTCCTTCGGATTGCGCTTGTAGAGCTTGTCGGCAATCACCAGCAGACCGGCGACGACTTCCGCGCGATCGGCATCGGCAATGCGGTCAACGTCCGACTTGACCAGATATTTCGCATCGACCGTCGTCTGGGTCCGGCCGTCCTTCCCCATCTTCGTCGCACAGCCGGCCAGCGATAGGATGAGGAGAGCGACCAGCCAGCGCATCAGGCACCCTTGCTCTTCAGGTAGCCGATGCCGATCGGGACCAGCGAGAAGAGAATGATGCCGACGATGATGACCGACAGGTTGGCCTTGACCCACGGCAGGTTGCCCAGCCAGTAGCCAGCGAGGCACAGCGAGACGATCCAGGCGGCGGCGCCGAGGCAGTTGAAGAACTGGAACTTGGCGTAGGACATCGCCCCGATGCCGGCGACGAACGGCGCGAAGGTGCGGAACAGCGGCAGGAAGCGCGAGATCACCAGCGTCTTGCCGCCGTGCTGCTCGTAGAAGACATGGGTTTTCAACAGCGCCGCCTTGTTGAAGAAGCGCGAGTTTTCCCAGTGGAAGACCTTCGGCCCGAGGTAGCGGCCGATGTGGTAGTTCAGCGTGTTGCCGAGCAACGCGGCGGTCGTCAGCACACCCATCAGCACCAGGATGTCCATGCCGCCCTCGCCCAGCGCCGCCAGAGCGCCGGCGACGAAGAGCAGCGAGTCGCCGGGCAGGAAGGGCGTCACGACGAAACCGGTTTCGGAAAAGATGATGACGAACAAGATGCCGTAGATCCACAGGCCGTACTGCTGCACCAGCACCGCCAGATGCTTGTCGAGATGGAGGACGATGTCCATGAACTGTGCGAGGAATTCCATGCGGGGCCGCCGAGCGTGATAGAGGGGCAATTTTACCCCAAGGTATAATCCGGCCATGCCGACGATCGCCCGCCTCCCGGACCTGCTGATCAGCCAGATCGCCGCGGGCGAAGTGGTCGAGCGGCCCGCCTCGGTGCTCAAGGAACTGCTGGAAAACAGCCTCGATGCCGGCAGCAAGGCGATCCAGGTGCACCTCGAGGAAGGCGGCGTCAAGCTGATCCGCGTCAGCGACGACGGCTGCGGCATCGCCCGCGACCAGTTGACGCTGGCCCTGACCCGGCACGCCACCTCGAAAATCGCCTCGCTCGCCGATCTCGAACACGTCGGCACGCTCGGGTTTCGCGGCGAGGCGCTGGCATCGGTGGCGTCGGTCGCCCGCCTGGCCCTGACCAGCCGCGAGCGCGGCGCCGCCCACGCCTGGAAGCTGAAAGCCGAACCGGGGGCCGCGCCGGAACCCGCCGCCCTGATGGCCGGCACCGTCGTCGAGATGCGCGACCTCTATTTCAACACCCCGGCCCGCCGCAAGTTCCTCAAGGCCGAAGGCACCGAGTTCGCCCACTGCGCCGACGCCGTCAAGCGCCTGGCGCTGACCCGGCCCGACGTCGCCTTCAGCCTGGTCCACAACGGGCGCAGCCTGTTCCAGCTCGCCCCCGCCGACAGCACACGACGCATCGCCGACGTCCTCGGCGACGATTTCCTCGGCGCCGCCCGCCGGCTGGAGGCCGCCGCCGGCCCGCTGGCCATTGCCGGCTTCGCCATCGACCCGACGCGCGCCGGCGAGGCCAGGGATGGCCAGCAGATCTTCGTCAACGGCCGCTTCGTGCGCGACAAGGTGATCGCCCACGCGCTGCGCGAGGCCTATCGCGACGTGCTGCACGGCAGCCGCCAGCCGGCCGTCTGCCTGTTCATCACCATCGCCCCGGCGCTGGTCGACGTCAATGTGCACCCGGCCAAGACCGAAGTCCGCTTCCGCGACTCGCGCGCCATGCACCAGTTCGTCTTCCACGCCATCCAGCGCACGCTCGCCGAAAACCGCGAAAACCGGGGACAGACCATGGTTTTGACAGACGAAAAACCGTGGTCTGTCCCCGGTTTTCCTGTCCCCGGTTTCCCGCCTGCTGCGGTCGACGCCCGGAAAACGGCAAATTCGGGTTTTGCCGCCAACTACCCGCCGCCGCTGCGCCAGCAAGGTACCCTCGGCGTCGCCGAGCCAGCCGCCGCTGCCTACCTCGCCTTCGCCCGCGCCGCGCAAGGCGTGGACGAAGAAGCGAACACGTCCGCCGCTGCCGCCCAATATATGCCCGCCGAAGGCGTCGACCGCGACAGCCCGCCGCTCGGCTACGCACTCGCCCAGTTGCACGGCATCTACATCCTCGCCCAGAACGCGCGCGGCCTGGTCCTCGTCGACATGCACGCCGCGCACGAACGAATCCTCTACGAACGGCTGAAAGCTGCCTTCGACGAGCGGCAGGTCGCCACCCAGAACCTGTTGATCCCCGCCGTCTTTGCCGCCGACCCGCTCGATGTCGCCGCCGTCGAGGAGCACGCCGAGGCGCTGGCCGACCTCGGTTTCGCCATCGCCGCGCTCGGCCCCAACCAGCTCGGCGTGCGCAGCGTCCCCGCCCTGCTGCAATCGGGCGACCCCGCCGCGCTCGCCCGCGCGCTGATCGCCGAACTGCGCGAACACGGCATCACCCAGCTCGCCACCGCGCGGCGCAACGAACTCCTCGCCACCATGGCCTGCCACGGCGCCGTCCGCGCCCGCCGCCAGCTCTCCATCCCGGAAATGAACGCCCTGCTGCGCCAGATGGAAGAAACCGAACGCGCCGGCCAGTGCAACCACGGCCGGCCGACATGGACCGAACTGCCGCTGGCCGAACTCGACAGGCTGTTCCTGCGCGGGGAGTAAGCCGATAATGTCCCACCACCCGCATTCGCCCGCTGTCCAGGTTCTCACCCACCCGCTCGCCTTCGTGTTGCGGGTGCTGGGAAACTTCCAGGCGCACCGGGGCTTCCTGCTCGCCGGCGCGATCGCCTACAACGCGCTGCTTTCCCTGGTTCCGCTGCTGATCCTCAGCGTCATCGTGCTCTCCAGGCTGGTCACGCCGGCCGAACTGCTGGATACGCTCGGCCATTATCTCGAATGGCTGGTTCCCAGCCAGTCGTATGCGGTTCTCGAGGAACTGTCGCGCTTTCTCGACCAGCGGGTTGCCATCGGCAGCGCCCTGCTCGCGACGATGCTCTTTTTCAGTTCGCTGACCTTTTCGGCGCTCAACCAGGCGATGGCCGTCATCTTTGACCATCGCGACCTGGCCGATCAGCGTTCCTCGCTGCTGTCGCTGCTGCTGCCCTACGCCTTCGTCGCCCTGCTCGGCGTCGGCCTGCTCGCCGTAACGCTGATCTCGATCAGTGTGCAGACCCTGGTGCCCGATACCGTCGTCGTCTTCGGTCACAACTGGTACCTTCCCGGCCTGTCCGGAAGTATCCTGTATCTGCTCGGCCTGGCGACCGAGGCGCTGATGATCGCCGCCATCTACCATTTCCTGCCAGTCGGCCGGATTCCTNTGCGCTACGCGCTGGTGGGCGGGATTACGGCAACCGCGCTATGGGAAATCATTCGCCATGTGCTGGTCTGGTATTTCAACGGCCTGTCGAACGCGAGCGTGGTTTATGGCTCGCTGACGAGCGCGGTCGTCATCCTGTTCAGCCTCGAAATAGCAGCGACACTATTGCTCCTCGGTGCAGAGGTGATCGCCGAGTATGAACGACTGGAAAGTCCGCCGTCGGACAGCCCGCTCGGTCCTTGACCACCCGCACTGCCGGAGCAAACGTTCATCCCGTCACAGGATCAGATCACCAGCGGCTGATCGGACAGTTCGTCGGGATTCCTCCCGTCCGCCGGAAAATGCTCGCCCAGCAGGTCACCGGCGCGCCGGATGGCCGCGAGTGCGCCATTGCGGTAATCGCCCGCCGCGAAAGCGGCTTCCATGCTCCGGCAGATGGCGTCCCACTCGGCCTGCGCCACCCGGGCGGCAATCCCGCGGTCGGCGAGGATCTCGACACGGCGGTCGACAAGCTGGACGTAGATCAGGACACCGCTGTTGCCTTCGGTGTCCCAGACGCCGAGACTGCCGAAGAGATCGGCGGCACGCTGGCGGGCACTGCAGCCCTGCCATAGTTGAGCGAAGCGCAAGGGACCCTCGACGACGAAACGGATTTCGCCGCGCTGGCCGGCTTCGGCAACCTCGACGGCGGCACCGATTTCGGCCGCCAGAGCCGGACCGAAGCGGCGCGCGGCCAGCCACGGCGGCGTCAGAAGATGCTTGAACAAGCGCAGGATATCCATTNNTACCAGCTCCCCGAGGCGCCACCGCCACCACCCGAGCCACCTCCGCCGCCGAAGCCGCCGCCTCCGCCGAAGCCTCCACCGAGGCCGCCCCTCCCCGGCCGCCGCGACCGGCCATGGCGCCGAAAACCAGGTCGAGCCCGAAGCGCGCCAGGAAAATCCCGGCCACCACACCGATGACGATCCCGGCGACGCCGCCGACCAGCAGCCAGCCGATGCCGCCGGTGACGCCACCAACCACCGCCGATCCGAGAAAATTGCCGAGCAGGCGGCGCAGCACGGTGCCGATGATGACGACCGCGATCAGTATGCCGAANNCAGCTGTCCTTCGCTGATCCCGGCCATGCCTGGTGGCGCTGCGCTCCGCGTAGCCGGCACCGGAACCGGCAGTTCCTCGCCCTCGACGACCTTGTGGATGGCATCGACCCCGTCAGCGATGCCGCCGGGCAGATCGCCGGCCTTGAAGCGCGGCGTGATGGTCTCGGAAATGATCCGCTTCGCCGTCGCGTCGTTGAGCCGGCCCTCCAGCCCGTAGCCGACCTCGATGCGCAGCCGCCGGTCATCCCTGGCGACGATCAGGATGACGCCGTCGTCCACACCCTTGCGCCCGACCTTCCAGGCATCGAGGAGGCGGATCCCGAACTGCTCGATGGTTTCCGGCTGCGTGCTGGGCAGAACCAGCACCACCACCTGCGCGCCCTTGCGCGCCTCGAAGGCCGCGAGCTTCTGTTCCAGCGCGTCCTTCTGCGCCGGGCCCAGCGTCCCGGTGAGGTCGGTGACCCGCGCCGCAAGCTTCGGGATCGCCACCAGCCCGTCAGCGCCCCTGCCCGGCGCTGGCCAGGCGATCACGGCGAACAGGCAGAGCAGCAGCCCCGCCAGGCTGGCGGCCAGGCGCCTCATCGCCGCTTACCTCGCGGCCGGCCTGGGAGCGCTGAAGTCGATCTTCGGCGCGCTGCTGATCGCCTTCTCGTCTTCGACGGCGAAGTTGGCCTTGGGCTTGTAGCCCATGACCATGGCCGTCAGGTTGTTGGGGAAGGTGCGTACCGAGACGTTGTATTCCTGCACCGCCTTGATGTAACGGTTGCGGGCGACGGTGATGCGGTTCTCGGTGCCCTCGACCTGCGCCTGCAGGTCGCGGAAGTTGGCGTCGGCCTTGAGTTGCGGATAGTTTTCCGAAACCACAAGCAGGCGACCGAGCGCGCTGGAAAGATCGGCCTGCGCCTTCTGGAACCTGGCGAAGGCGGCCTCGTCATTGACCAGTTCCGGCGTCGCCTTGATGCTGCCGACGCTGGAGCGCGCCTCGGTGACCTGGGTCAGCACTTCCTTTTCGTGCGCGGCATAGCCCTGGACGATGGACACCAGGTTGGGCACCAGATCGGCGCGGCGTTTGTACTGGTTGAGCACTTCCGACCAGGCGCCGGACACCGCCTCGTCGTTGATCTGGATCTGGTTGTAGCCGCAGCCGGAAAGCAGCGAAACGGCGATGGCAAGCAAAGCGACGAGGCGAAATCTCATGGCGGGCATCTCCGGAATTCTTGACGGGTTACGCCAATATGCGGCCTCGCAGCGCAAAGCACAAGCCCCGACGCCTGCAGCCCCGACGCCTGCGGCCTCAAGGCGCCGGCTTCGCTAGCTGGCTCTTGACGATCGGCCCGACCGCATTCCAGACCCACGATCCCGCGGCGACCACCAGCGCGGTGCCGATGACCAGCTGGATCAGCAGGACGATCAGGTCATGCTGCTGGCGGCTCATCTTGCGCCCGGGATTGGTGGCACCGCAGCCGGGGCAGGCTTCGGCCGAGGTATCGACGGTGTGGCCGCAGGCGCGGCATGGAACGAGCGGCATGGTTTCCCCTATGATGGGCGGATTATAGGCCGGAGTTGCCCCCTGCGCGCGTGGTAGCATTCGCCGCCATGAACCCGACCCGCCTGCCGCCCGCCATCCTGCTGATGGGACCCACCGCTTCGGGCAAGACGTCGGTCGCCATGGCGCTGGCCGACCGCTTTCCGGTCGAGCTGATCAGCGTCGATTCGGCGCAGGTCTTCCGCGACATGGAGATCGGCACCGCCAAGCCGGACCGTGCCACGCTGGCGCGTTACCCGCACCGCCTGATCGACCTCATCTCCCCGGAAGAAAGCTACTCCGCCGCGCGCTTCCGCGCCGATGCCCTGGCGGCGATGGCCGAAATCACGGCCGCCGGCAAGCTGCCGCTGCTGGTCGGCGGGACCATGCTCTATTTTCGCGCCCTGCTGCATGGGCTGGCCGACCTGCCGCGCGCCGATGCCGGCGTGCGCGCCGAGATCGACGCCGAGGCCGCTGCGCTCGGCTGGCCGGCCATGCATGCGAAATTGGCCGTTGTTGACCCGTTGACCGCAGCAAGGCTGCACCCGACCGACAGCCAGCGCCTGCAACGTGCGCTGGAAGTCCATCGCCTGACCGGCCGCCCGCTGTCCGCGCTGCTCGCCGAAAGCGAACAGGTCGGGCCGGCTTACGGCTTTCTTCCGCTCGCCCTGTTGCCGGGCGACCGCACGGTGCTGCACGAGCGCATCGCCCGCCGCTTCGACGAAATGCTGCTGGCCGGCCTCGACGACGAAGTGCGGCGATTGCGCAGGCAATACACGCTGGACCTGAACCTGCCGTCGATGCGCTGCGTCGGCTACCGCCAGGCCTGGGAGGCGCAGGAAGGAATGATTCCGCAAAGGNAACTGCGCGACCGCGGCATTTTCGCGACGCGCCAGCTGGCCAAGCGCCAGATCACCTGGCTGACCAACTCGTTCACCGCCGAAAACTACGACTGCCTGGACACCGCACTAAGCGACAGGATCGCCGCGCGGGTGGCCGGCTTCCTGGGCGCCTAGTGCGACTGCGCCGCCAGCGGCGCCCCGGAATCGTCCGCCAGCGGCGCCTTGCGCGCGGCAAGCAGGGTGTGACGGTCGGCACCACGAAGAGCGTGAAGAAGGTGCCGAGCAGCAGGCCGCCGACGATGACCCAGCCGATCTGCTGGCGCGACTCGGCGCCGGCGCCGGTGGCGCTCGCCAGCGGCACGGCGCCGAGCACCATGGCGCCGGTCGTCATCAGGATCGGGCGCAGCCGGAGCGTCGCCGACTCGATGACCGCCGCCCTCAGTTCCAGCCCCTTCTCCTGAAGCTGGTTGGCGAACTCGACGATCAGGATGCCGTGCTTGGTGATCAGGCCGACCAGGGTCACCAGGCCGATCTGGCTGNNGACGTTGAGCGTGCCGCCGGTCGCCCACAACGCGCCGAGGGCGCCCGCCATCGACAAGGGCACGGTGAGCATGATGATGAAGGGATCGCGGAAGCTCTCGAACTGCGCTGCCAGCACCAGGTAGATGAAGGCCAGCGCGAGGACGAAGGTCAGCGCCAGCGAGGACGACGACTGGCGGAACTCGCGTGACTGGCCGTTGTAGTCGACGGCATAGCCTGGCTTCAAAATCTGTGCGGCAATGCCGTCCATGTAGGAGAGCGCCTCACCCATCGTGTAGCCGGCCGCCAGGTTGGCCGTAATGGTCACGGCCCGGCGCTGGCCGAAGTGGTTCAGTTCGCGCGGGGCGACGGTCTCGCTCACGTCGAGCAGGTTGTCCAGCGAGATCATGCTGCCGTCGCGTCCGCGCACGTAGATCTCGCGGATATCGCCGGGATTGGTACGGCCGACATCGGCGACCTGGACGATCACGTCGTACTGCTCGCCCTCGCGCTTGAAGCGGGTGACCTGGCGGCCGCCGAGCATCGTCTCCAGCGTCCGCCCGATGGTCTCGACCGGAACGCCGAGGTCGGCCGCCTTGTCGCGTCGAACCTCGACTGACAGTTCCGGCTTGTTCAGCTTGAGGTCGGTATCGACGTTGGTCAGTCCCGGNTTTTTGGCGAGTTCGGCGAGGAACTGGTCGGTGACTTTCTGCAGTTCCTCATAGGGCGCCGAGGTGACGATCACGAAGTTGATTGGCCTTTCGCGCGGGCTCTGGCCGAGCGAAGGCGGCGTTACCGGAAAGGCGAGTACGCCGGGGATGCCCATGAACTTCGGGAACAGTTCCTTGGCAATATCTGGTGAGCGGCGGTCGCGTTCCTTCCAGTCGGACAGGCCGACGAAGGAGATGCCCTGGCTGACCGTCGGGTTGCCGGCGACGACGAAGTAACGCTCGACATCCTTGGTCTGGCTGTAGATGCCCTCGATCTGGCGCGCGTACTTGTCGGTGTAGTCGAGTGTCGCGCCGTCGGGGCCGAGGAAGACACCGAGGATGACGCCGCGGTCCTCGACCGGGGCCAGTTCCGACTTGAGGGCGCCGAGCAGGGCGACGCACGCGCCGGCCACCGCCACGAACCCGGCCATGACGATCCAGCGCCGGGCCAGTGCTGCGGTCAACACCCGTTTGTAGCCCGAATTCAGCCACTCCAGGAAGCGCTCGATGGCCATGAAGACCTTGCCGTGCTTTTCCTCGTGCTTGAGCAGGAGCGAGCACATCATCGGCGACAGGGTCAGCGCGACGAAGCCGGAAACCAGCACGGCGCCGGCCAGCGTCAGCGCGAATTCGATGAACAGCTTGCCGGTGCGCCCGGTCATGAAGGCGACCGGGGCATAGACCGCGGCCAGCGTCAGCGTCATGGCGACCACCGCGAAGCCGATCTCCTGCGAACCGACCAGCGCCGCCTTCATCCGCGGCATGCCCTCCTCGATGTGGCGGTAGATGTTTTCCAGCATGACGATCGCGTCGTCGACGACCAAGCCGATGGCCAGCACCAGCGCCAGCAGGGTCAGCGTGTTGATCGTGAAGCCGAGCATGAACATGATCGCGAAGGCGCCGACCAGCGAGACCGGGATGGTGACCAGCGGGATCAGCGTCGCGCGCACGTTGCGCAGGAAGAAGAAAATGATCGCCAGCACGAGGAGGATGGCCTCGCCGATGGTCTTGAACACCGCCTCGATCGAACGGTCGATGAACACCGACGAGTCATAGGCGATGTCGACGCGCATGCCGGCCGGCAGTTCGGAGGTCACCTTGGGCAACTCGGCGCGCAGCGCCTTCGACAGTTCCAGCGGATTGGCCGTCGCCTGCTTGATGACGCCCAGCGCGACCGCCGAGCGCCCCTTGAAGCGCACCGAGCTGCGCTCGGAGGCGGCGCCAATCTCGACGCGGCCGAGGTCGGCAACGCGTACCGGATAGCCATTGACCGTCTTGACGACGATGGCCGCGAATTCCTCGGGGGTGGTCAGGTCGGTATTCGCGACCACAGAAAACTCGCGCTCGCGGCTCTCGATGCGCCCGGCCGGCACCTCGACGTTCTGCTTCCGGAGCGCATCCTCGACGTCGGCGGGCGTAAGCTGGTAAGCGGCCAGCCGCGCGCGGTCGAGCCAGATGCGCATGGCAAACTTGCGGTCGCCGAAGATGCGCACGTCGGCCGCCCCCGGCAGCGTCTGCAGGCGCGGCTTGACGATGCGGCTGGCGATGTCGGTGACCTCGAGCGCCGAATGCTTGTCCGACGAGAAGGCGAGCCAGATGATCGGGTTGGCATCGGCCTCGACCTTGGCGATGACCGGCTCGTCGCCGTCCGGCAGCTTGTTGCGCACCCGCGAGACACGGTCGCGGACGTCGGCGGCGGCCGAATCGGGCGCCCGCTCGAGCTTGAATCGCACCGAAATCTGGCTGTTCTCGGCGCGCGAGATCGACGTGATGGCCTCGACGCCTTCGATGCCGGCCAGCGAATCCTCGAGCGGTTTGGTCACCTGCGACTCGATGATCTCGGCGGAAGCACCACGGTACGTCGTATCGACGGTGACCACCGGTTCGTCGATCTTCGGATACTCGCGAACCGGCAGGCGGGTGTAGGAGACGATGCCGATCAGCATCACCACCAGCGACAGCACGGTCGCGAACACCGGCCGCCTGATGCAGACTTCGGAGATCCTCATCTGGCTTCAGCCGTCCTGGCCGGCGCCATGCCCGACGTGCCTTCACTGCCCGCCGCCGGCACCGCCCCGACTTCGCCGATCGCCCGCACCGCGGCGCCGTCGTGCAACTTGAGCTGGCCGGCCGTCACCACCACATCGCCGGCCGCCAGCCCTTCGACGATTTCCACCTGCGCCGCGCGGCGCACGCCGAGCCTGACCCTGGTGGCGACCGCCTTGCCGTCGACCACCTTGAACACCGTCGGCTGCGCGCCGGGAACGATGGCCTGCTCCGGCGCCATCAGCACATTCCTGCGCTCGCCGAAAAGCAAGCGGACACGGACGAACATGCCCGGTCGCAACTTGCCGGAAGCGTTGTCGAGCCGGGCGCGGCTGGAAATCGCCCGTCCGCCCTGGTCGACCATCGGGTCCACGGCATCAAGCACCGCCAGNAACTGCTCGCCGGGCAGCGCATCGGTGCTGACCGCGACCGCCTGCCCTTTGCGCACGCGGCCGAGGTAGGTCTCCGGCAGCTTGAAATCGACGCGCAGCGTGCCGATGTCCTCGATGTTGATCAGTTCCTGGGCTTCCTTGACGTAATCGCCGACGCTGACGTTGCGCAGGCCGACCATGCCGGTAAACGGCGCCTTGATGCGCATCCTTCCGACCCGCGCTTCGGCCAGCTGGACCGCAGCCTCCTGCACCTTCAGCGCGGCCGCCGAGTTGTCGAGGGCCTGCTGGCTGACGAATTTCCTCTCCAGGAGATCCTGGTTGCGTTTGTGGTTGCTCTGCGCCAGCGCCAGATTCGCCCGCGCCTGCTGCAGTTCGGCCTCCTGCACTGCGGCATCGAGCGCGACCAGCAGCGCTCCCTTGTTGACGATGGCCCCGTCGCGGAAATTGATCACGGCGATGCGTCCCGGAGTTTCCGCACGCAGGACGACCGACTCGTTCGACTTCAGGTTACCGACCGCGCTCGCCGCGTCGGAAAAATCGGCCGCTGCAATCTTCGCCACCTCGACTGCCACCGCGAAACCGCCCGCAGCGCCGGCAGGCGCCTTGCTCCCGGCGCCGCTCTCCCCGGTCGCGGGGGCCGCGGCCGGCACCCGGTTCGCCGTATAGGCGTAATAGCCGAGCCCGAGCAGGCCGGCCACCGCCAGGAAGATGATCACCAGTCGTCTGTTGCCGTTCATGTTGCGCGCCACTTTCAATACTGACCAAAGAGTCAGTAACCGGTTCAATTTTATCCGAGAGCGGGCAAGCCGGGAAATGTTTCCGGCTACTGCATCGCATCGAGCTGAGCCGGCGACGCCGGGGTCAGCGATCTCCGGGGCAAGGCCGGTGCCGGTTCCGGCTCGTCGGCCTCGAATGCGGCGTGGCACGAATGATCGTTACGGTCGCTGCCCTTCAGCGGCGCCACGCGCACCAGCACGACACCGGCGCGGATCATGTCGAGATACTCGGCGACAGCGCGGGAGACGTCGATGATGCGTTGCCGGTGCTTGCCGTGCATGCGGTCATTGACCACGACGATGGCGCAACGGCTGTTGTCGAGCCGGCGCACGGCGACCCGGCTGCCGAGCGGGAAGCGGTTGCTGGCGGCGGTGAATCCGCGCGCGTCGAAGACCTCGCCGGTCGCCGTGCGCCGGCCGTGAAAACCCCCGTAGTAGCTGGCCGAACCGTGCAATCCGGTCAGTTGGGATTCGACAACTTCGGCCGTTCCGATCTCGGAGGACGGCGCCGGTGCGCGCGGCGGCTTCGCGGCCTTCTTGCTCACCGGCTTGCGGACGGCGACCTTCTTGGTCGTCGGCGCCTTCTGGGCGGACTTCTCCGCCGCCCACAGCACACCGGGCAGACAGGCCAGGATCAGGCCGCAAACCAGCACGACGGCCTGACGCAGCAACTCAGGCCACGACGGTCTGCGCTTCGTCACCCTGCCGCGCCCTGATCCTGCCGATACGACAGACCGCCTCGCCGGCCGCCTTCAGTTCCGCCATCGCCTGCTCGGCATCGGCCGCGGCCACGACGATGACCATGCCGATCCCGCAGTTGAAGACGCGGTGCATCTCGTTCTCCGCGACGTTGCCTTCGGCCTGCAGCCAGTCGAACAGCTTCGGCCGCGGCCAGGCGGCCTTATCGAGCTCGGCGACAGTGTTCTCCGGCAACACGCGCGGCACGTTCTCCAGGAGGCCGCCGCCAGTGATGTGGGCCATGCCCTTGATCGTCACCTTCTGCATGGTCGCCAGCACCTGCCTGACGTAGATGCGCGTCGGCATCATCACGACGTCGGCGAGCGAGCGCACCTTTCCGTCAACTTCGTCGAAGGGGGCATTCAGGTCCGGCCGCGAGCGCTCGATGATCTTGCGCACCAGCGAATAGCCGTTGGAGTGCGCGCCGGACGAGGCCAAGCCGAGCACGACGTCGCCCGGCTGGATCGTCGACCCGTCGATGATCTTCGACTTCTCGACGACGCCGACGGCAAAGCCAGCCAGATCGTATTCGCCATCCGGATACATGCCCGGCATTTCGGCGGTTTCGCCGCCGATCAGCGCGCAGCCGGCCAGCTCGCAACCCCTGGCGATGCCGCCGATGACGGCAGCGGCGGTATCGACGTGCAGCTTGCCGCAGGCAAAGTAATCGAGGAAGAACAGCGATTCGGCCCCCTGCACCAGAATGTCATTGACGCTCATGGCCACCAGATCCTGCCCCACCGTATCGTGACGATCCAGCTCGAACGCCAGGCGCAGCTTGGTGCCGACGCCGTCGGTGCCGGACACCAGCACCGGCTCCCGGAAGCGCTTCGGCACCTCGAACAGCGCCCCGAAACCGCCGATGCCGCCGAGCACGCCCTCGCGCATCGTCTTCCTGGCCAGCGGCCTGATGCGATTGACGAGGGCATCGCCGGCATCGATATCGACACCGGCATCCCGGTAGGAAAGGGGAGTGATCTGGGACATGGCAGCAGGCTGTTGCGGTCAACGGTGGAAATATCCCGAATCTTACCGCAAGCCGGACCCCGCCGCCGGGCAAAACCGGCGGGATTGGCGCCGGCAGGCCCGTTCCGCGGCAAGTCAGCGGGGAAGCGTGCGCGCTCCGCCGGGCGCCCCGGACGACCACCACCTGCGGATCGGCCCCGGTCTCAGCATCCCTCTTCCTGATCCGCTACCTGGGCGGCTTTGTCGACAACCCAGTGGGTGCCCAGCAACCCGGGAATATCTTCGGCGGCGACGGGCTCGCTGAAGAAATAGCCCTGCATGGCTTCGCAGCCGAGGCTCTTCAGAAGCGACGCCTGATCGAGGGTTTCCACCCCNTCACCGGTAACGGCGAATCCGAGATTCCTGGCCAGCGAGACGATGGCCTTGACGATGGCAAGGCTGTCGGCTTCATCGGGCAAACCCTGCACGAACGCCTGATCAACCTTGATGTGGGTAAAGGGCAGTTGCTTGAGATAGCTCATGGAGGAATAGCCGGTGCCAAAGTCATCCAGCCCGAGCCGGATGCCCAGATCACGCAAGCCCCAGAGCGTCGTCAGGTTGGCATCGCTGTTCTGCATCAGGCCGCTCTCGGTGATTTCCAGTTCCAGCAATGGCGGCGCCAGTCCGGTTTCGTCCAGTATCGCGCGTATGCTTGTCAGCAGACCGGGTGCCTTGAACTGCAAGGGCGACAGATTCACCGCGGTGCGCAGCGCGAGGCCGTCCCGCTGCCAGCGCGCTGCCTGGCGGCAGGCGCTGCGCAATACCCATTCGCCGATGGACGCGATCAGGCCGTTTTCTTCCGCGAGGGGAATGAACCTCGCCGGCGACATTAGGCCATACTCCGGATGACGCCAGCGGATCAACGCCTCGACCGAATGGATGCCTCCCGTCGCGACCTCGAATTGCGGCTGGTAGACAAGGAAGAACTCGTCATTCTCCAGTGCCCGGCGCAAGCTGCCGATCATGTCCATGCGTCGCACCGCCTGCTCGGTCATCGACCTGATGTAGTACTGGCAGTTGTCGCCGCCTTCGGCCTTGGCGTGGTACATGGCGGTGTCCGCGTGCTTGAGCAGGGTCTCAGCATCGTCGCCATCGTCCGGATAGATCGCTATGCCTATGCTCGCGCTCAAGACAACCTCGCGATCGTCCAGGGCGAACGGCTTGACCAGGTCTTCGCGGATGCGACTGGCGATCAGCATGGCATCCTCGTCATGCCTCATGTGCGGCAAGAGTATGGTGAACTCGTCGCCTCCGAGGCGCGCCAACTGGGCCTCCGAATCACGGGCGTTCTGGCGCGCCAGCACGTCGGATGGGCGCAGTCCCTTGCGCAGCCGATCTGCCAACCCCTGCAGGACGAGATCACCGGCAGGGTGGCCCAAGGTGTCGTTGATGTTCTTGAAGCCGTCCATGTCGAGGAAGACGACAGCAAGTCTGCTGGCTTCATGCCGGGCGCGCTGCACCTCGCGTCCCAGCCGCTCCATGAAAGACCTGCGGTTGGGGAGCCCGGTCAGACTGTCGAAATAGGCCAGACTGTGGATCCGGAATTCGTCCTCCTTGCGCTGCGTAATGTCGCGCGACAGCACGATGAATCTTGGCTTGCCCTCGCCACCGTCGGCCTTGCGGGCGACCGACAGCTCGAACCAGCACTTGCCTTTCGCGAGCTGCAACTGGAACTGCTTGCCGCTCGAGAATCCTGCCTCTTCCGCCTCGCGTAACGCCGACATGCACACTGCCGCGCCTTCGCCGGGAAGCACCTCGGCGACCGCACGGCCGAGCAGCGCAGCGGGCGGCGCGGGCAGCAGTTCCGGGCGCGGCGAGTGACAATCCAGGTAACGGCCGTCACTGTCCATTTCAAACAGCAGGTCCGGAATGGCGTGCAGAATCGCAGCATGGCGGGCGTTGGCGGCACGCAGGGCGAGGAGGGCCTGGTAGGCGCGGTGGAGGTACTTGACCCGATGGCCGATCAGCGACCAGTTGATCGGCTTGGCCATGAAGTCGGTGGCCCCTGACTCATAGGCGCGCTCGATCGAATCGATGTCATCCATGCCGGTCACCATGACGATCGGCAATTCATCGCCCGCTTCCCTGCGCAGTTCGGCACAGACCTGGTAGCCGTTGCGGCCCGGCATCTCGACATCGAGCATGGCCATGTCACAGGGATGCGCACGGAACTGGCGCAGGGCGTCGTCGCCATCGACAGCCAGGATAGCTTCGAATCCGGATTTCTCCAGCGTCGCCCGCATGAGCAGGCGCGAGGTGGGCTCGTCGTCCGCGACCAGAATGCGTATCGGTGCAGTCATCACTTCTCCTCCCGCATCAGTTGGCGCATCTCCGCCGTCGCCTCGGCAAAGGCCTGANCGCGTTTCGTCGAGCACCGGCATGGCCGCGGTCAACTGGCCGTCACGCCCCATAACCTCGAGCTCGAGAAACAGCTTCGACAATTTCTCGGCGCCAACGTTGGCCGAACTGGATTTCAGCGAGTGAGCGGCACGGCGCAGGGCATCGGCATCGCCCGCAATGAGTCCCTGCTCGACCTGCCGCAGCAACGCCAGCGAACTGTCAAGATAAACCGTCATTATNCTCCTGATCAGGCCCAAACCGCCACCAGGATCGAGCTCGCGGAACTGGTCGAGAAACGTCATGTTCAACGCCGGATCCCGCCCCTGCCGCAATGCGCCGACCGTCGCCGCCGGTTCGGCCGTTGGAACGATGGTATCGGGAACCAGCCAGCGCGCCAAGGTCGATTCCAGTTGGGCACGGCTGTAGGGTTTGCTCAGGTAATCGTCCATGCCGGCGGCGAGACACTTGCAGCGCTCCCCTTCCATGGCGTTCGCCGTCAGCGCGATGATGGGAAGGCGTCCCGAGGTGTCGGCCTCGCGTTGCCTGATCGCCGCCGTGGCCTGATAGCCGTCCATGACCGGCATCTGGCAGTCCATCAGGATCAGGTCGTAGCGGTGCGCTTCGGTCAGCGCCAGCACCTCGGCGCCATTGTTGGCAATGTCCACACGCAGACCGAGCCGCGTCAGGAAGGTCCTGGCCACTTCCTGATTGACGGGATTGTCCTCGGCCAGCAGCACGGTTCCCGTCAGCGCGACCCGGCCGGGCACGGCCGCCGCCTGATGGGCCGGCAGCGCAGCAGTCGGCGCTTCCTGCGCCGGAATTGCCGCCCGGGTACCAGCGAGCACGTGGCCGATGATCTTCAGCAGTTCGGACTGGCGGACCGGCTTGGTGACGCAGTACTCGATTCCCGCCTGCTCGCGCTCGCCGGCCGGGCACTCGGCAATCGCGGAGGTCAGCATGATCAGCCGGGTATCGGCCAGGCGCGGCTGCGACTTTATCGCCTTCGCCAGTGCCAGACCATTCATGTTCGGCATGTGCATGTCGAGGATGGCCAAGGCGAATGGCGCCCCGGATTCGCTGGCCCGCGTCATCAGGGTAAGGGCCTGGGC
The DNA here is from genome assembly GCA_013693915.1 of Dechloromonas sp. Lineage (GTDB taxonomy): Bacteria > Pseudomonadota > Gammaproteobacteria > Burkholderiales > Rhodocyclaceae > Azonexus. The sequence continues at coordinate 1,250,583 of CP059264.1, read as the reverse complement.
GCCATTGTCGGCGCAACTGACCTGTATGCCAAGGCCCTCCAGCTGATACTGCAGGATTTCCAGGTTGCTCAGATTGTCGTCCACCACCACGGTCCGCAGCCCCGCCAGCTTGCTGGCGATCGGTAGGACGTTCTCGCTGACGCTGCCTTTCGGCAACACGAGCTCGATCCGGAAAGTCGCGCCCTTGCCCAGCGAACTTTCGACGTGGATGNNTGCCCCCATCAGTTCCACCAGGCGCCTGGAGATCGCCAGGCCGAGGCCGGTGCCGCCGAACTGGCGGGTCGTCGTGCCATCCGCCTGCGAAAAATGCTCGAAGATCTTCTCCTGGTTCTCCGCGGCGATGCCGATCCCGGTATCTTCGACTGACAGGCTGACCGCAGCCTTGCTGGCGCCCGCGTCGACCACCCGGGCACGGACGATCACTTCGCCCTGGAGCGTGAACTTGACCGCGTTGTTGACCAGGTTGGCCAGCACCTGCCGCAAGCGGAACGGGTCGCCGCGCAATGCGATGGGAGCATCGGCCGGCGAAACCTGCGCCGCCAGTTCCAGGCCCTTTTCGGCGGCGGGCTGCGCAAACATGCCGAGCACCTGTTCGAGCAACTCGCCCAGATCGAAGTCCGTCGACTCCAGTTCCAGATAGCCGGCTTCGATCTTGGAGAAGTCAAGGATGTCGTTGATGATCCCCAGCAGGTGGCGGCCGGAACTCTCAACCGAGACAGCGAAACGCCGTTGTTCGCTATCGAGGCTGGTGCCAAGCAGCAGTTCAGTCATCCCCAGGACCCCGTTCATCGGCGTCCGGATTTCATGGCTCATGGTCGCGAGGAATTCGCTCTTGGCCCGATTGGCAGCCTCGGCACGTCCGCGCGCGGCGTTGATCTCGGCGAAATGCTCGGCGAGACGGGCATCCCGCTCCTCAATCTGGTGCACCATCGCGTTGAAACCCTTGGCCAGCGTATCCAGTTCGATAATCTCGCTGGAATTGGCGCGAACGCTGAAGTCGGTCGACTCCGAAACCCGCTCCATCAGGTCGGTCAGTTCGGCAAGCGGCTGCAATGTCGACCTGCTGAGACGATTCGAGAGCAGGCGGGCCGAAAACAGCGCGAACAATGCCCCGAGCACGGTGACCAGCAACTGCAGGAATACCTGCAGATAAAGGGGTCGCAGGCTCACCACCAGATGCAGCGCACCCAGGGTCTGGCCATCGTATAAAACCGGCTGGGTCAGGGCGAGGTGCTCGATCCCGTAGGCGACGTCGGCCTGCAGCGCGGCGAGCGACGCCGGGACCGCGTGGTCGGCACCCTCGTATTTGGCAAAGATGCGCGCGTCCTTGTCGTAAAGCGCGGCGCCAAGGACGTCCTGACTCCGGCTCAACGACTTGAGCAATTCGCCGGCCGCGACCATATCCCCGAACTCCAGGGCGGCGCTGGCGTTCTCGGCCAGCACCTTGGCCTTGCCCTGGTTGGCGCCGACCAGCAGCCACAAGCCCGTCGCCAGGCTGCTGACGATGACGACAACGGCAACGATGGCCAGAGCCGTGGTCAGCGCCAGACGATTGATCCGCGCCAGGCGGGCGCCCAGGGTCAGGTGGGCCGGGGCAGGAGCCAATTGCTTCATTTGATCACCTCGGTCGCCAGGCGCAACATGTTCGAGTTGAGGTTCAGGCCATTGCCGCGCGCTGCGCGCAGATTGGCCTCGAAATTGATCTTGCTGCCGTCGGTCGCCATGTTCAGGGCGACGCCCCGGGAGGCTGCCCCGGCGAGTCGGCGACGGTCAGCGCCGGCCGGCCGCTGACCGCGTCAAGCACCCGCGGCAGGTTGCTGATGACGGCACGGCTGATGAAGACGATCTGGCAATCCCCAGGGCATCGACGCTGCTGACCCGCTTCACGGCCAAGCTGCGCCTGGCGATCTTCTTGCCTTTGAGGCTGCTCAGGTCATCACCGAAGGGATCGGGCCCATAGACGCAGAGATTGAGGGTATCGCCGACCGCGTCCGGCCATTCGGTGAACATCGCGAAGTTGCCGAGGAGCGACGCCTTGACGCGGTACTCTTCCAGGTCCAGGGCATGCGCCCATTGTGCGCAGCAAAACAGCGCAAGCAGCCACAGCACGCGTCCGGACCGGGCTGTCTTCCTGCCAATCATGCGCCGGGCTCCGCGGAGGCCGCCCTTGGAAGGGGAATGAATCGTTGAGCAGGCATCAGAAACGGTAATCCAGCTTGATCCTTGCGTTGATCCCGTCCTGGTCGAGACGGGCTTGCCAGTTGGTGTCCGCGCCCGGGTGCTGGTAGTGCTGATTGAACAGGTTGTGAATCGCCAGCGATACGTCCAGACCCCTGGCCAGTCGGGTGGCGATCAGGTTCACGTTGGCAAGCCAGTAGCCATCGACGCTGGTGCCATCGACGGCCTGCCGCCTGGAGTCGTACTGCAGTTCGCAGCCCAGTTGCAGGCCCCACCACGGCAACGGAGTGTAGAAACCGAACTTGCCGAGCCAGACCGGCGAATTGGCCGGAGTCCCGCCGCCGACGTAGCTGGCGTCCTGATAGGCGACGCTGCCGCGCATGCGGGCGCCCGACGCCCACGTCTTGGCCGCCGACAGTTCCACGCCGTTGACCCGGACGTCGCTACCGGACTGGTATTGCGACAGGCCGCTGACGGGATCGATGCCGAGCGTCACGACATCCCGCAGCTCCCACCGGTAGAGCTGGCCGCGGAAGGTCAGATCGTCTGCCAGCCGGTGATCGACGACCAGTTCGCCGGTGGTGATCGTCTCGCCCGCCAGCCGATTGTTGGCAACCTGCGAGATGCCATCGTCGAAGTCCCGCTCGTAGGAATTGGGCGCCCGATGCGCCTGGCCGTAGAGCGCCTTGACCGTGGTCGCGGGCGATGCCCGCCAGATCAGCCCGAGACGCGGACTGAGCCTGCTGCCGGTGATGTCGTTGTAATCCACCCGGAAGCCGATCGTGGTCGACCAGGCGCTGGCGATCCGCCATTCGTCCTGCGCATACAGACCGACCCGATAGCCCGTAGTCTTGACCAGAGTCTCCTTGCCGGGGATGCTCAGGTCATCGTTGGCCTGCTCGTTGCGGATGTTGTCCTGTACCTCCAGCCCCAGCATGAGCTTGTGATCGGTCAGCCCCGAGTAGAGCAGGCGCAGCTCGCCGCCATACCAGCCGGAGTTGGCCGTCGCGCGATTGGGAATTCCCGAGTAGATGGCGTTCATCCGGTAGCGGTACTGCCCGAGGAAAAGACGGCCCATGACATTCACGTCGCCGCCGGCAAAATCGTCCTGATACTTCAGTTGCGTGAGCAGGTAGCCATCCTGACCGTATTGTCCCGGCGTGAGCGGATCGGTGAAGAACGACGCGTAAGGGTCGTCCTTCTTGCGATCGGCGGCGATGAAATCGAAGGCCCAGGGGCCGCGGCCGACATGGGCGAAGAACTGCATGTTGCGGTCGCTGTCCTGGCCGGTCGCCACCCCGGAAACGGTACTGCCGCCGGGCCCCGCGCCCGGGAAGGTGACGTGGAGATTCTCGCCGCGCGCGTACATGCCCGTTCCCGAAAACAGGACATCGACGCCGTTGTCCAGCACCTTTCCCCAGCTGACACGGCCTTCCCGCATCGCCTGTGGGCTTTGCCAGGCGGCAGCGAGCTCGCCGCCGTCCATCGTGGCGCCCGTGCGGGTAATCACGTTGACCACGCCCAACATGGCGTTCTGGCCGTAGATCGCGCCACCCGGGCCGGCCAGGACCTCGATGCGCTCGACCAGGTCCATGTCCAGCGGGAACTCGCGGCCCAGCATGGCTTGGTCGTACACCGTATCGTTGACCCGGTTGCCGTTGATGGCCAGCATGATCCTGGTGTTGTAATCCCCGGGCAAACCGAAGCCGCGGGCACCGACATACGTGTATTGCCGATCATAGGTGAGGTAGAAGCCGGGCAGGCTGGCCAGCGCCGCCGCCAGCGTGCGCCAGCCGTAGGCCCTGATCTGCTCGCGGGTGATGACGGTGACCGCGGCGGGCACTTCGCTTTCCTTCTGCTCGTATTTGGAAGCACTGGTCACCGTGGCTTCGAGCAACTGTTCGAGAGTCAGGTCCTGCCCGTCGGTCGCGGCCAGGGCGGGCAGCGCCAGCAACATGCTCAGGGCCAGCACCGACGGAATCCTGGCAACAAGTGACAATCCAATCCGTCCTCACTCGCCATGACCATCGACTGTCCTCCCTTTTTCGTGATCGTTACCGTCCGGAGACCCTGCCACCGGAGTCTTCCCTCTGCACGCAATCTAGCGCGAGGCCTGCGCAACGGGCTGCGGCATATTTCACGCCTGGTTCGATTTCATAATCTTTTCAACCAGTTCGACGTATTTGGCGGCACCTCGCCGGGCCGGAGATGCATCGACGCTGCCGGCATCGGGCAGCGCAACGCCGGCCACGCAAGATTCCGCCAACCGGGGGATCCTGCCGCCCGTGGGGCGCGCCCAGATCAAGGCGGCGGGCAGCTCGTGCGGCTATACTCGCAGCCTGTCCGCAACCCCGCCCGCCGCCATGTCCGACCGCCTCCCCGCCTGGCAGCCCCAGGCCATCTACTCCGATATCCTCTACGACGCCGCCGAAGGCATCGCCCGCATCACCATCAACCGCCCCGCGCGGCGCAACGCCTTCCGCCCGGAGACGGTCACGCAGCTGATCGACGCCTTCCACCGCGCCCACCACGACAACGCCATCGGCGCCATCATCCTCACCGGCGCCGGCAGCGAAGCCTTCTGTTCCGGGNGCGACCAGAAGGTGCGCGGCGACGAAGGCTACATCGACGAAGGCGGCACCCCGCACCTCAACGTGCTCGATTTGCAGATGCAGATCCGCCGCCTACCCAAGCCGGTGGTGGCGATGGTCGCCGGCTACGCCATCGGCGGCGGCCACGTGCTGCACCTCGTCTGCGACCTCTCCATCGCCGCCGACAACGCCCGTTTCGGCCAGACCGGCCCGCGTGTCGGCAGCTTCGACGCCGGCCTCGGCGCCGGGCTGATGGCGCGCACCATCGGCATGAAGCGCGCCAAGGAAATCTGGCTGCTCTGCCGCCAGTACGACGCCGCCACGGCACTGGACTGGGGCCTGGTCAACGTCGTTGTGCCGGTGGCCGAACTGGAAGCGGAAACCGTGCGCTGGTGCCGTGACATGCTCAGGCTGTCGCCGATGGCGCTACGCATGATCAAGGCCGGCTTCAATGCCGACACCGACGGCCTGGCCGGCATCCAGGAACTCGCCGGCAACGCCACCGGCCTGTTCTACATGACGGAAGAAGGCCAGGAAGGCCGCAACGCCTGGCTCGAACGCCGCCCGCCCAACTTCGGCAAATACCGCAAGCGGCCGTGAAGATCGTCGCCGCCGACTGGCTGCCCTATTGCCTGCCGCTGCGGCGGCCGTGGCAGACCAGCCACGGCAGTTTCAGCGAGCGGCACGGCCGCCTGCGCCGCCTGACCGACGACGACGGCCGCACCGGCTGGGGCGACTGCGCCCCGCTCCCCGAATTCGGCATCGACGAAGCCGCCGCCACCGCCTTCGCCGAAGAAAGCGCCACCCTCGACCTCGCCGCGCAACGCGCCGGCCTGCCACTCAACGCCTGGCTCAGCGGCCGCGCCCCGGTAACATCGGTTGCGGTCAACGCCAGTTTTGGGCCGATTTCCACGGTCGACCGCGACAGCCTCGCCCAGGCTGCCGCCGCGGGCTTCACCGTCGCCAAGCTGAAGGTCGTCGTCGCCCCGGTCGACGACGAAATCGCCGCCCTGCACCGGCTCGCCGCCACGCTGCCGCCCACGCTGCGCCTGCGCCTCGACGCCAACCGGGCGTGGCCCTCGCCGCCGCCCAACGCTTCATCGCCGCCTGCGCCGGCCTGCCCATCGACGGCCTGGAAGAGCCGCTGGCCGATCCCGACCCGGCCCAACTCGCCAGCCTGCAAGCCGCCGCAAACTTCCCCTCGCCATCGACGAATCGATCCACCTGCTCGACGCGAATTTCTTCCGCCAACCGCCGGTGCGCCGCCTCGTCCTCAAGCCGGCCCGCCACGGCGGCCTGCTGGCCAGCACCGAACTCGCCCTGCGCGCCCGCGCCAGCGGCCTCGAAGTGGTCATCACCTCGGCCCTCGAAAGCGCCTGCGGCATCGCCACCCTCGCCCACCTCGCCGCCGCCATGGCGCCCAAGGCGGTGCATGGACTAGCGACCGCAGTCTGGTTTGCCAGCGATACCGGCTTATCGCCAGCCGTCGCCGATGGGCGGATGCAATTGCCGAAGGGCAATGGCGTCGGATTTTCTAAAGCGCAACAGATCGAGAGCTGAATTTCCGGATTTCGGCCACTGCGGTCAGTGGGGTGCTGCTTGATGCTGGGCGGGCCAATTGGACCACTCTGCGCGCCACCGATTGATCTGGGCCAAGCACCTCCATATCCAAACACGGACAGGCATTTTGGTGAATCAATGGTGGTCAGGCCAAATCGCACACGATGTTCAATCTGACCCGCGCAGCAACACTTCCTGTCCTTCGCGCTCGAGTCCTGCATACCTTGGAAGCGGATCACGCCATCGCTGGGCGTCTTGATGCAGTCGTGCATGATCTCGAACAGGTGGCCAACACCCATCTCCGCAACCTTGTCCTCGATCAGCCGCTTCGATGAATCCTTGAACGTCTTTATCAGAGGATCGCCGATCGCGCCGGCTGCTCCAATTATTGAAGGTCACGGTCCACCGAAAAGACGGTACCTCCCCAGTTCGCTTGCACAGCAAAGCCTGATTGGGGAATCTGGTAAATGTCTATTTGGGGATTAAAGGAGCGCACGATTCCGCCGGCGCCGATGCCGGCCGACGCCCCGACATCGCCGCCAAGGCCGCCGGCGAGGACAAACTGGTCCATCGCGCCCCTGGCCTTGAAGACAAAGATCTGGAACACGCGCGTCGTGCCGGCGCCCGGTCCGGTGCCGGCGCGGCTGCTGGTCATGAAGGTGGGTTTCTTGGTGGCGTTGTCGATCAATACGCCCCTGCCTCTTTGCCCGACGAACAGGACGATGAAGACGGAGCTGACATCGAAAACGGCGTAACCGGGCGCGCTCTCGATCCCCTTGCGCGCCTCGGGTTCAAGTTCGTAGAGCCGCTCCAGCGCCTCATCCCTGAGCGCCAATCGCGCCTTGCGTTCAGTCTCTCTTTCCTCAGCCGTCAGCCTCGAGGCAGGCCCCGGTTCTGCGGGCTGGTCGCCCGTCGTGCCCGCGCAACCCGCAATAAATACGCTTGCAAAAGCTACTGTGATCACTCTACGCATGGCACTTTCGGTTCCGGAAAAGTTAAAGGGTAAGGCATTTATCAGAGAATCGCCGACCCCGCCGGCCGCCGCCGCGATCAATGAAGGTCACGATCCACCGACTAGACGGTACCGCCCCAGCTCGCCTGCAGCGCAAAGCCCGACTCGGGGATATGATATCAGAATGTTTCGCATGCCGGTCATGTTGATTGCATCCCCGATGGGTTGGACGGATGCGGCTGTTCTGCAGTGCGCCGGGGCCTCAGAACACAGCAGGCGCAACCGGCTGGAAAGCCGCACCAAGCGCGGCTCTCCAGCCTATAACCCTAGCGGCTGGTTGCCGGGAATGTGTTGCGCCAGTGCTCGCCAATGTCAATGCGCCGGCACACCCAGACCTTTTCGTGCGACTGCACGTGGTCCAGAAAGCGCTGCAGGCCGCGCAGTTGGCCCGGTTTGCCCGAAATGCGGCAGTGCACGCCTATGAACATCATTTTCGGCCGGTGCTCACCCTGAGGTTGGCATTGGCGGTTCGACACGCAACTGAAACTCAGCCTGCGTTGGCAAAGCGGAAAATCTCGCCACATAACGGTGAGTCCCACGGGTCTGCGCATCGCCATGAAGACGGCGGGCATGCGGGAACTGATCCAGTCCGTGATTCCAGGGAGGAAGGCGGCGTGATGATTGCTGATGTCAACACTACTGTCCGGTTAAATGAACACCCGAACTGCGCAACGCCATGACTGACGTGACTTTTCGAGCGGTAAGGGGTGGTGTCGATTTGAAATCGGCGAAGAATGACCCTTCGGATTTTTCTGAAGGGCATGATCATGAATGCCGGCAAGACACTGTTTGCGCAGTTGATGGACTTTCTGCCGTGGTCGACATTCAACCGCTACGTTTCGCATTACGGCGGCGACAAGGGCGTTCGCACTCTGAGTTGCGCCGAGCACTTTCGCGTCATGGCGTTTGCCCAACTCACCTACCGGGAAAGCTTGCGCGACATCGAGGCCAGCCTTTCGGCGCAGGCATCGAAGCTTTACCACATGGGATTTCGCGAGCCGATACGGCGCTCGACACTGGCCGACGCCAACGAATCGCGCGACTGGCGCATCTATGCCGACTTCGCCGCCCGCCTGATCATCCAGGCAAGGGTGCTCTACGCCAGCGAGGACTTGGGGCTGGAATTGTCGAACACGGTGTATGCCCTCGATTCGACCACCATCGATCTCTGTCTGTCGGTGTTTCCGTGGGCACACTTTCGGAAGACCAAGGCGGCGGTCAAGATGCACACGCTGCTCGACTTGCGCGGCAGCATCCCCAGTTTCATCCACGTTTCGGACGGCAAATTGCACGACGTGCATGCGCTGGATTTGCTGACCCCGGAGGCCGGTGCAATCTATGTCATGGATCGGGGCTATGTCGACTTCGCTCGCCTGTATCGCGTGCATCTGGCGGGTGCCTTCTTCGTGACCCGCGCCAAGTCGAATCTCAAGGCGCATCGGGTGTATTCGGCCCCAACAGAGCGCAGCGCTGGCATCCTCTGCGATCAGACGATTGCGCTCGATGGCTTCTACTCGAAGCAGGATTACCCCACACAATTGCGCCGGATACGCTTCAACGACCCAGAAACCGGCAAGACGCTGATCTTCCTCACCAATCAGATGATCTTGCCGGCAGCGACCATCTGCGCGCTTTACAAAAGCCGCTGGCAGGTCGAGTTGTTCTTCAAATGGATCAAGCAGCATCTTCGGATCAAACAGTTCTTCGGTACATCGGAAAATGCGGTCAAGACGCAAATCTGGATCGCAGTATCGGTCTATGTGCTGGTCGCCATTGTTCGGAAAAAGCTGAATCTCAACGTCTCCCTCTACACTTTGCTACAGGTTCTATCGCTCACTCTGTTCGAGAAGATGCCCTTGCAGCAAGCACTTCCGGGCGACGAGTACACTTCGGACAATGACAGCATCGGCAATCAATTGAATTTATTCAGTATTTAACCGGACAGCAGTGTGATGTCAATTCTGTTGATCTGCCAATGGCCTTCAAGAAGCGTGGCGGGCGCAAGGTGATCGTATTGCCGGATGGACCTCACGGTAACCCGGCACCAATCGCCACCTTCGACAACACGATAATCAAGGCGATTGCGCAGGCATTTCGCTGGCAGAAACTGCTCGGGAACGGCACCTATGGATGCCTGGACGAAATCGCGAGGGTGGAGAAGATCGGTTCGTCGTTTGTGAGTCGGGTGATCAGATTGGCGCTGCTGGCGCCGGACATCGTCGAGGCAATCTTGGCAGGCAGGCAATCTGCGAGCCTGACGTTGAGGGATCTGATGCTGCCATTTCCGGTGGAGTGGGTGGGGCAGAGGTCGCAGGTTTGGGGTCGGTGGGTGACATGTCTCCAGCAGCATCTCAGAACCGGTGAGATTCTCGGCAGTTCTCGCTTACAATTTCCATTAGCCTCACCGTCGAGGCGATTCAGTCCAACGACGTTCATCTGCCTCGGATACGCCAGCGGTTGGCCCCGGTGCTGTCAGCGTGGCCGATAGACGCTATCTGTTCGCGCGCGACCCAAGCCGCGCGATTCCGTATCAGTTCCGATCACCTGCCAATCGACAGACAGGAAATTACCCCACAAGACGAAGCTGTTCGACGCTCACAGCCCTCCAGCCACGTTCGGTCGTAGCTTCTGCTCATCACCTTCAAGGAATATTTTATGGAATCGTTCATCGGACAGATTCAGCTCTTCGCCTTCAACTACGCACCCGAAGGGTGGATGCCTTGCGACGGGAGGATCCTTCAGATCGGTCCTTACAGCAACCTATTCTGCCTCTTGGGCACAACGTATGGTGGAGACGGACAAACCAATTTCGCGCTGCCCAACCTGGTCGGCAAGGAGCCGATTGCCGGATCCGCGTACTGCATCTGCGTCAACGGCATCTTTCCCCCAGGGTGCCCCCAGGGTGGTAGCCTGGAAGCCACGGAGTTAGGCGATGCTGTTCGGTGTCAACGGCCGCTTCTGATACTGGAAAGAGCGATGCCGCGCACGTGATGGCAGTGCTTCGACCGTTGGTCAATCAGGAGGCGATTCTTTGTTCCGACAGTGCCGGCGTTTATGCCGCCTTTGCCCGCGCCACCAGGATTGCCCACCGTGCGCTCAACAGCCAGCGTGGCCCGCACGTCGCCGACGGCGCCTTCCACATCCAGAACGTCAGTGCCTACGACAGTCGGCTCAAAGGCTGGATGCGTCGCTTTCCCTGATAGCAGCTACCGGGTAATCCGGGCAGATGCCAACGGCAGCATTGTGGCACATTGCCTGTTCTGGCGCTGTCGGCCAACTGCTGTCACTGACCTGCCGAAAGCCTATGTCGGCAACGAACCTGATGCAGCCGTAGGCACTGGCGAAGCTCTACTGACACACCCGGCCGAAGCGGACATCTGGTAATTTGCTCGTAAGCAGCTATTGTCGGTGTTCAGCAAGTGCTGATGTCCCGAGGCACTATAGATCACTCGACTGTAACGAGGCTTATCGCCATGTCGCTCGACTATCCGTTTTACGAAGAGCTGCGCCGTCGCAATCATCCCGCTGCCCAGTGGTGGAAGTGGGGTGACTTGCTTTACTACCTTGGCCTCGTTCCCACAATCCTCCTTTTACTTCCGGTACTGATGACGCTCAGTCCACTGCCGGCACCCATATCGGAGAGGCTGCCACAGCTTGTGACCTGGATCCGCACCCTGTTCGGCCTCTTTGTGGCAATGTTCCTATTGGGTTCATGGCTCAAGGGAAATCGTGGCGTATGGCCAAACGAGACGGAATCGACGTCAATGATTACTAGGCCATGAAGCTTCGGTCCTTCCGGTGGTTCAATGGATTTATGGAAAGCGGGTGGCTTACCTTTTTGCTGTTCTGCCTGCTTGCCCCACTCAGTCACCATCTTGTTTTCGCGCCGCTAGATATCCGCGGGAAAACCGACTATCGCAAATTCCAGATTGCCGTTCAGGACACATCAGTACCGACGAGGATTGCCTTCTGTACTTTCGAACCGGGTCCGCCGCGAAACATTGATCTGAAACTAAATTGCAGCACGACTGAAGGTGCCATTCCCATCACGCAAGGCAGTCTATTGATGAACCTGCCCGCAGGTCAGGTTCCATTGCTGAAAGACGAGCCGGATTATGGCTGGACACGGTACACCCTCCTTTCTGACGACGGTCATTCGCAATGGATAGAAACCGAGACTTACTACAACTCGGACAGCCTGGTTACCCGTTACCGGGTGACAGGGAATCGCGTCGAACCAGTTGGACAGATCTTCGCAACACGCGGCTTGAACCAGATGTTCGTATTCTTCCTGCCGATCCTGTTGTTGTTTGCTCGGCTCCTGGCCTCCATGCTTCGCGCAATCGCCAGGAAAGTGCTCGCGCCTCGCGAAACCGGGATGTCAGCGGGCACATGAAACTTGAACTCCTGTACCCAGCCTGGGTCATCCTGTGTGCCGCGACCGGGGCATTGCTCGGCAACGTGAACGGATATGGAACATTTCGGGGGCTGTCGGATGGAGTGATCGTAGCCATGCTGCCAATCTTCTTCCTGATGATCGGGTTGGGGATCATGTCGCTTTGGCGCCCGCTCCTGCCCCCTGTCGTTGCGGGCAGTGCAATCACAAAGGGTACCGATATGCCGGTTATCCGACTGCGCCGAGACAGGCAGACAAACCCGATGGAATTGTCCCAAATGCGGACGATCGTATCAGTCATGCAACGGGCACTTCGATGAACTATTGAACGACGGCCACATTTTTCCCTACATGCATCACACGAAATGGGGTCGTTGGAACAAGGTCAAGTCAGGTCCTGCAACTCCGCCATGACAGTTCAGAACGAATCAAAATCGAAGCATCCAGTGCGTGATTCGGTGATTGCCGCATCCCTGCTGGGAGCCTTGTTCTCGGTACATGGCATGGCTACCGGGCTGGTGTTTGTCGCCATCATCATGACCTTTTGGCTGCCCTACAGCCTGGTTGTGATCGTGCGAAATCCCACCAGACGCAAAGTGCAGTCACAGAAAGTTGGAATCTGGGCCCTGATGGTAGTAGCCGTGCTGGCAGTTCATCTCGTTCGCCATCACCATGCCAGGGACTATGCCGACTCGGTCGTGTACAGAATCGAACAGTTCAGGAATACACAGGGACGGTATCCAGACCGATTGGAGGAAGTCGGCATGAGCGCAGCGGAATTAAAAACGATGCTGGTCATACCCTATTACTCGAACCGTCCCAAGTTTTATTATGCGAACACTATGGTGGCATTCCATATGTGGTCCTATGACTTTGGAAAACGAGAATGGATAGACGAATACGATTAGAAGGAATTCGATCTAGGCGCGAGCGGGAAAGGCGCATCTGACATGCCCAGCGCTGAACACGACATCCGCCTCAATACGGCTGCATCAACACACATTATCTTCGGCCTCTTCATTTGGCTGCTGGCCATTGCCTACACATACACCGGGATCACCAAGACTGCCTCTGTCTGGCCGGTGGTCGCCTTTATCTCGGCAATCGGCATTGCCTTTCATTCCTACTACGCCTACCTCCAGCTCAATATTTCGCAGGGATTCCTCAGCTTCCGTACGCTGTTTTCCCGGGGGTCCATTGCCCTCAAGGACATCACTCGGTCTGAGTTTCAACGGAACAGGAACCGACGCGATCCGCGCGTTTTCTTGGTCATCATCCCCGCGAACGGAGAAAGCGCCCTGCGAGTCAACCTGAAGCCTTTCCGCTTGGTGGACATTCAACGGTTGCTGGCCATGCCAGAACTCAGGCTGGCGAAAAATCAGGATGCCTAATAACTCTTACGTTGGGTGCGGTTGGCACGGAGCGATCCTGAACGCCTGGCTTTCAAAACCTCTAAGGGCTGCTTTTGGTCGGGACGAGTTGTTCAGCCGAACACCATCGAACGTCGGCATTGAGGCGAGTCCCGCCGTAGGGCCAATTCACAGTGATCGGCCTTATGCAAAGCTTTCCATAAGGCCGATTATGCATAGTCGACGATTATGGAAAGTTGCTAGGTATGACTCGTGCCAAAGCCTGATCGATCGGCGATGGCGCGTGTCCCATACTTCTCATAATCACAGGGTCTTCAGGAAGTCGAGCAACGAGTCAGGCGCACGATAGCGCTGGATCTTGGCGTCAGGTTCGTGCAGTTTGGCCAGCGCACGTTCCTTCATTGCCAGGTCTGCCTCGACGTAATGGTGTGTGGTTACTGGACTCTCATGTCCGAGCCAAAGCGCGATGACGCTGATGTCGACGCCCGATTGCAACAGATGCATGGCGGTTGTGTGGCGGATCGTGTGCGGCGAGACTTTCCGCTTGATCAGTGCAGGCTGAGATTCCGTTGCGCGCTGGACCGTCAATGCCAACCTGAGCGTGACATTGGCACGGGTCATTTCGCGCCCACTCCGATTAGGCAGCAATGGCGATGTGGCCTCGAACTGCGGATTCACATGCAACCAGGCGCGCAGCGCCTTCACGGTGGACCGCCACAATGGCACGCTACGCTGCTTGCGCCCCTTGCCGTGAAGATGGACACAAGCGGCGCTGGCGTCGAGCACCACATCCCCGACCTTGACCCCGATCACCTCCGATACGCGCGCGCCGGTGTTATACATCAACAGAAACAAGGCATGATCGCGCTGACTGAGCCATGAGGCACCTGGTTCTCCGATCACCGCCAGCATCTCATCACGGGTCAGGTAGCCGAACATCGGACGCTCGTAACGCTTGACCGGAACCCCCAAGGCCCGCTCGATCACCTGGAGTGATGCCACATCCCGATGACCGGCAAACTTGAGAAACGACCGCAGCGCCGCCAGGCGGGCATTGCGACTGCGTACGGAATTGTGTCGCTGCCGCTCAAGATGATCGAGGAAGGCCATGATCAGATCCGGCGTTATGTCGGCCATCGCCATCGCTGCCGGTGCCTTGCCCAGTTGCTCTTCGGCAAACCCAAGGAACAGCACGAACCCGTCCCGATAGGCGGCAATCGTCTGCGGACTGAGCGCGCGCTGCTGGGTCAGGTACTCGCCGAAGTAGGCTTGCACCAGGGCAGGAAACGACGGTTGCAGTTTGGATCGCTTACTCATCACCGTCTCCCGCGAGATCGGCGAAGCGCTCGAACTTGCCACCGGCCAGAGCCATCAGTTCCGGAACGGCGGTGAGGTACCAATAGGTGTAGAAGATTTCGGCATGGCCCATGTAGGTCGACAGGGCGAGCATCATCTGATCGATGTCGGTGCCGTCGGCATGCCAGTGCATCAGGCGACGCACCACAAAGGTGTGGCGCAGGTCATGCAGGCGGATGGCGACATGGCCACCCCGGTTCGCCCAGCCCAATTGGTCACGCAGTGCATTGAAGACGCGGTGGGCCTGACGGTCGCCGAGCGGCATCCCGAGCCGGCGGCCACGACTGCTGATCAGGAACGGCATATCTGCGGCCGTGGCTACATGCCGCGCGCGTGCCCTGCGGTATTTCGCCAATGCGGCGACTGTGGTCGGATGGACTGGCAGCAACCGCGATTTGGCGAACTTGGTCTGCCGGATCGTCAGGAGTCCTCGTTTCAGATCCACATCGGCGTCACGCAGATGCAACGCCTCGGAGACGCGCAAACCGACCGCGGCCATCAAACCAAACAGGGTTTCGTAGGTGGCATGGCGGATGCTGCCGGGCGGTCCAAGCTGCCGGGCCGCCGCCAGCAGGTCGATGACCTCCTGGTCATGAAAGATGTGCGGTGCGAGACGACCCGGCTCGGGACCAAAGGTTAGTTCCTCCGGTACTTCGGTCTCCGGCTCGAATTGTTTCAGGTAGCGCGCGAAATGACGAATGCGCGCAAGCCGGGCAGCCCAGGTCGACGGTGTGCCGCGTTGCCATTTGTCCTGTTTGGCCCAGTCGATCATGAGGTCGGCGGTCAGTGGGCCACGGTGCTTGCGTTCTGCAACGTAGCGGGCAAACCCGGCCAACAATGTGCCGCGTGATCGCAATACGAAGCCGACGCGATGCCGTTCGGCGAGATAGTCGTCGATCCACTTCTGCAAGCTGACGCGCACGTTCATGCTGTACTCCCCGGCCAAGGCAAGGCGACCGCCGCCAACTTCGGCGTATCGAGCTTGGCGTAGATCAGGGTGCTGCTCAGCGAACGGTGGCGCAGCAGGTCGGCAACTTCCTTGAGTGAGCTGCCACGTTCGACGAGACGGCAGGCAAAGGCGTGGCGCAAGGCATGTGAACGGGTATGTTTCAGGCCGATACGCCGGTATGCCCACCTGATCACACCTCGGACATCCCCCGCAGTCATTTCTCGATCATGATTGCCGCGATGCATCACGAATACCGAAGAGCTGGTGCTGAGTGGCCGCTCATGCTGAAGGTAATCAGCCAGTGCCTGCCCGGTTTCAATCGGCAACGGCAGAATGTCCTGCCGTAGCGTCTTGGTGCCCTTCAGCGTCACCGTGCCGGCGCGCCAATCAATGTCGCTGATCTTCAGGCCGGCGATTTCGCCCGACCGCAGCCCGAGATCCAATGCGCAACGGATGATGGCGTAACTTCGCTTCGGCCAGCGGTACCGGGTGGAGAACTATTCCAGCAGGTGCCCAATCTCGTCTGGCGTAAGCGCGCGCGGCAGCGTTGCCAGCTTCCAGTGCACGGGGTTCTGGATAACGGCGGCAAGCTTAGCTACCGAGTCACCGCAGGTGGCACGGTAACGCAGGTAACTCCGTAGTGCCGTTGCATGTTGTGATGCATGGAGGCCGTTTGGCGCTGTGCCAGCCGCGTGGCGAGGAACTGACGAACATCGTCAGGCTGCATCCTGGCAAACACGACCTTGCGATGTTTGAACTTGCCTTCCAGCAGCAAGCCAATGATGCGCAGCCGATCTTTGCGCGTACCGGCCGACAGCCCGCGAACATCCCGTAGATGTTCATCGTAGCGCCGCAGTTCTTCTTTGATGTATGCCGAATAGGTCGACGGTTCCAGGGAATTCGGCACATCCCCGTTGGTCGTTGAAATAGTCATAACGGTCTCCTGTGTGGAGCCGTTACTTCAGATCACCGCAGAAATTATGTCGAGTAATCAGGCGTGCCTATGGCCGCAATCCCTTGCCTCGCCTGCCTTGCATTGCCGAATGCCCCGACCACTTTCCATAATCGTCGACTATGCATAATCGGCCTTATGCAAAGCTTTCCATAAGGCCGAGATCCTTCCATAAGTCGTCCGGCAGGCTTCAGAGTCAACTGGGCTTTTGAATGACGGATGCGGAGAGCAGATGACCGGCGGGTCGTGGCCGGTAGCACTTATTTCATCCTGATACCCGATAGCCGATAGCTGCCATTGGGTATTCTGGACGGTGGGTCCGGAGACTCGATTGCGTCAGGCACATTGCGGCCATAATTCGCCCATCGACCGGTGGCCTGATCAGAACTTCCAGTGCTCCTCGACTTGGTAAAGAGGCTTGCCATCCATCAGCAACTTTATGGCTTCTATGTGCTTCCTGTAGTCGTTCTCAGAGAACGTAGTCCAACGTGGATTGAGCTTTTGCGCTTCGATGAATGCTGAGCGCGCCTCGGCAAGCGTCTTCCGGTTCTTCAACAAGAAACTGCGCAGCCCCTTGAACAGTTGGAAATCTAGTGGTGGGTGGAGCAAAGCAACGCGCTCGTGCTTGTGGTGTCCACCGCAGACCAGCACCGTTTTTAGGTAGATATTGACTAATTTCTGAGCACGGCCAAACGAGAAATCGGTGACGCCTTGGTTCGTGGCATTGTCCGCGATATTCTTCATAAATTCGATCTGCCATTCATCGACGTTCTGGCCGATATCCTCTGGCCCGGTTACCTTGCCTAGGCCACTTGCCTCGATCAGCTTAAAAGCCAGGGTATTACCCCCGCCGGCCAGGCCGCGGCCATAGGCGGCGGCAGCGCACCACTTGGCATAGAGGTGTTTGTGCTTCTCGATGGAATACTGGGTTTCAGGTGAGGGCATGTCGATTCCTGGCCGGACCGTTGATGGCGAAGGTTTGAATTGGCCCCATTTTTATAGGGCGCTTTCTACCTAGGATCTTATTCTTAGAAACGCCACCTCTGTGCAGCGGAAACCGCTACGGCAGTATTGGGGCGTGAGTTCGCATTCGCAATATAGGGACGCTGCTGTCCGCAACATCCCGAGGCTGAAAGGCAGGTATTCGGCAGATTGGTGCCCGACTCGGTGTATCAGACCAACGACCGTTATGGCCGAACACCGGTCTCGTGTCAGCGACAACAGACGACAAATCGGCAAAAGCCATAGTTCGCCCTAGAAACCCCGATTTGCCGGCTCGCCTTGTTTAACAGACAAAGCGGCTTAATCAACACCCCGCTGGCTGTGACGTAGCTGCGCAATGTCCCGGCCGGGCGGTGTGCCGAACATGCGGCGATATTCGCGGTTGAATTGCGACGGGCTTTCGTAGCCGACGTGATGGGCGGCGGAGGCGGCATCGGCGCTGGTGGATAGCATGAGCCGGCGGGCCTCGTGCAGGCGCATCTGTTTCTGATATTGCAACGGCGTCATCGCGCAATCCTCGTGACTTAGCTCTTTGTCATGGTGCGAACTTGTAGGCATGAGACTTGTGTGGTTTGGGTCGAACGGGTCGAGGTCGGGCGCGGTTGGGGATGAATTTTTGCAGGTTGAGGACAATTTCGCAGAACAGGTCGGCGACGAGGCGTGCGCTTGCTGGCATTCGTCCGCTGAGGATGCGCGGCAGCAGGCGGCGCAGGTGAGAGAAGGCCTGTGTTCGGTTGATGCGCCACGGCGAATCCGTCGGGATGAGGTGGTCGGTCGCCAGATAGACAGCCAGGGCATTGAGGTTGTCGCAGACCATCCTGGCGCCGACATCCTGGCAGGCGGCCAGCCAGGTCAGGCCGGAGGTATGCTCAAGGCAGAGGCGGTGCTTGAGGCGCTTGAAGGCTTCTTCGATGCGCCAGCGGCGATGATAGAGGTCGGCGAATGCGGTGGCAGGATACTGTGTGGCATCGCGCAACGACGTCATGAGCACGCGCACCTTGCCGGCCGGCGTCACCTGACGGATCAGGCGCACGGTCGAGGTCTGACGCGGACACTCATAATCGACGGCATCGCGGCGGTTCGGTGGCGGCAGGGTCACCACCGCCTCGTCCTCGCCGGAGCGCATGAAACGCGTGATTGCGGCAAAGGTCGAGGACGAATCGCAGCGCATGCAGAACGGAATGCCCCGATGCAACAGGGCCGCCACCAACCACGCCCCCGGATAGCCACGGTCGAGCACCAGCAGGTCCTGGTGACTCAGGCGGTCGAGACGTTCGAACAGCATCTGGCGCTCACCCACCACGGCACTGTGCAGAATCAGCGAATCGAACAACTCGATCCCGGGACGAAACAGTCCAAACAGTGTTGCCTCGCGTACGCCGCGCTTCCCCTCGCGGTCAAGCAGGGTCAGGCGAACCTTCGAGGCATCGGCGGCCAACACCCGCAAACCCAGCCAGAGCGGCTGCGCCGGCAGGCCTTCATCGATCAGGCGCAGCAACTCCGTGTTGAGTGGGTCGAAGACATCGGCCCAAAGACGGCTGCGCGCCTTCGAAAATGCGCTGGCGCTCACCACCCGAACCAGCTGGCTGCGCCGCGCCAGCAGGGAAAAGAACGCATCAAGTTCGCCCTGTACGGCACCACGCACACCGCTGAGCAGGAAAGCGATCAACTCCGGAAAGGGCAGACCGCGCTGGCGGGTGAAATACCGGGGTCCTGGCGCGCCGCCTCGCGAAAGGCTCCGCTCCGGATGAAGTCAGCAAGCCGGGAAAGTACGTTGACATATTTAGGCCGTCATATTTAACCTATATATATCAATCAGTTACAGGGCGTATTCTAACCAAACCCCGGCACCATGAAACATCAGGGCAAAAATATTCAAATGTGCTAAGTCACGAGGATTGCGTCATCGCGGTCAGTGCCTTGAAATGGTGGTGCAGTGAGGATTTGCTCATGTTCGACAGGCTGGCCAGCCGGTCGATGCTGATCGGCTGGTCAAGGTTCGTTTTGAGCCAGTCGATGGCGCGGACGATCTGATGGCTGTGGCTACCGCTGGCAGCGGCCTGGCGCAGGCGCGAGCCGAGGGCACCGGTGAGCAGGCGGTAGAGCAGTTCGCGCTCGATGATCGGGGCGAGCACCGGGATGTCGGCCGGCGTATCGAGCAGGCGGGCAAGACGCAGGGCGGCGCCCTGAATTTCGGCGCTGAGGGTGCCGACGGCAATGCCGCGGTCAACGGCTTCCAGGGCACGATTTTGGGGAATGGCGGCGGCCAGTTCGTTGATCTTCAGCGGATCGATCAGCAGTGCCAGCCCCAGGTACGGCTCGCTGGCCGAGGCGCAGGTGATGCGCGAGAACATTGGCAGGTCGACCGACGAAATCAGGCAATGTCGGGCGTCGTAGTCGTAGGTCTCTTCGCCCACCGTGATGCGCTTGGCGCCCTGCACCATCATGGCGAAGACCGAGGCCATGATGGCGCAGGTCGGCGCGTCGCAATTCGATCCGCGAAACAGCCGCAGGCCGGGGATGACGGTGTCGACGGCCCCGTCATCCGGGCAATGGCGGCGAAGAATCCTGGCGAGTTCCTCGCGCTGGCGAATCAGCGCGGCGTTTTCCATGGCGCTGGAATCATTCGGGCGGGGCGGGGTCTGAACGGCTGTATACATGGCCGACAGGGTAGCGGTTTTGCCGGCGGCCGACGAGAGGCGGCAGGCCGTTTCTGGAGGATCAGGCAATAAGTCTGCACGATTGGGTTATCGGTTCGCCTCGACTATCGCCCACACTGTCGGCACCGGCAGGGCAATCCGGTTTGCCGCTGTTCCCTTTGGAAGGAGCTTGCACATGATCAAACTGACTATTAACGGCAAGGTGCATCAGGTCGATGTGGCGCCCGATACGCCGCTGCTCTGGGCGTTGCGCGACACGCTGCGGTTGAGCGGCACCAAGTACGGCTGCGGCCAGGCGCTGTGCGGCGCCTGTAACGTGCTTGTCGAAGGCAGCCCGGTGCGCGCCTGCATGACGCCGGTGTCGGCGGTGGCCGGGCGCAAGATCACGACCATCGAAGCCATCGACACCCAGCGTGTCGGCAAGGCGGTGCAGGAAGCCTGGCGCAAACTGGATGTCGTGCAGTGCGGCTACTGCCAGTCCGGCCAGATCATGAGCGCCGTGGCGCTGCTCAGCCAGAACCGCAAGCCGACCGATGCCGACATCGACAACGCCATGTCGGGCAACCTCTGCCGCTGCGCCACGTATGTGCGTATCCGTGCGGCCATCCACGAAGCCGCCAAGGCGCTGGCCTGAGGAGATCGCCATGTCCGAGATCATCATTGAAAACCTCAGCCGCCGCCGTTTCCTTCAAGGCAGTGCCGGCCTGACGCTGGGTTTCTGCCTGCCGGCCATCGCTACGGCCGCCGCCGGCAAGTTGGGGGCCGCTGCTGCGGTCGACACCGAAATCAACGCGTTTTTGAAAATCGGCACCGACAACAGCGTGACCATCCTGTCCAAACACCTCGAAATGGGCCAGGGCAGCTACACCGGTCTGGCCACCATTCTGGCCGAAGAACTGGACGCCGACTGGAAGCAGGTTCGCGTCGAAGGCGCCCCGGCCGACGCCACGCGTTACAACAACACTTTCTGGGGCCCGGCGCAGGGCACCGGCGGCAGCACGGCGATGGCCAATTCCTGGGAGCAGATGCGCAAGGCCGGCGCGTCCGGGCGGGCCATGCTGGTTTCCGCCGCCGCCAAACGCTGGAATGTCGGCGCGCCGGAAATTACGGTGCGCGACGGCATCGTCAGCCATGCCGCCAGCGGCCGCAAGGCCAGCTTTGGCGAACTGGCGCTGGATGCCGCCAGGGAAACGGTGCCGACCGACGTCAAATTGAAAGACCCCAAGGATTTCCGCCTGATCGGCAAGCAGGCCAGGCGCACGGACAGCCTGGCCAAGACCAACGGCACGGCACAATTCACGCAGGACGTTTTCCTGCCCGGCATGCTGGTAGCCGTCGTCGCGCATCCGCCGCTTTTCGGCGCCACGGTGAAATCCTTCGATGCCGGCAAGGCCAGGGCGATCAAAGGTGTCGTCGATGTCGTGCAGATTCCGCAGGGCGTTGCCGTGCTGGCGAGCGATACGTGGAGCGCCAAGAAAGGGCGCGATGCGCTGTCGGTCAGTTGGGATGAAAGCAAGGCCTTCAAGATGGGCAGCGACGAAATCCTGGCCAAGTACAAGGAAATGGCCAAAACGCCGGGCCTGATCGCCGCGAACAAGGGCGACACGGCAAAAAGCTTTGCCGGTGCCGCCAAGGTGATCGGCGCCGCCTTCGATTTTCCCTATCTCGCCCATGCCGCGATGGAGCCGATGAACTGCGTTGTGCACCTCAAGTCCGATGGCTGCGACGTGTGGAACGGCGAGCAGTTCCAGACCGTCGACCAGGGCCGGGTGGCGGCGCTGTTCGGGCTTAAGCCGGAACAGGTCAGGCTCAACATGCTCTACGCCGGCGGCAGCTTCGGACGCCGCGCCAACACGCAGTCGGATTACGTGCTGGAGGCGGCGCATATCGTCAAGGCGATCAATGGCAAGATTCTTGGCAACCCCGCCGTCAAACTGGTCTGGCTGCGCGAGGACGACATGCGCGGCGGCTACTACCGGCCGATGTTCCACCACGCGCTGGAAGCGGCGCTCGATGGCAGCGGCAAGCTGGTCGGCTGGCGTCATCGGCTGGTCGGCCAGTCGATCCTGACCGGTTCACCGTTCGAGGCGATGCTGGTCAAGGACGGCATCGACCAGGTTTCGGTCGAGGGCGCCGCCAACCTGCCCTACGCCATCCCCAACCTGACGGTCGATCTGCACACGCCGACCGACATCGGCGTGCCGGTACTCTGGTGGCGCTCGGTCGGCTCCTCGCACACGGCCTATTCGACCGAGGTCTTCCTCGATCAGGTGGCGGCGGCAACGGGCAAGGACCCGGTGGCGCTGCGTCTGGAGTTGCTCGCCGAGCATCCGCGCCATGCCGGCGTGCTCAAGCTGGCGGCCGAGAAAGCGAACTGGGGAACACCGCTCAAGGCGGCGGCCGGCGAGCGGCGCGGCCGGGGCGTGGCGGTGCATGAATCCTTCCATTCCTACGTCGCCCACGTCGCCGAAGTGACGATCAAGAAAGACGGCAGCATTCGGGTCGACCGTGTGGTTTCGGCCGTCGATTGCGGCACGGCGATCAACCCGGACAACATCCGCTCGCAGGTCGAAGGCGCGGTCGGCTTCGCGCTGTCGGCGGCGCTGAGCGGCGAGATCACGCTCAAGGGCGGGCGCGTCGAGCAGGGCAATTTCGACGGCTACCCGCTGCTGCGCATCGGCGACATGCCCAAGGTCGAGGTACATATCGTGCCGTCGACCGCCGCGCCGACCGGCATCGGCGAACCCGGTGTGCCGCCGCTGGCGCCGGCCGTGGCCAATGCCATCGCCGCGGCCACCGGCAAGTTCCTCACCCGGATGCCGTTCAACACCACGGAACTGGCGGCCTGACATGGACAGCCTGGACACGCAGGTCCTCGACGCCGCCCGAAGGTGGGCAGCCGCGGGACATCGCTTCGCGCTGGTCACCGTCGCCCGCACCTGGGGCTCCGCCCCGCGCCCGCCCGGCGCCTGGATGATCCTGCGCGACGACGGCCAGGTGGAGGGCTCGGTATCGGGCGGCTGCATCGAGGACGACCTGATCCGCCGGGCGGCGGCCGGCGAGTTCGTTGGTAGCGCACCCCGTCTGCTGCGCTACGGCGTCACCGCCGACGAGGCGCATCGCTTTGGCCTGCCCTGCGGCGGCACGCTGGAACTGGTGCTTGAACCGGCGCCGGATGCCGCCTTGCTCGAACAACTCGCCGGGCGCATCGCCACCGGCCAGCTGGTGCAGCGACGTCTCGCGCTCGCTGGCGGCCTGGTCAGCATCGCCGGCGGCAGCGCCGGCGACAGCCTGCAATGGGACGGCGAAACGCTGGTCACGCTGCATGGCCCGGCGTGGCGCCTGCTGATCATCGGGGCCGGGCAGATTTCGCGCTATCTGGCGACGATGGCGCAGGCGCTGGGCTACCGCGTCTATATCTGCGACCCGCGCAGCGAGTACGCCGACGGCTGGGATGTGCCGGGCACCGAACGTATCGCCGCCATGCCGGATGACGCGGTGACCGAGCTGGCGCTCGATCCACGCAGCGCCGTGGTGGCTTTGACGCACGACCCCAAGCTCGACGACATGGCCTTGCTCGAAGCCTTGAAGTCGCCGGCCTTTTATGTCGGCGCCCTCGGCTCGCACGCAAACAACAGCAAGCGGCGCGAACGTCTGCTGCAATACTTCGACCTGTCGCAAGCCGAAGTCGACCGCCTGCATGGCCCGGTCGGCTTGCCCATCGGCAGCCGCACGCCGCCGGAAATCGCCGTCTCCATCCTGGCTGAAATGACCGCCGTGAAAAATGGGCAAAATTTCCGGTCAACCGCAGCAGCCGTCGATCCCTACGCCTGCCGCGTCGCATGAAGCAAATCGTCGGCATCCTGCTGGCTGCCGGCGGCAGCCGGCGTTTCGGTGCCGACAAGCGGCTGCAGCCGCTGGCCGACGGCACACCGATGGCGCTGGCCTCGGCGCGACACCTGGCCAGGACATGCAGCCGCACCGTCGTCGTCATCCGCCCCGACGATGCCGAGCTAGCCGGCCTGCTGGGGGCAGAAGGGATGGAAACCGTCGTTTGCGACCTGGCCGGGCAAGGCATGGGCCACAGCCTGAGCCGGGGCATCGAGGTCAGCGCCGAAGCGGACGGCTGGCTGGTTGCCCTGGCCGATATGCCCTACATCGAGCCTGCCAGCTACGGTGCCGTAGCGGAAGCGCTACGGAACGGCGCCCGTCTTGCCCGGCCCGCCTACCAGGGGAAAGCCGGCCACCCGGTCGGCTTCAGCGCCATTTATCGTGCCGATCTGCTCGCCCTGACCGGCGATCAAGGCGGCAAGTCCATTCTCGATGCGCACCGGGAACATGTTTGTTTGTGCCCGCTGGACGATCCCGGCGTCCTGAAGGACATCGATCATCCAGCGGAGTTTTTGCCGGGTCGTGTGAATTAATTGTACGGCGGATTTTGACTGCAAAGGCTGAAACACCAAGCTTCAAACAGCCGGAAAAAGCGCTGGTAAACCGCCGCCCGCCGGGGTATGCTTTTCTCTTCGGCCCTGCCGCCACCGACCAGAAAGCCGACCATGCCCTACCTGTTCGAATTCACTTACCACAACCCGACCCAGATCGTTTTCGGCCCGAACAGCTTCTCCAGGCTGGGCAGCCTGCTTCCCGCTGATGCCAGGGTGTTGCTGCTCTACGGCGGCGGCTCGATCAAGGGCAATGGCGTCTACGACAAGGTGATTGCCGCGCTGGCCGGGCGCGAGGTGGTCGAATTCGCCGGCGTGGAACCCAACCCGACGCTGGAAACCCTGTCTGTTGCGGTCGACCTCGCAAAAAGGCAGAAAATCGATTTCATCCTCGGCGTCGGTGGCGGCTCGGTGGTCGACGGCGCCAAATACATCGCCTGTGCGGCGCTCTACGACGGCGATGGCTGGGATATCGTCAGCGGCAGGCATGCGCCTAGGGAAGCACTGCCGGTCGGCATCGTGCTGACCCTGCCGGCGACCGGCTCGGAATCGAACCCCGCCGCCGTGGTGACGCGCAAGGCCACGCACGAGAAGCGGGTTTTCTACGTGCCGCCGGCGCGGCCGCGCTTCGCCGTCCTCAATCCCGAGGTGATGTCCAGCCTGCCCGACCGCCAGCTGGAAAACGGCATCGTCGATGCCTTCGTGCATGTCTGCGAGCAATACCTGACCTACCCGGTCGGCGCGCTGGTGCAGGACGGCTATGCCGAGGCGGTGATGAAGGCGCTGAAGACGCTGGCCGACACCTTCGAACAGCGCCGCGAAACCGTCTGGCAGCAGAACCTGATGTGGGCCGCCAACCAGGCCCTGTGCGGCATCATCGGCGTCGGCGTGCCCGCCGACTGGGTCACCCACCGCATCGCCGTCGAACTCACCGCGCTGTGGGGCATCGACCACGCCCGCACCCTGTCCATCATCCAGCCCGGCCTGCTGCACGAGTTGATCGAGCCCAAGCGCGCGAAGCTGGAGCAGATGGGACGCAACGTCTTCGGCCTCGCCGACCCGAGCGCCGAAGACACCATCGCCGCCATCGAAGCCTTCTACCGTAGCCTGCGCATGCCGGTGCACCTGCGCGAGGCCGGCATCGCCGACAGCGACGCCGCCGACCGCGTCCTCGCCGCCGTTCGCGCCCACGGCAACGCCGCGCTCGGCACCCACGCCGAGGTCGACGACGCGAAGACCGAGCGCATCATTCGCCGCGCCTGCGCCTGAACGGGAACGCCGCCGCGACACCCGGTCGCCAACGGCCGGTTCATCCGATTGCCTTGGGTGGCACGGCTACCGATGTCGCCGAAGTTGAAGGTGTTGCCGCCGTTGAGCATCGCCGATTGGTAACGCTTGTTGTCCACCGCCCGCACTGGAATCACCATCGCCTCCGCACGGAGGGTGATCCGGATGAGCGAATTCGGCGTGTCGCTGTTCGGGATGAGGCTCGCCGTGTGCTCGTGGGTGAAGACGTGATGCACTTTGTGGATCGAGCCTGACGGCGCCTTGAACTGGCCGGAGTTCCTGTCGATGATGTACTCATATATGACCCCGTGGTTCATCGCGATGGGCAGCACATGGATGAAGCCTTCCTTGGCGATCGCCCTGGCGTCGGCAAGACCCGGCGCGGGGAAGCCAGCGGCGATGTCCTTTTTCACCGCCTCGCTGATCGTGTCAACCTTCTTGCCGCATCCTGCCACGAGGGTCACGGCCAGCATGGCGAAGTGAGCCGAATCGCGGAATTCATTCCCTGAACGGTGCATTTTCTTCGCTTCAAGTTGCTGGCTGGGCACATGCGCCTGCTTTAGGCGCAGGCCTTGGCCGGACAGGGCGAGTGGTGGGCGGCAATCCAGGATGCGTATACACTCCCCGGCAGCGGCCGCCCGCCCTGCACGGCGCGGCGGGCACCACCCCGGACACAACGCCGGTCGCCGATTCGCAGGGCACGGGGCCGGCGTGCGCACCTCTGTGACAAGGACCGACATGGCAGACATCTTTCTCTCGTATCGCCGGCAGGACAGCCAGAGTGCCACGGGCCGACTCGGCGACCGGCTGACCGCTCATTTCGGGCCGATGCGCGTTTTTCGCGACCGTGAGTCCATCGTCGCCGGTGACGATTTCGCCGAAGCTATCCGACGCGCCATAGGCACCTCGGTGGTCGTTCTGGTCATCGTCGGGCCGGACTGGCTGACGGCCCGCACCGCGGACGGGCGGCGCCGCCTGGACGACGAGGCGGACTTCGTTCGCCTGGAAATCGAATCGGCGCTGCTCGGCGGCGTGCCGGTCATCCCGGTGCTCGTCGAGGGCGCGGTCATGCCTGCCGCCACTGCCCTGCCTCCCTCGCTGGCGCGCTTCGCCCGCTGCCAGGCGACGGAACTCTCGGATACGCGCTGGAATTACGATGTCGACCGCCTGATTGCGATGCTGCAAGCCCGCTTCGCCATCGAGTCGGAACAGGCGGTTCCCGGCTCGGGCAGCGCCGCCGACGGCCACCTCAATCCGTTTGCCCGGCTGGCGCTCGATCTGCTCGAACTTGCCTCCCACCCGACGCGACTGATCGCCCGGCAGCAGACCGGTCACGCCCTCGACCACGTGCGCGCCTTCATGTTTCTGCTCGCCGTGCTGGTACTCGGCAATTTCGCTTTCCTTCTGAGCGTGGGCGCGCAGTCGCTCGGCGAGTGGATCGCCGTCGGCGTCATCCTCGGGTTGCTCACTGTGACCTTCCTTGCGACCATGCTCACCTTGGCCTGGCGCATCGTCGGCACGCGCATCGAATTCCGACAGGTCACGCTCATTCTGGCCTACATCTATGCCGGCGTCTGGATCGGTTTCTGCGCCGGCGCGCTGCTCGCGGCGACCGGGGTGCAACTGGTCGCACCGGAGGTGTTCACCGACTATCTGGCGATCGTGCGCACCACGGCGCCGCTGGGGCAACGAATGGCCGAAGCCCGCGCACTGCTCGAGCAGACGCTGCATGGCCCGGCGGCCGCGCTCTTCGTCATTGCCTGCCTGGTATGGGGCGTTGCAGCCGTGTGGACGGTCGTCGCCTGGGGCGCCTTTCGCAACAGCTTCGGCTGCACCCGGCTCAAGGCGCTGGCGGCGACCAGCGTGTGGCTGGCGATACTGCTGACGCTGACACAGCTGGCAGCCCTGGCCGGGCGCAGTCTCTGATTACACAGCACCGACGCTGCCACCCCAAGCAAGACCAAACGGGCTCTGCCTGCAAAGCGTCGCGCGGCATGTCGGGCGCGCCACGCGCGATGACAACGCGGGGAAGCGCGTGCGGATTCACCGGGCCGACGCCGGCTTGCGCAGGCCGATAGTTGCTCACCGGCCAATCGCAGGGACCGGTCAGGTTGGTTAACCGTTCGGCGAGCGCCGCCCGTCCGCCGCCTCGTCATCACGCCGCCTTGTCATCACGCCGCCTTGTCATCACGCCGCCTCGTCATCACGCCGGCGCGCGTCGGCGGCCTCTTGGCCGGCATCGAACTCGGCCTGCATACGCGGGTGGTGGCGAGCGACACCGGCGACACTTCGGCCATCGTCGGCGACCGGATGTCGCTGCCGCAAATCCCGGGTCTCGGGTTCCCGGACAAGCGGACCCGCAATTCCATTTCCTGCCGCGCATGAGGGCGACTGACATTCAGGGGCGGGAAGCCCTCCACTCCCGACGACCAGGGTGGCGGTTACAAGTCTTTACCACTGGTTACAGCTTCCGGCCCGCGCCTTGTCTAACATCGGCACATGCCCTTGAGGAACGATGCAATGAATCGAGCCAGGTTTCTCGCAATCGCCATCACGGCGGTAACGATATCGTTAAGCGGTTGCGTCGTCGCGCCTGTCGGCCGGCCGGTATACGCCGAGCCGGTCATGATGGCGCCGCCACCCCGAGAGTCGAGTATGTCGGCCCTCCGCCGACGGTCGGGTATGTCTGGATTTCCGGCGCCTGGCACTGGCGCGGCGGGCGCTATGAATGGGGCCCAGGCTATTGGGCCGCCGCGCCACGGGCACAGATGGGTTCCCTACCGTTGGGAACGGGGCGGAGAGCGTTGGCGGCAACACGGCGGATACTGGGCGCCGCACTGAGCCGACGCGCGCCTACCTGCTTGCTTTAGAGTGGACCGCCTGTGCGGTGGTTGCGACGACCGTCACGGTGGGTGAAGCGGTCGTCGAGACCACGGTCGACGTCGCTGCGGCGGAGATCAACACCGTGGTCGGAAGTTCTGACGAAAGGAAGCAGTGAATCCATAGCGGCTTCAGCCGACGCATTCGCCGGAATGCCAGGCGGATCGCCGGCCAAGGGGTCGGTTGCAGGGATCGCCGGCCGCTGACTAGCCAAGGCGGGCCAATGCGGTCGACGAACATTGGCGCTTTGGGCAATCCGGGTACATACTGTCGCCGCAGCCAAAGGAGGCTATCCATGCGCAAATTCGTTGTCCCATTCATCGCGGCGCTGGCTCTGGCGGCGCTTCCCGCCCATGCCGACCACGGGTACTACGGCCGCGGCGACAACGGATATCACGGCGGGGGTGGCGTCTCGCCGTGGGCCGGCCTGGCGGTTTTCGGAGCCCTTGCCGGCCTGGCGATCATGGCCGAGAGCAGCCGGCCAGTCTATGTCGATCCGTACAATGCCGGGCCGGCCCATGCGCCGCAGGAGGTCTATATCGAAGGACAGCCCGAGGCCGGGGTGCTTCAGGCCGATCCCGCCGGCGCCTGGTACTACTGCGCATCGAGCGCCATGTACGACCCCTACACCAAGGCGTGTCCCGAGGGCTGGCAAGCGCTTCCAGCGCAGCCGCACTGAGCGCAACCATGCTGTCAACAGGACAACCAGCGACGACCCGTGCGGGCAAGAATCGCCGAATGGCCTGACGGCGACACGGATCCATGAAAACCCTGCTCATCGCCTATCACACGATGACCGGCGGCACCCTGCAGATGGCGCAGGCGGCCATGGAAGGGACGGTGGCTGAGCCCGGGCTCGACATCCGCCTGCTGCACGCGCCCAACGTCAGCCCGGACGATGTCCTTTCGGCCGACGGCTACATCTTCGCGACGCCGGAGAACCTCGGTTCCATGTCAGGCCTGCTCAAGGATNTTTTCGACCGGACCTACTATGCCGCGCTCGACCGGGTGAATGGACGGCCTTATGCGACCCTGATTTGCGCCGGCAGCGACGGCAGCGGCGCCGCGCGGCAGATCGCCCGCATTGCGACCGGCTGGCGCCTGAAGCCGGTGGCGGAACCGCTGATCGTGTGCACCCACGCGCAGACGCCGGAGGCGATCCTTCGCCCGAAAATCATCGCCGCCGCGGACCTCGCCCGCTGCGCCGAACTCGGCGCCATCCTCGCCACTGGCCTTGCCCTCGGCGTCCTCTGAGGCGGCGGCACGCCGCCCCGGACAGGCCGATCACCAGACCAGGGTGAAGCGGTACTCCTCCCGGCTCGGGCCGCGATCCGTCACGCGCACGACGGCGGTGTAGTTGTTTGCGCTGTCCGGCTGCTGGATCAGCTCGATGGTGCCGCGCCCTTCCATTTTCGTGATCTGCACACCCCGTCACGCTTGGGCAGGGCTCCGTCAAAACGGTAGCGCGCGCACTGCAGGCTGCGGCCCGCCTTGACGACGACCCTGACCGAGCGATGGCGAACGTGGAGATCGACGGTGCCATCGACATCTCCCCGCCAGTAGAAGCTGCCTTGCTGCTGTTCAGGCGCCGGCGTTGCCGCCCGGACCTCCTCGGCACCGGCTGGCAACGCGAACGCAGCGGCGGACAGACCGATCATCGCGGCCGAGACAAAGCGGGCAAACGACTTCATGGGGTGCTCCGTGCTGAAAAGGGAAATCGAGAATACGTCACCACAAACGCCCTGTCCATCGCGCAACATCACGCAGCCAGCGCTTGAGCGCGGTCGGACCTGCTGCCCCGGGGGCGCCGAACACGACCGGTCGGTCTCCCCGGTCACTCCCGATCCGTCCGCTCCCAGATCGTCGCTTGCGCCAGGGTGTGCTGGAACTTGCGGCGCGTTTCGCGGATCACGAAGGGCACATCCCGCGGTTCGCCGACCAGGCGGAAGTGCCTTCCGAGGATCGCCTTCAGCCCGTCGAGGGCGGTGAAATTCTCGCCGTCCCGCTTGAAACCGCCAATCCATTCCGCGCGCGCCGTGTGCTCCTCGAGCCAGGTATAGGGCGAGGTGATCACCAGCAGTCCGCCGGGCCGGATCCGGGAATGAATGCTCTCGAGCAGCTTGCGCGGACTGTGCAGGCGGTCGATCAGGTTGGCCGCCAGGACGAGGTCGTAGCCGGCATGAATCGCCTTCAGGTTGCAGGCGTCGCCCTGCACGAAATCGACCTTGCCGCGCACTGCCTCGAGGCCGAGGTCGGCGAGGCGCCGCTCGTGGTACGAAACCAGCTCTCCCTCATCGGCCAGCGTGTACCGCAGGCTGCCTTGCGTCGCCAGTTGCACGCCGACCCCGATGAAGCGAGCCGAAAAGTCGAGCCCGGTGACCTTGTCGAAATGCCGCGCCAGTTCGAAGCTTGCCCGGCCGGTGGCGCACCCGAGGTCAAGGGCCTTGTGCGCCGGCCTGCCGGCCATGGCAGCGATCGCCAGCTCGGCGACGGCGCGCGGAAAATTGGCGACTCCGAAATACTCGTCGCCGTAATGGAACTCGGCGTATTCGGAAACCAGGCGATCGGTTTCGTATTGCGACACCGGCCTTACTTCCAATGGCTCGCCCACGACGTAGCGGAAGCCGGCGTGCTGGAAGAAATGCCGGCGGAAGGCATAGCGCGCCGAGTGCCGGGCCTCGTTGCCGCAGGATATCCACGAGCCGCCCTTGATCAGGTTGTGGCGCTCATCGAAGGTCGGCGTCGTGAAATCGTCGTAGATCGGGTGCACCGGNAAGCCGTCGAACGGATGGATCGTCGTTTCGGTCCATTGCCAGACGTTGCCGACCACATCGAACAAAGGGCCGTGGGCGAAGGTGTTTACCGGACACGACGACGCCCAGTGGTCGAGGTGGATGTTGGCGGGCGCCGGCGCGTCGTCAGGCAATTCGCCCAGCCCGGACAGCGCGAGCAGGCGATACCACTCGTCCTCGCTCGGCAGGCGGACCGCCGCGCCGCTGGTCCGCGCCTTCCAGCGGCAGAAGGCACTGGCCTCATGGAAGTTGGTCTCGACCGGCCAGTCCCAGGGCATGTCGACAACCTGCGTCAGCAGACGCAACTGCCAACCGTCGGGCTCAAGACGCCAGAACGTCGGATGGTGCGCCCTGGCGAATCGCTTCCAGGCCTTGCCTTCCTGGTCCCACAGGCGATCATCCTCGTAGCCCCCGGCTTCGACGAATGACATGAACTCGCCATTCGACACCAGATGGCGCGCCGCCTTGAAGGCCGGCACGGCGGCGTGGTGTTCGCCGTATTCGTTGTCCCAGCCGTAGCTGGCGTCCGCAAACGCCTTGCCGAGACGCACTTCGCCGGCCGGAATGTCCACTAGCCCGTTGTCCGGCTGCGTACCGGTGAGGCCGCATGGGGCCCATGCCGGATGCGGGCGCACATAGTCGAGGCGATGCTGACGAATCAGGACCGACGAGGTTTCGAGGTGGATCCGCTCGTGCTCGATGCCCATCAATATCACCCACCACGGGTTCTCCCAGTCGATCGGCAGGGTCAGCGGCGCGTTGCGGATGATCGCGTCGACCGCTGCGCGCACCCGGTCGCGATAGGCCCTGACCGCGGCGACCGTCGGCCAGTCGTAATTCGCTTCATCGAGGTCGTCCCAGCTCATTTCATCGACCCCGATGGCAAACATCGACTCGAAACGCGGATTGATCCGCTCCTCGAGCAGACCGGCCAGCAGCAGCTTGTTGACGAAGAAGGTCGCCGTGTGGCCGAGGTAGAAAATCAGCGGGTGACGCAACGCGATCGGCTTTTCGAAATACGCCTCGTCGCAGGTCAGAATCTCGAACAACTGCTCGTAGCGGTCGAATGTCCGGTGAAAATAGTGGAGGATCCGCTGCCGGCTATCTGCCGGATCGGCATCGGCGAGTCGCGGGGTGCGGGGAAGAGCGCTGCTGGCATGGAAGTCGAGAAAGGCGATGGACGGTTGGCTGGATAGCAATTAGACCACGATCGCGGATTATCGCGGCGGTATCAGCAGTTCGTGCACCTCGCCGCGCCCCGGGTTGAAACGGTTGATCGGCCGCGCCGCAGCGAAACCGATCGACACGCCACAGATCAGGCGATAGTGCTCCGGAATGGCGAAGGCGTCACGCACCGGCCCCGCCCAGGTGGCCAGCGCGCCCTGGGCGCAGGTGGCGAGCCCGTGCGCCTGCGCGGACAGCAGCAGCGTCTGCAGGAAGATTCCGGCATCGAGGATGGAGAACTCGCGCAGCCCGCGATGGGCAAACACGAAGATGACGGTCGGCGCGCCGAAGAATTCGAAGTTGCGGCGCATCTGGCAATTTCGCGCGGCCTTGTCGTCGCCGGCGATGCCCAGCAGCTCGTACAGCCCATGCCCGGTCGCGCGGCGCCGCGGCTGTAGATCCGCCGGATACTCGAAACTGGTCGCGAAATCGCCGTCGGGCAGCCCCTTGCGCGTCGCCAGCAGTTTCAGCTTCCCCACNAGGCCGCCCTGCCGGGCCTCCAGCGCCAGATCGAAGCGTTCGCACAATTCGCCCTTGAGGCGCTGCGCGAGGTCGCCGGAAGCGATGGCGATGCGATATGGTTGCGTGTTCGACCAGCTCGGCGCCCAGTTGGCATCGGCCAGCACGGCGTCGAGCAGGTCCGGCGGGATCGGGTCGGGGAGAAAGTCGCGGACGCTGCGGCGCGCGCGGATGATCTCGGAAAGGACAGCGGCGGGGGCTGGCGGGATCATCGTGCAGATGTCGCCGTCGGAGCGGAGAACCAGTCCAGCGCACGCTCCCACAGCGGCTGCGCCGGTGCCCGGAAGTAACCCATGTGCCCGATTCCGCGCAGGCCTTCGCGGGCTGGGTCGAGGTCCACCGCCTGCCAGTCGGCATTACGGTAGCCGGCCATGAAGGCATCGCGCGAGCGCGGTGATGCCCAGCGATCGTCGAGCGAGTTGGCGGCGATGATCGGCGCCCTCACGCTGGCGAAACTCTCGGCGTACTGCGCCATCTCCGGGTCGTCGAGAAAGTACCGGGGAAATCGGCACCAGCGGCGCCACTGCCGATAGACGCCCAGCGGCAGATCCTCGCCAAGACCGAGGCAGCTCCACGCAAGATAGCCCTTCCAGCGGACGATCGCCGGACCGACGACGCGCCACATCGCGAGCACCCGCAACTGTTCCAGCGGCGGCATCCAGCCGTGCCATCCGGCGCCGGTGCCGAAGGTGTACAGGCGATCGACCCGCTCGTGATTGGGCAGCAGGCCGAATGCGTGGCCGCCGAACGAATGTCCGACCATGAACAGCGGCAGATCCTCCTCGCTCATGGCATCGACGGCGGCGGCCAGATCGAGCTTGGCCCAGTCCAGGAAGTTCATCTCGAAACCGCGCAACGAGTCGGGACGCGAGAGGCCGACACCGCGGTAGTCGAGCGTCAGCGTATCGAAGCCGCGCGCGCTGGCGTACTCGGCGAAGCGCCGGTAGAAATGCTGCGGTACGCCGGTGGCCCCGGCCACGATCAGCTTGCCCCGGCGCGGCCCGATCGCCTCGTAGCGCCGGGCGCCCAAACGATAGCCATCGGCGGCAACGAGCGTCACCTCGCCCTCCCGCCTGCCGGGAGCATTTGCGGTCATGGTCATGAAGGCAGTCTGTAGACCGCCCGCGCGATTGTCAACATGCCTTCTGCCTGCGCCCGGCGATGCCGGAATTCTTGATCCACCTCGCCGCGGGCCGACAACCGGCGACGCTACAATTCATCTCCCATGGAGTCGCCCCCGTCACTTGCCCGCCATCTTTGCGCCGCCGCAACGCGCNCACCGCAGGCGCTGGCATTGCGTACTGGGGACCGGCACTGGACGTTTCGGCAATGGCTCGGCGAAGTGGCCGCGCGGGCGGAGGGCATCGAGTCTTCGCGGCGCCCGCTGACCGCTTCCGGCGGCAGTCTCGACCTGGCCCGCAACGCCTTCGCCTGCAGCCTGAAGGATCGCCCCTTCCAGCCGGTCAACCGCACCACTCGGGCCGCCGACGCGCCCCTGCCGCCCGGCATCGCGATCGTCATCGCAACCAGCGACAGCGAGGGCGAACCGCGCCGGGTCATGCTCAGCGATGCCGGTCTCGACGCCGCGGCCGCCGCCGCCAACGATCATCTGTCGCTGCTGCCCGGCGACCTGTGGCTCGACTGCCTGCCGCTCCACCACATCGGCGGCCTGTCCATCCTCTGGCGCTGCACCCGCGCCGGCGCCGGCGTCCTGCTGCACGAAGGCTTCGCCGCCGAAGCGGTCGCGAATTCCCTGGCGAGCCAGCCGGTGACCCACCTGTCGCTGGTTCCGGCCATGCTCGCGCGCCTGCTGGAGTGCTGCGCGCGCCCGCCTGGCAGCCTGCGCCACGTCGTGATCGGCGGCGCGGCGTTGTCCCGGGTGCTGCACGACCGGGCGACCGCTGCCGGCTGGCCCCTCGACCCAAGCTACGGGCTGAGCGAGACCGCCGCCCAGGTGGCCACCCACAGGGCCAGCGACGGCCCGTGGCACGAGGGCCTGGTCGGCCGTCCGCTCGGCGCCAACGAGTTCGCGCTGACCGCCGACGGTCGCATCCGCATCCGCGGCCCGCAGGTTCTGGCCGGCTACGTCGACGGCGGCGGGTTGACGGCGNATGGCTGGCTGACCACCGGCGACATCGGCAAAATCGACGAAGAAGGACGGTTGACCGTGACCGGCCGCGCCGACGACATGCTGATCAGCGGCGGGAGCAACATTCACCCGCTGACGGTCGAATCCTGTCTCGCCGCTTGCCCCGGCATCCGCGACGTCGCCGTCACCGGCCTGCGGGATCCGGTCTGGGGCGACCGCATCGTCGCCCTCGTCGTCGGCGACGCGACGCCGGAGGGCATCCGGGCCTGGTGCCGGACGCGCCTGCCGGGAGCAGCCCTGCCGCGGCACATCGTTCGCCTGCCCAGCCTGCCGCGCAACGCGACCGGCAAACTCGAACGGGCGGCGCTGCTGCAACTGGCGCGGGAGGCCCGGTGATCACGGGAACCCTCCGCCGCCGCCTCGCCGATCCCGCGCTGCTCGCGCGGCTGCAGGCGCTGGCCGCCGGTGCCCCGGCAGCGGCGCTGGTCAGCCTGGGTATCGATGTGGACCAGGGCGCCAGCGACTGGCTCGCCGCCCTGCCGGCCAGGGAGCCATTCTGGTACCAGGCGCAGCCGGCGCAAGGGCACTATCGCCTCGGCATCGGCCATGCGCTGCAGATAAGCAGCGCCGGCGTCAACCGGTTCGCCGCGCTCGACAACGCCTGGTCCGGCCTGCGCGACACCTGGCGCCGCGACGGCCGCGCGCTGGCCTTTGCGNGCTTCGCCTTCGACGAGAACAGTCAGGCACCCCTGCCCAACACGCTGCTGGCCGTCCCCGCCATCCTCCTCGAAACGCGGGCCGGCCGCTGCCGGGCGACGCTGAGCACGACAGCCGGCAGGATTGCCCAGGCAGCCGCGTGCTGGCTGAAACTGCTGGACGGAACAGCGGCACCTGCAAGCTTCCGCCTGCTGCCCGCCCGGGACCATGCCCTCGCGGACCGCGCCTGGATGGCGCGGGTCGGAGCCGCGCTGCGCGAAATCGACCACGGGCGGATCGACAAGATCGTCCTCGCCCGCAGCCGCCATCTCGAGGCCGATGCGCCGATTGCGGCCGGTTGCGTGCTGGATGCGCTGGTCGAACAGCAACCAGACGCCATGATCTATGCCTTCGGCGAGGGACCGCGGACCTTCCTTGGCGCCACGCCCGAGCGGCTGGTCGGCATCGCCGGCCGTAGCCTCACCGCCGATGCGCTCGCCGCGACAGCCTGGCCGGGATCGCTCGATCTCGATGCCCCCAAGAACCGGCACGAACAGGATCTGGTCACCAGGGCCATCGTCGCTAGTCTCGCCCGACACTGCGAGCTGCCGCCGCAGCCAGGGCCGGTCGAAATCCATGCCGCCGGCCACGTCAGTCATCTGCGCAGCCGGATCACCGGGATCGCGGCGCCCGGCATCTCGATCTTCGATCTCGTCCGCGCCTTGCATCCGACGCCCGCGGTGGGCGGCTTCCCGGGGCCGGCGGCAATGAACTGGCTGATCGGACACGGCGAGGCGCGCAGCGGCTGGTACAGCGGCGGCTTCGGCACCCTGACGGCAACCGGCGACGGCGAGTTCTGGGTTGCCCTGCGCTCGGCGCTGATTGCCGGCAATCGCGTCGAACTGCACGCCGGCGCCGGCATCGTCGCCGGCTCCGACCCGGAACTCGAGCTTGCCGAAACCGATGCCAAGATCGGCACGCTGCTCGCGGCGCTTGGCAGTCGTCCCGCAGGCCGGCGGAGCGCCTCCGGTTGACCCCCGCTGGAGCCCGGCACGCCGGGCAAAAAGTCTCCACGGCGGCGCAAGTGCTTCAAATTGGCGGGCGCGAAGAATATACTTCGGCAAACTTGCGAGGAGGCTGAAATGACACTGCATCAAGGGAAGGACGACTATCCACCCCAGAATTACCTGAACCGGGAACTCGGGCTTCTCGCTTTCAACCGCCGCGTCATGGCGCAGGCGCAGGATGAACGGGTTCCCTTGCTGGAGCGCCTGCGCTTCCTGTGCATCGTTTCCAGCAACCTCGACGAGTTCTTCGAAGTTCGCGTGGCGGGACTCAAGGAACAGATCAAGGCCCATGCCCCGGTCATCACGACCGACGGCATGACCGCGCAAGACGCATTCCGCCTGGTGTGCGGCGAGGCGCATGCGCTGATTGGCGAACAGTATCGGACCCTCAATGACGTCGTTCTGCCGCTGCTGGCGGAACAGGACATCCGCTTCCTGCGCCGCTCCAAGTGGACCGACGCCCAGCGCGAGTGGATACGCGAGTATTTCTTCCGTGAAATGGTCCCGGTGCTGACGCCGGTCGGGCTGGATCCGTCACACCCGTTTCCGCGCGTCCTCAACAAGAGTCTCAACTTCGCGGTCGAACTCGAAGGCAAGGATGCCTTCGGCCGCAGTTCCAATGCCGCCATCGTCCAGGCGCCGCGCGTCCTGCCCCGGGTCACCCAGGTGCCACGGGAAATCGCCGGCTGCGCGCACGCTTTCGTCTTCATGTCGTCGATCCTGCACGAATTCGTCGGCGAACTGTTTGCCGGCATGACGGTGCGCGGCTGCTACCAGTTCCGCGTGACGCGCAATTCGAATCTCTTCGTCGACGAGGAAGAGGTCACCAACCTGCGCACCAAGCTGCAGGGCGAACTGCCGCAGCGTCATTTCGGCGATGCCGTCCGGCTCGAGGTGGCCGAGAGCTGTTCCGAGTCGATGGTCGAGTTCCTGCTCGACCAGTTCGGCCTGTGCCGCGACGATCTCTATCGCGTCAACGGACCGGTCAATCTGGTTCGCCTGATGCAGGTGCCCGACTGGGTCGACCGTCCCGACCTGAAGTTCCCGCCCTTCACTCCCGGGCTGCCCAAGGCCGTGGGCAAGGGCGCCAACATCTTTCACAGCATCCGCCACGGCGACATCCTGCTGCACCACCCCTTCCAGTCGTTCGCTCCAGTCATCGAACTGCTCAACCAGGCGTCCACCGATCCGGCCGTCGTCGCGATCAAGATGACCGTTTACCGCACCGGCACCGATTCGGTGCTGATGCAGTCGCTGATCCGCGCCGCGCAGAACGGCAAGGAAGTGACCGTCGTCGTCGAGCTGATGGCGCGCTTCGACGAGGAGGCCAACATCGAATGGGCGACCAAGCTGGAGCAGGTCGGCGCCCACGTTGTCNACGGAGTCGTCGGCTACAAGGTGCACGCCAAGGCGCTCCTGATCGTCCGCCGCGAGGAAGGCCATCTCAAGCGCTACGCGCACCTCGGCACCGGCAACTATCACCCGCGCACGGCACGCCTTTACTCGGACTTCGGCCTGATGACCGCCAACGACGAAATCACCCAGGACGTCAATGAAGTCTTCAAGCAGCTGACCGGCCTGGGCAAGGCGCGCACGCTGGAACATGTCTGGATGGCCCCGTTCACCCTGCAGCCCAACGTCGTTGCCGCCATCGCAAAGGAAGCCGAAGCCGCGAAGGCGGGCAAGAAGGCGATCGTCGTCGCCAAGATGAACTCGCTCCTCGAGCCGGAAACCATCGACGCGCTGTACCAGGCCTCGCAGGCCGGCGTCCAGGTCGAACTGATGGTTCGTGGCGTCTGCGGGCTGCGCNCCGGGGTGCCGGGGCTCTCGGAAAACATCAAGGTCCACTCGATCATCGGGCGCTTCCTCGAGCATCACCGCATCTTCTATTTCTACGACGGCGGCAAGGAATCGGTCTATCTCTCGAGCGCCGACTGGATGTACCGCAACTTCTTCCGCCGCATCGAACTGGCTTTCCCGGTCCTCGATTCCAAGCTCAAGAAGCGGGTCATCACCGAAGGTCTCAAGTTCTATCTTGCCGACAACCAGCAGTCCTGGGACATGAACGGCGACGGCGTCTACCAGCGGCGCCGGTCGGCCCGTGCCAAGCCGCACAGCGCCCAGTCGGAACTGATGCTGACGCTGGGAAGCTGAAACTTCCCATGGACGCCGCCGGTTGCGGTCGACGTCGAGCGGAGTGCCAGAATGCGGCCTCGCGGCCGCATTTTCATTGACCGGTCGCTGCTGGCGGAACGCTGACCTTCCTCCCCTGCGCGCGCCTGGCGGCAAGCTTGCGACCCGGCCCTTTCAGGGCGGCGATGATCGGCCGCGGCTCTGCCGATTCCCCGACGACGTCACGCTAATCCTGCAGCTTCGCGGATCCCGTCAGGACATGGGACAGGCCGACTGCTGCAAGCAATCGGCGGGTATTCATCTTCATCGCTCCGCAAGCTGTGCTGGCGCCGGCGCGACAGTCGTCCCCAGCGCAGCGTCATGAGCGTATGTTCCGCCGGAGACTGCCGCCGATCGGCGATTCAGCCACGGCGTACCGGCGATGGGCAGGCGTGGTTCTCTGCCCTGCCCTCCGCCATTCGGCTCGTCAGCCAGTGTTCGCCAGCGCCCGCCGCCAGTGTCACGCAGGGAGGCCTGTCAGGCCGAGCCTGGCCGCAAGGTCCGGCCCGCGAACCGGAGGCTGCGGCGTGCCGTTCCCGGGAACGCCGTGGTCATGGTCGATGCTAGAATTCGTGTCCGTCACTCCGCGTCAAGCGCATGCGCCAACTGATCCTCGACCTGCTCCCGGAAACCCCGCCATCGCTGGACAATTTCGTCGCCGGCGGCAACATGGAAGCCGTGGCGGCCCTCA
The DNA here is from genome assembly GCA_013693915.1 of Dechloromonas sp. Classification (GTDB taxonomy): domain Bacteria; phylum Pseudomonadota; class Gammaproteobacteria; order Burkholderiales; family Rhodocyclaceae; genus Azonexus. The sequence continues at coordinate 1,210,698 of CP059264.1, read as the reverse complement.
CCGGCTGGCTCGCCGGTGCGCGCGCCGAGACTTCATTCTGCCTGTGGGGCGAGGCGGGTGCGGGGTGTTCGCATCTGCTGCTGGCCAGCGGTTTCACCTACGCCGACGCGGCGCTGGACCCGGCGCTTAGCGGGGTTGCGGATGCCCGGCAACTGGCTGTCGACCACGTCGCCGCGCTGAATGAGGCCGGGCAGATCGCCCTGTTCAACCATTTCAACCGCCTGAAAGTGGCCGGCGGACGGCTGTTAACCGCAGCCGACCAGCCGCCGGCCCATCTCGCGCTGCGTGAAGACCTGCGCACCCGCCTCGGCTCGGGGCTGATCTATCGGCTGCAGCCGCTGTCCGACGCCGAGAAGGCTTCCGCGCTCGGCGCCCAGGCCCGGGAACGCGCCCTCAGGCTGTCGCCGGAAAGCATCGATTACCTGATGCGCCATGCCCCGCGCGACATGCGCACGCTGTCCGCCTTCGTCGCCGCCCTCGACCGCTATACCCTCGAACACAAGCGCGCCGTCACGCTGCCCTTGCTGCGCGAACTGCTCAACGAAACCCTGCCGCTGGATCTCAGACAATGAAACTCGCCCTTTTTGATCTCGACAACACCCTGATTGCCGGCGACTCCGATTTCGAGTGGGCGCAATTCCTGATCACCAAGGGCATCGTTGACCGCGAAGTCCAGGAAGCGAAGAACATCGCCTTTTACGACCAGTACAAGGAAGGCACCCTCGACATCAACGAGTTCCTGGCCTTCCAGCTCGCGCCGCTGGCCCGCCACCCGCGGGCCGAGCTGGACGCCTGGCACCGCGAATTCATGGATCGCCACATCCGCCCATTGATCGGCGAGGCGTCGCGCCAACTCGTACGCGGGCACCTGGCCAACGGCGATCTGTGCGCTGTCGTCACCGCCACCAACAGCTTCGTCACGCGCCCGATCGTCAGCGAATTGGGCATTCCGCACCTGATCGGCACGATTGCTGCGGTCGACGTCGAAAGCGGGGCTTTTTCCGGCAGCCCGCGCGGCACGCCCTCGTTCCGCGACGGCAAGATCGAACGCGTCGACAGCTGGCTCGAATCGCTCGGCCTGTGGTGGGGCAGTTTCGCCGAGAGCTTCTTCTACAGCGACTCGCACAACGACCTGCCGCTGATGGGCAAGGTGACGACCCCGGTGGCCGTCGATCCCGACCACAAGCTGTTCCGGCACAGCAGTGAAATGGGCTGGAAAATCATCACTTTGCGGTAGAATCGGCGCTTTTTCCGCAGCGCAGGACGCGCTTCCCGAACGGCAATACGTGATTCGCAAACTCATTTCCCGCGTCTTCGGCAGCAAGAAGGCCGTCGCCAGCCACCACGAACCGGCGATCATTCCCGTCTCCCGCCATGGCATAACCCGCGACCGCATCAGTTCCGGCAGCCGGCGCGTCTGCGAAGGTCTGCAGCAACAGGGCCACAAGGCCTATGTCGTCGGCGGCGCGGTGCGCGACCTGCTGATCGGCGCCGAGCCCAAGGACTTCGACATCGCCACCGACGCCACGCCGGACGAGATCCGCCGCGCCTTCCGCCGTTCGCGCGCCATCGGCCGGCGCTTCCAGATCGTCCATGTGATGATGGGCCAGGAGACCATCGAGGTCACCACCTTCCGCGGCATGCTCGACGCCAATACCAAGACCGACGAACACGGCCGCGTGCTGCACGACAATGTCTTCGGCACGCAGGCCGACGACGCCGCCCGCCGCGACTTCACCGCCAACGCGCTGTATTACGACCCGGCCACCGAAGCAGTCATCGACTACCACCATGGCGTCGGCGACCTCAGGCAGAAAACCCTGCGCATGATCGGCGAGNCGCGCGCGCGCTACCGCGAGGACCCGGTGCGCATGCTGCGCGCCGTGCGCCTGGCCGCCAAGCTCGGCCTCATCATCGATCCGGCGGCGAGCAAGCCGATTCGCGAAATGGCCGAGTTGCTGGAAAACGTCCCGCCGGCCCGCCTCTTCGACGAGATGCTCAAGCTCCTGACTTCGGGGCACTCGGTGAACTGCATCACCCGCTTGCGTGACGAAGGGCTGCATCATGGCCTGCTGCCGCTGCTCGATGTCATTCTCGAACAGCCGCTGGGCGAGAAGTTCGTCATGCTCGCCCTCGCCGATACCGATGAACGCGTCCGCGCCGGCAAGGGCATCTCGCCCGGTTTCCTGTTCGCCACGCTGCTCTGGCACGAGGTGCTGGCCCACTGGGAGAAGCTGAAGGCCGACGGCGAAACGAAAATCCCGGCGCTTTATCAGGCGATGGACACGGTACTCGACGTGCAGGGCGAGAAGCTCGCCATCACCCGGCGCATCGCCGGCGACATCAGGNATATCTGGTCGCTGCAGCCGCGCTTCGAGTCGCGCTCCGGCAAGCGCCCCTACGCCCTGCTTGAACATCCGCGCTTCCGCGCCGGTTACGACTTCCTGCTGCTGCGTGCCGAATCCGGCGAAATCGAGGCGGAACTGGGCGACTGGTGGACGCGCTTCCAGAATGCCGACGGCGAAGGCAGGGCGCAGATGCTGCTGCCGCAAGCGGCCGGCGACCGCAAGCGCCGGCGCCGGCGGAGAAACCCGGGCGCAGCGGGCGTCGACCGCAACAGCGCCCAGTGAACACCGCCTACGTCGCCCTCGGCGCCAACATCGGCGACCCGGCGGCCACCGTCCTCGCCGCCTTCGCGGCCCTCGCCGATCTGCCGCAAAGCCGCGTCCTGCGCACCTCGTCGCTCTACCGCACGGTCCCGCTCGGACTCAGGAACCAGCCCGACTTCATCAACGCCGCGGCAGCGCTGGAAACGGCGCTTGGCGCCGATGCGCTGCTCGATGCGCTGCTCGCCATCGAAACCCGTTTCGGACGCCACCGTCGCGGCCGCAACGGGCCGCGCACCCTCGACCTAGACCTGCTGCTCCATAACGACAGCCAGATCGACCAGCCACGCCTGACCGTGCCACACCCGCGACTCCATCTGCGCGCCTTCGTCCTCTGCCCGCTGGCCGAGATCGCGCCCGACCTGACGATCCCCGGGCGCGGCAGCGTTGCCGCCTGGCTGCCGGCGGTCGCCAATCAGGGCGTCGTCCGCCTGTGACCCTGCTCGGCATGCACGTCCCGGTACTGTGGCAGACGGTGGCTCTGCTCGGGCTGTCGAATGTCTTCATGACCTTCGCCTGGTATGCGCACCTCAAGCACCTCAACGCAAACCCGTGGTGGATCGCGGCGCTGATCTCATGGGGCATCGCGCTGTTCGAATACCTGGTCCAGGTTCCGGCCAACCGCATCGGCAACAGCGAGATGAGCCTCGCGCAACTGAAGATCCTGCAGGAAGTCATCACGCTGTCGGTCTTCGTGCCCTTTGTCATTNTTTACATGGATCAGCCGCTCAAGCTTGACTATTTGTGGGCGGCACTGTGTATCCTAGGCGCCGTCTATTTCGTGTTTCGCTCCTGACACGCTCCTGACACGCTCCTGACACGCTCATGTCCGCTCACAGCATCACCCGCCGCCTGACCCAGTCCGACCTCGCCAGGCTCCATGCCGCCGGCGAGAAGGTCGTCATGTTCACCTGTTACGATGCCAGCTTCGCGCGCCTGCTCGACGGCGCCGGAGTCGACGTGCTGCTGATCGGCGATTCGCTCGGCAACGTCATCCAGGGCCACGACACGACGCTGCCGGTGACCGTCGCCGACATCGCCTACCACGTTGCCGCCGTCAAGCGCGGCTCGGATCGCGCCTTCATCATCGCCGACATGCCTTTTGGCAGCTACCAGGAGGCGCCGGAGCAAGCCTTCCGCAACGCGGTAACGCTGCTGGCGGCCGGGGCGCAGATGGTCAAGCTCGAAGGCGGCAGGGAAATGGCCGCCACGGCAGCCTTCCTCGTCAGCCGCGGCATCCCGGTCTGCGGCCATGTCGGCCTGACGCCGCAGTCGGTGCATGCGCTCGGCGGCTACAAGGTGCAGGGCAAGGGCGAAGCCGCCGCGCAACGCCTGAAGGACGACGCGCTGGCGCTGCAGAACGCCGGGGCGACGATGATCGTCCTCGAAGCGATACCGGCCGGGCTGGCCGCCGCCGTCACCGCCAGCCTGTCCATCATCACCATCGGCATCGGCGCCGGCAAGGACTGCTCGGGACAGGTGATGGTCGTGCACGATGCCTTCGACATTCCGCCCGGAAAGAAACCGCGGTTCGTCCGCAACTTCATGGACGGCGCCGCCAGCATCGCCGATGCCGCCACCCGCGCCGTCGCCGCCGTCAAGGACGGCAGCTATCCGGCGCCCGAGCATACCTACACCGACTGACCAGCAAGCGCATCGCCGACCGTGAGAATCCATTCCAGCATCGTCGACCTGCGCGCGGCGCTCAAGNGGCGCGGCCGCATCGCTTTCGTGCCGACCATGGGCAACCTGCACGCCGGCCACATCAGCCTGATGGGGCAGGCGCGCGCCCACGGCGACACCGTCGTCGCGTCGATCTTCGTCAACCGCCTGCAGTTCGGGCCGAACGAGGATTTCGACAAGTACCCGCGCACCTTCGAGGCCGATTGCGACAAGCTCGCCGCCGCCGGCGTCGATGTCCTGTTCGCGCCGACCGAGGCCGACCTCTATCCCGAGCTCCAGGAATACGTGGTCGAGCCGCCGGCGATCCAGAATGTCCTCGACGGCGAATTCAGGCCGGGACATTTCCGCGGCGTCGCCACCGTCGTCCTCAAGTTGTTCAACTGTGTCCAGCCGGACACGGCCGTTTTCGGCAAGAAGGATTACCAGCAACTGCTGGTCATTCGCAATATGACCCGCCAGTTCGCCCTGCCGATCGCCATCGTCGGCGGCGAAACCGTGCGTGCCGGCGACGGCCTGGCGCTGTCGTCACGCAACGGCTACCTGAGCGAAGCCGAGCGCGCCGAAGCGCCGCGCCTCTATCGGGAACTGAAGCGAATCCGCGACGCTCTGCGGCAGGGCGAGCGGGACATCGCCGGACTGGAAAACGCCGCGCTGGCCGCGTTGACCGCAGCCGGCTGGCAAACCGACTATGTTGCGGTGCGGAAACAGTCGGACCTCTCGGTGCCGCAAGGGATCGGCGTGCCGCTGGTGGCGCTTGCCGCCAGTCGTCTCGGAAGCACGCGCCTGATCGACAACATCGAGATCTGATACACTTTTTCAAAGCGCAGAAAGCCGTTGACAGAGGGTCCAGTGCCGCTACAATTCGCTTCCCCAAACCGTCTGGATGAGTGAAACCATGCAGAGAACGATGTTGAAATCGAAGTTGCACCGGGTAACGGCAACCCACGCCGACCTGCACTACGAGGGCTCTTGCGCGATCGACGAGGACTTGCTCGACGCGGCCAATATCAGGGAATACGAGCAGATCGACATCTGGAACGTCAACAACGGCGAGCGTTTCACCACCTATGCGATACGCGCGGAACGCGGTTCCGGCGTGATTTCGGTCAATGGCTCGGCAGCCCGGCGCGCAGCGCCCGGCGACATCCTGATCATCGCCACCTTTGCCGTGTACAACGAGGTCGAACTTGCCAAGTACGAGCCCGAACTCATCTACGTCGATTCGCAGAACCGGATTACCCGCCGAGGACACAGGATTCCCGTGCAGGCCGCCGCCTGAACAGCGATCCGTGATCTGCTTCACGGAAGACCCGCTTTGGCGGGTTCTGTTTTGGATCTATGTACAATGACCCACGACTACCCGACAACGGAGAAAGACGATGGGCATTGTATTTGCCAAGACCCCGAAGGGACATCAGGAGATCACCTCCAAGGCCGGTGGGCTGACGCCACGGGTGCGGCGAGTACTGATCTTCGTCGATGGGAAACGCACGGTGGATGAACTGCGCGGCATGGTGCAGGCCGACGACCTTCAGATCACGCTTGGCCTGCTCGAAGAGCAGGGCTTCATCGAGATGGCCAGCATCAAGGATCCTAGCGGCGCCATGACGCCTGCACCCGCCGAACCCCAGCCATCGATCGGTTCGTTCCGACCGATTCCCGACCCGCCGAGCCGGAAGGAAATGGATATGGCACGCAACTTTATCCAGAATTCGCTGAAAACCTTCTGCGGCCCCTTCGCTCACCTTGAAATCGTCGAAGCCGCCTTTGCCGCGAATACCCATGAGGAGTTGCGCTGGCAGTTCGACCCCTGGTTCAACGCGATCGTGCAGACCCGCGAAGGCAAGCGCCGCGCCGAAGAATTGCGCTCCCAGTTGCTGAAGGTAATCTAGCCGGCGCCACCCTCGCCGACCTTCTCCTTGCGCCCGCGCGCCGAACGCCGGGCGGTCTTCTCGTCAACGCCCGGAGCGCTGACCGGCGATTCGGCGACCGCGGTTTCGCCAGTCTCGACCGCACTGCCCGCCTTGCGCGGACGACGTCCGCCACGCCGCGGCTTTTCCTCGGCCCCAGTCTGCTCTGCTGCGACTGGCAGAGCCTCGGTGGCGGGGGTGGGGGCGTGCTCCGACACCTCCACAGACTCGGCCGGCAGCCGCTCCGGAGAATCCTTGCGTGCGCGTCGTCCACCCCGGCGCCGGGCCGAAAATTTTTCCTCGGCAACCGCAGGCAACTCGCCGGCGGGTGTTTCGACGATCACGTTATCGGCGGACGGCAAGGCAGCCTGACCGGGAGCAGCTTCCGGCTCCACGACACCCGGCGCGGCGCGGGTAACGAAGGTGCCTGACTTCTCGTCGCGCCCGACCGTCAACAGGCCGCGGCTGGCCGCCTCGTCGAGCAGGTTGCCGAAGGTGCGAAAGCCAAAATAGGTTTCGTTGAACCCGGGGTTGCGGCGCTTGATCACCTCCTTGAGCACCGAGGCCCAGACGCGCTCGCTGTCGCCACGGTCGGCGATCAGGTCGGCGAAGGTCGCTGCGGCCAGTTCGACGGCCTTGGTCTTGCGCGCCTCCATCTTTTCGCCACGGTTCGCGTCGTCTTCCGCCGAGCGGCGCTGCGCCGCCTCGCGGCTCTCGCGCCGGGCGCCATTGCGTTCGCGCACCAGATCGTCGTAGTAGATGAATTCGTCGCAGTTGGCGATCAGAAGGTCAGAACACGACTGCTTGACGCCGACACCGATCACCCGCTTGGCGTTTTCGCGCAGCTTGGAAACCAGCGGTGAAAAATCCGAGTCTCCGCTGATAATGACGAAGGTGTCGACGTGCGATTTCGTATAGCAGAGATCGAGGGCATCGACGACGAGGCGGATGTCCGCCGAATTCTTGCCCGACTGACGAACATGGGGAATTTCGATCAATTCGAAGTTGGCCTCGTGCATCCCCGACTTGAATGCCTTGTAGCGTTCCCAGTCGCAATAGGCCTTCTTGACCACGATGCTGCCCTTGGCGAGCAGGCGCTCCAGCACCGGGCGGATGTCGAACTTCTCGTATTGGGCATCGCGGACGCCGAGGGCGATGTTCTCGAAATCACAGAAAAGCGCCATGCTGGCGGTGTCGTCGGATGCGGCCATGAAAGACTTTCAACTTGAGAAAGCCGGAGATACCGTGCAGGTCTGACAGACGTCCGCCTTTCGCGGGCAACACATGAAGCCCGGCCTGTCCGGCCGACACCGCATGGCGCCGCCCGGCAATTCCCGACAGGGAACGAGGCCGTGCCGCGCAGCCTCCGGTCGGCCGGAACGCTTTCTGCGCGGGCCTGTTTCTTTTCCCAATGGCCTTTCCGGAGAACGATTACGAATTACAATGCGTCCCTTCGGTGCCGAAGATATGCTGGGGCATTGCCGGCAACCCCGCCGGAGCTCCCTCGAACCAACCATCCAGACCCGCTGTTTCCAATGTCCAGACTCGCCGCAATCATGCTGTGCATCGCTCTCCTGGTCGCCGGGTGTTCCGAGCCGCAGCATTTCCATTCGACCAACATCTCAGGTGTCGAATGGGGCAGGGATTTCAGCCTCGCCGACCATAATGGGCAACCACGCCGCCTGGCCGACTTCAAGGGCAAGGTAGTCGTCCTGTTCTTCGGCTACACTCAATGCCCCGACGTCTGCCCGACCACGCTGGCGTCGATGCGCGAAGCGTTGAAGTTGCTCGGCAATGACGCCACCCGGGTGCAGGTGCTCTTTGTCACACTCGATCCGGCCCGCGACACGCCCGAGTTGCTGGCCGCGTATGTCCCGATGTTCGACCCGAGTTTCATCGGTCTGCGCGGGGATGATGCAACCATCGCCGCGCTGGCCAAGGATTTCAAGGTCTTCTACGTCAAGCAACCCGGCACGACACCCGACAACTACAGCATCGACCACTCGACCGGAAGCTACGCCTTCGATCCGCAAGGGCGGCTGAGACTCCTGCTGCGCCACGGAGAGACGCCGGCCACTGTCGCCGGCGACCTGAAGCTTCTGCTGGCCGGCAAATGATCTCCTGGAAATCAAATGAAATTCATCTTCATCCTGCTCGCCTTCCATGCCATTTCCGCCGCCGCCGCGCCAACCAGCGACGAAATCAACCTCGATATCGGCACGCCGCCGGTCATGGTCGCCAAACATACGCTGGCCCAGCGCACATCACGGCTTGTTCGCTTCTATGAAGCCGGCGTCATCGGCCTTGGCTACGACGGGATGATCAAGATGCACGATGGCAGCCGGCTTACCCTGACCCAGAGACAGATCGCCGAAAAACTGATCGACCAGGAAAATCCCGAGCGCAACTCGCTGATCTATGCCATTGCCGAAGCGCATGGCGGGAAGGAAGCGCAGCCGGCGGTGCGCGCGGCCCAGATAAAGCGCTGGAAGGATCAGTTCCACTCGGGCTGGTGGATGGAGGACGCGCAAGGCAACTGGTACAAGAAGCCGTAGCCTTGTGTCGCCACCCGTCCCCGGATCGCTGCGACATCGTGTCGCGGCGAGCCCGGCATGCCAGCACTTATAATCCTCTGCCCACGNCCCTAAAGGAGACCCCCATGAAAGCCGTGCACCGCATCCTGACATTCGCCCTGCTCGCCCTTTCCGCAACCACAGGCTTCGCCGCCGACATCGAGATCAAGGCGCCGTGGGTGCGCGGCACCGTTGCGGGCCAGATGGCGACCGGCGCGTTCATGGAAGTTACCAGCAAGGCGGGTGCGACGCTGGTCGGTGCGGCAAGCCCGGTGGCTGGTGTGACCGAGATCCACGAAATGAAGATGGATGGCGGCGTGATGAAGATGCGCGCCGTCGCCCGTCTCGACCTGCCCGCCGGCAAGCCGGTGATCCTTGGGCCGGGCGGCTATCACGTCATGCTGATGAATCTCAAGCAGACGATAAAGCCTGGCGACTCGGTCCCGCTGACATTGCAGTTCGAAGGCAAGGACAAGAAGGTGGAAATGGTCGAAGTCGTCGCCGAGGTTCGCGACCTGACCAGCAAGGCGCCCGCTGCGAATCCGCACCAGCACTGAGGGTCGCAATCTCAGGATTGTCGGTTAGGTGGTCCTGTCAGGAAGACAGGCGGCTAACGCCGCAACAGCGTTGCGACCGAGACCAGCAAGGCCGCGGCAATGAGGCCGTGGGCAAGCACCAGCCAGAGACTGAGACCGCTGAGCACGGTCAACCCGCCCACGACCAGTTCGAGGATCAGCAGTGCGAGGATCGCCGCGGCCGTCTTGCGCCGCGCCTCATTGCGCAGCAGTTGCAGGGCTGCCGAGCCAAGAATCAGGAAGGTCGCCAGGGCAAGATAGCGGTGCAGGAGGTGCAGCATGACACCGCCCGCATCACCGGTAGGCGGAGCCGCGACCTGCCTGAGAAAGGGATTCAGGGCTGACAGCCCGGCGGCGGCAGGCCACCAAACCCCGTCACAGCCGGGGATCGAGGTGCAGGCAAGCGCCGCGTAACTCGCTCCCAGCCAGGCGCCCAGCATCACCGTCAGCGACAGCGCACCGAGGCCCAGACGCAACAGCAACCCTGGATGCAGGGTTGCGCCCGCGGAACCAGGCGTCCTGCAAGCCAGCACAATGCGCCAGGAAAGTNNCACGAGGCCAAGGCCGCCCATGATGTTGAGGAATCCGACGGCAACCCGCCGCGGGTCGGAGCTCCAGATGCCGAGCATTGACAGCGCCAGCATCAGCAGGAGCAGCAGCACCGCATAGGTGGCAGCCGGCTGCAGTGGCTGAGGGCGCAGGCACAGCCAGACGACGATGCAGGCGAGCACCAGCGAAGTCGAAGCGACCAGCCGGTGCAGGATGCGGACGGTGCCGAACTCAAGCGCCTGTGGTTCGCGCCCGAGCAACTGTCCGTAGCATGCCGGCCAGTCGGTGCAGCCGAGACCGGCGGCATCGAGACGCATCATCGCACTGACCAGTACCACGAGGACCGCGAGCACCGTCAGCGCAATTGCAAGGCCCCTGATTCTGCGCAGGCGCGCAGCGTTCGCCGCCATCAGCCGATGCCTGGATCGCGCGCAACCCGCAGTTCGTGGTTCAGCCAGAGCAGAACGGCAAACACCACCATCGCGCCTCCCTGATGCGCCGCACCCAGGGCGACGGGAACGGCAGCCAGCAGCGTCACGATGCCCAGGACAATCTGTGCCGCCACGGCGACAAGCAGCAGACTGGCCACGGATTTAGCCCGTGGCGAAACCACGGGTGCCCTGCTCTTGACCCAGAACCAGGGGACAACGAGTGCCAGAAGCCACGCGCCTGCCCGGTGATCGAACTGGACCAGCGCCATGTTGTTGAAAAANTTGAGATACCACGGGTCGAGGATGAAACTCTCGGGCGGCAGCACGTGGCCGTTCATCAGGGGNAACGTGTTGTAGGCCTTGCCGGCGCGTATACCGGCGACAAAGCCGCCGGTGATGACCATGTAGAAGACGAGGATGGCCAGCCAGAACCCCGTTCTCTGCAATCCGCGCAACGTGGCATCGGCCGTCACGCGTGCGCGCTCGCGCCACACGCCAAGGGCGACCCACATCATCGCGATGAAGATCAGGAAAGCCAGGGACAGGTGCGCGGTCAGGCGGTACTGGCTGACGCGGGGATCATCGACCAAGCCGCTCTTGACCATGTACCAACCCATCGCACCCTGCATCCCGCCAAGGAGGAAAATCCCGACAAGTTTCGGAATCAGCGGCGGGTCGAGCTTTCCCCGCAGCAGGAAGTAGGCAAACGGGACGAGGAAGACGACGCCGATCAATCGCCCCAGCACCCGATGCCAGTACTCCCAGTAGAAGATGAACTTGAATTCATCCAGCGTCATCTGGTGATTCACCTTCTTGTATTCGGGTGTCATCTTGTACTTGTCGAAGGTCTCGTCCCAATCGGCCTGATTTAGCGGCGGGATGATGCCGACAATCGGCTTCCATTCGACGATCGACAGGCCGGAATGGGTCAGGCGTGTGACGCCGCCCACCACGAGAATCGCGAAAACCATGGCGCAGCAGGCGAAGAGCCAGATTGCGACCTGGCGGCGGACGGACAGGTCGGCAGAACCAGACAGGGACGGCGTCGAGCGGATCATCATGGATTCCGGTAATTTTTCGGCACGGATTATATGTGAGAAGTTGCCGACAGTTCGCCAGCCGTGACGGCCTGTGACAGTTTGTCGCAGATATTGACATAGATCATATATTCGACCGCCTGCCGTCAGTAGCCTCCCGGCGGTAGCCTTCCGGTCATTTGAGCCGGCATTTCGGGTTCCGCTTTTCAGGCAATCAACCGCGTGCAACACGCACCAACGATGGAGGACAAACGAATGGACAACGACGACGACATCCCCTTCATGCAGAAGCTGCTGGACAACCACTTTCTGCTTCTGTTCCTCGGCGTGGTCTCGCCAGGCCTGCTCTACATCCTGTGGGGCATCATCGACATCATGAACGTGCCGCTCGCCAAGTAACTCGTCAATCAAAGGGAGAAGAATATGAGTGCAATTCTGCCGCCGTCAGAACGGCTCTGGTGGAAACAGCCCATCGCCGGGGTCGAATGGGCGTGGATCGCGATCGCCTTCGTCTGGGGCATGATCATGTTCGGCATGATGCTCTACTGGCACATCTACGGTAAGCAGAACCTCTCGAACGAGGTCTACAAGACCAAGCCCGAGATGTTTGCCGCCAAGGCCGAGAAGTTCATCGCCGAGAACACCATCCGTACCGAAAAGGGCCTGAATGGCGAGGAAATCCCGGTCGCCAAGATTCCGCCCGGGGGCGATGGTTACCTGATCGCCCGACTGTGGAACTGGCACCCCATCCTCGAACTGGAAGCCGGCAAGGAGGTCAAGATCCATCTTTCGTCGATGGACTACAACCACGGTTTTTCGCTGCAGCCGGTCAACATCAATATTCAGGTCATCCCCGGCTATGAGCATGTGGTCAAGATGACACCGATCAAGGCAGGCACTTACGCCATCGTCTGCAACGAATACTGCGGCATCGGTCACCACGCGATGCTTGGCCGTATTTACGTCAAATAAGGGGGACATAGATGGCCACTACTTACCGTACCTGCCCGATTTCCGGGCTGCAATTCGAGAACCACGCCGAAAAGCTGATGCGCTGGAACGCGGTCGCCGGCGTTCTCTGGCTGCTGGTCGGCGGCATCACGGCGCTGCTCGTGATTCTGACCCGCTGGCCGGCAATCAAGCTGCTGCCGGCCGATCAGTTTTATACGATCCTCACCGCCCACGGCATCGACATGCTGATCCTGTGGATCCTGTTCTTCGAAATGGCGGTTCTCTACTTTGCCTCATCGACCCTGTTGCGATGCCGGCTGGCGACACCGAAGGTGGCGTGGCTCGGCTTCTGGCTGATGGTCGTCGGCGGGATCATGACCAACGTCGCCATCTATCAGGGGTCATCGAGCGTGATGTTCACCTCGTATGTCCCGATGCAGGCCGCGCCGCACTTCTACCTCGGCATCATCCTGGTCGCCGTCGGCGCGCTGCTCGGCACCGCCGTGTTCTTCGGCACGCTGGTCGTCGCCAGGAAGGACAAGACCTACACCGGTTCGCTGCCGCTGGTCGTTTTTGGCGCGCTGACCGCCGCGATCATCGCTACCTTCACGATCCTGGCCGGCGCCGGCATCCTAGTTCCGACCTTCTTCTGGTCGGTCGGCCTGATCAAGGAGATCGACGCACAGCTCTACCGCATGGTGTGGTGGGGCCTCGGGCACTCGTCGCAGCAGATCAACGTCGCCGCACACGTCTCCATCTGGTACCTGATCGCTGCTGTCGTTCTCGGCGCGAAGCCGCTCTCGGAAAAGGTGTCGCGCGGCGCCTTTCTGCTCTACATCCTCTTCCTGCAACTGGCCAGTGCGCACCACCTGCTGTCCGACCCCGGAATGAGCGCCGAATGGAAGGTGTTGAACACCTCCTACTTCATGTATTTCGCGGTGATGGCCTCGATGATCCACGGCTTCACGGTCCCCGGCGCCGTCGAGGCAGCGCAGCGGCGCAAGGGCTTCACCAACGGTCTGTTCGAATGGCTGCGCAAGGCGCCGTGGGGCAACCCGGTGTTCTCCGGCATGTTCATCTCGCTGGTCAGCTTCGGCTTCCTCGGCGGCATCTCCGGTGTCGTTCTCGGCACCGAACAGATCAACATGCTGATGCACAACACCTTCTACGTTCCGGGTCACTTCCACACCACCGTGGTCACCGGCACGACGCTGGCCTTCATGGCGATCACCTATCTGCTGGTGCCGGTACTGTTCCGCCGTGAGATGATGTTCCCCAAACTTTGCCAGATCCAGCCCTACCTGTTCGGCATCAGCATGTCCATTCTTGGTCTGGTGATGATGGGCGCCGGCACGCTCGGCGTTTCCCGCCGTCACTGGGACATGGCCTTCTCGGGCGCGCCGTTCCAGTATGAATGGCCGGGCGCCGCCTACCTGATGATGGGCCTGACCGGCATCTTCGGCGTCATCGCGGTCATTGGCGGCGGCCTATGGATCTTCCTGGTGGTGTGGTCCCTGCTGTTTGGCAAAAAGTTGGATGGCGGCAAGGTTTCCGACAAGCCGACGCCGATCCCGGCGAATCCGATTGCCCAGGCGGCATCGCATTCGGGCAGCAATGAGCACGTCAATGTGCCGGGCACGGTAGTACTGGCCGGGCTGCTGTTCGTCTGCTTCGTCCTCTACTACTTCGTCAACTGGAAGTACCTGTCCGAAGTCTGGCTGCTGAGCTGAGCCAGCAGGGATTCCCCGCGCCCAGGGGCGCGGGGACCTGCCTCAATCGGGCCTGGCCCATCAGGCTCGATTCAAGCAGGTTTCACCTTGGTATAATGTTCCGAGTCCGACGCCACCAGAACCCATGCAATCGACGTTACCACCCGAAAGCACCTCCGGTTTGCCCATTCGCGCCATTCTGAGCCTGTTCAAGCTGCGCATTGGCGTCGTCATCACGTTTACGGCGCTTGCCGGCCTGGCCGTCAGCCCGGGCGCGAGCCTGACCTGGGTGCAAATGCTCGTGCTGACGCTTTCGGTCCTGGTCTCGTCCGCCAGCGCCGGAGCCTTCAACCAGTATTACGAGCACGATCTGGACCCGCTGATGGCGCGCACCAAGACGCGGCCGTTCGTCACCGGCGAGATCAGGCACGGTCCGATCTGGCTCGTCATCATAGCCGCCTTGACCGTACTCTCGGTCGGTGCCGCCTGGATCGCGCTCAATGCCTGGTCGGCCCTGTTCGTCTTTCTCGGTGCCTTCTTCTACGCCATCNGATACACCGTCTGGCTCAAGCGCCGCACCTGGCTCAACATCGTCTTCGGCGGGCTGGCCGGCAGTTGGGCTGTCCTGGCTGGGGCTGCAGCCGCCGATCCGCATCTGGGAGCCGTTCCGCTCGCCCTCGCCTTCGTTCTCTTCCTGTGGACGCCACCGCACTTCTGGAGTCTGGCCATCGCCTTCCGTGAGGACTACAAGGCAGCCGGCGTGCCGATGCTGCCGGTCGTCGTCGGCGACCAGAGGGCAGCACGGACCATCTTCTACAGCACGCTGGCGCTGGTCGCAGCCTCTTTCCTGCCGCTGGCTTTCGGACTCGGACCCGTCTATGCCATTGGCGCCGCTGCCGGCGGATTCCTGTTCATCCAGAAGGCATGGCGCCTGGCCCAGGAACCGACCCGCAAGACCGCGATGGCCTGTTTCTTCTCCTCGCTCATTCAACTGACCCTGGTCCTGCTGGCGGCGATCATCGACGCCCGCTTCTGATCCGTACTCGTGGTGATTACCGCATTCCTGCGCACCGCACTGGCCGCGGTCGTCTTTCTGGCTGCCAACCCGCTGCTCGCCGCGGACGGCGAGGACGATAAGCCCAAACTCACCGCGCGACCGCAGGGAGTCAATAGCGGGCTTGCGCTCACAACGCTCGACGAGAAGACAGCCTTCGAACGCTCGCAGAGTGCGATCGGCAAACAGGTCGGCGATTTCGTCCTGCTCGACCGCCAGGGCCAACCTGTCGAACTTTCGCGCTATCGCGGGAAGCCGCTGCTGGTCAGTTTCATCTACACGGCCTGCTTTCAGGTCTGCCCGACCACCACCCGCAATCTGCAGAAGGCGGTGCAGAACACGGTCAGCGTGCTTGGCGCCGACCGCTTCAACGTGATCAGCATCGGCTTCAACCAGCCTTTCGACTCGCCCCAGGCGCTCAAGACCTTTGCAGTGCAGTACGGCATCAGTCTGCCGAACTGGGAATTCCTTAGCCCGTCGC
Organism: Dechloromonas sp.; assembly: GCA_013693915.1. Lineage (GTDB taxonomy): Bacteria > Pseudomonadota > Gammaproteobacteria > Burkholderiales > Rhodocyclaceae > Azonexus. Next base: position 1,195,079 of record CP059264.1, on the reverse strand, counting down.
CAGCCATAGTCGACGACCTTACCGCCAACTTCGGTTTCAGCTACGTCGCCACTCCCGCCGGTTTCGACCACCTGAACCAGGTCACGATGGTCGATGCCGAAGGGAAGATATTTCGCCAGGTATACGGGGAGAAGTTCAACGCCTCGGACCTCGCCGAGCCCCTCAAGGCGATGATCGCCGGCGCCCCCATTCCACCCGAGACCGGCACCTTGAAGGAGATCATGGAGCGGGTGAGGATACTCTGCTCGGTCTATGACCCGGTGACCGGAAGATACCGCACCAACTACGCCACCTACTTCATGATCGCCGGCTTCCTGACCTTCACCGGATTCACGATCTACCTTTGCGTGCATTTCTGGAAAAACCGCCGGCGCCGGGTCATTCCTTCCGCCTGACACGGCGCAGGCAAGCCGGCAAGGTCCGGGGTGACCGGCGCGCCTGCCTTGCACAACCGGCCGGACGTTGCGCCACCCGCATCGGCACGAAAGCTCCCGCGAGCAATTTTCGCGGGCTTTTTTGTACTTGATGTGCGTCAAGCAGGTATTCGGGTCGGCGACATATAATTTTCCGCTAATGCTTTGACGCCTCCGATGTTCCTTGGACAATTCCGTTGAGTTTTCACACTTCCGTTCGCAACAAGACACAAGCCCTGTTCCAGCGGATCGAAGAGGCATTCGATGTGCCATTCGGGNGCGCCAACAACCCGTTGCGCCATCTCGGCGCGATGGGGCTCTACCTCCTGTGGATTGTCGTGGGTACCGGGCTCTACCTCTACTGCGTGCTCGATATCAGCATCACCGGTGTCACGAATNCGATCGCCTACCAAACAACGGAACTGTGGTATTTCGGCGGCATCATGCGCAGCCTGCATCGCTACGCTTCCGACGCCTTCGTTCTGGTCATGGTGTTGCACCTCATCCGTGAATGGGCCTACGGCCGCTATTACGGGTTCCGCTTCTACTCCTGGATCACCGGCGTTCCGCTGATCTGGCTGNGTCACGCATCGGGCATCGGCGGCTACTGGATCGTCTGGGACCAGGTTGCACAATTCTCGGCTACCGCGACAACCGAACTTCTCGACTGGTTGCCCATATTCAGCGAACCTGCGGCGCGCAACTTTCTCGCGCCGGACTCGATCAACGATCGTTTCTTCACCGTACTCGTCTTCATCCACATCGGCATACCGCTGCTGCTGATTCTCGGCCTCTGGGCGCACGTTCACCGCATCAGCCGCGTCGATTACCTGCCCTCGCGACAGTCGATGCTGGGAACGATGGGCGTTCTGCTTCTGCTCGCCCTGGTCAAGCCGGCGCTCAGCGATGCCCCGGCCAATCTCGCGCTGGCCCCCGCCGAACTTCGCCTTGACTGGTTCATGTTGTTCATCCATCCGCTGACCGACGTCAGCTCGCCAGCCGTCGTGTGGACGCTGCTGCTCGCCGTCACTCTCCTGCTCACCATCCTGCCGTTCCTGCCGCATCCGGAGGCCGGTCCTGTCGCGCTGGTCGACGCCGCCAACTGCAGCGGCTGCAGTCGCTGCCATGTCGACTGCCCGTATGCGGCGATAACGATGGAATCGCATCCGCAGCGCCCGGGCTTCAAGATCGCCGTCGTCGATGCCGACCTCTGCGCGAGTTGCGGCATCTGTGCCGGTGCATGCCCCTCGTCGACCCCTTTCCGCCGCCAGGAACTACTGTTGACCGGCATCGACATGCCGCAGCAAACGGTGAACACCCTTCGCCAGCAACTCGAGGAGGCGCTTGCAGGGCTCGAAGGGCGCTCACGGATAGTCGTCTTCGGCTGCGACCGCGGCGCCGACGCCAAGGTGCTGGCCGCCCCCGACACCGCCGTCATCAGTCTGATGTGCACGGGCATCCTGCCCCCGTCGTTCGTCGAATATGCGCTGCGCGGCGGCGCCGACGGAGTCTTGCTGACCGGTTGCCGCAGCGGCGGTTGCGATTTTCGCCTCGGGGAGCGGTGGACCGCGGAGCGCATGACCGGTCAGCGCGAACCGCGCCTGCGCAGCAAGGTTCCTCTCGCCCGCCTGCAACTGGTTTTTGCCTCCAGCAACGACGGCAAGGTGCTGGCTGCGGCCTTGCAGGAATTCCGGACGCGAATCCAGACTCAGGCAGTTTCCGACGACCCGTTGCCACCCTACTTCCGGAGAACATCCCATCATGCTTAAGCCCGCCGCCATTGTCGGTCAGGTGATCCTTTACGGTGCGTTTGCGGCCTTCATCGGATATTTTGCGACCTCCCCGAAATACCGGCAGATTCCCGATGACGTGGCCCTGATCAAGCTGTCGATCAGCCATCTCGGGGATCGCGAATGCCGCAAGCGGACTCCGGAAGAGCTGCAGAAATTGCCCCCAACATGCGCGCCCCGATGGACTGCCCGCGTGAACGCTCGGACATCAACCTCGAAGTCGATATCGACGGGCAACCGGCCTTCCGGACCGTGATGCATCCGACCGGCGTTCAAGGATGGCGTCTCCACGGTTTACAAGCGCTTCGAGGTGAAGGCCGGCACGCATCAGGTGGCGGTCAGGATGAACGACAACCTGGTCAAGCCAGGCTTCAATTTCGTCAAGGAAGACCAGGTCACGCTCAAGCCCGGGCAGGTCATGGTGATCGACTTCAATCCGGACAAGGGCGGCCTCTTCTTCAAGTAGAGCGCCGTTCGGACAGCATCAACACGATTCGTCTCTCCCTACTCTCCTGAGCGGACACAAACCATGGTCAAACTTCTCCAACAGATCCTGCGCTGGTTCTTCATGCGCATCGAGAACATTTTCAATGTCGCCTTCGGCGACAAGCTCAACCCCTTCTATCACCTCGGCACCATCAGTTTCTGGCAGTTCTGGCTGCTGGTCGGGACCGGCCTCTACCTTTACATTTTCGCCGAGACGGGAATCCACGACGCATACGAGTCGGTCGAACGCATCACGCACCAACAGTGGTGGGCAGGCGGCATCATGCGCAGCATCCACCGCTACGCGACCGACGGCATGATCCTGACGATGATCCTGCACCTGCTGCGGCACTTCGCCTACGATCGCTATCGCGGCTTCCGCTCCTTCTCGTGGCTCACCGGAGTGGCCCTGATCTGGCTGGTCNACATCGCCGGCGTCAACGGCTTCATGCTGGTGTGGGACAAACTGGCGCAATTCGTCGTCATCGCCACCGCCGAGTGGTTCGACGTGCTGCCGATGTTCAACGGCACGCTGATCCGCAACTTCCTCTACCTCGAGAGCGTCAACAGCCGCCTGTTCACCCTGCTCGCCTTCGTGCACATCGGCGCGCCGCTGATCGTCGTTTTCATCATGTGGGTTCACGTCCAGCGCGTGCCGCGCGCCCACATCAATCCGCCACGCCCGATCGCCTTCGCCGTAACGCTGATGTTCGTCGTTCTCGCCCTGGTCAAGCCCATCGTAAGCCAGGGCGGCGAGGCAGACATGTCGGTCGTGCCCACCAACATCGACTTCGACTGGTTCGAACTGCCGGTCCTGGCGCTCGTCTATGTCACCAACCCGCTGCACCTGTGGTTCTGGGTGCTCGGCCTGACCGCGTTGCTGTTCCTGATCCCGTGGCTTCCGCCCAAGCGGCGTGGGGCCGCCAAGGAGCAGACGAGCATCACCTTCCATCCCGACCACCGGGCGGTCACCGCCCGCTTCGGCGAAACATTGCTCGACGCGGGGCTGCGCCAGGACATCAACCTGCCCTACGAGTGCCGCAACGGCGGCTGCGGTGCCTGCAAGTGCACGGTTCTGGCCGGCAAGGTCGATCCCGGTCTCTACCAGCCCAGCGCGCTGTCGGCGGAGGAACTGGCGCAGGGCAAGGTGCTGTTGTGCTGCGCCACCGCGATCGAAGACGCGGAGATCGAGTACGACGCCAGTGCGCCCGTGAAGGCGTTCAAGGAATACCGCGCCCGGGTCGTCAAGATGGAAAAGCTCACTTACGACGTCATGCGCGTTCTCCTCAAGCTGCCCGAAGGACAGCAGATCGCGTTCAAGGCCGGCCAGTACATCAATGTCATCCTCGACGACGGCCAGCGGCGCGCCTTCTCGTTTGCCAACCCGCCGCATGAGGCCGAGTTTGTCGAACTCCAGATCCGCCTGATGAAGGGCGGACTGTTCACCACCCACGTCTTCGAGAAGATGAAGGAAGGTGACGAAATCCGTTTCGAAGGCCCGATCGGCGATTTTTCATTGCGCGAATCGCAGCGGCCGATCGTTTTTGTCGCGGGCGCCACGGGCTTCGCCCCGGTCAAGAGCATGGTCGAGGATGCCTTCGAGCGCGGCCTGAAGCGCGAAATTTATCTCTACTGGGGCGTCAAACAACTGCGCGATCTCTACCTGCCCGAACTGCCGCAGCAGTGGGCGCGCGACCACGCCAACTTCCACTTCATCCCCGTGCTCTCGGAAGCGGCGCCGGAAGATGCCTGGAGCGGTCGCACCGGCCTGGTGCACGAAGCCATTCTCGAAGACTTCCCCGAACTCAAGGGGCACGAGATCTATGCCTGCGGTTCGGTACGAATGGTCGAGGCGATCTTCCCCTTCCTCAAGAGCCACGGTGCGGAAGACGGCGCCTGCTTCTCCGATGCATTCACCGTATCGGCGCGTTCGATGGCATTCCAGCCGCGCGGCAAGTAGTCCGGGAAGCCCTTACTGCCCGATCAGGCGGCGCAGGACGGGCTCGAGCGATCCTTCATCGATGCGCCCGAGGCGGGTCAGTGCGCTGCGCCCATCGCGACCGATGACCACCGTATAGGGCAAGCCCTTCACCTGCAGGCCCGGCGTCATGCCGGCAGGGCTTGCGACCAGCACGGGATAGGACACCGGCGTGGTCCTGATGAAGGCAGCCAGCTTCTCGGCGTCGTCAACACCGATTCCGACGAACTGCACGCCCAAGGGGGCAAAGAGGCTGTTCAGGCGCGAAAGGGCCGGCATTTCGTCAACGCAGGGCCTGCACCAGCTGGCCCAGAAATTGACCACCAGCACCTTGCCGCGCCACTGGGCAAGGGGCTGCGGACGGCCATCGAGATCGGGCAAATCCAGGGCAAAAATGGCGTCGACCGCAACTGCGGCCTCCTCCGGCGTCAGCGCCTGCGACGAGATCATACCGGGCGGACGACCCGCGGACGTCGGGCCGGTCTGGATGAGCAGCCGGTATCCGAGCACACCGGCGGTCAGCAGTGACGCCACTCCGGCGGCGACCGCCAACCGCAGCGCGGTCCGTTCGTTCATCGCTCCTTCTTGGCCAACATGGCTCTCAGGCAGATCACGACAAACATCAGGCCGCCAATCACGGCGATCAATCCGCCCAGTCCCATCATGCCCATGCCCAGTTTCTGCGGCAGCGTGACCAGCNGCCTGCTCGGCGCCGGCGACCTTGCGCTGCACGCTGTAGCCGCCCGACCAGGCGAGACCGAGGACGTGGATCAACTGGCCCGCGCCATAGACGTAGGGCTGCCAGACCGCAAAGCGACCTTCCGCCCTTCCGAACCCGAGCAGCGGCAGCAGCACATACGTCAGCCCCATGAACGCCAGCGTGACGCCGACCGTCGAGCCGTGATAGTGGGCGGGAATGACGACATTCGCACCCTGGATCATGTAGCCAAGAACGCCACCCAGCGCGAACAGGACGAAGGAGGCGACAAACGCGGATTTTGCCGGATCGGCGGAAACGCCGCGCACCCTCCACAGCGACACGGCGCCGGCGAGGATGAGTGGCCCCATGTAGGGGTGTCCCCACTTCATCAACAGGGCGAAGAGCTCCATGTGGGGAAGAGAACCCGGCGGCACCATCAGATACATCAGCGGCACCGCGAGCAGCGGCAGGAAGGCGACGAAAAACAGCGCTGCCAGCGCCCGCGGAGAGGCGACCAGCGGCTTGCCGAGATGCATGCCGATCCACAGCCACGCCACCACCATCAGAATGGAATGCTGGAATTGCAGGATGTGGCCACCGCCCCAGAAGACGACCTCGTAATAGAGCTCTTCTTCGATGCGCGGGACCATCCACCACGACCAGAAGAACGCTGCAAGCGCGAGAAAGCCGGCAAGCGCACCGAAGAATGCGCCAAGCTGTAATGGCTCGGCAAACACGCGTCGCGGCCAGGTCGTGAGCAGGGCCCGCAACACCGCCAGGCTGAAACCGGCGCCACAGATCCACAACGAAGCAAAGAACTGGGTTTGCTCGAGGACCGGGATGTAGTTGTTGAGGATCGGGCGGGCGCCGGGGAAGAACGGGGAAACCGTCATCAGTAGCGTACCCAGCACCGCCAGACCGAAGCCGCTCCAGCCGAGCCACGCCAAGCCGGCCCGGCCCACGGCGCTCCAGATCACCGCGGCGAAGGCCATGAACCAGACCGCCACCGAGAGATCGACATGGACCACCAGCGCCGCGCGGAAAACGCCNTTCAGCGGAAAGACGTCCTGGATTCCCGGCGTGCGCGAGAGTACCAGCAGGATGGCCAGCAAGCCCGAGCCGATCAGTGCCAGCACACCCAGCCACAACCAGGCGCGAGCCAGCGCCACAGGCGTTCCTGAAGAAACCGCAACGACGGGGACTGTGAGCTGGCCACGCTTGCCTCACGCAAAATTTCGCAATTATAAGACGGGGACAAGTGATACACGGCCAGCCGATGCCCTACGACCAATTAACTATGGCCTAGTTCCAACGAATTATTGCCCGGTGAATGGCCGGATGACACCATCCGGCAAAGGGTTTTTTAGCAAATATCAAATATGAATGCCACTCACCCGATCAACATCGAGGCGCTGCTGACCCACATTCCGCTATTCAACGGACTGGCCTCAGAGGAAGTCTCGCGCATTGCCCGTTCCACCCGCGAAATCCATGCCAGCAAGGGTGACATCCTGTTCCACAAGGGCGACCCCTGCACCGGTTTTCACCTGCTGGTCTATGGCCAGGTCAAGCTCGCCTTCACCTCGCAGCAGGGCGGCGAGAAGGTCGTCGAGATCCTGCAGCAGGGGCAGAGCTTCGGCGAAGCGATCATGTTCATGGAAAAGCCCTATATCGTCTTCGCGCAGGCCCTCGCCGACTCGCTGCTGCTGCACGTCTCCAAGCAGGCCGTCTTCGACGAACTGTCGCGCGACCACAACCTGTGCCGCAAAATGCTGGCGGGCATGGCCCTGCGCCTGCACCAGTTGATGAACGACGTCGAATCATACTCGCTGCATTCCGGCAAGGAGCGCATCATCGGCTACCTGCTGCGCGAACTCGCCGAGGCCGACCAGAACGGCCTCAATGTCGCCGTTACCCTGCCAGCCAACAAGGGCGTCATCGCTTCCCGCCTCAACCTGACACAGGAACACTTCTCGCGCATCCTGCACGAACTCTCGGAACTCGGGCTGATCGTCGTCGAAGGGCGCACGATCCGCATCCCGAGCGTGGCGAATTTGCGGAAGCACGGGGCTGATTTTCGCGCCGGCGGCAGAAGAGAAAACGCGGCGAGAATTGCCCCGTTTTTGCTGTCGACCGCAACAATCAGTCGACAATCAGCTTGCCGTTGGTCAGCAGGTTCTGGATGATCGCAGTGTCGCTCAAGGTATTGCCGGACGTAATATCAACCCCCGTCAGGATAATCTTCTGATCCGGGCCGGCCAGAGAACTGCCAACCGACTTCACGTCAATCGTTGTACCCGTCGCAGCACTGTAGGAGAAGTGCAGGTAATCCGCAAGGTTGCCTGCCGCAGTCCCACTATGCAATTCACCCACCAACAGATCACGCAGGTCGAGTTTGTCACTGGTGGCGGTCGTATCGAAATCCGTGATCGTATCGGTCGCCGGCGCCGCCACCGTTCCGCGGTCAGCAAGAGACCACTTGAAGGTGTCAGCCCCTGCACCGCCGGTTATTGTGTCGGTCCCGGCACCGCCAACCAAAAGATCCGCCCCACCACCGCCATCCAGCGTGTCGTTGCCGGCATAGCCTTCCATCAGATTCGCACTATTATTGCCTGACAGCGAATCAACAGCATCAGTGCCCAACCGCACAGCACTCGCATCTGTTTGATCGGTCGCCGTAACCACACCGGACGCCGGCTGGACATGAAACTCAAGCGTCTGCGTGGATGTCGTGGCGGTCGCGCCACCCACAGTCTCGGTCGCAGTTGCCGACACTGTTACATCAAGCACGCCCGTGTAGGAACTTGCAAGCTGCAGCTTGGCCGAGGCCAGCTCACTACCCTGTATGGTGATGCTTCCGCCCGAGACGTTGTACGTATTGCTGCTGGTGACGATTTGCGCACCGGCTGGCAAGCCGCCAAAGGTCAAGGAAAGCGTCTCTGAACCATCTGTATCCGTCAGCCCCGCCGACACGTAACTGGCAAGCGCAATCTGGGTCAGCGAACCACCTGACGCGTTGCCTGCCGTCACGCCCTGATAAGCGGCGAGCGTGATGTCGTCGATCGCGGCGCCACGGCCGTTCGGGTCGGTTTGAGTCGGCGTCGTCAGAATGGCAAGGGTATGTGTATTGCCATCCCCGACGAAGGAGACCTTGAGATTCTTCCAGTCCAGCGCGGCATTGCCGCTGGTGCTGGAATAGGTCGCTATCGTGACGCCATCGAGCTGGATGCTGATCGTCGTATACCCCGCCGTGAATCCCAGCCGCCCCGCGTAGTCGAACGACAACTCGTAGACCATCCCCGCTTGCGTGGCCACCGAGCGCGAAATGCCGATTGTCTGAACATTGCTCGATGCATCGTTCAGCTCCAGCCAGTTACGGCCATTCCCAGGCGCCGCATAAACCGTGTTGCTGCCCCCGCTGGCTGGCGCCTGCGAATCCCCGCTCGCCCATACCTCGAAGGCATCAGTGCCCCCGCAAGAACCTGGGGAGCATCGATCCGGGACCACCCTTCGAGCGTTGCACCGCCAACCGCTTCGGACGAATTGCTCGCATTGGCAACGGTTTCCCAGCTAGTACCGAAAACCACCATCGGGCCGGCATTCGTCACCGTTAGCGTCGGAAGGTCGGCGACAGGTGTATCATTGATATTTACCGTGTCGATATCCGATCTTGTCCCACCGCTGCCCGTATTGGCGCCATCGCTGGTAGTGATTGTCAGCACCACCGTCCCGCTGGCATTGGCCACCGGCACATACGTCGGCTGATTGCCCGCCGTCGCCAGGTAGGCGTTGAGGTTGGCCAGGGTGCCGCTCAGCACGAGACTGCTGGTGCCCGACCCCGTCACCGTCACGCCATTCGCGGTGCCCGCCGTCAGCGTGCCGCTGGCCACCGACAGCGTCACCATCATGGTGCCACTGCCGGCATCAAGGTCCGCCACCGACAGGCCGCTCAGCTTGAGCGAGGTGTCCTCGTTGGTCGTGTAGCTCGCCGGCAGCGTATTCACAGGCGCGTCATTGACCGGCGTCACGCTCAGCGTCAGCGTCGAGGTGTCGTTCGGCCCCAGCCCGTCGGTCGTCGTGTAGGTCACCACCGGCACCGCGCCCGAGTAGTTCGCCGCCGGCGTGAAGGTGTAGCCGCCGTTGGCCGCGATCACCAGCGTGCCCACCCCGGCGATGGTCGCCGTCTGGCCCGCCGTGTAGGTCGTCGCGTCGCCCGCCACCTGGAAGCTGACCACGCTCACCGGACCGTCGGCACTGGTCGTGCCGCTCAGCACGCTGCCCGTGTTGGCGCCGCTGTCTTCGGCGACCGCCACCGTTTCGTCGGCGTCGGTGTAGTCGTCATTGACCGGCGTCACCGACTCGAACAGCGTGCTCGCCGGCCGCGAGGCAAGGCTGGCGGCGGTGACGGCATTGACGGCGTCGTAGAGGGCTGCCGGCCCGCCGTCGAAAATATCGTTCACCGGGACGCGCGTGGTGGCGAACTGGAAGGCGAGAGGATCGACGCTCTCGACGATGCGCGCCAGCTCGACGAAAGAGTGGCCCTCGGACTGGTCGCCGGATGTCCGCGCCCGGCCGGCATCGTCATCGAAACTGAAGGTTCCGTCGGCAGCGACGAGTGTCCTGGCGACCCGGGTGAAGGTCTGCGGGCTGTTGTGAACGGCGCTGTCGCCGGCGTCGGGCAGGTTGCTGCCGGCGACTTCGGCGTCGATCCTGGCGGCTTCCCGGACTTGACCACCACCTCGCGGCCGTCGGCGAGAAGCAGATGGACCTGGCCGCCGGACGCGGCCTGGATGACCTCGCCGGCACGCACCGCGTCGCCCTCCTTCAACCGGCGGACATTCCCATCCGCATCACGGACGATGACTTCTCCGGTTACCTTCCCAACGCGGGCGACGATTTCGGCCATGACAACTCTCCAGCGGATTTGACGATGCCGGGAGTGTACGGGCCAACGCCACGCCGATCCATTGCACCAAGGTACAGTCGGGGCCGGCGAGCGTGATGGATTTCACGCAGGGGCTCAGATTTTCAGGCCGTTGACCCGGAGCGAGAGCTGGAGGCGGTCGCGCACGCCCAGCTTCTCGAAGATGGCGGTAAGGTGCGCCTTGACGGTGCGCTCGGTGATGTCGAGGCGGGCGGCGATTTCCCTGTTGGCGGCGCCTTCGCCCACGAGGCGGGCGACCTCGGCTTCGCGCGCGGAAAGCGACGCTGCCCAGCCGTCGTCCGCCCGCGCCTCGCCAAGCTGGACGAGCCGCCGAGTGGTGGCGCCGACGAGCCGGGTGAGCAGGGACTGGCCAACCCACAGTCCACCGTTGGCGACGACCAGCGCCACCTGGCGCAGGACCGCCGGCGCGGCATGGCTGTTACAGCAGCCGGCGGCGCCGGCCGCCAAAGCTTCCAGAACGACACGCTCATCGGGATCGTCAGCCAGAACGACGAGCGGCTGGCCGCTGCTGCGGTCGACGCCGTAGATGGCCTGGTTTACGGTTTCGCCGAAGCGCATGCGCGCCCACACGATGCCCTGCCCGGGGAAGCGCGAGCCGGCAATATCGTCGCGCCGGAGCAATTCCGCCCCGGGCAGCGCCTCGCGCCAACTGTCGAGCGCCACGGCCTCGCGGTCGACGATCCAGTGCCGCATCAGCGCTCGGTCAGGGCCACGTTCTTGGCGCGCAGGACGGGCTTCATCAGGTAGGCGAGCACGCTTTTCTTGCCGGTAATGATGTCCACCTCGGCGACCATGCCCGGAATGATCGGCAGGTTGGCATCGCCGAAGCCCGGCTTGCTGGTACGCACCCGCACCGTGTAGAAGGCGTTCCCCTTGTCGTCCGTCACCGTGTCGGCGCCGATGTGCTCGAGGGTGCCGTCCAGCCCGCCGTGNACCGCGAAATCGTAGGCGGTGAACTTGACGATTGCCGGCTGGCCTAGGCGCAGGAAGGCGATGTCGCGGGGCAGGACGCGGGCTTCGAGCAACAGCGCATCCTCCAGCGGAACGATCTCGATCATGTCCTTGCCCGGTTGAACGACGCCACCGACGGTATTCACCAGCAGGCGCTTGACGGTGCCCTTGACCGGCGAGCGGATCGACGACTGCTTGACCCGGTCCGAAAGCGCGACGCTGCCTTCCGCCAGGCTGCTGAGCTTGGCGTTGGTTTCGGAAAGCTCCTTGCCGGCATCGTTGCGGAAGTTCAGTTCGACCTCCTCGATCTTGCGCTGGGCTTCGTTGATCGCCGCCTGGACGCGCGTGATCTGCGCCGACGCCATGTCGCGCTCGCCGCGATAGCGCGAGACATCCCGCTCCAGACGCAGCAGTTCGACTTCGGACACCGCGCCGGAATTGATCAGCGGCCTGGTCACCGACAACTCCTTGGAAGTCAGGTCGTAACCCTGGGCCGCCTGGGCGCGTTTGGCCTGGACCTCGCCGAGTTCCTGCTGGCGCTGGACAAGTTGCTGCCTGGCGATCGACACCGCGGCGTTCATCTCGGCGCGCTTCGCCTCGTACAGTTGAAGTTCCTGCTCCACCACTTCCGGCGCGTCCTTCATCACCTCCGGCGGCGCCACGAAGGGCTTGCCGTCGGACATCGCCTTCAGCCGGGCCGCCCGCGCCACCAAGCCGAGATACTGGGCGCGATTTTCCTTTACCGACGAAACAAAGCGCGTTTCGTCGATCTTGATCAGCAACTGGTTGGCTTGCACCACGTCGCCCTCGCGCACCAGGATCTCGGACACCAGTCCGCCGTCGATGCTTTGCAGCACCTGCACCTGCTTCGAGGGAATGACCTTGCCCTCGCCACGCGTCACCTCATCAAGCTGCGCCACCGCCGCCCACATGACGAATAGCGCCATAATTATCCCGATAGAACGCAGCAGCACGCGCGCACGCAATGGCTCCTGGCGCAGGATGGCGACATCGGCGTCGGTCGAGAAGTCGACTGCCTCCCCGTCCTCCCTACTTGGCAGGCGCCCGAGCACGCGTTCGACAAGGGGCTTGCCGCGGACGGCAATCGCTTCAAGGCGCGCATGCAGCCAGGCGCCCAGCACCCGCAGGCGGTTCATGACGCCCTCCCGATCTGGCCGCTCTGCAGCGCCTGGATGACCTGATCGCGCGGGCCATTGGCCACCGCCTGCCCGTCATCGACGACGATGATCCGCGTAGCCAGATCGAGCAGGCTGTTGCGATGGGTGACGATGATCATCGTCTTGTGCGCCGCGACTGCCTTCAGGCGTTCCTTCAACTGTTGCTCGGAGCTGTAGTCCATCGAACTGGTCGGTTCGTCGAGCAGCAGGATCGGCGGATCCATCAGGAAGGCCCGGGCGATGGCGACGCTCTGGCGCTGGCCGCCGGAGAGCGAATCGCCACGTTCGCCGATCAGCATGTCGAAGCCGTCCGGGTGGCGATTGACAAACTCGGCCAAACCGGCGACCTCCGCTGCCGCGACGATGGCTGCATCATCGGCATAGGGCGCACCGATCGCGATGTTGTCGCGCAGCGTGCCGTAGAAAAGGGTCGGATCCTGCGACAGGTAGCCGATGTTGCGGCGCAGATCGGCCGGGTCGAGCTGGCGGGTATCGACGCCGTCGATCATCACGGCACCTCCGGTCGGCTGGTAGAGTCCGAGCAGCAACTTCTGCAGTGTCGTCTTACCGGAACCGATCCGGCCGATGATGACCACTTTCTCGCCGGCCGCGATCCGGCAACTGAAGCCCTTGAGAGCCGGAACCAACGATCCGGGATAACTGAAGTCGACCCTGGCGAACTCGATGTCCCCGCGCAATTCCGGACGATGGACGAAACTCGCGTCGGCGGGGCGCTCGACCGGCTTCTTCATGATTTCTTCGAGCGATGTCAACGACACCTTGGCGTTGTGGTATTGCATCAGCAGGCCGACCAGCTGCCCGAGCGGCGCCACCGCCCGCGACGCCAGGATGGTGCAGGCGATCAGGCCGCCCATGGTGAGCTGGCCGGCACCGATCAGGTGACCCCGGCGACGATGACGACGATGCTGACCGCCTGTTGCGCCTCGAGCGCCCCGTTGGTCGCCGCCGCCGAAAGGAAGCGCATCCGGTTGCTGACGCGGGCGACGAAGGCCACCGACTTTTCCCACTTCGACTGCATGAGGCTTTCTGCACCCTGGGTCTTGATCGTCTCGAGCGCCGTCAGGCTCTCGATCAGCGTCGCGTTGCGCAGCGCCCCGCGCGGTAGGTAGTCTCGGAAAGTTCGTGCATCCTATGTTGCAGGACATACGCATAGATGACGACAGCGACGATGGCGAGCAGTACCGGCAGCACCAGTTGCCAGGCAATCAGCGCGATCACGAAAACGAAAGGCTATGTCACCGTTAAATGTTGGTCTATGCTGAAACCAAGCGAATCAATGAGATAGGTGACGTGATGAAATCCGAAGCGTTTCGCCAACTGCTGGTGGCGGTTGGTGATCTGACGCCCCACCAGCGCCAATTGTTGTTGGATGAACTGNAAAGGCAGGGGGAGGCTGCTGCGGTTCGGGAATTGCTGGAAGACCGTCTGCCGAAGCGGCCTGCGTGCCCGTCCTGTGGTCATGGCCAGGTGTGGCGTTGGGGAAAAGCGTCGGGCTTGCAGCGTTATCGCTGCATGGCCTGCCACAGCACCTTCAATACCCTGACCGGAACCCCGTTGGCACGACTGCGCCACAAGGAAATCTGGCTGCAACAGGCCGAGCAATTGGTCTTGGGAAACAGTATCCGACGAAGTGCTGCCGCCTGCGGCGTGCATCGCAACACGGCCTTTCGCTGGCGGCACCGTTTTCTGGCTGGGCCGCGGCAGCAGCAAGCCCGTCAGTTGAGCGGAATTGCCGAAGCCGACGAAACCTACTTTCTGGAATCGGCCAAAGGCTGCAAGCATGGACTGAATCGCCGGCCCCACCGACGGGGTGGCAAAGCGGCGAAGCGCGGCCTGTCGAGCGAACAAATTCCCGTGCTGATTTGTCGTGACCGGGCGGGAAACACGGCCGACTTCGTCCTCGACAAGGCCGATAAGGAACACCTCACTGCTGCCCTCAAGCCCGTGCTGGCGCGTGACAGCATTCTCTGTTCGGACAGCAGCAAGGCCTTGGCAGCGACCGCCCGTGAAATCGGCGTCGTGCATCGGGCCGTCAATCTGGCTGCGGGCATACGCTGTATCGCTGGCGTCTATCATGTCCAGAACGTCAATGCTTACGACAGCCGCCTCAAAGAATGGCTGCGCCGTTTCCACGGCGTGGCTTCCGATTACCTGCCCAACTACCTGGGCTGGCGCCGACTGATCGAGCGCAACCACAACCGACCCGCTCCCCGCGACGTAATGAAGGCTGCCTTGAGATGGGTCGTGCCGATCAACAACTAACGGTGACATAGCCAAACGAAAAGCAGGGCGAACGGCAGGTCGATGAATGCAGTCACCGACGCCGACGTGATGAAGTCGCGCACCACCTCGAACGAGCGCAGGTTCGCCGAGAAGGCGCCGACCGCCGCCGGCCGCGCTTCCATGCGCACACCGAGGACGCGCTCCATGATCTGCGCCGACAGCTGCATGTCGATCCGAGCACTCGCAAGATCAATGAAATAGCCGCGTAGCAGGCGCAGCACGAGGTCGACGGCCACCAGCAGGATGACCCCGAGCGCCAGGACCCATAGGGTCTCCAAGGCGCGGTTGGGAATCACGCGGTCATAGACGTTCATCGTAAACAGCGGCATGGCCAACGCGATGACGTTGATCAGTAACGCCGCACCCAGCACGTGGCGATAGACCGGCCACTGGTCGGCCAGTGCGCCCCAGAACCAGTGGCGGAGCTTGACGTCGCCGACTTCCGGCGTGCGCTTGTCGAAGCGGAAATGCGGCCGGGCGTAGATGGCGACACCGGTGTAGCGCTGGGCAAGTTCGTCCCGGGCGAGCTGTACCGAACCCTGGCCGGTCTCCGGGAACAGCAGGCGTGCGGTCTCCCGGAGTCGTCCCAGCCAAGCAGCACGCAGGCCTCATCGCCGGCGGTCAGCAGAACGACCGGCAGCAACGCCGCATCGATGCGATCCAGCGGACGCCGCACGACCTTGGCCGCGAGCCCGGCGCGATTCGCGGCGCGGGCAAACATCGAGGGCGTCAGCGAACCCTTTTCCAGCGGCAGCCCGGCGGTCAACGCGGCGCGCGTTCCCGGGCGCCCGTGCAGGCGCGACAGTTCAACCAGGCAGTCGAGCAAGGGGTCATGGTGGAGGATATCCTCGCGTATGCCGGGGTTGCTCCCGGCAGCAGGCGCGGATACCGGCTGTCCTGGGGATTCGTTCATGCAGTCTCCATTTCTGCGCCATTGTAGCTTGCGGCGCCGGCAACTGCCGTGAAGTATCCGCCAGACCACGAGCGAAATCGCCCGGGCCGCGGCGCCGCCCGCGGCGGACCGGCGACAAAAAGGCGGCCGCAGCCGCCTTTTCCGGAGGAATGCAGGATCAGGCGATCAAGGGCACGATCAGCAGCGCGACCAGGTTGATGATCTTGATCAGCGGGTTGACCGCGGGGCCGGCCGTATCCTTGTACGGGTCGCCGACGGTGTCGCCGGTCACGGCCGCCTTGTGGGCTTCCGAGCCCTTGCCGCCGAAATGGCCATCCTCGATGTACTTCTTGGCATTGTCCCAGGCGCCGCCGCCCGTCGTCATCGAAATGGCGACGAAGAGACCTGTGACGATGGTGCCGACAAGCAGGCCGCCGAGCGCCTGCGGACCGAGCGCCAGACCGACGATGATGGGCACGGCGACCGGCAGGATCGACGGGATCATCATTTCCTTGATCGCGGCCACGGTCAGCATGTCAACCGCACGGGAATAGTCCGGCTTGGCCGTGCCATCCATGATGCCCTTGATTTCCTTGAACTGGCGGCGCACTTCGAGCACCACCGAGCCGGCGGAACGGCCAACGGCTTCCATCGCCATGGCGGCGAAGAGGTAGGGAATCAGGCCGCCGATGAAGAGGCCGATGATGACCATGTGATTGGAGAGATCGAAGCTGATGCCCTTGAGGCCGGCAGCTTCCAGACCATGCGTGTAGTCGGCGAACAGCACCAGCGCGGCGAGGCCGGCGGAACCGATGGCGTAGCCCTTGGTGACCGCCTTGGTGGTATTGCCGACCGCATCGAGCGGGTCGGTGACGTCGCGCACTTCCTTCGGCAGGCCGGACATCTCGGCAATGCCGCCGGCGTTGTCGGTGATCGGGCCGTAGGCGTCGAGGGCGACGACGATGCCGGCCATCGACAGCATCGAGGTGGCGGCGATGGCGATCCCGAACAGGCCGCCGAGGGCATAGGCGCCCCAGATCGACGCGCAGACGGCGATGACCGGCATGGCGCAGGCCTTCATCGAAATGCCGATACCGGCGATGATGTTGGTCGCGTGGCCGGTCTGGCAGGCAGCGGCAACGTGCTTGACCGGCGAGTATTCGGTCCCTGTGTAGTACTCGGTGATCCAGACCAGCGCCGCAGTCAGCAGCAGGCCGATGACTGAGCAGCCGAACATCGACATGGTCGTGATCTTGGCTGCCGGATCGCCGGCGCCGATCAGCCACGAGGTGATCGGATAATAAGCGACGAGGGCCAGGACGCCGGCGACGATCAGGCCGCGATAGAGCGCCGCCATGATCTTGCCGCCTTCGGTGGCCTTGACGAAATAGCAGCCGATGATCGAGGCAATGATCGAAACGCCGCCAAGAGCGAGCGGATAGAGAACCAGATTCTCGCCGAGGCCTGGAAACGACTTGATCGTCAGCGCCGCCAGCACCATCGTCGCGACCACCGTCACGGCATAGGTCTCGAACAGGTCGGCCGCCATGCCGGCGCAGTCGCCGACGTTGTCGCCGACGTTGTCGGCGATGACCGCCGGGTTGCGCGGATCATCTTCCGGGATCCCGGCTTCAACCTTGCCCACCAGGTCGGCGCCAACGTCGGCGCCCTTGGTGAAGATACCGCCGCCAAGACGGGCGAAGATGGAGATCAGCGAGGAACCGAAGGCGAGCCCGACCAGCGGCTCGATGACGTGATGCAGATCGGCGGTTCCGCCGGCGGACCTGAGATAGGCGTAATAGCCGGCAACCCCGAGCAGGCCGAGACCGACGACCAGCATGCCGGTGATGGCGCCGCCCTTGAAGGCCACGTCCAGCGCCGCGGCGATGCCGCCACGGGCAGCCTCGGCGGTGCGCACGTTGGAGCGCACCGACACGTTCATCCCGATGAAGCCCGCTGCTCCCGAGAGAACCGCGCCGATCAGGAAGCCGATGGCGGTCAGCCAGCCCAGCTTCGGCACGAAGCCGATGACCAGGAACAGAATCACGCCGACGATGGCGATGGTCTTGTACTGCCGGCTGAGGTACGCCGAGGCGCCCTCCTGGATTGCCTTGGCAATATCCTGCATGCGCGCGTTGCCAGGCGACAACGCGAGGATCTGCCGGCTGGAAATCCAGCCGTACAGTACCGCGATTACAGCGCATGCAAGCGCCAGTAACAGAGCTTGAGACATTGAACCCCTCCTTTGACTAACGAACTACAAAAAGGTCAGATGCTGAACAGCCCGGACTTCTTGGCCACGGTTACGTTCCTCGGCCGCAATTGGTCGGGTAGTCCGATGCGGAAGCGCGGCGGATCCGCGCCCGCGAGCAACGGCTGCCGGCAGGTCCGGCAGGCATCGGTGAAATGGAACGTGTCGCCGATTTCCCGGCGCCAAGGTGCGCCCCGGCAGGAACCTTGCCGCTGCTGCGCTCGGGATGACGCCGCGCTTCCCGGATCAGGCCGCCGGCCGTCGCATTGATGACGGCAGTAACGCCAGCGGACTGCGCAGGGAACGCGTTCCTGGCCGCCATCGGCTATTTCAGCGCCTCGAAGACGCCGGCGGTGATGCCATCGACACTGCCGACACCGGACACCTTCCTGACCTTCGGTGCGCTCGCGTCCCCGGTGGCTGACCACTTGCTGTAAAAGTCGACCAGCGGCTTGGTCTGCGCGTGATAGATCTCGAGGCGCTTCCTGACCGTCTCTTCCTTGTCGTCATCGCGCTGGACCAGGTCTTCGCCGGTCACATCATCCTTGCCCTCGACCCTGGGCGGATTGAACTTGACGTGGTAGGTGCGGCCGGAGGCCAGGTGCGCGCGCCGACCGGCCATGCGCTCGATGATGTCGCCATCGGGTACGTCGATCTCGAGCACGAACTCGATCGGCACGCCGGCATCCTTCATCGCCTCGGCCTGCGGAATGGTGCGCGGGAAGCCGTCGAACAGGTAGCCGTTCCGGCAGTCGTCCTGGGTCAGACGATCCTTCACCATGCCGATGATCACGCCATCCGGCACCAGGCCGCCGGCATCCATATGCTTCTTGGCTTCGAGACCGAGTGACGTGCCGGCCTTGACCTGGGCGCGCAACATGTCGCCGGTGGAAATCTGGGGATGCCAAACCGGTCGCTGATGAACTTGGCTTGCGTACCCTTGCCGGCGCCGGGCGCGCCCAACAGAATCAACTTCATGAAAAGTCCCTTGAACTTGTGTCGCGAAAACCTGCGTTTCTTGCCGGCACTCTGACGGGCCGTTCCGCACGGCCGCAAAATTAACCGTTATTTACGGTCCGGTCAAACAGTTTGCGCATCCGTGCGGCATCCTCCGGCGTATCGACGCCCGCCGCCGGAGCCGCATCGACCAGCGTCACGCTGATCCGATAGCCGTGCCAGAGGGCGCGCAATTGTTCCAGCGCCTCGAACTCTTCGGTCGGTGCCGCGGCCAGGTTGGCATAGGCTTTCAGGAAACTCGCGCGGTAGGCGTAGAGCCCGACATGGCGACAGGCGGGAAAGTTGGCGGGCAAGCTCTCGCCCCCNTCCTCGCGGGCGAAGTGGTCGCGGGCATAGGGAATCGGCGCCCGGGAGAAATAGGCGGCATCGCCATCGGCCCGGCACACCACCTTGACCACATTCGGATTGAAGAAATCGCTCGCCTCGACGATCGGATGCGCAACCGTGGCGATGTCGGCGCCGCTCGCCGCCAGTTGGCGCGCCGTGCGGACGATGATTTCGGGCTCGATCAGCGGCTCGTCGCCCTGCACATTGACGATGATCGCATCGCCATGCCACCCGCGCTGCGCGACGACCTCGGCCAGGCGGTCGGTGCCGGTCGCATGGTCGCTGCGCGTCATCAGCGCGGCCACCTCGTGCGCCTCGGCAGCAGCCCACACGTCGGGATGATCGGTCGCCACCCAGACTTCTTCTGCCCCCGACAGCCGCGCGCGCTCGGCGACGCGGACGACCATCGGCTTGCCGCCGAGATCGAGCAGCGGCTTGGCCGGCAGGCGCGTAGACGCGTAACGCGCGGGAATGACCACCTTGAAGGCGAAACCCGGCACGGCTACTCTTCCGGCGGCAGCTGGCGCGCCTCGTCCTCGAGCATGATCGGGATGTCGTCACGGATCGGATAGGCCAGCTTGCAAGGCTTGCAGACCAGTTCCCTGTCGGCCTTGCGGTGTTCGAGGTTGCCCTTGCAGATCGGGCAGACGAGGATGTCAAGCAGCCTGGCGTCCACGGAGTTTCTCCAGAATGAGGTCAATAAGGGCCGGCGAAAGTTCGGCCTCGACGGGCAGGACCCACACCTCGGCCGCGGTCAGTCCGGCGCATTTTACTGCATCCTTCTCGGTCATCAGCAGCACGCCATCGCCGGCGAAGGCCAGATCGGCCGCGCTGTAGGCGTGATGATCGGGAAACGGGTGGCGCTTGAAACTCAACCCCAGGGCGTCCAGGGTGCTGAAGAAGCGCCCGGGGTCGCCAATGCCGGCTAGCGCATGCAGCCGGCGCCCGGCGAGATCGCCGGCAGCGCATACCTGCCGGGAATCGTCGAGGCGGTAAAAGGCACCGGCCCGCAAAGCCATGTCGAACTTCGGCAGCGCCGGCGGCAGACGGTCGTCGGGCAAGCCGTTGCAGATGGCGGCATCGACGGTACACAGGCGGCACAGCGGTTCCCGCAGCGGGCCCGCCGGGAGCCGCCAGCCGTTGCCGGCCCCGCGCCCGTCGAATACCGCCAGTTCGACGTCGCGGGCCAGGCGGTAATGCTGCAGTCCGTCGTCACAAATGATGACATTCACGTCCGGACGTGCCGCCAGCAACGCTCGTCCGGCTGCGACGCGGTCGCGTCCGACCCACACCGGCCTGCCGCTGCGCCGGGCCAGCAAGATCGGCTCGTCGCCAACGTCGACCGCAATCGATCGTCCATCCACGGGACGTGGCAGCCTCCCCTCGCCGCCATAGCCGCGGCTGACGATGCCCGGACGCCAGCCGCGTGCCCCCAACTGCCCGGCCAGCCAGATCGTCAGCGGCGTCTTGCCGGCCCCGCCGACGGTGATGTTGCCGACGACGATCACCGGCACTGGCAGGCGCTCGGGTCGCGCCCGAACCCGGTTTGCCGCAGCCAGCGCCGCATAGGCCCCGGCCAGCGGCGCCAGAAGCCACAACGCCGGCGAAAGCCGGCGTTGTGCGAACCATTGACGCTGCAACCAGCGAGCCAGCATCAGCGGGGCGCTTGGGTGGCGAAGGAGATATGTGGATAACCGGCCGCTTGCGCCGCCTGCATGACATCGACGACGCTCTGGTGCGTCGCCTTGGCGTCGGCGTTGATGACGATGATCGGGTCCGGACGCTGACCCGCGGCGCGGCGCAAGGCATCGGAGATGGTCTTGACGTCGGTTGCGGTCAACGGTGACTTATTGACCAGAATCTGCCCGCCCGCCGTCACCGCGACATCGACCTCATTCGGCTGCTCGGCCTGCTTGCTGGCGTCCGCCGTCGGCAGGTTGATCTCGAGCCCGGAAAACTTCGAATAGGTCGTCGTCAGCATCAGGAAGATGATGATGACCAGCAGCACATCGATCATCGGGATCAGATTGATTTCCGGTTCTTCCTGGCCACGCCCGCGCTGGAAATTCATGGAGCCTCCCCGCACATGGCCTATTTCCGCTCACCGTGCATGTACTCGACGAGACGGATTGCCTGCTGCTCCATCTCGACGACGAAACCATCGACCAAGGCCCGGAAATGCCGCCAGAAGATCAGGCTGGGGATCGCGATAAAGATGCCGAACCCGGTGTTGTAAAGGGCAACCGAGATACCGTGCGCCAGTTGCTGGGGATTGCCGGTCCCCGGCGCCTGCGAGCCGAAAATCTCGATCATGCCGACCACGGTGCCGAACAGCCCCATCAACGGGCTGATCGAGGCAATCGTGCCGAGCGTCGTCAGATACCGGTTCAATTCGTGGGTCACGGCGCCGCCCGCTTCCTCGATGGATTCCTTCATCACCTCGCGTGTCGTGCCGACGTTGCGCAATCCGGCAGCCAGCACGCGACCGAGGGGCGAATGTCGGTCGAGATCCTCGAGCATGCGATCGTTGTTGGCGCCCGCCCTGAATTCGCCGACTGCGCGCTGCAGCAGGCCGGTCGGCACAACCTTGGAACGACGCAGGGCAACCAGGCGCTCGATGATCAGCGCAACGGAAATGATGGAGGCCAGCAACAATGGCCAGATCGGCCAACCAGCAGCCTGAATGATGGCAAACACTAGGAATCCTCGCTTGTCTGATAGCCCGTCATTCTGCCTTTCCCCCGCCGGTCGGCAAGCCCCGTAAATTGGCGTTGTCGGCGCTTATCCCCAGAAATTGTGGATAAGTCTGTGCATGAACTGTCATCAACTACCCTGAATCGGCACGAACAGTGGCTTCCGCCTGCGTTGCCAAAAAATGGGGCACCAAGCCTGATCCCATATTAATCAATGGGTTATGAAATCCTGCAGGAGGCTTCAGGGAACCATGCCGGCGAGTGGCGGGTTACAATGGTCGCAATGTCCGACTACGAACCGCCTGCCCCCGCCAATCCGGTCCTCAGCGTCTCCCGCCTCAACCGGCTTGTGCGCGACTGTCTGGAAGCGGCATTTCCGTTGACCTGGGTCGCCGGCGAGATCTCGAATCTGACCTTTGCCGCCTCCGGACATGTCTATTTTTCGCTGAAGGATGCCAGTGCCCAGGTCCGCTGCGTGATGTGGCGCAACCGTGCCCAGTTGCTCGGCTGGCGTCCGGAAAACGGCCAGCAGGTCGAGGCGCGGGCGCTGGTGTCGTTCTACGAACCACGCGGCGAGTTTCAGCTCAACGTCGAAACGATCCGCCGCGCCGGCCAGGGCGACCTGTTCGAGCGCTTCCTCCGTCTCAGGACGCGACTCGAGGCCGAAGGACTGTTCGCCGCCGAGATCAAGCGCCCCCTGCCCGAACACCCGCGGGCGCTGGCCATCGTCACCAGCCCGCAGGCGGCGGCCCTGCGCGACGTCCTGACCACGCTGCGCCGGCGCGCGCCGCATGTCCGCATCGATCTCTTCCCCACGCCGGTCCAGGGCGAAGGCGCCGCCGACCGGATCGCCGCCGCCCTGCAACTTGCCGCCGCCGGCGATTGCGATGCGATCATCCTGTGCCGGGGCGGCGGCAGCATCGAGGACCTGTGGTCGTTCAACGAGGAGGTCGTGGCGCGCGCCATCCGCGCCAGCCGGCTCCCGGTGGTTGCCGGCATCGGCCATGAAACCGACTTCACCATCGCCGACTTCGCCGCCGACCTGCGCGCCGCGACGCCGACCGCTGCCGCCGAACTCCTCAGCCCGGACCGCGATGCCCTGCTCGCCCACCTGCGGCAGTTCCGGCGCCGCATTGGCCGCCAGTTCGCGCGCAGCCTCGCCGAGCGCGCCCAGCAACTCGACTGGCTTGCCGCCCGCCTGATCCACCCGGCCGAACGCCTGCGTCAGCGGCGGGAAAGCATCGCCCGCCTTGGTATGCAACTCGACCGGGCGTGCGACAATCAGCTCGGCTCGCGGCGGCAAGCGCTCGCGACCCTGTCCCACCGCCTGCACGGCGCCCGGCCCCGGCCGGAACACACCCGCGATACCCTGAAGCACCTGCGCCACCGGATGGCCCAGGCCGTCCGCCAGCAAGTGAGCGGCGCCGCCGGGAAACTAAACGCGCTCAGGGCGGGTCTGATCCAGCTTGATCCCAGGGCCGTCCTCGAGCGCGGCTATGCGCTGGCCATCGGGCCCGACGGACGGGCGGTTCGCGACGCGGCTGCTTTGCAACCGGGCGATGCGCTCAGGCTCCGTTTGGCCCGGGGTTCGGCAACTGTCACCGTCAATAAGGTTGTCGCCGCACCCGAAGCTGNNACTAGAATTTTCGTGGCACCCTCAATTCACCGGAGAACACAAATGGAACATCAACTGCCCGCGCTGCCCTTCGCCAAGGACGCCCTCGCCCCGCACATGTCGGCCGAGACCTTTGACTATCACTACAGCAAGCACCATCAAGCCTATGTGACGAACCTGAACAACCTGATCAAGGGCACCGAGTACGAGGACCTGGACCTCGAGGCCATAGTCAGGAAGGCCCCGGCCGGCGGCGTGTACAACAACGCTGCCCAGGTCTGGAACCACACCTTCTTCTGGAACTGCCTGACGCCCAACGGCGGCGGTGCTCCTGCCGGCGCGCTGGCCGATGCCATCAACGCCAAATGGGGTTCGCTCGACGCCTTCAAGACCGCCTTCCAGACCTCCGCAGTCGGCAACTTCGGCTCCGGCTGGACCTGGCTGGTCAAGAAGACCGACGGGTCGGTCGACATCGTCAACATGGGCGCCGCCGGCACCCCGCTGACCACCGGCGACAAGGCCCTGCTATGCATCGACGTCTGGGAGCACGCCTATTACATCGACTACCGCAACCTGCGTCCGAAGTTCGTCGAGACCTTCCTGAACAGCCTCGTGAACTGGTCCTTCGCTGAAGCCAATTTCGGCTGATCTCCGGCCTGCCGCCATGCGGCGCAGAGGAATTGCCGTATAGCCATCCGGAAAAAGCCCTTCTGCTTGTGCACAGGGGGCTTTTTCGCCTCCGGGTTTCCCTGTCTCGGCGAACCCGCTCGCTTGCGCAGCCAAGTCCAGTTGCAATCGCCACAGTTCGGCGCCTGTCGAGCGCAGTCAAGTCAGCCTGTCCCGGACGTGGCAAGCGACAAGGGACCGCGCTAGAATCGCAACAATGCTCATCGACAGCACGCCATGCGACTGACCACCGAACACGCCGATATCATCCGCCAGACTGCCCGTAGGCGGTTCGGCGGGGACGTGCGAGTCTGGCTGTTCGGTTCGCGCGTCGACGACAGCGCACGCGGTGGCGACATCGACCTGCTAGTGGAAATCGGCACAACACCAGACAACTCCTTCCGCGAGTCGGTCGCCTTTGAGACTGACCTGCAACTCGCCCTCGGTGATCAGAAGTTCGACATTTTGCTGCGCCATCCCGGTATCCCGGAAGCCCCGATCCACCGCATTGCCCGGAAAACCGGCGTCGAATTGTGAACCAGGATCTGGAGGCACTCGCCGAAAACAACCGCCAGAAGGCGCTCAGGACCATTGATCTGGTGGCGGCATCGCTGGGCGACTACCAAGCTTTTGACCCGGCCGTCATCTACACGCCCAAGGCGCTGGAACCCTACGACGCCCTCACCGACCGCTTCATCCGCGCGGTCGAATGCGCGCTGCGCTACTTCCGCAGCCACGAACTCGCCGAGTTTGGCGAACAGTCAGACACCACGCGCACACTGCTCAATCGGATGGAAAAACTCGGGCTGGTCTCCTCTGCAAACCTGTAGCTGGCCATGCGCAATGTTCGTAACCGGAATGTGCATGACTACCTTCCTGAACAGGTAGCGCAGATGTTCGATGAAATCAGCGGCGGCTACGGTGATGAACTGATGCGCCTCGGGGAGAAACTGCGCCGGCCAGCCGACCGATAACAACCGGAAACAATCCCCGGCCGGGACGGTAGCCAGCAGAATGCCCAGTCGCGATACAAAAACGGCGCATTTCTGTGCGTCGACCGCAACAAGTGGCATCTTTTCTCCTGTCCGGCAGCGCAGCTTAGGAGTAGCTACTGCGGGAAAGTCAAAACCGTGTCTACGGAACCAGCCTTGGCTTATTCCACGCCGGTGGCTGGCCAGGGGAACCCTCGCTGCCATTTGAGCCACCAGTGCCCCTCACTGTCCCGAAGAACTCAAGAACGCCCAGCATCGTTCCCGATTCGCGCAACGACATCTGCCAACTCTTCGGATGCGCGCCGATGCCCCTGCATCAGATCGAGCGCAACCGGCAAAGCGCCAAGCAGATACCTGCGAGCCGAGACAGGAAGATCAACAACTGCGGATTCGATAGCGCCAGGGAATTTCTCCCCCAATGCCGCGAGGAGTACAGCCGCCTGAAAAATGTCCTTCCCGGTTTTTGTGCCGCGATTGGCACGAAGCTGGGAAACGACGAGTTTGTGGATAGCGAAGCGCTCTGCCACCGGAACCCTTACCGGGCAACAGCCTTCCCGGGCAAGCAAGCTGGCAATTTCGGTCTGGCCAAGCACGTAGGCCAGATACGGCAACGCCGTGGCATGAGCCATCAATTCAGGAACCTCGATAATTTGAATCTCGCCATCGGGCGACGGCACCAGCAAATCCACATGAAAGCGTGACTTTCCTTGTTGCTTGAAGCTGGTTGATGGCTTCTTGTTGTCCAGTTGAGGCACTTCAACGAAGTCGATTCCGCTCTCTTTCAGCATATCCAGAAAACCCTTTTCTGGAATCCGCTCAAAGGCGAGCGCCTCCCTGCGGGCGATATCCACGTCTTCTGTCGCATAAGCCACCGCGCGAATGCCCATCTGGTTTATCAGCACGCCGAATGCATGCGACCCGATCAGTGTCGCCCCGGCGGCAAACACACCATGCAAATGCAGGCTTGCCAGGGTAGCGTAAGTCTTCGGGTCTGCCACCTGAAACCCTTCCCGCGCCAAGAGCCGAAGCTCCGGAACGAGCGCCTTTACCTCCTCTATCTGCGCCCGCAGCGGTGCGATATCGTATTCCCCGACGATGCCCAGATAAGTTTCCTGCTGCGTGCCTGCTCCACCATAAAATCGATGAACGTAGTATTCGACACCATTCTGGTTCTTGCGCCGCGCAATCGAACCCGCCGCCCCGACGAAAACCGGAGCGCCTGCTCTTGCATGCCCATCAATCGANTCAAAAAGCGTCGAGAGCGCAGGNGAGATTGTCTGGTAGAGCAGTGAAGCCATCTTGACTCAATAAAGACATGCAATGGGTCGAAGTATATCCCTTGCGTTTGATTTTGAAGGGATATCACGACAAATAGCCATGGCAAATAACAAAGCCGACTCCCATGTCACTACGTTGGGACTTTGGCATCAGGCCGGTCGCAATGCCGAAAACGGCGCATTTCTGCGCGTCGACCGCAACAAGTGGTATCTTCTTGTCTGATGTCCACCGCATAGACGAAACATGATCAAGGTTGCCCTGATTACCGGTATCACAGGCCAGGATGGCGCGTATCTGGCGGAACTCCTGCTCAAGAAGGGCTACGTCGTGCACGGTATCAAGCGCCGTTCGTCTTCCTTCAACACGGATCGCATCGATCACTTGTATCAGGATCCACACGTCAGCAACCGTAATTTCATCCTACACTACGGTGACCTCACGGACGCCACCAACCTGATCCGGATCATCCAGCAGGTTCAACCGGACGAAATCTACAACCTCGCCGCTCAGAGCCATGTCGCAGTAAGCTTTGAANACCCCGAGTACACGGCCAACGCCGATGCCCTGGGTACGCTACGTATCCTTGAAGCAATCCGCATCCTCGGCCTCGAGAAANAGACCCGCTTCTATCAGGCTNCCACCTCGGAACTCTACGGACTGGCTCAGGAAATACCGCAAACGGAAACCACGCCCTTCTATCCGCGCAGCCCTTACGCCGTCGCCAAGCTCTACGCCTACTGGATCACCGTCAATTACCGCGAGGCCTACCATCGCGCCACCACGGACATCGATGTCCTGGTGCCAGCTACCCGGGAATCAGGAGAAAAGGTTCGGCGAGCATTGATGGTTCTTCATGATCAAGTGGCAAGAGATATTGATCCAGACTGGTTCGAGGAAGGTGAAAACATTCGAGTGGCCGACGAATTCGTCGTAGACATCATGTTCAAGGCAGGTGGAGAAACCTACGAAACGCTCAACCGGTTCGCCGAGGTTCTCGATCTGGATGGCATCCCGGTTCGGACAATCAACCTTGAGGGCATGCTGCGTACAAAACAGACGATGCGCGAGAAGGACGTAGCAGACAGACTAGTTCTGGAACGCGCCCTGGAAACGCTTCGAAGCGGCCCGCGGTTAAAATGACCCCGACTTTCCCACCGCGCCGCCTGCCTACGGTCTGAACGGACCTTCGGCAGCCGTCACCGTGGAAAAGTCTCCTCACGCCTCACACACGGAAATTCTGACAACCCCAAAGCCATGAACGCAATGAATCCACGCATGCACCCAACTCACCAACCAAGAATCTACGGTGCCGGCCATCGCGGCATGGTCGGCTCCGCCATCGTTCGCACACTGNCAAGCCAAGGGCACACCAACCTGGTCACCCGAACCCACACCGAACTTAACTTTTCTACAATCCCGCAGCGCTGCCTTCCACACATCAAACACGCCAGCCATCTCTGGCGAAGCTTGTTGATCCGTCAGAATATTGAAAGTCTGCTACGTCCTCTCCTACCGGGAACCGCGATACATCCGGACCCGCAGCATTCTCCGCGCGCTTCGGGAAACCGCCGGGATCGAGGTTTTCGAGGCAATAAACCACAGCACCAACGCCGCCAGATACTATGAAACGTTCCGGAAAGTGCGTGAAATCAAGCAACAGTTCGATCCCGACGTTTATGTTCTCGGATTTCGCGGCCATGAGTTCTATTGGGTCTTGCGTCATCTCGTCGGCAAGAAGCCCATCATTCTGGATGCCCTGATGTCACCATACGCTTCGCTCAGCAGAGAACGCAAGCACGGAGAGATTGGCGCCATTGCCGCGATGGGGTGGAAATCGATCGAGAGTAGCGTTCTGAAAGACGCCGATCTCGTGCTGACGGACACCCTGGCCCATTGCAAACTGTTCGAGCATGAGTTTTCTGTAGCATCATCCAAGCTGTTGCCCATCCCCGTTGGCGCCGAGGAGCCGGAACCTTGCCATGAGCAGCCAAGCCGTGAAGCCGAATGCCGTCCAAAGCCGCTGATGACCGCGCTGTTCTACGGCTCGTTTTTGCCGTTGCACGGCGTCGACATCATTCTGGAAGCCGCATCAAGGCTCCGCGACCTGCCAATCCGTTTCGACTTCATCGGCGGAGATTCGAGACAAAGCAGCAAACTTGTCGCCACTTGCGCGAAACTGGGGATCACCCGATACACCCACCAGCAGTGGATGGAATTCGACGAACTGATCAACATGGCAATTCCCGACGCCGACATTTGTCTCGGTGGCCCCTTCGGAAATACCGACCAGGCCCGGCGGGTCATTACCGGAAAAACTTCCCAGTGCCTGGCGCTGGGCAAGCCAACGATCATTGGCGAAATTGATGAGAAACACGGGTTTGTCGACAAAGAACACTGCCTCCTTGTCCCACAAGGCAATCCCGAAGCCCTCGCGGAAGCACTCCGCTGGGCGTATAGCCGTCGAGAACAACTGGTAGTGATTGGCGAACAAGGGCGCACGATCTACGCCGAAAGGCTCTCCATCAAGGTAATCGGACAACGTCTTGGGAAGGCAATCTGTGATCTGGTGCCAAATAGATGACCATACCCCCGAAGATCGAGGTTCTCCCAGGAAACTCCCAAGCGACATCACCCCTGGTCAGCATCTGCATCCCGAACTACAACGGCGCAGATTACATCGGCCAATGCCTTCGCTCGGTTCTCGCTCAAGAGCGCGACTACGAGATTGAGATCATCCTGCACGACGACGCCTCCACAGACAACTCTCTAGCCATCATCCGGGAGCAGTTTCCCGAAGTGCATGTACTTGCCAGCAAGATCAACGCCGGATTCTGCATCAGCAATAATCGGATGGTCGAGCACTCTCACGGGAAGTATGTCCTGTTACTCAACAACGATGCCGTTCTTCGCCCCGGAAGTCTGCGTGCATTTCTACACGAAGCAGAAGCCTGTGCCATACCCGGCATCATCGGGCTCNCCCAATATTCGCTAATGGACGGCGCACTGGTCGATCGCGGTTACGAGTTCGACATTTTCATGAATCCGATACCCTCCCTCATCCCCGGTCGCCGCGAAGTAGCAACCGTCACCGGTGCCTGCCTCTGGATACCGCGCCAGGTCTGGGACGAAACCGGCGGTTTCCCGGACTGGTTTGGGTCCGTTGCCGAAGACATCTACCTATGCCATGCCGCAAGGCTTCTCGGATATCCGGTCGTTGTTCTGGACTCACCCGGCTTCGACCATTGGATCGGGCGAAACCTTGGCGGCGGCAAGGTTATGGAAAACAGGTTGGTGTCCACCACCCGTCGGCGCGCCATGAGTGAGCGAAACAAGACATGGGTAATGATGATCTGCTACCCACTACCTGTGCTATTCGTCGTCTTGCCACTGCATTTAGCGCTTCTTGCTACAGAGGCAATCGCACTTCTAATAACTGGGACGCCTTGGGGCAAGGTTAGGACCATCTATCTTTCGCTGCCACCTTGTTTATTTGGCGGCCTGACACGTGTCATAGACACTAGGCGCCATATCCAAAGTCGTCGACGTATCCGATTCGCGAATTACTTGCGCCGTTTCCACCTCATACCGTGGAAGCTTGCCATGCTATTGAGGCACGGAATGCCAAAATTAACGTAGGGCTATGTTTGTACGTCTGCTTATATATCTACGGAACAAGTCCCCCAGCGCATTTTCAGAGAACACTTCCGGACAAGTGCCAATAGCGCCTGGGGTCGCAGCGATTTCAAGAAAATCGCAAGCGGTCGATTCGGACGACTCGCCACCTGACGCGACTAGAAAAGCTTGGGGGATTTTTTCGCAAACCTGCCATGTCGCGCTATTTCTTTCTGTCACGACCAAAATAGGTCGATGCGTTACAAAATATTCAAACAACTTGCTCGGTATCGCAGCCCGTGATGCCGAAAACAAGAGCAAGCCATTCGCCCTTGGTAGCACCTCCAGCAACTGATCTCGCGGCATTAAGCCGGGGCACTCAATGCGCCAGCCCAATTCTTCAAATCGACAGTTGAATTTGGCAATTTCCGAGAGTTCTTCCACAGGGAGTTGGCCAATCAAGCGGACAACCCCTCGCGTTGTCTTTTGCCGAATGGCATTTAGCAAAATTGTAAGGAGAATATCCGGGGTGCGCCGTCTATCAGATCCGGAAAAGCGTCCCGCGTGAATCAACACCAAACCATCATCGCCTGAAACAGGGTTGATAATTGCCTCACCAACTTCCATACCCTTTGGACAGCTATTGGTTAGCACTACGGTCTTGTTAGCGACGATCGGCAGGCGTTTACATAACAAATCGCGCCATACATCCGAAGTAACGAAAATGCGGGCCGCGTTAGCAAATATTCTGGCCTCTAAGCGCGCCTCCAACCATCGGCGTAAGGATGAATTTATGAGGATGGGTTTAAGCGGCTCATCCAGCCAGCCATCACGCATATCCACCATGTGCAGGAGATTTAGCTTACTTGCCAGCATCCAAGCGCCTACCTGCGCGGACTCCGGCGGGCTGGAGGAAAGAATGAAATCTGCATCGGCTACCTCCGTCAGAACGCTTGGGTTGGCAGCCGCTGCACGCGCCCACAGGATGCTTGGATCGGGATTCAACAGCCAATAGGCAAGCCAATACAGGAATTTGTTCGGCTTGCGCGGTGCAGGTGTTTTACCTTCAGTAACTGTGTCGCGGTACAACCCCAATCGGTCACGGACCGTAAGTTCAACTCCNCAAGCCATCTCGCGGCGTTCATCCCGGGAGCCCGCACGGATCATCACCACATAATAACCATCTTCAGACAGCCACCGCACAAAGCGATCAACGCGATTATTGCCGACATGACCCGGTCGTCTCCAGAATGGGGCAAAAATGACTGCTTTCTTCATACACCCAACACCCGTTGATAGTGTGCCGCCAGCCTTTCCGCCTGACGCACCCGATGATATTCGGTTTCGATACGCTCCCTACCAGCGCGGGCCAAAGCTTCCCACGCTTCGGGTTCTTCGATCAGGCGTTTCAGGGCAGCGCCCAAACCTTCGATATCGCGCTCCTTTGCCAAAAAGCATGGTGGGTTGTACCGNACAACCTCGGGAATGTCGCAGTGCCAAGTACTAACCACAGGCATACCGGTGGCCATCATTTCAGCAATGCAAACAGGTGCCCCACCTTCGGTATCGCCATCTGCCGCGGTTACGCTAGGGTGGAGAAAGACATGATGCGCATACGCCTCCCGCAACATGGTGGCGTGAGATTGATACCCGAGCAGGCGCGTATGCGCTGCCAGCCCCGTTTGCTTCAACGCCGCCAGTATTCTGATCTTCTCGGCCTGACCACCAGACTCTGAGCCCGCATCGCCGATAATTGTAAGTTCGATCGCCAAATGTCTTCTCAACCCGCCCAATGCTTCAATGGCGTAGGGAATTCCCTTNTTNTCCCGGAATGACGCTGCAATCAAAACTTTAAGAGTCTCGCCAGGCCGCCAGTGGCGCGGCTGAAAACCGATCTGCTCAACGTCGACGCCCAAGTGCTGCACGTACGCCTTGGCTGCCGGGCAGCCCAGCCTCATAAGACTTTGCGCCATATGTGAACCTTCGCAGAGAAACAAATCCGCACTTTCAAAAAGTTCCTTGTAACGACTCCGCCAGATCGGTCGCTGCATGGGCAGTTTATTCACGTCCAACCCGTAGAACGTAACTACATGCTTGGCGCCTATGCGCCTGACCGCTCCTAGGTTCGCCCATCCAGCATTACCGAAATGCGAATGCACAATGTTCGCGTCGATTTGCCTCCCCACCCGCACCAAGTTCCCAAGATGCCGCCTCAGGCGAAGTATTCGCAATCCCCTGCCCCAAACCTGCCGCCATTTTGGCTCATCGGCAAGCGAGTGAATGTTCCCAACCTCGAACTGATCGAGATTTTCAGTGCGCTCGCAGGCTACATGGACATTAAACCCAAGGCGCTGAAGCTCAAGAACCTGACTGTACATCCAGGTTTGCGTCAGGGGCAGCCAGATAGGAGAAGAATGTAGAACGGTAAGACTCTTGTTGCTGTTCATCTATTCACTGCCAAACGAGCCAGATCTCGCAAAAGTGTGCGCTGGGTCAGCAAGCTGAGGCAACCGTAGGTCAATATTCCTATCACGGTCAGTAGAACCAAACGAACCGTTTGGCCAACCCTATCTGTATCAACTGGCCAAGCAGCGTTCAACGCGAAAAGCAGCAATGCCATGAAGAACGCCGTTGCCAAAGCGGGAACAAGCTTCCAAAGCACAGTNGACAATTGCAAATCCACAAGTCGAAACGGTATTGCCAAGCCAGGCAGAAATAGAAGCAGCGACACGAAGAAATACGCAGCAGCCACCCCTGTGATACCCCAATGCAGACCGATGGCAAAAGCTGGAATGACTAACAGCCCTGCGCCAACGCCCCACTTGAACATCACATCAGTCCTGCCGGTTGCAAGATAGAGCGAACCCACGGTAGTGCCAACGGATTGCAGCAACCCAACGGGCACTAGCCATGCAAGGACTTCGGCCATAGGCAGCCAACGCTCACCCAAAGCCACCATAACAAATGGCTCGCGTAATACAAANAANCCAAACATCATCGGTGCGGTAATTAGTGTAGTTGCCGCCGTTGCCCTGATGTAGGCACTGGCAAGCCTGCCTCGATCGACCTGCAAGCGACTGAACACCGGGAACAATGCCCGTCCGACCACGCTCGAAATGTTCTGAAGCGGCCAGAGCATCAAGCGGTAGGCCGTGGAGTAATAGCCAAGATCAGTCGAGCCGAGAAACCGACCAATCAACAAATTATCCATATTACGAATTAAGTAGTTGAAAACGTTGAACCCGACCAGATTACCGCCAAATCCCAGCACGCCAAGAATTTCGCTGGTATTCCAGTTGAAATGCGGTCGCCATTTCGATACCAACCACACTCCAGTCGAGGTAATCAATACTGCAAGCAAATTCTGCAATACCAAGCTGAACGCGCCCCATCCGGCCTGAGCAGCGAGAACCGCCCCAAAAAGGCCAATGATCGCTGCGGAAGATTCGATAATGGCCAACGGGCGAAAGTGTGAGGCCCTCTCCAAGAGCGCCTGATGTACCACACCAATACTGGTCAGCGGAAATATTAATAACAATAACCATAACACCTCTTTGAGCCGGGGTTCGGAGAATCCCAAAGCAACAAGAGGCGCAATTAGCCACAGCAACAAGGCGGTTCCAAAGCCAAACACCAGATTCAGCCAGAATAGCGAATCTAGCAATTGCGGGTTGGGGTCACGCCTTTGGATGATGGCAGCAGCGCTACCCATGTCGCGAAACAGGTTGGCAAACCCGGTGACCACCGTTGCCATGGCAACCAAGCCGAAATCCGCCGGAGGTAATAGGCGGGCAAGGACGATCACCGCCAGTAACTGTGTCCCCAGACGACTGAACTGCGCGAAGGCCGCCCACTTCAAGCCCGAAACAGCCTTTTGCCGCAAACTGCTCACTTTTTGCGGGCTACAACGATATACGCCCAAGTCCACTGTTCACTGCGGTCGAAATGATCAAGAACGTATGCGACGCCCTGCACCATCAATCCAATCGCATCGACTATCCTAAACCAGCGCAACGGTCCAAAATTGATTCTGTATAGATTGTGACCAACAACTGCCCAAATGTGACCCAGAAACCCGATAACGCTTTTATATCGACAACTTCAAAGCCCACCTTTTTAAACAAGTAATCCAGCCCATGCTTGCTGAATCGATAAAAGTCACGGGGTTCTTCGTGCAAATGCCAAATGAAAGGCACACTATATATGGCAATCCCTTCCGGTTTCAACACACGATAACACTCCCGCAGACCCAGTTCCGGCTCCTCGAGATGCTCAAGGACCGAAGTACACAAGGCCGAGTCGAAAGACGCATCGGGGACAGGAATGGCGTAGGCCGTGCCAAACAAATCGACTTTGTCCCCGCCATGTAATGAGTCTTCATAGTCAAGACCAATATGCTCCCTGACGAATGGCTTGAATAATTCCTGATAGGGCTTCGTTCCGCAACCTATATCAATTAAGGAACCGTGGACGTATTTACTAGCATTCTCTTTTAGTAAACGATCGTGGGAATAATACACGAGCAGGTTCTTGAGCTGTCTTGCCATCGATATAATTAGCCCTTGAATGCCATCGCATTAGACGATGCGCTGAGACTGTCAAACGGCAACAGCCTGAATAGCACGTAGAGCAATCCTCGCGCAAGTCTGCTTCTCCCGAATATAGGCAATGGCGAATTGAAAGGCGTTACTCTCTCGAACCCGATGCTTATCAGCATGTGTTTCAACTCTGAAGGGGACATCAGGTTGATATGGGTCGGATCAGCGATGAGTTCCGCCTTATTCGCACTGGAAGGTGATGTGATTATTATCAATCCTTTAGGGCGCAAAACTCGCATAGATTCAATTAGTATAGCTCGCGCAACACTATGCTCCAGGTGTTCGATAACTTGGTTCAACACAATAGTCTGGTACGAATTGGCTGGGAATGGCAATGGGTCGCTAAGCAATTGATGTCGCATGTCCAATGTCGGCACTCTTGATTTCGCTATTTCGACGGCCTCCAACGACCCTTCCAAGCCGGTGACNTCGATTCCCCACAGCGAAGAGGCTTCAATCAAGTGTCCACAGCCAGCACCGAGATCCAAGATGGGGCCAGGACTGGAATACGTAACAATACGACCAAGAATATGGGAATAAGA
Organism: Dechloromonas sp.; assembly: GCA_013693915.1. Classification (GTDB taxonomy): domain Bacteria; phylum Pseudomonadota; class Gammaproteobacteria; order Burkholderiales; family Rhodocyclaceae; genus Azonexus. Next base: position 1,159,851 of record CP059264.1, on the reverse strand, counting down.
TCGCCAATCCCGATCTGAATAATATTTCCGATGATATCCGGACGGCCCTATGCCACTGTTTGTCACGGCTTCTTTCTACCAGCAATAATAGAAATTTCCTCACCAACATCGCTATAGGAGCCAATGTACCCAAGATCGATGGATTGGAATAGCGCCTGGTATTGTTCAACTGAGCGAAAGATCCAATACTGAGCGCTCACTTTGCGAGAAGTATTCTCTACCAAGAACAGCAATCCACCTGGGTTAAGCGTCCGTTCAAGTTCTTTTGCTGTAGAGTTTATTACGTCATCTGGGATCCCGCCGAGCACTAGACAAATCCAAATCACATCAAATTTGATTCCATCCGCGTTGATCAAACCATCCGAAACCAGACCATAGCGGACGTTGCTGGCTTTGGGAGCAATGGCGATCAGGCGTGCTGAAATGTCAATGCCGACTGCAGAGCCGTGAATTAGATTCGCCAGATCTGGTGTAAACCGTCCGGGCCCACAGCCGAAATCCAGAACAGTTTTTCGGACTTATTCAGCAATGACGAAAAAAGCGGGAAGAGTATCTTCTTTTGCTGCTCAGTAACTTGGTCGAAGCTATCTTCTGGGTGGGCCAAATTTAGAACAGCGCGCTTGCCATATTTCCTGGCGCGCTCACGCCAGTACTCGTGAGCATCAAAGGAATTATCTGTTAACAAAGACCTGAATACCTTCCTTACGAAGGCATTAACGGTTGATGGCATGCCTAACCGCTTGGCACACATCGCCAATGTTCCCCTCAGAAAGTTTCGCCGAAAGTGGCAAGCTCACAATCTGGCGCCCAATTCGCATGGCATGCGGATAATCTTCCGGCCTCCACGCGAGAGTTCGTTGGTAGTAAGGATGCTCCGGCAGGCTGATGTAATGCACTCCAACACCAATCCCGTTTTCGGTCATTCGATCAAGAAACTCATCGCGGGAGACGCCAGCATTCGCCTCATCAATCAGCACCGTAAANAGATGGTGCGCATGTCTGGTATCCGGTTCGGGCGAAGTTGGCAATCCGATGGGCAAATCGATAAACGCCTGACTGTATGCGCGCCATATCTGCGCCCGGCGCTCCCAATAGGCTTCGACACGCCGCAATTGGTGAATGCCGATCGCGGCCTGCAAGTCCATCATATTGTACTTGAACCCACAGTCAATGACCTGATAGTGCTTGTAGCCCTCGTCACTGAAACGCTTCCAGGCATCCTTGCTCATGCCATGCAGACCAAGCACCTTTATACGTGCGATGTCCTCTTCATTCTTGGCAAGCACCATGCCGCCTTCGCCGGTAATAATGTTCTTTGTGACATAGAAACTGAAGCAGCCAAAATCCCCTATAGTTCCAGCCTTCCTGCCCTTGTATTCCGTCTCGATGGCATGGGCGCAGTCCTCAATAATTCTAAGATCATATTCCTTTGCTATCGCGCACAGCGAATCCATATCACATGGTCGTCCGGCAAAATGTACTGGCAGGATTGCGCGGGTGCGCGACGTAATCTTTGCCCTGACCTGCTCTGGGTCAATATTCATAGTCAGCGGGTCAACGTCAGCCAATATTGGCACGCCACCTGCATGGATGATTGCGTTTATTGTCGCGCAAAACGTCAAGGGCGTAGTGATGACCTCGTCCCCAGATTTGATTCCAGCGGCAAGAATGCTGAGATGAAGTGCCGCAGAGCAGGAATTGAGCGCAGCGGCATGCTTGGCTCCTTTGTATAACGAGAAGTCGCGCTCAAACTGAGCCACCCTCGGCCCAGTTCCAAGCCAACCGGACTCCATGACAGCCAATACCTCATCAATCTCTGGCCGTTCTATGCGAGGAGCCCCGAAAATTAGAAATTCCTTTTTCGAATTCACTGTACAAAAAGACCATTGTTAGGATCTCTTGAACGCAATGTGGACTTGACGAAGTAGAACAAACTACCGAATGTGGGAGCCCTTCCATAACCCGAAGCTATAGCCCGCCAATTTGTTCTGATTTTCCCATTTTTGTTTCTGACGGACGGTACATGAGCTGTGTTATCTGCTCGGAAACCAGGCCGATCAGAAAAATCGTGACGGAAGAAGTCAACATAAAGATTGTTGCCAGCGACAGGCGTCCGAAACTCAGGTAAGAGTACGCATAATAGCCCAGGCCAATAATCGCATGCGCCAAAGCGACGGGCGCGAACAGCTTCAATGGCGAATACAAGGTTCCGATCTTGAAGATGATCAACAGGAAACGGATTCCATCGCGCCATAAACGGATGTGACTGGAAGTTCCTTGCATGCGCGGTTGCACGGCGATGGGCTCATACGCAACGGAATAGCCGGCCCGGAAGAAGGCCATCGTGATCGTCGTCGGGTAGGAAAACCCGTTGGGGAGCAGATAAAGAAACTCGAGAAACTTGTCGCGCCGGACGGCACGGAAACCGGACGTCAGGTCTCTGACCTTGTGCCCGACCATCCACGAAGCCAGGCGGTTATAGAATGCGTTGGCAAAGCCGCGATGACGACTCGCCTGCCCGGCCCCGTCGCGTGCGCCCACAACCATGTCGTACCCGCTCTCCAGCTTCTCGATCAGCCTCTGGATATCTTCCGCAGGATGTTGACTATCGGCGTCCATGAACACCAACATATCCCCGGTCGCCCTCCGCGCGCCGACTTTGACGGCTGCGCCGTTACCCTGCGGATAGGGGTTGCTGAAAACCCGTGCGCCGCAACGCGATGCAACGGATTCCGTCTCATCATTCGAGCCATCATTGACGACGATCACTTCGGCCTCCGGAAGAAGACCCTTTATCGCCGGCAGCAGTTGCAGCAATGACGTTGCTTCATTTCGGGCGGGCAAAACGACACTAATTCTCATCTCTGACAACACCCTCGGCACGCAACTCACCTGCTATTGCCCGAAACTTGGCGAGGTCACGGCGACCAAGATCCCTATTCTTGAGGTCGGCATACAGATTCAAAACCCCTTCGCGATCCCCGAGAAGCCTGAGCAACTGCAGGAGATTCAGGCGAATGAGGACATTGCCCTGATCCGCTGCCACCGACGCCTCCAGGACACGGCGCGCGGCTTCGTAGTCATTCTGGCCTATCCAGAGATAGGACGCATAGTCGGAATAGACCACTGTGCGATCTTCAGTTGAAGCAGACTCGTTGCCAATCGCCGAAGAAAACAAGGCATCGACCTGCTCACGACTGAGACACAGAGTGCCGGCGTTTGACATGTCTGCGATGGCGTGCATCATCGTTCTGTCAACCGGGATCCACTTGCCATGCGCAATTTCGCCCTTCAGTTTCTCGTACACTTCCGATCTCGCCGATTTTTCCGTGATGCAGTCCAGCTGGAGCCGCCCGACCAGCGCCAGTTTGTAGGTGCCGTCCAGGGAATTGGCCCTCTCGAAGTGTCTGTCGGCCATCGACGCGAGAATCGGCACTCGATCCCGATTGTATTTGTTCACCAGCACCGCTCCGGCGTCATACTGCGCCCTGACTGAGTCGGGATGATACTCCGCCTCGATCTGCGTGCGCTTGTATTCATTTTCGTACATGTCGGCACGCAAGTGGGTAATCAGCGCGAAATAAACCAACAGGCCAGTCACGCAACATCCCATCGCCCATCGGAATGCCGGCATCTTCATCTTCTCGGACATCAGGACGGGTGCAATCAGGAGGACAATCCCCAGACTTGGCAAATAATTGCGGTGTTCATGCATCAGTTCCAGCGGGAAGACTGTTGATTCCAGGCTGTGGCCAGCCAGGAACCAGGCGATCCCGAAAGAAATGATGGGTGCCCTGATCCTCAGCAGCCATGAAACGGCAACGGACGCGACCAATCCTCCGATCGCCACCAGGGTTTCCAAAGGCTGCAAGAGGCTCCTGGAAATGACAAAATCATCGTGATACACGCCAAAGCGAGGGAGGCTCGGGAGCGAAATCATCATCACGTACTCCCAGACAATCCTTGGCTCCGTCAGGACTCTTTCGGCCAACGTGAACGAGCGTGTCTCGTATCCACGCAACAAGTTCGCCGGACCGAACCATAAGAACAGGATCAGCGCTGCGCCGGCCAACCCAAGCAACAGGAAATACAAGCTTGCGAAGCGGTCGAATCTGTCCGCAAGGTTCCGGTGCAATATCGCCTCGTAAACCGCAACATACAAAACGAACAATATGCCCGTTTCCTTGCTCAGCATGGCCAGCGGCAGGCAGACTCCNCAGGCCATGGCAAGACATGCCCATGCGGACCGGCCCCAACCCTGCTTCTGTCGTGCCCAGATGTGAAGAACAAGCCCGATGAGTACAAACATCGATGACAGACTCGTCATCCGCTGCACTACATAGAGTACCGAAGTGACCTGTATCGGATTGAATGCCCAGAGAGCGGCAACTGCCAGCGCCGAGACATGCAGCCTTGTCGCATCGTCCGGCATTGCCCTGGTTGTCTTGATCAGCAGCAGGCAGAGGCAATAGGCCAAGACCGCATTGAGGGAATGGATGAACAGGTTGGTGAGCTTGAACCAGTAAGGATTGAATGCGCCGAAATAATAATTCGCCGCAAAGGTGAGCATGCTGATCGGCCGCCCCAAAGGCCCGGCGACGCCGCTGTTCCATGCGTTCCGCAATGCCTCGGCGGAAATGCCACGTATCTTGACCCCTTCGGACATAAGGATATTGACGGAGTCGTCGAAAAAGAACCCGCCACTCAACCCCGGCCGGTAAACAAGAAAGAGCAGGAAGAGAAAGACGGCGCCGACGACCGCGCGCAGCGACAGCTTTTGCAGAGTCTTCATGGGGCTGAAACACCTATCCTCGATAACAAAAAGGGCGCCCCCTGAGGACGCCCTTCGCTCTTGCAGAAGACAGGCTCAGTCGGACTTGCAGCTCGCCGGGAGGTACTTCTTCGGCATGCCGTTGGTGGCGTCAGGGCCGCACGCCCAGTTCAGTACGGCAGAACCAGCCGTGGTTCCCGGAGTCAGGACAATNCTGCTTGCCATTCGCGGCGGCGTTGCCCAGGTTGTTGCTGGCCGTCCCCGGATAAACGTCCCGGTCCAAACGACGCTGTTGACGTATTGCGACGTCTGCGTGTCGATCTGAACGGAACCCGCATTGGGCAGATTGCCCTTGATCTGGTAGAACTCGGCGACCGGAGTCTTCCCNTGGGAGGTTGCCAGAATCACTTCGGTAACCTTCGCACGCACGGTGTAGTCCTGATAGGCCGGCAGGGCGATGGCGGCCAAGATGCCGATGATCGCCACGACGATCATCAGTTCGATGAGGGTGAAGCCTTGTTGAACACGTTTCATTTGAATCTCCTTTTTGGCTAGAAAGCGGGAACCGCTGGCTTTACTCTATCACAAACCGTGCCAGCCCCTGGCATCAGACCTGCTTTCGCGTCATCTGCCTATTTCAGTGGGTTAGGGCGCAACAGGCCGATTGCGACACGTGCCCAACATGACGAAATTTGTCACCTGCTTGTGGCGCAATTCGTCGGTGCCGTGGCGAAATGCCGCCTGTCGCGGTCGACTACGAATAACGCTCACCAATAGATAAGCCGTATCCCGCAGCAATCCACCTGCTTCGCGTCGAGGAACTCGGCGGCGTACTTGCGGTCGATCTCGCTCTTTGGTCGGCACCCCGCAGCATTGATTGACGCAGCGAGACTGCTACACTTGCGCCATGCCTGCCACGAGGATTTCGCCATGCCGCCCTTACCCGCCGTAAATACTTTCATCTCTGTCGATGAATATCTCAACGGTGAGTTGCGCAGTGAAATCAGGCACGAATATGTCGATGGCCAAATTTATGCAATGGGCGGCGCCAGCGATAGCCATGGATTGATCGTCAATGCACTGGCGTTCGCCCTGACGCCCGCAGCGCGCAAAAAGCACTGCCAGTTGTTTACCTCCGACATGAAGCTGCGGCTGAGCATTGCCGACAATATGGTGTTCTATTACCCGGACTTGCTCCTGTCCTGCGCTCCCGATGACCGGCAGCCCTATTTTCGCAGCCGGCCCTGCCTGATTGTCGAGGTGCTCTCCGACTCGACGGAACGGATCGACCGCCGCGAAAAACTGCTGGCGTACCAGACGTTGCCGAGCTTGCAGGAATACGTGCTGGTGGCGCAGAACGCCAAGCGCGTCGAGGTCTATCGGCGCGCAAACGACTGGAAGGCGGAATATTTCGATTCGGGAGAGATTTGGTTCGATTGCCTGGAGAGCAGTGTATCCGTCAATGCCATCTATGCCGACGTTGAATCGTTTGAAGCGCCGGCGCCGGATTCAATTTGACGTGAAATGACACCGTTCGTGGTAAGGCCCTCCCAATCCTTCACCTTCAAAAAGGCAAAAATCGGTCCGGTTCAGCCCCCGCCTGATCGTTCCCGAGCAACGCTTCAGAGAACTTGCGGTGACCTCCCGGAGCAATAATACATCCTGCGGGCACGGATCGATTTGGTCGTTGTGGCGGAACCTGTCCAGGATGCCGAGCGCCTGCGAGAGGGTTTATGGCGCCCTTGCGGTGACTTTCGCGGTCGACACCGAAAACATGCCAAAAATGGGCGTTTTGGTGTTAATCATCGTAAATTTGATCGGATAGTGCAATATAGTCGCGACTTTCTTGTATAGCTCAATATAATAGTCGCCATGAAACGCTATCTTGACGATCTCGTCGCGGCTGATCTTGGCCGCAAAATGGTTCTGCTAACCGGCCCGAGGCAGGTCGGCAAGACGACCCTGTGCCGTCACCTCATGGAACGCTTCCAGCCGGCACAGTATCTGAACTGGGATGTCGCTCGCGATCGCGCCGTGCTATTGCGCCAGAGCTGGAATCCCCGCGCAAGCCTGCTGGCCATGGATGAAATCCACAAAATGCCAGATTGGAAGAACTGGTTGAAGGGTGTGATCGATGGCCGCTGGCCCGGACAGGCGCTGCTGGTGACCGGCAGCGCGCGGATGGAGACCTGGCGCCAGAGTGGAGATTCTTTGGCGGGACGCTATCTGCCTTTCCGCCTGCACCCCATTTCCGTACGCGAATGGTGCGAGCAGCATGGAGATACGCCTGCAATGGCCCTCGATCGTCTGATGCAGCGCGGCGGCTTTCCAGAGCCTTGCCTGGCCGCCAGCGCCGAAGATGCCGCTCGCTGGCGTCGCCAGTATTTCACGGATCTTATCCGGGAAGACGTATTGGAGTTCTCACGTCTTCATGAAATCAATACGATGCGGCTTTTCGTCGAACTGTTGCGCGAGCGCGTCGGTTCTCCCGTGTCGCTGGCTTCGATCGCCCGCGACTTGGCCGTTTCGCCGACCACGCTCAAGCGCTATCTGGACATCCTGCAGGCGCTGTACATCGTTTTCACGGTACAACCGTGGCACCGGAACGTGGCGAGGGCCATCTTGCAGACCCCCAAAGTTTATTTCTTCGACACCGGCCTGGTGCAGGGCGACGAGGGGGCGCGATTCGAGAACGCGGTCGCCGCCATGCTCCTCAAGCATGTGCATTTTCTGCAGGATGCACGGGGACAGCCAGCGGACCTGCATTATATCCGGACCAAGGATGGCACCGAAGTGGATTTTGCACTAAGCAACGACAAGAATCTCACCCACCTGATCGAATGCAAGCTCTCCGACAACNACCCCCATCGCGCGCTGGGCAGCTTTTCCGGCAGGTTTCCACAGGTAGAAGCGATTCAACTCGTTCGAGATTTGCGCCAGGAAGAATACCGGTCGGCGATACGCATCACCGATGCGGCTCTTTGGCTAGCCGGGCTGACTGCGTAGCGCTGGGGTTCCCGCCCGGGCCGGAAAGGTGGGCTTGCTCGCCTGACAAATGGCCGCGCTGCGCCGGCCGATCTTTCATCACACCCTCGCCGCGCTGATCATGCGCAGCAACATTGAGCCAGTTCCTGCAGTTCGTCTCCCTCAGCAATCCACCTGCTTCGCATCGAGGAACTGCGCGGCGTACTTGCGGTAGATCTCGCTGCCGATGAACACGTCGTGCAGGTCGGGATCGATGTGGCCGTTCTCGCGGAACTTCTGCAGGATGCCGAGCGCCTGCGACAGGGTCATGCCGGGCTTGTACGGGCGGTCGCGCGCGGTGAGCGCCTCGAAGATGTCGGCGATGCCCATCATCCGCGCCTGCCAGCTCATCTGCTCGCGCGTCAGGCCGCGCGGGTAGCCCTTGCCGTCCATCCGCTCGTGGTGGCCGCCGGCGTACTCGGGAACGTTCTTCAGGTGCCTGGGCCACGGCAGTTGCTCGAGCATCCTGATCGTCGCGCTGACGTGGTAGTTGATGGTCTGGCGTTCCTTCTGGGTCAGCGTGCCGGCGCGGATGCTGAGGTTCTCGAGTTCGTCCGCCGAGAGGAAATCGACCTCGACGCCGGACGCCTCCTGCCAGCGATAGCCGGCGGCGATCGCCCTGACGCGGTCGATGTCGTCGTCGCTCATGCGCTCGCTGCCGACGTTGGCCTGGTGCAGGAAGTTGCGGTCGACCTCCATGTTGGCGACGAATTCGCGGAATTCCGCCTCGGCCCGCTCGCCCGGAACTCCGGCGACGATCTGCCGCAGCATGCGGATTTCGGCATCGCGCCGCAACAGTTCGAAGCGGGTATCGATGAGCTCGATGCGGTCGAAGATGGTCTGCAGCTTGGTCGCCTTGTCGACGACGTGGACCGGCGTCGTGACCTTGCCGCAATCATGGAGCAGCGCGGCAATGCGCAGTTCGTAGCGGTCGCGGTCGGTGAGGCGGAAATCGGCGAGCGGCCCTTCGCTGGTTTCGTGCGCGGCCTCGGCCAGCATCATCGTCAGTTCGGGCACGCGCTGGCAATGCTCGCCGGTATAGGGCGACTTGTCGTCGATTGCCGAGTTGATCAGCCGGATGAAGGATTCGAAGAGGACTTCGAGCTGGTGCAGCAGTTGCCGGTTGGTCAGCGCGATGGCTGCCTGCGAGGCGAGCGACTCGGCCAGACGCTGATCCGCTTCGGAAAACGGCACGACGACATCGTGCTCCGGCATGCGGGCATTGATCAGTTGCAGCACGCCGATGATCTCGCCCTCGTGGTTGCGCATCGGTACGGTGAGGAAGGATTGCGAGCGGTAACCGGTGCGCTCGTCGAACTTGCGCGTTCCGGAAAAATCGAAGCCCCTGGCGACATAGGCGTCGGCGATGTTCACGGTCTTCCCGGTGATCGCCGCATGGGCCGCCACCATGGTGTCGTTGGGCGAGCCGTCGTCGCGATAGAGCGGCAGATCCGGAAACTTCCCGGAAACCGGGTTGCCGCTGGTGCCGCCGAAGGCGATGTTGAGCGACTCGGTGCGCACGATCTCGAAATGCAGGTGGCGCTTGTCTTCGGACAGCAGGTACAGGGTGCCGCCATCGGCCCGGGTGACGGCCTTGGCGGCGATGGTGATCTTCTCGAGCAGGCGGTTGAGGTCACGCTCGTTGGATAGCGACGCCCCGATGTCATTGAGGTGTTCGAAGCGGCGAAAGAGGTCGTCTAGCGTTCCCACGATGTATCCTGTCTGTTGCCGGACGTGGGGAAGCGACTCCCCGCCCTGTTTCAAAACTCGAAAACCTGGTCGTTGCGCAGCATCCGCGGCCCGAATTCACCCAGACGACCGGCGATTTCGGCCATGGTCAGTTCCATCTGCCCAGGCTTGAGGTGGGTGATATGAATTTCGCAGTCCCGCTCGAGCTTGCGTAGTTCCACTGCCAGCATGCCCGGACAGAGATGCCGGGAGAGCACGGCCAGCGGCGCCTCACGGTCCGGGAAGGCGCATTCGATGATCAGATGGCGCAGGTTGTCGATGCGGTTGACCGCTCGCCAGAAGTCGGCGCAGGGTCCGGTATCCCCGGAAAAGACCAGGCTGCCGCTACCGGAATCGAGCCGGTAACCCACCGCCGGGACGGTATGATCGACCGGCAGCGGCGTGAAAACGCGCTCCCCGAGCGCGACCGGCTGCAGCAATTCTACCGGCTGATAGCGCAAGAAGGGATTGTCGGCCGAGGGAACCTCGGCGAAATCGGGCCAGACCAGCCAGTTGAAGACGTGCGCCTTAAGGATGTCGAGCACTGCCGGCGTCCCGTAGACGGTCAGCGGCTTGTCGCGGCGGTCGCCCACGGAGTCGATCATCAGCGGCAGGCAGGCGATGTGGTCGAGATGGGTGTGGGTCAGGAAGACATGATCGATGCGCGCCAGATCCGCTATCGGCAGGACCGCGACCCCGGTGCCGGCATCGATCAGGACATCGTCGTCGACGAGCAGCGACGTGGTCCGCAAGTGCTCGCCGCCGATGCCGCCGCTACAGCCGAGGATTCTCAATTTCATCGTCATCTGATTGCGAAAGCCGTGACCCTCTCCCGTCATCGCGCGGCCAATTGCCCCGCTGGTGCCGGATTTTTCCGGGAACACGGCAGTTTGTCCGGACCGCGGTGACAACTCTTGGAGATTGTACAACTTTGTCCCGGCTCCGGCGCATTCCTTGCGCGCGCTGCAAGCGCGCGATCCCTCGCCGAAAAGCCGGTTTGGCACCCGCTACATCACCCTGGCCCGTCGGCCGGTGGTCGCGCTGGAGGGGACCCGGTGTCACGCACCGCGACGAACGGCTGACGCCGGAATGGCCGGAAAAGATGTCCCGAGTGACCCCGGGAAGCAGGCCGGCGCGCTATCGCGTCAGGCCTTGACGCGGACCTCGATCCTGATGCCGGCGATCTCGACGATGTCCTTGTCGCGCAGCAGGAACGCCTCGCCACCGATTTCGCTGTTATTGACCGTGGGAAACGTTGCCCCTTCGACATGGGTGAGGAAGACGCCTTCGGAACGACGGGAAACGACCGCGACCTGAACCCCGGGCTTGCCGAGCGTGGTCAGCAGTTTCGCCAGTTCCATCGCCTTGCCGGCATTCGGACCGTTGAGCAGGCGGATCGTCACCCTCGGTATCGGCGGCGGCGGCGCCACCGGCCTGGGAATCATGATCTGCGTATCGGCGAAGGTGCGTTCCGGCTCCGGCTCGGTCGACAGCCCCGCCGCCCGCAACTGGGCCGTATTGTCGAATTCGCCGACTGCCGCCTCGGACATGAACTTGAGCTTGTACTTGCCGAGTTCGATCACGTCGTTGTTCTTGAGGACATGGCGGGTGATGGCCTGGCCATTGACCAGCGTCCCGTTGGTGCTGTTGAGATCCTCCAGGAAAGAATCATCGAGGATCGTGACGATCCGCGCGTGCTCGCCGGAAATGGCCAGATTGTCGATCTGGATGTCGTTGCTCGGGCGGCGCCCGATTGTCAGGTTCTCCTTGTTGAGAGGAATCTCCTTGAGCACCAGCCCATCCATCGAGAGGATCAGTCTTCCCATCTTGCCTTCCCTGCCCTAGCCGAATCGTACCCGCAGTTTTTCCACCAGCCGGCACGCGCCGGAAACGCCCCGCGCACCCGCACCAGAATCACCGAAATGTTGTCGCGTCCACCATTGTCGTTCGCCATCTGCACCAGTCGCTCCGCCGCCGCCTCCGGATCGCCGGCCAGCGCCCGCATCGTCGTCCCGATTTCGACGTCGCCGACCATGTCGTTGAGGCCATCCGAACAAAGCAGGTAGAGATCCCCTGGCTGGACGGAAAAATCCCGGATTTCCGGTTCGACCGTCAAGTCCACCCCNAGGGCCCGCGTCACCAGATTCTTGCTCAGGGAGAAGCGAGCCTCCTCGGCGCTAATGATGCCACTGTCGAGTTGTTGTTGTAAGAGGGAATGATCACGCGTCAGGCGTTCGAAGAGATTTCCGCGCAACCGATAGGCCCGCGAATCGCCAAGATGGGCAACGGTCACGATGTTGTCGTAGAACCAGGCGACGACCAGCGTCGTGCCCATTCCGTAGAGCTGCGGATGTCCCTGCGCGGCGAAGTAGATCTCGGCGTTGGCCTGCTCGATCCGTTCGCGCAACTGCTGGTGGGCAACGCGCAGTCCATCGGCGTCGAACTGCTGCGGCTCGCGCCCGTCCAGGGTTCCGACGAGGCTTTCGGCGAGCAGCGCGGTGGCCATGCTGCTGGCGACCTCGCCGGCGCTGTAGCCCCCNATCCCATCGGCCAGAATCGCCAGGCCAAGCGCGGCGTCGCCGAATACCGCGTCCTCGTTGTGCGGACGCACCTCTCCTGGATCGGTGCATACCGCCATTTCGAGAGCTTCGCCCAGGGTCATCGCTTCCACGGATTGATCAGTCTGAGGCTCCATTGTGCCCGCCTCCCCGGAATGTGTCCGTGAGGTTTCTCTCATTGCAGCGGCAATTCGACACCCAGGCCGCGTTCCCGCGCGGCGGCAACGACCCGCAGCGCCACGGCAAGATCCTGTATCGCCATGCCCTGCGATTCGAACACGGTCACCTGGTCGGCCGCCGTCCTCCCAACGTGCCTGCCGATGATGACGTCACCCAGCTCGACCAGCTGGCGCGCATGGAGACGTCCCTTTTCCAGCAGCGGCAGCAGGTCGCCGGCCTCGGCGAGCGCCGTCGGCACGGAGTCGACCGCGACCACGGCGCTGCGCCGGAGCGCGGCTTCGGGCAGCTCCTGGCGGATCAGCGCGTTGGAGCCGGCGGCGTTGATGTGCGTCCCCGGCTCCAGCCATTCGGCGTCGAACAGCGGCTGCGTCGCCGTCGTCACGGTTCCGATCAGGTCGCTGCCGCGCACGGCATCCTCGGCGCTGGCGGCGGGCACCACCGCGACCCCGGTCATCCCGCTCAGCCGCTCGCAGAAGGCGCGCAGCTTCTCCGCATTGCGGCTGAAGACCTTGACCAGTTCCAGCGGCATCGCGGCGCAGATGCCGCGAACATGGCCTTCGGCCTGCCAGCCGGCACCAAAAACGCCGGCCACGGAAGTGTCGGGGCGCGCCAGCCAGCGGGCGGCAACGCCGCTCGCGGCGCCGGTGCGGATCATTCCCAGGTAGTCGGCCTCGATGACCGCCAGCAGGCTACCGCTGGCGGCATCGAACAGATGGACGAGGAAGCGGTTGCCGCTGCGGTTGGTCGTGTAGGCCTTGTAGCCGAGTACGCCCTGCGCCGGCAGCGCGCCCTGCAGGACGTGCAGCACCGTCTGCGGCAGCCGGGTGCGGGCCCGCGGCGTGTCCTGCGCCTGGCCGAGGGCAAGGTCGCGGTGCGCCGACTCTACCGCTTCCAGCGCCATGGTTGCGGTCAACACCTGTTTGACGGCATTTTCCGAGAGAAACAGCGCCATGCCCGCTCCTTAAACGATGGTGACATCCTGACGCGCCAGGATGCGCTGCTCGAGCCAGCGGCCGACGATGACGACGAGCAGCGCCCCGATGCCGCCGGCAGCCTTCGCCGCCCACGCCGGCAACGGCGGCAACACCCCGACGACGCCCGGGTCGGTGAGGATCATCTGGCCGGCGACATAGCCGAGCAGGCCGGCGCCGAGCAGGACGATCCAGGGCCAGCGCTCCATCCAGCGCAGGATCACCTGGCTCGACCAGACGATCAGCGGAATGCTGACGGCGAGTCCGAACAGCAGCAGCACCAGGCTGCCGTGCGCCGCACCGGCGACGGCGATGACATTGTCGAGACTCATGACGAAATCGGCGACGACGATCGTCTTGACCGCGCCCCACAGGTTGGCCGACGCCTCGATGTCATGGCCCTCCTCGTCTCCCGGCAGCATCAGCTTGACGGCGATCCACACCAGCAGCAGTCCGCCTACCAGCTTGAGCCACGGCAGGTTCATGACCAGCGCGGCGAATATGGTGAGGACGACGCGCAGGCTGACCGCACCGGCGACACCCCAGAAGATACCCTTCTTGCGCTGCTCGGGCGACAGGTTGCGGCAGGCAAGCGCGATGACCACCGCGTTGTCGCCGGACAGGACGATATCGATCAGGATGATCTGGCCGACGGCGACCCAGAATGCAGTTGATGTGAGATCCAGTTCCATGAATACCAGACGAAAAAGGCGGGCACGCGGCCCGCCTCTCCCGGTTGGGCCAGGCCCGGATTTTACAGCAATGCCTTCAGCAGCTTGCCCATTTCGGACGGGTCGCGCGTCACGGTGAAGCCGCACTCTTCCATGATGGCGAGCTTGGCATTGGCCGTGTCGGCGCCGCCGGAGATCAGCGCGCCGGCATGGCCCATGCGCTTGCCGGCCGGCGCAGTGACGCCGGCGATGAAGCCGACGATCGGCTTCTGCATGTTGGCCTTGCACCACTGCGCGGCTTCGGCCTCGTCCGGACCGCCGATCTCGCCGATCATGATGACGGCGTCGGTTTCCGGGTCGTCGTTGAAGGCCTTCATGACGTCGATGTGCTTGAGACCGTTGATCGGGTCACCGCCGATGCCGACCGCGGAAGACTGGCCGAGGCCGAGTTCGGTCAACTGCCCGACCGCTTCGTAGGTCAGCGTGCCGGAACGCGAGACGACGCCGATACGGCCCTTCATGTGGATGTGACCCGGCATGATGCCGATCTTGACTTCATCCGGGGTGATCAGGCCGGGGCAGTTCGGGCCGAGCAGCAGGGTTTCCTTGCCGCCGGCGGCTACTTTCTGCTTCATCTTGTTGCGCACCATCAGCATGTCGCGCACGGGAACGCCTTCGGTGATGCAGATGACGAAATCGAGGTCGGCCTCGACCGCTTCCCAGATCGCGGCAGCGGCGCCCGGAGGCGGTACGTAGATGACGGAGACGGTGGCACCGGTTTCGGCGGCGGCTTCCTTGACCGAGCCGAAGATGGGCACGCCGAAGATCGACTCGCCGGCCTTCTTGGGGTTCACGCCGGCGACGAAGCAGTTCTTCCCGTTCGCGTATTCGATGCACTTCTCGGTATGGAACTGGCCGGTCTTGCCGGTAATGCCCTGGGTGATGATTCGGGTGTCTTTATTGATGAAAATGGACATTCGGTAGCTCCTTACTGGACCGCGGCGACGATCTTGGTGGCGGCTTCGGCCATGGAATCGGCGGAAATGATGGGCAGACCCGAATCTTTGAGGATCTGCTTGCCGATCTGTTCGTTGGTACCCTTCATGCGGACGACCAGCGGCACCGAGAGATGCGTTTCGCGGGCGGCGGCGACGACGCCGTCGGCAATGGTGTCGCAGCGCATGATGCCGCCGAAGATATTGACCAGGATGCCCTTCACCTTGGGGTTCTTGAGCATGATCTTGAACGCTTCAGTGACCTTCTCGGTCGTCGCGCCACCGCCGACGTCGAGGAAGTTGGCCGGCTCGGCGCCGAACAGCTTGATCGTGTCCATCGTCGCCATCGCCAGGCCGGCGCCATTGACCAGGCAGCCGATGTTGCCGTCGAGCGAGATGTAGGTGAGGTCGAAGTGGGACGCCTCGAGTTCATCCGGATCCTCTTCGTCGAGGTCGCGCATGGCGACAATCTCTTCCTGACGGAAGAGCGAGTTGGAGTCGAAGTTGAACTTGGCGTCGAGCGCCTTGATGTTGCCGTTGCCCTCGAGAATCAGCGGGTTGATCTCGGCCAGCGAGGCATCGGTTTCCATGTAGCAGGTGTACAGCTTCTTGAAGGTATCCATCGCCTGCGCCTTCGAAGCCTCGGGAACGCCGATGCCGTCGGCCAGCGTCCGGGCCTGCTCGTCGGTCATGCCGACCAGCGGGTTGATGAAGACCTTGATGATCTTTTCCGGGGTCTTGTGCGCGACTTCCTCGATGTCCATGCCGCCCTCGGACGAGGCCATCATGGCGACGGACTGCGTGGCGCGGTCGGTCAGCGCGGCGCAATAGTATTCATGCCTGATGTCGGCGCCTTCCTCGACCAGCAGGTTGCGCACTTTCTGGCCTTCCGCACCGGTCTGGTGGGTGATCAGCTGCATGCCGAGGATCTGGTTCGCGTACTCGCGCACTTGCTCCAGCGACTTGGCGACCTTGACGCCACCGCCCTTGCCGCGGCCACCGGCGTGGATCTGGGCCTTGACCACCCAGACACTGCCGCCCAGGGTTTCGGCTGCCTTGACCGCGTCGTCCACGGTGGTGCAGTGAATCCCGCGCGGAACCGACACGCCGAATTTCTTCAGGATTTGCTTGCCCTGATATTCGTGAATTTTCATGCGCTTTCCTTGCGTTTAGTTGAGTTGCGAGCAATGAGCGGCACGCCTGAACCCCCTGCGGACCCGCCCGGTTAATAGCGATATTCAATTTTCAATCTTATCACAAGCGGCGCCGTTCCTGCCCGCAGAATTCATAATTATGGGGTCGATCAGCTTGCCCGCATGCCCGCCGCGGCAGGTACGGGAGCAGCGCGGCCGCCGACCGGAATCCGGCAACTCCGGGCGCTGGCGACCGGCAATGACACAACCGGTTCCCGCCGCGCGAACCGCTCCCCGGAAGCCGAAGTCATGCTCCGGCATCCCTCGCGGACAGTTGCGGTCGACCGGCAAAAGCACGGCAAATTGATCTGGCTCAAGCAGCGCCACCGACGACGGGACGAAAATTCGCGGTTCAGGAGGAAATCAGGAATGAGCAAGGGCCTACACGTCATCGAAACCGCCAGTCGCGACGAGATCGTCGCCCTGCAGACCGAGCGCCTCAAATGGACGCTGCGCCACGTCNACAGCAACGTGCCGCACTACAAGGCTGCCTTCGACGCCGCCCGCGTCCATCCGGAGGATTTCCGGTCGCTTGCCGATCTCGCGCGCTTCCCGTTCACCAACAAGCAGGACCTGCGCGACAACTACCCTTACGGGATGTTCGCCGTGCCGCGCGAGGAAGTCGTGCGCATCCACGCTTCGAGCGGGACCACCGGCAAGCCGACCGTGGTCGGCTACACGCAGGCCGACGTCGACATGTGGGCCGACCTGATGGCGCGCTCGATCTACGCCGGCGGCGGCCGCAAGGGCGACATCGCCCACGTCGCCTACGGCTACGGGCTGTTCACCGGCGGCCTCGGCGCCCATTACGGCGCCGAGCGGCTCGGGTGCACGGTGATCCCGATGTCGGGCGGGCAGACCGAGAAGCAGGTGCAACTGATCTGCGACTTCAGGCCGACCATCATCATGGTCACGCCGTCCTACATGCTCAACATGGCCGACGAATTGCACCGCCAGGGAATCGACCCGAAGAGCACCGCATTGCGCATCGGCATGCACGGCGCGGAACCGTGGACCGAGGCGATGCGCACGGAGATCGAGGCGACCTTCGGCATCGATGCCATCGACCTCTACGGCCTGTCCGAGGTGATCGGCCCGGGCGTCGCCTGCGAATGCGCCGAAGCCAAGGATGGCCCGGTCCTCTGGGAGGATCATTTCTTCCCCGAGATCATCGACCCGGCGACCGGCGAAGTCCTGCCCGACGGCAGCCTGGGCGAACTGGTGTTCACCTCGCTGACCAAGCAGGCGATGCCGCTGATCCGCTACCGCACCCGCGACCTGACCCGCCTGCTGCCGCCGACCGCGCGCTCGATGCGGCGGATCGGCAAGATCACCGGCCGCTCCGACGACATGCTGATCATCCGCGGCGTCAATGTCTTTCCGTCGCAGATAGAAGAACTCATCCTCAGGCAGCCCAGGCTGTCCCCGCACTACATGCTGGAAGTGAGCCGCGACGGCCACCTCGATGCAATGAAGGTCAACGTCGAAATGAAGCCGGAGTTCGAATTCGCCACCGGCCCGGAGAAGGAGTTCGTGGCGCACGACCTGCAACACCACATCAAGTCCTACATCGGCATCACCGCCCGCATCGAGATCGTCGAGATCGGCGGCATCGAGCGCTCGATCGGCAAGGCCCGGCGGGTCATCGACCGGCGCCCGAAGTAGCGTTCAGACGATCCGGGCACGCAGCGTGCCAACGCCGTCGACCCCGGCTTCCAGCACGTCGCCCGGCAGCAGCGGCCCGACCCCGGCCGGCGTCCCGGTGTAGATCAGGTCGCCGGGCGCGAGGCGCACCAGCGTCGTCAGGTTGGCGATGATGTCCGCCACCTTCCACAGCATCGCCGCCAAGTCGCCTTCCTGGCGGACATCGCCATTGACCGCCAGCCAGATGCGCCCGCGATCCGGGTGCCCGACCAGCGCCACCGGCTGGATCACCCCGGCGACGGCCGACTGGTCGAAGCCCTTGCCCATGTCCCACGGATGCCCCTTCTCCTTGGCCCGCGCCTGGATGTCGCGGCGCGTCAGGTCGAGGCCGACGGCATAGCCGAAAATCAGCTCCCTGGCGGCGTCGACCGCAACATTCGTCCCGCCGCTGCCAAGGGCAACGATCAGTTCGACTTCATGATGCAGATTGTTGGTCAGCGGCGGGTAGGCGACGCTGATCTCGTCGTTGCCGCCGACCACCGCGTCGCCGGGCTTCATGAAGAAGAAGGGCGGCTCGCGCCCCTCGGCCTGGTTGGCCGCCCCCATCTCGCGGGCATGATCCGCATAGTTGCGGCCAACGCAGAAGACGCGACGGACCGAAAAACAGGCCGTGCTGCCGGCTACCGGGAGCGCCGCAGGAGAATGCGGGGGAAAGACGAAGGCCATGGCAATCCTTGCTGTGGAAGTGAAATAACCGCCAGTGTGCAATAGTTAATGATGTTGGCGCCAGCCGACTGGTAAAATTGCTTTTGGGATAACGGTCACTGATCGAAGGCGGGCTATGGTGAATTCCAGAACATTGCGCTTGAGCGCCCTCAGCGCTGCATTGCTGTCAGCCAGCCAGGGCTGGGCGATCGGGCTTGGCGAAATCGTGCTGCGCTCGCGTGTCGGCGAGCCCCTGCGCGCGGAGGTGCCGATCAACACCGAGCCCGGCGAGACCATCGAGGCGAGTTGTTTCACCTTGGCGCCGCTCGACGGTTCCGACCTGCCGGTCATCTCCGCCGGGCGCATCAAGCTGGTGCGCGAGGGCAATCGCTACCGTCTGCTGATCACCGGCAGCAAACCGGTTTCCGAGCCGGTTTTCCTCATCGGCGTGCGCGCTGGTTGCGGCATCGATCTGCAGCGCGACTACGTGCTGATGCCGCCCGAACNNCCCTGGTTCTCGCCAGCGCCGCGCCCGCTCCGGGCGATGGCGTGGACACGCCGTCCGCCGGCGCGCGTGGCCGCGGCGCCGGCAGCCAGGAATGGCNGGGCCAGCGAAGGCGATACCCTCGAGAGCATCGCCGAAGCGCTCGTTCCCGACAATCTGGCGCAGCAGCGCCGGATGCTGGCCGCCCTCAAGCGCGCCAACCCGAAGCTGAGCGGGCGTCCCGGCCTCGCCGACGGCACGCCGGTCACGATACCTGACGTCAGACAACGTCTCGTGGCGGAGCGGGACACCCTGCCGGAGCAGCGCCCCCAAGGCGCGCAGCGAGGACGCCCCTCCGCCGCCGCCGCCCCCGCCCCCGCCACCCAAGATCGCCCAGCCGGTGGCCGCGCCCAAGGCCGGGGAGCCGATCGCGTCCTGCTCGGTGCCCCGCCCGCGGAAATCGCGCCGGGCCAGAAGGCCGTGCCCGCGAAAGGCAGCCGTGAGGAGTTCGACGAGCGCATGCTCAAGGTGCAGGCGACGATACAGTCGCTCAACGCGCAGATCGAAGCACTCGACAGAGCTCTCGCGCTGACCGCCGAAGCAATGGCGCTGCAGCAGAAGATGCAGGCCGCCGGGACCGCCGCCCCCAGCCTCCCCGCCCCGGTCGCCAAGCCCGCAGCACCGCCGCCTGCAGCAAGCGGCACCTGGCAGGACTTCCTGCTCAGCGCGCTGGCGNGGGGACTGATCGCCGCCGGGCTCGCCCACTTCCTCGGGCGCCGCCGCGACCGCCGGGCAGAACGCGAAGTGCCACTAGCCATTGCCAGCCCCGCGCGACCGGCGGCACCGGGGCCCGCTCCGGCACCAAGGGTGGGGTCTGTGGCGTCGCCGGCCGGCGCTACCACCGGCGCCGCGCCTGTTGACCTTCATCTGGACGGTTTTTCGCGGCCGCCGGGCGACCTCCGCGCCGTCGACGTCAGGTACAACCAGGATGAGAGCGCCATCGCGCTCGCCGAAATCATGTTGTCCTTCGGGCGCCTCCAGGGCGCGACCGAAACGCTCGCCCGCCACATCGAGGACAGCGCATCGGACAATCCCCGCCCCTGGCTGATGTTGCTCGACCTCTATCGGCGGGGCGGCCTGCGCGGCGACTATACAAAGCTGCTGCCCACCCTCAGGAGAAAATTCAACCTGCAGGTGCCCGCATGGCAGGATTTGGAAGCACCAGTCTCGGGACTCAGGTCGCTTGAGGACTATGAGCACGTCATTGCCCAATTGACGACGATCTGGGGCACCCAGGACTGCCTCAATTATCTTTACCGGCTGGTCCACGACAACCGCGAAGGTCAGCGCATTGGTTTCCCGCTCGAGGTGGTCGAGGAAATCGTCCTCCTCATGCTGATTCTCGAGTCGGGTTACGGCCTCGAGCGGGTCGGCTAGACCGGGTTGTCGAGGTCCACGAACTCGCACTGCAACCCGCAGTGCTGGTTGAGGTGGCCGGCGAGTGCGGCGATGCCGTAGCGCTCGGTCGCGTGATGTCCGCAGGCGAGGTATGGCACCCCGCTCTCACGCGCCAGATGGACCGTCGGTTCGGAAATCTCGCCGGAAACGAAGGCATCGACGGCAAGTGCGATCGCCTGCTCGAAGCAATCCTGGGCAGCGCCCGTACACCAGCCAATCCGGCGCACCGGACGCTCGGGATGGCCGATCAGCAGCGGTGCACGCGCCAGCCCGCCGGCGATCTGCGCAGCCAGTTGGCCAGCCGTCGTCGGAACGGCGACGCGACCCAGCCAGGCGATGTCCTGGTCGCCGAAGCGCCCTTCCGGCAGCCAGTCGAGGCGCGCCGCAAGCATCGCGTTGTTGCCGAGTTCGGGATGCGCGTCGAGCGGCAGATGGTAGGCAAGGAGGCTGATGTCATTGGCGAGCAGAGTCTTCAGGCGCTGCCGGCGGATGCCGGTGACCCGTCCATCCTCGCCCTTCCAGAAGTAGCCGTGATGAACGATGACGGCGTCCGCATCGCGCGCCACTGCAACGTCGAGCAGCGCCTGGCTGGCGGTGACCCCGGCAACGATGCGCGCGACCTCGGCGCGTCCTTCCACTTGCAGTCCGTTTGGGCAATAATCGCGGAACTTCGCGGGCTGCAGCAGCTCATCCAGATACTCCACCAGTTGTTCTCGGTTCATNCGACACGGTCTTTCATGCGCAGGTTATGGCTGATTTTTGCACAAACGGTAACGGTTGCGGTCGCCATCCTCTTCGTGACCAGCACGCTGAAGCCGGAGTGGCTGCCATCCCGCCCGAGCCCGGTCACCGTGCGCGAGGTGCCGGCGCCGGTAGCCGATGACGATGGCCGGGGTACGGGTTCATATCGCGAGGCGGCGCGCGCGGCCCTGCCTGCAGTAGTTCACATCTACACGACGCAGGCGGTCCGCAAGCAGCGCCACCCGCTGCTCGACGACCCGGTCTTCCGTCACTTCTTCGGCGAGCGCCCGGAACTTCCGCCGCAGCCCAACTCGGGCCTCGGCTCGGGAGTCGTGGTCAGCGCCAATGGCTACATCCTGACCAACTTCCACGTCGTCGAGGCCGCCAGGGACATCCAGGTTTCGCTGAACGACGGCCACACCTACAAGGCGACGGTCATCGGCAGCGATCCGGAATCCGACCTGGCGGTGCTGCAGATCAGGGCCGAAAGGCTGCCGGCGATTACCTTCGGCCAGATGGAAACCCTGCGCGTCGGCGATGTCGTGCTGGCCATCGGCAACCCTTTCGGCGTCGGCCAGACGGTGACCATGGGGATCGTCTCGGCCCTCGGGCGCTCGCATCTCGGGATCAACACCTTCGAGAACTTCATCCAAACCGACGCCGCGATCAACCCGGGCAACTCCGGCGGCGCGCTGGTCGACATCAACGGCCATCTGGTCGGCATCAACACGGCGATCTACTCGCGCACCGGCGGCTCGCTCGGCATCGGCTTCGCGATTCCCATTTCGAGCGCCAGGAACATCATGGAGCAGATCATCCAGAACGGCTCGGTGACGCGCGGCTGGATCGGTGTCGAGGCGCAGGAAATCACTCCCGAACTGGCCGAATCCTTTGGCCTGCCGGATAGCGAGGGCGCGCTGATCGCCGGCGTCGTCCGCGGCAGCCCGGCCGATGCCGCCGGCATCCGCCCCGGCGACGTGCTGCTGACGGTCGGCGGCAAGCCGGTCAAGGATCCGCAGGTAATGCTCGAACTGATCGCCGCGCTCAAGCCCGACGAACGTTCGCTCCTCCGCCTGCGCCGCGACAAGACCGTCGTCGAGGCCCAGGTCAAGATCGGCAAGCGGCCGGCAATGCGCGCCGACCGGGAGTGAGCCATGTGCCAATTGCTGGGCATGAACTGCAACGTGCCGACCGACATCTGCTTTTCGTTTACCGGATTCCAGGCGCGCGGCGGCGCGACTGACGTGCATTCGGACGGGTGGGGCATCGCCTTCTTCGAAGGCAAGGGAACGCGCGTCTTCCTCGACCCCAAACCCTCGTGCACGTCGCCGGTCGCCGAACTGGTCCGCCAGTACCCGATCCGCTCGAAGAGCGTCATCGCCCATATCCGCAAGGCGACGCAGGGTTGCGTCGGGCTCGAGAACACGCACCCGTTCATGCGCGAACTATGGGGCCGCTACTGGATCTTCGCCCACAACGGCAACCTCCTCGATTTCGCGCCCGAACTCGACGGCAGCTGCGTGCCCGTCGGGGTGACCGACAGCGAGCGCGCCTTCTGCTGGCTGCTGCAGCGTCTGCGCCAGCGCTTCGACAGCGCACCGCCCGGTCCCGCCGGGCTGTTTGCCGCCATCCACGACCTGACACTGGAAATTGCCCGCCACGGCGAATTCAATTACCTGCTGTCCAACGGCGACTGGCTGTTCGCCCATGCCTCGACCAGGCTCGCGTACATCGTGCGCCAGGCGCCGTTCGCCCAGGCTCACCTGAAGGATCAGGATGTCACCGTCGATTTCAGCGACGTGACGTCACCCGACGATCGCGTCGCGGTAATCGCCACGCTGCCGCTGACCGACGACGAAGTCTGGGAAACCATGCCGGCCGGGACGCTGTGGTGGTTCGAGGAAGGGGCGCCGGTGCAGACGCTCGACACCTTACCCGGACCGGAGCGCCAGACGGCCTGACTCTACTTGCCGGAGAGCTTGCGGAATTCCTCTTCCGCGCTGTCCATCTCGGCATCCATTTTTGCCTCGGTACCGGGGTCGACCGCGGCAGGCTCTTCAGGGGCCGGTCTGGAGACGAAACGTGCCGCCAGGATGCCGAGTTCGTAGAGCAGGCACATCGGAATCGCCAGCGCGAGTTGCGACACGACATCGGGCGGCGTCACCACGGCGGCGACGACGAAGGCGCCGACGATGAAGTACGAGCGCCACTCCTTCAGCTTGTCCACGGTCACGACCCCNATCCTGACCAGCACGACAAGCGCCACCGGCACCTCGAAGGCAATGCCGAACGCGAGGAACATGGTCATCACGAACGACAGGTAGGCCTCGATGTCCGGCGCCGGCGTGATGCTCTTGGGCGCGAAGCCGGCTATGAAGCTGAACACCTGGCCGAAGACGAAGTAGTAGCAGAAGGCGATGCCAAGAATGAACAGCAAGGTGCTCGAAATGATCAGCGGAATGCCGAGCCGCTTCTCGTGTGCGTAGAGCCCGGGNGCGATAAAGGCCCAGGCCTGGTAGAGGACGAAGGGCAGGGCAAGGACGAAGGCGACCATGGCGGTCACCTTGAGCGGTACCATGAACGGCGTGATGACGCCGATCGCGACCATCTTGGTGCCTTCCGGCAGGGCGGCGGTGAGCGGCGCCGCCAGGAAGTCGTAGATGGCGCCCGGTCCGGGATAGAGGCACAGCGCGCCGAGCACCACGCCGACCGCGATCAGGCTGCGCAGCAGGCGGTCGCGCAACTCGACCAGATGCGAGATGAACGACTCTTCCTGAGCGGGGTTTGCCTGCGGATCGCTCATGCGGCGGGTTTGTTCGGGGCCACGGTGGCGGGAACGACAGCCTCGACCGGGGAAGTTGGTGCCTCGGTGAGGGGAGCCACTGCCGCCTGGGTCACCTGCTGCACCGCCTCATTCAGTTCGGCGACCGCCGCCTGGGCCGGCACTTCAACCGAGGTGCGGGCGGCCTCGTACTCCTTGCGCACCGAATCCTCGAGCGAGCGCGCCGACTCGGTGACTTCCGCCTGCAGCCTCTTCAGCTCTTCGAGCTGGATTTCACGGTTGATGTCGGACTTGACGTCATTGACGTAACGCTGCGCCCTTCCAAGCAGATGCCCGAGCGTGCGCGCCACCTTGGGCAGTTTCTCAGGCCCGATGACGATCAGGGCGACCACACCGATGACCAGGAGTTCGGAAAAGCCGATATCGAACATAGGAATGCGCCACGGGGCAGGCAGGCTGGAACCGCCCGGGTCATGCGCTGACCCGCCCTGCCGCTCAGGACTTCGTCTTTTCCTTCACTTCGACATCGATCGTCTGCCCGCCGACCTGCTGCGCCGGCACACTGTCGGCCGCCGGCGGTTCCGGCGCATTGGCGTCCTTCATGCCATCCTTGAAACCCTTGACCGCGCCGCCGAGATCCTGCCCGATATTGCGCAGCTTCTTGGTGCCGAAGATCAGCATGACGATGACCAGAACGATCAGCCAGTGCCATATGGAAAAACTGCCCATGTCTGTCTCCTAGAGGCGTTTGAGCATGGGACCGACCGGATCCGGTCCGCCCACGACATGCATGTGCAGGTGAGGGACCTCCTGATTCCCCACCCGTCCGTTGTTGATGATGACACGGAAGCCGTCCGGGCTGCCCTGGGCCGTTGCGATTTCGTTGGCCCTGGCCAGCATGCTGCCGAGCACCGGCGCATCGTCCGCCGTCGCCGTAGCCAGCGACGTGATGTGCCTTTTCGGTATCACCAGCACGTGGACCGGACGCTGCGGATAAAGGTCCTTGAACGCGAGGATATCGTCGTCCTCGAACACCTTATGGCAGGGAATGCTGCCGGCGACGATCTTGCAGAAGAGGCAGTCGCTCATTTGTGCCCTTCCTTTGCCTTCTTCTCGTCCTTGCCGCCCCGCGTCTTTTTCTCGTCAATGCCGGAGATCCCTTCGCGGCGGCGCAATTCCTGAAGGACGTCCTCGACGCCCAGGCCGTAAAGNGCGAGCAGAACCAGCACATGGTGACCNACGTCGGTCGATTCCCAGACGATCTTCAGGCGCTTGCCTTCCTTGCCGGCCATGATCAGCTCGGCACATTCCTCGCCGATCTTCTTCAGGATCGAATCGGGGCCGCCCGCCAGCAACTGTGCCGTATAGGAGGCCTCCGGGTCGGCATTGCGACGGGAAAGGAGCGTCTCGGAAAGCCGGTGCAGNCAAGTCATGCTTGTCCTTCTTGTCGATCGCTTCTCCCTTGTCGACAGCTTCCGTCTTGTCCGTCTCTTGTGGTTTGCTCATTTTGCGTAGATATCCTTTGGGTCCTTCAGGACCGGATCGACGGGAACCCAGCATTCCCCGTGCAACTCGTTGAAAAAACAGCTTGCGCGGCCGGTATGGCAGGCGATCCCGCCCACCTGCTCGATCGCCAGCAACAGCACATCGCCGTCGCAATCGGTTCGGATCGACTGCACCTTCTGGAAGTGGCCCGATTCTTCACCCTTGCGCCACAGACGCCGGCGCGAACGCGACCAGTATACCGCGTTGCCGGAGCGGACTGTCTCCTGCAACGACTCGCGATTCATGTAAGCGAACATGACGACCCGGCCCTGCCCGTCCTGGGCGATGGCCGGGATCATGCCGTCGGCGTCCCACTTGAGGGCGTCCAGCCACGGCAGGGCGTGGTCGAGATCGCTCACAGGCGGACTTCGATGCCACGCGCGGCCATGTATTCCTTGGCCTGGCGCACGGTGAATTCGCCGAAATGGAAGATCGATGCGGCGAGCACGGCATCGGCCCGCCCCTCGCTGACGCCGTCGGCAAGATGTTGCAGCGTACCGACACCGCCGGAGGCGATTACCGGAATCCCGATGGCATCGGAAACGGTCCGCGTCAGGGCGAGGTCGAAGCCGTTCCTGGTGCCGTCACGGTCCATGCTGGTCAGCAGGATTTCACCGGCGCCGAGCATTTCGACCCGCTTTGCCCAGTCGACCGCATCAAGCCCGGTATCGTTGCGCCCGCCGTGCGTGAACACGTTCCACCTGCCGGGCGCGGCCTGCTTGGCATCGATGGCGACGACGATGCACTGCGAGCCGACCTTGCTCGCGGCATTGAAGACAAGATCGGGATCGTTCACCGCGGCCGTGTTCATCGACACCTTGTCGGCACCGGCATTGAGCAGACGGCGGACATCCTCGACCCGGCGCACGCCGCCGCCGACGGTCAGCGGAATGAAGACCTGCGCGGCACAGGCTTCGACGATGTGCAGGATGATGTCACGCTGGTCGCTGGAGGCGGTGATGTCGAGAAAGGTGACCTCGTCGGCCCCCTGCTCGTCGTAGCGGCGGGCAATCTCGACCGGGTCGCCGGCATCACGCAGATCGACGAAATTGGTTCCCTTGACGACGCGACCGGCGGTGACATCCAGACAGGGGATGATGCGCTTGGCGAGCATCAGGCGCCGANNACTCGTCGGCGAGGTCCTGCGCCGCCTTGAAGTCGAGCGACCCGTCGTAGATGGCGCGCCCGGCAATGGTCGCGACGATNNGCCTTCATGCTCGAGCGCACAGAGCTCCCTGATCTCGTCGAGGGCCGAGAGGCCGCCCGAGGCGATCACCGGTATCGTCAGCGCCTGCGCCAGACGCAGGGTGGCGTCGATGTTGATCCCGGACAGCATGCCGTCGCGGCCGATGTCGGTGTAGATGATCGCCTCGACCCCGTAATCCTCGTACTTCCTGCCGAGGTCGACGACATCGTGGCCGGTCAGCTTCGACCAGCCGTCGGTCGCCACCCGTCCGTCGCGGGCGTCGAGGCCGACGATGATGTGGCCCGGGAAGGCCGTGCACGCGTCGTGCAGAAAGCCGGGGTTCTTGACGGCCGCGGTACCGATGATCACGTAGGACAAGCCGTCGTCGAGGCAGCGCTCGATGGTGTCGAGGTCACGAATGCCACCGCCGAGTTGCACCGGGATATCGTCGCCGACTTCGTTCAGGATCGCCTTGATCGCCGGCTCGTTCTTCGGCTTGCCGGCAAAGGCGCCGTTGAGGTCGACCAGATGCAGGCGGCGCGCCCCTGANTCCAGCCAGTGCCGGGCCATTTCGGCCGGGCTGTCGGAAAAGATGGTGGCCTGTTCCATCAGGCCCTGCTTCAGGCGGACGCACTGGCCGTCCTTGAGATCGATGGCGGGGATAATCAGCATGGGATTTCGGTTGGAGGAAACTCGACGGACGCGGTCTTACGGCTGCCACGCGACAAAGTTTTTCAGCAGTTGCAGGCCGTCCTGGGCGCTTTTCTCCGGGTGGAACTGGACGGCAAAGATATTATCCCGCCCCACTGCACAGGTAAAGGGGATGCCGTACCCGGTCGTGCCCGTGACCACCGAGGGATCGGCAGGCTGGACGCAGTAGCTGTGCACGAAGTAGAAGCGCGCGTCATCGGCAATGCCGGCCCATAACGCATGCGGATTCTGCCGCACCCGGTTCCAGCCCATGTGCGGGACCTTGAGGCGCTGCCCGTCGCGGTCGACCATCCTTTCGTCCGGAAAACGCCGCACCGCGCCGGCCAGTATGCCGAGGCCGGCGACATCGCCTTCATCGCTGTGTTCGAACAGCATCTGCAGGCCGATGCAGATCCCGAGAAAGGGCTTGTCGCGGGCCGCCGCCAGAACCGCCGGGCGCAACCCGCGCGCGTCGAGTTCGCGCATGCAGTCGGGCATCGCCCCCTGTCCCGGGAACACCACGCGCTCCGCCACCGCCACTGTTGCCGGATCGGCGGTAACGACGACATCGCGGCCGCTGGCGACGTGTTCGAGCGCCTGCGACACCGAGCGCAGGTTGCCCATGCCGTAATCGACAACCGCAATGGTCACAGTGCGCCTTTGGTCGACGGCATGGTGCCGGCCATGCGCGCGTCAGGCGTCGCCGCCATGCGCAGGGCCCGCCCGAAGGCCTTGAAGACGGTTTCCGCCTGGTGATGCGCGTTGTGGCCGCGCAGGTTGTCGATGTGCAGTGTCATGCCGGCATGGTTGACCATCCCCTGGAAGAACTCGCAGACCAGGTCGACATCGAACTGGCCGACCAGCGCCCGCGTGAATTCCACGTTGAAGGTCAGCCCCGGACGCCCGGAAAGGTCGATGACGACGCGCGACAAGGCCTCGTCCAGCGGCACGTAGGCATGACCGTAGCGGGTCAGCCCCTTCTTGTCGCCCCACGCCTTGGCCAGCGCCTGACCGAGGGCGATGCCGATGTCCTCGACGGTGTGATGGGCGTCAATGTGCAGATCGCCCTTGGCCTGCACGTCGAGGTCGATCAGGCCATGGCGTGCAATCTGGTCGAGCATGTGGTCGAGGAAGGGGACGCCGGTAGCGAACCTGCCCTGGCCGCTGCCATCGAGGTCGAGACGCACGCTGATCTGCGTCTCGAGGGTGTTACGGACGATTTCTGCTTGACGCATGACTGTGGGCCGCAAAGGCGATGAGACGGGGGCATGATACCATTTCGCCCTCGTTTAAGCTTTCCGCGAAATTCCCATGAGTCGCTTCTGGAGCAAGGTTGTCGCCACCCTGACCNCCTACGTGCCGGGCGAACAGCCGAAGGTTGCCAACCTGATCAAGCTCAACACCAACGAGAACCCCTTTCCGCCGTCGCCGGCGGTGCTGGCGGCGATCCGCGCGGAGCTCGGCGACGACGCGGCGCGCCTGCGCCTCTACCCGGACCCCAACGCCGACCTGCTCAAGGCGGCGATCGCCCTCCGCCATGGTGTCGAACCGCGCCAGGTCTTCGTCGGCAACGGCTCGGACGAAGTCCTGGCGCACGCCTTCCAGGCCCTGCTCCGGCACGACGCGCCGATCCTCTTCCCGGACATCACCTACAGCTTCTATCCGGTTTACTGCGGGCTCTACGGCGTCGCCTACGAGACCGTGCCGCTCGCCGCCGACTTCTCGATCGACCCGGAACCCTACTGCGGTCGACGCTGCGGCGGTGTCATTTTTCCCAATCCGAACGCGCCGACCGGCCGCCTGCTCGGCCTCGACGCCGTCGCGCGCATCGCCGCCGCCAACCCGGATGCGGTGGTGGTGGTCGACGAGGCCTACGTCGACTTCGGCGGCGAGTTTGGCCAAGTCTCGGCCATCCCGCTGGTCGCCCGCCACGACAACCTGCTGGTCGTTCACACCCTGTCCAAGTCGCGCTCGCTGGCCGGCCTGCGCGTCGGCTTCGCGGTCGGCCACCGCGACCTGATCGAAGCGCTGGAGCGAGTCAAGAACAGCTTCAACTCCTACCCGCTCGACCGCCTGGCCATCGTCGGCGCCGTCGCGGCGATCGCGGACGAGGTCCACTTCGCCGACTGCTGCCGCAGGGTCATCGCCACGCGCGACACGCTGACCGCTGACCTTTCGGCGCTCGGCTTCGACGTCCTCCCTTCGGCCGCCAACTTCGTCTTCGCCCGCCACCCGCAGCGCGATGCCGGCGAACTCGCCGCGGCGCTGCGCGAACGCAGCATCATCGTCCGCCACTTCCGGCTGCCGCGCATCGACCAGTTCCTGCGCATCACGGTCGGCACCGACGGCGAGTGCGCGGCGCTGGCGGCGGCGCTGCGCGCCATCCTCGCCTGATCCCGGAAGCCACCCCATGCCCGCCGGCTGCGATTCCTGCACCGCCTGCTGCAAGATCATGAAGGTGCGCGAGCTCGACAAGCCTGCCAACACATGGTGTGCGCACTGCATGATCGGCGAAGGTTGTCGCATCTACGACACGCGCCCGGAATCGTGCCGCGTGTATGCCTGCGTCTGGCTGCGCACCCAGTCGCTCGACAAGCCGATCGCCCCGGCCCTGCGCCCCGACCGCTCGCGCGTCGTGATCGGCACCACCAATGAGGGCGAGGACGTCGTGCTCTATGTTTCGCCGGACCGGCGCGATGCCTGGAACAATCCCGAATTTCTCAAGCTGATCGGCGATTTTAGGGCCNGGGGAATCAAGGTATGGGTTAGCTGCAACGACGAACTCACGCCGATTTCGCCCTGAGGCTGGCCGCTCCGCAGCCCCACGCCTCTATCGGGCAATACTCGTCCATCCCCGACAAGGACAACACCCGCATGGTTCAGCAGACAACTTTTCTCCTTGCCTGCCTCGCCTGCCTCTCCGTGCCCGCCATCGCCGCCGACGCGATTCAGGCCTGCTACGACAAGGCCAGAACCCAGCCCGAACTGACCCATTGCAGCGGCCTTGCCAGCCAACAGGCGGACAAGGAATTGAACGCCGTGTATCAGGCCGTGCTCAAGAGACACAAGGCGGACAGGGTATTCAGCGAGAAATTCAAGGCGGCGCAACGGGCATGGCTGAAGTGGCGGGACGCCGAAATGGAGGCTATCTACCCCGATAGCGACCAGCCACAACTGAGCTATGGCAGCAGTTTTTCCTTTTGCCGGGGCAACCAGATCGAGGCAATCACCCGGGAACGCACGAAACAGATCCGGAAATGGGCGGACGGCATCGAAGAAGGCGAACTGTGCGTCGGCTCTTTCCCGATCAGGGAATGAACACGGGTAAGGTCGACACCGGGAAACACCTGAGAGTCAGACGAGACCGAGCAACCCCGAAGCTGCACCGACACCGATGAACCACAACGGGTGCAGTTTCGTCCGCAAATTGGCGACGACGGTTGCCGCGACGAGCAGCCAGGCCGTCCATCCGAGGCTGGCCGCCTGCGCAATCAGCGTTGCCCCCGAGAACACCAGCCCCACGGCCAGCGGCGCGACGCCGAGGCTCACCGCCTGCTGCCAGCGCTTGCCGGCGAAACCGTGCCAACGGTCGATGAGCAGGTAGATGACGACGCTCATCGGCAGGCACATCGCCAGCGTCGTCGCCAGCGCGCCGGCGAGCCCGGCGACCTTCCAGCCGATCAGCGTCACGACCAGCACGTTCGGGCCCGGCGCCGCCTGGGCGATGGCATAGAGATGGGTGAAGGTGGTGTCGTCGAGCCAGTGGTGATGCTCGACGACGACGCGGTGCATCTCGGGCAACAGCGCCGTCGCGCCGCCGAAAGCGACGAATGAAAGCAGCGCGAATTCGAGGAACAGGTCGAACACGATCACGGGCACGTACTACCTGCCCAGGCGCCAATACGCCATCCCACCGGACAGCACCAGGCCGGCGACCATGACCCAGGGCATCGGCCAGCGCAGCCAGGCGATCGCCGCCACGGTCAACACCAGAACGGCAGGAAAAAGGGCTTGTCCCTGAGCGCGGCCCCCATGCGCCAGGCCATCGCGAACAACAGGCCACAACCGGCGGCGGCGATGCCGCGCAGCATGTCCTGCGCCAGCGGCAGGCTGCCCCAGCGGTCGTAGAGGAGCGCCAGCACCAGCACGATGAGAAAGGGGCCCGCCATGAGTCCCGCTGGTGCGACGATCGCCCCGGGCAGGCCGCGATAGCGCTTGCCGACGAGGACGGCGAGGTTGACGACGTTCGGCCCGGGCAGGAACTGGCAGAGGCCGAGCTGGGTATTGAAGTCCTCGGCGGTCATCCAGCGCCGCTCCTCGACCAGCATGCGCCGCGCGAAGGGCAAGACGCCGCCGAAGCCGGAGAGGCCGACCGAGGAGAAGCCCAGAAGAAGCGCCCGGAGGTCCGGGCGCGGCGGCTCGTGGGGCTCTGTCAAGGTCGACCGTCGATTCGGATCAGTTTTCCAGCCGGAGCTCGGCCGACTGCGCGTGTGCCGGCAGGCCTTCGCCCTGCGCCAGCGTCGAGGCAATCCTTCCCAGCGTCTGCGCGCCGGCTTTCGACACCTTGATCAGGCTGGTGCGCTTCTGGAAGTCATAGACGCCGAGCGGCGACGAGAAACGGGCCGAGCCGGAGGTCGGCAACACGTGATTCGGGCCGGCGCAGTAGTCCCCGAGCGATTCCGAGGTGTAGTGGCCAATGAAAATGGCGCCGGCGTGGTGAATCTTGCTCACCCACGGGTCGGGGTCGGCCAGCGACAGCTCCAGGTGCTCCGGCGCGACGCGGTTGGCGATGGCGACGGCTTCGTCCATGTCGCGCACCAGGATGAAGGCACCACGATTGGTCAGCGAGGTCTCGATGACTTCGCGACGCGGCATGGTCGGCAGCAGCTTGTCGATGCTGGCCTGCACGCGCTCGATGAAGGCGGCGTCGATGCAGATCAGGATGGATTGCGCCAGCTCGTCGTGCTCGGCCTGCGAGAAGAGGTCCATCGCCACCCAGTCCGGGTTGCCGGAACCGTCCGACACCACGAGGATTTCCGACGGGCCGGCGACCATGTCGATGCCGACGATGCCGAAGACCCGGCGCTTGGCGGTGGCGACGTAGGCGTTGCCCGGACCGACGATCTTGTCCACCTGCGGCACGGTCTGCGTGCCGTAGGCCAGCGCGCCGACAGCCTGGGCGCCGCCCATCAGNAACACGCGGTCGACCCCAGCCAGGCAGGCGGCGGCCAGCACCAGCGGGTTCTTTTCGCCGCCCGGCGTCGGGACGACCATGATCAATTCCTTGACCCCCGCCACTTTGGCCGGAATCGCGTTCATCAGCACCGACGACGGATAGGCGGCCCTGCCGCCCGGCACATAGAGGCCGACGCGGTCGAGCGGGGTGATCATCTGGCCGAGCATCGTGCCGTCGGCCTCGGTGTACGACCAGCCTTCCATCTTCTGGCGCTCGTGGTAGGCACGAATGCGGTTGGCGGCGGCTTCCAGCGCGGCGCGGCGTTCCGTCGGCAAGCTGTCGAGGGCTGCCTGCAGTTCGTCCTGGCGCAGTTCGAGGTCGATCATCGCCTTGGCGCTCAGGCGGTCGAACTTGTTCGTGCATTCGATCACCGCCGCGTCGCCGCGCGTCTTCACGTCGGCCAGGATGTTGGCGACCGTGCGCTCGATGTTCTCGTCGGCCGCCGCCTCGAAGGCGAGCAGGGTTTTCAGTTTGGACAGAAAATCGGCGTCGACCGTGGACAGACGCTGGATGGCAATCGTCACGTTATTTCTCCACCGCCCCGGCAAAGGCGTCGATGATCGGTTGCAGNNGATTTCGCGCTTGACCTTCAGCGAGGCCTGATTGACGACCAGCCGGCTCGAGATGTCCATTATCTGTTCGACGGCGACCAGCTTGTTGGCCTTCAGCGTGCCGCCCGTCGACACCAGATCGACGATGGCATCCGACAGGCCGGCCAACGGCGCCAGTTCCATCGAACCGTAAAGCTTGATCAGGTCCACATGCACGCCCTTGCTGGCGAAATGCTCGCGCGCCGTCTTGACGTACTTGGACGCCACCTTGAGGCGGGCGCCCTGGCGCACGGCGTTGGCGTAGTCGAAGCCTTCCGGCACGGCGACCATCATCCGGCACTTGGCGATCTTCAGGTCGAGCGGCGCGTAGAGGCCTTCGCCGCCGTGCTCGATCAGCACGTCCTTGCCGGCCACGCCGATGTCGGCGGCGCCGTACTGCACGTAGGTCGGGACGTCGGTGGCGCGGACGATGACGACGCGCACCTCTGGCTGGTTGGTCGCG
Source organism: Dechloromonas sp. (assembly GCA_013693915.1). GTDB lineage: Bacteria > Pseudomonadota > Gammaproteobacteria > Burkholderiales > Rhodocyclaceae > Azonexus. Next base: position 1,126,236 of record CP059264.1, on the reverse strand, counting down.
ATGATCAGCTTGCGCGAGGTTTCCGGGTTTTCGGCCGGGACGATGCCGGCCGCCGCCAGCAGCGGCAGGGTTTCGTCGAAGATGCGGCCCTTGGAAAGGGCGATGGTGATGGTCGTCACGGAATGCTCTCGTGCCAAAAGGCGATTTTACTGCATAGCGCCAAGCCGGCCGGGTAAACGAACAAAAGCCCGGCGAACCGGGCTTTCTCGATACGGGCTGCGCCGAGACTTATTCAGCCGGGCGGATGTTGGCAGCCTGCTTGCCCTTCGGGCCGGTGACGACATCGAAGGTCACCTTCTGGTTCTCGGCGAGGGTCTTGAAACCCGTGCCCTGGATGGCGGAGAAATGAGCGAAAAGGTCTTCGCCGCCCTCAGACGGGGAGATAAAACCAAAACCCTTGGAGTCGTTGAACCACTTTACGGTACCAGTTGCCATTGATAGCTTCCTTGGAAAAGATTGACGGGCTTTCGCCCAAAACGAAATACGAGAACCAAGACCGAGGAGCTGACAAACCGTGGTACGGCGCAGGAACAAGACACTGCCTGGAAATCCCGAATGCCCAGTATGGCCTACGGGATCGATAATGCAAAGCACTTTTGGCGAATTCCCGGCTTTGACCAGCGCCGATCGCGGAAACCGCGCCAATTCGGCACTGGAACAACGCGAGTCAATGTATCCGCTTGACCAGTGCGCCGAGCTTCGCGAGCTTCTCCTCGATTCGCTCGTAACCGCGATCGAGGTGATAGATGCGGTCGATCAGCGTTTCCCCGTGTGCTACCAGGCCGGCAATCACCAACGACGCCGACGCGCGCAGGTCAGTGGCCATCACCGTCGCCCCNTCGAGCCGCTCGACACCGCGCACGATGGCGTTGCTGCCTTCGATCTGGATGTCGGCTCCGAGGCGCGCCAGTTCATTGGCGTGCATGAAGCGGTTCTCGAAAATCGTTTCGCGGATGGTGGCAACGCCTTCGGCCACTGTATTGATCGCCATGAACTGGGCCTGCATGTCGGTCGGAAATGCGGGGTACGGCGCCGTGCGCAGACTGACCGCCTTCAGCCGCGGCGGCGCCTGGAGGCGGATCGCGTCGCGTTCGACGGCAATCTCGCAGCCGGCATCCATCAGCTTGTCCACGACGGTATCGAGGTAGGCTGACGAAGTCCGGATCAGCCGGATATCGCCGCCAGTGGCGGCCGCAGCGCACAGGTAGGTGCCGGTCTCGATGCGGTCGGGCATGATCGCGTGCGTCCCGCCATGCAGCCTGTCGACTCCNTGGATGCGGATGACGTCGGTGCCGGCACCCGAGATGCGGGCGCCCATGCTGGCCAGGCAGTTGGCCAGATCGACAACTTCCGGCTCGCGCGCAGCGTTCTCGATGATCGTCTCGCCCGCCGCCAGGCAGGCCGCCATCATCAGGTTCTCGGTGCCGGTCACGGTGACCATGTCAGTGCAGATGCGGGCGCCCTTCAGGCGGGTTGCCCGGGCATGGACGTAGCCCTGCTCGACCTTGATCTCGGCGCCCATCGCCTGCAGGCCCTTGATATGCTGGTCGACCGGCCGGGCGCCAATGGCGCAGCCGCCGGGCAGCGAAACCCGCGCCTCGCCACAACGGGCAACCAGCGGGCCGAGGACCAGGATCGACGCGCGCATGGTCTTGACCATCTCGTAGGATGCGACGGGATTGTTCAGGCCGCTGCCGTCCAGAACCAGACCGTCGACGCCGTCCATGGTCACGCCGACTCCCATGTCCGCCAGCAGGCGCAACATGGTCGAGATGTCGTTGAGGTACGGGATGTTGGTCAGACGCAACGGCTCGCCCGACAGCAGCGAGGCGCAGAGAATCGGCAGCGCGGCATTCTTGGCGCCGGAAATGGCAACCTCTCCGCAAAGGGCCCTACCGCCTTGAATCAGCAACTTATCCACGCTCTGCGCTCCATTCTTCCGGGGTCAAGGTCTTGAACGAGATCGCGTGCAACTCGCCGCTGGCGAGCTTTTCCCGCAGCGTTCGATAGACATGCTGCTGCCGCTGCACGCGGTTCATCCCGGCGAACTCCGCGCTGACCACGATGGCCGCGAAGTGCCGCCCATCGCCGTCGAGGGCGAGGTGCTCGCAGGTCATGCCGGCGAGAATGAGCTCCTTGATCTGATCGATGCATTTTGGGTCAGGCCCTCAGTTTCCAGCCGCGCTTGAGCAGGATCAACGTCAGCAGGGAGACGGCGGCGAAGCAGGCGGAGACCACGCCCAGGCTGATTTCCGGTGCAACGTCGGAAACACCGAAAAAGCCGTAACGGAAGCCGTCGATCATGTAAAAGACAGGATTGTAATGCGACACGCGCTGCCAGAAGACAGGCAGGCTGTGAATCGAGTAGAAAACACCCGAGAGCATGGTCAGCGGCATTATCAGGAAGTTCTGGAACGCCGCCAGTTGATCGAACTTCTCGGCCCAGAGGCCGGCGATCAGGCCGAGGGCGCCGAGTATCGCCCCGCCGAGGACGGCAAAGGCAAGCACCCAGAGCGGTGCGACGATGCTGAATTCGGCAAACCAGACCGTCGCCGCCAGGACCCCGACGCCGACCATCAGCCCGCGCGCCAGCGAGGCCAGGACATAGGCGGCGAAGAATGCGCCGTAGGGAATCGGCGGCAGCAGCACGAAGACGATCGACCCGGTGATCTTTGCCTGGATGAGGCTGGAAGACGAATTGGCGAAGGCATTCTGCAGGACCTGCATCATCACCAGGCCGGGAATCAGGAAGCTGGTGTAGCGCACGCCATGCACCCTGACCTGCTCGTCGAGCACGTGGCCGAAGATCAGCAGGTAGAGCAGTGCCGTCAGGACCGGCGCGGCGACCGTCTGGAAGGCAACCTTCCAGAAGCGCAGCAGCTCCTTGTTGAAGAGGGTCCAGAAGCCGATCACNTGCTTCATCGTCCGCACGAAGACATCCTCCAGCGTCCCGCCGGGGTGGGCGGCCATCAGGTTCGCCGTCGAATCGAGGGCAATGATGCGCCCCTGCTTCATCAGCGCGATGCGGCCGCACAGCGCCTCGGCTTCCTCGAGGTAATGCGTGGTCAGGATGATCGTGTGACCCTCGCCGTTGAGGCGGCGCACGAACTGCCACAGGCCCTGGCGCAGCTCGACATCGACGCCGGCGGTCGGCTCGTCGAGGACGATCACCGGCGGCTTGTGCACCAGTGCCTGGGCAACCAGCACCCGGCGCTTCATGCCGCCCGACAGGCGGCGCATATTGACGTTGGCCTTGCCGGTCAGGTCGAGATTCTCGAGGATCTCGTCGATCCAGACGTCGTTGTTGCGAATGCCGAAATAGCCGGACTGGATCCGCAGCGTTTCGCGCACCGAAAAGAACGGGTCGAAGACCAGTTCCTGCGGCACGACCCCAAGCAGGCTGCGCGCCTTGCGATAATCCTTGACGACATCGTGGCCGAGTACCGCGAGCCGGCCGGAATCGGCGCGCACCAGACCGGCCAGCGCGGAGATCAGCGTCGTCTTGCCGGCGCCGTTCGGCCCGAGCAGGCCGAAAAACTCACCCTTGTCAATTTCGAGCGACACGCCGGCCAGCGCCTGCACCGCGCCAAAATTCTTGACGACGTCAATGATGGAAACGGCGGCAGTCATGAAGCGATTGCCCCTCAGGCGAGGGGTAGCAGCTCGGTGACGCTGTAGAGTTCGGCCAGTGAACGCACGCCTGCCGGAATATGGGCAAATTTGACGGTTGACCGCGACCGGCTGGCGACACGCAGCCAGCCGAGCATCACGGCTATCGCCGAAGAATCGGCGTCGCCGACCTGCCTGAGATCAAAGATCTGTTCGCCCGGCTGCAAAGCGGAGCGGCCTGCGTCGAGCAGGCCGCGGGCGTTGGCCATGACCATCGGCACCTTGACCACGAGGCGTTGCGCCTCACGCTCGATCATTTTCCGTCGGCCTTGGCGCCGCCTCCCAGAAGCGACTTGTTCTTGGCCGCGATCGCCGCGATCAGGCCGTCGATGCCGCCGCTGCGCACTTCCTGCGCGAACTGGTCGCGATAATTGGTGACCAGGCTGATGCCGGCGACGAGCACATCGAAGACCTTCCAGCCGCCATCCGCCTTCTCAAGGCTGTAGTCGATCTGGACCGGCTTCGACCCCGGCTGGATGACCTCGGTACGGACCAGCACCTCGCTGTCGCCAGGATTCATCCTGAACGGCTTGTAGGCGATCTTCTGATTCTTGTAGCTGGTCAGGGCATTCGAATAGGTGCGCACCAGCAGGGTCTTGAACTCGGCGGTCAGTTGCTGCTGCTGGCCCGGGGACGCCTTCTTCCAGTCCTTGCCGACCGCCAGCGCCGTCATGTGCCGGAAGTCGAAGTGCGGCAATACCTTCTGATCGACCAACTCGACCGCCTTCTGCGTGTTGCCGTTCTGAATGTCCCGGTCCTTGCGGACGATTTCCAGGACCTCCTCGCTCACCCTCTTGACCAGAACATCCGGCGCCTCCTCGGCGAACGCCGGNGAAGCGAGAAGCACGGCAAAAACCAGGGAAATCAGCTTTTTCATCATTGTTTTCAATCCAGTACATCCTCGAGCCGCGGCGGGCTGCCATCAAAGATCAGGTTGCGCCGGCGCTGCAGATAGGCGTCGCGCACATAGGCATACTTGTCGAGCGCCGCTTCCTCGACCACCTTGTCGGACGGCAGGAGGCTGGCGCGGACATCGACGAAGGGCAACGCCACCAGCGTGTTGCGGGCGGCAACCGACTTCCGGAGCGTATACCAAGTCGGATCCGTATAGGCGTCGACGACCCAGCCTCCCGTATCGCGTACCGTGCGCGGCCCGAGGATGGGCAGGAACAGGAAGTCGCTCTCGGTCCATCCCCAGACGGCTAGCGTCTGCCCGAAATCCTCGTCATGTTTCTCGAGGCCAAGTTCGCTGGCAACGTCGAAGAGGCCGAAGATGCCGACGGTCGAATTGATCAGCAGGCGCCCGAAGTCGTTGCCGGCATCGGCCAGCTTGCCCTGCAGGGCATTGTTCAGGACATTGCGAATATCGGCGATGTTGCCGAAGAAACTGCCAACGCCCGCCTTGGCCGGCAATGGCACCGCAAAGTCGTGACCTGCNGCCACCGGCTTGATGACGACCGTGTCGAGACCCTCATTGACCGCGAACATGGCGCGATTGAAGCCCTCGAGCGGATCGTGCACGGTCTCGTCGGCCAATGCCGGTCCGGCAAACGCAATCGTGCCCGCAACCAGACAACCGATGCCGGCGAACCTCTTCCATGCCATGAGCATTCCTGTCATNTTCGTTCCCTGCCCTTCTGCTGCCTTGTTGAAGAGGAACTGACTGATCAGTTTCTCCAGAACCACCGCCGACTGCGTCTTGGTCACCGTATCGCCTGCCCTTAGCATCCTGTCATCGCCGCCGACATCGAAGCCGATGAACTGCTCGCCGAGCAGGCCCGAGGTATAGATGGCAGCGAAGGTGTCCCTGGGAAAGCGATAGCGCCCGTCGATATCCATGGTCACCACCGCTTCATAGGTCGCCGGATCAAACCTGATATCGGCAATGCGCCCGACGCGAACCCCCGCGCTCTTGACCGGCCCCCTTACCTTCAGCCCNCCGATGTTATCAAAGCGCGCCTGCAACGTGTAGGTCTCGGACAGATGCCCCGACGAAAGGTTGCCGACTTTCAATGCCAGGAACAGGAAGGCGGCAATGCCGATCGCCACGAAAATGCCGACCCAGAGGTCGAGTACGGTACGGTTCATGAAGTTCCCCGAAACATGAACGAAGTCAGAACGAAATCCAGTGCCAGGATGGCGAGCGCGGACGTCACGACGGTCCGGGTGATCGCGCGCGATACTCCCTCCGCCGTCGGCACCGAATCGTAGCCTTCGAAGACGGCAATCAGCGAAACCGCAATGCCGAAGACAAAACTCTTGATGACGCCATTCCAGACATCGTAGCGAAAATCGACCCCGGACTGCATCTGCGACCAGAAAGCGCCATCATCGACGCCGATGAAGACGACGCCGATCAGCCACCCGCCGAACACGCCCATGGCGGAAAACAATGCCGCCAGCAGCGGCATCGAGACGACGCCACCCCAGAAGCGCGGAGCGACGACACGGGCAATCGGGTTGACCGCCATGATGTCCATCGCCTTCAGTTGCTCGGTCGCCTTCATCAGCCCGATTTCAGCGGTTACCGACGAACCGGCGCGCGACGCGAAGAGCAGCGCCGCCACCACCGGACCCAGTTCGCGGGTCAGCGACAGTGCCACGAGGACGCCGAGCGCCTCGGTCGACCCGTAGCGCTGCAGCGTTTCATAGCCCTGCAGGCCAAGCACCAGGCCGACGAACAACCCGGATACCATGATGATCAGCAGCGACAGCACGCCGCTGAAATAGATCTCGCGCAGAGTCAGCGGCAGACGGCGGAACGACGGGCCCGAGTAACGGAGCACGGCTACCAGGAAGCGCGCCGCGAAACCCAGGCGCCAGATGCGGTCGACCACGGCGTGGCCCAGTTTTCTGNNATCGAGGACATCGACTCAGCCATGCGCGCGACCGCCGAGGAATTCGCGCACGATTGTCGGCGCCGGATAGTCGAAGCGCACCGGCCCGGCCACTTCGGCATGGACGAACTGGTGAACGAACGGGTCGGTCGAGCCACGGATGGCGTCCGGCGTCCCTTCGGCGACGATCCTGCCCTGCGAGACAAAATAGATGTAGTCGACGATCATCAGCGACTCATGCACGTCGTGCGTGACCATGATCGAAGTCGCGCCGAGCGCGTCGTTGAGCTTGCGGATCAGCTGGCCGATGACGCCCAGCGCGATGGGATCGAGCCCGGCGAACGGCTCGTCGTACATCACCAGCATCGGGTCGAGGGCCACGGCGCGGGCCAGCGCCACGCGGCGCGCCATGCCTCCGGACAGCTCCCCGGCATCAGCGCGCGCGCCACGCAAGCCGACGGCTTCCAGCTTCATCAGGACCAGATCGCGGATCATCTCCTCCGAGAGGTCGGTATGTTCGCGCAGGGGNAATGCGACATTGTCGAAGACCGTCATGTCGGTGAACAGGGCGCCGAACTGGAACAGCATGCCCATCTTGCGGCGCAGGCCGTAGAGTTCTGCAAGCGACATCTCGGACACCCGCTGGTCCCCGAGGCGCACCATGCCGCCGCTCGGCCGCAACTGGCCGCCGATGCAGCGCAGCAGCGTGGTCTTGCCGCAGCCCGACCCGCCCATGATGGCCACCACCCTGCCGCGCGGGATCCTCATGTTGATTCCCTGCAGCACCGGCCGCCCGTCGTAGCTGAAATGAAGGTCCTGGATATCGACCAGTATGTCTTCGGACAAAATCGTCCCCGCAGAAGTGAGCCCGTGATTTTATCAGAATCGCGGGCCGTCACCCCGGCGCCGGATCGCTATAATTGCGCGAGACATTCCTGAAGACCTGCGCCAAACCCTTGTCGAACAAGCCCCTGCTCCTCATCGTCGATGACGACCCGCTGATCAGCGATGCCTTGAGCCATGCCTTCATGGCGGAATTCGACGTGGTCACCAGCCATGCCCGGGCGCACTGCCTGGCGCTGCTCAGGCAACTGCGCCAGGCGCCGGAGCTGGCCCTGGTCGATCTCGGGCTCCCGCCGCAACCGCATCGTCCCGACGAGGGCTTCGCACTGATCGGCGACCTGCTGGCCCATGCGCCGGACATGAAGATCATCGTCCTCTCCGGTCAGAACGGCGAGGACAATGCCCGCCATGCGCGCACGCTGGGGGCCGTGGAATTCGTCGGCAAGCCCTGCGACCCGGGCCATCTGCTGACCCTGTTGCGTCAGGCGCTGGCCTTCTCCGCCAGTACCCCGCAAACCGGCTCCGCGACCGGGCTGATCGGCGAGAGCCTGCCGATGCAGCGTCTGCGCCTGCAACTCGCGCAATACGCCGACCTCGGCTTTCCGGTGCTGATCGAGGGCGAATCGGGCAGCGGCAAGGACATCGTCGCCAGCCGCTGCCTGCATCAGCAGACGGCGCGCCATGATCAGCCGTTTCTCGCTCTCAACTGCGCGGCGATCTCCNCCAGCCTCGTCGAACCGACGCTCTTCGGCCATGCGCGCGGCGCCTTTACCGGAGCCGCGACGGCCAGGGCCGGCTATTTCGAGGAAGCCGGCGAAGGCACCCTGTTCCTCGACGAAATCGGCGAACTCCCGTCCGACCTCCAGCCGAAACTGCTGCGTGTTCTCGAGAACGGCGAATACCAGCGCGTCGGCGAAACCCAGACACGCACCTCCAGGGCACGCATCGTCGCCGCCACCAACCGCGACCTGCGCCAGGAAGTCCGGGCCGGACGCTTCCGCGCCGATCTCTACCATCGGCTGTCGGTATTCACGATCAGCGTCCCGCCATTGCGCGAGATGGGCCGCGACCGCCTCCTTCTGCTCGACCATTTCCGCCGACTGTATGCCGTGCAGGCCCAATGCCAGCCGTTTGCGCTCGATCCGGCCGCCGAAGCGCTATGGCTGGCGTACGGTTTTCCCGGCAACGTGCGCGAATTGCGCAACATCGTCATCCGCCTTACGGCCCGCCACCCCGGGCAGATGGTGGAGCCCGATCAATTGCTCGCCGAATTCGACACTTCCGACGACGTCGACCGCAGCAGCCGGGCTGCGGTCGTCGAAAACAATCACGAGCAGCGCATGCAGGCGGCGCTGAAGCACTTGCAGACGGCCGCCCGCATCGATCTCGACGCGACGCTCGCTGCCTGGGAGCGCGGCTACATCGAAGCCGCGCTCGAGCTGTGCGCCGGCAATGTCAGTGGCGCTGCCCGCCGCCTCGGCATCAACCGCACGACGCTCTACAACCGCATGGAAAGCTGGCACCGTTCATGAGCCTCTATCTCGAGCACTTCGGCCTGCGCGAGCCGCCTTTCCGCATCACGCCGCATACCGATTTCTTCTTCACCGGCGCCAATCGCGGCCCGACGCTCGAGGCGCTGATCTATGCCATCACCCAGGACGAGGGCATCGTCAAGGTGACCGGCGAGGTGGGCAGCGGCAAGACCATGCTCTGCCGCATGCTGCTGGAACGCCTGCCGGCGGGGGTCGAATCGCTCTACCTGGCCAACCCGTCGCTGTCGCGGCACGAGATACTCGGCGCCATCGCCGACGAACTGGGAATTCCCGCCGACGGCAAGACCACGCACTCAATGATCCGCACGCTGCAGGATGCTCTCGTCGAGCGCTACGCCGCCGGCAAGCGGGTGGTCATCCTGATCGACGAGGCGCACGCGATGCCGGCCGAGTCGCTCGAGGAAATCCGCCTGCTCTCCAACCTCGAATCGAAAGCCACCAAGCTGCTGCAGATCGCGCTCTTCGCCCAGCCGGAACTCGACGAGCGCCTCGCCGCCAACGACATGCGGCAACTGCGCGAGCGCATCACCCAGCACTTCAACCTGGCGCCACTAAAGGTCGCCGAAGTCGGCAGCTACGTCGACTTCCGGCTGCGCGCGGCCGGCTACCGTGGGCCGAACGCCATCGACCAGATAACTCTCCGGACTCTCCCGGCGCAACGANACCCGTTCACGGCCCGCGCCATCGACCAGATAACGAGAATCTGACTCTCCCGGCGCATCAACATTCTGGCCGACAAGGCGCTGCTCGCCGCCTATTCCGCGGGAGCGCACCAGGTCGACCTGGCCGAGGTCAGGATTGCCGCGCAGGATGCACGGTTCGCGCCGATACAGAAGGACGCCGGCGGCAAGCTGGTGCCGGCCCTCAAGATCGCGATTGCATTGCTGATGACGCTGGCCGTGGCCGCCCTCGCCTACGCCCTCTGGCCAAGGCCGCCGGCCGGCAGCCCGGCGGCGGCACTGCCGCCCGGCGAACCGGCTCCGGCCGCGACGCCCGTTGCACCTGCAGCGGCAACCGCGCCCGCCAAGCCAGTTGCGAAGGTTCCGGCGCGGCCGGTCGCCGACGGCTCGACCCTGATCGCCAGGCACACGGCACTCTATGCCGACTGGCTCGCGACTGCCCCCGGCGACCACTACTTCATCCAGTTGACCGCCAGAGGCGCAAGCCACGGCGACGATATCGAGAGATTCCTGTCCCGCGCCCGCCAGTGGCTCGAACCCGGGGAACTGCGGGTCTATGTGACCGGCACCGCGGAGAATGGCCAGATCGGCGTCATCTACGGCGAATACCCGACACGGGCCGCCGCCTGGGACGCCACGCGCGTCTTCCCGGAAGAGATCCGCCGCATGCGTCCTTACCCGCGTCCGGTGAGCGCGCTACAATGATGACAACGTCACCGGACATCCGGTCGGCGCCGGAAGTGATACGTTGTGCTAGCATGCCGACATCCTGCAACGTTGCCTTAACCTGCTCGAAAGAAAGCCTTTTCGGATGAAACACGGTTTCCTCGGTGCAACCCTGTTGTCGCTGTTGCTCGCCGCCTGCCAGGCGCCGACACCGCAACAGCCGCTGGCCGGACACATCAGCAGCGAGAACACAGCAGCGCGGGGCGGAGGCGACATTCCGGCGCCGGTCCAGCAGTCGCTGGCCCTCCCGAAGCCGCGCGCCGTGCCCAGGAGCGAAACCTACAGCGTCGTGGTCAACAACGTCCCGGTGCGGGATCTGCTGTTCGCGCTGGCGCGCGACGCCAGGGTCAATGTCGACATCCACCCCGGCATCACCGGAACCGTCTCGCTCAACGCCATCAACCAGACCTTGCCGCAACTGCTGACCCGCATCTCCAAGCAGGTCGACATGCGTTTCGAGCTCGACGGCCCGAATCTCGCGGTGATGCCGGATTCACCCTACCTCAAGCACTACAAGGTCGACTATGTGAACATGGCGCGCACGGTGACCGGCACGGTGTCGACCAACACCCAGATCAACACCAACCAGCCGGGCGGGCCCGGCGGCACCGGCGCCTCGCCGACCGCCGCCGGCTCGGCGAACGTCTCCAACACGTCGATCCAGAACAACTCGCGGAACATGTTCTGGGAACAGCTCGAGAAAAACATCAAGGACATCCTGCACGAGACCGACAAGGTTTTCCCCGAAGGGTCGAGCGAAACCTTGATCGAGCAGGCCAATGCGCAGACCGCGACCGGGGCGGCGGCGCTGCCGCAGGGCAGCGGGCCGCGCGCGGCGCAGTCGATCGCCGGCGCCTTGCAGGCGAACCCGTCGCCGGCTTCGGCGAGCCAGGCAACCGGAAGCTCGATGGTACGCCGCAGCACCTTCCGCGAGGCCGCCTCGGTCATCATGAATCCGGAAAGCGGCGTCGTCACCGTGCGCGCGACATCGCGCCAGCACGAGAAGATCCAGGAGTTCATCGACCGCGTGATTACCTCGTCGCGCCGCCAGGTGCTGATCGAGGCAACCATCGTCGAGGTTCAGCTCAGCGAGGGCTACCAGCAGGGCATCGAGTGGACCAAGGTGATCACCGGGGCCACCGGCGCCGGCTTCTCCCTGACGCCGGCGTCGATCAACTCCAATGTCGGTAGCGCGCTGACGCCATTCACGCTGGCCTACAATAACAAGCAAAGCAACTTCGAGATCAACAGCATCGTCAACATCCTGCAGGCCTACGGCACCGCCAAGGTATTGTCGAGCCCGCGCCTGTCGGTGATGAACAACCAGACCGCGCTGCTCAAGGTGGTCGAGAATTTCGTGTATTTCAACGTCAAGGCCGACACCACGTCCACGGTCAACGTCGGCACCACCGTCGCCGTGACGACGACGCCGCAGTCGGTTTCCGTGGGCCTGGTAATGACGGTCACGCCGCAGGTGAGCAGCGGCGACGCCGTGATCCTCAACGTGCGGCCGACCATATCCAGCATTTCCGAACTCAAGGAGGATCCCAATCCGAGCATCCCTGCAGGCATCAAGAACTACGTGCCACAGATCCGCACGCGCGAGATCGAGTCGGTGATGCGCGTCAACAGCGGCGAAGTCGCCGTCCTCGGCGGACTGATGGAGGATGGCGTCAACTGGAAGACCGGGCGCGTGCCGCTGGCTGGCCAGATCCCGCTGATCGGCGAAATCTTCAACACGCGCAACAACGCGGCGATCAAATCGGAGTTGGTCATCTTCCTGCGTCCGGTGATCATCCGCGACCCGAGCCTGAGCGGCGACTACGCCGGCTACCGTTCGCAGCTTCCCGGCGACGACTTTTTCAGCCAGACGCGCGAGGCCCAGATCTTCAACAGCCTTCCCGACCCCTCAGGGCAACGATGAGCCTGTTGATGGACGCCCTGAAACGGGCTGAAGCGAGCAAGCAGGAAGCTGCACGGGCGGCGGCCGGGCATGAAGTGCCGCCAGCGGCTGGCGCCGACATCACCCTGGAGCCGCTGGCCGTGTCCGGCGCCGGCGGCACTTCGCTGCCCGAACTTGCCGCCCACATCGAAGCCCTCGATGCCGATCTCGCGACAACCCCCGCTGCGACGCCCGCCACCGGCACCGCAGGCGCGGCCGGCACCCGGCATCCCGGAGCCCGAAGACGTCAAGCTGNNGCCGCAGCACGCAATGCCTTCGCCGCCAAGCTGCAGGAGCCACCGTCGCGGCGCCCGATGTGGCTGGCGCTGGGCACCCTAGGTGTCGCGATGGTCGGCATCGGGGCTTACGTTTTCTATCAGACGCAATCGCTGGGCAGCGGTTCGCTGACGCCGCCCGCCGGCGGGCCCGCCACGATCGCCCAGCGCCCGCCCCCGCCCGCCGTCCCGCTGCCGGCCCTGCCATTGAGCCCGCCGGCGGCGCAAGCCAATTTGGCCCNNCGATTTCGCCGTCGACCGCAGCAGCCCCGCCTGCTGCCGCATCGCGACCGGCCCCTTCCTCCCGCGCCGAATCCGCCGCCATGCCACCCGGTGAGGGGCGAAATGTTTCCCCAGCCANTCCGCCTCACCCGCTCGCGACCCGAACCCGATGCCAACGTCGAAGCCGGCTACGCCAGCCTGCAGGGCAATCGGCTGGATATGGCGCGTCACGATTACGAACGCGCGCTGAAAGCCGATCCCAACAACGTCGACGCACTGCTGGCGCTGGCCGCCATCGCCCAGCGCCAGGGACGCATCGCCGATGCCGACCGCTACCGGCAGCGCGCCATCGATGCCGATCCGCGCGATCCGGCGGCGCAGGCGGCCAGCCTCGGCAGCGGCGCGAGCGGCGACCCGCTGGCCAGTGAAAGCCGCCTGAAGACGCTGCTCGCCAGCCACCCGGAATCGGCGCCGCTGAATTTTGCCCTGGGCAACCTCTATTCGCGCCAGAACCGCTGGTCCGAGGCGCAGCAGGTCTATTTCAACGCCGTGGCCGCCGATGCCGACAACCCGGACTACCTGTTCAATCTGGCGGTCAGTCTCGATCATCTGCGCCAGCCCAAGCTCGCCGCCCAGCACTACCGTCTGGCCCTCGACGCAGCACAGCGGCGCCCGGCGGCCTTCGACCGCGACCGCGTCAAGCTTCGCCTGGCCGAACTTCAGCCCTGACGACTAACCGATCATGAACGATTACGCCGGGCACCACCGCCCGTTGGGCCAGATCCTCATGACCAAGGGCATCCTGTCCGAGGATCAGTTGCGCATCGCGCTGCTGGAGCAGATGAAGTCCAACCAGCCAATCGGCAAGTTGCTGATTTCGCTAGGTTTCGTCTCGGAGACAACGCTGCGCGAGGCGCTTTCGGAGAGCCTCGGCCGCCAGAGCATCGACCTCTCGAACGCCATTGTCGATCCTCAGGCGCTGAAGCTGGTGCCGCGCGATCTCGCCACGCGCCACCACCTGCTGCCGCTCGATTTCGATGCCGCCAACCACCGGTTGACGGTTGCGATCGCCGATATCGACAACATCGTCGGGCTCGACCGGGTGCGCGCCCTCCTCCCCGAAGGTGTCGAGATCGATCCGCTGATCGCCGGCGAATCCGAAATCGACCACGCCATCGACCAGTATTACGGTTACGAACTGTCGATCGACGGCATCCTGCAGGAAATCGAGACCGGCGAGATCGACTGGAAAAGCCTTTCGGCCACCGACGACGAGTACAGCCAGCCGGTCGTCCGCCTGATCGATTCGATCCTCACCGATGCCGTCAAGCGCGACGCATCGGACATCCACTTCGAGCCCGAAGCCAACTTCCTGCGCATCCGCTACCGCATCGACGGCATGCTGCGGCAGATCCGTGCCCTGCACAAGTCGTACTGGCCGGCGATGACGGTGCGCATCAAGGTGCTGAGCGGCATGAACATCGCCGAGATGCGCGCGCCGCAGGATGGCCGCATCGGGCTCACGGTCTCCGGGCGCCAGGTCGATTTCCGCGTCGCCTGCCAGCCGACCATCAACGGCGAGAACATCGTGCTGCGGGTCCTTGACCGCCAGAAGGGAATCGTGCCGCTGGAGAACCTCGGCCTCGCCGAGGAACACCTGTACCGCCTGAAACTGATGATCGCCCGCCCCGAGGGCATCATACTGGTCACCGGCCCGACCGGCAGCGGCAAGACGACGACGCTTTATTCGGTTCTTAACCACATCAACTCCGAGGGCATCCACATCATGACCCTCGAAGATCCGGTCGAGTACCCGATGGCGCTGGTGCGCCAGACCTCGGTCGCGGAAACCGCCAAGCTCGATTTCGCCAACGGCATCCGCTCGATGATGCGCCAGGATCCGGACGTCATTCTTGTCGGCGAAATCCGCGACGCCGACACCGCCGACATGGCCTTTCGCGCGGCGATGACCGGCCACCAGGTCTATTCGACCCTGCACACCAATTCGGCCATCGGCACCATCCCGCGCCTGCTCGACATCGGCGTCCTGCCCGACATCATGGCCGGCAACATCATCGGCATCGTCGCGCAGCGCCTGATCCGACGCCTTTGCGACCATTGCAAGTCACCCTACTACGCCGAATCGCACGAGATGCAGTTGATCGGCTCGCCACCCGAAGGGNGGCGCACGGTCCTCTTTCGCCCGACCGGTTGCGAGCGCTGCGATTTCCAGGGCTACCGTGGCCGCATTGCGATCATGGAACTTCTGCGCATCGATTCCGGCATCGACGAACTGATCGCCCGCCGCGCGACGATGCACGAAGTACGCACCCGCGCGCTCGAGCAGGGCTTCATCACGTTGGCCGATGATGGCATGCGCCGGGTTCTCAACGGGACGACGTCGCTCGAGGAACTCGGCCGCGTCATCGACCTGACCGACCGGATGTAGTCATGCTCTTCGACTACAAGGCCGTCAGCATGGAAGGGCGCATGGTCTTCGGACGAATCGACGCCATCAACCTCGTCGATCTCGAAATGCGCCTCAAGCGCATGGACCTCGACCTGGTTACGGGGAGGCCGATCGACCACCACACACTGTTCGGCAGCCGGAAGATTCCACGTCCCGAACTGATCAACTTCTGCTTCCATCTGGACCAGCTGGCGCGCGCCGGCGTTCCCATCCTCGAAGGCCTCGCCGATCTTCGCGACTCGATCGAGAACNCCCGGTTTCGTGAAGTCATCGCCGGCCTGATCGAGAGCATCGAAGGCGGCCAGACCCTTTCGCAGGCCATGGCCGGGCATCCCGCCGTGTTCAGCAAGGTCTTTGTCAGTCTCATCCGCTCCGGCGAAGCCACCGGCCAGTTGCCGGAAGTGCTGAGCAGCCTCAACGAATCGCTCAAGTGGGAAGACGAACTGGCGTCGCATACCAAGAAGCTGCTGATGTACCCGGCATTTGTCGGCACCATCGTCCTCAGTGCCACCTTCTTCCTGATGATCTACATGGTGCCGCAGCTCAAGCAGTTCGTGAAGAACATGGGCCAGGCCCTGCCGCCGCAGACGAAGCTCCTTTTCTTCGTCTCCGACCTGCTGGTCGGCTACTGGTGGCTTTTCCTGAGCGTCCCGGTGCTGGTCGTCGTCGCCGCGCAGCTGGTCCTGCGCAGCAATCCCATCGCCCGTCTGCGGCTCGACGGATTGAAGCTGGCCCTGCCCA
Organism: Dechloromonas sp.; assembly: GCA_013693915.1. Taxonomy (GTDB): domain Bacteria; phylum Pseudomonadota; class Gammaproteobacteria; order Burkholderiales; family Rhodocyclaceae; genus Azonexus. The sequence continues at coordinate 1,110,278 of CP059264.1, read as the reverse complement.
TCTTCGGGCCCATCCTGAAGAAGATCATCCTCTCGCGCTTCGCCAACACGTTTGCCATGCTCTACGCTGCCGGCATCCCGATCCTGGAATCGATCCGCACAACCCAGGACATCGTCGGCAACCGGGTGGTCCGCAAGGCTCTGGTCAGGGTCGAGCAATCAATCCGCGAGGGCCAGAACGTGGCCGGCGCCTTCCATGATGCCGGACTTTTCCCGCCGCTCGTCGTGCGCATGCTGCGGGTCGGCGAGAATACCGGCGGCCTCGACAAGTCGTTGCGCAACGTCAGCTACTTCTACAATCGCGACGTCAAGGAGTCGGTCGAGAAGGCCCAGACCCTGATCGAACCGATGCTGACCCTGTTCATGGGCGCCCTGCTGGGCTGGATCATGCTCTCGGTGATCGGGCCGGTCGACGTCATCAGCAAGATCAAGACGTGATTCCCCGCCGCCTCCTCTACCTCGACACCCAGCGCCTGACGGCCCATGTCTGGCAACGCGGGATGTTGCGCCCGGAAGGCGTCTTCGAGATGCGCCCAGACGAATTCACGCGGTTCTGGACTACCTGCGCTCCCACCGCAACAGCCATTTCCGGATGCTGGTCAATGTCGCCGAGGAAGGACACGAACTCGAAACGATTCCGTTCCTGCAGGGCGCCGACCGCAAGGCGCTGATCACGCGCAAGCTGGGGCAGCATTTTCTCGGGTCCCCGCTGGCCACCGCGATATCGCTCGGCTACGAGAAGCGCAAGCGCAAGAATGAGAGGCTTCTGCTCTCGGCGCTGACCAACCCGGCCCACTTCGAGCCGTGGCTGAAGTGCCTGGAGGACGCGGATGCGGCGCTCGCGGGCATCTACACGGTGGCACAGCTGGGCGGCATACTGCTCCGGAAGCTCGGAAAATCAGCTCCCCGCGCCCTGTTGCTGACCTTCCAGGACCATTCGATCCGCGAGAGCTACCTGGTCGATGGCCAGCCGTTGTTCTCGCGCATGGCGCCGCTGGTCGACAGCAGCATCGGTGGCCTCGCCTCACGCTTCGCCTCCGAGGCGAACAAGCTCCACCAGTACCTGCTCGCCCAGCGCCATGTCGGGCGCAACGAGGACCTGCCCGTCTATGTTCTGGCCCACCCGCAGGCGCTTCCGGCAGTCCGTCAGTCGTGCCGCGACATGGCCAACCTCGGCTTCGAGATCATCGACAGCCACCAGGCAGCCCGCCGGCTCGCCCTCAAAAGCCTGCCCGACGACAGCAGCAGCGAACTGCTGTTCCTGCACCTGTTGGCCACTTCGGCCCCGCGCCAGCAATTCGCCGGTGAAGACCACCGCCACGATTTCCACATTTCGCAGATCCGCTACGGACTGCTCGCCCTCGGCGCCACCGCCGTCCTTGGCGGCGCGCTGTTCGTGGCCAAGCAACTCTACGACGCCAGCACCATGCGCGAGGAAGCCGAGGTTCTGGCACGCAGCGAAGCCGACCTCAACTGGCGTTACCGGGAAATTTCCGCCACCTTCCCGCAACTCGGCATCGACAACGAAACCCTGCGCCGCGTCACGAATCGCCAGAGCGAACTTGTCAGGAAGCAGCGTCTTCCGGACGACGCCTACCGCCTGGTCGGCCGCGCGTTGAACGAGGCGCCGAACGTCCATCTCGAGGCGCTTGAATGGTCACTCGGCGAGAGCCAGCCGACATCAGGCGCCGCGGTGCCCGGCAAGGCCACGGCGCTGCCCGACGCGAAGACGGAAGCAATCACCCTGAGCGGCTCGATTCGCCTCGGGCCGATGGCAACGGCACGACAGACACTGGCCACCTTCGAGCATTTTGTCGAGATGTTGCGGGTCGACCGTGACAGCGACGTCAGCGTCCAGCAGCAGCCGTTCGACATCGAATCGGGGCGTACCCTGCGCGGCGGCGACATGGAGACGGAGAGCGCGCCCCCGCGCCAGTTCTGGTGCGGATCGTGCGCAGGGTGACATCATGAAACTCGTGGCCCGCGACTTCGGGAAGATCGTATGGTTTGCCCTGATTGCCGTGCTGCTGATCGGCCTGGCGATCGCCGCCGGCCTCTGGAGCACCGGCGGCACCAGCAAGGCGCGGGTGGAACGCGATGCGGCGGCGGCGCGCAAGCTGGAGATCGAGAAGCGCCTGGGCCGGGTGCGCACCGAGGAGCAGGAGATCAAGGCGCGTACCCAGCAGTTCCAGCAGATGGAACTTGCCGGCATGATCGGACCGGAGAAGCGGCTCGAGTGGACCGAACTGCTGCGCGACCTCCAGCGCCGGTTGCGACTGCCGGGGGTGAATTACGAGTTCGGACCGCAGGTTCCGCTCGATAGCGTTGCCGGGGCCGATTACGCTTTTCACAGCAGCCAGTTGAAGATCCAGTTGCGGGTACTGCATGAGGAAGACCTGCTCAACTTCGTCGGGCAGTTGCAGAAGGAGGCCAAGGCACTCGTCGTCCTGCGCGGGTGCAAGCTTTCCCGCCTGCCGGGTGGAAACACGGCCAGGGATGCCGCGCAACTGGCCGGCGAATGCACCATGGAGTGGATCACCCTGCGCCGCGCCAGCGGGACCAGACAGCCATGAGACGACGCCATCATTCCGTCCTCGTGCTGGCTCTCGCCGCCCTGCCGGCCTGGCCGCAGAGCGAACCGTTGGGCCGCCTGTTCTTCACCCCGCCGCAGCGCGCGGCGCTCGACCGCGAGCGCCTGCTCGGAATCAGCCAGCGCCCGAGCAGCCTCGACGGCGACGCGAGCTATACGTTCAACGGCGAGGTGCGCCGCAGCAGCGGCAAGAACACGCGCTGGATCAACGGCGAACCGCAGGCGGCCGGTGGGCGCGGCCCCGGTATACCCGCCGGCGACACCTATCACCCCGCCACCGGGGAGCACGAAAGCCTGCTCGGCGGCGGCACGATCGTCATCAAGCGCATGCCGCCGGCGCAATGACTCGCCAGCGCATGCGAGCGGGGAAAAGCCAGTCGGGCGTCGCGCTGGTCCTGCTGCTGGTCGTCCTGATCATGGCCGGCGCGTTCGCGTTCTACCGGATTGCCGGGATCGGCAGCGGCCCCGCCGAGCAGGACGCCAGGCTTGCTGCCACCCTGGCTCGCGCCAAGGAAGCGCTGATCGCCCGCGCCGTCACCGATGCCAATCGCCCCGGCAGCCTCNCTNGCCCCGACCTGATCACCAACAGTGGCGGTCTCGGAAACATTCCGGGCGACGGCAAGGCGGACATGTTCACCATGACCCAGTGCCCGAGTTACGTCGGCTGGCTGCCCTGGGTAACGCTCGACCTCCCCGAACTCGTCGACGATACCGGAACCCGCCTGTGGTACGCGCTGACCCCGGAACTTCGTGACGACGACAGCGCCGAGCCGATCAACAGCGACCGGGCATTCACACTCAGGCTTGACGGCAGCGCCGACAGCGTCGCCGCGCTTGTCATCGCCGCGCGCGCGNCGCTGGGCGGCCAGGCGCGGCCATCGAACAACCCCGCCGACTACCTGGACGGCGAGAACGGCAACGGTGACGACCGCACCTACATCTCCGGCCCGCATGGGCCGGCCTTCAATGACATCGTCGTCGCCATCACCCGCCAGGAACTGATGGCCGCCGTCGAGAAACGGGTCGCCAACGAGGTCAAGTCGTGCCTTGAGCAACACGCGGCCAGCACGCTCAACACCGAACACACCTACCCGTGGCCGGCACCCCTGTCCGCCAGCACCTTCCGTGGAACCGCAGGCAGCCTCTTCGGACAGCTTCCGGCGACGCAACCCGGCGCCGGTCCAGACAGCCTCCTGCAGAAATCCGCCAGCGCCCTGACTGCGGCGAGAACCGCCCTCGCCGGGGCATCGACCGCATCCGACCAGATGGTGGCGCTCACTGCCGTCAACGAAGCGGCCGTCTATGCGCGTGCCCTTTACGACCGGATCTACGCCGTAGCTGCCGCACTGGCGCAGGCTTCCGCCAGCGCGGCGACGTCCTTCTCGACGCTCGACGCCCGCGTAAACACGGCTGCCGCCTTCAACGGGATCAACCTCAGCGAACTCGCCTTGCTGCGCTCGGACGCAACCACCGCAGGGACCGACCTGACCGCGTTGCGGACCGCCTTGACCGACAGCGGCATCGATNGCCTTNCCCCCGAAATCCTGCGCCAGAACCAGACACTGCAACAGCGGATCGATGCGGCGACGGCCTCGCCGACCGCGGCGAACTTGACCGACCTGCGCACCCAGGAACTCGCTCTCATCGACCTCTACACCCGGAGCTACACGCCGAACCCGGACATCACTGCCGCCCTCGCCAATGCCGTGNAGCGCGGCGAACGCAGCCGCCAGCGCTGCCACCGCGGCCGCCGCCCTGCCCAGCGACCCCGCCCGCGTCACGGCCGCCTTATCGGCCGCACAAGCGGCGCTCGCCGCCGGCAACGCCCTGCGCAACACAATCGCCGCCAGCCGCGTCAACGTCCACTCCAGCGAAATCAGCGTGCGCACCGACAACATCTCGGCCCTGCTGGCGGCGCTGGCGGCGACTCCCGGCTCGGCGACCGCGGCAGCGCTCGCCGCGGGGCTCGCTGACCTGCAGACGACGGTTGGCACCGTCACCGCGGCCTCCAGCCCGGTAACCAGCGCGCGTTCCGGCGCCATTGCCGCCATTGCCCCGGCCCTCGCCGCCGCGCAGGCGGCCAGCGACTTTGGCCTAATCCAGTCGTCGACCGCAGCGGCCATCGCCGCAGCCAGCGCGCTGGCCACGGCGATCGCCGGCAATGGCGACAATGTCACCCGGGAAAGCGTCGCCGAGGCCACGACGCGGTACGCTNNGCGGCGCAGACCGCACTCAATTCCGGCACGGTTAATTCGCTCACCAGGGCGGCGCGGGTTCCCTACGCCCGTGCGGTGCAGGATCCGGCGGCGGACATTGCCTACTGGGCGCAGGTCGCGGCCTTCAACGCAACCTCGATCGTGACCCTGGCGCGCAAGGCGCCGGCGGCAACCGCCGAGAACACTGCTTCCGCCTACTACGCCGCGGATCAAGTGGTTTCCGGAATCGCCGGGTCGGGAGGAACCCAGGCACTGCTCCAGGCCTACCTCAATGCTCCCGGCAACGCCGCCCGGCAGGCGGCAGCGACGGCGGCGCTGAATGCGACGTCGGCCCAGCTCGACACGCTTCTGGCCAGCGCCGGGACGCTCGACGCCGCACTCGATAGCGGCGGTGCCGAAGCCATGCCGACGGTGTTGTTCGGCAGCGCCTGCGCCTTCCTGCAGCCGGCGGGCGGCAGCACGTCATGGTGGACGGCCAACAACTGGGCCAACACCACCTTCTACCAGATCAGCGACCGCGTTCGTCCCGCCAGCGGCAAGCTGCAGGTCAACGGCACCGGCACTCATCGTGTCGTGGCCCTCAGTGCCGGGCGGGCCTTGGGAACCCAGAACCGCGCCACGCGAACGACCGTCAATTTCCTCGAAGGAATCAATGCCGACACCTCGCGCGACGGCGATGCCAGGAGCCCGGTCGCCGTATTCTCGAATGCGCCGGTGTCGGCCACTTTCAATGACCGATTGGGATTCTGACCACCTCCGGGACCATGAAACCGCCATCATCCAAACCTCTGCATCACAAGACCGGATTCACGCTGGTCGAACTGGCGATCGTCCTGGTCATCGTCGCCTTGCTGGCCAGCGGATTGATGGTCGGCATCGCGGCGCAGCGCAACGCAGCCGAGAACATCGATGCCCAACGCCAACTGGAGAACATCCGTGAGACGCTGACCGGCTTCGCCCTGACCCATGGCCGCCTGCCCTGCCCGGCTCTCCCGAACTTGGCCAGCAGCGACGCCAACGCCGGCGTCGAGAACTGCGCCCAGCCCGATGGCGTACTGCCCTGGGTCACGCTGGGGCTGCCCGAGGTCGATCCCTGGGGCCGCCGCTTCACCTACTATGCCCACGCCAACTTCACCGCTGCCGTTCCCGGTGGTGCGCTGGCCAGTTTCACGCTCGACACCCTCGGCAACGCCAACGTCAAGGCCAGCAGCGGCAGCAGCGGCAATGTGGCATCCGACCTCCCGGCAGTCGTCGTCAGCCACGGCAGCCGCGGGGCCGGCGCCTGGCAGTCCAACGGCAGCCAGCTTCCCGGGGCTGCCGGCGATGAGGCCGAAAACGCCGATGCCGACCTGACTTTCATCTCGCGCACGCAGGACGGCGCTTTCGACGATCTGGTCACCTGGATCGTCCCGAGCATCCTCAAGTCGAAGATGGTCGCAGCCGGGCGGCTGCCGTGACGGGTTAGGCCGCCTCCTCCTTCGGGTCGCGCGCCATCAGCAGCTCGAGTTCCTCGCTGGCGCTGACCCGGCCGTCGAGGACGGCGGCGATGGCCAGAGAGATGGGCATGTCCACTTTCAGTTCGTGAGCCAGCCGTTCCACTTCGCGGGCGGTATAGACGCCCTCGGCGACATGCCCGAGCTCGTTCAGGATATCCGGCAGCGCCTTGTTTGCCGCAAGCGCCAGGCCGACACGCCGGTTGCGCGAGAGGTCGCCGGTACAGGTCAGGATCAGGTCGCCCATGCCCGCGAGACCCATGAAGGTATCACGATGGGCACCCAGCGCCACGCCGAGCCGGGCGATTTCCGCCAGACCGCGCGTCATCAACGCGGCACGCGAGTTGAGTCCGAGCCCGAGGCCGTCGCAAACGCCGGTGGCGATGGCCATCACGTTCTTTACCGCGCCGCCGACCTCGACCCCGATCAGATCGTCGTTGGCATAGACGCGCAGGCGCCGGGTGTGCAACTGGCGCGCGGTTTCAACGGCAAACCGGTGATCGCGGGATGCCAGGGTCACGGCCGTCGGCTGTCCGGCGGCGACTTCCTCGGCAAAGCTCGGCCCCGAGAATGCGCCGCAAACGGCTTGCGGACCGAGCACTTCGGCAATTACCTGATGCGGCAGCTTGCCGCTGCCCGCCTCGAAGCCCTTGCACACCCACAACAGGGGCGCCGTGCAGCCGGCTTGCTTCAGTCGCTCGGCGGTCGGGCGCAGGCCGGCAATCGGGGTCGCCACGACCAGAAGCTGGGCAGCGGCGACGGCGGCGGCAAAATCGGTCTCCACGCGGACCGCGTCCGGAAGCCGGTGGCCGGGAAAGAAGCGGTGGTTTTCGCGGGTCTTGACGAGGTCGACCGCGACATCGTCCTCACGCGACCAGAGGGTGACCTCGTGCCTGCCGGCAAAGGCGATGGCCAGCGCGGTACCCCACGCCCCGGCACCGAGCAAGGCGATCTTCACAGGCCCCAGACCTGAGTCGAGCGAACGTAGCCGGTAGTGCCATCGCGGTGACGGACCCTGGCCCAGCCCGGCGCCGCCGGCTCGAGAAAGTCCACCACAACCCACTTGTCGAGTTCGCTGACCACCGGCGCATCCGCCTTGTCCGACTGCCGGATCTCGGCGCGGGGCGCGGTGACCACCAGGGTGCGGCGCTCGCCGACATTGCGCGCCTCGACCCAGGCCATCGTGCCTTCCGCGTCGCGCACCTTGAACCAGCCTTCGACACGCACCACCACCTCGACCGGCGTTTGCGACCGGATCAAGTAAAGCTTCTTGCCCTTCTGCGACGGCGAGTCGTAGAGAATCGCCACCGGCACCTCGACCGAACGAAAGTCAAGGCCCAGCGCCGTGCCGGCGGCACCGATCAGGGCGAAAGCGGCAATGGCCTGGCGCCACATGCTCAGGCCCTACTGAATGGGAACTTCGGTCGGGGCCGACGCCTGTTCCTGCAGGCGCTGCATGTACATGGCCTCGAAATTCACCGGCTGCAGGACGATCGGCGCAAAGCCGGCGCGGGTCACGGCGTCGGAAACGGCCTCCCGCGCATACGGGAAAAGGATGTTCGGGCAGGCGACGGCAATCAGCGGCTCGACNCTGCTCATCGGGGACGTTCTGATCCGGAAGATGCCGGCCTGGCCGATTTCAACCAGGAAGACCGTCCTGTCCTCCAGTTTCGTGGTTACCGTGACGGTGAGCACCACTTCGTAGGCGCCATCCCCGAGAGCCCTGCCGGCGGTTCCGAGCTGGATCTCGACCTGCGGCGCCTCACGCTCGAGGAAGATTTCCGGCGCATGGGGCACTTCGACGGAAAGATCCTTGACGTAAAGCTTCTCGATGCCGAAGACCGGCTGTTCGTCTTGTTCCATGATTCTCTTTCAGGTGATAAATCGGTTATCAGGCGCCGTCGAGCAGCGGCCGCAGCTTGCCGGCGCCATCGAGGGCACTCAGGTCGTCGAAGCCGCCAACATGGGTTTCTCCGATATAGATCTGCGGCACGGTCCGGCGTCGGGTCTTGTGCATCATTTCATCGCGTCTCCCGGGGTCGAGATCGATGCGCACTTCTTCGATCTCGGTCACCCCGCGCGCCTTGAGCAGCAGCTTGGCACGTGTACAGTAGGGGCAGACCGCCGTGGTATACATCAGGATGCGGGTGCTCATCGGTTGCGCGTCCCTTTCTTGACCGGGTAACCGGCGCCCACCCAGGCATCGATGCCGCCGGACAGATTATGCACTTTGGCGAAGCCCAGCTTGCGTAGTTCGCCGCAGGCCTTCCCGGAACGCATGCCCGACGCGCAGCAGACGATCACCGGCTTGTCCTTGAAACGCTCGATCTCGTTGATGCGATCAGCGAGCTTGGCAAGCGGGACATTCTTCGCCTCCGGCAGATGCCCGGCGGCGAACTCTTCGGCTTGGCGCACGTCGATCACCTGGGCATCCTCGCGGTTGATCAACTGGGTGGCTGCCGCCGGATTCACGTCGTTCCCNCCGGACCCCATGAGCATGGGCAGGATCAGCGCGACACCGCTGACCAACACGAGGGCGATCAACAGAATGTTCTGGTAGATGAAATCCATCGGCACCTGACTATTCCTCCACGCCGCAGAAGACTTCGCGCATCATGCCGACGAGTTGCAGGATGCGCTGGTCGCCGACCCGGTAGTAAACCCGGTTGGCATCCTTGCGCGTAAGCAGGACATCCTTTTCGCGCAGGATGGCCAGATGCTGCGAAATGTTGCTCTGCGACGTGCCGACGGCAGCGACGATTTCCTGCACGCAGGCCTCCTGATCGCCGATCACGCAGAGGATCTTTAGGCGCAGCGGGTGAGCGATGGATTTCAGCGCGCGAGCCGCCAACTCGATGTCCTCCTGCTTGTCGATCAGGTTGAAGTTGGCCATTTCCATGAGGGAACCCCGAATTCGTAAGAAAGGTCATTATAAAATACTGGCTTGCGTTTCACAGGCCTTAATCATCATCAAGCCGGACTCGGGCATGAATCATCTCCCCACCTACCGCCCGCGCTCCTGTCCCCGTCCCGGAGAGTGCCGTTGCCGGAGATCGCGCATCACGCTCTCATTCCCGTCCGTGCGGCGGACGTGACCCGGACATTGAACAAGCCCGCGATCGCGGCGATAATCGGCGCCGTTCTGCTGTGCGTGCACCGGGCCGGTCAGCGCGGCCCGTGACAAGGCCGGGAACGCCGCGGCATCGCCGGAGATCTCCGAAAAGCAGTCCGATCTTGGCGAATTGCGCAACCGCATCGAAAGCCTGCGCAAGGACCTCTCGGCCAGCGAGGAAAACAAGGCCGACGCCGCGGACCGCCTGCGCGAATCGGAGCGCCAGATCTCCCGCCTGCAGCGCGAGTTGCACGAACTCGGACAACAGCGCGGTCAAATCCAGAAAAAGCTGCAAAACCTGGAACAGCAGTCGAAGGAACTGGCCGCGACGCTGACCCAGCAGCAGAACCAGCTCGACAGTCTGCTCTACCGGCAGTATCTCCGCGGCACCCCGGACTCGTTGCAACTTCTGCTCAACGGCGACGATCCGAACCAGACTGCACGTGACCTGCAGTATCTCTCGGCGATAGCGATGACCCGCGCCGAACTGATGAACGAGGTCAGCATCACGCTGGAGAAGAAGAAGGCGCTGGCCGCGGACGCCAAGGAACGGGCTGAAGAGATCAGGGAGATCGAGGCGCAGCAGCAACAGCGCCATGGCGATCTGCAGAAGCAGCGCGAAGAGCGCAAGGCCCTTTACGCCCAGGTTTCCGACAGGGTGAAGGCCCAGCGCAAGCAGATCGGCACCCTGCAGCAAGACGAACGCCGGCTGACCGAGCTGATCGACCGGCTTTCCAGGATTCTCGCCGCCCAGGCAGCGCAGGCGGCCAAGGCCGCGCGCGAGGCGGAGGCGGCCAGGGCCCGTGCCGCCGAGGCCGCGCGTGCCGCCGAGGCCACCCGCCTCGCCGAAGCGGCCCGCCAGAAGGAGAAGGAGAAAGAGAAGCCACGCTCGCGCCCGGGCGAGGAAGTGCGGGAAGCGCCGCGCCCGGCGCCGGCCAGCGAACCGGCGCGCCCGCGGGCTGTCGAAGCCGAGAACCATTACGAACCGGCCGCCAGCGACGGCAGCTTCGCACGGCAAAAGGGCAACCTCCGTCTGCCCGTGCGCGGCACCCTGGCGGGACGTTTCGGCAGCCCGCGCGATGGCGGTGGCACCTGGCGCGGCCTGTTCATCAAGGCCGGTGCCGGCAGTGATGTCAAGGCGGTGGCCGGCGGACGGGTGGTTTTTGCGGAATGGATGCGCGGTTTCGGCAATCTGCTGATTGTCGACCACGGCGATTCCTATCTTACGATCTATGGCAACAACGATTCCCTGCTCAAACAGGTCGGGCAGGGAGTCAAGGGTGGAGAGACAGTCGCGACCGTCGGCAACAGCGGAGGGAATCCGGATTCCGGTTTATACTTTGAAATTCGCCATCAGGGGCAACCTGTCGATCCGATGAAATGGGCAAGTCTGAAATGAGCAAAGTCAAAACAATCAGTTTGGTCGTGGGCGGTTTCGTCGCCGGCGCGATGATCAGCCTGCACGTCCCGGCGCTGGCCGACAAGGACGCCAAGAGCGGCCTGCCGATCGACGAGTTGCGCACCTTCGCCGAGGTCAGCGGCATCAAGCAGGGCTACGTCGAACCGGTCGAAGACAAGACCATGATCAACAATGCCATCTCCGGCATGCTGTCCAACCTCGACCCGCACTCGGCCTACCTCGATGCCGACGCCTTCAAGGATCTCCAGGTGGGCACGCAGGGCGAGTTCGGCGGGCTGGGCATCGAGGTCGGCATGGAGGACGGGCTGGTCAAGGTCGTCTCGCCGATCGAGGACACCCCTGCCTATCGCGCCGGGGTCAAGTCGGGCGACCTGATCTTCAAGCTCGACGACACCCCGGTCAAGGGCCTGACGCTGAACGAGGCAGTCAAGAAGATGCGCGGCAAGCCGAAGACGTCGATCCGGCTTTCGATCCTGCGCAAGGGCGAGGCGAAGCCGATCGAATTGACTCTGGTCCGCGAAGTGATCAAGGTCCAGAGCGTCAAGTCGAAGCTGATCGAACCGGGTTACGGCTGGATTCGTGTGACCCAGTTTCAGGAAAACACCACCGCCGACCTTGCCAAACACCTGACGAACCTCTACAAGGAGGGCAGCCTGCAAGGGCTGGTGCTCGACCTGCGCAATGACCCCGGTGGCCTGCTCAACAGCGCGATCGGGGTTTCCGCGGCCTTCCTGCCGCCCGACGTCAAGGTCGTCTCGACCGATGGACGGACGCCGGACGCCAAGCAGGAGTTTCGCGCCCGGCCCCAGGACTACCTGCGCGGCACGCGCGACGATCCGCTCAAGACGATCCCGATCGAGGCCAAGAAGGTGCCCATGGTCGTCCTCGTCAACAGCGGCTCGGCGTCGGCGTCCGAAATCGTTGCCGGCGCCCTTCAGGATTACAAGCGCGGCATCATCATGGGCACCCAGACCTTCGGCAAGGGATCGGTCCAGTCGGTCATTCCCCTGCCCGGCAACACCGCGATCAAGCTGACGACCGCCCGCTACTACACGCCGGAGGGTCGCTCGATTCAGGCCAAGGGCATCGTTCCGGACATCGTCGTCGAGGAGACGGCGAACGGCGGCGGCGCCAGCGGCCGCGTGCGCGAGGCCGATCTCGACCGCCACCTGACCAACGACCGCGACAAGGATGCGGCCAAGGACGCGCCTAAGCCGCAAGCCAAGCCGGCGGCCAAGACCGGCAAGGACAAGGACAAAGGCGGCAAGGACGAGAGCGAAGAGGATCCGCTGGCGCGCCTCGAATATGGCAGCAAGAGCGACCACCAGTTCCAGCAGGCGCTGAACCTTCTCAAGGGCTTGAAGATCATTCAGAATAAGACCCTGTAGGAATTCATCGGAGGCATGATGAACAGCGGAGATCTCAGGAAGAATCGCGAGATACTGTTCGCCAAGTTCCCGCCCGGCCAGGTGCCGGAGGCGGCCGATGACCTGCAGCGCATCGAGGAAGTCGAAGTCCAGCCGAGGTTCGAGAAGCGCGCGGTTGGCGTCAGCTATGACGTATCCGTGCACACGCTGCGCGAACTCGACGAGCATCTCATTGACCGTGGCTATCATCTCGACAACACGCTGATGAGCAAGCTGACCCGGGCGCTGGTCACTACGTCGAGGACACTCAGCTGCACAACATGGGCGCCCCGAAAAGCGCCTGAAGCGCTCCTCGCAGGAAGCCTACGTCAAGGCCTGGGAGCACCATCCGCACGGCGACCACGACGATACGCCCCCGGAGTGGCGCGAATACAAGTGACCGACGAGCAGCTCCTGAGGTACAGCCGCCACATCCTGCTCGACGCGCTCGGTATTGAAGGCCAGGAACGCATTATCGGCGCCCACGCGCTGGTCGTCGGCGTCGGCGGACTGGGTTCTCCGGCGGCGCTCTACCTGGCCTCGGCAGGTATCGGCAGGATCACGCTGGTCGATGACGATTGCGTCGACTTCACCAACCTGCAACGCCAGATCCTCCACACCCAGTCACGCATCGGCATGGCCAAGGCCGAATCCGGCCGCCAGGCACTGGCCGCGATCAACCCGGACGTCGCCATCGTTCCCCTGCAACAGAGGCTTGCCGGCGCCGCGCTGGACGCGCTGGTGGCGAGCGCCGGCGTCGTCCTCGACTGCACCGACAATTTCGCCACCCGGCATGCCATCAACCGCGCCTGCGTGCATCACCGCAAGCCTCTCGTATCGGGCGCAGCGATCCGCTTCGACGGCCAGGTCAGCGTCTNNGACCTCGCGCGCGACGATGCGCCTTGCTACCACTGCCTTTTTCCCGAAGGCGACGATGTCGACGAGGTGCGCTGCGCGGTGATGGGCGTCTTTGCTCCGCTGACCGGCATCATCGGCACGGTGCAGGCGGCCGAGGCGCTGAAGCTGGTCGCCGGCATCGGCGACAGCCTGAGCGGGCGCCTGCTCCTGCTCGATGCGCTGGACATGGAGTGGCGCACCGTCAGGTTCAAGAAGGACGCCGGCTGTGCGGTCTGCCAGCGGAAGTAGTCATGGTTAGTCTTGTGGTAGTGATGTCGATTCCGACCCCGATGGCACTCGCCGCGTCATTCGCGATCGCCAAGTCGCGGTTGCACCTTTTCTAGCCGCCGCTCAGCGCCTGGACGATCATCAATTCATTGTCCTCCCGCAGCAGCATCTTCAGATCGAGCACCATCTTGCGCTGGTAAAACAGGCGAATGTGGCGGCGGATGTGTCCCTGCTCGTCGATCATGCGGAAGCGGATGCCGGGAAACTGCCGGTCGAGGTCGTCGAGGACGGCGGCGACCGTCGTCCCCTGCGCCTCGACCCAGGGGCGTCCGGTGTAGGAATGCAGGGCGCTGGGAATCAGCACGCGCATCGCGCCGGCCCGTTCATCGCGGATACGCCGTTTCCAGCGCGTAGATTTCCGGCAGGTGGAGGGCCAGGCATTCCCACTGCCGGCCTTCGTCGCGGCTCTGCCACAGTTCGCCGCTGGTGGTGCCGAAGTAGAGNGCGACGGCAGCCTCGCGGTCGGCCGTCATCGCCTGCCGCTTGACCGTCCACCAGGCCTGTTCCGCCGGCAGCCCGGCATTGTGGCGCTGCCAGGTCGCGCCGCCGTCGCGCGTGACATAGACCGCCGGCTGCCCGGCCGGGCTGGTGCGCGGCCAGACGTCCGAACCGTCCATCGGAAAGACCCAGGCCGTCCGTTCGTCGCGCGGGTGCAGCACCAGCGGGAAGCCGATGTCGCCGACCTCCCGCGGCATGTTGCGGCCGATGCGTTCCCAGCGCCGGCCCGGCCGGTCGAGGCGGTAGATGCCGCAGTGGTTCTGCTGGTAGAGGCGATCCGGGTTGCCGGGGCAGAGGCGGACGCAGTGCGGATCGTGGAAGCTCACGTCGGTGGGGTCGAACCCCTCGACCACTTCCATGCCGTCGACGAGGGGCGCGAAGCTGCGCCCGCCGTCGGTCGATTCGTGCACGCCGCCACCCGACATCGCGAAATAGAGGTGCGACAGATCGCGCGGGTCGACGATGATCGAATGCAGCTTCGGGCCGTCCGGCGTGCCGTCCTGAACTTTGCCGAACCACTGGCGGTATTGCGGATCATCGTTGATGCAGGAGAACGGCGCCCAGGTGTTGCCGCCGTCTTCCGAGCGGAACAGGCCCTGCGGCGAGGTGCCCGCGTACCAGACGCCCGGATCGCCGGCGGGGCCGGGCGTCAGCCAGAAGGTGTGGTCGACGGCGCGCGCCGCGAGACCGTTGGCTGCCGGGCCGAAAGCCGGCGGCCTGGCTGCCTCCTGCCAGGTCCGGCCGAGGTCGGTCGAGCGGAAGAGGGTCGGCCCCAGGTGGCCGGTCTTCGCCGCGGCGAGCAGGGTGCGCCCGTCGCGCGGGTCGAGGACCAGATGATTGACGATGTGGCCGAGAAAATGCGGGCCGTCGACCCGCCACGACCGCCGCGCCGCGTCGGCGTGGTAGAGCCAGGCGCCCTTGCGGGTCGCCACCAGCAGCACCGGGTTGCCCAACGGTGTTTCGTGTCTGGTCATGGTTCGCTCCTTGATATTGTGGCTGACCGCGATTCATCTTCTGAGATCACGATTTCCCCTGGAGCGTTCATGTCATTTGCTACCGGGCGCCGGCATTTTGGCACGTTGCCGGTCGTCCACCGCAACAAGGCGACTTCTTAGCCATTATTTATCCTTTGTCCATCACCCTACAGCAGGCGGGCGATCAGGCGAACATCCTCGCCGACCTGACGCAGATCGCGAATCTGCAGCCGGCGCTTGCCGTCCAGGCTGGTCAGTTCGGGCAGGTTGAACAAACCGCTGGCCTGGTGGCCGATCAGGCAGGGCGCCAGGTAGAGCAGCAGTTCGTCGACCAGTCCCTCGCGCAGCAACGAGCCGTTGAGTTTGAAGCCAGCTTCGGCGTGCACCTCGTTGATGCCGCGGCGGCCAAGTTCTTCCAACAGGTTCTTGAGATAGACCTTGCCATGGGGATTAGGCAACACCGCCACCTCGGCGCCGGCGGCGCGCAGCGAATTTGCCCTCTTTTCGTCGTCGACCGCAGCAGCCACGAGCACCGGGCTTCCTTGCAGGATACGCGCGGTCAGCGGCGTTTGCAGCCGGCTATCGACCACGACGCGCAGCGGCTGGCGGGTCGTTGCGACCTCGCGCACGGTGAGTTGCGGATCGTCGTCGCGCACCGTGCCGATGCCGGTCAGGACGGCACAGGCGCGAGCCCGCCAGCGCTGGCCGTCACGCCGCGCCTCGGGTCCGGTGACCCACTGGCTGACGCCGTTGTTCAGCGCCGTCTTGCCATCCAGACTGGCGGCAATCTTCAGGCGCAGCCACGGACGGCCGCGCGTCATGCGCGAGACGAAGCCGATGTTCAGCTCGCGTGCCTCGTCTTCGAGGAGGCCGCTCGCCGTGACGATCCCGGCCGCCTGTAGCTTGGCCAGCCCGTTGCCGGCAACCAGCGGGTTGGGGTCGCTCATCGCCGCGACGACCCGGGAAACGCCGGCGGATATCAGCGCCTCGGCGCAGGGTGGCGTGCGACCGTGGTGACAGCACGGCTCCAGCGTCACATAGGCCGTGGCGCCGCGCGCCCGGTCGCCGGCGGCGCGCAGGGCAATTACTTCGGCGTGCGGCTCGCCGGCCCTTTCATGCCAGCCTTCGCCGACGATCTCGCCGCCACGAACCAGCACGCAGCCGACCCGCGGGTTGGGCGAGGTCGTCCACAAGCCGCGCTCGGCGAGTTGCAGGGCGCGCGCCATCATGCCGTGGTCGACGGCGGAAAAGCTCATTTTCTCTCGGCTGCCGGCGAGACTTCCCGAATGGCGCGGGAAAAGGCATCGACGTCCTCGAAGTTGCGGTGNACCGAGGCGAAACGGATATAGGCAACCTTGTCGAGCCTCTTCAACTCGCGCATGACCAGTTCGCCGATCTGCTGCGTGCTCACCTCGCGCTCGCCGGCGGCGAGCAGGCGCTCCTCGATGTCGGTCAGCGCCGCGTCGACCGATTCGATCGACACCGGCCGCTTGCGCAGCGCCAGTTCGAGGCTGGCCCGTAGCTTCGCCCGGCTGAACTCGGTGCGCAGGCCGTTCTTCTTGACCACCTGCGGCAACTGGATTTCCGCCCGCTCGTAGGTCGTGAAGCGCTTGTCGCAGGCATTGCACCTTCTGCGGCGACGGACGACATCGCCTTCCTCATTGAGCCGGGTATCGGCGACAGCCGTTTCATCCGCACCGCAGAAGGGGCATCTCACCGGCGTTCAGCCATAGACCGGATACCGCCGGCACAGCGCCGAGACCTTGGCGCGCACTTCGGCGGCGACGGCTTCGTCGTTCGGCGCATCCAGAATGTCGGCCACCAGGTGCGCGACCTCCTCGGCGTCGATCTCGGTAAAGCCGCGGGTCGTCATCGCCGGCGAGCCGATGCGGATGCCGGAAGTAACGAACGGCTTCTGCGGGTCGTTCGGGATGCCGTTCTTGTTGACCGTGATGTGGGCGCGGCCCAGTGCCGCCTCGGCATCCTTGCCGGTGATGTTCTTGGCGCGCAGGTCGAGCAGGAAGACATGGCTCTCGGTGCGTCCGGAAACGACGCGCAGGCCGCGCTCCTCGCCGAGGACCTTGGCCATGACGCGCGCATTGGCGACGACCTGTTCCTGATAATCGCGAAACTGCGGCGTCGCGGCTTCCTTGAAGGCGACCGCCTTGGCGGCGATGACGTGCATCAGCGGGCCTCCCTGCAGGCCGGGGAAAATGGCCGAGTTGATCGCCTTCTCGTGCTCGGCCTTCATCAGGATGATGCCGCCGCGCGGNCCGCGCAGCGTCTTGTGCGTGGTCGAGGTGACAACGTCGGCGAAGGGCACCGGGTTCGGGTAGAAACCGGCGGCGATCAGGCCGGCATAGTGCGCCATGTCGACCATGAAGATGGAGCCGACTGCCCTGGCGACCCTGGCGAAGCGCTCGAAGTCGATGTGCAGCGAGTAGGCCGAGGCGCCGGCAATGATCAGGCGTGGCTTGTGTTCGCGGGCCAGCGCTTCCATGCGGTCATAGTCGATTTCTTCCCGGGCATCGAGGCCGTACGACACGACGTTGAACCACTTGCCGGACATGTTGAGCGCCATGCCGTGGGTCAGGTGGCCGCCTTCGGCCAGGCTCATGCCCATGATCGTGTCGCCCGGCTTGCAGAACGCCATCAGCACCGCCTGGTTGGCCTGCGAACCGGAGTTGGGCTGGACGTTGGCGGCGTCGGCACCGAACAGCTTCTTGAGGCGGTCGATGGCGAGTTGCTCGGCGACATCGACATGCTCGCAACCGCCATAGTAGCGCTTGCCGGGATAGCCTTCGGCGTACTTGTTGGTGAGCTGCGAGCCCTGGGCTTCCATGACGGCCTTGCTGACGTAGTTTTCCGACGCGATCAGTTCGATGTGGTCTTCCTGCCGCTTGACCTCGGCCTGGATGGCACGCCACAGTTCAGGGTCAACTCGGGAAAGGGTGTCTGTCGCGTAGAACATGGGGAATGCCTCAAGCCATTGAAAAGGGGTGATATTTTATCACGTCGGGAGCTCGTCGAGGGCGCCCGGTTCGAGATGCCAGGTTTCGCCCCAGGATTCCAGGGTCCACGCGCCGTCGACCGCGGCAATCCAGCTGATGCCCGCGTTGGGAATCAGGAAGTCGCGCGGCATTTCGAGCGGGTTGCCGCGCACGAAATGATTGACGATGTCGAGAACCCCGCCGTGCAGCACGACGGCGACGTTCTGCCGCGGATGCGCGGCGGCGATTTCCTCGAGCTTGCCGGTCACGCGGGCCGCCATCTGCGTCAGGCTTTCGCCGCCGTCGAAGCTGTAGTCGGCGTCGCGTCTGGCAAACGCGGCATAGCCCTCGGGAAAGTGCTCCCTGGCCTCGTCGTAGGTCAGGCCTTCGAAGATCCCGTAACGGCGCTCGCGCATTTCCGGGACGGCCACCGGCGCCAGGCCGAGCGCCGCGCCAATCGCCTGCGCCGTCGCCCATGCCCGCCGCAGGTCGCTGCTGTAGAGCGCGACGATGCCCGCGTTGCGCAGCCATGATCCGGCCGCGACGGCCTGGTCGAGGCCGGTCTGGTTGAGGGCGATGTCGATCTGCCCCTGGATGCGGCGGTCCGCGTTCCACTCTGTTTCGCCGTGGCGCACCAGGCAGATGCGGGTTGTAGGGATTTCCACCATGTTCGATTCCGGTCCTTGGCTGTAGATTTCGTCCGGCAAGATGTTTGCGTCACCCCGGACGCCCTGAGAAGCCGGGAATTCTAACAACCGAGGAGGATTTTTCGTGACCCTTCTGCTCAAGCTCTCGCGGTTGATCGACTGGATCAACGAACGCGTCGGCAAGGCCGCCTTCTGGCTGGTGCTGGTGATGACCCTGATCAGCGCCGGCAACGCCAGCTATCGCTTCGTCTTCCACGACAGCTCCAACGGCCTGCTGGAAATCCAGTGGTACCTGTTCGCCGCCGTCTTCCTGCTCTGCTCGCCGTACACTGCAGAAGAACGAGCACGTCCGCATCGACGTCCTCTCCGGCAAGTTGTCGCCACGCGGGCTGGCGGTCATCGACATCATCGGGACGATCTTCTTCCTGCTGCCGATGGTCGTTGCCGTGCTCTGGCTGTCGCTGCCGCTGGTCGCCGAGTCCTACAAGATCAATGAGCATTCGGCCAATGCCGGCGGCCTGATTCGCTGGCCGGTCAAGATCCTCCTGCCGATCGGCTTCGCGCTGCTGGCGCTGCAGGGCGTTTCCGAACTGATCAAGCGCATCGCCTTCCTCGCCGGGATGATCGACGACCCGAACGCCAAGGCCAAAGGCCCGACCGCCGAAGAAGAACTGGCCGCCGCCATTGCCGCCGCCAAAGCACAGGAGGCCAAGTGATGGAATGGATGATCGCCAACATGGCGCCGCTGATGTTCGGCGCCCTCGTCGTGTTCCTGCTATTCGGCTACCCGGTCGCCTTCGCGCTGGCCGCCAACGGCATCGTCTTCGGCCTCATCGGCATCGAACTCGGCCTGTTGCAGCCGGCGCTGTTCCAGGCGCTGCCCGAACGCATCTTCGGCATCATGGCCAACGACACGCTGCTGGCCATCCCCTTCTTCACCTTCATGGGGCTCATCCTCGAACGCTCCGGAATGGCCGAGGACCTGCTCGACACCATCGGCCAGTTGTTCGGGCCGATGCGCGGCGGCCTCGCCTATGCGGTGATCTTCGTCGGCGCACTGCTCGCCGCGACGACCGGTGTCGTCGCCGCCTCGGTGATCTCGATGGGGCTGATCTCGCTGCCGATCATGCTGCGCTACGGCTACGACAAGCGCCTTGCCTCCGGCGTCATCGCCGCCTCCGGCACGCTGGCCCAGATCATCCCGCCGTCGCTGGTGCTGATCATCATGGCCGACCAGCTCGGCAAGTCGGTCGGCGACATGTACGAAGGCGCGATATTTCCCGGCCTGGTGCTTACCAGCCTCTACGTCGGCTATGTCGTCCTGCTGACGCTGATCAAACCGAACGCGGCGCCGGCACTTCCGCCCGAAGCACGCACCCTGCGCGGCTTCAAGCTCATCGTGCGCGTGCTGACCACGCTGGTGCCTCCCCTGCTGCTCATCTTCCTGGTTCTCGGCACCATCTTCCTCGGCATCGCGACACCGACCGAAGGCGGCGCCATGGGCGCCACCGGCGCTCTGGTTCTGGCGCTGGGACGCAAACGCCTGTCGTGGAAGCTGCTCAAGCAGGCCATGGAAACCACCGGCAAGCTGTCCTCATTCGTCGTCTTCATCCTGGTCGGCTCGACAGTCTTTGGCCTGGTCTTCCGCGGCGTCAACGGCGACCTCTGGGTGGAACATCTGCTGCTCGGTCTGCCGGGAGGCCAGACGGGCTTCCTGATCGTCGTCAACATCCTGGTCTTCGTCCTCGCCTTCTTCCTGGACTTCTTCGAGCTGTCCTTCATCATCGTGCCGCTGCTCGCCCCCGTGGCGGACAAGCTGGGCATCGACCTGGTCTGGTTCGGCGTCCTGCTCGCGGTCAACATGCAGACCTCGTTCATGCACCCGCCATTCGGCTTCGCGCTGTTCTACCTGCGCTCGGTCGCCCCAGCCTCGGTCAAGACGACGGACATCTACTGGGGCGCCATCCCCTTCGTCTGCATCCAGATCATCATGGTCGCGCTGATCATCATCTTCCCGAACATGGTCAGCTACGGCGACCCGGACCATCGCACGGCAACCGAACAGGGCGACGGTTCGGACCTCGGCGCGCTGATGCAGCAGGGCGGCATCAGCGGCGACAGCGCGGAACAGAAGGATCCCGGCGCCGACCTGCTGAAGAACCTGCAGCAGAACGAGAAATAGACAACCTGATCGGATCGGGCAAACGGGGCTGCGGCCCCGTTATTCGTTGGCGCATAGCGGGCACCGATCAATGCGATAGGCGAAGTCAATTTGAAAAACCCGGGTCGTACGGTCAGAATGAAGTCACACAATCAACCGGAAAGGGAAACCACCATGGATATCGGAATCAACAAGAAGGATAGAGAACAGATCGCTGACGGGCTGTCGCACCTGCTCGCCGACTCGTTCACGCTCTACCTGAAGACGCACAACTTCCACTGGAACGTAACCGGGCCGATGTTCAACACGCTGCACGTGATGTTCATGGATCAGTATACCGAGTTGTGGAACGCGCTGGACATGATCGCCGAACGCATCCGCGCCCTCGGCGTGGCGGCGCCGGGAACCTGCCGCGAGTTCGCCAGGCTGACGGTGATCAAGGAAAGCGAGGGCGTGCCGAACGCGACCGAGATGATCAGGCAGCTGGTCGCCGGCCAGGAAGCTGTCGTCAAGACCGCGCGCGGCATGTTCGCCATCGTCGACAAGGCCGGCGACGAGCCGACCGCCGACCTGCTGACCCAGCGCATGCAGATTCACGAGAAGAACGCGTGGATGCTGCGCAGCCTGCTCGAGGAATGACGCTCCCCGCGCCCTGAAACGAAAAACCCGCGAAATTCGCGGGTTTTTCTTGGTCGACCGCAACAGGCTATTTCTTCGACTGCAGGAAGCCGTCCATCCTGAATTCGGCGACGCTGAACCAGGCGTTCTGCGTCTTCCGGTACTTGTCGAATTCGGTGTAGATCTTCTTGAACGCCGGGTTCTTGGCCGACTCGTCGGCATACAGCTGCTGCGCGGCGTCGTAGGCGGCATTGAGAATCTCCGGAGAGTAGGCCTGCAGCTTGACGCCGTTCTGCAGCAGCCTGGAGAGCGAGCCGGGGTTCTTGTGGTCGTATTCGGCCATCATCGTCACGTTGGCTTCGTAGGCAGCGGCCTGGAAGGCTTCCTGGTACTCCTTGGGCAGCTTGGCCCACTCGGCCTTGTTAACGAAGAAGTGGATCACGGGACCCGGCTCCCACCAACCCGGGTAGTAATAGTTCTTGGCCACCTTGTAGAAGCCGAGTTTCTCGTCGTCGTAAGGACCGACCCACTCGGCGGCATCGATGGTGCCCTTTTCCAGCGCCGGATAGATGTCGCCGCCGGCGATCTGCTGCGGCACCGCGCCGAGCGCGGCGAAGACATTGCCGCCGAGACCGGCGATTCGGATCTTGAGACCCTTGACCTCGGCCAGATTCTTGACTTCCTTGCGGAACCAGCCGCCCATCTGGACTCCGGTATTGCCGCCTGCGAAGGAGATGACGTTGTAGTTGCTGTAGAAGTCATCGAGCAGCTTCTGGCCACCGCCGTAGTAGATCCAGGCGTTCATCTGGCGAGCGTTCATTCCGAACGGAACAGCGGTGCCGAAGCCGAAGGTCTTGTCCTTGCCGACGTAGTAGTACGAGCAGGTATGGCAGCACTCGACGGTGCCCTGCTGGACGGCATCGAGCGCCTGCAGGCCGGGAACGATTTCGCCGCCCGGGAAGACGCGGATGTCGAACTTGCCGCCGGTCATCGCGCGCAGACGGTTGGCCAGCACCTCGGCGCCGCCGAAGATGGTGTCGAGGCTCTTCGGGAAGCTGGAGGTCAGGCGCCATTTGACGACGGGCTGGGACTGGGCGATCGCCGGAGCGGCGATGGTGGCGGCTGCGCCAGCAGCGGCACCGGCCGATGCCTTCTTCAGAAAATCACGACGCTGCATGTTGTTGTCTCCTCGAGAGTGATGGGTAACGTCAGTCTATGTAGCCCGGTCATTCTAACCAAACGGAGCGCCTTGGCGAGTTGCGGAAAACCCTAATACATCTACTCGCCGGCAACCGTCATCCGGTCGACGAGAATCGAGCCGGTCTGCTTCGAGCCGCGCACCAGCACGTCGTTGCCGACGGCGACGATGCCGGCGAACATGTCACGCAGGTTGCCGGCGATGGTGATCTCCTCGACCGGGTAGGCGATACCGCCGTCCTCGACCCAGTAACCCGCGGCACCGCGCGAATAGTCGCCGGTGACGTAGTTGACCCCNTGCCCGAGCAGCTCGGTGACCAGCAGTCCGCGTCCCATCCGGGCAAGGAGGCCACTGAAGTCGAGATCACCCGGCTCGATGATCAGGTTATGGCTGCCGCCGGCGTTGCCGGTCGTCTGCAGGCCCAGCTTGCGCGCGGTGTAGGCACTGAGGAAATAGCCCTGCAGGATGCCGCCGCTGACCACCTCGCGCTCGCGGGTGGCGACGCCGTCGCTGTCGAAAGCCGCGCTGCCGAGGCCGCAACGGATATGCGGGCGCTCGCTGATGTTGACGAAATCGGGAAACACACGCTTGCCAAGATGGTCGACCAGGAACGACGCCTTGCGGTAGAGGGCGCCGCCGCTCGCCGCATGCACCAGGCTGCCGAGCAGGCCGCCGGCAAGCGTCGCCTCGAACAGGACGGGAAAGTCGCCGGTGCTGACCTTGCGCCCGCCGAGGCGGGCCACGGCACGCTCGGCGGCAATCCGCCCGACGCGCAGCGGGTCATCAAGTTGGGCGGAGTCGCGATGCGTCGGNTACCAGTCGTCGCGCTGCATCCCGTCGTTCTCGCCGGCGATGACCGAACATGAAATATAGTGGCGCGACGTCGGGTAGCCGCCCATGAAACCGAGGCTGTTGGCGGCGACGAATTGCGCCTGCTGCGTCGAGATCGACGCGCCCTCCGAATTGCTGACCAGCGGGCTGGCGGCGAAGGCCGCTTGCTCGCAGCGGCGTGCAGCCTCGATTGCATCTTCCACGGTCAACGCCCACGGATGGTGCAAATCCAGATCGGGGCAGTCGCGCGCCATCAGATCGGCGTCGGCCAGCCCGGCGCAATCGTCGGCGGCGGTGAAGCGGGCGATGGCGAGCGCCGCCTCGACGGTCTCGCGCAGGGCCTGCGGCGAGAAATCGGAGGTGCTGGCGTAGCCCTTGCGCTGCCCCGAATAGACGGTGACGCCGACCCCNTTGTCGCGGTTGAACTCGATGGTTTCGACCTCGTCGCAGCGCACTCCGACCGACTGGCCGAAGCCCTCGGAGACATCGACCTCGCAGGCGGTCGCACCCTTGTCGCAGGCATGTTTCAGGACATCCTCCGCCAGTTGCTGCAGCGTGGCGAAAGCGTAGGAGAAGCTGGCGACTTCGGGCATGAATCGGATGTCCGGGCGGGAAAGCCGCTATCATAGCAGCGTCACGCCACCGACCTTTGCCATGCACGACGAAGAATTCTCCGACGAGTTCGAGCGCCCGTCCAAGACGCGGCAGAAGAAGGCAATGCACGAATTGCGGGATCTCGGCGCCGAACTGGTCGGCCTTTCCGCAGGCCAGCTCAAGCGCATCGACCTGCCCGAAGACATCCTCGCCGCCGTGCGCGAATGCCAGAAGATCACGGCCCACGGAGCCCACCGCCGGCAATTGCAGTATCTCGGCAAGTTGATGCGCGGCGCCGACGACGCGCCGATCCGCGCCGGTCTGGCGCTGGTTCGCGGCGAGTCGGCTGCCGCGGCGGCACGTCTGCACCGCCTCGAACGCATGCGCACGCGCCTGCTCGAAGACGAGACGGCACTGTCCGACATCGCCTCCACCTGGCCCGGCGCCGATCTCCAGCAACTCCGCCAGTTGCGGCGCAATGCGCTCAAGGAGCAGGAAGCCGGCAAGCCGCCGAGGAATTTCCGCGCCATCTTCCAGGCGCTGCAGGAACTCGATCAGCAGGGAGCAACGCATGTCGCAGAATGAAGAACTGGTCATCGGCCTCGTCTCGATCAGCGACCGCGCGTCGACCGGCATCTACGAAGACAAGGGGATCCCGGCCCTGCGGGACTGGCTGGATGGCGCCCTGACCACGCCGTGGCGCGCCGAGGTCCGCCTGATCGCCGACGACCGGCCGGCCATCGAAAACACGCTCGTGGAACTGGTCGACCGCAGCAAGTGCCACCTGGTGCTGACCACCGGCGGCACCGGCCCCGCCGCGCGCGATGTCACGCCGGAGGCGACGCTGGCGGTGGCCGACAAGGAAATGCCCGGCTTCGGCGAGGAGATGCGGCGCATCAGCCTCAACTTCGTGCCGACGGCAATCCTGTCGCGCCAGGTTGCGGTCATCCGCAATCAGTGCCTGATCATCAACCTGCCCGGCCAGCCGAAGTCGATCCGCGAAACGCTCGAGGGCGTGCGCGACGCCGAGGGCCGGGTGACGCATGTCGGCATCTTCGCCGCCGTGCCCTACTGCATCGACCTGATCGGCGGCCCCTACGCCGAAACCAGCGAGGCGGTGGTCAAGGCTTTTCGTCCCAAGACTGCGTTGCGCAGCCGGTAGGGCCTCAGGCGACCGGCGCCAGGCGGTAGCGCGCCAGATCGCAGTCGCCCGCCTGTTCGACGATCGCCACCGGGGCAAGCTGGGTAAGCGTGCCGTTGTCGTTCCATTCCAGCGTCGTCCGAAGGTCGAAGGCGCCGCTCGGCATCACTGCCCGCACTTCGCCCGGCGCGCTGCCTTCGCGAATCAGCAGGACACGGATCCCGGGAACCGCGGCATAGGTTGACGTCGCACGCGGCTTCAGTTCGGCCGGCACCGCCCGCCGCGCCAGGGTCTCGACACCCACGCGCACTTCCGATTCACCGGTGCGCCGGTGGCGACGGACGATGCCGAGCCACCAGTCCTCGTGGCCAGCCTGCTGCATGGCAATCAGCGCGCCAACCTTGAGCCATTCCCCGGGAATGGCGTCGAGCACGGCCCCGAAACCGCCGCGGCTGACATCCTCGATGACCCAGATGGCCGTCGGATCGCCATTGGTGAGTCTCGGCAATTTCCCGGAAAAGGCGGCGAAGGCATCGGCCAGACCGTGCAGCACGACGGCGCGCTGCTTGACGGGCTGCCGGTCATGGCGCCGCTGCGGCGGAATGGGCGCAAGATAGGTGGCGAGATGGCGGACTACCGGGAGCAGCACCCGGGCAGGATAGTGGCCGCCCAGATTGATGTCCGCGGAAACGTCGAGTCCGCGCTCGAGGTCGTTCAGCAGCGCATCGATTCCGGCAGGCGCCGTGCCAGGCTTGAAAAAGCGCTGGGTCGGTCTGCGCTCCGTCGGCCTGCGGGCAAGACGCTGCGGCGGTTCGGCCAGCGTCAGGTCAAGCCAATAGACCGAATCGATGTCGGCCACCGCGGAAAAGACGAAGCCCGGCTGGAAATGCACGATCAGTCGCTCCGCCAGATCGACTTCCGGCGGCAGCAGACTGTCCACCGATGCCGCCTGCAGGGCAACGGCCCTGACGAATTCCTGCTGCGGGCTGGTGACCCTGGGCGCATTGGCATGCAACTGGATGGCGCGCGTCGCCACGCCGGCGTTTTCCGCCGACAGCAGCGCGGCCCCGAGGCGCTGCCAGAGCCCTCCCGTCGATTCGCCGTAATGGAACCGCTCCCACTTCAGGATGGCGGCCAGCGCCGCGATCAGACGCGCCGTCAGCGCCGGCAGATTCTGCCGCAGATGCGCACCGACCCGACTCTTCTCGCCGACGGCGGCCAGGCAGCGCTCGTAACTGCCGGCAACCAGGGTCCAGTATCCGTGGCTGATGGCCCAGATGCGCCTGGCCTCGGTGCGCGAAAGGTTCTGCGTATGCAGGTAGTTGCGCTCCAGGCGTTTCAGATGCGGCTGGGCCGCGTCATCGAGCCGGCTGACCGCCTCGTAGAGGTGGTCCGCGGGGAANTTCGGGGAACCGTCCAGCGACTCGAGCCAGCCGACCACCTCGTCGATGGCGCGCAAGGTGTTGTCGCCGGAAATCCCGTCGATGATGCGCCGCATTTCGCGCGGATCGGCGAGCGGGTGATCGACCTTCGGCGCGACGAGGCGACCGAGGGCGCGCAGCTTGTTCAGCATCTCCGTTCCATGCCGGACCGCATCTGCTGCAACCGACCCGATCTTTTTACCACGGCAGTCTGCTCCGGAAGCCTACTTGCTGATCACTGCCAGTGCGGCCTCGAGGGGCGCGCTGGATACCTGGATGATGCCATCAAGCGGATGGTTCATCTCGAGAATGAGGAATATTGCCGCCGACATCGAGGCCGCGCAAGTCACCAGAGCAATGACCGACGTCGAGTTGAGCGGCGCGAGCAGTCCCAGGCCAATGAAAAGCTGGATCAGCCACAATCCGAGGACGATCAGAAACACCTGCGGCAGCGGATTCTGCATCTGCTCGAACAGCAACCAGCGGCCCCGGGCAAGTTCTCCCGCCTGGTCGATCGCTTTCGCCTGCAGATGCGCCTGTACCTGATTCTGCGGCGACAGCTTGCGGATTGCTTCCCCGACTTCGTCCAGAGCCGAGGAATCGTCCCGATTGACGATGCCGCCGTGACCCACCCTGCCCGGCCAGATGCGCGCGATGTTTCCTGCAAGATGGCTGCGCAGCAACTCGCGCACCGGCTGCGCTTCCGGCCCGAAATTGCGAAGCATCCGATCGAGCGTGATAATCTGTGCACCGCTCTGTGTAACCTCCGCAGTCGCCGTATCGAAGGTGGTCTTTGCCGAATTGACCAGCAGGCCGAGGATCAGCGCGACCAGCGTCGCCATCATGCCGGTGGCGATCTTGATCAGATCCCTGGTCGCGTCGTCTTCGTGATGCGGCGGCAGACGATGCCGCAGGGACATGGTCAGCAACAACCCCCGCAAGTGCCGGCAAGGATGACGAGCGCAATGATGATGTCCGACATGGGAAGCCTCGGTTGCTGCCGGCGCCGTCACCGGCGCCGGTCATCGGCGGGATTGGACACCATGAATGGCCGCCGGTCAATCATGGCACGGCACTGCCTTCCGGACCATGTAGAATTCTCGTCTCGACCCTGTTCCGGCATGAATTCCATGCAGCAATACCACGAACTGATGCGCCACATCCTGAAAGACGGCGACGACAAGTCCGACCGGACCGGCACCGGCACGCGCTCGGTCTTCGGCTGGCAGATGCGCTTCGACCTCGCCCGCGGCTTCCCGGTGACGACGACCAAGAAGCTGCACCTGAAGTCCATCATCCACGAACTGCTGTGGTTCCTGCAGGGCGACACCAACGTCCGCTACCTGCAGGAGAACGGCGTCCGCATCTGGGACGAGTGGGCCGACGAAAATGGTGACCTCGGCCCCGTTTACGGCAAGCAGTGGCGACGCTGGGAAACTCCGGACGGCCGCGTCGTCGATCAGATCGCGCAACTGGTGCACGGCCTCCGGAACAATCCGGATTCGCGCCGCCACATCGTCTCCGCCTGGAATCCCGGCGATGTCGACCGCATGGCGCTGCCGCCCTGCCACTGCCTGTTCCAGTTCCATGTCGCCAACGGCAGGCTGTCGTGCCAGCTCTACCAGCGCAGCGCCGACATCTTCCTCGGCGTGCCCTTCAACATCGCGTCCTACGCGCTGCTGACGCTGATGCTGGCGCAGGTCTGCGGCTACCGCCCCGGCGAGTTTGTGCACACCTTTGGCGACGCCCACCTCTACACCAACCATTTCGAGCAGGCCCGCCTGCAATTGTCACGGCAGCCGCGCGCCCTGCCGACGATGTGGATCAACCCCGAGGTCAAGGACATCCTGGCCTTCCGCTTCGAGGATTTCCGCCTCGACGGCTACGATCCGCACCCGCACATCGCGGCCCCGGTGGCGGTGTGACCATGTTTCTCGGCGGCGACCTCGGCGGTACCAAGACCCTGCTGGCGTTGGCCGAGCGGGACGCCTCCGGGCGAATCCGCATCGTCCGTCAGCAGCGTTTCGCCAGCGCCGACTACCCGACATTCGACGCGCTGCTCGACGATTTCCTCGCCGGCCGGCCAGCCGTCGACTCCGCCTGCTTCGGCGTCGCCGGTCCAACCGACGGGCACAGCGCCAAACTGACCTATCTGCCGTGGTCGCTTGCGGCGGCCGACCTCGAGCGCCGTTTCGCCATTGGCCGCGTCGCCCTGCTCAACGACTTTGCCGCTGCCGCCCACGGCCTGGCGCTGGTTGATGCGCGCGAGTTCGTCACCCTGCACCCGGGCAGCCCGGTCGAGCGCGCCCCACGCGTGATCCTCGGCGCCGGCACCGGCCTCGGCGTCGCCGGCCTCGTCTGGCAGGATGGCGGCTACCGCGTCATTCCCGGCGAGGGCGGGCATTTCGGCTTTGCGCCGCAGACGGCGCAGCAGGGCGAACTGTGGCGCTGGCTGCTCGACCCCGACGGGCGGGTAACCACCGAGGACATCGTCTCCGGCCCCGGCCTCGCCCGGATTCATGCCTTTCTGGGCGGTCGACCGCGACAGCCTGACGAAATCGGCAATTTTGCCCTCGCCGGCGCCGACCCGCTCGCCAGTGAAGCGCTGCGCCTGTGGCTCGAATGTTATGGCGCCTTCGCCGGTGACCTCGCTCTGCACTGGCTGGCGCGGGGCGGTGTCTTCCTGGCCGGCGGCATCGCCGCCAAGCTGATGCCCAGGTCCGACTGCGCGCCTTTCATCGCCGCCTTCCTCGCCAAGCGCGAACACCGGCATCTCGTCGCGGACATGCCGATCTTCCTGGTGACCGACGAAGAACTCGGGCTCAAGGGAACGCTGGCGCTCGCCTCCGGCTGAACGAACGCGACCTCCACCGTCCGCCGAGATGACCGCGAACGCCGGGCACCTCGTATCCTCGCTTGGCGCCGGCGGTCAGCGGCGGATGACCTGCTTTCTCTCGATCATCGCGATCGCGCCGACGGCCCGCGGACGACCGATCCACCGCCGATCTTGTTGCGAAGCCTGCACCGGAGGCGAGAGGCGGAAGTCCGATATGCCCCTCGGAGCAGCATCACTCCCGCCGCAATACCACCGCCGCCAGCGGCGGAATTGTGATTTCCAGGTTCGCCGGGCGGTTCATCCATTCGCCCACGCAGGCGTCGAGTCCGGCCCCGTTGCCGATATTGCCGCCNCCGTAATACGCCGAATCGCTGTTGAGGATCTCGACATAGCGCCCGGCCTGCGGCACGCCGAGGCGGTAGGCATAAAGTGGCACCGGGGTGAAGTTGACCGCGACGACCACGAAGCTGCCGTCGCGCCCCCAGCGCAGCCAGGACAGCACCGAATGCTCGCTGTCGTGACAGTCAATCCACTCGAAGCCGAGGCTGGAGAAATCCTGCTCGTGCAGCGCGGGCGTGTCGCGATAGAGCCGGTTGAGGTCACCGGCCAGGCGCACCAGGCCGCTGTGGTTGGGATCGCCCAGCAGGTACCAGTCGAGCTCCCAGGCTTGCGACCATTCACGCGGCTGGCCGAACTCGCAGCCCATGAAGGTCAATTTCTTGCCCGGCGTAAAGGTCTGCCAGGCAAACAGCAGGCGGAGGTTGGCGAAGCGCTGCCAGGTGTCGCCGGGCATCTTGCCGAGCAGCGAGCCCTTGCCATGCACCACCTCGTCATGCGAGAACGGCAGCACGAAGTTTTCCGTGTAGGCATATATCTGGCCGAAGGTCAACTCGTCGTGGTGCCAGCGACGATGGACCGGGTCGCGGTGGAAGTAGCGCAGGCTGTCGTTCATCCAGCCCATGTTCCATTTCATCGAGAAGCCCAGGCCGCCGACGTAGGTCGGCCGCGAGACCATCGGCCATGCAGTCGATTCCTCGGCGATGGTCAGCGCGCCGGGAAATTCGGCATGCACCATCGTGTTGAGCGCCTTGAGGAATTCGATGGCGTCGAGATTCTCGCGCCCGCCGAACATGTTGGGCAGCCACTCGCCGGCCTTGCGCGAATAGTCGAGGTAGAGCATCGAGGCGACGGCGTCGACACGCAGGCCGTCGAAGTGGAACTCGGCCAGCCACCAGTACGCCGACGAAAACAGGAAACTGCGCACCTCGTGGCGACCGTAATTGAAGATGTGGGTCCCCCAGTCGGCGTGCAGGCCGAGACGCGGATCCTCGTGTTCGTAGAGCGCGGTGCCATCGTAGCGGGCGAGCGCCCATTCGTCCTGTGGAAAGTGGCCGGGAACCCAGTCGAGGATGACGCCGAGACCTGCCTGGTGGCAGGAGTCGACAAAGAAACGCAGATCGTCCGGCGAGCCGTAGCGCGAGGTCGGCGCGAAGTAACCGGTGGTCTGGTAGCCCCACGATTCATCGAGGGGATGCTCGGTTACCGGCATCAGTTCGAGATGCGTGTAGCCCAGACCGACGGCATAGGGAATCAGGCGCTCGGCCAGTTCCCGCCACAGGTAGGGCTTGCCGTCCGGGTGGCGCATCCATGAACCCGGATGCAGTTCGTAAATATTGACCGGCGCGTGCTGCCAGTCCCATTCGGCGCGCCGCGCCAGCCAGGCAGCATCGTTCCACACGTGTTGCGAGGGCGTCGTGACATAGGCGGCGGAACCGGGGCGCAATTCGTAGCCGCGCCCGTACGGGTCGGACTTGACCAGTCTCTCGCCGGTCTCACGGTTGACGATCTCGAAACGGTAGAGGCTCCCCGGCACCGCTGCCGCAACGGTCGCCTCCCAGACGCCCGATGACCCGAGCGAATGCAGATCATCGGCCCCGCCGCGCCAGCCGTTAAAATCACCGACCACCGAAACCTGCCTCGCATTCGGCGCCCAGACGCGAAACACCGTTCCGGCATCCGACGGATGCGCCCCGAGCAGGCGATATGTCTGGTAGTTACGGCCTTCGTTGAAGAGATAAAGCGCTTCCGATGACTGCATTTGCACCCCTAAAACCTGTATCATAGAACAAAATCGTGCCCGAGGAGACCCGCCATGCCAAACAGCCCCCTGCCCGCATCAGGAGTACTGCGAGATGCGTGATCAGTCGGACTGGCGTTTCATCAGCCACCTGACGCGCAACACCTTTGCGATCATCCTCGCCGGCGGCCGCGGCAGCCGCCTGAGGCAACTGACCGACTTCCGCACCAAGCCGGCCGTACCCTTCGCCGGCAAGTTCCGCATCCTCGACTTCACACTGTCGAACTGCGTCAACTCCGGCATCCGCAAGATCGGTGTCGCCACGCAGTACAAGGCACACAGCCTGATCCGCCACATCCAGCGTGGCTGGAGCTTCCTCGACGGGCGTTTCGACGAGTTCATCCAGTTGTTGCCGGCGCAGCAGCAGATCGACGAAACGCAGTGGTACCAGGGCACCGCCGACGCGGTCTTCCAGAACATGCACTTTCTCCGACGCTACAATCCGGACCACGTGCTGATCGTCGCCGGCGACCACATCTACAAGATGGATTACGGCCGCATGCTGGCCTTCCACGCCAAGCACCACGCCGACATGACCGTCGCCTGCATCGACGTGCCGATCGACGAGGCGCGCGAATTCGGCGTCATGGGCGTCGATGACGACCATCGCGTCGTCGACTTCCTGGAGAAACCACAGAATCCGCCGTCGATCCCCGGGCATCCCGATCGTGCGCTGGCCTCGATGGGCGTCTATGTCTTCAACGCCAAGTTCCTCTTCGAGCAACTCGAGCGCGATGCCCTGACCAAGGGTTCCAACCGCGATTTCGGCAAGGACATCATCCCGCACATCGTCCCGCGCTACCGCATCTTCGCCCACCGCTTCGCCGATTCCTGCGTCGGCAGCGACCAGCACCAGCCCTACTGGCGAGACGTCGGCACCATCGACGCCTACTGGGAGGCCAACATGGAAATGACCAAGGTGACGCCGGAACTCAATCTCTACGACAAGGAATGGCCGATCTGGACTTACCAGGAGCAGTTGCCGCCAGCCAAGTTCGTCTTCGACGACGAGGGACGGCGCGGCTTTGCTGTCGATTCGCTCGTTTCGGGCGGTTGCATCATTTCCGGCGCCGAGGTCAAGCGTTCGCTGCTATTCTCCAACGTCCAGGTTCATAGCTGGTCCTCGGTCGAGGATTCGGTCATCCTGCCCAGCGTCGATATCGGGCGCCATTCGGTCCTCAAGCGCTGCGTCATCGACAAGCACTGCCGGATTCCCGAAGGCACCACCATCGGTGTCGATCCGGAAGCCGACCGCCAACGCTTTAACGTCAGCCCCAAGGGAATCACCCTGGTCACCGCCGAAATGCTCGGCCAGGGCGCCGCGAGAGGCCACTGATGGCTGATCTCGCGTTCCTCTGGCACATGCACCAGCCGGACTACCGTCATCCGGATACCGGGGATTTCGTGCTGCCCTGGGTTCTACTGCATTCCATCAAGGATTATTCCGACATGGCTTGCCACCTGGAGCGCCACCCGGGTGTGCGGTGCACGGTGAATTTCGTGCCGGTACTGCTCGAACAGATCGAAGACTATTGCGACCAGCTGGCCACCGGGCGCTGGCGCGACCCCTTGCTGCGCATCGCCGCCCATCCGGACCCCGACTCGCTGTCCGCCGAGGACCGGGCATGGCTGCTCGACATGGCTTTCCGCTGCCACGCGCCGACCATGCTGGAGCCGTTCGCGCCCTATCGTCGCCTGCGTGACCTGCTCGCCTGCATCAGGTCGCTCGACGCCAATACCCTGAGCTATCTCGCCGGCAGTTACTATGCCGACCTCGCCACCTGGTTCCTGCTCGCGTGGACCGGAGAAGGACTGCGCCGGGATCGCCACGCCGTGCCGGAGCTGATGGCCAAGGGCGGCAATTTCGACCTCCAGGACCGCCAAAGCCTGCTCGCCGAACTCGGTGACGTGATGCTCAAGCTCATTCCACGCTACCCGTTGAACGCCTGATGCACGCCGGCCAATCACCCGTTGTCGCCCCTGAAGAGAGCGCGCGAAAGCTGGCCGGAAAGCCCGCTGCCATCGTCCGCCGAGTACCCCGGCGGCCGCGACCGCGTCAAGGCGCATCTTGCCGCCGCTGCGCTCAGCCATCAGGAGCGCTTCGGCAGCGCGCCGGCAGGCCTCTGGCCGGCCGAGGGCGCCTTGTCGGCGCCGTTTCTCAATCAGATCGGGGAATCCGGATTTCGCTGGACTGCCAGCAGCCAGAGCGTCCTCCGCAACTCGGCTGGCGACAACGCGCTGACGACGGTGCCCTGGCAGGCGCCGCCAGGCACGCCCGGGGACCTGACCCTGTTCTTCCGCAACGAGAAACTGTCCGACCTGATCGGCTTCGAGTATGCGACATGGCACGGCCGCGACGCCGCCCAGCATTTCATCAGCGAGATCGAAGGCATCCACGCGCATGACCCGCATGCCCTGATCACCGTCTTTCTCGATGGCGAGAACGCCTGGGAGTACTTCCCGTACAACGCCTGGCACTTCTTCTCGGATCTCTACGGAGCCCTCGAAAGCCACAAGAAGATCAGCACGGTGACGCTGAGCGCCGCAGCAATCGCCCACCAGGGCCGCCGCAAGCGCCTGCCCCGGCTGGTGGCCGGAAGCTGGGTATTCGGCACGTTGTCGACCTGGCTTGGCAATGCCGACAAGAACCACGCCTGGGACCTCCTGTGCGAGGTCAAGCAGTGCGCCGACCGCGCCTTGCTGGGCGACCGTCTCGACGAACGCGAGCGTGCCGCCGTATTGCAGCGCCTGGCGGTCTGCGAAAGCTCGGACTGGTTCTGGTGGCTCGGCGATTACAACTCGCCGCAGTCGGTCGCCTGTTTCGACAGCCTGTTTCGCGAAAACCTGAAATCGCTTTACCGTTTGCTGCGCCTGCCGATTCCCGGCAGTCTCGATCACCCCATCAGCCGCGGCGGAGGCACGCCAGAAAGCGGCGGCACCATGCGCCGGGCCTCCTGAAACCTGACCGATGACTCAAGCCGTTACCCTGCTCCTCGGCGTCCATGCCCATCAGCCGGTGGGAAATTTTCCGGAAGTAATGGCCGACGCACACCAGCGCTGCTACAAGCCCTTTCTGAAAACCCTGCACGAATACCCGGAATTCCGATTCGCCGCCCATTTTTCCGGCTGGCTGCTCGACTGGCTGCGTGAGCACTATCCAGCGGACATGGCGCTGCTCGCGGCGATGGTGGAGCGTGGGCAGGTGGAGCTGTTCAGTTCGGGCGACACCGAACCGGTGCTCGCCGCCATCCCCGGGCGCGACCGCGTCGGCCAGTTGCGCACGCTGAACGACAAGCTGGCGGCCTGGACCGGCGTCAGGCCGACCGGCGCCTGGCTCACCGAGCGCGTCTGGGAATCGTCCGTCGTTTCGGCGCTGGCCGAAACCGGTATCGCCTACGTGACCGTCGACGACTACCATTTCCTGTGTGCCGGCAAGAGCAGCGACGAACTCGACGGCTTCTTCAGCACCGAGGACGACGGCACCCGCCTCGACCTCTTCCCGATCTCCGAAGCGCTGCGCTACCGCATCCCTTTCGCGCCGGCGCACGAGGTCATCGACTTTCTGGAAAGCCTGGCCGACCAGGGTCATGCCGCCGCCGTCTATTTCGACGACATCGAGAAATTCGGCATCTGGCCGGAAACCTTCGACTGGGTATACACCCGCGGCTGGCTCAAGGCGCTGATCGAGGGCGTGCTCGCCAGCCCGAAGATCCGCACCGCGACCTATGCCGAGTTTCACGCCGGGAACGCGACGCGCGGCATCGTCTATCTTCCGACGACTTCCTACAGCGAGATGAACGAATGGACGCTGCCGATGCCGGCGGCGNGGCGTCACTCGCAACTCCTTGCCAGCGAGAAGGCCGCCGGTCGCGGCGACCTGCACCGGCCCTTCATCCGCGGCGGCATCTGGCGCAATTTCCTGTCGCGCTACCCGGAAGCAAACTGGATGCACAAACGCATGCAGGCGCTCTCGGCCCGTCTCGCCGCGCTGCCCGCCGCACCGCCCGAACTGACCGCCGACCTCTACCGCGCCCAGGCCAACGACGCCTACTGGCACGGGCTGTTCGGCGGCCTCTACCTGCCGCACCTGCGGCGCGCGGTGTGGAACAACATTATCGCCCTCGAGGCGAAACTTGATGCCCGGCAGCCGCGTCCGGCGGCGCTTGCGGTCGACCTCGATTGCGATGGCAGGAGGGAGACCTTCGTCCACAACGACCATCTGCAACTGGTCGTGCGCGACGACGGGCTGGGCGCCGCTCATGAACTGAGCAGCTACGCGCTGACGCACAATTTCGGCGACACCCTGCGCCGCTACCACGAGCACTATCACGACAGGATCGGCAGCGGACCGAGCGAGCACAGCGGCGAAGGCATCGCCTCGCCGCATGACACCGTCAGCTTCAAGCATCCGGTCAGCCCTGAAGACATCGTTCCCGATGCCCTGCCGCGCGCCCTGTGGCTCGATGAAATCGACGGGGAGGCGCTCACCGCCTACCGGCAGGACGATCCGGCCGCTTTGCGCTTCACCCACGCCGGCGTGGTCAAGACGCTGGCGCTGGACGGACCGACCGTCACCGTCACCTGGCACTGCAGCGGTCTCGCCGGGCGCCGCTTGACGACCCGGCTCAATCTGGCGATGCCCAGTTGCGACGGCTTCCTCGGCCGCTATGTGCTCGCCGACGGCAGCGTTCCCGGCGGCTTCGGGCAGCCCATCGACCTCCCGGCCACGACCATGCTGACGCTGGAAGATGGCGTTCTCGGCGGCAGCATTCGCCTGGGTACGCAGAATCCGGCTGAAATTTGCGGTCGACCGCAACAGACGGTCTCCCAGTCGGAGGCCGGCTTCGAGAAAATCATGCAGGCCGTCGAAGTGTCCGTCATGTGGACCTTGCCCGACGACCAATGCACCCTCCAACTTCAATTGACCACCCAACAGAGCGCACCATGACCGGAACCGTATTCAAGCTCGAAGTAAATCCCAAGATTCCCGTTCGTCTGCGACCGCTCGAAGATCTCGCCAGCAACCTCTGGTACAGCTGGGATCGCCCGACGCGCTCGCTCTTCGCGCAGTTGTCGGGGGCTNTGTGGAGAGCGACCAACCACAACCCCAAGGCGTTTCTCAAGCGCGCCGACCAGAAAGGCCTCGAAGCCGCCGCCGAGGATGCGGTCTTCATCGGGTCGCTGAATCGCGTGATTTCGGCCTACAGCAGCTACCACGAGTTGCCCAACATGGCGCACGTCCATGGCCAGCGCTTCAAGAGTGACGACCTGATCGCCTATTTCTGCGCCGAGTTCGGGTTCCATGAGAGCCTGCCGATCTATTCCGGCGGCCTCGGAATTCTCGCCGGCGACCACTGCAAGGGTGCCAGCGACATGGGCCTGCCCTTCATCGGCATCGGCCTGCTCTACCGCCAGGGCTACTTCCACCAGACGCTCGACGCCGACGGCAACCAGCAGGCCACCTACAGCGATTCCGAATTCGACGATCTGCCGGTCGCGCCGCTGCGCGACGCCAGCGGGAACGAGATGCTGGTCACCGTCGAGTTTCCCGGCCGCATCGTCCATGCCAAGCTTTGGGAAGCCGTGGTCGGACACGTCCGTCTCGTTCTGCTCGACACCTGGCTGCCGCAGAATTCGCCCCATGACCGGGAAATCACCCACCGCCTCTACGGGGGCGACCGGACGACGCGCATCGAGCAGGAAATCCTGCTCGGCATCGGTGGCGTTCGCGCCCTCGCCACGCTCGGCCTCAAGCCGTCCGTCTGGCATATCAACGAAGGTCACGCGGCCTTCCTCATCCTCGAACGCATCCGCAGCATGATCAGCGCCGGCCTGCCTTTCGCCGCGGCGCTCGAGGCGGTCGCCGCCAACGTCGTGTTCACGACGCACACACCGGTTCCGGCCGGGCACGATCATTTCCCGGAGGAAATGATCCACCACTATTTCGCCGAATGGTGCAAAGCGAATGGCGTTCCCTACGAGCAACTCCTGAAGCTGGGCGTCGAACAGGGCAAGACCGATTTCAACATGACTGCCCTTGCCTTGCGCGGCTCCCGCCACCACAATGGCGTATCGCGGATCCATGGCGATGTCTCCGCCGAGATCTGCCGTTATCTGTGGCCGCAGATCGACCCCGAAGAAAACCCGATGGCCTACGTGACCAACGGTGTCCACCTGCCAACCTTCCTGGCCACCGAGTGGCACGAGACCTTCGAACGCTTCCTCGGCATCGGCTGGGGCGAACGGCAGACCAACCCGGCCAACTGGGAGGGGATCGCGAAGATTCCCGACCAGACCTTCTGGAGCATCCGCCAGCAGCTGAAATCGCTGCTGCTCCAACTCGTCCGTGACCGCCTGGGCGAACAGCACCAGCGCAACCGGGGCTCGCTGACCCACCTCGACCGCCTGCTCAAGCATGCCGATCCGAAGAACCCGAATGTCCTGACCATCGGCTTCGCCCGTCGTTTCGCGACGTACAAGCGCGCGGCACTGCTCTTCCAGGATCCGGAATGGCTGGCAGAGATCATTGCGCAGGCACCGGGGCCGGTGCTTTTCCTGTTTGCCGGCAAGGCTCATCCGGCCGACCAGCCGGGCCAGGAAATCATGCGCCTGATCGCCCAGATGGCCAAGCGCCCCGAGTTCGAGGGCCACATCCTGCTCGTCGAGGGCTACGACCTGTACCTGGCGCGCTCCCTTGTCGCCGGGGTCGACGTCTGGCTCAACAATCCCATCTATCCGCTGGAAGCCTCGGGTACCTCCGGAATGAAGGCGGCAATGAACGGCGCGCTCAACCTATCGATACTCGATGGCTGGTGGGGCGAAGGCTACGACGGCAGCGGCGAGGTTGCCAACGGCTGGGCGATCAAACCCGCCCCCGGGCACCTCAGCGAAGCCCAGCGCGATGCCGAGGAAGCCCGCACGCTCTACGAGCTGCTCCAGGACCATGTCATCCCGACCTACTACCGCACGGGTCCGATGGGCTATTCGCCGGAATGGGTGGCGATGGCCAAGCAGTCGATCAGGACCATCGCGCCGCAATTCAATGTCATCCGCATGGTTGCCGAGTACGCGAAGAATTTCTATGCGCCGGCCACCGCCCACGGTCGACGCTTCGCCAGGAACCACTTCGCCGTCGCCCGCACGGTCGCCGAGTGGAAGGAAAGGGTGCGTGGCGCCTGGCCCGGCGTGCGCCTGCACCGCATCGACCTGCCGGAGCGCCGTCTCAAGTTCGGCAAGTCGCTGCATCTCCAGGTCGCCGTCCAGCTCAATGGACTGACGCCGGAAGACGTCACCGTCGAGGTGCTGATCGGTCGTCCCGGTCCGCAAGGCACCTTCAGCAGGCGCGCCCGCCACTACCCGCTGAGCACCCGGGGAGTCACCGACAGTGGCGAGACGCTGTACGCCATCGACCTGACTCCGGAAAGCTGCGGCAAGCTCGAATACCGGATCCGCATCTTTCCTTCGCATCCGGACCTGATCCACAGGTTCGAAACCGGCCTGATGATCTGGCTATGAGAATCTACGACTCCCCAGCCTGGCGCGCTCTCGCCGCCCATGCCGAAGCCGTGCGCCCGGCGCATCTGCGCGAACTTTTCGCCGCCGACGGGCAACGCTTCGAGCGCTTTTCGCTGCGCCATGACGGCCTGTTGCTCGACTTTTCCAAGCAGCGCATCGACGCCGAAGCGCTGGCGCTGCTGCACGCGCTGGCCGAAGCCGCAGACGTCGACGGCTGGAAGCGGAAGATGCTGGCCGGCGAAGCGATCAACCACACCGAAGGCCGCGCCGTCCGCCACATGGCGCTGCGTGCGGATAAGGACGAGCCGCCCGAAGTGCGCGTCGTCCTCGAGCGCCTGCAGGACTTCTGCGAGAGCATTCACAGCGGCAAGTGGCGGGGCTTTGCCGGCGAACGCATCACCGACGTCGTCAATATCGGCATCGGCGGCTCCGATCTCGGCCCGCGCATGGCGGTCAGGGCACTGGCCGCCTTCCAGCAGCCGGACCTCAATGTCCACTTCGTCGCCAACGTCGACGGCGCCGACATCGCCCCGTTGCTCGCCCGGCTCAATCCGCGCACGACGCTGTTCGTGATTGCCAGCAAGACGTTCACGACGCTCGAGACTCTGACCAACGCGCGCACCGCGCGCGCCTGGTTGCTCGCCGCGGCGGGCCGCGAAAGCGCCGTCACCCAGCATTTCGTCGCCCTGTCGACCAATCTCGAGCTGACGCGGCAGTTCGGCATCTCCCCGACAACGTCTTCGAATTCTGGGACTGGGTCGGCGGCCGCTTCTCGCTGTGGTCGGCGATCGGCCTGTCGCTGGCACTGGCGATCGGCTGGCGCCAGTTCAAACAGTTACTGGCCGGCGCCTGCGCCATGGACCGGCACTTCGTCGCGGCACCGGCGGCCGCCAACCTGCCGCTGACGCTGGCCCTGCTGACCGTGTGGAATACCGACTTTCTCGGCGCGTCGACCGCGGCGGTCCTGCCCTACAGCCAGTCGCTGGCGCTGTTGCCGGCCTACCTGCAGCAGCTTGAAATGGAGAGCAACGGCAAGCAGACCGATCGTGACGGCGAGACGGTCGGGGTCGGAACCTGCCCGGTACTCTGGGGCGAAGCTGGCACCAATGGCCAGCACTCGTTCTATCAACTGATCCATCAGGGTGGCCAGACCATTCCCTGCGATTTCATCGCCCTGCGCGACAGCGACTTTCCGCTCCCCGGCGGTCACCATGCGGCGCTGCTCGCCAATTGTCTCGCCCAGTCGGCCGCGCTCGCCTTCGGCCAGACCGCCGCCGAGGTCCGTGCCGCCGGCGTCCCCGAAGTGCTCGTTCCGTACAAGGTCTTCCCTGGAAACCAGCCGTCGACCACGCTCGTCCTGCCGGCGTTGAACCCCTATACGCTGGGCCAGTTGCTGGCGCTCTACGAGCACAAGGTATTCTGCCTCGGCGTCCTGTGGAACCTGAATTCCTTTGACCAGTGGGGTGTCGAACTCGGCAAGCAACTGGCCAACCAGTTGACACCGCTGCTCTCCGGAAACGGCGATGCCGCCGGCTTCGACGCCTCGACGCGCGGGCTGCTCGCTGCCCTGAGAACAACCTGAGAACGCCCTGAGCCGCCTCTCGATACTCTTCGTCGCGTCCGAAATGGCGCCCTGGGTCAAGACCGGGGGCCTCGGCGATGTCGCCGCCGCCCTGCCGGCGGCGCTGCACCGGGAAAAGCACGATGTCCGCGTTCTGCTTCCGGCTTATCGGGCGCTGTTGCAGGCATTTCCCGATGCCCGGCGACTCGCCCGGTTGCCAGCGCTCGCCCCGGCGCTGCCGCCCGCCCGCCTGCTCGGCGCCCAAGCTGGCGGGCTGCCGCTGATCCTGCTCGACTGCCCCGAACTGTTCGACCACCCCGGCAACCCCTATCTCGATGCCCTCGGCCACGACCGGGCCGACAACGGCATCCGCTTCGGGCTGCTGTCCCGCGTCGCCGCCCTGCTTGGCCAGCCCGCTTCGCCGCTCGGCTGGCAACCCGACGTGGTGCACGTCAACGAGTGGCACAGCGCCCTGGCGCCCGCCTGGCTGCATTACGAGGGCGGAGCAGCGAGCGTCGTCACCGTGCACAACATGGCGTTCCAGGGCAATTTCCCCGCCGACCTTCTGGCGGCGCTCGGCCTGCCCGAGGACGCCTGGCGCGTCGACGGCGTCGAGTACCACGGTCGGCTTTCCTTCCTCAAGGCCGGCCTGCAATTTGCGACGCTGATCTCGACGGTGAGCCCGACCTACGCCCGGGAAATCCAGGATGAGGCCTTCGGCTACGGACTCGCGCCCCTGCTGCGCCACCGGGCCGGCGATCTGCGCGGCATCCTGAACGGGGTCGACGGCGCTCTTTGGAACCCGGCGGCCGACCCTGCGCTGGCCGCCCCTTACGCCGCCAACCGCCTTTCCGCGAAGCGCGACAACAAGCGTGCGCTGCAGCAGGAATTGGCGCTGGAGAGCGCAGCCGACCGCCCGTTGTTCGGGGTCGTCAGCCGCCTGACGCAGCAGAAGGGTCTCGACCTCGTCCTGACACTGGGTGAAGGCATCACCCAGCTGCCGGCGCAACTCGTTGTCCTGGGCAGCGGCGACAAGGCGATGGAAGGCGGCTTCAGCGCCCTCGCCGCGCGCCACCCGGGGCAGATCGCTGTCCACCTGGA
This sequence comes from Dechloromonas sp., assembly GCA_013693915.1. GTDB lineage: Bacteria > Pseudomonadota > Gammaproteobacteria > Burkholderiales > Rhodocyclaceae > Azonexus. The sequence goes on along the minus strand of CP059264.1, from coordinate 1,068,634 downwards.
TTTCAACGAAGGACTGGCCCACCGCATCGAGGCCGGCGCCGACGGCTTCCTGATGCCCTCGCGCTTCGAACCCTGCGGCCTCAACCAGATGTACAGCCTGCGCTACGGCACGCCACCGATCGTGCGCGCCACCGGGNGGCTGGCGGATACGGTCGTCGATGTTTCGGAAGCGTCGCTGGCGGCCAGGACGGCCAACGGCTTCGTCTTCGCCGAGGCGACGCCACATGCGTTGTGGCTGGCGCTCGAACGCGCCACCGCCTGCTGGCACGACCGCAAGCTGTGGCAGCGCATCCAGCAGAACGGCATGCGCGGCGACTTCGCCTGGGCGCATGCGGTCCGCGAATATGTCGCCCTCTACCGCGACGCGATTGCTGCCCACGGTTGAAGCCTCGATGCCGGAGATCGTCGTCATTGCCGCGGTCGCCCGCAACCGCGTGATCGGCAAGGACAACCGCCTGATCTGGAACATCCCGGAAGACATGGCGCACTTCAAGGCGCTCACCGCCGGCCACACCGTGATCATGGGCCGCAGGACCTGGGAGTCGCTGCCGCCGCGCTTCCGCCCACTGCCCGGCCGGCGCAACATCGTCATCACCCGCCAGGCCGATTACGCCACGCCCGGCGCCGAAGTTGCCGATTCGCTGGAAAACGCCCTGAAGCTGGCGTCGACCGCAACCACGGTCTTCGTCATCGGCGGCGAGCAGATCTACGCGCAAGCGATGGGAATCGCCGACCGCCTGGAAATCACCGAGGTCGACCTCGAACCCGCGGGCGATGCGTGGTTCCCGGAGATTGCTGCGGTCGACTGGNGAAAAACGGCGAAAACCGAGGGAAACGGGTTTGCGTTCGTGACTTATCGTCGACTGGCCGATTGAAACATGAAAATGCCGCGGCTGTTTACTCTGGGCGACTGTAGTGGAAGTACGGGGTACGTCAGTGTAAGACTCCGCTTATGGGGAACGGGAACCACTTCCCTTTGCAAACACGGCGCTGCACTTCATCGCGGAAAGCATCAGGCGCAGGATCTTTCCCGCCTTGATGCCTCATGTGGTTGCAGAACCAATGCGCCGCAACGACGTTCTCGCGCGACGCCTTTCCGCCGACGCTATGTCGAAGAAGATGTTCCCCTGTACACTGCAATTGTTGCGCCTGCTTTGGGGTTAGGTTGTATCGCCGGGCGAACGACTCGGGGTCATTTAGCCACATCGGCTTGTCACAATAGATGCAACAGCCGGCTTGCTCTTTGAAAGCGATAGATGCGAAGGGTTTCAAGCTTGAACGTTTCGAGGCCATGGGGCTTCTCCAGAAAAATAAAGGAGTGCTCCACACCCGGCATCACGCCTGGAACGTGGTACTGACCGAGTAACTCGGATCAGCCAAACTAGCGAGGAACGTCGCGTCCCATCACTACGTGTTAGCGCTACGGCTTCACACCGGTTGAAATACTAGGGAAACAAACCTAACCAGTCAACTTGGGAAACGAAACAGGCCAGGCTCGGACAATCATTAATATCCTGGCAAAACTGCCTGATTCGCCCCGCTTTCCACAGCGACTCAGGTGTGAGCGATTTCCGGATGCAGCTTGATGCCCAGCGCGTGCATGACCTTGAGGATGGTGGCAAAGCTTGGGTTGCCTTCGCCGGAGAGCGCCTTGTAGAGGCTTTCGCGTCCCAGCCCGGTGGCACGGGCTAGCTGGGTCATGCCTTTGGCGCGGGCAATATCGCCCAAGGCTGCCGCGATGAAGGCGGCATCGTCCCCGGCCTCTTCCATGCAGGCTTCGAGGTACATCACCATGTCTTCCTCGGTCTTGAGGTGCTCGACCGTATCCCATTTGCGCAGTTTGAGGGTGCCCATGTTCGTCTCCTACAGTTGCCGGGCCATTTCCAGCGCGGCCTTGATGTCTTTCGACTGGTTGGATTTGTCACCGCCCGCCAGCAGAATCACAACCTCCATGCCACGCTGCGCGAAATACACGCGGTAGCCCGGCCCAAAGTGAATCCGCATTTCCGAGACGCCTTCGCCAACCGGCTCGCAATCGCCGAAGTTGCCAAGCTCAGCCCGCCGAATCCGGACTTGAATCCGCTTCTCGGCCTGCTTGTCACGCAGGCCGGCAAACCAGGCGTCAAAAACGTCCGTGGTCAGGATGGTCTTCTTGCGCCAACATTGTATAAATCAGGATACAAAAGTCAAGGAAGCTTGTAGCCACTGGCTTTCCAGTCAAAGCGGCTCAATCAAAAGGGCCTGCCTCGGACAATCGCTTGACTGGTCTTCCTTAGCCTGTCGAAACCCGAGGAAACGCATCCGGTCGACGGATCGACGCAAAAGAAAGGCGATATCCAGTTCCGGCCAGTACCGGTGCTCCGGCGTCGGCCATTCGACATGGGTGAGTTGCTCGATAGTGACCCTTCGAAACCACTGGAATTGCGCGAACGGAAGCAGCAACTCTTCGTCCGCCAGCAGCATCCAGAACATGGGTACCTCCGCACTGCCATTGTCTGCGCCCCGGCGGTCGACAACAGCGATTCATCGCGCTTCGCCAGCCCGGGTTCCGACTCGCCCGTCGGGTGACCCCATCGATCCCCCGAAGCCCGCAGCCGGCCTCGCTTCAGGGCACTTCGCGCTCCGGCAACCGGTTTTTGGTTAAAATGACAACTATCTCAGCAGGGTCTTCCGGCGACGCGGCGAGTCCGCGTTCCACTTCAGCAATCACGGCTTGGAAAGCACCACGATGAAAGTACTCCTGTTCACACGCGAATACCCTCCCTACGTCTATGGGGGCGCCGGTGTTCACGTCGAATATCTGTCCGCCGAACTGGCGAAACTCATGGACGTCGAAGTGCGCTGCTTCGGCGACCAGGACATCACCAGCGACGGTGTCCGGGTCAAGGGCTACCCGTTCGGCAAGGGCAGCTTCGCGCAGGTCGACGCCAAGCTCAGCGGTGCGCTTGATACCTTCGAGGCCAACCTGGCGACCTTGGGCGCGCGGGTCGACGCCGATCTGGTCCATGTGCACACCTGGTACGCCCACCTCAGCGGCATCCTGGCGAAGCTGCTGTATGGCATTCCCCTGGTGCATACGGTGCACTCCCTGGAGCCCCTGCGTCCGTGGAAGCGCGAACAACTCGGCGGCGGATACGATACATCGTCGTGGATCGAGCGCACCTCGCTCGGCATGGCTGATGCGGTCATCGCGGTCTCGCAGGGAACCAAGCAGGACATCCTCGACCATTTCGATATCGATCCGGCCAAGATTTCGGTGATCTACAACGGCATCAACGTCGACCAGTATCGGCGCACCACCGAAAGGAGCGCGCTCGAGAAATACGGGGTCGATCCGAGCAAGCCGATCGTCCTGTTCGTCGGCCGGATAACCCGGCAGAAGGGCATCGTGCATCTGGTGAACGCCGTGAAGCACATCAATCGCGACGCCCAGGTCGTCCTCTGTGCCGGCGCACCGGACACCAAGGAGATACTTGCCGAGATGGAGACGGCCGTCGCCCGCGTCAGGCAGGAGGGGCTGACCAATCTGATCTGGATTCAGGAGATGTTGACCAAGGAACAGGCAATCCAGATGTATTCGCACGCCACGGTTTTCTGCTGTCCCTCGATCTACGAACCATTCGGAATCATCAACCTGGAGGCCATGGCCTGCCATACCGCGGTCGTGGCGAGCGCCGTCGGCGGGATCAAGGAGGTCGTGATCGATGGCGTCACAGGCTATCAGGTTCCGCTGGAGCAACTCAAGGTTGCGCCCTTCGAGCCGGTGAATCCGGAAACGTTTTCGCGCGATCTGGCGAGCGCGATCAACAAGGTTCTCGACGATCCGGAACTCGCCGAGGCGATGGCCACAGCGGGACAGAAACGCGCGCACGAGGTGTTCAGCTGGACAAGCATCGCCCAGCAAACCAGGAAGCTCTACGAATCCCTGCTGAAATGACAGCCTGGCGCTCGATCGCCGCGCGCCGTTCGCGCGAGCGGCGTCGCGGAAAGATGCGCCACGAAGGTTTCGACCGGCCGTCGTTTTGCGGGTTTGACCGTTATCTCTCCGGCCGCGGCCGGTTCATTGTTCAGGAGTTGCACAATGTTGCCTAAAGATTATCCCCGTGTGATCATCGAGGCGGTCCACCCGCAGGTCGACGGCGGCCGATTCCCCATAGCGCGCGTCGTCGGCGAGAAGGTCTCGGTCAGCGCCGACATCTACCAGGAAGGCCACAACAAGCTGGCTGCCCTGCTCAAGGTGCGCAAAGTCGGCACGAAGAAATGGCACGAAAGCCCGATGACCCAGGGCGACAACGACCGCTGGCATGGCGAGTTCTCAGTTGACGCGATTGGCCGCTGGGAATACTCGATCGAGGCGTACACCGAGCGCTACCTTTCCTGGGTCGACGAAATCACCAAGAAGAACGTGCCGGGCGCCAATCTGACAAGCGAGCTGCTCGAGGGACTGGCGATTCTGAAACGCAGTGCCGGCAAGGCGAAAGGCAAGGCGCGGACCCACATGAATGCAATCATTGCGGCGATGGAGACCGCCCTGGCTGCCAACGATTGGCCTAGCGCCGTCGATCTCGGGATCGGCAGCGAAATGCGCGGCCTGATGGCGGCGCATCCGGACCGCAGCGAGGGTTATACGCTGTCGCCGGCGCTTGGCATCATGGTCAATCGGCCGATCACCCGTTTCGCCGCCTGGTACGAGTTCTTTCCGCGCTCGCAGGGCTCCGACCCCAACCGCCACGGCACGCTGCAGGACTGCATTCCGCGCCTGCGCGAGATCAGCGACATGGGCTTCGATGTCGTGTATCTGCCGCCGATCCATCCGATCGGCCACAGCTTCCGCAAGGGCAGGAACAACAGCCTGGTCGCGGAGCCAGGCGATGTCGGCAGCCCGTGGGCGATCGGCAACGAACATGGCGGCCACATGGCGCTGGAACCCAAACTCGGAACCTGGGACGACTGGGACCGATTCGTCGCCACCTGCCGTGAGTTGGGGATCGAGATTGCCCTCGACTACGTCATGAATTGCTCGCCCGACCATCCTTACGTGGCGGACCATCCGGACTGGTTCTTTCATCGCCCGGACGGAACGATCAAGTATGCCGAGAACCCGCCCAAGAAGTACCAGGACGTGTACCCGCTCAACTTCGGAACCAGCGACCGCAGCGGGCTCTGGAACGAGATGCTGAAGGTATTCCTGTTCTGGGTCGACAAGGGCGTGACCACCTTCCGCGTCGACAACCCCCATACCAAACCGGTGCCGTTCTGGGAATGGGTGATCGGTGAAGTTCACCGCAAACACCCCGAAGTCATCTTCCTGGCCGAAGCATTCACCAAACCGAAGATGATGCGGTTGCTGGCCAAAGCGGGATTCGCCCAGTCCTACACCTACTTTACCTGGCGCAACTCCAGACACGAGCTCACAGAGTACGTCAGCGAACTGACGCACGGCGAGATGAAGGAGTACTTCACCGGCAATTTCTTTGCCAATACGCCTGACATCCTGCCGACGATCCTGCAGGTCGGCGGCAGGCCGGCATTCATCATGCGTGCGGTGCTGGCCGCGACGCTGTCCAGCGTCNACGGCATTTACAGCGGCTACGAACTGTGCGAGAACGAGGCGATTCCGGGCAAGGAGGAATACCTCAACTCCGAGAAATACGAGATCAAGGTCCGCGACTGGAACGGAACACCGGGCAACATCGTGCCGATCATTGCACGTATCAACCAGATTCGTCGCAACTCGCCCGCCCTGCAGACGTACAACGAAGTCCTGTTTCTCGGTTCCAACAACGAGAGCGTCATCGCTTACGCGAAGATGAATGCTGACCGGTCGGACATCGTCGTTTGCGTCGTCAACCTCGACCCCTTCCATACCCAGGCCGCGACGATCCAGATTCCGCTAGGCACCTTCGGCATCCACTACGGCGAGCAATACGAAGCGCATGACCTGCTTTCGGACGAGCGCTATCGCTGGGGCGGCCCGACGGCCTACGTCGAGCTGAGTCCCGTTGGCAAGATGGCGCACATCATCAAGATCCGGCGCGCCCACTACCAGTAGCAAGGCCCGCCACCCAGCGCAGCAGCGGCGATTCGCGGCGCGCCAAGGCGCGCCCCGATCATGGTCTGGCAGCGAAGCGCGAGGCCGCCACTCCGATTCCGGCAACGGTTGCGGTCGACCGCCAGAAAAGGCGAAAACCGGAACACTGCCCTTCAGCGCACGCAGTCCACGTAGTAGCTGCCATCCTCGCCCTTGACCAGGCCGTGGATGTCGGTCTCGAAGCCGGGGAAGCGGGCGTTGAATTCGCGGGCGAACTTCAGGTAGCTGCAGATCGTCCGGTTGAAGCGCTCGCCGGGAATCAGCAGCGGAATGCCAGGCGGGTAAGGGGTCAGCAGCACGGCGGTGACGCGGCCTTCCAGCGCATCCACCGGCACCCGCTCGATCTCGCGGTGCGCCATCCGGGCGAAGGCATCTGCCGGGCGCATCGCCGGCACCATGTCCGACAGGTACATCTCGGTGGTCAGGCGGGCCACGTCGTTCTGCCGGTAGATCCCGTGAATCTGGGCGCACAGGTCACGCAGTCCGACCGTTTCATAGCGCGGATTCTTCTGGACGAACTCGGGCAGGATCTTCCACAGCGGATGGTTCCGGTCATAATCGTCCTTGAACTGCTGCAACTCCGTCACCAGCGTATTCCAGCGGCCCTTGGTAATGCCGATGGTGAACATGATGAAGAAACTGTAGAGGCCGCACTTCTCTACGATGATGCCGTGCTCGGCGAGGTATTTGGTGACGATGGCGGCCGGGATGCCAATGCCGCCGGCAAAATTGCCATCGACGTCGAGGCCAGGCGTGATGATCGTCGCCTTGATCGGGTCGAGCATGTTGAAGCGGTCGGCCAGTTCGCCGAAGCCGTGCCAGCGGTCGCCGGGCTTGAGCATCCAGGCCTCGCGGTCTTCGACGCCCTCCTCCGAAAAACGNTCGGGGCCCCATACCTTGAACCACCAGTCGGCTCCCCACTCCGCGTCGACCTTGCGCATGGCGCGGCGGAAATCGAGGGCTTCGGAGATCGACTCCTCGACCAGCGCGGTGCCGCCCGGGGCTTCCATCATCGCCGCCGCGACATCGCACGAGGCGATGATCGCGTATTGCGGCGAGGTCGAGGTGTGCATCAGGTAGGCCTCGTTGAAGATGTCGCGGTCGAGCTTGCGCGTCTCGCAGTCCTGGACCAGGATCTGCGACGCCTGACTGAGACCGGCGAGCAGTTTGTGCGTCGATTGCGTGGCGAAAACCATCGACTCCTTGCAGCGCGGACGGTCGGCGCCGATGGCGTGATAGTCGCCATAGAAATCGTGGAAGGCGGCATGCGGCAGCCAAGCCTCGTCGAAATGCAGCGTGTCGATCCTGCCGTCGAGTTCCTTCTTGATTTCCTCGACGTTGTAAATGATACCGTCATAGGTCGACTGGGTGATGGTGAGCACCCGCGGCTTGGCATCCTTGTCGGTCGCGAAGGGGTTGGCGGCGATCTTCTTCCGTATGCTCTCCCAGGCGAACTCGGCCTTCGGGATCGGGCCGATGATGCCGAAGTTGTTGCGCGTCGGCATCAGGAAGATCGGCACGGCGCCAGTCATCATGATCGAATGCAGCACCGACTTGTGGCAGTTGCGGTCAACGACGACGATGTCGCCGGGCGCCACCGTCGAATGCCAGACGATCTTGTTCGACGTCGACGTGCCGTTGGTGACGAAATACAGGTGATCGGCGTTGAAGATGCGCGCCGCGTTGCGCTCCGAGGCAGCAACCGGGCCGGTGTGGTCAAGCAACTGGCCGAGTTCCTCGACGGCATTGCAGACGTCGGCGCGCAGCATGTTCTCGCCGAAAAACTGGTGGAACATCTGGCCGACCGGGCTCTTCAGGAAGGCGACGCCGCCCGAGTGGCCGGGGCAGTGCCAGGAGTAGGAGCCGTCGGCGGCATAATGCGTCAGCGCGCGGAAGAAAGGCGGCGGCAACGAATCGAGATAGGCCCGGGCTTCGCGCTTGACGTTGCGCGCGATGAATTCCGGGGTGTCCTCGAACATGTGAATGAATCCATGCAGTTCGCGCAGCACGTCGTTCGGAACGTGGCGCGAGGTGCGTGTCTCGCCATGCAGGAAGATCGGGATCTCGGAATTGCGGTTGCGGATCGCGGTCACGAAGGCGCGCAGCTTGGCGAGGGTCTGTTCCGGCGCGAGCGCCAGTTCCTCGTCGCCGATCGACAGGATGAAGGCGCCGGCGCGCGACTGCTGCTGCGCGAACGAGGTCAGGTCGCCGAAGCTGGTGACGCCCAGAACTTCCAGCCGCTTCTCGAGCGCCGCGGCGAGTGCGCGGATGCTGAGTCCGTAGGTATTCTCGGAGCGGTAGTTTTCATCGATGATGATCACGGGAAAGTGGAAGCGCATGTCGAATCCTTGAAAAGCTGCGACCCGCCGCATCGGGTCGCCGAGTGAAACCTGTTGGTCGCGCCTCCCGGCGTCAGATCTTGGGCAGCGTCACGCCGACCTGGCCCTGATACTTTCCGCCCCGATCCTTGTACGACGTTTCGCAGATCTCGTCGGACTCGAAGAACAGCACCTGCGCGCAGCCCTCGCCGGCGTAGATCTTGGCCGGCAGCGGTGTCGTGTTGGAGAACTCGAGCGTCACGTAGCCTTCCCACTCCGGCTCGAAGGGGGTCACATTGACAATGATGCCGCAACGGGCGTAGGTGCTCTTGCCGAGGCAGATGGTCAGCACCGAGCGCGGAATCCGGAAATACTCCATGGTGCGGGCCAGTGCGAACGAGTTGGGCGGAATGATGCAGACGTCGGATTCGATCTCGACGAAGGACTTGGGATCGAAGGCCTTGGGATCGACGACGGTCGAGTTGATGTTGGTGAACACCTTGAATTCGCGCGCGCAGCGGATATCGTAGCCGTAGCTCGAAGTGCCGTAGGAAACGATCTTGCCGCCGTTCGCCTCGCGCACCAGTTCCGGCGCGAACGGCTCGATCATGCCGTGCTCTTCCGCCATGCGGCGTATCCACTTGTCTGATTTGATGGCCATTTCTTCTCGTCCGCGCGACAACAGGCTAAGCTGCAATTTTACCCGCCTTTTGCGCAGCGCTTTCGCGAATAAATGAGGCACAGAGCACCACACGGAAGAGACATTCAGGGCCCTGCGCTCGCAGAAGCAGGAAACCGGCGAGAAGTCAGCAGGTACAACCGACAAATTCGCGTGTCAGCAATCCTAATCGCCGACCGCACTGGTTTTGGTAGTATTCTGAAAAGTGTGCGTCGGCTGCAGGGTGCCATCCGCGAGATCCGTTGTTGTCGCCCTCTCTTCGCACAAATCTTTTGACTAGCTCCGCGGACAAACCACCGGGGAGTCCTGTTTCTGTCATTGATTCGAGCGTAATGGAGAAAAGGCAATGGTGGCTGACAAAGCAACAGACCGGCAAGAGGTTCGCTTCAAGCTGATTTATCAGATCCTGATAACCATGCTGGTTGTCGCGCTCGTTCCGCTGGGTGGCCTTTGGTACATCAGCATCCACAAGTCGAAACAGGAATGGACGACGAATATTTCTCAGAACCTCGTCAACAACACGGAGCACCTCACCCGCAGCGTGGACGAATGGACGGCCACGAATCTGCGGTTGCTGGAGCAGAATTCCTCCACTCCGGCAATCCTGGGCATGCAGGCGGCCGCACAGAATCCGGTGCTGAAGTCGATCACCGATGTCTATCAGTGGATCTATCTCGCCTTCACTGTCTTGCCGGACGGCCAGAACCTCGGGCGCAGTGACGGCAAGGCCCTGACGTATTACGGTGATCGCGAGTACGTCAAGCAGGTTCTGNGGNGGAAGGCACTCGGCCAGCAGGTGCTGCTTGGGAAGACCAACAACAAGCCGGCATTCATCCTGGCCAAGCCAATCAAGGGAGATGCCGGAAAGCCGGCGGGGGTGATCGCCATTGCCATGACCCTCGAGGATCTTTCGAAAAGCATCACCAAGACCAGGATCGGGGAGACCGGCTTCGCCCTCCTGCTCGATGAACAGAACCGCCTGATCGCGCATGGCCGTGGGGAGGTCGCGTCGGAACTCCAGGATTTCAGCGCCCACCCTGCCTTGAAGCAGAGCGGCAAGTCCGACCGTGATTCCTTTGTATATGTGGAAGCAGGCAAGAAGATAGTGGCCTTTTCCCAGAAGACAAATCTGGGCTGGACGCTGATCGTCCAGCAGGATTATCGCGAGGCCTATGCTGCAGCCGACGAGGCGCAGCGCAACGCCATTCTGTTGCTCATAGCCACCCTGATTGCCGTGGTTGCCATCGCCTATCTGCTGGCGCGTCGTCTCAGCGCTCCGATTCGCAACCTGACCGCAATCGCCGATGAAATCAGCCGCGGCAACCTCGGCGCCGAAATCAGGGAGTGTGGCCGAAGCGACGAGATCGGTGCCCTTGCGCGCGCGATAGAGCGCATGGGGGTAAGTCTGCAGATGGCATTTGAAAGACTGCGGAAAAGGTAGGACGGGGGCAATCATGGCTCAGGAATACATGCATTACTCGGAAATCACGCTCGAGATTGGCCGGCTAAGCGATCAGAAGGCGTCTGGCACTGTGTTCATTGCCACGCGCGACAACCATATCGCCCAGATGATGCTGGACCGGGGCGAGATTGTCTTCATCTTCTATGCCGGGAAACGCGGCCATGAAGCCCTCAATCTGTTGACAACGATCCGCGAGGGTCGCTACCGGTTTCAGGAGGGCGGGGTTGTTTCGCGGGGCGTGCCGTTGCCTCCGACCCGGGAGATCCTCCTCACCCTGAGCAGTGGCCCGGGGCAGGTTCCTTCTCACGCCAACGACGCGCACGCGCCGGAAGGCAGGCGCCTCAGTGCTGCGCAGAAGAAGCTTCTCGAGAGCTGCCTCGCGGATTGTATCGGACCGATGGCCGCCATCATTTGCGAAGATCATTTCAGTTCTGCAGGCAGCTTTCAGGCCACGGTGGACGCCCTGGCAGCGGAGATCCCTTCTCCCGGGCAGGCAAGGAAGTTCAGGGAAATGGTTGCCCAAGGAGTCGGGTAAGCCCGACATACTCGGGGGACTGCTTGGGAGCACCCACGCCAGCTTCGGACGGCGTGGGAGGCGCCACGAATCCCCGGCCGGCGGTTACAGGCCAAGGACCGGGACCGGTCGCGGCACCCGCCGATGACTTTGCCGGTACCCGGATTCCGGCGCTGACCGTGGCGGTCTAAACCCTGGCCCGTGGCGGGCTGGAGCGGTCGTTCAGCATGTCGGGTGTCCGCGACCGATCGATTCGACATAGCTCTGGGTGGTCTTCACCTTGCCGGTCGCGGAATCGAAAATCACGTCGAACCGGGACGCCTCGTTGTACTCGCTGCAATACCTCCACTCCCACACCAGTTCGCCGCGCGCCGGATAGGTAGCGGTCCACCCCGGAAACGGGGACCGATGACGCGCAGCACCTGCTGCTCGGTCATGCCCGCCTGTATCTGCGCAAAGTGCCGCATGTCAAGCACGTTCTCCTTGCTCGCCATGGTGCCGTTGGCGGCAATCCTGACCATGTAGGTCGCCGTTCCGCTGGGGCCGCGCGGAAAGGCCAGCAGTTCGCCGCCACCGGGCTCACTCCAGCGCATGGCCGGCGTCCCCATCTCCTGAACGACATCCGCCGTCGTGCTGATTCCGGGCTTCAGGCCGCTGCCGTCGTAGGAGGCGCAGCCGAAAAGAGCAATGGACAGGATCAGGGGGCAATGACTCGCATGATCGACCTTTCCTCAAGGAACTTCAGAAGCAGACGAAAGCGCACCGGCGCGATGGGATCAGCGCATTCTAACTCCAACCCGCTCGTTGGTTCACGCCTTGGCTTGCCAATTGTCGCCGTCCTTCGTACCGCCAATGCCGCGCTGGCAGCGAAAGCCTGCAAGGCACAGGGCCTACGGGAAATCGTCTGGATCAGGTGTTCTGCACGACGATATTCGGAAACTTCGAAGTCATGTCCTTGGCCTTCTGGGCGACCTTGACCGCGATGCGCCGCGCGATGTTCCGGTAGATCTCGGCGGTGCGCGAATCCGGCGCGGCGACGACGGTCGGCTTGCCGCCGTCCGCCATCTCGCGGATCGCCAGTTCGAGCGGCAGGCTGCCGAGGAATTCGACGCCGTAATCCTGCCCCATGCGCGCGCCGCCGCCCTCGCCGAAGATGTGCTCCTCGTGGCCGCACTGCGAGCAGATGTGGATGCTCATGTTCTCGACGATGCCGAGGATGGGGACATTGACCTTCTCGAACATCTTCAGGCCCTTGCGCGCGTCGATCAGCGCGATGTCCTGCGGCGTGGTGACGATCACGGCGCCGGTCACCGGCACCTTCTGCGACAGCGAGAGCTGGATGTCGCCGGTGCCCGGCGGCATGTCGACTATCAGGTAGTCGACATCGTGCCAGTTGGTCTGGCCGATCAATTGGTCGAGCGCCTGCGCCACCATCGGGCCGCGCCAGACCATCGGCGTTTCGACATCGACCATGAAGCCGATCGACATCGCCTGCACGCCGTAGGCCCGCAGCGGCTCCATTCTCTGGCCGTCCTTCGACTCCGGCTGCTCGCCGGCAAGTCCGAGCATCTGCGGCTGCGAGGGGCCGTAGATGTCGGCGTCGAGGATGCCGACGCTGGCGCCTTCCTGGGCCAGCGCCAGCGCCAGATTAACCGCCGTCGTGCTCTTGCCGACGCCGCCCTTGCCGGAAGCGATGGCGATGATGTTCTTGACCCCNGGCACCAGCTTGACACCCAACTGAACGGAATGGGCGACGATCTTCGAATGGACATTCGCCGACACGTTGCCGACTCCCGGCAGCGCGCGCACGGCGGCGATCACCTGCTTGCGGATGGCGTCGATCTGCGTCTTCGCCGGGTAGCCGAGCTCGATGTCGAAGGACACGTCGTCGCCATCGACCTTGATGTTCTTCAGCGACTTGCCGGCGACGTAATCCTTGCCGGTATTGGGGTCGACCGCGGCAGCGAGGGCGGTCCTGATCAGCTGTTCTGTAAGACTCATGGAGACTCCGGGTTGGCGTGAATGGGCGATAATACCCGAGCAATTTGCTATACCGCAAACCCCTCGCGGCGAGAGCCTCGCGGTAAAATTGCGCATTATTTTCGCACCGGCCGTCCACCCATGTCGCGCAAGATTCTCGTCACCTCCGCCCTGCCCTACGCCAACGGCGCCATCCACCTCGGCCACCTGGTCGAGTACATCCAGACCGACATCTGGGTGCGCTTCCAGAAGATGTCCGGCAACGAGTGCTGGTACGTCTGCGCCGACGACACCCACGGCACGCCGATCATGCTGCGCGCCGAGCAGGAGGGCATCACGCCGGAAGCCCTGATCGCCCGCGTCCATGGCGAGCACACGCGCGACTTCGCCGGGTTCCTGGTCGGTTTCGACAACTACTACACGACGCATTCAGACGAGACCCGTGCCTGCGCCGACGACATCTACCGCAAGCTGCGCGCGTCCGGGCTGATCGAGACGCGCACCATCGAGCAGTACTACGACCCGGTCAAGCAGCTGTTCCTGCCCGACCGCTTCATCAAGGGCGAATGCCCGAAGTGCGGCGCCGTCGACCAGTACGGCGACAACTGCGAATCCTGCGGGGCCGCCTACGCCCCGACCGACCTCGGGAACCCGTACTCGGCCATTTCCGGCGCCAGGCCCGAGCTGCGCGCGTCCGAACATTACTTCTTCAAGCTCTCCGACCCGCGCTGCGAAGCCTTCCTGCGCCGCTACACCAGCCGCGACAACGGCGTCCTGCAAGCGGAGGCCGCCAACAAGATGCAGGAGTGGCTGGGCGCCGAGGGCGAAAACCGGCTGACCGACTGGGACATCTCGCGCGACGCCNCCTACTTCGGGTTCGAGATTCCCGACGCCCCGGGCAAGTACTACTACGTCTGGCTCGACGCGCCGATCGGTTACATGGGCGCGTTCAGGAACCTGTGCGACCGTCTCGGCCTCGACTTCGGCGAATACTTCAGGCCGGATTCGACCGCCGAGCTCTATCACTTCATCGGCAAGGACATCCTCTACTTCCACGCGCTGTTCTGGCCGGCCGAACTTGCCCATGCCGGCTACCGCACGCCGACGAAGATTTTCGCGCACGGGTTTCTCACGGTCGACGGCGCCAAGATGTCGAAATCGCGCGGCACCTTCATCACCGCGCAAAGCTACCTCGACGCCGGCCTCAACCCGGAGTGGCTGCGCTACTACTACGCCGCCAAGCTGTCGGCGAGCATGGAGGACATCGACCTCAACCTCGACGACTTTGTCGCCCGCGTCAACAGCGACCTCGTCGGCAAGTACGTCAACATCGCCAGCCGCTCGGCAGGCTTCATCAGCAAGCGCTTCAACGGCCAACTGGCCCCGGCCGACGAGGCGCTGCCGGCGATCAGGGCAATCCGGGAAGCCACCGGACGCATCGCCGAACTCTACGAAGCCCGCGAATTCTCCAAGGCGATGCGCGAGATCATGCTGCTGACCGACGCCGCCAACCAGTACGTCGACAGCGTCAAACCCTGGGAACTGGCCAGGCAGGAAGGCCGGGACGGCGAACTGCACGTCGCCTGCTCGAACGCGCTCAACCTGTTCCGTCTGCTGACGGTGCTGCTCAAGCCGATCCTCCCCGCCATTGCCGGCAAGGTCGAACGATTCCTCAACAGCGCGCCGCTGACCTGGGCCGATGCGCAAGGCCTGCTCGCCGCCGGTCACAGGATCAACGCCTACGAGCACCTGCTGACGCGCGTCGATCCCCGGCTGATCGAAAAGCTGGTCGACGCCAACCGGGAATCGCTGGCCCCGGCGCCGGAGCGGCAGTCGCCGCAACGCCACGCGCAGCACCAGCAGGCCGAAGTCCCCGCCGCGAGCCCGTGGGAGCCTTACTGCAACATTGACGAATTCATGAAGGTCGACCTGCGCATCGCCCGCATCGCCAACGCCGAGCACGTGGACGGCGCCGACAAGCTCGTGCGCCTGACCCTCGAACTCGCCAACAATGAAACGCGCAACGTATTTGCCGGCATCAAGTCGGCCTACGACCCGGCGCAATTGATCGGCCGGCTGACCGTCATGGTCGCCAACCTGGCGCCGCGCAAGATGAAGTTCGGGCTCTCCGAAGGCATGGTGCTGGCGGCTTCGGACACAGCCGGCGAGACCNCCGGCATCTTCCTCCTGTCACCCGACGCGGGCGCGCAACCGGGCATGCGCGTCAAGTAGAGACGCACGACGCCGCCTTCCCCTGGCGCCGCTTACGCTGGCTTTGCGCACCTTCCCTCGCTCAGGAGCCGACGGCGTCGGCGCCAAATCGCCGCCTGCCGGTCCGATTCATGCCGTCAGCCACCAATGTGCATCTGGTACTTCGCACCATTGGAAAACGTGCAGCTTCCGGCGCCCTGATACGGTGTATTCAACTGGTATTCGCAGGACATGAACATGCCACCCGGGCTGTAGGCGCTCGCCACGCCGCGCTTTTCATCTTCCACCACGCGAGTCGCTTCACCGCTCAACACCTGGCCTTCGTATTCGACCACGAAGCGCCCCTTCCCAGTCATCATGTTGGTGACCGACCCGGTGATGACGCCGGTCCGCGTCGCCCGGTCGTTGGATGGATAGAGCCTGACCGGCAGCGTCGCCGGCGCCGGAGCGCCCATCTGCGGCGGCCGCGCNCGGGGCTGCCCCGGATGCGGACCCGCCGCCGGNGGTAGCGGCGACCCGGCCGGCGGCAACGGGTAATAGTTGTAATAGACATTCCCGTCGGGTGCCACCACGGGCACCACATAACAGGCGGATGTGGTCGTCGCCGCCAGTACCAGCGTGGCAACGCTTCGCCAAGAGAACCCGAATGCTGCTTTGGACATGATTCTTCCTCCCATCAATTTTGCATTTCAGACCGGACTGCCAGTTTCAGTATAGTAAAGTTCAGCGTCATTCCAAGGCCATCTGCGGCCTCATGCGGCGACTCGGCGTGGCGACGAACCAGTCGCCCCGCCGCGGCAACTTCCAGCCTGAAAACCTGAGAGATCACATTAACTTCGACAGCCAATCCGATGCCCTGTAATCGACTTTCCTAACTATCCACAAAATCTGTGGATAAGTCTGTGAATGCTTCCTTGCAGTCACGGCTAAGGTGGCGCCACAGAAGGACTTTTTCTTTTGTGCACGAGTTTTGGGCGACTACTCAAGTCATTGATTTCATGCCGTTCTTTGCAGACGGATTTGATTCCCGCCGATCCGGCGGGGCAAATGGCACGGGAAATCCCCGCAAAACGGCCAGAAGGAAGTTCTGTTAGTAATTCGGAACAGAAAGGCGGAATTGTCAACGGTTTTTGGCCTTTTTCCACGAACATTTCTCGACAAGGTGCAGAACCCGCTCGCCGCCCGGCCTGGCGCTACAAAGGCAGCCCGCGACTGGCGCGGAAACGACCACCGGCGCGCGACACACCACGTCGGCAAACGCTTCGTCAGCGGAGGTGGCGTCAGGCGCGCGGATCGCCGGACTCAAAGCTCCCCAGTTCTTCGCCCGTGTTGACGTTGGCGAAGGCTTCCGCCTCGTCATCGAAGGCGACTTCCGCCACCTTCAACTTCGCCTGCCATCCAGCCATCCTGCGCTCGCCGCTCGCCAGGTAGGCGGCCAGGTGCGGTAGCAGCTCGCGCCGACACAGGCAGAATACGGGNTGCACACGCCCGCCGGTCCGGGCCACCGCGACATCGGCGTCGGTTGCGGTCAACCCGGAAAACAGGCGCAAAACCAGGTCGGCCGGCAGGAAGGGCGAATCGCACGGCACGGTCGCGACCAGCTGATGCGCGGCGACCTTCAGCGCGGCGTGCAGCCCGGCCAGCGGGCCGGCGAAACCGGGGATGCGGTCGCCAACGACACGGTAGCCAATGGCGGCGTAACGCTCGCCGTTACGGTTGGCGCTGACCAGCAACTCGTCGACCTGCGGCGCCAGGCGTTCCGCCACCCAGGCCGCCAGCGGCCGCCCGCGCAGTTCCAGCAGTCCCTTGTCCACGCCGCCCATGCGCCGGCCGCGGCCGCCGGCCAGGATGACGCCGGTGATCCGCTTGTGCCACATCAGAAGACCAGCGTCCGCCAGGCCGGGTCGAGCGCACGGGCGACGAAGGCCGTGGCGCCGGCAGCGCCGGCGACGAGCAGCCGCACCGCCGGCCTGGCGAAGTGGGTCTCGACCTGGGCATTGAGCGCGCGCGGCCAGCGCGTGGATCCAGTTCGTGGATTTTTCTGGATTCCCGCCTGCGCGGGAATAACATTTCCAAATCAACCGGCCCTCCCTCAGCGGCGCAAGGCCTGTGCCAGCGCACTGAGTGCGTCGGCGAGGCGGCTGGCGGTTTCAGGGGGCGGCATGGGAATTTTGAGATGGCGGGCGCCGGTACGGCTGTCCTGCTCGACCCAGGGGTGAGTTGGGGCCTTGGCATCGTGACCGCTGGCCAGCGCTGCGACCAATTGCGCGCCGACGTCGACCAGGGCGACCCAGGGGTCGGCTGGGCTGCTGCTGGCCTGGGTCGGCGTGACGTCCGTCACGGGCTCGCCGGCCGACGGCGCGGGCTCGGCCTCAGACCCTGACAGCGGCGCAGCAGCGGCCGGTTGCCGCTCGTCGGCTTCATCGGCGGCTGCCTCGACGTCCTCGCTCAGGCATTCCTCGTCGGGTGTCAGCGTGTCGCCACCGCCCATGTGCCCGGTGACGTTCTCGACATCCTTCATGAAGCGGTTGAGGCGCGAGCCGCCCAACGAAATTTCGCCGACGCCGCCGTCGAGGATGCCGGCCGCCAGCGAGCGCTTGAAGGCCAGCGTCGCCAGCATGCCTTCCTCGATGCTGCCCTTGGCGACGAAATTGACGATCTGCACCGGTTGTTTCTGCCCCATGCGGTGGATGCGCGCGATGCGTTGTTCGAGCAGCGCCGGATTCCACGGCAGGTCCATGTTGACCAGTAGATTGGCGCGCTGCAGGTTGAGGCCGGTGGCGCCGGCATCCGTCGATAGGAAAACGCGGCAGGCGGGATCGTCGCGGAAGCGCTCGATCAGCGCCGGCCGCTGCTCGGAGGCGATGCCGCCGTGAAAGCTGACGTAGCCGATGTTGTTGGCTTCGAGACGGCGAATGAGGATCTCGTGCGTGCGCACCCACTGGCTGAAAACCACGGCCTTGGCCTCGGGATCGGCCAGCGCTTCAAGCAGCAGGTTGAGCAGTTCGTCGGCCTTGACGCCGTGATCGGTCTTGAGATCGAGCAGGTAGGTGCTGTTGCAGGCCATGCGCATGTTCTGCAGACAGCAGGTGAGGCGGCGCTGGTCCTTGTCGGAGAGGAATTTCATGCGCCGCCAGCGCTGCACGATCTGGCCGACGATCTCGGCATTCTCCTCGTGGTAGCCCATCTGTTCCCCGGTCATCGGCACCAGCAGGTTCTGGTCGGTGCGCTCGGGCAGTTGCAGCAGCACCTCGGATTTTCGGCGGCGGATCATCACCGGCGCCAGGGTCTCGCCGATCTGCTCCAGGTCACGGTAGCCGGTGACACGTCCGCCATCGTCCTTGACCTGGTGCTTGTGCAGCAGTTTCCAGGTCGGCCCGAGACGGTGCTGGTCGACGAACTGGACGATGGAAATCAGTTCTTCCAGCTTGTTTTCCAGCGGCGTGCCGGTCAGCACCACGGCGTAGGGGCTGTCGATGCGCTTCAGGGCGCGGGCGGCGACGGTGTTCCAGTTCTTGACGCGCTGCGCCTCGTCGACGATGACCAGCTCGGGTGCCCAGGCGGCGATCAGGTCGAGGTCGCGGCTCAGTTTCTCGTAATTGGTGATCTTGCAGAAATCCTCCGCGGCGTGTTCCTTCTCGCGCTGTACCCGGCCGCCGCCGATGACGCGGGAATCGCGTCCGGAAAAACGCAGGATCTCGCTTTGCCACTGGTACTTGAGCGAGGTCGGGCAGACCACCAGCACGCGCGTCACGCCGAAATGGCGGGCGAGGATTTCGGCGGCGGCAATCGCCTGGATGGTCTTGCCCAGACCCATTTCGTCGCCGATCAGCGCCCGCCCGGCGGCTACGGCGAACAGCGCGCCTTCGGCCTGGTAAGGGTAAAGCTGCACCTTCAGCAGCTTGCCGAGCCGGCTTTCAGCCGCGCGGTGCTGGTACAACTCGGCAAGCTTGCGCCGCCGCTGCTCGCTGTCGCGGCAACCGGCCACGAAATCGAGCGCGTCGTCGTAGGCACGCAGTTCGTGACCGCTTTTCGCCACCAGCGCAAGGAAGCGCGGCAGGGTGTCGAAGCGTTCGGGCACCAGGCGCCAGGCGTCGTCGGCAGTGAAAATCGCCCGCGCGGCACGGTCGACCCCCGCCGGGCAATCAGCCCCGGGACGGAAATGGATGCTGCGCCCGCCATCGTTGCGCAGGTAGATTTCCGAAAACGGCGGCCGGTAGCCGCGTGCCATCGCCGACTTGAAACCGCGTTTATTTTCCAGCGCGGCGAGTACGAACTCGATGTGCTTGCAGGTGCCGAGTTCGTTGGTCGCGTAATCAAGGCACTCGCAGAAATTTTCCCCNGGCCGCTGGCTGCGAATCGCGACGCGATAGGCACTTTTCGACTGGGGATTGCTGACGCGAAAATCGGAAAAGAAGGCTTCGCGGCCGAGGTTCTGCAGCCCGAAAGCCTGGTCGCGCCCGAACTGCCGGCGCAGTCCGCGCTGCCACTCGAGTAGCGAAAGATCGTCGGGGGCGTGGGTGCGCGAGAGCTTTGGCGCTTTCGTGGCTTTCGCGGCTTTCCCGGCGTTGGTGGCGCGGGTTCTGGGGTTCGCTACGGGCATGTGGTGTCCTTCAGGCAATCTATTCAACCAGTCCCGAAAGAGCGGCAACATGCGGGCAAACCGACTTTCGGGGATCGAGCGTTCGCATGGCAGCCTCCGGACAGACCAAGTCCGATTAAGACTACTCTTCGTTCCAGCCCGTCACAACTTCGCCGGACCGGAATTCAGGCTCCGGAGACGGTCGACCGCAGCAGAAGCTTCGTTCATGGCACTCTCGTGGACCGGTAACAACAGGTGATCAGCTGAAAAAGTTCCGATTGCCCAACAATCGCAGCGCTGCGGCAAGCTTGCCGATGCCTGCTGCATCTAATCGGTGTGGTGAGCCTTCGACTTGCCCCCACAACTTCCATTCCCCGACACTCTGCGGAGGGAACCAGGCCAGCTTGTCGTGCAGGTTGACGACACCGCCGACGATGATCAGGGTCGGCGCCTGCGGCTTCCCGCGCTCGGCGATGCCGGCGTGTACCAGGTTTGGACCACCCCCACCCTGTGGGCGCGGTGCGCTCGCCGGAAATCTGCGCTATTCGGCGGCCTTGCCCGCCGGCTTAAGCCATTCGGGCAGTTCGCGCCCGCCGGCGTTGTCGATGATGTACTGACGCACCAGCTTGCGCACCACCTGCGAAGGCGTGAGGTCGTGCGCGGCGCAGATCTCCTCGAAAATCAGCTTCTTGCGCGGATCGATCAGAATGGTCAGACGAGCGGTCCTGTTCTCCATGAGTCATGGCTCCAAGCAAATGCGGATGTCGTTATATTATCATACGATTAACATTGACGAACAACCGTCGTTACATATAATCCGCTTTTCCGTCTTGAAGCGCGCGCCATGAAGATCGCCTTCCATCCCAAGCTGCTGGATTGCCTGCCCACTTACAACCGCGCGCAATTCGCCAGGGATCTCGCGGCGGGCATCACCGTCGGCGTCCTCGCCCTGCCGCTGGCCATGGCCTTCGCCATCGCCTCCGGCGCCTCGCCGGCAGCCGGCATCTGGACGGCCATCGTCGCCGGCTTCATCACCTCCGCCTGCGGCGGCTCGCGGGTGCAGATCGGCGGCCCGACCGGCGCCTTCATCCCCATCGTCTATGGCATCGTCGCCATGCACGGCTTCGCCAACTTGATGGGGGCGACCATCCTCGCCGGCATCTTCCTCCTTGCCATGGGCCTCGCCCGCATGGGGCAGTTGATCCGCTTCATCCCGGTCACCGTCGTCATCGGCTTCACCAACGGCATCGCCGTCGTCATCTTCCTCGCACAGATCAGGGATTTCTTCGGCCTGCAGATCGACAACCTGCCAGCCGAATTCTTCGCCCGCATCAAGGCCCTGGCTGCCAACGCCCATACCGTCGACCTGCCGACCCTGGCGCTGGCCACCGCTTGCTTCGTCTTCCTGCTCTTCTACAACCGGCTGGCGCAGCGTTTCGCCCTGCTGCGCCGGGCGCCCGGCCCGCTCGTGGTGCTGATCGTCGGCACCCTGGTCGCCTTCGTCTTCGACCTGCCGGTCGAAACCATCGGCAGCCGCTTCAACGGCATCCCGCAGGAACTGCCCAATTTCGGGCTGCCCAGCCTGTCGGTGCACGACTTCGGCAAACTGATCTCGCCGGCGATCACCATCGCCCTGCTCGGCGCCATCGAATCGCTGCTGTCGGCCCGTGTCGCCGACAGCCAGATCGACGACCGCCACGATCCCAACCAGGAACTGGTCGCCCAAGGCCTGGCCAACATTGCCGCCNCCCTCTTCGGCGGCTTCGCGGCGACCGGCGCCATCGCCCGCACCACGACCAACGTCAGGACCGGCGGCCGCACGCCGATCGCCGGGATCATCCACGCCGCCGTGCTGCTCGCCATCGTCCTGATCGCGGCGCCGCTCGCTTCCTACGTGCCGCTCGCCACGCTATCGGCGATCGTCATGGTGGTTGCGGTCAACATGGGCGAATGGCACGAATTCCTCGAATTGCGCCGCTATTCGTACAACTACCGGATCATCCTGCTCGTCACCTTCTTCGTCACCGTCGTCTTCGACCTGACCGTCGCCGTCGAACTGGGCATGGTGCTGGCCAGCCTGTTCTTCATCTACCGCATGTCGGAACTGACGCGCATCGAGCGGTTGCCGCTCGCCGAGGAAGCGCGGGATCCGCATTTCCTCCACCCCGACGGCAGCATGCGCGTTGCCGCCTGGCAATTGTTCGGGTCACTGTTCTTCGGCGCCGTCAACAAGCTGGAGGAACTGCTCGAACCGCGCGAAGGGCATCCGGAGGTCGTCATTCTCGACATGACCCGCCTCATCCAGCTCGACACCACCGGCCTCGAAGGCCTCGAGAACCTGCGCGACAAGCTGCACAAACGCGACTGCACGCTGCTCGTCTGCGGCCTCAACTCGCAACCCGGCTCGCTGCTCTTCCGCTCCGGCTTCATCGACCACCTGGGCGACGACAACGTCTGCCTCGACCTGAGCAGCGCAATCCGCCGCGCCTACATACGATTGCCCAGCCTGATGGGCAGCGAAGAAGAATGCTGAAAGGGAAATCGCTGTGAGCTATCGGGTGCTGCTGGTCTGCATGGGCAACATCTGCCGCTCCCCGACGGCCGAGNGGGTCTTGCGCAAATATCTACAAGACAATAGGTTGGCCGAGTTTGTTGAAGTGGACTCCGCTGGGACGCATGGCTATCACGTCGGCGAGGCGCCGGATTCCCGGACGCAGCGGGCCGCCGCGGCGAGAGGTTACAACCTCTCGCAGTTGCGGGCCCGCAAGGTGGCGGCACAGGACATCGACTACTTCGACCTGATCCTGGCAATGGACAGGAGCAATCTCGACAACCTGCGCCGCATGGCGCCGCCCGAGGCGCACCAGCGCCTCAGACTGTTCATGGAATACGCCAGGAACTTCGACGATGACGAAGTCCCTGATCCCTACTATGGCCTTGGGCACGGCTTTGACCTGGTCCTCGACATGATCGAGGATGGCGCCCAGGGCCTGGTCGACGAACTCAGGCAGCGCNTTCGACAGGATCTGAAGACCGGGCGCCGCGATCCGGAGGG
Source organism: Dechloromonas sp. (assembly GCA_013693915.1). Lineage (GTDB taxonomy): Bacteria > Pseudomonadota > Gammaproteobacteria > Burkholderiales > Rhodocyclaceae > Azonexus. The sequence continues at coordinate 1,045,742 of CP059264.1, read as the reverse complement.
TGCCCGACATTCGCTGCGCCCGGCAAGCTTGCCGCTCCCCGCTGCAGCTATCGGTCTGGCGAACCTTCGACCTGCCGCTGCAACTTCTCTTCCGCGACAGGCTGCGGATGAAACCAGGCCAGCTTGTCGTGCAGGGTGACGACGCCGCCGACAATGATCAGGGTCGGCGCCTGCGGCTTCGCGCGCNNGGCGATGGCAGGCAGTGTCGCCAGCGTGCCGATGAAGACGCGCTGGTTCTGCGTCGTGCCCTGCTGGACGATGGCGATCGGGGTGCCATCGGGCATGCCGTGCCGGACGAGTTCGCCACACAGCGTGTCCAGCCCGTGCAGGCCCATGTACACGACCACCGTCTGATCCGGTCTGGCGAGCGCGTCCCAGTCCAGGTTCAGTGTGCCGTCCCTGAGGTGGCCGGTGACGAAAAGGCAGGACTGGGCATGGTCGCGATGCGTCAGCGGAATGCCGGCATAGGAAGCGACACCCGTCGCCGCGGTGATGCCGGGCACGACCTGGAAGGGGATGCCGCACGCCGCCAGCCTCTCGATCTCCTCGCCGCCGCGTCCGAAAATGAAGGGGTCGCCGCCCTTGAGCCGGACCACGCGCCGCCCCTCCCTGGCCAGGCGCACGAGCAGTTCGTTGATTTCTTCCTGGCGCATGCTTTGCTTGGCGCGCTGCTTGCCGACGAAGATGCGCTGCGCATCGCGCCGCGTCAGGTCGACGATGGCTTTCGCCACCAGGTTGTCGTACACCACGACGTCGGCCTTCTGCATCAGGCGCAGGGCGCGGAAGGTCAGCAGGTCGGGGTCGCCGGGGCCGGCGCCGACCAGATAGACCTCGCCGGACGGGGCGTTATCCTCGGTGGCCAGCATCTGCCGCAACAGGGCCTCGGCACTGCCGTCGTCGCCGGCCAGGACCTTCTCGGCAACCGCGCCGTCCAGCGCGTTCTCCCAGAAGATGCGGCGCCTGGGCGGATTGGTCACGCGCTCCTTGACCAGTTCGCGGAAACGCACGGCAAAGGCCGCCAGTCGGCTGTAGTTCTGCGGAATGATGGTTTCCAGCTTGCCGCGCAGCAGGCGCGCCAGCACCGGCGACCCGCCGCCGCTCGAGAAGGCCACCATCAGCGGCGAGCGGTCGAGGATCGACGGCATGATGAAGCTGCACAATTCCGGGTCGTCGACGACGTTGACCGGAAGATTGCGCGCCTGCGCCAGTTCGGAAACCTGGCGGTTGACCGCGCGTTCGCTGGTGGCGGCGACGACCAGCGTCGCCCCGTCGAGGTGCTCGGGGGCGAAGCGGGCAACGATCGCCTCGACCCCGGGTTGCCCGGCCAGTTCCGGCGCGATCTCGGGNGCGACGACGCGCAGGCGCGCCCCCGCCGCGAGCAGGACGCCACCCTTGCGTGCGGCCACCTCGCCCCCGCCGACCAGCAGGCACAAGCGGCCCTTGATCTTGTGAAACGCCGGCAGGTAGTCCATCAGGCTTGCACCGCCTTGAGGACCAGCGACCCCAGCGCCTCCGGCAGACGGATCCGGCCCGAGAGCGCGAACTCATGGGCGCGCGGCGACATCTTCCGCCAGGTCTTGCCGATGATCTGGAGCCATTTTTCCTCGTCGTATTCCGGGTGCTTCGCGGCGAAGTCGTTCAGGTAGTGCTCGAGGAAGACGAGGTTGCAGACGTCTTCCATCAACTGGGTTTCCGGATTTAACTTGAGCCCCCTCTTGCCGACGATCGCCATCACGCGCCCGACCATCCCGTCGTCGTAGCCGGCCTGGCGCATCAGGTCCCCGGCGGTCCGGGCGTGGAACCTGTAGAGTTTGCTGCGCCACTGCAGGTAGCCCTGGCGGTCCATCGGAAATTCGCTGCGCGCGATCTTCCAGCGCTGGATGTGCTGGGCGCGCACGGCCAGCCGGACGGCCTCGGAGGCCTCGGGAGCATAGCGCTCCTGCATCTCGCCCATACGTTGCGAATAGAGGAGTTCCCTGGCGATGGCCTGGCCCTGGTGCTGGTCCCGATGGAGGTCTTCGCCGTTGGCCTGGTCGAAGGCGGCGATGGCCGCCTGGTAGGGTGACTCGGTCATGGTGCCTTTTCGTTCGCTGGCTGTGGCCCTGTCTGCCGGATATTGTTCCGCCACCCAATCAAGGAGGCAAGCGGGCGGCCCGGCAACAACGCCGACCGCGCGCCCGGACGACGACGCGGATGGCCTCGCACGAATTCGGGTTCGCCGGCGCAGGTCTCCGGCGGGAACATGCTCGCCGGCGACAACGTGATCCGCCAGCAGATACCCGCGACGCTACTTGAGTCTTTCGTACAGGCCGACGACGGTCTCCATTTCCGCGAGGATGCGTTCGCTCGTCGTCGCCACCGCGGTCTGCGGGCGCTTGTCGGGACCGGCCTTCTGGTTCAGCGCGCTCTCGAAGAAGATCCACTGCTGCTGGACAAGATCGAGGCTTTCCCTGATCTGCTGGGTATTGGATGGCGATGCGGCGAGCTCCTGATGCGCCGCGGCGAACTCCTTGCGCGACTTCTCCAGTTCGCCGGAGCTTTTCTCGTTGCCGACACCCCAGGCAATCGCCTGGTAGAACTTGGCCATGCGCTGCGACAACATGCGCTGGCGTCCCGAAACATTGACCAGGCGGCCAGCGGACGAGGTTGACTGCTTCTCGAGCTGGACCGTCCCCTGGTGCGCGAGCGCAAGCACCTGGTCGGAAAGGTCGAGAACCTTGCGTCCATTGTCCTGGGAAGGCGGGGCTCCGACCAGAAGATCCTTGTATTCGAGCCAGGACTTTTCGAGCTTGACGTAGTTGTCCTTGATCTCGGGNGTCGGGGCGAAATTCTTCAACTCGACCAGCTGGCGGTCGAAGAGCGCCACCGAAGCGTCAAGAATCTTCTTGCTGCGGTCGACCTCGACCTGCTGGCCAATCTGGAAATAGGCCTTGGCCATGCGCTGCGAGAGCATGCGCTGGCGGCCTGCCTTGTTGATCGCCGAATTGAGGTCGCTTATCTGCGCCAGCGCATCATCGCCCGCAATGCCCAGGACGAGAGCGAGCAGCAGTCCGAAAAGCACTTTCATGGTTCCTCCACTGCGTAATCCCCAAAGTGCAACGCTAACCGCGAGCGCCTGATTTAGCCATGACATCGGTCAATTTTGCCCACCGGCGTCCGGAATATGCGGACTTCCATTCAGGGCAACTGGGTCAGGTAGCTGGCGACGGCCTTGATGTCATCGTTCTTCAATGGGGCCGTGGCAATCGACATCAGCTGGTTGTTGCGGATGCCGGTGCCGTCGCGATAGCGCGTGATCGACGTCTCGAGGTAGGGGACCTGCTGGCCGGCGAGGCGGGGAATGGCCGCGTCGCCGCGCGCCGCTTCGCCGTGGCAACGCACGCACAGCTTGGTGAACAGTTCCTTGCCGCGTGCCAGCTGGGCCGGGTCGGCCCTGGACGGGGANACGGGCTGACCGCCAAAGTACAGGGCGATCTGGAGTCGCTCCTCATCCTTGAGCGCCTTGATCAGGCCTTGCATGAACTGATCCTTGCGCTCGCCGCTACCGAACTTGCGAATCTGTTCCAGCAGGTAGGCCGGGTTCTGGCCGCCGAGATTGGGAACCTCGGGAATCTTGCTGATGCCGTTTTCGCCGTGGCAGTTATAGCAGAAGGATGCCACCTTGTGGCCGGCTTCGCTGGCCTGCCGGAGCGCGGCCGGGTCGGCCTGGACCACCTTGAGCCTGTCCTGCTGGGCATTCTGGGCAAACGCTGCGCCAGCAAGCGTCAAAAACCCCAACACCAAGACCCTTGCACGCATGAATGCCTCCACCGAAATAGCTAGGCATTATGCCGTACCTCCCACGGTCAGTCCATCGATGCGCAAGGTCGGCTGCCCGACGCCGACCGGCACGCTCTGGCCGTCCTTGCCGCAGGTGCCGACGCCCGGGTCGAGTTCGAGGTCGTTGCCGATCATCGAGACCCGGGTCATGGCATCCGGCCCGTTGCCGATCAGCGTCGCCCCCTTTATCGGACGCGTCGCCTTGCCGTCCTCGATCAGGTAGGCCTCGCTCATCGAGAAGACGAACTTGCCGCTGGTGATGTCGACCTGGCCGCCACCGAAATTCACGGCGTAGATGCCCTTCTTCACCGAGGCGATGATCTCCTGCGGGTCATGGTCGCCGGCCAGCATCATGGTGTTGGTCATGCGCGGCAGCGGCAGGTGAGCGAAGGATTCGCGACGGCCGTTGCCGGTCGGCGCAACTCCCATGAGGCGGGCGTTCAGGCTGTCCTGCATGTAGCCCCTGAGGATGCCGTCCTCGATCAGCACGGTGCGCTGCGTCGGGTTGCCCTCGTCGTCGATGTTGAGCGAGCCGCGGCGGTCGGCGATGGTGCCGTCGTCGATGACGGTTACGCCCTTCGCCGCGACACGCTGCCCGACACGGCCAGTGAAGGTCGAACTGCCCTTGCGGTTGAAATCGCCTTCGAGGCCATGGCCGACCGCCTCATGGAGCAGGATGCCGGGCCAGCCGGAACCGAGGACGACGGTCATCCGGCCGGCCGGCGCCGGGTCGGCATCGAGGTTGGTGATCGCCTGATGGACAGCCTCCCTGCCATAGCGTTGCAGCACTTCGTCGTCGAAATAGCCGAAGTCGAAGCGCCCGCCGCCGCCCGCCCCGCCCTGCTCGCGCCTGCCCCCTTCCTCGACGATGACCGATACCGAGCAGCGCACCAGCGGCCGGATGTCGGCGCTCAGGCGGCCATCCGAGGCGGCGACCAGGATCACCTCGTACTCGCCGGCGAGCGAGGCCATGACCTGGATCACGCGCGGATCGGCGGCACGGGCAAAGCCTTCGAGGCGCTCGAGCAGCCTGACCTTGGCCGCGGCCGGCAGCGAGGCGATCGGGTCGTGCGGCGCATAGAGCGCGCGTGCCGCGGTCGACGCCTGCAAGGCAGGCAAAATGCCGCTCTGTCCTGCTGCGGCAATGGCGCGGACAGCGCTTGCCGCATCGCCCAGCGCCCGCGAACTGATATCGTCGGAATAGGCGAAGGCGGTCTTTTCACCGGAGATGGCGCGCACGCCGACGCCCTGATCGATGTTGAAGCTGCCCGACTTGACGATGCCCTCGTCGAGGCTCCACGCCTCGGAGCGCGAATGCTGGAAATAGAGATCGGCATAATCGACCTGGTGCTTCAGGATCTGGCCGAAGGTGCGCGACAGGTCACCCTCGGTCAGCGAGAAGGGCGTCAGGAGCAGGGATTCGGCCTGGGCCAGGGCGCTGTCTTGAATCATCGACACTTCCTCAAAGTTTGCGGTGCGCGAGCGCCGGCAGGCTCTCGCGGATTTCGGCGATGCGGGCGTGGTCGAGATCGGCGATGACGACGCCCGGCCCCTTCATCTTGCGATCGAGTATCTCGCCCCAGGGTCGACGATCATGCTGTTGCCGTGTGTCACCCGGCCGCTCTCATGACGCCCGCCCTGGCCGACCGCGAGCAGGTAACACTGGTTCTCGATGGCGCGGGCGCGCAACAGGATTTCCCAGTGCGCGCGGCCGGTGGTCTCGGTGAAGGCGGCCGGCATCAGGATCAGGTCGACGCTGCCGAGAGCGCGATAGAGCTCGGGGAAGCGCAGGTCGTAGCAGATCGACAGGGCAACCCGGCCGAAGGGGGTATCGACGGCGACGAGTTCCGAGCCAGCCTCGATAAAGGCCGACTCGTCGTAGCTTTCCTCGCCCTTGGTGAAGCCGAACAGGTGCACCTTGTCATAACGCTCGACGCACCTGCCGGCCGGGTCGAACACCAGCGTCGAATTGCGCATCCGGTCGGCGACGCTTGCGGTCAACGGGATGGTGCCGCCAACGATCCAGACGCCATGGCGTCGCGCGGTGCCCGCCAGCCAGTCCTGGATCGGGCCATCACCGAAATGCTCGCGCGCACCCACGCGGTCGGCATCGGCGCCGATGATCGGAAAATATTCGGGCAGCGCAACCAGTTGCGCGCCCTGCGCCACGGCATCGGCGATCAGGCGGCCGGCCACGGCCAAGTTGTCGGCAACGCGCGGCCCGGACACCATCTGGATGGCCGCCATGCGGCAATTCTGCTTGTTCACTGCCTGCCTCCTCCTGCCGCCCCGGGCGGCGCTTCCTCGACGAACTCACCGACCTTCTCGACCCTGGGGTCGCTCCAGCTGCCGGTAACATGATAACGATAGCTGAACAGCCGGCCGAGCGGATTCCGCAGGATCGTGCTGGCGACCAGCGCGGCGGCGCCGGCGATCGGATTGACCAGGGTCGCCGCCCCGATCGCGGCAACCGAGCCGACCTGCGGGCGCACCAGCACCTGCAGGTTCTGCGTCTCGTTCTTCAGGTCGGCCTCGCCCTCGATCTCGATCTGCGCCGCAGGGCTGCTGATGCGCAGCGGCCCCGCCGTGCGCATGACGCCGGCGTTGACGGCCGTTCTGCCTTCGATGCTGTCGAAGGCCAGGCCCTCGCTGAAGATGTCGCGGAAATCGAGGGTCAGCCGGCGCGACAGCGATTGCAGGGAGAGCAGCCCGAGCAGCCGGCCGACCCCGGGNTCCAGCTTGTTGAACTGGCCGTTTTCGGCATTCACTGTCATCTGCCCGGTGAGCGACGGATAGTGGATGGTGGTGAGCGGACCATCCCAGCGCAGGTCACCCGCCAGTGTTGCGCTGCCCCGCCGGATGGCGTCGACGAAGCCGAGGCGGTTGAGCAGCCGGCCGACGTCGCTGGCCGTCAGCTCGAAATCGAGGCGGGTCTGGTGCCGACCGGCCCCGTCGTTGCGCCAGACCGCCTTGCCGTTCAAGGCGCCGTCGGGATTGCGCAGATTCAGCGTTTCCAGATGCCAGGCGCCCTTTTCGTTGTGTGCCAAGAGTTCAAGCCGGCCGAGCGCCATGTCGTCGATCCGGAAATCATCCACCGTGAGGTTCAGGGCGGGCAGGCTGTTGATCAGCGTCTGATTGACGCCAGCCGCCTCACCGGCCCGTTGCACGACCAGACGCCGCAGGCGGCCTTCCAGAGCGCCTTCGCCGGACTGCCGCCAGAACAGGTCACCGGCCGCCTCCAGCATGTTGAGCGATATCTGCCAACCATCGTCGCGCGGCCGCAACTCGCTATCGACCTGGGTGAAGTCACGGCCGAACAGGCGCAATTGCGGTGTCTTGATCGACACCAGGTCGAGCGCCGGCAGACTCATGCCGTTGCGGCCGGCGCTGTCGCCATCGGCCAGCGCCTTCCAGGCATCGGCGTCGAACCGCGGGACGGCAATGCGCACGGCCACGCCGCGTTCCGGCAGCCGCGCTTCGCCGGAGCCGAGCGCCACGACAGCGCGTTCCAGGCCATCGCCACCCTTGACGAAGACGGCTTGCGCCACGTTGCCCAGGGTCGCCCGGTATTGTTCGCGCCCGGCTTCGGCATTCGACTTTTCAACGCGCAGCGCCAGCGGCACCGCCGCCGCCTTGGCCAGCGGCTCGGGCAGGAGCGAAGCGACGCCGACCAGATCCGAGTCGATGACGAGATCGATCTGGCGGTGGCGGATGTCGATGGCGGACTTCCACGCCGTGCTGCCGGTCAGCCGGTCGCCGGCGGGCAGCCCGAAATGCCGGACCAGTTCGGCGACGTTCGAGGTGCCGACAACCTGCACGGCGACCCGGTCGGCATGGCTGCGGATGCCGACCCTGACTGGCCCGCCGAATACGCGGCCGGTGATCTCCGGCGACTGAATGCTGGATTCGGTGAGCAACAACCCNCCATTGACCTGGGTCACCGGCGCCATGCCCTCGAATAGATGGATCTGGTTGTTCTGCATCTGGAATTCGCCGGTCACCCTGGAATCTGTCACCCGCCGCAGCGGAATGTCGAGTGTCAGGTCGAGCTTGCCGTTGCCGGTCGCTTTCATGCCCTGCGTGAACTTGTCGATCTTGTCGCCGACCGGGCTCTCGTCGATGAAGCGCAGGAATTCGCCGGTCGGGCCATGCGCTTCGCCACGAATCTTCAAGCGCTCGTCGAACGATTCGAAATCGGGAATTTCGGCAATCACGTCGGACAGCCGCGCCCCCAACAGGGTGCCGCGTTCGGCGACGACACGCATGCCGACGCCGAAGCTGAGGATGCCGTCGATTCCCTCGATGACCGGCCAGCCGGGTGCGTAGTCCAGCTTGACGTCGGCCGCCTTCGCGGTGATCTGGAATGCGCCCTTCTCACGCTCGCGGAACGGGAAATCCGCCAGATTGCCCTTGAGGACCAGCCTGGCGTCGGAAGCCTTGCCCGCGACGATCCCGCGCCGGACCCAGTCGCGGACATCCTGGCTGACGACCTTGGGCAGGTAACGCCAGACAGCCCGACCGTCGGCACGCGACAGCGTCGCCCCCAGATCGATCATCCCCGGCCCCTCGCCCGTGTGGCGATAGCTGCCGCTCGCCGCGCCTTCCGCGTCCGCGTTCTCGAAGCGCAGACTTTCCAGCTTGACGTCGACGACGTCGCCCGTCACTTTCCACTTTGCATGGCCTCGCAGCAGATCGAGGGCGATGTCGGGCTCGCTGAAGACTGCCGGCAGCGAGACGCCCGCATTCTTCGAATCGACGGAGATCTCGCCACCGGCCTCGGTGAACTCGAGCACCCCGGAAAGACCCTTCGCTCCCGGAATATAATCGCCGGCGCGCAACCCGAGATCGGCGAAACCGGCTCTCAGCGAATAGCGTTCGAGGCTATCGCCAACCCGGTTCCACGTCGCCCGCAGTTCCGATACCCGGCCCTCTGGCTGGTAGTGCTCGAGCAGTTCACGGCTGCGCGGATCGAGCGGCAGATGGGAAGCGAGCTTGCCGAGCACGGCAAAATCGAGAAAGCTGGCCCCGGCGGAACCGCTGATCCGGCCGCCCGGACCCTGCTGTCTCCACTCGGCATTGAAGTCGGTCGGCGCCACGCGGGTCCCGTCCACAGCCTGCAGTTCCACCTTGCTCCCGGTCAGCGCCCAGTCGCCCTCCCGATAGCGCCCCGCCAGGCGGCCGCGCAAGCTGTCGAGCGCCAGTTCCGGCACCTTGTGCCCGAGGCGGATGCGCAAGTCCTCGAGTGCGACATCGGCCGTCAGCACGCCCTGCCCCCGNGCCAGGTCACCCCACAGACGCACCGCCCCATGCCCCTGCGGCAGNACCGGATAGTCGACNCAAGCCCGCCAGCCGGCGAGATCGGCGAAATCGAGCTGGATGAATATGCGGCCCGAGAGCTGTTCGAGCGCTTCGCCGAGGTCGCCGCTGATTTCACCGCGCACGTCGATGCGCGCAGCCAGCCCGGACGGCGGCGCCGCCGACAGCCCGAAGCGATGGTTGCGCCCCTTGTTGTCGAGGCCGAACTGCAGATCCTCGAGCACCAACGGCGGAGCACCGCGCAGGCGGTCTTCCCAGAGGACGGTCGCATTGCGAATGCGGATGCGCTTCTGGGCCAGCACCCATTGGGCGAATTCGGGATCGCTCTCACCCTCGGCATCGATCCCGGCCACCGTGATGCGGCCACTGGTTTCGCGGCGCACGTGCAGCACCGGCCGCTCGAAGGCCAGCAGCGCCAGCGTCAGCTGCCCACGCCAGAGACTCGACCAGGACAATACCGTTTCGACCTGCTGCAGCGAGAAGGCCGGGCTCCCNTGACGGTCGGATATCACCACGTCATCGAGCAGCAGGTCAGGATTGAGCCGTTGCCAGCGCGCCTCGATGCTGCCGATCGTCACCGGCTGGCCGACGGCCCGGCTGACCGCCTGCTCGATCTGCCCGTGATAGATGCCGACATTGGGCAGCACCACGTAGCGCAGCGCGAGAACCAGGGTGGCGAAGATCAGCCACGCAGCGAGCAGGGCCCACCCGGCCAGGCGCAGCGCGCCGCGCAACAATGCCGAATCGAGCAGGGGCCATAGCCAGCGCAGGCGGTGATAGAGACCGCGGCGCAATGCCGTGCGGGTTTCCGAATCAGCCACCCGGGAAACCGCTTTGCCAGATGGGGGATAGATCACTACAATCAACAGTCGATCGAAAACAGCATTCTATCCTTTTCGGCTTCGTTGCCGACCGAGCAATCATGGACAACCTCCCCGACCCACGCTGGCAAGCCGCCCTCGCTCACAGCCGTTATCTTGCCAGTCTGCTGGTCACGCGGCCGGGCCTGATCGCCGAACTGGCAGCGGTGTGGACGGCGCCGCTTTCCGCCGACCAGCTGCTGGCCGGCCTCGAGCCGGCAGCGACCGACGACGGCACCCTCAAGTCGCAGTTGCGCCTCCTGCGCCAGCGTACAATGGCGCACATCGCCCTGCGCGACCTGTGCGGCCTGGCGCCGCTGTCCGAAGTGGTCGAGAGCATGACCCTGCTCGCCGACGTGACGACCAACTTCGCGCTCGAATATCACCACCGCCAGCTCGCCGCGACCTATGGCGAGCCGCTCGACTGCACCGGCAAGCCGCAACGCCTGCTGATCATCGGCATGGGCAAGCTGGGCGGACGCGAACTGAACGTTTCGTCGGACGTCGATTACATCTTCGTCNACCCGAACGAAGGCGACACCGCCGGGCCGCGGCGCATCGAGAATTACGATTTCTTCACCCGCCTCGGCAAACGGGTGATTGCCGCCCTCGGCGAGATCACCGGCGACGGTCAGGTGTTCCGTGTCGACATGCGCCTGCGCCCGAACGGTGATTCCGGGCCGCTGGTCTGCTCACTCGATGCACTGGAGAACTACTTCATCACCCAGGGCCGCGAATGGGAGCGCTACGCCTGGATCAAGGGACGCACCATGAACGCGGGCGACAATCTGCAGCCGGAGTGGGTGACGGCAATGCAGAAGATCGCCCGCCCGTTCGTCTTCCGCAAGTACCTCGATTTCGGCGCGATCAACGCGATGCGCGACCTGCACGCGCAGATTCGCCGCGAGGTGGCGCGCAAGGACATGGCCGACCACATCAAGCTCGGGCGCGGCGGGATACGCGAGATCGAGTTCATCGCCCAGGTCTTCCAGCTCATTCGCGGCGGACGCGACCCGGCGCTGCAGATTCGCCCGACCCTTCAGGTCCTCGCGCTGCTGGCCGAGCGCCAGCTGATTCCCGCGGCCACCGAGAACGAACTGCGCGCGGCCTACGTCTTCCTGCGTCGGCTAGAACACCGCCTGCAGTACGTCGAGGATCGGCAGACGCACATGCTGCCGGCAAGTCCCGGCGAGCGCGCGAGCATCGCCCGCAGCATGGAATTTCCCGACTGGCCGGCGCTGCTGGCCGTGCTCAACGACCACCGCGACAAGGTCAGCCGCCATTTCGAGCAGATCTTCTCCGATCCCGAAGCCGGCGAGCACCCGCTGACCGGCCTCTGGCTGGGCCAGCTCGACGACGACACGGCGATCGAGTCGCTCGGCGAACTCGGCTACCGGCAACCGCGTGAAGCCATTTCCCGCCTCGCCGCGCTGCGCGCCTCCGGCCGCTACCTGCAGCTCGCTTCGCCCAACCGCTCGCGCCTCGATGCCATCGGCCCGCGACTGATCGAGGCAGCGGCAACGACTGCCGACCCCGACAGGACGCTCGCGCGCTGCCTGAATTTCGTCGAGACGGTCAGCCGCCGCGGCGCCTACCTGGCGCTACTGCAGCAGTACCCGATGGCGCTGCGCCGTGTCGCCGACATGGTCTGCGCCTCGCCGTGGGCCGCCGACTACCTCGGGCGCCACCCGCTGCTGCTGGACGAGCTGCTCGACCCGCGCCTCTACGACATGGCCACCGACTGGGCAGCCTTCCGCGAGAACCTCAGGGACAACCTGGCCAGCCATGCCGGCGACACCGAGCGCGAAATGGACATCCTGCGCGAAATGCACCATGCCCAGATCTTCCGCCTGCTTGCGCAGGATCTGGCAGGTCTGCAGACCATCGAGAAGCTCTCCGACCACCTGACCGAACTGGCCGACACCATCGTTCAGGAGACATTGCCGCTGGTCTGGAGCAAGCTCAGGACCCGCCATTGCGCGACGCCGAAATTCGCCGTCATCGGCTATGGCAAGCTCGGCGGCAAGGAGCTCGGCTACGCCTCCGACCTCGATCTCGTTCACCTCTACGACGATCCCGACCCGGAGGCCGGGGAGAACTACGCCCGCCTCGGCCAGCGCCTCAACACCTGGCTGGCAAGCCAGACCTCGGCCGGCATCCTGTTCGAAACCGACCTCCGCCTGCGTCCCAACGGCGAATCCGGCCTGCTTGCCGTCTCGGTCGATTCCTTCCGCGACTACCAGCTCAGGCACGCCTGGGTCTGGGAGCATCAGGCACTGACCCGCGCCCGCTTCTGTGCCGGCGACCCGGCGGTCGGCGCCCGCTTCGAGGAAATCCGCTGCGAAATCCTCTGCCAGCAGCGCGATCCGGCCAGGCTCAGGNAGGAAGTCGTCGCCATGCGCCGCAAGATGGTTGACGCGCATGCCTCGGACAGCGAAACCGAGTTCAACCTCAAGCACGATCCCGGCGGCATCATCGACGTCGAGTTCATCGTGCAGTATCTGGTACTCGGCCACGCCCATCGCCATCACCGGCTGACCGGCAACCTCGGCAACATCGCCCTGCTGCGGATCGCCGCCGAGCTTGGCCTGATCCCCGCCGACCAGGCGAAGGCGGCCGGCGACGCCTACCGCGAATACCGCCGCCTGCAGCATGCCAAGCGCCTCAGCGCCAACCCCAGGGGCGTGNTCGAGCGCGACAGCATCGCCAGGCAGATTGCCGCGGTCAACCTGCTGTGGCAGACCGTTTTCGGCGAGTAGCCGGGAGTCGCCGGTCCGCTTCGGGCGTTGCATTCGGGATGCGCAAGGTTCATGCTTGGCCGGGACAGGAGGAATCGAGCATGCGTCTGGGCATTTTCGGTGCAGCCGGCGAGGTAACCGGTTCATGCACGCTGGTGGAAACGGGAAGGATCCGTTTTCTGGTCGACTGCGGCATGTTCCAGGGCGGGCCGGAAGCGCGCGGCAAGAACCTGCGGGCGCTGAATTTCGGCTGCAACGTGAGGGAAATCGATTTCGTCCTGCTCACCCATGCCCATATCGACCACTCGGGACTATTGCCGCGCCTTGCCGTCCTCGGTTTCCGCGGGCCGATCTATGCGACGCCGGCGACGATCGCCCTGCTCGAAGTGCTGCTGCCGGACAGCGCGCACATCCAGGAAAAGGAGAACGAGTGGCAGCTGCGCCACCGCCATCGGCGCGGGAAGAGCGAACGCGGCGTCCCGGCGCCGCTGTACACGGTGGCCGAGGCGCTGTCGGTGCTCAAGCTCCTGCGTCCCGTCGCCTATCGCGAGACGCTGGCCGCGGCGGAAACGGTCGAGGTCTGCTTCCATGATGCCGGCCACATTCTCGGATCGGCCTGGCTGGAGGTGACGGTCGGCGGCGAGGGCCGCCCGCGCCGCCTGGTCTTCTCCGGCGATCTCGGCATGCCCGGCCGCCCGGTGCTGTGCGACCCGGAACCGGTGATGGCGGAAGCCGACGTGCTGCTGATCGAATCCACCTACGGCGACCGCCGGCACCGTTCGCTTCCGGAAACCGAGGATGAGATCGTCGCCGCCCTCGAGCGCACCCGCGCCGCGCAGGGCAACCTGATCATTCCCTCGTTTGCCGTCGGCCGCACCCAGGAAATCATCTACCTGCTTGCCGACCTGGCACGCCGCAAGCGCCTCGCGCCGCTCGAGGTCTATGTCGACTCGCCGATGGCCAATGCGGCGACGCGGATCACGCTGGCGCATCCGGAATTGCTCGATCCCGAAACCCGCGAGCTGATTTCCTGGCAGCAGGCGCATCCGGAAAAGATGAAACTTGAGTTCGTCGCCGACGCCGAGTGCTCCAAGGCACTGAACGAAGTGCGCAGCGGCGCCGTCATCATCTCGGCGAGCGGCATGTGCGAGGCCGGACGGATCAAGTATCACCTGCGCGAGAACCTGCCGCGCAGCGAATGCAGCGTCCTGATCGCGGGCTTCCAGGCGGCGGGAACGCTGGGGCGCCGCCTGGTCGACGGGGCGCGCCTCGTCCGTATCTTCGGCGAACCGGTTCCGGTCCGGGCGCGCATCTACACCGTCGGCGGGCTGTCGGCGCATGCCGACCAGGCGGCGCTACTCGGGTGGCTGCGCGGCTTCCGCAAGGCTCCGCGGCAAAGCTTCGTCGTCCATGGCGAGGCAGCGGCGTCGGCCAATTTCGCGGCGGCGATCCACGACCAGCTGGGCTGGCCCGATGTGCGGCTGCCGCACCCCGGTGAGCAATTCGCCATTTGACGCGAACTATCCGTTGCTCATGCGCACCACCCGCGTCATTCCCGATCAGGCCTGCCAGCGCCGGGCCACGGCGACTGCGGCACGCCAGCGGTCGATTCTTTCGGCGCGCGCGGCGTCCGGGATCGCCGGTTCGAAGCGTCTTTCCAGTCGCCATTGCGCGGCGACTTCGTCCTCGCCGGCCCACAGGCCGACCCCGATCCCCGCGAGACAGGCGGCGCCGAGCGCCGTCGTTTCGGTAATCCGNGGGCGCACGACGGGCACTCCGAGCAGATCGGCCTGCAACTGCATCAGCAGGTTGTTGCGCGCCGCGCCGCCGTCGACGCGCAGTTCGGCCAGCGCGATTCCCGAATCGGCGATCATGGCGCCGGCCAGGTCGGCGCTCTGCAGNGAGATGGCATCGAGCGCGGCGCGGGCGATGTGGGCATGAGTGGTGCCGCGGGTCATGCCGAGCAGGGTGCCGCGCGCGCCGGGATCCCACCACGGCGCGCCAAGCCCGGAAAAGGCCGGCACCATGACCACGCCGCCGCTGTCGGGAACGCTGCCGGCCAGCGCCTCGATCTCCCCNGCGCTCTTGATGATCCCGAGGCCATCGCGCAGCCACTGGGTGATCGCGCCGGCCATGAAGACGCTGCCTTCGAGCGCGAAAACGCTCCCGCCCCCGTTGTCCCAGGCGACCGTCGTCAACAGGCCGCTGGTCGAGGCGGTCGCGCTGGTTCCGGTATTCATCAGCATGAAACAGCCGGTGCCATAGGTGTTCTTGGCCATGCCCGGGGTAAAACAGGCCTGGCCGAAGGTGGCTGCCTGCTGGTCGCCGGCGATCCCGGCGATGCGGATTTCCGCGCCGAACAGTCCGCGATCGCAGGTGGCGACTACCCCGCTGCTGGGAACCACCTCGGGCAGCAGGGCAGGCGGAATGTCGAGCACTCCCAGCAGATCGTCGTCCCATGTGCCGCGGCGAATGTCGAAAAGCAGCGTGCGCGATGCATGNGAGGGATCGCTGACATGCCGGCGCCCGCCGGTTAGCTGCCATACCAGCCAGCTATCGATCGTGCCGAAGGCCAGCTCGCCGCGCTCGGCGCGTTGCCGCGCNCCGGGAATCGCGTCGAGCAGCCAGGCGAGCTTGGTGCCGGAGAAGTAGGGGTCGAGCAGCAGCCCGGTCCGCGCCCGGAACAGCGCCTCGTGGCCGGCGGCTTTGAGTTCCGCGCAACGCCCGGCCGTGCGCCGGTCCTGCCAGACGATGGCGGGGGCGAGCGGGCGGCCGCTGGCCCGGTCCCACAGCACGGTCGTCTCGCGCTGGTTGGTGATGCCGATGGCCGCCACGTCGCCGGGCGCAATGGCGGCCTCGGCCAGCGCCGCGCGGCCGCAATCGAGCTGCGTCCGCCAGATCTCGTCGGGATCGTGCTCGACCCAGCCCGGCTGCGGAAAATACTGGGTCAGCTCGCGCTGTGCCGACGCCACCGCCCTGCCCCGCGCATCGAAAAGGATGGCTCGCGAACTGGTAGTGCCCTGGTCGAGGGCCAGCACGTATTTCATGGAAATTTCTCCCGTCCCGGTTCGTTGCGATGGCCGCATTATTCACCAGAGAGACCCCGCGCGGGGAACCTCGGCAGGCCCCGGTCGCCGCTTCCTGCCGCGGCGATCCCCGCAACTTCCACGGCTATTCGGCAAACACGAAATGATTCAGACCGTTACATTAAGACCCAACAGTTGCGGGCGGCACCACACGAAAATGCGCGTTGCCCGATCACTGGACAAGAAGCTAATGAATTCCGACAACGCCATTCTCGCCATCAGCCTTTTCGCCGCCTTCGCCGATGGCAGAAACGACGACCGCGAACGCGAGCACATCCGCCGTTTCGCCGAGACCATGGGGACCGACGCCCCTGACCTGCCCCGGCTCTACCAGGACATCCTCCTCAAGCGCATCACGCTCGCCGATGCCGCCAAGGCACTCGACGAACTCGGGCAACGCCAGTTCGCCTATGAAATGGCGGTGTGCGTCTGCGATGCCGATGGCGTGCAGGGCAGCAGCGAAAGGCAGTTTCTCGCCGAATTGAAGGGCCTGCTCGGCCTCGCCGACGATGCGCAGAGCGCCGAAGCCGAGCGTTATGCCGACGGCCTGGCCGCGAGCGCCGCGACGGCGACGCCGGCCTCCGGACCGGTGGGCGCGGCGGCGGTCAACGAGGCGGAACTCGACAAGTCCATCCTGAACTACGCCATCCTCAATGGCGCCCTCGAACTGCTGCCGCAGTCCTGGGCTTCGGTGGCGATCATCCCGCTGCAGATCAAGATGGTCTATCGCATCGGCAAGACCTACGGCCACGAACTCGACCAAGGGCACATCAGGGAGTTCCTGGCCACGGTCGGCGTTGGCCTGACCTCGCAATACCTTGAGCAGTTCGGTCGCAAGCTGCTCGGCGGCCTGCTCGGCAAGGTCGCCGGCAAGACCGCCGGCAGGATCGGCGGCGCGGCCACCGGCATCGCCTTTTCCTTCGCCAGCACCTATGCACTCGGCCAGGTCGCGAGGCGCTACTACGCCGGCGGCCGCCAGATGAGCGCGCAGTTGTTGCAGGACAGTTTCCAGAACCTGCTCGGCCCGGCCAGGGAGCNNCAGTACCTGCCGCAGATCCAGCAGAAGGCCAGGACGCTCGACGCGGGGCAGATCATGGCCATGGTCGGCGGCAAGGGCCTCTGAAAGGTCTGGCCGGAGATTCAGCCAGTCGCCGGAGCAGCGAAATATCCGGCTTGATTTGCATTTGCGGACAGCATGGCCTGTCTGTTCGCGCCAGATGTCGCCCCCACAGCAAAGGACAATCAACATGCGCCACTACCCTTCCGACAGCCCGCAAGCCATGGCCCGCCTGCTCGTGCTTGCCTTGCTGGCAGACGGCCTCATCGACACGAGCGAACTCGACCTGCTCGACGACAGGCGCACCATTGCCCGCCTCGGTCTCGACTCCGCAGGCTTCGACGACGTCTTCTACGGGTTCTGCGCCGACATGCTGCGCACGGGGCAGCGGATGACTTCCGACCGGCTCGACCTCGATGCCGACACCATCGACCGCATGCTCGACGAGGTCCGGGATCCTCTCCTGCAGAGGAAAACGCTACGCGCGATGCTGGATATCGTTCATGCCGACCGACAACTCCCCGGAGGCGAGGCTGCACTGATCGCGCGGGCCCTGAAGCGCTGGTCGATCGACCTCGATCAGCTCGCCCCGAACTCGGCGATTCGGGCCTGGCGCTTATCGCCGCGCAATTCGCCGCAAGCCCTTCGTACCTGAGCGGCGGCCGGCCCGGCAATGGGCCGGCCAACGATCCCGGCAGCCATGGTCCGCCCCGATGCGGGCGTGGCGCCTGACCACCGGGTCCCGCGCGTCCGGCGCGGATGGCGCGGGGATCAGGAGGCGGCAATACCCCGGCGAAGGGGAGCCGATCTGCTAAGATTCGCCCGGATTCTTCAGGCGTCGCCACTTGCCCTCCCTCCAGGAAACTTTTCTCCCGACGGCCCGCTGGCGCGGGCCATCACAGGCTACCGCGTGCGTGCGCAACAGGTCGACATGGCAGAGCGCATCGCCGCGGCCATCAATGATTGTTCGGTCTTCATCGCCGAGGCGGGCACCGGCACCGGCAAGACCTTTGCCTACCTGGTACCGGCGCTGCAGTCGGGCGGCAGGGTGATCGTTTCGACCGGCACCAAGACCCTGCAGGACCAGTTGTTCAACAAGGATCTGCCGATGGTGCGCGAGGCGCTCAAGGCGCCGGTCCGCATCGCCCTGCTCAAGGGGCGCGCCAACTACGTCTGCCCCTACCACCTCCGGCGGGCGCTCGCCGATGGCCGCTTCCTGAGCCGCGAAGATGCCGCCGATGCCCGCCGCATCTCGCTCTTCGCCAGGCTCACACACAGCGGCGACAAGGCCGAATGCCCGGACGTCCCGGAGAACTCGCCGGTGTGGAACCACGCCACCTCGACCCGCGAAAACTGCCTCGGCCAGGAGTGCCCCGACTACAAGGGCTGCTTCGTCATGCAGGCACGGCGCGAGGCGATGGCGGCCGATCTGGTCGTCGTCAATCATCACCTGTTCTTCGCCGACGTCATGCTGCGCGACGAAGGCATGGCCGAACTGCTGCCGGCCTGCAATACGGTCATCTTCGACGAGGCGCACCAGTTGCCGGAAGTGGCCACGCTGTTCTTCGGCGACACCGTGTCGACGGCGCAGGTGCTCGATCTGGCGCGCGATGCCCGCGCCGAAGGGCTGGCCAGTGCCCGCGACTGCCTGGAACTGCAGACTGGCAGCCGCCAGCTGGAAAAGGCCGCCAGAGACCTGCGGCTGGCGGTCGGCATCGATGCCGGGCGCTTCGCCTGCGGTCAACTGTTCGAAAAGCCGGAATTTGCCCCGGCCCTCAAGTCGCTGGAGGAAGAGGTCGCAAAGTTCGCCGCCATCCTGGAGACGCAGGCGCAGCGTGCCGAGGGACTGGAAAAGTGCTGGCAGCGGGCGGTCGAACTGGTGGCGCGCCTCGGCGAATGGCAGAAGGCCAGCGACGGTTTCGTGCGCTGGGGCGAAGCCTACACCCAGTCGCTGCAACTCAACTCGACGCCACTCGAAGTCGCCGAGATCTTCAGGAAGCAGATGGGTGGCCACCCGCGCGCCTGGATCTTCACCTCGGCGACGCTCGCCGTGCAGGGCAGGTTCCAGCACTATTGCAGCGAGCTCGGTCTCGGCGAGCCGGAAACGGCGTGCTGGGAAAGCCCCTTCGATTACGGCAGGCAGGCGGTGCTGTACGCACCGCTCGGCATGCCCGAGCCGAATTCCTTCGGGTTTACCGATGCCGTCGTCGATGCCGCATTTCCGGCACTGCTGGCCGCGGGCGGCCGCGCCTTCTTCCTGTGCACCAGCCTGCGCGCAATGCGCCGCACCCACGAGCTGCTCAAGGCACGGCTGGAGGACGAGGGCCACGACCTGCCGCTGCTGTTGCAGGGCGAAGGCAGCAAGAACGACCTGCTGCAGCGCTTCCGCCACCTCGGCAACGCCGTCCTGGTCGGCAGCCAGAGCTTCTGGGAAGGGNTCGACGTGCGTGGCGAGGCGCTGACGCTGGTCGTCATCGACAAGATTCCCTTCGCGCCGCCCGACGACCCGGTGCTCGCGGCGCGCATCGAGCAGATGCGGCAGCAGGGGCGCAATCCGTTCATGGAATACCAGTTGCCGCGCGCGGTGATCAACGTCAAGCAGNGGGCGGGCCGGCTGATCCGCGACGAGACCGATCGTGGCGTGCTGATGATCTGCGATCCGCGCCTGCTGTCCAAACCTTATGGCCGTCGTGTCTGGCAAAGCCTGCCGCCGATGCGGCGAACCAGGGAACTCGCCGAAGTGATCGATTTTCTTGCGGACCGATGAAGTCGACCTTCGACAAGCTGCGTGCCGCGCAGCCGCAACTCTTCGCCGACGCCGCCATCACCGTCGATGCGGCGACGGTGAACGCGATGGCCGGGATCATCGCCGCCATCGAGTCGGTCGTCGCCTTGCCGGCCTGGCGCGCGCGCGTCCTCGCCTGGGCGCCGCAGGTCGCCCGCTGCCCGGTCGCCGCGCGCGGCGTCTTTCTCGGCTATGACTTCCACCTGACCGACGAGGGCCCGCAACTGATCGAGATCAACACCAACGCCGGCGGCGGGCTGATCAACGCCTACCTGCTGGCGGCGCACGGACACGCCGCAAAGGGCGTCCGGGTGATGGAATCATTCGTCGCGATGTTCCGCGAGGAATGGCGGCTGGAACGCGGCGACGCACCGCTGCGGCGCATCGCCATCGTCGACGAGAACCCGGGTGAGCAGTTTCTCGCGGCGGAATTCGCGCTCTTCGCCGAACTGTTCGAGGCGCACGGCATCGCCGCCGCGATCGCCGATCCGCGCGAACTGGTGCGCGACGGCAACCGCCTCGTGCACGACGGCGACGCGGTCGACCTGATCTACAACCGCCTAACCGATTTCTCGCTGGATGCCACGGTCAACGCCGATCTGCGGGCCGTTTTCGAGGCCGGCGGCGTCGTGCTGACACCGCATCCGCCGGCGCATGCCCTGTACGCCGACAAGCGCAACCTGATGCTGCTGTCCGACGCGGCAGCGCTGCGCGATCTCGGCGTCGCCGAAGAAACGCAGCGGACCCTGCTGGCCGGGATTCCGCGCACCGTCGCGGTCTGCCCGGAGCAGGCCGAGCGTTTCTGGAGCGAAAGAAGGCGCTGGTTCTTCAAGCCGCCCGCCGGTTTCGGCAGTCGCGCGGCTTATCGCGGCAACAAGCTGACGCGGCGGGTCTTCGAGGAAATCCTGCACGGCGGCTATATCGCGCAGGAAATTGCCCCGCCGTCGGAGCATGTCGTGGCGGTCGGCAGTGGCGAGCAGCGCATGAAGGCGGACATCCGCTGCGTGGTCTACGACCGGCACATCCAGCTGGTTTCCGCCCGCCTCTACCAGGGCCAGACGACCAATTTCCGCACGCCGGGCGGCGGCTTCGCGCCGGTGTTCGTTTGCTGAACGGGTAGAATCGCGCCATGAAGGTATTCGGCATCGCCGGCTGGTCCGGCTCCGGCAAGACGACCCTGCTGGAAAAACTGATCCCGCACCTCACCGCGCGCGGCCTGAAGGTGTCGGTGATCAAGCATGCGCACCACGGCTTCGACATCGACCGCCCGGGCAAGGATTCGTACCGCCACCGTGAAGCCGGCGCGAGCGAAGTGCTGCTCTCGTGCAACGACCGCTGGGCGCTGATGCACGAGCGCCGTGACCGGTCCGACGTGACGCTCGACGAACTGCTGGCCCGTCTGGCCCCCTGCGACCTGGTGCTGGTCGAAGGCTTCAAGCAGGAACCAATCCCCAAGCTCGAAGTCCATCGCCCGGAAAACGGCAAGCCGCCGCTGTTCCCCGGGCGCAGCGACATCGTTGGCGTCGCCAGCACCGGCAAGATCGCCACCAGCCTGCCCTGCCTGGCGCTCGACGACGTTGCCGCCATTGCCGACTTCGTAATGAACACCCTTCAATTGCAGGAACACCCATGCTGAGTTTCGAACAGGCCCTGGAAAAACTGCTCGCCGCCGCGCAGCCGGTCGCCGAGATCCGCTCACAGCCGCTGACCGCCGCCGCCGGCCGGGTATTGGCCGTTACCCAGCGGTCGACCGTGGCGGTGCCGCCACTCGACAATTCGGCCATGGACGGCTACGCCGTGCGTTGCGCCGACGTGACCGCTGCCGGGGTCTGCCTGCCGGTCAGCCAGCGCATTCCCGCCGGCACGGTCGGCGTTACCTTGCAGCCGGGCACCGCGGCGCGCATCTTCACCGGCGCGCCGGTGCCGGCCGGGGCCGACGCCGTCGTCATGCAGGAACTCTGCGAACACGGCGCCGGGGGCGTGGTGATCAACCACGTGCCGCGCCCCGAGGAAAACATCCGCCGCGCCGGCGAGGACATCGCCATCGGCGCCGAAATCCTCAAGCCCGGCATCCGGCTGCGCCCGCAGGACATCGCGCTCGCCGCCAGCGCCGGGCTGCCCGAACTGCCGGTCTATCGCCGGGTGCGCGTCGGCGTCTTCTTCACCGGCGACGAACTGGTGCAGCCGGGCGAGCCGCTGCCGCCGGGCGCCATCTACAATTCGAACCGCTATGCGCTGCGCGCCCTGCTCGAAGGCACCGGTTGCGCGGTGCGCGACCTCGGGACCGTCCCCGACACCCTGCCGGCGACCCGTGGCGCCCTGCGCCGCGCGGCAGCGGACAACGACCTGATCGTCACCAGCGGCGGCGTTTCGGTCGGCGAGGAGGATCACGTCAAGGCGGCGGTCGACGCCGAGGGCAGCCTCGACATGTGGAAGATCGCCATCAAGCCGGGCAAGCCGCTGGCCTTCGGCGAGGTCAGGCGGAGTGCCGGCAATGGCGGCGGCAAGGCGTGGTTCATCGGCCTGCCGGGCAACCCGGTGTCGGCGATCGTGACCTTCATGATCATGGTCCGCCCCTTCATCCTGCGCCTGCAGGGTGCCAGCGACGTGACGCCGCGCGCCTTCTCCATGCGCGCCGATTCCGCCTGGCCGCGGCCCGACGTGCGCGCCGAGTTCCTGCGCGCCCGGATCAACGCTCAGGGTGGCGTCGAGCTTTACCCCAACCAGGGCTCCGGCGTCGTCACCTCGCTGGTCTGGGGCGACGGGCTCGTCGTCAACCCGCCGGGACAGGCGGTCGCGCGCGGCGATAGCGTGCGCTTCGTCCCCTTCGCGGAATTGCTGTCGTGAGCGTGCGCATCCTCTACTTCGCCGGGCTGCGCGAGGCGCTCGGCACCGCCGGCGAGAGCATCGACCTGCCAGCCGGCATCGCCAGCGTCGGCGCCCTGCGCGACTGGCTCGCCGCCGGCGGGCGCGACAAGCTGGCCTCAGCGAAGAACCTGCGCTGCGCCGTCAACCAGGAGATGAGCGGGCCGGATGCCGCCGTCCGCGACGGTGACGAGGTTGCCTTCTTCCCGCCGGTGACCGGGGCTGACCATGACCGTGCGCGTCCAGGAAGCGGATTTCGACCTCAACGCCGAGTTGACCGCGCTACGCGCCGGCGACGCCCGCATCGGTGCGCTGGCGAGCTTCGTCGGCCTGGTCCGTGACATCAGCGACGGCGCCGGTGTCTCGGAAATGACCCTCGAGCACTACCCGGGCATGACCGAGAAGGCGCTCGCGGACATCGTCGCCGAGGCCAAGGGCCGCTGGGACATCTACGGCGCGCTGGTCATCCACCGCGTCGGCCCGCTCAGGCCGTGCGACCAGATCGTGCTGGTCGCCGTTACCAGCGCCCACCGCGGCGAAGCCTTCGCTGCCTGCGAATTCATCATGGACTACCTGAAAACCCGGGCCCCGTTCTG
The DNA here is from genome assembly GCA_013693915.1 of Dechloromonas sp. Lineage (GTDB taxonomy): Bacteria > Pseudomonadota > Gammaproteobacteria > Burkholderiales > Rhodocyclaceae > Azonexus. The sequence goes on along the minus strand of CP059264.1, from coordinate 1,022,620 downwards.
GAAACGCGAGACGACGCCGGACGGGGCGCGCTGGGTCGACGCGCGCGAAACCGACGACAGCGCGGCGGCACGCTGGAAGGCTGCGGATTCTTGATAGCGGGCGCCTGTCGCACTCTCTGAGAGACCGGAGCAGACCCTGAACTGCCTGTCGCACCTTTGGAAAGCGGACGCTTAACGTCTGACACAACCGACGCTGCGCGGCTTCATCGCGCAGCGTCCGAGTCGATGGATGGGTTGAGCATCGGCGTCAGCGACCCTTGGGTGAGTCCGCGGAACTACGTACTTCGACGCGAACTGTTCTGATCTCTCCCCTCGGGAAGTGGACCATCAGTTCCTTTGTAAGCAACGTTAGAAGCTGATTGACGTCTCGTTCAACATTTTGTCCTGTCTTTTCGTGATCCCTAAAGTGAGCCAAGGCAAATGCTCGATAAATAGGGTCGGAGAACGAATATAAGCCAGAATTCGAGTCGTATCGCACTATCCCGCCATATTCCGGAGTTGTGAGTTTGGGGAGATAGTTCTTTAGAGAAGGTGCGGGGTACCTCGGTTCTGTCTGACAGACACGATTGTGTATATCTACACGACTTGCGCCCCGCTCCTTAAATGAACTCAAAGCCTTCAATATCATGGTGGCATTATCATAGCGCGTTTTGCGGTGTTGCTTCAACGCCTTATCGAAGGCACTACGAATGCTGTCGGACGCCTCTTCTACGTGNACTTTGATGGCGCTCTCAAAATGCTCCTTGCTCATTTTGATTGAATCTGACATGGTCTGCTTGATCCCGGCAACGTCACACATATTTAGACAGATATGATGGCATACCGAGGCAAGGCCAGTCGAGTATCTGGCGATGAGAGCTTTGATCTCTGGTGGGAAGACTACATTCAAAGCTTGTTCACCTTTCTCGATGACCGCCTCAATCTCTTTCGCCGTCATAAGATCGACATGTACTTCTGAGATCCGATATCGCATCTCGGGGTCATAGTCGACAACCTGTCTCGCAGTATCAACCGCACCCAATGCGATGATCTTTAACTCAGGGTACTCATCTGAAAGGTCCATAAATACTTTCATAAGCTGAGAAAGTTTTGATCTCTCTGCTTCGTCGACCTTATGGAAGTCTTCAAGCACCCAACATTGGTTCGCCTGCCCGATGAACTTACCAAGTGCTTGAGGTGTAAGCTGCGGCGGAAGTATCCGAACCTCTTTCTCGCTTCGTTCTGTGGTCAGAGAAGAATTGATCTTCGACTGAATTGCAAGGTAAGACCCTGTTAAGTCAGTTCCTACGGTATTCTTATTGGCCTTTGATCTTTCTGATGTGTAGTACGGCGCGAGTTGGTCAAAGGCATCAAGGACAAGCTGTTCAAACTTAACACTCTTCATACATCTGGAAGTCAGGTGTCCTTCGTACAGTTGGTTCAGCTTATTGACCAGAAGAGTCGTCTTCCCAGAACCGGAGTGTCCATATACGACAATTTGTTTTCCAGGTGTCGTCAAAGCATTTACCAGCTTGTCATTGACCGCTTCGCGTTCTACGAATGCGATCCGTGCAGGCCGTGTTGGAGTGAATACATCGCGGGTTTGGTGGATTTTCATTGTAGGTCGAAAGCCGATTGTAGAAAGTGGTGCTGAGATACCTAACTAGGTAAGCGTTGCGTTGCGCACTTTATGGCACATTTAAGGACTGCTGGATTATTGGTCAGGGCAAGGCGCCAACCACAGCGATACCCAGTGGTATCGCAAGTGGTATCGCGAGGATTGGCAACGCCGCCATGGCCGAAAAGACGCAGTTTTAAGTGCCGGTAAGTACGCAACACTACACAAGGGCAGACGTCAAAAACGTCCAATATTCCGGAACACCGGACAGCTTGAAAGGCTCATGCAGCAAGGCATCGGGGGATGTTACGCTGATATTTACTTGCCTGGATTCCTGCCAAACCGCACAAGGCTAATCTTACCCGCTCAGCATCGGCGGCGCAACTGAGAATCCCATGTCGCATACGGCGTCGTGCACGAGCGTCGACTTATGGTGAACTCACGGGTGGCGTTGATGGCCGCGAACTGAACCGGCCGGGAGTTGAAATTCGGTGTGGCGTCCTCATCTTCCGGGTATCGAAAAATTCCCGACGGATTACAGCCATGCGCATCGACAAGTTCACCACCAAGTTCCAGCAGGCGCTGGCCGACGCCCAGAGCCTGGCGGTCGGCAACGACCAGCAGTTCATCGAGCCGCAGCACCTGCTGCTCGCCCTCATCGACCAGGAGGATGGCGGCACCCGCTCGCTGCTCGCCCGCGCCGGGGTCAACGTCAATGGCCTGAAGAAGGATCTCGAGCAGGCGCTGAAGCGGCTGCCGAAGGTCGAGGGCCACGGCGGCGACGTGTCGATCGGCCGCGACCTCGCCAACCTGCTCAACCTGACCGACAAGGAAGCGCAGAAGCGCGGGGACCAGTTCATCGCCAGCGAGATGTTCCTGCTCGCACTCTGCGACGACAAGGGCGAGTCCGGTCGGCTGGCGAAGCAGCACGGGCTGGTGCGCAAGTCGCTGGAAGCGGCGATCGTCGCCGTGCGCGGCGGCCAGGGAATCGACACGCAGGAGGCCGAGGGCCAGCGCCAGGCGCTCGCCAAATACTGCATCGACCTCACCGAGCGCGCCGCCCAGGGCAAGCTCGACCCGGTGATCGGCCGCGACGACGAGATCCGCCGGGCCATCCAGATCCTGCAGCGGCGGACCAAGAACAACCCGGTGCTGATCGGCGAGCCGGGCGTTGGCAAGACGGCCATCGTCGAGGGCCTCGCCCAGCGCATCATCAACGGCGAGGTACCGGAGACGCTCAAGGGCAAGAAGGTTCTGGTGCTCGACATGGCCGGACTGCTCGCCGGCGCCAAGTACCGCGGCGAGTTCGAGGAGCGCCTGAAGGCGGTCCTCAAGGAAATCTCCCAGGACGAAGGCCGCATCATCCTCTTCATCGACGAGTTGCACACCATGGTCGGCGCCGGCAAGGCCGAGGGCGCCATCGACGCCGGCAACATGTTGAAGCCGGCGCTGGCGCGCGGCGAACTGCACTGCATCGGCGCGACTACGCTCGACGAGTACCGCAAGTACATCGAGAAGGACGCCGCACTCGAGCGCCGCTTCCAGAAGGTGCTGATCGACGAGCCGAGCGTCGAGAGCACCATTGCCATCCTGCGCGGCCTGCAGGAGAGGTACGAACTACACCACGGCGTCGACATCACCGACCCGGCGATCGTCGCCGCCGCCGAACTCAGCCATCGCTACATCACCGACCGCTTCCTGCCCGACAAGGCAATCGACCTCGTCGACGAGGCGGCCGCCCGCATCAAGATGGAAATCGACTCCAAGCCGGAGGCGATGGACAAGCTCGAGCGCCGCATGATCCAGCTCAAGATCGAGCGCGAGGCGGTGAAGAAGGAGAAGGACGAGGCATCGCAGAAGCGGCTGGCGCTGATCGAGGACGAACTGGCGCGGCACCAGAAGGAGTATTCCGACCTCGAGGAGATCTGGAAGGCCGAGAAGTCGGCCGTGCTCGGCTCCGCCCAGATCAAGGAGGAAATCGACAAGCTCAAGGCGCAGATGGCCGACCTGCAGCGCAAGGGCCAGTACGACAAGCTCGCCGAGCTGCAGTACGGCAAGCTGCCGCAGCTCGAGGGCCAGCTCAAGGCAGCCGAGAAGGCCGGCGACGGCGGGGCGCAGAAGAACAAGCTGCTGCGCACGCAGGTCGGCGCCGAGGAAATCGCCGAAGTGGTCAGCCGTGCCACGGGCATCCCTGTCAGCAAGATGATGCAGGGCGAGCGCGACAAGCTGCTCAAGATGGAAGACCGCATCCACAAGCGCGTCGTCGGCCAGGACGAGGCCGTGCGCCTGGTGGCCGATGCCATCCGCCGTTCGCGTGCCGGGCTGTCGGATCCGAACCGCCCGTATGGCTCGTTCCTCTTCCTCGGCCCGACCGGCGTCGGCAAGACCGAACTGTGCAAGGCGCTGGCCGAGTTCATGTTCGACAGCGAGGAACACCTGATCCGCATCGACATGAGCGAGTTCATGGAGAAGCACTCGGTCGCCCGCCTGATCGGCGCGCCGCCGGGCTACGTCGGCTACGAGGAAGGCGGCTACCTCACCGAAGCGGTGCGCCGCAAGCCCTATTCGGTGATCCTGCTTGACGAGGTCGAGAAGGCGCACCCGGACGTCTTCAACGTGCTGCTGCAGGTGCTCGACGACGGTCGCATGACCGACGGCCAGGGCCGCACCGTGGATTTCAAGAACACGGTGGTGGTCATGACTTCCAACCTCGGCAGCCAGATGATCCAGCAGATGGCCGGCGACGACTACCAGGTGATCAAGATGGCGGTGATGGCCGAAGTGAAGACCTATTTCCGGCCCGAGTTCATCAACCGGATCGACGAGGTCGTCGTCTTTCATGCGCTTGACGAGAAGCATATCGCGAGCATCGCCAGGATCCAGCTCGGCTACCTCGAGAAGCGGCTGGCGCAGCTGGAGATGGGGCTGGTGGTCGACGACAGTGCGCTGGCCGAACTGGCGCAGGCCGGGTTCGACCCGGTTTTCGGCGCCCGCCCGCTCAAGCGTGCGATCCAGCAGCAGATCGAGAATCCGCTGGCCAAGGCGATTCTTGAGAGCCGATTCGCCGCCAAGGACACGATCCGCGTCAGTTGCGACCCGGCGACCGGCGGCATCATGCGTTTCGCGAAAGACTGAAGCGGGGGTTGCCGCAGCGATGCAGCGAGGCGCGATCCTCGCCGCATCGCTGTATGCGGCCGCCCTTGCGGCGGCGTTCGGCTCTACAGCCAGCGCCGGCTGCGAGCGGCGTCGAGAAAGGCTTCGAGCAGAGGCAGGCAATCGAGGATGTCTTCGTCCCCCGGTCGCCGGAATTCCGGATGCCATTGCAGGCCGAGCAGGAAATTCCGCCCCGTGCCGCGGATCGCCTCGATCATCCCGTCGCCTTCGGCGCGCGCTTCGACGACGAGGTCGCGGCCGAGGGTGCGGATGCCCTGATGGTGGATCGAAATGACCTGGCACTGGGCGGGATTTCCCAGCCGCTTTTCCAGCAGCCCACCCTTCTCGAGAACGATCCCGTGCGCATGGCGGTCGTATGCCTCGGCCAGATGCTCGGCGGATTCGGGAAGTTGCGAGGCAATGTCCTGATAAAGCGCGCCGCCCATGGCGACATTGATCAACTGGGCGCCACGGCAGATGCCGAGGACCGGCTTCCCGCACTCGAGGAACTCGTGCAACAATTCCATCTCGTACATGTCGCGCGTCCGGTCGCCGGCCCACTCCGGGCGCAACTCCGTCTCACCGTAGGCTGCCGGATTGATGTCGGCGCCGCCCTGCAGGACCAGTCCATCGAGATTCTTGGCGTAATCGCTCAATCGCATCACGCTGCGGTCAAGCATGCCATCCCGGGTAATTGAAGGAATCATGAATACCAGCACGTCCCGCGCCATGATCCATTGCGCCACCGACTGCTCGAGGTATTGCAGCGTCTTGCTCTCGAGACCCTTGCCATCCGCCCGCGGGTGCAGCAACCGGGCGGACAGACCGATCTTGAGGGTACGTTTCATGGTGAACTCCTTGGCCGGAAAGGGGATAATTTGCCTTGAGCCTCATTCTCTTACTCTCGGCAGCGCCCGACAACCCTCAATATATCCGCAATGAACCCTTCCGCTTTCTTCCTTCCCAACTGGCCACTGGCTATCGGCCCCCTGCTGTGGATCGCGCTGGCGGTCGTCGGCGCCGCGCTGGCCGGCGAATGGGTGCGCCATCATCTCGGTCTGCCCAGGATCACCGCCTACCCCGTTGTCGGCATGGTGGTCGCGGCACTGGCGGGCGACCCGCTGGTCGCCGAACACAGCGAATGGCTGCATCGCGGACTCGACCTGGCGCTCGCGATCCTGCTCTTCGAACTCGGCAGCCGTGTCGACCTGCGCTGGCTGCGCAACAACCGCTGGCTCCTGGTGACCAGCCTCTGTGAATCGCTGGCCGCCTTTGGCGCCGTGTTTCTGGTCAGCCGCCATCTCGGCCTGGCCGCCGAACCCGCCGTCCTGCTCGCCGCGATCGGAATGGCCACCTCGCCTGCCGTCGTCATGCGCGTGGTCGCCGAGAGCAATGCGCAGGGTCAGGTCAGCACCCGCCTCCTGATCCTGACAGCACTCAACACCATCTATGCCGTCGTCTCCGTTCATCTGGCTTTGGGCGTGCTGCACCACCGCTACAGCGACGACTGGGTGCTGGCGATCACCCACNCCCTCTACCTGCTCGGCGGCGGACTGCTCGTCGGCATGCTGCTGGCCGAGGCAGTCAGCCGCCTGGATCGCTGGCTCCGGCTGCGCGACGAGTACGCCTCCGCCGTTCTGCTCGGCCTCGTGCTGATGACCATCGGGCTAATCGAAGCCCTGCGTCTGCCCGTCACCCTGTGCATGCTGTTCGCCGGCATCGTCCTGCGCAATTCCACACCCCGGGCCTGGGTATTCCCGCGACACTTCGGCTCCGTCGGCGGCGTGCTGGTGGTCATGCTCTTTCTCGTCGTCGGCGCGCAGATCAAGATCGAATACCTGCTGACCGGCGGCTTCCTGGCCCTCGTCCTGATCGGCGCGCGCAGCCTCGCCAAGTTGTGCGGCATCCTGCTGCTGGCGCGGCCGGCAGGCATCAGCTGGCGCCAGGGCCTGTTGCTGGGCCTCGCGCTTTCCCCGGCGGCAGGGCCGGTGATGGTGGCCGCCGCCGAAATCGGACGCATCTACCCGCAGTTGCAGGGCACCATGGTCCCGGTGGCGATGAGCGCGGCGGCGATCATGGAACTGGCCGGCCCGGTGATCGTGGCATTGTGTCTCAAGTTGAGCGGAGAACGTCGTGACTGAAGAAACAGAAAGCGAACTGCCCGGATTCTCGCATTCCGCGCCGTTGACCCTGGGCGTGGAACTGGAACTGCAGATCGTCGGCAGCCAGGATTACAACCTGATCGGCGCAGCCCCTGACCTGTTGCGCGAAATGGCCCGCCGTCAGNCACCCGGGGACATCAAACCGGAAATGACCGATTCGATGATCGAACTCTCGACCGGCATATGCGAGGACTACAACGATGCGCTGGCCCAGTTGCGCAGCATTCGCGATACCCTGGTGCATCAGGCGGACCGCCTCGGCATCCTCCTCNTCGGGGGCGGCACCCACCCCTTTCAACATTGGGGACAGCAAGCCATCTTCGACGCCCCGCGCTTCCACCACCTTTCGCAACTCTATGGCTATCTGGCCAAGCAGTTCACCGTCTTCGGCCAGCATGTCCACATCGGCTGCGCCTGTCCGGACCAGGCGCTGTGGCTGCTGCACGCCTTCAATCGCTACATCCCGCACCTGATCGCCCTGTCCGCCGCCTCGCCTTTCGTGCAGGGCTTCGACACCGGCTTCCAGTCGGCGCGACTCAACTCGGTCTTCGCCTTCCCGCTCAGCGGACGCGCGCCTTTCGTGTTGAACTGGGAAGACTTTTCCGCCTATTACCGCAAGATGATCGCCACCGGCGTCGTCAAGAGCATGAAGGACTTCTACTGGGACATCCGTCCCAAGCCCGAATTCGGCACCATCGAACTTCGCGTGATGGATACGCCGCTGACCGTGGACCGGGCCGCGCAGATCGCCGCCTATGCCCAGGCACTGGCGCGTTACCTGCTCGAGGAAAAGCCGGTCGAGCCGCAAGAAGACGATTACCTGGTCTATACCTTCAACCGTTTCCAGGCCTGCCGCTTCGGCTATGACGGGACGCTGGTCGTTCCCGGCAGCGCCGAACAACGCAACATCCGCGACGACATCCTGCGCACGATGGCGATCGTCGAGGTGCATGCCTATGATCTCGGTTCGACCGAAGCGTTCAACCTGCTGCGCACCGAGGTCCTGCAGCGGCGCAACGGGGCAAGCGAGGTTCGCGAGGCCTTCGTGCGCGAAGGCGCGCTCGAAGAGGTCGTCCGTCAGGGCAGCGAACGCTGGGCCGGGCGCCTGACCTGAAAGGCATTGCCGGCCCGCCCTCAGCGCGCCACCCCGGCGGCCCACGCCTCCGCCGCCGGCCGGACGATCTCCAGCCACGGCCCCGGATACAGGCCGATGCCCCCGACCAGGGCGATCAGGATCACCAGCACCGCCCATTCCCTGGGCCGCAGGTCTTCGGCTTCGAGCACCTGACGACGGGTTGCCGGGCCGAAGAAGGCCTTGCGGTAGAGCGACAGGAATCCGGCGGCGGCGATGGCCAGCCCGAACAGCGCCGCCATGCCGGCGCCCGCATGGCTCTGCAGGGCGGCGAGGATCAGCATGAATTCGCCGGGAAAGCTGCTGGTGCCCGGCATGCCAACGCCGGCCAGGCCACAGACGAGGAAGCCGGCAGCCAGCAGCGGCATCGTCATGGTGGCCCCGCCGAGGCTGTTGATGTCGGTCGACCCGGTGCGCTGGCGCAGGAATTCGAGAAACACGAAGGCGCCGCCGGTGGCGACCGAGAAGCTGAGCAGCAGCGACACCGCACCCTGCACGCCGGAGGCGGTGAATGCGGCCAGGCCGAGCACTGCCAGGCCGACGTGGCAGATGCTCGCACAGGCCAGCCCGACCCGCAGGTTGCTCTGGGCGAGGATACCCACCGCGCCGTAGATCAGGGTCAGGGTGCCGAGGCCAGCGAGCAGCCAGTGCAGGTCCTGCGCGGCGTCGGGCGCCAGCGGGATGGCGAAGCGGATCAGGCCGTAGGCACCGACCTTGAGGCCGACCAGGAGCGCGGTCAGGGATCCCGGCGCCGCCAGCGAAAACTGCGGCAGCCAGGTGTGCAGCGGCACCAGCGGCACCTTCACGCCGAAGCCCGCCAGGCAGAGCAGGAAGACCGCGTACTGGGTCGACTGCGGCAGGGGCGCCGCCAGCAGCGCCGGCAAGTCGAAGGTCGGCACCGCCTGGCTGCTGGCGAGCAGCACGAAGGCGAGCAGCAGCGGCACGCCGCCGGCCACCATGATCAGGAAATAGCGCGCCGCCACGCGGACGCTGGCGGTAGTCGCGCCCCAGCGGGCAAGCAGGAAGTAGATCGGCAGCAGCGTCAGTTCCCAGAACAGGAAGAAGAGCACCGTGTCGAGCGCACAGAAGATGCCCAGGGTCGCGCACTGCAACAGCAGCAGCAGGCTGTAATGGAGGCGCGGCGCGTCGCGAACGAGGTTCCAGCAGGCCACCAGGCTACCGAGGAAGACCAGCGCCGTTGCCGGCAGGAACAGAACCGACAGGCCATCGACTCCCACCTGGTAATGCACGTTGAGGCTCGCCACCCAGAGCACGCGCTCGAGCAACTGGAAGCGCGGGCCGCCCGGATCGAAGACAACGAGTGCCGAGGTGGCCGCCGCCAGCGTCGCGAACATGACCAGCGCCGTCAGGCCGCGCGCCGCACGTGCTGGAAGGATCCAGATCACGACCGCGCCGAGCAGCGGCAGGAGCAGTAGGAGGGAAAGCAGGTGCCCGCTCATTGCACGAAACGCGCCGCCAGACTCTGGCTGGCGGCCTCGGTCAGATATAGCCAGGGCTCGGTGAAGAAGCCGATGGCCAGCATCGCCAGCAGCGCGATGCCGCACACCAGGTATTCCATGGGCGTGGTGCGGTCGACGTCGGGNGAACCGTGTTTTCCCTGGCTGAGAAAGGCGCGCTGGAAGGCCCACAGCAGGAAGCCGGCCGCGGCGACGTTGCCGAGCGCCGCCGCCACCGTCGACAGCGCGCCGAAGGTGTCGATGGAGGCCTCCAGGATCAGGTGGGCGGCATCGAAACCTGGGGTTCCCGGCATGCCGACGATGGCCAGGCCGAAAATCAGGAAGGCGATCGCCAGGAAGGGAATGCGCTCGAACAGCCCCGAGAGCTCGTCGAGCTCGGTGGTGCCGGTGCGGCGGAAGACGAAACCGACGACGAACCACATGCCGATCACCGCCAGGCCGAAGTTGGCGGCGAGCAGCACCGCACCCTGGATGCCCGCCTCGTGCAGGCTGAAGACGCCGATCACCAGCAGGCTGGTGTGGCTGACCACGGCGAACGCCAGCAACCGGCGCAGGTTGGTCTGCTGGAAGGCGAGCGCCGCGGTGAAAAANACCCCGGCCATGGCGAATCCGATGACATACGGCTGCCAGTAGAGGACTGCCGCCGGGGTCAGCGGCAGCACGAAGCGCAGCATCGCATAGATGCCGACCTTGACGCCGACCATCAGCGCCGGCGCGACGGCGATCAGGCCATGTTGCGCCATGTTGGGCAGCCAGCCGTGCAGCGGGAAGAGCGGCGTGCGCACCGCCAGCCCGTAGAACAGCAGATAGAAGGCTGCCGTCTGGAAGCGGTCGGCCGGCACCGCCCTGGCCAGTTCGAAGAGGTCGAAGCTCCAGCGGCCGTCGCTGGCATCGGCATGGCCCCAGCCGAGTACGACGCAGCCGGCGACGAACAGCGCCAGGCCGAAGGCCTGATACTGGACGAAGCGGGCCAGCGCCTGCGTCTCGGCGCGCGACGACGCCCAGCGCCGCAGCAGGTAGGTTACCGCCCACAGCTCGAGTGCCGAGAACAGCGCGAACCAGGCGACATTCAGCGTCACCAGCATGCCGACCAGCCCGGCCTCGGCGACCAGCAGCACGGCGAACAGGCGGCCCGGCGAGATCATGCCGCGACTCATGCCGTAGAAGGTCATCAGCACGGTCAGCAGCGCCGCCACCAGCAANAAGACGATGCTCAGGCCGTCGACCGCGACATGATAGCCGAGCGGAGCGAAACGCTCCGCCAGTTGCAGCGTCGCCGACGCTGGGTTGATCCGGCGGGCGACGACGATGCACAGCAGCAGTTCGGCCAGGGCGAAAGCCTTGCCGGCGACGACCGCCGTCGTTCTTTCCTTGAAGGCGACGACGGCAGCGCCACCCAGCGGCAGCAGTTGCAGGATCGCCAGCAGCGGCAGGCCACCCTGCTCGAACCAGAGAATTTCGCTGAAGCCGCCGGTCACAGGATCACCACGAAGGTCGCCATGACCGCCATCATCAGGTAGCGCGGCTGCTCGAGCAGGTTTTCCACGACCCGCAGATAGCCGCTTGCGCGCAGCAGCAGCCTTTCCGCAACGCCGCCGCGGCCGCGCAGCGAAAGGTGCGTCTCCAGCCGTTGCAGGCGTTCGGCAAGGCTGGCCAGCGCCCGCCCGGCGAGGCCGTCGCCGACGATCAGCGGCCGCTCGCCACTGAGCGGATGGCCGCGACCCGGCTCGCCCAGCGCGCGATCGATGAAATGCTCCTCGAGGCCGCGTATGTCCTGGGCAAACGACACGGTCGGCTTGACCAGCAGCGTGAAACCCAGGCGGTCGAGCCAGAAGCGCTCGATGGCCGCCGCATACAGCCATTGCCAGCGGCGCAGCCAGAACGGCGCCGGCTTCGGCCGCCCCTGCGCCAGCGCCAGCCAGGACGGGGCGAGCAGGAACTGCCAGGCGCGCCACGCCGCATGCAGGCACAGGTGAATGGTGGCCAGCGTCGTCCACCCGAGGCCGATGGCGACGAACATCAGCGCGACCTGGAAGACCGTCGCGAAGATCAGTGCCGACTTGACGTCGCTCTGCACCAGCCCGCACAGCCAGGCATAGAGCGCCGTTGCGGCGCCGGCGACGACCAGACCGATCATCACGTCGGGCACTTGCGCCAGCAGCGGCGACAGGCGCAGCAGCAGATAGACGCCGGCGTGAATCATCACCGCCCCATAGAAGATCGCCGACGACGGCGTCGGGCCCTCGAGCGCCCGCGCGATCCACGGCGTGAACGGCAGTTGCGCGGACTTGGCGAGGGCCGCGACGACGAAGCCGAAGACCAGCAGGCGCGCCGTCACCAGCGGCAGTGCAGAGGCGCCGGCCACGACCGGCCACTCGAAGCTGCCGAGCCAGGAAGCGGCAAAGCCGAGGCCGAGCAGGAACCCGGCGTCGCCGCCGCGATTGGTCACGAAAGCAAAGAGGGCGTTGCCGGTCGCGACCGGGCGCTGCCTGGCATAGCCGATCAGCAGGAAGGAGGCGACGCCGCACATTTCCCAGCCGACGAAGGCGAGCAGGCCGTTGCCGGCGAGAAAGACGAGCTGGATGCCGGCGAGGAACAGGCTGAGGACGATGAAGAAGCGATGGAAGCCGGCTTCGCGGTGCAGGTAGTTCGCCGAGAAACGCAGCGTCAGCCAGCCGATCAGCGCCGCCACCGTCGCCACGGCCAGCGACAGGGGATCGAGCAGGAAGGAAACGCTGCCCCGCCAGTTGCCGCTGGCGAACCAGGTGCCGAGGACGCGATGGCCCGGGGCGCCGTAGTGCACCGCAACGAAGTCGATGGCGAGCAGCAGCAGCAGGCCGGCGAGTGCGGCCAGCGCGCAGAGTCGCGCCGTCAGCGGCTCGGCGCCGTCGCCACGGGCACGCCCGCACAGCACGCGCAGGCCGACCGCAGCGGCAGCCAGCAGCGGCAGTGCCGGCACCAGCCAGACCAGATCGGGCAGCAGGTGCAGGGCAGCGTTCATGGCGCAGCACCCAGGATCATCGCCGGCGGCAGCGCCTCGTGCCGCCCNCCAAACCACTCGGCGGAACGCCCGACCTGCGGCACGACGGCCGGACCCGACCACGGCAGCCAGCCACGGCGCGGACAATGGAGCGCCAGCGCGCCGCTCTCCGGATGCCGGGAGGCGACGATGATCCAGCCGTTGCCGACGAGTTCCTGCAGCGCCGGCTGCCGCGCGACGATCGCCGACAGCATCTCGGTCGTCTGCTCGACCACGACCAGCAGGCGCATCGCCTCGTGGATCTCGACCATCTGCCAGGGCAGCCCGGTGCGCAGGTCGGAATCGGCGCCCTCCATGACGCCGAACAGCCCGGCGACGTTGTGCGTCACCTTGGAGGCACAGCCGAAGCGCTCGTTGTCCACGGTCGAGAAATAGTATTCGAGGCTGATGCCGGCGCCGACCGGGCCGGCAGCGAGCAGGATGCTCTCGACGATCCGTCCGTCGTCGTCGCAGGCCGGATCGTAGGAGATGAGGAAGACGCGGCGGTCGAGGAAGAGTCCGCGGCTCATGTCGCGGCGGCCGATGAAGGCCGCCGCGTTGGTCGCATGTCCAAGTTCCGGCCGCGCCTGCGAGATGTCGTGGCGGCGTCCCGTCACGTGCCGGCTGGCCCGCCAGGGCGACAAGTGCGGCGGCGCCGAGGCGAGCCGGCGGCAGCGCTCGGCGGCATGGGCACGACAGGCTTCGGCCAGTTGTCCTGCCAGGCGATCGAGGTCCGCCTGACGGGCGACCGGCAGCAGGTCGAGGTCATACCACTCGATCGTGTCGTCGCAGGTATTGTGCTCGGCGGCGACGAACCACGTCGCCATCGGGATGTGCAGCCCGCGCCCGGCGAGTTCCGCGCGCACCTCGGGCCGGTTGGCCATCGCCGCCAGGGCACGGGCGTTCGGGCCGCCGTGGCGACCCGAACAGGCGCCGCAGTCGTAGGCCGAGAGATGCGGATTGTTGCGGCTCCCCGAGCCGTGGCCGAGCACCAGCACGAGCGGGGCGAAATCGCCGGCGAGCCCGATCATGCGCAGGAAGTTCTCGACGCGTTGCGCCTGCTCGTCGTCGGTGAATCCGGCCTGCGGATCGGCCGGCGTCGCTTGCGGGCTGGCGCTCGCCGCGGTCAGTTGCAGGCGCGTGCGGACGCGGCCATCGAACTGCGCGCGCCAGCGGCCAAGCGCCTCACCGAACCGGCCCGGTGCCAGCGTGCTGGCAACCAGCGCCGCCAGCGCCGGCGGCGCCGCCAGCGCGGTCAGCAGCGGGCCGGCCAGCGGACTGCGACGCGTGCCCTGAACAAGACGCTCCCGCCATTGCAGTCGCCGGCGCCGGCGATCCGCATAGCGGGCAAGCGCCTCCTCGCTGCCGGCAGCGGCCGTTTCGCGGACGGCATGCACCGGCTCGACGACGACCGGGCACAGCGCGCTCGGACCCGCGTCGTCGATACCCTGCCAGACCATGGCGACGCCGAAGAAACCGGCGGCGCCGAAGGTGGCGACGGCCGGGGCGATCTCCTCGAGATGGCGGCGGGTGCCCTCCTCGCGGTCGTCCATGCAGAAGATGACCTGCGCCGTCGGCGCGCCGACCCGCTGGCGGCGGCGCTGGTTGGCGGCCAGCGCCGTAAAGATCTGTTCGCGGTAGTGGCGTTCGTAGGCGAGCAGCCAGACCTGGCCACGCGCCAGCGGGTCGAGGCTGGCGGCGCAGTCGTGCAGCGCCTGCGCCTCCTCCGCCGTCAGCCCTTCGACGTCGCCGGCGCTCAGCCCGAGCAGCGCAACGAGGGCGGAGAGGCGCGCCGCGCGTGCCTTCGCGGCAACCGCGCGCAAGCTGCCGGCGGCAGCGATCTCGGCGGCGAGCGACTCCCAGTCCGCGGCGGCACTCGTCCCGGCGAGATCGATGCGGCACAGGCGGGCCGCCCGGTTCTCGTGATCCTCGCCCAGGAGCTGGCTGCGCAAGGCATCGCGGACGAAAAATTCCGCCGGATGCGCGGCGAACCAGGCTTGCAGTTCGCTCAAGGTCAGCGGCGAGCCGGTCAGCCGCCGCGTCAGGTCATCGCACAGCAGGCGTTCGAGCAGGACACGGACGGCGAGGTAATCGGCCATCGCCACCGGCGTCCCGTCACCGCGGCCGGGGTTGCGTGCGCGCCACAGGAACATCCCCGACCAGCCCGGCATCTCCAGCGCCAGCCGTTCGAGGTAGCCGGGCCACAGGGACTCCTCGGCGACCACCCGCGGCAGTTCCGCGGCCAGCACGTCGACCGGATCGTCGGGCAGCCAGGTGAGTTCATCGCGCACGTTGGGCAGTTCGTCGAGTTCCCAGATCATGTCGAGGCCGGCACAGGCGCGCCAGGCCGCCCAGAAGCCGCGCTCGCGCTGCGGGTTGCGCCAGGCGGCAAGGCCGAGGTCGAGATGGGCGGCGAGATGACGCTGCAGGACGCTGCGCACGCGCTCGAGCACATCCTCGCCGGTCAGATGTTCGAGCAGGCTGCGCAGCGTCCAGTCGCGCCCGACCCGCGCGCACAGTACCGCCCGGCGCTGTGCCGCCTCGTCGCGCCAGTCGGCGGGCGTCGCGTCGGCAGCGGTTGCGGTCGANCGCCGAAAAAGGGCAAATATGGCGTTTTCCGGCTGCTGCAGCTCGCGCGTTTCCCAGTCCTGGCGGGCCTGGCCCGGATCGTCCGGCGCCAGGCGCAGGCTGGCGAGCAGCACGTCGCGCCGCCTGATGACCCGCCACACCGGCAGGTCGAGATCGGGCAGGCCGGCGTCGGTCAGTGCCGCATCGAGATCTTCGAGGGTGATCCGCCCCTGCGCCAGCAATTCGCGGAAGCGCGCCTCGGGCAGATAGGTGGACGCGCCGTTGAGGCGCTGCGCCGCTGCCAGCGCGTCGGCGAACGGCAGGTGCTGGAAGCCGTGCAGCGTGTTGTGATGGACGAAGTCGCGAATCGGCGCCTGCGCCGGCAGGACGTGGGTCAGGTGCTCGACCCAGTGGGCCAGGCGCTCGCGGAACGGAAGCGTGCCGTCGCTGTTCATCTCAGCTGGCGAACAGTTGGCCGACGCGGTCGACGCTGCCGGCGACCAGATCGAGCAGCGGCGCCGGCCAGACGCCGAGGGCGACGATGCCCAGCCCGAGAATCGCCGCGGCGACCGTCTCGGTGCGCGTCATGTCGGCGATGTCCTGCGCCGGTAGCCCGCGCAGGCACAGGCGGCCGATGACGCGCAGGCCGTAGGCGGCGCCGATCAGCATGCCGAGGCAGACGATCGCCACCCAGCCGCCCCAGCGCGCAAAGCCGCCGACCAGCGCGTGCAGTTCGGCGATGAAGCCGGCGCTGCCGGGCAGGCCGATGGCAGCAAGCAGCGCGAAGGCGGTGAAGAAGGCGAAGCGCGGCGCCCGCCCGAGCAGGCAGCCGTAGTCGGCGAGGTCGCGGCTGTGGGTGCGCTGGTAAAGGAGGCCGACGATCAGGAACAAGGTCGCCGCCGTCAGCCCGTGCGCCACCATCTGCATCACGGCGCCGGTCAGCCCGGTGACGTTGAGGGTGGCGATGCCGAGCAGGACGACGCCCATGTGCGAGATCGACGAGTAGGCGACCATCGCCTTGAGGTCCTGCTGGCGCCAGGCGAGGACGCCGCCGTAGATCAGGCTGCTGAAGGCGAGCGCCGCCAGCCAGTCCTGCGTCGCCAACAGCGCGGCGGGCAGCGTCTCGGCGGCGCGGATCAGACCGTAGGCGCCCATCTTGAGCAGCACACCGGAGAGCAGTATCGACACCGGGCTGGGCGCCTCGACGTGGGCCAGCGGCAGCCAGCCGTGCAGCGGAAAGACCGGCATCTTGACGCCGAAGCCGATGAAAAGCCCGGCGAAGATCAGCAACTGCGTCGATGGGGGCAGGTTGCGCGCGCCCTCGGCCATGTCGCCCATGGCGAAACTGTGGCCGGGGGCCGCGTCGTAGAGGAAGAGCAGCGCCACCAGCATGAACACCGAGCCGCCGAGCGTGTACAGAAAGAAGTTGAGCGCCGCGCGCTGCCGGTTGGGGCCGCCGAGACGGTCGATCAGGAAGAACAGGGGAATCAGCGTCGCTTCCCAGAAGACGTAGAACAGCGACCAGTCGCGCGCGGTGAACACGCCGAACATGGCCGATTCGAGCAACAGCACCAGCGTGAAGTAGAGCCGCGCCCCGTCTTCCATGCGCCGCGAGACGAGCACGGCGATCAGGCTCAGCAGGGCGGACAGCAGGACCATCGCCAGCGCAATGCCGTCGATGCCCAGCGCGAAATACGAGCCGAGGCGGATATTCCACGGCCGGCTTTCGTGGAACTGGATCGCCGGCCCCGCCGGATCGAATCCGGCCGCCAGCCACAAGGCATGGCCGAGGGTCGCCAGCGCGAACAGCATCGCCACCTGCCACAGCAGCAGGGCACGGCGCGCCGGCAGCACGGCGATCGCGGCCGCGCCCAGCACCGGCATGAACACCAGTACCTTCAGCACCCCCAGCCCCCGTGCAGTCTGCGTGACCGTCGCGATCTTCATCGTGCGATTATGCCAGCGTCGGCGACCATCCCGACATGCCCGGACGCTGCCGGGCGGTCATTTCCCGCCCGGTCTTGCCGCGCCGCGGCGGGCTGGTGCCTCAGATGAGTGCCGGCGTCGTCGCCAGCAGCAACTGTGCCGCGTAGTAGAGCGGCAGGCCCCAGGCGCGGTTGACGAACTGGTGCCTGACGAAGCGGTCGCGGGCCACGGAAATGTCCGACGCGGTGAAGGCGAGCGCGCCGGCCGCCACCGCCCACGGGCCGCCGGCCGCCGTGACCCCGCACGCCAGCGCCGACATGATGCCGATGACCAGCATGTAGGCCCGCACCGCTCCGGCCATGTCCGCCGGCAGCGACGTGCCGAGCCGGCGCAGCACCGCCACGATGACAACGCCGAGGACGATGGCGCCGACCACAAGCCCGCCCGGCGCCAGCGGCCGGCTCAGGAAGGCGGCGCTGTAGGCGACATGCCCGAGCAGGAAGGCGAACACGCCGGCCCGGAAGACCTTCGGCCGGTCACGCGGAATCAGCAGGATGTCGCCGAGCAGGCATAGCACGAGAGCGAGCAGCACCAGCCGCCCATAGCCCGAGTCGAGCGCGCCCGCGGCAAGACCCAGCCAGACGAAGGCGGCCGAGGCCAGCGGCTTGGTCAGCCACAGCCCGCCGCGCCAATCCCGGTATTCGGCCACCAGCAAGGCGGCCACCGCTACCGCACAGACGACGACCGGACCTGGTATGTTCACTGCGCGACCTCGCTCTCCATTGACAGACGCTCCTCACGCCGACGCGCCCGCCAAGCTGCCCCGGTCGCGCGGTGCGCGGCAGTCATGAGGATGACGCACCGCCTCCTGCGCTCCGCGCCCTGCCGCCGGCCGCTCTCGCCGCTGCGATTATGCCAGCGTCCGCGGCGTTGGCGGGATCCCGCCACCGGCGATTACCGTTTCGCGTCGCTGCAAGCGGACGGGCTGCCGCACGGACCCGGCATTCCCGCCGCCGCCTGTGCGAATGTCAATGCACGGTCCACGTCCGGTGATCATGCTCGACGGCGACCGGGCAGCCCTGCGGGGGCATGGCGCACAGGTTGCGGACAAATGCCGCGACTTTCGGGTCGCGGATCAGGTCGACCGTGGAATCCGCCTGCAGGAGATCGGCCTCGCCCACCGGCCGGCTGACCACGTAGCCCTGGACATGGTCGATCCCGGCCAGCGCCAGCGCTTCCAGTGTCGGCAGGTCCTCGGCCCATTCGGCCACGGTCTGCATGCCGAAGTTGCTGGCCAGCTTGGCGATGGCCTCGATGATGCTCAGGCTCGCCGGATGGCTGGCCGCGTCGCGGACGAAGGAGCCGTCGATCTTCAGCGCATCGGCGGGCAATTCGCGCAGATAGGAGAACGAGGTGTAGCCGGCGCCGAAATCGTCGAGGGCGACCCGGATGCCCAGCCGCCGCGCCTTTTCGAGGAAGGTGCGGGTGCTGCCGGTGTCGCGCAGCGCGACGCTCTCGGTCACTTCCAGGCACAGCCGGTCGCGGGCGGCCGGCGCCTTGCTGAGCATCTCGAAGGCCTCGCGGACAAAGACTTCATCGCTCAGCGAAGCGCCGCTCAGGTTCATGCTGACGAAACGCGTCTTGCCCAGGCGATCCTTGTTGCGCTCCAGCCAAGCCAGCGTCGTCGTCAGAACCCAGCGGTCGATCAGCGTGATGCGCCCGCTGTTTTCCGCGGCGGAGATGATCTGCCCGGCCGGGACGGTGCTGCCGTCAGGGTCGCGCATGCGCAGCAGGACCTCGAAGTTGAGCGATTCGGTCGGCGCGCGCAGCGAAAGAATCGGCTGCATTTCGAGAAACAGCCCATCGGGCGGGCTATCCACGCCGAAGCGCCCGATCAGCCCGAGTTCCCGCGTGTAATCGCGCAGTGCCTGCGAACCCGCCTCGAAGACATGAACGCCCGATTCCTTGGCCTTGGCCAGACGGCAGGCGCGGTCAGCCGTCGAGATCGCATCCTTGAGATTGGTCGGCGCCAGCAGTTCTACCAGGCCAACCGACACCCCGACGCTGAAGCCCTTGCCACCGGACTCGAAACTCCGGCCAGCAATCGTATCGACGATCGTCTGGCAGATGAGGGTTCCCTGGGCGATGGTGGTGTTCTCCATGACGATCAGGAATTCGTCGCCGCCGATGCGCCCGAGACGATGACCCGCGTTACCCGCGATCGACGCGACCACCCGCTCGCAGATCTGCTTCAGGACATCGTCGCCGACGGTGTGCCCGAACAGGTCGTTGATCAGCTTGAAGCGGTCCATGTCGAGGTAGGCGAGGGCCAGCGGCTGCTGCGGGGAGCTGCGTTCGAGCACGGCGGCGGCAACCGCCTCGATGCCACGACGGTTCAGGACCCTGGTCAGCGCGTCGAATTCGGCAAGATGGCGGAGTTTCTTGGTGGCCTCGTAGCGTTCGGTAATGTCCTGCAGCGAACCCTCGATCCGCCCNCTGGCATCGGCGGCCTTCACCAGGAATCGTTGCGCCGAACCATCGGCGCGCGGCTTGCCGGACACCTCGATTTCGACCGTGCCCAACTTCCTCAGCGCGTCTTGCAGGGCCTGCCAGTAGCCGTCGGCGAAGCAGTCGCCCCAGGAAGCGCAGGCGGCAGTTTCTCCACTGCGATCGATCATGGCGGCCAGCGCGGGATTGGTATTCAGGAAGCGGCCTTCGGCATCGAGCGTAAACAGGCCGACCGGGATCACGTCATAGGTGTGCTGCAGCTCGGCCTGGGCCTCCAGGCGTCCCTGCTGTTCGCGCTTCATGTGCTCGGCGATGGCCACGGCAACCAGCAGGCTGGAAAACACCGCGGAGGTAATGCTGTTCACGCTGCTGGCCGCGGTCGTGACGCCCAGCGCGGCCGCCGCTATCTCATAGACGCTCGACGAGAGGATGATGCCCAGGAGGACGACATGCGCTGCGGCGTACCACATCGCCATCCAGGAGTTGGCGAATCGGATGACCCGGTAGAGCAGGTAGGCCAAGAACACGACACCGACGATCGCCGCCACCCAGATGATCTGGAGGAAGGTCTGGTAGGGCAGCAGCAGCGCAGCCGCCAGAAGCGGAACCGGCGACCAGTGACCGTACGCGACGATCCACGGCGTCCCGACCTGCTTCAGTTCGCGCCTGAACATGCGCATGAAGACGGCGGTAGTCAGCGTGTAGAAGGCGGCGATCGTCAGCGCGCGCACTGTCCCCAACCAGTCGGCGGGAATCGACTGTTCGAGCAGGTGGGCATCCCAGCCGGCCGACAGTGCGGCCATCCGCATGTTGGCGAGCAGCCATGCGGCAAACAGGACGATCAAGCCGTCGCGATAGACGAAGGCGACCATCAGCGCGAAGGCGGCGAGGATCCCGACGCTGCCGTCGATCAGGCCGCTGTTGCGCTCGAACTTGCGCTGCGCCGTTTCAAGACCGATGGCATCCCAGCGCTGGACCGTCAGGCGCGCCGGGCCGACGGAGTCGACCCGGCACAGCACCTGGCCCCTGGCACCGTCGAGGCGGAATCCGCCCAGTGCCTGCCTGAGCTGGCCGTTGCTCCGGTCGCGGTCGGCGACGCCGAGATGCTCGCGGTTCGCGGCGCTCCAGCACTCCATGCGCCGCGCGTGACGCGACGGAAAGAGGATGGCCGGAGCGGCTCCCGAAGCCGCGGCTCCCGCCTGGAACGCGATCCAGTGAGGGACTTCCGACAGACGCGTTTCCACCTGGCTCGCCCGCGTCATCGATTCCAGGGATCCCGCTACCTGCGCCTCCGACAGGATCCGGCTGTCGTCCCGCAACACCCTGAATTCGACGGGGTCGACGCCGCCAAACTCGTATACCGGCTCCCAGGCCGCGAGAGCCCACAAGGCGAAGGCGACGGCAGCAAGGGGAATGATGTACAGGGCCAGCGAGCCCAGCGTGGCATCGCCCAGCCGGCGCAGGCGGGCGATCGCCGGAGATAGCGTCATCATGGCGGCGGGGATCGATGA
Source organism: Dechloromonas sp. (assembly GCA_013693915.1). Taxonomy (GTDB): domain Bacteria; phylum Pseudomonadota; class Gammaproteobacteria; order Burkholderiales; family Rhodocyclaceae; genus Azonexus. The sequence goes on along the minus strand of CP059264.1, from coordinate 1,001,566 downwards.
AATCTGGTTTTGCATCTGGCTTCTACCTCTGTCCGGGTGCCGGGGACAAGCGCTGGTGCCTGCGCCATCCCCCGACCGGCTCGCTTTCGTTCTCCGAAACCGGCCGCCGAACATTACGCCTGGGACGACTCGCAACAGCAATTCCTGCTACAGGCTCAAGGTACCGCGACTGCAACGGCGACCACTGCGGCTTTTTCACGCTTGCCGCGCTGGCGACCGCACCCACTGTGGCTTTTTCACATTTGCAGTGAAATCGGGCGCCCGCATTGGGTGGCGGGCCGCGACCGAAGAGGCGCGCGCGGAAGGCGACCGGGTGTCGGCGCCAGCAGCGGCAGGCGCCCGTGAACGAGCGGACGATCCGGGGGATCGGCCGGTCAGGGAGTGGAACGATGGGCAGCGGACCGACGCTGGCATGGCGTCGCCAACAGGCTGGGCACGCCGCCAGCCCCTGCCGCCCGACCAACGACGGCGGCTTCGGGGTCGAACCCGTCGTCGTCGCGGGATCCGATGCGATCAGATCATCCCGCTCCCGGCGCGATGGCGGACCCCGTGACGCTGATCGCCGGACGCCGCGACGGTCGGGAATTGCACCGCGTTGACGACCCCATCGGCAGACGGGGCCCGCGGCGCCAGGATCACATCAGGTATTCGGCACTGCGCAGTTCATACGCCGCACGCACGGGAACGAATCGCGGGCTGACCATCTCGGGCAGCCGGATGTCCGGATGCAATGTCTGAAAGACATATGTGTAGAGCGGATGCTGTGCCGCCACCCAATTGTCGTGGGCATCCGGAACGGAAAAGGCCATCACCCGATGCGGCATGTTGCCGACGTGGTGCATGGGCACCAGTGTGCCGCCTGGAAGGACATCCTGGAACAACAGGGCCTCGTAGAGCCGATCAAGCGGCTTGCGCGCGGTGATGACCATCCATTCGATGGCTGATTCAATGCAGTAAAGAAAGTAGGCCTTGTAAAGCGCAATTCTCACCATCCGACCGACCGCGTTTTGCTCGACGCCGAGACGGGTCGCCTCGGCCAGGCTTGTCCCCGCGAGCCACGACGGCAGGCGGACCGAATTCTCGAGTTTCAGCGGGCTGCCGGAATTGGTCTGAATCCGCATCGTTCCCAGCGGCGACCCGTCGAGCTTGGCCTCGGCGAGCAGGACGAGCGAGCCGTCGTCGTAGTCCTCGGGCTCCGGTGCCCTCAGGCTGGCGGCGAACTCGGGTACATGCCGGGCATAGGCGCGGTGACGGATATCGACCGCCTTGCGAAAATCCTCGTCGGTCACCGCCGGGCGGACGACGAAAGGCAGGAATTCCTCGCGCGCGGAGGATGGGGGCTGGTTGTTGGTGTCCATGTCTTGCCGCCAGATCGATTTGATGACGTCCCACAGCGGGAAAGCGAGAGGATGACACGTAACGGCGCCGGTGGACCACCTCCGCCCGGCAAATCGCCCATTCGCCGCGTCTGGTTGTGGCTTTTGCCCAACGAATGCCGCCTGCGGTCGCCCGCTGAGCCGCCGGCGAAACGACTACGGCGCGACCTGAAGCGGAAGGCGGATGACGAACTCGGTCGTCTGTTCGCTGCTGCGGACTGCCACGGTTCCACGGTGCGCGTGCACGATCGAGCGCGTGATGGCGAGACCGAGGCCGCTCCCTGGTTGTCCTGATTCNAGGCGGACGAAGCGGTCGAAGATCGTGCCCAGCGCTGCGGCGGGAATCGGTGGCCCTGTGTTGCTCACGGCAATGACCGCCTGCTCCGCCTCGCGCGCGATGGCGAGAACGATCCGGCCGCCGGGCGGCGTGTGCCGGATGGCATTGACCAGAAGGTTGCCGATCGCGCGCTCCAGCATCAGCCGATCGCCGTCGATGCTGATTTCGTCGCCGCGCAGTTCGACATTGACGTCTTCGGCCAGCATCCCGTAATACTCGACCAGGCGCCGGCACAGTTCGCGCAACCCGATCGCCTCCTTCCCTGGCGCAACCAGGCCATGCTCGGCCTTGGCGAGAAACAGCATGTCGCCGATGATGCGCGACAGCCGCTCGTACTCCTCGAGGCTCGACGCCAGCAGCTCGCGATATTCATCGACAGCGCGCGGCTTTCCGAGCGCAACTTCGGTCTGCATGCGCAGGGTGTGGATCGGCGTGCGCAGTTCGTGCGCCAGGTCGGCCGAAAAGTCGCTGAGGCGCCGGAACGATTCCTCGAGCCGGCCGAGCATGGCGTTGAAGGCGCTCGCCAGCTCGGCGAGTTCGGCCGGCACATCCTGCTCGGCGATGCGCTCGCCCAGCCGGCCGGCGGATATCCGCCCGGCAGTCCGGGCGATGGCGCGCACCGGCAGCAGGCCGCGGCGGGCGACCAGCAGCCCGACGACGGCGGTGAGCAGCGCCGCCGCCAGTACCGCCAGCCAGAGATCGCGGCGCAACTGGTCGAGGAAATCCGTGTGGTGCCGAATGTCGCGGGCGACGACAACGCGCGCCGCCTCGCCCCACCCGGTGGCGAGCGCGCCGGCAACCGCCCGGTATTCGCCCCCGGCCAGTTCCAGGCGCAGCGGCGCCTCGCCGACGGCGGCGGCAGCAGCAGCCTGGGCCAGCGCCCGCGCCGTGCCGGCATCGGGCCACGCGAAAATTGGCCGTTTTTCGCCGTCGACCGCAACAATCACGCCATGCTCGCCGACCAGCGCATCGCCGAGGCGCGCGGCGAGGGCGGCCGGAGTGGTTTCGCTGATTGCGACGCGCCGCGCCAGCGCCAGTTTGCCCAGCAGTTCGTGGGCGTCCAGTTCGGCCATGTGGGCATCGGCCGAGCGGCTCAGGTAGGCGCCCAGCGCCGCGAACACCAGTGCCGCCAGCAGCGCGAAGGCAAGCGCCAGGCGCAGCGTGATCGAATGCCGCCAGTGCGTCACGGTCAGCGGATTTCCATGACGTAGCCCATGCCGCGCAGGGTGTGGATCAGCTTCGGCATGAAATCGTCGTCGACCTTGGCGCGCAGGCGGCGGATGGCGACCTCGACAACATTGGTGTCGGAAGCGAAATTCATGTCCCACACCTGCGAGGCGATGAAGCTGCGCGACAGCACCTCGGCCTGGCGGCGCAGGAAAAGTTCGAGCAGCGCGAATTCCTTGGCGGTCAGGTCGATGCGCCGGCCGCCACGGGACGCGCGGCGCTTCAGCACGTCGAGTTCGAGATCCGCCAGCACCAGCGTTTCGGCTTCGCGGACCCGCCCCCGGCGCAGCAGGGTGCGCACGCGGGCCAACAGCTCTGAGAAGGCGAAGGGCTTGACCAGGTAATCGTCGGCCCCCAGTTCCAGCCCCTTGACGCGGTCCTCGACCCGGTCGCGGGCGGTCAGGAAGAGCACCGGCAACTCGCGCCCGGCGGCGCGCAGCGCCTTCAGCACCTGCCAGCCGTCAACTCCCGGCAGGTTGACGTCAGGATCAGCAGGTCATGGTCGCCGCCCAGCCCCTCGTGCATGCCATCCAGCCCGTTGCGCACGAGGTCGGCGGTGAACCCGGCCTCGCTCAGGCCCTGCTTGAGGTAGTCGCCGGTCTTGGCTTCGTCTTCGACGATGAGAATCTTCATATGGCGGTTTCAGTCGCTGCCGGTTCAACGTACAAGTACCGCTGAAACCCGCTGAACACCTTGCCGATCTCATCCGGCTTGCCCAGGTCAGCCACGGCATCTGCAATCGAGTCGTGATATTTGAGTTTCAGCAACGGGGTCAGCTTGGCCCGATCCAGTTCCTCGACGCCAACCGCCACGTAGTGGGACAGCACGAAATCAAGGAACACCCGCTGGCGGGGATTGAAGTTCTCGCTGATCACCGCCATCGCCCGGCCGGCACGCTCTTCGCGGGTCAGCGGTTCCAGCGCATAGGCCACATAGGCCAGTACATCGAACAGGTCGCTGTTCTCCGCGTCGATGATCTTCTGCATCTCGGCCAGTTGCTCGCGCCCGAAGCCGCCTTCCTCCAGCCCGTCGAGCAGCTTGCGGCGGGTTTCGGGGTCGCTCCACAGCTTGCGTAGCTCGTCCTCGTCGGCGAAGAACTCCGGCAGCTTGCCGTAGAGGGCTTCGAGGAACTGCTGCGCCGACATCGGCGAGCCGTCCGGATGCCAGAAGGTCGTCGCGGAAATGAACTGGATCTTGCGTTCCTTGCCGTCGGCGAGCTTCACCTTCGCTTTCGTCTTCTTCTTGCAGACGCAGGGGCGCTGGCCGCACTCCGGGCAAGGCTCCTGCGGGCAGGTGCAGGGCGTGTTGCCACAGAGGTAACAGGGAGGCGGAGGCTCCTTGAGGCACACGCACGGATAGCAGGCGCACTTCTTGCAGGCTTCCGGCTCGACCGGTTCGCCGTCCCATTCCGGGTCGCAGAAGTGGTGGTGCGCCTTCACGAAGTCGTAGATGGTGAAGTAGTCCTTGCCGTCGTAGAGGCGGGTTCCACGTCCGATGATCTGCTTGAACTCGATCATCGAATTCACGGGGCGCAGCAGGACGATGTTGCGCACGTTGCGCGCATCGACGCCGGTGGACAGCTTCTGCGACGTGGTCAGGATGGTCGGTATGGTCTTCTCGTTGTCCTGGAAGTCGCGCAGCCATTGCTCGCCGAGCACGCCGTCGTTGGCGGTGACGCGGTGGCAGTAGTTCGGATCGCTGCTGGTCTTGATCTGGTTGATGAGGTCACGGATTGCCAGGGCGTGATCCTGCGTCGCACAGAACACCAGCGTCTTCTCGCGCTGGTCGATCTGCCCCATGAACTGCGCCACCCGCGCCTTCTCGCGCTCCCTGATCTCGATGATGCGGTTGAAGTCGGGTTCTTCGTAACGCTTGCCCGCCTCGATCTCGCCTTCGACCACCTTGTCGTCGGGCGTATAGACATACTCATCCATTGTCGAGGCGAACTGCTTGACGCGGAAGGGTGTCAGGAAGCCGTCGTTGATGCCGTCCTTGAGCGAATAGATGAACACCGGCTCGCCGAAGTAGGCGTAGGTGTCGACGTTGTCCTTGCGCTTGGGCGTAGCAGTAAGGCCCAGCTGCACGGCAGGGGAGAAGTAGTCGAGGATGCCGCGCCAGTTGCTCTCGTCGTTGGCCCCGCCACGGTGACACTCGTCGATGATGATGAAATCGAAGAAGTCGGGCGGGTACTCGCCGAAGTACGGCGACGGATGCCCGTCCTTGGGCGGGCCGCTCATGAAGGTCTGGAAGATGGTGAAGAAGATGCTGCCGTTCTTCGGCACCTTGCCCTTCTTGCGGATGTCCTCGGGAGCGATGCGTACCAGCGCATCCTCCGGGAAGGTGGAGAAGGCGTTGAATGCCTGGTCGGCGAGGATGTTGCGGTCAGCGAGGAAGAGGATGCGCGGTCGACGGGCCGGATCGTCCGATTTGTGCCAGTCGTTCAGGTTCCAGCGGGCATGGAACAGTTTCCAGGCGATCTGGAAGGCGATGAAGGTCTTGCCGGTGCCGGTGGCAAGGGTGAGCAGGATGCGCGACTTCTGCTCGGCCACGGCATCGAGCACCTTCTGGATGGCGATGTCCTGGTAGTAGCGCCCCTGGAAGTAGCCGCCCTTGTCCTCGAAAGGGATGGCGGCGAAGCGGTCGCGCCAGGCATTCGCGATGGTGAAGGTGCGCTGCCACAACTCCTCGGGCGACGGAAAGGCGGCAATCTCGCCTTCTACCGCCATTCGCATGTCGATGCCGTAGATGCCCTGCCCGTTGCTGGCGTAAGTGAAGCGCAGCGCCAGCTTGCCGGCGTAGTCCTTGGCCTGCGCTACGCCCTCGGTGAGCGCCTTGTCCCACGCCTTGGCCTCAACCAATGCCAGCTTGGTGTTGCGATACTCCAGAACATAGTCCGCCGTCAGCGGCTTGCCCCGTTTGCCGGCGCCTTCCAGCCGGCCGAGCGTGATCGGATACTCGCGCCGAATACGGCTGCCCTCGACCACGCCCCAGCCTGCCTTAGCCAGGGCAGGGTCGATGTGTTCAGCGCGGGTTTCGGCTTCGTTCATGGTCAAAAGTCGGCACTGGCGGGACGGCGGAAGGAATACCGAATCAAAACCCGATCAAGAATAATACGGCCTAGGCAACGGGTGTAACGCTTTGATTTTACGAAAGAGGCTATTGCGAATGCTCGCGTATTGGCCGTCATAATCAAAACCTGATCAAGAAACTCAAGGCCAATGCGGCACAAAATGGTCGGCACGTCGGCAACAAAGCGGCATTGTCATTATTTTTTGCAAGCTTGCCGGCTTTCGCGCCAGCAGGTGGCAGAAAATTTTCGCCGGACACCACCGATTTTCCGGTCTTTTCTTCCAGCGCCTTACGCGCCTGTTTGGCGATCGCGCCGCCCTTTTCNGCCGCCGCGCTGTTCTCGGCCATGCCGGTCGCCTCTCCCGTTTCGGCAATCTGCCGGGTCGAGAGTTCGGCCAGCGCGGTAAAGATCAGTTCCGCCTCGCTCATGTGGTCGCGCAGGTTCTGGCTTTGCAAACCCTTCAGGGTCTTGTGCGCCTTGACGCTGACGCCCGACCATTCCTGATGAATCAGATTGGTGAGGATGGCAAATTCCTCGCCCTGCTTGATGTCATGGCTGGCCCAATAGTCAGTCAGCTTGTTGCGCGTTTCCTGCCCGGTCATGCGCTGCTGGATCCACTTCTCGCTGCGCCCGTGTTTCTGCCAGGTCTCGCGGGCGCGGTCGAGCGCACGGCCGGGATCGCCGATTTCCTGCATGCGCTCGTAACCCACCTTGGCCAGCCAGCGCTTGATCGGTTCGGCCTTGGGGCTGGGCACCGACTGCACCAGCCGCAGCAGGGTCTCGGCGGTCGCTACGTCGGTCAGGTAGCTTTTGCCATCTGCAGCAGGCAATTTCAGTCGGTGACAATCTGTCACCGACTGGCTGCCCTCCTTGCCCAGCCGTTCCTTCAGCTTGTTCCAATATTTGCGCGCCGTCTGATAGTCCGGCTGCTGAGTCAGCACCTGCATGATGTCCACCACCGAAAACCACCAGATTTCGGTTTCTTCGTCATAGACGCGGCGGATGGCCTGAGTCTCGAAGAATGCGGGTTGAACGGACATGATCGGGTTCCTTATAGCTGGCAACTGAAGGCTTGGTGCAGCAGGGATTTCTTCAGGTCGTCGAGGGCGGTCAGCTTTTGCTGGTAGAGGGATTCGAGGCGTTGGGTTTCGGCTTGCATGCGCTCCAACCGTCGCACAATTTCAGCTTGTTTGGCCGAAGACGGAAATGGAACCACTATCCGGGACAGCGTGCCTTGGTTCAGGCTCTTGATGTTTGCGCCGTTTCCACCGTCAATCATTTCTTGGCGTGTGCTGTTGGATTTCAGGAAATGGCACAAGTAGGCTGGCATTACGTCATTGGATTGCAACCGGGCCTTGATCGTGAATCCGGAGTGCGTTGTTCTCTCAGGGAGCGTTCCGATCAATAGACAACGGCCAATCAGATCCGGGTTGCCATTCGATCTGACAAAAACAATGTCACCCTCGATCAGAATGTCCGAATCGGGAACAGCACCATCCGGGACGATTGAATCGAAGTCCTCGAATGGTGCCCAGTAATGATTCTGGAAATCCTTCACGCCAAGTATCTTGATTGGGGTGCCCTTGCTGGACTTTGTGAAGTTAATCCCATTCCGGAATGCCGCCAATTCGCCGAGAGGCACTGTTTTCCACCCATCCCCCGCTCCGTGAAAACCATCTGCAAGTAGCTCTCAAACAAGGCGCGGGCGTTCTGGAGGTTCTTCTCGGCGTTGGCTTTGGCGATAGCGATGCCGTCGAAGGCTTCGTCGAGGATGGCGACGATGCGGTACTGTTCGGGGAGTGAAGGGAGCGGAAAATCGAGCGAACGAATTTGCTCGGTCATCAGCCGATGAACTGTGGCGCCACGACTGACCATCGAGAGAAGCAAGTCCATCTTTGAATCAAGTAGATGGTCACTACTGTCCGGTTAAATGAATACCCGAACTGCGCAACGCCATGACTGACGTGACTTTTCGAGCGGTAAGGGGTGGTGTCGATTTGAAATCGGCGAAGAATGACCCTTCGGATTTTTCTGAAGGGCATGATCATGAATGCCGGCAAGGCACTGTTTGCGCAGTTGATGGACTTTCTGCCGTGGTCGACATTCAACCGCTACGTTTCGCATTACGGCGGCGACAAGGGCGTTCGCACTCTGAGTTGCGCCGAGCACTTTCGCGTCATGGCGTTTGCCCAACTCACCTACCGGGAAAGCTTGCGCGACATCGAGGCCAGCCTTTCGGCGCAGGCATCGAAGCTTTACCACATGGGATTTCGCGAGCCGATACGGCGCTCGACACTGGCCGACGCCAACGAATCGCGCGACTGGCGCATCTATGCCGACTTCGCCGCCCGCCTGATCATCCAGGCAAGGGTGCTCTACGCCAGCGAGGACTTGGGGCTGGAATTGTCGAACACGGTGTATGCCCTCGATTCGACCACCATCGATCTCTGTCTGTCGGTGTTTCCGTGGGCACACTTTCGGAAGACCAAGGCGGCGGTCAAGATGCACACGCTGCTCGACTTGCGCGGCAGCATCCCCAGTTTCATCCACGTTTCGGACGGCAAATTGCACGACGTGCATGCGCTGGATTTGCTGACCCCGGAGGCCGGTGCAATCTATGTCATGGATCGGGGCTATGTCGACTTCGCTCGCCTGTATCGCGTGCATCTGGCGGGCGCCTTCTTCGTGACCCGCGCCAAGTCGAATCTCAAGGCGCATCGGGTGTATTCGGCCCCAACAGAGCGCAGCGCTGGCATCCTCTGCGATCAGACGATTGCGCTCGATGGCTTCTACTCGAAGCAGGATTACCCCACACAATTGCGCCGGATACGCTTCAACGACCCAGAAACCGGCAAGACGCTGATCTTCCTCACCAATCAGATGATCTTGCCGGCAGCGACCATCTGCGCGCTTTACAAAAGCCGCTGGCAGGTCGAGTTGTTCTTCAAATGGATCAAGCAGCATCTTCGGATCAAACAGTTCTTCGGTACATCGGAAAATGCGGTCAAGACGCAAATCTGGATCGCAGTATCGGTCTATGTGCTGGTCGCCATTGTTCGGAAAAAGCTGAATCTCAACGTCTCCCTCTACACTTTGCTACAGGTTCTATCGCTCACTCTGTTCGAGAAGATGCCCTTGCAGCAAGCACTTCCGGGCGACGAGTACACTTCGGACAATGACAGCATCGGCAATCAATTGAATTTATTCAGTATTTAACCGGACAGCAGTGGTAGATGGTAAAGAAACCGTGCATCGACTGCGGCGCTGGGACAGAGCGCCTTCAAATCTTGGTTAATGGCCAGGTCGCACCCAGTAATCGCCATAGGCACTGTCCTTGCGAGAATTCCGGATCGGACAACCATCAGTAGTGAGTTTTTCGGTATCAGTGCCGTTGCGCTGCCGTCGATCGCCTCTTGCGAGATGTGGTCGATCGAGTCCGAGACAACATCGAATTTCATGTCCTTCGGTGATACCCAAGGAATGCTTCCCCGCCAGTATTGCTCGACGGCCTTGGATGGTGTGCCGCCACCCCGAAACTGGCAAACCGCGCCAAGAGTTACTGTGGGCCAAGACTTCATCACAGAAGTGCCTGAATCTTCGCCAGCACGCTCGCGCTCTCGGCATCCAGCGCGGCGATCTCGTCCAGGATGTCCTGCGGGCTGCGGTGGGTGACTTCTTCGCCACCATTCGGGTTTTTCACCGATAAATCGTAGTTGACCGCATCGATCTGTGCCGCGTCCACGCTCCAGCTCTTCGGCGAATCGGCAAACGTCCTCTGCAACGCGATGAACTCGGCCAGATCATCGTCATTCAGCGGGTTGGTCTTGCCCATGTTGCGGCCGGGATCGAGCTGGTAGTACCAGACCTTGCGCGTCGGCGCGCCCTTCTCGAAGAACAGCACCACCGTCTTGACGCCCGCGCCCTGGAAAGTGCCGCCAGGGCAATCGAGGACGGTGTGCAGGTTGCAGCTTTCCAGCAGCAGCTTGCGCAGGCTCACCGAGGCATTGTCGGTGTTGGAGAGGAAGGTGTTCTTGATGACCACCGCCGCCCGGCCGCCGGCCTTGAGCATCTTGATGAAGTGCTGGAGGAAGAGGAAGGCCGTCTCGCCGGTGCGGATCGGGAAGTTCTGCTGCACTTCCTTGCGCTCCTTGCCGCCGAAGGGCGGATTGGCGAGGATGATGTCCATCCTGTCCTTGTCCTGGATGTCGGCAAGGTTCTCGGCCAGGGTGTTGGCGTGGATGATGTTCGGGGCCTCGATGCCGTGCAGGATCAGGTTCATGATCGCGATCACGTAGGCCAGCGACTTCTTTTCCTTGCCGTAGAAGGTACGCTCTTGCAGCGTCTTGAGGTCGCCCGTCGTCAGGTTGGGCTGCGCCTTGAGGTAGTCGAAGGCTTCGCAGAGAAAGCCCGCCGAGCCGCAGGCACCGTCGTAGATGCGCTCGCCGACCTTGGGCTGGATGACCTTCACCATCGCGCGGATCAGCGGGCGCGGGGTGTAATACTCGCCGCCATTGCGCCCGGCGTTGCCCATGCGCTTGATCTTGTCTTCGTAGAGTGCCGATAGCTCGTGCTTGGCAACCTGTGAGCGAAATTGCAGCTCGTCGATGTGGTCGATGATCTCGCGCAGGTTGTAGCCGCTGTGAACCTTGTTCTTGATCTCGCCGAAGATCTCGCCGATCTTGTATTCGATGGTGTTCGGCCCGCTGGCCTTGTTCTTGAACCCGTGCAGGTACGGGAAGAGCTTGCGGTCGACGAAGTCGCGCAGGTCATCGCCGGTGAGGGCAGCGCGGTGGTCGAGCTTGCCGTCAGCCCCNTTGGGCGCGGCCCAGCTTTCCCAGCGGTACGGCTCGTCGAGTATGTAGCTGTACGGGCGACCTTCGAGCGCGGCTTCGGTGGCCTTGTCCTGCTCCAGCCCGTCGAGGTACTTCAGGAACAGCAGCCAGGACGTCTGCTCGGTGTAATCGAGTTCGGTGGTGCATCCGGCCTCTTTCCAGAGGACGTCGTCGATGTTCCTGAAAGATTGCTCAAACATGGGGATTGTTTCGAGTGAAAGCACAATAGTCTCCACTTTAATGGAATACAGCGGCAGGAGAGTCGCGGGTTTGGCTAGCGAGCCCCGTCAAGATTACAAACTTGTAATTTTGCCGTCAGGGACAGGTCGACCGCGGCAAGAGAAAATCACGGCATCTCCAACCGGATGGAACCTCTCATGCGCCTGCTTCTCTCCCTCCTCCTTGCCTTGAGCCTGCCAGCCGTCGCCCAGCATGACCACGGCGCGCCGAAAGCGGCCAGCGCCGCGACCGGGCCGCTCGCCGACGGCGTCGTCAGGAAGATCGACAAGGCCGCCGGCGAGGTCGTGATCCAGCACGGCCAGCTCGACAGCATCGGCATGCCGCCGATGACCATGGCCTTCGGCGTCGCCGACAAGTCCTGGCTGACCCGGCTGAAGCCCGGCGACCGGATCCGCTTCGCGGCCGAGATGAAGGGCGGCAACGCCATCGTCAGCCGCTACGAAATGGCGAAATGAAATCGAAATCCGCGCTCGCGGCGGCGCTGCTGGTCCTCACGCTGGGCGGGACGGCGCAGGCCGAGGCGTTGCCCGGCGCCAGCGTCGAATCGCTGCTCGCCATCGCCCGCGAGGGCAGCCTCGATGTCCGCGCGGTGCGGCTGGAGGCGGAGGCGGCGCGCGAGCGGATCGGCCCGGCCGGGGCGCTGCCCGACCCCTTCCTGCGCGTCGAACTGGAGAACATCACGCGCAACGGTACCCAGGGCGCCACGCTGTCGCCGTCGCAGGTCGGCGACACCAAGTACCTGCTGGCGCAGCCGTTGCCGTTCTGGGGCAAGCGCGACCTCAGGCGCGAGATCGCCGCCGCCGACGCCGACCAGGCGGGCGGGCGCGCCGCCGATGCCTGGGCCGACGTGGCCGGCCGCATCAAGAGCCTTTACGCACAGTACTGGCTGACCAGCAAGAGCCTGCGCCTGACCCGCGAGAACATCGAGCTGTCCCGCCGCCTCGAGCAGATCGCCCAGGCGCGCTATGCCGGCGGCCTCGTACCGCAGCAGGACGCGATCCGCGCCCAGGTCGAACGCAGTGCCATGGACAGCGAACTGGTCGGCATGGAGAGCGAACGGCATCACCTGATGGCCTTTCTCAATGCCACGCTGGCGCGCCCCGCCAACGCCCCGCTGGCCGAGCCGGACGTCCTGCGCCCGCTGCCGGCCCGGATCGATCCCGCCGCGTTGAACCAACGCCTGCAGGCGAACAATCCGCAACTGGCCATCGAAGCCGCCCGCGTCGCCGGCGCCGAAAAAGGCCGCGACCTGGCCTACCGCAACCGCTTCCCGGATTTCATCGTCGGCGTGCAGCCGATGCAGGTAGGGGACCGCATCGACGCCTGGACCCTGATGCTCGAACTCAACGTGCCGCTGCAGCAGGGTAGCCGGCGCAGCCAGGAGCGCGAGTCCGAGCGCATGCTGGAAGCCGCGACGGCGCGCCGGGAGGCGCTCGGCCACCGGCTGAACGGCGACCTGAGCGCCGCCGTGTCCAACCTGGAGGCGGCGCGGACGACCGAGCAGATCACCCGGACCCGCCAGCTGCCGCAGGCGGAACTGACTTTCAGATCGGCGCTGGCCGGCTACGAAACCGGCAAGGTCGATTTCGCCACGCTGCTCGACGCCCAGCGCCAGATCCGCAATGCCCGCCTGGCGCTGCTGCGCGCGCAGGCCAGTCAGCAGTTGCGGCTGGCCGAGATCGAACGCCTGCTCGGAGAAGACCTGTGAGAACCGGCCCAACGCTGATTGTTGCTGCCATCGCCCTTGCGGCGGGCGGTTTTGCCGGCTACCGGCTGGCTTTGACGAAACCGGAGNGCCGCCGTGGCGCCGGTTGCGGTCGACGGTCAAGAACCGGCAAAAAGCTCCTTTACTACCGCAACCCGATGGGCCTGCCCGACACCTCGCCGGTGCCGAAGAAAGACCCGATGGGCATGGATTACCTGCCGGTTTACGAAGGCGAGGACGATACGGATAGCGGCCTGAAAATCAGCGCGGAGAAGATCCAGAAAATGGGCGTCAAGGCCGAAGCGGCGAAGCTGCGCCTGCTCGACCGCAGCGTGCGCGCCAGCGGCCGGGTCGAGATCGACGAGAGCCGCACCTACACGGTGACCGCCAAGTTCGAGGGCTACATCGAGCGTCTGTACGTGAATACCAGCGGCCAGCCGGTCGGCCGTGGCCAGCCGCTGTTCGAGGTCCNNAGCCCCGAACTGGTCTCGGCACAGCGCGAATATGCCGTCGCCGCGCAGGGTGTCGGCAAGCTGGGCGAGGCCGGCGGCGAAGCCCAGGCCGCCATGCAGCAACTCGCCGAATCCAGCCTGCAACGCCTGAAGAACTGGGATATTTCCGACGAACAGGTCAAGGCGCTGGCCCGCACCGGGGATGCCAGACGCACGCTGACCTTCCGCTCGCCGGTCGTCGGTATCGTTACCGAGAAGAAGGCGGTGCAGGGCATGCGCTTCATGCCGGGCGAGACGCTGTTCCAGATCGCCGATACGGCGGCGGTCTGGGTACTGGCCGATGTGTTCGAGCAGGACATTGGCGCGGTGAACGTCGGCCAGAAGGCAAAAATCACCATCAACGCCTACCCCGGCGAAATCTTCGAGGGGCGCATCGCCTACGTCNACCCGACGCTCAAGGCGGAAACGCGGACGGTGCCGGTGCGCATCGAACTGCCCAACCCGAAAGGCAAGCTGAAGCCGGCGATGTTCGCCGACGTCGACATCCCGGCCGGCGGCGCAGCGCCGGTGCTGACCGTGCCGGCCTCGGCGGTCATCGACAGCGGCGCGCGGCAGGTGCTGATCGTGCAGCTTGGCGAAGGGCGCTTCGAGCCGCGCGTTGTGCGCCTTGGTCAGCGAGGCAGCGATTTCGTGCAGGTGCTGGACGGGGTCCGGGAAGGTGAACTGGTAGTCACCGCCGCCAACTTCCTGATCGATGCCGAGAGCAATCTGAAGGCGGCGTTGGGGGATGCAGAAGGGGNNGACGGCGCGGCTTCCGGCGCGAAACCTTCAACCGTGGGGCATCGCGCAGTGGGCGTGTTGAATGCCATCGATGCGGCGGCGGGGACGGCGACGATTTCGCATGAGCCGGTGGCGAGTCTGAAATGGCCGGCGATGAAGATGGATTTCGTGCTGGCGAATCCTTCGCTGGTGGCAGGGGTGAAGCCGGGGGCGGCGGTGGAGTTCGAGTTTGTCGAGCGGGGGCCGNGGGAGTGGGTGGTGACTTCTCTGGGGAAGAAGTGATGGGGCTGGCTCGTTCTCTCGGGGTTTCGGGTTTTCTGAGACGCAGGTTTCCGCGCGTCAGGGCGGAACACAGCGCATCCAGGAATACGACCGCGCCTACAACGAAGCGCCATAACCCGGTCCATGCTTAACGCCCTCATCACCTGGTCCGCCAAAAACCGCTTTCTAGTCCTCCTGGCGACAGCCTTCATCGTCATTGCCGGTCTCTGGTCGCTGGCCAAAACTCCGCTCGATGCGATCCCCGATCTCTCCGACGTGCAGGTCATCCTGTACACCGAATTCCCCGGTCAGGCGCCGCAGGTGGTGGAGGATCAGGTCACCTATCCGCTGACCACCGCGCTGCTCTCGGTGCCGAAATCCAAGGTCGTGCGCGGCTTCTCCTTCTTCGGCGCCTCCTTCGTCNACGTCATTTTCGAGGACGGCACCGACATCTACTGGGCGCGTTCGCGGGTGCTGGAGTACGTCAATTCGGTCTCCGGAAAGCTGCCCAAGGGCGTGACGCCGACGCTTGGGCCGGATGCGACGGGTGTGGGCTGGGTGTATCAATACGCGCTGCTGGCCAAGGACAGGACGCTGGCCGAGTTGCGCACCTTGCAGGACTGGTATCTGCGTTACCAACTGGCGAAAGCGCCGGGCGTCGCCGAGGTGGCGAGCATCGGCGGCTTCGTGCAGCAGTATCAGGTGACGGTCGATCCGGCCAAACTGAAGGCTTACGGCATTCCGCTGATGCGCGTCGCCGAGGCGATCCGCAATTCCAACCGCGATGTCGGCGGGCGCACGCTGGAGATGGCGGAGACCGAGTACATGGTGCGCGGGCGCGGTTATCTGCGTGGGCGGGAAGACATCGAGAATCTGGTGCTCAAGGCGCAGAACGGCACGCCGGTACGCATCGCCGACATCGGCCGCGTCGAACTGGTGGCCGACGAGCGGCGCGGGCTGACCGAGCTGAACGGCGAGGGCGAGGTGGTGTCCGGCATTGCGATGGCGCGCTACGGGCAGAATGCGCTGGAGGTCATCGACAACATCAAGGCCAAGGTGGCCGAAATCAGCGCCGGGCTGCCCGAGGGCGTCCGCATCGAAACCGTCTATGACCGTTCGGAACTGATCCATCGCGCCATTGACACGCTGAAGCGCACGCTGGCCGAGGAAAGCGTCATCGTCGCGCTGGTCTGCATCGTTTTCCTGTTGCATCTGCGCTCGGCGCTGGTCGCCATTTTGATGCTGCCGGTCGCCATTCTCGCCGCCTTCATCGGCATGCGGGCGCTCGGCATCAACGCCAACATCATGAGCCTGGGCGGCATCGCCATTGCCGTCGGGGCGATGATCGATGCGGCGATCGTGATGATCGAGAACGCGCACAAGCATCTGGAGCGGTTGCAACCACCACATGTTGCCGCCTTGGATGCGCGGATGGATGCGAGGCGACAAGGAGACGGCGACGAGACATACCATTCTGGTAGGCGAGGAGCCGACGACGCAGCCAACAAAGCAGACGCCGCGCAGGCAAGGCGGCAGGCGATCATCGCCGCCTGCAAGGAAGTCGGCCCGGCGCTGTTCTTCAGCCTGCTCATCATCACCGTCTCCTTCCTCCCCGTATTCACTCTCGAAGCCCAGGAAGGCCGGCTGTTCGCGCCGCTGGCGTGGACCAAGACCTTCTCGATGGCTGCTGCCGCCTTCCTGTCGGTGACGCTGGTGCCGGTGCTGATGCTGCTCTTCATTCGCGGCCAGATCCGCCCGGAAGCCGAGAACCCGGTCAATCGTTCCCTGATCCGCCTCTACCGCCCGATCATCGCCGGCGTGATGAACTGGAAGAAGGCGACCATCGCCGTTGCCGCCATCGTGCTGGCGATCAGCATCGTCCCGGCCAGCCGCCTGGGCAGCGAATTCATGCCGACGCTCAACGAAGGCACGCTCTTCTACATGCCGACCACCCTGCCCGGCCTGTCGGTGACCAAGGCTGCCGAACTGCTGCAGACCCAGGACAAGATCATCAAGAGCTTCCCGGAGGTCGCGTCGGTCTATGGCAAGGCCGGCCGCGCGCAGACGGCGACCGACCCGGCGCCGCTGGAGATGTTCGAGACGGTGATCAATCTCAAGCCGGAGTCCGAATGGCGGCCCGGCATGACCACCGACAAGCTGATCGCCGACCTGGACAAGGCGCTGCAGTTCCCCGGCGTCGCCAACTCATGGACGATGCCGATCAAGGCACGCATCGACATGCTGTCCACCGGCATCCGGACGCCGGTCGGCATCAAGGTCTTCGGCCGCGACCTCGGTGAGATGGAACGCCTGGCCAGGGAAATCGAAGCCGTGGTCAAGACCGTGCCCGGCACCAGCAGCGCCTTCGCCGAACGCCTCACCGGCGGCTTCTACCTCGACATCGTGCCCGACCGTCGGGCGCTCGCCCGTTATGGGCTGACCGTCGGCGAGGTGATGGACGTGGTCGCCGCCGCGCTCGGTGGCGAAATGGTCACCACCACCGTCGAAGGCCGCGAGCGCTTCGGCGTCACCGTGCGCTACCCGCGCGACCAGCGCAGCGACCCGCAGGCCATCGCCCGCGACGTGCTGGTGCCGCTGCCGGCCGAAATGGGCGCGCCGGCCACCATGGTGCCGCTCGGCCAGTTGGCGGAAGTGAAGATCAGCACCGGCGCCCCGGCCATCCGCACCGAAAACGCGCTGCTCTCGGCCTACATCTACGTCGACATCCGCGACCGCGACATCGGCTCCTACGTCGCCGAGGCGCGCAAGGCAGTCAATGAAAAGGTCAGATTCACCNCCGGCACCTACGTGACCTGGAGCGGCCAGTTCGAGTACATGGAACGGGCCATTGCCAAACTGAAAATCGTCGTGCCGCTGACGCTGCTCATCATTTTCGTGCTGCTCTACCTGAACTTCCGGCGCCTCACCGAAACCCTGATCGTCATGCTCTCGGTGCCCTTCGCGCTGGTCGGCGGCATCTGGCTGATGTGGCTGCTCGGCTACAACCTGTCGGTCGCCGCCGCCATCGGCTTCATCGCGCTGGCCGGCGTCGCCGCCGAGACCGGGGTCGTCATGCTGATCTACCTCGACCACGCGTGGACGGCGATCCAGCAGAAATGCGCCTCTGCAGGGCGTCGACCGCAAGCGGCCGATCTCTACGCCGCGATCATGGAAGGCGCCGTCGAGCGCGTGCGCCCGAAGATAATGACCGTCACCGCCATCATGGCCGGCCTGCTGCCCATTTTGTGGGGTACCGGCACCGGCGCCGAAGTCATGAGCCGCATCGCCGCGCCAATGGTCGGCGGCATGATTTCATCGACGGTGCTGACGCTGGCGGTGATTCCGGCGATCTACGCGCTGCTGATGCAGCGCCACCTGCAAGGCTAAAGCACACACGCCGCCGCCAGGAGGCCGGCTGCGGCGCTTAGCGGGCGTTGACGACTGGCGCCTGGAAATCTTCCTTTGCCGTCGGCCGCAACGTCCCGTCCTCGGCATCCGTGCGTGGTTCCCGGCGATAAATCCAGGCGGCGGGCTGCTCGACGAAGCGATGAAAGAGCTCGGCCACCAGGAGGCTCAGGCCATACGCGACGAGCAGGCCGGTAACGCCGGCCGCGGGAGACGTCCAGTCGAAGCGGGTCCAAAGCGTGCCGACCAGCACCAACACCGGGAAATGGACGAGAAAGAGGCTGAACGAAATCCTCCCCAGCCAGGAAATCAGGGGTACCTGCGGCCAGAGCGCTCCCCAGCCCCGCCTCTCGACCACGAACAGCAGCAGGCCGACGACCAGCGCGCTCAGCAGGCGCCAGCGCCACTCGAAAGTCATGGCACCGACGAAGAGCAGCAAGCAAAGCCAGAACTCAAGCTTGTAGGCCTCGCCGCGCACGCTGCGATCGATGACGATTCCCAGAAAGAAATAGGGGAAGAAATAGAACCACCAGCTGTCCCAGCCGTCGTCGAGGTTGAAGTGAAACAGCGAAAAGGCGAGGAGTGGCCAGCCCAGCAGGCCGACGAAATCGACCCTGCCCTGTCCGATGGTGTCGCGCAGCACGAGGATTGCGGCATAGACCAGGCCGAGCTGGAAATTGATGCAGACGAACCACAGCCCCGCCGAAAGCTGTTCGTAGCCGAGGACGCCCTGCAGGAAGAGCAGGTGCGCGAGCAACTGCGGCAGCGTTGGCGGCTGGCCAACGACCTGTTCGGGCAGCCAGTCGCGCGCCAGAACGTAGATCGGCAGGATCATCGCGATGGCCCCCACATAGGGCAGCCCCAGGCGGAAGTAACGTTGCACGAAGAAGGAGCGGAAACCTCGCAGGTTCCACGACCTGCCGCTCATGCTGCGCGCCATGACGTAGCCGCCGACGACGAAGAACACCTGCGTAGTCCGGGCGTGCTGCGCCAGCCAGTCGAGTACGCCGCCCCACAACGGTGCCGCCCATTTGGCGAGCGGCGGATAGATGGCGAAGTGGTGCCAGACGATGAGCGTCGCCGCGACGGCGCGCAGGGCGATGACGAATTGCAGCGGCTGATTGCCGGCCGTCAGGAGATGGGAAGGCGTTTGGAAAATCATCGGATTGGTTGGCGTACTCGTCGTCCTCTTGGCGTCACCGCCGGTTTGCCCGCGGCAGCGCCCCGGATCCGCTGGTCCGTAATCCGTGCGGCGTGGCCGTTGCCGACCACGCCGCAGCGCCTCGGAGCGGGCGAGTCAGCTGAAGTAACTAGTCAGCGCGTATTCTACCGCAGTGCAGCAATTTACGGAAAAGGGCACGAAGACATCCGAATTCATTGGTTTTTCCAACTTTTTCCACCCACGCGAAAGCTCATGTTTGCCCGCTCTTGCGGTCAACCGCGACCACCGTTGCATGTGCCTCCCGCCCATGACGCCCCGAATCCCCTAGCCCGCACAACATCCGGGGGCACCTTCCAGCCCAAGGGAAACCCCTTCCCGAGCCCGAGGCACAGCAGACCGGGGTCGCGCCGCTCAGTGGTAAACGATCTCGACGTTCTCCGACTGCAGCCAGCCGTTCAGGGCGTCGAGAAGTGCGTCGTCGAGGCGCACGCGCACCGCGTCGCCGAGGACGATCTCGCACTCGGCTTTAGCGTTGCGGTAGTTGACCCGCACCTGCGCCTGGCCGGGTGCGAACGGCGCCAGCAGCGACTTCAGCTTGTGCGCGTCCGAGCCGCCGTTCAGCCGCAGCAACAGATGCCTGGCAAAGCGGGCGCGCGCCTCGCCGATGGTCATCAGCTTCTCGGCGGTGACACGATTGCCGCCGGAAAATTCGTCGTGAGTGACCCTGCCTTCGACGACCAGCACCTCGTCGGTGACGATCTTGGCGCGCTCGGCTTCGAACAGCTCGTTGAATACCGAAACCTCGACCATCGCCGTGCCGTCGTCGATCTGGACCAGGAGCATCTTTCCCCGGCGCGTCATCTGCGTGCGCACGCCGACGACGATGCCGGCGAGCAGGGTCGGCTCCCGGGACGGTTCCAGCTGCTTGAGCGGACGCCGCACGAAGTGCGACAACTCCTGCTTGCGCGCGTTGTACGGATGCCCTGAGAAGAAGAAGCCGAGCGCGGTCTTCTCCTGCATCAACTGCTCCCGTTCACCCCAAGGCGGCACAGGTATGCATTGCGGAGCGTGTTCGTCGGCGGCCGGGCCGAGGTCGAACAGGCTGGTCTGCATCGAGTTGCGCTCGGCCTGCTCGGCGAAATCCATCGCCACTCCGACCGACGCGAGCAACCGGTGGCGGTGGCCATCGATGCCGTCGAACGCGCCGGCCTTGATCAGCGCCTCGATCGTGCGCCGGTTGACCAGGCGCTTGTCGCAGCGCCGGCAGAAGTCGAACAAATCCGTGAACGGCCCGCCAACATCGCGCGCCTTGAGGATGACATTGACCGCCTGCTCGCCGGTGCCCTTGACCGCGCCGAGCCCGTAACGGATCGTGCTACGGTCGACCGGCTCGAAACGGTAATTCGAGGCATTGATGTCGGGCCCGAGCACCCTGACCCCGTTGGCGACGGTATCCTCGTAGAAGATCTTGACCGAGTCGGTGTTGTCCATGTCCGACGACAGGGTCGCCGCCATGAAGGCCGCGCAGTGGTGGGCCTTGAGCCAGGCGGTGTGGTAGGTGACGACGGCGTAGGCGGCGGTGTGCGACTTGTTGAAGCCGTACTCGGCGAACTTGGTCATCAGGTCGAACAGGTGCTCGGCGAGCGCCGGGTCGTAGCCCTTCTGCTTCGCGCCGGCGGCGATCGTCTCGCGGTGCTTGGCCATTTCCTCGGGCTTTTTCTTGCCCATCGCCCGGCGCAGCATGTCGGCGCCACCGAGGGTGTAGCCGCCGATGATCTGCGAGATCTGCATGACCTGTTCCTGATACACGATGACACCATAGGTCGGCGACAGGCAGGCGGTCAGGTCGGGGTGGAAATAGTCGATCTTCTGCTGGCCCTTCTTGCGCAGGATGAAGTCGTCGACCATCCCCGAGCCGAGCGGACCGGGACGATAGAGCGCCAGCACGGCGATGATGTCTTCGAAGCGGTCGGGCGCCAGCTTCTTCAGCAGCTTCTTCATGCCGTCGGATTCGACCTGGAAGATCGCCGTCGTGTTGGCGTCCTTGAGGATCTCGTAGGCGGCGGGATCGTCGAAGCCGAGGCTCATCAGGTCGAGCCTCTCGCCGCTCAGGCGATGCACGTAGTCGAGCGCCAGTTCGATGATGGTCAGGTTGCGCAGGCCGAGGAAGTCGAACTTGACCAGCCCTGCCTTCTCGACGTCGTCCTTGTCGAACTGCGATACCGGCGAGGCGTCGGCGCCGGTGGCCTGATAGATCGGGCAGAAATCGGTGATCCTGCCCGGCGCGATCAGCACGCCGCCGGCGTGCATGCCGACGTTGCGCGTCAGGTCCTCGAGCCGGGCGGCGAGGTCGAACAGTTCGCGGATCGATTCGCCGTCGCGCTCGTCGGCCATCATCTCCTTGAGCGCCGGCTCGTGCTCGAGCGCCTCGGCGAGCGAAACCGGCTTGTTCTGGACGACCGGAATCAGCTTCGAGATGCGGTCGCACAGCGAGTAAGGGAGGCCGAAGACGCGGCCGACGTCGCGGATCACCGCCTTCGACGACATGGTGCCGAAGGTGACGATCTGCGACACCGCCTGCGAACCATAGCGCTGGCGGACGTACTCGATGACGCGCCAGCGGTTGTCCTGGCAGAAGTCGATGTCGAAGTCGGGCATCGACACCCGCTCCGGGTTGAGGAAGCGCTCGAACAGCAGGGCGTAGGCGAGCGGGTCAAGGTCGGTGATGCGCAGGCTGTAGGCGACCAGCGAGCCGGCGCCCGACCCNCTCCCCGGCCCCACCGGCACGCCATTGTTCTTGGCCCAGTTGATGAAATCGGCGACGATCAGGAAGTAGCCCGGGTAGCCCATCTGGATGATGGTCCGGCACTCGAAGACCAGGCGCTCGTCGTATTCGGGCCGCCGTTCGGCGCGCACCACTGCGTCCGGAAAGAGTTCGGCGAGGCGCTTCTCGAGCCCGGCCTCGGCCTCGGCGACAAGGAAATCGGCGAGCGACATGCCGTCCGGCGTCGGGAAGTCGGGCAGGAAGTTCTCGCCCAGCGTCAGTTCGATGTTGCAGCGCCGGGCGATCTCCAGCGTATTTTCCAGTGCTTCGGGCAAGTCGGCGAACAACTCGACCATCTCGTCCTGCGTCTTGAAATACTGTTCCCCGGTGTGGATCCGCGGCCGCCGGCTGTCGCCCAGCACGTAGCCCTCGGCGATGCACACGCGCGCTTCGTGCGCGCGGAAGTCGTCGCGATTCATGAACTGGACCGGATGCGTCGCCACCAGCGGCAAGCCGAGTTCGCCGGCCAGGTCGGCGGTCTGCTGGACGACGGCCTCCTGCTGCGGCTGACCGTAACGCTGCACTTCGAGATAGAAGGCGCCGGGGAAGATCGCCTCCCAGGCNCGCGCGCGCGCGCCGGCAAGATCGAAATTGCCGTTGAGCAGGGCCGCGCCGACATCGCCGAGGTGCGCGCCGGAAAGCGCGAGCAGACCGTCGCAGCCAATTTCGGCGAACCACTCGCGGCGGATTTCCGCGCGGTCGCGCCGGCCTTCGACGAGGAAGGCGCGGGTCAGCAGTTCGCACAACTGGCGATAACCTTCGCGGTTGCGCACCAGCAGCAGCAGGCGGCCGGGGTCCTCGGGCGCCTCCCGGTTGGCGATCCAGACATCCGCCCCGGCGATCGGCTTGACCCCNTTGCCGCGCGCGCCGCCATAGAACTTGACGAGGCCGAACAGATTGCCCAGGTCGGTCAGCGCCAGCGCCGGCATGCCGTCGGCGGCGGCGCGCCTGACGGCGTCGCCGACGCGAACGATGCCGTCAGTGATGGAATACTCGGAATGGAGGCGGAGGTGCACGAAGCGCGGGGGAGTCATGGGTCTTATTTTAGCGCGGCACCGACGGTCCGCCGCATTGCCGGGACGATCCCGGGCGTACCACGGTCGACGCCGGAGAGCGCGCGGATCCCGAATCTCCGACCCCGGCCGGCGGGCGTTTCCCGGCCGCTGTTTGAATTCATGCGACCCGGCCGCTACAATCGCCGCATGCGCGCGGCGCGAGCCAGGAGGGCAGGCCGACGCCGCCGCGGGACATCGGGATCGCGAGCGGGCCGATTCCTTTCGCTGAAATCGAGAAACCCCGAGCGATTGCTTCTGTCGCGGTCAACGCTGGAGAAACCATGAAAATCAGAACCCTGATTCCGATCGTCGTTGGCATTGCCGTGCTCGCTGCCGCCGCGCCCGCCTGCGCCGAACCGGAAATCCGCCAGGAGCAGGTGCAGTTCCAGAAGGGCACGAGCGGCGCCACGGTCAAGGGCAGCATCAAGGGCCGCCAGGTCATCGACTACCGTGTGCGCGCGGCTGCCGGCCAGAACATGGACGTCACCCTGAAGGCAGGCAAGGCATCGGCGCGCTTCAACGTCCTGGCGACGGACGATACCGCGCTCTTCGTCGGCTCGGTCTCGGGCAACCAGTTCTCAGGCCTGTTGCCGAAAGACGGCGAATACACGATCCGCGTCACCTGGCGGGCAATGGCGCCAGCAGCGTTCAGGCGGCCGACTTCACTCTCGACATCGACATCACNNCAGCCGGCCGGCATCCGCCGCCAGGGGTCGACGCCGCCGGCGAAATACGATGCCTCGGGCAAGATCAGGTGCTCGGAGGACAAGGACACGCTCGATCGCCAGTGCGACTTCCGCGTCGTGCGCCACTTCGCCACGCGCAGCGCCCAGATCTGGATCGCCTACGGCCCCGACGGCCGCACCCGCGTGCTGCATTATGCCGAGAAGAAGTTCACCACCGATGACGGGGCAAGGATTTCCGCCCAGCGCCAGAACGACAACTGGCGTCTCGGCATCGGCGGCAGGGAGTTCTACCTGATCCCGGATGCGCTGATCCACGGCGGCTGAGACGACCCGCCGCCTGCCGCCGATGGACGTGCTGATCGATCTGGCGCATCCAGCCGATACCCCGGTGCAGCCCGATACCGCAGGCGACGATGCCGCGGTGCCGGTGGAGGCAACGGTCGATCATCCCCACAATGATCCGCAGCACCATGGCGTCTGAGCAACCGGCCGGACCGGGATGGTGATGGAAGCGGTTCCGCCATGCCGATGAAGCGCCCCGCCGCCAGCGCCGGTTTTGCCGGCTTCCGCCGTGCGGCCGCCGCCCTGCTCGGCGCGGCTGCCCTCGCGCTCGCCGGTTGCGCGACGCCACCGGCTTGGCAGAAGCCCCCGGCCGAGTCGGCGCCGGCACCTCGCGCCGACAGCCGCCTCACCGCGGCCGAGGAGGCGATTGCTGCGGTCAACGGCCCGGAAACGTCCGGATTCAACCTGCTCGAACGCAGCGACCGGGCGCTCGCCTGGCGCCTGGCGCTGATCGACTCGGCCCGGTACAGCATCGACCTGCAGTATTACGTGTGGTTCGGCGACACCCTCGGCCGGCTGATGATGGACCGTGTCATCAAGGCGGCCGACCGCGGCGTGCGCGTGCGCATCCTGTTCGACGACCTCAACACGATGCTGCACGACATGACCCATGTCGAACTGCGCGACGAGTTGCTGGCCCGCATCGACCGTCATCCGAGCATTCAGATCCGCGTCTTCAACCCGTGGCACGAGCGTTCGATCGCCGGCCGCGTGTTCGGCGGTCTGGCCGATTTCGGCCGCCTCAACCGACGCATGCACAACAAGCAGCTAATCGTGGACAACCGGGCCGCGATCATCGGCGGGCGCAACCTCGGCGACGAGTATTTCGGCCTCAACCCCGACTTCAACTTCTACGACCTCGACGTGCTCGGGATCGGGCCGGTGGCGCGCCAGGCGAGCGCGGTGTTCGATCGCTACTGGAACAGCGACTGGGTACGCGCCATTCCCAAGCCGGAGGGCGAAGGCGAGGCGCTGGCCGAAAGCGAGCTGGGCGCCGGGGCCATGGCGGAACTGCTGGCCAACCCGAGCCTCGTCACGCTCGGCGCCGGGCGCCGCGACTGGTCGCCCGAGATCGCCGGGCTGCCGGCGCTGCTGGCGCCCGGGCAGAGCGAGGTGCATACCGATTCGCCGGTGCGCGACGCCGCCACGCGCAACCACATGCCGGATGCAATCCGCGCCCTGATGCGCTCGGCGCAGCGCGAACTGCTGATCACCAACGCCTACATCATCCCCGACGCCAACTTCATCGCCGACCTTGCCGAACTGGCCGGACGCGGGGTGCGCGTGCGCATCCTGACCAATTCGCTGTCCTCGCACGACGTGCCGGCCGTCAACAGCCATTACGGCCCTTGGCGCGGCCGCATCCACGCCACCGGCGCCGAACTGTTCGAGCTACGCTCCGACGCCCTCCTGCGTTCGGAGATCGTGGACCTGCCGCCGCTGGTTTCCGGCTTTGTCGGGCTGCACACCAAGGCGATGGTGATCGACCGCGAGCGCGCCTTCATCGGCTCGATGAACCTCGACCCGCGCTCGGAAGTCATCAACTCGGAGATGGGCGTCATCATCGCCAGTCCGCCACTCGCCGTCGAACTCGCCCGGCGCATGGAACGTGACATGGGCGGCGACAACGCCTGGCAGGTCATCGCCGCCGCCGACGGCAGCTTGCGCTGGCGCAGCACCGCCGGCGAACTTGACCGCCAGCCGGCGCGCAACTTCCTGCAGCGCATAGAGGATTTCGTGTTCAAATTCTTCCCGGCAAGCCTGTACTGACCCCGAATGGCCCGAACCGCGACCTGCCCCCTGATCCCCCTGCTCGCAGCGGCCACCCTGGCGCTGGCCGGATGTGCGGGTTTCGAGCCGCAGCCCGGCCCCGATCCGGAGCCGTTGCCGGCTGCCGACTACCGGCCGCTGACCACCCCGATCATCGCCGTCGGCGACACCCAGGAACACGAATCGACCGGCTATCCCCTGCACGACAACGACAGCACGGTCGACGCCTATGTGGAGGTCACGCAGCGCCCGCCCGAGCAGTACCTGTTCGGGCGCCGCCTCCTTGAATGGGCGCTGGCCAGCCACCCGGGCGAGCCGTTCATCCATCTCGGCGACGTCATGGACCTGTCGTGCCGCAGCGAGGCGGCGCGCATGAGCCGCATCTTCCAGTCGACCCCAAGCCCCGGCGTGATCCTGCCCGGCAACCACGACGGGCTGATGTTCGGCATCTTCGCGCACAACCTGTACAACCCGGGAAGCGCGACGCCGCACCGCTGGAACCAGTTGTGCCGGCGTGGCGCCAACGCCGACCGCAAGGAGTTCAAGTCCGAGAACGAGGCGCTCACCAAACGTGGCTTCATCGCCACCTACCTCGCGGATCAGGTCAAGGCACCCCACCCCAAACCCGGACTCACGGTCCCGCCGCCGCAGGGGCCGCACATCGTCGAATGGCGCAACCCCGACCCCGACGCCTTCCTGTCCGCCGCCCGCGGGGAACTCATCGACGGCCCGCTGCATGCCGACTCCTTCCTCGCCCAGCGCCTGGTACTGCCACGCGCCCCGGGCGCCACGCGGCGAACGGTCGTGATCGCGCTCGACACCAACCAGAGCGGCCTGCTGGTCGGCATCTGGGACACCATGATGGGCCGCAGCCCGGGCAGCATGGGCCACATCCATCCCGACCAGATCACCGCGATCGAACCCTGGGTCGACGAAACGGTCGCCGCCGGCGACATCGTGATCTTCGCCGGCCACCACAACTGGCGCTCGCTCGGACTGCCATCGAGGATCATGCTGCGCCACCTGATGGCGCGCGCCGACCACCCGCTGGTCNACCTCTCCGCCCACACCCACCGCGGTTTCTGGGCGGTGCACAAGGCGCTCGCCAGCCAGCCCCTGCTCGAACTCAACGTCAGCTCGCTGTCCGACTGGCCGATCGCCTACCGCCGCATCGACTTCGCCTACGACGAAGCAGCGCGCCGCCTGCGGGTGCGTGCCGATCTCATGCCGCGCGGCGAAACGCCCAATGCTAGCGATGCCGACCTCCTGGCCGCCTGGCGGCAACAGGCCTGCGACCAGGCGCAGGTGCCGCTCAAGCGGCTCGAGGACGAGGACGACAAGCTGGTACGCGCCCAGAAATCGACGCGCGGCAGCCTCATGGAATGGGTCATGGCGGCGCTGGGCCCGATCTGCGAATCCTGCGAGGAGCCGCTATACCGGCACGCACAGGCCTACCTCGACGAGGTTCTCGAGACCGTTCTCGAGCTGGATGCCGACCTCGGGCGCGACGCCCATGCGCTGCACACCCTGAAACTGCCGGCGTGGTGCGGCCAACGTGACTTCGTTGCGTGCACCCGCGGCGTGATGGCCGAGCAGGCCGACGGCTTCGCCGCCCATGTCGCCCTCTTCCGGCGCAAGGCGGCGCTCGCCGCGCTGTTCAACGAGCACCTCGACGACCTGACCAGCCACCGGGCCCGCGCCTACATGACCTGCCGCGCGGTACTCGCCGCCAAGGACGATTTCGACGCGACGCCCGACGACAGGAATGCCAACCGCGGCGAGCAGAAGCGCAAGGCGGAGCAGTTCTTCCGCGTCGAAGCCAGCGTGGGGATAAAGTGAAGCGCGCCGCCCACCCGCGCAGCCTGGCGGCGGCCGGCTGCCTCGCACTGCTGGCATCCCTTCTCGCCGGCTGCGCCCAGCCCAACCGCTACGACGGCCTGACCATCGTGCCGCTGGAGGAAGTGCGCCCGCGCGCCGCGCACGCGCCGGGTGACGGCGGACCGACCTTGGGCGTGGCCTTCGGCGGCGGTGGCGTGCGCGGCTTCGTCCACCTCGGTGTCCTCAAGGCCTTCGACGAAGCAGGGATCCGCATCGACGTGGCAACGGGCACCTCGGTCGGGGCGCTCGCCGCCTCCCTCAAGGCGAGCGGCCTCACCTACGGCGAGATCGCACGGCTCGCCTACACGACCGGCCGCTTCGAGCTGGTCGACCTGGTGATCAGTCGCGAGGGAGCGATCAATGGCCGGGCCTATGCGGACTGGATCCGGAAGGCGACTGGCGGCAAGCCGCTGCGCGACTTCCCGATCCCGATCGGCGTCACGGTCGTCGACATCGAGGCCGGCATCGCGCTCCTCGTCGTCGACGGCGATCCGGGCGAAGCCGTCCAGGCCTCGGCAACCGTTCCCGGCACCGTGATCCCCGTGCGCTCGAACGGGCGCACGCTGGTCGACGGCGGCGTGCTCTCGGTCGTCCCGGTGCGTTTCGCTCGCGCCATGGGTGCTGAGGTGGTCGTCGCGGTCGACATCTTCTGCGGCCGGATTCCGCCACTCAAGGGCAACGCCGTCGACACCGTCCTCAACACCCTGCGCCTGCAGAGCTGCCTGCTCAGCCAGGACGAGATCGCCGGCGCCGACATCCTGATCCGCCCCGACTTCGAGCCCGACGACCCGGTCAGCTTCGCCCAGCGCGACGCGGCGATCGCAGCCGGCTACACGGCCACCGCGCAGGCGCTGCCGGAGATCCGGGCACGGCTTGCTGCACGCATCGTACAACCAGCGCCCGACGCTGGCAGGCAGATGCCGGCCCTTGACGCTGGCGCTGGAGGCGCTAGGCTACGCACCATGAACCAATGAAGCTGGAGATTGACCATGACCATTGAATACCCCCTCGTCCTGCGCAGCGACCGCGCCGACGGCCTGACCACGCTGACCCTGAACCGCCCCGGCCAGTTCAACTCGCTGTCGAAGGACATGTTGACCGCGCTCAAGGCCGAACTCGACGCCATCGCCGCCAGCGAGNGGGTGCGCGTCGTCGTCATCGCCGGCGCCGGCAAGGCGTTCTGCGCCGGGCACGACCTCAAGGAAATGCGCGCCAACCACGACAAGGAATTCATGCAGGCGCTGTTCCGCCAGTGCGGCGACCTGATGCTGACGCTCACGCGCATGCCGCAACCGGTGATCGCCCGCGTGCACGGCATCGCCACCGCCGCCGGCTGCCAGCTGGTGTCGATGTGCGACCTGGCGGTCGCCGCCGATGTCGCCAGGTTCGCCGTCTCCGGAATCAACGTCGGCTTGTTCTGCTCGACGCCGGCCGTCGGTCTCGCGCGCAACCTCGGACGCAAGGCGGCGCTCGAAATGCTGCTCACCGGCGACTTCATCGACGCCATGGAAGCGAAAAGCAAGGGACTGGTCAACCGCGTGGTGCCGGCCGATGCGCTGGACGCCGAGGTCGAGAGGCTGGCGCAGTCGATCCTCGCCAAGAGCGCCGTCGCCGTGCGCATCGGCAAGGGGATGTTCTACAGGCAACTGGAGATGGGCCTGAGCGACGCCTACGACTACGCCAGCGAGGTGATGGCCTGCAACATGATGAGCGACGACGCCGGTGAAGGCATCGACGCCTTCATGCAGAAGCGCCCGCCGCAATACAAGGGACGCTGAACGCCCGTCAGCGCTGCGCGAAGCCGGTCAACTCGTAGCGCTCGTGTTGTTTGGACCGCTTTCCGCTGGCGAAGCGCGTGCGGGATTCATGCACTATGTAGCGCCGCACTTCCGGGGATATCCAGAACTGGTTGACCACATCGACCCCGACCTTGTCGCCCTGACTCCAGCCGACGCCTTCGACATGGAACGCCTCGAAGCTGCCCGCCGGAACGGTGATCCGCTCCCTGGCGACGACCCGGTACGCGATCTCCGAGTCGTAGGCTGAGCCATTCGGCTTGACCAGGCGGTGGCGTGCGGTCCACCGCTTGCCCAGGCTGTATTCGGTAATGTGGTGCTGCGCGTCGGTGTAGCGTGTTCCATCCGCGAGCTTGACCGGGTCGCCGGTCAGGTCGGTGATGAGAATGCCCTTGTTGTAGACCACCCGATTTTCGGCAAAATGGGTATCCCCTTCACGCACGCCAAGCCGACTTGCCGTGAATAATGGAACTGTACGGTGCTGGGCCGACGGCAACGGCTTGCTGAGCCAAGCGGTAGAACAGTAATCCGCGTGTATTCGATCGACGGCGGTTGAAGCGAAACGTGAATTCGTCGAGGTAGTAATCGAGATGTTGATGCTGAACACCGCCTTGAAGAGTGCCGAGCAACCAGCGCTTGAGCAGCGATGCGACCTTATGAACGCGCGGCATGATTTCGTGAGCCTGTTCGTCCCCTTCGCCGATGACTGTCACGTGGTGTTTATAGCCTGCCGCGGGGAGGCCCGCATAGCCCCGCCATCCGTCGGTATGAATGGTCGCGCCGGGGTCCGCTGCCTCCCGAATGAAGCCCAGAAGCGCATCAGCGGAAACATCCGGGACTCGCTTCAGCCGAATGCGTCCGATAGCGCGGCCGTTTTTCTCCGCCGCGACCACGACGATGGATTTTTCNTCGATCTCTCGGCCCCGCTTGCCTTCTTCAGGGCCACCGACGTAAGTTTCATCGACTTCAAGCCGATCACGCCCCGGACGAACCATGGCCCGGCGCAGCTTGTGCAGCCACGTCCAAGCGGTTTCGTAGCTGCCCAACCCAAGTGCGCGCTGCAACCCCAAGGCGCTCATGCCATTTTTCTGGCTGGTGATGAACCACATCGCGAGAAACCAGGTGCGCAACGGCTTGTGGGTGTCTTGAAAAACGGTGCCCGCTGTCAGCGACGTGCTGCCGTCGCACCCCTTGCATCGAAACACGCCGCGCGCCGTCACCCAAGGCTCCCCGGAAATCCCACAACGCTCGCAAACGAAACCGTTCGGCCAACACAAGCGCCGAATGTAGTCACGGCACCGGGCTTCGGTCCGAAACCAGTCGTCCATTTCGTCGAACGTGCGCGGGTAATCGACACCCGGAATCGGGCCGGCATTCTCCATGGCAAGAAAATATCAGCACACTTCACGTGCGTCAAAGGGATACCCATTTTCGGCAATTTCGCTGACCACCAGCGTATAGCTGCGCATTTCCTGATTTGTCGCCAGGTCCAGATCACGGTAGCTGAAACGATCGCCCAGCTTGAGCTGGGTGTCGGCACGCGCCGTTCCCTGCGAATAGGGGTTCTGTGCGCTCGATGCAATCCGGATCCTGCGCTCGCCCCGCTGCTCCAGCACCTGATCCAGCCGCATTTGCGCGATCTCGGAAAAGAGGCCGCTCGGGTAGCGGCGCAGGAAGTCCTTGAGGACAGCCGGATCATCCGTCGCTCTGATGCGCTCCCAGATCGCCAGTTGCTCCTCGTAGCGCCTTGTGGCCTCGGCCTCCGAAAGCTTCCTGACCTCCCTGGGCGGAAGGAAATAGAAATCCTCCTCGAGCGACGTGCGTTCCCAGGGAATCTGCGCACCATTGGAACGCCTCCGCACGCCGAGGCGCACGCGCTTGAATAGGTCCTCGATCCTTGCATCGGGTGCCTTGATCTCGCGCAACAGGTTTTCGGTGTACAGACCGTTCCGGGTCGGCGACAGGTACACGTACCGCGTCGTCGATCTGCTGACCAGGAATCAGTCCGCGGAGTACACTCAGGTCGTCACCGAAATTACCGACACCGAGGTGATCTATAACAATGGGGCGGCAGTCACCGACCTGCTCGGCAACCCGTAAAAGAACCCGGATGGACGTCGTATTACACAGAATCAGATCTACGCTTCCGAATACAGCCTTGGCAAGGCCTGGTACACCCGCTATCGAGTCACTTTCCCGAGCGGCAAGGAAGATGAAGTCGAAGAGAATTTCAGGGTCGTTGCCAGAGAGGCAATCACCGTGCCGGCCGGCACCTACGATGCCTTTCGCGTCGAATCGACCGGTCACCGGATCCGCGATCCGGTCACCTTGAAACGCGCCTACTGGGTCGCCCCGGGAACGATCACCCGCTTCATCGCCCACGAGGTGACAGCCAAGAATGCGCGGGGGCAATTCCTCACGACCGACCGCACCGAACTGGTGTCGTTCTTACCGGGAAAGTGATTCAAGCCGGAGGCAGCCGGCAACTGCTCACCAGTGGTGGGCCCGGATATCGGCGAACAACTCGAAGTCTTCGACGAACGCCGCCCCGGAAAACGGCCTGCCAGCCAACATCTGCTGCTCGCGAAACTCGCGCAGGATTTCGGCCGGAATATCGCAGTAGCGGACGAACCTGCCGTCGCAGCGCGGGAGCCCCTCGCCCTCCTCGGCGAGAGACCAGACCGGAACGACGACGTCGGCGCATGCCACGTTGCCGGCGCGCCTGAGTTTCACTTGCAGCACGCGATCATCTTGCGACCACTGCCACGAGATTGCCGGCTGGTCGCCGATGGCCGCGGTGCAACTGTTATTCCCCAGGGGTGAAGAGCGGGTTGCCGCCGTGTGGAGGCCCAGGTTCTGTTTCAACGAACTATCCATGTCGAGCTCCTTCTCCGCATAGGCTAGCCGCCCGCAACCGGAGAGGGAAGCACAAGATCGCCCGAAGTGCGAAATACTTCACGGTGCACGGAAAAGACCCGCCCCGGCCATTGGGCCAGGGAGATGGCGCCAGAATCCAGCCGTCGGTCCGTTCGTGCAGTCGCTTTTCGCTTGTGCAGCGGCGCAAGGTAGTATATTTCCGCACTGCACTTTTCACCGGGAGCCTGACCCATGAACG
The DNA here is from genome assembly GCA_013693915.1 of Dechloromonas sp. Classification (GTDB taxonomy): domain Bacteria; phylum Pseudomonadota; class Gammaproteobacteria; order Burkholderiales; family Rhodocyclaceae; genus Azonexus. Next base: position 969,253 of record CP059264.1, on the reverse strand, counting down.
TGGCCTCGTTTTCCAAGTCCCTGCAGTCCGGATTGCCCTTGCTCGCCACGCTCAGGGAGTATCGCCTCGCATGGCTGAGCAAGGATGCGGTCGCCGGGCTTTCGGCCTGCATCGTCTCGATTCCGTCGGTCATCGCTTACGCCGAACTGGTGCACCTGCCGGCGATTACCGGCCTCTACGCGGCATTGGCGGCAGCCATCGGCTACGCCCTGTTCTCAAGTTCGCGGCACGTCATTTCCGGGCCGGATGCCGCGATCGGACTGCTGGCCGGTTCGGCGATCCTGCCGCTTTCCGGCGGCGATCCGGCGCGCATCGTCATGCTGGCGGCCGTCCTCAGCCTGCTCTCGGGCGCCGTCCTGATACTCGCGGCGCGCCTGAAACTGGGCGTGATCGCCGATTTGCTGTCGCGCCCGGTGCTGATCGGCTATTTGAACGGCGCCTCGCTGGTCCTGATCGCGACACAACTGGGCAAGATGTTCGGCATCAAGACCGAGGGCGAGGAATTCTTCGAAATCGTCCTCACCGTTGTCGAGAAGTTGCCCGAGACGCACCTGGCGACTTTCGCCTTCGGCGTCGCGCTGATCGGCCTGCTCTTTGCGCTCGCCCGCTGGCTGCCGCGCATACCCGGCGCGCTGGCCGTCTGCGCGGTGGCGATCGCGATCACCTTCGCGCTCGACCTCGGCAGCCAAGGCGTGGCGCTGGTAGGCGAGGTACCTTCGGGCCTCCCGCACCTGGCGATCCCCAAGCTGCGCTGGGCGGACGTCGCGGCGCTGGCGCCGGCGGCGGTGGCGATCGCCTTCCTCGCTTTTTCCGACGGCATCCTGCTGGCCCAGACCTTCGCCGAAAAGAACGGCTACGAGGTCCATCCGAATCGCGAGCTGGTCGCGCTCGGCTCGGCCAACATCCTCGCCGGGCTCTGGCAGGGCTTTCCGGTATCCGCCAGTCAGTCACGGACATCGATCGTCGATTCGGCGGGCGGCAAGTCGCAGGTGGCGCAACTGGTGCTGGCGGCTGGTCTGCTCCTGTTCCTGTTCTTCCTGACCGGCCTGATTGCCCTACTGCCCAAGGTGGCGCTGGGGGCGATCCTGATCGTCACCGCCATCGGCATGCTGGAGGTGGCGTCATTGTCGACCCTGTACAAGGTCGACCGCATCGAGTTCGCGATCGGCATGGGCGTAACCCTGGCGATCCTGATAGCCGGGGTCGTGCCGGGGATCATTCTCGGCCTGCTGCTGTCGCTGATATCGGTGCTCGTGGAGATCTCGCGCCCCGACGACGCCGTGCTGCGCCGCCTCAGGAGCGACGGCAAATTCCACCATTGCGCCGAGGACGACGACGCCGAGAGCGTGCCCGGCCTCCTCATCTACCGCCTCTACGCGCCGCTGATCTTCGCCAATGCGCGGCACGTCATGACGCGCATCCGGACGCTGGTCGACGCGGCCGACCCGCCGGTCAGGTGGCTGGTGATCGATGCCCAGGCGATTCACGACATGGATGTCACGGCGGCGCAGCGCTTCGCCGAACTGCATCAGGAACTGAGCGATGAGNGGGTCGACGTCAAGATTGCCGACGCGCCGCGGCCGTTCCGCGAGGAACTCGCGCGCGTCGGACTTTCCGAGGAAATCGGCAGCCAGGATTTCTTCATTTCGGTCAAGAAGGCCGCTGAGGCCTTCGAGCAGAAGTATGGGGCTCCCGCGCAGCGATCCCTCCCGGAGCCAACCCCGGCGCCGTAGAGGGCGGGCAACCGCAACCGGGAAAAGGGGCCCGAGAGCCCCTTTTTCGATCAGCGTCCGCGCGTCAGTTCAATAGACGATCGCTTGGGTCCGGTTCGTGGCATTGCCTTCGAGCTGCGGGGTTTGCGCAAAACCTGATTTCATCAAGGCGCGCATCTTCGCGATGACGTCCTTGCGCGACAGCTTGTTCTTCGAATCGCGCATGACCTTGACGAAATAATAGGTGAATGCCCCGTTGTAGCGCCCGTTGAAATAGGCGTCGGCGCTGGTCTGGTTGGCCTTGCAGCCGGTCCACAGGATGTGGTTGGCACCGGCGACGGCAGCCTTGGCGCCGCCCTTCGCGCCCTTCTTCGCGCCGCGCACTGGACGTTCCAGGGTGAATCCGCGCATCCTTGCGGTCTTCTTGCTGAATTCCTGGTCCGGCGGCGCGATGTAACGGGCGCGCGGCGCATGCAATCCGAACTCGGCGCCGCGCAGCCCGGTGCCGCTGTGGCAGGTATCCAGATAGACCTCGAGCAGGACGCCGGCCGGCAGCTGCACGAAGAGGTCGTGGAACTCGTCGTCGCTGATGATGTGCGCCGGGTCCCAGGCGCCGGACTTTTCCGCGATGTCGTAAGGCACGAAGGCTTCGTCCTTGCCGTCGGGCTCGTCGCCGCTGGTGTCGTTCATCTGGGTGCCATGGGAGGAAAGGCTGAACACGAGGTAGTTGAGCTTGCCGGCCTTTGCGTCGGCCACCATGGCGTTGAGGTGGGACATGATGTTGGCCTTGGTGGCCTGCGCATCGGCAATGACCGTCATTTCCGTCGCCTTGAAGCCAAGCAGATCCTTGTACAGGGCGGCCATGTCCCTGGCATCGTTGACACAGCCATTGAGGGTGAACTGGGAGTAGTTTGCAAACTTGTTGATGCCCACGAAGAGCGCCTTCTTGCCAGCCATGATCTTTCTCCTTCCGATGCCGCGGCCAAGGGAAATAGCGATGGTGACTCGCGGTGCTGCGGCAGGCACCGCTGCCGCATTGTCGGGCAAACTCCGGCCGCATGCAACGCGCGCGGCCACCCGGGGTGAGCCGGCAACCAGTGTCAGCCGCATGCTGGCCGATAAATCCATCTGCGTTGCCTGTTGTCGACTCTCTACGTGGCCTCGCGGGTTCGCCGTCCCGGTTCGTCGCACGAACCGGTCAAGGGCGGTTCGCAGGAGGGGCGATGTCCAACCATGTCTTGATCCAAGGATGGCGAACAATGACTGCTTCAAGAAACAAGACGGAAGCCGGCGGCTCGGGCCGGGAGCCGGTTCTGGTCGACCTCGCGCTGCAGGGCGGCGGCGCGCATGGCGCCTATACCTGGGGCGTGCTGGACCGGTTGCTGGAGGAATCCTGGCTGAGCTACGACGGGATTTCCGGAACCTCCGCGGGGGCAATGAATGCAGCAGTCATGGCGCACGGCCTGGCCAGGGGCGGCCCCGGGCAAGCCCGGGTCGAACTTGAACGTTTCTGGAAGAAAGTCGCCGAGGCGGCACTGCTCAGCCCCTTCCGGCGCGGCCCTCTCGAAATCCTGACCGGACAATGGACACTCGATTATTGCCCCGCCTTCGTGGCGGCCGACATGGCCGCACGACTTTTCTCCNCCTACACCCTCAACNATCGGGGCGGGAATCCCCTCTATGACATCCTCGTCGACTGCGTCGACTTTACCGCCCTCAAAACCGCTGGCCCGAAACTGTTCGTGACTGCCACCAACGTCCATACCGGGCGCGGCCGTTTGTTCCGCAACGCGGAAATGACGCCCGAGGTCCTGCTTGCCTCCGCCTGCCTGCCGACCATGTTCCAGGCGGTGGAAATCGATGGCGAACCCTACTGGGATGGCGGCTTCAGCGGCAACCCGACGATGACGCCGCTGATCCGGGAATGCGAGTCGCAGGATACGATCCTGGTTTCGATCAATCCGATCGAGCGGCCGGGAACGCCACGCACCNCCGTGGAAATCCAGAACCGTCTGAACGAGATTTCGTTCAACTCACCGCTCGTCAAGGAGCTGCGCATGGCGGCGCTCCTGCGCCGGGTGGCCGACCCCGGTTCCGGCGAGGGAGCCATGTGGGCGAGGATGCGCATCCATCGCGTCGCTGGCGAGCAGGTCATGCTGGGGCTGGGCTACTCGTCCAAGTTGCTGGCCGAATGGTCATTCTTCTGCATGTTGCGCGAGGAAGGGCGGNCGCGCTGCCGAGGTCTTCCTGGAAACCCACGGCAATGACATCGGCGTCCGATCGACGCTGGACATCGACCGTCTGATCGAGGAGTCATAGCCAATGNNGGGCTGCTCGGCATCATCCTGGGGCTGGCCGTGCTGGTCGGGCTTTCGTTCCGCAGCTGGAGCGTCCTGGTCCTGGCGCCGCTGGCGGCCATGGTCGCGGCGTTCGCCGCGGGTGATCCGCTCCTCGCGCACTGGACGCAGACTTTCATGGGAGCCGCGGCCGGCTTCGTGGCGCAGTTCTTCCCGCTCTTCCTGCTTGGCGCGATCTTCGGCAAGCTGATGGACGACAGCGGTTCGGTGAGCACCATCGCCCGGTTCATGACCGACAAGCTCGGTGCCAGGCGGGCCATCTTGGCGGTCGTCCTGGCCGGCGCCATCGTCACCTATGGCGGCGTCAGCCTCTTCGTCGCGCTGTTCGTGATCGTGCCGATGGCGCAAGGCTTGTTCCGTGCCGCCAACATCCCGAACCGCCTGACGCCCGGGGCGGTCGCGCTGGGCACCATGACCTTCACGATGTCGGCGATGCCGGGAACGCCGGCCGTCCAGAACGCCATCCCGATGCCCTTCTTCGGAACGACGCCCTTCGCGGCGCCGGGGCTGGGCATCGTCGCGTCGGGCATCATGTTCGGCTTCGGCATGTGGTGGCTGATGCGCGCCGAGCGCAAGGCGCGGCTGGCCGGCGAAGGCTTTGGCGAAGGCGGTGGCACGGTCGAGTCAGCGTGCGACAGTCCGGCCGTGCGCGAGCGGGCGACGACCTCCGGCGCCTTCGACCCGGCCGAGATCAGGCACGGTCACCACAGCACGCAGCAGCCCGGCGTGTCGGTCGCGGCATTGCCGCTGATCGTCGTCGTCCTGGTCAATCTGGCGATGTCGATGCTGGTGATTCCCCGCCTCGACACCAGCTTCCTCGCCGAGCCGCAGTGGGGGGCATCGNCGATCGCGTCGGTCAGCGGCATCTGGTCGGTCATCGTTGCCTTGATCGCCGCCATCCTGGTGCTGATCGCCCTCAACCGCCAGCGCCTGACCGAGTTGCGCGCATCGGTCGATGCCGGTGCGAACGCTTCCGTGCTGCCCATCATCAGCGTCGCCAGCCTGGTCGGCTTCGGCGCGGTCGTCGCGGCGCTCCCGGCCTTCGCGGCGGTCGCCGACTGGGTACTGTCGATCGAGGGCGGGCCGCTGGTGTCGCTGGCGGTGTCAACCAATGTCCTCGCCGCGCTGACGGGTTCCGCGTCCGGCGGCATGACCATCGCGCTGGAAGCGCTGGGCCCGGTCTATCTGGCGATCGCCGGGCAGCAGGGTATCGACCCGGCGCTGCTGCACCGCATCGCCGTCATGTCCGCCGGCACCCTCGACAGCCTGCCGCACAACGGCGCGGTCATCACGCTGCTGGCGGTTTGCGGCTCGACCCACCGCAAGAGTTATATCGATATCGTGATGTGCTGCGTCGTCGGCGCGCTGTTGGCGCTGATCGCGGTGATCGTCCTCGGCGGGATGTTCGGCTCGTTCTGAAAGTGGCGAGAGGAGCCGCAACGATCAGTAGATCTTGTTGCTCAGCGACCAGATATCCGTGATCTTGAGGACGTATTGCGGGAATTCCTTGTCGTGCTCCTCCGACAGCTTGAAAAGCGCGAGCATGACGTCCTCGGGAAATCCTTGCCGACCCGACCGGTTGTCGTTGAGCAAGTCGTTGATGTATTCACCGAATGCGGCGTGACCCCAGGTCGCGACCAGGCGCCGCGCAATTCGCGGAAATTTCGCATTTACCGTGTGGAAATACGGCGTCTGCTCGAGCCGTTCGACAACCAGTTCCTCGGTCACAATTGCGAATTGTGGGAACTCGCGGTCATGCTCTGAACGCAGTGCCGCCAGAGCCGAAATTACTTCTTCCTTGAACTGCGGCTTGGCACTCTTCTGCGCATCCTTGAGCAGGTCATTGACATACTCGCTGAACTGCAGACTTCCCCAGCCGGCAATGAGTTGCTCGACGATGCTGGGAGATCGCGCATTGATGATTCTGAACAGGTCGTTCTTGCTCGACATTTCAACCCCCACAGACTTGCCCGACTCGCGGTCATGAAAACACGATGCCGCAGATTACTACGATGAAGCCGAAACGAAAACCCGGTCGCGCAACATTGTTGGACCCAGGCAGTTTCGTCCGCCCGTGAAGGGAGCGAACCATCGGCCGCGTCGCACCGTGGACCGGCGTAAAGGCAACGCGCGCCGGCTGTTGCGGTTGACGCCGGGAACATGGTGAAATCGACGGAACCCGAACGCATCGCCGTGAAGCCGCCCCGGCACTGCGCCCCGACCAACAAGCGAGACCCGCATGGAACCCGAAGCCAAGTCAGGACAGCCGGCAAGCACTGGCCGCCGCAACCACCGGATCGCCGTCGGGCTGTTGCTGTTGCTGATCATCTATGGCTCCCTGTATCCGTTTGCCTGGAACTTCACGCAGCCGCAGGACTTCATTTACCGGGGACCGCTCGGCCTGGTCGACGTAGTCGAGAACGTGATCCTGTTCCTGCCACTGGGCTGGCTGCTCGCCTGGCACTACCAAGGCCAAGGCGGCCAGCGGGACGGCTTTCTCGCCTGGTTGCCAATCGCGCTTATCGTTGCCGGCATCCTGCAGTGGCTGCAGAAATACCTGCCACGCACGCCGGCGCTGTCCGATATTGTCTTCAACATGCTGGGGTTTACCGCTGGCTGGCTGGCCGGGATGATCTCCGCCAGCAGCCTGAACCGGCTGTCGCGGCGCCACCTGAACCTGCATTCCGCCGATCGCTTCGCTCTCGTGATGGTCGTGCTCTGGGTAGTCGCCGAGCTGTATCCCTTCATCCCCACGCTCGACCGGTCATCGGTCGCCTATAACGTCAAGTCGCTGTGGCAGCAGGATCCCTGGCAGCCGCGCCGCATGTTGCTGCACATGGCAGTGACGGTAATCGGACTCGGGGCGCTGGCGCAACTGGTTCGCTCGGTGGCGGCCGAGCGCCTCGCCCGGCCGCTGGCCGCCATCGCGACGCTGGCAATAGTGGCCGGCAAGTTCGTCGTAATCTACCAGGCGCCCGGACTGCCCGTGGTCCTGGGCATCGCGGCGGGAGCCGCGGTGTGGCGGGGCATCGACGGGATGGAAGAAAGGCTGTGCTGGTGGGCCTTGCTCGCGATCGCCAGCGCAGCCTACCTGCTCCATGCCATCTGGCCACTGCAATGGAACGACGAGCCCACTGCGATGCGCTGGCTGCCGTTTGCCTCGTCGCTGTCGGGCTCGATCGGTTCGGTGGTGACCACGGTGGCGTTCGAGTGCCTGTGCTTCGGCGCCATCATCCGGAGTGCCGTGCGCAATGGCGCTTCATCGGGCGGGATCACGGCATTCGTGGCGACCCTCGCCTTTGCCTGCGAATTCGCGCAGCGCTACCTGCCCGGCCGCACGGCGGAGATCACCTCGGTAGTGCTGGCCCTGGGCATGGGCTGGCTGTTCGCTGCACTGAGCCCGATCCATCGCCTCAGGCGCGGCAACCCTGATCACTGAACTCGACCGATCCGGTGCGAGTCAGGCAAGGAGTAGCGGCGCGCGGCTCGCATTTCGTCGACGTGCGGGCGTGGTAGCGGGTGCCTGCAAACACGGCATCGACCCTGGCCGGCCCAGGTTCGAGCCGCGAACGGTTAGCCCCCGGCCACGAGGTCGCCGGAATGCAATGGTGTTCCATTGGAACCACGCCTGGGCGGTCAAGCCGCCGGCAGTCGCCCCATGGTCAGCGGACGACTGGAAACCCGTGGATCAAAGGAGCGAGAAGTCCGCGACGACGCCGTCGTTCGAGGACAGGCAGCGATAACGGCCACCGACGTTGTCGCCGATCATGACCAGCGTGTTCGCTTGCGAGAACTCGGATCGAATCACGTGTGCCCCGGGCACGCTGCTGGCGCGTGCACGGTTGAGGCAGGCTTGTTCTGCCCTGGAGGTTACCGACGGAGCGCTACCGGTGCTTCCCCGAGCCGCCCGCACATCCGCTCAGGACGACCGCCGCCAGCGCGGCCCCGGTGAGTTTGATTGCCGTGAGATTTATTTTGCTGACCCTGCCTTTCTGTTGGATGGAAAACCGGAAATTGAAGCACCGGGCCACCGGCCGCGCCTATCGGCAGGTGCGTGGGGAAACCTCGTCGATCGCCTGCACGCGGCCCTCGACCGTGGTCGACTCGACGCATTGCCGCGAGGCGGAGTTGTACCAGAGGCCCATGGCGCGACCGTCGCGCTGGAAACCGCCCTTGTTGATGAAGCCGCGCCGCTGCATCTCGCCGTCGAAGCTGGAGCCGCGCACGCCGACGAGGTCGTTCAGGTTGACCTGGCCGGACCCATGCGACGGGGGCGACGAGCCACAGGCACTGAGCATCAAGGCGCCGGCAGCGGCGAGTACGAGATTCCTGATCATGAACTTCTCCTTCAATGACAAAAAGGGGCCGGAACGCGCCGGCCCGTCGCCGGCTAGCCAGACCGCTTGCCCTTGACCATGCGGTAGATCCACAGCAGCAGCATCGCGCCGAGCACCGCGCCGACCAGTTCGAGAACCGTGCCATGCAGGCCGACCAGTCCGAACAGGAAGTTGCCGACCCACGACCCGGCGATGCCGAGCAGGATGGTCACGAACCAGCCGCCGGGGTCCGGCCCCGGCATCAGCATCTTGGCGACGGCCCCGATCACGAGCCCGATCAGCGCGACGATCAGCAAGCCGATCACGCCGCCGACGGCCGCTCCATTCATTGCACTCATGCTTCACCTCCTGTCTGCAGCGCCCGGAAAGTTGGCGGTCCGGGCTTCCGCCGCATCTTCATGACCGCCGTCGGCCCGCCCACCATGCCAGTGGCGCCGCAAGCAGGAACACGATGCCCTGCAGCACGGGCGCAATCACGACGGCGATCGCGCTCTGCGCATCGGGATGCAGATAGATGGCGTCGACGAGCACATAGAGTCCGAGCACAGCGACCAATGCAGCGGCGATGCACCAGGGCAACAGCGGCTTCCCCGGCGCTGCAGCGCAAGCAGCAGCGCCGCCATCGCGGCATGCGGTAAGGTCAGCCAGACGGCAGCGAAAGCAAGGGCGCCGAAACTGCTCGGCCGGAGCTTGACAACGAAATAGAGCGTCACGCAGGCAGCAACGCCCAGGAGTGCCAGTGTCGGCCACAGCGGATGCCCGCCTGGCAAAAGTGGTTCATCATCCGCCATAGACCAGCGGCTCCGGGATTTCGAAATGCTCCTCGCCGCCGAAGCTCACCCGCCAGCCGCGCTCGTTGCGCGTGAAGGTCATCGGCCGCGGCGTATCGGCCGCCTTCGGCTCGCCCTTGACGAAGAGGATGCGCCGCTCGAGCTTCGGGCCGCCATCACTGTCCCAGCGCAACACGACCGTCGCCGTGCCGTCGAAACCGCGGCGCACGACATAGGCGTCGCACTCGCGGGCCTTGGCGTAGAGCGGCTCGCACTTCGCCGTTGTGCGGGCATGGAAGGGCGTGCCCGGAATCACCGCATCGACCTTCGCCGGCACCGCCTTGAGCGGCGTCCCGGTGATGCCGACCGCCAGCGTGAAATCGCTGGTCTCGCCGCGGCGGCCGGCCGAACGCATCAGGAAGACGCGGATCGTGTACAGCCCGTCATCCGGCACCAGGCCGTCGAAGCGGTTGTCGATGAACTCGCCGACGGCCATGGCTTCGTTGAGCCGATCGGGCGGCAGCAGGTTGAAGTAATTGGCGCCATTGCTGCCCTTGAGGCTCACCGTCATGCGCTGGCCGGCACCGGCCCGCAGCTGGTAGTCGACGTACTGGCGGCCGGTAATGCGACCGCGGATCACGGCCTCGCTCTTGCCGCTGGCAAAACGCACCGGCTTGACGATGCGATCCTTGTCCTGTGCCGTTCCGGCGGTGTGCACCGGCGCCCACTCGTAGATGCCGCCGTCGGCCATCAGTGAGAGATAGAACTTTCCCTCCTTGAGCAGATAGCCGCGCACATGGGCCATGTCGCGCGCGATTCGCTCGTCGAGGTGCGGTGGCGGGCACAAGGCCCGCGTCGCAGCGATGGGACCGAAGCGGATCGTCCCGCTGTTGCCGTCGCTCGCCGGCGCCACCTTGTAGTCGCCGGTGCCACGGTTGCAGTCGAGGCGGAAGGCCGCGCGCCCGTCGGCACCGAAGCTCAGCGTGAACTGGCTCGGGTCCGCTATCCGGGTCGTGCCCTGCGCGTCGTCCATCGACTGGATGGAAAGCAGTTGCCAGGTGGTGCCGGCGAACGGATTGCCGCCCGCCTGGGCGATGGTTGCGGTCAACGCCGCAGCGCATGCAAGAATCAGTTTCATGGTGGCTGCAACTCGCTCGATCAGGCTTTCCTGACCAGCCGCAGGACGAACAGGATCAGCATGGCGCCGAGGATGGAACCGATCCAGCCGACCGGCCCGCTCATGCCGAGCATTCCGGCCACAAGTTTGCCGACGAAGGCGCCGGCGATGCCGAGGATCGTGGTGAGGATGAAGCCGCCCCCGTCCGGTCCGGGCATGAGGAACTTGGCGATGACGCCGACGATGAAGCCGACGATGATGGTGACGATGATATCCATGTCTTCTCCTTGATGAGTGCCGGTATCGGCGACAGGCCGGTTACCGGTGAATGGCTTCAGGCCTTGCCCGAGAGCTTGTCCTTGATGCGTTCGGCTGCACTGCCCACCGAATCGATGGCCTTGCCGACCGCGCCGGAGACGCTGTCGGCCACCTCGCCGGCCGTTTCCCGAATCGAGGCGCCCGCCTGCTCCAGTTTGCCCTCGTTCTCGAGCCGCTTGTTGCCGGTGGCCTTGCCCAGGGTCTCCTTGGCCAGACCGGCGGCCTTGTCAACTTTCGTGTTGCCCATGTTTCCTCCAATAAGTATCGCGCCGGCGCGGCCTTACTTGCCGGCTTCCTTGAGATCCTTGACTGCCGACTTCGCCCCGTCGCGGAGATCTTCGGCAGCATCCTTGAGTTTTTCGTTGGGACGACGGTCCAGTGCGTCGTTGACCTTGTCCTTGACCTGCTCGGTCGACGACTTGGGTTTCTGGTCGCAGGCCGCGAGCGCCAGGGCGAGCGGCAAGGCGAAAAGCAAAACGGCTTTCTTCATGTCCCCTCCTGAATACCCCTGGAAAAATTCCTGCTGCGGCGGGATCCATGCCCCCGCCGCGAGGTCTTGCTGACGGGCGGACCTCAGCCCCCGAAAACCACGGCTTCCGGGATCTCGTAGTGCTCCTTGCCGGCCTGGACCTTGAATACGTCACCCCGCTTGCTCGCGCGGAAGGTCATGTCGCCGTCGGCCTGGCTGAGGTCGGCGGAAATCGCCCTCCCNTTCTCAAAGAAGATGAAGCGGGTCTTGCCGCTCGGCAGCGAGACCTTGACGGTGGCGGAACCGCCCGACTCGCGCGCCACCTCGAAGGCGCACTGGCGCATCCGGCTACCACCCTCGGAACAGGGAATATCGCCCCGGGCATCGAACTGTCCCTGGCCGGCGCGNCTCGGTGTGCGACGGCCCCTTGAGGCAGCGGCGCCGGCGGCTGCGCCCGGTGCCGCAAAGCCGAGGATCTCACAGGTGCCGATGCTCTTGTCCTTGGCCGTAAAGGTGACATATGGCGGCTCCGAGCCCTTCGGATTGATGTCGACATAGGCGCCATCCGCCTTGGCGGTAATCTGGCCGTCCGGGTGCTTGGTGACCTTGGCCAGCTTGCCGTTCATGCGCACCTGCCCCTTGGGGTTGGTGTCGACATTGAGGTTCGCACCGCACTTGGCGGCGAAGACCGGCATGGCGGCGTAAGCGGACGTGGCCGCGGTGGCGGCGACGATGACCAGCAATTGACGGATCATGAACTTCTCCTTGTAGTTGGGGTTGCGGGTTGAAAATCAGGTGCAGTTGCCTTCGGACAGGCTTTCGAAACGCTTGATGCGGCCATCCCGGGTCACCGCCTGCACACACTGGCGGGTGCGCTCGTTCCACCAGGTGGTGAAGGACTTCTCGCCCTGCTGGTAGCCGCCCTTGTCAGTGAAGCCGCGCGAACGCAGTTCCGAATCGGCGCCCGACGCGCGCGCCCCGACCAGATCATCCAGCGACACATAGGACTGGTAACCGCTGTGGCGGCCGTCCCGAGCCCGGTAGCTGGTGCGCTCGTCGCGGTCCTGCTGGCCGGCGTTGTAGCCGTCCGAATAGGCCGTCGTATTCTAGTAGTTGTGGTAACGCTCGTGGTGCAGGCCGTCGCGGTAGCCGCGCTCGTATTCGGCCGTGCTCTTCTCGTCCTGGCCGTTGTTCTTCTCGTCGCGCTGGTGCGACTTGCTGGCCAGCAGGGCGACGCCGACCAGCGCGGCGGCGCCGATGGCGATTGCGGCGCCGGTGCTGACGCCCGACTTCTTGCCGTCGGCGGACTCGCTCTGGTTGCAGTCCATGGCGATGGTGGTTTCGAGGTCCAGCACCTTGCGGCCATCGTCCTGCATGCGGATGCAGGTCCGCGACGACTGCTGCCACCAGTAGCCCCAGTTCCGGTTGTTGTGCCAGTCGCTATGGATCAGGGTGTAGCCGCGGCTGTTCATCTGCTCGTCGACCCGCTCCAGACTCTGGTACCTGAGCCCGGACAGATCGCCCGGCGCCGGCCCGGCGAATACCGGGGTACTGGCCAGGCTGAACGAAACCAGGGCGGCGAGGATGCGTCGGGATGTCTTCATCGAATGGCTCCTTGGGGCGGTAGCGTGGTCGGACCGGCTTTAGCGCGCGGCCCAGGGCGGGTTGTTGATTGCACGGTCGCTCGCCGTGCCGGAAGGCAGGAAGGTGTGGCGCGAGGTATCGCGGTAATAGCGCCAGAAACCGTCGGCCAGCGCCGGGTCGGCGATCACGAAATCGCCGCGCGCCTGTGCCGCTTCGAGGAACTTGCGGTAGGCATCGAGCGGCTCCGGGCCACCCTGCTGGAAGATCACGCGCCCGCCATAGGCCGCGTACAGCGCCCGGTTGATCTTCCACTGGCGGATGAAGGCGTCGGCGATCGTGTCGCGCGCCGCCTTCTCCTCGGCCGTCGCCGCGCCTGCAGCGGCCTCCCGTGCTTCGCTCGCGCGCAGTTCCCGCAGCGTTTTCGCCTCGGCTTCCAGCGCCGGGCGCCGGTCGGGCGCCAGGGAGCGATCCTGCAACTCGCGCTCGATGGCGGCCAGCCTGGCCGCCCGCTTCGCGGCGTCGGCCTTCATGAAGGCGGCGACATGGCGCTCGTAACGGTCGATCTCTGGACGGCTCACCGTGATGCCCTTCTGCGCAGCGTAGCGATCCGTCAGCGCGCGCAGGACATAAAAGCGCAACTCTTCGGCGTCGGCGGTACGAACCACGGCGCCGAGGGCGACCCCGGCCACCGGCGCCGACGCCTCGCCGAGAACCGGCGCCGCCGCGGAAACGGGGCCGGCAAGAACAAGCCAGGCGGGCAGTAGGAAGAAGCGAAGCGGCATTGGCATGGTAGCGGCGATCAGGACACTCAAGTAAAAATAATGCTATCGCAATGGTCCGGGGATTTCGCTACTTCCGTCAACGCCGGTCAATGTCATATGGTCCGTACTTGCCGCAAAAGTTCAATGCCCTCAACGGAGTCAGCGCCCCATGAAGCATTTCGCCAGAATCGCCACCGTCGCTGTATTCGCGCTGTTTGCCGCATCCGCCTTCGCCAAGGATACCCGCGTGGTCGGCCTGGTCTACGACAAGGGCGCCGAAACGGCCACGATACCGGACGAAATCAAGGGCGACGAACCGGTGATGTACCGCTTACGGGCGAAGAGAGGCCAATCGCTCGCGGTCGCCCTGAAGCCCCTGAACCGGAACACCGACTTCATCCTCTACGGCCCCGGCAAGTGGCCCGGCACGGTGATACACGATTCCGCCGCCTCGGGCAGCCAACGCTTCGAGGGCAAGGTGGCCAGCGATGGACCGCATGCCGTGCTGGTGTCGCGCAGTGCAGGGCGCGACCCCGGCGAGCCTGCCAGGTACGATCTCGCGATTACCTTGAAGAAAGCCGTGCAGTAGGTGGTGCTTGCAGTCTTCCCGAGTAAAAAGCAGACAGGGAATCCGGCATGAAACGAACCCTGTTACCGGCGCTCGTCGCCCTGGCCGGCGCTATCCTCAACGGCCCGGCGCACGGCGCGGATGCCCCACCAGCGCCCGCGGTGGAAGCCGTCACGCCGTGTTTCGCCGCGCCTTCCCGCGGCACTAAAGTCGACTACCGCTACGACTGCGGCTACGTCGTGGTGCCCGAGAACCGGGCGGTCACCGGCGGCCGCGGCGTCAAGCTCGGTTTCCTGCGCCTGCAAGCTCGCAAGAAAACATCCGAGCCGCCCTTGTTCATGCTTTCCGGCGGCCCCGGTGGTTCCCTGATCACGCCGGCGCTGTTCAACCTCTTCCAGCCCGAGTTCCTCGGCCCCATCCTCGACCGCCGGGATGTCGTGGTGCTCGACCAGCGCGGCACCCGCCACACGCTGCCGCATCTGGACTGCCCCGACTTCCATGCCTTGTCCTGGAACAAGTACCGCCAGCAGTTGAGCACCGAGGCCGGGATCGCGCTCGAACGCCGGGTGCTCGAGCGCTGCGTCGAAGGCTTCCGCCGGCAGGGCATCGACCTGACGCAGTACAACAGCGTCGCGCTGGCCGCCGACGTCAATGACGCGCGGCGGGCGCTCGGTTACGAGCAGATCTTCTATTACGGCGCCTCCTACGGATCGCAGCTCGGGCAGCATGTCATGCGCGATTTTCCGGGCATGCTCAAGGCCGTGATCCTCGACGGCACCAGTGCGCTGGCGCGCAAGAGCTGGGTCGAGGACCGGGCGATCGACGTCGAGTTCTCGCTGCGCCAGCTCGACACCCTGTGCCGCGAGGACGAAAAATGCCGCGCCGCCTACGACGTGCCGGCGCTGATCGCGAAAGGCCTGGCGCTGTTCGACCAGGGGCCGATCAAGGCCTCCTTCATCGATCCCAAGGCACCGGAANAAAGCTACCCGCTCGAAGTCGACCGCGGCGATTTCGCCAACCTCGTTTATGAAAAGCTCGGCTACAAGATCGGCGTCTTCAGCCTGCCGTTTTTCCTGGATTACCTGGTCAAGGGAGGCCGGGAGTCGATGGGCCAGGGGCTCGCCCAATGGCGCGGCGAAAAGCTGCTGGCGGCACGCACTGCTTCCGGTGGCGAACTGGCGACCGGCATGTACATGGCCGTCGTTTGCTCGGACGACCCGGTGCGATCAAATGACGAAGTGATCCGTGAAGGCGCCGGCAAGCTGCCCCTGCTGTTCGCCGACACCGTTGCGCAGGAACTCGTCCGCATGTGCGAAACGGTCAGGGTGCCCAGCCTGCCGGACGCCACCGACATCAACATCAGGAGCGACATCCCGACGCTGATCCTGAGTGGTCGGCTCGACGCGCAGACCCCCACCTTCCGCAGCGAAGAGGTCATCAAGACGCTGGGCAGGGCACAGCTCGTCGTCTTCCCCGACGGCACCCACGTGCAGGTCGGCGCGGTAAACCGCTGCGCGATGAAGATCATCGCGCAGTTCCTCGATGATCCGCGGGGCAAGGTGTCCACCGACTGCCTGCGCGACCACGCCACGCCGGGATTCGTCCTGCCGGACGGAACCATCAGCAAGCCGTAGCGGGTCGGCACCGTTCCACCGGTGCCGATTTTTCGCTTTTTCATCCAGCTTGTATTCATACATATCGTTATTTATATTACGGATATGAATACACCAATCACCCTGCCGCGCGCGCTGGGAACAACCCTGCAACGATTTGCCGGCCTGTTTCCCGTTATTGCCATTACCGGCCCGCGCCAGTCAGGCAAGACTACCCTAGCGCGAACGCTGTTTGCCGACAAACCCTATGTCAGCCTGGAGAACCCGGCCGAACTGGCCTTCGCGCAGGAGGATCCGCGCGGTTTCCTGGCACGCTTTGCCGATGGGGCGATCTTCGATGAAGCGCAGCGCTGGCCGGCATTGTTTTCGTGGCTGCAAGGGATGGTTGACGAGGATCGACGGCCCGGCCGTTTCGTCCTCACCGGCTCACAGCAATTCGGGCTCATGGCGGGCATCACGCAGTCCCTTGCCGGGCGCGTGGCCATCACGCAACTGTTGCCGCTGTCGCTGGCTGAACTGACCGCCGCCCCCGCTTCGAAANTGAATCTCGACCGGCTGCTCCTGACGGGCGGTTATCCCGCCCTGCACGCCCGGGGAATTGAAGTGCAGGACTGGTTTCCCAGCTACGTCGCCACCTATGTCGAACGCGATGTGCGCCAGGTGATGAACATCCACGACCTGGGCGTATTCCAGCGTTTCCTGCGGCTGTGCGCGGCGCGCACGGGCCAGATGCTGAACCTGGCCGCGCTCGCCGGCGAGGCGGGCATCTCGCAAGGCAGTGCGCGCAACTGGCTCACGGTGCTGGAGAGCAGCTACCTCGTCCATCGCCTGCCGCCGTATCACCGCAATTTCGGCAAGCGCCTGGTCAAGACCCCCAAGCTCTACTTTCTCGATATCGGACTGGCCTGCTGGCTGCTCGGCATCACTTCCGGGNAAATGCTCAGCCTGCACCCGATGCGCGGAGCACTGTTCGAAACCTGGGTTGTCGGCGAATTCGTCAAGGCACGCTTCAACGCCGGCCAGCCGGCCGACCTCTACTTCTGGCGCGACAACAACGGGCTGGAAAGCGACCTGCTGTTCGAGACCGGCGGCCGCATTCAGCCTGTGGAAATCAAATCAGGACAAACCGTGACCAGCGATTACATTCGCGCCGGGCAAAAAGCCGGGCGCATCGCTGGCGAGGAAGCGCTTGCGCCGTGGCTGATTCATGGCGGAACGGAAAGCTACACGCGCAGCGGCGTACAGGTCCGTTCCTGGCGGGACATGGTCAATCCGTACTGATACACCCGCCGCTAACGAAATCGCCGTCGCGCTGCGGTCGACCGCACCGGACTGGCCGGCGCGTAACGGGTCGCGCCGGGCTGTAACGACAGCGCGAAACGCCTCGTCAGCGGATCAACTGGCTGATCCCGATAATCGCCATCATCACCCCCAGCACGATGAGCAGCACGAACAGCCCCATGGCCAGCACGAGCAGCGGTTCGGGCAGGCTGGTCAGCAGCAGGCGGCGCTCGGCCTGCCGAGTGCGCGCCGCGTGTTCGAGCATGTCGGACACGCGGCCGGTGGCCTCAGGTCATCGCCTTACCACCACCCGCGCGCGCCGGCCCCGAGCGTGTACTCGTTGCCGTTGTCGTTCCAGCGGTACGTGGCCCCGGCGAACACGTCGATGTTCTTCGTCACCAGCGCGGTCGCCGCACCGCCGACGGTGAAACCGTTCGCGCCGCGATTCTGGCCGATGATCGACATCGTCCCGAGTGCCGGCACTTCGGCCAGGCTGGCCGTGACCCTATGCGCGTTGTCGTCGCCGGCGTTCCAGTCGTAGTCGTAGCGCAGCAGCCCCTGCACGCGGAGCGGCGTCGTGCCGAGCTCGAGGCTGGTGCCCAGGCGCACGCCCACCGACGTCACCAGCGAGTGGGCGTCAGCGTCGTCGACCTTGAGGTTCAGGCTGCCGGCCCCGGACTCGGTGAAGCCGTCCTGCCAGATTTTCGAGTAGGTCAGCCCGATTTCCGGGATGACTTCGAAACCGCCAAACTGCTGGAAGTAGGCCGCCTTCAGCGAGGCGATCATCCCCTGGCCGTCGAAATCGCCCTTGGCCTGCCGGTTGATGCTGCCGAAGTTGATATACCGCTGCGAATCGTAATTGCCGAAGGTGTACCCGAGCAGGCCCGCGAACTCCCACTGGTTGCTGGTCACCGTCCCGTAGGCACTCAGGAAGTAGCTGTTCCCGTCGATGGTGGCGCTTGCCAGATCGTAGTTGTCGAGCCTGGGCTTGCCGAAGCCGGCCGCGACGCCGACGGCGACATTGCTGCTGACCGCCGCATCGGCGCCAAGGAGCAGCCCGGCCATCCGGTAGTCGTAGCCGCTCAGGCCATCGCTGCCATCCACCGAACCCCTGACCCAGGTCGCGTCGACCCAGCCGCCGTAGCGCCGGTGCTTCGCGGCGGGGTCGCAACTGGACGATTCGCGCCGTCCGCTCGCGCTGTCCTCCTGCGGCGCAAAGGCGCCGCCGAGCGTGGCGCGACCGCGCAGGGAACAGGCCTGGGCGCGATCCATCACGTTGTTGGCGTAGAAGTCGTTCTGGTTGAGCAGCACCGTCATGAAGGCGGCGTAGGGCTCGGCGATGATGGCGTTGTAGGTGGCCGCCAGTTGCGCCGGCGTCTCGTTGGCGATCTCCAGCAGGATGCGGTCGAAATCGCTGTTGCCGCTGGAATAGTTGCCCGACACGATCGGCGCGCTGTCGAGGAACTTGGCCTTGGTCTTCTGGTTCGTCGTGCCCGTGCCGGGAATGACGCCCGGCGCCTGGATGGCGCTGAAACCGGTGTAGGTGACGCCGAGCTGCACGTTGTTCGGGTTGTAGATGGTGTTGAAGGTGAACGCGCCGAGCGCGGTCGGCGGGCTGGCGAACCGGTCGCTCACGCCGCCGCCGGCAGTGAGGATGGTGTACAGCCTGGGGCTGGCCGCCGTGCCGCCGGCGCCGGGCGTCAGCAGGGCACCGTTCTCGCCCTGGACGGTCAGTCGGCCTCCGAGCACGGCCGCGCCGGTGGCGGCGATCAGGTCGGCGGCGCTGCCGTCCGGACGAATCTCGGCCTGGTAGGTGCCGGTGCTGGCCTGCAAATAGGCGCCGTTGACGTTCAGCGTACCCACCGAATTGCCGGGTGCGACAATGCCGTAGTTGGTCAGGCGGCCCACCGTGCCGTTGCCGGCGAGGCTGCCGCCGGAGCTGACGGCCACGTGCATGGGCGTGCTGCCGGCCATGTTCAGGGCGCCTTCCTGCACGATGAGGTCGCCGGTGGCGGTGCTGGCCCCCGTCAGGGTCAGCGTGCCCGTACCGTATTTCTCGAAGCTGCCGGAGCCGATCATCGCGCCGCTGAAGGTGGTCGAGGTGTTGTCCTTGCCCGTCGTCAACGCAGTGTTCTGCAGCAACACGTCGCCCGCGCCGGCCAGCGAGCCGATGGTTTCGCTCGCCCCCACCTGCAGCAACGCGCCGCCGGCGATGGTGACCGCGGACTTGTCACCGATGGCGTTGCCGCCGTTCGCCTGCAGGATGCCGGCGTTGATCGTCGTCGCACCGCTGTAGGTGTTGTTCCCGGAAAGCGCCAGGATGCCGGCGCCGTTCTTGACCACCTGCCCGGCCGTGCCGTCGCTGGCGTCGCTGATCGCCCCGGTCAGGTTGAGCTGTCCGCCGGCATCGGCGACATTGACCGTCAGCGGGCCGCGGAAGTCGCCGGACAGGTTGTCCGCCGAGCCCGCCTGCAGGGGGTGCTCAGGACCCACAGCCCGGCGTCGGGCTTCTCGATCAGGTTGAAACCGGAGAGCCGGTCGTTTTCTGTTCCCGTGCCCTGCAGGCGCAGCGTGGCCTGTGCGGGCAACAAGGATTCGGTCTTGTAGCAGATCAAATTTGTCGGATTCTGCCGGCAAAAATCGATGACGCGCTGATCGTTGCCCAGTTCGGCGTCGGACTTCGCCACGCGCTCCCTGTCCCGCACCGTCACCGAGCCGGTGATCTGCGAGCCGGTGTCCAGCGTCACCAGAGCGCCGTTGCCCTGGTCGATCAGGATCGCGCCGCCGCTGCCGCCCAGCAGCGTGCCGCTGTTGGTAATGGTCACGCTGCCGGTGGCATCGAGGTCGGCGACTGCGCGGATGGCGTATTGGGCCGCAGTGGCGTCGATGGTGCCGCTGTTGGTGACGGCCGACCCGGTGCCGACAAGATAAACGGCCTCGCCCAAGCCCGTGAGCGCGGCGCTGGTTTCGATGCGCCCGGCATTGACCAGCGTGCTGTTGGCTCCCATCTGGATGCCGGTCGCACCTCGGGTGATGAAATTGGAGTTCGTGAAGAAGGTTCGCGTCTCGGTGGCCCGGATCACCCCCAATGCCTGGTTTTCGATCTGGCTGCCGGCGCCGACGAGGAGCGCCTCGCGGCCGCCGCCACCGCGCATTTCGATGGTCCCGCCCGAATTGGTGACCCGGGCGTTGTCGCCCAGCGTGACGGCCGCGGAGCTGTTGGTTGCCGTGTCGTTGGTGTTGCGGATCACGCCGCTGTTGTTGAGCACGGTCCCGGTTGCCGGGGCTGTGTTGATCAGGCCCTGGATCGCCGGCCCGTCGCGAGCCTCGATGGTGCCCGCGTTGGTGATCGTGTTGCCGGCACCGTAGATCGTGATCGTGCCGCCGTTAGCGACCAACGTGCCATCACCCGGACGGTCGGCAAAAGCACCCCCCGCGTTGGTGATGGTGGCGCCGGCGCCGAGCGCGACGGCCGGCGCCTGCCGCGTCGCCGAGCGGACGTTGCCGCCGGCGGCGACGTCGACCGTCGTCCCGGTCGCCGCGACGTTGACGATCGCCACTTCGGTCAGCCCCGTGCAATTGACGGTGTCGCCGCTGGCCGGCGCCAGCACCCCGCCAACGACGGTCGCGGCCGACGGCGCGGCGGTGCAGGCGGCCCAGGCTTGCCCGCCGCCGAGCAGCGCGCAGACGGCGAGGGCGATGGTCGTGGGGCGCGGGCGGAACCCGGTGTGCCCAATCGGGGAGTGAACCTCCCCGCCGGCAGCGCGGCGGAATTGCGAAGCGGAACGGGAGAGATCGGCTTTCATGGGCGGGCTCGCGAGGGTGGTATCAAGGATGTGGGGATTTAGCGCGCGATGATATGTGCCCCTCCCCCGATGTCCATATGTCATGCACGAAAATGACGTTGCCGCCTTGCCGGTGTGGCGTCCCGCGCGCGTGGAACACCGCGTTCCCTCCGTGGCAGTTGAAATGCTGCCCTGATGGCACGTCGACCGCAGCAGCCCGGGGGCGACACGCGGGTGGGCTACAATCGCCCGGACGACAACCGGAGGAAACCGACCATGGCCAAGGCCCGCTTCTGCTGGGACGACCCGCTGCTGCTCGATGCGCAGCTCACCGAAGACGAGCGCATGATCCGCGACGCGGCGCGCGACTACTGCCAGGGCAAACTGATGCCGCGCGTGACCGAGGCCTTCCGCCACGAGCGCACGGACCCGGCGATCTTCAGGGAAATGGGCGCGATCGGCCTGCTCGGCCCGACCATTCCGCCCGAGTACGGCGGCGCCGGACTGAACTACGTCAGCTACGGGCTGATCGCGCGCGAGGTCGAGCGCGTCGATTCCGGTTTCCGCTCGATGATGAGCGTGCAGTCGTCGCTGGTCATGGTGCCGATCTTCGTTTTCGGCAGCGAGGCGCAGAAGCGGAAATACCTGCCGAAGCTGGCGAGCGGCGAATGGATCGGCTGCTTCGGGCTGACCGAGCCCAACCACGGTTCCGACCCCGGCAGCATGGAGACGCGGGCGCGCGCCGTGCCAGGCGGCTACCGGCTCACCGGCAGCAAGATGTGGATCACCAATTCGCCGATCGCCGACGTCTTCGTCGTCTGGGCCAAGGACGATGCCGGGGCGATCCGCGGCTTCGTGCTCGACAAGGGCATGGCCGGGCTGTCGGCGCCGGCCATCCACGGCAAGGTCGGGCTGCGCGCATCGATCACCGGCGAGATCGTCATGGACGACGTCTTCGTCCCCGAGGAGAACGCCTTCCCCGACGTGCGCGGGCTCAAGGGGCCGTTCACCTGCCTCGACTCGGCGCGCTACGGCATCGCCTGGGGCGCGCTCGGCGCCGCCGAGTTCTGCTGGCATGCGGCGCGCCAGTACACGCTCGACCGCCAGCAGTTCGGCCGCCCGCTCGCCGCCAACCAGTTGATCCAGAAGAAGCTGGCCGACATGCAGACCGAGATCGCGCTCGGCCTGCAGGGCTGCCTGCGCCTCGGGCGCATGAAGGACGACGGCACCGCCTCCGTGGAAATCACCTCGATCATGAAGCGCAACTCGTGCGGCAAGGCGCTCGACATCGCCCGCACGGCGCGCGACATGCTGGGCGGCAACGGCATTTCCGACGAGTTCGGCGTCATCCGCCACGTGGTCAATCTCGAAGTCNAGAACACCTACGAGGGCACGCACGACATCCACGCGCTGATCCTCGGCCGCGCCCAGACCGGCATCGCCGCCTTTGCCAACTAGCGGTGGTGCGAAATTCCGCGCTTTTTCGCCGTCGACCGCGACGACCGGCAGAGGCCCTGCTACCCCTGACGCGGAGCCACGCCGGGACGCCGCAACAGCCAGGCCGTCCCCGGCGCGGCCGCTGCGCAGCCGCCGGCCTCAGGCCTCGTCGCTCTCGCTTTCCTCGTCGTGCCTGTGGTGCCCGTGATGCCCATGATGTTCGTGGGCCTCGGCACGCTCGCCGGCCTCGGCCCACTCGATGATCGTCTGCCACTGCTCGACGTCGCGCGCGGCCCGCGAAGGCGGCAGGTCGAAGATGGTCATGCCGGCGGCGGAAGCCTGCACATAGACCTGCGTGTCGCGCAGGTAGGCCAGCACGGGCAGGTCGAAGGTGGCGAAAAAGCGCTCGAGTTCGGCAGCCGCGCGCGTTCGCGCATCGACGCGCATGCCGATCACGGCAACGTCCGCCCGGCCGCGGCGCACCGCCTTCTCGGACAGCAGTTCGGTGAGGAAATGGCGCGTCGCCATCATGTCGAAGATCGACGGCTGCACCGGCACGATGACGCGGGTCGACAGCTTGAGCACCCGTTCCAGCATCCTGCCGTGAAGGCCGGCCGGGGTATCCAGGATGACATGACTGGTGCCCTTGGGCGGCCTGGCGACGGCGTCGAGCCCGATCTCCCAGGTGTCGATGGTCGGCAGCGCGAAGGGGCGGAGGCCCAGCCATTCCCGCGATGACTGCTGGCGATCGATGTCGCCGAGCATCACTTCATGGCGCTTGCTGGCGAAGTATCCCGCCAGGTTGGTCGCCAGCGTGCTCTTGCCGGAACCACCCTTGGGGTTGGCAACGAGAAAGGCCTTCATCTCCTGTCCTCCAGATTCTTGAGTTGTTGTCGCACTAGGTTAACATGTTCGCGCAAGGTGAGNACCAGATCGGTGAATGCCAGGGGAACCTTGAGGCCCCTCGCCTCCTCGTCCAGCACATCGAGCCGGCTGCGGTATTCCGGCAGCTTCGCGACGTCGAAGCGCTGCTTCAGGTCTTCCTCGAGGTATTTCAACTCGCCATAACAGCGGAAGACCTTGGAGCGCACCCGCCACGAGTAGATCGCCGGCGCCACCTTGAGCAGCGGAATCAGCAACGCGAAGACGGGAATCAGAAGAACGATCAGCCGGTCGATCAGCACCGCCAGCCAGAATGGCAGGTAGCGCTGGAGGAAGGGCGGGCCGGACTTGAAATAGCGCGCCGCCTCGGGCGACAGGGGTAGCAGGCGATCCTTGTAGGCGGGAAACTCGCCGGCGCGCTGGAAGAAACCGGCGCGCCCGTGCACCTCGGTGGCTGCCTGCAGCAGCAGGCTCTGCAGGGCNGGATGGAGATCGTCGCGGACGACAAGGTTGGCCGTCGGAGCCAACAGGGTGACGTCGTGCGGCGGATAGTCGCGGACCAGATCGGCGACGCCCTGCGGCAGCGTCAGCCTGGTCAGGAACGGGAAGCGGCGCTGGTAGGCATCGGCCTGCGCGAAACTCATCACCTTGACGCCCGGCGAGCGCAACAGCACCTGGACCACCGGCGCGTTCTCGGCGGCGATGATGAAGGCTGCCTCGATCCGGCCCTGCTGCAGTTCCTCGGCGGCCTTGAGGCCGGACAGCGGCAGCAGGTGGCCACCGGGATTGATGTCGTTGGCGCGCAACAACTGCTGCGCCAGCTGGCGCACACCGGAACCCTCCTGGCCGATGGCGATGCGCTTGCCCTTGAGATCGGTCAGGCGATCGATGCGCCGGTCGCCCCGGTAGAAGACCCAGACCGGTTCGAAGAACACGCTGCCGAGCGACAGCAGTTGCGAGTCCGACTCATCGTCGTCGGGATCGCCCTTGGGCTCGATCACGCCGCCCTGGACGAAGCCGACCTGGGCCTCGTCATTTTCCAGCCGCTCGATGTTCTGCAGCGAACCGGCCGAGGTCCGGACCTCGAGCGTGATCCCGTTCCTGGCCAGGATGGCGGCGTAGCGGCCGGCGTAGGCGTAATAGGCGCCGGCGTCGCTGCCGGTGGTGATCACGATCTTGTTGGGCGGGGCGGGCTGAACGAACTGGAAGGCGATGACGAAACCGATGCCGGCGATCAGGAATATCCACCAGGCGGTGGCGAACAGGTCGCGCAGCGAGACCAGCCCTGCCTTGACCTTGGCCATCATGGAAGCAGGATGGTGGAACCGGTGGTCCTGCGCGCCTCGAGATCGCGATGCGCCTGGGCGGCTGCGGCCAGCGGGTAGGTCTGGTTGATTTCGATGCGCACCTTGCCGGAGCCGACCATCGCGAACAGTTCGCCGCCCAGCGCCTCGAGGTCGGCGCGCTTCGCCGTGTAGTGCATCAGCGTCGGCCGGGTGACGAACAGCGAGCCCTTCTGCGCCAGCAGCAGCGGGTCGAAGGGCGGCACCGGCCCCGAGGCGTTGCCGTAGGTGACCAGCATGCCGAGCGTGCGCAGGCTGTCGAGCGAGCCCATGAAGACATCCTTGCCGACGCCGTCATAGACCACCGCGACCCCTCGCCGCCGGTGATCTCGCGCACACGCTGGCTGAAGTTCTCGGTCGCGTAGTTGATGACATGGTCGCAGCCGTGTGCCCTGGCCAGTTCGCCCTTGGCCGCCGACCCGACGGTGCCGATGACCGTCGCCCCCAGCGCCTTCGCCCACTGGCAGGCAATGAGCCCGACGCCGCCGGCCGCCGCATGGATCAGCACCGCATCCCCGGCCTGCACGCGATAGGTGCGGCGCAACAGGTAGGCGGCGGTCAGGCCCTGCAACATCATCGCGGCAGCGGTGTTGAAGCCGACGCCTTCCGGCAGCCTGAGCAGCCGCTGGGCGGGTAGGTTGCGCACCTCGGCGTAGGCGCCCACCGGGCCACCGGCGTAGGCGACGCGATCGCCGACCGCGACCTCGGTCACACCCGCGCCAACCGCCTCGACCACCCCGGCGCCCTCGAGGCCGATTCCGGACGGCAGCGGCAGCGGGTAGAGGCCGGTGCGGTGATAGGTGTCGATGAAGTTGAGGCCGACCGCGGCGTGACGCACGGTGGCTTCCCGGCGGCGGGCGGTGGCACGGCCACCTCCTCCCAGTTCAGGACTTCCGGACCGCCGGTCTGGTGGATGCGGATGGCGTGGCTCATGTCGGTCTCCCTTCGTGTTATTCGGGCGGAAGTGAGAGCGTATCACCGCGCCGCATCGCATTCCACCGGACACCGCCGATTTTGCGCCAAAAAGCCGTGTCGACCGCAGCAGCGCTCACACCGGCGTCAGCCTGGCGTATTCGAGCGCCAGCCACTTCATTCCGCTGCCGCCGAAATTGACCTGCACGCGGGCATCGGCGCCCCGCCCTTCGGTCGCAACGATGACGCCGATGCCGAACTTGGCATGTTCGACCGTCTGGCCGATGCGCAGACCGCCCGCTACCGGCCCGGCATGGCCACCGCCGAAGGAAGCGAAGGCCGGGACGACCGGCTCGGCCTTCCTGTTCAGCTTGAGCAGCAACGGTTCGGGGATTTCGTCGAGGAAGCTCGACGGAATGCAATAGCGCGTCTGTCCGTGCAGCATCCGTGTCTGGGCGCAGGACACATAGAGCCGCTGGCGGGCGCGGGTCACCGCGACGTACATCAGCCGGCGTTCTTCCTCCAGGCCGTCGCGACCCTGAACGACCGCGTTCTCGTGCGGGAACAGGCCCTGTTCGAGGCCGGTGATGAAGACCACGTCGAATTCCAGCCCCTTGGCGGCGTGCACCGACATCAGCTGCACCGCCTCCTGGCCCTCGCCCGCCTGGTGTTCTCCGGCCTCCAGCGAGGCATGGGCGAGAAAGGAAGCGAGCGCGCCGCCTTCGCCCGCATCGCTCATCACCACGCCGTCGTCGTCGACGAAAGAAGCGGCGGCGTTGATCAGTTCGTCGAGGTTTTCCAGCCTTTCCTGGCCTTCCTTCTCGGTCCGGTAATGCTGGGCAAGGCCGGATTTCTCGACGACGTGTTCGACCATTTCCGGCAGCCGGAGGTTGGCGGTTTCGCTGCGCAGCGACTCGATCAGGCGGATGAAGGCGCCGACCGTCTGCCCCGCCTTGCCGGTCAGCGAGGCGGCGGCGTTGTACAGACTGCTGTTGCACTGGTGGGCCGTCGCCTGCAGGTTTTCCAGTGATCGGGCGCCGATGCCGCGGGTCGGAAAATTGACGACGCGCAGGAAGGCGGTGTCGTCGTCCGGGTTGCCGAGCAGGCGCAGGTAGGCCAGCGCATGCTTGATTTCCTGGCGCTCGAAGAAGCGCAGGCCGCCANNGACCTTGTACGGCACGCCCTTGGCGAACAACTCGTGCTCGAGCACCCGCGACTGGGCGTTGGAGCGGTAGAGGATGGCGCACTGGGTCGGCGCGACGCCGTCGCGCACCAGTTCGCGGATCTCGTCGATGACGAAGCGTGCCTCATCGAGGTCCGAATAGCCCTCGTAGGCGCGGATCGGCTCGCCGGCGCCGGCGTCGGTCCACAGGTTCTTGCCGAGGCGCTCGCGGTTGTGCTTGATCAGCGCGTTGGCGGCGGCGAGGATGTTGCCGTGCGAACGGTAATTCTGTTCGAGGCGGATGACGTTGGCACCGGCATACTCGCGCTCGAAGTCGCGCATGTTGCCGACCTCGGCGCCGCGGAAGGCGTAGATGCTCTGGTCGTCGTCGCCGACCGCGAAGACCCAGGCGCCGCCGCCGGCCAGCAGTTGCAGCCAGGCGTACTGCAGCTTGTTGGTGTCCTGGAACTCGTCGACCAGGATATGGCGGAAGCGCTGCTGGTAGTGCCGGCGCAGCGGTTCGTTGCGCTGCAGCAATTCGTAACAGCGCAAGAGCAATTCGGCGAAATCGACGACGCCTTCGCGATTGCACTGGTTTTCATACTCGGCATAGAACTCGACGCGCTTCTGCGTGTAGTTGTCCCAGGCCTCGGCCTGCGCTGCGCGCACGCCCTGCTCCTTGTGGGCGTTGATGAAGTGGCACAGTTCGCGCGGCGGGTATTTCTCGTCGTCGATGTTGAGGTTCTTCAGCAGGCGCTTGACCATTGCCAGCTGGTCAGCCGCATCGAGGATCTGGAAGGTCTGCGGCAGCCCGGCTTCGCGGAAATGCGCCCGCAGCAGGCGGTTGCACAGCCCGTGGAAGGTGCCGATCCACATGCCGCGCGTGTTGATCGGCACCAGTGCCGACAGCCGCGCCGTCATTTCCCTGGCCGCCTTGTTGGTGAAGGTCACCGCCAGCACGCCGTGCGGGCCGACCTGGCCGGTCGACATCAGCCAGGCGATGCGCGTCGTCAGCACGCGGGTCTTGCCGCTGCCGGCGCCGGCGAGGATCAGCGCATGCAGCGGCGGCAGCGTCACCGCCTGCAGTTGCGGCACGTTCAGATTGGCCAGGAGGTCGGACATGTAGCGAATCTCGCCAGGAAACGATGGTCGGACGGCAGGTGCCCAGCGGCGTCGGGATGGTGGCCGGAGCAGGCAGTGGCCATTGTGCAACGCAGCAACCCGGTTAGTAGAATTAGCCTACCCTCAGTTGTTGCAGGGACAGTATACTTTCCCCAAGATTATTGCAGTGCACAAAACTTTTTGCCCACGAGGCAGTCGAAGCGACAAGTGGTTACCGCCACGCAGTAGAAGGAGCAACAACATGAAAGCACCCAAGATCCTCCCTGGATCGCCAGGAAGGCCGGCATCAGCGATGAACTGGCGCTGAAGCTGTGGCGACGCGCGACCTCCGAGGCCGAGTACCTGACCGGCAAGGCCGAGGGTTCCGAGTACTGGGGCCTTGCCGTCGAGCGCCTGCTCGACCTCGTCGAGGACGAAATCGGGCGGACCCCGCAGTACGGGCTGACGCCCGCGCCGAAGGTGTCATGGATGTGGCGGCATCAGTCGCGGATCTCGCTCCTTTCGCTGATGGCCGCGCAGAACACCTACCGTTTCTGGCAAATCACCTGGGAAAGCGTCTGCGCGCCAAAGAAAGCGGCATGACGCGGCAAATCTGGCACCGGACATCCGCAGCGTCGGGTGCCGGGCCGCTCCGCGGCCAGCGCCGGACGGCCGGTCGCGAGGCTTGCCCGACCGCCTGAGAACCTGCCCGGCAGCCGGCGTTTCCTTTTCCCTGTCGCCGCTCGCGGAGCAAGCGCCGGTATAATCGGCGGTATATCCGCCAATCCACCCGCGACTCATCCATGCAGGAAAAATACGCCCCGGCCGCCATCGAGCGTGCCGCCCAGCAGCACTGGGACCGGACCGGCGCTGCCCGCGCCGTCGAGGACACCGGCAAGCCCAAGTACTACTGCCTGTCGATGTTCCCCTATCCGTCGGGCAAGCTGCACATGGGCCACGTGCGCAACTACACTATCGGCGACGTCCTCTCGCGCTTCCACACGATGCTCGGCTACAACGTCCTGCAGCCGATGGGCTGGGACGCCTTCGGCATGCCGGCCGAGAACGCCGCGCTGGCCAACCAGGTGCCGCCTGCCGCTTGGACCTACCAGAACATCGACTACATGAAGGAGCAGCTCAAGTCGCTGGGCTTCGCCATCGACTGGACGCGCGAACTGGCGACCTGCACGCCCGAGTACTACCACTGGGAACAGTGGCTGTTCACCCGCCTTTATGAAAAGGGCCTGGTCTACAAGAAGCTGGGCACCGTGAACTGGGACCCGGTCGACCACACCGTGCTCGCCAACGAGCAGGTCATCGATGGCAAGGGCTGGCGCTCCGGCGCGCCGATCGAAAAGCGCGAGATCCCCATGTACTACATGAAGATCACCGCCTACGCCGAGGAACTGCTGGCCGAGCTCGACAACCTGCCGGGCTGGCCCGAACAGGTGCGCCTGATGCAGAAGAACTGGATCGGCAAGAGCACCGGCGTCCGCTTCGCCTTCCCTACGAACTCGNACGGTCGACCGGAGGAACTGTGGGTGTTCACCACCCGTGCCGACACCATCATGGGCGTTACCTTCGTCGCCGTCGCCGCCGAGCACCCGCTGGCGACCCGTGCTGCGGTCGACAACCCGGAACTCGCGAAATTCATCGAGGAATGCAAGCAGGGCGGCGTCGCCGAGGCCGACCTCGCGACGATGGAAAAGAAGGGCCTGCCGACCGGCATCTACGTCACCCACCCGCTGACCGGCGCTCAGGTCGAAGTCTGGGTCGGCAACTACGTGCTGATGAGCTACGGCGACGGCGCCGTGATGGCCGTGCCGGCGCACGACGAGCGCGATTTCGCCTTTGCGCTGAAGTACAACCTGCCGATCAGGCAGGTCGTCGCCGTTGAAGGTGAAACCTCGTTCAGCCACGAAGCCTGGGCTGAGTGGTACGCCGACAAGCAGCGCGGCAAGCTGGTCAATTCCGGCAAGTACGACGGTCTCGGCTACGAAGCGGCTGTCGACGCGATCGCTGCCGACCTCGCCGCCAAGGACCTGGGCGACAAGAAGGTCCAGTTCCGCCTGCGCGACTGGGGCATTTCCCGCCAGCGTTACTGGGGCTGCCCGATCCCGATCATCCACTGCAAGACTTGCGGCGACGTGCCGGTACCGGACGAGCAACTGCCCGTCGTACTGCCGGAGAACGTCGAGATCACCGGCCACGGCTCGCCGCTGGCGCGCATGCCCGAGTTCTACCGTTGCAAGTGCCCGAAGTGCGGCGGCGACGCTCGGCGCGAGACCGACACCATGGACACCTTCGTCGAGTCGTCCTGGTACTTCCTGCGCTACGCCTGCCCCGACAACACCACGGCAATGGTTGATGAGCGCGTCCAGTACTGGTGCAAGGGCGGCATCGACCAGTACATCGGCGGCATCGAGCACGCCATCCTGCACCTGCTCTACTCGCGCTTCTTCACCAAGCTGATGCGCGACGTCGGCCTCATCGGCGACCTCGGCGAGCCCTTCGCCAACCTGCTGACGCAGGGCATGGTCGTCGCGCCAACCTTCTACCGCGATCTGGACGGCGGCAAAAAGCAGTGGATCAACCCGGCCGATGTGNACGTCGTCACCGACGAGCGCGGCCGCCCGACCGGCGCCACCTTGCGCGCCGACGGCCAGCCGGTGGTCATCGGCGGCACCGAGAAGATGTCGAAGTCGAAGAACAACGGTGTCGACCCGCAGGCGCTGATCGACCAGTACGGCGCCGACACGGCGCGGCTCTTCATCATGTTCGCGTCGCCCNCCGACCAGTCGCTGGAATGGTCCGATGCCGGCGTCGAGGGCGCCTTCCGCTTCCTGCGCCGGCTGTGGAAGCTGGTTCACGACCACGTGCAGGCCGGCACGGTCGACGCGAAAATCGACCCGGATTCGCTGTCGACCGCGCTCAGTGGCCAACAGCGCGACCTGCGCCGCAAGCTGCACCAGACCATGGGCAAGGTCGCCGACGACTACGGCCGCCGCAAGCAGTTCAACACCGCCATCGCCGCCGTGATGGAACTGCTCAACGCCTACGACAAGGTGGATCTCAAGGATGCCGCCGGCCGCGCGCTGGCGCAGGAAGTGCTGGAAAGCGCCGTGCTGCTGCTCTTTCCCATCGTCCCCCACATCGGCCAGGCGCTCTACGCCGAGCTGAAGCCGGGCTTTGATGCCGGCCGCGCCGCCTTTCCCAAGGCTGACCCGGCCGCGCTGAAGCAGGACGAGATCAAGCTGATGGTGCAGGTCAACGGCAAGCTGCGCGGCGCCATCCGCGTCCCGGCCGCGGCCGACAGCGCGACCATCGAAGCCGCCGCGCTGGCCTCCGAGGCCGCCGTCAGGTTCGTGGAAGGCAAGCCGGCGAAGAAGGTCGTCGTCGTTCCCGGCCGTCTGGTCAATATCGTCGTTTGAGGAATCGCCATGCGCCTCCCGCTCCGCATCGTCTTCGCATTGTTCCTGGCGATCGTCATCGCCGGCTGCGGCTTCCAGTTGCGGNGGGTGCTGACCAGCAACCTGCCTTACAAGACGCTCTACATCGCGCTGCCCGAGACGTCCGACGTCCGCATCTGGATGCAGCGCTACATCAAGGCCACCGACCGGACAAGGATCGTCGACAGCGCCAAGGATGCCGAGGCGGTCTTCGAACAACTGCAGGACACCCGGGTCAAGACCATCCTGGCGGTAAACGCCCAGGGCCGTGTCCGCGAATACCGCCTGCAACTCGATTACAAGTTCCGTGTCGTCAACGCCAAGGGCCAGGAACTGGTCGGCCCCAACGAGATCAACCTGTCGCGCGACGTCACCTACGACGACTCGACGGTGCTGGCGAAGGATCTCGAGGAAGGCCTGCTCTGGCGCGACATGAACAACGATCTGGTCAACCAGATCATCCGCCGCCTGTCGATCATCAAGCCGAAGAATCCCGATCTCGAAGAAGACGACTGATGCTGCTCAAGGGCGATCAACTCGCCGCGCACCTCGAACGCGAGTTGCGCCCGCTGTATGTGCTTTACGGCGACGAGCCGCTGCTGGTCATCGAAGCCGCCGACACGATCCGCGCCCGGGCGCGCAAGGCGGGCTACAGCGAGCGCGAAATCCTCACCGTCCTGCCGCATTTCGACTGGAACCAGCTGCTCGCCGCCGGCGGCAACCTGTCACTGTTCGGCGACCGCAAGCTGATCGACCTGCGCATCCCTTCCGGCAAGCCGGGCAAGGAAGGCGGCGCCGCGCTGCAGGAATGGTGCAGAAACCTGTCACCGGACAACCTGCTGCTGGTCACGCTGCCGGAACTCGACTGGCGGGAAGAGAAGGCCGCGTGGTTCACGACACTGGTCAACGCCGGCGTCGCGCTCAAGCTGATGGCGCCGCCGCTGGCCGAGCTGCCCGGCTGGATCGCCGGCCGCCTGCGCCGGCAGCAACAGAGCGCAGATGTCGACAGCCTGAAATTCATCGCCGACCGCGTCGAAGGCAACCTGCTCGCCGCGCATCAGGAAATCCAGAAACTCGGCCTGCTTTACCCGGCCGGCGCGCTGTCGCCGGCGCAGATCCGCGAAGCCGTGCTCAATGTCGCCCGCTATGACATCGACGGGCTGCGCGAGGCTCTGCTCGCCGGCGACATCACCCGCCTGTGCCGCACGCTCGACGGCCTAATGCATGAAGGCGAGGCGCCGCCGCTAGTGCTGTGGGCAATGAGCGAGGAAATCCGGACACTGACACTGATCCGCAGCGGCCTCGATCGCGGCCGGCCGCTCGAAGTGCTGCTCAAGGAGGCCAGGGTCTGGGGTCCGCGGGTCAACCCGGTGAAAAAGGCCCTGCAAAGGCTGTCGACCGCGACACTCGAAGCGGCGCTTCAGCAGGCTGGATGGATCGACCGCCTCGCCAAGGGAATCGGTCAGGGCAACATCTGGGAGGAGTTCCTGCGCCTCGGCCTCAGCCTCGGCGCACGGAAATAGCTACTTGGCCATGACCGCGTCGTCGGGTTCGAGGTCTTCCCACATGCAGTCGCATTCGCCGCGCACATCGGTTATGCCGTGCTTGCTCGCTGCCTGCACCAGACACTCGCCCTGGCAATTCATCGCGACCACCACCAGCTTCATTTCGGTGTCCACCTGACGCTCGCCGTCCCAGTAGCTGCAAGTTGCGCAAACCCTGGCCTCAGTCGGCAAAATTAGTTTTTCAGCCATCTCGTCCCCGTTGCACGCCCGCATTGTAGTAGCGCATAAGAGTTTAGCCGCTTCCGGAAGTTCCCTCCAGATTTGCTCGTTATAATGAACCTTTATGCCCCCGGATCGACATGGAACTCAAGGACTACATGCAGACCGTCGGCCGTCAGGCCCGTGCCGCCTCGCGCCGGCTGGCGATGGCCACCACGGCCGAGAAGAACGCCGCCCTCTTGCACATCGCCGCCGCCATCCGCCGCGACAAGACGGCGCTGGTCGCCGCCAACGCCGAGGACTTGGCCGCCGCCCGCGCCGCCGGCCTCGAAACCGCCCTGCTCGACCGCCTGACGCTGAACGAGAAAGGCGTCGACGGCATGGCCGAGGGCGTCGAGCAGGTCGCCAAGCTGCCCGACCCGATTGGCGAAATGACCGACATCAAGTACCGTCCCTCCGGCATCCAGGTCGGCAAGATGCGTGTGCCGCTCGGCGTCATCGGCATCATCTACGAGGCGCGCCCGAACGTCACCGCCGACGCCGCCGCGCTCTGCCTGAAGTCCGGCAACGCCGCCATCCTGCGCGGCGGTTCCGAAGCGATCCGCTCGAACCGCGCCATCGCCGCGTTGGTCCAGGAGGGCCTGCAGGCCGCCGGCCTGCCTGCCGAATGCGTCCAGGTCATCGACACCACCGACCGCGCCGCCGTCGGCGAGCTGATCACCCTGCGCGAATTCGTCGACGTCATCGTCCCGCGCGGCGGCAAAGGCCTGATCGCCCGTCTGCTCGCCGAGTCGCGCGTGCCGATGATCCAGCATCTCGACGGCAACTGCCACGTCTATCTGGAAGCGCAGGCCGACCCGGCCAAGGCGCTGAAAGTCGTCGAGAACGCCAAGACCCAGCGCTATGGCACCTGCAACACCGCCGAATCGCTGCTCGTCGATCGCGCCGTCGCCGCCACGCTGTTGCCGGCGGTCGCGCAGATGCTGACGACCAAGGGTGTCGAGATCCGCGGCTGCGCCGAAACCTGCGCGCTGGTCAAGGAAGCCGTCCCGGCCAGCGAAGTGGATTACTACACCGAGTACCTGGCCCCGATCATCTCGGTCAAGGTCGTTTCCGGGATCGACGAGGCGATCGAGCACATCAACCGGTACTCGTCCCACCACACCGACGCCATCGTCACCGACAATCACCCGAAGGCGATGCGCTTCCTGCGCGAGGTCGACTCGGCGTCGGTGATGATCAACGCCTCGACGCGCTTCGCCGACGGTTTCGAGTACGGCCTCGGCGCCGAGATCGGCATCTCGACTGACAAGATCCATGCGCGCGGCCCGGTCGGCCTCGAGGGGCTGACCAGCCAGAAATGGGTCGTCCTCGGCGACGGGCACATCAGGGGCTGACCCGGCCCCGTCCTCGGTTGCGGCCTGCCCCGCCACGCGGGAAGCAGGCTTGGGCAGCAGCGATCAGACCGGCGGCCAGCAACAGGGCCGCCGGCAGCACGAACTGGCTGCTCTTCCAGGCGGCCAGCCAGTGGCTGGCAAAGGCGATCCGGAGAAGAACAGCCAAGGCGGTCACGGCAAAGAAGCTCCCCATAAANAGCCCTTCGGACCCCCGCAATCCGGCGGTCGCTGCGCTCTCCATCAGGCCGGCGAAGGCCATCGCCCAGCCGACCCCGCAGATCAATTGCAGGAGAATCAGCATCCCGAGGTTGTCGGCGGCTCCTGCTGAATAACTGGTTGCCGCCGTCAACAGGATGCCGCCAGTGGCCACGGGCAGCGCGCCGATACGCTTGAACAAGGGCCCGACCCCAGCCAGCATGGCAAAGAAGCCGAGCCAGAGGAGCGGCATCAGCCACGGCAGTTGCTCCTTGCCGGCATGCAGCTGATACAACGGCGAAGCATTGACGAAAGCGTGGAGCTGAAATCCGAGCCCGGCCAACCCGAGCGCCAGCAACAGCGGCAGCAAGGCGGCAAAGGAGGCGGGTCGCGGCGGCATGTCTTCGGCGACCGGCGCCTCCTTGCCAACCACCCGCAGCAGCACCATCACGGCCACGAGCAGGGTCAGCGCCGATATGATGAACGACAGTCGCGGGTCGCCGCCCTTCAGCCAGAGCGCGACAAATGGTGCGAGCGCCGACGCCAGCGCCATCCCGGATGCATACCAGACGACGAGGTCCGCCTGCTGCGCCGCCTTGGCGCGCTTGCCGAGCAGGATCAGGGTCGGCGCGCGCACCACCGAAGCGGAGACTACCCAGATCACGAGGACGGCAAGCAATGCACCGGGCGCAACGCCGGCGACCAGCGGCAGGATGATGAAGGCGACGGCGGAAACGCTGCTCAGCACGACCAGCAAGCGTGCCAGGCGACGATAGCCTTCGGCCATGCGGTCGGCCATCACGCCAAAGGCGACATCCATCGCGGCAAAGACCAATTGGTCGGCCATCAGCAGGAGAGTCAGCCAACTCGCGGCAATTCCCGCTGTCGCCAGAAGGCCGGGGAGTTGCACGGCATAGACGGTCCACGCCAGGGTGAAGAAGAACTGCACGCCGGCCAATGCCGGCCCGGCGGCGGATTTCGGATTCGGCGCCTGCGCACTCATGGCCAACCTCGCAGCAATATCGTCCCGCCGCCATGATAATCTAGCTGAAAATTCTTCCGGGGATCGTCATGAGTTCCGTTCACTATCAGGCTGTCGTCGCCGCTCCCGGCTTTGCGCTCGGGGTGCGCTGCTGCGACGACGAAGTCACGGCGATCGAGTTCCTCGACCCGCAGCCGGAACAGGCGCCGACAACCGCCCTCGCCGTGGAAGCGGTCCGCCAGTTGCACGCCTACCTGAACGACCCCGCGTTTGCCTTCGACCTGCCGCTGCGCCCGGCCGGCACCGCCTTCCAGCGCCGGGTGTGGGCGGAGATCGCGGCGATCCCGTCGGGGCAAACGCACACCTACGGTCAACTGGCAAAAAGCCTCAGGAACGCGCCGCGCGCCGTCGGTCAGGCCTGCGGCGCCAATCCGTATCCGGTCGTCGTCCCCTGCCACCGCGTCGTCGCCACCGGCGGCGGGCTGGGTGGCTTCGCCCGCGAACGCGGCGGCTTTCTGCTCGACGTCAAACGCTGGTTGTTGCAGCATGAAGACCGCGAACCCCTCAGCCCGGGCAACTGATCTCGCCGAGATCGACAACTTCTGCGACGCCCTCTGGCTGGAAGACGGCCTGGCCAAGGCGACACTCGACAGCTACCGCTCCGATCTAGGCAGGCTGTCGCTGTGGCTGGCCAAAGAGGATCGCGAAGCGCTGCTCGACCTCGACGCCACGACCGCCACCGCCTTCATCGCCCACCTCTCGCGGCAGACCCGCGCCAGCTCGCAGTCGCGCTACCTGTCGACGCTGCGCCGCTTCTACCGCTGGCAACTGGCGCGCGGCCGCATCGTCGCCGATCCGACGCTGAAGCTGGCCAACCCGACCAGTCCCTCGCGCCTGCCGAAGGTCATGTCGGAAAAGCAGGTCGACAGTCTGCTCTCTGCGCCGGACCTCGACACGCCGCTCGGGCTGCGCGATCGGGCCATGCTCGAGACCCTGTACGCCAGCGGCCTGCGCGTTTCCGAACTGGTCAATCTCCGGTTGCACGAAGTCGGATTCAACGAAGCCGTGTTGCGCGCCCTCGGCAAGGGCAGCAAGGAGCGCCTGGTGCCGCTCGGCGAACAGGCCATCGACTGGCTCGGCCGCTACCTGAAGGAGGCCAGGCGGGAGATCCTCGACGGGCAGCAGAGCGACGCCCTCTTCGTCACCGCCCGCGGCGGCCCGATGACCCGCCAGGCCTTCTGGCAACTGATCAAACGCTACGCGCTGCGCGCCGGCATCGCCCCGGAAAGACTCTCGCCGCACGTCCTGCGCCACGCCTTCGCCACCCACCTGCTCAACCACGGCGCCGACCTGCGCGTCGTGCAACTGCTGCTCGGCCACGCCGACATCTCGACCACGCAGATCTACACCCATGTCGCGCGCGAGCGCCTCAAGGCGCTGCACGCCACGCATCACCCACGCGGCTGAGACATCGGATGAACAAGAATCACCACGCCCCCGAAACGCCGGCAATCAGGTTCCTCAGAGCGCACAGGATCGCCTTCTCCAGTCACGTCNACACCTACGAAGAGCATGGCGGCACGCGGGTTTCGGCCCGCGAACTGAATGTCGATGAGCACGCGGTGGTCAAGACGCTCGTTTTCGAGGACGAAAACGCGCGGCCGCTGATCGTGCTGATGCATGGCGACTGCAAGGTGTCGACCCGGGAACTTGCCAGGCAGATCGGCTGCAAGAAGGTCGAGCCATGCACACTGGAAGCCGCCAACCGCCACACCGGCTATCTGGTCGGCGGGACCAGTCCGTTCGGGACCAAGAAGTCGCTGCCCGTCTATCTCGAGCGCAGCATCCTCGACCTGCCGCTTATCTACATCAACGGCGGCCGGCGCGGTTTTCTGGTCGGCATCCATCCGCACGACATCGTGCGCACCCTGAACCCGAAGGCGGTCGAGGTCGCGCTTGCGGCATGATTGATTCGCCCAATCCATTCGATTCAAACAATCGATTGGCGCTATCGATTATCGCGACGTATCGTTTTCCCATCACCACGGGAGCATTGCCATGTCCGAGATCGTCATCCGCCACTACGCCCGGCCCGCGAGCCGCCGCCCGCTGTCGGCCGGTATCGCGATGGCCGTCGTCGCCCTCACCTTCGCCATCGAGCAGTCGGCGCAATGGCTGGCCGAGAATCCGATGGCGGCGCGCGGACTTCAGGCCAGCCTTCTCGCCGGTCTGGCCACCGGACTCGGTGCGCTTCCAGTACTTTTCCTGAAGCGCCCGCGCGAGGAGTGGTTGGGGCCACTGTTCGGTGTCGCCGGCGGCATGATGCTGGCCGCCGCCTTCTTTNCCCTGGCCCTGCCCGCTTTGCAGGCGACCATGAGCAGCGCACAGCCACTGCTCGTCGGCGGCGTAGCAATCGGCGCCGGGCTGGCCGGAGCGCTCGCCATGCAGGCACTCGACCAGCCCACGCAGCATGCGCATGTCGAGGACATCGGCACCATCACCGGCCGCCCGCAACTGGCGCTCGTCGTCGCCGCCATCGCGATCCACAACCTACCCGAGGGGCTGGCCGTTGGCACTGCGGTCAGCGCCGGCGTCGACCATGGCATGAGCCTTGGCATCGCGCTGCAGAACATCCCGGAAGGCTGGATCGTCGCCAGCGCCCTCGTCGTGCTCGGCGCGGGGCCGTGGCGGGCGGCCTTCACCGTCCTCGCCACCGGTCTCGTCGAACCGCTGGGCGGCCTGTTCGGGGCCTTCGCCGGCACCCTGGCCGGTGCCGCGCTGCCGCTCGCCCTGGCAGCCGCCGCCGGGGCGATGACCTGGGTCGTCGTGCATGAACTGGCGCCGGCCGCCTTGCGCGGGGGCGCCGCCAGGGGAGCCGCCGGGCTGGCGGGCGGCTTTGCGCTGATGTCCGCCCTGGCCGTGGCGGCCTGAACCGGCGTCAGATCGAGCGTTCGATGATGACGCCGACGCGCCGCACGCCCGGCATCATGCCTAGCTTGGCAACCGAGACGCGGACCCGGTTGACGGCGAATTCCTCGAGCAGCCAGGTGGCGATGTGCTCGGCCAGCTTTTCGAGCAGGTTGAAGTGGCTGGCCGCCAGGTCGGCGCGCAAGCGGTCGACGACCACCGCGTAATCGACCGTATCGCGGATGTCGTCGCTCGCCCCGGCCGATGCGGTGGACACGCCGATCCGCAGCGAAATCTCGACCGTCTGCGGCATGGCCTTTTCGCGCGGATAGATGCCAATCCAGGTCTCGGCGCGCAGTTCGTCGATGAAAATCAGGTCCATTGGGCGGTCGACCGTGGTGAAAGTGTAAAATTGCCCCGGATTGTAACCCAGTGACACATGCCCCCATGCAAACGGCTTTCGTCATTCTTGCCGCCTACCTCCTCGGCTCCGTTCCTTTCGCCATGATTTCCTCGCGGCTGTTCGGGCTGGCCGACCCGCGCAGTTACGGCTCGGGCAACCCCGGGGCAACCAATGTGCTGCGCAGCGGCAACAAGAAGGCGGCGCTGCTGACGCTGCTCGGCGATGCGCTCAAGGGCTGGGTTGCGGTCTATGCCGCCCAGCGCATGGGCTTTGGCGAGATCGTCATCGGGCTCGTCGCACTGGCCGTCTTCTTCGGCCATCTCTATCCGGTCTTCCTGAAATTCAAGGGCGGCAAGGGCGTCGCCACCGGCGCCGGCGTCCTGATCGGGCTCGATCCGCTGCTCGGCCTGGCCGTCGCCGGCACCTGGCTGCTTGTCGCCATCGCCTTCCGCTATTCCTCGCTGGCCGCCATTCTCGCCGCCGCGCTGGCCCCGGTCTATTTCCTGCTGCTGCACGGGGCGAACGCGCAGATCTTCGTCGTCGGCATCATTGCGATGGCGCTGATCGGCAAGCACTGGCAGAACCTGCAGCGCCTGCTGGCCGGTCAGGAAGCCCGGATCGGCGGCAAGAAGGACAAGTAGTTCGCGCCCGACCCGGGCCTGTTCACTTGACCGGGGTGCCGGCGATTGCCATCAGCGGCCAGCGCGGCTGGACGGCAAACCCGCCGGCCGGCTTGGCGGGCGTGCCGGCCAGCAGACGCAGGCAACCGGCGAGAGCGATCATCGCGCCGTTGTCGGTGCAGAATTCGAGTTCCGGGTAATAAACGCGAAAGCGCTCGCGTTTTGCCTCCATATCGAGGGTCGACCGCAACTGCCGGTTGGCGCCGACGCCGCCGGCCACGACCAGCTTTTTGAGGCCGGTCTGCTGCATCGCCTTCAGCGACTTCATTGCCAGCACCTCGACGATGGCCTCCTGAAAGGCGCGCGCCACATTGGCCCGGACGTCCTCCGACAAGGCGGGGCCATGATCGCGCACCAGTGTCAGCACCGCCGTCTTCAGGCCGGAAAAGCTGAAATCGAGGTCCCCGGAATGCAGCATCGGGCGCGGCAACCGATACACGCCGGGAGCCCCNCGTTCGGCGAGTTGCGACAGCAATGCACCACCGGGGTAGGGCAGGCCAAGCAGCTTGGCGCTCTTGTCGAATGCCTCGCCGGCCGCATCGTCGACCGTTTCGCCGAGCAGTTCGTAGTCCCCGACGCCGGTCACCCGCATCAGTTGCGTGTGGCCGCCCGAAACCAGCAGCGCCACGAACGGGAAGTCCGGCGGATCGGCGGAAAGCAGCGGCGACAGCAGATGGCCTTCGAGGTGATGCACCGGGATCGTCGGTTTGTCGAGCGCCACGGCCAGCGCTTCGGCAAAGGAGCAGCCGACCAGCAAGGCGCCGGCCAGCCCCGGGCCGCGCGTGTAGGCGATGGCGTCGATGTCGGCCAGCGATTTTCCGGCATTTTCGAGGGTTGACCGCAGCAGGGGCACGACGCGCCGGATATGATCGCGCGACGCCAGTTCCGGGACGACGCCGCCGTACTCGGCGTGCATCGCCACCTGCGAATGCAACGCGTGCGACAGCAGTCCGGATTCGCTGTCGTAGAGCGCGATACCGGTTTCGTCGCAGGAGGATTCGACACCGAGGACCAACATGGGCGCGCATTTTAGCACTTGAGACAAGAGGGATTTCTGCCGTATACTGCTCGGCTTTCCGCGACCATGCGGATCTCAATTTGCGCGCACTGCCGTTTACTTGACCTGGCAGGCGCCTGACGGAAGGGGTGATTCATATGCCGAACATTCGTGTCAAGGAAAACGAGCCGTTCGAGGTGGCGATCCGCCGCTTCAAGCGCACTGTCGAAAAGACGGGCCTCCTGACCGAGTTGCGCGCTCGCGAGTTTTACGAAAAGCCCACCGCCGAGCGCAAGCGCAAGGCGGCCGCTGCCGTCAAGCGCCAGCACAAGCGCCTTCGCAGTCTGACCCTGCCGCCGAAAATGTACTGATCCCGACCGTTCAGTGAGACCACGAAGCCGCCCGCCACTCAGCAGGCGGCTTTTTTGTTTGAGAAAAGCCAGATGAGCCTCAAGACACGCATTACCGAAGACATGAAGACGGCCATGAAGGCCAGGGAATCGGCCCGCCTGGGCGCGATTCGCCTGCTGCTCGCCGCCATCAAGCAGAAGGAAGTCGACGAACGCGGCGAACTTGACGACGCTGCCGTGGTCGCCGTCATCGAAAAGCTGACCAAGCAGAGGAAGGACAGCGTCACCCAGTACGAGGCCGCCGGCCGTCAGGAACTGGCCGATGCCGAAAAATTCGAGATCGCCGTCCTCGCCGCCTACCTGCCGGAAAAGATGAGCGCCGCAGATACGGCCGCCGCTGTCGCCGCTGCAGTGGCCGAGACCGGCGCCGCCGGCCCGGCCGACATGGGCAGGCTGATGGCCGTCCTCAAGCCGCGCCTCGCCGGCAAGGCCGACATGGCGGAAGTGTCGAAACTGGTCAAGGCCGCGCTTGCCGGCTGAGCGGGCGTGATTCCGCACTCTTTCATTCAGGACCTGCTGGCGCGGGTCGACATCGTCGACCTGGTGGACAGCTACGTCCCGCTCAAAAAGTCGGGAGCCAATTACGCCGCCTGCTGCCCGTTCCACAACGAGAAGTCGCCGTCGTTCACAGTCAGCCCGACCAAGCAGTTCTACCACTGCTTCGGCTGCGGCGCGCACGGTACGGCGATCGGCTTCGTCATGGAATACCAGGGAATCGGCTTCATCGATGCCGTCAAGGAACTCGCCGGTCGCGTCGGCATGCAGGTGCCCGAAGGCGAGGGACGCGGCTCCGGCGACGAAAAGCCGGGCCAGACGCGCGNNCTGATCGACGTCATGGCCCGCGCCGCGCAGTACTACAAGGATCGCCTCAAGTCCTCGCCGCGCGCCATCGAATACTGCCGAAAACGCGGGCTGACCGGAGGAGTGGCCGCCCGCTTCGGCATCGGCTTCGCGCCGGACGGCTGGCAGAACCTGCAGGAAGTCTTCCCGGACTACAACGCCGACGAACTCAAGGTTGCGGGGCTGGTCATCGAGAACGACGCCGGCCGCCGCTACGACCGCTTCCGCGAGCGACTGATGATCCCGATCGTCAACCAGAAGGGCGACATCATCGCCTTCGGCGGGCGCATCATCGACCAGGGCGAACCGAAGTATCTCAACTCGCCGGAAACCCCGCTGTTCGAGAAGGGCCGCGAACTCTTCGGCCTGCCGCAGGCCCGCCAGGCGCTGCGCGACTCANACACGGCCATCGTCACCGAAGGCTACATGGATGTCATCGCCCTTGCCCAGAACGGGGTCGGCAATGCCGTCGCGACGCTCGGCACGGCGACCACCGCCACCCACGTGAACAAGCTCCTGCGCCAGGTCGACCGCATAGTCTTCTGCTTCGACGGCGACGTGGCGGGACGCAAGGCGGCCTGGCGCGCGCTGGAAAATTCGCTGGAAGCGCTCGCCGACAACAAGCGCCTCGGCTTCGTCTTCCTTCCTCAGNGGGATGATCCCGACAGCTTCATCCACGCCCATGGCAAGGATGAGTTCGATCGCCTGGTCAAGCAGGCCATGCCGCTTTCCGACTTCCTGCTGCGCGAACTCGGCCAGCGCTGCGACCTGACCAGTTCGGAGGGCAAGGCACAACTGATCTACGAAGCCAAGCCGCTGCTGCTCAGGCTGCCGACCCCGCTGCTGCGGCTGCAACTGGTCAAGCGCCTGGCCGAAGCCAGCGGCTTTGCCCAGAGCGAGGTCGAACGGCTGTGCGAACTGAAGTCCTACGCGCCCGCCGCGCCGGCCAGGGCGAGGCGCCCCGCCCCGTCGCTGACGCGCAACCTGCTGCGCACCATCCTGCACAAGCCGGCACTGGCCCGGGTGCTGCCGGTGGAACGACTGCCGGACACCGCCGAACGCCCGCTTCTCATCCTCTTGCGCGATCTCGTCGCTGGCCACCCCGATGTGCCGGGTTATGCGTATCTGCGCGAACAGATTCGCGGCAGGCCGGAGGCGGCGGCGGTGGAATCCCTGGCGTCGGAACTTCTTGACCATCCGTTTGACGAAGGTGAGGCGGAAGCGGAATTTCACGCAATTCTCGAAAAACTGCAGGAAGGCGACCAGAAGCGCGCGTTCTCCGAGTTGCAGGCCAGGGTGCAGAAGCTTGGGGTCGGCGGGCTGACGCCGGAGGAAAAACAGGCCTACATCGACATTCTCGGCAACCGGGGCAATCGCAGCTAAGTTATGGTAAAATCACCAGTTTTCTCCAATTGCATGGATCGTGGTCATGGCTAAGGCAACAGACACCGTCAAGGAAGCCTCGAAGGCTCGCATCAGCAAGGCCAAGGAGAAGGCCGCCGAGAAGGCGCTGCTCCAGGGCGCTCTGACCGAANGCCCCCGCCCCCTTGACGCCGAAGCGCGCAAGACGCGTCTGAAGAACCTGATCAAGCTGGGCAAGGAGCGGGGCTTCCTCACCTACGCCGAAATCAACGACCACCTGCCGGATGACGTCGTCGACGCGGAAAGCATCGAGACGATCATCTCCACCTTCAGCGACATGAGCATCCAGGTCTTCGATGAGGCTCCGGCAGCCGAGGACCTGCTGATGTCGGACACGGCGACCGTTGCCGCCGACGACGAGGAGGTCGAGGAACAGGCGGAACAGGCCTTGTCCACGGTCGACTCCGAATTCGGACGCACCACCGATCCAGTGCGCATGTACATGCGCGAGATGGGTTCGGTCGAACTGCTGACCCGTGAAGGCGAGATCGAGATCGCCAAGCGCATCGAGGATGGACTCAAGCACATGGTGCAGGCGATTTCCGCCTGCCCGACGACGATCGCCAACATCATCGAGATGGCGGCAAAGGTCGAAGCCGATGAAATGCGCATCGACGAACTGGTCGATGGCCTGATCGACCCCAACGCCGCGGTAGGCGTTCCCGGAGCCGACCTGCCCGAAGACATCGAGGAAGAGGAAGAGGAGACCGACGAGGACGGCGATGGCGGCGCTGGCGCCGTATCCGCTTCGATGCTGCAGCTCAAGACCGATGCCCTGGAGCGTTTTTCCACCATCGGGGCACTGCACGTGCGGCTACAGAGGTCGCTCGCCGGCAAGGGGTCGCAGGACAAGACCTACCTCAAGGTGCGGCAGCAGATTTCCGACGAGTTGATGAACATCCGCTTCACTTCGCGCTCGATCGAGCGACTCTGCGACAGCGTGCGGAGCATGGTTGACCAGGTCCGCAGTTCGGAACGCAAGATCCAGCAGATCTGCGTCGACAAGGTCAAGATGCCGCGCGCGCACTTCATCCAGGTATTCCCGGGCAATGAAGTCAATCTCGACTGGGTCGATGCCGAGATCGCCGCCGCTCCCAAAACCTACGTCGCCATCCTGATGCGCAACGCACCGGCGATCAAGGAAGAACAGAAGAAGCTGCTTGCCCTGCAGGAGCACATCGGCATCCCGCTCAGGGACCTGAAGGACATCAACAAGCAGATGTCCACCGGCGAGGCCAAGGCCCGCCGCGCCAAGCGCGAAATGACCGAGGCAAACCTGCGCCTGGTAATCTCGATCGCCAAGAAATACACCAACCGCGGCCTGCAGTTCCTCGACCTGATCCAGGAAGGCAACATCGGCCTGATGAAGGCGGTCGACAAGTTCGAATACCGGCGCGGCTACAAGTTCTCGACCTACGCCACGTGGTGGATCCGCCAGGCGATCACCCGCTCGATCGCCGACCAGGCGCGCACCATCCGCATCCCGGTGCACATGATCGAGACGATCAACAAGATGAACCGCATCTCGCGCCAGATCCTTCAGGAAACCGGCGCCGAACCCGATCCGGCGACGCTCGCCAAGAAGATGGACATGCCCGAGGAGAAGATCCGCAAGATCATGAAGATCTCCAAGGAGCCGATCTCGATGGAAACCCCGATCGGCGACGACGACGACTCGCATCTCGGTGACTTCATCGAGGACCAGGCGACGCTGGCTCCGGCCGATGCCGCCATGTACTCGAGCCTGCGCGGCGTCACCAAGGAAATCCTCGACACGCTGACGACGCGCGAAGCCAAGGTGCTGCGCATGCGTTTCGGCATCGAAATGAACACGGACCATACGCTGGAGGAAGTCGGCAAGCAGTTCGACGTTACCCGCGAGCGCATCCGCCAGATAGAAGCCAAGGCGCTGCGCAAGCTCCGCCACCCGAGCCGCTCCGACAAGCTGCGCAGCTTCATCGACAGCAGCGGCACCTAGCTTGACGGGCCTGTAGCTCAGTTGGTCAGAGCAGAGGACTCATAATCCTTTGGTCCAGGGT
Source organism: Dechloromonas sp. (assembly GCA_013693915.1). Lineage (GTDB taxonomy): Bacteria > Pseudomonadota > Gammaproteobacteria > Burkholderiales > Rhodocyclaceae > Azonexus. The sequence continues at coordinate 924,299 of CP059264.1, read as the reverse complement.
TCAAGTCCCTGCGGGCCCACCAGAAACACCAGCGGCAGGCCGCTTCGTCGGCCTCCTGCTTCTCGCAACACCGCCATCAGAAAAGGAAAACAGATGCACACTGACGAGGTCTATGAGTACCTGAAGAAACACGGCCAACTGCTTGACCTCGAGATCGCGGCGGCCACCGGCATTTCCCTGGATGATGTGCGGACGTCACTTTCCCAACTGTCGGCGCGGGGCGACATCTCCAGCTGCAGCGTCACCAGCTACGCCAACGGCAAGCCCGTGGAGGGCTTCCAGTGCCGGATTGCCGGCTACATCCCGCGCCCCGCACCGGGCAGGAAGCCCGGGGTTACGCCGAAGACAACCACGTAGGCAATAAAATCGGGCAGCTGCGCGAGCATGAAGCCATCCTTCCGGATGGCTTCGTTCTCTCCGGCCCGGATGTGACATTTTCCTGGAATGCATACTTCCAAGCCACTGCGCAGGAAATCCGAGGCCAATCCATTGCAGGATGCCCAGGCGCTGCCAGCGGACGATGCACTCCCGAGCATTGTCGAAAACATGCTGAACGGCGTCGCCTATTGCCGAATGCTGTTTCAAGACGGCGTACCATCCGACTTCATCTACCTGTACACGAATCGGGCCTTCCACGAACAGACCGGACTGGGTCCCGTCTCCGGCAAGCGCGTCAGCGAAGTCATTCCCGGCATCCGGGACACCGACCCGCAGTTGTTCGAGGTCTATGCGCGTGTCGCTGCGAGCGGCAGAGCGGAGAAATTCGATACCTTTGTTGAATCCCTCCAGTCCTGGTTCTCCGTCCAGGCCTATTGTCCGAAGCCTGAACACTTCGTCGCCGTCTTTGACGTCATCACCGAGCGCAAGGAACTCGAGAGCAGAACGCGGTTGCAAGCGCTCGTGCTCGACCAGATCCAGGAGCAGGTGGCGGTCACCGACCTGGCCGGCACCATCACCTACGTCAACCGCGCGGAAGCCGAAGCGCTCGGTTCCCCGAAGGAAAACCGGCTCGGCCGCCATGTCTCGGTCTATGGCGACGGTCCGGAAGCCGATGCGACGNCAGGGGAGATCGTCGAGGCGACCCGCCGCCTCGGCGCCTGGAGCGGCAAGGTCGTCAATTACCGGGCGGACGGCTCGCCGATGCTCATCGACCTGCGCACCACGCTGGTCCGCGACGAGTCGGGCAAGCCGGTCGCCATGGTCGGCGTCTGCAACGACATCACCGAGCGGCAGATCTTCGAGGAGCGACTGAAGGCAAGCGAAGAGCGCTACCGCCGTCTCCATGAGAGCATGCTCGATGCCTTCGTTCTGGTCGACATGGCGGGCCGCATACGGGACTGCAATCCATCCTACCGGGCGATGCTCGGCTATTCCTCGGACGAACTGGAAAGTCTGACCTACGTCGATCTGACTCCGGCAAGGTGGCATGAGTTCGAGGCACGGATCGTCGCAGAGCAGATCATTCCCACTGGACACTCGGATGTTTACGAAAAGGAATACATCCGCAAGGATGGCACCGTGTTTCCGGTGGAGTTGAGAACCTTTCTCCTGCGGGACAAGAACAATCGGCCGGAAGCAATGTGGGCCATCGTGCGCGACATCACGGAACGAAGGGGCATTGAAGCACGGATGCAACTGGCGCGGCAGATATTCGACAGCGCCAGCGAGGCGATCTTCGTCAGCGATCTGCAGGGCAACCTGCTTGACGTGAATGCCGAGGCCTGTCGTCTTGCCAGATACACTCGCGATGAGATGTTGCGATTGCGCAACGTCGACCTCGTTACCCGGGACGAGGTCTCGCGCGTCGCACGGGAGCTGGCCAGGTGCGACGCGGGTGAGATTCTGGAGCAGCGCTGGCTGCTGCGCTGCTCCGACGGCTCTACAATTCCGCTCGATCTGGTGGTCCAGCGACTGCCGGGTGACCGCTATCTGGCGATGGGCCGCGATCTCACCGAGAAAGAGAGGGTACTCACGCAACTTGCGCAGGCGCGCGACGAATCGGATAGGGCCAACCGGGCCAAATCGCGCTTTCTTGCGGCTGCCAGCCATGACTTGCGGCAGCCGATCCTGGCGATCAACCTGTTCCAGAACGCCTTGAGCAAGACCGACCTGGACGCGGAACAGAGGCGAATTGCCGACTGCCTTTCCCGCTCGGCACAGAGCCTCTCGGACATCCTGACCGAGTTGATCGAGTTCTCAAGGGTCGACTCCGGCGCTACGCAGGCAAGCCTGAAACCATTTCATGCTGAAGAAATATTCCGGTATATCGAAATGGAATTCGCCCCGCTGGCGCTGGCAAGGCACCTGCGCCTCAAGTTCTTCTTTCCGCAGAAAGAGCTTCTGCTTTTCACGGACCTTCGGCTGCTGCTGAATCTGCTGCGAAACCTGATCGACAACGCATTCAAGTACTCCCGGACCGGAGGCGTCCTGATCGGCATCCGGCGCCGCGGCGAGCATGCCTTGATCCAGGTCTGGGATACCGGCATCGGCATCGCGCCGGAGCACCTCGACCTGATCTTCGATGAATACTTTCAGATTGGGAATCCAGAGCGCGACAATGCCAAGGGTCTTGGACTTGGTCTTCCCATCGCCAAACGCCTGGCACAGGCCCTTGGCTCCCGGATAGCGTGCCGCTCTCGTCCGGGCAAAGGGACAGTGTTCGGCTTTTGCGTGCAAACCGCTGAAACAACAGCGCCGCTGCGCCGGATCGATCAGGCTTCAATGGCGAAGCCCGGGCATTTCGGGTCCCGGATCCGGCAGAAAGTCCGGTGGTACTCCGAAGGCAACTGCCTGACGGCTGCCGCCCGGTTGTCAGAGCACGAACCTCTCGATCGGTGCTGCTCTCGCGCTCAGGGCCGGTTCAGACCAGCTTGGCGCAGGCGCGGCGGGCCGCCCGGAATGCCATGGGCACAAGCAGCAGCAATCCGCCCGGAAGGACAACTGCAGCGATCCAGAAAGAAGCGGTGCGAAGCGAACTCATGGGAGGCATTCTCCCATCGCACCGCCAGGCATTGTGTGAGATCGATCACGGTCGACCTGACTCGGTGACCGGATTCCCCACATTGCCGAACCAAGACCGTTAGCGCACAGGACGGTCTGCCGGCCACGCGGTCGATCGCAGCCCGGCTTCCCCGCCTTCCTTGACCCTGTCGCCGGTCTTCGAGCCACTGCGGAGCCCCGTAGTGACGGCCGGTGCAATCTCCCATAAGATTCTCGCGGACGATCAATTGCACCGCGCAGCAACTTGGCCGACCTGAAGCGGCCGCGAGTGGCCTCGCCGTTCTTATGCTATGGGCATGCAGCGGAATCAGGCCGGCTTCGTCAGGGAACCTGCTAGGCCTGCCTGGTCGCCTTCTCCGCCTGCCTGGCTTCCTTCTTCGCCCGCTTGGCTTCCTTCTTAGCCACCTTCGCGGCCAGCTTGGCTTCCTTCTTCACCACCTTCGCCGCGCGCCTGGCTTCCTTCCTTGCCACCTTCGCGGCCACCTTTGCCTGCTTCGCCGACCGCTTCGCGGCTTGCTTGGCGGCCTTCTTGCTCACCTTCTCCTCGGTAGCGTCAGGCTCGGTTGCCTCGGCGGACTTAGAAGCGCCAACGGACGCCGGCTTCCCGAGAGGCTGGGAAATCTTCGCAGCTCTGGCCTTTGCCAGCGCGTCAGACAGCGCCTGCTTGTTCTGCGCCTTCGTCTCGTCCAGCTTGCTCTCGGCCGGTACGGACGATTTTGCAACCGCCGGCGCTGTCGCGACCCTCGGCTTCAGCGCTGCAGATGCAGGCCTCGCGGCCGTCTCAGGCTTGGCGGCTGCTGCTGGCTTTGCGGCCGTCGCGGGCTTGGCGGCGGCTGCGGGCTTGGCAGCCGTTGCAAGCTTGGCCGCTTCGGCAGGCTTGGGGGTTACCGCAGGCTGATCGGCAACAGCAGGTTTGACTGCAGCATCAGGCTCGGCTGCCGGGGTAGCGGGTTTCGCTTCTTCAGACATCTGTCTCTCTCCTCGGGAAAAATTCGCAATCCGCATGTTAGCAATATCAGATGCAAAGGGTGCAACGTATTGACAGGTAAAATGGCCATGACTTCAAAAATGAGACACAACATGACCCAGGATGAACTCAAGATCGCGGTTGGACAGGCGGCAGCCGGCCATGTCGTCGCGAACTCACCGGAAGGCAGCATCATCGGCGTTGGCACCGGATCGACGGCGAACTGCTTCATCGATGCCCTCGCCCCGTTCCGTGCGCGCTTCAAGGGTGCGGTCGCCAGTTCGGAAGCCACCAGGCGGCGACTCGAAGGCCATGGCATTGTCGTATTCGATCTGAACGACGTCGACGATCTTCCTTTCTACGTCGACGGTGCCGATGAAATCGATGGCGACCTGAACATGATCAAGGGTGGCGGCGGCGCGCTGACGCGGGAANAGATCGTCGCCGCGGTCGCGCGGAAGTTCATCTGCATTGCTGACGCTTCGAAGGTGGTGGAGACGATGGGCAGGTTTCCCCTGCCGGTCGAGGTCATCCCGATGGCGCGCGCCTACGTCGCTCGTGAGCTCACCAGACTGNGGGGCACCCCGGTGCTGCGCGAGGGCTACGTCACCGACAATGGCAACGTCATTCTCGACGTCAAGGGTCTCGTCATCATCGACCCGAAGGCCATGGAGGAAGAAATCAACCAGCTCGCCGGCGTCGTCACCAACGGCCTGTTCGCGATCCGTCCGGCCGACCTCCTGATGCTCGGCACTGCCGAGGGGTCAAGACCATCTTCTGAACAGCGGCGAGCAGCCTGTTGCGGTCGACGGCCCGAAGAGGGCATTTCTCAAAGCGAAAAATCCCGCCGTGGCGGGACTCTACCGGCTATTTCTGCCCTCAGGCCGGCGGCGGCACGTAGCCCTGAATCTGGTCGGCGCCACCCCGAAGAAGTGCTTCTCCACCTGTTCCGCGAGGTACTTGCGGTGACGGGCGTCCATCAGGTTGAGCCGGTTTTCGTTGATGAGCATGGTCTGCAGCCTGATCCATTGCTGCCACGCCTCCTTCGAGACATTCTCGAAAATTCGCTGGCCGAGTGCGCCCGGATAGGGCGGCAAATCGAGACCTTCGGCCTCGCGACCGAGCTTGATGCAATTGACGGTTCGTGCCATCTGAAACTCCGTAGCTGACTGCGCGTTGAATCATGAATTTGCCTGCAGGGCCTGCAATTCTTCCGCCTGCCCAACAAGTGGGAGGTTCGTCATCGTCAACTGCCGGCGACTGCTCGCGTTGCGCGACGACATTGTTACCTCCGGGGTTCATTCTGACCGAAAGCCGGCGGGACGGCTAGACCTGCCATCGTGGCAACCAGTCACGACCTTCGCTCCTGCTTCTCGAATCGACGCTCCGGCGGCGGCCCGCGCCACACCGATTACTCGGCAACGACCTGATACCGGCCGGGTACGTTGTTTAGGATACACAGGCGGGAATTTGCCTCATAATGTTCGGTCGCTAACTTAGAACGGAGGGAAAGAAGATGGCAACCGAAAGCGAGAAAGCTACCCCTGAGGTCACCAAGGACGAAACGGCCACCGGAGGTTCACAACCCCGGCAGCCGCAGAGACGAAACAGGCCGCAGCGCCGAAGGCAACCAAGCCGACGGCGAAAGCTGCGGCGACTGCCGCTGCAAAGCCGGCTACGCCAAAGAACGAACCGCCGACCGCGAAGGACAAGGAGGCGCTTGCCAAAGCGTCGCATGGCGCCGTTAAGGCCAAGGTGGCGCTGACGAAGGCAGCCGAGGACGCGGTCAAGGCGATCAAGGCATCGCGCAAGGAAGCTGCGCAGTTTCCCAGCAGGGGCAGCGGCGAGGAGGCGACCGAAGAGGCCGCCCAGAAGCACAAGCGCATGAAGCCCGACGAATACGAACGGGCGATCTCCGGCCTGCAGGTGGAAATGGTCAAGCTCCAGGAGTGGATCAAATTCAAGAAGCTCAAGGTTGTCGTCATCTTCGAGGGACGGGATGCCGCTGGCAAGGGCGGCTGCATCAAGCGCATCACCGAGAGCCTGAGTCCGCGCGTCACCAAGGTCGTGGCCCTGCCGGCACCGACCGAGCGCGAGCAGAGCCAGTGGTACTTCCAGCGCTACGTGCTGCACCTGCCGGCGGCAGGCGAGATGGTCCTCATGGACCGCAGCTGGTACAACCGTGCCGGTGTCGAGAAGGTGATGGGTTTCTGCACGCCCGAGGAGCACAGCGAGTTCCTGCGCAGTTGCCCGGAATTCGAGCGCATGCTCGTGCGCAGCGGCATCATCCTGATCAAGTACTGGTTTTCGATCAGCAACGACGAGCAGGAGCGCCGCTTCCGCAAGCGCATCTACCACCCGACCAAGCACTGGAAGCTGAGCCCGATGGACCTGCAGTCGCGCGCGCGCTGGGTCGAGTACTCGAAGGCGAAGGACGAGATGTTCGCCCACACCGACATCAAGCAGGCGCCCTGGTACGTGGTGCACGGCGATGACAAGGAGCGCGCGCGCCTGAATGTCATGACCCACCTGCTGAGCCTGATCGACTACGAGGATCTGACGCCGGAACGCATCGAACTGCCGCCGCGCCAGGAAGACCACGGCTACGTGCGCCCGCCGATGTCGGACCAGACCTTCATACCCGAAATTTTCTGACCGTGCCTCTGGGCGACCGGGATATTTCCCGGTCGCCCCTGGTCATGACCGGCGGGCGCCTATCCGCCTAGTTCCTCGCGGCAAGTCCGGGTAGCTCGTTACGGACCCGCGCGGCATGTGTTTATCGGCTTGCGGGCGGTCCGGCAGTCGCCTGCCGGCGAATGCGGCAAGACGGATAATGCCGCTGATTACGCCGACTGACGGCGCCACCGACTGCAACCGGGCGACGACCGGAGCCGAACCCGGCGCACAGGACATTTCACGCAGGGCTGCTGGCCCTTTCGGTCTCCTTGCCGTTTTTTCAGCTTGCTTGCGGTCCTTTGCTTCCTTGACCGCCCTTGCCCTTTCGGCCCTCTGTTCCCTGGCCAGTTGCGCCTTCGACGGTCTGCCCTGACCGACCTTCGCCTTCGCGGGCTCCTTCGCCTTTGCTGGCTCCCTGACCTTCGCCACCTCCCTGGCAGTCGCGTCCTTCACCGGCGCTTCCTTGGCATCTCTGGTGATCACCGTCCGCGGTTCCTTTGCCAGGTCGATCTTGAGTTCCTTCTCCAGACGTTCACAGATCGTGCGCAGGACCTTGACCCGGGCAAAGTACTTGTCATTGGACTCGACGATCGTCCACGGTGCGGTGCCCGTAGAGGTGCGATCGACCATGTCGCAGACGGCCTCATGATAGGCCCCCGCCTTTTCGCGATTGCGCCAGTCTTCCTCGGTAATCTTGAAGCGCTTGTGCTCGACCTGTGCGCGCTCCTCGAAGCGTCTGAGCTGCTCGTCGTCACTGATCTGCAGCCAGAACTTGACGATGATGCCGCCAGCATGCCAGATGTCATGCTCGAAGTCGTTGATTTCAGCGTAGGCGCGCAGCCAGTCGGCCTGGCTGCAGAATCCCTCGACCCGTTCGACAAGCACCCGACCATACCAGGTGCGGTCGAAAATGGTCACCCGCCCGAGGCGCGGCATGTGGCGCCAGAATCGCCATAGATAGGGGCGCGCCCGCTCCTCCTCGTTCGGCGCCGCGATCGGGATGATCTGGTATTGCCGCGCGTCCATCGCCGACATCACCCGTCGGATGGCGCCACCCTTGCCCGCCGCGTCCGAACCTTCAAACGCCAGGATAAGCGCACGCTTCCTGAACTCGGGATGGCGCATCAGTTCCGCCAGGCGTCCCTGCCAGGTCGCGAGTTCGGTCTCGTAATCCTTCTTCGCCAATGTTTGCGTCATGTCCAGGGAACTCAGCACGTCAAGACTGTCGAACCGGGGAGAGAACGGTGGCGCGACCGGGGAAGTCTGCGGTCGCTTGTCGGCCAGCCGCTTCTGAAGCGATTCGAGGATCGTCCGGCCGACGGTCAGCGAGCGGTAGCGATCGTCGGTTCCCTCGACGATGATCCAGGGCGCCCAAGGCGTGCTTGTGGTACGCAGCAGATGCCCCGCCACCTCGAGCATCTTGTCGTAGGTCTTCAGGCGGTCCCAACTCGCCTTGGTCACCCGCCAGCGGGTCAGCGGATTCGCTTCGATCGACGCCAGGCGCTCGCGTTGCGCGTCCTTGGAGAGGTGTATCCAGAACTTGAGCACCAACGCACCCTCGTTGACCAGCATCTCCTCGAAACGGTTAAGTTCGTCCATGCGCTGGTCGAAATCGGAGCGCGACAGGCTGCCGGCAATGCGATCGGCGACCGGCCACGAATACCAAGAACCGGCGGCAATTCCGATTCGCCCCTTCTTCGGCAGCGCTCGCCAGAAACGCCACATGGACGGATGCTGCCGCTCTTCCTGGGTTGGCGCGGAAAAAGTGCGCGTGGACATGTAGCGCGGGTCCATCCACTCGTAGAGGGTATTGATGGTGTCACCCTTGCCCGAGCCATCGACGCCGCTGATCAGGATGATGACCGGAAAGGTACCGTTCTCACGCAACTTCTCCTGTGCCTCGAGCAGCGCCGCGCGCAGCTTGGGCACCTCGACCTTGAACGTTTCCTTGTCGATCTTGTGTCCCAGTGTTGCCGATTCGAACATTGTCAGTATCCTCCTTCAAGTCACCGAAAAAGACTCGATTGGCGCCAGGTCAGCCAACCGTCCCTCCTCAAGTCCAGCACGCCCCCGAAGCGGGAACAACCGGAATACCGTCATGCCGGTCCGGACACGGCGCTGTCCCCACCCAAAGACATCACCCGCCGATCGCTTGACGCTCCTGCCCAGGATCTGCATGGAGTCCTCCAGCCGGCGTACTCCGGCTGCCTGCGGGGCGGCAGGATTTCAGATTATAAGAGACGCGCGGTCGATCACGGCTCAATCCAGAGATCGAACCGGCCTCAAAGGTTCTTGAAGAGTATATTTGAATCGCCACCAGTGCCCCTATTCATGCGGGTTTCGGCTTTTCTCGTTTTCCCTAGCTACCTACGTAGCCACACAAAAACAGGCCACTGGGGTCATTCTACCCCCCACCCATATTTCGCGCCGCTGCGAAAGAGAGTGGCGTCCGGTCTAGGGCTGAAAAGCCCCGGACTTTTCTACCCTCCCCGCCGGCCTTGTCAAGCAAGCCGTAAAGACCTCTAAATTTTCTGTCCCTAGCGCGATGTCGCGCGCGAATGACCCCGGGCTTGGAAACCCAGGAAGGACCCGCAAACCTAGCCGGCCGCCCGTCGCCTGGTCGCCTTGCCCCGGTCGTTTTCTGACGCAAAGAAACTGACTGCCCGCACCCAACGGGCGCGCCGGTTGCAGGGCTTTTCTTCCTACCCCTACCGTTTTGCAGTGGGACAAGTGGGACAAGTGGGACACTGCCCGGAAACCCGCATGAATAGGGCGTTTCTTGTTTCCAATTTGCATAAATGGACCGGGACACGGCTGGGACACAGTGGGACACTTCATTGTCAGGACGTTGCAGGACGGGCGAAGGGCCGCATTCTTGGAAGTGCAAACCTGTCCCGCATCGCTGCCGGCGCGGTCACTTTTCGTTGGTTTCCAGCCGCTCACAGGCCCGGCCATCTGTCCCGCCCTGGTCGCCGGTCGGGGTCGTCCGGCAGGGGCTTGAAGCCCTCGCAGCGGCGCAGCAAGTCAGGCACGGGGCCATAGGTCCGGCTGGCGATGATGTCCCGCCGGGCGGCCGCCAGGCAGCGCCCATTCGTTGCCAGGTTCAGGCACTCCCGACAGCGCCGCCGGTTGTCCCCGGCGCGCTCGGGCGCTAATGCCAGGCAGCCGGCGCGGGCGTCCGCCCCGATTGCCGGCGCGCCGCCGTGTCCCACCTCGGGCGACACCGGGGCGGGGCATCGCCAGCGGACAGCAAGCCGTCCCAATCAATCATCATCGGAATCAAACAGCGCGGGCAGGATATGAACCACGCGGGCGCGGCCCTCGGTCGGCAAGTTCTCCTTGACTTGCCACGGCCGGTTAGCCTCGCTGCCCTTGCGGCAATACCCCTTGGCGACCAGCAAGCGCCCCACGGCCGCCGCGTCGACTCCCTTGCATACCACGCCGCGCCATGCCTCGTTGAAGATGAAATACTCTTGGGCGTCGTTGCCCTCGGCATCGGGACACGGCCGCCGATAGCCGGCGCGGTCCGGCTTGCCGGGNGCGTGCTTGTCCGTGTCGTTCGCCGGCCGGTCCCAATCGGTAAAGGCGCTCTCGCCCTTGCGCCGCAGGAACTCCCGCACTTGGCGCAGCATGGCCTTTTCTTCCTGGTTGCCCTGCCCGCCGCGCCGTGCCAGCCAGGCGTCAAAGCAGGTGCGGGCCGCTTGCAGCGCCTCGCCAGGCTGCCAGCCGGTAATGCCCCATTTCGTCGCCAGTTCGCCAGCGGCCCCGACCAAAGCGAAGCGGCCGGCAACTCGCCGCGCCTGCCCGTGCGCCGCGTCGTTCAGGCAGTGCGCCTCAAACTTCCGCTGGGCATCGCGGACCAGATCAGGGACCGCCTCTTGATTCATCGCCAACTCGGCAACGAAGGCATGAAAGGCCGTTCCGTAATGCCGGCGCGCTGCCCGGTCCAGCGCCTTGGCGAACTCGGACCCGCTCCCGTAGTCGTGCAGATTCTCGAATACGCCAAGCCCGGCGGCCGCATCGGCGGGAATTTCCGCCAGCCGCAATTCCTGCCCGGCCCTCGGGGCCTTGCCGATTTCCCCNAGATGTTCCGCCAGGCCGATTTCACCCGATGAAAGGAACAGCAGCCGCCAGCTTGCCCGGTCGCGTGCGCCGCCGGTCCGGCCGGCGCGTGATTTGCCGGACCCGTTCGCCAGCATATAGGCGACCTCCCCAGCTTCGCGGGGGTCCATTTGTGCCAATTCGTCAAGCAATAGCGGCGCGTCACAATGGGCGGACGCCAGGGCTTCAAGGCCGTTTGACGTTGCCCGCCAGCGCTGCATGAAGTCCGCGCCGCCGCATACCGAAGCGGCAACCCGTAGCGCCGTCGTTTTGCCGTCGCTGGAATTGCTGCGAAAGTGAAAGCCGCCGCTTTCCGCCCCGACCAGAAACAGCAGCGGCCCGGCAAAGGCCACGCTCACGGCAAACAACAGCCGGCTATTCCCGCTACACAGGGCGGATACTCCGGTTTTCCATTCCGCCAGCGTTCCGCGCTGGCTGAAGGTGTGTGCGGTCCCGCCCTCGGGGTCGTAAAGCCATTGCCCCGCGTTCGGCCCGATTGCGCCGCCGGGAAGCACGAAGGCCGCACCCTCGGGGCCGGCATCGTGCCAGCCGGTCCGGGTCGTTACACGGGCGCGCTCGGGCGGGCTGGCGGTTTGCAGGTACTCGACCAGCGCCGGGCGGCCCTTGGGGGCGATTCGCAGGCCGGCATCAAGCAACAGCCCGGCAACCTCGAAACCATCGCCGCGAAACAGCGCCGCCGGAACAATCACCGAATGCCCCAGGCCGTCGGGGTCGGCAAACTTGACCAGCAAGCCCCAGCCGGTCCCNCGTGGATCCCGCACCATCGCGGCAACGTCCAACACGCCGCACACCCAGCGCGGCGCGCGGTCGGCTTCCTTGATGTACAGCCCNCGGCCGGGGATGATTTCGAATCGGCCGGGCGCGGCCGGCGCGTCGCCGGGCTGTGCCTGGTCCGCCTTGCCGGCGGCCGGTTGTGCCGGGCGCAGCGTGCCGGGGTCCGCCAGCAACAGGCGGACATGGGCCGCCGTCCAACCNCTCGCCAGCAAGTCCGCCGCATCGTCGCCGGCCGCCAGCGGCTCGCCATCGGCAAGCGCCGCCGCCTCGCCCTCGCCAATCGGCCGCCGGGCGAAGGCCGCCAGGTTGAAAACCGACACTTTCCCGGCGTCGACCGCAGCCAGCGCCGCCGCTACATCCCGCATGGCTTTTTCGCCGGGCGGGTCGGCATCCGGCCAAAGCCAGCAATCACGGCCCGCCAGGGGCGACCAATCCGCTTTGCTCACGGCTTGCGCGCCGCCTTGCCAGCAGATCACCGGGTTTTCAGGGAACAGCCGCGCCGCCGCATCGCGGGCTTTTTCGCCTTCCACGATAACCGCCGGCCGCTCGCCATCCGCCGCCAGCTCAGGAAAGCCCAGCAACGGGCGCGGCGCGGGCGGGGCCTTGAATTGCCAGGCCAGCCGGCCATCCGGGAAACGCCACAGGGTCACAGGCGAAAACTGTTTCCGCTCGCCTTTCGGCTCGTAACGATCATGGTAGAAGCACACCGCCCCCGCCGCGTCCGTGTATGCCCAGCGCGCCGCCGGGCGGCCGTGCCGTGCATGGACAGCCGGCGCGNNGGCGGCGCAGCGGCCGGGACAGGCANNTAACACACACCGCCCCACGTCCGCCGCGCCCTGGTTCGCCTTTTCCGGCGCGGGCGATGCCCTACCCTTGCCGGCCTCGCGTTCGTCGCTTGGCGCGCGTTGCTGGCGGTCCGGCTTGGCAATTCCGAAATGGTCCGCCAAGCGTTCGGCCGCCTCGATTTGTCGGCAGCTCAGGACATAGGCCGCCAAGGCGACCAAATCGCCGCCCCGGCCATCCGTGGCGAAGTCTGACCACGCGCCGCTGTCCCGGTTGATCGTGAATGACCCGGGCTTGCGGTCCGCCCTGGTCGGGTTGATCGGCAGATACTCCCGCGCCTGATTCTTGCCGCCGGACAGACCAAGCCAGGACATAGCCCCGTCAAAATCCGCCAGCGCCGCCGCTGCCACCTTGCCGATAAAATCATTCGTCGCCATGCGCGCCGCCCCCCATATTGGCCGCGTCCGTTGCAAGTCGCGTTCGCTCAATTCGTACAGCCCGCGATAGACGGTTACGCCGTCCCGGTCGACAACCGGCTGGCGGCTGGAGGGAATCTCCAGGCCCCGGCGGCGCAGGGCCGCGATAGCGTCCGGGACATTGCTGGCCCCGGCGATTTGGTCCAACTGCTCGCGGGTTCGCGGGCCGGCTGCCAGGGCGCGGATGATTCGTCGTTCGCGGGGTTGTCCGTGTCAAACGGGCTGGCCTCGGGAAGCGGCAAGCCAGCCAACGGCAACTGGCGACAGCTCGGGGCGGGTCGCGACATGCCGGCGGCGCTCATGTCCGCCCCCGCTGCGCCTCCAGGGCGCGCAAGCGGTCGGACAGGACGTTAGCCAGGTCCTCAACCGCGCGGCCGTGCGTTTCCGCGATGGCCTCCAGCCCTTGCGATAGCGTCCAACTCTGGAATTCGCGGGCCTGTGCCTCGATCATGGCCGCCAGCAGCGGGCGAACTTGGCAGCGAATCCGGCCGGATCGGCTTCCAACAGCCGCCCCCAGCCCAACCGCTCGGCAAGTATCCGCAGGGCGCGGTTCAGGTAGTTTTCGGCGGAATCGGCCGCCTGCCGTTCCGCGTCGCTGGCGGAAAAGCCGGTCGCCTGGTTCATTTTCCGCCCCCTTGCGCCGCGTCGATTTTGGCCTGAATCCAGGCGTCGACCGCAGCAACAGGAAGGCGATGCTCTTTCGCCCAATTTGACCAAGAGAAGCCGCCCGGCCTTAACCTCTCGATAGACTTGGGAAACTGATACACCCATGCGGCGCGCAGCCGCCGGGACGCTCGAGGGCCGCAACCGGCCGGGGCGGGATTGCTTGTTGCATGGCGATCCTTTCGGGCAGGATTCAGGCGCTATTGCCTGAAACAACCCGCCGTTGCGGGTCGTTGCCATTCAGCCAGCCGGGCGGCCGTTCGTAACGGCCGAAAACATTATCGGCCGGGCGAATAATCGAAATAATTTTCGGCCTCGGGCCTTCAATGCTGCCAGGCCGTCGCCCGGCTCGGTTATGTCCGGATACGAATAGCAGGAAGGAACTTAACATGCGCTCCCATTTCCGCTTCCCAGCCAATTGCCTTAGCCCCGAGAATTTCAAGCCCGCCGCCCGGCATTTCGTAAATTGTCGGCTTTTCGATCAGGATGGAACAGACGGGCGGCCCTTCGCCGGCCGCCGAATCGTCAATCATATGGAAAGCGTCTTTGTCTAGATCAAGCCCAAACCTTGCCGCCAGCTTGGCGCGAATATCTCGGACTGTTTTTGCATTCCCTTCACCCCGCCATTCAGATAGGCGAACCGTTCCGCTGTAAGCCTGTCAGCTTCGCCCGCTTTTTCTTGCCGCCAAGTTCGCTATTCTTCAACGCCCAAGCCAGCAACACCGCTAGGTGTTTTTCATTCGCAGGCGGCCGCCCGGGGCCTTTGGCAGCCGCAAGCTCGCCAAGCCGGGAAGCCGTCAAAGTCACCAAACCCGCCGGCCGTCCGCGCCTCGCAAAGCGCCAGCAATCAAACCGCTATCGGCGTCCAAAATCTTGAAGTCGGCATTCCCCAGGAAAACATCCGGCGCGCCGCCCACCGATCATGGATATTTCGGCCGCCTTTTCTTGCGCGCTACCACCCTACCGATAAAACCGCGCCGCCGGGTAACGCTCGCGAATCTTCGCCTTGACCGCCTCCCGGTCGCCGGCTCTCAGGAACAGTTCAACGGGCGCGCTGTGCGTCGCCTCGTCGCAAGCCCAATACAGCGGCGCGCCAACTACGCCCCGCCCTGGTCATATCCGCCGGCATCAATCGCCAGGCGTTGCAGGTGGAACTTGTACGGCAGATCAGCGGGGCCGGGCTTGGCACGCGCCCCACCTCGGGAAGAAAACGCCTTGGGTAGTTTCATGGTTTGCCCTTTCATGCCGCCAGCGCCTCGATTTCGGCATATTCGCCGGCCTTCGCCTTGGTCAGTTCCCACAGGTCGNNCGCCTCTTGCATCCTTAACCAGCGCGGGGTGGTCNNCCGGTCGTCGCCCAGGCGGATAGCCAGATCAGCGGACAGGCCGCGCAATTCGTGCAGCAATTCGGAAACGGTCAGGCGCGAAACCGCCAGCCGGCGCGCGAATTCGGTTTGNGTCATCGCCAGGGCCGGCAAAACATCCTCGCGAAGAATCGCGCCGGGGTGCGTCGCCTTGCGGTTCGGGTTGCGTAGTCGCATCATCATGCCGCCAGCCGTTCAACGTGCGGGCGCTCGCCGGCCCGCTGGCGTGCTTGCCATAGGTCCCGCTGGGTCTGCATCTGCAACCAGAAGCCGGGNGTGGTCCCCAGCGCTTCGGACAGCCGCAAATCCATGTCGGCAGTAACGGCCGCGCGTCCGTTGAGAATCCGGGACAGCATGATTCGCGAAATCCCCACGTGCGCCGCGAAGGCGGTAACGCTCAGATTCAGGTCGGCAATCCAGCCGGCCAATACTTCGCCAGGGTGTGCGGGGTCGTGCATGAAGGCAATCATGCAGCCGCCGGTTCCCGATCTGACTTTTCCACGGACAGGCGCAGGCCCGCGCCGGACAGGACGGCTAGCAAGGTTTTCAGGGTTGGATTGCCACGCGGGGAAAGGGCACGATACAGGCTTTCCCTTTGCAAGCCGGCGCGCTCGGCAACCTCTGCCATGCCTTGCGCCGCTGCCACTTGGCGCAACGCCATAAGCAGCGCCTCACGGCCGCCCGGCTCATCAATGGCCGCCAGGCTTGCCGCCAGGTATTCATCCGCCAGGGCGGGGTCCTCTTTCAGAAGCTCGATTACGGTTTCATCGTGCGGGCGGTGCGTTCTGCTCATTTGTGTTTCCTCTGCCAATCTTTCCAGTAGTCAAGGGCGGTTGCAATGTCGGCTTGTTGCCGGCGCTTGTCGCCACCCGTCAACAGCAACACCACGCGATTACCTGACCTAGCGTAATACACCCGATAGCCGGGACCGTGGTTTATGCGAAGCTCCCACACACCNCCGGCCAAGGGCTTGCAGTCGCCGAAATTGCCGCCGGCCATCCGTTGCACGCGGGCCATGATCTGCGCCTTCGCCACCCTGTCAGACAAGGCGGACAGCCAGGACTTGAAGGGGGCGCGACCTTCCGGGGTCAGGTAATCGACTATCTCGAAGGTCATTGTAGCGTATATGTTACTCAAAGACAGGCGGGATTGCTCGGGGTTTCAACTTTCGGGCCGGGGGTGGGACACGGCAACCGCCAGCGCCTCGGCATAGGCCAGGCGGGCGCGGTGCACGAGGCGCAGGGCATGGCCGGCGGCAATGGCGGCCGATTCCTGCCGACATTCGACCATGCCGGCGGCAAAGTCCCGTTCCACCGCCAGGCGCAACAGGTCTAGCATGGCCTCGGCTGCCAGCAGGTCCCCCAGCGGGCCGTCCGGCGGGTAATCCGGGGGCGGGTTCGCGGCTGGTTCGCGGGCGGTTTTCGGCATGGTTTCACCCTCTCGATTCTTGTTGATTTCCGCCGCTTGGGACAGGTCCCGGCAATGCCCTTGCGCGGCCCTGCGCACGGCCTGCAACGTCCTGATAATGAAGTGTCCCAGTGTGTCCCAGCCGTGTCCCAGTCAATTTATGCAAATGGAAAACACGAAACGCCCTATCCATGCGGGTTTCCGGGCAGTGTCCCACTTGTCCCACTTGTCCCACTGCAAAACGGTAGGGGTAGGAAGAAAAGGCGGTTTTCATGCGCTGCGCTTCCGTGCNTTGATCGGAATCACCTTGTCGGCGTCGCCCTTTTCGCATTCCGCCAGCAGGTCGGACAGGGCGAACAGGGCGGCCCGGCGTTCCTCGAAATAATCACGTNNTGTGACGGCCTCGATTCCTTGCGGCTTGTGGTTCAGGCACATTTCGGCGATGTAGGGNGCGACACCCAGGGCGGCAAGATGCGTGCGGGCCGTCCGGCGCAGGTCGTGCACCGTGAATGGCGACAGGCTGCTATGCAGGATGTAGAGGGCATGGTTAAGGCTGGTTTCGCCCATGTAGCCCGTGGTCTTGCCAGGCGAGAAGCGCAGCGCCGGGAAAACGTAGTCATTGAAGCGGCGCGCNCGTTGCTCTTGCAGGATCGCCACGGCCCAGGGCGAAAGCGGAATGCGGATTGCCTCCTCGGTTTTGGTGCGCTCGGCTGGCAAATGCCATTCGCCGGCCTTCAGGTCAAACTGGTCCCAGGTTGCCGTCAGCAATTCCATTTTGCGGACCGCNCGGGCAAGCAACAGTTTGAGCGCCGCCGCCGCATAGGGTGGAAAGTTCGGCGTTTCCCGCATCGCCTTGAAAAAGGCGACCAGTTCGGCACGGCTCAGCACCCGACTACGCGGCCCCACCTTGCCGCCGATGTCGGCCCAATTGAACGGGGCGGCCGGGTTGGCGGTTATCAGGTGGCGCTTCATGGCGTAGTCGAAAAGCGCCTTCGTCAGTTGCAGCGCCTTNGCCGTCTGGATCACGCCGCGCTCGGCAAGCGGCAACAGCAGCCGGTCAATATCGGCCGGCCGCACTTCCGTAACCGGCTGGTCCCCGATGATTGGCAGGATATGCAGCGCGAACACCCCGGCAACCTGCTGCGGTTCCTTGCGCCGCCCTTCAATCTGGCGGGCGAAGAANTCCTCATACAGGGCCTTGACCGTCCCGGACTTGACCAGGGTTGCCGCCTTGTCGGCTTCCTTCTGGTCCTGTTTCGCTTGGGCCACGTCCACGCCTTGGCTCACTGCCACCCGCTTTTCCGCTGCCAGCTTGCGGGCCTCGGCAATGCTCAGGTCGGGGTAACGGCCCAGGGTCAGTTAATGCCGTCCGCCGATGCTGTAGCGNCCGTTGCCTTTGGCGGACAGGGTAAAGGTCAGCNNGTCCGTTTTAGTTACGGGCTGCCCCATCCAGTTCCTCAGCGGTCAGCTTACTCATATCGCACCCTTTTCCCGGCGCAGCCCAAGCGGACCGTTTCCAGGCGCGATCCTCAACGCGTCTGCAATTCGCTCCAGTTGGTTGCCCGGCCGCCTTTTCGCTATCCAGTTTTTCGCGCTTCAACGTCAGTCAATTCCTTCTGCCGGCAATGCCGCAGCGTCCAACGTGCCTCAAAGGTCAGGCCCTCCCCGTCCGCTTTTCCAAAATCAATCCACGCTGATTTCCGTGAGCCTGCCCGTCCGCTAGCTCAATTTCTCACCCTCTGGCTCATCCGCTAAACATTGTGCGCTGTCCTGATTCATTACGCAACGCCTAGACAAAAAACCCGGTAAATCCGGGTCTTATGTCATTCTCTGCGACGCTCTGAAACGTCCTGAATTTACATCAAAGGTTCTTGAAGAGGACTTTCGACCGACGCTGATAGTTGTACATGTCTCGTTTCCGCGCCGGCAGATCGTCGACCGAAGCAAGCTTGAAGCCGCGTTCGACGAACCAGTGTTCGGTGCGGGTGGTCAGCACGAAAAGCTTCTTCACACCGGCCTTCTTGGCGCGGCGCTCGACACGCTTCATCAACTGCTCCCCGTAACCGCCTTCGCGGTGCTCGGCACTGACCGCCAGACAGGCCAGTTCGGCGTAATCGTCCGAATGGCGATAGAAGGCAGCGCAACCGACAATGATGCCATCGTGCTCGATGATGGAAAAATGGTCGATCTCGCGTTCAAGGAGTTCGCGCGGCCGATGGACGAGAACGCCTTCAGCCTCCAGCGGCGTGATCAGCGCGATCAGCGCGCCGATGTCGTCCGGCTTAGCCTCGCGGATGTGCTCGAGCGACTCGCGCGTGACCACCGTGCCGACGCCGTCATGGGTAAACAACTCGCGCAGCAAAGACCCATCCTGTTCGAAACCGATCAGGTGCACCCGCCCGACACCGGCGCGACTGGCCCTGAGAACGCACGGCAGACAACGCCGCATGTCAACTGACAGCCAGTTGCCGCCCTGCTTGACGATGTCGGCGACCCCGTCGGCAGTCATCTCCTCGATCAGGCCGCCGGCCGGATTGGTCACCCCGGGNCTGTCGGTCAGGAAGACGAGCTTGTCGGCCCCGATCGCCACCGCCACGGCCTCGGCCGCCTCCTCCATCTGCAGGTTAAAGATCTCGCCGGTCGGCGACGGTCCCTCGCAATTGAGCAGCACGATGTTGCCGAGGCTCAATTGGGCGTTGATGCCCTCGGCATCGACCTTGCGCACCTTGCCGGCGTAATGCATGTCGATCCCGTCGAGGACGCCGATCGGCTGCCCGGTGATGAAATTGCCGCCAATGACCCGGATGCGGCTGTTGGCCATCGGCGTGTTGGGCAGTCCCTGCGACAATAGCGCCTCGATCTCCAGGTAGACGCTGCCGACGGCATCGAGCACGCACTCCAGGGTTTTCGCATCGGTAACGCGATAGCCCCGATGATATTTCGACTCGAGATTCTTCTCGCGCAGTTCTTCCTCGATCTGCGGCCGCGCGCCATGCACCAGAACCAGCCTGATGCCGAGGCTGACGAGCAGATTGACGTCATAGGCCAGCGTCTTGGCCGAATCGCTCGCCACCGCCTTGCCGCCGAAGGCGACAACGAAGGTCCTGCCGCGAAAGGCGTTGATGTAAGGCGTGACCGCCCGGAACCAGGAAACGAAATGCTCGTCGTAGGCGGTTTCGCTCATCGCTGCTGCTACTTCTTGTTGTGGTTGCGTTTCAATGCCTGCTCGACACTCTCGCAGACCGTCTGCAACACCTTGACGCGCGCAAAATTCTTGTCGTTGGCCTCGACCAGAGTCCATGGCGCCAGCCCGGTCGAGGTGCGGTCGACCATGTCGCAGACGGCGGTGACGTAGTCGTCCCACTTTTCGCGATTGCGCCAATCCTCGTCAGTGATCTTGAAGCGCTTGAAGTCCATTGCCTGGCGCTCCTCGAAGCGGCGCAACTGCTCGTCGGCGCTGATTTGCAGCCAGAACTTGACGACCACCACGCCGGCATCGGCCAGTTGGTGTTCGAAATCGTTGATCTCGGCGTAGGCCCGCAGCCAGTCGGCTTCGGTGCAGAATCCCTCGACGCGCTCGACGAGGACGCGCCCGTACCACGAACGGTCGAAGATCGCGACCCGGCCGGTGCGCGGCAGGTGCCGCCAGAAGCGCCAGAGATAGGGCTGCACGCGCTCTTCGGAAGTTGGCGCGGCAATCGGGATGATCTGGTACTGGCGGGCGTCGATTGCCGAAACCATGCGGCGGATGGCGCCACCTTTCCCGGCTGCGTCGGAGCCCTCGAAGACCACCACCAGCGAGCGCTTTTCGAGAAAGCGCGGGTCGCGCATCAGTTCGAAGAACCGCCCCTGATACTTGGCGAGTTCGCGCTCGTAATCCCTCTTGAGCAGGTGCTTGCCGAGATCGAGTTCGGTCAGGACATTCTTCTGGTCGATCGCATGCAGGATCGGCGGCGCCACCGGCACGTGTTGGCGACCCTGCTGCTGGAGGCGGCGCTGCAGTGCATCGAGGACGATGCGCCCGACAGTCAGCGAACGGTATTCGTCATTGGTGCCTTCGACAATTATCCAGGGCGCGTGTGCCGTATTGGTCACGCGCAGCACATGCCCCGCCACCTGCTGTAGCTTGTCGTAGGTCTTGAGCCGCTCGTAGCTGTCCTTGGTCACCCGCCAAGCCGTGCGTGGGTTCTTCTCGAGCGCCTTCAGCCGCTGCTTCTGGCCGTCTTTCGACAGATGAAACCAGAGCTTCAACACCAGCGCGCCCTCATTGACCAGCATCACCTCGAAGCGGTTGATGTCGTCGAGGCGCTCGTCCATGTCGGCGTTCGTCATGGTGCCCACGATGCTGTCGGCGATAGGCTGCGAGTACCAAGAACCGGCGAAGATGCCGATCTTGCCCTGTGGCGGCAACGCCCGCCAGTAGCGCCACATGTAGGGGCGTGAACGCTCCTCGTCGCTCGGCGCCGAGAAGGCCAGCGTCGAGATGTGCCGAGGGTCCATCCATGAATAGAGCAGGTTGATGGTTTCACCCTTGCCGCTGCCGTCCACCCCGCTGATCAGGACGACGACCGGGAATTCCTTCTTTTCCAGCATGTCGTACTGGGCGTCGAGCAGCGCGGCGCGCAACTTGGGGACCTCCCTCTTGAAGGTCTCCTTGTCGATGACATGCCCCAACTCCGCTGATTCGAACATCGCCTACCCTCCCCTGAAATCGCCCCACAGGGCCTGCATCGCGGCCAGTGCGGCAAGGCCCGCGGTTTCGGTGCGCAGGGTTCGCGGACCCATGCGCACCAGCTGAAAGCCGACCTGACGCGCGGCCACGATTTCCTGCGGGTCGAGCCCGCCCTCGGCGCCGATCAGCAGTTCCACACTCTTCGTCGGCGGCAGATCGACGAGCGACTGTTCGGCATCGGGCGCCAGCATCAGGCGCAGCGCCCCGACGGGCGGCCGTGCCAGCCAGCTCTCCAACTTCTCCAGGGGCGCAACCTGCGGCACCTGATTGCGCCCGCATTGCTCGCAGGCCGCAGCCGCCACCCCNTGCCAGTGTGCCACCCGGCGGGCCGCCCGCTCTCCCGTGAGGCGCGTGACGCTGCGCCGGCTGTCGACGGGGATGATGTGCGTCACCCCNAGTTCCACCGCCTTCTGCACCGTGTAATCCATCTTTTCGCCGGACTGCACGGCCTGCACCAGCGTCACCATCAGCCCCGACTCGCGCTCCACGTCCCGCCATGCGCCCAGCGCAGCGACCACGCGATCCTTTTCGATGCGCTCGATGCGCGCCTCGTACTCGCCGGCACGACCGTCGAAAAGCACGACCGGCGCCCCCGGCGGGAGTCGCAGGACACGCACCGCGTGGCGCGCCACCGGCTCCGGCAGATCGATGTAGGCGCCCGGGGCGAGCACTTCCCGGCAGTAGAAGCGCGGCTGATTCATGGGATGGTATTATCGGCCAATTAGAACATCGGGGAAACACATGGTTGCCTTGAACCCGCCCACCTGCGACTTCGGCCTTCCGGCGCCTCCGTTCGACCTGCCGGGCACCGACGGCCGGCGCCATACGCTGACCGACTGCCGGGGACCGAACGGTCTGCTGGTGATGTTCATCTGCAACCACTGTCCCTTCGTCAAGGCGGTCATCGAACGCATCGTGCGCGATTGCCGGGAACTGGCTGCCCTAGGCGTCGGCAGCGTGGCGATCATGAGCAACGATGCCACCGCCTATCCGGAAGACTCGTTCGCCAACATGGCGCAACTGGCCAAGCAACTGGACTTTCCCTTTCCCTACCTGCATGACGAATCGCAGGCGGTGGCGCGCGCCTACGGCGCCGNNTGTACACCCGATTTCTTCGGTTACAACAGCCGGCTCGAACTCCAGTATCGCGGCCGCCTCGACGCTTCGGGGCGCAACCCGAACCCTCCGGACGCACCGCGCGAACTCTTCGTGGCGATGCGCCGGATTGCCGACACCGGGCACGGTCCCGAGGTGCAGACACCGTCGATCGGCTGCTCGATCAAATGGCGCGAGGCCTGACGCCGAGCCGCGCCACGCCCGGATTGTGGCGGTCGGCCACCCGCCAGCCCGGATGAACTACCGCGCCGGTTTGCCCGCGCGCGCGCTTCCAGGCGGTCGAGCGCATATCCCGCCATCAGGCCGGCCAAGCGGTTGCCGAGGCGGATGGCGAAATAGACGCCGTCGACGATATGCAGGTGCGCCTCCTCGATGGCGCGCAGGGGCACCGCGATCGGCGTCACCAGCGCCAGCACTGCATAAGGCTTGCGCGTCATTACCCGCTGCACTTCGCCAATGCGCGCGGCCGCCGCGTCAACCGCTTCTTCGACAAGTTCCTTGGCGCCACGGATCTGGCGCACGGTTTCGAGTTCCATGCATACTCCTTTCAGGTGCTCGCGCACCAGGTTCTGATCTGGCCATAAACTGCTTCGTCGTGCGCCAGATCCATATGTCCCAGGCCCGGAAACAAGCGCACATTGTCACCGGCCCGCGGCGGGTGCACCAGGCCATCGCCGAAAAGTCTCGCGGCAAGGTGCTCGGGGTCTTCGGTCACGGTGCCGGCAATCAGGTAGTGCTGCGCGCTCGCCAGCCACGGCACGGCATCGCTGAAGTCAGCGGCCTGCACCGTCGTCCCGTCGCGCAGATCCTTGACCCCCTGGCTGCGCCGCCCGGCGACGTCGCCAACGAGCGCGGCGACCGGATGCGGCACCGCCCGCAGTACCGAAGTCATCAGGTGCGCAACCTTCTCCAGCATCGCACCTTCGTGCGGCGTGCCGAGGTAGAAAGCCCGGCTGACCAGGCGCACCCATGGCGCGTCGCGCTCGGCACCGTAATGGCAGGCGCCCCGGATCACCAGTCCGCCCATGCTGTGACCGACCAGGATGATCTCGTCGATCGGCTCCGGACAGGCGGGCAGCAGTTCCTCGAGCAGACTGTCCAGCGACTTGCCGTTGTACGGAATCGGCAAGCCGGTGTTGTAGCGGAGGAAGAGCGGAGTGTATCCAAGGTCTTCACGCAGTGCGCTGCCGTAGGAACGCGTCGCGTCGTCGTGATAATTCCAGACGCCCTCGTGGCAACACAGGCCATGAAGCAGCACGCACAGCTTGCGTGTCGGCACGCCCCACTCGGCGCGCAGGCTGTCCGCGGTCAAGGTCAGGCGTTTGCCACGCGCATAAAACGCCATGTCGATCGCCAGTCCGTTATCGCGATCGGTCAGGTAGTCGCCAATGCAGCCATTGAGGATGCTGGTCGCCGTNGGCGCCCCACGCCGGCAATCCAGAAGATTCTTTCCGATTATCGACCATCCGCCTGTCTCCAGTACCGGCAAGCGACCGGCACCATCAAGCCTACGCGCGAACCGGCGGCTTGAACAGTGGCAATCGCGGCGGCCGCGCGACGCCGACCCCGGCCAAAGGGTTGGCGCTTGATCACGGCGACTGCCCGTCCACGACCCTGACGGGGGCAGGGGATCGCCTCAATTGTTGGCTGGAATGCCGGCCGGACTATCCGGAATCCGACGTTTTGAATGATAATTCAACTGTTGTCTGGCGCTTTGCCTTAAGTTGCCAAACGTGCGACGGACCACCCAGACCGGACTACCGACATGAGCTCAAACGCCTCCCAGCAGACGCAACTTTTTACCCCCAACACCGGCGTCATCCGCGCCCTGGCCATGGATGCGGTGCAGCAGGCCAACTCCGGGCACNCCGGGGCGCCCATGGGCATGGCCGAGATCGCCGAGGTCCTGTGGCGCCGACATCTGCGCCACAACCCGGCCAACCCGCAGTGGGCGGACCGCGACCGTTTCGTGCTGTCGAACGGCCACGGTTCGATGCTGCTGTATGCACTCCTCCACCTGACCGGCTACGATCTGACGATCGACGACCTGAAGAGCTTCCGCCAGCTCCACTCGAAGACCGCCGGGCACCCGGAATACGGCATCACCGTCGGCGTCGAGACGACCACCGGCCCGCTCGGCCAGGGCATCGCCAATGCGGTCGGCATGGCGCTCGCCGAGAAGGTGCTGGCTGCCGAGTTCAACCGGCCCGGCCACGAGATCGTCGATCACCACACCTACGCCTTCCTCGGCGACGGCTGCCTGATGGAAGGCGTCTCGCACGAGGCCTGCTCGCTCGCCGGCACCCTCGGGCTGGGCAAGCTGATCGCCTTCTGGGACGACAATGGCATTTCCATCGACGGCCACGTCGAGGGCTGGTTCACCGACAACACGCCAAAGCGCTTCAAGGCGTATGGCTGGCATGTCATCGACGAAGTGGACGGCCATGACGCCGAAGCGATCGAACTGGCCATACTCGCCGCCAAGTCGGTCACCGACAAGCCCAGCCTGATCTGCTGCAAGACGACCATCGGCCGCGGTTCGCCGAACAAGCAGGGTTCGCACGACTGCCACGGTGCGCCGCTCGGCAAGGACGAAATTGCTGCCGCCCGCGAGCACATCGGCTGGCCGCACGCCCCGTTCGAGATCCCGTCCGACGTCNACGCCGCCTGGAACGGGAAGGCGCGCGGCGCTTACTTCGAAGAGAACTGGAACAACCGCTTCAACGCCTATCAGGCAGCCTTTCCCGCCGAAGCCGCCGAATTCGCGCGCCGCGTCATGAGGCGTGAACTGCCCGCCTCCTGGGATGCGACCAAGGCGTCCTACGTTGCCGCCTGCCGCGACAAGGCCGAGAACATCGCCACCCGCAAGGCATCGCAGAACGCCATCGCCGCCTTTGCGCCGGCCCTACCGGAACTGTTCGGCGGCTCGGCCGACCTGGCCGGCTCCAACCTGACCCTGGTCAAGGGCAGCAAGGGCGTCACCCGCAGCGAAGGCGGCAACTACTGCTACTACGGCGTCCGCGAATTCGGCATGACCGCCATCGCCAACGGCATCGCGCTGCACGGCGGCCTGGTTCCCTACACCGCGACCTTCCTCGTCTTCTCGGACTACGCGCGCAACGGCATCCGCATGGCAGCGCTGATGAAGCAGCGCCAGATCATGGTCTATACGCATGATTCGATCGGCCTCGGCGAGGACGGCCCGACGCACCAGCCGGTCGAACACATCCCGAGCCTGCGCATCATCCCGAATCTCGATGTCTGGCGCCCGGCCGACGCAACCGAAACGGCGATTGCCTGGGCGGCCGCGGTCGACCGGAAGGACGGGCCGACTTTGCTCGCCCTCTCCCGCCAGAACCTGCCGACGGTCACCGGGAACGTCGCCGACGCCGACATCGCGCGCGGCGGCTACGTGCTCTCCGACTGCACCGGCGCAGCACAGGTCACCTTCATCGCCACCGGCTCCGAAGTCAAGCTCGCGCTCGATGCGCAGGCGGCGCTGGCCGGCGAAGGCATCGCCACCCGCGTCGTCTCGATGCCCTGCACCAATGTCTTCGACCGCCAGAGCGCGGATTACCGGGCGGCCGTGCTCGGCGGTTGCGACAGGCGCATCGCCATCGAGGCGGCGCATCCGGATTTCTGGCGCAAGTACGTCGGCCTGGACGGCGCCGTGATCGGCATCGACCGCTTCGGCGAATCGGCGCCGGCCGGCCAACTGTTCGACGTGTTCGGCTTCAGCGTTGCCAACGTCATGGCAACGGCGCGGGCGCTCGTGTCCTGACTTCCGGCGGTCGTCTCGCGACCGGCGGTTGCGTATCCGGCGAATTTCCCGAAGGCCGGACCCTGGCGGCCATTGCCGTGCCTGGCGGGCGTGCGGCAAAATAGGCCCGCCGAACAGGTCGACCGCGGCATCGCTGCGGTCGACGAACCGGAACAGGCAGAAATCTAACAATCAACAGAGAAACCAAACATGTCACGCCACACCAAGATCGTCGCCACGCTGGGCCCCGCTTCATCGTCAACTGAGGTGCTCGAACGCCTGGTGCTCGCCGGCATCGATGTCGTCCGCCTGAATTTCTCGCACGGCACCGCGGCGGACCATCTGGAGCGCGCCACCAGCGTCCGCGAGATCGCCACCCGTCTCGGACGCACGGTCGGCATTCTCGGCGACCTGCAGGGGCCGAAGATTCGCGTCGGCAAGTTCGAGAACGGCAAGATTCTGCTGGTCGCCGGCACGCCCTTCATCCTCGACGCCAAGTGCGCCATGGGCAACCAGGAGCGGGTCGGACTCGATTACATCGACCTCCCGAAAGACGTCAGGATCGGCGACATCCTGCTGCTCGACGACGGCCGCCTGAAGGTCGAGGTCACCGGGGTGCGCGGTCCCGAAATCCATACCAAGGTTCTGGTAGGCGGCGAGCTTTCCAACAACAAGGGGATCAATCGCCAGGGCGGCGGCCTGAGCGCTCCGGCGCTGACCGCCAAGGACATGGAGGACATCAAGACCGCCGCGCTGATCGGCGTCGATTTCGTTGCCGTCTCCTTCCCGAAAAGCTCGGGCGACATGTACATGGCGCGCCAGTTGCTGCGCGCCGCCGGCTGCCAGGCGATCCTGATCGCCAAAGTCGAACGTGTCGAGGCGATCACCAATCTGGCCGAAATCCTCGATGCCTCCGACGGCATCATGGTCGCCCGTGGCGACCTCGCGGTCGAAGTCGGCGATGCCGCCGTTCCCGCCCTGCAGAAGAGAATGATCCGCATGGCGCGCGACAACAACAAGTTGACCATCACCGCCACGCAGATGATGGAGTCGATGATCGTCTCGCCGGTACCGACCCGCGCCGAAGTCTCGGATGTCGCCAATGCCGTGCTCGACGGCACCGATGCGGTGATGCTGTCCGCCGAAACCGCCAGCGGCCAGTACCCGGTCGAGACAGTCGAATCGATGGCGAGCATCTGCATCGAGGCCGAACGTTCCGCCGAAGTGACGCTGGACAGCCAGTTCCTCGACCGGGTGTTTACCCGCATCGACCAGTCGATCGCCATGGCGGCGATCTGGACTGCCCATCACCTCGAAGTCAAAGCCATCGCCTCGCTCACCCAGTCCGGGTCGACGGCGCTGTGGATGAGCCGGCTCAATTGCGGCGTTCCGATCTACGCCCTGACGCCCGACGCCGAAACCAGCAGCCGCATCGTGCTCTACCGCGCGGTCTATCCGCTGCTGATGGACCAGGCGCACAGCGACCGCGACCAGCTCCTGGCCGAAGCCGAAAGACTGCTCATCGAGCGCGGCGTCGTCGTCAAGGGCGACCTCATCGTCCTCACCATCGGCGAGCCGATCGGTAGCGCCGGCGGCACCAACACGCTGAAGATCGTCCGCGTCGGCGAGTACAAACTGCCGCCGCCCGCCTGACCTTCCCGGGCGCCGCCGTGTCGGCGGCGATCCTGCCGCTGAACTTTCCGGCCGCTGACGCGGTCCCTTGGTCACGAACACGCCTCGCCGCCACCAAGGATCGCCGCATGCCCGCCCTCGCCGCCACCCGCTGCCCGCTGTCGCCCGACACCGGCGACTACTACGCCCTGCCGGCGCTGCCCGCCGCCGGCTTTCCCGATCCCGGCCGCCTGCCGGTTTCGCTTCGTGTCGTCCTCGAAAGCCTGATGCGTCATGTCGACGGGATCACGGTGACCGAGGCGCACGTCCGCGACCTCGCCGGCTGGCAGCCGAACGCGCCGCGCCGCGAGGAAATCCCCTTCGTCGTTGCCCGCGTCGTCTTGCAGGACTTCACCGGCGTGCCGCTGCTCGCCGACCTCGCCGCCATGCGCGACGCCGCCGTCGCCGAAGGCCGCCCGGCGACGCGCATCGAGCCGCTGGTGCCGGTCGACCTCGTCGTCGACCACTCGGTGATGGTCGACCACTACGGCACCCCACAGGCGCTCGACCTGAACATGAAGCTCGAATTCCAGCGCAACCGCGAGCGCTATGCCTTCATGAAGTGGGGCATGCAGGCCTTCGACCGCTTCAAGGTCGTGCCGCCGGGAATCGGCATCGTGCACCAGGTCAACCTCGAATACCTCGCCCCGGGCGTGCATCGCCGCGACGGGCTGGTCTTCCCCGACACCCTGGTCGGCACCGACAGCCACACGACAATGATCAACGGGATCGGCGTCGTCGGCTGGNGGGTTGGCGGCATCGAGGCGGAAGCGGCGATGCTCGGCCAGCCGGTCNACTTCCTGACCCCGGATGTCGTCGGCGTCGAGGTCACCGGCGCGCTCACGCCCGGCGTCACCGCCACCGACCTCGTCCTGCGCGTCACCGAGCTGCTGCGCCAGGCCAAGGTGGTCGGCAAGTTCGTCGAGTTCTTCGGCCCCGGAGCGGCGGGCCTGTCGGTGCCGGACCGCGCCACGCTCGCCAACATGGCCCCGGAGTACGGGGCGACGATGGGCTACTTCCCGGTCGACGAGCAGACCGTCGCCTACCTGCGTCAGACCGGGCGTGATGCCGCCGCGGTCGCCGCCTTCGAGGCCTATTTCCGCGCCCAGGGCCTGTTCGGCATGCCGCAGGCGGGCGCGATCGACTATTCTCAGGTCATCACGCTCGATCTCGCCGCGATCGTGCCGGCAGTCGCCGGCCCCAGGCGCCCGCAGGACCGCATCGCCCTGCCCGCCCTGGCCGGCACCTTCCGCGACCTGTATGCCGCCCCGGTCGCCGCCAACGGCTTCGGCCGTCCGCCTGCAACCCTGGACGAACGCTTTGCCGCCGGTCCCGGCGTCACGGTCGGCTCCGGCGACGTGCTGATCGCCGCCATCACCTCGTGTACCAACACCTCGAACCCGAGCGTCATGATCGCCGCCGGCATGCTCGCGCGCAAGGCCGTCGACCGCGGCCTGACGGTCGCCCCGCACATCAAGACCTCGCTCGCGCCGGGTTCGCGCGTCGTCACCGACTACCTCGTCCGCACCGGCCTGCTGTCTCCCCTCGAGAGGCTCGGCTTCGCCGTCGCCGCCTACGGCTGCACCACCTGCATCGGCAACGCCGGCGACCTCACGCCCGAAATCAACGAGGCGATCACGGCGAACCAGCTGGTTTGCGCCGCCGTGCTCTCCGGCAACCGCAACTTCGAGGCGCGCATCCACCCCAACCTCAAGGCCAATTTCCTCGCCAGCCCGCCGCTGGTCGTCGCCTATGCGCTGGCGGGAACGGTGCTCAAGGACCTGGCGCGCGAGCCGCTCGCGACAGACCCCTCCGGCCGGCCGGTATTCCTCGAGGAGATCTGGCCGACCCCCGCCGAGATCGGCCAACTGCTGGCCGCCGCCGGCGACCCGGAGCGCTACCGGGCGCTCTACGCCGACTTCGCCGCCGGCAACCCGATGTGGTCGGCGATCGCCGGTGCCAGCGGCGAAACCTACGACTGGCCGGCGTCGACCTACATCGCCCGCCCGCCCTTCTTCGCCGGCTACACGCCGGCGCCGGTCCGCCCGCCACCGATCCGCGGTGCCCGCGCGCTTGCCGTCCTCGGCGACTCGGTGACGACCGACCACATCTCGCCGGCCGGGTCGATCAAGGCCAGTTCACCCGCCGGCCTCTGGCTGCAGGCGAACGGCGTGGCGCCAGCCGACTTCAACAGCTACGGCGCCCGCCGCGGCCAGCACGAGGTGATGGTCCGCGGTACCTTCGCCAACGTACGCATCCGCAACCTGCTGCTGCCGCCCGATGCCGCGGGACAACAGCCGGAGGGCGGCCTCACGCGCTTTTTCGGGCCGCCCGGCACGTCGACCGCAACCGCGGAAGTGCTGCCGATCTTCGACGCCGCCGAGCGCTACCGCGCGGCCGGCGTCCCGACCGTGATCTTCGCGGGCGAGGAATACGGCACCGGATCGAGTCGCGACTGGGCGGCCAAGGGCACCCGCCTGCTCGGCGTGCGTGCGGTCGTCGCGCGCAACTTCGAGCGCATCCACCGCGCCAACCTGGTCGGCATGNGGGTCCTGCCGCTGCAGTTCCTCGGCGACGACAGCGTGCAGTCGCTGGCAATCAGCGGCGAGGAAAGCTTCGAACTCGAGGGACTCGACGGCAACCCGGTGCCGCAGCAGGAGGTGCGCCTGGTCGTCACCGCCGGCGATGGCCGGCAGCGGCGCATCCCGCTGCGCCTGCGCATTGACACGCCGATCGAGGTCGCGTACTACCTCAACGACGGCATCCTGCCGTTCGTGTTGCGCCAGTTGCTGGCCGCCGGCTGAGCGGCGCCGCCAGCCTCATTCCGCTGGGGGCTCCCCGGCGGCGGCGAGGTGGGCGCGCACGAGCGGCACGTAGTCGAGGTCGGCGCCCATGATGTGGTCGTAGAACCAGCCGTTGATCAGGTAATGCACGCGCTCGGCGATTTCGTCGAGCGTCATCTGGCGCGCATCCTCGAGCAGGGCGACGATCATCGTGCGAAAGCGGCGGTGCAGCTCGCGGTGCGCTTCTAGCTTCGGATAGCCGCACAGTTCGAGCAACGCCTCCTCCTCACGGAGATGCTCGACGACATAGTTGGACAGGCTGGCCAGCGTCTTCATCATGCGGATCTCGTCGCCGCTGCCCTCGAAGGTCGCGGCGAGGTCGAAGAGCTGCTTGTGCTGGGCGTCGATCGGGTCGATCCCGAACACCAGCCTTTCGGACCATTCTGAGAGCGGTTCATTCATCGTGCAGGACTCCGGGTCAGGCGATGAAGCACGCCATGAGGCGACGTCATCGGCAACTCTTGCATCGCGGCGATTCCCCGCCAGCGCGGCCGCTAATGTACCATTGTACTGTTCCCCCATGCACTTCCGACCATCCAGGAGATTTCCATGCCACTCGTTTCCATGCGCCAGCTTCTCGACCACGCCGCCGAAAACGGCTACGGCCTGCCCGCCTTCAACGTCAACAACATGGAGCAGGTCTGGGCCATCTGCGAAGCCGCCGCCCAGCTCGACGCCCCGGTCATCATGCAGGCCTCGGCCGGCGCCCGCAAGTACGCCGGCGAGCCCTTCCTGCGCCACCAGATCCTGGCCGCGCTGGAGGCCTACCCGCAACTGCCCATCGTCATGCACCAGGACCACGGCCAGAGCCCGGCGGTGTGCATGTCCGCCATCCGCTCCGGCTTCACCTCGGTGATGATGGACGGCTCGCTGGAAGCTGACGGCAAGACCACCGCTACCTATGACTACAACGTCGCCGTGTCGCGCGAAGTCGTCAAGTTCGCCCATGCCATCGGCGTCTCGGTGGAAGCCGAACTCGGCGTTCTCGGCTCGCTCGAAACCATGATGGGCGACAAGGAGGACGGCCACGGCGCCGAAGGCAAGATGACCCGCGAGCAACTGCTCACCGACCCCGACCAGGCCGCCGATTTCGTCAAGCAGACCAACTGCGACGCGCTGGCCATCGCCATCGGCACCAGCCACGGCGCCTACAAGTTCACCAAGAAGCCGACCGGCGACATCCTCGCCATCGACCGCATCAAGGAAATCCACGCCCGCATCCCCAACACCCACCTCGTCATGCACGGCTCCTCCAGCGTGCCGCAGGAACTGCTGGCCGAGATCCGCGAATTCGGCGGTGACATGAAGGAAACCTACGGCGTGCCGGTCGAGGAGATCGTCAACGGCATCAGGCACGGCGTGCGCAAGGTCAATATCGACACCGACATCCGCCTCGCCATGACCGGCGCCGTCCGCCGCTACTTCGCCGAGAACCCGTCCAAGTTCGACCCGCGCGACTACCTCAAGCCGGCCCGCGAAGCCGCCAAGAAGATCTGCCTCGCCCGTTACGAAGCCTTCGGTTGCGCCGGCCAGGCGAGCAAGATCAAGGTGATGCCGCTGGACAAGATGGCCGAACGCTACGCCAGGGGCGAACTGAACCAGATCGTCAAATAGCGCCGTTTCTCCCGGTCGACCGCGACAGCCGCCTGCGGGCGGCTGTCTTGGTCAGGCGGACGGCAATTTCCTCGCCTGCGGTTCGCGCGCGGTGTTCCTGGCGGCACCGGCTGTCGCGCTCCTGAGGAGCTTCTGGAACTCGCGGTTGAACTCGCTCGTGATCGCCTCCGGATCGGGAATCAGCCGGGCATCGCCGATCACGGTCAACGACGCCAATTCGCGGTAGGTGAAGATGCTGGCCGTCATGCCAAGTTGCCGGCCCGGGTGCGGGGCCCAGGCGAGGATCCGCTCGATCGGCACGCCTGCGATGTGGAGAACCTCCTGCGGTCCGGCGACGTTCGTCAGCACCATGCTGGCCTTGCGGCCGAAAAGATCGTTGGAGAAATCCTCCAGCAGCTTGGGGCCGCGCCCGAGCAGGCTAAGCAAGGCCTTGGTGGCCAGCGGCTCGGGCGAGCGCTTGAGCTCGTCCATGCGTGCCTTGGTCAGCGCGAGGCGGTGGTCGGCGCGGGCCCTGGTCACGGCCAGATCGAGCAGCACCAGCCCGAACTCGTTGCCCAACTGGCCGATGCGCTCGGGCGGACGCAGGTCGACCGGCACCATCGCCCGCAGCGTCGTGTGGTCGACGTCGACGCCGCGCCCCTTGAGGTAGGTGCGCAGCGCACCGGTCACCACGGCCACCAGCACGTCGTTGACCTTGGCGTCGTAGCGCCTGCCGATCGCCTTGATGTCGCCAAGGGAAATNGGCTTCGACCAAGCCACGCGCTTGCCCAGAGCGAAGTCGCCCTTCAGCGGCGAAGGNGGATCGTCGGCGCGCAGCAATTCGGTCACCAGCATGCCCGCCCCGGCGGCCAATGCCGTCGCGTCGCGGGCCAGTTCGGTGATCAGGTCGATCGCGGGCGCGAACAGGCCGTCGCCGGCCCCGGCACCGATGCTCGCGCCACGGGCACGCGGGGGTGGCAGCGGCTTTGCCCCGGGTGCCGGGTCGAAGAGCCGCTGGATCACCGTCATCATCGCGGTGCCGTCGGCCATACAGTGGTGGCAGCGCGTGATCAGGGCGCTGCCACCCTCGACGTCGTCGACCACATGCGCCTGCCACAGCGGCAGCGCATGGTCCAGCGGCATGCCGGCGATGTCGCTGACCAGGCGCATCAGCGCCGCCTCGTCGTGCGGCGCGGGCAGCGCGATGTGGTGCAGGTGCTGGTCGATGTCGAAGTGCGGGACATCCTGCCAATGCGGCGTGGCCATCGGAAAGCCCGTCTCGACGACGCGCTGGCGGAAACGGTCGAAACTCGTTATGCGCTCGCTGTAGAGCTTGCGCACCCGGTCGAAATCGAGCGGCTTCCTGGTCAGCACGACACCCATCGTGATGGCCAGGTTCGCCGGGCCGTCAATGTGGAACCAGGCCGCATCGGCGGCCGACATGGCGTACGTCTTCATCATCGTCTCTCGATCCAGTCACGTCATGCGGCCGCCAAGGGCGCGCACCCGCGTCGGGTGTTGGCAGGAAGGGAAATCCACGGTCACCATAGTAAGCCAGTGCGCCGCCGTCAAGCGGCGTAGATTCGCCAGGTTGGTTCCCGGAGTCCCTGAAAGCTCACCTGAATCCAGCCCGCCCGGCGCCTGCTCGCGCCCAGCACCTGCCGGGCAAGGCGCCGAGCAAATCCTTAGTGGGCAGCCAATTCAGCCTGGAGGTTTTCTTCGCCCGTGTCGGCGCCCTGCACTTGCCAGATCGGCTGCACACGGGCGGGCATCGGGGTGGCCACGAGATCACCGCACCTGAATGCGGTTGGTCGCTTCCTTGTCGAGCAAATGTCCGCAGAGTGCAAGATTCCAGGCTGAAAGCCCGACTCGCCCCGTATCACCGATGCCCCGATTCCTCAGCGCACAACGAAACTACCGGCTGCGTGACGGACCTGAGAGACTGATAATATGGTGCTCACGAAGCTCTCCTGCTCCTCACCTGCACTGTTCTTACGCACCGCCCGACACTGCAGGGTGGCATTGACATAATTCTGCCTCACATCACCGGAGGTCAGACTCGACGATACCCCNTCCACGCTTACTTCGTAGTAAACCCAGTTGGCTGGTGGGCTGCTGTGGGGCGCCGGGTCGTTCAGGACCCAATTCTTCACCGAATTTTCTGTGGAACGAAGATGCTGACTGTTGGCATTGCCGGTCAGCGGGAACAAATTGCTCGCCTCGCCCTCACCGCCCAAGTGCTCATTGAGCAGATGGCCGCGAATGTATTTGTAGGGACTGCTCGCGCCGGGATCAGTTTCGAGCTTGTCCATCAGGGTACGCTGCGCTCCCGAGCGCGGCGGACTGCCGTGATGCGAGTGCGGATAATCACGGCTCAACCAGTCGATAGTCATGCGTGTCGCGACAGTGTCGCCCCCNAGGCTCATTGTCCGAGGCGAAGGCCGACGCACTACGCGAGGCATCGTCGGATCATCGAATAGTCCGAAAAGCGTGCGCAGGTTGGTTACCACCGCCGGATCGTCAGGATTGCGGGCCAGCGCAGCGCGTGTCGCTCCGATCAGGCTGACAGCACCTTGCTGTACCCGGGTCGCGCCGCCCTCTCGCGCCCTGGCCTCAAACTGGTCGAGCCGGAAGGTTACTGGCTGAGGGTCGCGGCTGGCAACCATCGGTCGCGGATTGCGCTCATCGCCGATGAAGTGNACCTCGTGGGTCTCCCCGCCGGCCGTGCGGAAAGGCTTGCGCTGCCGCCACCACTCGGCTACCCGCCCGGCCGCACCGCGCACGGCGCCCATGAAGCGCCGGCCCGTGCGGACGATCCAGTCGACGACGCGATCCAGCGCGCGGTCGATGGGCTGGCGGATGCGGTTGATGATGTTGGTGATGGCGTCGCTGACGCGCCCCAGCCCGATCAGCCGGGCGAGGAAACTGATGACCAGCGTCAGCAGGCCGGCCATGGACTGTTCGACGCGATTGGCGGCGGCGCTGATGACGCCGCTGGCGATGGCGGCGATGGAATCGATGAAGGCGGCGGCAACCTGCGCGATCTGGCGCAGGCGTTCGACGAAGAACATGATGGTGTTGTAGGTGGCGATGATCGCCTGGATGAAGGCGCCGGCTGGGTTGAGCATGGACACCAGCCGGGTGACGGCAGCCGTGACGACGTTGTCGCGGACGAAAGTGAGCACCTGCTCCATGACCATCTCGCGCAGGTTGGCGAGGCTCTCGCGGATGCGTTCCCAGGCGGCGGCCGGGCCGTCGCGGACCAGCGTGACGACGATGTCGAAGCCGGTTTCCATGGCGGCCACGGCCGTTTCGCCAATGGCCCGGACGAGCTTGGTGCGCACGTTCTGCCACGTCAGGCCGAGGACGCTGAGGACGAATTTGATGATCTCCGGCAGCGTGAAGGCCTGCGGGATGTGNACGTTGGCCCCGGCCAGCGAGCCGGTCAGCCAGCCGATGATGGCGGCGCGCAGGTGGGCGACGATGTTGCTGGCGAACTGCCGGAAGCCCTGCATGGCGGCACGCACGAGGTTGCCGACGAAGCGCACGGGGTCGGCGACGATGGTCCGGAAGGCCCCGGCGGCGCGGCGGATATAGGGCATCACGGCCGGCGCGACGACGTCGAAGATGATCTCCAGCAGGCTCATCACCTGCTGCCCGGCCCAACTGACAAAGCGCCCGGCGAAATCGCCGAAGACGCGAACGATGCGGCCAAAGGTCTGGACCGGCGTCAGCAGGTCGGCGATGCCGAGGCTGCGCAGCGTGTCCATGAACAGCCCGGGCAAGGCGCTGACAAAGCCAAGCAGGCCGGCAAGCGCCCCNTGGAACCAGGCGAAGGCGCGATTGATGGCGTTGGCGCGCTGCAGGTTCTGCCAGATTTCCTCCCGGCCGATCAGGCGCATGAAGCCGCCGATCAGCGTTTCGGCGGTGCGCGGCACGGCGTCGCCGGTGATCGGGTTGCGGCCGAGCACGGCGCAGAGCAGATCCCAGCCGCGCGTCCCCTGCACCAGCCCGGCGAGCGGCCGCAGCACGGCATCGCGGATGAATTGCAGCACGCCGGTGACGAGATTGCCGATGAAGGCGGTGATACGGTCGATCGGTTCGGAAACGATGCGCCGGGCGCGCTCCCAGACGCCGCCCAGGTCGAAGATGTCGGTCCAGCTCAGGCTGTCGAGGAAACGGTCGATGGCCTGCCGGATGCTGCCGGCGACCAGGCCGAGCCCGTTGATCTGCTGCTGCACCCAGCCGGCGACGCGGTCGATGATGCCGTAGCCGTCGAGGGTGCGGGTGATCAGCACGCCGCCCGGCATCATCTCGACCACCGCGCGCAGCAGGTTGCCCGGCGAGCGGTCGACCGCCTGCAGGTTGATGGGGTTGCGCCCGAGCACGAGCGTGAACATGCGGAAGCCGGGGATGGCTTCTGCGGCGCGGGCAAAGAAATCGAGGGCATCGCCGATGCCCAGGCGCTGCACGGCGGGCGGCCCGGTGGCCTGGACCAGCGGCGCCTCGCTGCGGCGAATCTGCGTCGCGGCGCCCTGCTGGATGGTGTGCGTCAGCTCATGGGCGATCAGCTCGCGCCCGGCCGCGCTGCCTGGTTGCCAGGCGCCGGCAGCGAAATGGATATGGTGGCCGACGGTGAAGGCATGCGCGTTCAGCGCCCGGCTGGCCTGCGCGGCGCGGGCGTCGCGATGGATGCGGATGCGGCTGAAGTCGGCGCGGAAGCGCGACTCCATGTCCTGGCGCAGTGCTTCCGGCAGGGCTTCGCCCCCGCCGGTGGAAACGGCTTGCGGCGCCGGGGCGGCCGGACGGGCCGCCTTCGTTGCTGGCGCAGCGGCTCGCGCCAGCGCCGGCGGGCTGCGCAAGGTGCCGGGCCGGGCGGCCGGCAGGCTGGCCGGCATGCTGACGATCTGGCGCGCGACCTGCTGGGCCTCGACCTCGGCCGCGTCACCCGGCGGCGAGACGCGCAGGCTCTGGCACTGGGCGTGCGTCGGGCTATTCTGAACTACCGTCGGCACCGCCACCGGCGCCACGGCCGCCGGGATCGGCGGACTCGGGCGATTGACCAGGCGGGCGGCGGCTTCCATATCCGGCCAAGGGGTCTAGAACCCCTGCCCTCCTTGTGCAACTCCCGCCGCAGGCCATCCTCGACATCCTCGGCCAGCAGGCGACGATCGCCGCGCACCAGGCTCTTCAGCGCGGCGTAGCGGATGACGTTCATGATCGTGCCGCCGGATATCTCGTGGCGTTCGGCAAGGCGGACGAAATCGAGTTCCGGGTCGCGTTCGAGCGGCACCGGCAGCGCCTCGGTCCACAGCCGGTAACGCTCGTTGGCCTGCGGCATGGGAAAGGCGATGACCGACTGGAAGCGGCGCGTGAAGGCTTCGTCGATATTGCCGCGCAGGTTGGAGGACAGAATGACGACGCCGGGAAAGTCCTCGATGCGCTGCAGCAGGTAGCTGACTTCCTGGTTGGCGTAGCGGTCGTGCGCGCTGTCGACGCGCGTGCGCTGGCCGAACAGGGCGTCGGCTTCGTCGAAAAAGAGAATCCAGCCGCGCTGCTCGGCGAGGTCGAAAACGCGGGCGAGGTTCTTTTCCGTCTCGCCGATGTATTTGGAAACGACCATCGACAGGTCCACGCGATGCACCTCGCGCTCGCACAGCTTGCCGAGCAGGCAGGCAGTCAGCGTCTTGCCGGTGCCGGGCGGGCCGTGGAACAGGCAGGTATAGCCTGGGCGCAGCCGGGCGGCCATGCCCAGGCCGTGCAGCAGCGTGTCGCCGTGCGCCAGCCAGTCGCGCACTTCTTCGAGCTGGGCCAGGGTCGCCGGCGGCAGCACGAGGTCGGCCCATTCGAGGCCGGTCTGCACGCGCTGGGCCGGCAAGGCTTCGCCTTCCGCTCCCGGCGAGTCGAGCCCGAACAGAACGAGCAGCGGCAAGGCTGGCTGTAGCCGGGCGGCGAGCGGAGATTCTCCGGCCGGCGCCTGCAGCGGCCGCAGCACTTCGCCGCCGCCCAGCCGTTCGCTGCCGAGCAGGCGAATGGCGCGCAGGCGCTCGCCGATATCGTCGCCAGCCAGCAGGAAAACGGCCGTCTCGGCCGTCGGCATAAAATGCCCGTCGGCCGGGCCGACGACGCCGCCGAATTCGCTGTAGCCGCGTTGCGTCGCCGGATTGCGCGCCCACAGGACTTCGAGCAGTTGCGGCCGCAACAGCGGCGCGAGCGCCAGCAGCATGACGGCCCGCTCGGCCGCCCCGAGGTCGTGCCGCAACACGAAGTCGGCGTACGGCGAACTGCCGAGCACGAGNCCTGGGGGTAGCGACTCGCCCGGCAGGGGCGGGTTTCCCGACTTCTCGGCGAAATAGGTGTCGAGCCGGCGCTGCAGCAGCGCAGCCAGCCAGGCAAGATCGGCCTCGACGGCGCGGGCGGTGGCGGCCAAGGGGATCAAGGGGCTGTCCATTCGATCTGCAGGCGCTGCGGCATCCAGGGCAGGCGGATCAGGCCGATGCTCCAGGGCAGGCGCGAGAGCAGGAGGTCATAGGATTCGCTGTGCGGGCGCAGCAGCCAGTGCTCGTCTTCGGCCTGCAGCAGGCCGGCGCGTTGCAGGAAGGCGACGCGGAAGCCATCGACGCTGGTCTGCCCGAGCGCCGACCAGTGGCCGACGACGGCTTCAAGCAGCGCCCGGCCTTCGCGCCGGGCGGCATCGTCGAGCAGGCCGCCGGCGACTGGCAGCGGCGCATCCGGCACCAGGCCGAGCAGCAGCTTGGCGGTGCCGAGTTCGAATTCGAGCGGATCATCGCGGCCGGTGGCGAGCCAATGCAACAGGGCCAGCGCCTGCGGCAGCCGCGCCCACGGGAAGGGCTCGCCCGGCGGATGCCGCTCGGCGACCCAGCCGAGTGCGGCGAACAGGCGCGGCAGCCAGGGATGCAGCAGGACGAGCCCGGCGGCAGACACGGGCAGACCGGGGCTGCCTGANCGGTCAACCGGAAAACTCGGCGAAATTTGAAATACTTCGGGCGCGGCGGCTGCGATGTCGGAACGGGCATGCGGTGTCGCTGGCGGCATCCAGGTGGATGATGCCGGCGCCATCCGCGTCAGGGCGTCGATGCGGTGTTCGATTCTTGCCCANTTTTTTCGGTCGACCGTCGGGACGGCGTTGAGCGCCGCTGCGACCCCNGCAGCGGCGCCCTCCAGAGCCTGTGCAGACGTAGCATCGCCCGTTGGCGCAGCGGAAACCAGCAGGATCGCCAGCACGAGCAGACGCAGCGCCGGATCGCGCGTTGCGCTCGCCTGCCAGGCGAACAGATCGTCAAGCCAAGATGCATCGCCGGCGGCTGCGGCGTCCCGAACGTGATCGGCCCAGTGCGCCAGTTCGGCCGCCGGCAGCAATTGGAGCAGGCGGAAGAGCGCGATATCGAGGCGCACCGACGGCAGGTCGGCGAGCCGTTGCAGCGCCGCGGCCGGCGCCTGGCTCCAGCGCACGGCCTCGGCGGCGAGCTCGCGCTGCAGGTCTTCGCTGGCACGGTGGACATCGAACCAGTCGACTTGGCCGGCGCTGAGGTAATGGCTTAGCGCCGGTTCCGGGTCAGGGGCCGAGCGCATCCAAGCGGGCGTCGACGAGCCTGGTTCGGCGGATACGCCACCGGCAAGCGCACAGGTAGCGGCCTCGGCGAGTAGCCGGGGCAATTCCTCGGCCATTCGCTCGGGCGACGACACGCGCACTTTCAGTTCGAGGTGTGGAATGCGCAGCACCTCGTCGCCGCCGGCGGCCGCGTCGAAAGCCGCCTCGAGTACCGGCAGCAAGTCGCCCTCCTGCGCCTGGCGCAGGTACTGGCGAGCGGTAAAAGCCGCCGCCGGACTGGGTGCCCGGACCTGCCAGCGCTGTCGACGGATGCGGTGCGGCGCGGTCATGGCATTTCGTTCAGCGCGGCTTCATGCCGGCATTGAACATCACCTGATTGACGACCATGGCGGAACTGCCGACCTTCAGCTTGTTGGCCGCCTCGCTGGTCACCCGCAGGTTTTCCTGCAGTTTGCCGCTGGCATCCTGCGAGCTGACCATGGTGATGGCCTGGCCGACCGTTTCATAGACGGCGCTCTTGTCCGCCTCGAAGCGCACGGTTTCGGCGGCATCGACGGCGAAGTACTGGACCGTCTCGCCGACGGTGTCGGCCAGCGTCAGTTCGATCTGCTTCGCCTCGGCCGCCGCCTTGTCGCGCACGATCTGCGGCTGCTTGTCGTCGATCGCGATCTCCTTCATGGTCTGCAATTCGCGTTGCTGTCGCGCCGTCCGGTCGAGCAGCGTCTGCAGGTAGGCGTCCTTGGTCGTGCTCTTGCCGCCGCTCAGGTCCGGATTGGCATCCACCAGCTTGCGATTGGCCAGTACGCTCGACAGCGACTCCTTGTAGAAGGCGCTGTAGTCGGTGAGGATCTGCAGGTTGGGCGTGATCTCGGCCTTCTTGAAGTCGTCGAGGTCGAGCTTGAGCGGCTTGATGACCTTGATCGGCAGCAGGTCGGACGGCAGGCGCAGCTTGATGTCCGGCAGCGTCAGTTCGGGCTCCTCGAAATCGCTCTCGTCGTTGTCGTCAATCCAGTAGGGCAGCATCAGGTCGCCGATGACGACACCCGCGTCGTTGTACACCAGCACGAAGGTGCCGCCCGGCGCCGTGCCGCCCGCATGTGCCATGCCCGGATGCTCGTTGAGCAGGTTGGTGAGCAGCAGCTTTTCCTTGTGGCGCTCCTCGCGCTGTTTCAGGATGTCACCCAGCCAGTCGACCCAGATATGGGTTTTCGAGGCGCTCAGGACATCGACCGGCGAGGCGACGTCGGTACGGACGATGTCGCCGATTGCCGTGCGCGCCTTGGCGGTAGTGACCACGGCCGCCGACAGCGGCGCACTCCAGTCCTTGGCGACACTCTGGAATTCCTTGAATTTTCGGGCCGCCAGCGGCTTGCCGGCGCCGCTAAGCTGTTCGTCGGCCTTCACCAGCTGCTCCTTGGCCGCCGTCACCGTCTCGGTCGGCGACGGCTTGCCGGTCGTAGCCGGCACCCAGGCCTTGTCGGCATCGAAGCGCTTGACCAGCATGTCGCTGTAGGCAATGTTGTCCTTCACGTGGCCGGCGACGTCCTGGCGCCACAGGTAATGCAGGCTGTGCAGGCTGCTCTGCTTGAACTTCAGCGGTGGCAGCAGCAGGCGACGATCGTTGTGGGTCAGCGCACTCATCACCGCGATTGGCAGGTTGCGCTGGCGAATCAGTTTTTCGATGGCCTTTTCGGCGGCATCGGCCTTCATGCCAAGATGGCCTTCGATGCGGAAGAAGTCGTGGCCACCCAGGTCGTCGAGGAAGGGATCGGCGGCATTGACCTGCCCCGGTTCCGGCTGCCAGTGATAACCGGTCACCGCGTCGTCATCGCCCGGCAGCGCGCGGCTGCCGCCCCAGACGGCGCGCAGCGCTGCATCGGCCCGGTAATAGACCGGGATGGCCCGCGCCGTGAGCGGTGCGCTTTCCTGCCGGCTCGGCGTGATCTTCGGACGCTGCACCGTGGGCAGCACGAAGCCGTCGAGCAGCAGGCCGAACTGCCGCATCAGCGTGGCGACGCGCTGGCGGTCGGCATTGCTGCCGTTGAGCCAGGGCGAGGGGTAGCAGCCGGTGCGATCGCTGTTCGGGTCGGCCAACGCGCCGAGCATCAGGTGCTTGGGAAAGGCGCCCGGCGCCGGCGCCAGCACGCTGTCGTCGGCGAACAGCGCGGCGCGCAGTTCGTTCCACAAACCGACCAGGTCCTTGGCGTGGGCATGCAGGTACTGGACACCGCCGATCAGGCCGGGCAAGGCTTCGATGCGCCGGGCGAGCAGGCCGCCCCAGGCGCTGGTGTCCGGCAGGCTGGCGACGCCGCGCTCGGTGAGCAGCCGGGTCAGCACGCCGACGGCTTCGCGCAGCGCCTTCAAGGTCATATCGGCGGCCGTGCGGTAACGTACCGCGAAGCGCTCGGCCGAGGTGACATCGACCTTGGCATCGCTGCCGGTACCAAGGTCCGGCCGGGCCGCACGCAGGCGTGGCAGGCGGCGGGCCAGCTCGGCGCCGGTCATCACGCCGGTGGTAAGGCGGATCTTTTCGGCCATCTCGCGCCCGGCGAGCAGCAGGCGGCGGGTGTTCCGGGCCGTCCGCCCCTTGTTGTCGCAGGCACCGCCGGTACATAGGTCCGGGTCGTTCTCGTAGCTTTCCATGAAGGCAATGGCGACCAGCCCGGGCAAACGATTGGCCAGATCGGCCAGGGGCTTCCCTTCGCGCGGGTCGCCCGCTTCCAGCAGCTCGATCAGGGGCAGGCGCTGCTCGCCGGCGTAGAAAGGTTCATAGGCTGGCGCGCTCTCGTCGTACTCGACCCAGCGCGCGTAGGCCGTATCCTGCGGCCAAGCCAGCAGGTCGCCGTCGCTGGTCACCCCGACGCCGCGCCCCAGGGTCAGCGCCTCCTTGGTCAGGTTCGGCCACAGGCCGCCGACGATGCCGATGCCGAGCAACTGCGTGCGCGTCAGGCGGGATTGGTCGTCGAGGTATTCGGTAATGCTGTTGAGCTGCTGCTCGGTCAGCACCTGATCGCGCTCGAAAACGGCGTAATCGGTGGTGACGGCATCGAGGCGGCGGATGATCTTGAGCGGTGCGGCCATGGTCGGACTCCCGTTCTAGCTGTCGGCAAGGTCGGTCGCGCTGCCAAGGGCGTTGCGACCGAGGACGAAGGGTGGCGGTTCCAGCTGGCCGCAGGGATGCAGGCCGCTGGCGGGGTAAACGTTCTTGGCACGGGTCAGGGCATTGACCAGGGCGGCGATCCTGGCAGCCCGCTCGGCCGTCGTGGCGCCGCTGCGGATGGCCAGCCAGTCGCGATAAGCGCCCTCGATGGCGGCCATGTCGTCGGTATTGACCCAGCAGATGCGCGGCAGGATGTGGGCCGGCGCCTCGCGGCGCAACGTCGCCTCGACGAAGCGCCGGAAGTCCATGTCGCGGAAGCGGCCGGTGTAGGCGGGCAGGACGATAGTGATGCGGTCGCTGTAGGGGTCGAGGTCGGCGCAATCGACGCAGCCGGCGTCGGTGCAGATGTCCATCAGCGGATCGCCGGCTTCCTCCGGCAGCAGCAGGATGTGCTCGATGACGTAGAGCCCCTCGCCGCTGTAGCGCTCGCGCAGATGGGCGATCAATTCGGCAATGGCCGCTTCCATGGCCGCCGCATCGGCAAAGTATTCGATGCGCCGGGCGATGACCTCGCCGGACTCGGCGACGATGTTGAAGTAGTGCCGGCGCTCGGCCTCCGGGGTTTCGTCCGTCCCGGTGCGCTTGCGGGCATAACCTTCGGGCCGCTGGGCGCGGGCGATGGCTGCTTCCATTTCCGTCCGCGCCGCCGCCTGCATGGCGTAGTGCGTGCTGCTCGACAGCAGGATCTTGCCACTGACCGGGTGGCGAATGCGGAAGCGGAATTCGTCGCGGCTGTCCGGCACCGCATCGACCTCGGCATACATGTCGTAGGCCACGTCGGACAGATTGCGCCGGCCCGGATTGACGATGTCGAGCAGGCGGGCGATGCGCCGCTCGTATCCTGAGAGATTGGTCTGCGTGTTCCAGAGTTCGCCGGGCGCCGTCAGGCGGGCGTTGTAGCCCTGCCCGCGTCGGGCGCCGGTCTCTGCGCTGGCATCGAGAAAACCGCACTTGGCGGCGGCCGCCTGCGCCGCTGCCAGCCCGAAGCGCGCCTGCATGACGGCGACGTAGTCCGAGAAATCTTCCGCGTAGCGGGCGAGCAGATGGTCGAGGAAGCGGTTGCGACGCACCAGTCCGGTGTCGCCGGGCTCGACGACATCGGCGTCGAGACGGACGGCGTCGAAACCCTCGGCGTATATCTTCGGCCAGTCGGGGAAATCGGTGACCAGTTGCCCGTAGTAGCTGCCGGCGACGGCCGGATCGCTCGAGAACAGGTCGCGGACATGGGCGAGCTGGGCCGCGTAGCCGGCCATCACGTGATCGAACAAGGTCAGCCAGGCTTTCAGCTGCAAGGCCTGCGCCTGACGCTGGGGCGTCGCGCCCGGCGGCAATCCGGCTTCCGACAGGCCGTAGATCGTCGGAAAATGCGCCTGCACGCTGCGGTAGCGCGCCGGGTTACGGTAACGGCCGAGCGGGATCGGCCATTCCTCCGCCACCGCCGCCTCGAGCTTGACGCGCTCGGCCCGGCGCAGCGC
This sequence comes from Dechloromonas sp., assembly GCA_013693915.1. GTDB lineage: Bacteria > Pseudomonadota > Gammaproteobacteria > Burkholderiales > Rhodocyclaceae > Azonexus. The sequence goes on along the minus strand of CP059264.1, from coordinate 880,145 downwards.
GTTGAAGTGAGTATCGACACGGGCGGGATCGGGCGGAATCGGCAGGTTCTTCTTGTAGAAAACCAGGCGACCCGGCAATTCGGCCAGGCGCGGCTGGCATCCTTCATCCACCGGCATGCGCCATTTGTCCCCCGGCTCCTGTGCCTTACCGCTGCTGCTGAGCGGATTCATCACGATGTCGCGAATGGCGACCACGCCCGGGATGTCCATGATCACGCTGATCACGTCGGACAGCCGGACCTCGCGACGCAGGTCGGCATCGGCCAGATCCGCGTCGGCGATGAAGCCGTTGGCCAGCCGCGGCCCGTCGAAAATTTCCGGCACCGTCCAGGTCGAGCCGTCGTCGTGCGTGCGGGCCAGCATTTCGCCGAGCGTGAAGTTATGCACCGGCGGCGCCAGCCAACGATCGACGGCAAAACGGATGTCGGCAGCGACGCGGTTGGCATCGGCCTCCGGCGTCAGGTCGATTTCGGCGCACAGGCTGAACCAGTGTGGCTGCACATGCTGTATCGGCGCAACGAAATCCATGCCGAGGCCACGGTGGGCATGCAGCGTGGCCAGCGCGTCGCAGTCGATCTCGGCACGCCGCTCGGCGGTGCGCACGTCGTCCATGTACTCGAGGGTCACGCGGTAGCGGCCGCGCACGGCAATCGGACGCTCCGTCTGGCTGCCGCTCGGCTGCACGCTCAGCTTGCCTTTGGCCGGATCGGCATGAAGCGTGACCGGCACCTGGTGTAGCCAGGCGTTCTTGATGCCCGGCCGGTCGATCAGCAGCTTGCGGTAGTCGGCCAGCGTCACCGGCGCATTGGGCAGGATGCGGCTGGCGCGGTCGAACAGCTTGTCCATCGCGGCCGCGTTGTCGTCGGGCACCGCGAGGATGTCCTCGATCGGGAGGCGCGCCCGGTAGGCAAGGTCGGTCAGCGCATAGGCGAGCAGTTCGAGCTGCGTGATGCCCGGGTCGTGCGTGTTGTGATCGGTCCAGGTGCGGCCGGACAGGCGGCGCGCAGCGGCCAGGCCGATGTCGAACAGCTGGCGCTGATCGAGCGCCGGATCGGCGGCGGGGCGGGCGGAGATGGTCGGACGGAGCAGCATGGCTTGGCTCGCTTCAGTCGGTGGCTTCGCCGATGACATGACGGGCTGCGGAGACGAGGATGACGTCCGGCCGGTCGGCGACGATCTCGGCGACGTCGTTCACCAGCAATTCGCCGGCGCCGGCCAGGCCGCAGCGGAAGTCGGTGACGTAATCGACATCGGGCTGCTCCTCGATGAAATCGAGCAGCACCGAGCGGTAGATGCGACCGCCGAAATCGAGCTGGCGGCCAGCCTCGAAGGCCCAGGGCGACAGGTTGCGCATGATGGCGTCGTGCAGTTGCTGGCGCGTGTAGTCGAACGGCCGGCCGGCTTTGAAGCGCACCTTGAAGGCGAGACGAATAGGCACGTAGGACGGGTTGCGCACATGCACCGTGACCTGCGGCGCGGCATGCGCCTGCGCCAGCTCGGCCATGCGCGTCAGGGTGTCGAGATCGACTTTCGGCTGCAGCAGGTCGGGCAGGTTGCGGTTCCTCAGGTCCGGCACCGCGACGATGAGCACATGCCCCGGTTCCATCCAGGCCGTGTCGCTGGCGTGCGGCACGCACTTGATCCGATGCACGCCCGGGAAGGCTTCGAGCAGCAGGCGTTCGTAGTCCCACGGCGTGATGCAGCGCTGGCGGTGACGCAGTCGTTCGGCCGCCCGGCGGCGCAGCATCGCGTCGCTCTCGCCGGCCCGGCCGCCGAAACTGGCGTAGGGCTGTTCGATCTTCTTCAGGCCGGCCGGGGCTGCCGTCAGCTTGGCGATGCTGCCCGGCGGCAGGGTTTCGACCGGCGGCGCATCCGACCCGGCCTCCGGCCAGACGCGCGCCACCTCGACGGCATTGGCATGGACGCCGAGCAGCCGGCAGGCGGCACCGCTGCCGCTGGCGATGGCGGCCTTGAGCCAGACCGGGCCGGGAGGCATCCAGGTGTTGTCGGTCGTCGTCCAGCGCGGCAGCACGATGCCGACGATGCCGCTGGCGCGTAGCCCGCGCGTCGTATCGAGCGCCAGTTCGTCCGGCGCCACCGGACGCCAGTGGTTGTCGCAGAGCACCGACCAGCTGACCGGCCGGGCCGGCAAATCGGGATCGGCGCTGCCCTCGGCAACCTGCAGCAGCAAGTGAATGCTGGCGCCGGCGGCGACTCCNTCGACGCCGACGATGAATTCGCCTTCGTCCGGATAGGCCGGCAACAGGCCCGGGCGCTTGTCGACCACCCAGGCCGGATCGCGGCGCAGGAAGGGGTGTTCGCGCCGCGCACCGAAGGCACCGACATGGAAGAACTGCAGGTCGGCCGCTGCCGCGAAGGCTGCCGCATCGTTGCCGGACAAGTCGCCTTGCGGCAGCCGGGCGGTGTAGCTCAGGCTGATCTCCTGCACCGTCGGCGTGTAAGGCTCGTTGAGCACCTTGGGTTCTTTGGCGCGCGCCTGGGCCAGCGTCTCGGTGCGATAGTCGGCGTGCAGGAAATCCTCGATCAGTGCGATGGTGACGAAGCCGGGGCGCGCTGCCGGCGGCGGTGGCGGTTCGGAAGCAGCCCCNGGCTGTACCTGCTGCAGCTTGCGGCCGAGCAGGCGGGCGAACAGGTTGCCGCCGTGGAACAGGCGATAGGCCATGCTCGCCTGGGAAACCACCGGGATGGCGTAAGCCGGCGCCTGCGGGCTGAGGGTCGTGACGCCGTCGGTGCGCTGCATCAGGTTGAGCTGGCGCACCGTCTGGCTGCCCGAGGCATCCTGATAGACCAGCCGGGCCTGCACGCCGTTGGCGATGCTGCTTTGGCGCGAATATTGGCCGTACCAGCCGCCCAGGTCGGCCGGGGCGCCCTGCCAGGCGAGCTTGATGGCCAACTGCGTCAGCGGTTTGGCCAGCGCTTCCGGACAGCCGACCTGGAAGCGCGAGCCGGCGACCGGCTGCGGCCCGAAGGGCTGGAAGGCCTTCTTCGGGTTCAGGGTGCCGAAGTCGTTTTCCAGCGTCAGGTTACGGGCGCCGTCGACGCTGACCTCGAGTTGCAGCCGCTCCGGCCGTAGGCCGGCGAGCGCCGCATAGCGGGCGGCGGCTTCGGGGCGCAGCAGCAGTTGCAGGACCGGCAGGTTGGTGGCGAAGGCATGGCCATGCACCGACGCGGCGCAATCGACAACCGCCGGCTCGCTGGCGGCGATGACGCAGGCCAGCTGCAGGCGTTCGCCCTGCGCCGAGGCGCTGAGCGGATAGGGGCCGAGCCAGCCTTTGGCGCCGGTCACATAGGCTTGCAGCGCGGCGCCAACGTCGCCGGCCGACAAACCGCTGGCGGCCAGGAAACTCAAATCGACGCTCAAGCTGACCCGACGCTCGCCTTCCTGCAGGCGCAACAAGGACGACGCGATGGCGAAGCCGACCGGTACCGGGCTCAGGCCGGCATGACCGAAGGCTGGCCAGGCGGGCTTGGCCGGCGGCAAGGCTTCGCCGAGCCCATCGGCCGAATCGGCGACCGGCGCGAAGCGCAGGCCGGCGGCGTCGCGATAAACGCTATGGCGGGCGACCACCTGGCCGGCGCCGACCAGCAGGTCGTGCACCGGCGCATACAGGCGCTCGGCGCCACGCGCATCCTTGCCGCCGGTGAAGCGCATGGCCGGCTTGACGGCGAAAGGCGCCGCACCTTTCTTGGCCTCGAGGACTAGGTGGGCGTGTTCCGGCTGCGGCGGCAGCGGCCGGAATCCGAGGACTTTGCGGTATTCGAAATCGAGATGCTCGCCGCCGAGATCGTTGAGCGCCTGCCGGGCCGGCTCGAGCATCTCGAGGAAGGCGCCGAACAGGCCGAGATGCGGTGGCACCTTGCCATCGTCGGCGCTCAGCAGCGCCTCGGCACCGGGCGGGAAGAGCCCCTGCCAGTTTCCGCTGACGGCCTTCGGGTCGAGGTCGTAGAAGTTCAGGCGGGCCGCCAGGCGCCGCGCTTCGGCGATGCGTTCGGCCGGCGTCCGGGCGTCGATCGGCGCATGGCCCGGATCGAGTGCCGCCGGCAAGCGTTCATCCTGGCTCTGGCCCAGCCCGGGGATGTCGTTCTGCAGGATGCGTTCGGCGGCCATGATCGATCAGGCCCCGCCCCGGGCAGCACGGCGGCACGCGCTTCGTTGGCGTCGCTGGCGTAGAAGGGATAGACGAGGTTGTAGCGCGAGTTGGTGGCGCGCACTTCGTAGTCGAGCCGGATGTTGAGCTGGCCGCTGGCCGGGTCGGGGCTGTCGACGCTCAAGGTCAGCACCCGGATGCGCGGCTCGTGGATCAACAGCGCGGTACGCACGCGATCGAGCAGTAGTGTGCGCATCGTCGTACTCATCGGCTCGAACAGCATGGCATGCATGTCGAGGCCGTATTTCGGCGCGAACAGCCGCTCACCGGCCGCCGTGCCGAACAGGATCACCAGGCTTTCGTGGATGTCGTCCTCGTCCGCGACCATCGCCGCGCCGCTGGTCGTGAATCGCGGCGGGAAGGCCCAGCCGGTGCCGAGAAAGGAATCGAGAGGCTCGTCACGCTCGCTCATCGCCCTGCTCCCACGGCTGCACCGCCTGCCTGACGGTCAACCGGAAAAAACGGCCAAAATTGAAATTTCATCGCGCGCCTCAGCCGATCATCACGGTCGGATTGCCGACCAGCACGCTGGCCGCGCAGCCGCAGATATCGCCGACCCGCAGCGCCGGCCGGCCACCGATCATCACCGTCGCACTGCCCATCGTGAACGGGCTGGCCGACGGGCCATGCTGCGGCGGCAACGGACAGGCATGCAGGTCGCCCAGCACCGCCGCCGGCTTGCCGCCAATCATGACCGTCGGCACGCCCGGCCCGGTGACCGTGCCACCATGGCTGGTGATATCGCCGACACAGGCTGCTGCTGGCATCGTCGTCTCCTCGCCGCTAATTGATCTGCACCATGGCGCCCGTCACCTTGGCCATGCCGCCGCCCTTCAGCTCCGCGCTGGCGCTGCCTTCCAGCGACAGTTGCGCGGAAGCCTTGAGGCTGATGTTCAGGCCTTCGAAGCTGGCATCCATGGGCGCCTTGAACTCGATCTTGCCGGCGCTTTCGATGTATACGCCGTCGCTGTCGAGCGTCAGTGTGTTGCCGTTCTGGTCGGCCAGAGTGACCGAACCCTGATCCTCATCGAGCACCAGCTGATTGCCGGCCGGCGTCGCCAGGGTCAGCACGACCTTGTTGTCGTCGAAATGCACGGTCATGCCGGAACGGCTCTTGAACATCTTTTCGTGGTTGTCGCTGTCCGGCGCGATCGGTGCAGGTTTGGCGCTGCTGTGCAGCATGCCGAGCACCACCGGGTAGCGCGGGTCGTCGCCGAGGAAACCGACCGTCACCTCGTCGCCCACCTCGGGCCGGAAAACGAAACCGCGGTCGTCGCCGGCATCCAGGCTGGCCACCCGCGCCCAGACGCCATCGCTCGACAGGCCGAGCATGGGCAGGCGGACACGGATACGGAATTCGCTGTCCGGATCGACGATGTCGGTGACGACACCGATCTGCAGCCCCTGCGCCGCCGGCACCAGGCCGCTTACGCCCTGACGGCCACGAGGCGTGAGCGCCTCGGGTTCGGCACCTCCGAACTGCACGTGCGTCTTCCAGCCCTGGACCAGGCTGAACTCATGACGCACGCCGGTGACGAAGGCCTGGCCGTTGAAGCGTTGACCAAGCCCGGCGAGCTCGACGACGACACCCGGCTTTACGATGGCGATGCCCTGGCACTTGCCGCGGCCGCAGACCTGATCGACCTGCCGGACCAGCGCCTGCCCGTCGGCCCAGGCCTGGATTTCGGCCTCCGGCACGGCGGCATGGCGCAACTGCACGGTCTGCCCGGCAACGTCGGCCAGCGCATCATGCGTCAGGTTGCCCGGCGGCCGGAAGGATGGCGTCGTCGCCTCGACCTCGACCGCCTGCTGGCCGGCCGCATCCCAACTCGTGCCGGCGATGGCCGACTGGCGGCGGGCGTCGATCTCGCCGTCGAACTCGAGCAGGGTCGCACCGTAGTTCAATGTGCACACGCTCGCCCCGCCCAAGGCCGGCTTGCGCACGACGACCTTCTCGCCTTCGCACCAGACCAGTTGCCCGTTGGCAGCCGCGCGGGCCAGCAGGAAATCCCAGTCGGTGGCGTGGTATTGCAGCACCTGTTTGTGGCTGACGGTGGTGGCTTCGACATCCTTCCCGACGCCGGCACCATCGAGCAGCGCCCCGATGATGTCGCTGTCGGTCTGGTCGAAGAAATCGGCACAGCGTTCGGCCACCGTCAGCTTCATCGCGGCATGGCGGCAATCGACGACGAATTGCGAGGCAGCCCCTTCGCGGACGCGCAAGCCGACCCGCACGACCTTGCCGATGAACAGCGAGGTCGCATCGCGGCCGCTACCGGCGAGGATTTCGACCTTCCGGCCGGGCGCGAAGGTATCGCTGTCGGCCAGCGGAAAGCGCCCGCTCGCCGCCGCGCCATCGACATAGACCAGGCGCGCCGAGGCGATCTTGTTGGCTATCGCCGTGACCGTCACGCCGACCAGCTGGTGCTCGCGCGACACCACCCGGTCACCGGCCTTGACGGCGAATTCGCGGTGTTCGGCGGCAATAGGCAGCGTGCGGGTATCCGGCATGGCCTACTTCTCCAGCGGCGGAAAATACACGACGCTGCCCACGGGCAAGGCGCGAAAGTCGTCCAGCCCGTTGGCCTCGGCGACCCGCAGATAGAGGCCGGGGTCGCCGTAGATCGCCGCGCACAGGGCGGGCAACTGGTCGCCGGCCTTGATGACGCGCTGGTGGGTCAGGTCCGGCGAATGGTCCTGGGCCATCGCGACCCGCGTCTGGTCGTCGGAGTTGTCGGTGAAGGCCGCCGTGATCACCGCCCGCAGCGGCACGCCGTCCGGCCGGAAGAGCTTGTAGGCGATCGAGGCGCTCTTCAGCACGCAGCGCTTGACCTGCAGCGTGCCCCAGACGATTTCGAGATAGTTGGTGCGGTGGATGTCGCCGTTGTAACCGGTCACCTGCTGGAACTGCTCGACCGCCTGCTGGACGTCGAGCGGCCTGCCGTTGGCGCCGGTACCGTCGAGGAAGAAGGTCAGCGACAGGTCGCCCGGCTTGATCTTCTTGAACTCCATGCGGCTGTTGGTCGTCCCCGAACCCTGTGCGGCGTCGTATTCGACTTCGTAGCCGAGCGTGATCTCGGCCGGATTGACGAAGGCGACGAAGCGCGAGATCGGCGCGTCGCTGTAATCCGGCCGGGCATGGGCGAGGATGGTCAGCTTTTCCAGCATGCCGGCCGGGGTGCCGCCGACGTCGATCTGGCCCAAGCCAGCGCCTGCCTGGAAGCTCACCTCACGGCTCCTCGCGTTCGCGCAGGATGTCGAGTACGCGGGCGACGCATTCCTCGACCAGCGCCTGACGATCCGCGACCGGCATCGTCGCTTCGGCCGGTGCGGCAACGCCACCAGCCTCGCGATTGCCGACTTCGACCGAGATAACGACTTCATCGACGATGACGGGCATATCCGGGGCTCCTAATTCCTGTCGACCGTAAAGTACTGGTAGGCCAGTTGCAGCGACTCCAGCGCGTAGGTGTTGTTCGCCGCGTTGAGGTCACCGATCGCCCACCTGGTCGGCCAGGCGCCGACCAGATGCCAGGTCATCAACGGTTCGTGCAGTTCGCTGAGCAAGGCGACATCGACGGCGCGCGGCTGAATCTTGTGATCGACGATGCATTCGCGCAGCCAGTCCCAGACTTCGGAGTTTTTCAGCAGGCCGCGCTTCAGCACCAGCTCCGGGTACTTGGCACGGGTCGGGTACTTCTGCACGAAGCGGTTCTCGCCGCCTTCCGGCACCTCCTCGCTGCCCATCTCGACCGACAGGCCACCGACCTCGGTGAAGCGCACGTCGTCGACATTCGTCATTCCGAGGACATCGACGCGAAAGTGGAAGCAGACCGGCGGCGTGTAGCTTGCCATCGCAGCGCGTTCCGTCAGCCGATCAGCTGGTCACCACCGTCAAGCCTTCGTGGGCGATCTCGATCGACTCGATCGCCACCTCGTTGGCCGAGGCTTTGAGCTGCGGGCCTTCGACCTTGACCGGGAAGGCGCGGGCGACCTGCCAGGTCATCACCGGGTTGTGGTCCTCGTCGAGCAGCTTGATGGTCAGGTCGCGCCGTTCTATCTTGTTCAGCCGGACCGTCGACAACCAGTTGAACAACTCGTTGTCGGACTTGACGATGCCACGCTTCAGCGTGATGTTGCTGTACTTGCGCAGGCCCGGCATCTTTATTGACGAGTACTCCGGGAAGGAGCCGTCGCGATACTCGATGGCCTGGATTTCCTGCGTCAGGCCGGAGACCTCCGAGAAGCCGACGCGCGTACCGCCCCAGTCGACGCTGAAGTGGAAGACCGCCAGGGGATATTGGGCTTGAATGGGCATGATTTTTTCCTTTCGCGTCAGGGGCGGATCAGCTGGTCTGCAGCTTGTGCGAGAACTTTAGGATGATGAATTCGGCCGGCCGCACGACGGCCATGCCGATCTCGACGTTCATCCGCCCTTCCAGGACATCCTGGGCGCTCATCGTCACGCCGAGGCCGCAGCGCACGAAGAAGGCGTCCTTCGGGGTCGCGCCGGCCAATGCGCCTTCGCGCCACTTCTGCGTCAGGTAGTTGTCGATCATGCCGCGCACCTTGACCCAGGTATTGGCGTCGTTCGGCTCGAAGACCGCCCAGTAGGTCGATTTCTTGACCGATTCCTCGACCATGTTGAAGAAGCGGCGCACCGAGATGTAGCGCCATTCGTTGTCGTTGCCTGCCAGCGTGCGGGCGCCCCAGACCAGCGTACCCTTGCCGGCGAAGGCGCGGATGGCATTGATCGATTTACCGGCCGTCGCATCGACGTTGAGCGCGTCGGTTTCGCTGGCCGTGAAGCTGGCTGCCGGTGCGATGACGCCGTTCAGGCTGACGTTGGCCGGCGCCTTCCAGACACCGCGCTGGCTGTCGACCAGCGCATAGATGCCGGCGATGGCACCCGAGGGCGGGCAAAGCGTCAACGTCGAACCGATTCCCTTGATGATGTTGCGGTAGGGCGTGAAGTTGTCGTACAGGCTCTGTTCGTAAAGGTGGGCGTAGTTGTGGGCCGCGGCGACGATGGCCGAGAGGCCGGCATTCACCGCCGTGAAAGCCTTCTGGATACCCGGTAGCGCCGCGTCGAGGCGGGCCGCGACGGTGGCCGAGGCGGCAGTGGGGATGTTGCCGCTGCTCGCCGGCGGGCCGCCATCGGCATCGGCGCGGAAGGTGTTCTCCCAGATCGCAGTCGTCGGCGGGCTGTTCTTGTCCCACTGCTCGGTATAGCTCGCCTGCGCTGCCTTCAATTCCTTCTCCAGGGCCACCAGGGGCTTCAGCGCCGGCACCAGCTGGCCGGTGATTAGGGTGCGTATATCGCCGGTCTTGGCGCCGCCGTCACCGACCAGGTCGGTACAGGTCAGCGGCGTACCGGCGATCAGGCCGTCGACTTTCCTGGCGATGGCGTAGCAATAGGCGAACAAGGGCTGGGCGCTGGCCACGGTTTTGCCGGCCAGGTAGTCCGCCACCTTCCTGGCGAAGGTGCCACCGACCGAGAGGCCGCCCTCACCTAGTTCGCCGACGCGGGTCGCCAGCGTTGCCACGTCGGCCTGGGCGGCATCGAGCGACTTCAGGATATTCAGCACGGCGCTGTCGGTCGTCAGATCCTTGAGCGGCTGGGCGACGCCGTTGCGCACTACTTTGTCGCGCACCTGCGCGTAACCGACCCGCTTGCTGTAGTTGAGCTTGAGCCAAGGCGTATAGGCTGCGCCGTATTTCAGGTTGTTGATGCCGATCTTGTCGCGGAAGCTGGCGCCATTGACATCGCCGAGGCCGAGATCGAGCACGGCGACGCGATCCTTTAGTTCGCCACACTGCTTCAGGGCCTCCTGCTGCACGGCGGCCAGGTCGTCGGCGCCAAGTGTCGCGGCATCGGGGAAGAGCAGGATGGTCGGTTCGTCGACCTTGGCGACAGCCTGGATGGCCTGCTTGATCGGATCGCGCTCGACGCGCGGCGCCGTCGACTTGTAGGCGCCGGCCGAAACGATGTAGCAATCGCCGCCGCCGTTGTCGTAGAACAACCGCAGGCTGTCGTACAGGTAATAGCTGTTGGCGATCTCGGCCGACAGGAAGTTGCCGGACTCGTCGATGGTCGCCTTGCTGACCTCGTATTCGGGCCCCTTGCCGAACAGGCTCTCGAACTCCAACAGCGAATTGATACGGCGCGGGACACGCAGCAGATCGTCGGCGGTTAGCTGCGTCGTGGTGGCGGTGTAGCCGACGAAGGCGGGAATCGCGGTTTCCACTTCGGCGACCGAAGGCGGGAAGACCGAGATTTCTTCGATGTGAACGTCAGGTGTGCGGTAGGTAGGCATGGATTGACCCCTTCTAGGACTTGGCGAGGTGGACGACGAAACGCGCCTGCGCCCGGTCGCTACCGGCCTGGGGCAGATGCTGGACAAGAACTTCGTTGTTGCGTTTGAGTTGCAGCTTGCGATAGCCGCCGGCCCGGCGCGCCACCGGCGCCAGCGACTGGAAAAGGACAATGCGCGCCGAGGCATCGCCGAGCGAGGCCGGCAGCAGGTCGTCGGCAGCGAATTCGGCCGGCAGCACCTTGGCAAAGGCGATGGCCGGCCGCGCCTGCTCGGCGGCACCGGCATCGGTGAGCTGGAGCTGATTGAACTCGTTGGTGCCGAAGTTGCGCGCGACGACGTAGTACTGAAGCACATCGCTGCGCGCCAGCAACGCGACGCGCAGGGTCGGCGGCGTGGCGTAGTAGGTCGGCGCGATGGTCACGGCGACAACGCACCACAAGGCCTGATCGGCGAGCGAGCGGGACAGCAGCCAGGTGCTGCGCTGCTCAGGCCCACCGGCAGTCTCGCTCAGGGTGTAGCGTCCGGCCGGCCAGTCGCGGGTTGCGAACATCGCCTCGTTCTCACCGGCTACCAGCGTCTGCTCGGCGAGCGTCAGGCCGTTGCGCTGCCAGCGCAAGCTCAGGGGACGGGCCCCTTGCACCGGCTCGATGCGTTGCTGGGCGGCAATCCAGTGGGCTGCCACCGGGGCCGAAAATACCGTTGGCGAAGCATCGTTGGCATACAGCGGCAAGCTGCCGTCCGGTAGCGGTGGCTGGGTGAAATTGGCGAAGGCCGGGTTGAGCTGGCGCAGGCCGACGAACAGTGTTGTGCCAGCGATTTCGCTGAGCGCGTTGCCGGCCTCGTCGGTCTCGAACAGCACCAGCAGGCGCCCCTCGCGTTCGCGCACGAGCAGGCGCCCGGCCGCCAGGGCCGGCTCGTCGCTCGGCACAACAAAAGCGAGGTCTGGGCACAAGCCGCCGTAGTAGCCATGGGTCACTTCGATCTGCAGGAGGGTGCGGAAGTGGATGCCCATGATGTCGCCCTAGCGGTTGCGCAGATCGAGGCCGATGTCGGTAATCGGCTCGCCCGGCTGGAAGGGTTCCTGGTCCTGGATCGTCACCAGCCGCGCCCTGTACAGCACCGAGGGCTGGTACTTGGCGCCGACCGCGGCCCACAGCTGGTTCAGGGTTTCCGGCCCGACGCTGTAGAGCTCCATGACGATCTTGCCGACGCGCGGATCGAGATGGGGATAGTCGTCGGCCGAGAAAGCCGGGTGCGACTGGAAGAAGGTCAGCACATGCGACAGCGCCTTGAGCGTGGTCGGGTAATCGACCATGCGGGCGGCGAAGAGCAGTGTCAGGTTGAGCTTCAACTCGGGCTGCAGCAGCAACTCGCGGCCGCCACTGACCACCCGGCTTGGCAACTGCTGGCGCATGACCCGTTCTTCCTCGATGTTCACGATGCTCAGGGCGACCGTCCCCGAGGCGATGGCCAAGGCACCCTTGTCGTCGAGCACTGCGGCAGGCACCATCCGGAAGGGCGTGGGCGAACCCGTGCGCCGCAACAGGTAGGCGTTGAATTCATCCGCCAGGAACGCGACCGCGATGTCCAGCATGACGTCAGCCTCTTCGAGTACCGCCACATCCGCGACGGGAGACCGTCGACGGCAGCCGTTACCACACTTGTGCAGCCAATTGCGACCAAGTAGATCACAGTCGCCAAAATTTGTCACCGACATTCGGAACACGTGCAGGGTACAGGTAATCGGTCCGAACTTGTAGCAAGTGATCTGTCCGGTTTCATTCCGAACCATTACCCGCACAAGCGAAGAAGGTTTGCACGAGAACGAGACTGAACGCCGTCACCCATTTGGGGTTTCCCGTCGCTCTCCTGTCGCGCACGGCCTGGTCACGCCGGCGTCCGGCACGAGATGTTCATGGCATGTCCGGTTCGCTTCTCCTTTCCCGCCGGCCACCGCGAACATGGCACCCGCAGCCTTCACGGGCCCGCAAGCGCCGGCTAGCGGCTCGCGCGCGACTTTGCCTGCGTCACGCGGCCGGGGCGCGTCCCTGGTCGAGCCAGCGAACGCGACACCAGCCAATCCGCCGATCTCGCCCACACCGCAGCTTGCGCCCCGCTGCCGAGGATGACCCCCATGTGCCCGCCCGGAGCAAGCGCGAAGGTCTTGTCCTGCGCATTCACAAGGTCGAGGATGCCGCGCGCGGTTGACGCCGGCACCAGCACGTCGTTTTCACCGGCAAACACCAGCATTGCCGAGCGAATTCTGCGGAAGCGCGAGATCTTCCGGCCCACGTCGATCTCGCCCGCGGCGAGTCTGTTGTCGAGAGCAACCTTGACCACGAAATCCTGCAGCACACCTGCGGGGTAGGAAAGCATGTTGTTCAGGTAGTTCGACGTCGTGCTGTGCGACTCGACGAACTCGCGGTCCCAAAGATTGGTGACCAGGTCCCAATAGGTCGTGACGCTGCCAATGGGGTCCGTGAGCTTGAAAGCCAGCGTCGTCACCCAGCCGGGTGTATGCAGCTTTTCCGGGTTCATCGCCAGCAGGCGAAAGTCGGTGTACTTGCGGATCAACGCTGCCGGTGTATTGAGGGCCTGGGCCACGCCGGCCACCATGCCGCCACCGCGCATGTCGATCGGACTGGCGACGGTGACGATGTTGCGAATGCCCGTGTTGCCCTGCAGTCCGGCGTGAATCAGNGAAAGCAGGCCGCCCATGCACCACCCCATCAACGAAACCTCGTCGACACCGCTGTGCGCACGAACGGAAGCCAGCGCCTCACCCATCATGCGGTCCGCATAGTCCCTGATGTTGAGCCTGGCGTGGCGACGTCCCGGCTTGCCCCAGCAGATGAGATAGACCTTGAAGCCGCGCGCGGCCATGTAGCGGACGAGGCTGCGATTGGGCATCAGGTCGAAGGTCTCGGTCGTGACCCCAAGGGGCGGTACCAGGACCAGCGGAACCGCATGCCTGCGGCGCCGGACGGGCAGGAGGGTACCGTCCTCCAGCTCGATGGCGCGCTCGCCATCCAGCGTGTAGTGACGCACCGTCATCAGATCGCCAACATGCACCAGTTCGAATTCGGTACGTCCGGACTTGACCAGGTGCTCGCGACGGAACAGCCAGTCGAAACCATTCGCGGCGGCTGCCGCGAGGCGTTCATTGACTTCCAGGCCCCGGTCGAGCGCCTGCTGCAATAACCTGATCATTACCCTGGCCTTTTGCCCCCTGTGCCTTCGGCGCCAACGCCGCATCCGCCTGCGGACAGCAACGCCAGTCGCGGTCTGCGTACCGGTCGTCGCAATATCGTCTCCCGATCCCTTCGGCCTGCAACTGCACGCCGGGCGCTTCGAGGCGATCGGCAGGGAACGCGGCAGACGAAACCTGCCGGCTCCCGTCATTCAAGCCCATCCTGCATACCTGCCACGAGCCGCCGCGGGCGTTCCCGCTGTCGCCTGACGTCAACATGGCTTCCGCCCCTCCAGCCAGCACCTGGCGATATGCGGAACGACCTCGGCTGCCCTGCCNCTGAAAAAATGGTAGCCAGGAGGCGGACGGTCGATCTCCGGAGCCACAAGAACCTTCTCCGCCGACGGCTTTGCGAGGCCGAGAAGGCCTGCAGCCGGATAGACCGACAGCGAGGTGCCGATCGTCAGGACTCGCGAAGCACGTCCGAACTCGCGTGCGGCCTCGTCCATGAACCGCACCGCCTCGCCGAACCAGACGACATCCGGCCGCAGCTGGCTTCCCTGTTCGCACAGTTGCCCCATTTCGATGACGGCCGTCGCCAGCGGATAGACCAGGGACGGATCAACCGAACTCCGCGCCTTGAGGATCTCGCCATGCACATGCAGGACATTCGTCGAGCCGGCGCGCTCATGCAGGTCATCGATATTCTGGGTGATGACCACGACGTCGAACCTTTCCTCGAGCGCCGCGATCGCAGTGTGGGCGGCGTTCGGCGAAGCCTGCAGCACCGCCTTGCGGCGTTCGTTGTAGAACTCGAGCACCGCTCGGGGATTGGCTTTCCATCCCTCGGGCGAGGCCACGGACTCGATCGCGTACTCGCGCCAATAGCCACCCATGTCGCGGAACGTGCGCAGCCCGCTCTCGGCACTGACTCCGGCACCCGTAAACACGACGACCTTTTCCCGCATGAATCACCACTCGTGGCAGGTAACAGAAGGATCGCGAACACCGGCAACAGGGCCGGGACGCTCGACGACAACAGAGCCGGGTTTGCACCCTGTCCGCCTGGAAGGCATGGTAACGCGAAAGCGCTCCCTGGCAGAACGGTCGCGCCCGCGGCCATGACGATTCGGCCATCTGCAACTCAACACCGGCATGTTGAATCATAAAGGTCGGCTGTCCGATCCGGCGAATTCGTGGTCCCAACCTTCTCTGGCGATTCCGGGTCTTTTCCCGATCCATCAAGACATTCACCAGCCTACTGCGACACCAGTAAAATGCGACAGCCAGCCTGCATAATCACAAGGCGATAGGCGCGAGCAAATGGGGAGGAAGTCTGTTGTCTGCCATCCACGATCTGATTGCACAAATTCCCGAACCACGTTTGCGCGAGCGGCTGGCCGCCGAATGGAAGGCTGCCTCGGCGGGCAAGAAGTTCGGGCTGGTGTTCGAGGACCACTTGCCGGAATTGCTGCCGCTGCCGAAGGCCAGGCCGCGTCGGGGCGATCTGGTCTGCCGGCGGCAGGGGGCGCTGAAGGAGGTCTGGCAGGTCAAGTCGGTGAAGGACGGCGTGGTGACCTGCGTCAAGCCGCAGGACGAGACCCACCCTTCCGAACCGGCGCGCGCCACGGCAGAAACCGTGAGCTTCGCGCTGGGCGAGGTGATGGTGGTGCGCGAGTTTGGCGAGCCGATCTTCCCCGCGCTGGTGCCCGTGGATGCCGTAGCCAACGGCCCCGCCGATGCGCCCTGGCACACGCTGATCGAGGCCGACAACTACCACGCGCTGCAACTGCTGGACTACCTCTATGCCGGCAAGGTGGACTGCATTTACATCGACCCGCCGTACAACACCGGGGCGCGGGACTGGAAGTACAACAACGACTACGTGGACGGCAACGATAGCTGGCGGCACAGCAAGTGGCTGGCGATGATGGAGCGCCGGCTGCTGTTGGCGAAACGGCTGCTGAATCCGACCGATTCGGTGCTGATCGTCACGATAGACGAGAAGGAATATCTGCGGCTGGGCTTGCTGCTGGAGCAGGAGTTTCCGGAGGCACGCATGCAAATGGTCAGTGCCGTGATTAACCCGGCTGGTGTAACGCGCCCTGGCGCATTCGCTAGAACCGATGAGTACGTTTTCTTTGTGTTCATTGGCAACGCGAGCGCCAAGCCGGTTCCGCTCGGTGATGATTGGAGAATCAACCCGGACGATAAGCGGACAACCAAGATACTCTGGTCGATGCTGGTACGGACTGGAACAAATGCTCGGAGGGTGGATAGGCCGAATTTGTTCTATCCGATTTTCGTCACTCCAGACGGTAACGCTATCCATTCCGTGGGTGAGTCGCCTGCACTCGGGGATGAGCGACAACTCATCAAAGCGCCTCCTGAAACGATAGCCATTTGGCCAATCCGATCTGACGGCTCCGAGGGTAACTGGCAGGTATCGCCGCTGAGTTTGTGGAAAGCATATCAAGAAGGTTTTGTGCGGCTAGGAAAATTTACCGACAAGGGCAAATCCATTTCGTATCTCAAAGCGGGGGAGCAGAAAAAGGTTCATGACGGCACCTATCGGGTGATAGGGAAAAGATCTGACGGGTCAGTGGAAGTGGAAAGCCCAGAAACGCAGAAGCACATTACCCCAACGACAGCTTGGCGAGTTGGTGCCCATGACGCATCCCGTCACGGATCGAATCTGTTGAAAACGTTAATTCCGAACAGGAAATTTCCGTTTCCCAAATCCCTCTACGCTGTCGAAGACGCACTACGCTTTTTCGTCGCCGGCAAGCCCAATGCCCTAATCCTCGACTTCTTCGCCGGCTCCGGCACCACGGCCCATGCTGTGATGCGCCTCAATCGGCAGGACGGCGGTCGACGCCGCTGCATCTGCGTGACCAACAACGAAGTCGCGGTGACGNAGCAGAAAGCGCTTGCTGCCCAAGGCTTGCAACCGGGTGATCCAGATTGGGAAAAGTTGGGAATTTGTCAGCACATCACCTTCCCGCGCATCAAAGCCGCGATCACGGGCAAGACACCCGACGGCGAGCCGATCAAGGGCGATTACAAATTCACTGACGAATTTCCGATGGCCGAAGGCTTTGCCGCCAACCTTGCCTATTTCAAGCTGGACTTCCTCGACAAGGAGCGCGTCACCTTGAAGCGCGCCTTCCGCGAAATCCTGCCGCTCGTGTGGCTGAAGGCGGGCGCGGTCGGCCCGCGACCGGAATTGGCTGCATTGGCAACTGAGGGGGAACCGGAACCTGTCGTCTTCGCGCCTGCCGACAGCAACTTCGTCGTGCTGTTGGAGGAAAGCCGGCTGGCGCGGCTGGTGAAGGCGTTGAAGGGGCGAACGGGGCTATCGCACGTATTCATCGTCACCGACTCCGACGAGTCGTTCAAGGCGATGGCGGCCGAGGTACGGGAAGCGGTAGGTAGGGCAAACCCCGATCTGCAGGTCGTTCAGCTTTATCGCGATTACCTCGTCAATTTCATGATCAACAAACGGCAGGACAGCGCCGCACGTTCTGGCATCGAGGCTGGGCCGGGAGCGCAAGCATGAAGATCACCCTGTTCGATTTCCAGAAGGATGCCCTGCACCAGCTGCGCGACAAGCTCGTGGCGGCGCGCAATTTCGCCAGCAGCGACAATCCGCAGGCGATTGCTTTCTCCGCGCCGACCGGCAGCGGCAAGACCATCGTGATGACGGCGTTGTTCGAGGCGATCCTCGATGAACCCGACGATCAACTGGAATGGCCGCTGGACTGGCAGCCGCAGCCGGATGCCGTAGTCTTGTGGGTCTCGGACATGCCGGAACTCAACGAGCAGACCAAGCTCAAGATCGAGGGCAAGTCGGATCGCGTTTATCGGGTGAACCAGCTCATCCCCATCGATTCCAGCTTCGATGCCGAGCGCCTGGCAGGCGGCAAGGTGTATTTCATCAACACGCAGAAGCTGGGCAACGACAAGCTGCTGACCAAGGTGGGCGATGGCCGCAACTGGTCGATCTGGAGCACGCTGACCAATACCGCGAAGGCCATTCCGGACCGGTTCTACGTGGTGATCGACGAGGCGCACCGAGGCATGGCGGGCGGTCGCGGCGCAAGAGAAGCGCAGACATTGATGCAGCGCTTCCTGCTCGGTNTTCCCGAGGTAGGTTTGATCAAGATGCCGCTGGTCATCGGAGTGTCGGCCACGCCCAGGCGTTTCATGGATTTGCTGGAGCACGCGCCGCACACCGTGCACAAGGTCGCCATTCCACCCGACGAGGTACGGCTGTCCGGCCTGCTGAAAGATCGCATCCTGATCCATCACCCCGAATCGGCCACGACTGCCGAGATGGCGTTGCTCGAAGAAGCCGCGCGTCGCTGGGCGCAGATGACGACGGCCTGGGCCAGCTACTGCAAGATCGAGGCCGAGCAGCCGATCTGGCCCGTGCTGGTGGTGCAGGTCGATAATGCCACGGCGAATGCGGTGACCAGGACCAGCTTGACCGATGCCCTGAATGTCATCGAGAGCGCCATCGGTCGCCGCCTCAACGAAGGCGAGGTGGCCCACGCCCTGCACGACACTGGCGACATGGATGTGGGCGGGCGCAAGGTGCGCAAGGTCGATGCCTCGCGCATCGATGCCGACAAGAACATCGGCGTGGTGTTCTTCAAGACATCTCTCTCCACCGGCTGGGATTGTCCACGGGCCGAAGTGATGATGTCGTTCCGCCGCGCCGAGGATCACACCTACATCGCGCAACTGCTCGGTCGGATGGTGCGCACGCCGCTGGCACGGCGCATCGAACGCGACGCAGCGCTGAACGATGTGCATCTGTTCCTGCCCTACTTCGACACGCAGGCGGTGACCAGCGTGGTGGAGTCGCTGCATAACGTCGAGGATGTGCCGCCGTCGGAGACCGGTTCCAGCCGCCATCTGGTGGTGCTCGGTCGCCGTACCGGGATGGAGGATGTCTTCGCGGCGCTGGGCGAGTTGATGACCTACCGCGTCAATGCCGCTCGGGCGCAGAGCCACTTGCGGCGCTTCATGGCGATTTCGCGCAATCTGACGATGGACGAGATCGACGACGAGGCCTGGGACGGTGCCAAGCGCCAGATCGTCGAGTGGATGGCCGCCCAGATTGCGGCCATGAAGTCAGCGGGCCAATACGATGCGGCGGCGCAGGCCATTACCCGCGTCGGGCTGAAGACCCTGGCGGTGAAGAACGGCACGGGCGTGGCCGAACCGGAGGCCGACTATCACATCGATGCCTCGGACGTGGACATCGACCGATTGTTCGAGGAAGCCGGCCGGGCGTTGAGCCACGGGCTGCATATGACCTATTGGCAGACGAATGCGGACCGCGATGCGCTCAATGTGAAGGTCGAGGTAATCGTTCTCGCCCGCAACCATGTCGCCATGTCGGCGATGGAATCGGCGGCCGAGAAGGCCTTCGACACGCTCTACGATACGCACAAGAAGGCTATCGCCAAGCTCAAGGAACAACGGCGAAGCCACTACGAGAAGTTGCGGCTGGCCACGGCCAAGCCGGCCGAGGTGCCGTGGCATCTGCCGGAATCCATCGACTTCAAGCGTTTTCCTACCGATCCGCAGTGGGATCGCCATCTCTATGTGGAGAGCGACGGGCAATTCCGTGCCGGGCTAGGCACGTGGGAAGCGGGCGTATTGAAGGAAGAGTTGGCGAAGCCGGAAGTGGTTGGCTGGCTGCGCAATCTTCCGAAGAAACCGTGGTCGCTGGAAATTCCCTACGAGACGGGCGGTGACATCCGGCCGATGTTCCCCGATCTGGTGATCGTGCGCAAAGTCGGCGCTGGCGTAACAGTGGATATTCTCGAACCACACGATCCGTCCTTGGGCGACAACTTCGAGAAGGCTATCGGTCTCGCGCGATTCGCCGAACACCACGGCGCGCTGTTCGGGCGCATCCAGTTGATCCGCAAGCAGGCATCCCCGGCCGGTGGCGAGCATTACGGACGGCTCGAGATTAACCGAACGGCAACGATCAAGCAGTTGTTGCTGATCACCGGCAACCCGCAACTGGATGATCTATTTGCCAAGTTGGCCGAATGAACTCGGCTAAACGGCTGCTCCTGACTGAGAAGCAAACGTGGCATACGCTTTTTTGATCCGTCCAGCTGAAGTTTGAAGTTTCAGGCGGCCGGATCAATAGAGCCAGCAGCCTTCCGCCACCCTGTTGCGGTCGACCCCGGGAAAGGGGCCAAAACGAACTGTTTCTTTCCATTCCCGCAAACCGTCGCCTGTTCCCCTGTTTGAACCGAGCCCGATCTTGAAAACAGCCCATTTTCTCCGGTCGACCGCGACCGGGTGGGGCAAGCGGTGTTCCTCGTCTCCAGTACCCAGAGCGCCGCGAGCGCAGGCGGCGGATCAGGAAAGTCCTTGGCAGCCGCCGGCCGGCGAACTAAGATAGCTTATGACTTTGCACGGGCGCCAGCCGTGGAAAACGGAGCGCCCCGGCCGGCAGCCGGCATGAATCAAGCATTCCCGGCTTCTCCCTGATCACCGGGACGCCAACAGAGAGGCCCGCATGAGCCTGAACGTTCCAGTCGCCACGCCAATCGGCAGCAATCCGGACGGACCCGGCGCGGCCAGCGGCGGCAATGGCGTTCTTGCCCGCAGCGCCGGCGAAGGCTGGGCGGCACGCATCGATATCGCCCGCAAGTCCGGTCACCCGGAGGACATCGATGTGCTCGCCGACGAGGCGCCGTCGGCCGCCTTGCGCGCCTCGGCCCGGGCGCTGGCGGACGAGATGCTGCGTCAGCGGGATCCCCGCGAGTCGCCGGGGAAGGTCTTCCTCTTCTCCGGCCACAGGATCGACACCCCGGATCGCCCGCTGCCGCGTTTCCCGGCCGACAGGGAGGGCATCGCCGCTGCCCGCATCGGCGAGGCGCTCGACAGCCTGGGCGCCGGGCCGGACGATCTGGCCATCGCCCAGGGCGCGGCCGGCGGGGACATCCTGTTCGGCGAAGCCTGCCTGGCGCGCGGCAGCAGCCTGCAACTGCTGCTGCCGCTGCCCGAACCCGAATTCATCGCGACCTCGGTGCTCCCATGCTGCGCTGGCGAAACCTGGCGTGCGCGCTACCTTGCCCTGCGCGATCGCCTGTCGCTGCCGCCGCGCATCATGCCCGATGCCCTCGGCCCGCTACCGCGCGACCGCGCAGGCAAGCCGGGCGACCCCTACGAGCGCTGCAACCGCTGGCTGCTGTACAGCGCCCTGGCGCAGGGGCGCGACCGCCTGCGCTTCATCTGCCTGTGGGATGGCAACGGCGGCGACGGTGCTGGCGGCACAGCCCACATGGTCGAGGAAGTCAAGCGACGCCACTGCCAGGTCACCTGGCTGGACACGCGCGAACTCTGGTGACCGCGACAGGAAACGGAAGATCGATCGGCAACGGCGAACCGCCGCCCGCCACACCACCAACGAGGAGACCCGTCATGGCCAGGAACGCACTCTGCATCGGCATCAACAACTACCCCGGCACGCAAATGGACTTGCAGGGCTGCGTCAACGACGCCAACGACTGGGCCGCCATGCTCGCCGGGCGCGGCTTCACGGTGGAGAAACTGCTCGACGACCAGGCGACCAAGGCCGCCATGATCCAGGCCATGAACGACCTGATCGGCAAGGCAGGCAACGGCGACAGCCTGGTCATCACCTTCTCCGGGCACGGCACCTACCAGCCGGACGAGGACGGCGACGAAGCCGACGGCCTCGACGAGGCGCTCTGCCCTTACGACCTGCAAGCCAGGGGCGAGGCGCTGATCGACGACGAAATCAGGAGCATCTTCGGCGCCCGCAAGGCCGGGGTGCGCATCGTGCTGATTTCCGACAGTTGTCACTCCGGCACCGTGACCCGCGCCGCCCGGGCCGAGAAGGATGCCGACACGCGGCCGCGCTTCATGCCCATGGGCAACTGGCTCCCGGCCAGGCTGCTGCCGAAGGATCGCGCTGGCAAGCCGGCGACGACGATGGTCGCGCCCGCCGGCACCTCGCCGCTGTTGAGCGCCTATTCGAACAAGCTCGGCGACCTGCTGCTCTCGGGCTGCAAGGAAGGCCCCAACAACTACAGCTACGATGCCCGCATCGCCGGCCGTTACAACGGCGCTTTCACCCATTACGCGCTGAAGGCGCTGAAGGGACTGAAGCCGGAAGCCACCTACGCCGACTGGCACAAGTCCATCGGCAAGTACCTGCCTTCGGCAAGCTACCCGCAGTCGCCGCAGATCGTCGGCAATGAGGCCGCGCGCAAGGGCAGGGTTCTCGCCTGAGCGCAATTCGCCCCGCCTTACCTTTCGGAGGAGCCTTCCATGTCCCAGCGCCTGTACAAGATTCGCGGCATCCGCAGTGAAAGCCGCGGCAAGGCTGTCGGCGGCCGTTCGCCCAGCCACCGCCTGCTCCCTGGCAGCGCCCGCGACGGCGCCGCCGATGAGATCGAAGTCGCCGGCGACGCCGTGGTCCGTGTCGAACTCGACAACGGCTTCGTGCTGTGGAGCCGGGTCGACGACCTGACCCGCGAATACGGGATGCCGCCGGTTGCCCGCGGGGGCGATGACGGCGCGGCCGGCGCCTGGGAGTTCTCCCGCCTCAACCCGCGGCGGGCGGACGGCGGCGAGCGCGGGATCGCCGGGCTGGCGATCCGCGTCCTCGATTTCTTCGGCGTCGATCTCGTCGAAGCATCCGCCGCCAGGTTGGGCAAAGTCTTCGAGGAGAGTCAGCTCGGCGGCCACCCGCCCGGCTTCTACCGCCTCGACCTGGCCGGCGCCTTCCGGCTGCATGCCGTTCCCGACACCGAGGCGATCGCCGCCGGCGCGGGGCCGCTGCTGGTCTTCCTGCACGGCACCGTGTCGAACACCTGGAGCAGCTTCGGGAAATTGTGGGAAACCGCCAACACCGAGGGCGCCCGCGTGCGCGCGGCGCTGGCGCCTGCATACGGCGACCGCGTCTTCGCGCTCGAACACCGGACGTTGAGCGAAAGCCCGATCGCCAATGCCCTCGACCTGGCCCGGCGCCTGCCCGACGGCGCCGAAGTGCATCTGGTCAGCCACTCGCGCGGCGGGCTGGTCGGCGAGGTGCTCGCCCTCTCCGGCTGCGCCAGGCTGGCCGAGGTGCTGGGCGAAGCGCAGGTGGCCACCCTGTTCGCTGCCGACCGCACCCTGGCGCCGCAGCTCGGCCTGTCGCCGCTGGCCGACGCCGAGGCCAAGGCACGCGACGATGCCTACGAGGCCGACCGCCAGCGCCTGCTCGAACTGGTCGCGCTGCTCGCCACCAAGAGGCTGCGCATTACGCGTTTCGTCCGCGTCGCCTGCCCGGCGCGCGGCACGACGCTCGCTTCCGGCCGCCTCGACCGCTGGCTGTCGGTGCTCGACTACCTGGTCGCGGCGGCAACCGGCAACGGTCTGTTCGCTGACGGACTCGACTTCCTGCTCGCCGTGGTCAAGGAACGCACCGATCCGCGCACCTTGCCGGGCCTCGAAGCGATGGTGCCGGGCTCGGCCCTGACCCGCCTGCTCAACGGCACGCCGGACTTGGTCAGCGACGCCGACCTCAGCGTCATCGCCGGCGACATCGAGGCCGGCGACGGCTTGTGGAACACGCTCAAGGTGCTGGCCAGCGACTGGTTCTACCGCAACGAGCACGACCTCGTCGTCGACACGGGCTCGATGAGCGGCGGCCTGCCGCGTCCGGTCAATGGCTCGCGACTGCGCAAGGACGCGGGAGCGAAGGTCAATCACTTCCGCTATTTCATCAACGAGCAGAGCGTGCGCTGGCTGCAGGCCGGCCTCGCCCGCGCCGATGGCGACAGCGGCGGCTTCCTGCCGATTGCCGACGCCGCCCCGGCCGCTCCCCGTTGCCAGGCCGCCGTCGTGCGCAGCCGCGGCGACGGCAAGCGGCGGCCGATTGCCGTCGTCCTGCCCGGGACCATGGGCAGCCAGTTGCGCGTCGACGGCGACAGCGTCTGGCTCGACTACTGGGCGCTCCTCCGCGGCGGCCTCAAGCGCCTGGCGATGGGCCGCGAGGGCATCGCGCCGGCCGGGCTGGTCGACCAGTTCTACGGACCGCTGGTCGAATTCCTGGCGGGCAGCCACCAGGTCGAGATCTTTCCCTACGACTGGCGCCACTCGGTGCGCAAGGCCGCCGCCCGCCTTGCCGAAACCCTCGAACCGCTGGTCACCCAGGCCGAGCGCAACGGCCAGCCGCTGCGCCTGGTGGCGCACTCGATGGGCGGCCTCGTGGTGCGCGCGCTGATCGCCGACGGCGGCGCCGGCAGCGCCCTCTGGCAGCGCATCGTGCGCCTGCCGGGCAGCCGCTTCCTGATGCTCGGCACACCCAACCTCGGCTCCTACGAGGCCGTGCGCTGGCTGACCGGCTGCAACCCGACGCAGAGCAAGCTGGCGCTGCTCGACATCACCCAGAGCACCGACCAGATCATCGGCCTCGTCTCGCGCTACCCCGGCCTGCTCGAACTGCTGCCCTTCGCCCCGGACGACCCCGATTTCGCCGATGCCGGCCGCTGGCAGACATTGCGCCAGCAAACCGGCGCCGCCTGGCCGACCGCCGAAGCGGCCGGGCTGCAGGAGGCGGCAGCAACCTGGAAGCTGCTCCGCGGCGCCGCGCCCGACCCGCAGCACATGGTCTATGTCGCCGGCTGCCAGCCGGCCACCGTCATCGATTACCAGTTGACCGCCGGCAGCGACTGGTGGCCGCCGGCGCGCAAGCGCCTCGAGTTCATCGCCACCCGCGACGGCGACGGCACGGTAAGCTGGGAATCGGGCCGACTCGCCGGCGTTCCCGTCTGGTACGCGGCCGACACCGCGCACGACGCGCTGTGCGCCCAGCCCAAGGCCTTCCCCGGCTATCTCGACCTGCTGGTCAATGGCCAGACCGCGCTGCTGCCCTCCANNCCCCGCCGGCCCGCGCGCGCCGCCGGCGCCGCCGAGCGCTTCGTGCTGCCGCCGGCGCCGCCGACCGACAGCATTCCTGCCGCGGTCGACCTCGCCAGCTTCGGCTTTTCCGGCAGCGGCCCGCAGGCCGCAGGCGAGGCGACGCGGCCGGCGCCAGTCATCGAGGTCGCCATCCGCCACGGCAACCTGGCCTACGCCCGGCACCCGGTCGTCGTCGGCCATTACCAGGGCGATACCGTGGTCAGCGCCGAAGCCGTCCTCGACCGGCAACTGGGCGGCGCCCTTAACCGGCGCATCGATCTCGGCATCTACCCCGGCCCGCTCGGCAGCCATACGGTCGTCCTCAACGAGTCGCCGCAGGCGAGGCCAGGTGGCGCCATCGTCGTCGGCCTCGGCCAGGTCGGCGGGCTGAGTCCCGGCCAGTTGGAGGAATCGGCGCGCGCCGCCCTGCTCGACTTCGCCCTCGACGTCGTCCGCTGGCCGGACAAACGCTTCGGCGACAACGGCCGGCCGCGCTCGGCGGCCGTCACCTGCCTGCTGGTCGGCACCGGGGCCGGCGGCCTGCCGGTCGGCGACGCGCTCGAAGCCATCCTGCGCGCGGCGGTCGGCGCCAACCGCCGCCTCGCCGAGCAGGCGCTTGACGGACGGGTGTTGATCGACCGCATCGAATTCCTCGAACTCTACGAGGACGTCGCCATCCTGGCCGCCGACGCCCTGACCCGCATCCTGCAGAACGCGGCGCTGGCCGCCGCCGTGCGCTGGCCGGCAGTCGCCGTCGAGGCCGGCCAGGCCGGCCGCCGGCGGGTGCGCTTCGCCGAGGCCCCCGAGTGGTACCAGCGGCTGGAGATCGTCGAGGACGCGGGCCGCCTGCGCTTCGTGTTCNTGACCGACCGCGCTCGCGCCGAGGAAACGCTCGCCACCGGACAGCTCGCCCTGGTCGACAGCTTCGTCCGCATCGCCAGCCGCGATACCGGCCAGAACTCGGAAGTCGCCAAGACCCTGTTCGAAATGTTGCTGCCGCTGCGCCTGCGCGAACTGTCGGCGCAGCAGGGCAACCTGGTCATCATGGTCGACCGGCAATCGGCACGCTATCCTTGGGAGCTTCTCGAAAACCGCTGGGCCACCGGCGAACGGCCGCCGGCCGTTGCCGCCGGTTGCGTGCGCCAGTTCCGCACCGTCGACTTCCGGCAGCGTCCGGTTCATGGCTCGGGCAATACCGCGCTGGTCGTCGGCAACCCCGATCTCGCCGGCACCCCGGATTTCGCCGACCTGCCCGGTGCGCGCGAGGAGGCCCGGCAGGTCGCCGAGCAGCTCGCCGCCGCCGAATACGACGTGACCGATTGCATCGACCAGGCCGCGACGCCGATCATGGAGGCGCTGCACAAGAATAGCTGGCGCATCCTGCACCTCGCCGGCCACGGCGTCCACGAGTACGCGCGAGCCGGAACGCGGAACCAGGGCGGCACGATCTCCGGCATGGTGATCGGCGCCGACAGCTTCCTGACCNCCGGCGACATCGCCCAGATGCGCTTCGTGCCCGAACTGGTCTTCGTCAATTGCTGCCATCTCGGGCGCGTCGATGGCCCGCGCGACCTCGACCGCCTCGGCCTCGCCGCCAACCTCGGCGAGGAATTCATCCGCATGGGCGTGCGCGCCGTCGTCGCTGCCGGTTGGGCGGTCGACGACCGCGCCGGCCAGGCCTTCGCCGCTGCCTTCTACCGCGCCATGCTGGCCGGCGAAGCGTTTGGCGAGGCGGTGCGCGCCGCCCGCGAAGACGTGTGGACGCGCTGCCCGGACGTCAATACCTGGGGCGCCTACCAGTGCTACGGCGATCCCGATTTCCGCTTCCACCGCGACGGCGGTCCGGTGCAACGGGCGTGGCCCAACTTCGGCACGCCGCACGAGCTGGTCGCCGAGCTGGAAAACCTGTCCGCCGACCTGCGCGCCGGCGGCCACGATGAGGGCGGTGGACGCATCGCCCGCCGCGTCGCGCGCATTCCGCCCAACCAGGCCGACGCCTGGCTGCAGCGCGGCGACGTCTGCGCCGCGCTCGGCCTCGCCTGGGGGNAAATCCGCAAGTGGGAAGAGGCCTGTGGCTGGCTGGAAAAGGCGCTCACCGCCGACAAGGGCGAGTGCCCGATGCGCGCCCTCGAACAGTACGCCAACTACCGCGTGCGCCGCGCCGCCGACCACTGGCAACAGGCGCGCCGGCTGCCGCCCGCCAGGCGCGAAGCCGTGCGGGCGACCCAAGTCGAGGACATCGAGATCGCCATTCGCGATCTCGACACCCTGTGCCGACACGCGCCGACTGTCGAGCGCATGAACCTGCTCGGCAGCGCCTACAAGCGCCTGGCGCAGGTCGAGAGCGAAGGCGACCGGCGGCTGGCAGCGCTGGCCAACATGGCCCGGCAGTACGGCCTGGCCGGCGAGCGGAGGAACGACGCCTACGCCTTCACCAACCGGGTCGCCGCGACGCTGCTGGCCGAACGGAGAACGGTTGCGGTCGACGCCGGAAACCGGGCCGAACTGCTGCGCGAACTCGACGCCCTGCAGCGCGATGTCGCCCGCCGCTATGCCGACGACCCGAATTTCTGGGACGCCGCCAGCCTCGCAGACCTGGAACTGACCCGCCTGCTGCTCGAAAGTGCCGCGCCGCGCCGCGTGCCAGCGNCCATCGACGCCAGCGCCGAGCACGTGCTCGACGCCTATCGCGACGCTGTCGGCCGCACCGCCAGCCCGCGGGAAGTCGCCTCGCTGGCCGAGAATATTGTCTTCCTCGGCGAACTGTGGCCGGCCCGCGACAGGGCCGTGCATCGCATCCTCGACAAGATCCGCGAGGGCCTGCAATGAGGCCGTGCCAACAGCGGAGCGCAACTGGCAGGCGGGCACCGGCCGGCCACCGCGCCGGCCATGCCGCAAGCGGCGTGACAGCGACGACCTGAGCCATGCTGCCGGGCAAGATAGCCACCCTGTTGATCCTCGCCACCTTCCTGTCGGTGGTCGGCGCCTTGGTCGTCGCCAACCGCTACCGGGCGGCGATGCAGCGGCTGATGAAAATGGGCGGGATTTCCCCGTCGACCGCGACAGCCGAACCGCCGATGGTCAGCCCTCCGGCGGCAACGGGCGCACCGCCCGCCCCGGTCACCCCGGCCGACAACCGGCGTGCCCGGCGCCAGCTGATCGCCGGTTTCGTCATCCTGACCCTGCTGATGGCGCTGACCCGCACGGTGCAGATGCAGGTCATGGCCGACGGCCCGATCACCTGGAAGACCGTGCTCACGCTGGGTGCCGCCTACTCCTGGCCGGTCGTCCCGGTGATCGCCGTCATCGACCGCTGGCGCCGCCGCCGGCTGGTCGCCACACTGCTGCTGTGGTTCGTCGCCGCCGTCGCGCTGCTCACCTGGCGGGTCAACGAGAATGTCAGCTTCGCCCAGGTCCTGTTCTGGATGTCGCTCGACATCGGGCTGCCGCTGGTCATCGTCACCTCCCTCTGCCTCGGCGGGGCCACCCGCGCGGTCGGTCCCTGGCTGGCGCCAGTCTTCATCGTCCTGTGCTGGGCCTCGCAGTCCGGCATCGACCTGCTTTCCGACCTCGTCGAGCGGCAGAGCCCGGTGCTTTACTGGCTGACCGGCTGGCTGCCGGCGAGCGCCGCCATTGCGCTGTTCGCCATCGCTCCGTGGCTCGTCGCCTGGTGGCCGGCCAAGGCGCTCGGCCGCCGGCTGGCCGCCGCCTATGCCCGGCGGCAGATTTCCGAACTGTTCTACCTGTTCACCGCCGTCTGGGTCATCGCCCTCACCGGCCCGGCCCTCGGCGCCATCTCCGACCAGGGCTGGGGCGCCCTGCTCGGTTTCCTGCCCCTGTTGTGGATACCGCTCGGCGCCGGTGTCATGCAGGCCGCTACCGGCAAGCGCTCCGCCGGCCGCCCGCCGACGCTCCTGGTGCTGCGCGTCTTCAGGCAGGACGCCAACGTCCAGGATCTGTTCGACCGCGTCATCGACCGCTGGCGCTCGACCGGCAACACGGTACTTATCGCCGGCACCGACCTCGCCGATCGCACCATCGACCCCGACGACATCTTCACGTTCATCGACGGCCGCCTCGGTGAGCGCTTCATTCGCAGCCCGGCCGACATCGCGCGCCGGCTGGCGGATTTCGAATGGCAGCCCGACGTCGAGGGACGCTACCGGGTCAATGAGTGCTATTGCCACGACACGACCTGGCAGCAGGCGCTGGCCGCGCTGGTCCGGGCCAGCGATGTCGTGCTGATGGATCTGCGCAATTTCGTCGCGCAGAACGAAGGCTGCCTGCACGAACTGCGGGTGCTGGCAACGACGCCGGGGCTGGCACGCGTCGTCGTGCTGATGAACGAACGGACCCGGCTTNCCCCCGCCCAGGCCGCGATCGCCGAAGCGACCGCCTCCGCCCCGGCCGGGCGTTTCGTGTGGCTGATGCAACACGGGGACGAGCCTCTGGTCACGGAAGAGGTGCTCACGCCGTTGTTCGTCTCTTCCGACAAGCACTAGCCGAAACCCCGCCGAGGAACGCATGTTCGGCCCGGTGGAGACCGTCGCCGATTTATCAAGGTCGCCGTTCCATCGGCGGCACCGTTCCGAAAATGGCCCGATGGCCTGCTTCATCGGCCTGAGCGAACGGGGGCAACCACGTCCACCAGGCCCGCAATGTGCGCGTTGCAAAATCGCGCAGCGGCCTGTAGTTGCCAGCGCGATGGCGGCCATCATTGGGATGGTCCGGTTCGCCTTCCAATGGTACCGGTCGCCGAAGGCGATCGTTTCTTCGCCACGTGCTTGTCCTCACCCCTCGTCGAACTCGGGGCGGTGATCAGCGCGGCATCGACGACGGTGCCTCGCATCGTCGAGAGACCCTTCCCGGAAAGCTCCCCGACCACATCGGCAAAGATCGTTTTGCCGAGTTGATGCTGTTCCGGCAGGTCACTTAAACGCAGGACGGCGCATTCGTCCGGCGCGACATCTTCGGAGGCATCCAGCCCGGCGAAACCCGTTGTTGGCCTCGTCGCATTCATCCGTTCGGCGCGCCTCACGACAATGGTGCCATTGCCCGGAATCAGGCAGCATGACGGCTACTTGGGCAGCGCTTCCAGAAGGGCTGACATGAGCGAAGCGGGTGCTCTCCAGCCACGCCCGCTTCGCTGTTCCACGCGTCGTTCAGATCAGCCGCATCATCCTCCCGGCGTGACCGAGGCTAGTTCCCGGCGGGAAGCGGGAGTTTGATCCCTTCCTTCTGCAATTGCTCGCGCACCCACTGGAACTTCTCGTACTTCGAGATCTCTATCGGGCCATCGTAGCCCATGCTCTGAAGCTTGCGCGGCGGATACTGAATGTAGGTCTTCATAAGCTTCTCGACAGCCATGGAAATGGGCACCATGGTCCAGGTGCGCTCCGTCCAGTTGGTCATGAACAGGTCGTAGCGCTCCTGTGGATCCTGGAGCAGATCAAATATCTGCGGTATGGTAGCGACATATTTCTCAGGGCCTTTCCAGCCAAGGTTGGTATCGACCGCGAGGCCGCCAGTCTGGGCGCCGTTATCGCCACGCAGATTGAAGACCGCCTTGAAGCTGCCGACACGTGCGGCACCAGGTGAAAGTTCGTTCTCTGTGAAGTAGAACCACTCCTTGCGTGGTGACGGCCCCTTGCCCATCAGCACGGGCGTGAGGTCGTGGCTGTCGAAGATGATCGGCTTGCCCTCCCGGTCCTTCTCCGGCAGCTTGACGCCGGCCATCCCGGCGAAGGTCGCCATGAAGTCCAGGCCGCCGACGATGTCGTAATTCTTCGACCCAGCCTTGATCCCCGGGCCGAAGGCGACGAAGGGCACGCGATTGCCGCCTTCGCGCACCGTGCCCTTGGTGCCACGGAATGGTGTATACCCGGCATCCGGATAAACATCCTGCCAGGCTCCGTTATCGGTTGTCCAGAAGATGTAGGTGTTCTTTTCGAGGCCCAATGCGCGCACCTTGTCGATGATGGCACCGATGCGTGCGTCATTTTCAACGAGCGAGTCGGCGTACTTGGACTTCGATATCGACTTGTGGATGAAGTCCGGGTGCGGCATGTTGGGCTGATGTACCTTCATGAAGTTGACACTCATGAAGAACGGCTTGTCTGTCTTGCTGTACTTTTCGAGTTGCTCGATGGCGGCCTTTTCGATGTAGGCATCCACGAAGGGAATGCCGACCACGCCTTTCTCCGGGGTGTTCTCGTACTGGCCATTGAGCTGGAAGTCCTGCGTTACCGGTCCGCCCGCGTTGCCCGAAAGCATCCCTTTGGTCACTTTCTGGAAGAGGGCACGAGTCTCTGCGTCCATGTCCGGGAACCAGGTCGGGTCGCCATAGGTATAGGCATTGAGGTAATATAGCCCAACGTAGCGCATCTCGTCGTAACCCTGGTTCACCGGGAGTGCGTAGTCGGCCTCGCCCAGGTGCCACTTGCCCGTGAANAAGGTCTGGTAGCCGCCCGTCTTGAGTACCGAGGCCAGCGTCCACTCGGCCTTGGGTAGCCCNCCACCCTGGCCCTGGAACGCCACTGTGGTCATGCCGCTACGGTTCGGGATGCGGCCGGTCTGGACCGCCGCGCGGCCCGGCGTGCAACTCGGCTGGGCATAGTTGGAGAAAAAGGTCATGCCTGCTTCGGCCAGGCGGTCGATGTTCGGTGTCGGCATGCCGCGGCCCGGTCCGCCGCCGTGACTCCCNGAATCCCCGAAACCGAAGTCATCGGAAAGGATCAGGATGATGTTGGGCTTGGAGCCAGCAGCTTGCGCGGGTGCGGCAAGCGGTTCCGCTACCGGAGTCTTGGCGGCTTCGTCGGTTTTCGGCGCCGTCTCCATTGCCGGCTTGGCCGTTGAGTCAGCTTTCGCTGCCGCCTCCTTGGTCACCTTGGCGGCCTCGGCTTTTTCGCGGCGTCGTCGCCACAGGCGGATACGGTAAGGGCAAGAAAAGCAGCAACAGCGAATACACGGATTTTCATGCGGATCTCCATGAGTGGTGGAACACAGCTGGACAAGGCGTCGCAATGATCACCCCCCGGCATCAAAGTCAAGCTACGCTTAATCCCATTTGGGGTTTGCAGCAGACTGTCGGGCGCAGGCAGCAATCGACATCCACGCCGCGACCGCGAGGAAGATCCATGCCGGCACCGGGGCATTTGGCCTTTTGCTCATCATGTACCCCCGCCGCAGATGTCAGCAATTGCGCTGGAAACCCCTGGTGCATGCTGGCGCATTGTGAATGCTTATGTCATCTGCCGACACCGGAATCGCGAAGGCTGGTGAACCGGGGTCGGCACGCGGGTCCGAAGGCGGACTCCCAACCAACAGCGGCGCGGCGTCGATGGACGCTGGCGGGTCGATGGAGGTTACGGCCACGATCTGGCGGCTGGCGCTGGCCGCGCTGGTCC
Source organism: Dechloromonas sp. (assembly GCA_013693915.1). Lineage (GTDB taxonomy): Bacteria > Pseudomonadota > Gammaproteobacteria > Burkholderiales > Rhodocyclaceae > Azonexus. Next base: position 848,116 of record CP059264.1, on the reverse strand, counting down.
GGGCCGGCTTCCCGTTGCTGGCCAAGGCAGCGCAAACGCTTGATCCGTCGGCAAGGCGATGCTGCCAAGGGCAAGTCCAAGTCTCTGAAAATCATCGTGATTTTCGAACTTATCTTCCGTGTCAGTGTCTCTGTTGTTCAGGGTATGACCCGCGTGTCCGTTCTGGCAGGCTCCGGTCATCCAGCCAGCATTCTTTCAGAGGATTTCAACTCACTTGAGGAGAGCGCCAATGAAATACATGATCAACTGGTTCGAACGCCCGCAAGGTTCTCCTGCAGAGTACGAGAACGCCCAGAAGCGGATACTGGAACTTTTCACTCAATGGACGGCACCGGACGATTTCAGGATCGAGATGTTCGTGGTGCGGGTCGGCGATTGGGGTGGGCACATGTTGGTGGACTGCGATGATCCGTTGACCGTTCACAAGGTCTGCTCCACCTTTCCGGCTTTTGTCTTCGAGGCCCGACCCGTGGTTCCTGTCATTGATGCGGTCCGGGTCGAACTGGAAGCGATTGCCTGGCGAGATGGACTGAAACCCAGTTAATTCGGCCATCATCCGATCTCTCCCTGCACCCTACTTTGGTGCGCCCCCTGGCAACCATCGCGGATTGGTGACATTCCTGCGGACCTTCCGAGAGAAGCGAGGAGAAGATGATCACGCCCAACATTGTTGCCCTCGTCCTGGCAGGCGGCGAAGGCACCCGTCTGCACCCTCTGACCCAGCATCGTTCCAAGCCGGCGGTGCCTTTCGGCGGCCGTTTTCGCATCGTCGACTTTGTGCTGTCGAATCTGGTCAACTCGAAGATCTTCTCCATCTACCTGCTGGTCCAGTACAAGTCGCAGTCGTTGATCGAGCATATCCGTCGTTCCTGGCTGCTCGCGCCGATCTTCCCCGAGCAGTTCATCGCGGTGGTTCCACCGCAGATGCGCGAGGGGCCGGAGTGGTTTCAGGGCACCGCCGATGCCGTCTATCAGAATCTGGGGCTGATCGAAAAGCGTTCTCCGGACCTCGTCGTGGTGTTCGGTGCCGACCACATCTATCGCATGGACGTGCGCCAGATGGTGAATTTTCACCTGCGCAGTCATGCCGACGTCAGCATCGCCGCTTTGCCGGTTCCCATCGAAGGAGCCTCGGCATTCGGCATCATTGACGCCGACGAAAACGGTAGCGTGCGCAGCTTCTGCGAGAAGCCGTGCGACCCGTCGCCGATGCCCGGAGATCCGGCGCGCGCCTTCGCGTCGATGGGAAACTACATCTTCACCACCGATGTGCTGATCAATGCCTTGCGGGAGGGGCACCGGCTGGGAGAGAAGGATTTTGGCAAGGATCTCCTGCCGCGCCTGATCCAGACGCAAAGGGTGTTCGCCTACGACTTCTGCGGCAATCGCGTCCCCGGCATTCGCGCCTCCGAGGAACAGGCCTACTGGCGCGACGTGGGAACCATCGACGCCTATTTTGCCGCCCACCAGGATCTCCTGGGGGCCGAGCCGAAGTTCGATCTGTTCAATCCCCGGTGGCGGATCGGTTCCAGCAACTATCAGGGGCCGTCGCCGAAATTCCTGCACGCCGAACTCGACAACAGCATCATCAGTGCCGGCGGGCTGATCAAGNGGGCTCGCATCCGCAATTCGATCGTTCGCCGCGAAGTATTCATCGAGGAGGATGTCGAACTCGACGAGTGCGTCATCATGGACTACGCGGTGCTGCGCAAGNGGGCGAGGCTCCGGCGCACCATCGTCGACCGTTACAACACGATCGAAGCCGGTGATCGCATCGGCTACGACGCCGACGCCGACCGTCGCCGGTTCACCGTCACCGACTCGGGAATCGTGGTCGTTCCCAGAGGCCAGGGCATGGACCTCCGTGCGCAGGGGAGGACGTTGCACTACCTGTAGGCCGCGATCCGATCGCGATCCAGAATTCAAGGACGTCGACGAACTGCAGCGGGCGCGGCGTGCGCTGCACATCGCGGTGGCCGGTACGGCTAACGGCAATTCAGGCAAGCCCGGTGCGCGGCACGGCTTGCGCCAGCCCCTCAGGCAGCCTTCGCCGCCCTTGCGATCAGCAACGCCGATTCCAGGTTCTCCACCAGCGCATCGCAATCGCTGGCGCTTACGGCTTCGCCCTCGTTGTAGCCGTAGGGTACGCAATACACCGTGCAACCCGCCGCACGGGCCACGTCGATGTCATGGCGGGAGTCGCCGATGTGCAGGTTGGTATTCACCGCACGGCCCATCTGCGTGCAGGCATGGCGCAACGGTTCCGGATGCGGCTTGCGGAACGGCGTACTGTCGCCGGAGACGATGGCCGAGAAATAGTGCTTCAGCCCCATGCGCTCGAGCAGGGGCTCGGTGAACGCGGCTGGCTTGTTGGTCAGCACCGCCAGCGGCACGCCGGTCGCGCGCCAGGACTCCAGCCCGGCCAGCACGCCGGCGAAAACGCGCGTTTCGTTGCCGTTGACCTCAGCATAGTGGCGCTTGAAGGCCTCGACGGCGCGGGCAAGGAGCGCTTCATCCGGCGCCGCCCCGCGATCGAGGCAGCGTTGTACCAGAACGACGATGCCCCGACCGACGAAACTGCGGATCTCGTCCTCGCTGCGCAGCGGCAAACCCAGCTCGGCGAGCATGCGGTTGCTGGCCTCGGCCAGGTCGGGCACGGTATCGAGCAGGGTACCGTCGAGGTCGAAGGTAACCGACTGGAAACGCATCAAACACCGGCCAGTTCGGCGCGCAGGGCGCCGATGATCGAGTTGTAGCGCTGGGGATCGNCCATCCTTGCCGGCGCCGAAGACGGCGGAGCCGGCGACAAAGGCATCGACGCCGGCGCGGGCGATGTCGGCGATGTTGGCCGGGTTGACGCCACCGTCGATCTCGAGACGGATGCGGCGGCCGCTCCGCTGCTCGTAGGCATCGAGCCGGGCACGGGCTTCCCGCGCCTTGGCCAGCGTGCCGGGAATGAACTTCTGGCCGCCGAAGCCGGGGTTGACGCTCATCAGCAGGATGAGGTCGAGCTTGTCGAGGACATAATCCATGTGATCCAGCGGCGTCGCCGGGTTGAAGACGAGGCCGGCCTGGCAGCCGGCGTCGCGGATCAGCGACAGGCTCCGGTCGACATGCTCCGAGGCTTCCGGATGGAAGGTGATGATGTCGGCACCGGCCTTGATGAAATCGGGAATGATGCGATCCACCGGCTTGACCATCAGATGCACGTCGATCGGCGCCGTCGTGCACGGGCGGATCGCCTCGCAGACGAGCGGCCCGATGGTCAGGTTCGGCACATAGTGGTTGTCCATCACGTCGAAGTGGACCCAGTCGGCGCCGGCGGCGATGACATTGGACACTTCCTCGCCGAGCCTGGCGAAATTGGCCGAGAGGATGCTCGGGGCGATGATGAATTCCGGTCTGGCGGTTTCCATCTCCTGATCGTTCCTCTCGGCGGATTCCCCTCGGTGACCCTTACTTGGCGACGTGCTGGACGAAGCGCAGCATGTTGCAGGTGTAGCCGTACTCGTTGTCATACCAGGCGACAACCTTGACGAAGGTCGGATCGAGCGCGATGCCGGCGTCGGCATCGAAGATCGACGGCATGGCACAGCCGCGGAAATCGGTCGACACGACCTTTTCGCCGGTATAGCCGAGAACGCCCTTGAGCGGACCGGCAGCCGCAGCCTTCATGGCATTGCAGACCTCCTCGTAGGATGCCCCCTTGTCCAGTTCGACCGTAAGATCGACAACGGAAACATCCGAGGTCGGAACGCGGAACGCCATGCCCGTCAGCTTCTTGTTCAGTTCGGGAAGCACGACGCCCACAGCCTTGGCGGCGCCGGTGGAGGACGGGATGATGTTCTCCAGGATGCCACGGCCACCGCGCCAGTCCTTGCTCGAAGGGCCATCGACCGTCTTCTGCGTCGCCGTCGCGGCATGCACCGTCGTCATCAGGCCGCGCTTGATGCCGAAGTTGTCGTGCAGCACCTTGGCCACCGGGGCCAGACAGTTGGTCGTGCACGAGGCGGCGGAAACGACCGCTTCGCCGGCATACTTGAGGTGATTGACGCCGTGNACGAACATCGGCGTGCTGTCCTTGGAGGGTGCCGACTGGACGACCTTGCGGGCTCCGGCCGCCAGGTGCTTTTCGCAGCTCTCGGTTGTCAGGAACAGACCGGTGCAGTCGATGACGACATCGGCGCCGACTTCATTCCACTTCAGCTCGGCCGGATCCTTGACCGCACTGAGCCGGATCTTGCGGCCGTTGACCACCAAGTTTCCACCGTCGACACCAATCTCGCCGGGGAAATTGCCGTGCACCGAGTCGAACTTGAGCATGTAGGCAAGGTAGTCCGGATCGAGAAGGTCATTGATGCCGACGACTTCGATTCCCGAGAATTCGGCTTCCTTTGCGACAGCGCGGAAAACCATGCGGCCGATGCGTCCAAAACCATTAATGCCAATGCGAAGTGCCATTTTCATCTCCATCTATCAGTTTGATCGGGTTGATCGGGTTGAGAGTTGCAGTTGGTGCCATTGTAACCCGCAACGGTGCGCAAGACAGCCTGCGCGAAGCGTTCCGTTGCAGGAAAAACTCGTGGACCGCCGCCGCGGCCAATTCGCCGCACTGCTCGGGGCCGGGACCTTCATGATGGCGGCCCGCGCACTTGCGCCGAGGGTGGGCTGCCCCGGGTGCGCTGGCGAGGCGACCGACAGCGGCTGGCAGCGCCCCGGTCCTCCGGGCCGCCCCCTGCGCGCTGTTCGTGTTGGCGACCTCCATTGCCACTCAAGTCTTCCCGCGTTCTCAGGCGCGGCGCTTGCGGTCCATCAGGCGCAGGACCATCGGCGTGAAGATCATCTGCATTGCCAGACCCATCTTGCCGCCGGGGACGACCAGGGTGTTCGGGCGGGTCAGGATGGAGTCGTGCAGCATGGTCAGCAGGTACTGGAAATCGATGCCCTTCGGGTTGGCGAAGCGGATCACCACCATGCTCTCGTCGGCTGTCGGGATGTCGCGGGCAATGAACGGGTTGGACGTGTCGACGATGGGCACGCGCTGGAAGTTGACATGGGTGCGGGCGAACTGCGGGGTGATGTGGTTCATGTAGTCCGGCATCCGGCGCAGGATGGTGTCGACCACGGCCTCCTGCGAGTAGCCGCGCATCTTCTGGTCGCGATGCAGCTTCTGGATCCATTCCAGGTTGATGATCGGCACCACGCCGACGCACAGGTCGACATGTTTGGCAACATCGATCCTGTCATCCGCGTAGGCGCCGTGCAGGCCCTCGTAGAACATCAGGTCCGTGCCGGCCGGAACCTCCTGCCAGGGAATGAAGGTGCCCGGCTCCTGGCCGTACGGCTCGGCTTCGCCGGCGTCGTGCAGGTACTTGCGAACCCTGCCGCCACCGCTGCGGCCGTAGTCGATGAACAGTTGCTCGAGATCGGCGAGAAGATTGGCTTCGGGACCGAAATGGCTGAAATGGCGGTTGCCCTTTTCTTCCTGCACCTTCATCTCTTCGCGCATGCTCAGGCGGTCATAGCGATGGAAGGAGTCGCCCTCGACAATCTGGGCGTTCAGCTTCTCGCGACGAAAGATGTGCTGGAAGCTCTGCATCACGGTACTGGTGCCGGCGCCGGATGAGCCGGTAATGGCGATGATGGGATGTTTGACGGACATGATGTTTTCCCCGCGGGTTTGAATTTCGGTGGCGATTCGGTCGGGATCTATTCGCGGTACAGCGAACGCTCGGAAAAGAGCGGCGAGTCGTAAGGGCGGTCGGAACCACTGTCGTAGTCCCGGTGATAGCGCTCGACGCGCTCGACCTCGTTCTTCGACCCGAGAATGACCGGCACGCGCTGGTGCAGGCTGCCCGGCGTCACGTCGAGAATGCGCCCGCGCCCGGTCGACGCCGCGCCGCCCGCCTGCTCGACCAGCATGGCCATCGGGTTGGCTTCGTAGAGGAGGCGCAGGCGCCCGGGCATCGGGGATCCTTGCTGTCCTTCGGATACATGAAAATGCCGCCGCGCATCAGGATGCGATGCACCTCAGCGACCATCGAGGCAATCCAGCGCATGTTGAAATCCGCGCCGCGCACGCCCGTCTTGCCGGCCTTGCATTCGCTGACGTAGCGCTGCACCGGCGGCTCCCAGAAACGCGAATTGGAGGTGTTGATGGCGTATTCGCGGGTATCTTCCGGGATGCGGATGTCGGAATGGGTCAGGATGAAGTTGCCGCTCTCGCGATCGAGAGTAAATGCATGTGTGCCGGCACCCAGGGTGAGCACCATCATCGTCGACGGGCCATAGATGGCATAGCCGGCCGCCAGTTGCTCGTTGCCCGGACGCAGGTAATCGCCGAGCTCGGCATCGCCTGCGGTCGACCGGGCGAAAATCGAGAAAATGGTTCCCACCGAGACATTGACGTCGCTGTTCGACGACCCGTCAAGCGGGTCGAACACCAGCAGATAGCGGCCGCGCGGGTAATGATCGGGAATGCGGTAAGGGCCCTCCATCTCTTCCGAGGCCATGCCGGCAAGCTGGCCGCCCCATTCACAGTGATGAAGAATGGCCTCGTTGGTCAGGACGTCGAGTTTCTTCTGGACTTCACCCTGCACGTTGGTGCTGTCGAGCGCGCCCGAATTCCCGGCGAGGGCGCCCTTGGCGACCATCGCCGAGATGGTCTTCACGGCAGCGGCAACGTCGATCAGCAGGGCGCCGAGTTCGCCATGCTGTGCCCGCGTCTGCTCGATCACGAATTTGGAAAGGGTCGTACGTCCGAATAGCATGTTGCCTCCCGTTATTTGCGCCTTACCGCGTCGAGACAAAAGATAAGTGATCTGTTAATTAAGTAACAGTCAATAATTCTTAACTGCGAATTAATCTATCCCTTATTAACTCCGCATTTACTGCTCGGTTCAGAAATCCTGACTGGAGGAATCCGGTCGCGCCGGCTATCTTTCCGAATACATGAACAGATTACACGCTCTGATCTTCGATGTTGACGGGACACTGGCAGAAACCGAACGCGACGGGCACCGCCCGGCCTTCAACGCCGCCTTCGCCGAAGCCGGCCTCGACTGGAACTGGGATGAAGCGCTCTATGGCGACCTGCTGGATATCACTGGCGGCAAGGAGCGTATCAGCCATTTCGCCGCGCGCCACGCCCCCGACATCGCCGGCGATCCCGACTTCGCGGTTCTCGTCAGGCAACTGCATCGCGCCAAGACCGCCCACTACCTCCGCCTCGTCGACCAGGGATGCCTGCCCCTGCGCCCCGGCATCGCCCGCCTGATCGACGAAGCGCGCCAGGCCGGAATCCGGCTGGCGATCGCCACCACCACCTCGCCCGCCAATGTCGAGGCGCTGCTCAGGGCCAGCCTGGGGCCGGACGCCGCGAGCTGGTTCGAAGTCATCGGCGCCGGCGACGTCGTCCCGGCAAAGAAGCCGGCCCCGGACATCTATCGCTGGGTACTCGACCGTCTCGAGCTGCCGGCTGCCGCCTGCCTTGCCATCGAGGATTCGGAAAACGGGCTGAAAGCAGCGTTGACCGCAGGCGTGCCCTGCCTGGTGACGACCAGCGAATACACCGAAGGCCAGGATTTCACGGGCGCCAAGGAGGTGGTGAACGATCTTGGGAGAGCGTCATTGGCGGACCTCGTGGCGATCCATGGCCTGATTCGCATCCCGGCGGAGCACCCGCAGTATCAAAAGACGCCTGTTTTGGCGAGGCAGGCCGGCCACGACACCCCTTAAGTTAAATTTAAACTTAAGTAATAATTAACGATATTTGACTTTTGTTTATCTATCGAGTGTCTTAGGATTCGTCCCATCACAGGACCACCCACGAATCTGCCAGGAGACAAACGATGGATCAATCGAACCGCTACGCCGACCTCAGCCTCACGGAAGCCGACCTGATCGCCGGCGGGGGCCATATCCTCGTCGCCTACAAGATGAAGCCCAAGGCCGGCTACGGTTATCTCGAGGCCGCCGCCCACTTTGCCGCCGAGTCGTCGACCGGCACCAACGTCGAGGTATGCACCACCGACGAATTCACCAGGGGCGTCGATGCCCTGGTGTACCTGATCGACGAAGCGACCGAAGAAATGCGCATCGCCTACCCGATCGACCTCTTCGACCGTAACATCACCGACGGCCGCATGATGATCGTCTCCTTCCTGACGCTGGTCATCGGCAACAACCAGGGGATGGGCGACATCGAGCACGCCAAGATGTACGACTTCTACATGCCGCCGCGGGCGATCCAGCTGTTCGACGGCCCGTCCAAGGACATCTCGGACATGTGGCGCATCCTCGGCCGCCCGGTCAAGGACGGCGGCTACATTGCCGGCACCATCATCAAGCCCAAGCTCGGCCTGCGTCCCGAGCCCTTCGCCCGCGCTGCGTACCAGTTCTGGCTGGGCGGCGACTTCATCAAGAACGACGAGCCGCAGGGCAACCAGGTTTTCGCGCCGATGAAGAAGGTCATGCCGCTGGTTTACGACGCGATGAAGCGCGCCATGGACGAGACCGGCGAGGCCAAGCTGTTCTCCGCCAACATCACCGCCGACGACCATTACGAGATGATCGCCCGCGGCGAGTATGTCCTCGAGACCTTCGGGCCGGATGCCGACAAGGTGGCGCTGCTGGTTGACGGCTATGTCGGCGGCCCGGGCATGGTGACCACCGCCCGCCGCTGCTTCCCGAACCAGTACCTGCACTACCACCGCGCCGGGCACGGCGCCGTCACCTCGCCCAGCGCCAAGCGCGGCTATACCGCCTACGTGCTGGCCAAGATGAGCCGCCTGCAGGGCGCATCGGGCATCCACGTCGGGACCATGGGCTTCGGCAAGATGGAAGGCGACGCCGACGATCGCGCCATCGCCTACATCATCGAGCGCGACAGCTACACCGGCCCGGCCTACCATCAGGAGTGGTACGGCATGAAGCCGACGACGCCGATCATCTCCGGCGGCATGAACGCGCTGCGCCTGCCCGGCTTCTTCGAGAACCTCGGCCACGGCAACGTCATCAACACCGCCGGCGGCGGCTCCTACGGCCACATCGACAGCCCGGCCGCCGGCGCCAAGTCGCTGCGCCAGGCCTACGAATGCTGGAAGGCCAAGGCCGACCCGATCGAATGGGCCAAGGAGCACCAGGAATTCGCCCGCGCCTTCGTTTCCTTCCCCAAGGATGCCGACCGGATCTATCCGGGCTGGCGCGAGAAGCTGGGCGTCCACAAGTAGGAAGCGGCCACGGTCGACCCGCTGCGGCGGGGATTTTTCATCTGGACCCCGAGCGCGAGAAACCGCCATGCACAACACCGATGCCTACAAGGTTGGCCGCGAGCCCTTCTACCAGGAGCAGGGCAACGAAGCCGAACTCTATGCCGCCGCATACGCCGCCCGCCTGCCGGTCATGCTCAAGGGACCGACCGGCTGCGGCAAGTCCCGCNTCGTCGAATACATGGCCTGGAAACTCGGCAAGCCGCTGATCAGCGTCGCCTGCAACGAGGACATGACGGCTGCCGACCTCGTCGGCCGCTTCCTGCTCGACGCCGGCGGCACGCGCTGGCAGGACGGACCGCTGACGCTGGCGGCGCGCATCGGCGCCATCTGCTATCTCGACGAGATCGTCGAGGCCCGCCAGGACACGCTGGTCGTCATCCACCCGCTGACCGACCACCGGCGCACCCTGCCGCTCGACAAGAAGGGAGAACTCGTCACGGCGCATCCGGATTTTCAGCTGGTCATTTCCTACAACCCCGGCTACCAGAGCCTGATGAAGGATCTCAAGCAGTCGACCAAGCAGCGCTTCACGGCCTTCCAGTTCGACTACCCGCCGGCCCAGCTGGAAGCCGGGATCGTCATGCAGGAAGCCGCGGTCGACAGCAAAATCGCGGCCAAACTGGTCGAGGTCGCACATGCCGGGCGCCGCCTCAAGGGCCATGGCCTCGACGAAGGCATCTCGACGCGCCTGGTCGTCTATGCGGCGACACTGATCGGCCGCGGCGTCGCGCCGGTCGACGCGTGCCGGATGGCGATGGTGCGTCCGATCACCGACGATGCCGACATGATCGACACGCTGGATCACACCATCGGCGCCGTCTTCGGCTAGGCCGGCGATGGCCGTCCCCGGCATCCGCAGCGTCGCCGACGCCCGGCAACGCCTGATGGCCAACCCGGAGTCGCAGGCGGCCTGGTCCGTCCTCGACTGCGGCTTCGCATCGGTCGCCGATGTTTTCGACGAATGCCATGCCGCCGCCAAACGGGTCATCGCCGGCGACGAACTGCCGGCGTTCCTCGATGCCGCGCGGGTCATCGGCAAGCTTGGCCGCGGCGCCGAGCCGCTGCTCGCCTTCCTCGAACACTGGCCGACCGTCGTCGCGGTCACCGGCCTCGCCCAGGCGCAGACCCTGCCGCCGGTGATGGACGCCATCCGCAGCCTGCAGCGGTCGCCCAACGGACCCGCCGTCACCCCGCTGCTGCAGACCCTGGGCAGCGTCGCCGAACGCCTGCGGACAGCCGAAGCGCTGCAGCACTACCTGGCGCTGGCCCTCGATCTGGCGGCGCGCACCTCCGGCTCGATCCACGGCCACCACGTCACCCAGCCCAGCCCCTCGCTGCCGGACTTCCTGCGTCAGGCGCCGCGCCTGCTCGGCGTCGTCGCGCTGGCCGGACTCAAGCGCTGGATCGACGACGGCATCCGCCTGACCGGCGACCACCCGGAAAAGCAGCGCGAGTATTTTTCGCTGGCGGCGCCGGAAAGCCGCGCCATTCTCCAGCGCGAACGCGAAGGCACGCTGTTCGCCGACGTCGAGCGCCGCCTGGCGTTGACGCTGCAGGCCCTATGGCAGGACGACAGCCTGCTCGTGCCTTACTCGACCGCCTTCGCCGACGCGCGGCTGCAACCCTACCTCGCGGCGGACGGCATGCGCCTGCCCGATGCGCTGGATGCACGCCGCGGCATCTCCGGGCTCGCCCGCTACCGCGCCATGCTCGCGCACCTGGCCGGACACCGGCGCTGGAGCCGACCGCTCGTCGCCGACAACTGGAGCCCGTTGCAGCGTATGGCGGTCGAGACCATCGAAGACGCCCGCATCGACGCGCTGCTGCTGCGGCGTTTCCCGGGCCTCGCGCCGACCCTGCTGGAGCTGCATCCGCGGCCGGCGGAGGATGCCTGCGACCCCGCCACGGTCAGCTGCCTGCGCCACCGCCTGACCTGCCTGTCGCGCGCCTGCCTCGATCCGGCGCACGGCTATGGCGATCCGCTGATCCTCGAATTCGCCGGTCGCTTCCATGAACTGCTGGCAGACGGCGAGGCCTCGACCAGCGCCGCCGCCGAACTGGCGCTCGCCTATGTCACCCGCAGCAGGCGCGCCAGCGACCAGTTCGCGACGGTGCATTTCGTCGACACCGAAATCGACTACCGCGACGACAACCGCCACCTGTGGACGTTCATCGAGGCCGGCGACGAGGAGGAAGCTTTCGCACCGCCGCCGGCCCAGGCCAGCGACGACGCGGTCGGCCTGCCGCCCCGCCACTACCCGGAGTGGGACTTCGTGACGCAGAATTACCGGCCGGACTGGACCGCAGTCNACGAGGCCCTGCACCCGGCCGGACAAGCTGCCAACATCGACGGCCTCCTCGCCAAGCACGCCATTCTCGCCCGCCGCCTCAAACGCCTGCTCGACCTGCTCAAGCCGCAGGAGCGCGTTCGCATCCGCTTCCAGGAAGACGGCAGCGAGCTCGACCTCGATGTCGCCGTGCGCGCGCTGGTCGACTTGAAGAGCGGCCTCCTGCCCGATCCGCGGATCAACGTCAGCCACCGCACCGACGGGCGCGACATCAGCGTGCTGCTGCTGATTGACCTGTCGCAATCGCTCAACGAAACGCTGCCCGGTGGCGGCCAGAGCATCCTCGCGACGGCCCGCGAAGCCGTCGCCCTGCTCGCCTGGGCGATCGACCAGCTGGGCGATGCCTGCGCCATCGCCGGCTTCCATTCCAACACCCGGCACGAGGTCCGCTACCACCACATCAAGGGTTTCTCGGAGGGCTGGGACGATGCCGTGAAGGCGCGGCTGGCGGCGGTCGAGGCCGGCTGGTCGACGCGCATGGGCGCGGCCATCCGTCATGCTGGGCGCATGCTCGCGGCGCGCCGGACGGAAAAGCGCATCCTCCTGGTCCTGACCGACGGCGAACCGGCCGACATCGACGTCAATGACCCGCAGCACCTGATCGCCGACACGAAAAAGGCCGTCGATGAGTTGTCGACCGCCGGCGTCACCACTTTCTGCCTCAGCCTCGACCCCAAGGCCGACGCCTACGTCGGCGACATCTTCGGTGCCCGCTGGCGGGTGCTCGACCGCATCGAGCGGTTGCCGGAGCAGCTCCCGATGGTGTACCTCAACCTGACGCGCTGACCCCGGATCCCGGTTTGACGCCCATCCCGGTGGTCTCTAGACTTAACCCCGAGATGAATTGCTCACGTACTTTCATCAGAAGAGCCTGATCATGAATTTCGTCCGCACGCTGACGCTGCGCCAGTTGCAGATCTTTGTCGTCGCCGCCCGGCAGCTCAGTTACGCCCGTGCCGCCGAGGAACTGCACCTGACGCCCCCGGCCGTTTCGATGCAGTTGAAGCAACTGGAAGACAACGTCGGTCTGCCGCTGTTCGAGCGCCTGGGGCGGGGCGTGGCGCTGACGGGAGCGGGCGAAATGCTGCTGCATCACGCCCTGCGCATCCTCGGCGAGATCAAGGATGCCGAAGCCAGCCTGCAGGGGTTGCTCGGCGCCGAGGTCGGCCAGTTGTCGGTGGGACTGGTGAGTACCGCGAAGTATTTCATGCCCCGCCTCCTCGCCCAATTTGCCCAGCAACATCCCGGCGTCGAGGTGCAGTTCCTGGTCGGAAACAGGGAATCGCTGCTCCAGAAGCTCCAGGACAATGCCATCGACCTCGCCGTGATGGGGCGCACCCCGGCGNAAATCGACGCCCACGCCGAGCCGATGGCGAGCCATCCCTATGTCCTGATCGGCCCCGCCGACCACCCGTTGCGCGACGCCAGGCGCTTCGACCTGCACGAGTTGCGCAACGAGACCTTCCTGCTCCGCGAGGAGGGTTCGGGTTCGCGCCGGGTCGCCGAGGAGATGTTCAGGAAGCACCTGTTCACCCCGCCCCGGACAATCAGCATGGGCAGCAACGAAACGATCAAGCAGGCCGTGATGGCCGGCATGGGCGTGAGCCTGATCTCCCTGCATACCCTCNCCCTCGAACTCAAGACAAGCGAGGTCAGCTTACTGGACGCGATCGGCACGCCGATCGAGCGGACCTGGTACGTCGTGCACATGAACAGCAAGCGCCTGTTGCCGGCAGGCCGGAAATTCCGCAATTTCCTGCTCGACGAGGCAGCTCCCGGCCTAGAGGCGGAATTCGGCCGCTACCTGACAGCGCGCGCGGCGGTCTGACCCGCGTTAAGCTACAATCCGCTGCGCTGGCGACAACGCCATCGCCACTGCGCACCACCCTGGAACAAGCCCCCGTCCGATGATCGCCGACCTCGTAGAGCACCCGCTCCGCCAGCGCCTCAACAACGAATTCCATGCCCGCCCGCCGATTGCCTTGCTCGGGGCGACGCTCGTCTCGCACCTGGTCTTCAAGCATAGCGCCGCGGTCGCCGAGGCGGCGCGCGACAACCTGAAGCTGCTCACCCGGGCGCAGAACTGCAATTCGATCGAAAGCTCGGATTCGCACCTGATGCTGGATGCCGCGGGCTTTCGCATGCGCTGGGAACTGCACACCGAGTTTNCCAGCTACACATTCTTTCGCCCGCTGAAAACCGGCGAGCCACTCGATCGCGATGCCACCGCGTTCGCCGCGGNNTACCCCGACTGGCTGGCCGGCATTCCCGGCAAGCTAATGGTGGCAACCCATGTCGAGTTGCGGTCGACCAGCGAAATCAGCCCGGAATCGGTGCTGGCCGGCCTGACCCCGAGCGGGCGGACGATGGTCGCCTCCAGGGTGGCCGACGCAGCCGCCTGGATATTCACCGACTTCAAGATCGACAACGGTTTCTCGCGTTTTCTCGTGCTCGATGAAAGGATGACGCAACGCCAGGCCGGGCGCACCGTCCAGCGCCTGGTCGAGATCGAGACCTACCGTATGATGGCGCTGCTCGGCCTGCCGGTGGCCAAGGAGGTCAGCCGCTGGCTGTACCGTGGCGAGAAGCAGCTCGCCGACCTGATGGACCAGATCGGCCGGGCGCAGAGCACCGAGGACGAACGCAGGGCGCTGTCCGAGCTGTCGGGGCTGGCCGCCGAAGTCGAACACTCGATCGCGCGGACGACCTTCCGCTTCGGTGCCGCGCGGGCCTATCACGAGCTGGTCATGCAGCGCATCGAGGAATTGCGCGAATCGCGCATTTCCGGCCTGCCGACCTTTCATGAATTCATGCAGCGCCGTCTCCTGCCGGCGATGAATACCTGCGTTGCGATCAGCCGCCGCCAGGAGGAACTCTCGGCCCGCGTCGCGCGCAACAGCCAACTGCTGCGCACCCGCGTCGACATCGAGCTCGAACGCCAGAACCAGGAACTGCTAGGCCAGATGAACAGCCGCGCCAAGCTGCAGCTGCGCCTGCAGGAGACGGTCGAGGGCCTGTCGGTCGTCGTCCTGACCTATTACGGCTCGCAACTGGTGCAATACCTGGCCAAGGGCACGAAGGACCTGCACCATCTCAGCACCGACGTGATCACGGCGATCTCGATCCCGGTCATCGCCGGCGTCGTCGCCTGGGGCACCCGGCGCATGCGCAGGAAGCTCGCGGCCGAAGAGGGCGAAGCCGCGTAGCCCTCAGGCGCCGGCCCAGCTCTCGCCCAGCGCCTCGGCCTGGCGCAACACCAGTTCCACGGCGGCCTCCTGCTGGTCCGGCGGGTACTTGTACTTGCGCAGGATGCGTTTGACCATGATGCGCAGCTTGGCGCGGATGGCTTCGCGCCTGGACCAATCGACGGTGATGTTCTCGCGCAGGCTTTCGGTCAGTTCGTGGGCGATCTTCTTGAGGATCTCGTCGCTCAGTTCGCGCACGGCCGACTCGTTGTCGGCTAGGGCATCGTAGAAGCGGATTTCGTCTTCGGTCAGGCCCAAGGCCTCGCCGCGATGGGCGGCGGCCCGGAACTGCCTCGCCATCCCGATCAGTTCCTCGATGACCTGCGCGGTCTCGATGGCGCGGTTCTGATAGCGCTTGATGACGTTGCTCAACAGTTCCGAGAACTTCTTGCTCTGCACCAAGTTCCCGGCGAAGCGGCTCTTGATCTCGCCTTCGAGCAGGCGCTCGAGCAGTTCCACCGCGAGGTTGCGCTCGGGCAGGTTGCGCACCTCGGCAAGGAAGGCCTCGTCGAGGATGCCGATGTTGGGCTTGTCGAGCCCGGCCGCCTCGAACACATCGACCACCTCCCCGGAGACGACCGCCGAGGCGATGATCTGCCGGATGGCCAATTCGCGCTTCTCGTCCGTCCGCCGCTGCTGGCTGATGTCGCGCTTGGTCAGGATGACGCGGACGGCCTGCATGAAGGCCACTTCCTCGCGCACGGCCTTGGCCTCGTCGAGGGTGCAGCAGAGCGAGAAGGCCTTGCTCAGGGCGGCGGAGGTGTCGGCGAAGCGCTTCTTGCCATCCTGCTGCCCGAGGATGAAGTTGGCGGCCCCCGCCAGGCGCTTGTGGCCGGTGGTCAGGAAGTCGCTGTAGTCGTAGCCGTGGAGCATGCCGCGCAGGATGTCGAGCTTTTCGGCGAGCACGGCGTAGGCCTCGGCCGCATCGACCGTCGGCCGGCCGCGGCCTTGGCTCGCCGTGTATTCCTTGAGGGCGCTCTTCAGTTCGTTGGCGATCCCGATGTAATCGACGACGAGGCCGCCCTGCTTGTCCTTGAAGACGCGATTGACGCGGGCGATGGCCTGCATCAGGTTGTGACCCTTCATCGGCTTGTCGATATACATCGTATGCACGCAGGGGGCGTCGAAGCCGGTCAGCCACATGTCGCGCACGATGACCATGTGCAACGGGTCCTCCGGGTCCTTGTAGCGCTTCTCGAGACGCTTCTTGACCTGCGCGCTGTAGATGTGGGGGCGGAGCAGGGCCTTGTCGCTTGCCGAGCCGGTCATCACGATCTTGAGCGCGCCCTTTTCCGGGTCGGGATCGTGCCACTCCGGGCGCAGCCGGACGATCTCGTTGTAGAGGTGAACGCAGATGTCGCGGCTCATGGCGACGACCATCGCCTTGCCGGCCTGTGCCTTGTTGCGTTCCTCGAAATGCGCGACGAGATCGGCGGCGACGCTCGCGATCCGGGGTTCGGCGCCGACCACCTTCTCGAGCGCGGCCCAGCGGCTCTTGAGCCGGGCCTGCTGGTCTTCCTCGTCATCCTCGGCCAGCTCGTCGACCTCGGCGTCGATCTCCGGCATGTCTTCGCTCTTGAGCGCCAGCCTGGCGAGGCGCGACTCGAAGTAGATGGCGACGGTGGCGCCATCCTCCTTTGCCTGCTGCATGTCGTAGATGTGGATGTAATCGCCGAACACGGCGCGGGTATCGCGGTCTTCGGAGGAAACCGGGGTGCCGGTGAAGGCGACGAAGGTCGCATTGGGCAGCGCATCGCGCAGGTGTTGGGCGTAGCCGACCTGATAGCGCGCCACCGGCTCGGCGGCCTGCAGCACCGTCGCATCGTTGGCGGCTGTTGCGGTCGACGCCGGATTCCGGCCCATTTTCAGCTTCGCCTCGAAGCCGTACTGGGTGCGGTGCGCCTCGTCGGCGATGACGACGATGTTGTGGCGGTCCGAGAGGACCGGGAAGCTGTCCTCATCGGCGCCGGGCATGAACTTCTGGATGGTGGCGAAGACGATCCCGCCCGACGGCCGCTTGCCCAGCAATGTCCGCAAATCCTGGCGGGTGGCGGCCTGCACCGGTTCCTCGCGCAACAAGTCCTGCGCCAGCGAGAAGACGCCGAAGAGTTGGCCGTCGAGGTCATTGCGGTCGGTGATGACGACGATGGTCGGGTTTTCCATCGCGACGTCCTGCAGCACGCGGGCGGCGAAGCAGGTCATGGTGATGCTCTTGCCGCTGCCCTGCGTGTGCCAGACGACACCGCCCTTGTGCGTGCCGCCCGGGCGCGAGGCGGCGATGACATGGTCGATCGCCGAACGCACGGCATGGAACTGGTGGTAGCCGGCAATCTTCTTGACCAGGCGGCCGTCGTCCTCGAACAGAACGAAGAAGCGCAGGTAGTCGAGCAGGGTGGCCGGGGCGAGAAAGCCGCGCACGAGGGTTTCCAGTTCGTTGAACTGGCCGAGCGGGTCGATGCCGACGCCGTCGATGGTTCGCCACTGCATGAAGCGTTCGGCGTTGGCCGAGAGCGAACCCAGGCGGGCTTCGCTGCCGTCCGAGATGACCAGCACCTCGTTGTACTGGAAGACGTCCGGGACCTGATCCTTGTAGGTCTGGATCTGGTCGTAGGCCTTCCAGATGTCGGCGTTCTCATCGGCCGGGTTCTTCAGTTCGATGAGGACCAAGGGCAGGCCGTTGATGAACAAGATGATGTCCGGCCGCCGGGTGTGGTGCGGCCCCTTGATCGAGAATTGATTGACCGCGAGCCATTCGTTCCTGGCCGGATTGGCCCAGTCGATCAGGCGCACGAAGTCGCCGCGCGTCTCGCCATCCTTGGTGTATTGCACCGGGACGCCGTTGATCAGGAGCTTGTGGAAGTGGCGGTTGGCCGAAAGCAGAGCGGGGCTGCTGAGGTCGAGCGCCTGTCGGATCGCCTCGGCGCGGGCAGCCGCGGGAATCGACGGATTCAGGCGGTCGACCGCAGCACGCAAGCGTTCGAGGAGCAGCACCTGCCGATAGTCGCCGCGTTCCGGGCGCTCGCCGTCGGGGGCGATGTTCAGGCCGTACTCGGTCGCGTAGCCGACTTCGGCCAGCCAGGCGAGGGCTTCCTGTTCGAGCTGGTCTTCGGTCATGATCAGCCGGCCCCCTACTTGGCGATGCCCAGAAAAACCGCCAGGCAACGCTCCACCTCCAGCATCGTCTCCCCGTCGAGCCTGCCGAAAGGCGGGCCGACCTTGTCGCGGGCAACCGTCATGCACTTGTCCACCATGATCTGTGATGGCCTCTGCAGGCCGCTGGCCGTTTCCGGATCGACCGCCACGCGAAACAGCGGCGTCTCCCGCAAGTCGCCCGTTATCGGTAAAACGGTCAGTGACGGATGCGCATCGAAAAANTCGGACTGGATGACCAACGCCGGGCGGGGTTTGCCGAAGTCACCCTGCAGCGCAATCGTCACCAGATCCCCTCGCCTCACGCCCAGCCCTCGTCGTCACTGACAGCCTCGATCCAGTCCAGCACATCGCGTTCATGACCGTCGTCGCGCAGCAGCGCAGACTGCCGGCGGCACTCCTCCGCGAATTGCGGGCGACGGGTATCCGGCACCCAAAGCTGCACCGGGCGCAGCCCCGCCGAGCGCAACGCGGTGCGGTGCTTGTTGACGCGTTCGATAACAGGTGTTGCCATCAGAAAACCTCCATTGGTTACATGTAACAATCTACGCCGTCGAACTGTTACATGCAACAACGACACGCCTGCCTGCAGTTGATCGTCCGGACCATCACCACCTTGCCAGCAGGTCGATGTACGGCTGATAACTGTAGCTGCGGTTCTTCTTCTGGCCCGTCAGCTCGCTGACGATGCCCAGATCCTCCAGCAGCTTGACCGCTGCGTTGGCCGTGGGAAAGCTGGTATTGAGCGCCTGGCGGGCCAGTTCCACGTTAAAGCGCGGCATCATGGGCAGCGCTTCGAACAGGCGGTAACTCGCCGGACCCGCCTTGGGCGAAGCCAGCAATCGGCGGCGGTCGGCAGCGATCAAACTGGCAATGGCGACGATGCTGCTTTCCGCCTCGCTGGCCGCAGCCACTACGCCCTCCAGGAAGAAGCTGACCCAGCCTTCCCAATCGCCTTGCGTGCGAATGGCCGACAACTGCTGGTAATACGCCGACTGGTGCCGCTTCAGGTAACCGCTGAGATACATCAGGGGTTCAGGCAGCAGGCGCCAATGCTCCATCAGCGCCGCAATCAGCAAACGCCCGATACGGCCATTGCCATCGAGGAACGGGTGGATGGTTTCGAACTGGGCATGCACCAGCGCAATCTTCACCAGCGGCGGCAAGGCCGGGGCCGAATCGTCATGAATGAAGCGTTCGACATCGGCCAGCAAATCCGCCACGCGCTCCGCCGGCGGCGGCACAAACGCCGCGTTGCCGGGCCGCGTGCCGCCAATCCAGTTTTGCGAACGGCGCAACTCGCCGGGCTGCTTGCCGCTGCCGCGAACGCCGTCGAGCAGCAAACGGTGGGCATCGCACAACAGGCGCACGCTGATCGGCAAGCCCGCCGGATCGCGCAGATTGTCCTGCACCAGCCGGAATGCCCGCAGGTAATTGCTCACCTCTTCGACATCGTCGGTATTGGCGATGGCAAAGCCGGCCTCTTCATCGAACAGGTCGACCAGCGTTGCCTGCGTTCCCTCGATCTGTGATGTCAGCAAAGCCTCCTTGCGGACGGCGCTATAAAGCAGCCAGTCCACCGAAGACACCAGACCCGCGACTCCGGACAAGCGCGCCAAAGCCAGCTCCGCCGCCCGATTGCCTGCCTCGTAGCTCGCGGGCGCCAACACCGGCTCGCTTGGCGGCAAGGGCAGCGGAACGAATGCCTGAACCGCTTCGCCCAAGGTGGTGGAAGTTGCGTAAGTACCGGTGCGGCGCATGGTAGGAAAAGATTCTTTAAACGATGCTAAGGATATTAAAGCAATCGTTAATACATTGTCACGCAATGAAAGAGTTCTTGAATTTGGCTGTTGTAGCGCAAACGGCTACGACCGTAGCCGAAAAGGCTACAGCGCTGCAGCGGCCGCCCCTCGGCTTCCGGCAGGCGCAGTTGGCCGGAGATCAGGCGGGGCAGCAGGGTGTCGCGGAGGGTGGCGAGGATGCGCATTTGCTCCTCATTTTCAACGATTCGCTGATCAATCGGTGCTGCTATCTCATCAAAGGCCGAAAGAACATTATCGGAGGGCGCAACCACAGGAAGCCCCTGAAAATCCTTTTGTTAATTGAGCCAAACACCGTTCCCTCGGAATCAAAGAGGTCAAATCGAGACCGCAGCCCTCTCGTAGCGTAGAAGGCAAAGCTGCGACACCCTTTGGGATGCCTCACCCCGGCGACACCTCGCCCCAAACAGCACTTCTCCAGTGCCATATTCACGTCGCCTACTGGCGCGCGAACACTGACCAATGTGTCACCCGGTTCGGCAAGACGCGTCGGCGCAGTGCAAAACACGCGCTGCGAAGGAAAGCGGAATCCGAAATCGGTTCGCCCTTGGTAAAACGGCAGGCCATCTCCTGTTTCGTTGTACGTATCGCCCGGTGGAGATTGCCCCATGGTCAAGATGAACGACTCCCCAACTGTCGAATACAGCCACCCCTCGGCACCAACCCCAACTCCGATTCCTCGAAGCTATCGGGAAACAGCGCGGCGGTGGCTTCGTCCAGCCCTTCCGGGGCGCGGCCTGCCTGCTTGGTGCGGACGGCGTCGAAATCGACAAACCACGACTTGAACAGCGCCTGCGCGATGGCTTCGAGCGTGGCATTGGTTTCGCGCAGAAGGAAAATGCGGTCGTCTAGCAGCCTGTCGGACTTGATACGGCCCGGCGGGATAATTTGACGATTCGGGATGAATTGGCGCGTTTCTGGCTGAAATCGGGTGGTTTGGCCATGAAGTTGCAATGCTCCTGTTCTATTTGCTTACTGCGGGCGCAATACGGCCATGCGTTTCAGATTCCACGCCAGGCAAACCAGCGTCCATTCGTTCTGGACATTGTCCAAACCGCGCAGCAGAAACTGGCGGAATCCCATCACCGATTTGATGATGCCGAACACCGGCTCCACCGTTTGCTTGCGCAGCGCATAGGCGGCGCGACCGTCCCTGGTTTTGAGGGCATGCTTCATCACCTCAAGGGCTGAAGCGTCCTCAGGCAGTGCCTCTGGTTCTGTAAAGCGATCTCGCCACTGCGGGTGGTGTTGATCGCGCCTGACTGCGATCAGCGGCGTGATCTTGGCGTCGACACAGGTCTCGACGTTCTTTTCGCTGAAATATCCGGTATCCGCCAGCAGGATGTCCGGTTGATTGAGGCCTTCGGGATTGGCCTGCATTTTCTCGACCATCGGCACAACCAGCTGCTTGTCGTTCGTGTCCTGGCTGACGTGCGCAACGAGCACCAGCATCGATTCGGTATCGACCAGGGCTTGCGCGTTGAAGCACTGATCGAAGCCGCCGCCGGCGACCTTCATGATCCGCGATTCTTCGTCGGTCAGGTTGATCTGGTCGTCGGCGCGCGGGCCGGCCTCGGGCGGTTTCGGTGACTTGCCGCCGGGCTTCTTGCCGGTGTCCGCTTCCTTTTGGCACGGGCCACCCTCTTGGCGTCGTGTTCCGCCTGCGCTTGCTTATGCCGCTCCTCGGCTCGGGCCTCAATCCTGGCCTTCGCAACGGCAATTGCCGCCAGTCGATCTTCGCGGCGTTTGATCTCGTCGGGCAAATTCACCCCGTCGGGCACCGACGATTGATCCGCCGCCTCCGCCAACGCCAGCAACTCCTGTACTTCGGCCTTCAGGTGGGCTTCGATCTTCTCGGCATGCCCATACGACAGGGCACGGTGCCGGCTGGCGTTGGCGTGAATCCTGGTGCCGTCCAGACTGACGGTGCCAAAGCGCGAGAGTTGGTTCTCGCGGGCAATCTGCAGGACCTGGACGAAGGCCGACTGGAATTCCTGGCCAAAGCGTCGCCGAAACGTCGCCAGGGTGTCGTGATCCGGATGCCGGTTGCAGGCAATGTAACGGAAGGCCAGCGAGTCGTAGGTGGCCCGCTCAATCTTGCGACTGGAAAACGTCCCGGTGGCGTAGCCGTAAATCAACAACGAGAGCAGCGTCACCGGGTGATAGGCCTCGCTGCCGCAGCCAACATAGGCACTTACCAGTGCCGACAGGTCGAGTCCTTCCACGACATCCACGACGTAGCGCGCCAGGTGCGACTCCGCCAACCAGTCCTGTACCGACGGCGGCAGCAGGTAGTCGGTGTCTCGATTAATCGGGTGAAAGGCCATCGCAATGTCCGTCTGATTCAACGGGTATGATTATCGCATACTTCTGGGTAAGCCCGACAGGCTGCTAGGGCGGAAATCAATTTGGTGATTCGCACCCGCTCATTTTTCGGGGGTATCGGAATCGGTAGGGCACGAACATCCTTCAGGTTGATCGTGGTTTGAACTGTCGTATTTGCCCGGCTGGTGAGTAGATTCTGCGAAAACGGAGAGCGAAGGCAGATGGCAATCCATTCGGGACCCACATCGGGCAGTGGGCGAATAACCCCAACGGCACGCGCCACATTGAACCCGACTAGTCCTTTCGGAACAACCGATACTTGGCCTACAGAGCCAACCAAGGTTAACAGCACTTCACCACCCGTCAACCGAGTTCGAGCGTACTTGGCCTCAATTTCCGACGATATTCTTAATACATCGGCATGTTCAATCTGTGCATCCCGGAAATTGTTTACCCGAATCATCGGTACACCATCTTCAACTGGCGAACCCGGCTGTACAACGCCATAGGTCACGGAGTCGGGTTTGGCGCAACTCCCTAGGGAGTGGTACGTCCATCCGTCTGGCAAGACCGGAAGGTCAAAACTCATGCCCCAGCCCCTCTTGCTTTCTCGCTTTCCAGCACTTCCCAGTGGCCGCCCTTGGTCGGTCCAACGTGGCGGAGGCGTCCGGCAGCACGCAGTTTATTGAGATGGTATTTGACGCCATCGGCTGTCAGCCCGGCCAGCGCGGCCAACTGTACGCGGGTCTCCTTTTCCGTCGAACTCCAGAAATACGACATATTGTTCATTGACGTCCAGCGCTACCTTCTTGCCGCTGCGCAACGCTCTTGGATTCCGAACAGACGGCCTTCAAGCGGGCGCCTTGGCCGGTGCGTTCGTGGCGCGCCGTGCGGATGTCTCCTGGGCCAGGTGATCGATGACCAAAGGCGGCCGGTCGGGAAACCTGGCCACCAGTTCCAGCTTGCCGCCCATCGCCTCGACATAGCGGCGCAGGGTGGACAGCAGCATGTCGCTGCGCTTTTCCAGGCGCGAAATCGTGTCCTGGCCGACGCCCAGCGTGGCGGCCAGTTCTTCCTGCGTTTGCGCCACGGCCTGGCGCAAATCCTTGAGCGTTGCCAGTTCCGCCGCGCGCGCCTCGATCTCGCCCCGGCGCCCGGCGGGCAAGGCCGCCATGATCTGATCAAGTTTTTTGCCATGTCGCTGTTCCTTTCCTGTTTGCTGCTGCTCGGCCAGATGGTGGTCAAAACGGGCATCGGCAACCGCGATCAGGCGTTTGTAAAACCGCCGCTGATCCGCACCGGCCTTGTTGCCGCCAACCAGCAGGATGGCCTGGCGTTTGGGGTCGAACGCGAAAGCCACGCGCCAGACCTCGCCCTCCCAGGCGAAGCGCAGTTCCTTCATGTTGGCGTGCCGCGAGCCTTTCAGGCCATTCACCGTGGGGCGGCCCAGATTCGGTCCGAAGTCACGCAACAACAGGGCGTGCGCCAGCAATTCATCCTGCAGAGCCTGGGGATACGTCTGCACCTCGGCATCGAGCTCGTCGTGAAAGAGAATCTCCCAACTCATGGCCGTATTATGGACTTAACGCAATATGGATTGCAATACATGTTTTTGCTTGCCACCGGCGTTGCCGGACTGCTCCGCAAGGCGCCCTCATTCGTAGCCAAGACTGGCGAGTTTCTGCCTTATCAGAGCATCGAGTTCCGCCCCCTTGGCCATCTGCTCGCCGAGCTTCTCGGTCAGCTTCTGCATCTTGTCGGCGAAGGCTTCGTCGTCGTCCTCGACTTCTTCGGCGCCGACATAGCGGCCCGGCGTCAGCACGTGGCCATGTTCGGCGATCTCGGCCAGTTTTACGCTGCGGCAGAAGCCGGGGACATCGGCGTAGATTTCNGCCTTCCTTTGCGGTTGACCGCGCCAGGCAGCCACCGTGGCGCCGATGCGCTCGATGACCTCGTCGGTGAGTTCCGCCTGTACGCGGCTGATCATGCTCCCCTGTTTGCGGGCATCGATGAACAGCACTTCGCCCTGCCGGGTGGATTTCTGCCTGGTCAGGAACCACAGGCAGGCGGGGATCTGCGTGTTGAAGAACAACTGGCCGGGAAGGGCGATCATCACCTCCACCACGTCGGCCTCGACCATCGCCCGGCGGATGTCGCCCTCGCTGTTCTGGCTGGAACTCATCGAGCCGTTCGCCAGCACGATCCCGGCGCGGCCGCCGGGCTTGAGGTGGTAGAGGATGTGCTGCAGCCACGCGTAGTTGGCGTTGCCCTGCGGCGGGGTGCCATGGACCCAGCGCGGGTCACCTTCGAGGCTGCCGTGCCACCATTCGCTGATGTTGAACGGCGGATTGGCGAGGACGAAGTCGGCGCGCAGGTCGGGGTGTTGGTCGTGGGTGAAGGAGTCCGCCGGCTCGCGGCCGAGGTTGTAGTCCATGCCGCGGATGGCGAGGTTCATGGCGGCGAGGCGCCACGTGGTCGGGTTGGATTCCTGACCGTAGATGGAGACGTCGCCGCGCCGGCCGCCGTGGGCTTCGATGAACTTCTCGGACTGCACGAACATGCCGCTCGAGCCGCAGCAGGGGTCANNGACCTTGCCGTGGTGCGGATCGAGGACGGCGACCAGGGTCTTGACGATGCTGACCGGGGTGTAGAACTGCCCGCCCTTCTTGCCCTCGGCACTGGCGAACTGGCCGAGGAAGTATTCATAGACCTGCCCGAGGATGTCGCGGGCCTGATCCGGGTCGTCGCCGAAGCCGATGGTGGCGACGAGGTCGACGAGCCCGCCGAGCTTGCCGTCGGGCAGCTGGGCACTGGCGTAGCGCTTGTCAAGGATGCCCTTGAGCTTGGGGTTTTCGGCTTCGATGGCGGCGAGGGCGTCGTCGATGCGGCGGCCGATGTCGGGCTGCCGGGCGGCGGCGCGCAGGGCCTCCCAACGGGCGTTGCCGGGCACCCAGAAGACGTTGGCTTCGGTGTAGTAGTCGCGGTCTTCGAGTTCTTCGGAGATCAGCGCGGGGTCGTCGAGGTGGTAGGCGTCGGCCGGGTCGGCGAAGCGCCGTTCGAGCTCGGCGCGGCGGGCGGCGAAGGTGTCGGAAACGTACTTGAGGAAGATGAGGCCGAGGACGATGTGCTTGTATTCGGCAGCGTCCATGTTGGCGCGCAACTTGTCGGCGGCGGCCCAGAGGGTTTTCTTGATGTCGTCGAGCATGGCAAACGCCTTGTTATGCAAAGGGATACGCAGCGCCGGATTATCCACGCGCGGCGCCGGGACGCCAAATGCCGGCCTGCTGCCGCGCGCGGATTGCTCCTATAATTGCGCCTCTGCTCGGGAAAGCCTGACCGTGACCGCTCCGCTCTTCGAATCCTCCATCACCAGCCTGCCGCTGCTCAACAAGGGCAAGGTCCGCGACATTTACGCGGTCGACGCCGACAAGCTGCTGATCGTCACCACCGACCGCCTGTCGGCCTTCGACGTCATCCTGCCCGACCCGATCCCGAAGAAAGGCGAAGTGCTGCAGGCCGTCGCCAACTTCTGGTTCGAAAGGCTCGGTCACATCGTTCCCAACCAGCTGACCGGCATCGACCCGGAAACGGTCGTCGCCGGGAACGAACGCGACCAGGTGCGCGGCCGCGCGGTCGTCGTCAAGCGCCTCAAGCCGCTGCCGATCGAGGCCGTGGTGCGCGGCTATGTCATCGGTTCCGGCTGGAAGGATTACCAGGAAACCGGCGCCATCTGCGGCATCGCGCTGCCGGCCGGCCTCAAGATGGCGGCCCGGCTGCCGGCGCCGATCTTCACCCCGGCGACCAAGGCCGAGGTCGGCGACCACGACGAAAACGTTTCCTACGAGCAGGCCGCCGCCAACTGCGACCAGGCGCTCGCCGAGGCGCTCGCCGGCACCGGCAAGACCGGCGCCCAGCTCTGCGCCGAAGCGCGCGCCGCCGCCATCCGCCTCTACGAGGAAGCCGCGGCCTACGCCGCGACGCGCGGCATCATCATCGCCGACACCAAGTTCGAGTTCGGCATCGACGGCGCCGGCACCCTGCACCTGATCGACGAGGCGCTGACCCCGGACTCCTCGCGTTTCTGGCCCGCCGACCAGTACGCCGAAGGCAGCAACCCGCCGTCCTACGACAAGCAGTACGTGCGCGACTACCTAGAAACCCTGGACTGGGGCAAGAAGGCGCCCGGCCCCAAACTGCCGGCCGAGGTCATCGCACGGACCAGCGCCAAGTACCTAGAGGCCTGCGAGCGACTGACCGGCCGCAGTCTGTAGGCCGTTGTCGCGAACCTGACCAGCCGGGCGCAGTCGAACGAAGGCAATAATTTTGGAGGGCCCTTCCTTGAATACCTCGCTTGACCAGGCCAGCCAGGCCACCGCGATACCGAGCGTCCGCCGCGTTCCGGCAGGCCGGATCGTGTCCTGGCTGCATTCCGGCTGGCGCGATGTCGTGGCCAATCCGATCCCCAGCCTCGCCTACGGGCTGCTCTTCGGCATCGGCGGCGACCTGATCCTGCTGGCCAGCATCGGCCGCCCGCACCTGTTCACCGCGGCGCTCTCCGGGTTCTTCCTGCTGGCGCCGCTGCTCGCCGTCGGTCTTTATGAACTGAGCCGCCAGCATGCGGCGGGAACACGCCCCACCTTCATCGAGTCGCTCCGGGGCTTTCGCGGCAACGGCCGTTCGATTGTCCTGTTCGGCCTGGCACTGGGAACGGCCGCCCTGATCTGGGAACGCGCCTCGGTGATCGGGTTCGGATTGCTTGGCGGCACGCCCGGCGTCAACGTCAGGCAATTCATTTCGGAGGCCGTCGCCAACAGCGACAATACGGTCTTCCTGATTCTCTGGTTCGTCCTCGGCGGCCTGCTGGCCCTCGCTACCTATGCATTCAGCATCGTGACGGCGCCGCTGATGGTCGACCGGAAAGCGGACTTCGTCACCGCGGCTCTCGTCAGCCTGCGGTCCTTCGCC
Source organism: Dechloromonas sp. (assembly GCA_013693915.1). Classification (GTDB taxonomy): domain Bacteria; phylum Pseudomonadota; class Gammaproteobacteria; order Burkholderiales; family Rhodocyclaceae; genus Azonexus. The sequence goes on along the minus strand of CP059264.1, from coordinate 820,991 downwards.
GCCAATACCGTGACATTGCTGCTCTGGGGGCAACCATCGTCGTGCTGACCCTGCTCGGGTTTGCGACGCTGCTCTTCGGGCTGGTCATCATCACGCCCGTTCTCGGTCATGCTTCCTGGCATGCCTATCGCGACCTCGTGGAATGATCGCGGCAGACAACCCGACGGGTGTTGTCGCCACCCGCCCTACTCGCCTGAAGAAATGAACACCGCCAATCCCCTTCTTGACTTCTCCGATCTGCCCCGCTTCGACCTCGTTCAACCCGGACATGTGAAACCGGCCGTCGAATCGCTGTTGACCGCGGGACGCGGGCTGATCAGCCGCCTGATAGCGGAAACGACGCCTGCCACCTGGAACGATTTCGCCGGGGCGCTGGCCGACGGACTCGAACCGCTCGGTCGCGCCTGGGGCATCGTCGGTCACCTGCATGCGGTCAACGACGTGCCGGCCTGGCGCGAGGCCTACAACGAGATGCTGCCGGAAGTATCGCGCTTCTACGCCGAACTCGGCCAGAACCTGAAGCTGTTCGAAAAATACAAGGCGTTGCGCTCGAGTCCCGAGTACGCGACGCTGAGCGTTGAGCAAAGACGGGTGGTCGACAACGAGATTCGCGACTTCCGCCTGGGCGGCGCCGAACTGCCCGACGACTTGAAACCGCGCTTCCAGGCGATCATGGAAGAACTGTCGCAACTCTCGGCAAAGTTCGCCGAGAACCTGCTCGACGCGACCAATGCCTTCGCCGAAGTCATCGCTGACCCGGCCCTGCTCTCCGGCCTGCCCGAAGACATCAGGCAGGCGGCCAGGGACGCCGCCGACAAGGCCGGTGTCGCCGGCTGGAAATTCACGCTGCACGCGCCCTCCTACGGCCCGGTGATGCAGTATGCCGACAACCGCGACTTGCGCGCCCGCATGTACCGCGCCTACGCCACCCGAGCCGCGGAGTTCGCCGACGGATCGAGCAAGCCGGAATGGGACAACACGCCGGTGATGCAGCGCATTCTCGAATTGCGTCAGGAAGACGCACGGATGCTCGGTTTCGCCAACTTTGCCGAGGTCTCGCTGGCCCCCAAGATGGCCGACACGCCGGCCCAGGTACTGGCCTTCCTGCGCGAACTGGCAGCCAGGGCCAGGCCATTCGCCGAAAGGGATATCGCCGAGCTGCGCGCATTCGCCAGCGAAGAACTCGCGATCGCCGACTTCCAGCCCTGGGATGCCGCGTACGCTTCGGAAAAGCTGCTGCAGAAGCGCTATGCCTTCTCCGAGCAGGAGGTGAAGCAGTACTTCACCGAACCCAGGGTGCTGGCGGGGCTGTTCACGGTCATCGAAAGGCTCTTCAACGTTCGTGTCAAGCCGGACACGGCGCCGGTCTGGCATGAGGATGTCCGCTTCTACCGTCTGGAAACCCCGGCCGGCGATCTGGTCGGCCAGTTCTATCTTGACCTCTACGCCCGCGAGACCAAGCGCGGCGGCGCCTGGATGGACGAGGCGCGCGCCCGGCGCCGGACCGGCGGCGGCATCCAGAAGCCGATCGCCTTCCTGAACTGCAATTTCGCCCGCCCGGTCGGCGAGAAGGACGGCAAGCCGTTGCCGGCCACCTTCACCCACGACGAGGTGATCACGCTGTTCCACGAGACCGGCCACGGCCTGCACCATCTGCTGACGCGCGGGGAGGAACTGGGGGTCTCGGGCATCCACGGCGTCGAGTGGGATGCCGTCGAGCTGCCTTCGCAGTTCATGGAAAACTACTGCTGGGAATGGCAGGTGCTGCAAGGCATGACGGCCCATATCGACAGCGGCGCGCCGCTGCCGCGCGAACTGTTCGACAAGATGCTGGCGGCGAAGAACTTCCAGAGCGGCATGATGGCACTGCGCCAGATCGAGTTCTCGCTGTTCGACATGCTGCTGCATTCGGAATTCGACCCGAACGGGCCGTCGACCGCGATGGACCTGCTCAATGCCGTCCGCAGCGAAGTCGCCGTGCTGTTCCCGCCCGCGTGGCACCGTTTCCCGAACAGCTTCTCGCACATTTTCGCCGGCGGCTACGGTGCCGGCTACTTCAGCTACAAGTGGGCGGAGGTGCTGTCGGCGGATGCCTATGCCGCCTTCGAGGAAGTCGGCGATCCGTTCGACCGCGCCGTGGGCAAGCGCTTCCTCGACGAGATCCTGGCGGTCGGCGGCTCGCGCCCGGCAATCGAGTCGTTCACGGCATTTCGCGGACGCGAGCCAAAGGTTGATGCATTGCTGCGTCATAGCGGTATGATTGCGGCGTAAGCACTCGCCAAGGGGGAAATAAAATGCGCTACCTGCTCGTACTATGTCTGGCCCTGTCCAGCCTTGCCGTCTCCGCCGAGACCTACCGCTGGGTCGATCCGCAGGGCCGCACCGTCATCTCCGACTCACCGCCCCGGGCAGAGCCCGCGACGTCACCAAGTCGGGCGACGGAGTGAGCATCGATAGCCTGCCCTACGCGGTTCGAGTGGCGGCCGAAAATTATCCGGTCACTCTTTACACTTCGGCCGACTGCACCAAGGAGTGCAAGGATGCGCGCGATCTGCTCAACAGCCGCGGCGTACCCTTCGCCGAGCGGATGGTGCAGAAGCAGGAGGATGTGGACGAGCTGAAGCAACTGGTCGGGGACTACTTCGTGCCGGCGCTCAAGGTCGGCAAGCAGAGCTTCCGCGGCTTCGAAGCCGGGGCCTGGAACAACCTGCTCGATCTCGCCGGCTACCCGAAGACCGCGCCCTACGGCAGCAAGCCGTCCGGCGGCCTGGCCAAGTGAAGATCGCGAGCTGGAACGTCAATTCGCTCAAGGTCCGCCTGCCGCACCTGCTCGACTGGCTGGCCGCGCAGCAACCCGATGTCCTGTGCCTGCAGGAAACCAAGCTTGACGACGACAGTTTTCCGCGCGCCGAAATTGCGGCGGCGGGATATCACGCCGCATTTTCCGGGCAGAAGACCTACAACGGCGTCGCCCTGCTTGCCCGCCAGCCGCCCGGGAATGTGATTTGCGGCAACCCCCGCTTTCCCGACGAGCAGAAACGGCTGATTGCCGGAACCGTCGGCGATGTCCGCATCATTTGCGCCTACATTCCGAATGGCCAGGCGGTCGGCAGCGACAAATACGACTACAAGCTGCGCTGGCTCGATGCCTTGTGCGGATGGCTGGCGGACGAGCTTGCCGCGCACCCGAACCTGGCGCTGTGCGGCGACTACAATATCGCACCGGACGACCGCGACGTCCATGACCCGCAGGCCTGGGCCGGCCAGATCCTCTGTTCGGAGCCCGAACGCGGCGCCTTCCAGCGCCTGCTCGGTCTCGGCCTCGAGGACAGTTTCCGCCTGTTCCCGCAACCCGAGAAGACCTTTTCGTGGTGGGACTACCGCATGCTGGGGTTCCAGAAGAACCTCGGCCTGCGCATCGACCATGTGCTGCTGTCAACGCCCCTGGCGCGCCGGTGCACGGCCGCCGGCATCGACCGCGCCCCGCGCAAGCGCGAGCGTCCTTCGGACCATGCCCCGGTCTGGGCCAGCATTGCCTGAATCCATGTCCGACACGGTCGACCGGGAAGAACTGCTGAATCTGTACCCCGCTTTTGCCGGCTTGTCGGGCGAGCGGCTGGGAGCTTTGCTCCGCCCGGCGGTGCTGGAACTCCCGGCCGGAAGCCAGGTCTTTGCCGAGCATCAGCCCTGCCAGGGGTTCCCGCTGCTGCTCGCAGGCAGCATCAAGGTGGTCAAGCAGTCGGCGAGCGGCCGCGAACTGATGCTGTACCGGGTCGCGCCCGGCGGCTCCTGCATCATCACGTCGAGTTGCCTGCTCGGACGCAGCGACTACAACGCGCGCGGTATCGCCGAAACGCCGCTGCGGCTGCGGCTGGTGCCAGCACCGGCATTCGCGCAACTGATGATCGACCACGCACCGTTTCGCGACTTCGTGTTTCACCTTNTTGCCGAGCGCATCGCCGAACTGATGCAGCTGGTCGAGGAGGTCGCCTTCACCCGCCTCGATCAGCGACTCGCCAGGCTGCTCGTGGCCCAGGACAGGGCGGTTCTCAATGTCACCCATCAGCAACTGGCCGACGAGTTGGGCAGCGTCCGCGAAATCGTCAGCCGCCTGCTCAAGGGCTTCGCCGAACAGGGGCTGGTTGCGCTCGGCCGCGAGCAACTGACGGTAACCGACCGCGCCGGCCTGCTGAAGGTTGCCGCTCTGTGACCCAGGTTACATACACGGCACGCAGCAATGACTACACTATGTCACGTAATCACAACCTGACGGAGAACCGATCATGAAAATCAATGTTGGCGGAATCGACAAGATCCTGCGTATCGCCGTGGGTCTGGCGCTGGTTGCCTGGGCGCTGATGGGCGGCCCGGTCTGGGCCTGGATTGGCGTCGTTCCCCTCGCGACCGGCGCCATCGGCTGGTGCCCGGCCTACACTTTGTTCGGCCTGAACACCTGCCCGACCCGGAAGTAGTCACCTTGCCCCGTCCCCGGAAACCCGCCGCTGGCGGGTTTTTTCATGTCAGGCTGTTGGCAATGCGCACGTAATCGGCGACGCCGATCTCTTCGGCGCGCCGCGTCGGGGCGATGCCGAGTTGGCCAAACCCGGCATCGTCCATAATCCCCTTGAGCGTATTGCGCAGCATTTTCCGGCGCTGGGAGAAGGCGGCCTGGACAACCACCGCCAGTTTGCCCGGATCCTTCGCGTCGAGTTCGGAAATAGCCTTGGGAATCAGGCGGACGACTGCCGACTCGACCTTGGGCGGAGGATCGAAGCTTTCCGGCGACACGTCGATCAGCCGCTCGATGTGGAAGCGGTACTGCAGCATCACCGAAATCCGGCTGAAATCGGAGTCGCCGGGGACGGCAACCATGCGTTCGACGACTTCCCTCTGCAGCATGAAGTGCATGTCGCGGACGCTGCCGGCATACTCCGCCAGATGGAAGAGCAGCGGCGTCGAAATGTTGTAGGGCAGATTGCCGACCAGGCGCAGGTCCCCGCCAATGCTGGCGAAGTCGAAGGCCAGCGCATCGCCTTCGTGGATCGTCATGCGCTCCCGGGAATGCTGCCGCTTCAGTCGGGCGATCAGGTCGCGGTCGATCTCGACGACGTGCAGGTGGTCGAGCCGCGCCAGCAGCGGTTCGCTGATCGCTCCCAGTCCGGGCCCGATCTCGACCATAAAGTCACCCCGCTGCGGGTTGATCGCCGCAACGATCGCGGAAATGATGCCTTGGTCGACCAGGAAATTCTGGCCAAAGCGCTTGCGGGCGACGTGCCCTTTCACCGGACCTGAGGCTCCNCCGCGCGACATGCGCTCCGCCTCGGCCAGCGCCGCGAACAGGCTGCCCGGATCGGCGTGGCCGGTTCCCGCCAGCGCCAGCGCGGTGCCGTGGTCGACCGAGGTGCGAATCACCGGCAATCCCAGCGTCACGTTGATGCCGTGGCCGAAGGTGGCGTACTTGAGCGCGGTCAGTCCCTGGTCGTGGTACATCGCCAGCACCGCATCGCCCTGCGCCAGCACAGGCGGCGTAAACATCGTGTCGGCAGGATGCGGGCCGGAAAGCAGCAAGCCTTCGCCGCGCAGCCTGTCGAGCACCGGGATGATGACGTCGATTTCCTCGTGGCCGAGGTAGCCCCCNTCGCCGGCATGCGGGTTGAGGCCGGCGACCAGGATGCGCGGGCCCGCCAGCCCGTACCTGTCCCGGAGATCTGCGTCCAGAATGCGCAGCGTGCGCTCCAGCAGATCCTGCGTGATCGCCGCCGGCACGTCCTTCAATGGCAGGTGGGTCGTCGCCAGCGCAACACGCAGCGGGCCGTTCCCGGTGCTGCCGGCGAGCATCATGACGACGAGCGGCGTTCCCGTCTTTTCGGCAAGGTATTCGGTATGGCCGGTGAAGTGAACACCCGCCTCGTTGATCACGCCCTTGTGCACCGGCGCCGTGACCATCGCCGCAAACTCGCCCGAACGGCAGCCGGCGAGCGCGCGGTCGAGCAGTGCCAGCACGTAGGCCGCGTTCGCCGGGTCGAGTCTGCCGGCCACCGAAGGCTTCGCAAGCGGAACATGGAGTACGTCGAGACTGTTGCGGTCGACCGGCATCTCCGGGTGAAAATCGCGCAGGGCGACCTTCAGGCCGATGGCTGCAGCACGCTCGCGCAGCAGTTCGCGGTCGCCGAGAATGACCGGTCGGGATTCGCCAGCATTTTCCGTCAAGCGCAGGCACAGGTCCGGCCCGATTCCCGCCGGTTCGCCGCTGGTGACCGCGATGGGCGGCGGCATCATTTCTCGTCGAGGCGAACCTCGACGTAGGCGCGGTCGCGGATCTGGCGCAGCCAGTCCTGATAGGCGTCTTCGAGCTTGCGCTCGCGCAATGCCTGACGGGCGGCCGCGCGCTGGCGTTCCGCGGAAACGTCGCGCTGGCGACGCTCAAGGACCTGGATCAGGTGCATGCCGAAGGGACTCTGGACCACCTGGCTGAATTCCTTGACCTTCAGCGCATCCATCGCCGCCTCGAATTCCGGAACGGTGTCGCCCGGACTGACCCAGCCGAGGTCGCCCCCNTTGGCTGCCGAACCGTCCTGCGAATAAAGGCGTGCAAGTTCGGCGAAATCGCCGCCGTTGACCAGCCGCTCGCGCAGGTTCTCCATTTTGCGGCGCGCTTCGGTCTCCGACACGACTTCATTGACCTTGATCAGGATGTGGCGGGCGTGCGTCTGCTGAATCGACGCCGGCGCGCTGCCGCCCCGCTTGCCGAGGAGCTTGATGATGTGGAACCCGGCTGACGAGCGCAGCAGGTCGCTTACATCCCCGGCTTCNATGCGCACCGCCGCTTCCGCATAGATCTGCGGCAGACGCTCCAACGGACGCCAGCCCAGATTTCCTCCCTGCAGCGCATCGGGCGCATCGGAGAAACTGGCGGTCAACTGGGCGAAGTTCTCGCCGGCTTTGGCTCTCTTGAGCGCCTGCTCACCGCGCTGGCGCAGTTTCTGCAACTGTTCCGGACTCGCCGACTCCGGCGCCCGCAGCAGGATGTGGGCAAGCTGAACCTCTTCACCACCGCCGGCGCTGGCCTGGTTGGCCAGGTACAGGTCGACCTCGCCGTCGGAAATGACGAGTTTGCTGTCCACCTCGCGCTCGCGCAGCCGGACCGTTATCAGTTCGTCCCGGATCTCCTCGCGGAAGCGCGCGTAGTTGACGCCGTCCTTTTCCAGCGCCAGCCTGAATTGCTGCGGCGTCATCCTGTTGCCCGCGGCGATGCGACCGATCGCCTGGTCGAGCTGAGCGTCATCCACCTTCAGTCCGGTTTCACGGGCAAACTGCAACTGGATCCGGTCGATGATCATGCGTTCGAGCAACTGACGTTCGAGGACATCCGCTGGCGGCAACGGCGTGCCCTGCTTCTTGAGTTGCTTCACCGCCTCGTCGACGCGGGCGCGCAGGTCGTAGGAGGTGATCACTTCGTCGCCGATGACGGCGACGATCCGGTCGGCCTCGACCGGCTCGGCCGGCGCTGCACTGGCGGGCAGCGTGAAGACGGCTGTCAGAAGCAGGCAAAGGGCGAGAAGGCTACGAAGCGAGTGGCGCATGGTGGTCATTGTGTCGTGAGCAGGCTGCTGGAGGTCAGTTCGTTGGACTTGCCGTAGCCGGGAATGGAGCGGCGGAGGAGGCTGACCGGATCCGTGCCGACGCTGGCGAAGTCGTTGAATTCGAGTTGCAGGAAGAGGACGTTGTTGGGCGAACCCGATATCGCCGCCAGGCGTTGGGCGACTATCCGNGTGGTCCAGCAACCGGCATTGTATTCGAGGCCGGCAATGGCCTCCAGCAACTGACCGCCCGGTGTCGTGTTGGTGAGCGTCTGCTTGCCGAGGAACGACCAGTTGAAGCGTCCCACCGCATACAGGCGATTGGTCAGCGGCCACTGGCCGGCGATGTCGACCTGGTCGACCTGCGCCACATTGTTGTTGGGATCGCGTGTGTAGCGATAACTGGCGCTGAGAACCTTGGCCAGGTCGGGCTGGAAACGGACCCCCACGGAGAACCGGTCGGTCAGGCTGTCACGGAAATTGTAGTCCAGGGCAAAATCGGCATAGGTCCTGGGCAGGACCAGCCCGCTGAAAGCCGCGAGGACATTGGAAGAACCCCGCTCCTGGTTACCCACCGGAGCGACGGTCGACCCGAGCGGCGTGTAGTTCAGGGTCACCCGGCTCGGGCTGAAATAGTAACGCTGCCCGACCATCGCCTTGAAGCGCTCGGCTCCTGTCGTCCCGTCGAGAAAGCGGGTGACCACCGCAGCGGTGAGTTGATTGGCATCGTTGATGCGATCGAAGCCGCTGTAGCGATTCTCGGAAAAGATCTGGGCAAAGTTGAAGTCCGCCTGCGCAGTGTCGAAAAGCGGAATCCCGGTCTGATCCTTGTACGGAATGTTCACGTAATAAAGCCGCGGTTCCAGCGTCTGGATGAAACCATTCCCCAGAAGACTGGTTTCGCGCTCGAAGATCACGCTGGAGTCGACCGTGAAGATCGGGAGGACCCGGGAGACGCTCGAGTCCGCGCCCGCCACCTGATCGCTGAGCGAATACCGGGTCGCGCTGACGCCGATCTTGGGAATGAAAGTAAAAGCTGGATGGACGATCGGGAGCGAAAGCTGCGGATAGAGCACCATGCGGTCGCCCTGCGGGCGCAGGTCGCTCAGCAGCCGGCCGGCATCGGGACGGCTGAAGCGCGTGTACTGGCCGATCACGGCCAGATCGGTGCCCAGAACGTCGGGCTTGAAGCCGACGAGATTGACTTGCGGCTCCAGAAAGTACGGAGGCAAGACCGGGTTCTTCGGATCGGTCTGCAGCGTCTGGTAGCGCAGCACCTGCGTGTTGGTCTGCAGCCAGGGCACCGGCGTGTAGGCCAGCACGAACTGCTGCGGCAACTGCACCTGCGAGGTCTGAAACAGGCGCGAGGACGTGTCCTGCCAGTAGAAATCGTCCGACACGCGGTTGTAATTGAATGCTGCGGAAACTCCCTGCCCGAGGTTTTGCCAGTGCTTGATCTGGTAGGCGTAGCGGTCGCGGTCGGCCACCTGGTCGTGCGGCATGTACTCCGCCCGGTAGGCATTGGGATCGCCCGGAATACCGCTGTTGAAGTCCCAGTAGCGCACCTCGGCGCCCAGTTGCAGGCCACGCTTGCTCATGTAGCGCGGATAGAGCGTCGCGTCGTAATTCGGAGCGATGTTCCAGTAGTACGGGATCGTCAGATCCAGACCGCTGCGCGACGAGGTCGCCAGGAAGGGATGCATGAAACCCGACTGCCGCTGGTGATTCAGCGGAAACGTGGCGACCGGCGAATAGAAGATCGGGACATCCTTGAACCACATCGTCGCATCCTTCGCTGTCCCGACCTCGCGGTCGTAATCGAGGTGCATTTCGGACGCGCGCACGTACCAGTCCCGGTCTCCCGGCTTGCATGTCGAGAAGGTGCTGTCGAAGAGCGTGATCTGGTTTTCGCCCTCGAACTCCGCCCGCTCGGCGGTCCCGCTGGCCAGTGACGGGCGGGTGGCCGGCACCGTGGTCGGCAGCCCGTAGTTGCCGGGAACGTTGAGCATCATCGGCGCACTGGTGCTGACGGCGTTCGAACTGGCGTTCGTGACCACCGGCACCAGTTTTTGTTTCGACAGGAAGCGGCTGGGAACCTGCTTGACGATCAGATAGTCGGCATCCTCGACAAAACCGACCTGTTCGGACATCTTCATGCGGACATGCGGTGCCGTGAACTCGGCGCCCTCCTGCAGCATGCGCACGTTGCCTGTCGCGTCGACTTCGTCGTCGAGCGGCCAGTAGATGATCTTGTCCCCGTAGAACAGCGAGCCCGCCTTGCGCAGCTCGACATCGCCGGTCGCCACGGCGACGTCATCGGTACGCCCTTCGAGGTGCTCGGCGATGACAAAGAGCGGATAGTCGTCGCCCTTCTTCGGGTCGAACGCATACGGAATCCCGACCTCCGGCATGACCGGAGTCCTCTTGCCGCCCAGCACGTTGAAACGGCGCTCGCTGCGCAGGCGGAGCTGAAGATCATCGCTTACCGAAGTGCCGCCGCCAGGCGCCGCGTCACGGCTCGCCGGCGCAGCCTTCCGCACGCTGACGGCAGCCAGCTGCACGCTGTCGGCGTCCTCGGCGGCATGGCCGGCCGGCACCGCGGCGAACATGCAGCACGCGAGGCAGACAAACGGGTGGCGGACCGGATCAGGCATCGGGCAGGGGAATGAAGGAAGCGAAACGAAGTGCGCCGGGAGCGGCGGCTACCAAGTGTTAAAATTGGCCATTTTACAACGAACCGTCGGCCATCCTGATGTCGCGCGATCAACTTGTTACCGACTGGATTGCCAGTCGCTTCCCGGACCAATCGGTCGAGATCACCCCGGCCTCCGCCGACGCCAGTTTCCGTCGCTACTTCCGCCTGACCTGGCCAGATGGCAGGACGCGCATCCTGATGGATGCGCCGCCGGAAAAGGAGGACTGCACACCCTTCATCCACGTCGCCGGCCTGCTCGCCAAGGCTGGACTCGCCGCGCCGCGCATCCTCGACCAGGATCTCGCCAACGGCTTCCTGGTGCTCACCGATCTCGGCCGCGTCGGCTACCTCGACGCACTGAACGCCGACCGCAGCCTAGCCGACACGCTGATGCGCGCGGTCCTCGACGTCCTGGTCAAGTGGCAACTGTCTTCCCGGGCGAGCACCCTGCCTCCCTACGACGCGACCCTGCTGCGTCGCGAACTCGATCTCTTTCCGGAGTGGTTCGTCGGCCGCCACCTCGGCCATCAGTTGAGCGGCGACGAGAAAGTCATGCTCGACCGGACCTTCAGGTTCCTTATCAACTCGGCCCTCAACCAGCCCAAGGTCTTCGTGCATCGCGACTTCATGCCACGCAACCTGATGGTGGTCGAAAGCGAGGCCACCCTGACGCCCGGCATCATCGACTTCCAGGACGCCGTCNACGGCCCGATCACCTACGACGTCGTCTCGCTGTTCCGCGACGCCTTCATCTCGTGGGAGGAGGATCAGGAGATCGACTGGGTCGTCCGCTACTGGGAGAAGGCCCGTGCCGCCGGCCTGCCGGTGCGCGCCGACTTCGGCGATTTCTGGCGCGACTACGAACTGATGGGCCTGCAGCGCCACCTCAAGGTGCTCGGCATCTTCTGCCGCCTCAAGTACCGCGACGGCAAGGACAAGTACAGCGAAGACCTGCCGCGCTTCATGAACTACGCGCGCAAGACCGCCGGCCGTTACGTCGCGCTGAAACCGCTGCTGACGCTGCTCGACACCCTCGATGGCAAGAGCATCGAGGTCGCCTACACGTTCTGATGAGAGCCTTCATTCTTGCCGCCGGGCGTGGCGAGCGCATGCGTCCGCTGACCGACCACACGCCCAAGCCGCTGTTGCCGGTGGGCGGCAAGCCGCTCGTCGCCTGGCACCTGGAACGACTGGCGGCGGCCGGATTCACCGAGGTCGTCATCAACCACGCCCACCTTGGGGAGAAGATCGAGGCGGCCCTGGGCGACGGGTCGCAATGGGGTCTGAAGATCCGCTATTCGCCCGAACCGCCGGGCGCGCTGGAAACCGCCGGCGGGATCGCCAACGCCCTGCCCCTGCTCGGCGACCAACCCTTCCTGCTGGTCAATGGCGACGTCTATTGCGACATCGATTTTGGCCATTTTTACGGGTCGACCGCGACCGCCCATCTGGTCTTGGTCGCCAACCCGGCCCATCATGCCGCCGGTGACTTCAGCCTCGACGGCGAGCGCATCACTTTGGCCGGCGGCGAGGAAACGCTCACTTACACCGGCATAGCGGTCTTTTCGCCGTCGTTCTTTGCCGGCGTGACGCCCGGCTCGATCATGAAGCTCTATCCGCTGCTCGCCGCCGCCATCGCCGCCGGCACGCTGACCGGAGAACGCTTCACCGGCCGCTGGGTCGATGTGGGAACGCCGCAACGTCTTGCGCAACTGGATGCCGAATTGACCAAGCCATGACCCACGCCCACTTCCGCGCCCGCCGCAAACGCCTGCTGAAAGCCATCGGCGACGGCGTCGCCATCGTGCCGACCGCGCCGGAAGTCATCCGCAACCGCGACGCCCACCACCCCTACCGCTTCGACAGCTATTTCTGGTACCTGACCGGTTTCCCCGAGCCGGAGGCGGTCGTCGTGCTGATCGGCGGCAAGCGCCCGAAATCCATTCTCTTCTGCCGCGAGAAGCACGAGGAACGCGAGATCTGGGACGGCTACCGCTATGGTCCGAAAGCCGCCAAGACCGCCTTCGGCTTCGACGCCGCGTACCCGATCGAGCAACTCGACAAGAAGCTGCCGGAACTGCTGGTCGACCGCGACACGCTGTGGCACGCCATCGGCCACGATGCCGAGTGGGATGCCCGCATCGCCAAGGCCCTGAACGCCGTCCGCGCCCAGACCCGCGCCGGCAAGCGGGCGCCGCGCGCCATCCTCGACCTGCGCACTGAACTCGACGCCATGCGCCTCATCAAGGACCGCGCCGAAGCTACCATCCAGCAACGCGCCGCCGACATCGCCAGCGCGGGCCACGCCCGCGCCATGCGCGCCTGCCACCCCGGCCTGGCCGAGTACGAACTCGAAGCCGAACTGACCTACGAATTCCGCCGCCGCGGTGCCGACGCCCACGCCTACACGCCCATCGTCGCCGGTGGCGCCAACGCCTGCGTGCTGCATTACGTCGAGAACAACAAGTTGCTCAACGACCACACGCTGGTGCTGATCGACGCCGGCTGCGAGGTCGAGGGCTACGCCGCCGACATCACCCGGACCTTTCCCGTCAATGGCCGCTTCAATGGGCCGCAGAAGGACGTTTACGAAATCGTCCTCGCCGCGCAGACGGCAGCGATCGCCGCAACCGCCCCCGGCCGCCACTTCATGGAAGGCCACGACGCCGCGGTGCGCGTGCTGACCCGGGGCCTGATCGACCTCAAGCTGCTCGCCGGCGACCTCGACAACCTGATCGGGAAAGGCGACTTCAAGCGCTTCTACATGCACCGCACCGGCCACTGGCTCGGCCTCGACGTGCACGATGCCGGCGAATACAAGGTCGGCGATGCATGGACGACGCTCCAGCCGGGCATGACGCTGACCGTCGAACCCGGCCTCTACATCCGCCCCGCCGACGACATTCCGCTGGCGCTGGCCGGCATCGGCATTCGCATCGAGGATGACGTGCGGGTCAGCGAGACCGGCTGCCACGTGTTCNTGACGGCCCCGAAAACCATCGCCGAAATAGAGGAGGTCATGCGCCATGACTGAAGCAGCCGTGGAAGATGTCGACATCCTGATCGTCGGCGCCGGACCGGTCGGCATGACGCTCAACTTGGCGCTCGCCGCCGGTGGCCGGAAATCGCTCCTTGTCGACCGTCGACCGCGGCAGGCGCAGCAGGGCGACCCTCGCGCCCTCGCCCTTTCGCACGGCGCCCGGCAACTGCTGGAACGGATCAGGGCCTGGCCGACGCGCGCCGCGACGCCGATCGAGACCATCCACGTCTCGCAGAAGGACGGCTTCGGCCGCACCGTCATCGACCGCGCCGACTACGACCTGCCGGCGCTCGGCTACGTGGTGCGCTACCGCGACCTCGCCGCCGAACTCGCCGCGCAACTCGCGGCCGACGCCTTGCTCGACGCGGTCGACATCGTCGACATCAGCCACGATGACGATCACGTCAGCGTCTCCGTGCGCCGGGAAGGCGCCTTGCGCACCATCCGCGCAAAGGTTCTGGTGCACGCCGAAGGCACCCCGGCGACGACCCGGCGGTCACGGTCAGCGACTACGGCCAGCACGCGGTGATCGCCGAAATCACGCCGCAACCCGGCCACAACAGGCGCGCCTGGGAACGCTTCACGGCGGACGGCCCGCTCGCCCTGCTGCCGCTCGGCGACGAATACTCGGTCGTGTTCACCCTGCCGCCGGACAAGGCCGACGCCGTGCTGGCGCTCGACGACAGCGCCTTCACCGCCGCGCTGCAGGAGCAGTTTGGGATGCGCATGACATTCAGAAATCCCGGCCCGCGCAGCCGCTTCCCGCTCGCCCTGCGGATGCGCGAATCGCTGGTCAGGGGCAGCGAGGTGTGGATCGGCAACACGGCGCAAACGCTGCATCCGGTGTCCGGCCAGGGGTTCAACCTAGGCCTGCGCGACGCCTGGCAGCTCGCGGAAATGTTGCTCGAAAACGGCGTCGACCGCGGCAGCCTGGAAGCCTACGCCGCCAGCCGCCGCCTCGACCGCCACGGCAGCGCATTGTTCACCGATCAGATCGTCCGCGCCTTCTCGAACGATTTCGGCCCGCTCAAGCTGGCCCGCGGCCTCGGCCTGCTTGCCCTCGACCTCTTTCCGCCGGCCCGCCATTTCGTCGCCAGGCGGATGATCTGGGGCGCCCGCGCCTGGCCGTGACGCCCGGTCGCCTGCGCGCCTGGTTCCTCGCCTGCCGCCCGAAGACACTGTCGGTCTCGCTGTCGCCGGTCGTGGTCGGGACCGCCATCGCCTTTCACGACAGCGGCCGCGTCGCCTGGTTGCCGCTGCTCGCCGCCGCGCTCGCCGCCGCCCTGATCCAGGTCGGCACCAACCTGTTCAACGACGTCGGCGATTTCCGCCGCGGCACCGACACGCCCGACCGCCTCGGCCCGAAGCGCGCCACCGCCGAGGGCTGGCTCGGCGCCGGCGTGGTCGAGGCCGGCGCCTGGCTGGCGTTCGCCCTCGCCTTTCTGTGCGGGATCTACCTGGTCGGGCACGGCGGCTGGCCGATCGTCGGCATCGGCCTCGCCTCGCTCGCCGCCGGCTGGGCCTACACCGGCGGCCCGGCACCGATTGCCTACCGGCCGCTCGGAGAAATTTTCGTCTTCATCTTCTTCGGCCTGGTCGCCGTCGGCGGCAGCTATTACCTGCAAACCTTGACCCTGACGCTGGTCGCGCTGATCGCGGCGGCGCTGGTCGGCATTCACGCCGCCGCGGTCATCACCGTGAACAACTACCGCGACCGCGACGGCGACGCCCGCAACGGCAAGAACACGCTGGCCGTCCTGCTCGGCCGGCCGGCGACGCGACGCCTCTATACCGGCGAGATTCTGGCGCCCTACGCCCTGTTGCCGCTGCTCGCCACCAGCCTCGGCTGGCTCGCCGCGCTGCCGCTGCTTTTGCTGCCGCTGGCCCTGAAGCTGGTCCGGCGCTTCCACCGTGAAGCACCCGGCCCGGTCTTCAACGACATCCTTGCCGCCACCGCCGGGCAGCAACTCGTTTTCGCCATGCTGCTCGCCGTCGCATTCGCGATTTGACTGTTTATTGGGCGCCGACTCGGGTAAACTCTGCGGCTTCCCTGCTTCGCCATGTCCTTTGCGCGCCCATGGATTATGTCGGTTTCCCGCTTCGCAACAACCTGTTCGTCGCCCCCATGGCCGGCGTGACCGACCGTCCATTCCGCCAGCTGTGCAAGAAGATGGGCGCCGGGCTGGCGGTGTCGGAAATGGTCACCTCGAACTCGCTGCTCTACGGCAGCGCCAAGACGCTGCGCCGCGCCAACCACGAGGGCGAGGTCGCGCCAATTGCGGTCCAGATCGCCGGTGCCGATCCGAAGATGATGGCCGAAGCGGCGCGACACAACGTCGCCAACGGCGCCCAGATCATCGACATCAACATGGGCTGTCCGGCGAAGAAGATCTGCAACGTGATGGCCGGCTCGGCGCTGATGCAGGATGAAAAGCTGGTCGGACGCATCCTCGACGCCGTCGTCGGCGCCGTACCCAACACCCCGGTGACGCTCAAATTCCGCACCGGCTGGAACCTGGCCAACAGGAACGCGCCGACCATCGCGCGCATTGCCGAGAACGCCGGCGTCCGCGCTGTCGCCATCCACGGCCGCACGCGCTGCCAGCAATACACCGGCGAGGCCGAGTACGACACCATCGCCTGCGTCAAGACGCTGGTGAAGATTCCCGTCATCGCCAACGGCGACATCGCGACGCCGGAAAAGGCCAAACACGTGCTGGATGTCACCGGCGCCGACGGCATCATGATCGGTCGCGCCGCCCAGGGCCGCCCCTGGCTGTTCCGCGAGATCGAGCACTATCTGAAGACCGGCAAGCATCTGCCGCCGGCCGAGGTCAGCGAGATCCACGGCATCCTGCTGGCGCATCTCGACGGCCTCTACGCTTTCTACGGCCCGGAAACGGGGTTCAAGGTCGCCCGCAAGCACATCTCCTGGTACACCAGGNGGCTGGTCGGGTCGGCGGCCTTCCGCAGGGAAATGAACGTCCTGCCCAGCATCGATCAACAGATGCAGGCAGTGAACGACTTTNTCTTCCGCCTGGCGGAAGAGCACACTACTTTGGAGTACGCAGAGGAGGCGTTGGCAGCATGAGCCAACATGACTTGGGAAAATGTGTCACGGATTCGCTGCAGCAGTACTTCCGTGACCTCGACGGCGAGAGACCCGCCGCGATCTATGACATGGTTCTGAAAAGCGTCGAGCGGCCGATGCTCGAGGTCGTCCTCGCCAAGGCCGGTGGCAACCAGACACTGGCGGCGGAAATGCTGGGCATCAACCGCAACACGCTGCGCAAGAAACTCACCGAACATCAACTCCTGTAAATCGCCATGACCATCAAGCAAGCACTGGTTTCCGTCTCCGACAAGACGGGTGTTCTCGAATTTGCCCAGGGCCTCGCCGCGCAAGGCGTCAAGCTGCTGTCCACCGGCGGCACCGCGAGAATGCTGCGCGACGCCGGGCTGACCGTGACCGAAATCGGCGACTACACGGGTTTCCCGGAAATGCTCGACGGCCGCGTCAAGACGCTGCACCCGAAGGTGCATGGCGGCATCCTCGCCCGTCGTGACCTGGCCGAGCACATGGCCACCATCGAAGCCCACGGGATCCCGACCATCGACCTGGTCTGCGTGAATCTCTACCCCTTCGCCGCCACCATCGCCAAAGTGGGCGTGACGCTCGAAGACGCCATCGAGAACATCGACATCGGCGGACCGGCCATGGTTCGCTCCTCGGCCAAGAACTACAACGGCGTCGCCATCGTTACCGATCCGGCTGACTTCACCCCGCTGCTCGAAGAAATGAAGGCCAACGGCGGCGCCCTGGCGCTGGCCACCCGCTTCAACCTTGCGAAGAAGGCGTTCACCCACACCGCCCGCTACGACAGCATGATCGCCAACTGGCTGACCAGCCTCGACGACGGCACCGAAGACAAGCCGGCGGAGGCTGCGCCGACCCCGGCGATCTTCCCGGCCAAGCTGCAACTGGCATTCGACCGCACCGAAATCCTGCGCTACGGCGAGAACTCGCACCAGCAAGCCGCCTTCTACCGCGACGCCGTCGCGTTGCCGGGCAGCATCGCCGCCTACACCCAGTTGCAGGGCAAGGAACTGTCCTACAACAACATCGCCGACTCCGATGCCGCCTGGGAATGCGTCAAGGCCTTCGACGCCCCGGCCTGCGTCATCATCAAGCACGCCAACCCGTGCGGCGTGGCCATCGACGGCACCCTGCTCGGCGCTTATGAAAAGGCCTTCAAGACCGACTCGACCTCGGCCTTCGGCGGCATCATCGCCTTCAACGGCGAAGTCGGCCTCGATGTCGTTGAAGCCATGAACGCGCGCAAGCACTTCGTCGAAGTGCTGATCGCCCCGTCCTTCACCGCTGAAGCCAGGGCGGCACTCGCTTCCAAGCAGAACCTGCGCGTGCTGGTGGTGCCGCTCGGCAATGACCTGAATAAGCTGGAACTCAAGCGCGTCGGTGGCGGCCTGCTGGTGCAGACGCCCGACGACTTCACCGCGCAAGCCAGTGGGCTCAAGGTCGTCACCAAGGTGCAGCCGAGCGCCCGGCAGATCGAGGATCTGCTCTTCGCCGAGCGCGTCGCCAAGTTCGTCAAGTCCAACGCCATCGTCTTCTGCGGCAGCGGCATGACGCTGGGCGTCGGCGCCGGCCAGATGAGCCGTGTCGATTCGACCAGAATCGCCGGCATGAAGGCGCACAATGCCGGCCTGGACCTGAAGGGCTCGGTCGTTGCCTCCGACGCATTCTTCCCCTTCCGTGACGGCCTCGACGTGCTGGCCGAAGCCGGAGCGACCGCCGTCATCCAGCCGGGCGGCTCGATGCGCGACGACGAAGTCATCGCCGCCGCCGACGAGCACGGCATCGCCATGGTCTTCACCGGCGCCCGCCACTTCCGGCATTGAAAGGAAGGACCACGTGCTTGGCAAGCCGACCAGGCAACTTCTCTTCATCTCCTGTACTGCGCTGTTTGTCGGCACTGCCCAGGCAGAGCCGCCATCTTCGGAAGAGGGCAAAGGGTGGCTTGCGCGCACGACCACGAGCCTCAAGGAAACCTGGAACGAGGGGACACCGGAGGTGTATGTGCCCGTATTCACCTGGCACCTGCCGTGGGCATACACGCGACAGCAAATCGACGAGTACAACAACTTCCCGTTGGGCTTGGGTCTCGGTCGTGGCCGCTACACTGAAGACGGGGATTGGCACGGCTTTTACGCAATGGGGTTTCAGGACTCTCACTCCAAGCCGCAATACCAGGTCGGCTATGGATACAAGACGTTCTGGCCGGTCAGCGGTGACTTCAAGGCCGGGATCGGGTATACGGTCTTCATCGGCGCCCGCGCCAATTGGAATGATTACACACCGTTTCCGGCCGTCCTCCCTATCATTTCCCTTGAATATGCCAAGAAGGTTTCGCTGGATGCCGCCTATGTCCCTGGCGGCAATGGAAATGGCAACGTCCTGTTCATCTGGACAAAATTTCACCTTTGACCGCAAGGTCGGAGCAACCCCTCTCCGGTTATTTTGAAATGAGACTATTGGTAATCGGCTCCGGCGGCCGCGAGCACGCCATGGCCTGGCGCCTGGCCCAGGCTCCCGGCGTGAAGAAGGTGTTCGTCGCCCCCGGCAATGCCGGCACGGCACGGGAGAAGTACCTTCAGAACGTGAACCTGACAGACCCAGCCGCACTCGCCCTGTTCGCCGCACGGGAGCGCATCCACCTGACGCTGGTCGGCCCCGAGGCGCCGCTGGCGGCCGGGGTTGTTGACGTTTTCCGCAGCAGCGGCCTGAAGATCTTCGGCCCGACCAAGGCAGCCGCGCAGCTCGAATCGTCGAAGGATTTCGCCAAGCGCTTCATGACTCGCCACGCCATCCCGACGGCGGAATTCGCGACTTTTTCCGAGTCGACCGCGGCACACGCCTACATCGACGAGAAGGGCGCCCCCATCGTCATCAAGGCCGACGGTCTGGCGGCCGGCAAGGGCGTCGTCGTCGCCACGACTCTTGAAGAAGCGCACGCCGCCGTCGACGACATGCTGTCCGGCAACAAGCTCGGCGACGCCGGCGCCCGTGTCGTCATCGAGGAATATCTCGACGGCGAGGAAGCCAGCTTCATTGTCATGGTCGACGGCAAGAACGTACTGGCAATGGCTTCCAGCCAGGACCACAAGCGCATCTTCGACGGCGACCAAGGCCCGAACACCGGCGGCATGGGCGCCTACTCCNCTGCTCCCTGTGTGACCCCGGAAGTGCACGCCAAGGCGATGCGCGAGATCATCCTGCCGACCGTGCGCGGCATGGCCGCCGACGGCATCCCCTTCACCGGCTTCCTCTACGCCGGACTGATGATCGGCAAGGACGGCTCGGTCAAGACGCTGGAATTCAACTGCCGCATGGGCGACCCGGAAACCCAGCCGATCCTGATGCGCCTGCGCTCCGATTTCGTCGAACTGCTCGAACACGGCATCGCCGGCACGCTCGACCAGGTCGAGGCCAAATGGGACCGCCGCGTCGCCCTTGGCGTCGTGCTGGCGGCGGCCAACTACCCGGACACCCCACGCAAGGGCGACGTCATCACCGGACTGCCCAAGGGCAACAGCTTCGGCGAGGACGCGCACGTCTTTCACGCCGGCACGGCCGAGAAGGATGACGAAGTGGTCACCGCCGGCGGTCGGGTGCTGTGCGTCACCGCCCTCGGCGAGAACACCAGGCTGGCCCAGAAGCGGGTGTATGAAGTGTTGACCCGGATCAACTGGGACGGGATGCAGTACCGCAAGGACATCGGCTACCGCGCGATCAGTCGCTAGCGAGTTGGGCTTGCCTGAACTGCCGGGACCCGCCTTGAAGGCGTCTTGCTTTCTTTGCTTCGCCAAAAGGAAGCAAGCAAAGAAAATGCGACCCCGGGTCGGCGCCGGCTGCGCCGGTTCCCTGCGCTACTCGTCGTGCCGGGCGGCTCAAACAATGCGAGCCGAAATCCCCAGGCCCGCCTGCGTTGCTCAGCGCCTCTCAAGGGGGCTGGCAAACGGCCCCGCGCTGAAACGGGTAACACCACAATGAGCGCTGGCGCCAAAGCTGAGCCTTTGATTTTTCCCAAGAAAAGTACGCCCACCGCCAAGGCGGAATACAGCGCATCCGAAAGCACGCCCGCGCGTCCGGCGCGGAACCCGGCGCCTCAGCCTCCGACCACCACCGCACCTCTTCATCCCCAATCGAACCCACCCCGCCATGGACACCCAACAGCTAAGAACCTATTTCACCGCCCTGCAGAGCCGCATCGTCGGGGAACTCGAAGCCTTCGACGGCCAGCCCTTCCGCACCGACACCTGGGAGCGCCCGGAAGGCGGCGGCGGGATTTCGCGACTGATCGAGGAAGGCGATTTCTTCGAGCGCGGCGGCGTCAATTTTTCGCATGTCACCGGCAAGTCGCTGCCTGCCTCGGCCACCGCCGTGCGCCCGCAACTGGCAGGCCGTTCGTGGGAGGCGATGGGCGTCTCGCTGGTGCTGCATCCGCGTAATCCGTACTGCCCGACCGCGCACATGAACGTGCGCTGCTTCGTCGCCAGCAAGGAAGGCGAAGACGACGTCTGGTGGTTCGGCGGCGGCATGGACATGACGCCCTACTACGGTCAACGCGAGGATGTGACCCATTTCCACCGCACCTGCAGGGATGCGCTGGCGCCGTTCGGCGCCGAGGTCTATCCGAAATACAAGAAGTGGTGCGACGAGTATTTCTTCCTCAAGCACCGGAATGAACCGCGCGGCGTCGGCGGCATCTTCTTCGACGACCTCAACGAAGGCGGTTTCGAGCGCTGCTTCGCCCTGACCCGGGCGGTCGGCGACGCCTTCACCCAGGCCTACCTGCCAGTGCTGGCGAGGCGCCGCGACACCNCCTGGGGCGAGCGCGAGCGCGATTTCCAGGCCTACCGCCGCGGCCGTTACGTCGAGTTCAACCTGGTCTGGGACCGCGGCACGCTGTTCGGCCTGCAATCGGGCGGGCGCACCGAGTCGATCCTGATGTCGTTGCCGCCGATCGTCAAATGGCGCTACGACTGGAAGCCCGCGGCCGGCACTCCGGAAGCCGAACTTTACGAGGTCTTCCTGAAACCGAACGACTGGGCCTGAGCGTCCCCGCCGGTGGAAATCCTCAGCGTGCCTCGAGCCCTACCGCCGCCCGGAAATGGCGGTTGGCCTCGTCGCCGCGTTCGAGCTTGTCGCACAGTTCGGCAAGCGCGAGGTGCGCGTCGCGCGTTTCCTCGGTCGCCAGCGACGCTTCGATATAGCTCTGCGCCTTGCCCCACAGACGCTGATTCATGCACATGCGCCCGAGCGCCAGCAGCAGCGCCGCTTCGCCGGGATACTGGCGCAGCCAGTCCTCAGCCCTGGCGATGCGCGCGGTCAGTCCCGGCCCCGTCAGGCCGCCATACAGGGTCACCAGTTCGGGCTGCCAGCCCGCCTCGGAATACCCGTCGAGCGCACTTTCGATGAGTTTCTGCGCCACCGGCAGCGCGTCGGCTTCGACCAGCGCCCTGGCGCCGGCCAGCATCAGACGGCGCCCGTAGTCGACGGCCGGAATGCCCCGCAGGTAATCCTGAAGCTGCCCGGCATCGGCACGGCGCCGGCGGATGTTCTCGAGATGGGCGAGGGTCTTGATCTCGCGCGCCACCTCGGGCGGCAGCGCATCGCGTTTCTCGAGCTGGCGTGCCAGCTTGAGGACGCCGTCCCAGTCGCCGGTTCCCTGGCGCGCCCGCAATTCGAGGCGCAGCGCGGCGATGTGGCGGCCCTGCTTGCCCTGGAACCGGCCGAGCACGGCCAGCGCCTCGTCGAAGCGGCGCAATTCGTTCATCATCTCGGCTTCCAGCATCAGCGCCGCCGCTTCATTGCGCGGATCGTCGGCCACTGCCCGCCGCATCCACTCCTGCTGCTTTTCCGGCTCGCGCATGCGTTGCGCGGCACGCGCCGCGACCAGCGCCGCGACGCCGCGGAAAGTGCCGGCCACGTAAGCTTCACCGGCCTTCTTCAGCGCCTGCCCGAAACGTCCCTCGAAAAGCAGCCGCACGGCGTCCTGGAAGACCAGACCGGCACGCTCGCGCTGGCGCCGCTGGCGATACTCCTTCGCCCGCCTCGGCAACCCGAAGGTCAGCGCGAGCGTCCGCAGCGCCACATGGAGGACCAGAAAGAAGGCGGCCAGCGCCACAAGGAACAAATTCAGGCTGACCTCGGCACGATACGGAGGCAGGACGATCAGGACGTAGCCATCGTTGACCCGCGCGCCGAGGGCGACGGCAACCGCCAGCCCGAACAGGACAAGAAGCCAGAACAGGCCCTTCACTTCCTGTCCTTGCCGTTGCGCAGGACGCGCAGCGCCGCCTGGGTTTCATCCAGGGTCGGCAAGGCGATGACGATCTCGGTCGCCAGCAGTTGGCGCAACGTCGCCTGCGCCGCCTGGACGCCCTTGTCGCGGCCATCGAAGAGGCGCCCGAGCATTTCCAGCGCCGCCTTGAGTTCGCCGCGGAAAGTCACCTGATCACGGGAAAGCAGCGCCAGGCGCGCATTGAGCAGGCGCAGCTTGAGGTTCTCGCGCAGGAAGAAACTCTGTCCCGGCGCCAGCAGCACCGCCTCCTCGCGATCGAAGCGCTGGATGCGGACGAGACCCTTCAGTTCCTGCCAGATTTCGTTCCCGGTGCGTTTCCACCAGGGCAACTGCACCGCCTCGGCCGGCTTTTCGCGGGCTTCCTGCGGCCTGACGTCTATCGCCAGCGGCAACTTGTCGATGCTCAGCAGCACCTGCTCCAGACGCCCATTGTTCGCCGCCAGATCGACTGCAGGGAGCGCCGCCAGGCGTTGCAGATCGGCGGCCAGCGCCTTGCGCAAGGGCAGCAACTGCGGACGATCGACGCGGGCGAGACGGGCCTCCGCCGCGCGCAGGGCGAGGATGGCCGCCGGAACGTTGGCCGCCAGCTGCAATTGCTGTCCGGCCAGCGCGATCGCCTGTTCGGCTTCGAGCACGCCGGATTCGTCACGGCTGCGCGCAAGGTCCTGGTGACCGCCTGCAGCGACTCGGACTGCGCCTGGAATTCGGCCAGTTTCGCGTCGGCCGCACCCAGCCTGCCCTGCAAGCCTTCGACCTGCTCGCGCAACTGTTTCAGCGCGCCGCGATCCTCCTTGCTCGCGGCATCGGCCTCGGCCAGGCGACGGCCGGTTTCCTGCTCGAATTCGGCAAGGCGGTGGCGGGTTTCGAACCATTGCCAGCCAGCCAGGGCAATTGCCGCCAGCGCCACGAAGAACCAGGGTCCGAAGCGCGAGGCGGGCGGCGACGGCTGTTGCGGCGCCGGGGAAGGAGGAGGAGTCGTATTGTCAGGTGTCATGCCGGCCAATTATAAGCAAGCAAGCCGGCAAGGATTCCGGCATCCGCCGCATCGGTAAGGATAATTTTCTGCAAACCCGACGCCCGCGCGTTTTCCGCAATGCGGGCATGCGGCACGAAGACCGGGGTCCGGGCGAGAAAGGAGCGGCCCTCGTCGTCGAGCAGGTCGAGCAGGTGGCGCAGCCCTCGCTGCTCGACACGGTCAGCGCGTCGAGGCGCCCGGCGCGCCATCTTTCCAGCAGGATATCGACGCCGCCGGCGGGCCCGGCGCGGCGATAGCAGGCGACGCACTCGACCGTGGCGCCCCGCGCGCGCAGCGTATCGGCCAGCAACTCGCGACCGCCGTCACCGCGGAAGATGACGACGCGCTTGCCACTGACCCGTTCGCCCGCCAGTTCGGGCAGCGCCAGCAGCGCCTCCGAATCGAAGCGCTCGCGCGGCGCGATGCAGCCGGTCACGCCGCGCGCCGCCAGCGCCTTCACCGTGCCCTGTCCGACCGCCGCCGGCACCAGCCCCACCGGCCAAGGGCCATGCGCCAGAATGAGCGGCAGCGCGTGGGCGACCGCATTGGGACTGATAAAGATGGCCAGCGCCGCACCGGGCAGCCCGGCCACGTCGGCCTCCAGCGCCAGCGGATCGGCAACCGGCAGGATATCCAGCAGGGGAAAGAGCAGCGGGGTTCCGCCCGCGCCGGCAATGGCATCGGCCAGCGGCGCGGCCTGCTCCCGCGGCCGGGTGACGGCGATGATCCTGCCGGCAAGCGGGCCGCTCGCGTTCATCGGCAGTGGGCGAGTTTTTCCAGGATGGCGCCGGCACCTTGCGCCCGCAACTGTTCGGCGAGCCGGCGGCCAAGCGCCTCGTCGTCACCGGCCACGTCGCCGACGGTGCCGCGCACTTCGCCGCTGACCATCTCCCGGCCATCCGCCGTCGCGACGAAACCGCGCAGCCACAGCTTGCCCTCTTCCATGACCGCATAGCCGCCGAGCGGCACCTGGCAACTGCCGCCGAGCGCCCGCGAGAAAGCGCGTTCGGCCTTGACGCAGTGCGCCGTATCCGGATCGTCGAGCGGAGCGACGACGGCGGCCATCGCCGCATCGCCGGCCACCAGTTCGATGCCGAGCGCGCCCTGGCCGGGCGCCGGCAGCGACTGTTCCGCGGTCAACACCGATCTGATGCGGTTTTCCAGTCCGAGGCGGATCAGGCCGGCGGCGGCGAGGATGATCGCGTCGTATTCGCCGGCATCGAGCTTGCGCAGCCGCGTGTCGAGATTGCCGCGCAGGCTCCTGATCGCCAGCTGCGGGTACTTCGCGCGCAGGATCGCTTCGCGGCGCAGGCTGGAAGTGCCGACGACGGCGCCTGCGGGCAGTTCGTCCAGCCCGGCGTAGCTGTTCGAGACGAAGGCGTCGCGCGGGTTTTCGCGCGCGGAAATTGCGGCCAGCACGAAGCCCTCGGGCATCACCATCGGCACGTCCTTCATCGAATGCACGGCGAGCTGCGCCCGGCCTTCCTGCATCGCGACTTCGAGTTCCTTGATGAACAGGCCCTTGCCGCCGATTTCGGCGAGCGGACGGTCGAGAATCTGGTCACCCCTGGTCGTCATGCCTAGAATGACGATATCGGCCCCGGGATTCAGGCCGGCCAGGCGCCCCTGGACATGGACGGCCTGCCACATGGCGAGGCGGGATTCGCGGGAGGCGATGACGATCTTGGATGGAGCGGACATGAAGCGGCACGCGGCAGGGGTTTCGAAGGCGGCAATCTTAGCATGAGCGATTCGCCACCCTCCTCGACCCGGATCAAACCCGACGACCAGCGCCCCGAGCACCCCGACTTCTGGTGCAAGCGCTTCGGCGAAGGAATCACGCCGTGGGATGCCGGCTGCGTGCCGAACGCCTTCGCCGATTTCGTCGTCCGCCAGCCGGCGCCACTGGACACGCTGATCCCCGGTTGCGGCAGCGCCTGGGAAGCCCGCCACCTGGTCGACCTCGGCTGGCCGGTCACCGCGCTGGATTTCTCGCCGGCCGCGGTCGCCACAGCCCGGGGCGTTCTCGGCGACGCTGCGGTCGACCTCGTCTGCGAAGACTTTTTCACCTTTTCGCCGCGTCGACCGTACCAGTTGCTCTACGAACGCGCCTTCCTCTGCGCCCTGCCGCGCAAGCTGTGGCCCGACTGGGGCCGGCGCGTCGCCGAGCTGTTGCCGCGAGGCGGCCTGCTCGCCGGGTATTTCTTCGTTTGCGACCAGCCCAAGGGTCCGCCGTTCGGCATCCTGCCCGGGCAGTTGGATGAATTGCTGGCGCCCAATTTCACGCGCATCGAGGATGCGGCAGTCGACGATTCGATCCCGGTGTTTGCTGGGTGCGAACGCTGGCAGGTGTGGTGGCGGCTCGCGGCTGGCCACCATACCGCTTCGGGAGAAGCGCAAGCAGCCGACCGGACATCAGGCAACCGAAGCTGACGACCCGCAGTCCTTCAGCGCCAGGGCACGCTCGTACAGCGCATTCTTCGCCGCGCCGCTGATCGCCGCCGCCAGGCGGGCGGCCTGTTTCACCGGCAGGCCCTCGGCCAGCAGCAGCGTCAACACGCGCTCGCCCTCGGCGTCGTTGCCTTGGGCCGGGGCGCCGGAAACGATCAGAACGAATTCGCCGCGCTGGCGGTTCGGGTCTTCCTTCAGCCATTCGACTGCCGCGGTCAACGGGCCGGAATGGATCGACTCGAACAGCTTGGTCAGTTCGCGGGCGATGACCAAGGTGCGCTCGCCGAGCACGGCGGCAAGATCGGCGACGGTCTCGAGGACGCGATGCGGGGCCTCGTAGAAGACCAGCGCGCACGACTGGCCGCGCAGTTCCTCGATGGCCTTGCACCGCTGGCCGGCCTTGCTCGGCAGGAAGCCATGGAACAGGAAATGCTCGTCAGGGAGGCCGGAGGCGGAGAGCGCCGTGGTCGCCGCACACGCGCCGGGCAGCGGAATCACCCGGCAGCCGGCGGCGCGAACGGCAGCGACGATGCGGGCGCCGGGGTCGGAGATTCCGGGCGTCCCGGCGTCGGAGATCAGCGCCACCGCCTCGCCGGCCCTGAGCCGGTCGACGATGCGGGCGGCGGCTTCGTGCTCGTTGTGCCGATGGGCCGGCAGCGTCCGCGCCGGCGATCCAAGCTGCCTGAGCAGGGGGCCGCTGTGGCGGGTATCCTCGGCGGCAACCCAGGGGACGCTGCGCAGGACTTCCTCGGCGCGGCGGGTCAGGTCGCCGAGGTTCCCGAGCGGGGTCGCGACGACATACAATGCGGCGAATTCTTCCGTCATCTTCACGGGCATGCAGGGAAAAACCAACGATACCACCACGACGCGCGGTCGCGAAGCCGAGGAACGGGCGGCCCGTCATTTGGAGCGTTGCGGTCAACGCATCGTCGAGCGCAATTTCCGGGTGCGCGGCGGCGAGATCGACCTGATCTGCCGCGACGGCCAGACGCTGGTCTTCGTCGAGGTCCGGCTGCGCGGCCGCGGCGATTTCGGCGGCGCCGGTGCGAGCATCACCACCAGCAAGCGCCAGCGCATCGTCCTCGCCGCACGGTACTATCTGGCGGGCAAGGCAGAGTGCGACTGCCGCTTCGACTGTGTGCTGATCGATGGCGACCAGCTCGAATGGATTCGCGATGCGTTTGCTGCTGACGATTAGCCTGGCCCTGTAGCTGGCCGTGGCGCAGGCCGAGAGCATCCGGGTCCTGGTCCAGAGTTCGCGGCTGGCCGGCAAACCCTGTTAAGCTGAAGTTCCCGCGCCGGCAGGTCGAGATTTCCTTGCTGTTCAGGCGATTTGTCTGAATTTTGGGTTCTGCGTTCTGACTACAGCGAGATCTTTCGCAGAAGTTCAAGTGCGCGTTGTTGCTTGGGATTGGGTGTCGTCAAGATCTCGAAGGTTGGCGCAGTCTCTGCGGCCTGAGGAGTCCGGCAGGTGTTGCGCACGATGGTGGCCAGTTCGCCCATCAAGGTTGCAAAGCTGTGCGCGGGCGAGTCGTCGTCGAGGGTATGGCGAACGACCTTGTCCAACGCAGCTGCGGAGCGGACAGCGGGCGCCACGGGATCGCGGGTCGCCTTCGCCGCCTGGTCGGGATCGGCAAACATCAACTCACGCCACGCTTCGCGCATGTGCCACTCGACGTAGTACGCCAACATGCACAGAAAGATGTGGGAACGCACCCGGTTCGCCAGACGGTGATGAATCGGACGCACCTTGAGATCGACCGTCTTGAGCGAACGGAAGGCACGCTCGACGTTGGCCAGCGACTTGTAGTTGCGTATACAGTCCGTCGCCGCCATCTCTTCGGCCGGCACCGAGGTGCGAATGATGTAGAGCCCGTCGAGTGCCGCCTCAGCGGCGATGCTGTCCGCCTTGCGCCGGAAGACGAAGGCCGCCTCGCCGATCTCCAGTTCAAAATGCTTGGCGACCTTGTACTGATTGACCACCTTGCCCACACGCACGCCGATCGCATCCTTGCCGGCGAGTTTGGCAGCATCCACTCGGGCCTTGATCTTCGCAAGGAGCGCTTCCGTCGCACCCAGCAATTCTTCGCGCTTGTGCGCGCGCAGTCTGGCCAACTGCGGATTGCGGCAGGCCATCAACCGTTCGCCCGGATAGTCCGGTGAGCTCAGTTCGAGCAGATTGCGCTCGTCAAACAACCCGAGCTGAAGCTGTCCCTGCTCGACCAGGGCGCGGATCGAAACGCTCTTGAGTGCCGTAATCCAGCCAATCCCCTCCGTATCGCGCATTTCGTCAATGGCCTTTTGCGAGATCATTCCCCGATCGCCGACCATCACCATGCGTTCGATGCCGAAGTCAGTGCGCAGACGCTGCACTTCCGGCAGAAAGGTCTTGCTGTCCGAGGTATTGCCTTCATGCACCGAGACGGCCACCGGGCAGCCCCGTGCGTCGGTCAGCAAGCCGTAGTTGACCTGCAACATGCTCTGTTTGCCGTCGCGGCTGTAGCCGCGTTTGGCCAGCGGACACGTTGTACCCTCGAAGTAGCTGGAGGAGAGGTCGTAGAGCACCAGACCGCCCGCACTCAAATGACGCGCGGCGAGCTTCTTCTCGATGGCGCCCTGGCGCTGCCGCAGCCAGTCCATCGCCGCGTACAGATCGTCCTCGCTCGCGTCGCTGACTGCGAAGTCCTCGGCCAGTGTCGTCGTGTGCTACCAGCGCGTGGTCGCCAGCTTGGTTTGCGGAGCCGCGATGCGCGAGGCCACCATGGCCAACACCAGATCGCGTTCGCGGCACGGCTTGGCGGCGATCAGCGAAGCCAACCCCAGGCGCTGCATCGCCGTCTGAACGGCCTGCACATGGCCATGCGCGCGCGAACGGGTGATCTCAAAGGACTGGGCAACCGGCACGAAGGTCTCGCCCTGCAAGGAGCGACGGATGATGTCCACCAACTCATCCGGTAGATGCGAAAGATTGCCCAGGGTCTCGTTCTTGACCGTCCCGCCTTCGCGGTAACTGCGGCGCAAGAGATGCGTATGATAGACCCGGTCTTTATACTTACGGGTCGTGGTGACGACGTGGGCGGTTCCACTTCTGGCTGGCATACCGGCAATATATGCTGATAATTGCTGCAATTCAAGTCATTTTAGTGACTACATATTGAAGCAAAATCAAAGCCCTCATCAGCCCCGCTTGCCAGCAGGAGTGGGCGCTTCCGAGATATGGCGTGACTACAAAATCAGGAGAACTTCAGGTTAAGCAGCGACGATTGCCTTCTCCATTCCGCCCAAATATACTCTGATCGCCAACTGGTCAACCCTTCGACGCGCTCGCTGGAACGTCGAAGGCTCACGGGAGGTTCTGGTCAAGCCCGATGCCCGGGGTGATCAAGCGCAGGCGACGGGATCGCTTCCAGCGGAATAGGCGCAAGGAGGCACGCGCATGACGCTCCAAGTCTATCCAGGCACCCGGCACCATCCGGCGCCGCTGCGGTGCTTCATGGCAGCCTGGCTGCTTCTCCTCTGTCTCGGTCTCAACGGCTGTGCCTCCATTACCCTGAACGCCGTCCAGGATGGTCGTCTTGTCCAGGGTGGAACGATCGCCGGGGTCGAACTCGTGCGCCAGGGGTCCGCTNCCGCCGCACAGGACAACATGGACCTGCAATCCGGCGACGAGATCCGGACGGGCCCGCAAACGATCGCCGTCCTCAGCTTCATGGATGGTGCGAGGGTCTTCGTGCAACCCGCGACGCAGGTCAGGATCGGATCGATCGATCTCAAATTCGGTGAGGTCCTGGTCAAGGTCAGGGGCTACTTCCAGGTCAAGACCAGATACGTCACCGCGGGTTCCGAGGGAACGCAGTATATGGTACGCGTCGATCCGGGCGATCAGGTCCGGGTTGCCGTGGTAGAAGACAGTGTGGGGCTGGTATCGCGGTCGCAGCGCTGGAACAAGACGATTCTTGGCCCTGGGCAGGCCGCCCGAATCGACGGTGAAGAGCCTCCTCGGGTCGACGCGAAGCCACTGAGCAGCGAGGAAGTCGAGGACATTCGCCGACGCATCAACGATCTGGACGCTCTTGTCCCGCTGCCTGCCAACGCCTGGCCGCTACTCGGCGGAGCGATGGCCATCGGTATCGGTATTGGCATCGGACAATACTTGAAGGATCACCCCGGCAAGACGCGGGAGAGCGGTTCGGACCATGGTAGTCCCGCACCTGGTGATGATGCCGGGCAACGAGATTCTGGCGCCACTCACCACGAATCTGCGCGTCGTCCCCGTCCTGTTGACCTTAGGCGGCCGGTGACGCCGAACAGTCCATTGCAGTGAACCTGACAGCGATACATCCTGGGCAACCGCTCTCCGGGAAATAGACATGCCGAGAATCTTCGTCAGTTATCGTCGAGGAGACAGCATCGCCTACGCGGGACGAATCCACGATCACCTCAGCCAGCACTTTGGCGCCGACAAGGTTTTCATGGACATCGGCGGGATTGCCCCGGGCGAAGACTTCGTCAACGTGCTCGACGCAAAGGTCGCAGACAGTGACGTGGTCATCGCCCTGATCGGCCCGGGATGGTTGAACGCCAGCGACGACCGAGGCCGGCGGATCGATCAGCCCGATGACTTCGTCAGATACGAACTTGTCGCGGCACTCGAGCAAGGCAAACGGCTGATCCCGGTTCTCGTCGGCGGCGCCAGGATGCCCGGCGCAGATCAGTTGCCGCCCGCCCTGGCCCGGCTTGCCCGTTGTCAGGCCCATCCGTTGNACGATTCGCGTTTCGCCTATGATCTCGACGCGCTGATCCGCTCCATCGAACACCGGCCATCGCTGCTCGGGCAATTCATGGAACTGGCGACTGCCGAGCGCTGGCGTCGTTGGCGGCACACCAGTACCGCAGGCGTCGCGCTGTTGATGCTGTCTCTCGCCTGGGTGCAGTTGTTCGATGTCTTCGGACTCGACGCCCGCATCGAGAGCTACACGATGGCTCTCGGTGACCTGGTGGCGAGCGTGCCGGTCAGTGACCAGATCGTCGTCGTTGGCTTCACCGAGAAGACCGAAGCCCGACTGGGACCTCCCGGCCCCGGCTGGCGCGGCGAACACGCGCGTCTGATCAACCATCTTGCCGCTGCCGGCGCCAAGGTCATCGTTTTCGACCTCTTTTTCGAAACACCAGGTGCCGGCGACGCCAAAATGGCGGCTGCGATCGAACGCGCCCGGCAACGCGGCAGCCAGGTCACANTCGGCGTGAGACGACTGGTGGCGGGCCGGGCGGCAGTCGTTCCGGATCTGGGCGAGGCTGCCAGCGGTCTCGGCCTGCTGTGCATTGGTCGCCGCATCGGCTACGCCTCGGTCGCCCCGCTCGTAGTCGTCAAGCCGCTGTCGACCGCCCAGACCGACAGCGCCCCGCCCGCGGTTGACAGCGGCAAGTTTTTCGCCCTTGCCCTGCGCGCCTTGGGCGCGAAAACGCTGTCGCCCGATCCGATGGAGCCAATGGTGTGGACGGTGGTCAGCGACAACGACCAGATCCTGTGGCGGGGGCCGCTGGAGCCTGCGAAGGTTCAGGTCGACGCGTCCGGCGAAGTGAGCGATGAGTGCCCGCTGTTATCGGCCGGTGATCGGGTCGCCGAGGTGATGATACGGGTGGCCGCTGCCAGCGCCTGGCGCAATCCCGTGCGCCGCTATGACTACGAGCAGGTTGCCGGGCCGGTCGCCATCTTCAAGCCGGGGCAACTGGAGGGCAAGATCATCCTGATCGGCGATACACGGCCACGCCAGGACGTATTCCCGATTCGGCACGGGCTGCATGAGGACCGACGCCACGGCGTCGAACTCCATGCCGATGTGGTCAACAATCTGGCCCAGGAGATTTGGGTGCGCCGCCTGGATACGCTGCGGCAGTTCCTGCTGATGCTGTTCCTGGCCGCCGCCGGCGCCTGGCTGCGCGTCGCCCAGCCGGGCACACCGGCCGTGGTGCGTTGGCTCCTGGTCGTCTCGGTACTGCTGGCCTATCTCGGACTGGCCATCGTGCTGTACACCAGCTACGGGCTGTTGCTCAACACCGCCTACCAGATCGGCGCATTCCTGCTGGCGTATTGGCTGCTCGGCAGGCTCGCGGCGCGCGCGGCGCATCCGGCGTGAGCGGGAATGGAGGCCGGGCCGTGCGGCCGGCTCTCTCTCACCCGGATCGACTCCGCTGCGCTGACGATGGCCGCGGTTATTCCAAGCGCTGATTGCCGGCCTTCTCAAGCGTTTCGATCAGCAAGAGGATTTCGGCGGCCATCGTGCATTGCAAATCCGTGGCGTCGGCGGGGGCGCGGTCGCGGCTACCGGAGACGATGGCCTGGAGGGCGCGGATGAACCCGCCGGCGCCAGCGGCCTCGAAACGCGGAAGCTGTTGCTCGAGGAGGGACGCGGCTGGGGCCGGGTCACCGGCGAGCAGGGACTGGGTCACGGCAAGGGCGATGCGACCATCTCTATTGTGGTTCTCGCCGCCGGCGCGGCGGTAGGTGAGGTAGCAGGCGATGGCCTTGCCCTTCGCCTCCGCAGCGGCGGCGGGATAGCCGGCGTCCGTCTCGATGCCGGCGAGGACGTTCCATGTTTTCCACGGCTCGGACGCGTGGCCGAACTGCGCGCTACAGTCGATCGCCCGGCAGATTTCTTGCCGCGCTTCTTCCAGGCGCCGGAGAATTTGAAGTGCAAACGCGAGGTTGCTTCGCATGGTACCCTCGTTCGCCACATCACACTTTTCGACATACTTGTCCGCTGCCTGGCGGTAAAGNGCTGCTGCTTCCTCAATCCGGTTAAGGTTCTCGATACACAAACTCCCCAATTGCCCGAGCGTGCGCGCCTGCCCGGCGACATCTCCGAGCTGGACCATGATCGCGAGCGCTTTCCGGTAGGCATCCTCAGCCTCTTCCGGCAGGCCCGCCTCCTGATACACCCCGCCGGTCTGAATCCAGATTCCGGCGACGCTGCCCAGATCGCCCCAAGCGGTGAACCGCTTGCGCGCTTCGACACATGCCTCCAGCGCCTCCGGGAGGCGGCCCTGGTGTAGCCGAACAATTCCAAGCGCGCATTTAACGGCGGCCACCTGCCGGTCGTTACCGAGTTGCTCATCCCGCTGGATACAATCTTCGTGACTNGCCGACGCTTCGTCGAATCGGCCCAAGTTGACAAGACAGTTGCCTTGAATTGCGAGGCAGGTGGACGCCATTGTTTCCGCGACCACGGCCTTGAAGCGCTGGCGGGCCTCGTCCAGCAGGGGCAGGGCCTGTTTCGAACCGCCGACTCCCATTTTCTCCAACACGCGGGCCAGGAGCCCGCAAGCCGCCGCCAGATCGTAATCGGCGCTGGGATACGCCTGCTCGCCCGCCGCCCGGGCGCGCTGGAGCAATGCTTGCGCGCCGTCGAGCGCCTCGCGCAAACGCCCGTCGGCAAACTGCTGCTCGATGCGCGTCCACGCCGCCTGGAACCGCGCTTTATTCCAGGCGTCGCCCAGCGCCGCCGCCGCAGCGTCGCGCACCTGCCCCACGCGCCCCAGCAGCCGCGGCTTGCCGAGCGCTTGCAGCAGGCTGTAGAGCGAAATGGCCAGGTCGATCGTCGCCTTCACACCGCCCGCGCGCTGCACGAGGTCGAACAGCGCAAAGAGGTTCGGCAGTTCCAGCAGCGTCAGCGTCGCCGCGAGTTCGATGTTCCGACGCAGCTGCTGTTCGAGGAAGACGACATACGCGCCCATCACCGCAACCCAGCGGGTTATCAGCGCCGCGCGCTCCGCGGCGTCCATCCGCCCGCGCAGGTAGGGGCAGAGCGCGGGGTTGAGCGTGAGATGGTCGTAGCGGTTCGGCGTCGCCAGCCCCGTCGCGATCAATTCGCCCGCCAGCGCGCCAACGTCCGCCATTTCCCACTGCATCATGAGGTGGAGTGCGACCAGATTCACCCCGCCGTGAAACACCCCGAGTACGCGCGCCCGGTCCCGGTTCGCGGGCGACATACGGCGCAGCGAAAGCTCGACGCTGGCGAAGACCGATTTCTCGCGGCTGCCGGGGAAGCGTTTCTCCATCTCCGCCATCAGTTCGACGAGCGCTTCGCGGGTGGCTTCGACGCCGCGTTCGCGCAGCGCCGGCGCCAGCAGCGTCAGCGTCCGTATGTGGCAGTGGACCGCGTCCACCAGCGCCTCGATCTGCTCGCGGGCGGCATCGCCGGCGCCGCCACCGTCGCCGCCGGCGGCGTTCAGCACGCGCTCGACCAGCTTCACCGCATCCTCGCGGTCGAGTTGGTACAGCTCCCGCCGCTGTTTCTCGCCCGCGAACGGCGCGGGTAACGGCTCGCGGCTGGTGAAGACAAGGCGGGTGTCGCCCACCGCATTGAGCCGGGCGCAGAGCTGGAGGATCGAAGCCAGTTCGAGACGCGCGTCCTCGGACAGGGCCGGCGGCGTTTCCGCCGCAATGAAGGGCGGCAGCAGGATGCTCTCCATGTTGTCCACCACGAGCAGCGTGGCCTGCTCGACCAGCGCGCGCTCGACGGGCAGGATGGCCTTCTCCAGGTCGTCGAACGTGGCGACCGAGTAGCCCGGCCCGACCAACTGGCGGCCGAAGGCATCGAGAACGGCGGCGGCATGGCTGTGCGTCTCGACCGAAACGAAGGCGGCGCGGCGCATCTGCTGCGACCGCACCATCCAGCGCGCGAACTCGGCGGCGAGCCCGGTCTTGCCTTCGCCGCCCTGGCCGCGGACCACGGCGTAGCGTTCGTGCCGCAGCAGGCGCTGGAGCGCGAGCAGTTCCCGGCTGCGGCCGACGAAGCCGGTCTCCGGCTCCCTAGCAGCCTGTCGGGCTTACCCAGAAGTATGCTATAATCATACCCGTTGAATCAGACGGACATTGCGATGGCCTTTCACCCGATTAATCGAGACACCGACTACCTGCTGCCGCCGTCGGTACAGGACTGGTTACCGGAGTCGCACCTGGCGCGCTACGTCGTGGATGTCGTGGAAGGGCTCGACCTGTCGGCACTGGTAAGTGCCTATGTCGGCTGCGGCAGCGAGGCCTATCACCCGGTGACGCTGCTCTCGTTGTTGATTTACGGCTACGCCACCGGGACGTTTTCCAGTCGCAAGATTGAGCGGGCCACCTACGACTCGCTGGCCTTCCGTTACATTGCCTGCAACCGGCATCCGGATCACGACACCCTGGCGACGTTTCGGCGACGCTTTGGCAAGGAATTCCAGTCGGCCTTCGTCCAGGTCCTGCAGATTGCCCGCGAGAACCAACTCTCGCGCTTTGGCACCGTCAGTCTGGACGGCACCAGGATTCACGCCAACGCCAGCCGGCACAGTGCCCTGTCGTATGGGCATGCCGAGAAGATCGAAGCCCACCTGAAGGCCGAAGTACAGGAGTTGCTGGCGTTGGCGGAGGCGGCGGATCAATCGTCGGTGCCCGACGGGGTGAATTTGCCCGACGAGATCAAACGCCGCGAAGATCGACTGGCGGCAATTGCCGTTGCGAAGGCCAGGATTGAGGCCCGAGCCGAGGAGCGGCATAAGCAAGCGCAGGCGGAACACGACGCCAAGAGGGTGGCCCGTGCCAAGAAGGAAGCGGACACCGGCAAGAAGCCCGGCGGCAAGTCACCGAAACCGCCCGAGGCCGGCCCGCGCGCCGACGACCAGATCAACCTGACCGACGAAGAATCGCGGATCATGAAGGTCGCCGGCGGCGGCTTCGAGCAGTGCTTCAACGCGCAAGCCCTGGTCGATACCGAATCGATGCTGGTGCTCGTTGCGCACGTCAGCCAGGACACGAACGACAAGCAGCTGGTTGTGCCGATGGTCGAGAAAATGCAGGCCAATCCCGAAGGCCTCAATCAACCGGACATCCTGCTGGCGGATACCGGATATTTCAGCGAAAAGAACGTCGAGACCTGTGTCGACGCCAAGATCACGCCGCTGATCGCAGTCAGGCGCGATCAACACCACCCGCAGTGGCGAGATCGCTTTACAGAACCAGAGGCACTGCCTGAGGACGCTTCAGCCCTTGAGGTGATGAAGCATGCCCTCAAAACCAGGGACGGTCGCGCCGCCTATGCGCTGCGCAAGCAAACGGTGGAGCCGGTGTTCGGCATCATCAAATCGGTGATGGGATTCCGCCAGTTTCTGCTGCGCGGTTTGGACAATGTCCAGAACGAATGGACGCTGGTTTGCCTGGCGTGGAATCTGAAACGCATGGCCGTATTGCGCCCGCAGTAAGCAAATAGAACAGGAGCATTGCAACTTCATGGCCAAACCACCCGATTTCAGCCAGAAACACGCGAATTCATCCCGAATCGTCAAATTATCCCGCCGGGCGGTATCAAGTCCGACAGGCTGCTAGGCAGTTCGCCGAGACGGGTCGCGAGCGCGGCCCGGAAGTCCGCCACCGTCTGCTTCGCCGGGGTGGTCCTGAAAAGCTGCGGGTCGTCCTTTTCCTGGAAAAGCACGGGGACGAACCAGTCTTCGAGGCGCAGTTCGCCGGCGCCAAAGATGCGTCCGCGGAAGCTGTCGTCCTTGAGCTGGCGCTGGCCTTCAAGCATGGCGTCGCCGACGCGCTTGCCCGCGGCGAGCGCATCGTAGAACGCCGCGACGAAACGGCGCGAGGTCTCGACCAGCACTGAGTGCGACATGGCGACCACCGAGGCGACGCCGACCTTGAGCAGCTCGGAGGCGACCGACTCCGCGGACTCCTCGGCCTGCGCGGTCTGGCAGGCTTCGAGAAAGACGAGCGGGATGCGGTAATCGCGCAGCAGCGGGCCGAGGTCGCTGGTGAAGACGGTGACGTGGCGGCGCCGCTCCAGTTTGGGGGTGTCCTCGGGCAGCTCGAAGCACAGCCCGCCGAGGCCGACGCTGCGGTCATAGACGCCGTGGCCGTCGAAGTGGACGACGTGGTAAGGCTTTTTCTCTTCGCGGGCGCGGTCAAGTTCGCCGCGCAAGGCGGGCAGCGTGGGCGGGTCGAGGACGTGGAGCTTGACCAGGCCGTGCTGGGATTCCATGGCCTCGACCAGCGGCAACGCGCTGGCGCGATGATCGATGTAGCCGCATGCGTCGTCCTCCGGCCGCGCGCTGACGAGCAGGATGCGGATCGGTGTGGCGACGACGGGCAGGTCGAGCACTTTCGTGTTCGGCAGGCGCCGGCGCACGCGCGTCGGCCTGGCGCCCTGGAACAGATAGCTGTCGCCGTCGTGGAGCAGCTCCCACGGCAGCTTGAGCAATTCCGTGGCGACTTCCTTCGCGACCTTCACGTCGGCTTCGGCTGCGCCGGCTTCGAGGGTGGCGTCCACGTGGACCGAGAAGCGGCGGCCCGCCTGGCTGGCGATCCTCGCCCAAGCCTGCATGACGTTCGCGGTGTGGGCGACCGGCATGGCCTGGGCGTGCAGGAGTTGCCCCCACTTGACGAGGCTCTCCTCCACCTTGCGCGCGCGGTCGCGGAAGTAATGGCTCGGCCAGATGGCGTAATGTTCCAGATACCAGCTCAGTTCCCCGGCTTCGATGGGACCGATGGGTGCGATGAGACGCCAGCTTTGTGCGCTGGCAACCTCGCGCTGGCCCGACGTGGCCGGCTCATGGACGAGCCGGGCGCGGGCCGAGGCGCGGCGGACGCCGTCCTGCTCCTGGACTTTCAGGTCGGTGAGTTCGAGGACGAGTTCCTCCAGCGGCTCGGCCCTGGGCTGGGGCGTCGGCGCGACGTCGGCAGGATCGCGTTTGCCCAGCGCGACGAGGATCGCATTCATCGCCGCTTCGACGCCGCCCGCTTCGCTGCTCACCGGAATGTAGATCGGTTCCTCGCCGAAGAACTCCTCCAGCACGCCGAGCTTGGTGCCGTTCAACGAGAGCGGGATGACCGGGAACTTGTCCTTGCCGCGCTGTTCCTGCACGAGGAGCGCATGGCGCAGTTCCTTGCCGACCCATTTCGACTGCAGCGCATCGCTGCTGACCACGACCGCGCAAGCCGACGCTTCGTCGATGGCTTTCCTGATTTCCGGCCAGAGCGGATCGCCGCCGCGCAACTCGCGTGAATCGATCCAGCCCGCCTGGCCGTGATCGGCGAGCGCCGCGCGGAGGTCGCGGACGAAGTCGTCGTCCTGCGAACTGTGGGAGATGAAGAGCTTGCTCATTTTGCTCATTTCAGGCGGGAAGCGACACCGTGACATCCCAATTGACGCCGGTAGCGATGGCGCGATGGCCTGGCTCCCCGGTCGCGGCGGGTCAGGTCGCCGAGGTTCCCGAGCGGGGTCGCGACGACATACAATGCGGCGGATTCTTCCGTCATCTTCACGGGCATGCAGGGAAAAACCAACGATACCACCACGACGCGCGGTCGCGAAGCCGAGGAACGGGCGGCCCGTCATTTGGAGCGTTGCGGTCAACGCATCGTCGAGCGCAATTTCCGGGTGCGCGGCGGCGAGATCGACCTGATCTGCCGCGACGGGAAAACGCTCGTTTTCGTCGAGGTCCGGCTGCGCGGCCGCGGCGATTTCGGCGGCGCCGGTGCGAGCATCACCACCAGCAAGCGCCAGCGCATCGTCCTCGCGGCGCGGCACTATCTGGCGGGCAAGGCGGAATGCGACTGCCGCTTCGACTGCGTGCTGATCGATGGCGACCAACTCGAATGGATCCGCGATGCGTTTGCTGCTGACGATTAGCCTGGCCCTGTGGCTGGGTGCGGCGCAGGCGGAGAGCGTCCGCATGCTGGTGCAGAGTTCGCCGCTGGCCGGCAGCCAGTACTACGCGGTCGGCGAGTTGTGGCAGCAGATGGCGGTCGGCGATCGTCTCGACCTGATCCGCGAGCCCGAAAACCGCCACGACCGGCGGGCCATTCGCGTCGAATGGCGCGGCCACAAGCTCGGTTACGTGCCGCGCGCCGAGAACCGCGCGGTGGCGGCGGCGATGGATCAGNGGGACAGGCTGGTGGCGCGCATCTCGAAATTGAC
Organism: Dechloromonas sp.; assembly: GCA_013693915.1. Classification (GTDB taxonomy): domain Bacteria; phylum Pseudomonadota; class Gammaproteobacteria; order Burkholderiales; family Rhodocyclaceae; genus Azonexus. The sequence goes on along the minus strand of CP059264.1, from coordinate 781,871 downwards.
CGAACACGCCAATCCCTGGCGCCGGGTCGAGTTCGAGGTCTTCGCCGAACTGTGATGTAGAATGACTCAATTGTCCGCTCCAGGCCACCGATAGACATGGATCTGATAGCCCGCGTCGCCAGGCATTTCGAAGACAGCGCCCAGACCAAGCTCGATGCCGTCGAGGCGATGGCGGCGCCGATTGCCGGCGCGATCGAGGCGCTGACCGCCTGCCTGGTCGACGGCGGCAAGATCCTTGCCTGCGGCAATGGTGGTTCGGCTGCCGACGCGCAGCACTTCGCCGCCGAACTGGTCGGTCGTTTCGAGGCCGAGCGTCAGGAACTTGCGGCCATCGCGCTGACCACCGATACGTCGATCCTCACCGCCGTCGCCAACGACTACTCGTTCAACCAGGTTTTCGCCCGGCAGGTGCGCGCGCTCGGCCACGCCGGCGACGTCCTGCTGGCGATCTCGACTTCGGGCAACTCGGGCAACGTGATCGAGGCGATCCGCGCCGCGCACGAGTCCGCCATGCTCGTCGTCGCCCTGACCGGCAGGGGCGGCGGCCAGATCGGCGAAATGCTGGACGACGATGACATTCATCTTTGCGTGCCGGCCGACCGGACGGCGCGAATTCAGGAAACCCACCTGCTCGTCATCCATTGCCTGTGCGATGGCATCGACGCGCTGCTTCTTGGAGTCGAACAATGAGAAATCCCGGACTTGCCCTCGCCGTCACCGCCTTGGTCGCGGTTCTGCCCTTCGTCACCGGCTGCGTGCCGGCAGTCATCGCCACCGGTGCCACGGTCGGCGTGATGTCCGCACAGGACCGCCGCTCGACGGGGGTCCAGACCGACGACGAGGGCATGGAGTGGAAAGCGGCGCAGAGCGTTCCCGAGAGGTACGCTGCGGCATCCCACCTCAATTTCACCTCCTTCAACCAGCGCCTGCTGATCACCGGCGAGGTTCCCAGCGAGGAAGCCAGGGCCGCCATCGGCGAGCAGGCGGCGAAGGTGCTCGGCGTCAAGGACGTGATCAACGAGACCGCCATCGCTCCGGCCTCCTCGCTCTCGGCACGCAGCAACGACAGCTACATCACGTCGAAGGTCAAGGCGCGACTGGTCGACGAGAAGAACATTTCCGCCAACCACATCAAGGTGGTGACCGAAAACGGGATCGTTCACCTGATGGGCATCGTCACCGAGCGCGAAGCCAAGGTGGCCGTCGCCGTGGCGCGGACCACCGAGGGCGTGCGCAAGGTGGTCAATGTCATGCAGGTGATGAGCGACGCCGAGATCCAGAGGCTGNACCACCTTCCCGTCGGCGGGCAGCAGCCCGGCCGCGGCACCGCCACCGGCACCGCAGCCGGCGCCGGTCGAGAACCGCTGATGCCGGCGATGCAGGGATAGCGAGGGGGGCGGCAATGAATCTGGAAAAGGTGATCTTCGGCTTCTTCATCGTTCTGGCGGCGACGCTGAACTTCGGCTTCTTCATCGGCGACATCGACCGTCCGGAACTGCACCACGTCNACGAACTGGCGGCCGCGCTGGTCGTCAGCCTGATCGCCACCGCGCTCAAGTTCGGCGACCGCACGCAGATCGGCGCCATCCACCTGTCCACCAGCCTGGTCGCCGACCTGCAGTTGATCGCCGCCGCCATTACCTGGGCGGTCGCCGTCCATGTCACCGGCGAGGGCATGACCGCCTCGGTCACCTCGAGCGTGGTTTCGCTGTCCGGCGGCGCGCTGTTCGCCAACATCGTCTCGGTCATCATCCTCATCGTCGAAACCGTGATGCTGCGCCGCTAGCACCATGGACCCAGGGGCCGGCACGCGGAGTCGCCTGTGAACAGCGCCTTCTTCCTCGTCCTGCGGCGCATGCGGGCGCCGATCATCGTTCTCATCGTCATCTACGCGATATCGGTCTTCGGGCTGACGCTGGTACCCGGCGTCGATGCCGAGGGCAAGGCGGCACCGCCGCTCAGCTTTTTCCACGCCTTCTATTTCATCAGTTATACGGCGACGACCATCGGCTTCGGGGAAATTCCGACCGCCTTTTCCGATGGACAGCGCCTGTGGGTCACCGTCTCAATCTACCTGACGGTGATCGGCTGGTCGTATTCGATCGTCACGCTGATCGCGCTGCTGCAGGACAAGGGCTTCCAGAACACGCTGACGGTCAACCGCTTCAGCCGCCGCGTCCGCCAGATCAAGGAGCCTTTCTACCTGGTCTGCGGCTGCGGCGAAACCGGCAACCTGATCTGCCGGACCTTCGACCGCATCGGCCATGCCTTCGTCGTGATCGAGAAGGACGAACTGCGCGTGCAGGAACTCGACCTTCAGGATTTCAAGACCGACACGCCGGCTCTCGCAGCGGATGCCAGCATCCCGGACAACCTGCTGCGGGCCGGGCTCACCCATCCGAAGTGCCGTGCCGTGCTGGCGGTGACCAGCGACGAGCAGGCCAACCTGGCGATCGCCATCGCGGTGCGCCTGCTCAACCCGTCGATAACCGTGATTGCCCAGGGCCGCACGCTGTCGGTGACGGCCAACATGGCGTCGTTCGGCACCGACCACATCATCAATCCGTTCGCGCGCTTCTCCGAGCACCTGGCGCTCGCGATCACCGCGCCGGAGCGCTTTCGCCTGATCGACCTGCTCACTGCCCTCCCGGAAACGCCGCTGCCGGAAATCCACCGCCCGCCGCGCGGACGCTGGATCCTTTGCGGCTACGGTCGCTTTGGACGCCTGATCGCCGACCAGCTGACGCCCGCCGGAATCGAGCTGACGATCATCGACCCGTCGTGCAATCCGGAGGAAATGGCGAACTCGATCAGGGGCTACGGCACCGAAGCCGATTCCCTGCGCTCGGCCGGGATCGGCAGCGCCGCGGGAATCATCGCCGGCAGCGACAACGATGTGAACAACCTGTCGATCGCCGTCACCGCAGCGGAACTGAACCCCTCGCTGTTCGTCGTGACGCGGCAGAACCACAACGTCAATGCGCCGCTGTTCGTCGCCTACCGCGACGATTACACGATGGTGCCCAGCCGCATCGTCGCCCAGGAGTGCATCGCCATCCTGATCACGCCGCTGCTCGCCGCCTTCCTCAACCTGCTGCGCGAGCGCGACGAGGCCTGGAGCAATGCCCTGGTCTGTCGCCTGCAGGGGCTGTGTGACGGCCGGACACCGGCGGTATGGGGCCTGAAACTGAACATTTCGGAAGCCCAGGCTGCCTATCGTACACTGATGCAGAAGCGGCGGATGACACTGGGCGAAATCCTGCGCGATGGAACCGACCGCAGCCAGCCACTGCCCGCAGTCACGCTGCTGATTCGCCGCGAGGACGAGTTGATTCTGCTGCCCCCGGACAACCTTCCGCTCGCCCCCGGCGACGAGTTGCTCTTCGCCAGTTCGCTGGCGGCCCGCCGCAATCTCGAACTCACGCTGTACCGGCCGGGCGAGCTCGATTACGTGCTGACCGGTCACGAGGTCACCGGGAGCTGGGTCTGGAACTGGCTGGCTACCCGTCGCAAGGCCGGCGACCATCCTTCCTGAGTCCCGGGCCATACCGTTTCCCCACACCCCAAAGAGAAAGGATCGACGATGACCAACCTGAAGTTCCTCGGCATTTCCGGCAGCCTGCGCCGCGCATCGACCAACAGCGGCCTGCTGCGCGCCGCGGCAACCCGCCTGCCCGCCGGGGTCACGCTGGAAGTCGCCAGCCTCGCCGACATTCCTNTCTACAACGCCGACATCGGCGAAAAGCCGGCCTCCGTGGCCCGCGTCCTGGCGCAGATGGGCGCCGCCGACGCCATCGTCTTCGCCTGCCCGGAATACAACTATTCGCTGGCGCCGGCGCTCAAGAACATCCTCGACTGGGCTTCGCGCGAGCCTGACAACGCGCTGCTTTCGGGCAAGACGGCGGCCATCATGGGCGCCGGCGGCGGCATGGGCACTTCGCGCTCCCAGTATCACCTGCGCCAAGTCTGCGTCTTCCTCAACCTGCACCTGCTGAGCAAGCCGGAAGTGTTCTCGAACGCCTTTGCCGGCGGCTTCGACGCCGACGGCAATCTGACCGACGAAAAAGTCGCTGCCCTGATCGCCAGCCAGATGCAGGCGCTCGCCGAGTGGACGCGCCGGATCAGGGGCTGACGCCGGTGGCAGGCGCCGCCAGCAGCCGGCGCAGACCGCGCATCAGCATGCCGACGACGGGAAGCTTCAGGTAGAGCTCCTCGGCCGCGTCCCAGTAGTCGCGGTGGTAATCGACCTTGCCGGCGGCGTCGAACTTGAGGTGGGAAACCCCGCGGATAACCTGCTTCCCGCCCCCGCCCCAGCGCGCCGCCCGGAAGCTCAAGTTCCAGATCAGCATGGCGCCGCCGTCAGCGGCCACCCTTTCGCTGACGACGAAACGCGGCTCGCCGACCTGCTCGAACATGTGGGCGAAGATGCGCTGGATCGCGGCGACGCCGCGCACCTCGTTGAACGGGTCCTTGAAATATGCATCGGCACTGTAGAACTCGGGAAAGCGGGTGACGCTTTCTGGCGTCAGACCATGGAAAAATTCGATCAGGGCATCGAGGTTCATGTCAGTTCCCCGTCAGGCGGCGGACCAGCGGAAAATACAGCCCGTAGGGCAGCAGCGCCAGCAACTTCATGACGCGAGTGAAGCGCTTCGGATAATGAATCTCGAATTTGCCGGTCCGAAAGCCGTCGACCGTGGCCAGCGCCGCCTGCTCCGGAGTCAGCAGCGCGGGCATGGCGAAATCGTTCCTGGCGGTGAGCTGCGTCGCAACGAAGCCGGGGTTGACGACCCAGACACCGATCCCCTGCGGCGCCAGATCAAGGTGCAGACATTCGGCAAAGTGGATCAGCGCCGCCTTGCCCGGCCCGTAGGCCAGCGCCTTGGGCAGGCCGCGGTAGCCGGCGACACTGGCGACGAAGGCGATGCCACCGCCGACCGGCAGGTCGGGCAACACCGTCGCCGCCAGGCGCATGGCGCCGTTGAAGTTGACGCTGACGATCTGCTCGGCGACCGCCAGGTCGAAGTCCGCGGCACGCATCGGTACATAGTCTCCGGCCAGGTAGATCGCCAGGTCGACGCTGCTCCAGGCCGCGAGCAGGCGCTTGCGCGCGGCCGCCAGGCTCGCCGTGTCGGTGGCGTCGCAGGGCAGCAGCAAAGCCCCGTCGATCCCGAGCGCGCGCAGCTTGTCGACGCTGCGCGCGGAAAGAGCGACGCGCGCGCCACGCCGGGCCAGTTCGCCGGCGAGCGCGGCGCCGATCCCGCTGGATGCGCCGACCAGCCAGACGCGCTTGCCGGACCAGGCGGTGATCTTGGGGTTCATCGTTTGACGAAGGTCAGCGTGACTTCGCCGAGATCGAAGCCCCACTTGCTCATGTAGGAGCGGTTCAGCATCACCTTGTCATCCATCAGGAACATCCAGTCGTCAAAATCGACGTTGTACACCTTGCCGTCGACCGGCAGTGCCAGCACGTAGCGCCAGCGCAGGGCATTGCCGGCAACCTCGCCGATGGCCTCGCCGACGACATCGTCGGCCGTGCCGCGAAAGGTGCCATCCGCCTGCTTGGTCAGGGTCCACACGCGGCGCGACGTGGTGCCATCCGACCAGCTGAAATGCTCGTCGAGGACGCCGGTATCACCGGTCCATCTGGCGTCGATGACGACATGGAAGCGCTTCTGCACTTCGCCGCCCCGCCCCTGGAAGATGCCCCAGGCGTCGAGCGTGCCATTCAGGTAGGTCTTGAGGTCGAGGGCCGGCTGTTCGGCACGGTACTGTTCGATTCCCTTGGATGCGCAGGCGGTCAGGCCAAGGGTGAAAAGAACGGCGAGCAGGAATTTCATGTCAGATCTCCAGGGAGTGGCGCCAGCGCCACAGCAGCGCGCCGGCCAGCGCCTTGAAAGCCAGGGGCAACAGCGCATAGGCGAAAGTCAGGAANGTCAATCCGTCGCCGCCGCCCGGCACGTAGCCGAGCAGGGCGAGGAGCGGCAGGGCCAGCCCGGCTGCCAGCGCCAGGTTGAGCTTGGCAACGAAGTTCCAGACGCCGAAGCAGGCGCCGGCCTGCCCCTGACGCTCGCCGAGATCGGCGGCGATGGCGGCGGGCAGGGCCAGGTCGGCTCCGAGCGCCAACCCGGAAGCGATGCAGATCGCTGCGAACGGCCAGAGGTCGCCGGCACCGAGAAGGCTGGCGCCGGCGAAGGCGATGATCGACAGCGCCATCGCCGCCAGCCAGGCATGGACCCGCCCGAAGCGCGTCGACAAGTTGACCCAGAGCGGCAGCGAGGCGGCGCCGGCGACGAAGTACAGCGCCAGGAGCGGGCCGCTCGCCCGCTCCATTTCCAGCACGTCGGCGACGAAGAAGAGGAACAGCGTTGCCGGCAGGGCGGCGGCGATGCCATTGGCGACGAAGACGCCGAGCAGGCGGCGGAAGGCACTGTCATTCATGACCAGGCGCAGGCTCGGGAGCAGCGGCTGTCGCGGCGCATGCACCGGCTGCCCGGAGCCGACACGGCTGAAGGTCGCGGCGGCCGCGATCAGCAGCAATGGCGGCAAGACCCACGACAGACGCCTGATCCCCTCGTCGAGATCGCTCGCCAGCAACGCCGGCAGGGCGGCGGCCAGGACGACGCCAACCAGCCCGAAGCCCTCGCGTGCCGCGGTCAACCGCGTGCGCTGGGCGGAAGTGCTGCCGACATCGGCGCCCCAGGCCTGATAGGCAACCGAGGCGGCCGAGAAGCCGAGGTAAGTCAGCGCCAGCGAGCCGGCCAGCCACAGCGCCACGTGGTCGACCGGCGGGTTGAACAGGGCGACGAAGCCGGCGGCGAAGGGGACGAGCGCCAACGCGACCATGGTCGGGCGCGGCACGCGATCGGCGAGCCAGCCCAGCCACGGGTCGATCCCGGCGTCGAGCAGCCGCGTGGCAAGCAAAATGGCGCCGAGCAGCGCGAGTTCCAGCCCGGCCACCTCGGCATAGAAGCGCGGCACATGGACGTAGATTGGCAGTGCCGCGAAAGCCAGCGGCAGACCGAGCAGGCCGTAGGCGAGAGTGCGGCCGGCGGTCATCGCCTCACGAGTCCTGGCGCTTGAGCAGCGCGGAGCGCAATTCGGGAGCGCTGGTTCTGGCATCGAGCCAGATGGCGAAGAAGGCCCGGGCAAAGTCTGGATCGTCGATCGCCCCGATGCTGCGGTCGTTGAAGTAGAACCGCGCGGCATCTGGCAACTGCACCCCGACGATATGGTCGCCAGGCCGGACATCGGGAAAGATCCCGACCATCCGTTCGCCCCACCCGCGCAGCCGGCCCTCGTCGGCAACCCCGAGATTGCGAATCTCCTTGACGCTGGCGTCGGCGATGTCGCGCCCGCTGATATTCCGCTTGTAGGTCAGCTTGAGCGCGAGTGGCGGGCGCAAAGGATCGTCGCCGCCGGCCCACAGCGTCGCCTCGTGNACCAGGAAGCCGAAGCGGCGGAATTCGCCGCTGCCCCAGCGCCGCAGGCCGGCCATGGGTGTCTCGCTCGCCGGTCCGGTCATGGCGAAGCTCGCCAGCGGCGATGCGGCGAGGGCCAGCAACAGGCGGCGCCTAGTGATGAGTGAGTTCGAAATGGACGACATCGATGCTCCCGGCGAGGAAACCGGCCTCGCAGTAACTGAGATAAAGACGCCAGAGGCGGCGGAACTGCTCGTCGAAGCCGAGCGCGGCGATCTGCGGCCAGTTGGCCTCGAAGGCGCGGCGCCATTCGCCCAGCGTCCGCGCGTAGTCCGCGCCGAACGCGTATTCGCCGCGCACCGCCAGCCCCTGCCTGGCCGCGGCGGCACGGAACGCCGAGCGCGACGGCAGCATGCCGCCCGGAAACACGTATTGCTGAATGAAGTCGGTTCCCTTGCGGTAGTCGGCGAACAGGTCGTCGCGGATGGTGATGCTCTGTACCACCGCCCGGCCGCCCGGTTTGAGCGCCCGCGCGACGGTGCGGAAATAGGCCGGCCACCAGCGCTCGCCGACGGCCTCGAACATCTCGATCGAAACGATGTGGTCGAACTGCTCGCGCGTGTCGCGGTAGTCCTGCAGCCGGAGATCGGCTTGCGGCACCCGCTTCTGCGCCCATTCGAGCTGCGCCGGCGACAGGGTCAGGCCCGTGACCTGCAGACCTTCCGCGACCGCGAGTTCGGCGAAACCGCCCCAGCCGCAGCCGATTTCGAGGACGTTCTGCCCCGGACTGGCCTGCAGGCGGCGCAGGATGCGGCGGTACTTGGCGCGCTGGGCGGTTTCCAGGTCGCCACCGTCGCTCGCGCGGTAGATGGCCGCCGAATAACTCATGGTGGGGTCGAGCCACAACCGGTAGAAATCGTTGCCGAGATCGTAGTGGGCCATGATGTTACGCTTGCTGCCGGCCCGGCTGTTGCCGTTGAGCCAGTGGCGCACGCGCGCGGCGAGCAGGTTGCGCCACGAACCGTAGACCGCCTTGCGCAACACGTCGCGATTGCGCGTTAGCAGCGCCAGCAATCCGGCGATGTCGGGGAATTCCAGTGGCCGTCGAGATAGGCCTCGGCCAGGCCGATGTCGCCGCGCGCCAGCACCTGGCCGAACATCGCTTCGTCATGCACCTGCAGGGTGACGCCATGCTCCCCGACCCGAACAGGCGGCGCGACCCGTCGGGCAGGCGAACTTCGAGCATGCCGCCGGAAATCCGCTCGAGGAGCGCGAGGACCGCGCGGGTAGCGGGCGCCGGACTGTCGCCGCCACGCAGAATCATCGTGTTGTTCATTTGGCTGATTCCTGAAGGGGTTGTTGTTGATGGGAAGAACGCGCGCCGATGAAAGGCACGCCCTTGATCCAGAGCCGGAGCGCCTGCCAGTGGATGCGGAAGACGATGCCGGCGGTCAGCAGTGGCATGCGCAGCAGGGCGCCGAGCAGGGCGCGGGTGGACCAGCCCGTCGCTTTGCCCGCGACCGAGGTCAGCAGCAACTCGCCTTCGGCATCGTCGTAGTCGATGCGGACAACCGGACACTTGCGCTCGACGAAGAAGCGGAAGCGGTAGCCGCCTTCGACCTCGCAGAACGGCGAGACGTGGAACGCCTTGCTCGCCGTGACCGTCTGCCCCTCGCGCAACGGTGCGCCGTCGGGGTTATGCAGCAGATAGGAGTGGCGGCCGCCGAAAGTGTTGCTGACTTCGGCGAGGACGGCGATCAGCTGGCCGTCGCGGTTGCGGCAGAACCAGAAGCTGACCGGATTGAAGACGAAGCCGAACACTCGCGGGAAGCACTGCAGGATGACCTCGCCATCGTCGGGCAAGCCGTGGCGGCGCAACTGCGAACGGATCCAGGGCAACAGCGGCGAGCCGTCGCGCGGCCCGTGGTCCTTCTGGTGGAAGCTGAGCAGGTTGTTGCGGTCGACCGAGAAAAGCGGGCCATTTGCAGCCGCCAGATCGGCCACCGGCAACTGGATGAAGAAGACCGGATAGGTGAAGGCATTGACCACCGGGCGCAGGCGCCGGTGCATCACCTGGCCGATCAGAAGACGGGGGCTGTCAGGCATGGCGACCTCAGGCGTTCGCCAGTTCGCGGACGGGCACCGCTGCCTCGCCCTGCCACGGCGCGTGGATGCCCATGGCGTTGGCGACGCGCAGCGCCGACTTGAGGCCGTCTTCGTGGAACCCGTAGCTGCCCCAGGCACCGGCCAGCCAGATCCCGCCCTCGCCCTGCACCTCGGCAAGCTGCTGCTGGGCGGCGATGGCCGGACCGTCGAAAATCGGGTGGGCGTAGTCGAATTCGGCGATCACCGTGGCCGGATCGGGCTCGCGCGCCGGATTGAGGGTGACGACGACCGGCGTCGCGAAAGGCAGCGGCTGCAGGCGGTTGATCAGGTAGGAAACCGCCACCGGTTGCGTACCCGGTGTTCCGCTGCCGGCAGCGTAGTTCCAGGCCGACCACAGTTTTTCGTCGCGCGGCAACAGGGCACGGTCGGTGTGCAGGACGGCGCGGTTGGACTGATAGCGGATCGCCGCCAGGACTTCGCGCTGCGCGTCGCTCGCCGTGAAGCCGAGAATGGCGAGCGCCTGGTCGCTATGGCAGGCCATCACCACCTGGTCGAATTGCTCGCTGCCGCCGGCGTGGGTCACGCGCAGCCCTGCGGCCTCGCGGGTCACGGCGCGCACCGGGCAGGCGAGGCGGATGTCGTCGAGATGGTCGGCGATCCGGCGCACGTACTCGCGGCCGCCACCCTTGACGGTACGCCACAGCGGGCGGTCGAAAACCTGCAGCAGGCCGTGGTTCTGGCAGAAACGGACAAACGTGGCGAGCGGCGTATCGAGCATCTGCCCCGTCGGGCACGACCAGATCGCGGCGGCCATCGGCAACAGGTACCACTCGGAGAACGCCGCGGAATAGCGGCCGGCGCTCAGGAAATCACGCAGGCTGCGCTGGTTGTCAGGGTGCGAGAGCAGCCACGCGACACTTTCGCGGTTGAATCGCAGGATGTCGGAAAGCATGGTCCAGAACTGCGGGCGCACCAGGTTGCGCTTTTGTCCGAAAATGGTGGCGAGGTTGCTGCCCGACCATTCGATGTCGGGGTTCTCCAGGCTGACCGCAAAGGACATTTCGGTCTCGACGCTGTCGACGCCGAGCAGCGCGAACAACGCGATCAGGTTCGGATAGGTTTTCTCGTTGAAAACGAGGAAGCCGGTGTCACCGGATGCGTCCGGCCTTCGAGCGTGACATCGACGGTGTTGGTGTGGCCGCCGAGGTAATTGCCGGCCTCGAACAGGGTCACCTCGTGCCGGCGACCGAGCAGCCAGGCGGTGGCGAGACCAGAGATACCGGCGCCGACGACGGCGATGCGTTGTTTGTCCCTCATGGCAATCTCCTATTCGTTGGCGCCGAAGAGTTCGGCGTAGGCCGAATGGTTGTGGATCGACTCGAAGTTCTCCGAGGCGACCTTCCACTCGGAGATGCGCGGCTCGCTCATCAGGCGCAGCGCGATGTCGCGCACCAGATCCTCGACGAACTTCGGGTTGTCGTAAGCGCGTTCGGTGACCCACTTTTCGTCGGGGCGCTTGAGCAGGCCGAAGACCTCGCACGACGCCTCTTCCTCGGCCAGGCGGACGAGTTCCTCGATCGCCATCGGCGCGCGCAGCTTCGCCTCCAGCGTGAGATGCGAGCGCTGGTTGTGGGCGCCGTAGTCCGATATCTTCTTCGAGCAGGGGCAGAGGCTGGTCACCGCCGCGGTCACGCGCAGGGTCAGCGCGGCACGCTGCCCTTCCGGGCGGTCGATGATCAGCGTTGCATCATAGTCGAGCAGGCTTTCGACGCCCGACACCGGCGCCGTCTTGCGGATGAAGTAAGGGAAACTCATCTCGATGCGGCCGCTGGTCGCATCCAGGCGCAGCAGCATGTCGGTGAGCAGCGCGAACAAGTCGTCCTGCCCCAGTGCGCCGCTCCGGCCTTCGAGCAGTTCGACGAAGCGCGACATGTGGGTGCCCTTGACTTGGGGCGGCAAGCCAACGGTCATGGTCAGGGTGGCAACGGTATTCATGATCTCGCCACTGGCGGACCGGACTTGCAGCGGGTAGCGCAGTCCCTTGACACCGACGTTCTGGATCGCCAGGCGGCGTGTATCGGCGGCCGACTGGACGTCGGGCAGGAAGAAGTGTTCTGGTGCGTTCATGACATTGGCTCCTTGAGGGTTGGGGCGGTCGTTCTATTTGAGGAATTCGTCGATCTTCTTCAGCAGATCCTTGTCATCCGGCTTGGTGAAGCTGGTGTAGGCGACGACCTGCGTGGCATCGCGGTTGATCACGTACTTGTGGAAGTTCCACCGCGGCTTGCTGCCGGTAATGTCCGCCAGCTTCAGGTAGAAGGGGTTGGCGTCCTTCCCNTTGACCGTCGTCTTCGCGACCATCGGAAACTCGACCCCGTAGGTCAGGCGGCAGAAGTCGGCGATCTCCTTGTCGCTGCCGGGCTCCTGCTCGCCGAAGTCATTCGACGGAAAGCCGAGGACGACCAGCCCNCTGTCCTTCAGCCGGGCATAGAGTTTTTCCAGACCTTCGTATTGCGACGTGAATCCGCAGAAGCTCGCCGTATTGACCACGAGGATGACCTTGCCGGCGTACTGGCACAATGGCATCGGCTTTCCGTCCTGCAAGGCGGGAAAGGTGTGGTTGAGCAAGGGCGGGCACTCTCCGGCGGAAGCCGCCGGTACGACCCCNAGCGTCAGCAGTCCGGCGAACAGCATGGAAAGTTTCGACTGTTTGATCATGTTCAACCTTTCGTAAATTTGTTCTGGACAAATGGTCCGTTTGTTCGTACTATAGGCACCGAAATTCGAAATGTCAACATTTTGTCTATCTTTTGTTTAGGACAATTATGAACAATACGGGGTTCAACATTGCTGCCGTCGAACGCGACACGGGTCTTTCCAAGGACGTATTGCGCGTCTGGGAGCGCCGCTACGGCTTTCCCATCCCCGGCCGCGACGACCATGGCGAACGCGTCTATCCGGCCGAGCAGGTCGAACGGCTGCGACTGGTCAAGCGCCTGATGGATGCCGGGCACCGGCCGGGGAAACTCCTTGCAACACCCGCAGAGGAGCTGAGCGCGCTGGCCCCGCGGCGTCCGCAATCACCGNGGGCGGCCTCCGGCGCCGATGCAGCCGCGGAACTCGGCGACCTGATGTCGCTGATCAAGCAGCATGACGGCGGCGCCTACCAGCAGGCGATGCAGCAGCGGCTGGCGCGCCAGGGGCTGGAACGGTTTGTCACGGAAACCGTTGCCCCACTCACCCGCCACGTCGGGGCAGCGTGGGAGGATGGCAGCATCGAGGTCTTCGAGGAGCACCTGTTCACCGAACTGACCAAGCGCCTCCTGCGTCAGGCGATAGCCAGCCTCCCCGCTGGCAAGCGCAGCCCGCGGATCGTCCTCACCAGCGTCCCCGACGAACCACACGTCCTCGGCCTGCTGATGGCCGAGGCCCTGTTCGCACTGGAAGGCGCCGAATGCATCCCGCTCGGAGCGGAGATGCCGCTGCTCGAAATCGCGCGCGCCGCCGCCGCCCATCGCGCCGACATCGTCGCCCTGTCATTCTCGGTCGCCTTCCCGAAACGCCAGATCCCCGGCCTGCTGCAGCAGTTGCGCACGGCCCTGCCGGCCGAAGTGGCACTGTGGGCCGGCGGTGGCGGCGTCAGGCGTCTGCCCGAAATTGCGNGGGTGGAACTGCTTGCGTCACTCGAGCACGCCCTCGACGCGGTGGCAGCGTGGCGACGGAAACAGGGGTAACCCCTCCCGCAGGCGAAAGCCCCGGTAGCGCGAAAGACCCTATAGAATGGAGGTATTTCTGAAGCCACCCGCGACCTGTTCGAAGTGCACTATCGCGCGCCCGATTTCGAATCGAAAATCTGCCCTCCGGAGCAGTTGACCGCGCGCGTCGCCGACCTGGCGCGCCCTCTGGTATTCACCAATGGCTGCTTCGATATTCTGCATCGCGGCCATGTCACCTATCTGGCGCAAGCTGCGAGCCTTGGGAGCAGCATGGTGGTGGCGCTCAACACGGATGCCTCGGTAAGGCGCCAGGGCAAGGGCGACGAGCGGCCGGTGAACACGCTGGCTGACCGCCTGGCGGTGATCGCCGCGCTCGGCTGCGTCGCGCTGGTCACCTGGTTCGACGAGGACACGCCGCTGCGGCGCATCTTCGAATGCCGTCCGGAAATCCTCGTCAAGGGCGGCGACTGGCCGCCGGAGAGAATCGTCGGCAGCCGCGAAGTAACCGGCTGGGGTGGAACGGTGCATTCGATCCCATTCATCCATCAACGGTCCACGACGGCACTGCTGGACCGGGTGCGCCGCGCCCAGCCTTAGCGGCAACCTCCTGACGACCATGTTCCGCGCCACGCCGGCCGAAAATCTGCTGCAGGCACAGGAACGCGCCAAGATATTTCTCGTCATCGGCATCCCGATCATGGCTGCCTACGGCATTTCCGCGCTGCGCAGCGGTAGCTGGTTTCTGCTGGCGCTGATCGTCGTATACATCGTGGTCATCGGCGCAAGCTATGTCGCATTGCTGCGCGGCCATCACCGGACATGGATGGTCCGCCCCGGCATGGCAACGTACGCGGCGCTGGTCCTCTATCTGGTCGCGCATTCCGGCGAGGAGCACAGCCATGCCCTCTGGTTCTTCGCGTTCCCGGTGGTCTCGGTCATGCTTCTGCCGCCGCGCGAGGGCATTGTCTGGTCTGGCCTGAGCATCGCCATTGCCACTGCCATCATGCTCCTCGGCGGGCCCGCCACCGGGACCAGCGCCTACTCCGCAGCCTTCGCGGCGTGTTTCGCGATCACCGCCATCCTGATCACCGGCGGCATGTTCTGGTCCGAGCTCGCGCTGCAACGTTATCAGGAAGAAACGAGCGCGCAGAGGAGCGCCATCGAGGCCGACAGTACCCGCCTGAAGGCGGAGATCGCGCGGCGCGCCTCGCTCGAGGTCGACCTGCGCGTGCTGGCCTCGACCGACGCCCTGACCGGCCTCATCAACCGGCGCGCCTTCATGGACCGCTTCGCGCAGGAACTGTTGCGCAGCCAGCGCCACGGTCCCGCACCGACACTGCTAATCCTCGACATCGATCACTTCAAGAAGATCAACGACCGGCACGGCCACCCGGCTGGAGATGCGGTACTCGCGCACCTCGCGCGCCTGCTCAGGAGCAGCCTGCGCAACGTGGACCTCGTCGGCCGCATCGGCGGCGAGGAATTTGCCGTCGTCCTCGTCGAGACCAATGCCGAGACGGGGCAACCGGTCATCGATCGCCTGCTCGACCGGATTCGCGAAACCACTGTCATCCTGGCAGACGCAACGCCGCTAAATTTCACCGTCAGCATCGGCAGTACCGAAATCCTCTGGGGCGACACCATCGACACAGCGATCCAGCGTGCCGACGAAGCGCTGTACACCGCCAAGAACAGCGGCCGTGACCGCCACTGCCAGCGCTAGGACAGCAGCCTACAAGTTGACCTGGGCACCCAGTTCGACAACCCGGTTGCTGGGAATCCGGAAGAAGGCTGCCGGCGAACCGGCATTGCGGTACATGGCGACGAAGATCCGCTCGCGCCAGAAGGCCATCTCCGAATGAAGCCTGGGCAGCAGCATCTCGCGCCCGATGAAGTAGGTGGTGTCGAGCGCGTTGAATTCGAGGCCCNNCGAATTCGCGCACAGCGCCAGCGCCAGCGGAATGTCCGGCTCATCCTTGAAGCCGAAGTGAACACTCACGCTCCAGAAGTTGTCGCGCAGCTTCCGGACCTTGACGCGGCTGCTCTCCGGCACCTGCGGGACATCGGAGAACTGGGCGGCAACGACAACCACCCGTTCGTGCAGCACCTTGTTGTGCATCAGGTTGTGCAGCAGCGCATGCGGCACGGCCCGGACATCGGCATTCAGGAATACCGACGTTCCGGCAACCCTAATCGGCATCGACGGCGCCAGCGACTCGAGGAACATTGAAAGCTCCAGGCGTTCGCTCTTGGTGCGCGAGGAATGCAGCAGACGCCCCTGTTTCCAGGTCGCCATGGCAACGAAGATCGCAATGCCCACACCCAGCGGGAGCCAGCCACCTGGGAAAGCATTGACCATGTTCGCCGCCAGGAGGGCCAGTTCGATCGCCAGGAAGCCGCCGAACAGCCCGCCGGCCCTGCCCCATCCCCAGTGGCGGGCGACGACCACGGCTGCCAGCAGCGAGGTGATCATCATTTCGCCGCTCACGACGATTCCGTACGGCGCGACGAGGTTGTCCGAGTTCCTGTAGCCAAGGACGAGAGCCGTCACCGCCAGCAACAACCCNCAGTTCACCGCCGGCAGATAGAATTGCCCGTTGTCGGCGGTGCGCTGGATTTCCATCCGCGGCATGAAGCCAAGCATCATCGCCTGACGGGTGAGCGACGACGCGGCGGAAATCACCGCCTGCGCGGCAATCGCCGAAGCCACCATGGCCAGGGCGATCAGCGGGTAGAGCGACCAGTCGGGTGCCAAAAGGAAAAAGGGATTCCTGGCCGCCGCCGCGTCGCCCAGCAGCAGCGCACCCTGGCCAAGGTAGTTGAGCGCGAGCGCCGGCAGTACGAGAAGGAACCACGCGCGCTGGACAGGCTTGTGGCCGAATTCCCCCATCCCGGCATGGAGCGCCGCGGCGCCGGCGACGGCGAGCACCACGCTGCCAAGCGCGACCAGGGCCAGCAACTCGTGTTCGATCAGGAACCCGACGGCGTGCACCGGGCTCAACGCCATCAGGATGGCCGGGTGCGCGACGATGCCGCTGATGCCGAGCAGCGCCAGGGTGGCGAACCAGAGCAGAATCACGGGCCCCAGGAACCTGTCGACCATGGCCGTGCCGTGGCGCTGGACGGAGAACAGGAAGAACAGAACCGCCAGCGCAACCGGGATGACGAAAGGTTCGAGGACCGGGATTGCCACCTGCAGACCCTCGACGGCGGAGAGAACCGAAATTGCCGGCGCGACCATCCCGCTGGCGAAGAACACCGCCGCACCGATGATGCCAATGACCACGATCGCCCTCGCCTCCTTCGGACTGGCGTGGACGGCGCGCAGCGCCAGCGTTGTCAGCGCCACGACCCCGCCCTCGCCGGTGTTGTCGACGCGCATCATGAAGGTCGCGTACTTGACCGAAACGACGAGGATCAGCGCCCAGAGAAACATTGACAGGCTGCCGAGGATGTTCGCCTCGGTGACCGGAATCGGGTGGTTTCCGGCAAAGACCGCCTTCAGCGCATAGAGCGGGGCCAAGCCGATGTTGCTGAAAACGACGGCAAGGGCAGCCAGCGCCAGCACGGCCGTTTGCTTGCCGCTTGCTTTCCCGGAGTCGAAGTCACCGCTGCCCATCAATCCCCCAGAATCAACTGCCCCGGGCTGCCACCGGGATCCGGACCCGCCACGCTGCACCAGCTGCCGCCCGCGAATCCTGTGCAAGGGAACGGATTGCGAAAAACCATGGCCTTGCCATTCCAGCCCGGCCCCTCAAGGTCAAGGCGGTGATTGTACGCGCTCGCCTCGCTCCACGTAATCAATCCCGCGGTCGCGCGCGATTCAGAAGCCAAGAATGACGGCATCCTCGACCACTTGCCCGGCCCGGCTCCGGTTGCGGCGCCACAGTCGGGCAGTTCCCGTCGTGGCGCGACCAGTGCCTTCAAGGCACCGGCTGGCGCCCAGGCGGATGAACATCCGGAAAGAGATCGCTCAGGCGCCGGAAATCCTCCTCGCGGTCGACGTCCCACAAAGGGGCGAACTCGCTCCACCGCCAGCCCATTTCCGAAAGGCGCACGCGGGTCTGGCCCATGACCTTTTCGCTGCCCCAGTCGATGTCGGTGAACACCCGCCGCGACGGATGGCGCATGCCGATCAGCACATAGCCGCCGTCCTCGGCGGGAATCACCGTCGCGTCATTTCGATCCAGACTGGCGGCGGCCCGCCGCAGCAGTCCGGGAGTGAGCACCGGACAATCGGTCCCGACAACCAGCACCCCGGCCGGCGCCGGCGAATCGGCAACGGCGGCATGCATTCTCGCCCCCAGGTCGCCATCCGCCTGCCGGCGCAGGACGACCTGCCGGCCACCGCGACAAGCGGAGAAATCAGGATGGTCGACCTCCGGCGTGCACCACAAGGTCACCGGTCCGACGTCGGCGGCCACCGCGATCGCCACGGTGCGCCGTAGCAGCCACGTCTGCAGTGCGGCAGCCCCATCGGCGCCGAGACGAGGTATCAGTCGCGTCTTGGCGAGGCCGGGAACGGGCGCCTTGGCCATGATCGCGAGACCGATCNNCGGGTCCCGCGCTCAGCGTTCATCGGAAACCTGGCCATACTCGCGGGCGAGATCGGCCGGGCTGGCGCCAAAATGGAAACGCAGGCGGAGCCGCCACATCATCAGGATGGTACGCAGCAGCCCGTTCCGCTCCCAGCGCCTGCCCGACGTCGTCACCCTGTCGCTGAAGCAGGCCGGCCAGGCGCACGCGCGCAACTCGCGCGACAGGACGATGTCCTCCATCAGCGCAATCTCCGGGAAGCCGCCGACGCGCCGGAACGCCTCGCGCGTGACAAAGATGGCCTGATCGCCGGTGGCGATCCCGGTGACGCGCGAGCGCCAGTTCATCATCAGCGCGACCATCCCCAGACCGCGCAGCGACCCGTCGATTCTCACATCGAAGCGTCCCCATGTCGCCCCGTTTGCCAGGGCGTCGCCGACAAGCGTCAAAGCCGCGGCAGGCAGGCAGGTATCGGCGTGCAGGAACAGGAACGCATCGCCCCGGGCGATCGCCGCCCCGGCGTTCATCTGCCGGCCGCGTCCACGGTCTGCCGACAAGATGCGGTCAGCCAGTCCGCCGGCCAGACGTTGCGTATGGTCCACGCTGCCACCGTCGACGACGATGATCTCGGCGCCCGCCCGACGAAAATCCTGAAGCCGTTCGAGCAGGTGCACGATGCCCCGGGCCTCGTTCAAAACCGGGATGATGATGGAGATGCCGTGACCGCTCATCGGGCTCCCCGCCGCATGATCCCGGAGCCGCAGTGCCCGGACCCGGCATGCGCCGCGTCGCCGGGTTTACCGGTCATGCCGGCGGTTGTGCAGGGGCGTCGATTCGCCAATGCCGACACGAAATTGCGGTTTTTGCGAGGTCGACCGCAACAGGGCATGCCGGCGGGGCAATGCATCCGCTTACCCCCGACGCCAAGCGTGGAAACGCTCGACCCAGGCCAGTAGCCGTTCCGGCGCATGCGCCTTCTTCCAGTTGCCGGCCACGTACTTGTTGGCCTCGGCCAGAGTCGGGTAGATGTGGATGGTACCGAGGATCCGGTTCAGGCCGATGCCCTGCTTCATCGCCAGCACGTATTCGGCGATGAGGTCGCCGGCGTGCTCGCCGACGATGGTGACGCCGAGGATCCGGTCCTTGCCGGGCACCGTCAACACCTTGATCAGGCCGTGTGCTTCGCCGTCGGCGATGGCGCGGTCGAGATCGTCGATGCCGTAGGTCGTCACTTCGCACGGGATGCCTTTTTCCCTCGCTTCGAGTTCGTTCAGGCCAACGCGGGCAACTTCAGGTTCGACGAAAGTCGCCCACGGCATCACCGAGTAATCGGCCTTGAATTTCCGCAGCGGGTCGAAAAGCGCGTTGACCGCGGCATACCAGGCCTGATGTGCCGCGGCATGGGTGAACTGGAAAGGGCCGGCGACATCGCCGGCGGCGTAGATGTTCGGGTAGCTCGTTTGCAGGAATTCATTGGTGCCGACGGTGCGTCCGGTCGGGATGCCGAGTTCCTCGAGGCCGAAGCCCGTCAGGTTGGCGGCGCGGCCGACAGCGACCAGCACGGCATCGAAGGAAATGCGGACATCCTGTCCCTTATGGTCGGCGACCAGGATCTTCTCGCCGTTCTCGACGACGAATCGCGCGGCGCGGTGATTGACCAGCACGGCGATGCCCTCGGCGCGGAAACGCCGCGTGACCATTTCCGATATCTCGGAGTCCTCGCGGATCAGGATGCGCGGCGCCATCTCCACCTGCGTCACCCGGGCGCCGAAGCGGGCAAAGGCCTGGGTCAGTTCGCAGCCGATCGGCCCGCCGCCGAGGACGACCAGCCGCTTGGGCAGTTCACGCAGTTCCCAGACGTTGTCCGAGGTCAGAAAACCGACTTCCTCGATGCCCGGGATGGGCGGCACGAAGGGGCGGGCGCCGGTGGCGATGACGATGCTGCGCGTCGTCAGCCGTTGCCTGCCGCCATCCTCGCGGGCTATTTCGACTTCCCAGGGCGAGACGATTCTGGCCGATCCGTGCACGACATCGACGCCGAGACCGGTATAGCGCTCGGCCGAATCGTGCGGCGCTATGGTCCTGATCACCGTCTGTACCCGTTCCATGACGGCGGCGAAATCGAAGTCGGCGCGCGCCGATTCGATGCCGAATTCCTTCGAGCGCGCCATGTGCGACAGCAGCCGCGCCGAGCGGATCAGCGCCTTCGACGGCACGCAGCCGGTATTCAGACAGTCACCGCCCAGCTCGTGCCTTTCGACCAGCGTCACCCTGGCCTTGACGGCGGCTCCGATGTAGGCCGTCACCAGTCCGGCGCTGCCGCCGCCGATGACCACGATATTGCGGTCGAACCGCGCCGGCTTCTTCCATTTGGCGTATACCCTGTTCCGGCGGACCGCCTCGACGATCCGGCGGGCGACCAGCGGAAAGATGCCGAGCAGGAAAAACGATCCCAGCAGCGCCGGCGACAGGATGCCGGAAAGCGATTCAAGCTTGCCGAGCTGCGTGCCGGCGTTGACGTGNACCACGGTGCCGGCCAGCATGCCCAACTGGCTGACCCAACAGAAGGTCCGCGCCTTCATGCCGGTCAGACCGAACAGCAGATTGATCAGGAAGAAGGGGACGGCCGGCACCAGGCGCAGGGTGAACAGGTAGAAGGCACCCTCGCGACGGACGCCTTGATCGATGGCCGCAAGGCGCTCGCCAAAGCGACTCTCCACCCAGTCGCGAAGCAGGAAGCGCGACATCAGGAAAGCCAGCGTGGCGCCGATCGTCGACGCGAAGGACACGATCACCGTTCCCCACAGCAACCCGAATAACGCGCCGCCGGCCAATGTCAGCAAGGCGGCTCCAGGTAGCGAGAGCGCCGTCGCCACGATGTAAACGACGAAATAGATGACGCTGCTCAACACCGGTTGCGCCGCCTGAAAAGCCTCGATGGCTGACTGCTGTTCCTTGAACGTCCCGAGACTGAGGTACTGCCCGAGATCGAAGGCAAAGAACGCGGCAATTGCCGTGCCTGCGGTCAGAACCAGCGCCAGCTTGCGAAATTGCATGAAGTCCTTCCTGAAAAAGCCCCCAGGGACCGACGCAACCCTGCATGCCCGCTAGTCGGCCAGGTGGCCCGGCTCCTTACAAACGGGCATCAATTTCGACACTGGTCTGGGCGTCGCGGATGAGTTTCATGGCCCCGAAAGTCCCGGCCGGAAAGCTGTCCGAGTTCAACGGCGGCCGACTTCCGAGCCGCGAGACCATCAGCACTGTCAGCTATCAGACTGCATGATCGGCCATTGAGGTGATTCGCTTTCTGCACCACCAGCGATCATCATGAATCGTTCAGCGCCCGCAGGCAAGGAAGCCCACCGAATTTCCGGTTCAGGTTCCAGGCTACAGGCACGTCGTGCCCGGAAGAAACGTCCGGCATGCAGACCAGCATCATGGATATCGGAGCAGCCGCTCGAGGGGAACGGCTCAAGACGCATAGACCGAGGGCAATCAAATCTTCGAAAAAAACGAAATATAAACTCATTTTTCCTCGACCAAACCTACCCGACAAGTTCGGTACTATGAGGTCTCCACCAACTAACCAGGAGACTATAGACTATGAAAGTGACGACTTCGATCCAGCGTGGTGCCAAGTATCTATATGTCAAGTTCGGTGAGGTGGTAACCGCAATCGAGCAAGTGGCCGTCGTCAAGGGACTTCCCATGTGGGAGGTCGAGCGCCAATTGGCCTCGGGGCTCAAGAAGCGATTGATCGTTTCTGCCCGCTCACTCATGCCCGTTCAAACCGCCCCTGCCTGCGCCTAGCAGGCCCCGCAGTCAATCCATACTCACGCCCTGAAAGAAGACATCTCTGATGCGAGCCGAAGACCAGAAAGCCATTCTTGCCATCGCCCTTCACGCTGCCTTCGCGGATGGCGCAAAGGACGACCACGAGCGCGAGGAGGTCCGGCGCATTGCAGAGTCGCTTGCCTCGGCATCGCCGGCGATCGACCTGCGAGCGCTCTATCAGGATGTGCTGTTGAAGCGCTTCGGCCTCGACCAGGCGATCGCTGCCCTGAGTGACGATGGCCTTCGCCACTACGCCTACGAAATGGCGCTCTGCGTTTGCGAGGCCGACGGCCAGACAACTACGGCGGAGCGTCGCTTCCTCGACCAACTCAAGGCGAGCCTCGGTCTCGGCAATGACCAGGCGCGCAAGATCGAGCGCGAGGTTGATCCTTTTGTCGCGGCTACCGCCACCGGCACCGTCACCCCTTCCGGCGCCGGCAGCGACAATGCGGAGCTCGACCAGTCGATTCTCAACTACGCCCTGCTCAACGGCGCGCTCGAACTGCTGCCGCAGTCCTGGGCGTCGATGGCGATCATTCCGCTGCAGATCAAGATGGTGTATGGCATCGGACAGGCGCATGGGGTCGCCCTCGACCAGGGGCATATCAAGGAATTCATCGCCGCTGCCGGCGTCGGCCTGACATCGCAATATCTCGAGCAGTTCGGGCGCAAGCTGCTCGGTGGCCTGCTCGGCAAGGTAGCTGGAAAGACAGCGGGCAAGATCGGTCGCGCCGCCACTGGCATGGCGTTTTCCTTCGCGACGACATACGCCCTGGGGCATCTCGCCAAGCGCTACTATGCCGGCGGGCGGCAGATGAACGGCGACCTCCTGCGCGAGACCTATCAGTCGCTCCTCGGCCCGGCCAGGGAACTGCAGACACGCTATCTCCCGCAAATCGAGCAAAAGGCCGCGACACTTGATGCCGGCCAGGTCATGGCGATGATTCGCGGCCGGCAAGGAGTCCGGCATGACTGATGCCGCCACCAGCTTTGCCACCGGCCCGATGTGGGTCGGCTTCATCGCCTTTGTGTTGGCCATGCTGGCGCTCGACCTGTTCGTCTTCGGCGGCCGCAAGTCGCACAAGGTCTCCGTCAAGGAGGCGGCCGCCTGGGTAGCCATCTGGGTAAGCCTCGCCCTCGCTTTCGCCGGCCTGCTCTGGTGGTATCTGAACGATACCCAAGGCGCCGAGGTGGCGCGGACGAAAACGCTGGAGTTTCTTGCCGGCTACCTGATCGAACAGTCCTTGTCGGTGGACAACATGTTCGTCTTCGTCATGATCTTCGGCTACTTCGCCGTGCCGCCGGAACTGCAGCGCCGCGTGCTGCTCTATGGCGTCCTTGGCGCCATCGTCATGCGCGCCGGCATGATCTTCGCCGGAGTCTGGCTGGTCCAGCAGTTCGCCTGGATCCTCTACGTGTTCGGCGCCTTCCTCGTCATCACCGGCGTCAAGATGATCATCTTCGCCGAAGCGGAGCCCGATCTAGAAAAGAATCCGCTCCTGCGCTGGCTGCGCGGGCATCTGCGCATCACGCCCGAATTCCACGGCGAGCGCTTCTTCGTCCGGCAGAACGGTCTCCTCTGGGCGACGCCGATGTTCCTGGTGCTGGTGCTGATCGAAGCCAGCGACCTGGTGTTCGCGGTGGATAGCATCCCGGCGATCTTCGCCGTCACCACCGACCCCTTCATCGTGTTCACCTCCAACATCTTCGCCATCATGGGCCTGCGCGCCCTGTACTTCCTGCTCGCCGACATGGCGGATCGCTTCCATCTGCTCAAGTACGGCCTGGCCATCGTGCTCGTCTTCATCGGCGGCAAGATGCTCGCCATGCCCTGGTTCCATATGCCGATCCAGTGGTCGCTGTCCATCGTCGGCAGCATCATCCTCGTCTCGGTGGTGGGTAGTCTGGCACTGTCGAAACCCCGTTCTGCCAGCGCTGGAGGACAAGCATGAACCCCGCTCAAGTTATCCCGGCGCTCGCCGGCAGCGAACGCGATAGCGATGGGCGCCTGGTCAAGCTCATCTTCGACAGCACCCCGCCGCTAAAAGCGCCAGACGTCAATCCCTGGTTGGTCGCGGTGGATAGATCGGACAACGCCCTGCGCGCCATCGCCCACGCTGCCGGCCAGGCCGCCGAGATGAATGCCTGCGCCCTCCATCTGGTTCATGTGCAACCCTGGCTGTCCAAGGAAGCCGCCGAGGCGGAGCTTGGGCATCGTGCGCTGGAAGCCACCGCGCAAGCGCGAGCCCTGCTCGACACCAAGGGGCTGCCGTGGCGCCTGCACGTGGCCATGGGCGACCCGGCCGAGCGCATCCTTGAACAGGCCGTCCGACTGCACGCCATCGGCATCGTCATGGGCAACCGCAGCCTCAACACCGTCGAAAGCATGCTGCTCGTATCCGTCGCCCACAAGGTCATGCACCTCGCCCGCTTGCCCGTGATGGTGGTGCCGTGAGGGATGGCGCCCCCAGCTCGCTTAGCGTGCCGGCGGATAACGCCCCTTCTGCGTCGGCTTTTCTCTTCGCAACCCCAAAGGAGACTGAAATGAACCTGAACCATCCCCGCGCTCAAGCGATTGCCCTGCCGCAAGGCGGTGTCGCGTCCGTCCTCGCCACCAATCGGGTGATCCGCAACACATACCTGCTGCTGTCGATGACGCTGGCCTTCGCCGCCGTGACCGCCGCCGCGTCGGTGGCGCTGAAACTGCCGCACCCGGGCATCCTGCTCACGCTCGGCGGCTTCTTCGGGCTGCTGTTCGCCGTGCACAAGCTGAAGGACAGCGGCTGGNGGGTACTCGCCGTGTTTGCCATGACCGGCTTCATGGGCTACACGCTGGGGCCCGTCATAACTCGCTATCTCGGCCTGCCCAACGGTGGCGAGATCGTCATGCAGGCGATGGGCGCCACGGCCGCGATTTTCGTCGGACTGTCTGCCTACGCGCTGACGACGAAGAAGGACTTCAGCTTTATGGGCGGTTTCCTGATGGTCGGGATCCTGCTCGCCTTCCTTGCCGGCCTCGCCGCGATCTTCCTAGAGATCCCCGCTCTGTCACTGACGGTCTCGGCCGCGTTCGTGCTGCTGATGTCTGGGCTGATTCTCTATGAAACGAGCAACATCATCCACGGTGGCGAAACCAACTATGTGCTGGCCACCGTAACGCTGTTCGTCTCGATCTTCAATCTCTTCACCAGCCTGCTGCAGTTGCTGGGCTTCATGAACGGGGACGATTGAGAACAATGTTTGCCGTGATCCAACGCCTGCGGGCGCTGGCACCCAGCCGCGAACAACTCGAAGCCAACCCATGGCTCCGCGCGCTGGCGCCTCATCTCGCCAACCCGAAACTGTGGCGCTGGTCGCGCCGTGGCGTCGCCACGGGCGTGGCGATCGGCCTGTTCATCGGCTTCCTGATCCCCGTCGCCCAGATACTGCTTGCCGCTGCGGTAGCGGTCGTCCTGCGGGCCAACGTGCCGATCGCCGCCGCCGGCACTCTTGTGACCAACCCGCTGACAGTGCCGCCCATCTACTACGCCGCCTATCACCTGGGCGCCTGGGCGACGGGAAGCTCCGCCACGGCTGCGATCTCGTGGGCCGATCCCGCCAGCATCCTGGGAAGCCTCGGCGCGATCGGCCTGCCACTTTTCACCGGCCTGGCGATCACGGCAAGCTTTGCGGCCGCCGCCAGTTACCTGCTGATCTCCCGGGCCTGGATCTGGCACGTCGCCGCGAAGCGGTGCGGGGCGCGCCCATGAAACTGTTTTCGCCGCTCTATCGCCTGGCCTTGGTGTGGGCCCGGCATCGGCATGCGCCCTGGTACTTGGGCGGGATGAGTTTCGTCGAATCCTCGTTCTTCCCGGTGCCACCGGACGTGATGCTCGCACCCATGTGCCTGGCGCAGCCGCACCGGGCATGGCATCTGGCGCTGCTGACGACACTCACTTCCGTGGCTGGCGGGCTGCTGGGTTATGCCATCGGCTACTTTGCCATCGATGCGCTGTTGCCCTGGTTGCAGGAAAGCCGGTACTGGCCAGCCTATCAGACAGCGGTGGAGTGGTTCGGACAATGGGGCTTCTGGGCTGTGTTCATCGCCGGGTTCTCGCCGATTCCCTACAAGGTGTTCACCATCGCAGCCGGCGGGCTATCCATGGCACTCCTGCCTTTTACCCTTGCT
Organism: Dechloromonas sp.; assembly: GCA_013693915.1. GTDB lineage: Bacteria > Pseudomonadota > Gammaproteobacteria > Burkholderiales > Rhodocyclaceae > Azonexus. Next base: position 756,090 of record CP059264.1, on the reverse strand, counting down.
TCGCTCGTCGGGCGTGGCGCGCGCTTCTTCCTGGTCGCTGCCCTGATGGCCTAGGGTGGCGCACGGATGGAAGCGGCACTGCATCGCCATGTGGATCGCCTGGGCTGGGCGACCGTCGCGGCGCTAGCCGTCGGCCTGCTGGCCTTTCGCTGAGCGAACCGTAACGTCAGGACTTGACAACCAGAATGGATAGCGCGGTCGATCCCCTGCGTGTGGCTGTCTTCTCAGAACCCCGTCCTCGGCCGACGAATGACCTGAGTCTTGGGAAGAGCTGAGTGGCTGTCCTGATTTCCGGATACCATTTTGAACACACCGCCGAGCCATGTGCGCAGCGCCGTTGTCGAAGAAGTTCTGGAAACCCAATAAATGCAAACAGGAACAACCCCTGTGCCGAGAGATATCGGTTCGACGCTGCGGCCGGCGGGCCTTGCCCGGACCGCCGGGCATCCCGTACCGGTCAAGCCGATGCGCCGCGTCAACGAGCACTGGCCGGCGTTGCGAACGGACGCCCCATGAATTTCGAACAATTCGTACTGAACAACGAGACGGCGATCAGGCTGGGGTTCTTTGCCGGCATCTTCGCGGTAATCGCGCTCTGGGAAGGACTGGCGCCGCGGCGCGCACTCACTGTCTCCAGGGTTCTGCGCTGGAGCAGCAACCTCGGTCTGGTGGCGCTCAACACGGCACTGTTGCGGCTGATCTTTCCACTGGCCGGCGCCGGCATGGCGGCTTTCTGTGCCGACCGGGGCTGGGGCCTGCTGAATCACTTTGCCGTGCCGTGGCCGCTTGCGATCCCGCTGGCCGTGATCGCCCTGGATTTTGTCATCTGGCTGCAGCACGTCATGCTGCATGCGGTACCGGCTCTCTGGCGGGTGCACCGGGTGCATCATGCCGATCCCGACTATGACCTGACGACAGGGGCGCGCTTTCATCCGCTCGAGATCGTCCTGTCGATGCTGATCAAGTTCGCCACCATCGTCGTGCTCGGCGCGCCAGTGATCGCCGTGGTCATTTTCGAGGTCGTGCTGAACGGCATGGCCATGTTCAACCACGGCAACATCGGGCTGCCGGCCCGTCTGGACCGGGTAATGCGCTGGATTGTCGTGACGCCGGACATGCATCGGGTGCATCACTCGATCGAGAACGACGAGACCAACTCCAATTTCGGCTTCAACCTCAGCTGGTGGGACCGCGCGTTCGGCACCTATCGCGACCAGCCGCGCGGCGGCCAGCTCGGCATGACGATCGGTATCCGCGATCATCGGGATGCGCACGAGGTGGCGCGTCTTGACGGCATGCTCCTGTTACCGTTTCGCGGACAGGTGAACGACTACGCGATCAATCGGCGCAGCTACCCCGACCAGAGCGGAACCGTCGGGAACGCGGAGTCAGGGAAGACGAGCCGGTAGGCGACTGCCCGGCCGTGCCGCTACTTCCTTTCGCCCCAGATCTCGGCCACCCGCGCATCGCGGCCACAGGCGAAGCGGTAATAGCCATAACGCAACGGATTCTTCCTGTAATAGTCCTGGTGGTATTCCTCGGCGCGCCAGAAGGTGGTGGCGGGGGCCAGTTCCGTGTGGATGCTCGTGAACCGGCCGCTCGCCAGCAGTGCGTCACGGCTGGCTTCGGCGACCTTGCGCTCGGCTTCGTTCTGCCAGTAGATGCCGCTGCGGTAGGGCGTCCCGATGTCGCAGAACTGGCGATTCCTGGCGGTGGGGTCGATATGGCGCCAGAAGTACTCGACGAGCTGCCCGTAGCTGATCTTCTCCGGGTCGTAGTGCACCTTGACGGCTTCGGCATGTCCGGTGTTACCTGAGCTCACGCTCGCGTAGTCCGGGTTTTCCGTCCAGCCGGCGGTGTAGCCGGATTCTACCTCGAACACGCCGGACAGCTTTTCGAAGTCCTGTTCCACACACCAGAAGCAGCCGCCGGCAAATATCGCTGTGGCCCCGGGGCGCTGTACGACTGCGTCGGCTCCATCTTCTGCGACCGGGCATGGACCGGGATTGCCAGAACGGCAATTNGCTGCGGTCAACCCCAGAAAGCGGCTGATTTTCATGTCCGCAGGGCCGGTAGCGAGGCGCCCTGGACGACAAAGGCAAGGGCGACCCCGTTGTTGCAGTAACGCTTGCCCGTCGGCTTGGGGCCATCGTTGAAGACATGCCCCTGGTGTCCTCCGCAGCGCGAACAATGGTATTCGGTGCGCGGATAGATCAGCTTGAAATCGGTCGAGGTGCCCACGGCACCGGCGATCGGTTGCCAGAAGCTCGGCCAGCCGGTGCCGCTTTCGTACTTGTGCGCGCTGTCGAACAGGGGCTGGTTGCAGGCAGCGCAGATGTAGGTGCCGGCCCGCTTCTCTTCATTCAACGGGCTGCTGCTGGCCCGCTCGGTACCTTCCTCGAACAGCACCTTGTAGGCCTCGGGCGAGACCAGTTTGCGCCATTCGTCGCGGGACTTGTTCAGGGGAAGTTGCTCGCGGCGCCACCTGCGCCGAAGGGAAAGGCGCTGGCAGCGAGCAACCCGGTCATGCGGAAAATCCAGTTGCGACGGTTCATCCTGTTCTCCTTTGCTCTGCTCGACGCTCCGTGCGGTTGTGCACGGCGTCGTCGGTGTCCTGATCCTTGGTCGTCCGGATCCGCGATTTCCTTACAGGAATTTCGCTGCCGGTAAGCATCGGGCAGGCACCAAGTCGGGGAGTTCCGGCATTCGTCAACGCGTTCGGCGGGAGCCACGGGGGCAAGAGACACCCCGGTCAAACCGTCATGCGGCGCCGCACCCGATCAGCCGCGGGTCGCCAACGCGCCGCCGCAACTGCTGCCCTGACCGGCCGTACAGCCATAACAATGATCCGCGACCCGGATCTGGCGACCATTCAGGTCTGCGTCGAGCAGGTCGGACAAGTACACCGGCCTTGCCGCCCTGGTTCCCAAGCGGNNCAGCCCGAGCATCTGGTTGAAATCGCAATCGAACACCTGGCCCTGCCAACTGACGGAGAGCAGTGTCCGGCACATCACGCCATCGAGGTTTTCCGGTTTCGCGGCACTCCTCAACAACTGCATGTAGTCGCCAAACTCGTTGCGTGCCAGCAACTGGCTGCCAAAGCGCTGGATCGGCATGTTGGTGAGGACATGCAGCCGGTTGAACACGATGCCATGGCGGCTTGCCAGTTGTTCCTTGTAGACCTGTTCCAGATGCATCTGGTCAGGCGCCAGGCTCGGGCCGAGCGGGTTATAGGCCAGGTTGAGAACGCGGCCGCTGTCCGGCAGGCCGTAGCCCAGAGAATTCAGGCGGCGCAGACCTTCGAGACTGGCCTGGAAGACCCCTTCGCCGCGCTGCTTGTCGACGTTCTCCTCGAGATAGCAGGGCAGCGATGCCGTAATCTCGACAGCATTGTCGGCGAGAAAGGCAGCCAGCGTCTCTTGGCCCGGTTTGCTGAGGATCGTCAGGTTGCAGCGGTCGATGACCCGCAGCCCCATCTCCCTGGCGGCGACGACCAGACGCCGGAAGTTCGGATTCAGCTCCGGGGCGCCGCCGGTCAGGTCGAGCGTCCGGATGCCGTGCCTGCCGGCAAAGACCAGCATCGCTTCCATCGTCTCCCAACTCATTTCCTCGGTCCGCTTGGGGCTGGCAGCGACATGGCAATGGAGGCAGGACTGGTTGCAGCGGTAGCCAAGGTTGGCCTGGAGCGTTTCCAGCGTTCTCCGCGCGATCGCAGGGAAACCGGTCCTGAACAGCAGCGGGAAGGTATCAAGCATTGTCGTTCTCCGGGAAAGCCTTACCCCTTAGTCGCGCCAGCGCCGGATTCGTTACACCTCGCGCAGGAATTGCCTGTCGCCGCCGGGGTGAACATGAAAATCCCCGGCAGCCAGAAGCTTGCCGGGGACTTGACCGCAAGGGATGCCGGGGCTGATCTCAGAAGGGAATGTCGTCGCCCAGGTCGTCGAATGCCGGCTTCGGCTTGTTCTTGGCGGGCGACGGAGCGAAATCGGCTGGCTCGCTGTCGTAGCCGCCTGATGGCGCCGGCGCGCCCATGCCCTGGCGACTGCCAAGCATCTGCATTTCGGTCGCTTCGATTTCGGTCGTGTAGCGATCCTGTCCTTCCTTGTCCTGCCACTTGCGCGTCTTGATGCGCCCCTCCAGGTAAACCTGCGAGCCCTTCTTCAGGTACTGGCCAGCGATTTCCGCCAGCTTCCGGTAGAAGACCACGCGATGCCATTCGGTGACTTCCCTCTTTTCGCCGGACGTCTTGTCCTTCCAGCTTTCGGTGGTCGCCAGACGAATATTGCAGATCGCGTCACCGCTTGCCGTGTAGCGAGTTTCCGGGTCGGCGCCCAGGTTGCCGACGAGAATGACCTTGTTGACCGATGCCATGCCGATATGCCTCCTAGATGGATTGAGTCGCGACGGCCGTCTCGCGCCGTCGCGGAAAATTCATTGAACCAGCCACCGCCAGCCAGAGCAGCGCCAGTCCGGCACTGCCAGCAAAGACCGCATTATCGCCGAAATGCTGGGCGATATAGCCCCCGGCCGCGCCGCCGGTGAACAGACCGATCGCCTGCATGGTGTTATACACGCCGAGCGCCGCCCCTTGGCCGATGGCNGGCGCGGTGCGCGAGACCAGCGACGGCAGCGTGGCTTCGAGAACATTGAACGCGACAAAGAAAAGCAGCAGCCAGAAGGCCAGCGTCCATAAGCTCTGGCCGAAGAACAGCAGGCCGAGTTGGACGACGACCAGCAGCGCGACGGCGGCGCAAAANATGGCGCGCATCTTGTCCTTGCGTTCGGCGGCAACGATCGCCGGCACCATGATGGCGAACGAGACGAGCACTGCCGGCAAATAGACCTCCCAGTGCGCCGCCGCCGGCAGCCCGCCGTGGTCGACCAGTGCGTGCGGAAGCACGACGAACATCGCCATCTGCACCATGTGCAGCGTGAAGATGCCGAGGTTCAGGCGCAGCAGGTCGGCATCGAAGATCACCCGGCGCAGCGGCAGCTTGTCGTGGCCATGCGGCGGCGGCGCGGGGGCACGACCTTGAGTAGCAGCACGATCGCCAGCNAGGGCGAGAACACCGGTGAGGACGAACAGCCCGCCCATCCCGATCCAGCCGTAAAGAACCGGTGCGCCAACCAGCGACAGCGCGAATACCAGCCCGATCGACGAGCCGATCATCGCCATCACCTTGGTCCGATGCTCCTCACGCGTGAGATCGGCAGCCAGGGCGGTGACCGCCGCCGAAATCGCGCCGGCCCCCTGCAGGACGCGGCCGGCGATGACCCAGTTCATGTCATGCGCCCAGGCAGCGACGAAACTGCCGAAGGCGAAGATGAGCAGGCCGATGACAATGACCGGTTTGCGCCCCCAGAGGTCGGAGGCAATCCCGTAGGGAATCTGGAAAACTGCCTGGGTCAGTCCGTAGGCGCCCAGCGCAAAGCCGACCAGCGCCAAATTCTCGCCGCCGGGAAGCGTCTTCGCATAGACCGAGAAGACCGGCAGGATGAGAAACAGCCCCAGCATGCGCAGGCCGAAGATCGCCGCCAGCGACGCACCGGCGCGGCGTTCTTGCGGACTCATCCGGTCAGCGGCGGGGATCGACATCGGGAGAAAACCTTTGGTGCAATGCAGCGAAATGCGAAATAGTAGCAGGTTTGCCTATACTCCCGCGTTGTCCCACCGCCCTGGCGGGCTGGTGGAAGGTCCGGACGGGGCGCAGGCGCTAAAATGCCGGGCATCCATCCCATTCGAGATGTCGCATGCGCCTGCTGCCCCCGCTTCTCCTGGCTTTCCTCGCCGGTTGCGCCACCATCGTCGGCACCTTCAAGCTCGACGACCGCTTCGGTCCGCCCGACCCGGCGCGCTTCGATCAGCCGACCGCCGCGGTCAGCGGCGCGCCGGATTACTGGAGCGAGGTGCGGCCGCTGCTTGACCGGCGTTGCGTTTCCTGCCACGCCTGCTACGACTCGCCGTGCCAGCTCAATCTGACCAGTTACGCCGGGCTGACCCGCGGCGCCAACCCGAAGATCGTCTATTCCAGCGTCCGTTTGGTCGCCGACGAACCGACGCGCCTCGGCTTCGATGCCCTGACCAATGCAGATTGGCGGAAGAAGGGCTTTCACCCGGTGCTCAACGAGCGCGAGCAGACGCCGGAAGCGAACCGCGACGGCGGCGTCATGTACCGCATGCTCGCCCTCAAGCAAACTCATCCGGGACCCGCGAGCGGGGCGCTGACCAACTCCGATCTCGACTTCTCGCTGGACCGCGACCAGACCTGCGCCCGCGCCGAGGACTTTGACGAATACGCACTCAGGCACCCGGAACGCGGCATGCCCTTCGGCCTGCCCGGGCTGCCCCGCGACGAGCACCAGACCCTGGCGCGCTGGCTGGAGGCCGGAGCGCCCTACACGCCACCGCCGCCATTGCCGGCCGAAGTCATGGCGCAAGTGACCGAGTGGGAGCGCTTCCTGAACGGCGACAGCCTGCGCGAGCAGCTGGTCGCCCGCTACATCTACGAGCACTGGTACGTCGGCCAGATCCATTTCGCGGCGGCGCCGGGGCGTTACTTCCAGCTCGTCCGCAGTCGGACGCCACCGGGAAAGCCGATCGATCTGGTGGCGACGCGCCGGCCCTACGACGACCCCGGCGTGCCGCGTGTTTACTACCGCCTGCGCCATAATGAGGCCACCCAGGTGGAAAAGACGTTCATGCCGCTGGAACTCGACTCCGCCCGCATGGAGCGCGTGCGCCAGTGGTTCTTCGTTGCCGACTACCCGGTTGCCACGCTGCCTGGCTACGCTCCGGATCAGGCCTCCAACCCCTTCGCGACCTTCCGCGCGCTGCCGGTCGCGGCGCGTTATCGCTTCATGCTCGACGACGCGCAGTTCACCATGATGGGCTTCATGAAGGGGCCGGTCTGCCGCGGCCAGGTCGCCCTCAACGTGATCAACGACATCTTCTGGGTCGCCTTCGTGTCCCCGGACAGCAGCGAAACCCGGATGGCGACCGCCCTGCTCGACACCGACATCGTCAACCTGCAACTGCCGGCGGAACACGAGAGCACCGCCGGGTTGCTGTCCTGGCGTCAGTATTCCAGGCTCGAGAAGAACTACCTGCAAGCCAAGAGCAGGCTCGCAGCCGAGTTGAAGAGCAACGAGTTGCCGGTCGTCACCGACCTGTGGGATGGCGACGGCAGCAACCCGAACGCGGCATTGACGGTCTTCCGCCATTTCGACAATGCCTCGGTGAGCCGCGGCTTCGCCGGTTCCCGCCCAAAGACGATGCTGGTCATCGGCTACCCGTTGTTCGAACGCATGCACTACCTGCTGCTCGCCGGCTACGACGTCTNNGGGAATACCGGGCACCAGCTGGCCACCCGCCTCTACATGGACTTCCTGCGCATGGAGGGCGAGCTCAACTTCCTGACCTTCCTGCCGCTCAAGGATCGCCAGCCGGTCCTCGACTACTGGTATCGCGGCCGCAAGGGTGAGTCCGACCGGTACTTCACCGACGCCGCCGCCTACTTCCCGAGCGAAAGCGGAATGCGCTATCGCACTGCGGATCATCTGGCGGAACTCTACGAGGCCGTCGGGCAACGCATGGCACCAGTGCGCCCGCCGGCGCTCGACTGGCAGAAAACCGGGCTGGGCTCGGCCGAAATCGCGCAAATGCGGAAGCTTTCACGGATCCACGGCATTCCGGCCTCGGTAATGCCCGAGTTCAGCCTGCTGTTGCTGCGCCGGCCAGGGGAACGACTGCAGATCGTTTCGCTGGTGCGCAACAGCGCGCACAGCAATGTCGCCCAGATGTTCGACGAGGAGGAGCGGCGATTGCCCAAGGAAGATACGCTGCTCGCGCTGGACGGCGTCATCGGCGCCTACCCCAACGCGCTGTTTGCGGTCGACCGGNAAAAATTGCCCGATTTCGTCGCCGCCGTTGCGCGCCTGGCCGACGAAGCCGACCTGGTCAAGCTCACCGACCGTTTCGGCGTGCGCCGTACCGACCGCCGCTTCTGGCCGTTGAGCGATGCGCTGCACGCCGAATGGCGGCGCGCGNGCGCCCGCGAGGCGGCCATCCTCGACTACAGCCGCCTCGACAACCGCTGATCAGCCCCCGCCGACGCGCGCCTCCTTGCGCAGCGAAGCCCATACCGAGCCGCCGATGATGGCGGCGACGACGGCCAGCGGGAACCCGACCGGGATCTTGTAGATGTCGATCAGCAGCATCCTGACGCCGATGAACATGAGCACGATGGCCAGCCCGTACTTGAGCAGCGACAAGCGGTCGGCGCCGTCGGGGAGCAGGAAGCATATCGCGCGCAGGCCGAGGATGGCGAAGATGTTCGAGGTCAGCACGATGAACGGGTCGGTCGTGATCGCAAAATGGCCGGGATCGAATCGCCGGCGAGGATCATGATGGTGCGCATGACGATGACGCCGAGCAGGCCGTAGAGCAGCACCCGCTTCTGCAACTCTGCGGGAACGGCAAAAACCCGAAAAGCATCAGCCAGACGAAGGCGCTGTCGACCGCCAGCACCTTCGCGATCAGGTGGCCGGTGATGAATTCGAGTGCCTTGGTATTGGCGATCTCGCGGCCGAGGCTGGCATCGAGATGCCACCGCCGACCGCCGGCGCAGGCCAGCGTGATGGCGATCCAGATCACCGACCAGGTGGCCGCCTCGCGGAAGCTGACGCGGCGCTCCCTGCCGCCGCCGACGACGAAGAGGTCGATCGCCAGCATGACGAGGGCGATGGCTGCGAAGCCGGCCCACAAACCCGGACCGCCTGCGGTTTCCATGACACTCTCCTTACGCGCATTCGAAAAAGCAAACGGCCCATGCCGGCGTGGGCGAAAGGCCACCGAATTCCAAAGGAGCCTCGCCGTCACGGCAAAGGTCTTGCTCGCAGCGCTGACCTGCAGCCCGGGTCCGCGAAACCGCGGCTTCGTGGTGACGACACGCCGGTCGGGAGCTACTGCCCCTCGGGATGGCATCGAATCCACCAAACCCGATCGGACTTGTCAGATTTCTGCTTGCCCGGTGTCGCTCGATCGGCGTGCCGCACAAGACGACGGGACATGGCGCGATGCGGCTTCCCGCCCCGAGAGAGGCCCGGGCAGGCCGGATGCTATAATCGCCACCCATTTCGTCCGCCCCACCCGCCCCGGTGATCTTTACCCTCGGCATCAACCATCACTCCGCTCCGCTCGCCATACGCGAGCGCGTGGCATTCCACGCCGAGAAACTGCATCAGGCGCTGGCCGACCTGACGCATAACGGGCGGGTCAGGGAGGCGGCAATCCTGTCGACCTGCAACCGCACCGAGATCTACTGTGCGGCCGAGGCGCCCGAGGCGGTCGTCGACTGGCTGACGCGCTACCACCGGGTCGAGCGCGGCGAGATCGCGCCCTACCTCTACCTGCACGATCAGCCGGATGCGGTCCGCCATGTCTTCCGCGTTGCCAGCGGACTCGATTCGATGGTGATCGGCGAGCCGCAGATCCTCGGCCAGATGAAGGAGGCGGTGCGCGTCGCCGAAGAGAGCGGCACGCTCGGCACGCAACTGCACAAGTTGTTCCAGCGTTCCTTTTCGGTTGCCAAGGAAGTGCGCAGCACGACGGCGATCGGCGCCAACATCGTCTCGATGGCAGCCGCCGCCGTCCATCTCGCCGAGCGCATCTTCGAGTCGCTGGCGACGCAGCGCATCCTGTTCATCGGCGCCGGCGAAATGATCGAACTGTGCGCGGCCCACTTCTGCGCCAGGCAGCCGAAACTGGTCACCATCGCCAACCGCACCGTCGAGCGCGGCCGGGCGCTGGCCGAGCGATTCAACGGCACGGCGATCCGCCTCGACGAACTGGGCGAGCACATCGCGCAGCACGACATCGTCGTATCCTGCACCGCCTCGCCGCTGCCGATCATCGGCCTGGGCATGGCCGAACGCGCGGTCAAGGCGCGCCGGCACCGGCCGATGTTCATGGTCGACCTCGCCGTGCCACGCGACATCGAGCAAGAGGTCGGCGAACTCGACGACGTCTTCCTCTATACCGTCGACGATCTGGCCAACGTCGTCGAGAGCGGCCTCGAGTCGCGGCAGGCGGCGGTGGTCGAGGCCGAGACGATCGTCAGCAACCGCGTGCACGATTTCCTCGGCTGGCTGGAGGCGCGCGACACGGTGCCGGTGATCCGCTCGCTGCGCGATTCCGCCGAGCGCATGCGCCGCCACGAGATCGAGCATGCGCTGAAGCTGCTGGCCCGCGGCGAAGCACCGGAAAAGGTCGTCGAGCAACTATCGCAACGGCTCGTCAACAAGTTCCTGCATGCGCCGACGCAGACGCTGAATCTCGCCGAGGGCGCCGATCGCGTTGACCTGCAGTCCCTGACCGAGCGACTCTTTCACCTCCATTCCGGCGAGTAGCGCCCGCCCGCGGCGCCCTCGCACCCAGCCATCATGAAACCCTCGATCCGCCAGAAACTTGACCTGCTGGTCGACCGCATCGACGAGATCGACCGCATGCTGTCGGCCCCCGACACGGCCAACGACATGGACCAGTTCCGCCGCCTCGCCCGCGAACGTGCGGAACTGGATCCGCTCATCGTCCAGTACGACGCCTTTCGCCAGGCCGAGAGCGACATTGCCGAAGCCGAGGCGATGCGCGCCGACCCCGAAATGCGCGAATTCGCCGACGAGGAACTCGCCGCCGCCACGGCGCGACTGCCGGCGCTGGAACTGGCGTTGCAGACGCTGCTGTTGCCGCGCGACCCCGACGACGAGCGCGGCGTCCTTCTCGAAATCCGCGCCGGCACCGGCGGCGACGAATCGGCGCTGTTCGCCGGCGACCTCTTCCGCATGTATTCGCGTTATGCCGAGCGCCAGCGCTGGCAGGTCGAGGTTATCTCGGCCAGCGAATCCGATCTCGGCGGCTATCGCGAAATCATCTGCCGCATCGTCGGCAGCGGCGCCTATTCGCGCCTGAAATTCGAGTCCGGCGCGCATCGCGTGCAGCGCGTCCCGGAAACCGAAACCCAAGGCCGCATCCATACCTCAGCGTGCACCGTCGCGGTCATGCCGGAAGCCGACGAGGTCGACGAGGTCGCCCTCAACCCGGCCGATTTGCGGATCGACACCTTCCGCGCCTCGGGGGCCGGCGGTCAGCACATCAACAAGACCGATTCGGCCGTGCGCATCACGCACCTTCCGACCGGCATCGTCGCCGAATGCCAGGACGGCCGCTCGCAGCACGCCAACCGCGCTTCCGCGATGCGCGTGCTCGCCGCGCGCATCAGGGACATCCAGGTGCGCGCCCAGCAGAGCCATATCGCCAGCACGCGCAAGCGTCTGATCGGCTCGGGTGACCGTTCCGAGCGCATCCGCACCTACAACTTCCCGCAGGGCCGGATCACCGACCACCGCATCAACCTGACGCTGTACAAGATCGCGACGATCATCGAAGGCGACATGGACGAACTCCTCGACGCGCTGGCGGCCGAGCATCAGGCCGACCTGCTGGCGGAACTCGGCGAGCAGAACTGAAAATGACGCTTTTCGAGGCGTTGACCGCAGCAAGGGGAAAATCGACCGGCTCGATGCCCGCCTGCTGCTGCAACACGCCACCGGCTGCTCGCACGGCGACCTGCTGGCACGGCCGGAAACTCCGGTCGCCACGGCAGCCGGCCAGCGGTTCATGGCCTGGGTCGAGCGCCGCGCCAGCGGCGAGCCGCTGGCCTACCTGGTCGGCGAGGCCGAATTCCGCGGGCGCGTCTTTGCGGTATCGCCAGCGGTGTTGATTCCGCGCCCGGAAACCGAAGTCCTGATCGACCTCGCGCTCGCAAGACTGCGCGGCCTGACCGCGCCGCGGGTACTCGATCTCGGCACCGGCTCGGGCATCGTCGCCATTTCGCTGGCGCTCGAATGTCCGGCGGCGGCCGTTGTCGCGGTCGACCTCTCGCCCGTGGCGATTTCCGTCGCGCGCGCCAATTCCGCCCGGCTCGGGGCACCGGTCGATTTCCGCGAGGGCGACTGGTTCGCGCCGGTGGCCGGGCAACGCTTCGACCTGATCGTCGCCAACCCGCCTTACGTCGCCGCCGGCGACCCGCACCTGAGGCGCGACGGCCTGCCCTTCGAGCCGCAGCTGGCCCTGACCGCCGGCGCCGACGGCCTGGCCTGCATCCGCCGCATCGTCGCCGGCGCCCCCGACCATCTGCAGGCCGGCGGCTGGCTGCTCTTCGAGCATGGCCACGATCAGGGCACCGCCAGCCGGAACTTATTGACCGCTGCCGGGTTCAAAGCCGCCGCAACCTTTTCCGACCTGGCAGGCAGCGACCGGGTGAGCACGGCTTTCTTTCAATCTGGAGCAATCATGTCCGACGTTCAGCAACGCATCCACTCGACCGTAACCAGCAACCCGGTCGTCCTCTACATGAAAGGCGACGCGCGTTTTCCGCAGTGCGGCTTTTCGGCGACTTCCGTGCAGATCCTCAGGGCCTGCGGGGTCAGCGACCTCGTCACGGTCAACGTCCTCGCCGACGAGGAAATCCGCAGCGGCATCAAAGAGTACGCCAACTGGCCGACGATTCCGCAGCTTTACATCAACGGCGAATTCATCGGCGGCTGCGACATCATGAAGGAGATGTACCAGTCCGGCGAACTGCAGCAATTGCTGGAAGGCGTCACCCAGACCTGAGACGGCGGCCGCGTCCCGGCCCGGGCCGGGATGCACCGGTTGCCTCAGGCCATGATATTCACGCCGCCATCGACATACACCGTGCTGCCGGTGAGGCGGCGGGCGTAGGGAGTAGCGAGGAAGGCGCAAGTGTAACCGACGTCCATGATGTCGACCAGTTCCCCGAGCGGCGCCCGCTGCGCCGCCTCGTTGAGCAAGCGATCGAAGTCCTTGAGCCCGGAAGCGGCCCGCGTCTTCAGCGGCCCCGGCGAGATGGCGTGGACCCGGATGTCCTTTGGCCCCAGTTCGTAAGCCAGGTAGCGGCAGGCGGATTCCAGCGCCGCCTTCACCGGCCCCATTACGTTGTAGTTTGGCGCCACCTCGTTGGCACCGTGGTAGCTCATCGCGAACATCGCCCCGCCCTGATCCATCAGCGGTGCGGCCAGCCTGGCCATGCGGATGAACGAGTGGCAGGAAATATCCATCGCCTTGGCGAAACCTTCCGCCGAACAGTTGACCAGGCCACCCTGCAGGTCCTCCTTGGGGGCAAAAGCGATCGAATGAACCAGGATGTCGAGGCGGCCCCATTTGCGGGTGATTTCCTCGAACAAGGCCTCGAGCTGGCCGGGCTGGCTGACGTCGAGGGGCATGAATATCGACGCGCCAAGTTCCGTCGCGAGCGGTTCGACAAACTTCTTCGACTTTTCGTTGAGGTAGGTGATCGCCAGGTCGGCCTGCAGTTCGTGAAACGCTTCGGCGCAGCCGTAGGCGATGGAACTGTCGTTGGCGATGCCGACGACCAGGGCCTTCTTGCCCTTGAGCGGCGGACTGGGGATATCGAGGGCCATGCTGTTGTGCTCCTTGTCAGGCTGGGTTGAGGAGGCGCCGGGTATGACGTGCGATCATCAGTTCTTCGTTGGTCGGGATCACCCAGGCCGCAGTCCGGCTGGCGTCCGTGCTCAGACGCGGACCGCCGGCCGCGTTGGCGGCGGGATCGAGGTCGACCCCGAGCCAGGCGGCGGCGCGGCAGACCCGTTCCCGGATCTCGGCGGAATGCTCGCCGATGCCGGCGGTGAACACCAGGGCGTCGAGTCCGCCCAGCGCGGCGGCCAGCGAACCGAGTTCCCGGCCGATACGGTGNACGAACAATTCCACCGCGAATTTCGCCCGCGGTTCGTCGGAAGCGAGCAGGGTGCGCATGTCGCTGGAGACGCCGGAAACCCCGAGCAGGCCCGACTGCTGGTAAAGCAGCTTTTCGATGGCGCGGGCGTCCATCTTCAGTTCGTCCATGAGGTAGAGAACCACGCCGGGGTCGAGATTGCCGCTGCGGGTGCCCATCGGCAGGCCGTCGACGGCAGTGAAGCCCATGGTGCTGGCGACGCTCCGGCCCTGGTGGAGCGCACACATGCTGGCGCCGTTGCCCAGGTGCAGCACGACGCTGCGTCCCGCCGCCGCGCGCGGATCGACCTGCGGCAGGATCGCCGCGATGTATTCGTAGGAAAGGCCGTGGAATCCGTAGCGCAGCACACCGCGGTCGGTGATCGCGGGCGGCAGGGCGAAGGCCTGGGCGAGCTCCGGCTGGTGGCGATGAAAGGCGGTATCGAAACAGGCCACCTGCGGCAATTGCGGCTGGTTCTCCAGCAGCAGGCGGATCGGCTTGAGGTTGTGCGGCTGGTGCAAGGGCGCCAGCGGGATGAATTGCTCTAGCTGGCCGACGATCCCGGCAGTCAACAGGACCGGCGCGGCGTAGGCAGCACCGCCATGCACTACCCGATGGCCGACGCCGGTCAGCCGGTGCTCGCCGAGTTGCTCGCGCAGGAAGGCGGCCAGATGCGCGAGTCCGCCATCATGGCCAAGAGGCTCGCCGTCCGCCCACTGCCTTTCGCCGACGACGGTGCCCGCGGCATCTTTGGCCTTGAACCGGGGAGCGCTGTAGAGTCCCTCGATCTGGCCGCCGAGCAACAGGTCGAGCGCCTCGCCCCGTTCCAGAAAAAGCGAGAACTTGATGCTGGACGACCCGGCATTGACAACCAGAATCGCGTCGCTCATGTCGTCACCGCCTTGCTGGCGCTCTCCCGCCGCGCCTGCGCGACCAGGGCCGCCACCGCGCACGAGGCCAGCCGGGTCGTCACCGAATCGGCGCGGCTCGTCAGGATGATCGGCACCCGCGCGCCGAGGACGATGCCGGCGGCGTCGGCGTCGGCCATGAAGCTGAGGCTCTTCGCCAGCATGTTGCCTGCCTCGAGGTCGGGCACCACCAGGATGTCGGCGAGCCCCGCCACCGGCGAGTCGATCTGCTTTATCCGGGCGGCGGCGAGGTCGATGGCGTTGTCGAGCGCCAGCGGCCCATCGAGGATGCCGCCGGTGATCTGCTTGCGGTCGGCCATCTTGCACAGGGCGGCGGCCTCCACCGTCGACTGCACCTTGGGATTCACCGTCTCCATCGCCGACAGAATCGCCACCTTTGGTTGCTCGAAACCCAGGGCGTGGGCAAGGTCGATGGCATTCTGGACGATGTGGACCTTGTCTTCCAGTGTCGGGAAGATGTTGATCGCCGCATCGGTGACGATGATCGCCCGATCCAGGCTCGGCACGTCCATGATGAAGGCGTGGCTGATACGGCGTTCAGTACGCAGCCCGGTGCCGCTACGCACCACCGCGCCCATCAGTTCGTCGGTATGCAGGCTGCCCTTCATCAGCATTTCGGCCTTGCCCTCGCGCGCCAGTTGCACCGCCAGATCGGCGGCGGCGTGACTGTGCGGGGCATCGACGAGTTCGTAGCGGGAGACGTCCAGCTGGAACTGCGCAGCCACGGCTTCGATCCTGGCCCGTGGCCCCACCAGGATCGGTTGCAAAATGCCCAATTCGGCGGCTTCAACCGCGCCCTTCAGCGAGCTTTCGTCGCAGGGGTGGGCCACGGCGGTCGGCACCGGGGTCAGGGCCTTGCACCGGGCAATCAGTCTTTCGTATTTCTCGTGCTTGNNCGTTCCATCGCTTGCTCCTCGTATCCGGTGCCTATGAGGCGGCCTTGCCTGAGCCTGCCGTACCCGGNNTTCGGCCACGGCGAACAGTTGCTCGATCCGCGCCAGGCGCTCGGCCCGTTCGCCGTCGACTTCGCCGGCCGCCGAGACGACCTGGCGGATCTTGTCGAGTGCCTCGTTCCGGGCTGCCGAATCGGCGGGCAGCATCCCCGGAATCGCGGCCAGCGCGCCATCCCGATCGAGCAGCAAGCCGAAGAACTGCTCACGCAACATCTTCTTGAATTCCTCCAGGGTCAGGCTGCCGTGCTCGGCGCGCATCCGGCGCAGCACCTCGAAAGCGCGCTCGTCGACGCCCNNGGACCGGCCATGCCGATGGACCAGGCTGCGAATCAACGCCTCGCGCAACCCGCCTTCGGCAAGGCGTGCCTTGAGTTCGGCGATGCGCCGCTCGATGAAGGCGATCCGCTCCGGTTCGATGCCGGGATGCCGGCGCGGGGACTCATCCGAGGCGCGTATTCCGACGAGTGCCTGCAACACCGGCGAGCTGTAGAGGCCGAGAAAGATCTGCTCCATGGTGTGATCACGCAAGTCGCGGTAGCCGTCGAGGGCGGCGATGATCGCATCCGAGATCGCCGCTTGCACCTGGAGCATCGGATTGTCGGGCGCAGCGGGCCGGCGCTGCTCGCGCACCTGCCCGGCGAGCATGCCGATTTGCCGCATCAGCGGGTTGCGGTCCGAAAACAGTTCATACGGCAGTTCGGAGGGATTGAGCTTGTGCAGCCATTCCGTGGTCTGTTCGCTGGCGAAAGCCTGGACAAAGGGCTGGAACAGGGTGCGGTACAGGCCGAGATTGATTTCCGACACCCGCCGCGCGGCGGCGAAACGGCGTTCGTTTTCGGGGTCGGGCTGGACGATGGCCCGAACGTCGTCCAGGGTGCGCGGCTCGAAGCGCACTATCCAGTCGCCGCCGACCAGATCGGCGTTGACGGCGCCGGCCTTAGGCGTCATCACCGCTTCGTACAGGCCCGGCGGCAGGACATCGATGAGATCGATGTTCGACTCGAATTCCTGGTGCTCCTTCCTGGCTACTCCGCCCCCGACGAAGATGCCGAGATGGCCGATGCTTTCGTGGATGGCATAGACAATGGTCTGGCCGCAAGCACGGAGGTCGTCGTCCTTGCCGTAGAGATCGACGATCCAGCCGAGCGCCTGTTGCGGCGGCGTGATGTTGTCGCCCTTGGAGCAGAAGCAGAGGATAGGCGAGCGAATATTGCGCAGGTCGATGCGCACGCCGTCGCTGGTGACGATTTCGGCGGTGGCCAGCCGGTTGCCGACGAACAGCTGGTCGACGATCCACTGCATCTCCTCGGCGTTGAGATTGACGTGACCGCCCCACCACTTCTCGAACTCTAGAAAGCGCGGCCCCTCGGTGTCGACCTGCTTCCACAGGTCATAATTCTTGGTCCACAGCGTGTTGGCGGGATTGAGATTTTCGAAGTTTTCAACCAGATGGGCGCCGTCGAACTTGCCACCGCCGAGGTCGCTGGTGAGGGCGGTGATCCAGCTGCCGCCGGCGAGGCCGCCGGTGTAGCGCATCGGGTTTTCACCCTCGACCCCGGCCCAGTAGGAGAGCGGCGAACCGGGAATGATAAGCGGCCCGAACAGCTCTGGCCGGGTCGCAGCGACCATCATCACCGCCCAGCCGGCTTGGCAGTTGCCGATGACGCAGGGCTTGCCGTCGGCTTGCGGGTGGAGTTCGATGACCTTCTCCAGAAACACGGCCTCCACGCGCATGATGTCTTCGATGGTCTGGCCCGGCATCGGCTCCGGCGTGAAGCCGACGAAGTACGAGGGATGGCCGGCGCGCATCGCCATGCCGAGTTCGCTGTCGGCCTTGAAACCGCCAATGCCCGGCCCGTGTCCGGCGCGCGGGTCGACCACGACGAACGGGCGCTTCTTCGGATCGATCGCCACGCCTTTCGGCGGCTTGACCCGCACCAGCAGGTAGTTGGCCGGCCGCTCGAATGTCCGCCCGTCCAGCACCAGTTCCGCGTCGAAACTGAGCACGTTCGGCACCTCCTTCGCCTTCTGCGCGTAGTACTGGTCACTGCGCTGGCGCAGCACGTCCCAGAACAGGATGGTGCGCTGCCAGCCGTCAATCCAGTATTCGAGAGCCTGCTGGCCAATGGCGGGAATGGCTGGTTGACTGGCGAAGGGAAAACGGGATTGGGATGGATCGGTCATCGGTGAGCCTCTTCAAGCAATGCAGATGATTGGGACAGATCTCCTTGCCGAGCACGCTCCGGTTCTCCAGAAGGTCTGCCGCTTCAGTCGACATTTCACCCTGAAGTTTCCTTGCGTGGCCGCGGTGCAGAGAGCAATTGCCATCCTACCAGTTTTCCAGCAGGGGAACCCGTCAATCAGATTCGCGCCGCCGGCGTTTCGATCGCAGGCCACGACCCGACGACCGGCAAGCCGAAATCGACATCGCCATCTCGCTGAACTCATGCACGCGCATGCCGCGCGCTCCAGGCTTCACCATCCTACTCCTGCCGCGGTGTCCCCCACGCACATTACGCGACAATATCTACACTGTTCCCGACACTCCGCGATGAAGTCCGCCATCCCGACAGGAAGTCTGCCGGGCGACGGACTCTTGACCGGACACGCCTACCTTGGCGCCGTGAATTCGTCGTAGGCGCGCACCGCCTCGGCGGCGTACATCAGTGCCGGCCCGCCACCCATGTAAACGCAGACGCCCAGCGTTTCCATCAGTTGCTCGCGGGTCACGCCGAGGCGGATCAGCGCCTTGACGTGAAAGCCGATGCAGCCGTCGCAGTGCTGCGTGACGCCGATGGCCAGCGCCAGCAGTTCCTTCTCGAGTTCGCCGAGAACGCCCGCCTGCATCGCGCCTTTATGCATAGCGTTGAAGCCCTGCATGGTGTCGGGAATTTCCTTGCGCATGGCGCTCATGGCCTTGGAAAGATCGCTGGTGATGGTGATGAAGGACTTGCTGTTCATGAACACTCCTTTATATAAGATTTTTCTTATTCTATTGTGCTAGCGCCAGCAGTGCAAATGACCTGGATCAATGCTTCGCGGGACGGGTTTTCATCGGCCGACCAGGACTAAGCTGGACGACTCACGCAGCCGAGGCTGTCGGGGTCAGAAAAGGTGCTTTCGGCAAATCCGAACTTCTGCAAAACCCGTTCTCGTGATCCACCGAACTCCCGCAACAGATCCCGCAGCGGGAGCAACGGCACAACGCAAATTATTCCGTTTCACGGCGGCGGATACCAGTGCGGGCAGGGGCCGGTCGACATGTCACGAACCAGTTGCAATGTCAAAAGCGGTGCAGCAACTGTCGTGTTATGTGCAACAGAATTTGCGGAGCGAGAAGTACGATGGAAACCCGAAGGAGACGCAAACCGTGTGCCTGGCCCGACGCTTCGGGAAGATGGCGGCGGCAGGTGCGGTTTGCCGGCTTTCGACTCACGGCCTATGATGGATCCTATGGCGCCGTGCCAGGCATCTATTCAAGGAGATCGACATGGGCAAGAAGAAGGCAGGAAAGAAGCAGGTGCTTCCGGTTGGCGGGAAGCTCGGCGCCAGGGCGTACGAAAAGGAACTCGCCAAGCTGCACGTCGAGCTGGTCAAGTTGCAGGAATGGGTCGTCGCCAAGGGGCTCAAGGTACTCGTCGTCTTCGAGGGACGCGACGGCGCCGGCAAGGGCGGCACCATCAAGGCCATCACCGAGCGCGTCAGCCCGCGCGTCTTCCGTGTCGTCGCGCTGCCGGCGCCGACCGAGCGCGAGAAGTCGCAGATGTACGTGCAGCGCTACATGCAGCACTTCCCGGCGGCCGGCGAGGTCGTCATCTTCGACCGCAGCTGGTACAACCGTGCCGGCGTCGAGCGCGTCATGGGCTTCTGCACCGAAGCGCAGGCGAAGCGCTTCCTCGACCTCGCCCCCTTGGTCGAGAAGGCCATGGTCGAATCCGGGATCATCCTCATCAAGTACTGGCTCGAGGTCAGCCCCGAGGAGCAGACGCGGCGCCTGGCGCAGCGCATCGACGACGGGCGCAAGGTCTGGAAGCTGTCGCCGATGGATCTCAAGTCGTACAGCCGCTGGTACGACTACTCGCGCGCCCGCGACGAAATGTTCGAGAAGACCGACACCNCCTGGGCGCCATGGTACGCGGCGCAGTCGGACGACAAGAAACGGGTGCGCCTCAACATCATCAGCCACCTGCTCGACCACGTTCCCTACAAGGACCTGCCGCGGGAAAAGGTGGTGCTGCCGCCACGGCAGAAGGCGGGAAGCTACAAGGAGCCCGACTATCCCTACAAGTGGGTGCCGGGAAAGTTCTGAGCGCGTGAAGCACACGCGTGCCGGAGAACCCGCTGCAACGATTGCGGGCTTGATCAGGGACTTGCAGGCGGAGGAATAAGGCATGGGCATTCTCGATTGGTTCAGGCACCGCGCCGGCCATTTCGAAACGGATCGGCTATCCGAGGAAATGGTGCGATGGGCAGTCGACAAGGCCGTCACGCTGACCAACCCGCGGCTGAAACTCGTGCCGAACTGCCACAAGCGCCTGGCGCCCTCAGTCGAGACAACGATCAGGTACCTGCAGGAACTGGGCAAGTTGCTTCCGGCCGTCCGGAGCATGTCGACCGAGACATGGGCTGCCGATGCGGCCTTGCGTGCGTTCTTTGTCTCGCCTTCGGACATGAAGGACGTACTCGCCCGCGCCGACGGCCTACGCACGCTGTTCGGGAAGTATCCTGAACTCGACGAGGCCTATCTGGTTCTCGGCATGGCGTTCACCGAACAGCGGGTCTTCGGTCTGGGGCTGCAAGGGAACACGGTCCAGCGTGATGTAGCGCAGGTGACGATGAACTTTTCCGACCACAAGATGCGGCTGTGTGGCCCCGACGAAGCGGTCTTGCGCCGCGTCATCGGTGTCGAGATCTTCGAATATCTCATTTCACGGGCCTCGTCGGAGATTGGCGAAGAACGCAGCGAGCGCCAAGAACTGCAGGCAAGCCAATCGCTGATCCGGGCGCGCCTCCGGTTGCTGCAGCAACACGGTCCTGGCCTGGGGTCGATGTTGGGCGAGGCGCCGGCGGAAGCCAGTCAGCAGGCCCGACTGGAGGCGGAACTGCTCGAGAACGAGCGGCAACTGGAGACGATGGGCGGCGGTGAAGCCGTCCTGGAGGGCGAACTGGAAACGCTCAAAAGCGTTCTCGACAACCCGCAGCGTTACCTGTCGATCGAGCCGAGGCGCATTCGCCTGAGTTCGATGAATGTGGTACTCGACGAGACGGACACCGTGTCGGGGGCTGAAGTCGACTTTTCCGTAATCGACCTGAAGGGCGCGACGCCGCACTACAGAGCCTTCGTCATCGGGCGCCTCGGGCGAAGCGAGTTGCCGCCGCCACCAGCGATAAATTACCACGACGCCATGCGCTACCTGTGAGCCGATGCCTGATGACTGCCCTGCTTCCGGGGTCGCCGTGCGCGCCATGCAGCCAACGGCTTTTCCGGCATGCCGGCTTCTGCCTGACCCGGAGCGGTTCCAAGGGCACACCGACCAGCGACCGCATTCTGCCGGGGCGGTAGTCTTCTGCTCAGGAGCGCGCCACCATGGCGAATGAAGCCGGTGCCACAGGCGCCGCAGGTGTCGGCGAGGCGACCATGCGCCTCGACGTCGTCGCCGGCCTGACGGCCGCAGCGGTCGTCCTTCCCAAGGCGATGGCCTACGCGACGGTGGCCGGGCTGCCGGTTGCCGTCGGCCTCTATACCGCCTTCGTGCCGATGCTGATCTACGCACTGCTCGGCACGTCGCGCGTACTCAACGTCAGCTCGACGGCGACACTGGCGATTCTCACCGCCACCCAACTGGGCCTTGCCGTTCCGGATGGCGACCCAGGCAAGCTGATCACGGCAGTCGCCACCCTGTCCGCCCTGACCGGCGCGCTCCTGCTCCTGGCATCGGCGCTGCGTCTTGGCTTTGTCGCGAACTTCATTTCAACCCCGGTCCTGACTGGCTTCAAGGCCGGAATCGGATTGGTCATCATTCTGGACCAAGTGCCAAAGCTGCTCGGCATACACATCACCAAACAGGGATTTTTCCGAGACATCCTGAGCGTCGTCCATGAACTTCCCCATACCTCCCTGCTCACGCTGACGGTCGCCGCCGTGACGCTACTGCTGCTGGCCGGCATGGAGCGACGCTGGCCCCACTCGCCAGCCCCGCTCATCGCGGTCGGCGGAGGCATTGCCGCCACCTGGTTCTTCGGCCTGAATGCCCTGGGCGTGGGAACGGTCGGGCTGATTCCAAAGGGACTCCCTTCGCTCTCACTTCCTGAACTCGGGCTTGTGGAGCAGTTGCTCCCCGGGGCGCTGGGCATCGCGTTGATGAGTTTCACCGAAACGATTGCCGCCGGACGGGCGTTTGCCCGGGCGTCCGAGCCCGCCATCAAGCCCGACCGCGAACTGCTCGCCAGCGGGGCTGCCAACCTTGGCGGAGCGTTTTTCGGCGCCATGCCTGCTGGTGGCGGAAAATCGCAGACTGCCGTAGTGCGCTCGGTGGGTGGGCAATCGCAAAGGGCGTCACTGGTTACCGCGGCCGCGGCGGTGGCGACCATGCTCTTTCTGGCGCCCCTGCTCGGACTGCTGCCACAGGCGGTTCTGGCAGCAGTCGTCATTGTCTATTCCGTCGGCCTGATTCAACCAGCAGAATTCATTGCCATCCGGCGGGTTCGAACCATGGAGTTTCGCTGGGCATTGGCTGCCTTCGCCGGCGTACTCGTCTTCGGCACACTGAAAGGCATCGTGGTGGCGATCATCCTCTCGCTGATCGGACTCACCAGCCAGGCTGCGCACNCGAAAGTCCATGTCATCGGTCGCAAACGCGGTGCCGATGTCCTGCGCCCACTTTCCNCCGAGCATCCCGAAGACGAAACCTTTGACGGCTTGTTGATCCTGCGCCCCGAGGGCAGATTGTTCTTTGCCAACGCCCAGCAGGTCAGCGACCAAGTTCGGGCACTTGTCGCAAAGCACCGGCCCCGCGTGGTCGCCCTGGATATGAGCCGCATCGTGGACATCGAGTATTCGGCCCTGCAGATGCTCGCGGAAGGAGAGCGGCGCGCCACCGAAGAGGGTGTCCCTTTCTGGCTGGCCGACTTGAGTCCGGGTGTGATGGAGTGCGTCAAGGCCTCTGGCCTCGCCGACCGCCTGGGCCGGGAGCGCCTCTTCTTCAACGCACGCGCGGTGATCCGGCATTATCAGCAGAATTATCTGGAACATGGCTCGACCGCATCGAATGCCCTCCGACCCGAAGCACAATGAGCATGGCGCCTGGCCAGAAAGTGGCGCATTGCCGGCGCGACCGAATGCGATACCTGAACCCGTTTTCCACTACAATCGGTGACCCAGCAGGCCGCAAGAGGCTGAATCATCATTTCGGATTGGGATTGGCGCGGCAACACGAACGGCGAGCCACCCCGAATTTGCCCAGACAGGAGCAGTCATGACATCGAACCCATCCACCCTCCCGTCCGCCGGCCGCCGGTTCAAGTGGGCTGCGGTCGGCCTGGCCGGCATCGCCCTGCTGACCACTACCGCCTGTGACAAGGGAAAGGCGCCACCGCCCGCGAGCCCGGTTGTTCAGGTCGTCGAGGCCGTGCAGCGCGACGTGCCGATCTACATGGAATGGGTGGGAACGATGGATGGCAACATCAACGCGGTGATCCGTCCGCAGGTGACCGGCTATCTGGTCAAGCAGAACTACCGCGAAGGCGACCTCGTGAAGAAGGGCCAGCTGCTGTTCGAAATCGACCCGCGTACCTTCGAGGCGGCGGTCGACGAGGCCAAGNGGGTGCGCGCCCAGAAGGTCGCCCGTTTCGACACGACCTCGGCCAACCTCGCCCGCATCAAGCCACTGGCGGAGAAGAACGCCGTCAGCCAGAAGGACCTCGACGACGCAACCGGCGCCTACCAGTCGGCCAAGGCCGAACTGGAGGCCGCCGACGCCAACCTGAAGACGGCGAAGCTCAACCTTGGCTTCACCCGGATCACCTCGCCGATCACCGGCATCGCCGGCATCGCCAAGGCGCAGATCGGCGACCTGCTGAGCCCGAGCGGCGCGGAGCTGACCACGGTGTCATCGGTCGACCCGATCAAGGTCNACTTCAACATCAGCGAACAGGAATACCTCAAGGTGGCAACTGCCGCCAACGCGGCGGGCAAATCGCCGGAGGACGTCNCCCTCGAACTCATCCTGGTCAACGGGTCGATCTACCAGCACCAGGGCAAGGTCGCCGTGCTCAATCGCCAGGTCGATGTCACGACCGGCACGTTCAAGGTCGCCTCGCTCTTCCCCAACCCCAACAACCTGCTGCGCCCCGGCCAGTTCGGCCGCATCCGGGCGACGATGAAGGTGGTCAAGNGGGCGCTGCTGGTGCCGCAGCGGGCGGTGACCGAGATGCAGGGCAAGTTCCTGCTTGCCGTCGTCGGCGCCGACAACAAGGTCGACATCCGCCCCGTCGTCGTCGGCGACCGGATCGGCAGCGACTGGCTCATCGCCGAAGGCCTGAAACCGGGTGAAAGGATCGTCGCGGAAGGCACGCAGAAGGTCAGGCCGGGGATGACGGTCGAGACCAAGCCGTTCGTTCCGGCGGCCCCGGCCACAGCCACCCCGGCAAGCCAGCGCCCGGAGCTGCCACGGCCGCCACCGCCGCCGCCAAGGAATAAGCCGCCATGTCACGCTTCTTCATCAACCGGCCGATCGTGGCCATGGTCATCTCGATCCTGATGACCATCGTCGGCCTCGTCGCCATGTCCGGCCTGCCGATCGCGCAGTTCCCGAACATCGTTCCACCGCAGATCCAGGTCAGTGCCACCTACACCGGCGCCGACGCCCTGACCCTGGAGCAGGCCGTGGCCACCCCGATCGAACAGCAGATGTCCGGCGTCGACAACATGGACTACATGTATTCGATCAACGCCAACAATGGCCAATCGACGCTGTACGTCAACTTCGCGCTGGGCACGGACGCCAACACCGACCAGCTGCTCGCCCAGATGCGCCAGGGGCAGGCCGAGTCGCAACTGCCCTCCGACGTGCGCAATTACGGCGTGACGGTTCTGAAATCCACGTCGTCGCCGCTGCTCATGTTCGCGCTCTACTCGCCGAACGGCACCTACGACAACATCTTCCTGGCCAACTATTCGTACATCAACATCAACGACCAGATGACGCGGATCAAGGGGATCGCCAGCGTCACCGTCTTCGGCGCCGGGCAGTACGCGATGCGCCTGTGGGTGCGCCCCGACGTGCTGGCCAAGCTGAACATCACGATTCCCGAGATCATCAGCGCCGTCCAGACCCAGAACACGGTCAATCCGGCCGGTCAGGTCGGCGCCCAGCCGGCGCCCNCCGGACAGGAATTCACCTATGCCGTCCGCGCCCAGGGCCGGCTGGTGACCGAGGAGGACTTCGGCAAGGTCGTGCTGCGCGCCAATCCGGACGGCTCGATCGTCCGCGTTTCCGACGTCGCCCGGATTGAACTCGGCGCCCAGACCTACAACATGGAGGGCCGCCTGAACGGCAAGCCGGCGGCGCTGATCGCCCTCTACCAGATCCCCGGCGCCAACGCGCTCGATGCCGCGAACGGTGCCAAGGCGCTGATGGAGAAGCTCAAGCAAAGCTTCCCGCCCGACCTCGACTACGTCATCGCGCTCGACACCACGACCGCCGTGACCGAGGGCATCAAGGAAATCCAGCACACGCTGTTCGAGGCACTGGTGCTCGTCATCATCGTCGTCTTCGTCTTCCTGCAGGGCTGGCGCGCAACATTGATCCCGTTGCTCGCCGTGCCGGTGTCGCTGGTCGGCACCTTCATGCTGTTCCCGCTGTTCGGCTTCTCGATCAACACCCTGTCGCTGTTCGGCCTGGTCCTGGCGATCGGCCTCGTCGTCGACGACGCCATCGTCGTCGTCGAGGCGGTCGAACACCACATCGAGGAAGGCCTGTCGCCTAAGGACGCGACCCTCAAGGCGATGAGCGAGGTGACCGGTCCGGTCATCGCCATCGCCGTCATCCTCGCCGCGGTCTTCGTGCCGACCGCCTTCATCCCCGGCATCACCGGCCAGCTCTACCAGCAGTTCGCGGTGACCATCGCGATTTCCGTCGTCATCTCCGCCTTCAACGCACTGACCCTGAGTCCGGCCCTGTGCGCCCTGCTGCTCCGGCCGAAGGTCAAGGGTACCGGGCCGCTGCAGAAGTTCTATGACTGGTTCAACGAGGCTTTCGGCCGGGTCACCGGCGGCTATGTCGGCGTCTGCCGCCTGGCGATCCGCAAGAGCTTCATCAGCCTGATCTTCATTGCCGGCCTCGCCGCCCTCGCCGGCCTGTTCGGCAAGACGCTGCCGACCGGCTTCCTGCCCGACGAGGACCAGGGCTATGTCTTCGCCGGCGTACAGCTTCCCGATGCGGGTTCGCTGCAGCGCACATCTGAAATCGCCCGTCAGGCCGAAGACCTGATCAAGGACGTCCCGGGCGTCAAGTACGTTACCACCGTGGTCGGCTTCAACCTGTTGAGCCAGGTGCAGAACACCTACAGCGCGTTCTTCTTCATCACCTTCGAGGAATGGTCCAAGCGCACGAAGCCGGAAGAGCAATACGGCGCGATCAAGGCCGAACTCTCGAAGCGCCTGGGCGGGATCAGCGGCGCCATCGGCTTCGCCTTCCCGCCACCGGCCATTCAGNGGGTCGGCGTCTCGGGCGGCGCCACCTTCATCCTGCAGGATCGTGCCGGCAAGGACATCGCCTTCCTCGCCGAGCAGACCAACAAATTCCTCGAAGCGGCGCGCAAGCGCNCGGAACTGGCCAGTATCTCGTCGACCTTCCGCCCGGTCGTTCCGCAGCTGTTCATCGATGTCGACCGCGACAAGGTGCTCAAGCAGNGGGTCAACGTCAAGGATGTCTACCAGACCCTGCAGTCCTTCCTCGGTAGCGGCTTTATCAATTACTTCAACCGCTTCGGCCGCCAGTGGCAGGTCNACATCCAGGCCGAGGGCGAGTTCCGCACCGACATCGAGAACGTCGGCCAGTTCTACGTGCGCAACAAGGACGGCCAGCCGGTCCCCCTGTCCGCATTGACCTCTGTGCGCAACATCGCCGGCCCCGAGTTCNTGATGCGCTTCAACCTGTATCGCAGCGCGCAGATCAACGCGTCGGCCGCGCCCGGCTTCAGCTCGGCGCAGGTCATGCGGGCACTCGAAGAGGTTTTCCACGAGACGATGCCCAGCGAAATGGGCTTCGATTACTCGGGCATGTCCTTCCAGGAGCAGAAAGCCGCGCAGGGTGTTTCGCCGGTTGCCATCTTCGCCTTCTCGCTGCTCTGCGTCTTCCTGATCCTTGCCGCCCAGTACGAGAGCTGGTCGCTGCCGTTCTCGGTGCTGCTCGGTACGCCGATCGCCGTCGCCGGAGCCTTCGCGGCGCTGCTCCTGCGCGGGCAGGAACTCAACGTCTATGCGCAGATCGGCCTCGTCATGCTGATCGGCCTGGCGGCCAAGAATGCGATCCTGATCGTCGAATTCGCCAAGATGGAATACGAAAAGGGCGAGTTGTCCTTGGCGGAGGCGACCCTGAAGGGCGCGCAGTTGCGCCTGCGGCCGATCCTGATGACGTCGTTCGCCTTCATCCTTGGTTGCGTGCCGCTCGCGCTGGCCAGCGGCGCCGGCGCCATCTCGCGGCAGGTGATGGGCGGCGCCGTGATCGGCGGCATGCTGGCGGCGACGGGGATCGCGATTTTCATGATTCCGGTCAGTTTCTACGTCATCGAGCGGCTCAGCCACCGCGGCAAGACCGATCCGCTACCGGCCGAAGCTGCCGGCACGGCCGACAAGGCGGCTGCCGGCAAGGGAGGGGATGGCCATGCGTAATGCCATCACTGCAGCATTGATCGCTCTGCTGGCCAGTGGTTGCATGGTCGGCCCCGACTACGTGCGTCCGCCGGTCGATGCGCCGGCTGCCTGGCGGCTCGACGAGAAGGACGTCCGCGACCTCGCCAACACGGCATGGTGGGAGCAGTTCGGCGACCCGGTTCTCAACGACCTGGTTGCCGTCGCACTGCGCGAGAACAAGGACCTGCTGATCGCCAGCGCGCGGGTGAACGAGTTTGCCGGGCGCTACGGCTTCGTTCGCGCCGAGCTTTTCCCGCAGGTCGGCGCCAGTTATGACGCCCGCCGGCAGCGCGACGTCGCGGCGGTGGTCGTCGGCGCCGGGGGCGAAGTCACAACANCCTACACGGCGGCGCTCAACGCGAGCTGGGAAATCGACCTCTGGGGCCGCATCCGCCGCCAGACCGAGGCTGCCCGCGCCCAACTGCTGGCCAGCGAGGAAGCGCGGCGAGGGGTGATCATGTCGCTGGTCGGCAGTGTTGCCGGCGGCTACATCAACCTGCGCGACCTCGACCGCCAGCTCGAGATCGCCCGGGCGACCGCCAAAGCGCGCGGCGAATCCTACGAGATATTCAAGCTGCGCTTCGAGGGCGGCATCATCTCGCTGCTCGAACTGAGCCAGAACCGCTCGCAGTACGAGGAGGCGCTGGCGACCATCCCGGTCCTGGAGAAGAGCATCGCCCAGCAGGAAAACGGCCTGAGCGTGCTGCTCGGGAAAAACCCCGCTCCGATCCCGCGCGGCAAGACCATCGACGAACTGCTGCTGCCCGGCATCCCGGCCGGCCTGCCGTCGGAACTCCTGGCACGCCGCCCCGACATCCGCGAAGCCGAACAGAAATTGATCGCCGCCAACGCGCTGATCGGCGCCGCCAAGGCGCAATACTTCCCGACCATCTCGCTGACCGGCCTGTTCGGTTTCAGCAGCACCAGCCTCAACAACCTGTTCGACAGCCAGTCCAAGGTCTGGCAGTACGGCGGCGGGATCGCGATGCCGATCTTCACCGCCGGCGCCATCGCCGGCCAGGTCGAGGCTGCCGAGGCCAGCCAGCAGCAGGCGCTGTTCGCCTACCAGAAGGCGATCCAGCAGGGCTTCCGCGAAGTCAACGACGCGCTCGTCGACCAGGATCGCACGCGCGAGCAACTGGAGGCGCAGAAGCGCCAGGTCGCCGCGCTGCAGCAGTATGCAGATACGGCACGCCTGCGCTACGAGAACGGCTACACCAGCTTCATCGAGGTCCTCGACGCCGAACGCAGCCTGTTCAATGCCCAGTTGCAGTATACGCAGAGTCAGCAGGTCCAGTTCCAGGCCATGATCAACCTGTACAAGGCGATCGGCGGCGGCTGGGAGGTCGTGGCCGACAAGATGACCCGCGCCGGCGGCGCCGAGTGAGGTTCACGCGCCCCTGACAGTCGGCGCCGCGGAAAGGAGAGCGGCGTCAACGAGCTCGACGACAGGCGCATTCGCCGCGCTTCTTGCGGCTCTGCACCGAACCGGCTTGCGGGCGCGTCACATCACCGCGGAAGACTTGCCTATAATGGACGGGCAGCCCGCGCCGCGGAGGTTGCCATGGCAACCGGCGAGTTCCCCATCTCCCGGATCGCTGGAGAAGAGCGTCGGCGTCCGGGAAAGGCAAATGGCCCTCATGATCGCGACTGCGTGTAGTGGTCATGAGCGTTCGTAAATTACTTCAACAGGAGCGATAGTGATGAGCATTCTGGACAAGGCAAAGGAAGCGGCAGCGGCAGCGGTCGAAAAGACCCGGGAATTGGCAGGTTCTGCGGTCGAGGCCGTGGAGGAAGCCGGCGTCAAGGCCAGGGAGCTGGCGCACGAGGCCGGCACGGCGGTGGCTGAAGGCGCCAGCGCGACGGTCGAAAAGGCCAGGGAGCTGGCGAGCGAGGCCGGTGATGCGGCGAAGGGAATTGGCAGCGCGATTGCCAACGCGACAGTGGTCGACAGCGCCAAGGCATTCACCGCGGAAGAGCAGAAGGAGGAGGCCGCGCAGGCCAGTGAAATCGCCGCCGCAGGCAAGACCACCGGCGCCGGCGGCAAGGGCTGAACCGGGTGATCGGGAAGCGGTGCCGGGCGACCGTCATTGTCGAGGTTGAAGATGCCATCCTGCTGGCGATAAACAACGACGATCTGGTTCTGCTTCCGGGAGGCGGGATCAAGCGCGACGAATTGCCGATCGTCGCGGCTGCGCGCGAACTTCACGAGGAGACGGGCCTGGTCGCCAAGGCCCTGACCTACCTCTTCTCCCATGAATCACCGTCGAATGTCCATCAAGTGTTTTTGCAGTTGCGGAAGGCCATCCGATCGCAGCCGATGACGCCCGGAGTCTGGTCTTCCTGAAGGGCGCCGCCACCGCCTCGGACTTCAATTTGTCGCTGGCAACAAGGACAATACTGACGAAGTTCGAGGCCCGGCGCTCGTCGCTGCGATGAATTGCCGTGAGCTGTCGGCAATCGGCGCGGAATGACACTTGCGGTCCGTCAACGGTCCTTGCCGGGCCGGGCTTGCCTCCCGTCTCCGGAACCGGCCGCGAGGCGCCGATTCTGAACAACCCGACCAGACCGCCCCTACCCGTGACTCCCGACGATCTCTCCCGCCGCTCCCGCGGCATCCGTCTCCTCGCGGTCCTGGCGCTGCTGCTCCTTGCCGGCCCGGGCCAGGCGCAGATACCCGGCCTCCTTCCCGCAAAGCCCAAGAGCGAGGCAGCCAAGCCGGCGGAAGCGCCTGCTGCGGTCGACCCAAGAACCGACGCGGAAAAGCATCTGGCCGAGGCGCGGCGGCAGCAGGAGGCCGGACGGATCGAGAGCGGCGCCGCGCCGGACGCCGAACAACTGCCGACCACCGAGCAGCAGCGCCTCCTCGATCGCCTCGTGTCCACCTATGGCGAGCGCATCAACCTTCTGGACGAAGCCGACGGTCTTCGTAAATCGGTGCCCAAACTGCTGGACAGGTCGGAGCAGATCGCCGAGTTTGCCGGCCCTCCACCCTATCCGGCGCTGCGTGTCGACGCACTGCGTGACGAACTCGATCTGGTGCGCGACCGCCTCAAGCACCGCACATCGAACAAGCGCATTCTGGAAAGCCAGAAACAGTCGCTGATCGAAGCCCAGCGGCGTGCCGGCGAAGCGCTGCGCCTTGCCGAGGACCAGTTGGCCCGGGCCAAGGGCGAGCAGGACAGCGAAAAGGCGAGAAAGGCGCGGGGAATCGCCGCGCTGCGGCTGCAACTGGCCGACGCGGAAGTGGTCAATCTCGGCATCGGCCTGCAAGGCGTGCTGGAAGAGATCCAGGCCCTGGAACTCTTCGCGAAGGAAACCGAAAACCTGGTCGCGCGCGTGCTGCCGCAGCAGAAACTGGACCAGGCCGACCTCGAGGAGCGGCAGGCGAAACTGCGCGCCACCCTGGGCAAGCTGNACCCCGAACTCGATCGCCGGGTTGCCGCCAACACGCGACTGTTGGCCCAGCGCGAGCAACTGGCCAAAACCCTTGCCGCCAAGGGAGAGGATCCTGCTGCCAACCAGCAGTTGAAACTGTTCGACGAGACGCTTGAAACCGGACGCATCGAAATGTTGGCGCTGAACTGGATGCAAACGGTCGTCCAGTACGGCATCGACGGCTGGGGGTATCGTTATGCCGCCCTCAGCGGTGACGATCCGGCGGCGAAGGCATCGGCGCTCGCCGCGCTGGGCGAGATCAAGAAGGAAGTCGATGCCAAGATACCGCTCGTCAGGGAACTCGTGTCAGCAGCCCAGGCAGCGATCGACCAGCAGGAGATGCGCCTGAAGGACGCCTTGCTCGACGCCGAGGCCACGGCCCGCGAGTCGGCCATGCTCGAAACCCTCAAGCAGCGTTTGCAGGGGCTCCAGCGTGTCGAACTGGCCGGCGAGCGGCTCAATCGGGTGCTGACGCGCTGGCTTGGTGACCTTGGGTTTTCCGGCACGGAGGGTGCCACGCGCGACTGGAAGCTCGCTGCCGCGAACGCCGGCGCAATGCTGAAGACGGTCTGGAATTTCGAGCTGTTTGCCGTCGAGGATTCGACGGTCGTGGAAGGCAAGACGGTAACCACAGCCTACGGGGTGACCGTCGGCAAGAGCATCGGCGTCCTGCTCATCTACGTTTTCGCCTACTGGGTGTGCTCCATGCTCTCGCGCCGGCTGGCGCGCCTCATGGTGACGCGCTTCGGGATCGATGAGCAACTGGCCAGCGTGACCCGCCGCTGGATCATGATCGCCGTTTCCGTCGTCCTGATCGTCCTGATTCTGAATCTCGCGCGCATTCCGCTGACGGTATTCGCCTTCATGGGCGGCGCGCTGGCGATCGGCATCGGCTTCGGCACGCAGACGATCATCAAGAATTTGATCAGCGGCATCATCATCCTCTTCGAGCGCAAGATCCGCGTCGGCGACATCATCGCCCTCGGCGGCACGACCGGCTACGTGACCGCCGTCGACCTGCGCGCATCGACGGTGCGCAGCTTCGACGGCGTCGAGGCGCTGGTGCCGAATTCCAGCTTCCTCGAAAGCCAGGTCGTCAACTGGACCTACTCCAACAAGCGCATTCGCCGCGAGATCCGCATCGGCATCGCCTACGGGTCGCCGGTACGCAAGGCCACCGAAGTCATCATCGGTTGTGCCGAGGAGCATGGGCAGATCCTCAAGGATCCCGCGCCCGAGGTCTTCCTCGACGATTTCGCCGACAACGCCCTGATGCTGGCTCTGGTCTTCTGGGTCGAACTGGGTCCGAACATGTCGGGCCGCCGCGTCGATAGCGACCTGCGCTTCATGATGGAAAAGCGCCTGGCCGCCGCCGGGATCTCGATCCCGTTCCCGCAGCGCGATGTGCACCTCAATCTCGCGGAGGCGGTGCCGGTGCGCGTGATGCCGGCATCCGACACGGCGCCCGGGACCGGCGCGGAACCGCTACCTGGCTGAGTCGCCCCGCCCCGCGCGCGGCGCCGGCCCGCCGAAAGTGATCAGNTACAGCAGGTCGAGCGCGTTGTCGGTGCCGGCGCGAGCGATCAGCGACACCTGGCGATTGAGGTTGACGGTCAGCTTGACTACGCTCCCCGCGCGACCGAGCGCCTGGTCGTAGGAAAGCAGCACGTTCCTCGACAAGCGCCGGCCGACGCTGACGATCTGATCGCCGGTGCCCGACGCCGTGTTGAAGCTGCCGCCGACCACCCGGCTGCCGATCTGGCGCCCGCCGCTGTCGCCGATCTGCCCCTGGCGCACGTTGAATTCGTCGATGCCGAAGCCTTGCTTGATCTGCCGCACGACGCCGCCCGAGTCGTTGCCGAACAGGCTGCCGGCCGCCGACAGCAGGAGACCGGCGGCACCGGCGCCGCCCTGCTCGGGGCCGTGGCCAAGAACCAGCCAACTGAGTTTTTCGACATCCGGCACATCGGGGTCGGAAACCAGCCGGACAATCGGCCTCTGCACCGTACCGGTGATCTGGACGCCGGGTTCCACCGCCAGCCCGCGGCGGACCGCCAGCGCGTCGATTGCCGGATTGTCGAGCAAGCCCTGGAAGGTCAGGATGCCACGCTCGATCTCGAGTTGCTGGCCGAAGGCATCGTAGCGCCCGCCCTGCGTGCGTATCCTGCCGCTGGCCCGCGGCAGGTCGCGGCCTTCGGCGCGCAGGCGGACGCTGCCGGCAAGACGGGCCTCGAGGCCGAGGCCGGTAAAGTAAAAATTCTTCCCGAGATCTGTATCCACGTCGAGATCGAGCCGTGGCCGGAATCCGGTCGCCACCGGCGCACCGTCGGCGGTCTTGACCACGACGTCGTCGGAGAGCCGCGGGGCGCCCATCGGCGCCATCTGCCAGAAGGCGGCATCAATCGCCAGGCGTCCGCGAACCCGCAGCGCATCCTTGACGAGGGAAATATTGCCGTCTCCGGAAACCAGCATCCACTGACCGGGGAGCTGGTGNACGCCGACCCGATCCAGACGCAGATCGAGCGTGGCCCCGTCACCGGCGCGGTCGACCCGCATCTGGCCGGCAATCTCGAGGCGTCCGGGCTGCGCCGCCATTTCCGCCAGCACGTCGCCGGCCGCCCTTTGCAGGGTGCGCGGTGCCGGCTGCAGCTGACTGTCGAAGGCGAGTTGGCTGACGCGCAGCAGGTTGTCGTCGAGCCGCGCATCGAGCACGCCATTGGTCAGGCGCATTCCTTGTTCCGGCAGCGTCAGCGCCAGTTCCTCGCCTCGGAATTGTCCCGACGCCAGCGGATGTTCGGGAGTGCCCCCAGCTTCNACCTCGCCATTGAAACGGCCGCCGCTCTTCCAGGTCTCACCGAGCAACTCGCCGACCCAGCCAAGGTCGGGGACTTCGGCGCGCAGCGACCCCTGCCAGGCGGCCCGCCGGTTGAGTGTCCACGCATCCAGCATCGCCGCCTCGAGCTGGCCGCTGATGTTGCCCAGGCGCGAACCGTGACCGCTCACTTCGGCACGGAGGCGCTGCGCGCCGGCATCGGCCTGCAGGCGCAGTTGCCATGCGTCGCCGGCGAGCAGCAGCGGGCCGACGCGCCACGCCGCGGCCCCCAGCGTGATCGGAGCGGGCTGGGTCAGCGCGAACGAACGGAAGCGCTGCGTGGCATCCAGGCTGCCTTCAAGCAGCCGGCCCGACCACTGCAATTGCCGGGCGTTGTCGCCAACGCCGCCTTCGAAGACCAGCTTCAGGAGATTGCTGCCGGCGATTTCCCCNGCGACGCGCAGGCGATGCTGGCGGCGCGTGCCTTCGCCATGCACGTCGAGCTTCCTGATCAGACCCAGCCGGTCGACGCCATCGACCATCCCCACCCGCGCATCGATACGCAACGGACTGTCAGGCAGGCTGCCGAGATCGGCAGACAGACTTGCATCCTTGATGCGCCCGACTCCGGACAGGCCAAGGCGCGGCGTCGCCAGCTCCGCCGCCAGCGTCGGCAGCGCCGGCGTGCCGGACAGCCGGAGACGGCCGTTCAGGCTGCCGTCGATCCCGTAGGGCGTTAGCGCCGGGGCATCGATGTCGACCTGCAGGCTGTCGCCGGCCTGTCCGAACGCACCACGCGCGGTCAGCGTGTTCGGGCCGGCAGCCAGTTGCACGTCGGCGCGCGGAATGCGCGGCCAGTCGATCACGAGATCCCCGCGCCCGGTCAGCGGCTGGCCGGCGAGGCGGCTGTCGCGCAGGACGAACTGCGCCTCGACGACGGGACGGGGTTGCGCCCCGGGGCGTTTCCTGCGGCGCGCNAGGCGGCCGCTGGCGGAAAGGCTGCCGTTGAGCATCGCCGCCGGCACCCGCGCAAAGCGGCTGGGATCGAAGCGCTCCAGTTCGCCGGTGGCCGAAAAAGCCATGTCGCGCGCGGTATCGAGTTCGCCGCGCGCCGTCAGCCGCGCGTCGCCGGCGGCCAATTCGAGATGCGACAGACCGACCCGCCCCTGCTCATGGCTGACCCTGGCAGCGAGCACGAAGCGGGTGTCGCCGAGCCTGACCGACAATTGCTGGCGATCGCTGGCGATGCGGGCCGAAATCGGCCCGTTCAGACGGGTCGACCGCAGCACGCTCGCCAGTTGCGCGGCATCGAGCCCGCTGGCTTCGAGATCGAGGTCAAGGCTCCCGTCCCGCCAGTTGCCGCTGCCGTTCAGCCGCCCCTGCCCCGCCAGGCGAGCCGCAAGGCCGGCGAAACGGACGCCGTCGCCCGCCCGGTCGAAGCGGCCGCTCAGGCTTTCCAGCGGCAGGCGCTGGCGGTCGAGCGGGCCGGCCATGCCGTTGCCAACATTGAAATCACCGCCCAGCGCGCCATTTCGCCCGTCATCCGGCCTGATCTGCGCACGCAGCGTCAGGCGGGCGACCGGCGCGCCGTCAATCCAGGCAGCGGGATCGACATCCGTCAGCGCCAGTCGCGCCTCGGCAAAGGCATGGCGGGCGAAGGGCGTCAGCGTGACCTCGCCGTCGCCGCGCAATCCTTCCTCTGCCATTACCTTCAGGACGATGCGTTCGAGCGGGCCGGCGGCATCGACAAGCAGGCGCACCGGCTGTTCGTCGAGCTGACCGGAAAGCGTCGCTCCGGCCTGCACGGGCAACGGCGCATCCGCGCCCAGCGTCATCTCGCCGGTAATCACCGTCTTGCCGAAATGGCCGCGCACCCCGGTCAGCCGGTGACTCGCGCCATCGCCGGCATAAGCGGCCTGCAAATCGCCGGCGGTGAACAGCTTGCCGTAATCGAGACGGGAAATGGCAATCCTTTTGACGTCGACCACAACCGGCAGACGCAGGCTCGACGGCGGCGCGCTGGCCTCGTCCGAGCTGGCGATCTCGATTGCTACCCGGGCGGCGGCCAGTTCCGCGATCGACAGCCGCTTCTCCAGCAAGGCTCCGGGCGACCAGTCGATGCGCAGGCCCTCGATGACGACTTCCGTCCCCGGCTCACTCCACATGACGCGGGCAAATGCCAGCGGGCCGAGCAGGCGGCCCGACGGCTGTTCCAGGGTCAGCCGGCCGCCGCTCGCCGTGACGGCGAGACGGGCGAGCGCGCCCAGCCCGCTTTCGGTGAAGGTCAGGCAGATGCCGCCGCCGGCAGCGACGGCGAGCAAGACCGTCGTGAAGAGGAGCGGGAGCAGGCGCTTCATGTCAGAACGGAATCGCCAGCGAGAAGTGGACCTGGAATGACTCGTTGCGCTGACCGTAGGCGACATCGACGCCAATCGGCCCGGCCGGCGTTCGCCAGCGACCGCCCAAGCCATAACCGACGGCAAGACTGACATCGCTCAGGCTGTCGACCGCGTTGCCGGCGTCGACGAAGGCGGCGATCCCCCATTGGTCGTCGAACCAGTGGGTGTACTCGGCACTGGCCGTCGCCATGTAGCGGCCGCCGACGGTGGCCGAGCCCTCGCTGACACCGAGGCTCTGAAAGCTGTAGCCGCGCACCGTGCCGGTGCCGCCGGTGCGGAAGAGGTATTCCTGAGGAATGCCGTCGCGGGATTCGGCGATCGTGTAGCCGATTTCGCCGCGTAGCGCCAGGGTGTCCATCCGGCCGAGCGCAAAGAACTGCTGATAGCGTCCATACAGGCGAACGAAGTTCTGGTCCGACAGCACCGCCTTGCTCGCCACGCCGACTTCGCCCTGCAGCGCGATGCCGTCGCGCGTGTTGAAGGGATCGTCGAGGCGGCGCCAGGCCAGCATGAGATTCGGGACCAGGGCCCGGCTCAGGCTTTCCGGCGCGCCATCCGGCATCAGCCGCTCGAGCTGCCAGGTCAGCGAGAGGCGGTATTCCAGTTCATCGCGCCGCCACAGTTGCTGGCCGCCAACGGCGATGCGCTCGGTGCGCAAGCCCTCGATATCGGTGGCCTGCGCCATTGCGCCGACACTGTTGCGCCGCTGCCCGGCATCCGGCGGGAAGAGAATGTCGGCATAGGCAGTCTGCTTCTTTTGCTCGAGGCGCAGGCCGGTATTGAGCTCCCACGCCTGTCCGAAGAGATCGGCCGTCTGAAAATTGGTTTCGACCCGGAAGCCGGTGTTCGAGCTGACGCCGGCGCCGAACGACAGGCGGTGCGCCGGGCGCTCGCTCAATCGCACAGTGACCGGCGCGATCACCACCCCTTCCGCATCCGGCGGCGCCGCACGATCGATGGTGACCAAGACCGACCTGAACTGCGGCGTCGACTGCAGTGCCGTCTGCAGGGCATTGAGATCGGCTTCGCGAAAGGGTGCGCCCGGGCGGACCGTGAGGTTGTGGCGCTCGACCAGCGACGCCGGATAGCGCTCCAGCCCCTCGATCCGCAGTTCGCCGATGCGGAAGGGCGGGCCGCTGTCATAGCGTGCCATCAGGCGCGCTTCACGGGTTGCCGGGTCGATCACCGCCTCGCTGTCGACGAGGCGGGCGCCGGCATGAATCTCGGCCAGCAGGCTGGATAGCACCCGCTGTTTGGCATTGTTCCAGTCCTCCTGGCGAAACGGCTGGCCGACCGGCAGCCCCCAGCCGGCAATCAGTTCCCGCCGTCTTTTNGCCTCCAGCGGGCCGTCGACCGTCACATCCACGCTCGCGATCAGGGTGCGCGGGCCGGGGTCGACATCGATGCGCAAATCACCGTCGACCTCCGCGAATTCAATCTGCGGCGAGAAATAGCCTTCGGTGGACAGTATCTCGCTGATGAGCCGTTGCAGTCTGGCCTGCCCGCCCGCCCCCGGCGCCGTCTCCTCGGGCAAGAAAGGCGTCAGCAGTTCGGCAATTTCTTCAGGCGCGTGCAGGTCGGGGCCGCCCGCCGACGCCAGTGGG
The DNA here is from genome assembly GCA_013693915.1 of Dechloromonas sp. Classification (GTDB taxonomy): domain Bacteria; phylum Pseudomonadota; class Gammaproteobacteria; order Burkholderiales; family Rhodocyclaceae; genus Azonexus. The sequence goes on along the minus strand of CP059264.1, from coordinate 718,230 downwards.
GCAAGACCGATCAGGACAAGCGGGAACAGGCGTCGGACGACGCTGGACAGGACGGACACGCACCTATTTTAAGGTTCTTCACGCCTTGTCGGGCAAGGCAGACCCGATCCCGGAAAGAATCGGGGCGAGCGGCGGAAGCCCGCGCGGCTTGCGCAATCTGCAATTGAAAACGCTCAAGCGCGAAGGTCTGGGCGCTGATTGGTGGTGATGCTGAGTTTACTGCCGAACTACTCGCTACTTAAGCCAGTGAACAAGTCTGCGGCCTCCTGCGGATGTTCCACAACTCGGTAACCCATTGCCCGGTATCCGCGCTGCCGTTTGTCCCACATCCGCAGCAGGGCCGGGTGTCCGGTATCGACGAAGTCAATTATCCGGACATCGGTCTTGGTGGCATGCTCGCGGTGGAGGCGGCCAGCGTATTGCTGCAGGGTTCCCTTCCACGAGATCGGCATTGCCAGTACCAACGTATCGAGGGCAGGATGGTCGAAACCCTCCCCGACCAACTTGCCGGTCGCAAGCAGAATGCGTGGCGCCCCGGGCGGCAGCCCGTCAAGTTCAGTGATCATTGCGGCCCGTTGCTTCTTCGACATCCGGCCGTGCAGCACGAAGGGCGCCGGCACCTGTCCATCCAGGGCGGCCAGAATCGCGTCGAGGTGTTCCGTGCGCTCGGTCAGAACAAGCACCTTGCGGCCCTGCCGGTAAGCATCCCTGACTTCGGAGGCAATGGCGCCGGTCCGTGCCTGATCGATTGCAAGATGCCGGAACACATCCTGGATGCCAGCCTCCTGCGGCAAATCGATCCGCGTAAATAGTGATCGTGGCTGCACGACCAGATCGTGAGGCGCACTGGCCGGTTTGGCCGCCGTATAACGGATCGGTCCGCACTGCATAAAGATGATCGGCTGTTGCCCATCACGGCGAATCGGCGTTGCCGTCAGGCCAAGCACGTATTTGGCCTTGACCACTTCCAGGATCGCGTCGAATGAGGCTGCACCGATGTGGTGGCATTCATCGATGATGACGTGGCCGTAGTTCTCCACGACGGGATTGATCTCGCCCTGCCGTGACAAGGACTGCATCATGGCGATATCGATCTTGCCGGTCGGCTTGGCTTTGCCACCGCCGATGGTGCCGACCACGCCCTTGCCAACACCCAGGAAGGACTGCAGACGTTCCTGCCACTGCTTGAGCAGCTCTGTGCGATGCACCAGCACCAGCGTATTGACACCCCGGCGGGCGATCATCGCCGCTGCAGTCACCGTCCTACCGAAGGCAGTCGGAGCGCAGAGCACGCCGGCGTCGTGCTTGAGCATGGCCGTCACGGCCGCCTCCTGATCCTGCCGTAAAGTGCCGGCGAAACCGACATCCAAAGCGACACCGGCGTACTGTTCGTCAATCAAATCGCAGGCAATACCATTGTCCCGCAGTAGATCCCGCGCAGCATCGAGACAGCCGCGTGGCAGTGCAATGTGATTGGGATAGTTCTCGGCGCAGCCGATCACGCGCGGTTCGTCCCATACCGAGAAGCGCATCGCCTGCTTCCTGTAAAACTCCGGGTTCTGGAACGCGGCCAGGCGGATCAGCCGATTGGCCAGTGCCTGCGGCAGTTGCGCTTTCTCGAAATAGATGAGGTTGGCGAGTGTGACTGTCAGCGACTTCGGCATCGGGCCAGCCAGCTTCTTAAGGGCTGATCGTTTCCACGGTTCCTTCAAGTCCTCGTCGTCGATGAACGTCACATCGAGCGGATGGGCATGGCCCGTCGCCCTGAAGATCGTGGGCTCGATGACGTACNNCGCCATCCGCTGAATGCCTGACAGAAATCCCCATTGGTCGGGGTGCGGCCGAAAATCTGCGTCGACGAATACACTGTACCCATTTTCGCGTGGATACTTCTGCAAGGGCAGTGCGATCAGATTGCCGAAGCCACCTTTGGGCAAGGAATCCTGGTTGGGGAACAGCCGGTCATAGGATTCGAGTTTTAGTTGCCGGGTACGGACGCAGGTATGGCTGATGATGGTGGTGCCGAGGCGACGGGCATCGCGGGCCGAAACCTTGCCGGCGAAGAACACCCAGGCGTGCGCGCCCTTGCCTGATCGGGAAATCTCCAGGGCGGCNCCCGGTACGCCTAGTTCTTCACAGGACTGAATGAATGCCCGCGCATCGTCGCGCCACTCGGCCTCGTCGAAATCGACTGCCAGGAAATGGCAAGTGTCGTCTTCCAGCAGGGGATACACCCCGACGGTGTGCTCACCGGCCAGGTGGTTGTAGATCACCGAATCCGACAGCGGTATCAGTAAGCGCTTGCTGCAGTCGCCGCACTTGATGCGGGGTTTGTCGCAGACACCGGCACGCCACTCATTGGCGCAGGCCGGCGAGTAGCCGGTCTTGCCGGTGGTCTTGCTTTCCCAGCGGACGGGATACACATCGCTACGACCCCGAAACAGGCGGCGGAACAGAGCGACCTTTTCGCTAGTGGAGAGCCGTGAGAGTTCGGGTTCTGGAACTGGTGCAGCAGGTGGGGGCGGCAAGCGCCATTCGATGCCGTGAGATTCCAGTAGCGAGATCAGGCGGGTGTTCTCCTCTCTGAGGACATCCACTTCAGGATGTTGTTCAGCGCAATACATCAATTCAGTGTCACAGTGGTCGATGCATCATGCGTCTGGGTTCTGTTGCTTCCAAGCATCAAACACTAGTGGCCGGGCCATTTGGATCGAGATATCGACAATCCATGCATCTAGCGTTTGGCGATCCGCCGCCCGGAAACCCGCACCATTGCCGGGGTCACCCAAAAGTGTGCCTCAAAAGTGTCAAACTCGGGGCTGTGCAAGTGCAAGACGGCCAGTTGCGGCAGTAACCTTACCAGACGGTTTCGGAAGCCCGTCTATTCCAGCAACTCGGCAGGAAGCACCGCGCGCAGCACGGTCTGCGCCTCATCACCCCGGGTGCGGTTGCTCAACCACCAGAGCGCCCCCTTCCTGATCGTCCATTCCGCTTCCTGACCGGCCAGCAGAAGCGCCGCCAATTGCCCGAGCACAGGCTGGTGACCGACCACCAGCACGGCGCCGCTGGCATCCGGCCAGCCGCATGCCGAAATCAGGTCAGCGACCCCGGCATCCGGCCCGATCGCGCGCACGGTCGCGAACGGCACTTTCAGCGCTTCCGCCGTCTGCTGGGTGCGCACCGCCGGGCTGACGATGATGCGCAGGTCCTTTGGCCGGTGTTCGCCTATCCACCTGGCCATGATCCGTGCCTGCTTGCGGCCGCGTTCCGTGAGGCGCCTCTTGAGATCATCCTCGCCATCTTCCGCCTCGGCGTGGCGCCACAAAAGCAAATCCATCCTCGTCCTCCAAGAATTGCTGTTGATCCTGTGCGGATGTTACCGCAGTTGTTGACCGCGATCGCTTCACGGAAGACGGTCGCCGAGAAGCCAATCCAATCACGCGGATGCGTGAGGCTGTTCGCCAGGATTCCGAGACGCGCTATCATGCAGGCTTGTCAATCTCGCCGCCCATATGAAGATGCGCGTATCCACCTCCCTAGCCCTCTTGCTTTGCTCGCTGCTCGCTGGCTGCGCTACCAGCCCGGACGCGCTGATCAACAAGGAAATCGAGCAGTCCGGTCCCCTGAAGGTCCATCCGGGACTTGTCGAGAAGCCGGGGCCAGCCCGCACGACAACGGTTGCTAAGCCGTCTCCGGCACCTGCCGTCGCCGCGGAAGAGGTCAAGGCCACGGTGCCCGAACAGACTCCGACCGAGCCCCGATAACAGGCTGCAACCGGTGCGCGAGCGTGACGCGTCTGGGAGGACGGATCGCAGCGTTCCGGCCGGTCAACTGTCGTTAAGTTAAGCGAGGGCCGGCAGATTGATGGTCTGGAGGAGGAGGAAAACGGGAACGCCTCCCCCGCGGATCACTGGACGTCGCACGATTCCTTGCGCATCGTGGCAATCCACTCGGCAAAGGAGATTTCCCGGACCTCGGGCCTGCGACGCTCGACAGTACGCCGGCGCTCGCTCCATCCGGCTGGCGGCCCCTTGTCATTGTTGCGGCGGTCATCACCTGCACGTCTGTTCTTCGAGTACTTCATTACACGCCTCATTTGTGTGCCGATCGGCACTCGCGCCCAACGGATTGTCAGAACTCGATTAGAGTATCCCGCCATCGGTGACGCGCGGCAGTGAAGGAATTCACGGTGGACAATCTGTCGCCCCGGGCTCAGGCAAGATGAGCCGATTCGGCGGAGGCAGGCGGCGTCGCATTGAAGCTGGAGTCACCGGCAAGCCCTGATCAAGCGCAACGGGACAAGGCATACGTCGTTGAACCTTTCCGCCAACACTGCGACACGACCGTCAGCAATGCCAGGGCGCGGGAGAAAATAATCCGTCAGGGTTGAAACGAACCGCCCCCTTCCAACCTTCCATGTCCGCGGCAAATTGTCGTCGCCTCCGCGTGAATATCTCTACGTACCCCTCGAAAATCGCGATTCCGGCATGGTGTTTCAGGCACTCGCCAGCTGGCCGCACTTGTCGGTCTTCGAGAACGTCCCCATCNCGCTGCGCGTGCGCAAGACGCCCAAGGCGGAAATCGCCGCACGCACCGAAGAGGCGTTGCAGCATACCAATCTCCTCTTGGCAGCGAACGGCAGCCCGGACGACCTTTCGAGAGAAGGGAAGCAACGCGTGGCGCTGGCGCGGGCGTTGGCAATTCGTCCAGACGTGATGCTGCTCGACGAACCACTGTCAAGCCTCGATCCGCATTCCCGGGAATAGATGCGTNTGCGTTTTGAGATCAAGGATTTCCAGAGCAGCTTCGGATTCTCGATTCTCCACGTGACCCACGATCAGTCGGAGGCTATGGCACTGTCGGATCGCATGCTGGTCATGCGGGACGGCGTGGTGCACCAAATCGGAACGCCGCTTGAGGTCTATGGCTCATCGGCCAACCGCTTCGTATTGGAATTCATTGGCCCTTCCTGCCTTCTGAATTCCATGCTGACCGTAACCGGCATGCAGATCGCCGGCACCGCTTACCCGTGGCCCAATGGTATTGGGCCACCATCCGAACTGCTCGCGAGTGGTACCGGATTTCTCGCGGCGCAACCGACTGAAATCAGTTTCGTCGGCGAACGCGGCATACGCGCAAGGGTTCTGCGCAAGGCCCATCTGGGCGAGACCATCGACTATCGGATCATGGTGGGTGACGCAGAAGTCCGAGTGCAGAAAACCTGGCACCTGCCGGGGCCCGCCTTGGGTGACAACTGCGGACTGGAGTTTGCGCGCCCGCACTGGTATCCGGCCGATTTATCGATCGGCTGCTGAATGTCGCAAGCGGCACGCCTGCTGCGTTTGGAGACGTCCCGAAGCCCCCTTTTCGCTGCGAAATTGCGGAGCTGGGCGCCGGCCAGGTCGCACTGTTGTTCGGCGCCGATTTCGTCCGTTCGGGTCTCTCCCCACACGCACCAGCCAAGCCCGTGATGAACTTGCAGCCGGAATACATGGCGAAAATCCCGGACAGATACTCGACCGTCACCCGTCCTTGTGGTTCCCCCGCAGGCCATCGGCGGCCTCCGCGTACGCAGGCAGCGCCAGCAACACTGCCAGTAGCACGTAAAGATAGAGCGCAAGCTGTTTTGACGTGTACGAAAAGCTTAGCAGCCCCGCTGTCAGCAAGGCGGCGACGCCGGCCAGCGCAGCGGCGGCGATGCGGCGATGCTCCTGGTCCAGACCTGGCCACGCGCGATGGACACGTGCGAACACCACGCCGAGCATCACCAGAAAGGTCGAGAGGCCGAGGATGCCGGTTTCGAACCAGGCGTCGAGGACAAAGTTATGCAGATGTTTTACCGTTACCTCCCCGATTCCCGCCAAGTCATCGATACGCAACACCTCGACACGGCTGGCTAGATTGCCGAATCCAACTCCAAACCATGGGTTTTCGGGAGGGGAACTTAGCGCCTGCCACCAGATGGTCGCTCTGCCATTGGTAAATCGGTCCAAAGTGGCAAAGTCGAAGGCGATGTTGGAGACGCCACGGAAAAAGCGCTGGCCGAAGATGATGCCTAAAGCCGCCACGGCCACACCGGCCGCCAGCCAATGTCGCTTGCGCAACTGCAACTCCAGAATGGAGAACACTGCGAGCGCGGCCATCAAGGCGAGTAGAGCCGCGCGCCCTTGCGATAAGCCGATGACGACGAAGGCGACGATTGCGCATGGTAGCAACCAGCGACCATGTGCTCGAGAGGAAATCGCGACCAGCAAGAATGGGAGCAGCCACGGGAGGTTATCTTCGTGAAGTTGCTGCGTGGGAATGAAATCGACAGCCAGCAAGAAATACGGAAGCTGAAGGTACAGAACCAGAATCAGCAACAGGGATCCCCACGCCAATGCACACATCAGGCGGGGAAGCTGACGCGGCGCCTGCAGCAGGGCGACCACGGTAAACACCCCGGTAAGGCTGTATTGCAGGTAGCGTAACAATTGGTATGCGCCGGTCTGCGGATCAGTTGACTGTGTCAGACTGAGGCTCCAGACCAGCAGCATCAGGCCGTACGAAGCGAGAAACCAGCGCTGCTGCCAGATGGCACTTCCCTTGCCCGGCGCACGAGAGAGACTCACCATAGCCCACAGGAAATAAACCCCGCTAACGGTGTTGAATGCACCACGCCCGGCAACGCTTGCCAACGGCAGGAATGCAGGAGCTAGCCAGCCCCAGCGAAAGAAGTGGCAGCGAACCAGTTCAAACGCTGATTTCGATTTCATGCAAAAGATCTAATTGATTGGCCGCCCGAAGAACCTCGGATGGCCGAATTTGCCCCACTCCATTGCTTGACAGCCCAGCTTCGGGATATACCGGATGAATTCGNGGAGAACTGTTCGCCACCCAGGCCGAAACTGGATGACCAAACAAGCCGATACTGTGTGTCCCGCAGGCTGCGCTCAGATTGAGCATGCCCGTATCGTTTCCNAAAAAGAGTTGTGCTTCTGCCAGAAGGGCGATGACGTCCTGGAGGGGCCTCTGGATGAGTGAGACCAGATTGCCAGGGTTGCCGAGTTCCTTGCAGATGCCATCGGCCATCGCCTGTTCCGGGTTGCCGCCGAGCAAGAAACAACTTCCCCTNTGGCGTTGCAGCAAGGAGCTCGCAAGGACGGAAAAATTGCTCGCTCCCCACTGCTTGTAGGCTTCGCTGCTGCCGATTCCGAGCACGAACCATGGCCGGGGATATTCGGCGAAACGGGCACGAATGGCAGCTCCGGCGGATACTTGCGGAGTAATCAGGGGNATTGGACGACCGGGCTCGACCGCCAACCCGCGCAGCAGAAAGTCGGCGCGCTCGACGGTATGGAGCGTGCTCGGGACCGGGGCAGCCGGAAGATCGGTAAGCAGCATCCGCTGCCATCCNCCGGCAATTCCCGCGCGGCGAGGGATCCCCGCCAGCCAGGCGGCAACAAGGTAACGGCTGCTATCGTGCAGAATCCACACCTTGCGGTAGCGCCTGTGACGCAACTCGGACACCAGCCGGAAGAACCCCTGTATCCCGTCGTGTCGTCCCGGCTTGCGTTCCACCATCAGCACCTCGGCAACCTCGGGCAGACTGGTCAGCAGTTGGTCCGAAAACGAACGCGGCTTGGTCAGGACCGAAACCCGCCCTTCGGGCTCGTGACGCGCGATAGCCAGGAGGTGAGGAAGGTGCCAGACCATGTCGCCAATACCGGGAAGCGGCTGGATGACCAGAACTCCGTGACGATCGTTCGCTTCACTCATCGGTCCAGGGCCCTGCCGCGCGCACGCATGCCCACTGGCCACTCCACCAAGCGCTGCGGGGAAGTGAGTATCCGAATTCAATGACGAAGGCTTGCATCTATCTATCTATGCGGAACCGGTGACGAGTCACCTTCAGGCGCTCCCGGGAGGTACCAATCGGTCATCGAACCCGCCAACTCCATGACCTGCCCAGGCGTAACGAACTTCATGCACGAGTGATGGTCGCAGGCCTTGCGGTAGCAATTCTTGCATGACAAATCGGCCTGGATCGCTATCACCCCATTTCCAACCGGCTTCACCCGCCGCGGATCGGTCGGACCGCAAATGACGATCATGCGTTGATTGCTCGCTGCAGCCAGGTGTGCCGTACCGGTGTCATTGGCAACGATCAGCGCCGCGCGCTCGAAGATCTCCGGCAGTTCCAGCAGTTGCGTCCTGCCGCACAGGTTGACGACATGGCCGCTTTCACCTTCGGCGATGGCCGCGCACTCTTCAGCCTCATCCGGCCCGCCCAACAGCACGACCTTGGTCAGGCCGGCGGCTGCCAGCAACAGGGCAAGTTGGCGATAGTTGCGCACTCCCCACCGTTTGGTAAGCCCTGCCGCGTGGCTACCCGGAAGAAAGACGGCAAATCTTCCGTCCTCGAGGCCGTTCTCTTCGAGGATTGCGAAGGCGCGCTTCCTGTGTGCCTCGGAGCCATGCAGCAGTGGCCGCTCCGTGTTGGCAGGAATCCCAGCGGCGAGCAGCGAGGCGCGCATGCGCTGAAAGACGTGAGTGCTGCCCGGCAGTTTCGGGTGCGAGATGTTGTATGGAAATCCTGGCCTGTTGCCGATTCTCCACGGGACCCGGCATCCCGAGAAAAGCAGGGCCGAAAGCAACAGGCGCGTCCGGTCGTTGCATTGAAGATCGATTATCAGATCATAGTCGCCGGCGCGTGCGGTCTTGACCCAGCGCCACATGCCTTTGAGGTTTCGCTCGCGGTTTCGCAGATCGACCACCCAGACCCGAGAAAATCGCGGATCGTCGGCGAAAAGCGAGTTCCACGGCGGCATAGCGTTCAGATGGATCTCCCGTCCAGGAAAGGCCCTGAAGACATCCTCGATGATGGCAGTACTGATCACGACGTCGCCCATTCCCGCCCATTTGATGATCAGAATGCGCCGGATATCATCGCGGGAAGGCAGATCGTCGACCAAAGCGATGTCCTTCGCCAGACGCGACTCCCTGAAGACCACGACGGGTGGGCGGAGAGGCTCAGGCATCGCCTTCGACTTCACGGACGAGTTGTCGATAGAGGTCCAGATATTGCTCAATGACGTGTTCCTTGCCGTGCTCCCGGAGCAGCGTTGACCGGCCGGCTTCCCCGATGACGGAGAGCGTCTTCGCGTCGTACGTCAGTATATCGCGCAAGGCACTGGCCAGACTTTCGGGCTGTGCACACGGGACAATCAATCCATCCTGCTCATGCGTCATGATCTCCAGAGCACCCCGAGTTGCTGTGGAAACGACCGGCTTGCCATGCGCCCAGGCTTCGAGAATGATGTTGCCGAGCGTTTCCTGACGCGAGGGACAGGCGAAGACATCCGACATGTCGAGTAGGGGACCGATATCCTGTTGCCAGCCCGCCCAGCAGACCCGCCCGGAGATGCCGAGGCTGGCAGCCTGATCGTGCAATGACGAGGCAAGTTCGCCATCTCCGGCGATGAGCAGATGCAGGGGACGGCCGGCAATGGCTGGCGGCAAGACAGAGAACGCCTGCAAGAGGTCGGAGAATCCCTTTACGGAGTGCAGGCGCCCTGCAGAAGCAATCAACAGTGCATCCTCTGGAATGCTGAAACGCTGTCGGGTTGCGCTGGTGCAAGCCTGATCGGCAACCGCCGCCGGCTCGACGAAATTGCCGATGTGGAACACTCGCTCGCGCGGGAAGCCGTTCGCTCGCAGATAGTCGCAGATTCCGGCAGTGTTCCCTATCCATGCATGAACATGCCGGTAGTTGTGCAGCTTGTAATAACCGCCGAGTCTCGCAATATGAACCGGCAGCCGGCCCCGTCCGAGCGATACCAGCCTGGTGGCCCGGCCCATCCACGTCTGGACCACATGGGGCCGAAACTCGCCGATGGCGCGGGCAATTTTCCATCTTGCAAAAATATCCCAGACACCGCGCATGGCAATATGCTGCTGGGGCACCTCGGGCTTCAGCCCCTTTGACACCTGGCTCTCGGGTAGCGTGACCGCGAGCAATTGTCCACCGCTGTCGTGAAGGGCATTGGTCAGACGCACGAAAAAGCCCTCGGCACCGCCGCCGCCCCTGCTCCCGATAATCTGCATCACCCGCATCGAATCAGCCGACCCTTCAAACAACGGTCTGTCTTGCACAAGGCTCACCAAGCAATCTGCAATAAACGTCGAGCGTACCCGACAACATGGTTTCCAGAATGAACATTTCCGGCAGATCCCCGATTACCGGCGCCTGGCGCAAGAAGCCGGCAGAGACCGCGACCAACCGTGGCAGATCCTTCAAGCCGACCAGCCCGGCCGGCAGCATTGCGCCGAGGATCTCGCTCGCACCGCCGTGGTCGTATGCCACCACCGGAACGCCCAGAGCGAGCGCCTCGAGGGCGGTTCTGCCGAAGGATTCCGGCCGGGAAGATAAGGAAAGCACCAGCGCCGAAATACTCATGATCTCTTTCAGGTCACCGCGATTGCCGGTGAAGGTGATGTCCGAAGCAAGGCCGCGGCCACGTATGGCTTCCTCCAGTTCCGCGAAATACCTGCTCCGCCTCGGCTCATACCCGCCGACAATGAGCCCGTGAATTTCCGGCATCATGGCCTTCAAGCGGCCAATGATCTCGATGAAATCGTGATGCCCCTTGAGCCGCGTGATCCGTCCGGGCAAGGTCACGAGGCGCTTTCCCTGGAGATGAGGATACTGTGCGGCCCATTGGCCTTGCCAGTGGTCTTCGGGACGAAAGCCGCGCCGGTATTCTCCCGGGTCGATTCCACGATGGATCGTCGTTACCGGCGCCTGCGGCCGGTATTCTTCCGCGATATGATTGGCAATGCAGTCCGAGACGGCTATGATGTGTTCGGCCTTGGTCATGATCGCGCTGTACGGATTGACCGAGTAGAAGCCATGAAACGTGCTCACCAGATGCGGTCGCGTTGCGGGGTCCATGCCTCTCCAGGCCAGGTAGCCGACCCAGGCGGGAAGGCGCGAACGGACGTGCAGGATATCCACCTTCTGTTCGACCAGGAAACGCCTTAGTCTTGGCACCAGACCGAGCGTCCGCAGCGATTTTTCGCCGATCGGCCAGCCGAAATGCCGGGACCTCTCCCCGGTAAGTTGCTCGACCAGACGTCCGCCCGCCGACATCACCAGCGAGCGATGGCCACGTTCAACGAGATACCGCCCCACTTCCAGAGTCCCACGTTCCACACCGCCACTTTCCAGGGCGGGAAGAAGCTGCAGCACGGCTAGCGACCGGGAAACCATGTCTGCCTGATCCAGCGCGCGCACCGCGCGGCCTCGTTGAAGTCCTGCTGCGGCACAGGGAGTAACTGGCCTGCGTGCCAGCGCGCAAAGGCCAGCACTCGACCCTCTTTCAGCAATTGCTCGACGCCACGCGCCACGCGCCCGTTGCCGATTCTCTCCAGATCGAATATCCCGACGGCAGCACCGGCCGTCAGCGCCTCATAGAGCATCGAGACGCTGTCGGGCGTCACCCAGACCTGTGCGGCCTGGCGCAACTGCCCCGGCAGCCAGTCGAGCGGCGCTTCGTTGAAGGCAACGATCTCGACATTGCTCGGCACCGCCTCGCGCAACAACGGCAACGTGCCGTCGGGGGTGCGAGGGGAGGTCGTAAGGCGCCAGTTCACGCCGCCCTGCGCCGAAGCCAGCATCCGCACCTGTTCGACCACATCGCGGTCACCCCATCTGTAGTGGGCCGATATCCCTCCCAGCAGTATCAGCCCCGCATTCGCCTGCAGTTCATGCGACGGCTGGATGGCATTTATCGCGCCCCTGGTAAGCAGCACATTGTGCCGTTCCCTGACACCATCATGCTCGGGAATCAGGCAGAGATCGAAACAACGCTTCGGCAAGCCGGGATTCATCAGGACAATCGTCTTTCCACCACAGGCGCGTCGCGCGGCCAGCATGGTGAAGTGCGTCCCATGTCCGGCACCGATGATGAGATCCGGCGGGCGCCGGTCGCCGCCGACGAAATTCCCGGTCAACCACTGGCGGAAGGCTTGTCCGCGGGCCAAAGCGGGAATCTCGCTTGCCTCGAGCGGCATCAATTGTTCCAGCGCCTGCACAAGCCCCTCGGTCTGCCGCTCATGGCCGCGCTTTCCATCGGTAACGCGCCAGATCACAACCGGATTTGCCAAGACGCTCGCCTCTCAAATTGCCCTGCCCGCTTCCTCGGTAGCGAAGTGCCGATGACAGGGCGCCGCAAGCCCCGAACGGGACAGCGCAAGAATAGTAATTCAGCCACCCCCGCCGAAGTTATCTCGAATTCCCGTGCAAGCGGCAACCTGCACAAGGGACCGAGGGTTGCTGCCTCCGACACTGAGGCTGGTCGGGAAAAGTTCAACTATGACACCACGAATTCACCGACCATCATCATGGCTGGCGGACGCAGGGTCAGACAAGCAAAGGCCCGCTCACAGGGACCGGCAATATGCTTGATCTTCTTGGTGGCCAATCGCGGAATCTAACCTCGAACACAGGGCTTTCAAGGCGTTCCTGCCAGCAAACCAATCTCTGCCGCCTCTGAGTTTTTAAGTCTACCGCAATTCTGTGCGCGCACAAACGCCACCTTGAGAGGCCATGCAGCGTTGGCAGACCGAAGGGCCGGCGCTCACGACTATCCAGTAACGATGGCAAAGATCCCGCGCTAATGCGAACAGGTCACTGCCAGCCCCACCGTCGCTGCGGTGCAAAGCCATTGCAACCGGTTGCGGTCGACGGCCCGGCGACCGCTTTTCGCACAGTCATCCGAGTGGCTTGATTGGCAACAAGCGCCAGCCTCGTCTGCGCAAGCCTCCAGATGCAATCGCTGGTGGGCTTGTCTGCAGCATCGCTGAGAGGGTGGACGAATCGCGCTGGGCAGGTCAACTCTTTGTCTGCGATCGTTGGCAGATGGAGTTACCATTTGCGCTGAGGAGTCCGCAAGCTGTTCAGCATGCGACAGCTTGATTCGCTGAAGCAGATTGCCGTTCGCTCTGGTTCCTGACTCGGCTTGACGACCAAAATCTATTGTCATGAAACAACCAACTGGACCGCTGACAGAGTGGGTACGCACCGCGATGGCGCCGGAAGGCGATGCGCTGGCTCCATATCTGGAGCGCATCATGCTCATGATGGGAAGCGCGATGCTGTTGTTGCTCTTCCTGTTCACGATCAACCACTTTGTGCAGGGTCGCTGGCCGACTGGGATCGTCCTGCTCAGCGTCGACAGTTTGATTGCGCTCAATGTTTACGCTGTGTGGCGCGAGCGACCCATGCCAATCCGGCCGGTACTGTTGCTGGTTCCCCAGATTGCCGGGGTGACCATGGCATTGGTTGTTCAAGGGGTGCCGGGCCTGCTCTGGATCTACCCAGCCATCGTCTATTCCTATTTCATCACCAGCCGCCGCATCGCCATCTATTGCAGTCTCGCGATGCTCATCTACTTCCCCGTTCTGGTGTTCCATCATATTGACCCCTCGCTGGCCCCGCGGCTGTTCGCGAGCCTATTGCTGACGATTCTCCTGATCAACATCGCCTTGAGCGTGATTGCCGATCTGAACAATATCCTTGCCAACCAGGCGCTGACCGATCCGCTGACGGGCGCCTACAATCGCCGGTTCATGAACGAGTATCTGGAAGCACTGGTAAGCCGAGCCCAGCGACACCCGCTGGTCACCAGTTTCCTGATGATCGATGCCGATCATTTCAAACCGATCAATGATGAACTCGGGCATGATCAGGGTGACCGCGTCCTGCAGCAGATCGTGCAGATCATCGGCAAGCGCATGCGTCAGGGTGACAAGCTGTTTCGCTGTGGCGGCGAGGAATTCGTACTTGTTCTCGAGGACACCGACGCGGCCGGGGCGTTGGTGGTGGCCGAAGACATCCGGCGCAACATCGAGACGGCGGCAATTCTGCCAAACCGTCCGGTGACCGTCAGCATTGGCGTCAGCCAATACCAGGAAGGGCAAACAGCCGAGACGTTGGTCAAGGCGNGGGACGTCGCGCTGTATCAGGCGAAGGCGGGCGGCCGCAACCGGGTCGCAAGGGCGGGGGCGACGCCAGACGCCATGCCGTCGGGTGGAGTCGAGAAAGCGTTGCCGCAATAAGCTTTGACCCGTAACGCCGCCGGCTTCGATCAGATCACAGACCAGCGTATCGATCACTCGCCTGATTGTCTCGTTGATCAGATGACGCCCGGCCAAGCCCGGACAGGCTCCGCGGACTTTGCCGACTTGCCCAGCGGAGCTACGCGCTGCCGGGCAGAAACGGGGGTCGGGTTGATTCCGACAAGGCAGGGTCCGCCCTCCGGGCTATCGAGCAATCCGGGGCTGGCCATAGGCCACTGCGGACCTTGGACAGCAGGCCGGTGTCGGTCGGCAGTGCGACGGTCACCCGCAGTTCAGCGACCGATGGCGCTCAATGGCCCTTCCTTTCCAGATGGACGCGAACTTCCATCCCCCATCGGTCGTACGACGTTTTCCAAACCTGCCGACATACCTTGTACCTTGTCCGCGATTTGCCGAAGCGCAGGCACCTTTGGCGTCCGGAGGCGAATCGCTCCAGGGGCCTCAGTTCTTCTCGGCGCTTGGGGCTCGGCGACCATCAGGCGGGCACACACTCCAGCCAGTCATCCGGGCATGGCGCCAGCATGGATTGCAGCAGCAATGGGTTACCGGTTGCTTGATCAAGCCAGGCATCCCAGTCGCCTTGCCCCAGAATCACCGGCATCCGGTCATGGATCGGGGCCATGAAATCATTGGCGGTGGTGGTTATGATCGTATAGGTTTCGACGCACTCGCCGGTTTCCAGTCGTTGCCAGTGCTCCCACAAGCCGGCCAGTGCCAGCGGATGCTGCTCGGGGCTGGCGAAGCGCAGTTTCTGCTTTTTCTTCTCCCCGGGGATCGCCCGCCACTCGAAGAAGGCCGATACCGGCACGATGCATCGTCGCCGCTTGAAGGCGGCCCGAAAGCTCGGTTTTTCGGCGACCGTCTCGGCCCGGGCGTTGAAGGTGTGCTGCGCGATCTTGTCGTCCTTTGACCACGAGGGAATCAGCCCCCAGCGTGCCGGGAGGGCCAGACGTTGGCCTTCGTGGAGGCGGATGATGGGTGCGGTGTTGGTCGGGCGCACGTCGGCATTGCGAAACGTCGGCGGCTCTGCGAATAAACGGAAATAAAGCGCCAGGATCTGCGGGGATTCGTTGAGGTCATAGCGGCCACACATGGGAACGACTCTACATCGGGAACAGGCTGAGCGATAGCGCCGAGCGCTCCTGCTTCCATACAACACTCCCTGGTTGTTGATCGGAGTCCGATTTTCTGCTGAAGAGGCAAGGATGGTGGTGTCATCCGAAAAGCAACGTACGGATCGCCATCGACGACGGACAGGTATTTGTCGACCGACTTCACGGTTGAGCTGGGCTTGTAGCCATGCCGCCATTTTGCGCGGCTTCCGTTTGCCTGTACTGCAGAACCGCCACTATCCCGAGACTGACATCCAGAAACAACCTGGCAGAAAGGCGTCCATGCGAAGACTGCCCCCAGACATGCCGACGGCTAAGATTATCGGTCCAAGTCCGCTTCGCAGGAAGATTCACGGGTTGGTGCCTTCAGCCAACCGCCTCCGTACGAGGCTTTGAAAATCCACCATCCAAGCGACCGCTACGCTTCGAGACCTGCCGGATGAACGAGCCGGCAGGTCACGTGATCGGGTTGATAGTCGGCGCTGGCGGGACAGCGGATGGCCATGCGGGTAGACTGAGCGCCATGCGCCTGAAACTCCCATGATGAAACAGAGCTCCAGGAATCGTCTGATCGACCGTGTGCGCCGGCTTGCCGCCAGCGTCAGCGAACGGAGAGTGGAGCAATGATCCACCGGTTGCTGGCCGTTGCCGTGTTGGTCCTCCAACTGGCCTTCATCGTCCTCGTCGTCGCCGGCGGCCTGTTCCTGCTGCGCTGGCCTCGTCTGCGGTGCTCGCCGTGGCTGCGCCTTCCCGCCGTGTTGCCTGCCGGTCATCTATCATGGTGCCTTGAATCGCGAGTCGCTCATCGCCGTTGTCGTCACCGCAGCGTCCTACCTCGACTTACTCGTGCACGACGGGACGAAACAGGAACTCGGGGCCAGCACCGACAATCGAATAACTAAGGCAACCCTGAGTGACTGAGATCAAGACACCTCCCGCCACGGAACGACTGCTCGCCATCGTCCGCGTACTTTCCCGTGAGATGCGTCCGGGCGTGCAGCAGTTGGATCGCCTTGGACTGGATCATGCGCTGGAGCGTGATTACGGCCTCGACAGCCTGGCGCGCGTGGAGCTGCTCGCCCGCATCGAACGCGAACTGGGGGTGAAGCTCGGCGAGGCGGCGTTTGCCGAGGCCGAAACGCCGCGCGACCTGTTGCGTCAGATGGCCGATGCGGTGCCAGGCCTTCCTGGCGGCACCGTCCTCACACGATCAGCGGGACGGGCCGACGCCGTCCCGCCAACCCCTACGCTTGCCCTCACCGCCACCGCCGCCATCGAGCATCCGCCGGAGACCATCGCCACCCTCACCGAGATGCTTGACTGGCACGTCGACCGGCACGGCGAGCGGGTTCATGTCACGCTGTATGGCGACGATGAACGGAGCGAGGACATCACCTACAGGATGCTGCGGGCCGGGGCGCAGACGCTGGCGGCCGGCCTGCTCGAACGTGATGTGCATCCAGGCGATCGCGTCGCCATCATGCTGCCCACCGGGCGCGAATTCTTCACTGCCTTCTATGGGGCGCTTTACGCCGGTTGCGTGCCGGTGCCGCTCTATCCGCCGGCACGCCCTTCGCAGCTCGAAGATCACATGCGGCGCATTGCCGGCATCGTCGCCAACGCCGAAGCCGCCATGCTCATCACCGACCCGCGTGCCGAACTGCTCGGCCATTTGCTCTCGGCGCAATGCGCCTCGTTGCGACGGGTGACTACCCCTGAGGATCTGTGCAGGGAAATCGCCATTCCCGCTTTCCCGCAGCGCAAGGCGGAGGACGTCGCCTTCCTGCAATACACCTCGGGCAGCACCGGCAGCCCCAAGGGCGTGGTGCTGACCCATGCCAACCTGCTCGCCAACCTGCGCGCGATGGAAGCCATATCGGGCGTCACCGCGCAGGATGTCTTTGTCTCCTGGCTGCCGCTCTACCACGACATGGGCCTGATCGGCGCCTGCATGGGCAGCCTGACCTTCGGTTTCCGGCTGGTGCTGATGCCACCGCTGACCTTTCTCGCCACGCCTCGGCGTTGGCTTGCCACCATCCACCGCCACCGCGCCACCGTTTCGGCGGCGCCCAACTTCGCCTACGAGTTGTGCGCCAACAAGCTTGCCGACGCCAACCTCGCGGGTCTCGACCTCTCCTGCTGGCGGCTGGCCTACAACGGCGCCGAGCCGGTCAGCCCTGGCACGCTGGCGCGTTTCGTCGCGCGCCTTACCCCGTATGGCTTCAACCCGACAGCGATGACCCCGGTGTACGGACTGGCAGAGTCCTCCGTGGGGCTGACCTTTCCGCCGCTCGGGCGCGGCCCGCTGATCGACCACGTGGACCGCCACGGTTTGTCGGCCGAGGGCATCGCCCGCCCGGTTCCCGCCGATGCCGCCCATGTGCTGCATATCGTCACCTGCGGCCGGGTGCTGCCGGGTCACGAACTGCGCATTGTCGACGCCCGGGGGCGCGAACTGCCGGAGCGCACCCAGGGGCGCGTGCAGTTTCGCGGCCCCTCGGCCACCGCCGGCTATTACCGCAACCCGGAAGCGACGGCTCGACTGCGTGATGGCGACTGGCTCAATTCCGGCGATCTCGGTTACCTCGCCGCCGGCGAGTTGTACCTCACCGGGCGCGAAAAGGACATCATCATTCGCGGCGGGCACAACATCCATCCCCAGGAACTGGAAGTTGCCGCCTCCCATGTCGAGGGCGTGCGGCGCGGCGGCGTGGCGGTGTTTCCCGCCACCGATCCGCGCAGTGGCAGCGAGCGCCTGGTGGTGCTGGCGGAAACGCTCGAACGCAATGTCGCGGCGCGCAATCGCATGCTGGCCGAGATCAACCGGCTCGCCATCGACCTGATTGGGCTGCCGGCCGACGACATCGTCCTCGCGCCGCCGCACAGCGTGCTGAAAACCTCCAGTGGCAAGATTCGTCGTGCGGCCTGCCGCGAACTATACGAACGCGGCACCCTGACGGCCACCCAGCGCCCGCCTTGGCAACAGATGCTGCGACTCGCCTGGGCCGGCTTCGCAGCCCGGGCCGGACAAGCGCTCCACCGCGTTGCCGACCGAGGCTGGAGTCTCCTGGCCTGGTCGGTATTCGCCACCCTCGTGCCGCTGGGCTGGTTCCTGATCGCGCTCGGGCCGACGCTGGCGGCGCGGCGCCAAATCGCCAAGACGGGCGCGCGCCTGGCCCTGGCGCTGACCGGCCTCACACCCAGGGTGGAAGGCTTGCAGCACCTTGCGACCCACGACGCTGGCCCGCTGATCGTGGTGGTCAACCACGCCAGCTATCTCGACGGACTGATCCTCACCGCCGTGCTGCCACCCCGTTTCGCCTACGTCGCCAAGAAGGAGTTGCTGCACAACCCCTTCGCCGCCATTCCCCTCTCGCGCCTGGGCAACGCATTTGTTGAGCGCTTCGACGGTGCGCGCGGCGTCGAAGACACGCACGCACTGGAAGCGCGGGTACGGTGCGGCGAGTCGCTGGTCTTCTTCCCCGAAGGCACCTTCCGCGCCGAACCGGGCTTGTTGCCCTTCCGACTCGGCGCCTTCGTCATCGC
The DNA here is from genome assembly GCA_013693915.1 of Dechloromonas sp. Classification (GTDB taxonomy): domain Bacteria; phylum Pseudomonadota; class Gammaproteobacteria; order Burkholderiales; family Rhodocyclaceae; genus Azonexus. The sequence goes on along the minus strand of CP059264.1, from coordinate 699,451 downwards.
CGCGAACGCCGGCGCGGCGGTGGTGCCGATCACGCTGACCGGCAGCCGCGCCCTGCTTCCCGGTGGGTCGATGCGGCCGCATCACGGGAAGCTTCAGGTACTGATCGGTGAGCCTTTGACAACACAGGGGAAAGACTGGCAGGCAGCATTGCGGCTGCGCGATGCCGCGCGTCACCGGATTCTGGCTCGGCTTGGCGAACCGGAGTCACGGCCGAGTCATGACGAACGCCGTCGCGCAAATTGCGCTGCTGGTCGGCACGGAATCGTGCCGCCTTCACCAGACACCCGCGGACGGCAGCATGGCTGGGCAAACCGGTCACGCGACCCTGTCGGACGGGCTGGCCATTCTGGCCGAGTGGGAAGACCGCTAGATTGTGCGTTGGTCTTTCATGACGCACGCCAAGGTGCAGAAGTCAGGCATAGCGGTCGCCCGGATATGGCCTGCCGAAACACCAAGATCACCCCGCGCCGAACGCAGCCGAACGCTGCCAAGCGCACCGGCCCACTGCGGCACTGCCAGAAGTCGTGGCGGAATAGCAAAAAGCGCAACCGGAGAGGCTGGGCTAAGTGCTTGATTCCATGTGGTGACGGAACTCGGAACCGAACCCGCGCCCGCTTTTAAAGTTGAATGGTAACACGTTGGCCTCGCGATCGCGGATTCGATGATTTGGCCGCGAACACCAATCGACCGTAACACCACCTTACGGTTTCAGTGTTCATGCTCAGGTCCGAAGACACGCGCGATAGCTGGTCCAACGATGCTATCGAGCGTCCGTTGCGCCCAGCATGCTTTCCCCTTGTCGGCAAAGTGTGTGACTTGGCGCAAGGCAATATCTATCCTCGCCAGCAAAGGGAACGACTCACGCTGCATCATCTCAGCGATCCAGGCGTCGGCCTCATCTACTTGCATCCGGACAATCGCATTCAGCAGCGCCAGAATAATCGGCTCGACGATACCGCTACGATGGCACACTACATCTCCCTTGCCAGGAACATCGTGGGTCCACATCCCGTGGTCTGCCTCCAAGGTGGACGGTCGCCTTAGCGGTACAGGGCAGCTGCCAATTTCCAACAGCAGTGCCGGCGTTGCACTGCCAACAATTCGCCCATCATCACCGACGGCAAGAAGCTGGAGACCTGCCAGATGTGACAGCACAAGCCAGCCCTGACCGCCGACCTGCATGGACATTTCATCTCGTTCATCTGGTGACAGATCCAATGCAATGGACGCCCCTTCGGGAGCGGATGCAACGACACTACCGTCCTCATTAAACCTGAGACCAACCGTCCCGAAACTCGGCCAGTACATAGCCGCCCGGGTACCGGGGCTGACTGCCTCCTTGCGGGGATAGTCCATCAACAGTTCGTTCAGGAAAGCGAGCGGGATCCCTTCAAGAATCGCTGCTGCATCTATGATCGCCTGCGCAGCCACCACGTCCCCCATCGGCAGCCTTGCAGAGCTTCTCAACAGCCATTTCGCGGTCCTGGCAGGGTCACATTTCACTCGTCCTGCCAACTCCTTTGCCAAGACTCCAGCAAGCTCTGCAGCCATGGCCTCGGGCAGGCGCGCGACGACGACGTCCTCATTGGACCTACCCAGGACGAAAAAAGGCCAGAAACCTTGATTTACCGTGGTTTTCTGGCCTTCTTTGGACTGCTTAAAACTGGTTGTTGGTGGAGAGGAGGAGGATCGAACTCCCGACCTCCGCATTGCGAACGCGGCGCTCTCCCAGCTGAGCTACCCCCACGAATCCGCAATTCTATATCACAGCGCAGTCCATCTCAAACAGAACGTCGTTTGGCGGAACCGGAGCGCGTACGCGCCACTCTCAGGGCCATTGCCGCCGTGGTTCGGCATCTTCGAGGAGAACGACAATGACTGAGCAATGCGACATCGGCAACCGGAAATGCCAGCCCTGCGAGGGCGGGGTGGCTCCCCTCGGGGCGGCGGAGGCGCGGGAACTGCTGGCCATGCTGCCCGGCTGGCGAGTGGACGGCGAGAGACTGGAAAAGGGGTTCGCCTTCGCCAACCATTACGAGGCGCTGGCCTTCGTCAATGCGGTGGCCTGGGTATCCCACCGCGAGGACCACCATCCGGAACTGAGCGTCGGCTACCGTGACGTGCGCGTTCGCTACTGGACGCACGCCATCGGCGGCCTGTCGGAGAACGACTTCATCTGCGCCGCCAAGCTGGAAAAACTGCTCGTCCTGTAGCGTCGACCGCAACCATCAGCCCTGACCGGCGCCGGCAACGGCGCGGCGCATTCGGTCGGCGACGGCCGTCCACCGNGATCGCTCCGGCGGTGCCTCGACGACGATCAGGTCGATTCCGGCACGATCCATCTCGCGCAGCGCGGCGTACAGGTCGTGCGCATAGACGACCGGATCGGCGGCAAGCAGGCGCCAGCGATGCGGCATGTCGGCCGGCGGCGGCTCACTGTGGGTGATGACGCCACAGCGCTGGCCCTTCTGCCCCGCAGCAGCGACGAAATCGAGCAGCCGCCCGCTGCCGACCATGCACATGGGTGTCTGCGGCGCGTAGTGCGCTTCCAGCGAACCGGAGACGCGCGGGGTGCCGGCGGCCTGCACCTTCGGCTGGATTCCGATGACGGCCTGGAGATGCGCCGCCGAAATGTGGCCCGGACGCAGGATGACCGGCACGCCGCGCGAACAGTCGACAATGGTCGATTCGATGCCGACTGCGCAGGAGCCGCCGTCGAGAATCAGCGCCACGCGATCGCCAAGTTCCTCGCGCACATGTCCTGCCGTGGTCGGGCTGATACGCCCGAAGCGGTTGGCCGAAGGCGCCGCGATGCCGGCATGCTCGCCGGCGACGGCGGCGAAGCGGCGCAGCAGTTCGAGCGCGACCGGGTGGCCGGGAACGCGCAGGCCGACGGTATCCTGCCCGCCGGTCACGGTCGACGGCACCCAGGGGCGCTTTTTCAGGATCAGCGTCAGCGGGCCCGGCCAGAACATTTCCATCATTTCCCACGCCGCCCCGGGCACCCGTTCGGCCCAGGCATCGACCGCGTCGTGGCCGGCGAGATGGACGATCAGCGGGTGGTCCGCCGGGCGCCCCTTGGCGGCGAAGATTTTCGCCACCGCCTCCGGATTGGCGGCATCGGCGCCGAGGCCGTGNACGGTTTCGGTGGGAAAGGCGACGAGTTCGCCACCGCGCAGCAACTCGACCGCGCGCCAGAAATCGGCAACGGCCGGTATCATGCGTCGCGGACGCCGATGGCGGCGCGGGCGGCGAACGCGGCCTGCTGAACGGCGGCGGCGTCATCACCGATCACCGTGAAGTGGCCCATCTTGCGCCCCGGGCGTGCATGGTGCTTGCCGTAGAGGTGCAGCTTCAGGTTGGGTACCGCATGCAGCAGCGACCAGTCGGGCTCGCGGTAATGCTCTCCGTCGTACCAGAGGTCGCCGAGCAGGTTGACCATGACCGCCNNGCCGAATGCGCGCGCCTCGCCCAGCGGCAAACCGCACAGGGCGCGCACCTGCTGCTCGAACTGGTTCGTCACGCAGGCGTCGAGGGTGTAGTGGCCGCTGTTGTGCGGGCGCGGCGCCATCTCGTTGACCAGCAGCTGCCCGCGGCTGACGAAGAACTCGACACCCATGGTGCCGATGTAGCCGAGCTCTTCGGCGATGCGGGCGGCGACGTCTTCAGCGTCGCCCCGGATACGGCCGCTCGCGCGTCCCGGCACGATCGAGACGTCGAGGATACCGCGGGTGTGCCGGTTATCGCCGGTCGGGAAGCAGGCAACCTTGCCTTGCCCGTCGCGGGCCAGGACAACGGATAGCTCGTAGTCAAGCGGCAGGCGCTGTTCTAGCACGCAATGCTCGCCCTTGAAGTGGCCGAAGGCAATCAGCGCTTCCTCGACAGTGCTGACGGCCGCTTGGCCCTTGCCATCGTAGCCGAAGCGGGCGACCTTGAGGATCGCCGGGAACAGGCCGGCGCCGGCGCTGCGGATGTCGTCCTCGCTGTTGATCGCGGCGAAGGGGCCGTGCGGGAAGCCGTTGTCGCGCAGGAAGTTCTTCTCGACGATGCGGTTCTGGCAGACTGCGACGGCCGTCGCCGAGGGGCGTACCGCGACGAACTTGGCGAGGTAGTCGAGGGTACCGGCGGGAACGTTCTCGAACTCGGTGGTGACCGCCGCACAGCCGGCGGCGAACTCGTCGAGCGCGGCGTAGTCGTCGTAGGCGGCGCACAGGTGGCGCTCGGCGATCTGCCCAGCCGGCGAATTGCGGTTGGGGTCGAGCACCCACACCTTGAAGCCCAGCTCGTGGGCCGCCGCGACGAAGAAGCGCCCGAGCTGGCCGCCACCGAGCATGCCCAGCGTGGCGGGCGGCAGGATCGCGGACGACGCCATCCCGGTCAGACCTCGGGCAGCCTCATCGCCAGCACCTTGTCGGTCTGGGCGCGGCGGAAGGCCTGCAGCCGTTCGTTCAGCGCCGGGTCCGCGTTGGCCAGCATGGCGACGGCGAAGAGCGCGGCGTTGGCGGCGCCGGCCTCGCCGATGGCGAAGGTGGCGACGGGAATGCCCTTCGGCATCTGAACGATGGAATGCAGCGAATCGACCCCGGACAGCGCCTTCGACTGCACCGGCACGCCGAGCACCGGCACCGTCGTTTTCGCGGCCAGCATGCCGGGCAGGTGGGCGGCGCCGCCGGCGCCGGCGATAATCGCCTGGAGGCCGCGCCGACCGGCGGCCTCGGCGTATTCGAAGAGCAGGTCGGGCGTGCGGTGGGCCGAAACGACGCGGGCCTCGAAGGCGACGCCGAAGTCCTTGAGGATGACGGCAGCGGCCTGCATGGTCGGCCAGTCGGAGTCGGAACCCATGACGATGCCGACGGCGATCTGTGTGGCGCTCACCTGCGCGCCCCTGCGGTGACCGTTGCCTTGCGTTCGGCGGCCTCGATGGTGTTGGCGAGCAGCATGGTGATGGTCATCGGCCCGACGCCGCCAGGCACCGGCGTGATCTGTCCGGCCACTTCGAGGCAGCCGGCGAACTCGACGTCGCCGCACAGCTTGCCGTCCGGAAGACGATTGATGCCGACATCGATGACGACCGCCCCCGGCTTGACCATGTCGGCAGTGACGAAACGCGGCTTGCCGACGGCGGCGACCAGGATGTCGGCGCGGCGGGTGTGGCCGGCGAGGTCCTTCGTGCGCGAATTGCAGACGGTGACCGTGGCGCTGGCATTGATCAGCAGCAGCGCCATCGGCTTGCCGACGATGTTGGAGCGGCCGATGATCACGGCTTCCTTGCCGACCAGGTTGACGCCGCCCTTCTCGAACATCTTCATGACGCCATATGGCGTGCACGGNATGAAGCGCGGGTTGCCCTGTGCCAGCGCGCCGACGTTCTCGGCGTGGAAGCCATCGACGTCCTTGTCGACGGCGATCGCTTCGAGCACGGCTTCCTCGTCGAAATGCCCGGGCAACGGCAACTGGACGAGGATGCCGTGGATGGCCGGGTCGGCGTTCAGCTCGGCGATCCTGTTCAGCACNGATTTCCGGTCGACCACGGCATCGTAGGTGATCTTTTCGGAATGCATGCCGACCGCCTGGCAGGCGTTGACCTTGTTGCGCACATAGACCTCGGAGGCCGGATCGGCACCGACCAGGATCACCGCGAGACCGGGACGCTGACCTTGTTCGGCCAGTGCCTCGACCCGCGCCCTGAAGCTCTGGCGCAGTTCCTCGGCCAGCGCCTTGCCGTCAATTATTTGTGCCGTCATCGTCTCATCGCGGGGGAATGAAGGAGGAAGGGCAATGCCTTCCCCTTGAACTGTTGGGTATGTTACCAGACTATCCGAGCGCGGCTTCCGCTGCGCCGACGGCAGCACGACCGGCCGCGAAAGCCCGGCGGTTGAGTTCGACGAGTTTCTCGCCCTTGCGCTGGAAACGCTTGAGGACACAGTCGAGCAAAACCTCGGCCGAGAACGGCAGGTGGTCGGCAATGGCGCCGAGCATCACCGTGTTGCCGAGGCGGATGTCGCCAAGGTCCAGCGCGATCGTGGTAGCGTCGAAGGCGACCACCTTGTTGCCGGACTTCCTGATCTCGGCAAGGGGATCGTCGGGGTATTCGAACAGGCCGAGTTCGACGACCGGCGGCACCAGCCTGGCGGTATTCATCAGGGTGATCCCGCCCGGACGCAGCATGTGCTGCCAGCGCATCGACTCGGCCGCTTCGAACCCAAGCAGGACGTCGGCGGTGCCCGGGGTGATCTGCGGGGTCAGGACCCGCATCCCGAAGCGCAGGTGCGAGGAGACGACCCCGCCGCGCTGCGCCATGCCCGCCACCTCGGTCTTCTTGACGTCGTGACCGAGCGCAATCGCGGCTTCGGCGAGGATCTCGGTCGCGGTCATGACACCCTGGCCGCCGATGCCGACGACGAGGATATTGGTGTTCTCGCTCATCTCAGACTCCGCAGCCCTTGACCAGCTTGATCGGCGAAACCGGCACGTGATGGACGATGGCGTTCGGCGCGCACGGCTGCACGCACAGGCCGCAGCCGGTGCACACCGACGTCTCGATGCGCACGAAGGCCAGGTCGACCTCGCGCCCGCTCGCCTTGACCTCCTTCCCTCTGCGGGTGACGTGGATGGCCGGGCAGCCGACGTCGATGCAGTTGCCGCAGCCGGTGCATTTGTCGTCGATGACCTCGTAGGCCTTCAGCTTGTGATAATCCTTGATCAGCACGCAGGGCTGGTCGGTGATGATCACCGAGACTTCCGGCACCTTGACTTCCTCGCGAATGGTCTTGAAGAGCACCGGCAGTTCGTAGGGATTGACCTTGTGGATGCGTTCGGGCTTGACGCCCAACGACTCGACAAGCTTGGGGAAATCGACGCGCGGCGCCTCGTCGCCATGGATGTCGCGGCCGGTACCCGGGTTGTCCTGCCCGCCGGTCATGCCGACCGTACGGTTGTCGAGGAGCAGCACGGTGACGTTGCCCTTGTTANNGACCATGTCGAGGAGTCCCTGCATGCCCATGTGCAGGAAAGTCGAATCACCGATCACGGCGACGATGCGCTTGTCCTTGTCGGCTTCGCCGCGCCCCTTGTCGAGGCCGAGCGCGATGCCCATCGAGGCGCCCATCGAGATGCAGGTGTCTAGCGCGTTCCACGGATGGCCGGCACCCAGCGTGTAGCAGCCGATGTCGCCGGAGATGGTCAGGTTGCGCACCTGCGACAGCGTGTAATAGACGCCGAGGTGCGGACAGGCCACGCACATCGTCGGCGGCCGCGGAAAGACCGGAATCGGCGGGGTCGACCGCAACTGCAGCACTTCTTCGCCGAGGAGACGCGCGATCGCCGGCCGGAGCACGCTCGGCGCCAGTTCGCCCTGCAGCGGCAGGATGTCCTTGCCGATCACGGCGATTCCCGCGGCCTTCAATTCGGTCTCGACCAGCGGTTCGACTTCCTCGACGACCACCACCTGATCGACCAGCGCCGCCAGTTCGCGACACTTGTCGAACGGCAGCGGACAGGAGAAGCCAAGCTTGAGCACCGGCGCCTCCGGGAACGACTCCTTGACATGCATGTAGGCCGGGCCCGAGGCGATGAAGCCGACGCGCCGGTCGCTGCCCGGCTCGATGAAGTTCAGCGCGGAAACCTCGGCTTCCTTGCGCAGCTCGCCAACCCTGGCGAACATCAGCGGAATGCGCTTGCCGGCGCCGGTCGGCGTCATCACCCAGCGCGCCGGATCCTTCCTGAATCCTGCCGCCGCCGTTTCGCTGCGCTGACCGACAGTGACCAGTCCCTTGACGTGGTTGATGCGCGTCGTCATGCGCAGGATCACCGGCACCTGGAAGCGCTCGGACAACTCGTAAGCGTCGAGCGTCATCGCATAGGCTTCCTGCGAATCGGCCGGCTCGAGCACCGGCACATGGGCGAAGCGGCCCCAGTAGCGCGAGTCCTGTTCGTTCTGCGACGACGACAGGCCGACGTCGTCGGCGATGGCGATGACCAGCCCGCCGATCACGCCGGTCAGCGTCAGGGTCATCAGCGCATCGGACGCGACGTTCATGCCGACATGCTTCATGCAGCAGAAGGCACGGGAACCGGCATAGGCGGCGCCGATCGCAACCTCGAGCGAAACCTTCTCGTTGACCGACCACTCGGCGTAGAGATCCGGATAGGTCGAGATCACCTCGAGCATCTCGGTCGACGGGGTGCCCGGATAGGCGGCGGCGACCTTGACGCCGGCCTCCCAGACGGCGCGGGCGACCGCTTCGTTACCGGACATCAGAACCCGGCTTGCGGCCGGTACGGGCATCACTGCCGCCATGACGACTCCTCGTTCAGCAATACGAAACTTGCCATTATACGAAGCGACGCGACCCGGCGTTTGATGCAACGCAAGGCCAGCCGCATTTCTTCTCCGCGCGACACGAGCATCCCGGCCGCATCCGCGGGATCAGCAACCAGCGCCTGCGCTGACAGAATCGATGTTATTGCACAATACGAATTTATTTCCTACAATGTGAAATCTGATCTAGGTGTAAACACGGGTTTGCGATCAAAGCCCAACACGACACAATTGAAGTCAAGGTTGTTCTGGCCATTCGGCGGGACATGACGAAAACCAGCCAAGGAGACGAACGATGGCCGACCACAAGAACGCGCAGCCCGAACCGGTGGATGCGGACCCCCAGGAAACCCGTGAGTGGATCGACGCGCTGGAAGGCGTCATCGCGCAGGAAGGCCCCGACCGCGCCCATTTCCTGATCGAGAAGGTGATCGGCCAGGCGCGCGAGGCGGGCATCAATCTGCCCTACTCCGCCACGACCGAATACATCAACACGATTCCGGTCGAGCAGCAGCCCAGATACCCCGGCGACGGCGACATGGAGATCAAGATCCACTCCTACATCCGCTGGAATGCGATGGCGATGGTCGTCCGCGCCAACAAGAACACCAACGTCGGCGGTCACATCGCCTCGTTCGCTTCGGCGGCGGCGCTGTATGACGTCGGCTTCTCGCATTTCTGGAAGAGCATCGCCCACGAAACCGGCGGCGACCTGATCTTTNTCCAGGGCCACTCGGTACCGGGCGTCTCGCGCGCCTTCATGCTCGGCCGCTTCACCGAGGAGCAGATGGACAACTTCCGCCAGGAAACCGGCGGCAAGGGCATTTCGTCCTATCCGCACCCGTGGCTGATGCCGGATTTCTGGCAGTTCCCGACGGTTTCCATGGGCCTCGGCCCGATCCAGGCCATCTACCAGGCCCGCTTCATGAAGTACCTTGCCAGCCGCGGCCTGATCGACGCCGCCAAGGCCGAGCAGCGCAAGGTCTGGGCCTTCCTCGGCGACGGCGAGACCGACGAGGTCGAGTCGCTCGGCGCCATCAGCATGGCCGGCCGCGAAAAGCTGGACAACCTGATCTTCGTCATCAACTGCAACCTGCAGCGACTCGACGGCCCGGTGCGCGGCAACGGCAAGATCATCCAGGAACTCGAGTCCGAATTCCGCGGCTCGGGCTGGAATGTGATCAAGGTCATCTGGGGCACGTACTGGGATGCGCTGTTCAACCGGGACAAGAAGGGCATCCTCAAGAAGCGCATGATGGAACTGTGCGACGGCGAGTACCAGACCTTCAAGGCCAAGAATGGCGCCTATGTCCGCGAGAATTTCTTCAACACGCCGGAACTCAGGGAACTGGTCGCCGACTGGACCGACGACGACGTCTGGCAACTGAACCGCGGCGGCCACGACATCTTCAAGATCTTCGCCGCCTACGACCGCGCGGTGAAGCATAAGGGCCAGCCGACGCTGATCCTGGCCAAGACCATCAAGGGCTTCGGCATGGGACAGGCCGGCGAGGCGATGAACATCTCGCACCAGCAGAAGAAGATGGACAAGGAGCAGATCGGCCGCTTCCGTGACCGCTTCCACCTGCCGGTGGCCGACGATCAACTGGAGAAGCTGCCCTACCTGAAGTTCGCGGAAGATTCCCCGGAATACAAGTACATGCGCCAGCGGCGCATGGACCTCGGCGGATTCCTGCCGCAGCGCCGGCGCAAGGCCGACCCGCTGCCGGTCCCGTCGCTCGACGCCTTCGCCGCGCTGCTCAAGGCCTCCGGGGAAGGCCGTGAGCTGTCCACGACGATGGCCATCGTCCGCATCATGAACATGCTCCTGAAGGACAGGAACGTCGGCAGGAACGTCGTGCCCATCGTGCCCGACGAGTCCCGCACCTTCGGCATGGAAGGCATGTTCCGCTCGGTCGGTATCTGGAACCAGGAGGGCCAGAACTACGTCCCGGAAGACCATGACCAACTGATGTTCTACAAGGAATCGAAGACCGGCCAGGTATTGCAGGAAGGCATCAACGAAGCCGGCGCGATGAGCGACTGGATCGCCGCCGCCACGTCGTATTCGGTGCATGGCGTCCAGACCATCCCGTTCTACATCTGCTACTCGATGTTCGGCCTGCAGCGCACCCTCGACCTGTGTTGGGCGGCCGGCGACCAGCGCGCCCGCGGCTTCCTGATCGGCGGCACAGCCGGACGCACAACGCTGAACGGCGAAGGCCTGCAGCACGAGGACGGGCACAGCCTGATCCTCGCCAACCTGATTCCCAACTGCATCTCCTACGACCCGACCTTCCAGTACGAAGTCGCCGTCGTCGTCCAGGACGGCATGCGCCGCATGAACGCGGAACAGGAAGACGTCTTCTACTACCTGACGGTGATGAACGAGAACTACGAGCACCCGGACATGCCGGTGGGCGCCGAGGCCGACATCATCAAGGGCATGTACTCGTTCAGGAAGGGTGGCGCGGGCAAGGGGCCGCGCGTGCAGTTGCTCGGCTCGGGCACCATCTTCCGCGAAGTCATCGCCGCCGCCGACCTGCTCAGGATCGACTGGGGCGTCGAGGCCGACCTCTGGGGCTGCCCGAGCTTCAACGAACTGGCCCGCGACGGCGTCGATGTCCAGCGCTGGAACCTGCTGCACCCGCTGGAAGAACCGAAGCTGTCGCATGTCGAGCGGAAGCTGGCCGGCGCCCGGGGCCCGGTTATTGCCGCCACCGACTATGTCCGGCTGTTCTCCGAGCAGATCCGTTCCTTCGTCAAGGCACCGTACGTAACGCTCGGCACCGACGGCTTCGGACGCTCCGACACGCGCGAGAATTTGCGCCACTTTTTCGAGGTCGACCGCCACTGGGTCACTTTGGCCGCGCTCAAGGCGCTCGCCGACAGCGGCGAGATTCCCCGCGACAAGGTCGCCGCCGCCCTGGTCAAGTACAACCTTGACCCGACCAAACCCAACCCGTTGTCGGTTTGATCAGGAGAGACGACATGAGCCAGATCATTGAAGTCAAGGTTCCCGACATCGGCGATTTCTCCGATGTCCCGGTCATCGACGTGTTCGTCAAGGTAGGCGAGAGCATCAAGGTCGACGACGCGATTGCCACTCTGGAGTCCGACAAGGCGACGATGGACGTCCCGTCCACCGTCGAAGGCGTCATCAAGGAGGTGCTGGTCCAGCTCGGTTCCAAGGTCAGCGAAGGTGCCGTCCTGATCAAGGTCGAAACCGGTGGCGCCGCCGCTGCTGCGCCGGCCCCGGCTGCCGAGGCTGCCGCTCCGGCCCCTGCTGCTCCGGTTGCTGCGCCAGCCGCCGGCGGTGGCGTGATCGCAGTCACTGTTCCGGACATCGGCGATTTCTCCGACGTGCCGGTCATCGACCTGTTCGTCAAGGTCGGCGACAGCATCAAGGTCGACGACGCCATCGCCACGCTGGAATCCGACAAGGCGACGATGGACGTGCCCTCGACGGTTTCCGGCACGGTCAGGGAAGTGCTGGTCCAGCTCGGCTCCAAGGTCAGCGAAGGCGTCGTGCTGATCAAGGTCGAAACGAGTGCTGCTGCGACGCCGGCAAGCACCGCGGTACCGCAGGCCGCCGTGCCGGCAGCAGCCGCTGCGCCCGCCCCGGTTTCTGCCCCGGCAGCAACGTCGACCGCGGCAGCAGCTCCGGCGGCACTGGCGCCGGCCCTGCCGCCCGGTTCCAGGGTGCATGCCTCGCCGTCCGTCCGCGCCTATGCCCGCGAACTCGGCGTCGACCTGAGCAAGGTGCCGGCCACCGGCCCGAAGAACCGCATCGTCAAGGAAGATCTGACCAAGTACGTCAAGGGCGTGATGACCGGCGCCATCTCCGGCCCGGCGGCCTCGGCGACGGGTGGCGTCACCGGCGGCGGCGTGCTCGACCTGCTGCCCTGGCCAAAGGTCGATTTCAGCAAGTTCGGCGAGATCGAGGTCAAGCCGCTGTCGCGCATCAAGAAGATTTCCGGCCAGAACCTGTCGCGCAACTGGGTGATGATCCCGGCCGTCACCTATCACGAGGACGCCGACATCACCGACCTCGAAGCCTTCCGCGTCCAGTTGAACAAGGAGAACGAGAAGTCCGGCAACAAGCTGACCATGCTCGCCTTCCTGATCAAGGCCTGCGTCAGGGCGATGCAGCGCTATCCGGAATTCAACGCCTCGCTGACGACGGCCGAGGATGGCGAAGCGAGCTTGGTCCTGAAGAAGTATTTCAACATCGGCTTCGCGGCCGACACGCCGAACGGCCTGGTCGTGCCGGTGATCAAGAATGCCGACAAGAAGGGCGTGTTCGAGATCGCCAGGGAAACCGGCGAACTGGCTGGACAGGCCCGCGAGGGCAAGCTGAAGCCGGCCGACATGTCGGGCGCCTGCTTCACGATTTCCAGCCTGGGAGGCATCGGCGGCACCTACTTCGCGCCGATCGTCAATGCGCCCGAAGTCGCCATCCTCGGCGTCAACAGATCGACGCTGAAGCCGTTCTGGGATGGCAAGCAATTCGTGCCGCGCCTGATCCTGCCGCTGTCGCTGACCGCCGACCACCGCGTCATCGACGGTGCGCTCGCTACCCGCTTCAATGTCTATGTCGCCGAACTGCTGGCCGACATGCGCCGCATGATCGTCTAAGGAAGAATGACCATGAGCAATCTGGTTGAAGTCAAAGTCCCGGACATCGGCGACTTCTCCGACGTGCCGGTCATCGACCTGTTCGTCAAGGTCGGCGACAGCATCAAGGTCGACGACGCCATCGCCACGCTGGAATCCGACAAGGCGACGATGGACGTGCCCTCGACGGTTTCCGGCACGGTCAGGGAAGTGCTGGTCCAGCTCGGCTCCAAGGTCAGCGAAGGCGTCGTCCTGATCAAGGTCGAAGCCGGCGCGGCCGCTGCCGCCACGGTTTCCGGCCCGGCAGCGGCGTCGACCCCGGCAGCCCCTCCGGCGCCGGCACCGGTCGCCGCCTGCCACGCCGGGGGCGCCGATCTGGAATGCGAAATGCTCGTCCTCGGCGCCGGCCCCGGCGGCTACTCTGCCGCCTTCCGCTCCGCCGACCTCGGCATGAAGACGATCATCGTCGAGCGTTACGCCACCCTCGGCGGCGTTTGTCTGAACGTCGGTTGCATCCCGTCGAAGGCACTGCTGCACGTCGCTGAAATCATCGACGAAGCGAATCACGCGAATGATCTCGGCGTCACCTTTGCCGGGCCGCAAGTCGACATCGAGAAGCTGCGCGCCCACAAGGAAAAGGTCGTCGGCAAGCTGACCGGCGGTCTGGCCGGCATGGCCAAGGGCCGCAAGGTCGAGATCGTGCGCGGCTACGGCCACTTCCTCGATCCGAATCACATCGAAGTGGAAGTCACCGACGGCACGGGCCAGGACAAGACTGGCAGCAAGAAGGTCATCAAGTTCCAGAAGTGCATCATCGCCGCCGGCTCAGCCGCCGTGCATCTGCCGTTCATCCCGCGCGACCCGCGCATCGTCGATTCGACCGGGGCGCTTGAACTGCGCTTCGTGCCCGATAAGATGCTGGTCATCGGCGGCGGCATCATCGGTCTCGAAATGGCCACCGTCTATTCCACCCTCGGCGCCCGCGTCGATGTCGTGGAAATGCTGGATGCGCTGATGCAGGGACCCGACCGCGACGCCGTCAAGGTCTGGGAAAAGCAGAACGCCAGCCGTTTCGACAGGATCATGCTGAAAACGAAGACGGTTGCGGTCGACACAAGGGAAAACGGCCTTTTCGTGACCTTCGAGGGCGATGCAGCGCCCACCGGGCCGGTCAGGTACGACATGATCCTGCAGGCCGCCGGCCGCGCGCCGAACGGCAGGAAAATCGCTGCCGAGAAGGCCGGCGTCGCGGTGACCGAGCGCGGCTTCATCGAGGTCGACGCCCAGATGCGGACCAACGTGCCGCACATCTTCGCCATCGGCGACATCGTCGGCAACCCGATGCTGGCGCACAAGGCGGTGCATGAAGCGCACGTCGCCGCCGAAGTCGCCGCCGGCCACAAGGCAGCCTTCGATGCGACAGTGATCCCCGGCGTCGCCTATACCCATCCGGAGGTGGCCTGGGTCGGCTACACCGAGGAGCAGGCGAAGAAGGAAGGGCGCAAGGTCGAGACCGCCAGGTTCCCGTGGGCCGCCTCCGGCCGCGCCATCGCCAACGGCGCCGATTACGGCTTCACCAAGCTGATCTTCGATGCCGAAAGCCACCGCGTCATCGGCGGCGCCATCGTCGGCCCGTCGGCCGGCGACATGATCGGCGAGGTCTGTCTGGCGATCGAGATGGGCTGCGATGCGGTCGATATCGGCAAGACCATCCACCCGCACCCGACGCTGGGCGAGACCGTGGGCATGGCGGCCGAAGTGGCGCATGGCACCTGCACGGACGTGCCGCCCCCGCGCAGGAAATAGTCAATCGAGTTAAACTGGCAAAGGGCGACGGGGGTTTCGTCGCCTTTTGCAATTTTCCGAAACTCCATGAATGCTGCCAACGCCTTGCCCCGCCGATCCGCAGAAGAACAGCTTCGCCTCGAAAAGGTTCTGCGTGACATGTTCGAACACCGAATCTGTTTCAACGAAGTGCTCGGTTTTCGCGTCGAATCGTTCGACCCGGCCGCCGCTTCCCTTTCCTTCGCCATGCGCCCCGACCTGGTTGGCCACTACCTGCATGGCCGCCTGCACGGCGGAGTCATTTCCGCAGCGCTCGACACGGTGGGCGGCTTTGCCGCGACTGTCGGAATCGGCGAGAAATTCTGCGGCGACAGCGCCATCGAGGTCGCCCACCGCTTCGGCCGGGTCGGCACGGTGGACCTGCGGGTCGACTACCTGCAGCCTGGAATCGGAAAACGGTTTCTGGCTACCGGGCGCATTACCCGCCTCGGCGGCCGTATCGCGTCGGCGCAGATGACGCTGGAAAACGAAACCGGCGTGCTCATCGCGACCGGCTGCGGCTCCTACGTCATCAGCTGAAGCAACGGCGCTGCGCCCGCCACGCCGGAGTACCAACGCCCGCGTCCGCTGCCTCGCACCGATCGCCGCGGGCAGCGTAGCGCCAGCGGCCGCGCGAAGAGATTACGCAACCAGCTCTATCTCGACGACAAGTCCGCCGGATTTGCCGTTTTTNGCCCGAATTCGCCCGTTGACCGCAGCAATCACCCGCTCGGCAATCGCCAGCCCGAGACCGCAGCCGTTCCCCGGCGTCCCGCCGGCGCCGCGGTAAAACGGCCGGAATATCTTGTCCAGCGCGTCGGGGGCAACACCCGGACCCTGATCGCAGACCGCCACCCGCAATCGCCCCTCCGTCATTCCAGCCACGATCTGCACCGCGCCCCCGGTNGGNGAATGATGCAGCGCGTTGCGCACGACGTTCTCGATGGCCCGCTGCAGCAACTCCGCATTGGCCCGCACCGCGGGTAGCGCCGAGGCTGACAGTTCGACGCCCACCTGCCGCCCCGCGCCCTCGAAACGGGCATCCGCGACGATACCCTCCAGCAATTCCTGCATATCCACCTGCTCGGCCACGCCTGCCACCCCGGCTTCGAGCCGGGACAAGGTCAGCAGTTCGTCGACCAGACTGTCGAGGCGCAGCCCTTCGCGCTCGATGCGCGCCAGGATCTCATCGAAACGTTCGGGCTGCTGGCGTGCCAGACCGATTGCCGCCTGCAGGCGCGCTAGCGGTGAGCGCATTTCGTGGGAAACGTCGTGCAGCAGGCGTTTCTGGCTCTCGACCAGATGCCCGAGGCGTTCCGTCATGTGGTCGAAATCGCGTCCGAGATCGGCGAGTTCGTCGCGCCGGCCGCCCATGCCGGCACCGATGCGCACGTCGAGGTCGCCACCGGCAGCGGCATCGAAGGCGCGCCGCAACTGGCGGATCGGCCTGGCGAAATACCAGGCCAGCGCAACGGCGCTGCTCAGACTGACGAGCAGCGCGCTGAGCATCGGCACCACCGGCAGGTGCGGACGATGCGGGCGCTGGTGCGGTGGCGGCGGGCGCTGCTCGCCCCGCGGCTGACGGGCGAAGGCCGGCGCCTCTGCCGTCGCCGGCTCGGCCCGATGGCGCTCATACCAGAAATAGGTGCCGACGCCGACGATGCCAGCCATTTGCGCCAGCCAGATGAACAGGAAGAATTTCCAGAAAAGGCGGCCCATGTCATTCCCTGATCAGCTGGTAGCCCTGACGATAGACCGTCTGGATGCACGAGCGGCCGCCGGCCAACTGGCCCAGCTTGTGGCGGATGCTCGACAGGTGAACGTCGATGCTGCGGTCGAAACGCAGCATCGGCCGGCCGAGCGCCTGTTCCGACAATTCCGCCTTGCTCACTGGGCGCCCGGCATTGCGTGCCAGCGCCTCCAGCAGATTGAATTCGGTGCTCGTCAGTTCCACCGGCGTGTCGTTCCACTCGACCCGCCGCTGCGCCGGCATCACCTTCAGCGGCCCGATCACCAGCGGCGCCTGCGCCGCCAGTTCCGCCCCNTGCTGGCTGCGGCGCAGGATGGCGCGCAGGCGGGCGGCCAGTTCGCGCGGCAGGCAGGGTTTCGGCACGTAATCGTCGGCCCCCAGCTCGAGCCCGACGATGCGGTCGAAGTCGTCGCCGCGCGCCGTCAGCATCAGCACCGGCACCGTGCTCGCCGCGCGAATCCGGCGCAGGGCCTCGATGCCGCCGATGCCCGGCATCATCACGTCGAGGACGACGATCGAATATCGCCCGGACAGGGCCTCGCTGACACCCGATTCGCCATCCGCCACGGCATTCACCGCGAAACCGTCGCGGACCAGATAGTCGCGCAGCAGGCCGGCGAGTTCGACATCGTCGTCCACCAGCAGGATGTGGGCAGGGTTGGTCATCGTTCAACGCTTCATTGCAACGGGCCGATCATAGCCGAGCCGACGCCAGGAATTAAGCCGGGCCGCGCGAACGGTCCCGGCAAGGCGGAGATGGCCTGAAATGAGAAGGGGATCAGCGCGCCGGCATACGGCCTTCGCCGCCCATGCCGCCCATGCCGCCCATGCCGCGCGGGCCGTCACCGCGGCCGCGCCGCGGCTCGTCGGACGGCTTCATCTCGGCAAGCTGCTTGCGCTGTTCCGGCGTCAGCACCGCGAACACCTGGTGCTCGGCCCTGGCCCGCGCCAGCGTCATTTCCGCCATCGCCTTCGCCGCCGCATCGGCGAGCGAGCGCGCCTTGGCATCGCTGAAGTCCGGCACCGCCGCCAGCGCGCGCAGTTCGTCATGCGCCTTGCGCCAGGCCTTCGCCTTGTCGCGCATGGCCGGGGCCTGCGTGTGCATGATCTCGAAGATCTTGTCGCGCTGGGGTTCGCTCAGGTTCAGCCCGCGCAGATGCAGCGGCATCATCCCGCCGCCCATGCCCGGCCCGCCATGTGCGGCAAAGTCGCCGCAACCATGATGACCGCCGTGCGGTCCCGGAAACGCCGCCGCCGTCAGCGGAAGCGCCAGCGCGATGCCGGCCGCAGCGAGAAAACGCTTGATGTTGCCTTGAGAAATTGTCATGTCCTTGTCCTTTCAGTCTGATTGGCTGCCACGGATCGGGCCAGCAACGGGACGAATGATCTTCCCAACGCCGGTAAAGCGCAGTTAGCGACTTGTAAATGAACGTAAATCGGGTAAGCACGGAATCGCTTCTTACTGACCATCGGATCGCATCCGTCCCGACCCTCGCAATTCGCCCCGCAAGACGCGGCCGAGCTGCGGCAGGTGCATGAGTTGAGCAGTCGTGCAGAGGAGGATCTGCCCGGGGCCTTCTCGGCTACTACCGACCCTGGAACTCTGACCAAATTCGGTCGGCAATGCGCAGGTTGAGGAAGGTGCTGACGCCGATGAGCCGGGAGGAACCGGCGCAGGCAATTCCTCCCCGTCGCCAGCGATTTGCGGCTTGCCTGTACGGCAATGGGCGGCGGCGCGCTCGCCGCAAGCCAGCGCCGACCGCCATGCGACCGCTAAGCCGCCACCTCCACGCCAACCACGACTGCAGCGATGGTTTCCATGACCACCCCGCTCGTCTATTTGCCCCCGAACCGGGGTTTGCGCTTCTCCCGAAACGCATTCAAGCCTTCCTGATAGTCCTGGCTGTCGTACCGNATTCGGCGCAGGCCCTGAATCCGCTCGAACAGTTCCGGACTCAGGGTGCGCGCGCTGGCCAGCAGTCGCAATTCCTCCTTCATCACCGCGATGCTCAGGGGCGAGTTGGCGACGATCTGACTCGCCAGGCCGTACACGAACGCATCGATTTCAACGGCGGGCCTGATGTAGTTGATAACCCCGAGATTCAACGCCTGCGCCGCCGGAATCGGCTGCGCGGTAAACAACATTTCCTTGGCGACCGGCAGCGGCACCATGTTCATCAGTGTCAAGATACCGCCCAGATTATAGGGAACGCCGAGCTTGGCCGGGGTGATGGCGAAAGTGGTTTCGGGTGTGGCGACCAGAATGTCGCAGGCCATGGCGACTTCGCAACCGCCGCCCCATACGCCACCTTCGAGCAGGGCGATGACCGGCGCCGGAAATTCCTGAATGGCGCGAACCAGCACGCGCAACGAATCGCCCCAGCCGAGCGGGTCGCGGCCACGGTCGGGCAACTCACTGACATCGTGGCCGGCGGACCAGACTTTGGCGCCCGCGGGCGCGCGCAACACCGCGGCGCGAATGTGCTGTTCCCGAAAACACTCCAGCGCGGTGGTGATCTCGCTGATCATCGCTTCGCTGAGGGCATTGCGTTTTTGGGGGTGGTTCATCACCATCGTTCCGATGGCATCTTGGGTTTCGGTCAGGATGAGCGGCACGGTTTTTCTCCAAAATGGGGACGACGGTAGTCTCACCTATCCGAAGACCAGGAAATTTACACATCATTTGGCAAGTCTCGCCGTTCTTCGCAGCCGTCGTCAACTCGCCCGCGAGGCGAGCATCGGAGTCCAGCTGCTGCTCCAATAGCGGATTTGGAGCCCCGGTGAAATACCGCTCCTGGCAGCTTGCCGCCTGATACGTGAAGGTCACGCTCCTGCCGCACCGAAAACCGGTCTGTCTCGAGCGTCGACCGCAACAGCCCCGGAAAGGAAAAAGGCGGCCGAAGCAGCCGCACTTCCGGTGATTGAACCGGCCGGACTCAGACCTTGCTGTGACCTCGGCGCCTGCCTTGACGAACTCGACGGCCTTGGTCTCCATGCCCTTCTCCAGCGCCTCGGATTCGTTCAGGCCCTGCGCCGCCGCGAAGTCACGCACGTCCTGGGTAATCTTCATCGAGCAGAAGTGCGGGCCGCACATCGAACAGAAGTGCGCGACCTTGGCCGACTCCTTGGGCAGCGTCTCGTCATGGAATTCGCGCGCCTTGTCCGGGTCGAGACCGAGGTTGAACTGGTCGTCCCAGCGGAATTCGAAACGCGCCTTCGAGAGCGCGTTGTCGCGGATCTGCGCGCCGGGGTGTCCCTTGGCGAGATCAGCGGCGTGGGCGGCGAGCTTGTAGGTGATGATGCCTTCCTTGACGTCGTCCTTGTCGGGCAGGCCGAGGTGCTCCTTGGGCGTAACGTAACAGAGCATGGCCGTGCCGTACCAGCCGATCATCGCGGCGCCGATGCCGCTGGTGATGTGATCGTAGCCCGGCGCGATGTCGGTGGTCAGCGGGCCCAGGGTGTAGAACGGGGCCTCGTCGCAATGCTCAAGCTGCAGGTCCATGTTCTCCTTGATCAGGTGCATCGGCACATGGCCGGGGCCTTCGATCATGACCTGGACGTCATGCTGCCACGCGATCCGGGTCAGTTCGCCGAGAGTCCTGAGTTCGCCGAGCTGTGCTTCGTCGTTGGCGTCGTAGATCGAGCCGGGACGCAGGCCGTCGCCGAGGCTGAAGGCGACGTCGTAGGCCTTCATGATTTCGCAGATTTCCTCGAAGTGTGTGTAGAGGAAGCTTTCCTTGTGATGCGCCAAGCACCACTTGGCCATGATCGAACCGCCGCGCGAGACAATTCCGGTCATCCGCTCGGCGGTCAGCGGGATGTAGCGCAGCAGCACGCCGGCGTGGATGGTGAAGTAGTCGACACCCTGCTCGGCCTGCTCGATCAGCGTGTCGCGGAAAATCTCCCAAGTCAGGTCCTCGGCCTTGCCGTTGACCTTTTCCAGCGCCTGGTAGATCGGCACCGTGCCGATCGGCACAGGGCTGTTGCGGATGATCCACTCGCGCGTCTCATGGATGTTCTTGCCGGTGGACAGGTCCATCACCGTGTCGCCGCCCCAGCGGATCGACCAGGTCATTTTCTCGACCTCTTCCTGAATGGAGGAGCCAAGCGCCGAGTTGCCGATGTTGGCGTTGATCTTGGTCAGGAAGTTGCGGCCGATGATCATCGGCTCGCTTTCCGGGTGATTGATGTTGCTGGGGATGATGGCGCGGCCGCGGGCGACTTCGCTGCGCACGAATTCCGCGGTGATTTCTTCCGGCAGGGCGGCGCCGAAGCTCTGGCCAGGATGCTGACGCGTCAGCAGCGCTGCCATTTTNTCGCCCATTTTCCCGGTCGACCGCAGCGATTCGATGTAGGCGCGGCGATTGTTGTTCTCCCGGATCGCGACGAACTCCATTTCCGGCGTGACGATGCCCTGGCGGGCGTAGTGCATCTGGGTGACGTTGGCGCCGGCCCTAGCGCGCAGCGGCTTGCGTTGCAGGCCGGGGAAGCGCAGTTCGTCGAGCGACCTGTCGGCGGCACGGATGCGGCCGAACCGGGAGGTCAGGTCGGCCAGTTCCTCGGCGTCACCGCGCTCGGCGATCCACTGCGCGCGCAGCGCCGGCAGGCCGGAACGGATGTCGATCCTGGCCGCCGGGTCGGAGTAAGGGCCGGAGCAGTCGTAAACGTAGATCGGCGGATTCCGCTCGCCACCGAACGCGGTCGGCGTATCGGCCTGCGAGATCTCGCGCATCGGCACGCGGATGTCCGGGCGCGAACCTGCGACATGAATCTTGCGGGAATTGGGCAGCGGCTGCACCGCGGCCTCGTCGACGTGGGCACTGGCGGCGAGGAATTGTTCGTTGGCGTTCATTGGAGCTCCGTGCGTGGTTGCAGCGGGTAAGACGGGCAAGGAGCGATCCGGTTCCAACAGGAGAATTCGTTTCCCTACGACGGCATGACCCGGCCAGGTTCGAAGGGTGTTTCTCAGTCTGCCCGTCGGCGGACACCCCTAACGAGAAGTTGCAAGCTACTGGAAACACGGCAAGAATGCAAGGCGGCACGTTCGGCCGCCGCGGGCGGACCCGATTCCGGCGCGGGGCATCGCGCGCCGAGCAGGTTGACCAGCGAAGCCGCTCGGTGGTAGGTTAATGACCCGAAAGTCATTAAAAACTCATGTTCGCCGCAACCCAGCCCAGAAGGCGTCGCAAGGAAGCCCGCCCGTCCGAACTGACGGCGGCGGCGCTCGCCCTGTTTGTCGAAAAGGGATTCGCCGCAACGCGCCTGGAAGAGATCGCAATCCGCGCCGGAGTCTCCAAGGGAACCCTCTATCTCTACTTCGACAGCAAGGACGCGCTGTTCAAGGCGGTAATCCAGGAAGGCATCGTACCCGTGGTTGCCGAAGGCGAAGCCATTGCCGCCCGCCACGACGGGAGTGCCGTCGAATTGCTCGAACGCCTGCTGGAGAACTGGTGGTCGCGGATCGGGGAGACGGAGTACGCCGGGATTCCCAAGCTCATGATCGCGGAGGCACGCAACTTTCCCGACGTTGCCCGGTTCTATTATGAAAACGTGATTCGCCGCGGGCGGGCGCTGATCGGGGCAGCACTGGAGCGCGGCATGGCCAGCGGCGAGTTCCGGCGACTGGAGGTCGAAACCACGATCGAGGTTGTCATCGCGCCGATCCTGATGCTCCTGATCTGGCGCTTCTCGATGGCGCCCTGCCTGGGCCGGGAGATCGAGCCGCGCCAGTATCTGGCGATCCACATGGAACTGTTGCGCCAAGGCCTGGAAAGGAGTCGGGTATAATTTTCTTTTGTCGGAATAAATTTATTAGCGTATGCTAATATTCAGCCTGCGGAGACCCCAATGAACATCGAGCAAGCGCGCTTCAACATGATCGAACAGCAAATCCGGCCCTGGGAGGTTCTGGATCAGCAGGTTCTCGATCTGCTTTTTGTGGTCAAGCGTGAGGACTTCGTACCCNCTCCTTATCGCAATCTCGCGTTTGCCGACATGGAAATCCCCATCGGCAGCGGACAGGCAATGCTGGCACCGCGTATCGAGGCCCGCCTGCTGCAGGAACTCGGCATCCGGAAGACGGACAAGGTGCTGGAGATTGGTACCGGCAGCGGCTACATGGCGGCCCTGCTGGCCGCTCGCGCCGAGCATGTGATCAGCATCGAATCGCGCCCGGCGCTGGCCGATATCGCCCGCCAGAACCTGGAGCGCGCCAGTGTCAGCAACGTCACGGTCGAAGTCGGCAACGGAGCCAACGGCTGGGCTCAGCGCGGCCCGTACGATGTGATCGTCGTTTCCGGCTCGCTGCCGACCCTTCCCGACGCCCTTCTGAAGCAGTTGCGCGTCGGCGGCCGCCTTGCCGCCATCGTCGGCACGGCGCCGGTCATGGAAGCACAGTTGGTGACCTGCAGCAGCGAAGGTGTCTTCAATACGGTCAACCTGTTTGAAACGGTCGCTCCGCCTCTCGACGGCGGGGAAGCGAAGTCCGGGTTCGCATTCTGATGCAGCAGATTCGCGCACGACAACTCGCTGACTGGTTGTCCGACCAGGGCCGGACCAAACCCGTCCTGCTCGACGTGCGCGAACCATGGGAATATGAAATCTGCCATCTGCCCGACTCGCTGCACATTCCGATGCACCAGATTCCGTTGCGCAGCAACGAACTCAGGATGGATGACGACATCGTAATCATATGTCATCACGGCGGGCGCAGCATGCAGGTTGCGATGTTCCTCGAGCGCCAGGGCTATTCATCGCTGATCAACCTGACCGGCGGCGTCAACGCATGGGCCGACGAGGTTGCCCCCGACCTGCCGCGTTATTGAGGACACTGATGAAGAAGCTCGTCTGGACGCTTGTCACACCATTGCTGGCCTCGCCGCTGT
Organism: Dechloromonas sp.; assembly: GCA_013693915.1. Classification (GTDB taxonomy): domain Bacteria; phylum Pseudomonadota; class Gammaproteobacteria; order Burkholderiales; family Rhodocyclaceae; genus Azonexus. The sequence continues at coordinate 676,055 of CP059264.1, read as the reverse complement.
GGGCTGCGGACTTGCTGCAGATCTATCGCGAGGCGCAGGCCAACGACGCAACCTACCAGGCGGCCCGCTCCACGGTCGAAGCCGGCCGCGAGCGGACCNCGCAGGCGCTCGCCGGTCTGCTGCCGACGGTCGGGATTTCGGGCAACACCCAGTGGAACGAGAACGACATCTCCTTGCGGAGAACGACCATTACCGACAAGGTAAAGTTCAACAGCAACGGCTACACGCTGAGCTTGACCCAGCCGCTGTTCCGCTGGCAGAACTGGGTCGCGTACGACCAGTCGAAATTCCAGGTCGCCCAGGCCGAAGCCAACTTCGTCCAGGCCGGGCAGGATCTGATCCTGCGTGTCTCCCAGGCGTATTTCGACGTGCTCTACGCCTACGAAAACCTAAAGGCGGTGCGCGCCAACAAGGTTTCGATCGAACAGCAACTCGAGTCGGCCAAACGCAATTTCGAGGTCGGCACCTCGACCATCGTCGACGCCCAGGAAGCGCAGGCCCGCTTCGACCTGGCGATCGCTCAGGAAATTGCCGCCGAGAGTGATCTCGAAGTCAGGCAGCAGGCGCTGCGGGCGATCATCGGCAAGGAACCGGGCGCCCTTGCCCCGTTCCGCAGGGACGCGGACATACCGCAACCGCAACCAGCTGACATGAAGAAGTGGGCAGCCGCAGCGGAAAACGACAACATCAACGTCCAGCTCCAGATGGCGGCGCTGGAAATTGCCTCGCTCGAGGTCGACCGTCAGCGCGCCGGACACTATCCGACGGTCGATCTGGTCGCCAGCACGGGATCGACGACGGCACTCGCCTCGGCCGGCCTCGGCCTGGTCGACTCGGATTTCAGGAGCATTGGCGTCCAGGTCAACCTCNCCATCTTCCAGGGCGGGCAAGTGGTTTCCCGCCAGCGCGAAGCCAGTGCCAACCGCGCGGCCGCCGAATCGAATCTCGAGCAGGCGCGGCGCAACGCGGCCCTGCAGGCGCGTCAGCAATATCTCGGCGCCACCAACGGCCTGGCGCAGGTGCGCGCCCTGAAGGCCGCCCTGATCTCGTCGCAATCTTCGCTGGAATCAAACCGCCTCGGCTTCGAGGTCGGCGTGCGCATCAACATCGACGTGCTCAATGCCGACAACCAGGTCTATGTCACCCGCCGCGACCTGGCGAAGGCGGTTCTCGAAACGCTTATGTCGCAGCTCAGGCTGAAGGCGGCAGTCGGCACCCTGAGCGAGGACGACGTGGTGGCCGCCAACGCCCTGCTCGACCCCGGCGCTACCCAGTAACCGCCGAACGGATCAGCGCCTGCGTCCGCGCGCCGGCGCCGCGATGGGCCGCGGCAAAGCGCAACGCGGCGGCGCGCATCTCCCCGAGTTCGCCGGCATCGCCCAACGCCCGGCAGACAGTTCCCACAAGCGCTTCCGCATCCGGCACCCGCAGCGCGGCGCCGGCGGCGATCGCATCGGCAGTCGCCTGCTCGAAATTGAAGGTATGCGGCCCGACCACGACAGGACAGGCGCAGGCCGCCGCCTCGATCAGGTTTTGCCCGCCGAGCGGCAACAGGCTGCCGCCGACGAATGCAATGTCGGCGAGGACGTAATAGGCGGCCATTTCACCCATGCTGTCCCCGAGCCATACCTGCGTCTCCGGACCGGGCAGGCTTTCGCTGCGCCGGACGAAGCCGATCCCGAGCCTCTCCAGCAGCGCTGCGACTTCGGCGAAGCGCTGAGGATGGCGCGGCACCAGGACGAGCAGCGCCCGTGATCCGGCAATCCCGCGCCATGCCTCCAGCACCAGTGACTCTTCGCCTTCGCGCGTGCTCGCCGCCAGCCAGGCCTGGCGGCCGCCGAGCGCCTCGCGCCAGGCCTTGCCGAGGGCGATCTTCTCGGGCGCCGGCGCGACATCGAACTTGAGGTTGCCACAGACGCTCACGTTGTTCGCGCCGAGCCGCGCGATCCGCTGCGCGTCGCCGGGTGTCTGCGCGGCAACCGCGACGAGGGCGGAGAAGGCCGGGCGCGCCAGCGCCGCAACCTTGCCGTACGCCCGCGCCGAGCGCTCGGAAAGCCGCGCGTTGGCAAGAACGACCGGCACGCCCCGACGCTTCGCGGCAGCGAGCAGATTTGGCCAGATCTCGGTTTCCATCAGCACCCCGAAGCTTGGCGAAAAGTGCCGGAAAAAGCGGTCGACCGCATCAGGATAGTCGTAGGGNAGATAAGCCTGAATCACCTTGTCGCCGTGNACTTCGCTGCCCGCCGCGCGGCCGGTCGGCGTCATGCAGGTCAGCAGGATCCGGTGTTCCGGCCATGCCGCCTGCAAGGCTTCGATCAGCGGTTGCGCGGCGCGGGTCTCGCCGACCGAAACGGCATGTACCCAGATCAGCCTGGCGGGTGCCGCCACGCCATGAAACGCCCAGCGTTCGGGCAGATGCTGCAGGTACTGGGGCTGCCGGCGAGCCCGCCAGAGCAGGCGCAGCAGGATCAGCGGCGTCGCCAGGTAGATGATCAGGCTGTAGACCAGGCGCGCCATCAGCAACGGCCCGCCGGCAATGCCGCGAATGCCGGGTCCGGCATCGTCATTCGCGGCCTGGCAATCGAGCGCCGGCGCCCGCTGTCGCTGCCCGGGGAAGATCGTCGGTCGCGTCGGCGAACGAGGAACTTTTCACGGTCAGGATGGGCATCGGCAAATAGAATGACGTCTTTTGAATGTGCCATTATAGATGCCCGCCCGCCTAGCCGCCTTTCGTTGCCAGGGCCGCGCCCGCTTCGCGCGCGCAGAGCTAGGCCGGCCGCGATTGCGCGTTTGCCGGACGAGCGGCTTCGGGCGGCACCGTAGAATGGTCGAACTCCCTGCTTCTTTGCTGCACTGCGGTAAAATCCCCACTTTCCTGCAAGAGGTTGCCCCGTGAAAATCCTCGTCACCGGCGCCGCCGGTTTCATCGGCATGACCACCTCGCTGCGCCTGCTGGCGCGCGGCGACGAGGTCGTCGGCCTCGACAACCTCAACGACTATTACGCGGTCAGCCTCAAGGAAGACCGCCTTGCCCGCCTGACGCCTCACGCCAATTTCCGCTTCGTCAAACTCGACGTGGCCGACCGCGCCGGCATGGAAGCGCTGTTCGCCGCCGAAAGGTTCGACCGGGTCATCCACCTCGCCGCGCAGGCCGGTGTCCGTTATTCGCTGCAGAATCCGCACGCCTACATCGAAAGTAACGTCTTCGGCTTCACCAACATTCTCGAAGGCTGCCGTCACAACGGGGTCCGGCATCTGGTTCACGCATCGAGTTCCAGCGTCTATGGCGGCAATACCAGCATGCCGTTCTCCGAGCATGACAGCGTCGACCATCCGATCAGCCTCTATGCCGCCACCAAGAAGGCCAACGAGCTGATGGCGCACACCTACAGCCATCTCTACGGCCTGCCGACTACCGGCCTGCGCTTTTTCACCGTCTATGGCCCGTGGGGGCGGCCGGACATGGCGCTGTTCCTGTTCACGCAGGCGATCCTCGAAGGCCGGCCGATCGACGTCTTCAACCACGGCAACATGCAGCGCGATTTCACCTACGTCGACGACATCGTCGAAGGCGTCATCCGCGTCGTGGACAAGACGGCTGCGGTCAACGCGGAATATGACCCGATTTCTGCGGACCCAGCGACCAGCAACGTCCCCTACCGCGTCTTCAACATCGGCAACAACAATCCGGTGCAGTTGCTCGATTTCATCGGCGCCATCGAGGATGCCCTTGGAATGAAGGCGGAAAAGCGCCTGCTGCCGCTGCAGGACGGCGACGTGCCGGCGACCTACGCCAATACCGACCTGCTCGACGACTGGGTCGGTTTCGTCCCCGGCACCAGCGTCAGGGACGGAGTCGGCCGCTTCGTCGCCTGGTATCGCGATTACTACAGGACTTGAGGAACAGTGGCGGCGGCGCTTGCCGTGCCGTCCGCATGATCATCAACGCTCGGACACGGGGACCGCGAATTCATGGCAACTTACGCCATCGGCGACATCCAGGGCTGCTTCGACTCATTCCGGACGCTGCTCGACGCATGCAGTTTCGATCCGGCCAACGACCGCCTGTGGCTGGTCGGCGACCTCGTGAATCGCGGCCCGAAGTCGCTGGAAACCCTGCGCCTCGTCAAGTCGTTCGGTTCCTCGGCGGTTACCGTGCTGGGCAACCACGATCTGTACCTGCTGATGGTCTCCGAGGGAGGTGTCGAATACCGGGGCAAGGGCGACACCTTGCAGGAAATCCTCGACGCGCCCGACTGCGCCGAGTTGCTCTGGTGGCTGCGCCAGCAGCCGCTCTGCCACACCGAGGGCGACTACTGCCTGGTCCATGCCGGCCTGTTGCCGCAGTGGTCCGCTGCCCGCGCCCGCGAACTGGCGGGCGAGGTTGAAGACGCCCTGCAGGGACTCGGGTACCGGGAGTTCATCCTCAACCTCTGGGGCAGCAAGCCGACCGCCTGGTCCGACGATCTCATCGGCAAGAAGCGATTGCGCGTGATCGTCAATGCGATGACACGGATGCGCTTCTGCTCGCTCGATGGCAACATGGAATTCAAGAGCAAGGGCGAACTGGGCAGCGGCCCCGAAGGCTATCTGCCGTGGTTCGAGATTCCGGACCGGCGGAGCGCCGATTCGATCCTCGTCACCGGGCACTGGTCGGCGCTTGGCCTGCGCATCACGACGAATCTCCTGTCCCTGGATTCCGGCTGCCTGTGGGGCCGCCACCTGACCGCCGTGCGTCTGGAAGACCGGCGGGTGTTCCAGGTCGATTGCTCGCCGNGGGAAGCGCAGCCGCTGCGGGAGTAGCGGCGCGGGTCATTGTCGGGCGGGAACGATCACACGGCGACTGTGCGCGGGATTCCACTGGCTCAGGCAGCAGCGCTCGGACGCTCGGCGATGCGGTCACGCCAGGCCGCGAGGTGGGGCAGGCCGGCTTCCGCCGGCCGGAACTTGACCAGGCGCGCGAATTCGATGGCGCAGAATGCGGTGATGTCGGCAATGGTGAAGCGCTCGCCAGCGATGTAAGGCCGCGTCGCCAGCAGGCCATCCAGCCAGCGCGCGTTCTCCAGCATCCTTTCTCCCTGCGATTTGCCGAAGTCGGGAAACTGCGGCTGCTCGAGCACCGCCAGCCCCGGATGGGTATGGCGGATGTAGTTGGCGCCGATGACGAACAGGCTGAATTCGACCTGGCGGTCGGCCATTTCGATGAACGCCCGCTCCTCGCCGTCACGCCCCATCAGGTTGGGTTCCGGATGGAGGAACTCGAGATAGGTGCAGATCGCCCGCGACTCGGCAAGAAAGCGTCCGTCGTCAAGTTCGAGAACGGGCACCCGCGCCAGCGGATTGCGCGCCCGGAACGCCGCCTCNCTGTGTTGTCCCGCGTTCAGGTCGACCAGATGACGCTCGATGTCGTGTATGCCCTTCTCCGCGAGGAACATGTCCACCCGGCGCGGATTCGGCGCCTTGGCCGAAGTGTGGAGCTTCATGGCTGCGCCCCTGTTGCGACTGTCCCATCTCGACCATCTTGCGTGCCTCCTCGGTAAACTTCCGTGCCGTCTCGACATCATCGCGTGATTCGACGCTNNGGAAGGCGGTTTGAGTATCCCCTGCTGCACCGCCGGTCGCGCCCGGATCTGCGCCAGCCAGCGCTGCAGGTGCGCAAATTCGTCGACCGGCACCCCCGACCACCTGTGCGTCCGCACCCACGCCCAGTTGGCGATGTCGGCAATCGAGTAGTCGCCTGCCAGGTATTCATGGTTCGCCAGATGCCCGTCGAGGACGCCGAACAGCCGGGCGCATTCGCCCTGGTAGCGAGCGATCGCCGGCTGGATCTTCTCGGGGAAATAGCGGAAGAAGACGTTGGCCTGACCCATCATCGGCCCGATACCGCCCATCTGGAACATCAGCCACTGCAGGACGCGCGACCGCCCNCTGGCGTCCGCCGGCATCAGCCGCCCGGTCTTCTCGGCGAGATAGATCAGGATCGCCCCGGACTCGAATACCGCGAAGTCGCCGGCATCGTGATCGATGATCGCCGGAATGCGGCCGTTCGGGTTGATCGCCAGAAACCACGGCTGCTTCTGCTCCAGCTTCCCGAGGTCGAGCACGCGCAGCGTGTAGGGCAAGCCGAGTTCCTCGAGTGCGATCGAAATCTTGTGGCCGTTGGGTGTTGCCGCGGTGAACAACTCGATCATGGCAATTTCCCTGTGGCAGCTTTAGCCGGACCGTCACCCCGGCAATCGTCAGTCATTTCTTGCCGCCATTCTCGAGCAGCGACTTCAACGCGGCGAACGGCGAGTGCGAGGCGCCGCCGCCCCTCGCCGAGCCGGCGTCGGTATAGCCACGGTCGGCTTCGATCCGCTTCTGGTGCTCGTTGTCGTGGCAATAGACGCAGAGCAGTTCCCAGTTGCTGCCGTCGGGCGGATTGTTGTCGTGATTGTGGTCGCGGTGATGAACCGTCAGCTCGCGCACATTGGCGAAGCTGAACTCGCGGGCGCAACGCCCGCAAATCCACGGGTAAATCTTGAGCGCGCGCTCCCGATAGCCGTTTTCCCGAGCTTCGCGCGCTTTGCGCGCATCGAGAACGATGCGGTCGAGGCGTTCATGGTCCATCTTCCCTGCGGTCATGCAACCTCCCAGACGGGGCACCCGATATTGCCGGCACATTACCGCAAACGCTGCCAAACGGTAAGGAGGGCGCTTGAGATCGCTGGCAAGGGGCCGCTTCGGCTGGCGCTGCGCAACGTCGGCAAGGCCGTGGCGGATCGGTTCCCAGGCAATCGCGTGCGGCCGACCGGGATCGCGCCCGGCGCAGGATCGTACAGTGACTGCGCCGAACTTCCCGAGACCGATCCGCCTATGCGGAGGAATTCAAACCTGGTCTGACGACTGGTGCCCGATCCAGTCAAGCGTCGTCACCTGCTGCCGACCTGCTACAGCCAATCGTCGTTCCACTGGTCCAGCCGAAGGAACCTGAGTAGGGCAGTCACCGATGGAGGCACTTCATTGCCACCACATAGACCACAGCCGACCTTGAGCCAGCAGCCTGAACGCTCGGCGATGCACCTGTGACCCGTCACTCGGCCGCTGATATCGCTTTGCAGACCGACAATACACAGAACCCAGCAGCGTGAGCCAAGGTAGGTTCCATGCATCTGTAATGTACTCCGTCGAGTGCCATTTCCCAACCGCTCTAGGTAGAAGAGCAACATGCTTCCGGATTCACGGCGACTTTGAACTGAGCTGGGTCTCCCTTGACCGGGAAACCGCGGAAGACCCACTTGGCAATACCGTCGGTCATGTTCAGTACGTCCTCGTAACCTTCCCGCATCAGGAAGTAAGTGGCTCGCAGGCTGTCGTGCCCATCTGCGCTCACCATGACAATTTCGCGGTCACGCGGAATTTCATTAAAGCGGTGTTCAAATTCGCTCATTGGGATGTTTAGCAAATCCGGCACATCAAGCGAGAGTTTCTCAAAGTCCTCCTGCTCCCGAACATCAACTAGGACTGCATCTTTGAACTCGATTCGCTTACGCGTCGAGGTTGGGCAACATTCTTTGGCTTGGGGAAGAGGGGCAGGTGCAGATGGCGTGTTCATGGTGAGACCCCGTACTGTGATACTGAACTTCTTATGATCAATATAGCTACCGATGTCGCTAATGGGAACCCTCGCTAACCCTTTTACTGCAGCAAGAAAGTCTTCCAGAATGGGATTACAGTCGAGCAGCTTTGGGTCTCCCGAATGGCATTCAGGGTGCCACTGCAATCCGACTACATAGGGTCCGTCTCTAAGCCTTATGGCCTCTATCACCCCATCCTTGACGCTGCGCGCTTCAACGCTCAACCCATCACCAAGTTCCTTTATCGCTTGATGGTGTACGGACACGACAACAGCCTTGGTTTGTCCGGGATATAGCCGCCCAAGGCTGCTCTCAGCATCCCACACGACCTCATGGACTACCGTTCCGAGCTTCGGTTGAGCGTGCTTTTCGGAGCGGCCTAGCTCGATCGTTACATCCTGATAAAGCGTTCCACCCAAGGCAACATTTATCAATTGTGCTCCCCGGCATATTCCAAGAATGGGCTTCCTCGCTTCCAAAAACTGACGAAACAGTCGAACTTGATGTGTGTCGTGTTCGATGTCACCCGCCCAATCGGGGCGCCTAGGTGCGTCTCCGTAGAGTTCAGGTGCAATGTCGGGGCCACCTTGGAGGATAAGACCGTCCAAAGACTCTGAATAGTTGAACCTGTCCAACACCCGCCCGGTGCTCAGGCATTCCGCGCAAAGGGAAGGAATCATGAACAGCATCGCTCCATGTGACATCACCCAGTGTGCCAATGACTGCTCAAGAAAATGATAAGCATGGCTATGCCGGTCTTGACGATCGTCAACCGGATGTTGGATTCGGGCGGGAATCCCGATTCGTGGAGGCTGCCGGTTCATAATGGGACGGTTGCAACGCCTACCCTTTGAGCCATCCTAAGATTTCACCTTTGCTAGGGATGCGCCCGGAGCACTTGACCCGTTCATCAACGACCAGTGCTGGTGTAGTCATGATGGGGTAAGCCATGATGTGCTCTATCTGGGTTACATGTTCGAAGTCGGCATTGATGCCTAGTTCAGCAACTGCTTCGCGGGTCAGTTGTTCCAAACGATTGCATTTGGCACAACCCGGTCCAAGAATCTTGATGAGCATGACGAACTCCTTTGGTTAAGCTCTGCGACGGGCTTCAATGAGATGCAGCGTGGCACTCAACATCAGGATGAATCCGGCCACAGCGATGCCCAGCGTCAGTGCGGAGGTGCCATCAGCCCAGGCACCGTAGGTCAGCCCAGCCAAAGTCGAGAAAAGTGCAACCAGGCCAACGTAGGTCCATGCCCGCAGTTTGCCGATTATGGCTGAAGTAATCAGGATGCTCTGCAACGACAGTTCTGGGTCAGCCATCAGGTAGGCAATCAGCGGTCCGGGGTGCATGCCTAGGGACAGGAACATCTTGGCGATGGGTACTTCGACGAGGGTCGGGAAGTACATGAAGACACCAAACACGACGCCGGCGAGATTTGCCAGCACTGTATTGGCACCTGCGATGGCTTGAATCCACTGGGGCTGGATGAAGACTCGAATCACGCCAACCAGGAAGACCCCAACAATCAGCAGCGGGAATATCATCTTCACGAAGCGCCAGGTTTCCCACAGCCATTGCTGGACATCCCAGGCTTCGAAACGTCGGGCTTGAGGCAGCAGGGCCAGGCTCGTCACGATGACGGCCAAGGAACGGCCTGTGACGGTCAGGCTGATACCGCTAGGCGTCACGTGAACGCCCATAGCAGCGAAAACCGGTGTGGCGACGACGAGACCCAGTGTGACGGGTGTTAGGCGGTTGAACCCTTCATCGACCTTGCCCAGACCCCGCCAGGCTGTGGCGCCAATTACGGCAAGCAGGCCGATGAGTAGCGCACCTTGCAGGCTCAGGCCCTCGGCGCCGGTTGCTTCGTTCACCGGAACCCAGCGGTCGAGAACCTGTTGCACCTCGGAAGCGCCTCTCCAGGGAACAGAGCTGCTGAATACGACGGCCTTCAAGAAATCGAGCTTCAAAGTGCCTGCAATTAATAGGGCGATCAAGGTTCCCAAGAAAAGAAGTGCTTTTCCTGAAATGCTCTCACCCGCCGCGAAAGTCAAACTATCCGCCAGTCGAGCGACTTCACTTTCCCGGAACAGGACCGCCATTATCATCCCGATGCCGATACCGAAGGAGAGCGCCAGAAGAATCCGGGCAATGGCGAAGTCGGCACCGAGGGCGACCCCGGTATAGGACAGCGCCAGGATGTTGGCTGCCGGGGCGAAGAACAGGAAGGTAACCGCCGGGCCCAGGCCTGCACCTTTCTTGTGGATACCCGCGAACAAGGGCTGAACCGTGCATGAACAGACAGCGAGCAGGCTCCCAGCCCCGGCCGCTGCGGGGTACGACATCCATTTGGGTGCATCCGGGCCGAGATAGCGGATGATGGATTGCTGAGGAACAAGTGCCGAAAGGCCACCTGCAATGAAGAAGGCAGGCACCAGACATAAGAGAACATGGGCTGCCAGATAGGAGGCCAAGCTTGCCAAGCCGCCTTGCAATGCTGTCATCAACCAATCCACGACTGAATCCCTGCGTTATTCTTTGGACGCCTTATGTCACTCTCGGCGTTTCTCAGCAGTGTCGCAAGTCACGGTCTTGGGGAGACATTGTTCCCTCTGGCAGAAATTGCGGGTCAGGGGCGCAATCAACTCATCCATGGTGGCGCAGTTCTCCGAACAATGGATGAGGCGACTATCCCGCTCTCCGTGAATCAAGACAGCGCAACCTTGGTGAGCCAAGGGGAACGACAACGTAGCTGCTCCCATCTCCGGTAGTTCCCCCAATGGCACCCGCATTCATACCTTCTGGGTCAAGCTTCGATCAGTTGCCCGAAGATGCTGAGACGGGGCTCATGCCCCAGCACAGCATGAAGTTCAGCGGCACTTAGGACTTCGAGATTTCAAATACTATCGAATTATTTAGGAAGTTCAAGGAGTTTTTCGGAGCTGCATTTTGGTCTAATGCAGACTGTCAGTCTGATGAATCTAATGACTTCTGGCCGGGAATGTCTGGTCGCGCATAATGCCCGCAAGCGGCCCTTGGGGGTCGCCAGATTGTCAGGTCTCGGCTACCGGGAGTTCATCCCCACAGGCAGCCCCCGGACACGAGCGGCATTTCCCCAAGCGCTCAAAGCCCTTGTTGGATCGGTTGCTGTACTCTGACATTTTCCTCCGGGGCAGGCGTCCTGCAGGCCTCAAGCGTGAAAGTGGAACGGTTTTCACAGGGGACAGAGAACAATTACGTGCGAGATCCCGGTGCCAAATTCCCGGTTGACGATGGGTTGCAGGAACGGAGATACTCTCCGGACGGCAGTTGATTTTCGTGTCCTTTGCCGGAGAACGGGTCGTACGGGAGCAGCACCGGGGAGGTCGTGGCCGGAAGTCGGGTGGCGTTCCGGGTCGAGGCGGATCGGATCAGGGTGGTGCATCCGACAGCCGGGTAGCCCCCGGAGTCCTGCCCAGCATTCTATCCGTGCGACGAGGTGATGCTTCATGCTGGCCGAGCTGTTCAAGCGAAAGTACCTGGCCTCCCTCGAGCGCTTCGCGCTCTTCTACGACGACTTCGCCGAGTACGGCGACCGGGACGCGCCCCTCGCGTTCTACTTCGTCCCGGGCATCGACGGAGTGCCCGGGCAGGTCCGCTTCGCTCTCCCGATGCTCCTGCGCACCGTCGGCCCCCACATCTACGTGCGCAGCCTGTACCTGAAGGAGTTCAGCGCGAAGCGGCCCATCTGGGAGAAATTCACGCCGGCGAACATCGACCGGAAACGCGAGCGCATCGTCGCGGACCTCAACGGGCTTGCCGGGCGCCACGAGAAGCTCTTCGTGATGTGCTCGAGCAACGGCTTCTACGACTTCCTGTCCGCGTACGGGGACCTGAGCGTGGCGGTCCGCCAGAGGGCGATGCTGCTCTGGGTCGCCGTGGCCCCGGACCATTTCCGCGCGAGCCCCTGGGAGAGCATCTTCTTCCGGATCAACGGCTTCGTGCACCGGGGCACCGCTGGTTCGCCGCGCCCAACCACAACTGGCTCCGCTGGCTCAACCCGGAGACGACGACCAGCCACACCTGGCGGAGCGGGAGCACGCGCAAGGTCTTCTACAAGAACGATCTCGAGTCCCGGCTCGATCTCTTCGGCATGCAGTGGAGCTACAACTCCCTGGGCGCGTTCAACGAGTGCCTGGCGCACGCCATCGCTCGCTCCCGCTTCCCGATCGAACTCCCCGCCTTCGTCCTGGTGGCCACCGACGACGGCTACTGGCAGGGCCGGCCCGAAAGCGACATCGACGCGCTGCTCGACCGGTATCTGAGCCGCAGGCAGGTGCTCCGCCGCCGCGCCTCGCACCTCTGGGTGCTCACCCCGGACAACATGCGCGACCTGCTGGCGCTGGCACTGGGGTAGGCCGCCAAGGCCCAGGCCTCCTCCCGCGAGCCATCCCGAAGTGTCTCAGCGGGGCATTCGCTGCCATCCTGGCCGCGGGCACGCCGGCGGCGCAGCCCGCCTGCTGCAGCAGAGGAATGCCGCTCCTGGCGTTGGCGCGGGCGGCCATCTGGCGCTCTTCGGCGGTGGCGTGGTCACGATCCCAGGCCAGCACCCTGGGCGTCATCAGGCGGTGCCACAGCGGCGGAATCAGGGCGACGATGAGGGTGGTCAGATAGCCACTGATCATCATCGGCGCCTCGGGGAACGGCTTGAGATCCTGGTAGGGCACCTCGCCCTGGGCGTGGTGATGCGAGTGGCGCGTCAGGTTGAACATCGTCCAGGAACTGATCCGCTTGTTGGTGTTCCAGGAATGCCGAGGTTGCACCGGCTTCTTCGGGTCGCGCACCATGCCGTAGTGCTCCATGTAGTTGACGACCTCGAGCAGCGCCTTGCCGCACAGGCCGCAGAGCGTGAACCAGGCCGCTGCCTGCCAGCCGCCGATTGCCCAGGCAGCGGCAACCAGAAGCACGCTCATGAGGTGCCCGCGAACGACCCGGTTATGCCACGAGACGGGCCAATGGTCCTTGCGCTGCAGGCGCCTGGCCTCGATCTTCCAGGCGCTGACGTTGCCGGCGATGGTCGAGGCGACGATGTGGTGGTAAACGTTGCGGCCGCGCGGGGCGGTCGCCGGGTCTTCCTCGGTCGACACATAACGGTGATGACCATAGACGTGCTCGATCGAGAAGATCGTGTCGAAGCTGAAGGCCAGCAGCCAGCGGCCGATGAACATCGAGACCGGGTCCCGGGTGCGGTGGGTCAGTTCGTGGGCGGGAATGGTCCCGATCATGCCGATCATCAGCCCGGTGAGGATCACCATCGCCAGATGGTTGCCGAACGAGGTCGCAGCGCGCGCGGCAAGCACATCGTATCCGCTCAGCCGCGTCACCCACTCGCCGAAGCCGAGCGGATCGCCCGGACTGACACTCCACACCGCAGCGAAGACGATCAGCGCGAGCAAGGGCAAGGCCATCCACAACTGCGCTATCAGGATGCCCGGATGGCGGAACTCGGGNGTACTGGTATCGTCCCCGCAGACGGCATCGCCGACGACGTGACGAGCAGGACAAGAAGCAGTNCCGCCACTCGTGTAATGGCCGCCGGCGAGTATCGCCGCAAGCGAAACCAGCCCGATGCCATGAAAAAGAAAGTACTTCAGGTAATGCAGCATGTTCATCGTTGTCTCCGTTGTTTTTGTCTTTCCGGGGCGCCCGCCGCCCGTCTCANNGGCGGCCGCGGCAAGGTCATCGCGTACGGTTGTGAAGCGGTCGGCGTGAAGGTTTTCGCGGGCGATGCCGTGCCGCAGCAATAGCGCAACCGCCCCGTCGATCATCGCCGGNGGCCCGCACAGGTAGGCATGCGTATCGGGCTCGATGAAGGCAGCCATCTTTTCGGTCACCAGCCCGCGCTCGCCGTTCCACGGCGAGTCGGCCGGCGCAGCGGAGAGCACGGGAACGAAACGGAATGGCCCGCGCCAGTCGCGGACGATGGCGCCGATTTCTTCCCGCGCGTAGAGATCGTCCTCCGTCCGGGCGCCGAAGAGCAGGGTCGCCGGACGGGTCACCCCGGCAGCAACCGCCTCGTGCAGGATGGCCAGCAGCGGCGCCAGCCCGCTGCCGCCGGCGACCAGCAGCAGCGGTGCCGCCGCCGGGCGCAGCCAGAAGTCCCCCAGTGGGCCATCGACCAGCACTGCCTGGCCGACGACGTCCTGGTCGTTGATCAGCGTCGAGAAAGCGCCGCCGGGCACCTTGCGCACAAGGAAGCTCGCCTGCGCGTCGGGCTGCGCCGGCGTGGCAAAGGAGTAGCTGCGGCTGATGCCGGGCAACGCGGCGATCTCGATGTTGGCGAACTGGCCGGCCTTGTAGGGCAGCGCCTCTTCGAGTTGCACGCGCAGGCGCGTGATGTCACCGGTCAGCCGCTCCTGCCCGATGACCCGCCCGGTGACGGAACGCCGCGCCGGCTGCCGCGAGAGATCGACTTCGATGCGCACATCCGTCTGCGGCACGCTCTGGCACGCCAGGATGTAGCCCTGGTCGAGTTCGTCGTCGGACAGGAGGTAGCCGCTGTCGGTCAACTCNCTGACCCTGCCCTCGACCAGCCGGCACTTGCAGGTCGCGCAGCCGCCGACCCGGCAACTGTGGGGAAANTCGATACCCTGGCGCAGGGCTGCCTGCAGCAGCGTTTCCTGCGCAGCGACCGTGATCGGCTGCGTGTTGATGTGCGCGGTGACGAGGGCTGGCGGGCGCGGCGCCTTCTTGGCAAGAAATGAAAACATGCGTGCTCCGTGGAAGCGAACGGTGAGACCGGAAGTTTCATGATGGTATGTGGCCTGCGGCGCGGCAAGGAGGTGGGCGATTGACATAAACAGGTCATTTGTTGACAATCCGCCGGACGTTCTTGGCACATTCTTGTGGAACCCATGCAAGTCGACGAATTCACGCTGCCGGTGCATTACCTCCGGCAGATCGCCAACCAGATCGAAAGCACCGGCGCCGACCCAAGGCGCTGGCTCGCGCAGAGCCGGTTGAGCGAAGCGCAACTGGAAGATGCGGCGCTAAACGTTCCCTTTTCGGTGTTTCGCCAGCTGGTTCTGGATGCGCTGGCGATTACGCAGGAACCCGCACTCGGCCTGCTGCTCGGCGAGCGCCTGCCGGTGAACACCCATGGCATCCTCGGCTACGCGGCGATGAACAGCGGCACGCTGCGCCAGGCGCTGGAATTGTTCGAACGCTTCATGCCCCTGCGTACCTCGCTGCTTTCTATGAATCACGAGATTCACGGCAGCGAGGTCCGGGTCGTCTTTGGCGAGCCGCGCCCACTCGGCGACATCCGCGGGACCGTGCTGGAAGCGGTGATGCTGACCGTCAAGAATGCGCTCGACTACATTTCCCTCGGCACCTGCGGGATCTCCCGGGTCGCATTCCCGTTCGCCGAGCCGGAACATGCCGCGCTTGCCCGCGACCTCTTCCGGTGCGAGGTGGGTTTCGGCCAGACATGGGCGGGGTTCGCGCTGCCGCTGGACGCGATCGACCTGCCGCTGAAGCTGGCCGATTCCGCGACCTTCCAGGAAGCCGCGCTGATCTGCCAGCGCGAGCTGGAGAAGCTGGCCAGCAGGGAGTCGGCAAGCACGCGGGTCAGACGCATCATGCTCGAGAAGCAGAACGGATTCCCCTCGCTCAATGTCACCGCGCGCCTGTTGCACATGACGCCACGCACCCTGCACCGACGCCTGATCGATGAAGGCACGTCGTTCAAGGAGATACTCGAGGATGTTCGCCACATGCTCGCCGTCGAGCACCTGAGATCCGGGCACCTGACCATCCAGGAAATTGCCTACACGCTGGGTTACACCGATCTCGCCAATTTCCGCCGGGCGTTCAAGCGCTGGGAGGGTGTTCCGCCTTCCGGGTGCCGGGCAGGCACGTCGGGGCGCCCGAAGCCGGAAGCGCCTGCGTATGGGGCAGAAGGGCGACTCGGGGCATGAGCCGTGGTGATGCCACTGCGCCCCGGTGGCAGGCCCGCTGCGGCGAGCCGCCGGCTCTTTCCGCCGCCGGACGCCTTCAATCGCGGTCGACCCGCTTTTTGCATCGAAAATGTCCCTGATCGAAACCAGCATCGATACCGGCGGTGAAGCCTTCCGGGCCAATCGCGACGGCATGCTGGCGCTCCTGGCGCGGGTGCGCGAACTCGAGGNNAGCGGACGCGGCGCGCTTCCGCCGCCGCCAGGAGCGCTTCGCGAAGCGCTCGCAGCTCCTGCCGCGGAGAGGCTCTCGCTGCTGCTCGATCACGGCACGCCGTTCCTCGAACTGTCCACGCTCTGCGGCTACCGGCTCGACAATCCCGACCCGGAGAAAAGCATCCCCGGTGGCGGCGTCGTCGCCGGCATCGGCTACGTCTCGGGCGTGCGCTGCATGATCAGCGCCTCGGATTCCGGTATCGACGCAGGCGCCCTCCAGCCCAGGGGAATCGACAAGCAGTTGCGCGTCCAGGAACTGGTCCTGGAGAACAAGCTGCCCTACATCCAGCTGGTCGAAAGCGCCGGCGCCAACCCGATGACCTACCGCGTCGAGGAATTCGTCCGCGGCGGAACCCTGTTCCGCAACCTCGCGCGCATCTCGGCCGCCGGCTTGCCGGTGATCACCGTCACCCACGGATCGTCGACGGCGGGAGGCGCTTACCAGACCGGCCTTTCCGATTACATCATCATGGTGCGCGGCCGTTCGCGGGCGTTTCTTGCCGGGCCGCCGCTGCTCATGGCGGCGACCGGGGAAATCGCGACCGAGGAGGAGCTCGGCGGCGCCGAAATGCACACGGCGATTTCCGGACTCGGCGACTATCTGGCCGAGGACGACCGCGACGCGCTGCGCATCGTCCGCGACCTCCTGGGCAAGCTCGACTGGAACCACGGCGTCCCGCCGCAGACGAAGCGTGCGGCCCGGCCGCCCCGCTACGACGCCGAGGAATTGCTCGGGATCATGCCGATGGATCACCGGCGGCCGGTCGACATGAAGGAAGTGATCGCTCGCATCGTCGACGACTCGGACTTCGTCGAATTCGGCGCGCTCTACGGTTCGGCGAACGTGTGCGGACACGCACGCATCGACGGGTTCGCGGTCGGCATCATCACCAACAACGGCCCGATCGACCCGGCCGGCGCCGCCAAGGCCACCCATTTCATCCAGGCCTGCTGCCAGGCGCGGGTGCCGCTGCTCTACCTCAACAACACGACCGGCTTCATGGTCGGACGCGCCTACGAGGAGGCCGGCAGCATCAAGCACGGTGCGAAGATGATCCAGGCCGTGACCAACGCGACGGTGCCGCAGATCACGATCTACTGCGGCGCTTCCTTCGGCGCCGGCAACTACGGCATGTGCGGCCGCGGCTTCCAGCCGCGCTTCTGCTTCTCGTGGCCGAACGCGAAGACGGCGGTGATGGGTGGCGAACAGGCCGCCCGCACCATGGCCATCGTCACCGAGGCGGCGATGAAGCGCAAGGGCGTGGTCGATCAGGCGAAGCTCGACGAGATGGAGCGCCGGATCGTCGACAACTTCGAGCACCAGATGGACGTGTTCGCGACCAGCGCCCAGGTACTCGATGACGGCGTGATCGATCCGCGCGAAACGCGCTCGATACTGGCCTACGTGCTGTCGATCTGCCATGAAGCCGAGGCCCGGAAACCGCACAAGATGCAGTTCTCGGTCGCCCGCCCCTAACCGCCAAGCGCGACATCAGGAGTCACCATGAAGTTGACCGAGGAACACGAAGCAGTCCGCCGCACGATCAGGCGTTTCATCGAAGAGGAAATCAATCCGCACGTGGCCGAGTGGGAGGAGGCCGAGATATTTCCGGCGCACGCGGTCTTCCGGAAGCTGGGTGATCTCGGCCTGCTCGGGCTGACCAAGCCGGTCGAGTTCGGGNGGATGGGGCTGGATTTCAGCTATGCGGCCGTCCTTGCCGAGGCGCTCGGCGAGGTGGACTGCGCCGGGATTCCGATGGCGATCGGCGTCCAGACCGACATGGCGACGCCGGCCCTGGCCGAGCATGGCTCGGACGAATTGCGCGGTGAGTTTCTCGCGCCGGCAGTAAGCGGCGAGATGGTCGCCTGCATCGGCGTTTCCGAAGTCGGCGGCGGCTCCGACGTGGCCGCGCTGAAGACCACGGCCCGTTCCGACGGCGACGACTACATCATCAACGGCGGCAAGATGTGGATCACCAACGGCACCCAGGCCGACTTCTGCGTGGCGCTGGCAAATACCTCCGAAGGGGCGGTCCACCGCAACAAGTCGCTGATCGTCGTGCCGATGAAGACGCCCGGTGTCACGGTAGCAAGGAAGATCCGCAAGATCGGCATGAATGCCTCGGATACCGCGCAGATATTCTTCGACGACGTGCGCGTGCCGAAGCGCTTCCGCATCGGTGACGAAGGCAAGGGCTTCACCTACCAGATGGAGCAGTTCCAGTATGAACGTCTCTGGGGCGCGCTGAACATCGGTGGTGCCCTGCTCAAGACCATCGACCAGACGATCGACTATGCGAGGTCGCGCATGGCCTTCGGCCGCTCGATCCTCGACAACCAGTGGGTCCACTACAAGCTCGCGGAATTCAGGACCGAGGTCGAGGCGCTGCGCTCGCTGAGCTATCGCGCGGTCGACATCGTCGTCGCCGGCGGCGACGCCACCGAACTCGCCTCGATGGCCAAGCTGAAGGGCGGACGCCTGATGCGCGAGGTGACCGACGGCTGCCTGCAGTTCTGGGGCGGCATGGGCTACGTCTGGGACAGCCCGGTGTCGCGCGCCTACCGCGATGGCCGCCTGCCGTCGATCGGCGGCGGCGCCGACGAGGTCATGATGCAGATCATCGCCAAGTACATGGGAACGCTGCCGAAGAGCGCCTGAACCCGAGCCGATTTCCCGAACGAAGACGCCATGGCGACCATGACACCTTTTCGCAAGATCCTCGTCGCCAATCGCGGCGAGATCGCCCTGCGCGTCATCCGGACCGCAAGGGCCATGGGCTACCGCACCGTCGCTGTCTTCTCCGGCACCGACGGGAACGCGCGTCATGTTCGCGAAGCCGACCAGGCGGTCCATATCGGCGAGGCGCTGCCGTCGCAGTCGTACCTGAACGTCGCCGCGATCATCGAGGCCGCCAGGATCAGCGGCGCCGATGCCGTCCACCCCGGCTATGGCTTTCTCGCCGAGAGCGACACCTTTGCCCGCGCCTGCCGCGCTGCCGGCCTCGTCTTCATCGGCCCCGCGCCGGAGGCGATCGCGGCCATGGGCAACAAGGCCGGCGCCAGGAGGCTGATGAGCGAGGCGGGCGTCCCCTGCATCCCGGGCCATCACGGCGACGACCAGAGCGACGGCGCATTGCAGGCGGCGGCTGACGCGATCGGCTACCCGGTCATGATCAAGGCCAGCGCCGGCGGCGGCGGGCGCGGGATGCGCCTGGTCGCCGCCGCCGCGGAATTCCTCCCGGCGCTGGAGAGCGCCAGGTCGGAAGCGCAAAGCGCCTTCGGCAATCCGGATGTCATCGTCGAGAAGGCCCTCGTCGAACCGCGCCACATCGAGATCCAGATCCTCGCCGACCGCCACGGCCGGGCGATCCATCTCGGCGAGCGCGACTGCTCGCTGCAGCGGCGGCACCAGAAGGTCGTCGAGGAAGCGCCTGCGCCGGCGGTCGGCCCGGCGTTGCGCGAGCGAATGGCGGCAACTGCGCTGGCGGCGGTCAGGGCGATCGGCTACGAAGGCGCTGGCACCGTCGAATTCCTGCTCGCTGCCGGCGGCGAGTTCTATTTCATGGAAATGAACACGCGCCTCCAGGTCGAACACCCGGTGACCGAAGCGATCACCGGACTCGACCTGGTCGAACTGCAGTTGCGCATCGCCAGCGGCGAGCCGTTGCCACTCACCCAGGACGCCGTCCGCCTGGACGGCCACGCCATCGAGGTCCGTCTCTGCGCCGAGGATGCCGCCCAGGGCTTCCTGCCGCAGAGCGGAACGATGACGCTGTGGGAGATGCCGGGCGGAGTCCGCGTCGAGCATGCGCTCGAATCCGGCGGCGAAATTTCGCCGTACTACGATTCCATGATCGCCAGGCTGATCGGCCATGGCGCGTCGCGCGACGAAGCGCGCCGAAAACTCCTCGCCGCGCTCGAAGACGCCGTCGCGCTCGGCGTCAGGACCAACCAGAAGTTCCTTGCCAGCTGCCTCGACCATCCGGTTNTTGCCGCCGGCGAGGCGTCGACCGCGTTCATCGAAAAGCATGGCGCCGAACTCCTGCAAGGCGACAACGAAGTCGACAGCCGCGCCCATGCGCTCGGCGCCGCCCTGCTCTATGCGACGGCCGGCAACTTCGCGCCGGGTCGCGGCACTTCGAGCATCGCCCACCGCCTGCCGATCGCCTTCCGCTTCGACAGCGACGCCGGCGAATGTCTCGCCAGCCTGCTCAATCTCGGCGACAGCCGCTACTCGATCGAAATCGGCGAACGGGCCTTCGCGCTCCGCCTCGTCGACCTCAACGTCAACCGGGTCCGTTTCGCGTGCGACGGCCTGCTCGAGACCGCGGCGTTCATCCGCGCCGACGGCGAACTGCTGCTGCAGTATCGCGGCAATGCCTGGCGCATCCAGGATCGGACCCACGTCACCCGGTCGGTTCAGGGCGACACCGCCGGCGACGGCAGGGTCCGCGCCTCGATGAACGGTCGCGTCGTTGCCGTCCATGTCGCGGTCGGCGACGAGGTCAAGGCGGGGCAGCCGGTCATGACACTGGACGCGATGAAGATGGAACATGTCCACGCGGCGCCGCTCGCCGGACGCGTCAAAGCGTTGAACGCCGCGATGGGCGACCAGGTTGCCGCCTATCGCATCATCGCCGAAATCGAAGGCGGCGAAGCGGCCCGCGCCGGCGCGTGAGCGCGGCGGGCGGCACGGAGCGACCGGAGGAAAGGCAGGATGGAAGCCCTCGCAGCAATGGTGAAAGGACGCGAACCGGAATGGGCCGTGCAGTGGACAAGGCCATGACGGCGACGCCCGGCAGGATCGTCCGCATCGGCGGCGCTTCGGGGTTCTGGGGCGACAGTTCGGTCGCGGCCCCGCAACTGGTCGGCAGCGGCGCGATCGACTACCTGGTGTTCGACTACCTCGCCGAGTTGACCATGGCGATCCTCGCCTCGGCGCGCAGCCGTAATCCGGAACTGGGCTACGCGACCGACTTCGTCGAGGTCGCCATGAAGAGCGTCCTGCCCGATGTCGCGGCACGCGGAATCAAGGTCGTCAGCAACGCCGGCGGCATCAATCCGCAGGGCTGCGCCGACGCCCTGGCCAGCCTGGCGCGCGAAATGGGAATCGCCCTGAAGATTGCCGTGGTCGAGGGCGACGATGTCAGCGGGAAGATTCCGGCGTTGCGCGAGTCGGGGCAGCGGGACATGTTCACCGGCGCCCCGCTTCCCGAGCGCATCCTTTCCGCCAACGCCTACCTCGGCGCCTTCCCCATCGCGCAGGCACTCGCCGCGGGCGCCGACGTGGTCATCACCGGGCGTTGTGTCGACAGCGCGGTGACGCTGGGCCCGCTGATCCACGAATTCGGCTGGTCGCCGGGCGACCACGATCTGCTGGCCGCCGGCAGCCTTGCCGGCCACGTCATCGAATGCGGCGCGCAGGCGACCGGCGGCCTGCATACCGACTGGGAGCAGATCCCGGACTGGGCGAACATCGGCTACCCGGTCATCGAGTGCCACGCCGACGGGACCTTCGTCGTTGCCAAGCCCGCAGCGACGGGCGGGCGCGTTCTCGCCGCGGCGGTCGCCGAGCAGGTGCTGTACGAGATCGGCGACCCCGGCGCCTACGTCCTGCCCGACGTCGTCTGCGATTTCCGCAATGTCCGCGTCGCGCAGGTCGGCGCCGACCGGGTCGCGGTCGCCGGCGCGCGCGGCCTGCCGCCGACCGCGTCGTACAAGGTCTCGGCGACCTGGATGGACGGGTTCCGCTGCAACGGCATGCTGGTCATCATCGGCATCGACGCGGCCGCCAAGGCGCGGCGCACCGGCGCGGCAATCATCGAGCGTACGCGGGCCCTGCTCGCCAGGGCCGGATTGCCCGATTTCAGCGCCACGCAGGTCGAGGTGATCGGCGCCGAAAGCATCTACGGCCCGCATTCGCGGGCAGGAAATACGCGCGAAGTGATGCTGCGCGTCGTCGTCGATCATGCGAGCCGCCAGGCCCTCGACCTCTTCGCCCGCGAAATCGCCCCGGCGGGAACCTCCTGGTCGCCGGGAACGACCGGCCCGGCCCTGGGGCGGCCGTCCCCCTCGGCGCTGATCAAGCAGTTCGCGTTCACCCTGCCCAAGTGCGAGGTCGCCATTCGCGTCAGACTCGACGGCGAGTCAACAGCGGTCACTGTCGCGGTCGACGGCGGTTTCAGGCCGGATACCCCTGCTCCCGCTCCGGAGAATATCGCCTTTACCCCGGATGCCGATGCGCTTTACCTGCCGCTCGTGCGGCTTGCCTATGCGCGCAGCGGCGACAAGGGAAACCTCGCCAACATCGGCGTCATTGCCCGCGAGCCGGAGTTCCTGCCGATCATCCTGGAGCAACTGACGCCCGCCAGGGTCAAGGCGTATTTTGCCCATCTTGTTGCCGGAGACGTCGTGCGCTATCGGGTGCCCGGTCTGCACGCCTGCAATTTCGTCCTGCATGACGCCCTCGATGGCGGCGGCACGGCATCGATGCGCCTCGACCCGCTGGGCAAGGGCATGGCCCAGATGCTGCTCGACATGCCGGTCGCGGTGCCGCCGGAACTGGCCCGCCGGCTGGGCGGCGTCCTCGGCACCGGGCACGTGTGACGGGATCGAAGCGAATGATCGAACCCGTTCTGCTGGCGGCCGCACGCATCTGCACTTTCGACGGACAGAGGCCGCTGACGAACGCCAGCGGCTTCTTCTTCGAGCGCGATCACCGCCTCTTTCTGGTGACCAGCCGGCATGTCATGATCGACGAGCCGAGCCGGCATTTCCCCGACCGCATCGAGGTCGAACTGCACATCGACCCCGACAACATGGCCCGATCCACCGGCTTCTCGATTCCCCTGTACCGGAACGGCAAGAGCCTCTGGCGGCAGGGTCTCGATGCGGCAGGCGAAATCGACGTGGCGGCGATCGAAATCGAACGTCCGGCGCTCCCCGAAACGGCGGTCTTCCGCGCCTTCACCCCGCAGCACCTGCTGAACCGGCTGGATCAGGTCGAGGTCGGCACTTCGCTGCTGGTGGTGGGCTTCCCGCTCGGTTTTCACGACACGCTGCACCACATGCCCGTGGTTCGCCAGGCGGTCATCGCCTCGTCGTTCGGGCTGCGCTTCCAGGGCGAAGGGTATTTCCTGACCGATGCGCGAACCCACCGCGGAACCAGCGGCGCGCCGGTCGTCATGCGCGTGCCGGACGGGAATCCGGGGCATGGCGACCTGCCGTGGATGCTGCTCGGCGTCCATTCGGCACGCCTCGATGTCGGAACCCGCGACCTGAAGCTGGACGAGGCGCTGGGACTGAACTGCGCCTGGTACGCCGACATCCTGCTGACCCTGAGCGAGCGCTGACGCCGGTTGCCGGAAGGCGTCACGATCACGGCCGCGGAACGTCGGCAGCCGGCGCCAACCGTTCCCCGTCGCCGGGCTTGGCATTGACTGCGGTCGACGGTAAAAGGGAACCAATGACGAATCGCGGCGCCATCGACCGCGACGACGATCCACGCTGCAGGATTGCCATCAAGCCGTGCCGGAGGGGACATGAACGACATCCACAACCGAACGATCGCCGAGCGTATCGACTGGCTCTTCGATCTCGCCCGCCGCCATGGCGAAACCTTTCGCGGGCCGGAAGCCTGGCTGGCGCGCGAGCGCTATCTCGCCGAGCACCCGACCGCCATCGCGGTCCTCAAGTGCATGGACGGCCGCATCAACATCCCTTTCGCCACCCACACCCCAACCGGCATCCTGATGCCCTTTCGCAACCTGGGCGGCATCTTCGACCTCGGCTGGCCGCACCTCGGCGAGGTGCTGGCCCACCATGTCCTGCGCATGATCGGCACCGGGCGCCGCGTGCTGTTCCTCATCACCTACCACTGGTCAAGGGGCAATCCCAGGCGCGGATGTGCCGGCTTCAATTACGACACCGCCGCCGCCATCGCTCACACCAAGGACATCCGTCGCCAGGTGGAGCACATCTTCGGCAGCGGCCACGGCACCGTCTATCCGCTGGTCTGCGGCTTCGAGACCGACGACGAAGCCCTGGCCATCCACGGCAGCGACGGCACCGTGCTCGACCTCGCCGGCCTCGCCGCCGCCGACCTCGCCACGCTCGAACCGCGGCTGGCCGCCCTGCTCCCCGACATGCCGGCGCAGATGCGCGCCGACCTGCTGCCGCTGCTGCGCGGCAATCTCGATCACATCGCGCTGGTCCGCGAGCAGGCGGCGCGCAACGAACGCCTGCTTGACATCGAGCACCGCGAATGGGTGATCTGCGTCGGCCGCGGCTTCGACTTCCTGCACACGCCCAACCTCGCGCTGATCATCGGCCCCTACAGCCCCAATCTCGGCGACCCCATCCGCAAGGCCGCCGGCATCATCCAGAGCAACATGGAAGCCGGGCGCATCCCGAGCGACGGCTTCCTGCTGCTCGCCTCGGTCCCCTACGACGAA
Source organism: Dechloromonas sp. (assembly GCA_013693915.1). Classification (GTDB taxonomy): domain Bacteria; phylum Pseudomonadota; class Gammaproteobacteria; order Burkholderiales; family Rhodocyclaceae; genus Azonexus. The sequence goes on along the minus strand of CP059264.1, from coordinate 651,769 downwards.
ATCGGCGTCGACCGGGCGCGCGCCGAAATGAAGTCGCGCTTCCTCTCCCGCTTCGCCGCCGACGTGGTCAGCGAGGAATTTCCCGAACTCGCGGGAAGGATGACCACCCGCACCGCCGTTCTCGACTGGCGGTCAAGGAACCTGGAATTGATCGGCGCCTGAATTCCGGAAGGTTGCCAATACCCCGTCAAGTCGGTGAAGCCTGGTTCTGCGATCAGAACCAAGGCGGCTTCAGGTGCAGATTGCAACGAGCTGCTGATCCTCAAACACGTCTACGCTCTGGTGCGGCGGGTGTCGAGTCGCCAGGCGACGGCATTGATTCCGTCATCGTCACCAGTCAGCGGTCTCGTCCCCAAGTTCAATCTTGAACGGTGCGCCTTCGACCAGGGTGAACTGGTGGCCCTGCAGACGCAGCTCGGCGACTAGCGAGGCGAGCGAATGCTCGGCCGGCACCCAGCTCCTGTGATGCTGGAGCGCGTCTTTCTTCCTCCCGATGTCAATTTCGGCGACCGGATAGGTCAGGACGATGGTGTAATTGTGGTCCGGCTTACGGGATCCGGTTAGCCATTCGAGGGTGACGCGTTCAGGGTTGCCGTGCTTGCCGTTACCGGAGAGCACGTAGGTGTCGGCGATGACCATGTCGAAGAAATCCTTCGCCAGGTTGCGATCACTGCCGTGGTGCGGAACCTTGAGGACGTCGACGAACAACTTCCCGCCGACGAGCAGGTCCGCATCCTCCAGGCCTTTGCGGATCTTGTCGCCGCGCGCATCGCCGGTCAGCAGGATCCGCTTGCCGTCCTTCTCGACCAGGCAGACGATGCTCGAAAGATTCGGCACGCTCGTGTCCGAGTAGGCAGCAAGCATCGCCTCGACAGTGAGGCCCCTAGTCTGGACGAAGGCGTCGAACTCGGCTTGCAGCGCCTTGATTTCGGCCTCTTGCGGGCCTATGACCTTGATCGTCAGGCCGGCGAAGACGAGCGGCGCAGAGTTGCCCTCGGTGGTGATCAGCGTCGGCTGCCCGTCTTTCTCAAACGGACTGTTGAGCGGGGCGATCTGACCGGCGTTGCGCAGGAAGGCGTGACTGTCGCGAAGCTCGCGCGCTTCGCCATGGCCGGCGAGAATCAGGGCAACGTCATGGGCAACGTCGGCTGCCTCCTCGGCGCCAGTTCCGTGGCGATCCTGATAGGCCCGGGCAAGGCTCGCCTCAAGCAGCGGATTCGGTGCACCACCCACGTTCGCCTGCAACCCCGCGGTGAGCGTTTGGTAGTAGCTATCGATCGCATCGTCGAGAACATCATTGAACGTGTTGTGCCAGAGTCGCCTCACCGCGAATAGCCGATGCGAAGCAGGTAGCGCCTGAACGATCTCGGTCTTAAGTCGCCGAAAGAGTTTCTTGACGCCGACGATGTGGTCGTTGTCGACGTGACTCACCATCACGAGGTCGATCGCGAGCTGCTGGAGATCGCGGCTATCGACGATCTCCTCAAGGCGCGGCAGCAAGCTAGTCTCCCAGATGGTGCCCGGGCCGCCGTCGATAACGGCGAGCTTCGGCTGGGCGGCTGTGCCCCAATGCAGGAGCAGGCAGTCCCCCTCTGCTGCCGGCAGGGGTTCGAGGGTGAAGAGCATCGCGATCTCCTTCTTCTCTTCGCCGATCGCGTGGTACCGGCTCGCTAGACGGCCTGGAGAGCGCGTAGCACGTCGACCAAGCCGTGGCCTTGAAAGTAACGCTCCCGGCCGAGGTCGGTTGCGCTACTGCAGAGTATCTCCTTGACGCGGGCAGGGTTGCCGAGCAATTCGCGATGGCGCGCGAGGAGCATCGCTGCAGCACCGCTGACGAAGGGCGCAGCCATGCTGGTGCCGTCCAGCTCGTCGTCCGCGCCACCCCGGATTGGCCCGCGGATCTGCTCGCCGGGTGCCACGAGATCGGGCTTGAGGCGGCCATCTCCGGTTGGACCGCGGCTCGAGAAGTAGCTGATGCCGAAGCTGTGCGGCCGCTGGCGATGGGTAGAGCCGACGGTGATCACGTCCTGAGCATTACCGGGATCGGTGATCGAACAGAAGACAAAGTTACCAAAGCCGATCTCCTGCTCGTTCCAGCCGCGGTTGCCTGCAGCGGCGACGACCACGACGCCGGAAGCAACCAGCCGGTCGCAAGCCACACATACAGGTGTCGATCCGCAACCGTAATTGCGCACATCGTGGGGGATCGAAAGGCTGACGTTGACGCCATGCACGACCGGTCCGTTGGCGCCGGCTCGCGCGTTAACAAACTGAACGAACTCGAGCGCCGCAAGCAGCGCGAACTCGGAACTGCGTCGGCTTCGGGGATGGATCACCCGCAGGTCGAAGAGGCCGATATCCGGGCAGACGCCGCGGAGCAGGACCTCGGAGCGGCCGTTGGGGCCGGGNACGTGAACCCTCCAGTCTGCGCCAAGGATCCCGGCCACGTGAGTGCCGTGGTCCGAAACCAGCGAAGCCCCGTCATCGGGGTCTTGAATGTGGATGAGCGGCTGGATCAGACCCCAATCAGGCGGGATACGCTGCTCAAGTTGGCGCGCAATGACCTCGAGGTTCCTGGTCGCGTCGGCGCGCCATTCGACGGTCGCAAACCGCCCCGGCAGGACGGCGAGCTCGTCGACCACCTTCTTGATCGCCGCGTTCCGACCATCACTGCCATCCGGGTCGAGCGTCAGGTCGAAGTTGCGGATGCGCTCGATGCGGGTAAAATCGTAAGCCGCCTTGATTCGGTGCGGCGTTGGTACAATCGGATCCCCATGGCGATCCCTCGCTTCGTGGTCGAGGAAGGCGGGATGGTTGCTTGCGATTCCAGAGTCGAGGATCGCCCAGGTGATGTTCCGACACGAGATATCGAAGACACGGAAGGCGGCATCAGCCTTGATCGTGCAGAGCGCCTCGGTTTCGGCGAGAGCCGCTGGACGGTCCAGGAAGACTCGCTGGATCATCTCCGGCGGATCATCCGGGTAATTCGGCACCTGTACCGGCGCGCCAGTGCGCTTGTTGTCGCGCAGCGTGAGGAGCGCCGTTTCGTACTGGCGCGAGAGTTCCTTCCGCGCCTCCGACGCGATCAGCTCGGCCTGATTCAGGACCCATTTGACAAAGTTGCGCTCCTGAATCTCGCGATTTGGGTCTTCCAGCGCGATCGCATCGAACATGTTGGCGTTGGCCTGCGCCGCGAAGAAAACGCCGATCAGAGCCGCGAGGGACGCGGCCTCTAGAATCCGCCGATCCGGGAAGATATCCACCGACTCGACGTCCGCGCGAAGGCCAATCTCCTCCTCTTCGCGGCCGAGCTTGATGCGAATTGCGCGCTCCAACATCTCATCGAGCCTCTGGGCCGACTTGAAGGCTGTGCGCTGTAACGCACCCAAGTTCTTGCGATGCCACCACGAGGTGAGCGGAAAGACGATGCGCACGAGTTCGTCGAAGTAGATCGTCAGGGCAACGAAATTTTCGAGCGGCGACACGCCCAGCGCCTCACGCGTCTGGTTCGCGGCCCATGCCAGGCGGTACTGGATGATGGCGTGATGGAGCGCAAAGCCAAGATCGACGGCGCTCACCCCCGCTNNCGGTGCGACCAGCACGCGCTGCGGGACAGCGGAATCGTTCGCGAACGCGAGCCAGACATCAGTAACGATGCCTCCATCCTGGGTGTAACGTTCGATCGCGTCGAGACGTGTCTTGCCGAGCAGGAAGTATTCGACAACGAACCGAGGGATGGTGGGCATCTGGTGACTCCTTGGAAGGATAGGAAATCCAATGCTCCGCTGACTGAGTATCCGGGACCATCGAGTCGTTGTCAATCTTCGCCCAGGGACAGCCGAGCGGAAAAACCTCTTCGCCCAGGGACATCTTCGCCAATTTGACTTTCGGGTGCCCTGAAGAAGCCCTCTGTAGAGAAGCTCGCTCCGTCGTGCATGGGTGGGTGATGGGAGCTCGTCGGGTTTGGTCCGGTTACACGCTTCGCCGCCGACGTGGTCAGCGAGGAATTTCCCGAACTCGCGGGAAGGATGACCACCCGCACCGCCGTTCTCGACTGGCGGTCAAGGAACCTGGAGTTGATCGGGGCCTGAAAGGGGCCTTGCTGGCGATGACTGCGGACAAGACAGCGCTGGTTCGGCAATCCTGCCCTTCGAACCATCATGGCCGAAGGGCAACGAATCGATGCTTCGGGCGGGAGGGAGATCATGGCGCGCGAGGCGGGCGGAGCCGACCGACGGGTATCGCCGCACGAGTCGTTGCCAGCAGCCAGGGCTGCACCGGAATGACGAAAACCGCTTGAATCGGTGCTAACCTGAACTCGCGTCATGCCGCCGTTCCACTTGAGAACCCAGCCCGCCCATCGCTTCGACACAGGAGATCAACCTCATGAAAGCCCTCCTCTGCAAAACCCTCGGCCTGCCCGACACCCTGGTCTGCGAAGAAGTAGCCGATCCGCAACCCGGCCCCGGTCAGGTCATCGTCGAGATGAAAGCCGCCGGGGTCAACTTTCCCGATACGCTGGTCATTCAGGGCAAGTACCAGTTCAGGCCGCCGCTGCCGTTTGCGCCGGGCTCGGAACTGGCGGGGGTGGTCGTGCAACTGGGCGAGGGCGTCAACAATGTCAAGCCTGGCGACCGTGTCATCGCCGCGTGCCAGTACGGCGCCTTCGCCGAGAAGGTCTGCGTCGACTCGCGGCAACTGATCCCGCTGCCGAGGGGCGTGAGTTTCGAGATCGGCGCATCGTTCGCGCTCGCCTATGGCACCTCTTACCACGCGATCAAGGGGCGCGCCGCCCTCAAGCCCGGTGAAACCATGCTGGTGCTCGGCGCCGCCGGCGGCGTCGGGCTGGCGGCGATCCAGATCGGCAAGGCGCTCGGCGCGCGCGTCATCGCCGCCGCTTCAACGCCGGAGAAGCTGGCCGTCTGCAAGGACAACGGCGCCGACGAACTGATCGACTACAGCACCGAGGACCTGCGCGAGCGGGTCAGGGAACTCACTGGCGGCAAGGGGCCGGACGTGATCTACGACCCCGTCGGCGGCCAGTATGCCGAGCCGGCGTTCCGCTCGATTGCCTGGGGCGGGCGCTATCTGGTGGTCGGCTTCGCCAATGGCGAGATCCCCGCGTTGTCGTGGAACTTGCCGCTGCTCAAGGGCGCATCGATCATCGGCGTGTTCTGGGGCGAGTATGTCAAGCGCCATTTGCCCGATTTCATCAGGGACCTGACGGAAATGTTCGGGCTCATCGGCCAGGGCAAGCTGCGTCCGCACATCTCGGCCCGCTACCCGCTGGCGCAAGGCGCGCGGGCGTTGCAGGACCTGCTCGAGCGCAAGGTCACCGGCAAGGTCATCATCACCAACGGCGATTCCGCCGAGCTTGGCGCCGCGGCACCCGGGCCGCACCGACACCCGCCGCGGCCGCGGCCGAAACCGGCGCCGACCNAGCCGCTGCCGCCTGCCCATCTGGCGCGGCTGGTCGGCAAGGAAATCGGCGTCTCCTCGTGGATCACGCTCGATCAGAAGCGCATCGACGAATTCGCCCATGCCACGCAGGACGAGCAGTGGATCCACGTCGATGTCGAACGCGCCGCCAGGGAAAGCCCCTTCGGCACCACCGTCGCCCACGCCTTCCTGAGCCTATCGATGATCCCGGCCACGATGTACGAGATGCTCGGCGGCAAGGTGCTGGTTTCGGCATCGCTCAACTACGGAGTGGACAAGGCGCGCTTCATGTCGCCGGTCAAGGCCGGCCAGCGCGTGCGCAACCGCGCCAGGGTGCTGGCGCTGGAAGACAAGGGCATGGGCCGCTGGTTGCTGACCACCGAGAACACCATCGAGATCGAAGGCCAGGACAAGCCGGCCATCGTCGCCGTCCTGCTCGGTTATCTGATCGAGTAGGCGTGTACAGGCCCATGACGGACCCGGAGATGACATCCATGAATTCGCACCCTCCCAACTTAGCTTACCCTCCTGCGAAACCGGGAATGATTCGAGCAGGAGGGAAGGGCTGCAGCCCGCCGTGATTGTCCGCAGATCCGGAGGGGCGGGGTTGATGCCCGGAAATCGGGCTTGATCCGGCAAATGGTGTCGGGCGAAATCGGGAGTGACCGGCGAGGATCGACCCCGGCCCGCCAGTCAACCCCGAGCGATCGGCGGGCGAGGGAGCGTTCCTGCGGGTGGGCATCGGCCTGCGAGTCACCATTGTCGTATCTGCCCGCGGCCGAATGCGCGTGATTTAATACGCCGATGGACCGAACACCCGGCAGCCCCAAGCAGAGAGTCATCAAGATACGCCGCGACTACAACACCTGGGTCGCCAACGAGACGCTCGAAGACTACGCCCTTCGCTTCACCGCGCGCGGTTTCCGCCGCTGGTCCGAGCTGCGCGTCGCCAATACCGCCTTCGGCGCCGCCTCCTTCCTCGTGCTCGAAGCGGTCGGCGCGACCATGCTGGTGCAGGCCGGCTTTCTCAACGCCTTCTGGGCCATCCTCGCCACCGGACTGATCATCTTCCTGCTCGGCCTGCCGGTCAGCATCGCCGCCGCCCGCCACGGGCTGGACATGGACCTGCTGACGCGCGGCGCCGGTTTCGGCTACATCGGCTCGACGGTCACCTCGCTGATCTACGCCAGCTTCACCTTCATCTTCTTCGCGCTCGAAGCGGCGATCATGGCCTACGCGCTGGAGCTCGCCTTCGCCATCCCGCCGGCCTGGGGCTACCTGATCTGCGCGCTGGTCGTCATCCCGCTGGTCACCCACGGCGTCACGGCGATCAGCCGGCTGCAGGCGTGGACGCAACCGTTGTGGCTGTTCCTGCTGGTGCTGCCCTACGCCTTTCTCTTCCTCGAAGACCCGCAGGCGCTCGCCGGGCTCTGGGAGTACGGCGGCACGCAGGGCGGCAGCAGCGATTTCGACCCGCACCTCTTCGGCGCGGCGCTCACCGTCGGCATAGCCCTGGTGACACAGATGGCCGAACAGGTCGATTACCTGCGCTTCATGCCGGAAAACACCTCCGCCAACGCCCGCCGCTGGTGGCTGGCGGTGATCGTCGGCGGGCCGGGCTGGGTCGTGCCCGGCGTGCTCAAGATGCTCGGCGGCGCGCTGCTCGCTTGGCTGGTGCTGCGCAACGGCATCCCGGCGGAAAAGGCGGTCGACCCCAACCAGATGTACCTGATCGGCTTCTCGCATGTCTTCGACAACACGACGCTGGCCGTCGCCGCAACCGCCCTGTTCGTCGTCGTCTCGCAGCTCAAGATCAACGTCACCAACGCCTACGCCGGCTCGCTGGCCTGGTCAAACTTCTTTTCGCGGCTGACGCACAGCCACCCCGGCCGCGTCGTCTGGGTGGTGTTCAACACGCTGATCGCCCTGCTTTTGATGGAGCTGGGCGTCTTCCAGGCGCTCGGCCAGGTGCTCGGCCTCTACTCCAACATCGCCATCTCGTGGATGGCGGCGGTCGTCGCCGACCTGGTCATCAACAAGCCGCTCGGCCTGTCGCCCCCGGGTCTGGAATTCAAGCGCAGCCACCTCTACGACATCAACCCGGTCGGCGTCGGCGCGATGGTCACCGCCTCCCTGCTCTCGGNNTGTACCTTCGCCGGCCTTCTCGGCGCCGGCCTGCAGCCCTACGCGCCCTTCGTCGCACTCGCCGCGGCCTTTCTGATCTCACCCCTGATCGCTTGGTGGACGGCAGGACGCTACTACCTTGTCCGGCCGGCCGCGGCTGCGGTCGACGCCCGGAAATGCGCAATTTGCGAACGCGACTACGAGGCCGAGGACATGGCCCACTGCCCGGCCTACGCGGCGCCGATCTGCTCGCTGTGCTGCTCGCTCGACGCCCGCTGCCACGACCTGTGCAAGCCGCAGGCGCACCTGGGTGCCCAGTGGAACAGCGTTTTGCGCATCGTACTGCCCCGCGCCGTGCAGCCATACCTCGACACCGGGCTGGGGCATTACCTGCTGCTGATGGCCTGCATCGTCCCGGTTCTGGCGCTGATCCTCGGCGTCCTCTACACGCACGAACTGCTCGCGCTGGGTAGCGCCNCCGATCTGGCGATCGTCGCCCGCCTGCAGGACAGTTTCGTCAAGGCCTTCGCCGCCCTGCTGATGCTGGCCGGCGTAATCGCCTGGTGGATGGTGCTGACCCAGGAAAGCCGGCGCGTCGCGCAGGAGGAATCGAACCGCCAGACGCAACTGCTGATGCAGGAAATCGAATCGCACCAGCGCACCGACGCGGCACTGCAGCAGGCGAAGGCCGTCGCCGAACAGGCGAACCAGGCCAAGAGCCGCTACCTCACCGCGATCAGCCACGAACTGCGCACGCCCCTGAACAGCATCCTCGGCTACGCGCAGATTCTTGCGGCTGACGCGGACATCCCGGCCAACCGCCGGCAGGCGGTCGACGTCATCCGCAAGTCCGGCGACCACCTGCTGTCGATCATCGAGGGCACGCTCGACATCGCCCGCATCGAAAGCGGCAAGCTGACGCTCGAGGTCCGGGCGATGGATTTCCCGGAACTCCTGCAGCAGATCGTCGGCATGTTCGAGCTGCAGGCGCGCAACAAGGGCCTTTCCTTTACCTACCGGCCGGTCGGCGAAATCCCGGCCGTCGTCCGCGCCGACGAGAAGCGGCTGCGCCAGATCCTGATCAACGTCATCGGCAACGCCGTCAAATTCACCGTGCGCGGAGGCGTCAGTTTCAAGGTCGAATGCCGGCGCGACATGGCGACCTTCGAAATCCGCGACACCGGCCCCGGCATCCCGGCCGGGGACCTGCAGCGCATCTTCGAGCCCTTCGCCCGCGGCAGCACCGTGCAGGCCGGCGGCAGCGGCGTCGGCCTGACCATCGCCCGGATGCTCACCGACCTGATGGGCGGCGAGATGCAGGTTACCAGCACGCCGGGCGAAGGCTCGCTGTTCCGCATCCGCCTCTTCCTGCCGCAGGTGCATTCGGCGCAGGCGGCTGCGGAACTGCCCCGGCTCGCCCGCATCGGCTACGTCGGCCCGCGCAAGCGCATCCTGGTCGTCGATAACGAAAAGGACGACCGCGACCTGCTGCAGAACGTGCTCGAACCGCTCGGCTTCATCGTCGAGCAGGCGGCGAACGGCTACGAAGCGCTGGCCGCCGTGCCGCGCTTCCAGCCGCACCTGATCTTCATGGACCTCGGCATGCCCGGCATCGACGGCTGGGAGACCATCCGCCGCCTGCGCCAGCAGGGGCTGGGCGACACCCGGGTCGCCGTGCTCTCGGCCAACGCCTTCGACCGGAACCTCGACAACGACTTCGGCATCACGCCGGACAGCTTCCTCGTCAAGCCCTTCCAGCTCGCCGGACTGCTCGACTGGCTCGGCCGCGCGCTCGAACTGGAATGGATCACCGCCGACCGGCCGGCCGCCGCCCCGCCGGCCCCTGCCGGGCCGCCGCCGCTGGTGCCGCCGGACGCGCCCGAACTCGCCGCCCTCGACGAGCTGATCAACCTCGGCTACCTGCGCGGCATCCTCAACAAGCTGGCGGAGATCGAGCGGCTGGATGTGAAGCACGGCGAATTCGTCCGCGTGCTGCGGGATCTTGCGCGACAATTCCAGTTCGAGGCAATGAAGGAAATCCTCAGGAAGATGCGCGATGAGCCCCGTTGAGCGCTCCGGTCCGTCACGCGGAAAGCGGCTCCGGCGCCGGGAATCGTCCTCATCGTGGACGACGTCCCGGAAAACCTCGCCCTGCTGCACGACGCCCTAGACGACGCCGGCTACACCGTGCTCGTCGCCACCCACGGCGAAGCCGCGCTGCAGCGCGCCCGCCAGAGCCTGCCCGACGTCATCCTGCTCGACGCCGTGATGCCCGGCATGGACGGCTTCGAAGTCGCCCGCCGGCTGAAGGCCGACTTCGCCACCCAGCACATCCCCGTCGTCTTCATGACCGGGCTGACCGAAACCGAGCACGTCGTCGCCGCCTTCGCCGCCGGCGGCGCCGACTATGTCGCCAAGCCCATCCGCCCGGCCGAGGTGCTGGCGCGCATCGCCGCGCACCTCGCCAGCGCCCGCCAGATGCGCCAGGCGCGCAGCGCGCTCGACGCCTTCGGCCAGGCCACCGTCGCCGTGCGCACGGCCGACAGCCGCATCGTCTGGCAAACCCCGCTCGCCCGCAATCTGCTCAACGGGTATTTCGCCAACCCGGAAACCGTCGCCCCCGAAGAACTGCTCGCGTGGATCGCTGCCGCCCTGCGCGCCCGCGGCGAGGGCCGCGAACCGGCGCAACTGCTGATCGCCGAGGGCAACAAGCGCCTGCTCGCCTCCTTCCACGACCAGACCGGCGACGACGAATGGCTGGTCGTGCTGCGCGAGGAAAACGACGCCTCCGCCGTCGAATCCCTGATCGCCGCCTTCCGCCTTACCCAGCGCGAGGCCGAAGTGCTCTACTGGGTCGTCCAGGGCAAGACCAGCAAGGACATCGGCGACATCCTCGGCAGCAGCCCGCGCACCGTGAACAAGCACCTCGAACACGTCTTCGAGAAACTCGGCGTCGAAACCCGCACCGCCGCGGCCAATCTGGCGACGGGCAAGATGCGCGGTGGCTGACCGGCGGCTGGTTTTTGCCCATTTTCAGGGTCGACTGCGACAGTCGCGGTTTCGGGTGCCTGCTCCCATGCGGCCCGGACTGAAAGCCAGGCTGAGATTCATCGTAGCGCTGCCGCAGCCGAATTGCGCTATATTACGAGCGATAATAAACACGCATCTCAAACGTTATTCCGCCTAAGATATAGCCATGAAGTCAGAAGGTTTAAGCGCTACCTCTCGAAGCCAACTCAGCCGGCTGCTACGGGATAGTCCATCGGTCGTCACGCCCGGCGAGACCGCTGCGATACTCGGACTTACGCCGGCACTTGCTGCGCGCAGGCTAGCCGCCTGGGCGCGTGCGGGATGGTTGGCGCGTGTTCGCAGGGGTGCCTATGTGCCCGTCCCGATAGAGGCCGAGTCGTCCGACATCGCGCTTGATGATTCCTGGACCGCGGCTGCGGCCATGTATTCGCCGTGCTACATCGGCGGCTGGTCTGCGGCGGAGCACTGGGGCCTCACCGAACAGATTTTCGGCTCACTGTGCGTGATGACCACGAAACGCCCGCGCAACCGCCAGCCGCTGCTGCGCAAAACACGCTTCGAACTTCACACCGTACCGACGGCCCGGTTATTCGGGCTCAAGAGCGTCTGGCGCGGCGGCACGCGTGTGCAAGTCTCCGATCCCGCCCGCACGTTGATCGACATGCTGGCAGACCCGGCGCTGGGTGGCGGCATCCGCCACGTAACGGAAATGCTGGCGACGCTGCTGCGCGAGCAGTCCAAGGAAGCGCCCAAACTCGCCGATTACGCGGCGCAGCTCGGCATTGGCGCCATCCACAAACGCCTGGGCTTCTTGCTGCAACGGGATCATCCGGCCCAGACGGCGCTGATCACGGCCTGCCGTCAGAATCTTTCCACCGGCTACGCCAAGCTCGACCCGGCCTTGCCATCCGATCGACTGGTCACCGCGTGGCGCGTCTGGGTGCCGGCGGGCGAGTGGCGTGGGGTCAAGGCATGATCCCCAGGCAGGAGATCATGGCGCTCGCCGCCGAACTTCAGTTGCAGGCACATGTCGTCGAGAAGGACTACGCGCTGGGCTGGTTGCTTGCCGGTATCGCCGCCCATCCATCGATCGGAAGCAGTTGGGTCTTCAAGGGCGGCACCTGCCTGAAGAAATGCTATTTCGAGACCTACCGCTTTTCCGAAGACCTCGACTTCACGCTGCAGGATGCCGACCACCTCGACGAAGCCTTTCTTGCCGGGGTGTTCGAGGAGATCGGCGAGTGGGTCTACGAAGCCTGCGGCCTGATGCTTCCGCCCGAGACGCGGAAATTCGAAGTCTTCACCAATCCGCGCGGCAGCCAGTCGGCACAAGGGCGGCTTGGCTATCGCGGGCCGTTGGGGCGTGCAGGCGATCCGCCGCGCATCAAGCTGGACCTGGCGGCCGACGAAGTGCTCGTCCTCGAACCAACGCGGCGCCCGGTGCACCATCCCTATGGCGACAGGCCGGACGACGGCATCGATGTCCTGAGCTACGGATTCGAGGAAGTCTTCGCCGAGAAAATGCGCGCATTGGCGGAACGCCAGCGCCCGCGCGATCTCTACGACGTGGTCCATCTCTACCGTCGGCAGGATTTGCAACCGGATCGGNGGGCAGTGCGCAGCACACTCGCGCGCAAATGCGAATCCAAGGGCATCCCCGTACCCACCTACGCTGCCCTCAACGATCGCCCGGAACGCGCCGCCATCGAGGTCGAGTGGGAGCAGATGCTCGCCCATCAGCTACCGGTCTGTCCGCCGTTCAACGAGTTCTGGCGGGAACTGCCGGCCGTGTTCGACTGGCTGAACGAGCAGGCCACGGCGCCCGTCCTGGCCGCCATACCGGTCGGTGGTGAAACTTTGGATACGGGGTGGCACCTTCCCGCGATGGTCCAAGCCTGGGGCGCCCAGGCCAGCTCGCTGGAAGTTGTCCGCTTCGCCGCCGCCAACCGCCTTTGCGTTCAGCTCGATTACACAAAGGAAGACGGCCAGCGCACCACGCCGACCATCGAACCCTATTCGGTGCGGAGAAGCAACGTCGGCGACCTGCTGCTTTTCGGCGTGAAGGCCGATACCGGCGAACCGGGAAGCTATCGCCTCAATCGCATTCGCTCGGCCACCGTTACCCGGCAGGCGTTCCAACCTCGTTATGTCGTTGAACTGACGGCATCAGGACCGTTACCGAAAGTGACCAAAGCATGAACCTCGAAAACCTCGAATGCGATCTCTGGAATGCCGCCGCCGCCCAATGCGCCCGTGGCGAGGGCCGCGAACCCGCACAACTGCTGATCGCCGAAGGCAACAAGCGCCTCCTCGCTTCCTTCCACGACCAGACCGGCGACGACGAATGGCTGGTCGTGCTGCGCGANNGGAAAACGACGCCTCCGCCGTCGAATCCCTGATCGCCGCCTTCCGCCTCACCCAGCGCGAGGCCGAAGTGCTCTACTGGGTCGTCCAGGGAAGACCAGCAAGGACATCGGCGACATCCTCGGCAGCAGCCCGCGCACCGTGAACAAGCACCTCGAACACGTCTTCGAGAAACTCGGCGTGGAAACCCGCACCGCCGCGGCCAATCTGGCGATGAGCAAGATGCGCGGTGGCTGACCAAGGGCTGGTTTTTGCCCATTTTCAGGGTCGACCGCGACAGTCGCGGTTTGGGGTGCAGGCTTCCATTCGGCCCGGACTGAAAGCCGGGCTGGGTGCTGAGGGTGTCGTACTGCCGGCGATCAGCGCATGCCTCGTTCCACCGCAGGATAGGAGTACTCGTCGGCCGAAGCCGACAATCCGCACTGTTTCGAACCATGGTTGCTCTACGCTGAATTCCGGACACCCTCGACCCTGAACAGCATTTTCCATTTGCCGCCCTTACACTTCCCTCACGGAAGGGGCGGCAACCCCAACTCCTTGAGAAAGGCGTTGTGTTTTTCAAGGGCGGCCTTCCTTTGCTGTTCCAGTGATACCAGCTCGGCATGTACCGAGGCCAAAACGATTTCCTCTTCGCCCTCTGCCGTGCTGACATAGCGTGAAATGTTCAGGTTGAAATCGTTCTTCTCGATTTCCTCCATGCCCACCCGGCGCGAGTAGCGCGATTCTTCCTTGCGGAACTGGTAGGTATCGATGATCTTGTCGATGTGCTCGGGTCGCAGCAGGTTCTGCCGCTTGCCCTTCTCGAAATGCTCGGCGGCGTTGATGAACAGCACATCGTCGGGCTTCTTGCATTTCTTCAGCACCAGGATGCAGACAGGAATGCCGGTGGAGAAGAACAGGTTGGCCGGCAGGCCGATCACCGTGTCGATGTGTCCGTCCTTGAGCAACTTGGTACGGATGCGCGCCTCGGCGCCACCACGGAACAGAACGCCGTGCGGCAGGATGATGGCCATCACGCCGCCCTGCTTGAGGAAGTGGAAGCCGTGCAGCAGGAAGGCGAAGTCGGCGGCGGACTTGGGCGCCAGACCGTAGTTCTTGAAGCGCACGTCCTCGCCCAGCGCCTCGCTGGGCTCCCAGCGATAGCTGAAAGGCGGATTGGCCACCACCGCATCGAACTTCGGCATCCTGGCTGGATTGGTCTCGCGCAGCATGTCCCACTCGTTGAGCAGGGTGTCGCCGTGGAAGATTTCGAATTCGGAATCCTTCACCCCGTGCAGCAGCATGTTCATGCGCGCCAGGTTGTAGGTGGTGATGTTCTTTTCCTGTCCATGAATCTTGCCGATGCCGTGCGGCCCCATGCGGTGGCGCACGTTCAGCAGCAATGAGCCGGAACCGCAGGCGAAATCCAGCACGCTCTCCAGTTGCGAACGCTGCCCCGTTGCCGGCTCCTGACTATCCAGCGTAACGATGGCGGAAAGAATGTCTGAAATCCGCTGAGGCGTGTAGAACTCGCCCGCCTTTTTGCCCGAGCCCGCCGCAAACTGGCCGATCAGGTATTCATAGGCGTCGCCCAGCGCGTCGCTGTCGGTGCTGAATTGGGTCAATCCCTTGGCGATTTCGCTGATGATCTTGCACAAGCGGGCATTGCGCTCGGGGTAGGTCTTGCCGAGCTTGTCGGAGGCCAGGTTGATTTCCGAGAACAGCCCCTTGAAGGTGCTGGCGAAGGACTGGTTTTCGATGTAGTCGAAACCCTGCTGCAAGGTGTGCAGCAGCTCGGCGTCTTGGGTGCGCGCCAGTTCGGTGATGTTGGTCCACAGGTATTGGGGTTCGATCACGTAATGCACCTTGCGGCGCATTTGCTTCTCGAAGTCGGAAACGTCCGCAGCGTTATCGACATACCAGAACGACAAGGGGCTGAGCCGATCCTCTGGCTCCAGTTCCGGGTAATCCGGCCCCAGTTCCTTCTTTGCGGCGGCTTCGTAGTTGTCCGACAAATAGCGCAGGAACAGGAAGGCCAGCATGTAATCGCGGAAATCATCCGCGTTCATCGCCCCGCGCAATTGGTCGGCGATGGTCCACAGGGTCTTGCCCAGTTTTTGTTTTTCGAGATCGGTCATGTTTTTCGTCTTCGCCACGCAGGCTTTTTGAGTCTCGAGGGCCTCACGGTCGCGCTGCAACTCCAGCCGCAACTCTTCCTCACTGGGCAACACCAGACGGTATTTGCTGGCGAAGAGCTGTTCGCTGCCGTTCAACACGGAATAACGGACCACCGACTGGTCCTTGCTGCCGCACAGCAAAATGCCCACCGTGGGGTTGTCCCCTTCGCCCCGGCGCAGATCGTCATACATGCGCACATACATATCCATCTGCCCCACGTCCTGGTGCGTGAGGGGGCCAGTTTTCAGGTCGATCAGCACAAAGCACTTGAGCAGATAGTTGTAAAACACCAAGTCAATGTAGAAATCCTGCGTTTCGGTGCTGATGCGCTGCTGCCGGGCCACAAACGCAAAGCCTTTGCCCAGTTCCATCAGGAATTGCTGCAGCTTGTCCATCAATGCCGTTTCCAGCGTGGCTTCGAGCAGATGGCCGGAGCCGGGCAGGCCCAGAAACTCCAGCATCACCGGATCGCGCACAAAGGCGCGGGGCGATTGCTCCATGGCGCCCAGATTTGCCTGCGCTTCCGCGCTCACGGCTGCCTTGTCCTGGCTCAGCAACAGCCGCTCGTAATACAGGCTGCCGATCTGCCGCTCCAGTGCCCGCGTGCTCCAGTTCTGGGCGACGGCCTCCTGCACATACCACTGCCGGGCCTCGGCGCTGTCCACCCGCAGCAACAGGCGATAGTGCGTCCAGCTCAATTCGCGACGCAGTGCGTCGCGCATTGGAAACGCCAGATAGAAGCCCCGCATGTGTCGCAAATTGGTGGCATCGAATCCCCGTCCGAATTCGGACGACAAGGCCTGCCCCAACTGCGGCAACAGGCGTTGGCCATAGCTCGCCCGCTGCGCCCCGCCTTGCTCGAACTCCACAATGTGCCGCCCGATGTGCCAACAGGTTTGCACCTGCACCACATCCACCGCCCGCAGCACCTGCTGGCGAGAATCGGCGATGAGCTTCCGCAGGCTGCCCAGCAGCGGCGCCAAGCCTTCGGCGGGATTGATTTGCGTCATGGGGATACCTCCTCTGCTGCCGCAGGAAACAGTTCCCGATTGAAGGGATAGCGATTCAGGAAATCGTGGAGAATCTTCCGGAAGTAACCCTTGTTCTCGTCCAGCATCTGCTGGGGTTCGAACAACGAATAGTTACCGTGGCTCAGGATGTTGATCAGGCGAGTGTGCAGAATGCCGTCCGGATCATCGTTGTCCTGCTTGATGCAGACCGAGAAACTCTTGTGGCCGTGAAAGCTCGCGGTCTTTTCCAGAACGGTGCGCAGCATGTTGAAGTGGTGGGTGAATAGCCGGTCTTCCTGCGCCGCCTGATACAACTCGGCCAGGGCGGCGACGTGGTGGAAGAACGGCGTGTCGCCCGTTTCCTCCCGCAAGACATAGCCGCTTCCTATTGCTGGCTTGTTGACGAAGTACTTGCGGGCCTTGCCCAGCTCGTTGCACAGCACATTGAAGAACAAGGTGTGGTGCGTCGAGATTACCGTCTTGAGCTTGCTGTCCGGCCGCTTGAGCAGTTGCGCGAGGTGGTTGGCCACGGCGATAGCGTTGTGCTCATCCAGCGAGGAAATCGGGTCGTCGATATAGACGTGCTTCACCCACCGATAAGCCTCCGCGCCGTCCAGCGCCAGTTGCACGATGGCCAGGAAGAAACACCAGACAAAGATGTTCTCCTCGCCGCGCGACACCTTGATGTTGTCGATGACCTGCCCGTCCACCGTGCGCGAGAAGCGCACCGCCCATTCCTGCGTGTCGATGCGGAAATCGAAATCCGCATAACGTTGCAGCAGCGGGCGGATGCGGTTGTCCATCTCCAGCTCGGCCAGGCCGGCAAAGAAGCGCGAGGCCGCATTGAGCGTCAGCCTACGGTCGCTGTCGCCGTCCAGGTCGTTGTCCCAGTGGAACAGGTCTTCGGTGAAGGCGTTGAAGTAGAGCGTGTCGCCCACGGTTTCCGTGATGGTCAGGGGCTGCCCCACATGATCGCCGACCGAAAAAGGACGCTGAATCGTCTTCTTGCCCGCATCCTTGAAGGCGATCGACAGCCGCGTCCTACCGGTGCCGTTGTAGGCATAAAGCAGGATGGTTTTCTTGTTCTCCAACTCGCCGCGCAAATGAGCGGCCAGCGCGGGCAGGTCAGCGAAAGGCTGGCCCGGCTTCATACCTGCACCTCGTCCAGCACCGGGAACAACTGCTGCATCAGGCCCTTCTTGTGGGTCTTGAGCGAGGCCAGCGTTTTAGCCTGGTCAGCCATCAGTCCAGTGTCCCATCCATAATTTGCCAAGCCTTGCGATAGGTACGACCGACCGAACCCAAAGCTTGATGCCAGTCCCGCTCCGTCAGCGCAGTGAGACGCTGGCGAATTGTCGGCAGAGACTCGGCGGCATCCAAATTCAACACCCTGGCCAGTGGCATCGCCGCCCGGCGCGGCACTCCGAGCAAGCGCAAGACGATGGCTTCGTCCGTGGCCACCCCATAAAACACTTGAGACGGCAGATTGGCCAGCCGGGTGCGTTCATCGTCGGAGAGGCCGGATGCAGTAATTGCCAACAGTGCGTTCAAGCCCCAGGAAGAAGTCTGCGCGAGCTTGCCGAAAAGGTTTTGTCCGCACTTGGTGAGTGCTGTCACCTCGTCGTCACCCTCTTTGCGGAAATGGCGGGCGGCGATGACGGCAATCTCCTCACCATTGACCCAGTCCTTGAGGATGAGTGCGAGCTTGTCCCCATCCGGTGCCCTGCCGCCCAGAACAGTTTCCAAATTTTCACGCAGCTCAGGAACCCGTAGCAACACGCCCATCATGTCTTGCAAGGTACGGTCGCCATCGCGGAACAGGCGCTCCCGATCCCACGAATCCGGCCCTATGCTGCCGCGATGGGTCATGACCGTGCGGATGCTCTGCAACGAAAATCCTGTGCTGTCNACCAGCTTCAACGGTTGTTGCGGGCTAGCAATGTAATCGACATAGGTTCGAATCCCGTCGAGCAGACGACGGGCGAGCAGGCTATCAGTAGCGCGCAGCTTCTCGAAGCCAAGCGTGCCGCGCAGCACCTGCTCGATCTGATCGGCAAAGTTGGACGGCGCGCCCATTTGCCGATAGGTGTGGACGAGATACTGCAAGAAGCTCGACCACTCCGGATGGCTGTAAACAATTCTTCCAAGATCAGTCAACTCACCAGATGCAGCCTGCGCCAATTGAATCAGGGCGGAATTCAGGTCACCGGTGTTGCTGTTGATGAATTCTCGACGTTGTGCCGCTTCGCCCGCATCTTTGGCCACCAAGGCCACCACCCCTAGTTGCCCCTGGGATACGCGGCCAGCGCGGCCAGCGATATTCCAGAAATCCTCCGGTGGCATGGTTTGCCCGTAGGGGTATTGCGTGGCGGCCATCACCACCCCGCTGACGGGGAAGTTCACGCCCTGAGCGATGGTCGTGGTGGCAGCCAGCACATCAAGCCGCCCCTTTTCGAACAGCCACTCCATCAGCATGCGGATTTCTTCCGGCAAACCTCCATGGTGCACACCGATGCGATGGGCGAGCAAATCGACCAAGGGGAACTGCGCCCCCAGTTCGGCCGCCACATACTCCTGCACGAAGCGCACGTCGTCTGACACATCCCCGGCTTGCCCGGATTTGAGTCTCTCGGCAAGCTTCCAGACGTAGTCCGGCCGGCTGTGCATGGCGATGACAGGCCCTCGCACCATGAGCTTGCGCGCAGTCATGGCGGCCAACGTACCTATATCCCTCGCCTTCGAAAGCGTCTCGGCCAGCGTCTGGTCCTTGCCCAGCGAAAAGGCTTCGTCCAGCACGATGGTCGGGCGCGTGGTGTGCACCGTCTCGAAATCCAGCCGGTAATCCCGGCTACGACCGTTCCCTGAACCGTCGTCCACCGGGCTGACGATGCCGATGGCTCGGTCGTTGGGTTGCCAGTCCACGCCCAGACTGATGTCCTCCGCATTCTGGCCGCCGAGCCAGCGCGCCACCTCGCGTGCATTTTGAATGAAGGGCGTGAGCAGCAGGAACTGCGCGTCGCGGCACTCCCGGTTGATGGTGGCCAGCAGCAACTCCAGGCGCAGGCCGCGCACCTTGTCCTGAATGGTGTGCGCCTCATCCACCACCACCAGAGTCAGCGGGCGCCCGATTTTGTCCTCCCAGCCCTGGCGCAACATCAAGTCGAACTTCTCGGGNGTGGCCACGAGGATTCGGAAACGCGCCTCGTCGTTCGCCTCCGTTAGCACGCCGGCTTCGATGCCGTCGATCTCCATGGCCGGGCTGACGCGCTCCACCATCAGCCCCAGTGGCTGGAAATCGCGGCGCAATTGCCGCGTGACCTGATTGACCAGCGCCCGGCTAGGTGCGAGATAGGCCACCCAGCCTTTGCGATCCTCGAACTGATTTAGCGCCTGCAACATGCGGAACTGGGCAATGAGGGTCTTGCCGCTGGAAGTCGGCAGACTCACCACCACAGCCTGTCGACTGGAACCCAACAGGCCACGCTCGGCCAGGGTGCGGCGTTGCGGGGGCAGCACGTCGAACAAGGCACGGTCGCCTCGTCCGCGCTTCACTAGTTCGCGCACGAAGTCGGTCACGCGAGAATTCACTTTCCGAGTCACCGTCCACAGGGCGTTGTCCACCATTTGTGCAGAGGCACGGGCCAGCAATCGCGTCATCGGCCCCAACTCTACGAGCCGCGCGGCATCACAGGCATCGACAGCCCTGTCGAAATGACTATCCAACACGGGCTGCACCTGGTAACTGCCGTCCACCACGCCGTCGGTGATGTAGTGGGCCAGTACGTCCGCCGCCTTGGCCAGGTGGTAGATCGCAATCAGCTCAAGCGCACCGCGCTTGGCTTCCAGCGGTGTGAAGGCGTGCAGATAATCACGCTCAAACTCCTCCTGCGCGCTACGCAGCGCCGCCACACGCTCAAGCACCGCATCGCGGTCACTCCAACCCCTTTTTCGCACCAGCCGCAACCAGACATCGGTGAGGGTGGCCCGACAGCGTTGGCCCCAGTTGCGCGCATCCAGCGGCAAGGCGGGCCAATGCCCCGCCTCGTCCAGTGTGCGCAGCCAGCGCGAGGCATCGGCGCCGCGATCACCCAACACGGCCAGTACCGATGTGCGCAGCAGATGCGTGCCCGCTACCATGGGTTCGGCGGGCAAGGGCAGCATGCGCAACAGCCGGAAGGCGTCAGCCGCCGCCTGGCGCGACAATGCCAACTGTCCGGGCTCATCGGCCAGGCGGTCCACCTTCAGATCAAGCACGGCGATTTCCAGCGCGGCCGCCATCTCGCGCAGCAACGCCTCATCAAAGGCGGGAACCTCGCGCCCCATCTCCCGATGGAACTGCACGCGATCGGCCTCACGCAGCGCAAGGCTGCGTCGTTCTGCCATTGCATCGAGCAGCCAGTGGTTCATGCCGCACCTCCCTGGCCGATGGCCTGCGGCAATTGCGCAATGGGCCAGGGCAGATAGAGGGCGATGAGGTGGCAATGCGTTGGGGCTTGCAGGCGGTCCGCCAATTGTTGGCCCCGTGTCTGCAAGTCGGACTCTCGCACCTCCTGGTCACGCACCAAAATGCCAAACAGCGCCAGATCGCGCCGCTCGGAATTGAAGAAGCGGGTACATGCCGCGTTGAAGGCCGGTTCATGCACCGTCTGCTTCACGCGCGGCAACAGCCATTTGAGCAACTGGCAGATCGTGCCGAGGTTGCTGGCGAGATTGTCGATCTGGTGAGTCAAACCACCGCTTCTGCCGCTCATCACCTGCGGCGGCGACTTCGCCTCGGATGAGCTCTTGACCTCGCCCAAGGCCAGCCTGTGGGAGTCGCCATCGCGCTGAAAGCCCACGATGTCCGCCCCGGGCAGGAGGCGAAGGGATTGCGCTTGTCACGCTCGGTGTTCCAGGGCAGCACCACGTCATGGTTCGCTTCCAGCACTGCCTCGGCGAGCGCCTCGCCCGCCGCCCAATCGCGCGTCTCCGGCACCTCGGCGGCCAACACCTCTTCCAGTGCGGCTTGGCCCATGCCTGTCAGACTCAAACCCCGCAAGTGTCCGGTGAATGCCTCGCCGCCTTCCGAATCGTTAAGGCGCGCGGCGACCGGCCCTTGCAGAAAGGCATTGAGTTCGTTGCCTTCGCGCGCGCTCGCCCCGCCACGAGACGCAACCTTGTGCCGATTGGTAGGCGGTTTGCCAGCTCATCCCCGCACCTCATCGGGCACGGGAAAAAGCTGCTGCATCAGGCCCTTCTTATGGGTCTTGAGGGCGTCGATCTTCTGGCTTTGGGCGGTGATGCATTCATCGAGAGTATGCAGGCAGCCTGCAATCACTTCCTGCTCCGGCAGAGTGGGGGCCGCTATCCGCAAGTCAATGAAGAAGGGAAGCCCGATGGTCTTGATGGTGCTCCCGGTGGCCACTCTCTCGAACACAGGCTTTCTTTGCTGCAATGAATAGTAAAGAAACCAGTTCGAGAGTCGGGTGGGGTTGCACGTCCACACTATGAAGTGCTGACTCACCGCCATGGCCTTACCCATGACCGCACTTTTTCCCACCGCTGCATCCCGGCTTAGAAGAACCGCCCCCGCAGGGTGCAGGGCGGCAGACGAATTTGCGATGCCTTCCGCTGAAATTTCGACCGTTGTTTCCGTGATGAGGCCGGCATCCAGTCGTTTCGAGTCGGCAAGGGAAACCCATTTGATTCCACCATCGTAGTATTCAGGGTGTGCCTTGCTGGGCGTGTGGCCCGACCCACGCTTTGCCAAGTCCTCAAGCCACTCTTTCTCCCAACCTTCTGCGTCTGAGAACTCCGGAAACCGCAGGCGGGGGACGGTTTCGCCTTCNGCGGGGAAAAGCTGCTGCATCAGGCCCTTCTTGTGGGTCTTTAGGGCGTCCAGCTTTTGGGTTTCCACCGTGATCAGATCGTCGAGGGAAGACAGGCAGTTAGCGATTTTCTTCTGCTCATCGAGCAGTATCGCTTTGGGNGGAACTGGGACGGGGGCTGCCAGAAGGTCGTTGTCATCAACATTGAGCGAGCCATGCGCGCGGGCACCAACCGTGACAAACCGCCTGAGCCACTTGCCGTGAAGGTTGTTGAAAAATAGGTAGTCTAGGAACGGCGGATATGAAGCGCCGGGATTGATCCTGAAGCACGTGAAAATGCTATTCGGAACGGCCCCAATCTCATTGCTTTGGTACCTTGCAACAAATCCCTCGGGGTAGTCCTTCGTGGAACTCTTGTTATAAGCAAAATCATCTCGCTGGATCACGTAGTAGTTCTTGTACTGCGCTCCCGCGATTTCTCTGCCGAATTTCTCTATTTGAGAAACCAGGCCTACGCCCGAGGTAACGCTCAACAAGGTGAGTTTCTTGTTGCCGGCTTTCTCATCAAGAATGTGCGCAAGCTGACCAAGTGGTTTTAGCTCCCACGCCCCTGCATCCCGAAACTCGGGAAACCGTAGCCGTGGCACCAGCGCCGGCTTGTTCTCTTCCCTCATCGCGCCCACGCCCTTACTGCTCATACGCACTCAACCCCGAAATCTCCCGCCCCTGCGCCAGCTTGTGCAGCAACGGCGTCAGATCGTCCACCAGAGCCAGTTCCGCCTGGGTGCGCGCCTTCCAGCCCAGGCCCAGCGGCTCCATGAGGTCGGAGAGGCGTTCGCCGTCGAAGATGCGGCGGCGTAGCACTTCGTCCACGAAGGCTTGCAACGCGGCGGCGTCCAACCCGTGCTTGGCGGCGATGGCGGTGAGTTCGCGCGCCTTCTTATCGGCCTTGAAGCGCTCGTAACCGGCGCGGATTTCCTTTTCCTCCAGCTTCTCGCCCAGCGGCAGGCTGCGGATGTATTCGGCGATATCGTCGCGCTCGTCGATGAACTTGGCGTCGGCCTGGATGAGGCCGATTAGTTGCTCGCGGTTCATGGTGGTCTTGCCGGGCTTCTGCGCAGTCATGCGGGCGATCAGGCCCATGATGTAGTCGTAGTCGATGAGGCTGGAGGCGAAGAGCACGAACTCGAAATCGAGCTGCTGCACGGCGGGCGGTGCCTGTTCGCCTTCCTTCGCCTGCTGCTCCTTCAGCCGCTTGGCGGTTTCCAGATAGGTGCTGCGGAAGCTCTGCAACTGATCTTGCGGCAGGATGGCTTCCATCTTTGCCTTCTGCTCGGGCTCAAGGTCGGTGTATTGGTCGAGCTGGGTCTTGAGGCGCTGCACTTCCTTGAAGCGGTTGACGAATTCGATGCGCGCCGTGTCGCCCTTCAGGTTGNNGACCTGCTCGGGTTCGCAGACCAGGTTCTTTTTCTCCATGAAACGTTCCATGCCGGCAACGGCGGCTTCATATTTGCGCAGCACTTCGGCGGCCGGTTCGACCAGCCAGATTTCGCGCGGGTTATCGATCTTCTCGCCGGAGAAGAGGGCGATGGCTTCATCCACGTTTTTCTGCTGCTGGCGGAAGTCGAGCACGTTGCCGTAGGGCTTGCTGTCGTTGAGTACGCGGTTGGTGCGCGAAAAGGCCTGGATCAGGCCGTGGTGCTTGAGGTTCTTGTCCACGTACAGGGTGTTGAGGTACTTGGAGTCGAAGCCGGTGAGCAGCATGTCCACGACGAGGGTGATGTCGATTTTCTGCGAGTGCGGCAGGTCGGCGTTGGGGTACTGCTGATCCTTGATACGCTTTTGCACGTCCTGGTAGTAAAGGTCGAACTCGCCAATGCGGTGGTTGGTGCCGTAGCGGGCGTTGTAGTCGGCGATGATGCGGGTGAGCGCCGCTTTCTTGCCTTCCGGGTCTTGCTGGTTGTCGGCTTTTTCCTGCGGCAGGTCTTCCTGTATCTGCTGCACGTCCTTGTTGCCTTCGGCGGGCGGGGAAAAGACGCAGGCGATGTTGAGCGGCGCGAAGTCCGGATTCTGTTCGCGCATTTCGTCCTGCACGGTCTGGAACAGGGCGTGGTAATCGATGGCGTCGTTGATGCTGGCGGTGGCCAGCACGGCGTTGAACTTGCGGTCGGCGGTGGCGGCGTCGTGCTTGGTCAGGATGGCCTCGATCACCTTGCGCTTGGCGAGGGCCTCGCCGGGCTTGGGCTGGTGGTTGCCCTCCGGCTTGTAGTAATCGATGTGGAAGCGCAGGACGTTGCGGTCTTCGATGGCGTGGGTGATGGTGTACTGGTGCAGGCCGCGCTGGAACAGATCGTCGGTGGTGCGGTAGCTGGCCTGCTGGCCTTCGATCTGCTGATAGCTGGCGTTCTGCTCGAAGATGGGCGTGCCGGTAAAACCGAACAGCTGGGCGTTGGGGAAGAATTCCTTGATGGCCTTGTGGTTGTCGCCGAATTGCGAGCGGTGGCATTCGTCGAAGATGAACACCATGCGCTGATTGCGCAGGGGCTCCAGGCGCTCCTTGTAGTTGCGTTTGCTGCCGCCACCATTGCTGTCATCGAGCGCCAGGCCCAGCTTCTGGATGGTGGTGACGATGACCTTGTCGGCGTAGTCGTCGGAGAGCAGGCGGCGCACCAGGGTTTCGGTGTTGGTGTTTTCTTCGACGCAATTTTCCTGGAAGCGGTTGAATTCCTCGCGGGTCTGGCGATCCAGGTCTTTGCGGTCCACCACGAACAGGCATTTGTC
The DNA here is from genome assembly GCA_013693915.1 of Dechloromonas sp. Taxonomy (GTDB): domain Bacteria; phylum Pseudomonadota; class Gammaproteobacteria; order Burkholderiales; family Rhodocyclaceae; genus Azonexus. The sequence goes on along the minus strand of CP059264.1, from coordinate 627,057 downwards.
GATGTCCGGGTTGTCCTTGAGCAGGGTGGCGGCCTTGAACGAAGTGAGTGTTTTGCCGCTGCCGGTGGTGTGCCAGATGTAGCCGTTGCCACAGCGCTGATGGATGCAGTCGACGATGGCCTGCACGGCATAGACCTGGTACGGCCGCATCATCAGCAGCTTTTGCTCGCTGGCCACCAGCACCATGTAGCGGCTGACCATCTGGCCCAGCGTGCATTTGGCAAGGAAATTCTCGGCAAAGGCGTCGAGGTGGGTGATTTTCTTGTTGTCCTCGCTGGCGAACTGGTGNACGGGCAGGAAACGCTCGTCGGCGTTAAAGCTGAAATGGCGGGCGTTGTTGTTGGCGAAGTACCAGGTATCAGTGCGGTTACTGACGATGAAGAGCTGGATGAAGCACAGCAGCGTCTTGCCGTAGCCGTTGCCGGGGTCGGCCTTGTAATCGACGATCTGCTGCATGGCCCGGCGCGGGCTGACGGCCAGGGTCTTGAGCTCGATCTGCACCACCGGCACGCCGTTGATGAGCAGCATCACGTCGTAGCGGTGGTGGCTGTTGGCGGTGTTGATACGTAGCTGGTTGACCACTTCAAAGTGGTTTTTGCACCAATCCTTGATGTTGACCAGCGTGTAGTTGAGCGGCGTGCCATCGTCGCGCTCGAAGGCGTTGATACTGCGCAGTGTTTGAGCGGCGTTGTAAACGTCCGACGTGATCACGCCGTCGAGCAGGCGCTGGAATTCGCTGTCGGTCAGCCTGACGCGGTTGAGCGCTTCGAACTTCTCGCGGAAATTGGCTTCCAGCGCGGCGCGGTCGCGGATGTCGGGGCGGTAGGTGTATTTGAGGTCGCCCAGCTTGGCGACCAGATCAAGCTCGATCTGGCTTTCCGTGGTTGTCATTGCCATGACCTGAACATGCGAATGGGAATTTTATGATCGGTGGAGTCTAGCAGTGCCTGACGAAACCTACCAACCTCTGTGCGATAGCAAGCACACATCTGTTTCCATGACATATTCGAGTGTCGGCTTTGCAGTCGGTTTCTGCCGAATGGTGCCGGGTTCCTGGATGGCAGCGTCGGCCAATCACCCGACCGACAAACCAACTTCACCGAATAAGCGGTTCGGGTGGAATCCGGTCGTACGCATCATCGACCCGACGGCAACGAAGTCCGACACCCGGTTCCCGCTTGCTTGCAAACGCCTGAACCTGCACACCCAGGCTCTGGCGCCAGTTCCGCGAGGCCGGCATGCCTGAATTGTGCCGATTTTCCCGGTCGACCGCAGCCGGCACAGCGGTGGCCGGCCTGGTCGGGCGCGGATTCGCGGCCTTCCCCTGCTATGCACCTGTACGCAATCTAACGTATTTCCCGGACGCGGCCGGCTGCTTAATCTGGCGCTGCACTGCAACAACGCAGCCCGACCACCCCACGCACGAGGAGCTTCCATGAGCAATCGCCGCAACTTCATCAAGGCCACCGTCCTGGCCGCCGCACTCTCTTCCATCGGCATCGCCGCCCACGCCGCCGACACGATCAAGGTCGGCATCCTGCACTCCCTCTCCGGCACCATGGCCATTTCCGAGACCGCGCTGAAGGAAACGGCGCTGATGACCATCGACGAAATCAACAAGTCCGGCGGCGTCATGGGCAAGAAGCTGGAGCCGGTGGTGGTCGACCCGGCGTCCAACTGGCCGCTGTTCGCCGAGAAGGCCCGCCAGTTGCTGACCAAGGACAAGGTCGCGGTCGTCTTCGGCTGCTGGACCTCGGTTTCCCGGAAGTCCGTGCTGCCGGTGTTCAAGGAACTGAACGGCCTGCTCTTCTACCCGGTCCAATACGAGGGCGAGGAACTCGAGCGCAACGTCTTCTACACCGGCGCCGCGCCCAACCAGCAGGCGATCCCGGCCGTCGAGTACCTGATGTCCAAGGACGGCGGCGAAGCCAAACGCTTCGTGCTGCTCGGTACCGACTACGTTTATCCGCGGACGACCAACAAGATCCTGCGCGCCTTCCTGAAGTCCAAGGGCGTCGCCGAAGCCGACATCATGGAAGAGTACACCNCGTTCGGCCACAGCGATTACCAGACGATCATCGCCAAGATCAAGAAGTTCGCTTCGGAAGGCAAGAAGACGGCCGTCGTCTCCACCATCAACGGCGACTCCAACGTGCCCTTCTACAAGGAACTGGGCAACGCCGGCCTGAAGGCCACCGACGTGCCGGTCGTCGCCTTCTCGGTGGGCGAAGAGGAACTGCGCGGCGTCGATACCAAGCCGCTGGTCGGCCACCTGGCTGCCTGGAACTACTTCATGTCGCTCAAGAACCCGAAGAACGAGAAGTTCGTGAAGATGTACAAGGAGTGGGCGGTCAAGAACAAGCTGCCGAACGCCAGCACGGTCGTCACCAACGACCCGATGGAAGCCACCTACGTCGGCATCCACATGTGGAAGCAGGCGGTCGAGAAGGCCAAGTCANCCGATGTCGACAAGGTCATCCCCGCCGTCGCCGGCCAGAACTTCGCCGCGCCGTCCGGCTACACGCTCAAGATGGACGAAACCAATCACCACCTGTGGAAGCCGGTCTTCATCGGCGAGATCAAGGCCGACGGTCAGTTCAACGTGGTCTGGAAGTCCAAGGGCCCGATCCGCGCCCAGCCGTGGAGCCCGTTCATCGCCGGCAACGAGAAGAAGAAGGACGCTCCGGAAGGCAAGTGATTCTCTCCTCGCGTCGCAAACTCAGCGGGGGCTTCGGCCCCCGTTTTTCATTGTGCAGAGACTTTGAAAATCGGCCTTTTTCGGGGTCGACCGCAACAGGCAGGATGTTCGTCACGAAATCCGCCGCGTCGCCTCGCGGGCACTGAGCGGCGACAGTCGCCCGCCCAGCGCTGCCACAAAATCGCCCACCGCTTGCGGGTTCCACCGCGCGTAATCGCGCAAGGCCCAGCCAATGGCCTTGCGGATGAAAAAATCGCCCTCCGGCGCCAGCGTTTCGGCATAGCCGAAGAGCCGGGCGGCGTCGGTTTCCAGCCGCCAGCCGAGCTGGTGGATCATGGCGATGCGCCGCACCCACAGGCAGTCGTGACGCAGCGCGGCGTCCATCAACTTCTGCGCATCGGGGTCGGCGCGGCGCGCGGCGCACAGCACGTCCCCGACGATGCCGGCCAGCCCATCGACCGTATCCCACCACGAATCCGCNTGCGCGAGCCCCAGCAGCGGTGCCACGGCGTTCAGGTCGAGCCGCCCGACGTGGCGCGCCAGCAGGTCGCCGGCCGCGTAGCGGTATTCGCGCTCGGGCAGGTCGTACAGCAGGGCGGCTGCGGTCAACAGCGCTTTCTGGTCGAAATTCACCTTGAGCAGCGGTCGCAGCGCAGCGCGCCGGACGGGCGTCTGGATGCCGAGAAACGGAAAACGGTCGCGCATGTAGGCGCGCATCGGCACCGCCCGCGCCGGGTCGGCGAGCGCCGCCAGCGCATCGTGGATCTGCCCCGCGAGCTGTTCCGGTGTCGTCGCGGTCCGGCAGGCGGACATACCCCGTTCAGCGCCGCATCAGCAGCAGCCCGCACTCGAGATGGTGCGTGTAGGGAAACTGGTCGAACACCGCCGCCGCGCTCACCGCGTGCGTGGCCTGCAGGGCGGCGACGTTGTCCAGCAGGGTTTGCGGGTTGCACGAGATGTAGAGGATATGGTCGAAACCGGCGGCGAATTCGAGCGTCGTCGCATCCAGCCCGCTGCGCGGCGGGTCGACGAACAGGGTCGAGAAACAGTAGCCGGCGAGGTCGATATCCTTCATGCGCTTGAGCACCGTCCGGCCCGCCAGCGCATCGGCGATCTCCTCGCTGGACGCGCGCACCAGCGCCACGTTCCCCGCCGCGTTGGCGGCGATGTTGTACCGCGCGGCCTGCACCGACGACTTGCTGACCTCGGTGGCCAGCACCTTGCCGAACAGCGGCGCCAGCGCCATCGTGAAATTGCCGTTGCCGCAATAGAGTTCCAGCAGGTCGCCGCCGAGGGGCGCCGCCTGCTTGCAGGCCCAGCCCAGCATCTGCCGGTTGACGCCGCCGTTGGGCTGNGTGAACCAGCCCTCGATCTGCTGGTAGCGCAGCCGGCGCCCGTTCAGCTCGAATTCCTCGAGCAGCCAGTCGCGGTCCAGCACCACCTTCTGGCCGCGGCTGCGCCCGACGATCCGGATGTTCAACTCGGCTGCCAGATCGCGAGCCGCCAGTTCCCAGCCCTCGCCCAGCCGGCGATGGTAGGCCAGGGTGACCATCAGCTCGCCGCTCAGCGTGGCGAGGAACTCCACCTGGAACAGCCTGCCGCGCAGGGTCTGGCTGCCGCGCAGGCGCTCCTTCAGGCGCGGCATCAGCCCGCAGATCGACTCGGCCGCAATCGGAAAATCGTCGATCATCACCGGCCGCTTCGGGTTCTCCGCGTCGAACATCGCGTAGTGCAGGTCGTCCCCCTGATGCCAGATGCGGAACTCGGCGCGCAAGCGGTAGTGCTCGGGNGCGGAGGGAAAGACCTCCGGCTCCGTGATGGCGAACGGCGCAAAGGCGCGCTTGAACTGCGCCACCTTTTCGGCAAGCTGGGCGGCGTAACTGGCGGGATCGAAGCGGGACAGAGGCATGGGCTGAACGGCAACAAGCTGATTCGTAGGTGAAAATCCTGAACGGGCACTCGGAAAATCGGGCGAGGGCGGAATATACGCCGGACTGGCGCCTTGCGGGTGTTTCACGCGCCCAATTGCGGCGCCCCTGGCGAAGTCGATCCCCATGAGCACCCGCATCGCCTATCGGGCAATCAAAGGACGGTGGAGTCCAGTCCATCACTCAACCGAACCTGCGCGAAAGGCGACGCAGGCCGCTCAGTACCGCGTTGGGCACCTTGAACCACTTGGTGCGCCATTGACGATGTGTAGCCATGTGGCTACATTTGTATCATGGTTGAAATCCGCAAGACTGCAGTGTTCGCCGAGTGGCTTGATGGTCTGCGCGACATTCAGGCAAGAGCACGTGTTCAAGCCAGGATCGAGCGTCTTGCCGCTGGCAATCCTGGCGATGTCGAGCCTGTTGGCGAAGGCGTATCTGAGTTGCGGATCAACTACGGCCCCGGTTATCGGGTTTATTTCAAGCAGCGAGGGCGAGAGCTGATCATTCTCCTGGCTGGCGGTGACAAGAGCACCCAAGCCAGGGACATCAAGGCCGCATTGCGCCTCGCTCGTGGTTTTTCGGAGTAACTGCCATGGCCAAGACCGCTACCAGTCGCTACGACGTTGCCGAACACCTCAGAACTCCGGAGGAGATGGCCGCCTACCTTGAGGCTTGCCTCGAAGAGGCAGACGGAGATGCTGCCTTCATTGCCAAGGCGCTTGGCGATATTGCTCGTGCCAAAGGTATGGCACAGGTTGCCCGCGACGCCGGGCTGTCCCGTGAAAGCCTGTACAAGGCTCTATCTGGTGAGCGCAGCCCTGATTTCGACACCATTCTCAAAGTGATTGGCGCTTTGGGGCTGAAGTTGCATGCCGAAGCCAGCCACGGGTAATCAAGGCACCCAACCCGATCAATCCAATGACGTAACGCTTTGCAGCTTCGCCGCGGCCTCGCGCCCGGCTACGCAATTCATCGTATTCCGCCTCCCGGTCCGCCCTGTAATCTGTCGCTGCGCTGCACAAATTGCGGACGGACCCTTCATGACCAAAACGATTCTTGTATTTCTGCTATGCGCCTGCAGCCTGTCGGCGCAGGCGGCGCTCGATGCGGCGCAGGTGCGCCGGCTGGCGGCCGAGGATTCCAGCGACAAGGTGGAGGCGATCCGCCAGTTGACGCAGACGGCGGACCCCGACGCGGTACGCGTCCTGCAGGCGATGGCCGACGACAGTCTGTATCTGGCGGGCGACAAGGCGGTGATCATCGAGGGCGACAAGGCTTTCGATGCGGCCAGCGGCGCCGCGATCAAGGTACCGGGTGACGCCGAGTCGGTTACGGTCAACAACCGGATTCGCGGCGAATTGGCCAATGCGCTGGCCGCGCTCAAGCTGTTCGACGCCGATGCCGGCGTCCGCCTGGCTTCGGCGCAGAAGCTGCAGAGCAGCGTGAGCCCGGAGATGGCACCCCTGCTGGCGCAGGCGCTGGAGAAGGAAAGCGACGCGCAGATCAAGGGGATGCTCGCCATCGCCAAGGCGCAGGCCGATCTCGCCAGCAAGGACCCGAACGTGCGCCGCGCTGCCGTCCTGGTGCTGGGCGAGACGACTTCGCCGGCGATCCGCTCGCTGCTGTTGCCGCTCACCGACAAGGCCAACGAACCCGACAACCGCGTGCGCTACGCGGCGATCAGCGCGGTGAAGGCCATCGATGGACGGCTCTCGGCGACCGAGAACCTCGGCCGCGTCTTCACCGGCCTCTCGCTCGGCAGCATCCTGCTCCTGGCGGCACTGGGCCTGGCGATCACCTACGGCGTGATGGGCGTGATCAACATGGCACACGGAGAACTGCTAATGGTGGGGGCGTATTCGGCCTACGTCATGCAGTCGGTCTTCCGCATCTGGCTGCCGGAATATGTCGACTGGTATCTGCCGGCGGCGGTTCCGCTCGCCTTCTTCGCCGCCGCTGCCGTGGGTGTCATCATGGAACGGACGGTCATCCGCTGGCTCTACGGCCGCACCCTGGAGACCCTGCTCGCGACCTGGGGCCTGTCGCTGATCCTGATCCAGGCGGCGCGCGTGCTGTTCGGCGCGCAGAACGTCGAGGTCGCCAACCCGGGCTGGATGTCCGGCGGCATCGAACTGGTGCCGAACCTGATCCTGCCGTGGAACCGCATCATCATTATCGGCTTCGCGCTGTTCGTTCTCTTCCTCGTCTGGGTACTGATGAACAGGACGCGGCTCGGCATGTTCGTGCGCGCCGTGACGCAGAACCGCGCCATGGCCGGCTGCGTCGGCGTTCCGACCGCACGGATCGACACGCTGGCCTTCGCGCTCGGCGCCGGCATCGCCGGGTTGGGCGGCGTTGCCCTGTCGCAGATTTCGAACGTCGGCCCGGACATGGGCCAGGGCTACATCGTCGATTCGTTCATGGTGGTGGTGGTCGGCGGTGTCGGCCAGCTTGCCGGCGCGGTATGGGCCGCGCTGGGCCTGGGCATCTTCTCCAAGCTGCTCGAAGGCTGGGCCGGCGCGGTGATCGCCAAGATCACGATCCTCGTCTGCATCATCATCTTCATCCAGAAACGGCCGCAGGGGATCTTCGCCCTCAAGGGCCGCTTCGCCGATTGAGCACCGCGCCATGACCAGCCACAGCAGCGAACGCACGCCCTACACGATCCGCCTGTGCTCGGCGATGACGCGCGCGCAATGGATCGCGCTCGGCATTTTCCTCGCCGTTGCGCTTGTCGCCGTGCCCGTGCTCAATCTCGCCGTGCCCGAAGACAGCGCCTTCCATCTCTCGGCCTACGCCATCACGCTCGTCGGCAAGATCATGTGCTACGCGATGGTGGCGGTGGCGATGGACCTCATCTGGGGCTTCGGCGGCATTCTCTCGCTCGGGCACGGCCTCTTCTTCGCGCTCGGCGGCTACGCTTTCGGCATGTACCTGATGCGCCAGATCGGCCGCGACGGAAGCTACCAGAGCGACTTGCCGGACTTCATGGTCTTCCTGGACTGGAAGAGGCTTCCCTGGTACTGGAGCGGCAGCGACGACCTCCTGTGGGTGTCGCTGCTGGTGGTTGCAGTGCCGGCCATCGTCGCCTTCGTTTTCGGCTACTTCGCCTTCCGTTCGCGCATCAAGGGCGTCTATTTCTCGATCATCACCCAGGCGCTGACGTATGCGNGCGATGCTCCTCTTTTCCGCAACGAGACGGGCTTCGGCGGCAACAACGGCTTCACCGACTTCAAGCGCATTCTCGGGTACAGCATCACGGCGCCGGAGACGCGGCTCGTCCTGTTCGGCCTGACCGCCCTCGCCCTCGCGGGCACGCTGGTTCTCGCCCGCTGGCTGATCACCTCGAAGTTCGGCCGCGTGCTCACCGCCATCCGCGATGCCGAATCGCGCGTCATGTTCATCGGCTACAACCCGCTCTGGTACAAGCTCACCATCTGGACGATCTCCGCAGTGCTGTGCGGCATCGCCGGCGCGCTCTACGTCCCGCAGGTGGGGATCATCAACCCGTCGGAAATGTCGCCCGGCAACTCGATCGAGATCGCCATCTGGGTCGCGGTGGGCGGACGCGGCACGCTGGTCGGGCCTGTGATCGGCGCCTTCGTGGTCAACCTCGCGAAGAGCTGGTTTACGGTGAGCTTCCCGGAATACTGGCTGTTCTTTCTCGGCCTGCTGTTCATCGTCGTCACGCTGCTGCTGCCGAAGGGGCTGGTGGGATTGTGGCAAACCCTGCGCGCCCGGAAATCGGCACAAGGAGCACAGNTGATGGGTACCCGCGACGTACTCCGCAAGATCATCGGCATCGACCCCGACGAGCCGAACAAGTTCGGCTACGAAAGCAAGCGGCGCGTGCTGGATATCTCGCACAACGTCATCCTCTACCTCGACGACATCACGGTCAGTTTCGACGGCTTCAAGGCACTCAACAAGCTGAACCTGACCATCGACGTCGGCGAGCTGCGCTGCATCATCGGCCCCAACGGCGCCGGCAAGACGACGATGATGGACGTGATCACCGGCAAGACGCGCCCGGACAAGGGCAGCGCCTTCTTCGGGCAGACCATCGACCTGACGCGGCTCACCGAGCCGGAGATCGCCCACACCGGAATCGGGCGCAAGTTCCAGAAGCCGACCATCTTCGATCAACACACGGCGTTCGAAAACCTGGAACTGGCGATGAAGACCGACAAGCGCGTCCGCCGGAGCCTCATCGCCGCGCTGACCAGCGAGGATCACGATCGCATCGCCGGGACGCTGCGCCTGATCCGCCTCGACAAGGAAGCCGACCGCCCGGCGGGCCTGCTCTCGCACGGCCAGAAGCAGTGGCTGGAAATCGGCATGCTGCTGATGCAGGAACCGAAGCTGCTGCTGCTCGACGAACCCGTCGCCGGCATGACCGACGACGAGACGATGCGCACCGCCGAGCTGTTCGTGTCGCTCGCCGGGCAGCATTCGCTGGTGGTCGTCGAGCACGACATGGCATTCGTCGAGAAGCTCGGCGGGAAAGTGACCGTGCTGCACGAGGGGTCGGTGCTGGCTGAGGGCGACCTTGCCACCGTGCAGAACGATCAGCGGGTGATCGAGGTTTATCTTGGAAGGTGATTTCTGTTCTGATACGTTGGTTTCCGCGCCTGACGCGCGGGCGTACTTTCTTTGCTTCGCCAAAGAAAGTAGCCAAAGAAAAGGCGACCCCAGGTTGCGCGGTCGGCTGCGCCGACTCCCTGCGCTACTCGAAGGGCCGGGCGGCTGCGGAACTCGGGGCTGCGCCCTCGGACAGTCCTCGCCGACTGCCCCCAGCCCTTCTCCGTTGCTCGGCGCTTCGCATGGGGACCCACAAAGACGTCGCAGAACGATCGCTCTGCCCGACCAATAAGCTGTCGCGGTCGACCACCAAAACGGCCATTTTGTCCCGTCGACCGCAACACCCCTTCCGGTTCACCGGGCCCCTTGGGAGGCGCCGAGCAACGCAGGCGTTGGCGGATAAAGGGCGAGGACTGTCCGAGGGGCGCAGCCCCGAGTTCCGCAGCCCCGCCAACGGCGAGTAGCGCAGGGAACCGGGCGCGGCCCGGCACCGACCCAGGGGTGCCTTTTCTTTGGCTACTTTCTTTGGGCAAACAAAGAAAGTACGCCCGCGCGTCAGGCGCGGAACCCAGCGCGAACCGCACACGAAGGACTATCACGATGCTGAAAATCGACACCCTCCACCAGGCCTACGGCGGCTCCCACATCCTCCGCGGGCTCTCCTTCGAGGTCAAAACCGGCGAAGTCACCGCCCTCCTCGGCCGCAATGGCGTCGGCAAGACAACGTTGCTGAAAGCGCTGATGGGCGTCGTGAAGACGCGCGAAGGCAGCATCGCCTTCGACGGCCGGGACATCACTCACCTGCCGCCACACGAGCGCGTCAGGGCCGGGATCGGCTACGTGCCGCAAGGCCGCGAGATCTTCCCGCGCCTGACGGTGGAGGAAAACCTGCTGATGGGCCTCGCCACCAGGCCGGGCGGCACGCCGATCCCGCAACGCATCTTCGACATGTTTCCCGTCCTCAGGCAGATGATGAATCGCCGCGGCGGCGACCTCTCCGGCGGCCAGCAGCAGCAACTGGCGATCGGGCGCGCGCTGGCGATGGGCCCCAAGCTGCTGATCCTCGACGAGCCGACCGAAGGCATCCAGCCGTCCATCATCAAGGACATCGAGCGCGCCATCCGCATGCTCGCCGAAACCGGCGAAATGGCCATTTTGCTGGTCGAGCAGTATTACGATTTCGCCGAGTCGCTGGCCGACCAGTACCTCCTCATGGAGCGTGGCGAGTTCATCATGCGGGGGCGTGGCGAAACCATGCCGCAGGACGGGGTGCGGGAGGCGCTGGCCGTCTGAACGCCGGCTGCCGGAGCCGGAGTTTGAAAACCGCCGCTCCCTGCGGGCGGGCCGCTTCGGGCTGAAGCGGTGGGGGAACGGCTTGTCTCGCTGGCACCGTGCAAATCGAGGCGAACCATTCCGGGCAAACGGAGTCAATGCTGACTCACTGTCCGTGAGTAGGAAAATGCCGGCAAACGACCAAGATTTCATCCAGAAGATGCATCGGGACCACGAGAGCCTGCTGCGGATGATCGACCGGATCGTCGACATGTGCGATCGCCAGGGCGTTGCCGATCAGTGCAAGGGTTGCGATTCGGGGCGGCGGGTGGTCTGCGGGGAAACATCGAGCAGTCGATCCGCTTGTTCGTCGAGTCCACATTGATGCACAACCTGCTCGAATCGGCGCTGATGAAGGACTACGTGCCGCACGATCACCGGGTGGCCCACCAGCGCGCCCATATCGACCTCGCCGAGCAGCTCAAGGGCATTCGGACGGTATTTGGCCGCGATGGCAACGGTATCGTCGCCATTCACGGCATCGACCGTGTGCGTGACGCACTCGTCAGGCACATCGAGGAATTCGACGTCGTCCTCGAGCAATTCCTCGCATCCGCCACCCTGGATCCCCTTGACCCGGCTGCCAGGGGCAGACCGGCAGTCGACGGCATGATCGGCTATCGGGCCGGCGGTACCGGTTTCTTGTCGTAGTCGGCAGTCGTCGTGGTGCGCCGCGACGGCGGCGGGCGTCGCTGGTGAAGGGGCGGAGAATTGCGGCTTGCGCATGGCCGGAGATCGCCTGGCCCGCACTGTCGGCACGCTGCGCATTCCTGCGTATTTGCCTTATCCCGGGGATGCTCCACAATCCCGACATGAATGCACCGCTGCCCGTTTCCCAAGCCCGGCCCGCAACGCCATGGCACGCCCGATTGCGGCTGGGATTCGCGCGGGCGGGCGAACGGACCATCCTGCTCGACAATCGCCACCATGGGCCCTTGCGGGTCCAGAAGGCCCTCTACCCGGAAGGTGGTGCCGTCTGCCAGGCCATCGTGCTGCATCCGCCGTCCGGCATCGCCGGCGGCGACCAGCTCGAGATCGTCGGCGGCGTCGGCGCGGGCGCGCATGCGCAACTGACCACGCCGGGCGCCGGCAAGTGGTATCGCAGCAGCGGCGCCGATGCCTCCCAGCAGATCCGGTTCACAGTCGGCGAAGGGGCCGCGCTGGAATGGCTGCCGCAGGAGACGATCTTTTTCGACGGCGCCCGGGCGCGCATGGAAACACGGGTCGATCTGGCCGCCGACAGCCGCTACATCGGCTGGGACATCCTGTGCCTGGGGCGCACGGCCGCTGGCGAACGCTATGAAAATGGCGAAATTTCGCTGTTTTTCGGGTTGACCGCAACGGCCGCCCGATCTGGCTGGAACGCGGTCACGTGGCCGGCAACGACCCGATCCTGGCCAGCCCGGCCGGCTGGTCTGGTCATGCCGTGTGCGGCACGCTGCTGTGCAGCTTCCCGAGCTGCCGCAGCAGGCTGCCACCCTGCTCGAAGCGCTGCGCGCCATTGCCTCGGCCGACGGTGCCTTGCACGGCATCTCCGCGCTGCCCGGCCTGCTTGTCGCCCGCTACCTCGGCGACAGCAGCGAGGCCGCCCGCCATTGGTTCGCCGGCCTGTGGGCCGTCCTGCGCCCGGCCTGCTGCGGTCGACCGGCAATTTTGCCCAGAATCTGGAATACATGAACAAGGAGTCTTCATGGAACTGACACCGAGAGAGAAGGACAAGCTGCTGATCTTCACCGCCGGCCTGCTTGCCGAACGGCGCAAGGCCAGGGGCCTGAAGCTCAACTATCCGGAAGCCGTGGCGCTGATCACCTGCGCCATCATGGAAGGCGCCCGCGAAGGCAGGACGGTGGCCGAACTGATGCACGCGGGCACACAGGTCCTGACCCGCGCCGACGTGATGGACGGTATCGCCGAGCTGATCCCCGAAATCCAGGTCGAGGCGACCTTCCCCGACGGCACCAAGCTGGTGACCGTACACCACCCGATTGTCTGATCTGGAGCGCACGATGATCCCCGGAGAACTCCTCGCCGAACCCGGCGAACTCGAACTCAACGTCGGCCGCCCGACCATCACGCTGGTCGTGGCCAACACAGGCGATCGCCCGATCCAGGTCGGCTCGCACTACCACTTCTACGAGACCAACGCGGGGCTGAGCTTCGACCGCGAAGCCGCCCGCGGCTACCGCCTCGACATCGCCGCCGGTACCGCCGTGCGCTTCGAGCCGGGCCAGACACGCACCGTTCAACTGGTCGCGCTGGCTGGCGACCGCAAGGTCTATGGCTTCCGTGGCCTAATCCAGGGCGCACTCTGAAATGCAAAGAATCTCGACGCAGATTGCGCAGATGAACGCAGATTATTTTTGGCTTTTGTCTGCGCCGATCTGCGTAATCTGCGTCAAAACTCAAGGGGTCAATCCATGAGCACGAAAATCACCCGTCAGGCCTATGCCGAAATGTTCGGCCCGACGACCGGCGACCGCCTGCGCCTGGCCGATACCGAGCTGATCATCGAGGTCGAAAAGGATTACACGATCTACGGCGAGGAAGTGAAATTCGGCGGCGGCAAGGTTATCCGCGACGGCATGGGGCAGGGCCAGCGGGTTTCCGCCGAAACCGTCGATACGGTCATCACCAACGCCCTGATCGTCGATGCCGTGACCGGCATCGTCAAGGCCGACATCGGCTTGAAGGACGGCCGCATCGCCGCCATCGGCAAGGCCGGCAACCCGGACATCCAGCCTGGCGTGACGATTGTGGTCGGCCCCGGCACCGAAGTGATTGCCGGCGAAGGCATGATCGTCACGGCCGGCGGCATCGACAGCCACATCCATTTCATCTGCCCGCAGCAGATCGAGGAGGCGCTCAATTCCGGCGTCACCACCATGATCGGCGGCGGCACCGGGCCGGCGACCGGCACCTTTGCCACGACCTGCACGCCGGGGCCGTGGCACATCCACCGCATGCTCGAAGCGGCCGACGCCTTCCCGATGAACCTCGGCTTCCTCGGCAAGGGCAACGCCAGCCTGCCGGAAGCCCTGCGCGAGCAGGTCGAAGCCGGCATCATCGGCCTGAAGCTGCACGAGGACTGGGGCACGACGCCGGCCGCCATCGACTGCTGCCTGTCGGTCGCCGACGAGATGGACATCCAGGTCGCCATCCACACCGACACGCTGAACGAATCGGGCTTCGTCGAAGCCACCATAGCCGCCTTCAAGGGCCGCACCATCCATACCTTCCATACCGAGGGTGCCGGCGGCGGCCACGCCCCGGACATCATCAAGGCGGCCGGGCTGCCCAACGTGCTGCCTAGCTCGACCAACCCGACCATGCCCTATACGGTGAACACCATCGACGAGCATCTCGACATGCTGATGGTCTGCCACCACCTCGACCCGAGCATCGCCGAGGATATCGCCTTCGCCGAAAGCCGCATCCGCCGCGAAACGATTGCCGCCGAAGACATCCTGCACGATCTGGGCGTTTTCTCGATGATGTCGTCCGACTCGCAGGCCATGGGCCGCGTCGGCGAAGTCATCATCCGCACCTGGCAGGCGGCGCACAAGATGAAGCTGCAACGCGGTGCGCTGCCCGAAGACAGCGCCCGCAACGACAACTTCCGCGTCAAACGCTATATCGCCAAATACACCATCAACCCGGCGCTGACCCACGGCATCGCCCACACCGTCGGCTCCATCGAGGTCGGCAAGCTGGCTGATCTGGTGCTGTGGAAACCGGCCTTCTTCGGCGTCAAGCCGTCACTGATCCTGAAGGGCGGCATGATCGCCGGCGCCGCGATGGGCGACCCTAACGCCTCGATCCCGACGCCGCAGCCGGTGCATTACCGGCCGATGTTCGGGAGCTTCGGCAAGGCGCTGAAGACCTCGGTCACCTTCGTCTCGCAGGCGGCCCTGAAGAATCCGGCCGTCGCCGCCCTTGGCTTGTCGAAGCCGCTGGTCGCAGTCTCCGGCACGCGCACGCTGACCAAGGCCGACATGGTGCACAACGGCGCCACGCCGGAAATCACCGTCGATCCCGAAACCTACGTGGTCAAGGCCGACGGCGTGCATCTGGTGTGCGAACCGGCGACCGAGTTGCCTTTGACGCAGCGCTACTTCCTGTTCTGAGGGCACGATGCAGCACTGGCTCATTCTCGGCGTGGCGATCGTCAGCGAAGTGATCGCCACGTTGGCACTGAAGGCCGCCGACGGCTTCACCCGGCTGCTGCCGTCGGCGATTGTCGTCGTCGGCTACGGCATCGCCTTCTATTGCCTGTCGCTGGTGCTGCGCACGCTGCCGGTCGGGATCGTCTATGCCATCTGGTCCGGTGCCGGCGTCGCGCTGATCGCGCTGGTCGGCTGGCTGATCTACGGGCAGGCGCTCGATCTGCCGGCCATCGTCGGCATGGGCCTGATCGTCGCCGGCGTTGTCGTCCTCAATGTCTTCTCGAGAACCGTCGCTCACTGATGCCATGCTGATCCTGAACCAACGCACCGCCGCTCCCGCCACAGACTCGGTGGCGCTGGCCTACGACGAACGCAAGCGCAGCCGCCTCAAGGTCACCCTCGCTTCCGGCTTTGAGGCCGGCATCTTCCTTGAACGCGGCGACCACCTGCACGGTGGCGACAAGCTGATCGCCGAGGATGGCTCGACCGTCGTCGAAATCGTCGCCGCGCCGGAAAGGCTGATCGAGGCCGTCGCCGACAGCNCCCTGCTCTTCGCCCGCGCCGCCTATCACCTCGGCAACCGCCACGTGCCGGTGCAGATCCTGCCGACCGGCAACGGCGGCAAGCTGCGCTTCCAGACCGACCACGTGCTGGCCGAGATGGTGCGCGGCCTCGGCTGCGCCGTGGGCGAAACGGAAGCCCCGTTCCAGCCCGAATCCGGCGCCTACGGCGCACACGGTGGCCACCATCATCACCACGATGAGCACGACCACGATCACGACCACGCTGACCTGCACAATCCCGGCCACGGCCCGCACCGTTCCGTGCCCAGGATTCACGAGTTCAAGCCGCGTTGAATCAGCAACTGCAACTCGCCCGCCTGCTGCAACTCGCCAGCCCGGCGCTACCGGTCGGCGCCTACACCTATTCGCAGGGCCTCGAGTTGGCTGTCGAAACGGGTGTCGTTCGCGACGAGGCGACGGCAAGGCGCTGGATCGGCGATCTCATGCAACATGGCATCGGCCGCTACGAGGCGCCGCTGGTTTTTGCCCTGATGGCGGCGTGGACCGCAACCAGGGTGCCGGAAATCCAGCGCCTGAACGACGAGTTCCTGGCCAGCCGCGAGGCGGCCGAACTGCGCGCCGAAACGGTCCAGATGGGCTTTTCGCTGCGCCGGCTGCTGCATGACCTGCGCGACGACTCGCTCGCCGGGGTGGTGGAAACGGTCGCTGCCTGGCCAGAAGTCGCCTTCCCCACCATCTGGGCCGGCATCGCCTCCGCCTGGCGGATCGCGCCGGAAGCGGCACTCACCGGCTACCTGTGGTCGTGGGCCGAAAACCAGGTGATGGCCGCGCTAAAGGCGGTGCCGCTCGGCCAGGCTGCCGGCCAGCGCCTGCTGGCGGATCTCGGCAGCAAGATACCCGCTGTTGCGGTCGACGCCCGGAAATTGCCCGAATCCGCCTGGTCAAACTTCACGCCGGCTTTCGCCATCGCCTGCGCCCGCCACGAGACCCAGTATTCACGTCTCTTCAGATCGTAAAACCATGAGCAAACAAGCCCTGCGCGTCGGTATCGGCGGCCCCGTCGGTTCCGGCAAGACTGCCCTGACGCTGGCCCTGTGCCAGGCCCTGCGCGACAAGATCGACATGGCCGTGGTCACCAACGACATCTACACCGCCGAGGACGCCAGGTTCCTGGTCGATCATTCGGCGCTGGCGCCGGAGCGGATCATCGGCGTCGAAACCGGCGGCTGTCCGCACACGGCGATCCGCGAGGATGCCTCGATCAACCTCGAGGCGGTCGACCGTCTGCAGCGGTCCTTCCCCAATGTCGAACTGATCCTCGTCGAGTCCGGCGGCGACAACCTCGCCGCCACTTTCTCGCCCGAGTTGTCCGACCTGACCATCTACGTGATCGACGTCGCGGCCGGCGAGAAGATTCCGCGCAAGGGCGGTCCGGGCATCACCAAGTCCGACCTGCTGGTGATCAACAAGATCGACCTGGCCCCGATGGTCGGCGCCTCTCTCGATGTCATGGCGCGCGACGCCAAGGCCCAGCGCGGCGAGCGCCCATTCGTCTTCAGCAATCTGAAGGTCGGCCAGGGGCTGCCGGAGATCATTGCCTTCATCACCGAGCGCGGCATGATCGGGGACTTTCCTGCCGGGCAGGCTTGACCGACCCGGCAAAGACAAGGGCATGGGCCGCTGGTGGCTGACCACCGGGAACACCATCGGGATCGAAGGCCTGGACAAGCCGGCCATCGTCGCCGTCCTGCCGGGCTATCTGATCGAACAGGTGCGTACAGGCAGATGACGGACCCGGAGATGCCAGGCCAGTTGGCTGAAGTGGTGATCACAATGTGCAGCTGGCCGTCGTTGCGCGGCTTGATCCCGCCGCGTTCGGTTGGGCACAGGGTCAGGCGCAGGAGATGGCTTTTGTCTTTTCATGGATGCACAAGCAATAGATAGATAGCAAGAGCAACGCCGAATGCGGAGACGAGAAGCGAGAGAACAAGGGCGACAGTTCTGGAGTAGCGCGGGGGCAGGTCACGCATGGGCAGGGTGGCCACGAAGCGATGATGTTGAAAGGCGACTACCGCAATGGCGAGGGTACCCACGACAACAAAGCCGATGCCAAGCGCTGCCGACATGGAGGCGTGGGTTTGCGCGGAATGCGGTTGAGATTGCATGCCGAGGAGTTGCAAGAACAAGCCGAACCGAGAGACGACGAAACCAAGTGCGATGATAGTGAGGCCCGTGCGAAGCCATGCCAGAAGCGTGCGCTCGGCAGCGAAAAATACTCTGGGATCGGAGTCGGAGATTGGCATGGCTTGTGGGGCCTTAACGTCGTAGTTCAGCGGACGGCTAGAAGTGGGGCGAAGCCCCGCTTTCGGCCGGTCCGCTGCAACGCCCTGTTAGACCTCGCTGCGCAGATGCTGACCGCTGTGGTCAGTCAGAACTACCCTTTGACTCCAGCATTCTGACCATCTGGGCCGTTTGGTCCCTGCGGACCTGTGCCACCCTGCGGCCCTTGGGGCCCTGCATCTGTGCCGCCGCAGTACACCGTGCCCGGAGCGCCGTCGCCGCCAGGCCCCGGACCCCCGGGGCCACCAGGTCCGCCGGGGCCGCCTTCGCCGCCGCATGTCATGCCTGCGCAGTTCTTGGGCTGACCATTGATTCGCGTGTTTGTAACGACCGAGAAAAGCTTTCTTCCATCGTAGGGAAGGTCGAGAATAACTTCCCCGGCAGACCCGCCTGGCATTCCCGCCAATCCAGAATAGCCAGTGCCGCCTTGGCCTCCGGGTCCACCGTTGTCGCCGCCCTCACAGCCCGATGGGATGAGGTCACATACGAGTGGGATCGGACAGTTCTTCTTCCAGTTCGTCGTTCGGCCTCGGCCTGGGGAGCCTTGCGGCCCCTGGGGCCCCTGCTGACCCGCAGAGCCGGCGCCGCCGGCTTCGCCAGCATTCAGAATAACCATTCCTCCTTGGCCACCGATTTCGCCAGCAGAGATCGTTATCGGGCCGGCCGACCGCCCGGACTTCATAGCCTGCGGTGCCGCTGGCTCGAATGACTGAATGCGGGCTTGCCCAAAAATGGTCAGTTTGTCGGCGCGAATCGAGAGCGGATAGCCGTTTGTAATGATGCTGGCATTTTCTGGGATCTCAATTTCCTGTCCGCTCAAGAACAATGGAGCTGATAGCTGAAGCTTGTCCGGGATCTTGAGCTTCGGGAGTCGGACACTGGCGCTCGCACTGCATCCGCCTCGATCTGTAGTAAGAGAGAAGGCGGCCGCCTTGTCACCAACAAGACATAGGACTGGCACTCCGCCCTCAGAAATCTGGGTATTCGTTGCAAGGACACTCAAGTTCGGGCAGGTTGTATTTATGGCAGTAAAGGACTGTACCTTCGGAAAGTTTGCGGCTTCTCCTGCAGTGCGACGCCATCTTGCTTCAAAGACGTAGGCGGCAGCCGTCTCAGTAAGCGTGCACCGCAGCGCGGATCCCGAGGACATATCGGCTTCAGCCTTGAAGCCTCTATCGAAACATTCGAGGGCAGTCTTTGCGGATACTGGGTCGATTGAGTAAATCGCATTGTAGTACTTGAGATTAGCCTGAGAACTACGCTCTTCGGCGGAGCAGTTCTTTGTCTTCCATTGCTCGACTTTTGTGCTATCCCAATTGGCTGATATCGGAATAGGAAGGTCATAAATTGGGACTGTTATGTCAATGCCGGCCGACTGGGCCTCGGAAGCGCTCTTCCAATTGGCAGTGCACTGAAGGAGGCGAAAGCTATCTTTGGCAGTCTGACTAGATTGCGTGGTCTGCGTAGTGAAAACAGGCTTGTCCAAGAACACCTTGCAAGCGTTGGCCAATTGCTGCGCAGACGCCAATATTGGGCTACAAGTGAACAAGACCAAAAGTAGTGAGATTCTTGTGCGACGCATTGTTTCCTCCAGTTAGCGACTAGACTCGGTACCATCTTTTATTGATACGGCACAATGAAGACTGAACTTTGCGCGCATGCTGATGTCGGGTTCCGATGGACAAAGAAGATGCTCGATGTCACTACTGTCCGGTTAAATGAACACCCGAACTGCGCAACGCCATGACTGACGTGACTTTTCGAGCGGTAAGGGGTGGTGTCGATTTGAAATCGGCGAAGAATGACCCTTCGGATTTTTCTGAAGGGCATGATCATGAATGCCGGCAAGACACTGTTTGCGCAGTTGATGGACTTTCTGCCGTGGTCGACATTCAACCGCTACGTTTCGCATTACGGCGGCGACAAGGGCGCTCGCACTCTGAGTTGCGCCGAGCAGTTTCGCGTCATGGCGTTTGCCCAACTCACCTACCGGGAAAGCTTGCGCGACATCGAGGCCAGCCTTTCGGCGCAGGCATCGAAGCTTTACCACATGGGATTTCGCGAGCCGATACGGCGCTCGACACTGGCCGACGCCAACGAATCGCGCGACTGGCGCATCTATGCCGACTTCGCCGCCCGCCTGATCATCCAGGCAAGGGCGCTCTACGCCAGCGAGGACTTGGGGCTGGAATTGTCGAACACGGTGTATGCCCTCGATTCGACCACCATCGATCTCTGTCTGTCGGTGTTTCCGTGGGCACACTTTCGGAAGACCAAGGCGGCGGTCAAGATGCACACGCTGCTCGACTTGCGCGGCAGCATCCCCAGTTTCATCCACGTTTCGGACGGCAAATTGCACGACGTGCATGCGCTGGATTTGCTGACCCCGGAGGCCGGTGCAATCTATGTCATGGATCGGGGCTATGTCGACTTCGCTCGCCTGTATCGCGTGCATCTGGCGGGCGCCTTCTTCGTGACCCGCGCCAAGTCGAATCTCAAGGCGCATCGGGTGTATTCGGCCCCAACAGAGCGCAGCGCTGGCATCCTCTGCGATCAGACGATTGCGCTCGATGGCTTCTACTCGAAGCAGGATTACCCCACACAATTGCGCCGGATACGCTTCAACGACCCAGAAACCGGCAAGACGCTGATCTTCCTCACCAATCAGATGATCTTGCCGGCAGCGACCATCTGCGCGCTTTACAAAAGCCGCTGGCAGGTCGAGTTGTTCTTCAAATGGATCAAGCAGCATCTTCGGATCAAACAGTTCTTCGGTACATCGGAAAATGCGGTCAAGACGCAAATCTGGATCGCAGTATCGGTCTATGTGCTGGTCGCCATTGTTCGGAAAAAGCTGAATCTCAACGTCTCCCTCTACACTTTGCTACAGGTTCTATCGCTCACTCTGTTCGAGAAGATGCCCTTGCAGCAAGCACTTCCGGGCGACGAGTACACTTCGGACAATGACAGCATCGGCAACCAATTGAATTTATTCAGTATTTAACCGGACAGCAGTGGCTCGATGTATCAAATTGGCTTCAATCTTGGGCGGCTCACCTCCATGCGAGTGATTGCGAGGTCTAATTCGGGATAGGAAGAAGCCTCACGGCCCCTCCCTCCCACACCACCGGACGTACGGGTCACGTATCCGGCGGTTCGATGAATTGAATTCCTACCGTGGTGGCGCAAGGGTCGGTAGTCCCAAGTTGATGAAGAAGCGCAATGGTAGCGCGATTGCCAATGCCGGTGTCTTCGACAGCCGCCACGGACCATGAGCTGACTTGCTGGTGTTCCACGCTTCGCGCACCGATACCCCGCGCTTTCGTAACTCCCGATAGCCGGCCGGCCCCCATTGTTTCCAGAGATAGCAGCGCAACTTGCGTCGTACCCACTTGTCGATGTCGCGCAGAGGACTCAGCACCTCGGCAATGCCAAAGTACGCTTTCCAACCAAGCAGGGTTTGTCTCAGCTCTGCGACGACCACGCCTATGGTGTTGCCTCGCGTACGACGGGTCAGTTCCCGCACCCGGTCCTTCAGCTTTTCAAGGGCCTTGTCGGCCACTTTCAGCTTCTTGTCCTGGCGGCTGACCGTGAAGCCCAGAAATTTGCGATTCCAGGGCCGATCCACCGCGCTCTTCAGCGGATTCACTGTGAGTCTCAGTGTGTCACTGACGTAGCGTGCTACGCTCGCCATCACCCGCGTTGCGGCGCGTTTGCTCTTGACCAGAATGTTGCAGTCATCGGCATAGCGGGCAAAGTGGTGGCCGCGCCGTTCCAGTTCCCAGTCCAGTTCATCCAGCACCACGTTAGCCAACACCGGCGACAGCGGCCCGCCTTGCGGCACGCCCATGGGGGTGGATTCGATGCTGCCTTCCACGCTGACGCCCGCCTTCAGGAAGCGATTGACCAGTCGCAGCAGTGCGGCATCCGGGCAACGGCTTTTGAGCCGTGCCATCAGCCGGTCGTGATTGACTCGATCAAAGAAGGCTTGCAGGTCCATATCCACCACCCAGCCGTAGCCTGCCCGGATGTTTGCCTGCGCTTCGCGCACGGCCTGATGGGCCGAGCGCTGCGGGCGAAATCCATAGCTGTGGCGGTGAAAGTGCGGTTCCCATTGCGCCGAGACGACTTGCGCGATGGCTTGCTGGATAAAACGGTCCACTACCGTCGGTATGCCCAGCGGACGGGTTTTCCCGTCCCCCTTCGGGATTTCCACGCGCAGCACCGGTTGCGGGCGATAGCTGCCCGTTTCCAGTTGCGCACGTACTTCCAACCAGTGGTGTCGGAGGTATTCCGGAAGGTCATCAACTGTCATGCCGTCGATGCCCGGCGCGCCTTTGTTCTGGCGCACTTGTTTCAATGCATGCTGCAGATTGGCCCGTTCCAACACTTGGGCCAGCAGCGCTTGGGATTGAATCGACTCGGGTTCTCCTGACGATCCAGCGGCGAGTTCGTCCTGCGGTTTGGCCGCAGCCTGCTGGCGCAGGTAGTCAGATGCGTTCCCGCCTCTCTTCATCAGGGTCCTTCGTCTTTCATCGTTCGGGCCTTCAGCGGTGGCGCCACCTACTATGCCCTCTGCTGACTTCTCCACGGTATTCAGCGGCCGTTTCCAGACGCCCAGCTTCGATACTCCGAAGCACCGGGGAGATCTCCCGAGGTAAGACGCGTTACCTTCACTGCATAGACGCCGGATTTACAAAATGCACCCTACTGCCGCAGATGGAGGACTTCGCGGTCACGTGCCCGCTCGTCCCGAGTGCATCACGCCTCGTATCCGGTTTTTGTTCATCGCCCCGCAGCTTTGGATTGGGCTTCCTCCAGACCCGCCTCGCGGCGACGCCCTTGCCCTTTTCCTTGCCTTCGGCTCTGCGAAAACCTGGCCATAGGACTTCCACCTATGGAAGTAACGCGCCATGCCCGGCGCACGCGTTGAGCCAACCGGCGCTCCGCCACGCTTTTTGGCGGAGCGTCCGAGTTGAGCGCCGGGTTAGGTGTCCTACTTGCCGACAGATTTTTGTATCCATTCCGTAAGTTGTTCTGGCGTGAGCGTTGCTCGAAAGTCGACTAAAGCACCAAGTGAACCGTCTGGGCGGGTGAGAAATTGAACTCCTGCAATATTTGGATTGAAAGCAAGTATTTCTTGTGGCAGTGCTTGGCGTAATGAACCTTCATTTACAATCTCTGCAATCTCCTTCTGTGCTTGTGCGGAAAGATTCTGATTGAAAATACCAGCGACATCATTGAAGAATTTTCCTATGTCACCTCGAGGTGTAACAGTAGCCGGGCCAGGTCGTATTTCTATGGATGTGCCGTCTGGGGTGGCTAGTGAGAGAGCTACATTTGCATTTAAACCTTCTTTTACAAGCTCAAGTTTGATATCCGGTCCCGGCTGAATTTCTACCGTCACTGGCACGTCAGCGCAAACACGCCCAATTGGCCATCCGAAGTCAACACAGCGGGTTTCCCATCGAACTGTAGTCCCNCCGCCCGGGGTGCCCTTTTCAATCTGCCAGACAGTTACATTGATATTTGCCTCAAGTACCGCTGTATCCCCAGCCGGGCGAAGACTAGCGCTTTCTACACTAGCAACTATCTTTGTTCCGTAGCCAGATGTGTCATTTGGCATTGGAAGTGACTTTGCTATCGAATCAAACGAATTTTGAAGGTTTGCGAGTCCTACATTGGCGATCACGCCAACCTTTGCACCTGAAGGTGAAGTGCTAAGGAACAACTCTAAGTCAACAGGAAAACTCAGTTGCGTCCCCGCTACGTTAGATTGAATTGTAACAGTCCCAAGCTTTGTCGAGGTTGATCCAGATTCATTTGCCATGATGATATCTCCAATTCTGTTTTATGTGATTAAGCGACTTAAGTGGACGAGTAGAATTTCATTGGCTCATTAGCAACTCCTTCGCAAATATGCAGTCCCAGAAACAAGAACTCTCCCAGGCTTTATCCTCGTTGTCACGCTCCCATTGCCATTGATGCAACGGGTATTTAAGTGGAATATGTGGGTTGGGGCAACGGTATAGAATTTCGGTTTCGATCTGATCTTTGGGCAATCTGGCTAAAATAGAATAAAAGGCATTTCCTGGATTNCTTTGCGACTAATCGGTGGCCGCGTCATCAAGCTTATTATCAGTTGAGCCAAGCATTCGATAGAGTAATATTGAAACGCCAACCAAGTGTTGCGAAAATCCTGGCTTGTTAACGTAAGAAGAAATTTGCTCAAGTTGTGGGCCTGCGCCTGACATTGTTCCTAAGTATCCTCGTAGTCGTCCGTCAGGAAGGGCTGCCATACCCTTTTTCTCTTGAAGGTAAGTTACAGTCGCAGAAAGTGCCGCAGCATCCCCTGGACGCATAACGCAGCCCTTCTCTGTGGTGTCGTCAGTGCAAAATCGAGGTATTCCAATCACGATACACTTGCCAAATATTTCCCATGCACATGGAACATTCTCATGTAGCCAAGCAAACCACTTGCTTGCTCTTTGAACATCCCCGGTTTTGATGAGGTATAACTGCACACCAAGTGCCATATCTGGGGAAAATGCACTTCCGCCACGGTCGTTACCGTGAAGTCTAATTCTTGGGGAGCGAAACCACTGCCCTGTGGTGGAATCCTGAGCATTGGCCACTCCATCGCAGCCGCGCTTGTCACCAGCGGCACAAAGCAGGCCGTTGAAAAGTGTTATATCTCCGTCATCACAGGGTTGACTTGCCTCGCCTGTGGGTCTGCTAGGGAAGGTCGTTCCGTCGCCTGCTGGGCATGAAAAAGCCTGCTCTTGCCAGTAGGAAAAACGCTGTTCCAATTCGGAACTGAATGATGCCCCTGAATAAAGGGCGAGAAGGCTGGTCAAAATTATGATATGGAACATAGCTTCCCCAATTAACACACTAAACCTGCTCCTGGCCGAACTGCGACGTCCAGTCTGCCAACTTGCGCCAGATCGAGTCCGAGTTTCTGCACCTGATGAATCCCCATGGGTTCGCTCGCCGACCCCGGCCTCCCCGATCCCCGAGCACCGGCCGGGGATCAGGACAGGCGCAGCCAGCTACGGTGGTATTTGCGCAGGCGCTCGACGTCCTCGTCCAGCAGTTCCCCCAGGCGCAGAAGGTTCATGTTGTCTTCGAGGTCGGCAAGTTTCACCGCCCTGGCCAGCGGGTGGGTCGCGGCACGTTCGATGAAGGCGGCGTAGTCTTCGTCGTCCGCCAGCTTCGTGACGCAGCGCAGCGCGTCGATGACGCCTTCCGGAATGCCGGCCGTGGCCAGACGCTCGAAAGTCCAGCCCTCGTGTTCGTGGTCTTCGGCCACGTCGTGCAGCACGGCGGCCATGCGCGCTTCATCGCTGTCCATCCGCATCATCATGCGCAGCGGGTGCAGGATGTAGGGGCGCCGCCCTTGTCCGGCCTGTGGGTCGCATGGGCGTTGGCGGCGATCTTGATCGCCAGCGCCAGCGGATGCATCGTCGGGCCGGGCTTCAGTTCCTCGAACCGGGCGAACAGGGCGTCGAACTCGGCGAGAAGCGCCTGGGCCGCGAGCGGCGGGGTGCCGTTGCGCAGGCCGTCGGCGACGTCGTTAGCCCAGACGAAGTAGCGCAGTAGCCGCTCGAGGCTCCAATTGACCGGGGATGCACCAGCATGTCGGCGATGTTGGCGACCAGGTCGGCAAGCTTGAGTATCTTGGCGCGCGCCGACTTGTGCGGGGCCTGTTCGATCTGCAGCGCCTTGCGCTCTTCCTTGGGCAGCGACTTGTCGTCGGTGACCTCGGCGACGAGGGTGGCGACATCTTCCCCGAACCGTTCCTCGATCTCGGCTCGTGTGACCCCGCAATCCTCGATACAGTCGTGCAGGTAGGCGGCGATGACCAGATCGGGGTCCTGCCCCCGGTCGCCCTGGCGACGTTGGCGGCGACGGCGGCAAGATGGTTGAAATAGGGGCTTCGCTGGCTCCCTTGCGGCGCTGGTGGGCGTGCCTGACGGCGGCAAATTCAACAGCCTGGGCGATACGCAGCAGGTCGGACATGGCGGACTCTCGAATGGCGGGCGTGGCGGTGCCGCTACTATACCAATGCCACCGCGGTGACGCTCGCGGCATGCCCGGATTGCATGCCCGATTGGCCTGGACCGGGGCGTCGACGGTGTTGCTGACCGGCCTACCGTCCGCCATGGTTCCGGACGATAATGGACTCCCTGGCAGGATGCCATCCCGGTGCAGTGCCAATAATCCGCATGCATGAGACACGCTATCGCGGCCGCTTCGCTCCCTCGCCGACCGGCCCGCTGCACTTCGGCTCGCTGGTCGCCGCCGTCGGCAGCTATCTCGATGCCCGCGCCCATGGCGGCGAGTGGTTGCTGCGCATGGAAGACGTCGACACGCCGAGGAATGTTCCGGGCGCCGCCGCCGACATCTTGAAGACCCTGGAAGCGTTCGGCTTCGAGTGGGATGGCCCGGTGCTCTGGCAGAGCCGGCGCACGGATGCCTATGCCGCGGCGCTGGACAAGCTCAAGGCTGGGGATCTGGCTTACGGATGTGCGTGTTCGCGCAGGGAAATCTCCGACTCGGCGACGCGCCCCGCCATCGATGGCGGGCTGGCCTATCCGGGGACCTGTCGCGACGGCGTCGCGCACGGGCGCAGCGTCCGTTCATGGCGGCTTCGGGTGGGCGGCGAGGAGGTCGCGTTCAGCGACCGGGTGCAGGGCCGGCAAGCCCAGAGCCTCGAGCGCGACGTCGGGGATTTCGTCCTGCTGCGGGCGGACGGTTTGTACGCCTACCAGTTGGCTGTTGCGGTCGACGACGAATTTCAGGGCATTTCCGATGTCGTCCGCGGTGCCGACCTGATCGCCTCGACGCCGCGCCAGATCTGGCTGCAGCGCTGCCTCGGCTACGCGACGCCGCAGTACGCGCATTTGCCGGTGGCGACCAACAG
Organism: Dechloromonas sp.; assembly: GCA_013693915.1. Taxonomy (GTDB): domain Bacteria; phylum Pseudomonadota; class Gammaproteobacteria; order Burkholderiales; family Rhodocyclaceae; genus Azonexus. The sequence goes on along the minus strand of CP059264.1, from coordinate 600,562 downwards.
CGCCGGCGAGAAGCTGTCGAAGCAGACCAGGGCGCCCGCCTTGCGCCCGGATCAGGCAGGCCGCGCCCTGGCTTCGGCGCTGGCCTTCCTCGGTCAGGCGGTGCCGCCGGATCTGGGAGGTGCGGGGTTGCGCGAGATCTGGGACTGGGCATTCCTGCACTGGTCGTTCGCCGCCATTCCGCGGCACGCCGCCGGCCGGGATACGCTTGCCTGTTGACCGCTCCGGCAATGTCAGCCCGGCTTTTTCAGGTCCGATCGGCAGCGGCGGGAGAGCGGAGCAGGAACTTCAACGATAATTGCTGATGGCTCACGATTCCCCAAAACCGCCGGCAACGGTCCGCAAACTTTCGACGCTGGCCGGCCTGTGGCCTTTCGTCCGCCCCTACCGGGCGCGCGTTGTCCTTGCCTTCATCCTCCTGTGTCTCGCTTCGGCGACGATCCTGCTGGTGCCGCTGGCATTCCGCGACCTGATCGACTTCGGGTTCGGAGAGCGGGAGCGGCAAGGCGCGGGCCTGCTCGGCAGCTTGAGCCTGAACGGGCACTTCATCGCGCTTTTCGGGCTCGCGAGCCTCTGGGCGCTGGCGGTGGCGGCGCGCTACTACATGGTTTCCTGGGTCGGCGAGCGGGTCACCGCCGACCTGCGCAACGCCGTCNACGCGCGGGTGCTGACGCAGTCGCCACAATTCTTCGAGACCCTGCAGACGNGGGAAGTGCTGTCGCGACTGACCGGCGACACGACCTTGATCCAGACCGTGGTCGGCAGCTCGATCTCGATGGGGCTGCGCAGCGTCTTCCAGTTCGTCGGCGGCATGGTCATGCTGGCGGTGACCAGCTTCTACCTGTTCTCGCTGAACCTGGGACTGATGGCGTTGCTGATCCTGCCGATCGTCGCCATCGGGCGCAAGGTCAAGAAGCTCTCGCGCGAGTCGCAGGACCGCATCGCCGACGCGTCGGCGCTGGCCGGGGAAATCCTCAACGCGATGCCCACGGTGCAGGCCTACACGCAGGAAGACCGCGAGGCCAGCCGCTTCGCCGAGCGCACGGAACTGAGTTTCGCCACCGGGATCAGGCGCACCCGGGTGCGCGCGGCGCTGACGGCGCTGATCATCACGGCGGTGATGGGAACGATCATCTTCGTCCTCTGGATCGGTGCTCGCCAAGTCCATGCGGGCGCCCTGACCGGCGGCGAGCTCGCCTCGTTCGTCCTTTACGCGGCGCTGGTGGCCGGCGCTGTCGGAACCATGGCGGAGGTCTGGGGCGACGTGATGCGTGCCGCCGGCGCGACCGAGCGCCTGCTCGACCTGCTGCATGCCCGCTCGGCCATCCGCGAGACCGCGACGCCGCTGGCGCCGGTAGTCATGGCGCAGGCGGCGATCAGCTTCGAGCATGTCGTGTTCGCCTATCCGGCCCGCCCGCAGGTCCGTGCGCTTGACGACATCTGCCTCGACATCGCGCCCGGCGAGAGCGTGGCGCTGGTCGGTCCCTCGGGCGCCGGCAAGACCAGCCTGTTCCAGCTCATGCTGCGCTACTACGACGTTTCCGGCGGCTGCATCCGGATCAACGGGCAGGACATCCGGCAGCTGAGCCTGCGCGACCTGCGCAAGGAGATCGCCATCGTCTCCCAGGACCCGGTGATCTTCTCCGCCAACGCCCTGGAAAACATCCGCTACGGCCGGACCTCGGCGAGCGACGAGGAGGTCAGACACGCGGCCCGGGCGGCGCTGGCCGACGAATTCATCGAGCGCCTGCCCGAGGGCTACCAGACATTTCTCGGGGAGCGCGGGACGAGGCTGTCGGGCGGCCAGCGCCAGCGCATCGCGATTGCCCGCGCCATCCTCAAGGGCGCCCGCCTGCTGTTGCTCGACGAGGCCACCAGCGCCCTCGACGCCGAGTCGGAGATCCTCGTGCAGCAAGGTCTCAGCGCCGCCATGACGGGGCGGACGACGCTGATCATCGCGCATCGCCTGGCGACGGTGCAGAAGGCCGACCGGATCGTCGTCATGGACCGCGGGCGTGTCGTCGAGACCGGGACGCCGGAGGACCTGCGCCAGCAAGGCGGGCTCTATGCCCGGCTGGCAACCCTGCAGCTCGATTTCTGAGCGGCGTTCCGGGGAGGACAGACGGGCAGGCCGGTCAGGCCAGGGCTTCCGGAATCGCCTTTGCCAGGAAGTCANNGACCGCCCGGATGCGCGCGCTCGAGCGGATCTCGCGGTGCACGGTGAGCCAGATCGGCATCGTGACGCTCAGGCCGGGCAGGATGCGCCGGACTCCGGGCTCGCTGTCGCCCAGCCAGAGTCCGGTAAACCCTATCCCCAGTCCGGCGCGCAGCGCTTCCCAGAGCACGAGGTGGTCGTCGCATCGGATGGCGAATCCGTCGCGTGCGATCGACAGCCCCATTTCCTGAAACCGGCGGATGATCAGATCATCCTGGTCGAAGCCGATCAGGTCGTGTTGCAGCAGGTCGGCAGGCACCAGCGGGACGCCGCGACGGCGCAGGTAATCCTCGTGCGCATAAGCGCCGATCGTCGTGTCCGCAATGTGCCGGGTGATCAGCGAGCCTTGGTCCGGCCGCACCATGCGGATCGCGATGTCCGCTTCGCGCCGCAACAGATTGCTGATCGCATTGGACGCCACGACCTCGATCGCGATTCCCGGCTCCTGGGCCCGCAGCCTGGCCAGGATCGGCGGCAGCAGGTGCCCGGCCACCGTCTGGACGGCGGTGATGCGGACCGCGCCGGCCAACTGCTTGCTCTGGCCGGTCAGGATGCGGCCGATGGCATCGGCGCTGTCCGCCATGGCGCGGGCGTGATCGGCGATCGAGAGCGCGACCTGGGTCGGCACGAGACCGCGTCCCGTGCGCTCGAACAGCACCATGGCGAGCTGGCGCTCGAGTTCCGCGACATGGCGGCCGACGGTGGGCTGGCTGCTCCCCAGATGGCGGGCGGCGGCCAGCAGGCTTCCCCGCTCCAGAACCGCCAGGAATGAACGCATCAGGGTCCAGTCGAAGGGCGCGCCGGCTTGTGAGCTATTCATTATCGAGATCGGGATATGTCATTGCATGCAATTGTGGAGCACCGCGCAGCTCCGCACAATGGGGGCTCCTGCAACGTCAATGGGAGCACATCATGTATCCGGATCCCTTCATCAGCGCCGCTCCGCTTCTCCTGATCGTATTGGCCTGCGGCATCGCTTCCCTGCTGATCCTCGCGATTGCCATCGTTCGCGATTCTCTCTCCCGGCGCGCAAGCGATCCGGTGTCGGCACTGGCGGCGACGCCCGCCGGGCAGGCGACTCCAGCCGAACAAACGCACGGCTCGCGCCGGCAGCGGGAAGCGGGAAGTCGCTGGTTCACGCCGTGCGCCTCGTAGGCCTTCGAAGGACTCCTGCCGGAAGATCGCAGGGTTCTGCGCCCTGGCCGCGAACCTGAGGGGTCGCGGCTCAGGAGTTGGGACCCGGCGTCTGTCCGTCGGAGCGCCAGTGCCGCGATCCGTAGCCGGTCAGGCCGACGATCGCCCGGACCAGTCCGTAGCTCAGCCAGCGCAGGCTGCGGATGTACCAGGGATGGGCGGTCAGTTCGTCGGCCAGCACTTCGCGCGCGCCGGCGGCGATGGCCTGGCCGACGCTGGCATGAAGCTCGGCAGCGAATGCCGGGTCGCGCACGAAGAGGTTGGCCTCCTTGGCCAGCAGCAGGCTGAACGGGTCGATGTTGGACGAGCCGACCGTCGCCCAGAGGCGGTCGATGACGGCGACCTTGGCGTGCATGAAGCTCTTCTCGTACTCGAAGATGCGCATCCCCGCCTTGAGCAGCGCTGCGTACAGTGTCTGCGTGGCGTAGCGGAGGAGCGGGTGATCGGTCTTGCCCTGGAGCAGGACGGTGATCCTTACCCCGCGCCTGGCGGCCGCATGCAGCGCCAGGCCGAAGCGCAGGCCCGGCAGGAAGTAGGCGTTGGCGATCAGGATTTCCTCCTGCGCGCCGTTGATCGCCGCGATGTAGGCATGCAGGATGTCGTTGCGGTGGCGGATGTTGTCGCGAATCAGAAACGCCGCTTCCTGTTCGCCGGCGACTTCGGCAACGGGGTGGCCGGCAGGNTTGTGGCGGAAGCGGCGCCTGAAGTTGGCCCAGGAAACGACCTCCCACATGCGCCGGACCGCGTGGTGAACCTGGCGCAGCGTCGGCCCTTCGACGCGGACGGCATAGTCATAGCGCGGGCGCATGTCTTCCGGCGCGTTGTTGTCGTCGACGATGTTGATGCCGCCGACGAAGGCGACGCGGGCATCGACGACGGCCAGTTTGCGGTGCAGGCGGCGCAGGCGATGACGGCGCAGGTGAAAGGGGCTGATCTCCGGCCGGTAGAACATCGCGCGGACGCCGGCGGCGGACAGCCGCGGCAGGAAATCGGCGCGGAAATTGCGGGCGCCAAAGCCGTCGACCGTGACATTCACCCGGACGCCGCGCCCGGCGGCGCGGGAGAGGGCTCCCGCGACTTCGTGGCCGATCTCGTCGTCGGCGAATATGTAGGTTTCAAGGTAGATCTCGACTCGCGCCGACTCGATGGCCGACAGCAGGGCGGGAAAGTACTCGGCGCCCGAGTTGAGCAGCGTGATGCGGTTTCCTGGCAGGAACTCAGCGAGCATGCCTTGCCAGATGGGCCGACAGCGCCGCGTGGTCGGAAATCGCCGACCACGGTTGCCCGAAATGGACCTCGGTCCGGCGCACCTTGAAGCCGCGAACATAGATGCGGTCGAGGCGGAACACCGGCAGGGCGGCGGGATAACTGCGCACCGGCGCGCCATTCCGGTTGCTGAAGACTTCTGTCAGGCCCAGCCGCTTCACCAGCTGGTGGCCCGCCCGGTTGCTCCAGTCGTTGAAATCGCCGGCGATGATGAGCGGCTCGTTGGGGGCGGAAACGCTGTCGAGATAATCGGCCAGCGCAGCAACCTGCAGGCGGCGCGAATAGCCGAACAGCGAGAGATGGACGCAGACGCAGTGCGCCCCCGGCCCACCCGGCAGGGCGATCCGGCAGTGCAGCAGGCCGCGCTTCTCGAACTGGAGATGGGTCACATCCTGGTTGTGCGAGTGCAGGATGGGGAAGCGCGAGAGTATCGCGTTGCCGTGGTGCCCGTGGTCGTAGATCATGTTGCTGCCATAGGCGGAGTCGTGCCATACCTCGTCGGCGAGGAATTCGTGCTGCGGCTCGCTCGGCCAGTCGTCGTGATTCTCGGCATGGCCGAGATGCAGCCCCTGGACCTCCTGCAGGAAGACGATGTCCGGATTGAGTTCACGCAGGCGCTCGCGCAACTCGTGCACCATCATGCGCCGGTTGAACTGCGAGAAGCCCTTGTGGATGTTCAGGGTCGTGACGTGCAGCGCTGCGGACTTGCTCATCAACGGTCAGGAAATCGCCAGCATGCGGTCGAGCGCCAGCCTGGCCAGCCCGGCCTCGTGCTCGGGAACGCGGATCTGATTGACGACCTTGCCGGCCGCCAGGTTTTCCAGCGTCCACGCGAGATGCTGGGGNTCGATGCGCTGCATCGTCGAACACATGCAGATGGTCGTCGCCATGAACTGGACGATCTTGTTATGCGGCAGGACCTCCCGGGCCAGGCGGTCGACCAGGTTGAGTTCGGTGCCGACCAGCCAGCGCGTGCCTTCCGGCGCCTCCTTGATGGTCCTGACGATGTGCTCGGTCGACCCGACGTAATCGGCTGCGCTGCAGACTTCGAAGTTGCATTCGGGGTGGGCGATCACCAACCCCTCCGGGTACTTCGCGCGGAAGCTGTCGATATGCGATTTCTGGAACATCTGGTGCACCGAGCAGTGGCCCTTCCACAGCAGGATGCGCGCCTGGTCGATCTGTTCCGGGGTGAGGCCGCCGCATTCGAGGTCGGGATCCCATACGACCATCTCGTCGAGCGGAATTCCCATCTTGTGGCCGGTCCACCGCCCGAGGTGCTGATCGGGAAAGAACAGCACCTTGGGGCGGCGCGCGAAAGCCCATTCGGCGATCGTCCCGGCATTCGACGAAGTGCACACGATGCCGCCATGTTCGCCGCAGAAGGCCTTGAGATCGGCGGCGGAGTTGATGTAGGTGACCGGAGTGACCTGGCTCTCGACATCCAGCACTTCGCCCAGCTCGCGCCAGCAGCGCTCGACCTTGGCCAGGTTGGCCATGTCGGCCATCGAGCAGCCGGCGGCGAGGTCGGGCAGGATGGCGATCTGGTTCGGCGCGGTCATGATGTCGGCGACCTCGGCCATGAAATGCACGCCGCAGAAGATGACGTATTCGGAATCGGTCTGTGCCGCCAGTTTGGACAGCTTCAGCGAGTCGCCGGTCAGGTCGGCGTGCTGGTAGATGTCGGCCCTCTGGTAATGGTGGCAGAGGATTACCGCGCGTTTGCCGAGCCTGGCGCGGGCGGCGCGGATGCGCTCCTGGCAGTCGTCGTCGGACAGGCTGTTGAAGGGCGTGAAGGCGATCACGGTCGATTGCATGCGGGTCTCCGAAATGATTTCCGGGTCAGGGGTTACCCCTGGTACCAGGGCAGCCCGGCATGACGCCAGCCGCCGCAGGTGTTGCGCCGTCCGCTGGCGTCCTTGTCGCCCTCGAAACCTTCGAGGATGTTGAAGCAGTCGCCATACCCGGCTTCGGTCGCCAGGCGCGCCGCCGCATCCGAGCGGACACCGCTGCGGCAGAGAAACAGGACCAGTGCTTCGTGATCGACCTGGCGCTTCAGTTCGGCCACGAAATTGGGGTTGCGCCCACCGCCCGGGTGACGNTTCCACTCGATCTCGACAGCGCCGGGAACGCGGCCGACCCAATCCCACTCGGCGCGGGTGCGCACGTCGACCAGTCTGGCGCCGGGCGCCAGGCGCAACAGGTCGAAGGCTTCCCGCGGCGTCAGCGCGCCTTCGTACGGCAGGCCCATGGCCTGGCCGCGCTGTTGGGCGAGGGTAAGGATCTCGGTTAACTTTCCCATAATCCGCGAAGGTCGGAATTCGAATCCGATAGTATAGGGCACAGACAATCGGTCTCGACCATCTCGATCAAGTGCGGCCGCCTGCGGGAGCGCCCGCTCCCGCCGTCCCGGCGCAGCCCCCGGCCGCGGTCGGCGTGACGGCCGACATGGCGCTGACGAGCGTTCAGGGCATGGCTGGGCGGCCGGCCGGTTGCCTGCCATGACCTTCATCGCTTCGCCGGCCGGCGAATGCACCAGATTGGTTCAATCATTGAACCCGATTGCACGGAAATGGTGCGCCAAATCATTCGCAATTGACGTATCTCCTTGTGGCAAAATGGTGTGATTCGCGCACAGGCGTTGGCACGGTTTCTGCTAAATACGTCTCGTTGGATTTTTGATTGTCGCCGGCCTCGCCGGCTTCTTTATTAGTTAGGAGATTGACGGTTATGGCAACCCCGCAGGACGTGATGAAGATGGTCAAGGAAAACGACGCCAAGTTCGTCGATTTTCGGTTCACCGATACCCGTGGCAAGGAACAGCACGTCACCGTGCCGGTTTCCGCCTTCAACGAAGACAAGTTCGAGAACGGCCATGCTTTCGACGGCTCGTCCATCGCCGGCTGGAAGGGCATCCAGGCTTCCGACATGCAGCTGATGCCGGACCCCGCAACCGCCTATGTCGACCCGTTCTTCGACGAAACCACCATCGTCCTGACCTGTGACGTCGTCGATCCCGCCGACGGCCGCGGCTACGACCGCGACCCGCGCTCGATCGCCAAGCGTGCCGAAGCCTACCTGAAGTCATCGGGCATCGGCGACGCTGCCTACTTCGGTCCGGAACCCGAGTTCTTCATCTTCGACTCCGTCGAATGGAACGTCGACATGTCCGGTTGCGCGCTGAAAATCTATTCTTCCGAGGCGGCGTGGACCTCCGGCGAGAAGACCGAAGGCGGCGGCGGTTCCGGCCACCGTCCGACCGTAAAGGGCGGCTACTTCCCGGTTCCCNCGGTCGACAGCCTGCACGATATCCGCTCGGCGATGGTTCTGGCGCTGGAAACCCTCGGCGTTCCGGTCGAGGTTCACCACCACGAAGTCGCTACCGCCGGCCAGTGCGAAATCGGCACCCTTTTCAATACCCTGGTCAAGCGTGCCGACTGGACCCAGATCCTCAAGTACGTCGTGCACAACGTCGCCCACCAGTATGGCAAGACCGCCACCTTCATGCCGAAGCCCATCGTCGGCGACAACGGTTCCGGCATGCACGTGCACCAGTCGATCTGGAAGGACGGCAAGAACCTCTTCGCCGGTGACGGCTACGCCGGCCTTTCCGAGTTCGCCCTCCTCTACATCGGTGGCATCATCAGGCATGCCAAGGCCCTGAACGCGATCACCAATCCCGGTACGAACTCGTACAAGCGCCTGGTGCCGCACTACGAAGCCCCGGTCAAGCTGGCCTATTCCGCCAAGAACCGTTCCGCTTCCATCCGCATTCCGCACGTCGCCTCGTCCAAGGGCCGTCGCATCGAGACCCGTTTCCCGGATCCGATCGCCAACCCCTACCTGTGCTTCTCCGCGCTGCTGATGGCCGGTCTGGACGGGGTCCAGAACAAGATCCATCCTGGCGACCCGGCCGACAAGAACCTGTACGACCTGCCGCCGGAAGAAGAGGCGAAGATCCCGACCGTCTGCGCATCGCTCGAGGAAGCCCTGGCCGCGCTCGACAATGACCGCGAGTTCCTGACCCGTGGCGGCGTCTTCTCCAACGACTGGATCGATGCCTACATCGGCCTGAAGATGGACGAAGTCAACAGGGTTCGCATGACCACGCACCCGGTGGAGTTCGACCTCTACTATTCCTGCTGATCCCGCGCCGGGACGGCACCAGAGGGCGGGGTTCTCCCGCCCTTTTTTCCACCGGTTGATATGCGCAGACGTTAAGTCCGGTACACTGGAGCGGTTACGAGGAATGATGACGATGACACGCAGTACGCTGGCTACCTTTCTTCTTGTGCTCGCCTTCCCGGCGTCGGCGCAGACCATCTACCGCTGCACGGACCCGAACGGCGGCACGCTGATCTCGAATACGCGCGTGGACAAGAGCTGCAAGGCGGTGGCGCTGCCGCCCGACTCATCGCTGCCGGCACCCAGGGCCAGGCCCTCCGGCGCCGCCGCGAATCCGTCGCCGGCGGGTTTCCCGAAGGTTCCGGAGGACGCGCAGAAGGCGCGCGACACCGATCGCAAGCGCATCCTCGAGCAGGAACTGGCGGGTGAGCAACGCAGCCTGGATCAGGCGCAGCGCGAGCTGGCCGACCAGGAATCGCTGCGCGGCAGGGACACCTCGGCTTCGGCGCTCGACCGTGTGCAGCCCTATCGCGACCGCGTTGCGCAACACGAGCGCAACATCGTCGCCATCCAGAAGGAACTCTCCGGCCTGCGCTGATCAGACGGCGTCAGGCTTGACCTTGTACCAGGCCGAATACAGCGCCGGGAGGAAGAGCAGGGTCAGCGCGGTGGCGACGATCAGGCCGCCCATGATCGCCACGGCCATCGGTCCGAAGAAGTCGTTGCGCGAGAGCGGCACCATGGCCAGCACGGCCGCCGCCGCGGTCAGCACGATCGGGCGGAAGCGGCGCACCGTTGATTCGATGATCGCTTCGCCGCGCGGCTTGCCCGCCGCCATGTCCTGTTCGATCTGATCGACCAGGATGACCGAGTTGCGCATGATCATCCCGAACAGGGCGATGGTGCCGAGCAGGGCCATGAAGCCGAACGGCTTGTTGAAGAGCAGCAGGAACAGGGCAATGCCGATGATTCCGAGCGGCGCCGTCAGAACCACCATGATGACGCGCGATACGCTCCGCAGCTGGATCATCAGCACCGTGATGACCAGCAGAACGAAGACCGGTATTCCTGCCATCACCGAGTCCGAGCCTTTCGCCGATTCCTCGACCGAGCCGCCGGTAACGATGCCGTAACCGGCCGGCAGGCTGGCGATGATCCGGTCGATCTGCGGCTGCAGACTGGCGACGATCGTCGCCGGCTGGGTCTTGCCGTAAAGGTTGGCGCGGACGGTGATCGTCGGCAGGCGGTCGCGGCGCCAGATCAGGCCCGGTTCGAACGAGTGCTTGACGCGGGCGACCTGGCTGAGCGGAACGCTCTTGCCGCTGCGCGTCGGCACCGCCAGCTCGGGCAGTGCCGAGAGGTGGCTGCGCTCCTGGCGGTCGCCGCGCAGCACGACGTCGATGGTCTTCTCGCCTTCGCGGAAGCTGGTCACGGTGAGTCCGCTGAGCGACATGTTGAGCAGCGCCGCGACATCCTGGCCGGAGACGCCGAGCAGGCGGGCCTTGTCCTGATCGATTTCGATCTCGACGACCTTGGAAAGCTCGCTCCAGTCGAGGTTCACGTTCGACAGTTCCGGGTTGCCGCGGAGGACGCTCGCGACTTCGCCGGCAATCCGGCGCAGGGTGTGCAGATCCTCGCCGGAGACGCGGTACTGGAGCGCGTAGCCGACGGGCGGGCCGTTTTCGATGCGGGCGATGTTGCCGCGCACCCCNCACGCTTCATTTTCGAACAAATCGATCAGTCGACCGCGCAAGGCTTCGCGCGCCTCCTGGCTGCGCGTCATGATCACCAGCTGGCTGACATTGGTGGCGGGCAGCTGTTGATCGAGCGACAGGAAGTAGCGCGGCGAGCCCGAGCCGACGTAAGTGATGAAATGATCATGCTGGCCGAAGCGCGCCTTGTCCTCGTCCAGCCAGTCTTCGAGCTTCCTCGTCGCAGCGTCGATGGCGGCGAGCGAGGCCCCTTCGGGCAGCCGCAGTTCGACATTGAGTTCGAGACGGGTCGAATTCGGGAAGAACTGCTTCTGCACCTTAGCCATGCCGGCGATCGACAGCGCGAACAGCAGCAGTGTCGCCAGGATGATCAGCCAGCGGCGCCTGACGCAGTTCCGCACCAGAATGCGGAAGCGGTTGTAGAACGGCGTCCCGTAGACATCGTGCTCTTCGCCGTGAGCTTCGCCGCCGAGCCCGAAGCGTTCGAGCCTGCCGGCCAAGGCTGGCCAGCGGCGCTTGACGAAGCCGGGTGGTCGCGGGGCCCGCGGATCGGGGAGCAACTTGTAGCCCAGCCAGGGAATCGCGACGACAGCGGCGACCCATGAAATGAGCAGGGCAATCGCATTGACCTGGAAGAAGGCGAACGCATATTCGCTGGTCGACGACTTGGCGATGGCGATCGGAATGAAACCGGCGACGGTGACCAGCGTGCCCGACAGCATCGGGCCGGCGGTGCTGGTATAGGCAAACGAGGCGGCACGGGTGCGCTCCCAGCCCTGCTCCATCTTCACCCACATGGTCTCGACGGCGATGATCGCATCGTCCACCAGGAGGCCGAGCGCCAGCACCAGCGCGCCGAGCGAGACCTTGTGCAGGCCGACGTTGAACAGGTCCATCGCCAGGAATGTTGCCGCGAGAACCAGGGGAATCGAAAGGGCGACGACCATCCCGGTGCGCATGCCGAGACTGAGGAAGGTGACGAGCAGAACGACGGCAACCGCCTCGGCCAGCGCCCGGACGAAGGTCTTGATCGACGTGCGGACGGCGTTGGGCGCGCTGAGAACCTCGGCAATCTCGATACCCAGCGGCAGGCTTTCACGAATCGTGGCAACCTTTGCCTCCAGGGCATTGCCGAGATCGATGATGTCGGCACCGCGCGCCAGCGACACGCCGATCGCCAGCGCCTTCTTTCCNCCGAAGCGGACTTCGGTCGTCGGCGGGTCACTGGTGCCGCGCCGCACGCTGGCGATGTCGCCGAGGCGGAAGCTGCGGCCGCCGCTGCGGATCAGGGTGTCGGACACCGCCTGAACCGTGTCGAAGGCGCCGCTCGGCCGGATCTGGATGCGTTCGTCCTGGAGCTCGAAAAAGCCGGCGGCGTTGACCGAGTTCTGCTGGCTCAGCGCCTGGATGATGGTGGATTGGTCGATGCCGAGTGTCGCCAGCTTGGCGTTGGCGAGTTCGACGAAGATCCGTTCGTCCTGAATCCCGAAGATTTCCACCTTGCCGGCACCGGGAATGCGCAGGAGCTTGTCGCGAATGCGCTCGGCGATGTCCTTGAGCTGCGGGTAGTCGAGACCGTCGGCGGTCAGCGCGTAGATGTTGCCGAAGACGTCGCCGTATTCGTCGTTGAAGAACGGACCCTGAATGCCGGCCGGCAGGGTGTGCCGGATGTCGCCGACCTTCTTGCGCACCTGGTAGAAGAGATCCGGGACGAGGCTCCCGGGGACGCCATACCGGGCGAAGAACATGACCGTCGACTCGCCGGGCCGTGAGAAACTCTGGATGCGGTCGATGTACGGCATCTCCTGCAGCTTCTTCTCGATCTTGTCGGTGAGCTGCTGTTCGACCTGGACCGCCGTGGCGCCCGGCCACAGGGTGCGGATCACCATCACCCTGAAGGTGAATGGCGGGTCTTCGGCCTGACTCAGCCGGCCGTAGGAGATGGTCCCCAGCAGCGCGATGGCGAGCAGGAAAAAGCCGACCAGGGTCCGGTTGTGCAGTGTCCAGTCGGACAGGTTGAAACGCCGGGCCACAACTCAGCGCTGCTGCGCAGGNGGCACGGCAGGCTGGGCCTGCACCGCCTGGCCGTCGACCAGCCGGCGCTGCCCGGTCAGGATCACTATCTCGCCGGCCTTCAGTCCGCTGGCAATCGCCGCGCCATCCTCACGGAACGCCGCTACTTCGACCGGCCGCAGCGTCGCCTTGCCGTCGCTGGCGACCCAGACCTGCGGCCCCGTTCCGTTGTCGACGATGGCCGTCAGCGGAACGACGATCGCCGCGCCCGCGGGCGAGCCGAGAATGACGCGTGCCGTCATCCCGAGTTGCGCCGCCGGCAACGGGTCGATGATGCGCACCCGGGCTGCGTAGGTGCGGGTAGCCGGGTCGGCGGCCGCGGCCAGTTCGCGGACCTCGCCCTTCATGAACAGCTCCGGCTGGGCCCACAGATTGACCGCAATCTGCCGTGCCGCCTTGAATTCGGCGAGGCGGCCTTCCGGAATCGCGATCGCCACCTCCTTCTCCTCCGGCCGCGCCAGGCGGAAGACCGGCTGGCCGGCGCTGACGACCTGGCCGGCGTCGGCGAGCACGGCGGTGATCACGCCGACATGATCGGCGACGAGGGTGCCGTAGCCCGCCTGGTTGCCGCTGATCTCGCTCTGGGCGCGCGCCTGCTCCAATCGCGCCCGGGCGCTGCGGTAGGCATTCTCCTTGGCGTCGAAAGCGGCCTGACTGACGAAGCGCCTGGCCAGAAGGTCGGCGTAGCGGGTGCGTTCGTTGCTCGCGGTGGTGAATTCGCTCTCCGCGGCCGCCACCTGCGCCAGCGCGGCTTGCCTGGAGAGCTGGAGGTCGGCGGGATCGAGGCGGGCCAGCGCCTGGCCGGCCTTCACGGCCATGCCGGCATCCACCAGGCGCGAGGTGATCTTGCCGCCGACGCGGAAGGACAGGTCGGCTTCGTGCCGCGCCCGAATCTCGCCCGTATAGACGGCATACCCGGCATCTCTGGTGCCGGCGGCCTGAACCAGAACCTTGGTGACCGCTGGCGCGGGCGGTTCCGTGCCTTTGCAGCCGCCCAGGGCCATGGCGAGGCAGAGGGTGGCAGCTGATGGCACGAGGTTGCGGGGAGACATCGGAGCGGCGCCAGGCGAAATCCTGCAATCATAATGAATGTGGGGTCAGTGAAGCAACGGCTGCGGTGCCGTGCCGCTTGAATCGCTACAATGGCGGACATGAATGACACACCCCGATCGTTTTCCGGACTGGACCTCCTCGCCTCGACCGTGCTCCTGCTCGACGAGCAGCTGGCCGTGCTCTATGTCAATCCGGCTGGCGAGAACCTGCTGGCCGTCAGCCTGCGCACGGTGGCCGGCAAACCGTTGGCGGCGGTATGCACGTGTCCGGCAACACTGCAGGCCGCTTTCGACAGCGCCCTGGACAACAGTTGGGGTTACACGGGACAGAACATCGAACTGAAGCGCAGCGACGGCGAACTGCTCCACGTCAACTGCACGGTGACGGCGCTGCGTCAGGACATGGCGGAGGATGTGCGATTGCTGGTGGAATTGCAGCCAATCGAGCACCACCTGGCGGCGACCCGCGAGGAAAATCTCATCGAGCAGCAGAAGGCGAGCCGGGAACTCATACGCAATCTGGCGCACGAGATCAAGAACCCGTTGGGCGGCATCCGGGGCGCCGCGCAGTTGCTTGAGCACGAACTGAACAACCCGTCGCTGAAGGAATACACCCAGGTCATCATCAAGGAGGCCGACCGCCTGCAGAACCTGATGAAGCGCCTGTTGACATCACACCGGACGATGCTGCCGACCACGGTCAACATCCACGAAATCCTCGAGCGCGTCCGCAGTCTGCTCACCTCCGAGTTCCAGGGTTCGCTGGCAATGCGCCGCGACTACGACACCAGCCTGCCGGAACTGGTGGGCGACCGTGAGCAGCTGATTCAGGCATTTCTCAATGTCGCGCGCAATGCGGCGCAGGCGATGCATGGCGAGGGCGAGATCGTCCTGCGCACGCGCGTCCTGCGCCAGGTGACTCTGGCCAAGAGACGCTACCGTCTCGCCCTCGAGATCAAGGTCATCGACAATGGACCGGGGATTCCCGAAGCAGTTCGCGAGAACATGTTCTATCCGCTGGTTTCGGGCCGGGAAGGCGGCAGCGGACTGGGCCTGACGATCGCCCAGAATTTCGTCCAGCATCATCACGGCACCATCGATTGCTCGAGCCGGCCAGGCGAGACGGTGTTCACCATCCGCCTGCCGGTGGAACAGGCCTGAGTCTTGCTTGTCATTTTTCCGTTGCCAATGACAAGATGAGCCAAAAATCATGAAACCAGTCTGGATCGTCGATGACGATCGCTCAATCCGCTGGGTCCTCGAGAAGACCCTGACGCGCGAGGGTATTTCGTTCAAGAGTTTCGCTTCGGCGAGCGAGGCCATTTCCCGGCTCGAACAGGGCGCCGAACCGCCGCAGGTGCTGCTGTCCGACATCCGCATGCCCGGCCAGTCGGGGCTCGAGTTGCTGCAGGAGGTCAGGAACCGCTTCCCGGCGGTCCCGGTCATCATCATGACCGCCTATTCCGATCTGGAAAGTGCGGTTGCCGCATTTCAGGGCGGCGCCTTCGAGTATCTGCCCAAACCGTTCGACGTCGATCAGGCCGTCGAACTGATCCAGCGGGCGATCGAGGAATCGATGCACCAGGCTGGTGCGAAAGAGGAAGAGTCGGTGGCGCCGGAGATTCTCGGGCAGGCTCCGGCGATGCAGGAGGTCTTCCGGGCCATCGGCCGTCTCGCCATGTCGCACGCCACCGTGCTGATAACCGGCAATTCGGGCAGTGGCAAGGAACTGGTCGCGCGGGCCCTGCACCGCCACAGTCCGCGCGCCGACAAGTCCTTCGTCGCGATCAACACCGCGGCGATCCCCAGGGATCTCCTGGAGTCCGAACTCTTCGGCCACGAGCGTGGGTCGTTCNTGGGAGCGCAGACGCAACGGCGGGGACGCTTCGAGCAGGCCGAGGGCGGCACGCTCTTCCTCGACGAAATCGGCGACATGCCGTCCGAATTGCAGACCCGCCTGTTGCGTGTCCTTTCCGACGGTCATTACTACCGGGTTGGCGGCCATGCGCCGATCAAGGCCAATGTTCGCGTCATCGCCGCGACGCACCAGAACCTGGAAACGCGGGTCAAGGAAGGTCTCTTTCGCGAGGATCTCTTCCACCGCCTCAACGTCATCCGTATCCGCTTGCCGGCACTGCGCGAGCGGCGCGAGGACATCCCGCTTCTGACCCGTCATTTCATGCAGAAGAGCGCCCGCGAACTGGGCGTCGAGACCAAGCGCCTGTCGGATGCCGCGATGGCTTACCTGAGCGGACTCGATTTCCAGGGCAACGTCCGGCAACTGGAAAACCTGTGCCACTGGCTGACCGTCATGGCTCCCGGGCAACTGGTCGAAATCGGCGACCTGCCGGCCGAAGTGCGCGACGCGGAGTCGATCGCGCTGGCGACCGACTGGGAAAGCGGGCTGGCCGGCGAAGTCGATCGCCTGCTCGCCGCCGGCGTCGACAATGTCCATGGCCGCCTCGCCGAAACCTTCGAACGCATCCTGATCTCCCGCGCGCTGGCGCGGACCGGCGGGCGCCGGATCGAGGCGGCGCTGGCGCTCGGCATCGGGCGCAACACGATCACGCGCAAGATCGCCGAACTGGGCATCGAGNGGGGCAAGGAGACGGCGGCGGAGTAGAATCCGCCCCATGCCACTGATCGATCCTGCCCTGCTGAGGTCCGCGCCCGGCTTGGCTGCCGGGCGCTTCGCGATCATCGCCGTCGACGAGTGTGACTCGTCCAGCAGCGAATTGCTGCGCCGCGCCGCCCAGGGTGCACCGACCGGGACGGTCGTCGTCGCGGACCGCCAGACAGCCGGACGCGGCCGCCGCGGGCGCAGCTGGCTGTCGGCGCCGGCGGCCAGCCTGACGTTTTCGCTGCTGTGGCGCTTCAGCGGGTCGCCGGCGAAGCTCTCGGGCCTCTCACTGGCCGTCGGCGTGGCGCTGGCCAGGGGCCTCGAAAGCCTCGGTGCCAATGGCATCAGCCTCAAGTGGCCGAACGATGTCCTGCTCGCAGCGGCCGGGGATTTTGCCAAGCTGGCCGGAATACTCGTCGAACTGGCGACTGACCGCGAGGGCACCCAGGCGGTCATTGGCATCGGCGTCAACCTGCAGGCGCCCGGCGACTATCTGCCGCAGCCGGCGGCCGGACTCGATCAGGCGGTGACGCTGTTGCCCGACCGGCATCTGGTGCTCGCCGCGATTCTTCGGGAACTGGCCCGGGTTCTCGAGGCT
The DNA here is from genome assembly GCA_013693915.1 of Dechloromonas sp. Classification (GTDB taxonomy): domain Bacteria; phylum Pseudomonadota; class Gammaproteobacteria; order Burkholderiales; family Rhodocyclaceae; genus Azonexus. The sequence continues at coordinate 583,709 of CP059264.1, read as the reverse complement.
TTCGCGGTCGACGGCTTTTCCGGGGCCAAAATGGCATGGCAGCAGCGCCATGCATGGCAGGGCCTCGCGGTTCGCCTGGTCGCCGACGATGGAACAGCGGTCGACGGCATCTGCGAGGGCGTCGATGACGACGGCGCGCTGCTGCTCGCGACAGCCGCCGGCGTGCAGCGCATCCTTTCCGGCCACGTCAGCCTGCGCCGCGCATGATCCTCTGCATCGACAGCGGCAACAGCCGCATCAAGTGGGGCGTGCACGGCGCGGGGCGCTGGCTTGAAGGCGGAATCATCGAGCATGGCGAAACGGATCAGCTGGCGTCGCTGACCTCCCGGCTGCCGCCGGCGACACGGATCCTGCTGGCCAACGTCGCCGGCGATGCGGCGCTGGCGCGAATCCGTCAGGCGCTCGCCGACTCCAGGCGCGAACTGCACGAAGTGAAATCGGTCCCCGCGGCAGGTGGCGTGATCAATCTTTATGAAGACCCGGCGCGTCTCGGCGTTGATCGCTGGTGCGCGCTGCTCGGCGCGCGCAGCCTGACGTCGGCCCCCTGCGTCGTGGTGATGGCCGGCACGGCGACGACGGTCGACTCGCTCGACGGCGACGGCTGCTTCCGCGGCGGCTTCATCCTTCCCGGATTCGACCTGATGCGCCGCTCGCTGGCGCAGGATACGGCGGAGCTGCCACTGGCTGGCGGGACATATGCCGCCTGGCCACGCTGCACCGACGACGCGATCACCTCCGGCTGCGTCGAGGCCCAGGCCGGTGCCATCGAACGCGCCGTCGCCAGGCTGGGCAGTGGCGCCGCATGCCTGCTTTCCGGCGGCGCCGCCGGCGTCATCGGCGTGCATCTCGGAATTGCGCACCGGCGCGTCGACAATCTCGTCCTCGAAGGCCTGCTGCGGCTCGCCGGGGATTTGCCGGCATGACATGCCGTCGGCAAAATCAGCAGTTGTAGATTGCCCCCTTAGCGGCGACAATTGACGCCACCTCGACTCCTTTCGGGAGGTTCCATGTTCGATCCGGTCATCAGCAACCTGCCCGCCTTCGCCGGCTTTTTCGTGACCGCCATTGTCCTGATGCTGGCCTTTCTCGCCATCTACGTGGCGATCACGCCGTACAGCGAACTGGCGCTGATCCGCGCCGGCAACGAGGCCGCGGCGGTCAGCCTCGGCGGCGCGGTCATCGGTTTCGCCCTGCCGATTGCGGTTTCCGTCGCCGTCAGCCACAACCTTTACGCGATGATCGGCTGGGGCGTCGTCGCCTCGGTCGTGCAATTGCTCGCCTTCGTCGCCGCGCGGCTGGCGATGCCGCGGCTCAACGAAAGCATTGCCCAAGGCAAGCTGGCCTCGGGAATCTTCCTCGCCTCACTGGCGATCGGCGTCGGCATTCTCAACGCCGGCTGCATCGTCTGACCATTCAAGGAGAATTTCATGGCACTGATGGACTTCATCAAGAAGCAGTTTATCGACATCCTCCAGTGGACGGAGGACACCGACGGCACGCTGGCCTGGCGCTTCCCGATGGCGGACATGGAGATCCAGAACGGCGCCAGCCTGACCGTGCGCGATTCGCAGCTGGCGCTGTTCGTCAATGAAGGCACCGTGGCGGATGTCTTCGCGCCCGGCATGTACAAGCTGACGACGCAGACGCTACCGGTCCTCACCTACCTGAAGAACTGGGACAAGCTGTTCGAGTCGCCCTTCAAGTCCGACCTCTATTTCTTCTCGACGCGCACCCAGCTCGACCAGAAGTGGGGGACGCCGAACCCGATCACCATTCGCGACAAGGAATTCGGCATCGTCCGCATGCGCGCCTTCGGCATCTATTCCTATCACCTGAGCGACGCCAAGGCGTTCTACCAGAAGATCTCCGGCACCCGCGACAGCTACACGCGCGAGGAGCTCGAAGGCCAGTTGCGCAACACCATGGTCGCCGGGATGACCGACCTCTTCGGCGAATCCGGTGTCGCCTTCATCGACATGGCGGCCAATCAGGACGAGTTCGGCAAGGCGATGCTGGCCAAGGCGGCGCCGATGTTCGCCGAGTACGGGCTGACCCTCGATTCGCTGGTCGTCCAGAATGTCTCGCTGCCCGAGGAATTGCAGAAGATCCTCGACCAGCGGATAGGCATGAACATGATCGGAGACATGCAGCGCTTCACGCAGTACCAGGTCGCCACCGCGATCCCCGAAGCGGCGCGGAACGAGGGCGGCATGGCCGGCATGGGTGTCGGCCTCGGCGCCGGCGTCGGATTCGGCCAGGTCATGGGGCAGGCGATGGCCTCGGCAATGCAGCCAGCGGCGGGGGTCGCGGCGCCGGCGCCGACCGCCGTGGCGCCGGTGTCCGCCGACGATGTCGTGGCAACCATCGAGAAGCTGCACGGGCTGGTCGAAAAAGGCATCCTGAGCGCCGACGAATTCGCTGCCAAGAAGGCGGAACTGCTCAAGAAACTGGGTTGACCGCGTCCTGCTGGAAGTACCCCGGAGTACAGCCGCGTGGCCCTGACCGCCTCCTGTCCTTCGTGTGGCGCCCCGGTCGTCTTCAAGTCGGCGGGGTCGATCCTCGCCGTCTGTGAATACTGCCAGAGCACGCTGGTCCGCCATGACACGGCGCTCGAGGACATCGGCAAGATGGCGGCGCTCGCCGAGGACCGCTCGCCGCTGCAACTGGGGGCGGAAGGCAGCTACAAGGGCGTGCATTTCGCGCTGATCGGGCGCATCCAGATCAAGTACAGCCAGGGCTACTGGAACGAGTGGCACCTGCTGTTCGACGACATGCGCACCGGCTGGCTATCGGAGGCCGGTGGCGAGTATATGCTCACCTTCGCCCGCCAGGTCCAGGAAGCGCTGCCGCAATTCGCCGAGCTGAAGATCGGCCAGCGCTTCGTGCTGGCCAGCCAGCCGTGGACGGTCAGCAATATCGAGAACGCCGAATGCGTCGCCGGCGAGGGCGAGCTGCCGTTCAAGGTCGGCGCCGGCTACCCCGTTGCCACGGTCGACCTGCGCAATGGTGCCAATTTCGCGACCCTCGATTATTCGGAAACGCCGCCGCTGCTTTTCGTCGGCGAGCCGGTCGCCCTCGCCTCGCTGAAGATGAGCAACCTGCGCGAAGGAATGCCGATTCCGACGCACACCGTCGCGGCGCAGGTTTTCCGCTGCCCGGGTTGCGGCGCGCCGATGCAGGCGCGTTCCCGGGAAATCCTGGCGGTCGGCTGCGCGAGCTGCGGGGCGGTGGTCGATACCGCCGACCAGAACTACAAGCTGTTGTCGAAGGCGCTCGGCGCGCGCGACGACAAGTACANNCCGCGCCTCCCTCTGGGCAGCAAGGGCACCCTGGAAGGCAAGCCGGTCGAGGTCATCGGTTTCCTCGTCAAGGAGTCGCGGGCCGACGGCGTCGCCTACGCCTGGCGCGAATACCTGCTGGCCGGCGACAGCACGGAAACCCGCGGCACCTACCGCTGGCTGACGGAATACAACGGCCACTGGAACATCGCCGACGTGCTGTCCAGCCCGCCGGCCGCCAGCGGCGCGATGGAACTGGCCGACGTCAAGTTTTCCGGGCAGCGCTTCCGGCACTATTCCACCGCGCAATCGGCCGAGGTCATCCAGGTCGCCGGCGAATTCACCTGGCGCGTGCGCCGCGGCGAGACCAGCCGGGTGGTCGACTACGTCGCGCCGCCGCTGCTGCTGTCGCGCGAATCGACCGCCAACGACCTGAACTGGTCGCTCGCCACCTACGTCGCGCCCGAGGTGATCGGCGAGGCGTTCAAGCTGCCGGGACGGATGATCGCGCCGGTCGGTATCTACGGCAACCAGCCCAATCCCTGGGCCGAGACGCACCGGCGGGTTTGCAGTCTGTTCTGGAAGCTGGCGCTGGTTGCTGTCGTGCTGCAGGCCTTCTTCGGCTCGCTCGGCGGCGGCAAGGTCCTGCTGCGCCAGGAGGTCACGTTTTCGCCGCAGATGGCGGAAGACGAGGTCGTTACCAATACATTCGAGGTGCGCGACCGGCCGCGCAAGCTGACGGTGCGCAACTCGACTTCACTCGACAACAACTGGATCGGCCTCGACCTGCTGCTGGTCAACAAGGCCAGCGGCCAGGCGTGGCCGGCGGCACGCGAGCTTTCCTACTACTACGGGCGCGAAGACGGCGAGAGCTGGTCCGAAGGCAACCCCTCCGACGAGGTCGTCTTTCTCGACATCCCGCCCGGCACCTACTACCTGACGGTCGACCCCGACATCGCCCCGGAAAAGCCGGTTCCGGTGCGCGATGTCATCGAGGTTTCCAGCGGCGGCGCCGGCTGGTCGAATTTCGTGATCGTGATGCTGTTCCTGGTCTTCTTCCCGATATTCACGCGCCTGCGCCACGGTGCCTTCGAGGCCAGGCGCTGGGCCGAGAGCGACCATGCGCCGGCGGCGAGCAGCGACTCTTCGGACGGGGACGACTGATGTTCAAGAACTTCAACCTGGCCACCGGCATCCTCGCGCTGCTGCTGTTCGGCTACGCCCAGCACCAGGGCTGGAACCTCTTCGACAACGTCGCCAACCCGGGCAAGGGCGGCTCCGGCAGCAGTCGCGTCTATCACAAGTGAGGTGGGCGCTCAGTCGCCGCCGCAACCTCCGCCATCTCCTCCCCGTCGCCATCGGAACCGCCGGAATCACCCGAACAGCCGCCGCCACAGCCGATGTGGCTGGCGCAGAAGCCGGCGCCCAGCGCGCCCTCGCGGCTGGCGGCCAGGCAATCGAGGTGGTAGATGAAGCCGCCGGCTATCAGCAGGGCGGCGTCCAGCGCGAACAGCCGGGGCAGCCGCTGCGGCCGGCGCGGGTCGATTCCCTCGCGCGCGCAGGCCAGCCGCCACGCGCGCTTGATGCCGTCCGACGCCTGGGTCGGTGAAGCCATCGCCTCGGCCGGCGTATGGTGCAGGAAGCGGCCGAACGCTCCGCGGCAGAAGCGCGCATAGTGCCTGGTGAACAGGATGAACTCGTGCCAGGCATCGTCGACGACCTGCGACGGCATCGCCACCATGCGCCGCCCGGCGCGGTGACAAAGCTGGAAATACTCGCGCAGGCCGGCGAAGACCTCGGCGCGCTGCTCCGGGGTCAATTCCGGGCGGCGGGCCGCCAGGCGCCGGTCGAGAACTCCGGCGAACGGGTACTGGTCGATGAAGGCCGCCCGCCGCCGCGCCGACCACTGCCGCCAGAGCAGCCATGCCAGCGCGACCGCCGCCAGCGCGACGACGACCTTGATCATGCGCCGACGTCGAAGCAGAGATACTTGATCTCGAGATAGTCCTCGATCCCGTACTTCGAGCCTTCTCGCCCGATGCCCGACTGCTTGACGCCGCCGAAGGGCGCCACCTCGTTCGAGATCAGCCCGGTATTGACGCCGACCATGCCGTATTCCAGTTCCTCGCCGACGCGCCAGCAGCGCGCCACGTCGCGCGAATAGAAATAGGCGGCGAGGCCGAATTCGGTAGCGTTGGCCAGCGCCACCGCCTCGTCTTCCGTCTCGAAGCGGAACAGCGGCGCCACCGGGCCGAAGGTTTCCTCGCGGGCGACCTTCATCGTTGGGGTCACGTCGGCCAGCACCGTCGGCTGGTAGAAATTGCCACCGCGTTCGTGGCAAGCGCCGCCGCACAGGACCCGGGCGCCGAGCGCGACGGCGTCGGCGACGTGCGCCTCGACCTTGGCCAGCCCGGCCGCATCGATCAGCGGTCCCTGGACGACGCCTTCCTCACTGCCGGCGCCGACCTTCAACTGGTTGACGCGTGCCGCCAGCTTGCCCGCGAATTCCTCGTAGACGCCGGCCTGGACGAGGATGCGATTGGCGCACACGCAGGTCTGGCCGGTATTGCGGTATTTGGCGATCAGCGCGCCGTCGACCGCGGCGTCGACGTCGGCATCGTCGAAAACGATGAAGGGNGCGTTGCCACCCAGTTCCAGCGACAACTTCTTGATCGTCGGCGCGCTCTGCGCCATCAGCAGCCGGCCGACCTCGGTCGAGCCGGTGAACGAAAGCTTCCGGACCACCGGGCTGGCGGTCAACTCGCCGCCGATGGCGACGGGATCGCCGGTCAGCACATTGAAGACGCCGGGCGGGAAGCCGGCCTCCTCGGCCAGGACGGCCAGCGCCAGCGCGGTCAGCGGCGTCTGCTCGGCCGGCTTGACCACCACCGTACAGCCGGCCGCCAATGCCGGCGCGACCTTGCGGGTGATCATCGCCAGCGGGAAATTCCACGGCGTGATCGCCGCGCAGACACCGATCGCCTGCTTGATTACCACCAAGCGCTTGTCGGCCAGCGTCGCCGGGATCGTCTCGCCATAGGCGCGCTTGCCCTCCTCGGCGAACCACTCGACGAAGCTGGCGCCGTAGGCCACCTCGCCCTTGGCCTCGGCCAGCGGCTTGCCGCACTCGGCGGTGATCATCTGCGCCAGATCGTCGGCGTTGGCGTTGATCGCCGCGAACCAGCGCTGCAACACCTGCGCCCGCGCCTTCGCGGTCATGCCGCGCCAGCCGGCCAGCGCGGCGGCGGCGGCGGCGATCGCCTGCCGGGTCTCCGCCGCGCCGCAGTCCGGCACGTCGCCCAAGGCGCCGCCGGTGGCCGGATCGCGTACTGGAAAGGACTTCCCCTCGGTGGCGGCGATCCAGTTTCCGCCCAANAAGGCGGTGAACCGCAACAACGACTGGTTATGAATGCGCATGGCCTTGAAAAATCCTGTAGAAACGGTAAGTTATCAACTGTTTGCAGAAACAACTTCAAGAAATGCGGCATCGTGTACTGTTCGTCGTCCTGCTCGCCATGTCGCTGCTCACCGCGTGTGGCAGCCCGGCGTCGCGTCCGGCCACATTTGGCGGAACTATAGCGCATCCCCTGCCGGTCAGCGCGAAGGGCAACGAGGTCGCTCTGTATGCCCTGGGGCTGATCGACACGGGTTATCGCTTCGGCGGCAGGAACCCCGAAGCCGGGCTCGATTGCAGCGGGATGGTCAGCTTCATCTATGGCCAGGCCACCGGCCTCAAGGTCACCGGCAGCGCCGCCGACATAGCCCGCAACAGCCGGCCGATCGAGCCGGAGTTCCTGCGGCCCGGTGACCTGGTCTTCTTCAACACCCGCAACCAGCCGTATTCCCATGTCGGCATCTATCTGGGCGATTCGCGATTCGTTCACGCGCCGGCGACCAGCGGGCGCGTCCGTATCGACCGCCTGAGCGATCGCTATTACGCCCAGCGCTTCGAAGCTGCACGAACCTTCTTCGACTGATACCGTGGCTGCGTCGATAGATTGGACGCGGACCGGCGCAGACTGTAAAATCGCCGCTCCCGCGCGCCCGTAGCTCAGTTGGATAGAGTACTGCCCTCCGAAGGCAGGGGTCGGACGTTCGAATCGTCTCGGGCGCGCCAATCGGTTACGGATTCGGGCACTACCGCTGAAGTGCCTCTTTGTGCGATTGCAGTGGCCGGAGCGGCGTGGCTGCCCTTGCCGACCTTCAGTGGTTCCCGACTCGCCGGGACGCCTCTTGTCCGATCCCGAACTTCTGCTGGCAGCGCGGGTAGTTGTGGCACGCCCAGGAATCTGGGCTTACGGGCTTTCCTGACAGGCGCTTCATCTTGATCCCGCAGGCCGGACAGGTTGGCGTCTTGTAGTCGCCTTCGGTGGCGACTTCCAGCAGGCTTGTCCGAGCGGCCTCGGGAAGCCGCTTGATCATCATGAGCAACATGTCGCCGCTGATCAGCGTGATGCGATTGCCGGTCGCCACCACCTTCGCGGCATCGGCGAAATGGCCACTGGTCACGAAGAACGCCCGGCCGATCTTCTCGTGGGTCATCACGCCGAGCAGTTCGCGCACCGGCCTCACGCCGACCAGGCAGTCTCCTCCAGCCGCGCAGTGGACGATTGCCGTAGGTTTCCCGCCATCGTCCTGATACAGCAGGATGTCCATCCGCCCTCGGGCCCGAGCGCCGTGGTTTCGCTGCGGATGCCGCTCGATTCGTAAAATTTCTGGCAGAGATCCTCGAAGCGCTTCCACTCGACCGCGCGGATGACATCGATCGACCAGGCGGTCGGCTTCGCTTCGATCTCTGCGTCCTGCCCGCGCCAGATGTCATGCGTCGCCTCTGCCGCCTCCCGCTCAACCATTACCACTGCGGGACCCGGGTCGACCGCCGGGACTTCGGCAAGCACTGCCTCCGCCTGCAGTGCTGGCGAGGCGGCGGCGGCCGGCTCCGAACGGCGGCGTCTGGCAGCCGATCCGCCATTGGTGTCACCGTGACTCGCTGCCGACCGCGTTGATTTGGTGGATGCCGCCAGTGCATAGAACGCTGCGCAGAACAGGAAAAAGATGCCGAATACCACCCACGCAACCGCAGCAACACCCTGAGCTATCGAATTCACGATGATGTTGTCGGGCGCGAGGTTCGGCAAGCCCCACACCAGGCCGATGAACACTGCTATGCCAACAACGAAGATCAGCAGCCAGGGGCGGCCAGCATCTCATCCAGAAGTGTCACGCTCCTTTTTCGGTGTCCTTGCGCCATATGAATTCCGGAGTATTTTTCTGCCAATGTAGAATGTCGGTCCGATAAGGATGCCGCTGTAGCGAGCGCTGTTGCTACGCTTCGGGCGGTCGGCGGGCTCCCTCGAGCCTGGTTGCGAATTCACTACAGTTTACTTTTAGCATGATTTGCTCCGCGATGGCTCAAACCGGCGAGTGTCAGTTGGTCCGATTCGTCAGTTTTTGCAGATTCGACCGTGAAGACCATCTTCACCCTGTTTCTCCTGCTCTTCGGCGGCAGTGCATGCTCGGCCTCACCGATAGTGCTGAACGTCATCGGCGACACCGGCGATTGCGATTCGCCCGCAGCGGCGCAGGTGTCGGCAGCCGTGCGGCGGCAGGGCGATTTCAGGGGTGCCCTGTTGCTCGAGGTTGGCGATCTGGCCTACCCGGTGGCGACGCGCGAGCGCCTGCTGGAGTGCCACGAGCCGCACTTCGCGATATTCCCGAAACGGCTGGCGGTGCCGGGGAATCACGACTGGGCCGACAGCGACGCCGCCGGGTTTTTCTCGATCTTCCCCGGGCCGGTGCCGCGCGTCGAAGATCTGGGCGGCCCGTGGCGGCTGTTGCTGCTGGACAGCAACCTGCGAGGTGACGCGTGGGGGCGGCAATTGCTGTGGCTCGAAGGCATTCTGACGAGCAGTCGGGGCGAGTGTCTGATTTCGGCCTGGCATCACCCCCGCTGGTCTTCCGGCAAGCACGGCGACCTCTCCTTCGTCGATCCGCTCTGGCGGCGGGTCAGCGGCCACGTGACCTTGACGCTGCACGGCCACGACCACCATTTCGAGGCGTTGCCCCGACTGGCTGGCGATGGCGCCGCAAGCCACCGGGGAACGGCGTCGTTCGTGGTCGGCACCGGTGGCGCTCGCCTCTATCCGCCCGAAGAGAAGAAGCGCTCGGAGCGCACCGTCTATGGACAGTTCGGCTTTCTCCGGGTCAGTCTGGAAGGGCCGCGCTACCATTGGCGCTTTGTCGGGGTCGACGACAAGGTGCTCGATTCCGGCAGCGGGTCCTGCCAGCCGACCGGGATCCGGCCCTGACCTCCTGTCGTTGCTCCCGCCGGCGCGACCGGCCTGCACATCCCGGAGCGCTTCGGCGACGGCGCCAGTCGCAACCGATTCCCGGGAAGCGCTGATCGATTTCCCACCCCGGCGCAGGTCGGGCTTCCGCCTGGTCGTCGTCCCGTATTCGGGCAATTGTCGGAAAAATTGACAGGCGTCCCGCAGGCGCTAGCGACGATCCGGCCAGCAGCGGTTGCGGCCATCGGGACGTCGTGACCCCGCGGAGAACGGGAGCTGCGCGGCCAATGTGATCCGGTTCCGGAATCAGCGGAGACTTTCATCCGAAATCGGTGGTCGACCGCAACCGGCCCGGTCTTCGTTCGGGTTTCCGGTGCCGGTGAACGCACGGCGTCCAGCGGGCCGTGGCGGAGAAGCCGTACATCGCGGAGGACGACCCGCTTTCATCGTCCCGATTGGCCCGAACTGTTGTTTTTGCAACACCGCGTTTCGACAAACGGAAGAAACCAGATGAACCCGGACGACATTCGGAGTATGCTGAATTATCGTTTAAATAAAAGAGGTTAGGAATGAAAGTTAATCTACATTCCCATACGCCGTTCCGGGCCACCGGCGTCGCGGCGGCTTTGGCGATCGTCTTCAGCGGATTCGCGCACGGGGCGGAGATCTCGGCAGCCGAGGCCAAGGCGCTGAAGGCAAAGGTCAATGAACAGGCCAAGCGGATGGAGGCGCTCAAGAAGCAACTGGCGGATACCGATGCCAAGTTGCAGAGCATCCAGCAGGCGCTCGGCGTCGACGCCCCGGCCAAGACCGCTGCAGCGGCCACGCCCGTGAAGGGCAAGGAACCCCCGCCGGCGCAGGTGGCCCAGGCACCGACGGTGGCGCCGGTTCCGCAGGCGGCGGCCGCACAACAGCCGGCCACGGTCGGCGAGAGCCGCCCGGAGCGGGTGCAGCAGGTGGCACAGATCTTCGAACAGCCGGGCGTGCTGACGCCTGCCGGCCAGTTCTCCTTCGAGACCGGCATACAGTACTCGTACTCGTCGAGCAATCGGGTATCCTTGGTCGGCTACACGATCATTCCGGCGATAACGATCGGCCTGATCGATGTGCGCGAAGTCAGGCGCAACTCGACTGTCGTCAACCTCACCGGTCGTTGGGGCGTGACCAACCGCATGGAACTCGAGGCCAAGGTGCCCTGGGTCTATCGCTCGGACGATCAACTGACGCGCCCGCTGAATATCGGCGCCGGCCGCGACGACCTCTTCAACGCTACCGGCCAGGGCATCGGCGATGTCGAGGCGACGGCGCGCTACCAGTTCAACGATACCAGCGTCGACAAGCCAGTCNACATCGGCAGCCTGCGCTTCAAGAGCCGGACCGGCAAGGATCCGTTCGAGGTATTGACGGACACCACTCAGGCACCGGAACTGATCACCAACCGGATCGAGACCGAGTTGCCGACGGGTTCGGGCTTCTACACGATTCAGCCGGGCCTGACCGTCCTTTACCCGACCGATCCCGCACTGTTCTTCGGCGGCTTGAACTATCAGTTCAATCTCTCGCGCTCCGGGGTGACGGCGAATACTACCCAGGGGCAAATCGATGTGGGTGACGTCGATCCGGGCGACGTCTTCGGATTCAACTTCGGCATGGGTCTGGCGCTCAACGAGAAATCGTCGTTCAGCCTGGGTTACGATGGCGCTTCGGTGGGCAAGACGAAGATCAACGGCGCGGATGCTATCAATGCCTCGCGCATCCAGTTGGGTACGCTCCTGCTCGGTTACTCCCAGCGCCTGACACCTTCAACCTCGCTGGGTCTCACGGTCGGCGTCGGCGTCACGCGCGATACTCCGGATGTGACGCTCGGACTGCGGCTGCCGATATCATTCTGACGCCAGGCGGTTCCGCGCTGGCAACAACAACAAAAACGGGCCGCGCAAGGCCCGTTTTCTATTGCCGTTCCGCCGCGACGCTGCGGCCTGGCGGGGGCATTTGGTCAGCGCCGCAGCGAACTGACGATGCCGTACTGGATTGCGTTCGCGACGGACATCGCACGCACCGTCTGCAGGCTGTTGACGCTGGCATTGATGGTCGTCACGGCCTGGATCTTCTGGCCGTCCAGTGAGTTCTGGATGACCGTCGCCGTCGGGTTCTGGGCAACCTGCGGGGCGACGTAGTTGCTGCCGGCGGGTCCGTTCTGGACGACCAGCGCGCCTGAAGGAGCAGCCGGCGATGCCGCCGCCACGCTCGTGCCGCCTGCTGAAGACTGAAGCTCCTTGAGGTTGAGCACGTTGGTTGCGACGAGGTTGCCGTTGATATAGACCGCCCGCTCGATGCCAATCGAGAACGTGAGACTGCTGCCTTCGAGTTGGAAACCGCCACGCACTTCGTCGAGCGCGGCCGTGTCGAGCGCAGCCAGTTGCTGACCGAGGACATTGCCTGCGTCGAGCGTCTTCGCNCGTTTCCCCGGCGCCTTCCTGGCGATGGGCCTTTCGGTGACCGCCAATTCCGCCAGGACGGCATCAGCCAGGACCGTGGCAGCAGGTGACGAATCAGCGACATTGGTCTCTACAGGCCGCGCTTCATCGACCGCGGCGACGGAATCCTGCGGACCAGTGCCGCATTCGGCCGGCGCATGGTCGTCGAGCGGCCACGGAGCAAGGGACAGAAGTTCCGGCGCTGCCAGGAGCGCGCGGCGCTTGGCGACGGCGCACGCCCGGCTGTCAGGGCCAAAGGCGAGCATCACGCTGGCAGCGCCGGCGCCATCGTCGCCACCGGCACCGGCAGTCTGGATGACATTCCCGAAGATCAGGGTTTCAAGGCTGCTCGCGAGAAAGTGCACGGACACGACCATGCCGCCGGCGACGAGCAGACTGGAGAGTTGGAGGCGGGAGAAGATCATTGCCATCTCCTCAGAAATCGGCGGGCCCGCGCTTGGCGATGTTGTAGTCGGCGCCGTTGCGATGGTGGCCGGCGGCGATCGGGCTGGCGGGAGCGGCCTGCCAGTCGCGGTCGGTGTTGAATTGGGCGATTTCCAGCTTGTTCTTGATCACGAACAGGATGTTGTTGGCCCAGATCTCGGCGAACTTGTTCCGTGAAATGACGCGGGTTCCCGTAGAAGGGTCACCGATGAGAACCCGGCCATCGCGCAAGCCCTTGACCACCACGAAATGGAAATAGCCATGTTCCTTGATCAGTACGATGGCCGGCACCTTGGCAGTGGCGAGCTTGTCAAGCTCGGCGACGTAGCCGTCGGCATCGAAGCCGTGGTTGGCGAGATAGTTCTTGATGTCAAGCAAGGAGAAACCCTCCTTCTTGATCTTCGCCTGATCGCCGTTGACGAACATTTCGCGGAAGACATCCTGCTCGCTGACCCGGAAGTTGTAGTGATGGGTGAGCAGGGTGGCCAGCGCGGCCGAGCCGCAACTGAAATCGTATTGCTGATGCAGGGTCTTCTGGAAGCGCTGTTCCTTCATGCTGACGACAGGCGCCGAGTAGGAAGCGCCCGCCTGCACCGGAAGATCGACAAACCCCTTGGGAGCAGCCAAAGCGCCAGAGGCGCCGACTGCCACCGTCAGGAGGCAGAGAGCCCGGAGCGCAGAGGAAAGCATCACTGAACCTTCAAGTTGATGACGGTCGCGTTCTGGATCAACACGTTGTTACCGGAGTTCTGCACCACCGTCGAGAAACCAGTCGCACCGGCGAACGAACCGTCGCTGACGTAGTTGCTGCCCGTTGACAAGTTGGACGCATGGTTCCCACCTACGACCCCGGTCGTCTTGGCCTCGTTGAGCGTGATGTCGAGTTCGGCGCCGCCGCGGGAAACGGCAAGATCCTGCGCGTCGACCGCAGCAATGCCGAACATGTCCCCTGCACGCAGCGTTGGCGCCTGGTCCGCCTGCTCGGCGGTGACCTGCAGGGGTAGCAGGGCGGCGCCCAGCAAGGTCGTCAACATCAAACAACGGGAATGCGTAATTGCTTTCACGTTCTTCCCCTTTCCTGAAAGGCGAAAGTCCCGGGGCCGGATGGCCCCAGGACTCACAACAACTTACTGACGACCGACGTTCAGGTTGGCCTGGACGGTGACCGCCTGCTGAACCATGGCGTTCATGCCGCTGTTCTGGCCTGCCACCATGATGCCGGCGGCGGACTGGCCGACGCTGCTCATGCTGTTGGACATGTCGAAGGTACCCGCGTTGAGGGCGATAGAGCCGCCCGCACCGCCGGTACCGCCAGCGCCGCCATTGCCGGTCCCGCCGGCGCCGCCATTGCCGGTCCCGCCCGCACCACCAGTGGCGCCAACCGCACCATTACCGGCTGTCGCGCTACCGTTGGAAGCTTGGTGGAAGCGCCGCCGTTGGTCGCGGAGCCATTGTCTCCACCGTTGCCGGCAGTGTTGGTCGCCGTGCCAGTGTTGGCACCACTCGCCGTGGCGGTACCGGAGTAGGAGGTACCCGAACCGCTGCCGGAGCCGCCGGTGCCGGTCACGCCACCACCAGTGCCACCACCGGCCGTGGCGGTTGCAGCAGCGCCGGTGGCGCTGCCGCCGTTGGCGTTTGCACCACCGCTACCTGCTCCGCCGGTGTTGGTTGCCCCTGATTGCCACCCAAGAGACCCGCGGCCTTGTCCTGGTCGGAGGCGGCGATACCGCCGAGTCCCGCGCCGATCGCACCGGCAGATCCACTCTTGGTTACGTCGATTGCACCAGCGGAGCCGCCAACGCCGGCACTGCCGCCGAGGGTGCTGCCGCCGAGGCCGGCACCCAATTGACCGCTGTCGCCACTCTTGGCCTTGACGGCGTTGAACTGGGCGTTGGCCGCACCCAAGGCGGCGCCGCCAGAGCCGGCGCTGCCATTGGTGGCGCTGCCATTGCTGGCTGCTCCGGCCGTGGCGCTGCCATTGGTGGCACTGCCGCCGCTACCACCGTTGCCGCCGTTGCCGCCATTGCCACCGCTACCGCCAGTGCCGGTGCCGCCAAAGCCGCCAAAGCCGCCATAGCCCTTGCCGCCGTTGGCGTCGCCGTAGTTCTTGACGACGTTGCCGATGTCACTCACGCGGTTCCCGGAAATGGTACCGGACAGTTCGGTCTTGGCGATCGCCTTGTTGGTGTTGAAGGAGTTGGTGAAGTTGGTGGTTGCATTCGAGCCGTTATTGGCGGCGGCATTGCCCTGACCGCCCAAATTCTTGGCATTTCTTTCGCCGTTGTCATGGCTTTGGTCGTTGGCGACGTTTTCCAGGTCCACCGTTATCTCGAGCGACGGGTCGGAGCGCCCACCACGGTCCCTGTCATCCGCCCATGCCGGAGTCACACTGTAGGCCAACGCCACGGCCACTGCCAAAAGAGTCTTGTTCATGGTAAATCCTCCAATCAAGAAATGTTAGAAGTGGTCGCAGCCTCATGCCACGCCCTTCGGTTACCTTCATAGCATTGTCCGTGCCAGGGCTTGACATGTTAATTAACTAATTGATTTTAAACCATGTTTTTTGACGCTGATGGAGCATGACGGCGCCAACACTGCACAATGTGTAACGACTATGAAACACTTTGTCGTCAGGTTTCCCGAACCTGCAATGTGACGAGGCGCTTTCAATCGCCCGCATCGTGACTGCAGAGGGGTGTTCTTCCGACAGGGTTCGGCCTGTAACGACGTCGATACAGCAAACCGCCGAAATGCAGCCGAAGGAAGGAAACCACGATTCGCGGGCCTTGCAGGGCGATTGTTGTCGTTATTCAACGACAAAGGAATAGGGGAAACCGCGCCTTCCGGCGCCTGCCGTCGACCCCGGCGAGCGCCAGGCTTTCTTCGCCAGGGACGGGGAACGCGTGCAGCAGCGCGAAGCCCGGCGGCGCTTCCCGTCAAGTGCGGGCCGGGGTCTTTCGGTACGGCAGGAGACGAGTGGTCAGGCCGCTGCGGGAGGTACACGGCGGCGCTGGCGGGCTAGCGCGGACCCCCGCAAACCCGCGGCCATGACCGGGTGCCGGCCGGATGACGGGAAACCGGGGAAGACCTACAACGCGATGTTCAGCTTGTTCATCACCCGGTAGAGGGTAACCCGGGATACGCCGAGCTGACGGGCGGTCCTGCTTACGTTGTGCCGGTTGGCGCGCAGGCTGGTCTCGACGATGTCGCGCTCGAACGACGCGCGCGCCGCCTCGAGGGTCACCGCGGCCGGCTCCAGGTCGGCGGCCTCAAAGCCCATGTCGCCCGAACCGACCAGACGACCTTCGCTCATGATCACACCGCGGCGAACCCGGTTGATCAGTTCGCGCACGTTGCCCGGCCAGGGGTAAGTGTTGATGGTGCGCATGGCTTCGGCCGTGAATCCGACCACCCGGCAGTTCGGGGTGGTCGACGCGAAGTTCCGGAGTACCGTTTCGGCAATGAAGAGCACGTCGTCGCCGCGNCTCCGCAGCGGCGGCAACTGCAGCTGGATGACATTGAGTCGGTAGAAGAGATCTTCGCGAAAACGCCCGGCGAGGATGGCTTCGTGCAGGTCGACGTGCGTTGCCGCAACCAGCCGGAAATCGACCGGTATCGCCTGNGTTGACCCGAGGCGGGTAATGGTTTGCTCCTGCAGGACGCGCAGGAGATTGCCCTGAAGGTCGGGCGGCAAGTCGCCAATTTCGTCAAGAAACAGCACGCCGCCATTCGCGGCCTCGATCTTGCCGATCTTGCGCTCGGTCGCCCCGGTGAACGCACCCTTCTCGTGCCCGAACAACTCGGCCTGGATCAGATTGGTCGGGATGGCGGCGCAGTTGACGACGACGAAAGGCTTTCGGGAACGCGACGAATGGCCGTGAATGGCCTTCGCCACCAGTTCCTTGCCGGTACCCGACTCGCCACCGATCAGCACCGGCAGATCGATGTCGACCACCTTCTCGAGCTTGCGGAAGAAGTTCGCCATCACCGGACTGGCGCCGATGATGTCGAAGCGTCCGGATGCGTCGCCCGGATCGGCTAGGGCCAGGCGCAGTCCCGCCCTGCCGCAGGCATGGCCGATGCTCATTGCCAGGCGCTGCGGGTCGACCGGAAGGGTATGGTAGTCGTGAAAGGCGTTCAGGATGAACGCCTGCAACGCCCTGGAGCGGATCGCTTCGGGAGTGACGATGGCGATCCACTCGGTCGTCGGGGTGGCTGAAATCAATTGCTCGATTTCATCGCGGAACAGCGGCGCCAGGGAGTCGAAGACCACCAGTCCGACATTGCATTGATTCGCGTGGAGGATCTCCTTTGCCGCGGCCACGTTGCCCGCGCTATGGAGAACCTGGGCGTCGGCCGCCATCCGGACGCGCTGATCGCCCAGATGGTCTTGCGGATCGATCGCCAATACGTGCCGTGTTGTCATTTTCGCGTTCGCCGATTCACTGGGTGCCCACTTCCGCCTGCAGGGCGGAACCAGGCAGATGTCATTACTGCAGAGATGCGCGCGGGCTCAATGCCGAAACATGAGCGGCGCGAGGAGGAAGAGCGGCGGCCTGTTGCGAAAAATTCGTGGCATCCGCCTGAAGGGATAACCAGGAGAAGTTCTGGACCGCCGCGCCGGTGGTTCGTTCACCCGGGGCATGCGTCGCCTTCAACAGCCGGCGCGCGGCAAAGAGGGCGCCGCTTGTCGGAACGAGGCAGAGCTCACGTCGGGCAAGCACCTTCTCGCCCAGCCCGCGACCGTAAACAGGGGCCGCCGACATTGCCAGGATGGCCTTCGCCAGTGATCGGGAGTCGTTGCGCATCTTGCTCGTGCCTATGTCTG
Organism: Dechloromonas sp.; assembly: GCA_013693915.1. Classification (GTDB taxonomy): domain Bacteria; phylum Pseudomonadota; class Gammaproteobacteria; order Burkholderiales; family Rhodocyclaceae; genus Azonexus. The sequence continues at coordinate 566,395 of CP059264.1, read as the reverse complement.
GTTACCGGGAACACGCTGCCAGGCGAGGATTCCGGCAAGGCCGCCAATTTTTCGCCGCCATCACCGGAGAATTGCGAAAGAATTGGCGTCGCCGATTGCGGAAGCCGGGATGGCAGCCCTCAATACGACATCAGGCTATCGCGATCGCGCCCGGACCGACCGTGAGAAAATTCACGCTCGCCGAAAATTCGTCAGGCGCTCATGATCGCTGGCTCCGGGATGTGGCGGCGTGACCCGGAAGCGCGGGAATCGGCAAATGGCGGTTTCGCGCACGCCGGCGCACGGACCTGGGCGAGTCCGGTAACGGCGTCGAGCGTTGCTCGAGGCTCAGTCCGGATATCCGGGAGCATTTTCGCCCGATCGTGGCGGTCGACCGCAACCGTCGCGGTACGGGCTTCCGGAGGCGAGCGGCGTCTGGCCAGGGGAAACCGGGCCTGACGGACTCCCTGGAGCAATATCAGTTTTCGGGGAACCGGTAATCCCTGAACAGCTCGCGCAACTTCATCTTCTGCAGCTTGCCGGTGGCCGTGTGCGGCAGGTCGTCGACGAACACGACATCTTCGGGCAGCCACCACCTGGCGACCTTGCCGTCGAGGAATCCCAGCATCTCCTCGCGGGTGAGTTCCTGGCCGGATTTCCTGACGACGATCAGCAGCGGGCGCTCCTGCCACTTGGCATGGGCGACGCCGATCACCGCGGCCTCCGCCACGGCGGGGTGCCCGACCGCCGCATTCTCGAGGTCGATCGACGAGATCCATTCGCCGCCCGACTTGATCACGTCCTTCGCGCGGTCGGTGATCTGCATGTAGCCATCGGGGTCGATGGTGGCGACGTCGCCGGTGTCGAAGAAGCCCTCGGCATCGAGGATCTCGCCGCCTTCGCCCTTCAGGTAGCCCTTGGTGACCCAGGGGCCGCGCACCATCAGATGGCCGAAGGCCTTGCCGTCATGCGGCAGCCGGTTGCCCTCGTCGTCGGTGATCTTCATGTCGACGCCGTAGATCGCGCGTCCCTGCTTGACCTGCAGGTTCAGGCGCTGGTCGAGCGAGTAGTCCTTGTGCTTGGGCAGCAGGTTGCAGACCGTTCCCAGCGGCGACATCTCGGTCATCCCCCAGGCGTGCACGACGAAGGCGCCGAACTGGGTCTCGAATTTCTCGCACATGGCGCGTGGCGCCGCCGAGCCGCCGATGACGACGCGCTCGACACAGAGATCGTCGCGCGGCACGAGCCGGTTGGCGTCGACGTGCTGGAACAGCATGAGCCAGACGGTCGGGACGCCGAGAGCGAGCGTCACCTTCTCGTCGCGCATCAGTTCATAGACGCTCTTGCCGTCGAGTGCCGGGCCGGGCATCACCAGCCTGGCGCCACACATGGCGCCGGCATAGGGCATGCCCCAGGCGTTGACGTGGAACATCGGAACGATCAGCAGCGCCGAGTCCTTCGCGCCGAGTCCCAGCACATCGGCAGAGCAGGCCGAGAAGGAATGCAGCACCGAAGAGCGGTGCGAGTAGAGAACGCCCTTCGGATTGCCGGTCGTTCCCGACGTATAGCAGAGCGACGACGCAGTGTTTTCGTCGAACACCGGCCATTCGTATTCGCTGCTCTGGCGGCCGACCAGTTCCTCGTAGCAGAGCAGTCCGGGAATGGCGCACTCGGGCATGTGGCTGCGGTCGGTCATCAGCACGAAACCCTTCACCGTCTTCATCAGCGGCGCCAGTTTCTCGATCAGCGGAACGAAGGTCAGGTCGAAGAAGAGAAACTGGTCCTCGGCGTGATTGGCGATGTACTCGATCTGCTCGGGGAAAAGGCGCGGGTTGATCGTATGCAGCACCGCGCCGGAGCCGGAGACGCCATAGTAGAGTTCCATGTGCCTGTAGCCGTTCCACGCCAGCGTCGCGACCCGGTCGCCGGGCCTGACGCCGAGTTCCGCCAGGGCATTTGCGACCTGCTTCGCCCGGCGGGAAATGTCGCCGTAGGTGCAGCGGTGAACTGGACCTTCGCAGGTTCGCGACACGATCTCGGCATCCTTGTGAAACCTGGACGCGTGCTCGATCAGCGTCGAAATCAGCAGCGGGCCATCCTGCATCAATCCCATTGTCATGGTGTCTCTTTCTCCGGTTGTGTTTGGGCTTGGCGAAATTCAACCCTTGAGGCGGCGCGCGCATCGCGGTCGCGCTCACACCAAGGCATGCCGTACATCATATACAAAGCGCGAGGCCCGTGAGCCCCTCGGAACGGGGGATCTCCGGGGCGCAACGGCCAACGGGCTGCGCCTGACGCCTGTCCGCTACCCGACGTGCGGCGGCTCGCCCTGCAGCGCGGCGATCGCCACGGTGAACTTGCCGCGCAGCCAGATATTGGCCTGGTCGTGATCCATGCTGCGATGCCAATAGCAGTGCCATTCGAGAGGCGGCAACTCGAAGGGGAGTTCGAAGCGGCGGGCGTCGTAGCCTTGCAGCAGGCGCAATGGCGCCGTCAGCGCGAGATCGGTGCGCAGCGCTATCAGGGGCGCCACCAGGTAGTGCTGGACGCGCATCCGGATCGAGCGCCGGCGCCCGAGTTTCCTCAGGGCGGTGTCGACGTGGCCGAGGCCATGGCGTCGGCTCGAGATGTGGATGTGATCGAGCGCCAGGTAGTCTTCCAGGGTCAGGCTGTCACCGGCAAACGGATGATCGGGGCGCAGCATGCAGGCATGGCGATCGCTCGGCAGCGGGGTCTGCCTGACCTGCGGGTCATCGATGAGCGGCGCGTCGATCGCCAGATGGACATTGCCGTTGGCAAGTTCCAGCGGAATGTCGCTGCGCCCGGTGTAGTAGCTCTCGATCCGGATGCCCGGCGCTTCGTGCTGAAGCGCCTCGCCGAGGACCGGCAGGAGCAGGGACTCGGCGAGGTCCGGCATGCTGACCCGGAAGATCTTCCGGGACGTTGCAGGGACGAAGGTCTCGCCCTGGCTGAAGGCGGCGTTGAGCAGCTGCAGCGCCTCGCCGACGTGACCGGCGATGTTGTCCGCCAGTGGCGTCGGTACCATGCCCTGCGGCGTGCTGATGAACAGCGGATCGTTGAGGGCCCGGCGCATCCGCGCCAGCGCATTGCTGACGGCAGGTTGCGTGATGCACAGGATCTCGGCGGCACGGGTCAGGTTGCGCTTGCCGTAAATCGCATCAAACACCTGGAACAGGTTGAGGTCCATCTGCGGCAGGCGCATTTCCGCGGCTCCTGGAGGTTGAGTGCGTGGGGTGATGCGTTCCGCGACGGTGCCGGGGCCGCTATCACCGCCGTGAATCATAATGCATTCAGATAATAAACTGGGCGAATATCGTACGGCCGGCTATTCTTGGCCTTCGCTCTCCAGGAGGGGACTTTGGCAGAACTCATCATGGTCCGGCACGGGCAGGCATCCTTCGGGACAGGAAACTACGATCGGCTTTCGCCTCTGGGCGAACGCCAGGGGCGTGGCTCGGCGAGTATTTCGGCGAACGGGGAATGGCGTTCGATCGGGTGGTGACCGGTTCGCTGCGGCGACATCGGCAGACCGCCGACGCCATCTTTCGCGGCATGGGAAGCTCTGCTGCCTGCGAAGAGGATCCCCGTCTGAACGAGTACGACTTCCATGCGCTCTACGGTGCGCTCGGCGAGGACAGGAAGGAGTTGAAGGCCCAGGCCGGCGGCAGCATGCGCGACTTCTACAAGGGGCTGAAACAGGCTCTGCGGCTGTGGTCGGAGGACGCGCTCGCCGGCCCGCTACCCGAATCGTGGGGACAATTCCAGCAGCGCGTGGCGGCTGCCCGCGAGAACATCCAGGGCCGGGGCGGCAGGCGGGTCCTGGTCATCAGTTCCGGCGGGCCGATGGGCGCCTTCGCCCAGCAGGTGATGCAGGCGCCCGCGAGCACCGCGATCGAACTGAACATGCAGATCAGGAACACGGGCATCTGCCAGTACTTCTTCAACGCCGAAACCTGCCATCTGGCAAGCTTCAACGGCATTCCGCATCTCGATCTTCCGCAGCGCCGGGATTGCGTCACCTACGGATGAACATCGTCGATCAGGCACCCATCATGAGCAGTGACATTCACCAATTCGATTGCGCCAGGCTGGCCCGCTATCTCGAGGACAGGATTCCCGGTTTCCGGNGGCCGCTGGCCGCGACAAAATTCGCCGGCGGGCAGTCCAACCCGACTTTCCTGCTCGAGGCGCAAAGCGGACGCTACGTGTTGCGGCGCCAGCCGCCGGGAGAACTGCTCAAGTCGGCACACGCCGTCGATCGCGAGTTTCGCGTCCTCGTGGCGCTGGCCGGCACCGCCGTGCCGGTGCCGCGTGCCTACCACCTTTGCGAGGACCGCGATGTCATCGGCAGCATGTTCTATGTCATGGGCTACGCGGCCGGACGGATCTTCTGGGACCCTTCCCTGCCGGAACTCGACNAGGGGGCGCGGGGGCCGGTCTATGCAGCGATCGTGGAAACGCTGGCGGCGCTGCACAATGTCGACGTCGATTCGGTCGGGCTCGCCGACTACGGGCGTGCCGGGAACTATTTCGAGCGGCAGATCGGCGTGTGGACCAAGCAGTACCGTTCCTCGGAAACCGGGCGCCTGGAGGCGATGGAAACCCTGATCGAATGGCTGCCGGCCAATTGCCCGCGCGATGACGGGCCGCCGTCGCTGGTGCACGGCGACTTCCGGATCGACAACCTGATCTTCGACNGCGGTGACCCGAAAATCATTGCGATTCTCGACTGGGAACTGTCGACCCTGGGCAACCCGCTGGCCGATCTAGCCTATTTCTGCATGTGCCTGCGCCTGCCGGCGGTCGGACACATCCCCGGTCTGCTGGGCAAGGATCGCGATGCACTTGGCGTGCCGGGCGAGGAAGCCATCGTGCGTCGCTACTGCGAGTTGCGCGGGATCCCGGCGATTGCGCACTGGAACTTCTACCTGGCATTCAGTTTCTTCCGCCTGGCGGCGATCGCCCAGGGCGTCAAGAGGCGCGCCCTCGGCGGCAATGCATCGAGCGCCAGGGCCGGCCAGGTGGGCGACATGGCACGGCATCTGGCGGAGGCCGCCACGGCCCTGATCGACACAACCAAGTAACGAGGAGTCGGCGATGAGCACGAAGCTGTTTGACCTGAGTGGCAGGATTGCGCTGGTGACCGGCGCCAGCCGCGGCATCGGCGAGGCGATTGCCAGCCTGCTGGCGGAGCAGGGCGCGCATGTGATCGTCTCCAGTCGCAAGCTGGATGACTGCCAGACGGTCGTAGACCGGCTGCGGGCGGCAGGCCTGAGCGCCGAAGCCCTGGCCTGCCATGTCGGAAACATGGACGACATCACCAGCGCCTTCGCGCATATTGGCACCACGCACGGCCGCCTTGACATTCTCGTCAACAACGCGGCGACCAATCCGTATTTCGGCCATGTTCTGGATACCGACCTGAACGCCTACAACAAGACGGTCGACGTCAATGTCCGGGGCTATTTCTTCATGTCGATCGCCGCCGGCAAGATGATGCGCGAACAGGGTAGCGGCGCGATCGTCAACATCGCCTCGGTCAACGCGCTGCAGCCCGGCGAGATGCAGGGCATCTACTCGATCACCAAGGCAGCGGTGGTGAATATGACAAAGTCCTTCGCCAAGGAATGCGGGCCTCTGGGCATCCGGGTCAATGCCGTGTTGCCTGGACTGACGAAAACGAAGTTTGCCGGCGCCCTCTTCGCCAACAAGCCCCTCTACGACGAATGGATGGCCAGGGTTCCGCTGCGCCGGCATGCCGAGCCGCACGAGATGGCGGGCACGGTGCTCTACCTGGTCTCCGACGCGGCGAGCTACACCAATGGCGAATGCATCGTCGTCGACGGCGGACTGACGCTCTAGGGACCGCCATGAATCTGACAAGCTATGCGGGACAGGTGGTGATGATCACCGGCGCGGCCAGCGGTTTCGGCGAGTTGCTGGCGCGGGAACTGGCGGCGATGGGCGCGCGGCTGGTTCTCGGGGACCGGAATCTCGAAGGCCTGCAGCGCGTCGCCTGCGAACTCCGCGCCTCCGGCGCCGAGGTGGTCGACCTGCATTGCGACGTCACCCGCGAAGCCGAGGTCAAGGCGATGGTCGACGCGGCGGTGGCAAGCTTCGGCCGCCTCGATGTCGGAGTCAACAACGCCGGCATGTCGACGCCGATGAAGGCGCTGATCGATACCCTGGAATCCGATCTCGACCTCAACTTCGCCGTCAATGCCAAGGGCGTCTTCTTCGGCATGAAGCACCAGATCGCGCAAATGCTGAAGCAGGGAGGCGGGGTCATCCTCAATGTTGCCTCGATGGCCGGCCTCGGCGGCGCGCCAAAGCTGGCGGCGTATTCGGCGGCCAAGCACGCCGTCATCGGGCTGACCCGGACGGGGGCGGCCGAATACGCGCGCAGGAACATCCGCGTCAATGCCGTCTGCCCGTTCTACAGCAGCACGCCGATGGTGACGGAAGGGCTGGCGGAGCACGTGGAATATCTTTCCCAGGCGTCGCCGATGAAACGACTGGGCACGCCGGGCGAAACGGTCGCGGTGATGCTGATGCTGTGCGCCAGGGAAAACTCCTACATGACTGGCCAGGCCGTCGCCGTCGACGGCGGCGTTTCGGCCCTGTGACTAACGCTTGAACGAAAGGAAACCCGGTGGACTTCTCCTATTCCCCCAAGGTCGAGGATCTGCGCCGCCGTGTCCGCGGATTCATGGACGACCATATCGTGCCGCGCGTGCGGCAGTGGCACGACGAAGTCCGTCAAGGGCGGTTCCCGGTGTCCTTCATGGACGACTTGAAGGCGCTGGCGAGATCGGAAGGCTTGTGGAACCTGTTCCTGCCCGACCTCAGGGACGACGAGCCGGGCACCCGGCTGACCAATCTCGAGTATGCGCCGCTGGCCGAGATCATGGGCCGCGTTGGCTGGGCGTCGGAGGTCTTCAACTGCAATGCGCCGGATACCGGCAACATGGAACTGCTGCACATGTTCGCGACGCCCGAGCAGAATTCAGCATGGCTGCAGCCGCTGCTGCGCGGCGAGATCCGTTCCGCCTTCGCCATGACCGAGCCGGACGTCGCCTCCTCGGACGCCACCAACATCACGACGCTGATCTCCCGTGATGGTGACGACTACGTGATCAACGGACGCAAGTGGTTCATCACCAATGCCGCCCATCCCCAATGCAGAATATTCATCGTGATGGGCAAGACCGATCCGGCGGCGGCTGTTTACCAGCAGCAGAGCATGGTGCTGGTGCCGCGCGACACGCCCGGGCTGGATGTCGTGCGCAACGTGAATGTCATGAACCACCAGACGCCGGAAGGCCATTGCGAGGTCGTCTTCCGCAATGTGCGGGTGCCGGCGGGCAATCTGCTCGGCGCGGAGGGGAGCGGCTTTGCGCTGGCCCAGGCGCGCCTTGGCCCCGGCCGGATTCACCATTGCATGCGCTCGATCGGCGCCGCCGAACTCGCGCTGGAACTGATGATCGACCGTGCCCTGGAGCGAAAGGCCTTCGGCAAGCAGTTGTACATGCACGGGACGATCGGCGAATGGATCGCCCGATCGCGAATCGAGATCGACCAGGCGCGCCTGCTGGTCCTCAAGACGGCCTGGATGATCGACAACATCGGGGTCAGGGAAGCGCGCAAGGAGATATCGATGATCAAGGCGCTGGTCCCGGGCGTGCATACCGCCGTGTGCGATCGTGCCATGCAGACTTTCGGGGCGATGGGCATCAGCCCGGACACGCCGCTGGCAGACCACTGGACCTGGGGCCGGGCGCTGCGCTATGCGGATGGTCCGGACGAGGTCCACCTGCAGGCCATCGCCCGCATGGAGATCCGGAAGGGTAAGGAGAATCTCGGATCGACCCTGCCCTACCTGACGCCGCCGCTGCGGCTCTAGGCAGGACGGGGCGGTGCCGGGTGCCCGCGGCAGTCACGCCGCGGCCGGATCGGGACCGACCCGGCCCGTCCGTGCAGCAAGGGAGTTTTCGTCGCTTGATCGCAACCGAGGGAGCGGAGCATGAATTGTTTCGATGGCAAGGTGGTCGTCATCACCGGCGCCGGCTCGGGCATCGGGCGCGCGCTGGCCCAGCAGCTGGCAGCGAGGCGCGCGCGCCTGGCCCTGTCGGATGTCAATGCGCAGACCCTGGAAGAAACCAGGGAATCCCTGGCGAAGGGAACTCAGGCAATCGCCTACACGCTCGACGTGTCCAGTCGCGAGGCAGTCTTTGCCCATGCCGAAGCGGTGAGGCGGGATTTCGGGACAGCACATTTCCTCATCAACAATGCCGGCGTGACCATCGTCGGCACCATTGCCCACCTGTCGATCGAAGAGATCGAGTGGCAGCTCGGCATCAACCTGTGGGGCGTGATCTACGGCACCAAGGCCTTCCTGCCAATGATGCTGGAGCAGCGTGAAGGCTGCATCGTCAATATTTCGAGCGTCTTCGGCTTTGTCGGCTTCCCCGCTCAGGGCGCCTACAACATCTCCAAGTTCGGAGTACGCGGCCTTACCGAGTGCTTGTGGAGCGAACTGGCGGGATCGGGCGTGCGTGCGGTGTCCGTTCATCCGNGGGGCATCAAGACCAACATAGAAGTCGCCGGTCGCCGATGCGCCGCGGCCGGAGAAGAGGAGGCGCGCTTGACGGAATTGNGGGAGAAGTTGTTGCTTACCCCGCCCGCCGAATGCGCGGCCGACATTCTCGCCGGAGTGGAGCGTGGCGACCGGCGCATCATTACCGGAAACAAGTCGTCGACGCTGCACTGGCTGAGCCGCCTACTGCCCGACAGTTACCCGAAGATACTCGGGTTATTGGCCCGCTGATCGGCCGCTTCCGGCAGCAGTCATGAATTGCCGGAGACAAGCCCAAGGGACAGATCCGGATCACCGGCATCGCCTCGATGATATAAAGAGCATGCGCATCGGCGGACAACGGGCAGAATGCGCCCGGACCGGCATCGATCGCGGTCGACCCATGAATATGGGCAAATTGCGGAAGGGTCGCCGCGCGATTCCGGACGGATCCGGTCCTCCCGGCCAGGAATGCGCGGGTTTCGACAAACAACACGTCCGGCAACAGACGGAGGAGTCATGGGCAAGGAAGGATCCAGGGAAACCGTTCTCGTCACCGGCGCCTCGATGGGCATCGGCGCAGCGCTGGCGCGGCGCTTCGCCGGCGCCGGCCATGACCTCATGCTGGTCGCGCGCAGCCTCGACAAGCTCGAGGCGCTGGCCGACGAACTGACCGCAAGCCATGGCGTCAAGGTCGTCAGCATAGCCGCCGATCTGGCGCAGGACGGCGCGGTCGCAAGGCTGGCGGCGACGCTCAAGCGCCGCCGACTGGCGATCGACATCCTCGTCAACAATGCCGGCATCAACGACCTGGGACACTTCGCACGGATGACCCCGGCGGCCAATCAGGCCATCATCCGCCTGAATGTCGCGGCGGCCACCGCGATGATGTCGCACTTCATTCCGCCGATGGTGGCGCGCGGGCACGGACGCGTGCTCAACATCGCCTCGACCTCGGCATTCGTTCCCGTTCCGTTCATGGCCACCTATGCGGCAAGCAAGGCCTACCTGCTGTCGCTGACCGAATCGGTCAGCGAGGAATTGCAGGGCACCGGCGTGACAGTGACCGCCCTGTGCCCCGGAGTGACCGCGACACCGATGATGGATGCCATGGCTGAGGAGAACTCGCGGTTCGTCAGGCTGGTCGCGTCGACCGTGCTCGATGCCACCGAGGTGGCCGATGCCGGCTTCGATGCCTGCATGAGCGGCCAGGTGGTTCAGGTGCCCGGACGCGTCAATCTGTTGACCACGCTGGCGAGTCGGGCGATGCCGAAGTGGATGACGCGGCGGTTGGTCGGTTTCATCGGACGGCAGGCGAACTGAGGCCTTTTCGGGCTATCACACCCGTTGCCGGCGGTGATCGTCGCAGTTGCCCCCGCGCGACCGGCGGATCGTGCGGGCGCCGGCGCCAAGCGCCTGGCGCGGACAGCCGCAGCGCGGTCGAAACCTACCGGATGTCGCCGCAGAAGATATCGATGTTCCGGTCCTGCGGGCTGGTCCGAATCACGATCGAGTAGTTGCCGCTGCGCAGCGCTTCCAGCGGTGCCTCGGCTGTCCGTATGATCCTCCAGCCACCGACCTCGGGAAACGAGGTCACCGTGCTGTTCATCGCGAAGGCGGGCTGCGGCCCTTGATTGTCGCAGTTTCCGGGGTAGATGAAGGCAAAAGCTGCGGCCTCCGGGAGACCCCGAGCGGGAGGGGGNCCACTGAGAAAGACTCTGACATCGGTAACGTCGCCCCGCGCCACGAGGGTGGCCTGCGCGACTGCCCCGAGGTTCTGCTGGCCTGGCCGCAACGGCACATTCAGCGTCCGGCTGTCGTCGGAGGCGCCGTCCGGGGTTGCACAGGCCGAGAAGAGCCCTGCCACAGCGGCGCACAGCAATGCGGTCGTCACCTTCATGATCTTCTCCAGCGAACGTGGATACCGGATCATTCTATAGCGAAATTGACTGTCGGCATTTTCCTGCGGGGAGAGTTCCTGCCATCGACCGGCGAACGGGCGTGGGGCGGCGCCCGGAAACCCCGCGCAACCCGTCTAGGACAGCGGAGGCCGGCGGCGCGGAATCCGGTTGTTGATCTCACGCAACAACTGGATCAGGGTGAACGCATTGTGTGCCAGCAAGGGCTTGCCAGTGCACAGCAGCGCCACGGCAATGTCGCGATCGGGATCGGCCCAGGCGAAAGTGTTGATCAATCCGAGGTGCCCGAAGGCGCTGCCGGTGTGCGGGCCGAAGAGCCCGAACGGCTCGCCGCCGAGCATCATCCCCGCCGAGTAGCGCAGGGGCACCTTCAGCGTGTTGTCGAGTTGATGCGGCGAGGTTTCCCACGTCGCCCGGTGGGCAGCCAGCTTGCTGATGATCTGCTTGTCCCCGTAGCGGCCGTCATCGAGCAGCATCTGGAAGAAACGGCTGGTCTCCTCGGCAGTGGCGATCATGTTGCCCGCCGGGACCGGTTCGGAGAAGAAGGCATAGTTGTTGACGAAATCGCGGTCCTTTTCGACATCCAGACCGAGGAACTGACGGAAATAGGTGCGGAATGGCTGCGGTACCCTGGCGCCGGCGAAGCGGTCGCGCGCCATCCGGTCGAATTCCTTTCGGGTGGCACCATAGTCGAAATGGCTGAACCGCATCGGCTTCTTGAAATGGTCATGCCAGTAGCTGCGGATCGAACGTCCGGTCACGCGCTCGAGGATGGCCTGCAGGATGGTTCCGCCGGTGATGGCATGGTAGGCCTGCCGGCGACCATGAACATCCGTCGGCTCGGCCTCGCAGATCAGCTTGAGCAGCGTCTCGTGACGGACCAGTTCCTCCAGCGGGATTTCGCTCTGGATGCCGGGAACGCCGCCGCGGTGCGAGAGAATCTGCAGGATGTTCAACCTTTCCTTGCCGTGCCTGGCGAACTCGGGAACGTAGTGGGCAACCGGGTCGAGCAGGTTGATGTGGCCGTCGTCGGCCAGCTTGTGGATCAGGATGGCGGTAACCGCCTTGCTCGCGGAATACAAGCAGGCCGGCGTAGTGACGCTGACCGGCTCCGGGATCTCCGGGCCGCCCGGTTCACCGAAGCCGCGGGCAAGACCGATTGCCCGGTTCAGCGTGATCTTGCCGTGACGGCGGATGCACAGCATCACCGCCGGGTAGTAGCCGGTGCAGTAGAGATCCTCGGCGCGGGACCAGATCGCGCTGACATCGTCCTGCGTCAATCCGGCCGACCCCGGAGCAAGTTCGCCAGCCCGGTCGACATCGGTCACCGCCTCGAGGTCGGCAGGAACCGGCAAAGTCCGCAGGACGCGCTGGCCGATGCGGGAGTTGGCAGCCCGGCGGTTCATGCTGCGGGTGAGGCTGGAAACGGACAAGGGCATGGCAAGAATCAGCGAAGGGGAGCCTCGGCCATCCTAGACCTGTCACGGAGCAATGTCTTGACAGCCGGTTCTAAAAAGCGAAGCAGCATGTTCCGCATGCGGCCCTGACGCGGCCTGAAAGGATGAAAGCCCCGGACCGGGGGAGTCCGAGGCTTCCAAGACGGCCACCTGGAGGAGGGGGAGGGGCGACCGCCAGGCTGAATCATCAGCGCATGTTTTTAACATAGCGGCGCCTGCCGGAAAATTCAAGTGACAGAATGCAACGAAATGTTCATGTCGTGTACGGAATCCCGTCACGCGCCATGCGGCCGCCCCGGGTAACCGGACGGGGCGTGTTCGAACCATGGCCGAGCCCGCTCAAGTTGCCCGGCCAGTCGAAACAGCGCTGCGTCGCTGCCGAACTTGCCGACGAACTGGACCCCGACCGGCAATCCCTCGCCATTCCAGTGCAGCGGCACCGACATCGCCGGCTGACCGGTGGCGTTGAACAGCGGTGTAAAGGGAACATAGGCGAAGGTCTTTTCAGCCACCGAGCCAAGGACACCCAGCGCCTGCCGCAGCCAGCCGGCGTTGAGCCGGTTGACGATGCGCAACAGGCGCCTTTCAGCTGGGGAAGGCTGGAGCGACCCGATCAGTGCGGGCGGCGCTGCCAGTGTCGGCGTCAGGAGCACATCGTACTGCGCGAAGAAGGGCGCCATCCTTCTTGCTGCCAGTTGCAGCGTGCGGACGGCATTTACATAGGTGGCAGCCTTGACGGTGCGTCCGAGCAGGGCAAGCCCCCAGGTTGCCGTCTCGAATTGACCGGCATGAATCGCGCGACCCGCCGACTGGGCGAAATTCTCGATTTCCGCCCGCAGTTCGCAGGCGATGACGGTCATGAAGGCCAGCGCAAAAGCCTCGCGCTCAACCGGCGGGGCGGCCTCTTCGACATGGTGTCCAAGCGATGCGAGCAGCCTGGCGCTCGACTCCAGCGCGTCCAGGCAATTGCGATGGATGCCATGTCCGCCAAGGAGCGGGCTGCCGGTAAACGCGATGCGCAGCGGACCGGGTTCGCTCCCGGCCTCGACGAGGAANGGGGCGGACCGGCCTGGGAGCGGCATAGGGGCGCCGGGGTCGGCGCCGGCGGTGGCGTCGAGCATGGCGGCGCTGTCGCGAACCGAGCGCGTGATGACATGCTCGATCGCATAGCCCCGCCAGAGTTCGCCGAATTCGGGTCCGGTCGGAGTCATGCCGCGGCTCGGCTTGAATCCGAACAGCCCGCAGCAAGAAGCGGGAATCCGGATCGAGCCGCCCCCATCGCCGCCGCTGGCCATCGGCACCATGCGCGCGGCCACCGCCGCCGCCGAGCCGCCGCTCGAGCCNCCCGGCGAGTGCCGTAGCGACCAGGGGTTGCGCGTCGGGCCGCAAGCCTCCGGTTCGGTGTACGGCGTCAGACCGAATTCCGGCGTGTTCGTACGGCCAACGATGACCAGACCCGCGGCACGGTAGCGGCGTACCAGTTCGCTGTCGCGCGGCATGGGGATCGCGGCAAGTAGCCGGTTACCGCACCCGGTCGGTTCGCCGGCGATGCTGGCGATCAGGTCCTTGAGCAAGAAGGGAACGCCGGCAAACGGCGCGGCGGCGTTAACCCGCGCGGCTTCGCTTCGCGCCTGTTCGTAGCGCTTGCGATTGACTGCGTTCAAGGTGGCGTTGTGCTGCTCGATCTGCGCGATCGCCGCATCGAGGACTTCCGCCGTACTCACCTCGCGGCGCCGGATCAGGGCCGCCAAGCCGAGACCATCATGCGCAGCATACTCAAGCGGAGTAATCATCGCCGTCCGTGGTCCGGGAGGAGATCGGCATTGCTCATCGGTCCGATCGGCCTGACCAGTTGCTTGCCGGTGACGACCAGTCCGGCGAACTCGGTCAGCGCCTGCGGCCAGATGTCCATGCGGTCGCTGATGATGAAGCCCTGCAGCTTGCGGCGATTGACCAGAATCATCGCCGGTTGGGCCGGTGGCGGCGGCTGCCCGTCGTAGCTGGCGATCATGCCGCACAAGGCGATGCGCCCCTGCGCGCTCACGCGCGTCAGCACCGCATCCACCACCATGTCGCCGACATCTTCGGGGTGGCAGTGGATGCCATCGGGACAGGGCTCCACGATGGCACGCGACAACCACGCCGCATCAACCTGACCTTCCATCAGGGGCGGAATCTCGCTGCCGGCGAGCCCGAGGTTGCCGACGCTGGTTTCGCCCGCGGGACATTTGCCGGGAAGAATCTGGCGGTTGCGGGTCATCGTGTGCGCAAGGAACTGCCCATGAATCGCTCAGGCCGCGCCTTGCATTCTGGTGCGCGTGGCGGCGATGAAGCCTGGCATCGCCGCAAGNCGTCGGGCGGCCAGTTGCTGGACGTTCGAATTTTTGCCCAGTTGCTGCAGGAGCGCCGTGGCGGCAACGAAGTCGCCGAGCAGGTCAAGCCCGAACACCAACTTGCCGACGGACGCGCCGAGTTCGACGCTGTACAGGAACAGGATGTCGGCCAGCGTGAAACTCTCGCCGGCCACGAAAGGCGAGAACCTGCCATGCNNTCGCTTGAGCGCAGCGAACCCGGCCACCAGTTCATCACGCGCCCTGGCCCTGAGAGCATCCGGCAGGGTCACGCCGAAGAATGCCTCACCGTAACAGGAGCGCGCCGGCAGTTCGATATGGAGCTCGATTTCCTTCATCAGCGCGCGCACCTGTGCCCGCTGGCAGGGGTCGCTCGGCAGCAGCGCCGTGCCGACGGCGGCTTCCTCGAGACATTCCAGGATGACGCTAGCCTCGTTGATGAAACCGAGTTCGGTTTCCAGGCACGGCACCTTGCCGCGCGGGCTCCTGGCCAGAAATTCCGGATCCCGGTCGAGGATGGTCATTACGAATTCGAAGGGAAGCCCCTTCTCCAGCAGCGCCAGACTGACCATATTCACGTAGTTGCTGACGGGGAACCCGTAGAGTTTACGCATGTGCGTCTCCGATTCATTCAGGCCCGCAGTCTAGACGCTTCTATCGCCCAACGGAACGCCGTCCTTGCCCGGGCACCGGTGGCCCGGATTCCTCACAATTCGCTCACGGAGAATGCGCTACGATCATCAGTTTTCAATTTCGGGCAAATTGAGGCGTCGACCGCAGACCTTGCCCGCATCGCACTTTGACCTGGCGAACCACCAGTCGTGAATCATGAGCAAGTGGATTCCTGTCCTGACGTGCGTTGCGCTCGTTCGGGTTCTTCTGGCGCATGGGTCAGCGATCGTCGCGCGGCAAAGGCGCGACCAACCGAACAGAACTGCCCGTTGAGCCGAATCACACTTTCTTGCGGGGACTGGTGGCGCTCACTGCCCAGGCAGTCGCGGGCCATCGCCTTCCTCATCACCGGTTTCACGTTGTTTCGCCTAGTGTTGGCGGCGATCGCGCCGCTGTTGCCGCAGGAGGCCTACTACTGGACGTGGAGCCGCTTCCCTGACTGGTCGTACTTCGACCACCCGCCGCTGGCAAGTTACAGCATCGCGCTGACGACGGCGGTGTTCGGGCAGAGTGCATTCGGCATCAAGTCGGCGGCGGTGCTCTGGTCGCTGGGCTGGAATGTCCTCTGGGCGAAGCTGATCCTCGACATGTTCGGCGACCGCAGGCTGGCCTTCTGGTCGCTGGTGGCGCTCAACCTGACCATCGTTTACGAGGTCCTGGGGTTCGGACCGACGCCCGACGGACCCCTGCTTTTTGCCTGGGTCGGGACGGTCTGGGCGGTATGGCGCGTGAGTGCCACGGCGCAAGGACGCTGGTGGTTCGTCGCCGGCTCCTTCATGGGGCTGGCCTGGCTGGGAAAGTATTCCGGCGCGCTTCTTGGGCCGATCGTGCTGCTGTATCTGCTCACGTCGCCGCGACAACGGTTCTGGCTGGCGAAGCCTCATCCCTATCTGGGCCTGCTGCTGGCGACAGTCGTGTTCGCTCCGGTGCTGATCTGGAACTTCAGTCACGACTGGGTCTCGCTTGCCTTCCAGAGCAGTCGGCGGCTGAACGAGATGGGCGGATTCAGGCCGCAGTATTTCCTGATGATGCTTGTCCAGCAGTTCGTGATCGTTACGCCGTATCTGTTCGTCGTGGCAATCGCCTCCCTGGCGCGCGAGTTCCGGAGATGGCTCAGCACCGGCATCGACGATTCCGTTCGCCTGCTGCTGATCAGTGCCGCGGTTCCCCTGCTGTTGTTCACCGGGATCAGTTTCCGCTCGATCGTCAAGATCAATTGGCTGGCTCCTGCCTTCTGGCCGCTGATCGTTCTCGGTATCCGTCACCAGCTTGCGCGGAGCGGGAGCGAGCGGCGCATGGTCTGGGGTCTGGCGTCTTCCGCCGGGGTGCTGGCAATCGGCGCCGCCATTTCAACGGTTCCGAACCTGCCGGTTCCCGGCGATCTCAACAGCTGGAGCGGCTTCAGCGAAGCGGGGGCGCGGGTCGACCGGCTGGAGGCGGCGATCAGGGCCNGGGGGAAGGAAAGCTTCGTGTTCTCCCCGCACTACAAGACGAGTTCGCTGGTCTGGTTTCACCGCCCCGGGCAGGAGCGCACCTACGCCCAGGACATCTACGGCGAGAAGGCGCTCGAATACGATTATCTTCCGGCGGACCGCGACCTGCGGGGAGCGACCGGGATACTTGTCATCACCGACCAGGCACAATCGAAGGTCGATCTTGAGCGCCTCAGACCTTATTTCGACGCGATCGAGCTCGTTGATGTCGTCGAAACAGGCTTTTCCGGGCGGGTTGTACGCCGCATCGAGATCTATCAGGCAACGAATTACCGGGGCCGGCCTCGGCCCGCCAAGGCGGATGCCGTAAAATAGCCAATTTAAGCGGTTCGCACCATTCAGCAGAAAGATTTTTCATGCCCCAGCTGTCCATTGTCGTCCCGACCTTCAACGAGGCCGGGAACGTCGTCGAACTCAGGAATCGGGTTGCCGCGGTGCTTCCCGGGGTCGCCTGGGAGATGATCTACGTCGATGACGATTCTCCGGACGGGACGGCGGCAACGGTGCGGGAACTGGCGCAGCGCGACAGTCGGGTCCGCTGCATCCAGCGCATCGGCAGGCGCGGGCTGTCGACGGCGTGCATCGAGGGGATGCTGGCCTCGTCGGCACCCATTGTCGCGGTCATCGATGCCGACCTGCAGCACGACGAGCGGCTGTTGCCGGCCATGTTCGACGCGTTGCGCGGCGACGATCTGGACGTCGTGGTCGGCAGCAGGTACGCGGAAGGTGGCAGCATGGAAGGCTGGGACCGCACCCGCGTCGCCACCAGCCGGTTCGCCACCCGGCTCAGCCGCCTGGTGCTCAAGGCCGACCTGCAGGACACCATGAGCGGGTTCTTCATGATCCGGCGCGCGGCGGTCGAGCGCTGCGTCAGGGCCGGCATGTCCGGCGTCGGCTTCAAGATCCTGCTGGATCTGTTCGCCACCTCACCCGAGCCGCTCCGCTGTCGCGAACTCCCTTACGAGTTCCGCAACCGCTTTTCCGGCGAGAGCAAACTCGACACGATGGTGGCGTGGGAGTTCTTCATGATGCTGCTCGACCACTATCTAGGGCGCGTCGTCCCCATCCGCTTCATCGCTTTCTCGCTGGTCGGCCTGCTCGGCCTCGGGGTACACCTGCTCGTGCTGGCAACCCTCTTCCGGNGGATCGGCGCGTCATTCTTCGTGGCGCAAACCACGGCGACGCTCGTTGCCATGACGTTCAACTTCGCGGTCAACAACGTCCTGACCTACCGCGACATGCAGTTGCGCGGCTGGAAACTCGTGAGCGGCTGGCTGTCGTTCTCGCTGGCCTGCAGTGTCGGGGCGCTGGCGAACGTCGGAATTGCAACCTACCTCTTCGATCAGCGCGCCTATTGGCTGCTTTCGGCAATTGCCGGCGTGCTCGTCGGCGCGGTGTGGAATTATGCGGTTACCGCGGTTCACACCTGGAAGAAGCCCAAATCGGGATAGCCCCCGCCACCCGCCGCCACTCCTCGCCACGGTCTTGCCCTTCTCCTCACCCGCGTCCGGATGACCGCCCGTAACGCTTGCAATTCCCGGCCTCTGGCCTGATAATGACCAAGCGCTTGCTTGCTTATTAGTTAATCAAATATTCCGGAGACAGTTCATGAATCAGGCCTCGGTCCAGTCACCTTACCCGCATCTCCTGGCCNCCCTCGACCTCGGCTTCACGACGCTCAGGAATCGCACCCTGATGGGATCGATGCACACCGGGCTGGAAGAAGAGAAGAACGGCTTCGAACGCATGGCGGCCTTCTACGGCGAGCGGGCGCGGGGAGGCGTCGGATTGATCGTCACCGGCGGTTTCGCCCCCAACCTTGCCGGCCGGGTCNACCATTTCGGATCGCAACTCAGCTTTTCCTGGCAGGTCGGCAAGCATCGCCTGATTACCGATGCCGTGCACGCCGAGGGTGGCAAGATCGCCCTGCAGATACTCCACACCGGGCGCTATGGCTATCATCCGCTCAATGTCGCGCCTTCGAAGCTGCGCGCGCCGATCAACCGCTTCACGCCGCGCGCCCTGACCCGCTGGGGCATCCGCAAGACGATCGGCGACTATGCCCGCTGTGCCCATCTGGCGCAGAAGGCCGGCTACGACGGCGTCGAGATCATGGGCTCCGAAGGCTACCTGATCAACCAGTTCATCGCCCCGCAGACCAACAAGCGGACCGACGAATGGGGCGGCAGTTTCGAGAACCGGATCCGCTTCGCGGTCGAGACGGTGCGCGCGACCCGCGCCAAGGTCGGGCCGAACTTCATCATCATCTTCCGCCTGTCGATGCTCGACCTCGTCGAGGGCGGCAGCACCTGGGACGAAGTGGTCGAGCTGGCCAAGGCGATCGAGGCGGCCGGAGCAACCATCATCAACACCGGGATCGGCTGGCACGAGGCGCGGATTCCGACCATCGCGACGATGGTGCCGCGCGCCGCGTTCACCTGGGTGACGAAACGCCTCAAGGGCACTGTCAAGATTCCGCTGATCACCACCAACCGCATCAACACGCCGGAAGTTGCCGAGGAGGTGCTCGCTTCCGGTTGCGCCGACATGGTGTCGATGGCCCGCCCCTTTCTGGCCGACGCCGATTTTGTCGTCAAGGCCGCCGCCAACCGGGCCGACGAGATCAACACCTGCATCGCCTGCAACCAGGCCTGTCTCGATCACATTTTCGCCGGGCGGCTAACCTCCTGCCTGGTCAATCCACGCGCCTGCCACGAGACCGAACTGGTCATCGAAAAGGCGAAGGCCTTGAAAAAGGTGGCCGTCGTCGGCGCCGGCCCAGCCGGCATGGCCTGCGCCACCACCGCCGCCGAGCGCGGCCATCACGTGACGCTGTTCGATGCCGCCGACCGCATAGGCGGCCAGTTCAACATCGCCAGGCAGATTCCCGGCAAGGAAGACTTCAATGAAACGCTGCGCTATTTCGGACGGCGCATCGCGACCAGCGGCGTGACACTGAAACTGAATCAACGCGCCGACGCGGCGGCGCTCAAGGCCGGCGGTTTCGATCATGTCGTGCTGGCCACCGGCATCGTGCCGCGCCAGCCGCCGATTCCCGGTATCGACAGCGACAAGGTGGCGAGTTATCTCGACATCATCGAGGGGCGGAAGGAGGCCGGCAAGACGGTCGCGATCATCGGCGCCGGCGGCATCGGCTTCGACGTCGGCGAGTTCCTGACCCATGCCCACGATGACCGGAGCGAGGCCGAGCGCTTCAACGACGAATGGNGGATCGACCCCGGCTACGCCAACCGCGGCGGGCTCAAGGCGCCGGTCGACGAGACGGCGCCACGCAAGGTATACCTATTGCAGCGCAAGTCGTCGAAGGTCGGTGACGGACTGGCCAAGACAACCGGCTGGATTCGCCGCACGCTGCTCAAGAAGCGCGGAGTCCAGATGATCGGCGGCGTCACCTACGAGCGCATCGACGACGCCGGGCTGCACATCACCGTCGATGGCAAGGCGAAAACCCTGGCGGTCGACACCATCGTCATCTGCGCCGGCCAGGAGCCGCGCCGGGACCTGCAGGCGCCGCTGCAAGCGGCGGGGATCCCGTTCTCGCTGATCGGCGGCGCCGATGTCGCGGCCGAACTCGATGCCAAGCGCGCCATCGACCAGGGCACGCGTCTCGCCGCCAGCCTCTAGCCGTGCCCCGTCGCAAGTCGGAAGCAGGACTCGAGCCGAACCGGCGCGCCGAACTGCTGCGGGCGGCGGCGCGCCTGTTCGTCGACAAGGGCTTCGCCGCAACGACCACCCGCGACATCGCCGAAGCGGTCGGCATGCGCTCGGGCAGCCCCTTCTATCATTTCCGCAGCAAGCAGGAACTGCTAAAGGAGGCGATGATCGACGGGCTGGAAGCCGGACGGGAGCGCCTGCTGGCGGCCATTGCCGGTGTCGCGGATCCGGAAAGGCGTCTGTACGTCCTCGTGCGCACCCATCTTGGGACCCTGCTCGAAGCCGACTGCAATTCGCCGATGCTGCTCAACGAGACGCGCTCGCTCGACGTCGCCGCGCGTGCCGAGATTGCCGCGGCGTTCGACCGCTATCAGGCGCCGTGGCAGGCGACGCTGGACGAACTCGCGGCGCGCGGCAGGATTGCATCGGCCGCCGCGCCGCTGCGCCTGCTGCTGTTCGGCATGCTCAACTGGTCCGGCCGCTGGTATCGCCCCGATGGCCCGCTGACGGTGGACCAGTTGGCGGACAGTGCCGTTGCACTCCTGCTCGGGCGCCGCTCTCCGGATCTGAGCCGGGCCTGAATCCGTGGAGTCCGGGGCAGGTCGGGGTCGCCGTGATGGACGGCAGGCGCTGAATTCACTTAATCGCTGCCAGTCCGGTTTGTTGCCAATGTGAACAAGGTGCCCCGTCACACCGACGCAGGCCGGTGTCCAAGCCGTTGCTTGTTCTGGATTCCTGCCTTCGCCGGAATGGCGATCCTGGCAGCATTGACTCCAAGCCAGATCGGCAAGATTGAATCCCGCGAGAAGGCGGGAACGAAAGTCGGCGGATGGAATCTTCCCATCTTCAGAAATAGCGAAAGGGAACGCCATGTATCGCCTGATCTACAAGAGCCGCGCGGCGCGGGAACTGGACTGGCCAGTCGTTGAAGATATCCTGCATCGTAGCTCGGCCAACAACTCGCTTGCCGCGATTACCGGGTTCCTGCGCGCCACGAGAAGCCATTTCCTTCAGGTTATCGAGGGCAGGTTCGAGGATGTCAACGAAACCTTCTTCCGTATCGCCCGTGACCCCAGACATGAGCGTATCCAGCTCCTCAGCTACGAAGTCGTCGACGCCCGGCTATTCGAGTCGTGGACAATGAAAGGGATCGGCATCCTGGATGCCAATACCGCTCTGGCACGGCAATTGATCGCCAAGTACGGCGAACAGGACGGTGGTGTCCGCTTCCCGCTGGAGGCTTGGCTGGCGTTGTCGATGATCCACGACATCCGGGCTATCCAGGAATTGCCGGAGTGGAAGCGCTGAGGTTGCTTCCAGGAAGGCCTCGCTGCAACGTCGGCCGGCACCAGTCGCCGCCGGCATGAGCCATCTATCCGCTGGCGCCGGCCTCATACGAAGACAGCGTCACCCCGGCGTGCGTCAGCATTTCTCGCAACTGCTTGATGTCGGCCCGGCTGCAGGTGCTGCTGTTGTGCGGATGATGGAGAAAGGCCTCGACCCGGTTCAGGGTGACCCTGAAGCGCGCGCCGTGGGCGGGCTCGACGTCGGCACCAAGGTGATTGAGCAGCGATTCGATCTCGCGCCAGTGGATGTTGGCGCTCGGCGGATCCTGGAAAATGCTGCGCATCAGGTGTGCGTGCTTGTGGCTCATGGCGGCGCTCCGCGCGATGGAAACACCGGCATTCTATGCCTGTTGCGGTCGACCGTCAGGAAAGGGCGATTTTCACAAGCGCCAGACAGAGCAGGGTGTAGCCCGCCGCAACGAGGTCGTCGGCCATGACGCCGAAGCCGTTCTTGACGTTGTCGTCGAAATAGCGGGCCGGCTGCGGCTTGGTGATGTCGAACAGGCGGAACAGCGCGAAGGCGGCGGCCTGCCATAGAAACGTCTCCGGTGTCATGAGCAGGACCAGCCAGAAGGGCACGATCTCGTCCCAGACGATGCTGCCGTGGTCGGGATCGCCAAGCGCCCTGCCGGCCTTGTCGATGATCCAGATGCCGAGCAGGTAGGCTGCGGCGAACAGGCCGAGGAGCTCGAAATCCGTGAAAAAGGGCTGGAACACGTTGAAGCTCAGCCAGGCGAACAGCGTGCCGAAGGTGCCGGGAGCCCACGGCACCAGCCCGCTGCCGCAGCCGCAGGCGAGGAAGTACGCCGGATGGGAGAAGAGGAACCTGAGGCCGGGCGCGCCTTGCGAAAATTCAGCCAAAGTGGTCGTAGCCTCGCTGCGGAAATTCCACCGGATGGTGGTCGGGGTCANNGACCATCACCTCGCCGGCGCGACCTTCGACCATGCTGCCGATGCACCACAGCGGCAGGTCGAGGCGGGCGGCGATCGCGCTGACGGCGTTGCTCTGCTGTGGCGGCGTGGTGAAGCAGAGCTCGTAGTCGTCGCCGCCCGCAAGCTGGCACTCGAGCGCCAGGCGGCGCAGATCGGCATCGTAGGCGTCGCCCCTGGGCGGATGCGGAAGCCGGACGAGATGCACGGCGGCCGCCAGACCGGAGCGTTCGCCGATGTGCCCGAGGTCGGCAAGCAGGCCGTCGGAGACATCGATGGCAGCTGAAGCGACGCCGACCAGCGCCTGGCCGAGGGCGATGCGGGGGCGCGGCCTGTCCAGCGCGGTCACGCACAGGCGCGACCACGGGTCGGGCAGTTCGACCCGCCCCTGCAGTTGCGCCAGCCCGAGTGCGGCCAGTCCGGGACGGCCTGAGACCCAGACCAGGTCGCCGGCCTGCGCGCCGTCGCGGCGCAGGGCCAGGCCCGCCCCGCATTCCCCGAGCGCGGTGACGCAGAAATTGAGCGGCCCGCGCGTGGTGTCGCCGCCGACGACGTCGACGCCGTACTCGGCGGCGCAGGCGAACAGGCCCTCGCTGAAACCGGCGATCCAGGCCTCGTCGACCGCCGGAATGCTGCCGGCGAGCAATGCCCAGCGCGGCGTGGCACCCATGGCGGCGAGGTCCGAGAGGTTGACCGCCAGCGCCTTCCAGCCAAGGTTGCGCGGGTCGGTGTCGGGCAGGAAATGCGTGCCGGCGACCAGCATGTCGGTGGTGATCGCCAGTTCCTTGCCCGGCGTCGGCCGCAGCAGCGCGCAGTCATCGCCGGGGCCGAGAATGGCCGATGGGGTGGCCCGGGTGAAATACCTGGCGATGAGTGCGAATTCGCCGGGCATCAACGGCCCCTTTTTTGGCTTCCACCTCTGCGGGGCGTACCGCGGCCGCCACCTTGTCGAGGACGCCGTTGACGTACCGGTGGCCGTCGGTGCCGCCGAAGGACTTGGTCAGCTCGATCGCCTCGTTGATGATCACCCGATAAGGCGTCTCCGGGTCGTTTGCCAGTTCGCACGCGCCCATCAGCAGGACGCAGGCTTCGATCGGCGACAATTCCCTGAACGGGCGGTCGATATGCGCCGCAACCAGCGCCGTCAGCGCTTCCTGCTGGCCGATCACGCGGTGCAGCGTGGTGACGAAGAAATCGCGGTCCGCCTTGGCGAAATCGTCCATCTCGGGAATCTGGGCGGCGACGTCGGCTTCGTCGGCGCCGCCGACCCGCCACTGGTAGAGACCCTGCAGAACGAACTCGCGGGCCCGGCGGCGGGCCGATCTGGGCGGCGCCTTGGATTCCTGCAGTTGCCCGCCGTCGCCGGCGAAGGTGGTCATTGCGCGAGCGCCTTCTGCAGGTTGGCCATTTCGACGGCAGCCTGGGCGCAATCGCTGCCCTTCTGCTGCATGCGGACCTCGGCCTGTTCGTCGCTTTCGCAGGTCAGGATGCCGTTGGCGATCGGGATGCCCGTATCGAGTTGCACGTCCATAACGGCGCGGCAGGAATCGTTCGCAACCACTTCGAAATGGTAGGTCTCGCCGCGAATCACCGCGCCGAGGGCGACCAGCGCGTCATACTTGCCGCTCTGCGCCATCGTCTGCAGCACGAGCGGGATTTCCAGCGCCCCGGGACGTTAACGATGACCATGTCGCCAGCGGCGACGCCGAGGCGCTTCAGTTCGGCGACACAGGCCGAGAGCAGGCCCTCGCAGACCGGCAGGTTGAAGCGGCTCATGACGATGCCGATGCGCAGGCCGGCGCCGGCGAGGGAGTTGTCGTATTCGTTGATGTCGTCGAAACGGGACATGGCTCAGAGCTCCGCGGGAGAAGTGATGAAACCGGTGACTTCGAGGCTGAAGCCGGTCATGGAGGGCATCCGGCGCGGGCTAGAGAGCAGGCGCATCTTGCCGACGCCGAGATCGCGCAGGATCTGGGCGCCGATGCCGTAGGTTCGCGGATCCCACTTGCTCCGGCTGCGCGGCGTGTCGCTGGTCAGGCGCGCCAGCAACGCCTCGCCGTCTTCCGGACGATGCATCAGGACGATGACGCCATGGCCGTTCCTGGCCAGCGCCGCCTGCGCTTCGTCGATCGTGAACGACTGCGGCTTGCTGCCGGGGTCGATGAAGTCGAGCACCGACAAAGGTTCATGAACGCGCACCAGCGTCTCCCTGCCGGCCGCGATCTCGCCCTTGACCAGCGCCAGGTGCGTCGCGCCGCCGGCGCGGTCGACATAGGCATGCAGCGTGAATTCGCCGTGGGCAGTCCGGATCGTCTTGCTGGTGACGCGCTCGACCAGCGTTTCCGAGGCGGCGCGGTAATGGATGAGGTCGGTGATGGTGCCGATCTTGAAGCCGTGTTCGCGGGCAAAATCGATCAGTTCGGGCAGGCGCGCCATCGTGCCGTCGTCGTTCATGATTTCGCAGATGACCGATGCCGGTTCCAGGCCGGCCATGCCGGCCAGGTCGCAGCCGGCTTCGGTGTGCCCGGCGCGCACCAGCACGCCGCCGGGACGCGCGGTGATCGGGAAGACGTGGCCAGGCTGGACGATGTCGTCCGCCGTCGACGTCCTGGCCACGGCGACCTGTATGGTGCGCGCCCGGTCGGCGGCGGAAATGCCGGTCGTGACGCCTTCGGCGGCCTCGATCGAAACCGTAAACGCGGTGCCGTACTGGGTCCGGTTGTTGCGCGCCATCTGCACCAGCCCGAGCTTGCGGCAGCGCTCTTCGGTCAAGGTCAGGCAGATCAGTCCGCGTCCGTACCTGGCCATGAAGTTGATGGCCTCCGGCGTGATGTGCTCGGCGGCCATGACGAGGTCGCCTTCGTTCTCGCGCTCTTCTTCATCGACGAGGACGACCATTCGGCCAGCCTTCAGTTCGGCGACGATTTCAGCGGTAGGGGCGATGGCGGGATGGGGAGGCATGGAATTCCGGGAACTGCGCAAACGGGGGTAACATTTTCGCAGAATCCGGCGGGCGGCACATGACTTTAGCGCGGTGGCGAAGCGACCGCAGGTCGCCGCCGGCTACGGCAGATAGGCTTCGACCTGGATGCGCAGGCGCACTTCGTCGCCGATGAACGGAAGCCCGGTGTTCATGCCGAACTCCGAGCGACGAAGCACGCCCTGCGCATCGGCGCCGCAACCGCGCTTGCGCATGGCGAGGTTGAGGCCGCACTTGAAGCGGGCGATGTCGAGGCGCATCGGCCGCGCCTCGCCGAGCATCATGAGCACGCCCTCGACGGCAGTCAGCCGTTCCTCTTCGAACACCAGGCGCTGGCTGCGGAAGATGATGTCGGGAAAGCTCTCGACGTTGAACCATTCGCTGCCGCGCAGCACGTCGTCACGCAGCTTGAAGCCGGTATCGAGTGAGGCGGCGTCGATGCGAATTTCGATCTCGCCGGTCCGCGCTGCCTGGTCGAAGCTGATCTGCCCCGACGTGCGCTCGAACTGGCCGCGCTGGGTGGAGAAACCCATGTGGTCGATCTCGAAGGTGGCGTAGGTATGGCTGGGATCGACAACGTACCCGGCGGCGGCCGCGGGCAGCGCGAGGCTGGCGAGCAGGACGAGGAGGAAGGTTCTCATGGTTGCGGTCAACACTCGAAAAAGTGCAAGAACGTGATTTGCGGTAACAACCTCCGACCTCGGGAATCCGCTGGTGTTCCCCAAATCCCGGCGTCCTGCCACATGCATGGCGGATGCCGCGCCGCGGACCGGCGATCCCTGCCGCGACCGCTCAGCGCTCGCCCGGCGCCGGCCGGTAATCGTGACCGATCCGGTAGAAGTAATCGGCGATGCGCCGGCCGTCACCACCGGGCCCGGCATTCGCCAGGCGCAGCGTATGGATCGTCGCATCCAGTTCGCCGAAATGGGGCGCCAGCAGATCGGTCGCCAGCGCCTCCCGGTTGCGCGCGACCATTACCAGCGTGCGGCCCCGGAACTTGCCGGGCGGGTCCCAGAAATTGAACATCAGGGAATTCCCGGTGAACGCCTCGATCGATGTCGCTGTCAGCGGCTCCTGCCCCGGCAGGGCGAAGGGTCGGGCGCCAAANAAGGCTATCTGGCTGGCGGTGTTGTACTTGTCCATCCCGACGATCAC
The DNA here is from genome assembly GCA_013693915.1 of Dechloromonas sp. Lineage (GTDB taxonomy): Bacteria > Pseudomonadota > Gammaproteobacteria > Burkholderiales > Rhodocyclaceae > Azonexus. The sequence continues at coordinate 539,842 of CP059264.1, read as the reverse complement.
CGGCGCAACGCCGGTCTCGCGCGCAATCCGGGCATGCACCATTTGCAGCTCCCGGGTGGCCACCTGCCAGCCAATCGCCTTGGCAAATGACGGCGAATAGGGAACCCCGGGGATCCCCAAGACCAGATGGTAACTGATCGCCGCGTAGATGACCAGCAGCGCGCCGATGACCTTTCCCACTGTCAGGCGCATCGCGGTGCCGAGTCCCTGCCAGCGTAGCGTGCCGGCCCGGACGATCGCCCAGCCCAGCAGCGGCAGGGTGGCGAGCCAGATCGGGCCGGTCCAGTTGAGGCGGGGAATGTGCTTGAGCGCGCTCCAGGCGAACACCGCAAGCGGGACGATCACGAAACAGGCGACGAACAGCCGGTTGCGCGCTTCGGCATGCGCGGGCTCGGCAAAGCGCGCCGCGTCCCGGGTCCATTGCCGGGCGAACAGCAGCGGCAAGACCATGAGCGGCAGGGGNGTGGCGACGATCAGGATGTTCATCAGCATGTAGTGCAGGCTGAACTGCTGTTCCTCGCCGAAACGTTCNGCCCCCTGGAAGCGGAACGACGCCCAGTCGTTGGCGAAGTTCCAATACACAACCGGTGCGAACAGGGCGGCGGCAATCAGCACCGCGACGTAGGGGTGCGGGCGCAGGAACCAGACGCGTGCCTGTCGGTCGGCGATGCAGAAAACGAGAGCGGCCGGGCCAAGTATGGCAATCAGGTACTTCGAAAGCAGGCCCAGCCCCAACGCGATTCCGACGCCGTACCAGGCCCGGCGCTCGTCCCCGACCAGTGCACGGTGCAGGAAATAGAGGCAGGCGCCCCATGCCGCGGCCAGCGGCGCATCCGGCGAAATCATGAATCCGGCGATAAAGAAGCCGTAGGGNGTCAGGAGCGCGAACGCGGCCGCCACCAGCGCGGCAGGCCGGTCCACGAGGCGCAGCGCCAGACGGAAGACAAAGGTCGTCATCACCGCGATGCAGGCGAGCGCGGCGACTCGGATTGCGGCCACGCCGTGCCCGAAAAGTCCTTCGACGGCAGCGATCAGCCAGGCCACCAGCGGCGGGTGGTCGAGGTAGCCGAAGTCGAGCCGGATCGAGTAGTTCCAGTAATAGGCTTCTTCCGGGGTCAGCGGAAGCACCTTGAGGTAGAGCAGGTGCAGCAGCACGATGGCGAGCACGATCCCCGCCGCCCCCACGCTCCAGCGCCGTGCCGCAAGAGCCGGCGCCTGCGACGCGGACTCGGCGGCGAACGCGCTGCCGACCGCGCCGGCACTCCAGGCAACGGCGACGCCGGCAATGGCGGCCAGCCACGGCGGCAACCCATAGGCGAGCGCCGTCGCCACCCCGCCACCGCGCAGGCCCAGGGCCAGCGCGACGACGACTCCATGCCGNGCCTGTCGCACCCGCTCCGGGAAGGCGCGAGCCCCGGGCGGGCGGCGGGATGCCGGCCACAGCGCGCGGATCCCCAGAAAGACCGCAACACCGATGGCGAAGCCGACGAGGTTCGCCGCGCCGGGCAACCAGCCCCAGGCGCCGAGCGCCAGCGTCGCCATGAGGTCGATGGCGATGGCGATGGCGATGGCGCCGGCCAGCGCGGCTTGCGCACCCATCGGACCCGCTCCCTCGGGCACGAACCCACCCGGGCGCAGCCTGCCCAGAATCTCGCGCAGCGTCGGCATTGCCGGCGGCACGCAGGCTGTCGCGGCGGGCCGGGCGGCGACGTCGACGCTGCGCATCTCCGGTCCTCCGAGCAGCAGCGCGTGAAGAGTCGCCGCCGACGCCCGATCCGGCGGCGCAAGTCGATCGAGTCGATCGCGGCGCAACGCGTACCACCTTGACCACGGATCGGCCGTTTTCGCGACCATCCAGAGGAACACTCGTGCCGGCAGCGCCTTGCACCGGCTCGCGATCGTTGCCGGTCCTGCGCCGGTGTGTCCCTGGTCGCAGACCGCGATGGCGAGATCGTGAATGCCATCGGCAAGGGCATCGACCAGTGCCGGCAACGTCTCCGGCGCGAGACCGGACCCCGGGTCGCAAAAGGCGATGAGCCGGCCGCGAGCGCTGGCGATGGCGTGGACGATGCCCTCGTCGACCCTGCTCCCGCCGGGGTCGCGACGACGATCAACTCTGCGGAATGCCCCGATCCGCGCGCGAAGTCGAGCAGCTGCTCGCCGAAGGCCTGGCGCTGGGCCAGGGGCTCTTGCCCGGTGACGATCACCGACAGGTGCGGTCCGGTGGGGTCAGGGGTCACGAGGGATTCCGGTGGATGTGAATGTCAGCAGGATGTTGTCCGTCGCATCCCGGCCGGGCGACGAGTCGGTAACCTCCGGAGGTCGGGGAGCGTCGCCGACGATGCCCCAGCCCCCGATGCCGAAGCTTGCCGCCCGACGCGCCAGGCAAACCTGGTCGGGCAGGCCGGCGCTGCGGTCGGGAATGCGTCCGGGCGGAGGAAAAGGCAGGCAATGCACGCCGCGGAAGTATCCCGTGGCCAACAGGCGTTGTCAATTTGCCCTTTCAGCCTGTATTTCAGCCGTGCCGCGGCAGATTACCGGATTCCGCCTTGGCCAAGGCCGAGAAGTCCGCAGGGAACCGATACTGGCGCGATTGTGCGGGCGCAACAAGGATTTTTCCGCCCCTGGCGGCGACCTACCTGCGGGACAATGGATTGCCGGTATCGCCGGCGACTGGTCTGCCGTGGCTCGAAGCCACCTGCGTCAGGTGGGCCGGGCCGGCCGTACTGCTTCCGTCGTCGCCATGATCTCCGTCGTCGCCATGATCTCCGTCGGCGCCGATGCCGCTGGCCGTCGGGAAATCCCTGGCATGCGGTGCACGGCCGCCGTAGCGGAGTCCCTCCGAATCGACTACCCGTTCAACCCGAATCGCCGGGGGCGACGCGGGGTGAAGCTTGTCAGTGACGACGGGCCGCCAATTGATCGGCCGCCGATCCCGACACGATCTCGACGGCCCGTAGCGGAACCTGGTAGTCGGCCGCAAGTTGGGCTTTCGCGAGTTCCTCGACAACCTGGCCCTCGGGAACGACGAAGTGGCGGGCGCCGGTGTAGTCCATCGGAATGCCCGCGCGATCCTGGGTGATGCGATAGTAAACCTTGAGGTTCATTGCTGTTTCCTTATATCTCTTGACCTGCGCGCGCAGTATAACGAGTTCTTGCTGCACTGCAATATGAAATATTTCACGGTTCATGTCTGGCAATGGTGAAATGGCGATGACTGCCGCCACTGCAATCGCGCTGACCGCCGGGCGCCGATGTGCGGGGTGTGACGACACGCGCGTTCGACCTCCGGTGGAGCGCGCCGCCGTCCTCCGCGCCGCGAGATTCCTTTCCGGTTCAGGCGGCGGGTTGTGCGGCGACGTAAGCCGCGATGTCGACCGTGTCGATCTGCTCCGGCCTCATAAAGCGCTCGGCATACTCGCGGTGAGACCCCGAGCGCATGAAAAGATCGAACAGTTCCGGATCGATGTGCTGATCCTTTTTCATGAACGACATGATCCTGATTGCCTCGGACAGCGTCTTGCCCTTCTTGTAGGGACGGTCAACCGCGGTCAGCGCCTCGAAAATGTCGGCGATCGCCATCATCCGCGCCACCGGGCTCATCTCTTCGCGCGTCAGGCGGCGCGGGTAGCCAGTGCCGTCCATCTTCTCGTGGTGGCCGGCGGCGATTTCCGGCACGTTACGCAGGTGCTTGGGGAAAGGTAGCTGGGTGAGCATGATCAGCGTCTGCACGATGTGCTCGTTGATCTTGTAGCGCTCCTCTTCCGACAGCGTGCCGCGCGCGACGCCCAGGTTGTAGAGCTCGCCCTTGTTGTAGAGCACTTCCGGCACCGGCATGCGGAATCCCCATTTGTTGTCGGGCGGCATGCGGTCGCGGGCCTGGCGTTCGAAAATGTGTTCGGGCTTGTCGGCCAGCAAGGGTTCGACGACCGGCAGTTCGGGGNNTGGTGTGCGCGCCTTGCGCGCCTTCTCTTCGTGCGAAATCCCGATGCGGTCGTCGAGCGTGCGCATCCACGTGTAGGCGGCAATGTTGCGCAGGCGTTCGAGCTTTTCCGGAGCCATGAATTCGCCACCCTCGTTGCATTCGGCGATGAAGGCGAAATCGTCGTCGAGGCCGGCCAGCGTTGCGGCCAGCTCAGCACGTGCGGCTGTCTCCGGTTCGCCTGCCGCAATGGCCTGCAGGCAGGCGATCTCGGCGTCGCGTTTCAGCACCTCGAAGCGCATGCGCACTTCGTGGATGCGGTCGTAGAGCGTTTCCAGCTTGGTCGCCTTGTCGACCACGTATTCCGGCGTCGTCACCTTGCCGCAGTCGTGCAGCCAGGCGGCGACGTGCACGGCTTCCCATGCCTCCTCGTCCAGATCGAAATCCTCATAGGGGCCGCTGCTTTCGGCGCAGGCGGCGCGCGCCAGCATCTTGGTCAACTCCGGCACGCGCNNGCAGTGGCCGCCGGTGTAGGGACTCTTCGCATCGATGGCGCTGGCGATCAGCTGGATGAAGGATTCGAACAGCACCTTCTGGGCGTGGATCAGTTCCTTGCTCTCGAGCGATACCGCCGAAGAACCGGAAAGCGCCTCGATGAAACTGATTTGCGCCGGGTCGCAGGGCTCGGCGCGGATCAGCAGCATCACGCCGAGCAACACACCGCTACGGTTAACCAGTGGGACGGCGACCGCGTGGTCGGTCGCCTCGTCGCCGACCGGCAGGCGCAGAGCGGCGATGTCGGCGGCCGATAGCCGGCTACCCAGCGCGCTGCGCGACGCCAATGCGGACGCGAGCAGCGGGCCGCAATCGGCAACGGCCACCGAGGCATCGCCAGCGGTTAGTGCGCTGCCGTCGGAACGTAGCGCCGCCGCCGGGCGCAGGTGGGCGTTGTCGGCCAGGTAGAGCACGCCGGCCTCGGCTTCGGCCGCAGCCATCGTCTCGCTGAGCAGGCGTGGCAGCAAGCGGTCAAAATCCTTTTCGTCGGCGATGGCGTGTGTTACTTCGAGGAAGCGGCGTATCGTCCGCTTCATGCTGTCCATGATCACGGTCAGGTCATTGACTTCGAGGACCAGCGAACTGACCTTGATCGGCTGCGAGAACTCGAAGCGGCGAATCGCTTCCGCTTCCCCGGCCAGTTGGCGCAGCGGACCGGAAATGTTCCGCGCCAGCAGCCAGGTCACCGGTACGGCAAGCAGGATCACCAGAAACGTTGCCATCAGCGAGTTGCGGATCAAACGGTACGCGGCGGACATCAATTCTTCATCGGGTATCGCCGTGATAAGGAACAGTGCCCCTGCGCCCTCGAGCCTGACGGGCCTGATCGACGCGTGCCAATCTCTGCCGTCGACCGTGAGCAGCAGGTTCTGCGCTGCCTTCTCGTCGAAGTTCCCGAGGTTCGGGGCAAGTTTGGCGAGCACGGGAATGCCAAGGTCGATGACATTGGTCAGCACCGGATTACCTTCGACAAGCCTTACTGTCTTCATCGGGTCTCCGAAGGCGATGGTACGTCCCCCATCGTTGACAAGGACAATCTCGGTGCCCGGGGTGACCTTCTGTCTGGCCAGCGTATGGCTCAGTGTTTCGAGCTGAATGTCGGCGCCGACCACGGCGTCGGCCCTGTTGGCTCGATTCGCAATTGTCGTGCCAACTTTGTGGCTGCTGAAGAACACATACGGCGGGGTCTTGATCTGTCCCTCCGCGCTCATCGCCGCCTTGAACCAGCCGCGGGTGCGTGGATCGAAGGACGTCGCGTAAACAGGCCGGTCATCGCTGCGCAGGACCAACAGCTGCGCGTCAAGAAAGATGTAGCGGCCACGCGGNATCTTCCCCTGACGGTCGATGCTCTGAACCATGAAAGCAGTCTTTTCCGGGGCATCGAAGAACTTACGGTCGGTCTCGTCCCAAATGCGGCGGACCATGAAGAAGTCGCCATTGCCGTAGCCGACGTAGAGCGAGGTGAGNTGCACCGAATTGTTCAGCGCCTCGCGCATGAAGCCGACACTCTGCAGGCGCTCCTCCAGTGAAGTGGCCTGGGTGATCCCGTCGTAGCTCAGAAGTCGGGTGGCCATCTCGGCGGGCCCGATGATGCTGGCAAAATCGCCTACCGTTTCACGACCGATGCGCGCATTCAATTCGCTGGCCGTGGATTCGAGGATCCCGCTGCTGACCCTATAGCCGAGCGCGCCGATGACGCCGCCGACCAGCAGGATCAGGGCGATGAACAGCGTCGAGATATGAACATGAAGCGGGAAGCGGCGTGTCATGACAAAGCCTCGAACGGTCGGGAAACTGCATGTTACGCCCAACGGCCCCGGGGTTAAACTTGCAGCCTGTTCCTGTCCGGATTTGTCGAAGCATGCGCCAGACCATCAGCTTCATCACCCTCGGGGTCACTGACCTCGCCCGCAGCCGCGCCTTCTATGCGGCGCTCGGCTGGCAGGAATCGTCGGCCAGCCAACCCGGGATCGCCTTCTTCAATGCCGGCAGCGTCGTCTTCGGCCTTTTTCAGCGCACCGCACTGGCCGAGGATGCCAATGTCTCCGTTGCCGGCAGCGGCTTTCCCGGCTTCACGCTCGCTCACAACGTCGACTCGGAGGCTGCCGTGGACACACTGCTGGCCGAAGCGGTCGCCGCCGGCGCACGACTGGTCAGGCCCGCCGACAAGGTGTTCTGGGGCGGCTACCGCGGTTACTTTGCCGACCCCGACGGCTTTCTGTGGGAGGTTTGCTGGAATCCGTTCTTCCCGCTCGATGAGCAGGGGCATGTCCGGGCGCCGGAGTAGCGCGCGGGGTGTCGTTCCCTCGCCACGCCAGGGCTTGCCCGCCCGCGGAATGCCTCGGCGGCCGGCCATGCAGTTCGTCCTCCAACCTGTCACTGCCACGCGGATTCGCCAGCCACAATGACCCCGGCGACGATCCGGCTTACCGGATCGACCGCTCCTCGCCAGCAACGTAATACCAGCGGCCATCCTCGCGGATGAAGTGGCTGACCTCGTGCAGGCGATGGCCGCGCCCGCCGACGCGATAGCGGGCGACGAATTCGACGCTGGCGTGGGCGTCATCCGCTTGCTGCTGACGCCGGATTTCGAGGCCGAGCCATTTGGTGCCGGCGGCGCCCGCCAGATCCAGCGATTCGGGCCTGGTCAAGGGATGCCACGAAGCCAGCAGGTAGGGCTCGAGCCCGAGCACGTAGGCGCTGTAGCGCGAGCGCATCAAGGCTTCGGCAGTCGCGGCATTTTCCGCCCCGGAATGCAGTCGACCGCAACAGGCGGCATAGGGTTGCGCGCTGCCGCAACAGCAGGCGCTCACTTTTCCTCGGCCGCCTCGCCGCCCAGCGCTTCGACCAGTTGCGGCAGGAAGCGCGACAGTTCGCCGGTCATCAAGGCGAAGTCGGCGTCGAACTGCTCGTCGGCGTGCTCGGCGCTCCTTTCGGCCTGCTCCTTGAGCAGGTCGAGGAAGGCGAGGCGCTTGATTTCCAGTTTTTCGCTGAGGATGAACGAGATCCGGTCATCCCAGGTCAGCGCCAGACGCGTCGGCAGCTTGCCGCCGGCCAGATGCGCCTTGATCTCGTCGCCTTCCAGCGGGTGGCGGACGTAACGGACGGCGGACTTCTCGTCGCCGGACGCCTTCAGTTCGCAGTCGCGGTCGATGGTGAAGCCCGCCGGGGCGTCACCGCCCGCCAGCCAGTCGGCCATCGCCGACTGCGGCGAAACCTGCGTGTGGAGCAGGGACAGCGGGAATTCGTCGAGGCAGTGGCGCAGGTGCTCGATGACCTCCTCGGCCCTCGCCGGGCTGCTGGCGTCGACGCACAGCCAGCCGTTCTGCGGATCGATCCAGACGAAGGTCGAGCGGCGGCGGGTGAAGGCGCGCGGCATCAGTTCCTCGGTCACGCGCTCGCGCAACTCCTTCAACTGCTTGCGCCCCGGCGCGTAGCCCTGTTGCGCCTCGATCGCCTCGGCGCGTTCCCTGACTTCTTCAATGATCACCGCAGAGGGCAACAGCCGCTGTTCGACCGCCAGCGCCAGCAGCCACTGACGGTCAAGCGCGAAGACCAGCGCGCCATCCCGGCGCGGCGACACCCAGCCGCGGCTCAGCGGCTGGTTGCTCGGGCATCTGACGAACGGGCCGCGCGCCACCTGCTCCTCGAGACTGGAGAGAGCGATGGCCCACGGCTTCGGCAGACGGTAAAGCTGGAGATTCCTGAACCACATGGACTTGTTCCGGCTAAAGCTTTTGAAAATGATGTCCCGGACCCCGTGCCCGAGGCGCAGGCCACGGTTCTCGAACTTGGTCAGCGGCCGGTAAGCGGGGCGCGGGGCGAAGCCGGCTGCTGTATTGACCAGCGCCGGCTCGGCGGTAAGCACATCGAGCATCTGCTGCGCGTACTCTTCCCAGTCGGTGGCGCAATGCAGGTAACCGCCCGGTTGCAGTCTCGACGCGAGCAGCGCGGCAAATGGCGGCTGGATCAGCCGGCGCTTGTTGTGACGCTTCTTGTGCCACGGATCGGGGAAGAAGACATGAATGCCGGCGAGCGAGCCTTCCGGCAGCATGTCGCGGACGACTTCGACCGCGTCGTGCTGACAGATGCGCAGGTTGGTCAGCCCGCGCTCGGCGACCTGCTTGCACAGCGCGCCGATACCCGGAACGTGCACCTCGACGCCGAGGTAGTCGTTGTCGCGCCAGGCATCGGCGATTGCCGCCGTGGTTTCCCCNATGCCGCAGCCGATTTCGAGGATTTTCGGGTTGTTTCTGCCGTACACCGCGGCAAGATCGATCGCCTGCGGCTGATAGACGACGCCGATCCTCGGCATCAGCTCGGCGTAATGGCGTTCCTGCGCCAGCGACATGCGGCCGGCGCGACGGACGTAGCTCTTGATGTGCCCATACCCTTCCCCCGCCCGGCCGTCGTTGTGACGCCTTCGCTCACGTGCCGATCAGCCCGGCGGTCGGCGACGAGGGATCCGCCGCATAGAGCTTGCGCGGCATGCGCCCAGCCAACCAGGCCTCGCGACCGGCCTCGATGCCCTTCTTCATGGCGCTNNCGCCATGAGGACCGGGTTCCTCGCGTGGGCAATGGCGGTGTTCATCAGCACGCCGTCGCAGCCCAGTTCCATTGCGATGGCCGCATCGGACGCGGTGCCGACACCGGCGTCGACGATGATCGGCACGCTGGCGTTGTCGATGATCAGGCGCAGGTTCCACGGATTGAGGATACCCATGCCGGAACCGATCAGCGAGGCCAGCGGCATCACGGCGACGCAGCCGATTTCTTCGAGCATGCGCGCCTGGATCGGGTCGTCGGAGCAGTAGACCATGACGTGGAAGCCGTCCTTGACCAGGGTTTGCGCTGCCTTCAGGGTTTCCGGCATGTTCGGATAGAGGCTGGTCGGGTCGCCGAGGACTTCCAGCTTGCACAGCGGGTGGCCGTCGAGCAGTTCGCGCGCCAGACGCAGGGTCCGTACCGCGTCATCGGCCGTGTAGCAGCCCGCCGTATTGGGCAGGATGGTGAATTGCGACGGCGGCAGGGCGTCGAGCAGGTTGGGCTGGCCGGGATCCTGGCCGATATTGGTGCGGCGGATCGCCACCGTGACGATCGCGGCGCCCGAGGCATCGATGGCAGCCCGTGTTTCGGCGAAATCCTTGTACTTGCCGGTGCCGACGAGCAGACGGGAGTGATACACCGTACCGGCGATGGTCAGTTGATGCATGAATCTTCTCCTTAGCCACCACCGACGGCGACGACGATTTCCAGGCGGTCGCCCGGTTCGAGCTCCGTGGCGGCGTGCTGGCTTTTCGGCACGATTTCGCCGTTGCGCTCGACGGCAATACGCTTGCCCGTCAGCCCCAGCGCCTCGACGACGCTGGCGACGTTCCGGGCGCCGGAAAATTGCCGGGGCTCGCCGTTGATGGTGATGTTCAGCATGTCGACATTCTAGCCGGTAAGGCAGGCGGCTGCCGAGCCAATGGCACCGCGTCTTTCTTACAGAACGAGTTGCAGGCGCACACCGAACAGGGTGGCACGCTCGGTGTCGGCACCCCCGCCGGGATGGCGGATCCACTGCGCGACTGGCTGCAGCGCAAAATATCGCGTGATCGCCGCGCGCCAGGTGAGCTCGACGACACTCTCGCTGGCGGCTGTCGGGTTTCCGGTAGCGGCCTGCGTCGACCGGTAGCCGGAAGACAATCCGCCATAGACGGCGCCGATCGCCAGCACGTCGTCCGGCCGGCTGGCCAGCGGCCCGCGCACCCGCACGCCGACGTTCCAGGTGCGGTCGATGGCCGTCGCCAGGCCGTTGGACCAACTGTAGCGGGCGAAGGCGCTGACATCGCGGCCCTGTTCGCCGAGGCCAAACAGGGTATTCTCGGCGAGCACGTAGCCCCCTTGCGCATGGCCCTGCGCCGGCTGACCGTCGGCATCGACGGCATACTGACCCGGTGGCGGCTTGCTGTAGCGCCACAGGCCGACCGCGTACTTGCCCTCCGGCTTGAAGCGCTCATAATCGTACAGTTCCTCGGTCGGCACAGTGCGCACCGGCTCGACGGGCTTCAGCGTGATGCCGGCTTCGCGCGGCTTCCAGCCGAATTCGCCGATCACGAAGGCGCCCTGGCCGCCGGAGGACTTGAAGAAGTAGGACTTGGTATAGTCCGGATCGCCGGCGACGCCGTTGACCACGGCGGCCATGCCGTACAGCGTCCGGTCCGCCGAGAGCCACTTGGCGCGCAGAGCGGGGGCGGCATGGTTGAATTCCGATGGAACATAGGTCAGGGCGAGATCGCCGGGCGTGCCGAACGTGGGGTGGATCAGGACGCTGGCGGAGTCCATGACGTAAAACTCGGAATCGATCGGGTAAATGCCCGCCAGCAGGGAGAACTGGTCGTTGAAGAAATTCTGCTGTATCCACGCCTGGAAGAGGCGGGCGGTCGGCACATCGACCTCGATGTTGCTGACCCCCATCAGGCTGCCGGTGTAGCTGGCATTGACCTGGCTGCCCCCGCTGTACAGGACATTCACATAGGCGGTCGCGCCGTTCCAGCCGACCAGCTTCTCGAGATCGGCCGTGACGCCCAGATCGATGTTGGTCATGGCGCCGCCGCCGTTGCGCTGGCCGCCGCGATTGCGCAGGGCGTCGACGGTCACCGTCCCGTCGAACGCCCAGCCGGACTGCCAGGCTTCGCTGCGCCGGCCGCCCCAGTCGCCGGAGAGCGTCGTTTTGGCGAAATCGGGCACTTCCTCAGCCGCGACGCGCTGGAAGGCGGCGCAGGAGCAAAGCGCCAACGAGAGCAGCACGGCAGTTTGCATTCTTGCCATCCCGCCCCTTTCTTACTTCTTATTTATTGATTCCCCAAGGGATAAAAAGTAAGCCGAAAAGCTTACCGCTGCAAGGCCTGCCGCCGGCACCACGTCTGTCTCATAGGACGAGTTGCAAGCGCACGCCGAGCACGGTCGCACGCTGGGCGTCGGCACCCCCGCCGGGATGGCGGGTCCACTGGGCGACCGGCTGCACCGTGAGATACCGCGTGAGTGCCGCGCGCCAGCCAATCTCGACGACATTCTCGCTGGCAGCCGTCGGGTTGCCGTTGGCCGCCTGCGTCGAGCGATAGCCGGAAGACAATCCGCCATACACGGCTCCGATCACCAGCACGTCGTCCGGCCGACTGGCCAGCGGCCCGCGCACCTGCACGCCAACGTTCCAGGTGCGGTCGACGGCCGTCGCCAGGCCGTTCGACCAACTGTAGCGGGCGAACGCGCTGACATCGCGACCCTGTTCATCCAGGACGAACAGGGTGTTCTCGGCCAGCACATAGCCCCCTTGCGCATGGCCCTGGGCAGGTTCACCGTCAGCATCGACGGCATACTGACCCGGCGGCGGCTTGCTGTAGCGCCAGAGGCCGACTGCGTACTTGCTCTCTCCCGTAAATTTCTTGTGTTCGTAGAGCGGTTCCGTCGGCACGGTGTCAACCGGCTCCGCGGGGTGCAAGGTGACGCCGGCCTCGAGCGGCTTCCAGCCCAGTTCGCCGATCACGAAGGCACCGCCACCGCTGGTTGCCTTGAAGAAGTAGGACTTGGTGTAGTCGGGATCGCCGGCAATCCCGTTGAGCACGGCGGCCATGCCGTACAGCGTTTGGTCCACGGAGAGCCACTTGGCGCGCAGGCCCGGGGCGGCGGTGTTAAAGACCGACGCAACGTGCGTCTGGGCCAGATCACCCGGCGCTCCGAACGTGGGGTGGATCAACAAACTGGCCGAGCCCATGACGGAGAACTCGGAATCGATCGGGTAAATGCCCGCCAGCAGGGAGAACTGGTCGTTGAAGAAGTTCTGTTGTATCCACGCCTGGAAGAGGCGGGCGGTCGGCACCTGGGCCTCGATGCTGCTGACCCCCATCAGATTGCCGGTATAGTTGGCATTGATCCGGCTACCGCCGCTGTAGAGGACATTCACGTAGGCGGTGGCCCCGTTCCAGCCAGCCAGCTTCTCGAGATCGGCAGTGGCCCGCAGATCGATGTTGATATTGGCGCCGCCGCCGTTGCGCAGGCCACCGCGATTGTGCAGGGCATCGACGGTCACCGTCCCGTCGAAGGCCCAGCCGGACTGCCAAGCTTCGCTGCGCCGGCCGCCCCAGTCGCCGGAAAGCGTCGCTCCGGCGAAATCGGGCACTTCCTCAGCCGCGACGCGCTGGGAGGCGGCGCTCAAGCAAAGCGCCAACGAAAGCAGCACAGTAGTTTGCCTCCTTGCCATCCTGCCTCTACTTTTCTTATTGATTCCCCAAGGGGGCAAGAATAAGAGGGAAGCTCACCGTTGCAAGCCTCGCATCTTGGCCTCGCATCTTGCGCGGGGCATGTCGGAAAAGCGGGTCATGGAGCCAGTTAGGCAGCAACCACAGTACCTTGGCGAAAACGTCCATCTGCCGGGGAATGGCCGTGTAGGTGACGCCACACTCGATCGCCTTTTGCCAAAAGTTGGGCGGCCTCTGGCGTCGCGATCTAGCCCGGAGCGATGGTCACGACATTGATGCCATAGGGCTGCCGCTCGACGCGCAGACCCTCGTATGCGCCTCGATTGTGGCCAGGATAAGGCACACGATGAGTGACCGGGAAGCTCTCGCCAATCCCGTCACCGCGAAGGATCGCCCGCTCCGCTTACCGCTGGAACCGCCCTGCAACCCAGCACTATGGCAAAATGCTGGACCAAGAGATTTCCTGAGGCATTACCTCTGCCAATCGTCACATTCTCTCCGGAAAAGGCCGATGCAAGACCAAGTACTGGCTTGGCAAGCCGCCTTCATCACCCGCCAGCGGCTCATCGAGTGCCAGCGAGCGGAGCAGGTGAGAGGACACTGCCTGTTCAACGGCAGTACGGCAAATCGGCCCGGACTGCCCGTGGACCGCTACCGCAAAGTTCTGTTGATCCAAACCTTTCATAAATCGCCGACCCTACAGGTTGCCGTTAAGGAAACTTTAATCTCGGCCAGATAGACTCGCCGGAAGCGTCTTCATGAGTCTAGACATGACCCGTAACCACCGTTTAACTGCCCTTCTCGTCTCTTTGTTCATAGGGGCTGCCCATGCCGCCGACCCGCTGTCGCTGCATGAGCCCCAGATCAGGGCACTGGGCATCGAAACAGCAACCGTCGGGGAGGCCGACCAGCAGCGCTCGGGCGTTTATCCGGCGCGCGTACTGGTGCCCAACGAACAGATGCGCGTCGTCGCCGCGCCGGTCGCCGGGATGCTCGAAATGCTCGCCGTCGCCCCCGGCGCTACGGTCAAGCGTGGTCAGGTGCTCGCCCGCCTGGCCAGCCCGCAGGCGCTGGAACTGCAACGCGACGCCCTTCAGGCCGGCAGCCAGTCGGCCCTGCTGCGCCAGAGCCTGAAGCGCGACGAACAACTGTTCGCCGAAGGCCTCATCGCCGAATCCCGCTTGCAAGCTACGCGCGCCGCCGCCAGCCAGGCCGCCGCACAAGCCAGCGAACGCCAGCAGGGACTGGCGCTGGCCGGCATCGCGCCGGGCAAATTGGGCGCTTCGCTGGCGTTGACCGCACCGATCGACGGCGTCGTGCTCGAACAGGGCGGGCAACTCGGCCAGCGCGTCGAAGCGGCGACGCTGATCTACCGCGTCGCCAGGCTCACGCCGCTGTGGCTGGAAATCCAGGTGCCGCTGGGGGTGGCCGCCACGCTCAAGGAAGGTATGCCGATCAAGCTCGCCGAGCGCGACATCAGCGGCCGGTTGATTGCCATCGGCCGCGCGGTCGACCCGGCCAGCCAGACGGTTTTGCTGCGCGCCGAGGTTAACCAGGGCGCCGCCGCCTTGCATGCCGGCCAGGTGCTCGAAGTCGAAATCGCCACCCCGGCCGGCACGCAGCAGCAACGGCTGCCGGCGGCGGCACTGGTACGCCATGACGGAAAAACCTACACCTTCGTCCAGCGTTCCAGCGACGAGCAGGGAACAAGCTTCGCCGCGCGCCCGGTGCGTGTCGTCAGCCAAGGCGGCGACAGCGTGCTGGTCGAAGGTGTGCAGGCTGGCGAGCGCGTCGCCGTCAAAGGCGTTTCCGGCCTGAAGGCTCTGCTTGCCGGCGTCGGCAGCGATTAATGCTCGACGCCCTAATCCGTTTTTCGCTGACCCAGCGCCTGCTGATTCTGGTGCTGACCGTCATGTTCATCGGCGCCGGCATCCAGGCTTTCCTCGGCCTGCCGATCGACGCCTTTCCCGACGTGTCGACGACACAGGTCAAGATCATCCTGAAGGCGCCGGGCATGACGCCGGAAGAGGTCGAAACCCGCCTCGCCGTGCCGGTCGAGCAGGAAATGCTCGGCATTCCGCACCAGCGACTGCTGCGCTCGGTCTCGAAATACGCGCTGACCGACATCACCATCGACTTCGAGGACGGCACCGACATCTACTGGGCCCGCCAGCAGGTCGGCGAACGCCTCGCGGCGGCGATGGGCAACCTGCCGCCGGGCGCCAGCGGCGGCATGGCGCCGATCACGACGCCGCTCGGCGAGATGTTCATGTTCACCATCGAGGGCGATCTGCCGCTGGCCGAGAAACGCGCCCTGCTCGACTGGGTGATCCGCCCGCAGCTGCGCACCATTCCCGGCGTCGCCGACGTCAACAGCCTGGGCGGCGAGGTTCGTACCTTCGAAGTCGTGCCGCAGCCGCAAAGCCTCGCCGCGCGCGGGCTGGCGCTTAAAGATTTGCAAACGGTGCTGGAAGCCAACAACCGCAACGACGGCGCCGGCCGCCTCAACGATGGCGAGGAATCGCTGCTGGTGCGCGCCGAAGGGGCGATCCGCACGGTCGACGACGTAAAGGCCATCGTTTTGCAGGCGAAAGACGGCAAGGTGGTGCGCGTCGGCGATGTCGCCGACGTTCGCTTCGGCGCCCTCACCCGCTACGGCGCGGTGACCCGCAATGGCCAGGGTGAGGCGGTGCAGGGGCTGGTCCTCGGGCTGCGCGGCGCCAATGCGCAAAGCGTGGTGGCCGGCGTCAAGGCGCGGCTGGCCGAAATCGCGCCGACACTGCCGGCCGGCGTCACCATCGAACCCTTCTACGACCGCAGCAACCTGGTCGGGCGCGCCGTCGGCACGGTGGCGAAAGCGCTGCTCGAAGCCATCGTTCTCGTCGTGCTGCTGCTCCTCGCTTTCCTAGGCAACCTGCGCGCGGCGCTGGTCGTCGCGCTGATGCTGCCGCTGTCTGCCCTCGCCACATTCATTCTGATGCGGCTGTATGGTCTGTCGGCCAACCTGATGAGCCTCGGCGGCCTTGCCATCGCCATCGGCATGTTGGTCGATGCGGCGGTGGTCGTCGTCGAGAATGTCGAAAGCCAGCTAGCGGAGGCCCAAGAGAACTTGCCGACGCTGCATCTGATCTACCGTGCAGCCCGCGAGGTTGCCTCTCCCGTGACGTCCGGCATCGTCATCATCATCATCGTCTTCCTGCCGCTGCTCACCCTGCAGGGGCTGGAAGGCAAGATGTTCGGACCGGTCGCACTTACCATCGTTTTCGCGCTGGCCTCGTCGCTGCTGCTGTCTCTGACCGTGGTGCCGGTGCTCGCCTCGTACCTGATCAAGCGCGGCGCGCATCACGAACCGTGGCTGGTGAAAAAGCTGGCCGCCATGTACGACCGCGTGCTTGCCTCGGCCCTGAGCCAAAGCCGGACTTACATGATCGGCGCCCTGATTGCGCTGGCCGCCGCTACCGGTGCGTTCCTGCTCCTCGGCAAGAGCTTCATGCCGACGATGGATGAAGGCGACCTGATCATGCAACTCGAGAAGCTGCCGTCAATCGGCCTCGACCAGACCATCACCATCGACAGCCGCGTGCAAAAAGCCATTCTCGAAAGCGTGCCGGAAGTGAAGGCCATCGTCGCCCGTGCCGGCGCCGACGAACTCGGCCTCGACCCGATGGGCCTCAACCAGACCGACACTTTCATGGTGCTGCAACCGCGCGATACCTGGCGCAACGCCGATCCGGCCTGGCTGGCCGACCAGATGCGTGCGGTCATGGCCGACTTCCCCGGCATCGGTTTTTCGTTCACGCAGCCCATCGACATGCGCGTGTCGGAAATGCTGACCGGCGTGCGCGGCGACCTGGCGATCAAGGTCTACGGCCCCGAACTCGCCACGTTGAACCGCTTGGCCGGCGAGATCGTCGCCACCGTCAAGAAAGTGCCCGGCGCCGAAGACACCTTCACGCTGAAAAACGACGGCGTCCAGTACCTCAAGGTTGCGGTCGACCGCCTCGCGGCAGGCAGACTCGGCCTCAACGTCGACGACATCCAGAACGACCTGAAGGCCCTGCTCGAAGGCCGCAACGTCGGCATCGTCATCGACCAGGGGCAACGCGTACCTGTGGTCCTGCGCGGACCGCAAAGTCTGCTCAATTCGCCGGCTGATTTCGCGGGCCTGCGTCTGAGCGTGCCCGACGGTGGCAGCGTGCCGCTGGCCAGCGTCGCCAGAATCGAGCGTCTCGACGGCCCGGTAAAGGTCGACCGCGAGAATGCCCAGCGCTACGTCGTCATCCAGTCGAACGTCCGCGACCGCGATCTCGTCGGCTTCGTCGAGGATGCCAAAGCCGCCGTCGCCCGCGACGTCAAGCTGCCGGAAGGCTACCGTCTGGCCTGGGGCGGCCAGTTCGAAAACCAGCAGCGGGCGGCGGCACGCCTGATGGTGGTGGTGCCGGTCGCCTTGTTGCTGATCTTCTTCCTGCTGTTCTCGACTTTCGGTTCGGTGCGCCAGGCGCTGCTGGTCCTCTCCAACATCCCGTTCGCCATGATCGGCGGCATCTTCGGCCTGCTGATTTCCGGCGAATACCTGTCGGTGCCGGCCTCGGTCGGCTTCATCGCTCTGCTCGGCATCGCCGTGCTCAACGGCGTCGTCATGGTCACCTACTTCAACCAGCTGCTGGCACGCGGCCTGCCGGTCGGCGAAGTGGTCGTCGAGGGCGCGAAGCGCCGCTTGCGGCCGGTGCTGATGACCGCCAGCATCGCCGCCTTCGGCCTCGTGCCGATGCTCTTCGCCAGCGGCCCCGGCTCGGAAGTGCAGCGGCCGCTAGCCATCGTCGTCATTGGCGGCTTGCTGACCTCGACTTCATTGACGCTGGTACTGCTACCCATCCTGTTTCGCCGCTTCGGCGTANAAAGCACCGTCAGTTTCACGGAGGAAAGCCATGGCTGATGTCCTGCTCTCGCTGGTCATGCCCAACGATATCGCGCAACACGTCGAAGACCTGCTGCTCTCACGGCCCGACCTGGTTCCGGGCTTTACATCGAGCCACGCCGATGGGCACGGCTCGTCCGTCGCACTCGTCGAACCCGGCGAACTGGTCGCCGGTCATTCGCCGCGCACGCGAATTCAGATGGTCGGGTCCGAAGACGCGATGCGCACCGTGCTTTCGCTGATCAGGGGAGCTTCCGAGGGCGAACATGTTTTTCTGGCTGGCGCCGGTCATCGAGATGGGGCGACTGTGAAGATCGTTCTGACAGCACTCCTCGCCTGTCTCTGTGGCAATGCGTTGGCCGCCGAGCTGACCCCGAACCTGCCACCGGCCGACGTGGTCTCCCGAGTGCTGCGGGCCACGCCGTCGTTCAGTGCAGCCCGGGGCAAGATTCTGGTCGAGGAGGAAAACAAGGTACGCCTGGAAGCCGGAAGCTACGAATGGAACCTGCGGCTCGCCGCCCATCAGCGAAAGGTCCAGCCTTCCTTCGGCCAAGACGAGCGCTACAACGAATGGAATGCCCAACTGGAACGTCCGCTGCGCCTGCCGGGAAAGGCATCCGCCGACGCCGAACTCGGGGCAATCGGTGTCGCCATCGCCCAAACCGCGCAAGGCGACGCCTTGCATGAGGCAAGCCGGGCGCTGCTCAGGTACTGGTTCGTCTGGCTGAGGGAGAGCGCCAGCGCGACGCAATGGGCAGAGCAGTACGCGCTGCTTGAAAAACAGTCCGTGGCGATCCGGCGCCGCCAGCAACTGNGGGATGCCGCCCGCCTTGAGGCGATTCAGGCAGAGGCGGCCCTAGCCCAAGCCGAAGCACAACTGGCGCAGGCCTCGGCACGCAGGAATGGTGCCAGCGAAGACTTGAGGCGGCGATTTCCGGGATTGCCGATAAACGCGACCGAGGCCATCGCCGAGCCGCAGGCTATCAGCGGGAGCGAGAGTGAATGGGTGGACCTGATCCGCGAACACAGCCACGAACTTGGCATCGCCCGCGGCGAGATGCAGAAGGCGCAACTTGCCGCCGGCCGCGCTGGACGCGACCGGCTGCCTGACCCGACGCTGGGCATTCAGGTGGCGCGGGAGCGAGGGNGCGAAGAGCAGATCCTCGGCGTTTATGTCGCGATAAGCCTGCCGGGTGGCGGGCGCCAAGCGCTGGCCAGCGCGGCACTTGCCGAAGCCGGCGTCTCCTCGAGCCGCGAAGCTGCAACCGACCAGAAGATCAGCGCCGAAGCCGCCGCGCTCTACCATTCGGCCGTTGCCGCGCTGACCACCTGGCAGGCGAGCCGCACCGCCGCTGAACGACTGAAGCGCGCCGCCGACATGACGGCCCGTGCCTACCAGCTTGGCGAAGGCAGCCTCAACGACCTGCTTGCTGCCCGGCGGCTGGCCAACGAAGGGCAACTGGCCGCGAAGCTCGCACAACTCGAGGCACTGGAGTCGCGCTACCGCCTGCTGCTGGACGCGCATCAGCTCTGGGATCTGGATTAGCCAAGTCCGGTCACCGGGCGTGGGTCGAGCACCAGCAAGCTGCCAGGAGCATAACGTCATCGCCGGTGATGAATTCAAGGACTAAACGGCTCGCGCTGTAGCAGTCACGACGGTCTGTAGATTAGCGCGCCGTCGAAACCCCCGCCCAGCGCATTCCAAGCGCATCAACGGCAAGCGCCTCGCCGATTCCCGACGAGGCGCCCGTGATGAATACCTTCAGCGCCAACTATTTCTTGCCGGCCTTCTCGCCGCGCGCCTTGGCGATCAGCTTGTCGGCAACAGCCAGCTTCTCCTTGAAGCCCATGTCGCCGACCAGATACTTGCCGTCGACAGCCATCGCCGGCACCCCNTGGATCTTGTAGGCCTGGGCCAACTGGTCGCCGCGCTTGACCTTGCTCATGACGCCGAACGAATTGAACGCCTCGGTGAATTTCTTCTGATCGACGCCCTTCCTGGCGACCCATTCGACGATCGCCTTTTCCTCGAACAGGTTGAGGCGATCGTTGTGGACCACCTTGAACACCTCGCCGTCGAGGCGGGCCAGGTCGCCGGTCGCTTCCAGCGAATAGTAAAGCTTGGCGAGATTTGCCCAGGCAGCACGGCCAAAGGTGATCGGCACCCGCTTGAAGACGACATCGCCCGGCTGCCTGGCCGCCCAGGCGGAAACCAGCGGATGGAAGTCGCTGCAGTGGGGGCAGCCGTAGCTGAAGAACTCGACGACCTCGATCTTCGCCGGATCGTCGGTCGGCTGGGCTGGCGAAATCGGCGTGTAGTCCTTGCCGGCGGTCTGCGCCAGAGCCGGAAGGCTCATCGCCAGCGCGGCGGCGACGGTCACACCGAGAAAACTGCGACGGGCAAATTGCATGGCTTACTCCTTGTTCTTGACCATCTGGGCTTCAACGCCATTCCTCGCCAGTTCGGCGCGAATCTTGTTCAGTTCATCGATCTTCGTATACGGACCGACCCGGACGCGATAGTAGGTCTTGTCCTGCACCATCACCTGCTGCACGACAGCCTCCACTCCCATGAACGCAAGTTTGGCTTTCTGGTTGTCAGCATCCTGCGGCGTGCTGAAGGAACCGGCCTGCAGGAAGAGCGGGGTCTTGCTTTCCTTGGGCTCCTCCTTCTTTTCTTCCTTCTTCGGTGCTTCCTCGGCGACGGGCTTCGGCGCCTTGTCGGGAACGGCGTCGGACTTGCCCGGCAGGATGTCGTAGAACTGGAAGCGCTTTTCCGGAATCGGGTCACCCGGCTTGCCCGGCAGCGCCAGCGGCGGCGCCGGCTGGGCATCGCCGCCCGGCGTCGTCTTGCCGGCGGCAGCCTTGGCAGCTTCCGGCGGCGGAGGCGGCGGTGCCGTCACCTGCTTGGAAAACGGCAGCGGCGACTTGTTCATGGTCCACACCACGGCGGCGGCGACAACGACCCCGATCACGAGGCCGATGAACATGCCGATCAGGGTGCCACCGCGCGCCTTCTTCCTTGCCGGCTGGCTTTTCTTGGGTTTCAAGTCACGGCTCATGGCATTTCCTTACATCGATTCCGGGCAACTGACGCCCAGGATTCCCAGACCATTGCGGATCACCTGACGGACCGCGGCAGCCAGCGCGACACGCGCATCGCGCAGGGCGGCATCGTCGACCAGCATGCGTTCCGCGTTATACCAGCCATGGAACTCGCCGGCCAGATCCTTCAGGTAGAAGGCGATCAGGTGCGGCGCCAGGTCACGCGCTCCATTCTCGACGACATCGCGGAATTCGGCGAGCTTGTTGGCGATGGCCAGTTCGCGGGAACTGTGGAGGTGCTTCAGATCGACGACGGCGAGCGCTGCGATATCGCCGTCCCACTGCGCGATGACCGAGCAGATGCGGGCGTGTGCGTACTGGATGTAGTAGACCGGATTTTCGTTGGTCTGGCTCTTGGCCAGGTCGAGGTCGAAATCCAGGTGCTGGTCCGACTTGCGCAATGCATAGAAGAAGCGGCAGGCGTCGTTGCCGACCTCGCCGCGCAGTTCGCGCAGCGTGACGAACTCGCCGGAGCGGGTGGACATCGAGGCCTTCTGGCCGTTGCGATAGAGGACGGCGAACTGGACCAGCGCCACCTCCAGCCGGTCGGCGTCGAGGCCGAGCGCCCGGACGGCACCGGCGACGCGCGGGATGTAGCCGTGGTGGTCGGCGCCCCAGATGTTGATGATGCGGTCGAAACCGCGCTCGAACTTGTTCAGGTGATAGGCGATGTCGGAGGCGAAATAGGTGTACAGGCCGTTCTCGCGCTGGACGACGCGGTCCTTCTCGTCGCCGAAGGCGGTCGACCGAAACCAGCGGGCGCCGTCCTGCTCGTAGAGATGGCCGTTCCGCTCCAGCAGATCGACGCAGCGCGCGACCAGCCCGGTGTCGAACAGGGCTCTTTCCGAGAACCAGACATCGAATTCGACGCCGAACTCTTCCAGATCGTCGCGGCAGTCGGCCAGTTGCTCGGAAAGGGCATGCTGATGCACGTAAGGCCAGTCCTGGCCGAGGAGTTCCTTGGCGCGGGCGATCAGCGCATCGAGGTGGAGTTCGCGCTGCTGCCCGGCCTCGTCGTCGGCGCGGTCGGCCGGCGGCAGTCCGGGGACGCCGGCCATCACCAGGCTGGCGGGACGAACGTACTTGGCGCCGTGCGCCACCGTCAGTTGCCTTGCCATGTCGCGGACATAAACGCCCTGATAGGCATTGGCTGGAAAGGGCACGACGACGCCGTGCTGCTCGAGGTAACGCAGCCAGGTCGACAGCCCGAGGATGTCCATCTGCCGCCCGGCATCGTTGACGTAGTACTCGCGCGTCACGTCCCACCCGGCGAAGGCCAGCAGGTTGGCCAGCGAGGCGCCATAGGCGGCGCCGCGCCCGTGACCGACGTGCAGCGGGCCGGTCGGGTTGGCGGAGACATACTCGACCTGGACCTTATGCGCGCCGCCGAGACGCGAGCGCCCGAACCTGTCGCCCGCCGCGAGCACGGCGCTGACGACGTTGACCTTGGCCCGCGCGTCGAGCGTGAAATTGATGAACCCCGCCCCCGCCACCTCGGCCTTGCTGACCAGCCCCGAAGGCGGCAGCTCGGCCAGCAACAGCCGCGCCAGCTCGCGCGGATTCTTCTTCAGCGCCTTGGCCAGCTGCATCGCCAGGTTGGTGGCAAAGTCGCCATGCGTCGGGTCGCGCGGCCGTTCAAGGTGGATCGGCGTGTCGGCCGCCGTCGGCGCAACGCTGGCCAGCGACTGCTGCAGCAGTTCGGTCAGCTTGGATTTGACATCGTGTGCCATTGATTCGAGGCAGGAAAGGCAAACGGGGATTATACGCCGTGGCTGCAAGGGCGTTGCAAAATGCCCTGGCTACGGGCAAGGAGGCGCATCGAATCTCGCGGAGTTGAAGGTGGTAGCCAGATGAGCGGATTTTGGGCGGCAGTCCGGTTAGGGCAGCGCCAGGAGGCACCGCTGGTATCTAAGGGGTGTGTGCTGTTTATTTCCGATTTCGTGCGCCAGTGCAAATGAATATTTTCTTTGCTTTGCGTGATAAAGGACGCTTCTTGGCATGTCTGCTGTTTTCGTGCCTCTCACTGTCCGCATGTTCCACCACACCGTTCTATGGCGCCCCTGAATCGGGCAAATTGCTGCAACGCATCGTGTCTGAACGGAAACCGCCCTTGCTGGTGCGGGTTTGGAGCCAAACGCCATCCGATTATAGAAAGGAGACAGCTGGCGATCCCGGTCGTGAAGCCTCCCGGACGGGCGAAGAGATTATGGAACACAGTAGATTTTCTGCCGGCTTGGGGGACCATGAGCAGTACTGATTTGGGTTGTGCCCAGTTTGCTTGGCTATTACGGAACCCTTGCTGCCGTAGAGCGCGACAACATCGCGATGAAAGAATGCCTCCAGCAATTGGACGAGAATCGCCAAGACGTTCCTGAACTGGCCCATCAGATTTTCCTGAGTGAACCGACAACTTCTGTCCTTGAACGCGAGCTGCACAATCGTCTTGTCAAGATGGGTTTGCCGCAACCGGATACACAAGTTGGCGTGACCGAGAAGGAGTGGCGACGGACTGATTTTGTCGATGCTCAAAAGGAAAGTCGTAGTAAAGCGTTACTGGTTGCCGATGTGCGTCAGAAACTCTAGTGGGGCATGAGCCTCCCGGACAGACGTTGTGGACTTGCGCTCTCATTCGAACTTGATCTCAGTGCGATCGAGGTAATGGAGACTACGGAACGTCCATTGGCAACGGAATGGATGATCAGCATTTCGAACTTCCTGGAATCGAAGGATTTTCAAGAGTTCGGTGGAAATCCCCAGCGACTTCGCGCGTGGGTGAGTGCACCCGTTCAGGCACTGGCCGAACGGATTGCAAGGCTTTATATGCCAAGGTGAAATCCGAACGGCATTGGGGACACCTCAGTTTCAGAATAAACCTCCCTATCCCTGAACCAACCAGCGGGGTTGGCGCCATTTCCATTTTGGCCACTTTTTCCCGGTCGACCGCAACAGCCGGGTCGACCGGAGAAAGTGGTCAGGCTCAAATTTTAAAGCCCCTGCATCACCTATCCAATCGCCAATTCCGGCGCCCGCGTCACCTTGGGGGCTGGCTTCTGTTCGGTAATCCATAGATCATAATCAAGCTGCATCCCCAGCCACAATTCGGCACGACCACCGCGGTCGGGGCCAAGCCAGGCTTCGATACGGCGTGCCATTTCTGGGGAGATCGCCGCGTGACCATTCAGTATGCGGGACAAGGCAGTGCGGGTGACTCCGAGTTGTTGCGCCGCTTCGGTCACGGTCAGGCCCAGGGCAGGAAGGATGTCTTCCTTGAGGGTTTCGCCGGGGTGTGGCGGATTGAACATGCGTCCCATGGGTATCTCCTAGTGGTAATCTCGATAATCGACCAAGATCGCATCCTCGTCTTCAAAGGTAAAGGTAAGTCGCCAGTTGCCATTGACCCAAACCGACCAGTGCCCCGCAAGGTCGTGCGATAAGGAATGCAGCTTCCAGCCCGGCACGTTCATGTCTTCCGCCCGTTTGGCACGATTCAACTGCTTCAGTTGCCGGGCCAGCCGCGCAGCATGATGTGGCTGGATTCCCGCTTTCGTGCCGGTCGCGAAAAATGCTTCAATGCCTCGATGACGGAAGCTCTTGATCATGTGTGTAGCGTAGCTTAACAAGCGCCAAAAACAAGCAACGATTGCTGTTCTGGCATGACGATTACACTGAAAGGTGCCATGACGCAGCGGTCAACTCTGTGCCTGCGTGTTAGCATCCCCGTTTGTATTTCTCCGGCCCGCCCGACCCCGCCGAAACTGATGCGCCTCTTCCGCCTGCTCAAGATCGCCGCCGTCGCCAGCCGCTTCGGGCTGGACGAAATGGTGCTCGAACACGAGCCAAGCGGTCGCCTCGTCCGCCTTACCAATGCGCTGCAGTTCTGGCGCGACCTCTCGGCGCCGCGGGCGGCACGCCTGCGCATGGCGCTGGAGGCGCTGGGGCCGATTTTCGTCAAGTTCGGCCAGGTGCTGTCGACCCGCCGCGACCTGCTGCCGACCGACATCGCCGACGAACTCGCCAAGCTGCAGGATCGCGTGCCGCCATTCGATTCGCAGCTGGCGCTGGCGGAAATCGAGAAGGCGTATCACCGTCCGGCGAGCGATGTCTTTGCCGAATTCGACCCGGTGCCGGTCGCATCGGCCTCGATTGCCCAGGTTCACTTCGCCCGGCTGAAGGATGTCGACGGCGGACACGAGGTCGCGGTCAAGATCCTGCGCCCGAACATGCTTTCGGTCATCGAGCACGACCTCGCGCTGCTCGACACCTTTGCCCTCCTGCTCGAAAAACTGTGGTCGGACGCCCGGCGCCTCAAGCCGCGCGAGGTGGTCGCCGAGTTCGCCAAGTACCTGCGCGACGAACTCGACCTCATGCGCGAGGCGGCCAATGCCTCGCAACTGCGGCGCAACTTCACCAACTCGACGCTGCTGATCGTGCCCGAGGTGTACTGGGACCACTGCACGCGGACCGTCATGGTCATGGAGCGCATGCAGGGGACGCCGATTTCCCAGGTCGACCGGCTGCGCGCCGCCGGCATCAGCCTGCCGCGGCTCTCGGCGGCCGGGGTCGAGATCTTTNTCACCCAGGTCTTCCGCGACGGCTTCTTCCATGCCGACATGCATCCGGGCAATATCTTCGTCGCCCCGGACGGACGCTACATCGCCCTCGATTTCGGCATCGTCGGCACGCTGACCGACAGCGACAAGAACTACCTGGCGCAGAACTTCCTCGCCTTCTTCCGCCGCGACTACAAGCGCGTCGCCGAGGCGCACATCGAATCGGGCTGGGCGCCGAAGGATACCCGGGTCGACGAATTCGAGTCGGCCATCCGCTCGGTGTGCGAGCCCATATTCGACCGGCCGCTGAAGGACATCTCCTTCGGCAAGGTGCTGCTGCGCCTGTTCCAGACTTCGCGCCGCTTCAACGTCGAGATCCAGCCGCAACTGGTCATGCTGCAGAAGACGCTGCTCAACATCGAGGGCCTCGGCCGCCAGCTCGACCCGGAACTCGACCTGTGGACGACCGCCAAGCCCTTCCTCGAGCGCTGGATGAGCGAACAGGTCGGCCAGCGCGGGTTGCTGCGCGCCTTCCAGCAGGAAGCCCCCTACCTGGCGCGCACCGTGCCGCAACTGCCGCGGCTTGTCCATCAGGTACTGGCGCGCGAACCGGCAGCCGACCTGCAGGTGCAACTCGAACGACTGATTGCCGCCCAGAAGCAGCAGAGTCGCTGGCTGGCCGCAATCGCGCTGCTGCTGGCAGCGCTGATCGGACTTTCGCTCTATTGAAACCCGATGCTGCCCCCACCCTTGGCACCTTCACCGAAAAGCATCTGCGCGACTGGCTCGGCCAGCGCGAGCTGGACAAGGCGCGCGGCTATGTCGATGCCGTCCAGGACCTGGAAATCGCACCCGAATTCATCCGTGCCACGGTTCCCGGCAGCGCCCGCAAGCCCTACGTGGCGCTGGCCAAGCTGGTCACCGGCCGGCTCGGCGCGCCGGTCCTGTTCAGCAACTGCAGTTGCCCGGTCGGCAGTCACTGCAAGCACGTCGCGGCGATGCTGCTGCGCGCCATCGCCGAGCGCAACGTCGCGGACCGCGTCAGCCCCGGCGTTCTCTCGTGGGTCGAGGACCTGCGCCGCGCCTCGATTGCCGTGGCCAAGAAGAAGGCGCGTCCGTCCGGCAGCCGCCAGCAGCTTTTCTACCTGCTGAAATGGACGCCGGACCAGCGCCATTTCGGAATAGAGATCGCCAAGGGCAAGTTCCCCGACAGCGCCGAGGAGTGGTGGAACGTCGAACGCGCGCTGGTCAATCCGCCGCAGTTCGTCAACGAGGAGGATCTCGGCATCCTGCGCGGCTTGTGGGCCGACCGCCTGCATGACGCCGGCGGGCTGCGCGCCTTCGGCCTCGGACCGCGGCAAGGCGCCCAGGTGCTCGAGCGTCTGGCGTGCAGCGGACGCCTTTACGCGGATAACGGCGACGGCCTGCCGCTGGGCGAAGGTGGCCTGCGCCCGGCAAGAGTCGGCTGGCGGGTCGACGCGCACGGCCAGCAACGGCCGCTATTGATTGCCGAACCGCCGGCGGCGCTGATTGTTCCCTTGCAGCCGCCGTGGTATGTCGACCTCGGCGAAGGCGAAGCCGGCCCGCTCGAGGTCGCCGGCAATCCGGCGGTGGTGAACCGGCTGTTCAGCCTGCCGCCGCTCTCGGCCCGGGAGGCGGCGGTGGTCGCCCGGACCCTGGCCGAACTCGCTCCCGACCTGCCGAAGCCGGCCGAGGATGCGGCGATCCACCTGCGCGTCGTCGACGCGCCGCTGCAGCCGGTCCTCCAGCTCGACACCATTGCGACCCACGGCAACCGCGCCTGGCGCGGCTATGCAAGCAGTCTGACCGGCGACGCCTTCGACGTCGCGCGGCCGCTCTTCCGCTACGCCGATGTCGACGTCCGGCCCGGCGACCACCATGAATTCATCACCCTGCCGGAAGGCGAGACGGTCCACCTCAAGCGCCGGCCCAACGCCGAAAGCAGGGCCCTGCAGGCGTTGACCGCAGCCGGCTTCGAGAAGATTCCGTCGCACACCCTCGACACCTTCGGCCGCCCGCCGGAAGGCGTCTTCGGGCTGGCCGGCGAAGACGCCTGGAGCATCTTCATGCGCGACGGCCGCGACGCCCTGCGCGCCGCCGGCTGGCAGGTCGAATACCCGGACGACTTCCGCCACCACCTGCTCGAGGTCGACGGCTGGGAAGCCGATCTCGTCGCGTCCGACAACGGCTGGTTCGCTCTCGACATGGGCATCATCGTCGACGGTCAGCGCCTGGCGCTCGCCCCGCTGCTCGCCGCGCTGTTCCGCCGCGATGCCCGCTGGCTGGACAGCGCGCTGATCGACGCCATTGCCGACGACGAGCCGATCGAGTTGCAGACGCCGCTGCGTCGGCGCGTCCGGGTCCCGGCGAGCCGCATCAAGCCGCTGGCGGCGACGCTGATCGACCTCTTCGACGGCTTTTCCGGCGGCGACACCCTGCGCGTCTCGCGCTTCGACGCGCCGCGGCTGGCCGAGCTCAACGACACGAGCCGCTGGCAGTTCAAGGGGCAGGGCGACATCCTGGCGCTGGCCGACCAACTGCACGCCGCCCAGGGGGTATCGAGCATCGTTTCGCCGGCCGGCCTGCGCCTCGAACTGCGCGACTACCAGAAGGAAGGCCTGGCCTGGCTGCAGTTCCTGCGCGCGCAGAATCTCTCGGGCATCCTCGCCGACGACATGGGGCTCGGCAAGACCGCCCAGACACTGGCCCACCTGCTGCTCGAAAAGGAAGCCGGACGCCTCGACCGGCCGGCGTTGATCGTCCTCCCGACTTCGCTGATCTTCAACTGGAAGCACGAAGCCGCGCGCTTCGCCCCCGACCTCCGGGTGCTCTCGCTGCACGGCCCGGAACGCAAGAGCCGTTTCGCCGAAATCCCCGGGAACGACGTGATCCTGACCACCTACCCGCTGCTCTGGCGCGACGCCGGCGAGCTGATGCGCTACAGCTACCACCTGCTGATCCTCGACGAGGCGCAGACCGTCAAGAACGCACAGAGCCGCGGCGCCGAGGCCGTGCGCAGGATCGAAACGCGGCACCGCCTGTGCCTGACCGGCACGCCGCTCGAGAATCATCTCGGCGAGTTGTGGAGCCAGTTCGACTTCCTGCTGCCCGGCTTTCTCGGCGGCAGCCGGCAGTTCGCCAGGCACTGGCGGACGCCGATCGAAAAGCAGAACGACAGCCGGCGGCGCGACCTGCTCGCCCGCCGCATCCGGCCCTTCATCCTGCGCCGCAAGAAGGAGGATGTCGCCCAGGAGCTGCCGCCCAAGACCATCATCGTGCGCAATGTCGAACTCGAAGGCGGGCAACGCGATCTCTACGAAACGGTGCGTGCGGCAATGGACGTCAAGGTGCGCGACGAAATCGCCAGCAAGGGCTTCAGCCGCAGCCAGATCGTCATCCTCGATGCCCTCCTGAAACTGCGCCAGGTGTGCTGCGACCCGCGCCTGGTCAAGGTCGGTTCGGCGCGCAAGGTCAGGGAGCGGGCCAAGCTCGACCTGCTGATGGCGATGCTGCCGGAACTCGTCGATGAGGGCAGGCGCATCCTCGTCTTCTCGCAATTCACCAGCATGCTGGCGCTGATCGAACACGAGCTTTCCGCCAGCGGCCTCGACTACGCGTTGCTCACGGGCGACACCAGCGACCGGGAAACGCCGATCAGCCGCTTTCAGAATGGCGAAGTGCCGATCTTCCTGATCAGCCTCAAGGCCGGCGGGGTCGGCCTCAACCTGACCGCAGCCGACACCGTCATCCACTACGATCCTTGGTGGAACCCGGCCGTAGAGAACCAGGCCACCGACCGCGCTCATCGTCTCGGTCAGGACAAGCCGGTCTTCGTCTACAAGCTGATCGTCAGCGGCAGCATCGAGGAGAAGATCCTCGCGCTGCAGGATAGAAAGGCCGAACTGGCCGCCGGCATCCTCTCCGAGGATCGCGGCGTCGATCTCAAGTTCGGCACCGACGATCTCGCGGCGCTGTTCGAGCCGCTGCCGGGCTGACTCGCTCCGGGCGAGGGGGCTATGACGCCAGAGACTGTCGGATCTTTTACATTCCGAAATCAGTCGACTGCCGATGGAACAGCCAACCCATTGAAATAATTAAATTAAAAATTTATGGCACGCTGCGTGCTTTATTCTGCGCAAGGTTCTTGCTTCGATTAGTACGCGATATTCTCACCCGAGTTTGACACTTTTCGGGCACATTTTTGGGTGAGCCCCAGTAATGGTGCGGGTTTCCGGGCGGTGGATTGCCAAACGCCTAGATACATGGATTGTTGATATTTTGATCCAAATGGCCCTAGGATACGGGCCATGTACCTGCGCGAGAGCAAACAACGGCGAGCCGATGGCAGTGTCGTGACCTACCTGCAACTGGCGGAGAACGTCTGGGATGCCGCCAAGGGCAGATCGCAAGCCAGCATCGTCCATAACTGCGGACGCTCCGATGATCCTGAGGTAGTCGAGCGTCTGCGTCGGCTGGCCAGGAGCATCCTGCGGCGTTGTTCGCCGGAAGAGATCGTTGGCGCCGGGGGTAATTGGCGCCTGATCTGCGCCTGGCCCTACGGCGACCTCTATGTGCTCGAAGCCATCTGGAAGCAACTGGGCATCGACGCCATCGTGCGGCAGCAGGCTGGCATGCGCAACCTTGGCTTCGATGTCGAGCGCGCCCTGTTCGCGCTGGTTGCCAACCGTGCCTGTGCCCCGGCCTCGAAACTCTACTGCCACGAACAGTGGCTCAAGGAAGACGCGCACATCGAGGGAACACAAGGGCTGAAACTGCACCAGTTGTACCGCGCCATGGACTTTCTGGAAGCGAGCAAGGACGTGATCGAACAAGCCATCTTCCACCGCGTCGCCGATCTGCTCAACCTGGACGTCGAGGTGATCTTCTACGACACCACCTCGCTGCACTTCGAGAGCGACGAGGAAGATGAGGGCGACAAGGACGGCAACGTCCGGGGCAGTCAGGTGGCCGGCAAGAAGACCTATGCCGCCCCGAGGAAGCGCGGTCACAGCAAGAACGGTCGCGGTGACGCACCGCAGATCGTCGTCGGCATGGCCGTCACCCGGGACGGATTCCCGGTGCGCCACTGGGTATTCCCCGGCAACACGGTCGATGTCACCACCATCGCCCGGGTCAAGGACGACTTGCGCGGCTGGCAACTCACCCGCTGCCTCTTCGTCGGCGACGCCGGCATGGTCTCGCAGGCCAACTTGCAGACCCTGTCCAGGGNNGGCGGCAAGTACCTGCTGGCGATGCCGATGCGCCGGGGTGACGAAGTCACCGAGGAGGTTCTGTCGCGCCCGGGGCGCTATCGCACCGTCGCCGAGAATCTGGAGGTCAAGGAAGTCATCGTCGGCGACGGCGAGCGGCGACGGCGCTATGCGGTCTGCTTCAATCCGCTGGAAGCCAAACGCCAGAAGGCCCATCGCGAGGAACTGCTGACCGAACTGGAGGCCGAACTGGCCAGCCTGTCTGTTCTTGTCGAGGGGAGCCACACGAAACGGGTGTGCGCCTTGCGCAGCAGCGCCCGCTACGGCCGTCTGCTGAAGGAGACGAAGCGCGGCCTTGCAATCGACCGGCAGGCCATTGTCGAACTGGAGCGCTTCGACGGCAAGTTCGTGGTGCATAGCAACGACGACACGCTGAGCGCCGAAGACATGGCCCTGGGCTACAAGCAGCAGCAGCGGGTGGAAGAAGCCTGGCGGACGATGAAGAGCGGCTTGAAGATGCGGCCGGTGTTCCACTGGGCGCCGCATCGCATCCATGCCCACATCGCCATCACCGTCCTGTCCCTGCTGCTTGAACGCACCATCGAGCACGCTTGTCAGGATACGTGGCGCAATATCCGCGACGATCTGAAGCGCATTCAGCTCGCCCTATTGTCCAGTCCCAACGGACAGGTCTGGCAGGTCACCGAGCCATCACCAGATGCAGCTAACCGATTGAAAGCACTGAACATCAAGCCGCCCAAGCCAATCCTGAATCTGGATTGAGCCCCTTCCCCGCCTAGATACACACCGATTTCGGCCACCTCGCCGAAACCCTTGCCTCATGCGGCTTCCCGACGGGCGTGTTACTTGGGGGTGTCAAAGTCGGGTCTCACTGGAGATACAAAATGGCACCCAAAAAATTTCAAAGCTCCTCGGAACGCTGGTACTTGCGACCTGCGCGCTGACCGCCCAGGCGCTTCAAGTGAATTCCTCCGGGCAACTGATCTATGATGGCGGCACGCTCATCGTCGATAACCTGAACTCGGATTCGGATTACGACAACAGGATCTACCTGCTCAACCAGCGCAATCCAATTCTTGGCAGTCAGTTCCTGTTTGTCGACGACGCCGGCGGCCAAAAGAGTTTCAGCCAGTCCACTCTCCACGGTTACGGAATCGATCCGGGCGAAGAGCTAGTCTTCTTCATTGCAAACGTTCATTTCCCGTTCGTCTATCTGTCCAATGGCCCCCAGGCACAAATTACGTCTCTCGGGAGTTCTTTGTTCCAAATCGGCTTTGAAGATACACTTCTCCGGAATAGCGACAGGGATTTCAACGACGCGGTCATCCGGGCCAAGACCGTCGGTAACAGTGTTCCCGAACCCGGTTCCTTGGCTCTCGTCGGTCTCGGGTTGGTCGGTCTCGGGCTGGCACGTCGGCGCCGGAGTTCAGATCGCTGAGTGGTCTGCAAGGGCAATGCAAACCCCGCTGCGGCGGGGTTTTCAATTGCGGCCGCGAATTCGGCGCCACCACCGCGCGGCCCGGGCGCAAGGCTGACGAGTTTCGCCCCATTTTCCAGGGTCGACCGCGGCAGGGCCGAGAATTGCCGCAACGGCCGCAGCAAACTGCGGAGGTTCCCGTGTGCCGCCGTCGCGTCCTGTTCACCCTCGCTTGCAGCGCCGGTCTCGCACTCGCCGATGAATGGATGGTTCGGCGCCCGGTCGGCAGCAATCTCACCCCCACCCGAAACGCGATCGTCATTACATCGAGAGTCGCTGCCTGGTGATCATTTTGACGGCACGCATCGCCGGCATTTTGGAGCGAGCCGGCGCCGGCCCAAACCGCCCGCTTTGCGGCACAATGCGGTCATGGACGAAACCAGATGATGAAGGTTGACCTTCTCCACACGGATTCGCCGTATCGCGGTTTCTTCGAGATGCGGCGCCTGACGCTCGAGCATGAACGTTTCGCCGGCGGCAGTTGCGGGCCGCTGGTGCGCGAGGTGCTGCATCGCAGCGATGTCGCCGCCGTTCTCCTGCACGACCCGGCGGCGGACAGGATCGTCCTCGTCGAGCAGTTCCGGGCCGGCGCCTACGTCGCCGGCGAGGATCCCTGGCTGGTCGACATCGTCGCCGGCCGCATCGAGAGCGGACAATCGCCAGAGGCGGCGGCGATGCGCGAAGTACAGGAGGAAACCGGGTTGATGCCGGTGGCGCTCGAGACCATCGGTACCTTCTTCACGGCGCCCCACTTGTCGAGCGAACGCGTTCACCTCTTTNGCGCCCGCGTCGATTCCAGCCGTGTCTCCGGCTTTCACGGGATCGCCCACGAGGACGAAGACATCCGCCCGGTCGTCGTGGATCACGCCACTGCCCTTGCCCGGCCGCTGTCGCTGTGGGCGGCGCTGGCGCTCGCCTGGCTCGCCAACGGCAAGCCGACGATGGATTGACCGTGTCAGCCGCAGCCGGCGATTTCGACATCGCTGCCCTGCGCCAGCGGACCGGCCGCCCAGGAGGCTGCCGGGGACTTCGCCACGGCATTTCCCGTCCGCGCGCAGCGCGCGCCGCTAAAGGCGACGGCGACCCCCGCCTGAGCCGCGCTTCGTAGAATCCCGGTTCTAGCGCTGTCGACCGCGACAGCCGCTCACGCCATCAGCGTCGCCGCCATCACCCGCTTGAGCGCGCCGCTCAGCGCCAGGCGCACCGCCTGCTCGCGGACCTCGGCGCGGGACCCGGCAAACTGGCAGGTCAGCGCCTCGCAGCCGGCGTTGCGCTGCGCCCAGGCCAGGCAAACCATGCCCACCGGCTTGCCCGGCGTCCCNCCGGTCGGGCCGGCGATGCCGGTAATGGCCAGGGCCCAGCTCGCCCGGCTATGCTTGAGGGCGCCCTGCGCCATCGCCCGCGCCGTGACCTCGGAAACCGCACCGTGACGCTCCAGGGTTGTCGCCGCCACTCCCAGCATTTCCAGCTTGGCGTCATTCGAGTAGGTCACGAAACCGCGGTCGAACCACGCGGAACTCCCGGCAACGGCCGTCACCACCTGCGCCGCCCAGCCGCCGGTGCAGGATTCGGCGGTCGCCAGCGATTCCTTGCGGCTCAGCAACTCGCGGCCGAGACGTTCGGCAAGCAGTTCGAGTTCGGACATAATGCACAATCTTATACCTGTCCGCGTTTTCATGCTGAACCACCGTGACGATGTCCGCGATTTCCCCGGCCGGCGCTGGCTCAACCTGAGCCTGCGCGCCGTCCATCTTGCCGGCATCGTGCTGCTCGGCGCCGCTCTTCTCGGGGCCGGCGAGATCGTTGTCGGCGCCTGGCTGACCCTGCTCTCCGGGCTCGGCATGTTCGCCGG
Source organism: Dechloromonas sp. (assembly GCA_013693915.1). Classification (GTDB taxonomy): domain Bacteria; phylum Pseudomonadota; class Gammaproteobacteria; order Burkholderiales; family Rhodocyclaceae; genus Azonexus. The sequence continues at coordinate 505,971 of CP059264.1, read as the reverse complement.
CGACACCTGGGCGAATCCGGCGCACCTGCGTGAAGTCGCCGGCTGCGGGTGCTGCTCAAGCTGGCGCTGGTCGCCCTCATGGTCGTTGCACCGGCGGCGGCGCTGCCGGCGTTCTGGGCGATCCTGGTGTTGTCGGCCCTGCTTGCGCACGCCCCCGGCACCCTGCGCCACAGGCGCCTGTTCTGAAGCGGTCAGCGGCGGCGCCAGCGAGGTTGCCGGGATTTTTTGGCAATTCTGCCAACCGCGACGGTGCCGCCCGCGTTAACATGGGCGCTCGGCCCGCCTGCCGGGCACTTTTTGTCTGTTCAAGGAGGATCCCCATCATGGGCGGCATTTTCTGGACCATCGTGCTCGGCTTCGTCATCGGCGTCCTCGCCAAGCTGCTTCACCCCGGCAAGGAAAACATGGGCTTCATCGCCACCGTCATCCTCGGCGTCGCCGGCTCCTTCCTCGCCGGCGTCATCGGCCAGTACGTCGGCTGGTACCAGGCCGGCGAGGGCGCCGGGTTCATCGCCTCGGTAGTCGTCGCCATCCTGCTGCTGGTCGTCNACGGCAAGATTCGCGCCTCCCAGGCCGGCAAGTCCTGAGTCGCGGAGACTGCAGATGGTCATGACCGCCACCCTTGCCGCCGGCGCGTGGACGCCGGCCGACACTGCCGATGCCGCCCTCCAGCTGCGCCGCGAATGCCGGGCGATGGCCCGCCGCCGCGCCCTGCTCGCCGCCGCCACGTCGCTGATTCCGGTACCCGGGATCGACCTGGCGACCGACCTCGCCGTGCTGACCCGGATCATCAACCGCATCAACGAGCATTTCGGCCTCGACGAAGCGCAGATCGGGCGCCTGTCCGGCCAGAAGCGCGCGCTGGCCTATCGCCTGCTGGCGGGCGTCGGCGGCACCCTGGCCGCTCGGTTGACGACGCCGGCGCTGGTCGCCCGCATCGTGCGCGTCGCCGGCGTGCGGCTGACGGCGATGGAAGCCGCCCGGCTGGTGCCGGTGGCCGGCCAGCTGGTCGCCGCCGGCATCGGCTACTGGTCGGTCAATGCCGTGGCGATGCGCCACATCGCCGACTGCGAACGCATCGCCGCCGAACTGCAGCGGCCGGGCGGGGGATCTGAGCATGCGCCGGATCGCCCTCGCCGCACTGACCTCGCTCCTCTTCGCGACCATGGCGGAAGCCGCCGTCACCATCGACCTGACCGCCGAGGCGAGCCGGCCGGCGGCCAACGACATGGTGCGCGCGACGGTGTTCGCCGAGGCCAGCGGCAGCAACACCGGCGACCTGGCGCGCCGCGTCAATCAGGACATCGCCGCTGGCCTCAGGGTCATCAAGGAGAGGCCGGGCATTTCGGTCAAGAGCGGCCGCCAGAGCACCTTCCCGGTCTATGGGCAGAACCAGAAGATCGACAATTGGCGCATCCACTCCGAGCTGATCCTCGAATCGCGCGACGCCGCCGCGGTTTCCGATCTGCTCGGCCAGTTGCAGCAGATGCGGCTGGCGGTCGGCGGCGTCAGCCAGCTGCCGTCGCCCGAGACCCGGCGCAAGGTCGAGGATGAAGCGACGCGCGACGCCATCGCCGCCTTTCGCCAGCGGGCCGCGGTGGTCGCCGACGTGCTCGGCAAGCCTTACAAGGTTCGCCACCTGAGCATCCAGCAGAGCGGCCAGATGCCGCCGGTGCCGGTCATGCGCGCCAGCCGCGCCATGGCCGCCGATGCGGCGCCGCCAGTGCCGCTGGAGGCCGGCGAAAGCCTGGTGACGACGACGGTCAGCGGCCAGGTCGAAATCGCCGACTGAAGTTCGGGAAGACGCCGGTTTGTGCGCCACACCGGCGAAGGCCGTTGTCCGGTTCCCCGAGCAGTCCGGATTCCGGGCTGCGCCGGAATGACCGATCGGCAATCGATCAGCGCCTCGCTACAGGAGGCCGTCGAACAGCTCGACGGCGACGCTGTCGCCGGCATGCACGCCGGCGCAGTCTTCCGGCAGCACGACGAAGCAGTTGGCTTCCGACATCGAGCGCAGCACGCCCGACCCCTGGTTGCCGACGGTCTTGACCTGCCAGCGGCCGTCGACCGCAACCACCGTGCCGCGCAGGTACTCGCGGCGGCCGGGCTGCTTCCTGATCGCGTTGGCCGCCGTCACCGTCAGCAGCGGACGCCCGGGCAGCGGGTCGAGACCGGACAGGCGGAGCAGGGCGTCGAGCGCGAACTGGGTATAGCTGACCATCACCGCCACCGGATTCCCGGGCAGGCCGAACAGCCAGGCGTCGCCGACCTTGCCGAAGGCCATCGGCCGGCCGGGCTTGATGTTGAGTTTCCAGAATTTCACCTCGCCGAGGCGGGCGAGGATGTCGCGCACGAAATCCGCCTCGCCGACCGACACGCCGCCGGTGGTGATGATCGCGTCCGCGACGCCGGCGGCCTCGCGCAGCGTCGCTTCGAGCGCCTCCGGCACGTCGGGAACGACGCCGAGGTCGATGAGGTCGGCGCCGAGGCGGGTCAGCAGGCCGTGCAGCGTGTACCGGTTGCTGTCGTAGACCTGGCCGGGCGCGAGCGGCGTGCCGAGCGAGGCCAGTTCGTCGCCGGTCGAGAAGAAGGCGACGCGCAGGCGGCGCCTGACGGCGACCTCGGCGATGCCGAGCGAGGCGATCAGCCCGAGTTCGGCCGGGCCGACCTTCTTGCCGGCGGCCAGCGCCACTGCGCCGCGCGCCAGATCCTCGCCGGCGCGCCGGGTGTTCTGGCCCTGCTTCTGGCCGCAGGGCACGATCACCGCGCCGCCCTCGACCCGCGTCACTTCCTGCACCACCACGGTATCCGCCCCCGCCGGCAGCACGGCGCCGGTCATGATGCGCACCGCCTGCCCCTTGCCGACCAGCCCCGAGAAGGCGCTCCCGGCAAAGGCGGTGCCGACCACCTGTAGGCACGTTTCGCCGTCGCCGGCGAGGCTGTCGAAGCGGACCGCGTAGCCGTCCATCGCCGAGTTGTCGTGCGCCGGCACGTCGTGCGGGGCGACGATGTCGGCGGCGAGGACGCGGCCCAGCGCGTCGCGCAGCGGCACGAACTCGCGGCCGGCGACCGGCGCCACCTGCGCCAGCATGCGCGCACGCGCCTCGGCAGCGGAAAGGGCGCGGTTTTCGGGCGCGGACGAGGCGCAGGAGGAAGTATCGGTCATGGCGTCACGGTTTGGCGTTGGGGAAGAAGACCTGCTGGCCGTCGGCGCGGAAGGCGGCGATCGCCTCCTGCCCTTCCTTCGAGACCAGCCACTGGGCGAAGCGCTCGGCGGCGTCCTTCCTGACATGCGGATGGCGCGCCGGATTCACCGGGATCACGCCGTAGGGATTGAACAGTACCGGGTCGCCGGCCAGCACGAGGTCGAGGTCGCGGCGGTTCTTGAAGGCGTACCAGGTGGCGCGGTCGGACAGCGTGTAGGCATTGGTCGCCGCCGCCATGTTGAGCGTCGGGCCCATGCCGCTGCCGGTTTCCTTGTAGCCGGCCAGCGTCTTCGGATCGACTCCGGCTTCCTTCCACAGGCGCAGTTCGGCGGCATGCGTGCCGCTCTTGTCGCCGCGCGAAACGAAGGGCTGGCCGCTGCCGGCGATGGCCTTGAGCGCGTTCGGCGCGCTGCCCGCGCCGCGCACCTTCGCAGGGTCGTCCCTGGGGCCGACGAAGATGAAATCGTTGTACATCACGTCCTTGCGGTAGCTGCCGTAGCCCTCGGCGACGAACTTGTCCTCGGCGGCGCGGTCGTGCACGAACAGCACGTCGGCATCGCCGCGCCGGCCGATGTCCAGCGCCTGGCCGGTGCCGACGGCGACGACGCGCACCTTTATCGCGGTCGACTGCTCGAACTTGGGCAAAATCCAGCCGAACAGGCCGGATTGCTCGGTGGACGTGGTCGACGCAACGACCAGCGTCTCGTCGGCGTGGACAGTGCCAGCGAGCAGGCCCAAAAGNAGTATCAACGATCGAATGCGATGCGCCATGGCAGTTCTCCCTGCAGGTAGGCCCGCGCCGCCGGCGAATGCGGACGGGCAAAGAAGCGGTGCGCCGTTTCGTGCTCCTGCACGCGGCCGTCCGCCAGAAAGATGATGTCGTCGGCCAGGCGCGTCGCCTGCCCGAGATTATGCGTGGTCATCAGCACCTTGGCGCCGTCGGTGCGGATTTCGCGAATGATGGTCTCGACCGCCTCGGTCGCCGTCGGGTCGAGGCTGGCCGTCGGCTCGTCGAGCAACAGCAGGCGGGGCGCCATGGCCCAGGCGCGGGCCAGCGCCAGGCGCTGGCGCTCGCCTCCGGAGAGCAACCGGGCGCTGTCGCGGGCGCGATGGGCGAGGCCGACGCGCTCGAGCACCGCCAGCGTCCGCGCCTTGCGCCCGGCAGGGCGAATCGCCTGCGGCCACAAGGCGAACTCGACGTTGGCGAACACGGACAGGCGCAACAGCATCGGCTGCTGGAAGACCATTGCCAAGCGCCCTGCGGGCTCCGGCGCGCCGCCCCAGTCAACGCCGCCGCCGTGCGCCGGAAGCAGCCCGGCGAGCAGGCGCAGCAGCAGCGTCTTGCCGGCGCCGTTGGGACCAAGGATGACGCTGATGCCTTCCCCGGAGAGTTCTAGGTCGACGCCATCGAGAAGCGGCCGGCCGGCGGGGGCGAAACGCAGGCCGGCGATGCGCAGCGGGAACATCAGCCGCCCCTCCGCGCCGCCCAGCCGCGCAGGCTGTAGGCAGCGGCGTTGAGGGCAAGGATCAGGGTCAACAGCACGATGCCGAGCGCGATCGACAGGGCGAGGTCGCCCTTGCTCGTTTCGAGCGCAATTGCCGTCGTCATCACCCGGGTGTAGCCGTCGATGTTGCCGCCGACGATCATCACCGCGCCGACTTCCGACATCGCCCGCCCGAGTCCGGCCAGCGTCGCCACGCTGAGCGAGAAGCGGCAGTCGGCGAGCAGCAGCCGCACCGCCTGCGGTCGACCGATCCCGATGACTGAAAACTCCGGCGCATATTCCTTCCAGGCATCCTCGACGATCTGCCGGGTCACGGCGGCGATCAGCGGCACGACGAGGACGGTCTGGGCGACGACCATCGCCGGCGGCGAGAAGAGCAGGCCGTAGCTGCCCAGTGGGCCGCTGCGCGAGAGCACGAGATAGACGAGGACGCCGACCACCACCGACGGCAACCCCATCAGCGCGTTGAGGGCGACGATCATCGCTCCGCGCCCGCGAAAATCGGCGACCGCCAGCCAGGCGCCGAGGGGCAGGCCGATCAGCGCGCCGATGGCGAGCGCGGTCAGGCTCACACGCAGCGAGAGTCCGACGATCTGGAGCAGGCGGTGGTCGAAGCCGCCCAGCAGGCTGAACGCTTCGAGCAGGGTTTCGGTCATGGGCACGCGGCTGGCTGCACCCGGCGAACGCGCCCGGGGCAGTACGAGCATAACACCGGAGGCCGGATCGTGGCGGCCGGGAATGGGGAGGGGGAAGTACGGGGAAGCGATGCCGGGTGGCACCATCCGCGTTGACACGCGGGCGAGGGAAATGGCGGGGGCCAGCACTGGCCCCCGCCAGCCTCGATCAGGCGGTTTCGAGCAGGATTTCCTCGATGCTGCGGGATGCGCGCTTGCAGGCGTCAATCGCGGAGTACTGCGCGAAATAGAAGCGGTTCATCTTCAGCGCATGAATCGTCGCGGCGTCGTCGCCCTCTTTCGCGAACAGCCTGGTGACGCCCGCGCTCATCGCCTGGCCGGCCTTGGTGGCGGCGTCGGCGACTTCATGGCAGAGCTTGGCGACGTCCTCCGGCTTCTGCTTGGTGTCGCCCATGCCGATCGCCGCCTTGTTCAGGCGGGAGCAGGCATCGACCGCAAGCGCGGCCATTGCGCGGTTCTCGCTGGTCGCTTCGGTGATGCCGTACATGCTGACGGCATCGGCAACAGTCTGCAGCTTGGCCAGCACCCGGTCGAGATCGAGAATCAGCGTGTGCAGCAGATCGCGGCTGATCGGGGTGGTGAAGGCCTCGTACAGGATCTGCACGAAATCGTCCTTGATGCGGTCGGCGCTGGTCGCATTGGAATTCACCTCTTCGATCAGGGTGGCGGTTTCAGCGGCTGCAGCGGGATTGCCGAGGCCATTGACCAGCCGCGACGTGGCGTTGGCGCCGGCGACGATCCGATCGGTATGGGCCGCCAAAAAGGCGAAGAACTCGGCGCGCTTCGGGAGAAGGTTACTTGATGACATGATCAGCGTTCCTTGTATGGATCAGAGGAATTTCGTGCCAATGTACCAGCAGATCGCGGCAACCAGGCCGGACGCCGGAATCGTGACAATCCACGCCACCATGAGATTGGCGGTGACCGCCCAGCGCACCGCCTTGACGTCCGATGCCGCGCCGACGCCGACGATCGAGCCGGTGATGGTGTGCGTGGTGGATACCGGGATGCCGGCGAAGGTCGCGAGACCGAGGGCGATCGCGCCGCCCATCGAGGCGCACGAGCCGCTGACCGAATTGAGCTTGGTGATCTTGGAGCCCATGGTCTTGACGATCCGCCAGCCGCCGAGATACGTCCCCCAGGCAATGGCGAAGTAGCAGGAGTACACGACCCACATCGGCAGCGTGGAGACATCCTTGGTCGAGACGCCGGCGGTGATCAGCAACAGCCAGATGATGCCGATGGTCTTCTGCGCATCGTTGCCGCCATGACCGAGGCTGTAGAGCGCCGCCGCCAGCAACTGCCCGCTGCGGAACCACTTGCTCGCCTCGTGCGGCGTGTGCTTGCGGAAGATCCAGGCCGTCAGGATCATCAGCAGGGCGCCGATGATGAAGCCGACCAGCGGCGAGATCAGAATGAACGCCAGAATCTTGCCGAAACCCGACCAGACGATCGGCGCGCCCGACATCGACTTGGCGACAGTAGCGCCGACCAGGCCGCCGACCAGCGCGTGCGACGACGACGACGGGATACCGTAGTACCAGGTGATGATGTTCCAGGCGAGCGCTCCCATCAGGGCGCCGAAAATGACGTAATAATCGACGAAGGCCGGGTCGACCGTCCCCTTGCCGATGGTCGCCGCCACCTTGAGCTGGAAGATGAAGAGCGCGGCAAAGTTGAAGAACGCGGCGAACAGCACCGCCTGCTTGGGAGTCAGGGCGCCCGTGGCGACGATCGTCGAGATGGAATTGGCGCCGTCATGAAACCCGTTCATGAAGTCGAAGGCCAAGGCGACGAAGATCAGGAAACCGAGCGTCCAGATGCTCATTGTTAATGCTTCCATTTCGCGCGCCCTCAGGAATTTTCGATCAGGATTTCTTCGATGGTCTTGGCTGCCTCTTCGCAGGTGTCAAGAACCACTTCCTGCAGTGCGTAGAAGCGGCTGAACTTGACCGCGTTCCAGGCCGTGCCGCTGCCGTCGAACAGCTTGGTGATGGCCTTGCGCTGAACGAGGTCGGCCTTCGCCTCGATTTCCTCGATTTCCTTGCAGAAGCCGATGATCTCCGGGCGGCGACCCTTGTCGCCGAGCCCGCTGACAGCGCGGTTCAGGCGCATGCAGGCGTCGGCGCCGAACGAGGCCAGTTCGCGAGCCTCGGCGGTCGATTCCTTGATGTTGTACATCGATACCGCCCTGGCAACGTCCTCGAGAGCGTTCAGCACGCCGTCGAGTTCGATGACCAGCGCATGGATCTGGTCGCGGTTGATCGGGGTGGTGAACGAGCGGTGCAGCAGCGTGACCACGTCGGCCTTGATCTTGTCGCCGGCCTGTTCGAGCAGGCTGACTTCGGCGACCAGCGTGGCCACATCCTCGGTAGCCCCGCCGAGGCCGTTCAGCAAGCGCAGCGTGGCGTTGGCGCCGGCGACGACACGATCCGAAAGAGCGGCAAGAAGCTCGTAGAATTCCTTGCGTTGAGGCATCAGACTGCTGAGCATGACAATTTCCCCTTGGTTAAAAAAGCCGGACTACTAGAACAGATACTCTACTTCCAACGGCCTAAGTCGGCAAGGGGTGGCCGAAAATAAACTTTAGTTTAGGGAATTTGTCAAGAACTTTCCGACTTTCATTGTCATAGACTTATGCCTATGGCAATGCGATTGGCGTATCTCCCGTCAATGTGCAAGCGTTTGTCACAATTGCGAGTAAATGATGTTCGCGTTGTAGCCTCAAATAGGGCGCCCCGGATTTGTCACCCAGAGTATCAATTGCGGGTGCCACCGATGACTTAGGCATGCACTGTCCAACGGACTCCGGAGATCCGACACGCGACCGCCGCTGGCAAGACCTCCGAACGGAGGGACCGGAAATGCCTGAGCGATGCGCCCGGGCGAATCGACGGTCATGAGCGCGTCCCGATGCCGGCCGGCATCACCGCGATTCACGGTTACGGTAACGATCTTGTGTTTTTGCTCGCAGACTTTAGTGGCCCCTGGCCGGAAAGACCCGCTGCCGGTAGTTGATCGACAGGGAGCTGACCAGCGGATGCCTGGTCAGTTGGCGGCAGATCTCGTGTTCGGCCCGGTTCACGGCGGCTGCATCCGCGAGCGCTTCGCGCGGCAGGTGNACCTCGGCCTCGATGCGGTCGTCGAGATAATGCAGGATGATGCGCTGCGGCTCCGGCAGGCCGGCGAGCAGGGGCGCGAGGGCCTGGGTCAGCTCTTCGCGGGCGGGCATGCCCTGGCTCTTGACGTCGTGCTCCGGATCGTCCTCGACGTCGACATGAACGAGGACGTCGGAAACCGACTCGTGGCTGTCGAGTACCCGCTTGCGGGTCAGTTCGGCGATATGATGGCCTTCGGAAACGCTGATGCGCGGGTCCACGCAGACATGGGCATCGACGAGCGAGCGATGCGCCATGCGGCGGGTACGCAACTCGTGGAGGCTGGCGACTCCCGGCGTATCGATGATGACCTGGCGGATGCTGTCGACTTCCTCGATCGACAGTCCGGTGTCGATCAGTTCCTGGACCGCCTCCCAGGCGAAGACCGCGCCCATGCGCACGATCATGAAGCCGACGATCACGGCCGCCACCGAGTCGGCGAAGGTGTAGCCCATCATGTTGCCGACGATCCCCACCGCGACCACCAGCGACGACGCGGCATCGGAGCGCGCATGCCAAGCGTTGGCGATGAGCATCGGCGAGCGCAGCTTTTCCCCGACATGCAGCATGTAGCGGAAGAGCCCCTCCTTGGCGAGCAGCGCCAGGCCAGCCGTCCACAGCGCCAGCGGCGCCACCGGCGGCAGGTTGTCGAGGTCCTGCAATTTGACGCCGGCGCTCCAGATGATTCCGGCGCCGGTCACGGCCAGGATCGCCCCGAGGGCGAACGAGGCCGCGGTCTCGATCCGGGCATGGCCGTAGGGGTGGCTCTCGTCGGCCGGATCCTTGCTGTGATGCGCGGCGAAGAGCACCAGGAAGTCGCAGACGAGGTCCGACAGCGAATGCAGGCCGTCGGCGATCAGGCCCTGGGAATGGGCGATGATGCCGGCGATGACCTGGGCGGCGGTCAGGAAGATATTGACCACCACGCTGATCCACGTGACCCGCTGGGTCATTCCGTGCCGGGCGGGGTCGTCGAAAGAGATTTCGGGAGGGGGTTGTGAGCGCTCATCGCCAAGGCATCATCTCAGGAACTGTTGACAAACTTACGAAAAACTTGCCAGAAAAACTAACGCTCCAGTATCCTGCAAACATGCAATCGCTATCAAAAGTCATTGCGAAAAAGCCGATTGTTCCGGTCCATTTCAGCCACGGAGACTCCCGATGAAACGTCCGTTAGCGCCACCCGCATCCTCACTTCTTCCCGCTCTCGCCTTTTGCGCGACGCTCGCCTTGAGTCCTGCGGCCATGAGCGCCTCGCCGGTGATCAAGGTCGACGGCTCGAGTACCGTCTATCCGATTACCGAATTGGCTGCCCAGGAGTTCCAGACCGCGAAGCTGCATGAGGTCCACGTCAATGTCGGCGTTTCCGGAACCAGCGCCGGGTTCACGAAGTTCTGTGCCGGCGAGACCGACATCACCAATGCCTCGCGCCCGATCCTGAAAAAGGAGATCGCCGAGTGCGCCAAGGCCGGCGTCCGCTTCTACGAAATGCCGCTTGCCTACGATGCATTGACGGTCGTGGTCAATCCGCAGAATGACTTTGTCACCAGCTTGAGCGTGGCCGAGTTGAGAAAGCTCTGGGAGCCCAAGGCGCAGGGCAAGATCAATACGTGGAAGGATCTCAACCCGGCATGGCCCGCCCGGAAGATCAACCTTTATGCGCCGGGCGCCCATTCGGGCACCTTCGAGTCCTTCACCGAGGTCGTTGTCGGCACCTCCAAGTCCAGTCGCAGCGACGTCAGCACGACGGAAGACCACGGTGTTCTGGCGCAGCGCATCGCCGAGGACAAGGACGGCATCGGCTATCTGAGCCTCGACTACTACGTCGAGAACCAGAAGAAGCTGAAGGCGGTGGCGATCAGTGACGGCAAGGGAGCCGTAATGCCGACGGCCGCCCATATTCGCGATGGCAGTTATCAGCCACTGTCGCGTCCGGTCTTCCTCTATGTCAACGAGAAGTCGCTGGAGAAACCCGCAGTCAAGGAATTCGTCGACTACTTCATGAAGAACGGCATGCGTCTGGTCGAGGAGGCGAATTACCTGCCGCTGCCGGCCAAGGCATACACCAGCAATCTCGACCGGATGAATGCGAAGAAGGTGGGCACGGTGCATGGGGGCGAGAACAAGGCACGCCCGCGTACCGGTGAAATGATGAAACTCCTCGACACATTGACGTTCTGAAAAGCTACCAGGTCGGTGACGGGATTTCGCAGCCATCCTGCCGCAAACGAAAAAGCCACCGGAAATCGGTGGCTTTTTGCTGTCGACCGCTGCCATCGCCTAGCCCGACCTTTGGTCTGACGGCCCTGAGAATCTCTTGATGTTCATGAGGATGCTTGTTTGCTGCTGGGTTGTTACTGGGTACGCGGGAGGGTGATGCCGAGCAGCTTGAACACTTTTTCCTGAAGCGGGGTGGGCCGAGTGGTGAGGATGATCTTGGCCTTTGGATTGAGCGCCGTATGGGTGATGTTGTAGGTGAGCGTAGCGAGGTCCTGCAACAAGGTTTGAAAGCTATGGAGGGGTAAGCCGTCGTCGGCGCGCCGGGTGGCATCCTTATGCGTGGCATGGGCAGAACGCTGCGTCTTGGCGACGGCGGAGGGCCTGGTGGCTTGAGCGTCGTTGATCAATTCGTCATCGAAGAGCAAGGGTTTCAACAGGCTGCGCATGTGCCATTCCACGTAGTAGGCCAGCATGCACAGGAAGACATGGGCGCGCACCCACCCAGGCGATATACCCAATGCCGAAACGTTCCTTGAGCTTGGCGACCTGTACCGCCACGGTGGACGGATCCGCCGTGTTGCCGGAGAACACCTCGACCGCCACCGGGCAGCCGCTGGCCGCGCAGATCAGGCCGAAGACGATCTGAGGATCATCACGCTTGCCATCGCGCGAATGGCCGCGTGCCGCCAGAGAACAGCAGCGGCCAGTGAGCCAGGTCGAGGTCAGGTCGTAGAGGACCAGTGTGCCGCCCGCCAGGTGCTTGCGCGCCAGACGTCTTTCGATGGCCGGCTGCGCGTCGTGCAACCAATCCAGCGCGCGGTACATATCCTCGGGCTCGATGGAACCCAACCCCAGCACGCGCCCCAGCGAATGCGCCGCCGTCTCGTCGCTCAACATGCGGTGGCTGGCCAGCTTGGAGCCAGGCGACACGATGCGGGCCACCACCATGGCCAGCAAGGTCTTGCGTAGCGGCGAGGGCGCGCCATCAAACCAGTCCTCGGCACCACATGCCCGTGCGCTGCCGAGGGTGGCGGCCACGTGGCCGTGGGGCAAGCTGCGCTCGACGGTGAAGACCTCCTCCGCACTGGGTACGGCAACGCCCCCTTGAGCAACACTCGGAGCCCCTCGATCACCTCCGTGGGCAGGCAGGAAATATTGGCCAAGGTGCGCTTCTTGACCTTGCCATCCTCCCGGTAGGCTTCCCGCAGCAAGACAGCCGGCGGCGAGTTGCGGTTGGGGATGGCCTCGATATACATGGACGCCAGACCGCCACACCTGCTATCCAAATGCAGGCAAAAACGCCACATTACATGGGTACGTATTACCCCAAAAAATAGCCAAACCTCCCGCTGCTCAACGGCTCGGCTATTTCAGTCGGTCAAAGCTCAGGCTAGCCGTGCTGGCCAGCCGGAATGCGGAAGCGAATCGGGGGAAGATCTTGCGGTCTTCCCCGATAAGGGTTGCGAGGGCGCCTGCGTTGTCCGGCGCGGGCACGAGGTCAGGTCAGCTTGACCACGATGTCGAGCAGCGTGCTGTTGCAGACGTTCATGCGCAAGGCCGCATGCGACAACTGGGTGTAGATTTCCTTGCGCCGGAAGATGTTGTGGAAATCGTTGTCCTGGAACAACTCGGCGAGGGCGCGCCGGTAGGACCTCAGAACNTTCTTCACGGCCTTTTCGGCCTTGTCGGCATCGGCGCGGCCGCCCTTCGGGTCGGTGCCGAGGCGGCCGTAACCGGCGGCGATGGACTCGGCGCCTTCCTTCAGGTAGGCCGCCATCTCGATGCAGTGCTTGTCGGCCTTGACGCCGAGGAGGTCGGAGTCCATCTCGACTACGATGGTCTTGCAACTGTTGATGATCTCGTCGAGATTGATGATGGCGCGGTGCAGGTCCTCGCGGTCGATCGGGGTCGAGAACGCCTCGTTGAGCAGCGTCAGGTTCTGGACCTTGATGCGGTCCCCTTCGTACTCGGCTTCGGTAATCCTCTTGGCGACTTCCGGGCTGCTCGACCCCATGTATTCGACCAGCAGGCCGGCGGTCACGCCGACATTGGCGCTCTGTTCGGCGAGCAGGGCAAANAAGTTCGGGACCTTCGGAAATACCCGCTCGACGACCCGCTTGCCGAGAGATTTCTTGGTGTTGTCCTTGCTTGCTGCGGCGTTCATTTTTAAGCCTTTCCGATAAAGAGATTAACCAATGCGAACGTAATGATTGCGACCAGTGCTGAACCGGGGATGGTGATCAGCCAGGTGATGCCGATATCCTTTGCCTTCTTCCAGCGCACCGACTTCGGACGCTCGGCGGCGCCGATGCCCATGATCGAGGTGGCGACGACGTGGGTCGTCGACACCGGCGCGCCGAGCACCGACGCGGACATGATGATCAGCGCCGACGTCAATTGTGAACTGAGGGCGTGAACCGGGCGGACGCGGTAGATCGAGAACCCGAGGGTGCGGACGATGCGCCAGCCGCCCGAGAGAATTCCCAGGGTGATCGCGGTGGCACAGGACAGCATGACCCAGAAGGGAACCTCGAACTTGTCGATGAAGCCGCCGAGCAGCAGGGCGAGGGTGAGCATCCCCATGCTCTTCTGCGCGTCGTTGGCGCCGTGCGAAAAGGCAAGGCCGGCCGACGTCACGAACTGGGCATAACGCAGCCCCTTGTTGGCCGAGGGCGTCGCCGCCGTCAGCGCGAACTTGAAAAGGCGAAGGATGATGAAGCCGGCCCAGAATCCGAGCAATGGCGACAGGATCAGTGACGCCAGGACCTTCGTGATGCCGGTCAGCTTGCCCTGCATCAACTCCGAGAAACCCCAGACCACATGGTCGAGGCCGGCGGAGACGACGACAGCGCCGATCAGGCCGCCGACCAGCGCATGCGACGAGGACGACGGAATGCCGAAATACCAGGTAGCGAGATTCCAGACGATGGCCCCGATCAGCCCGCTGATCAGGATGGCCAGCGACAGGAGCTCCTGCACATCGCCCAGAGTGATGAACTTTCCGATGGTGTTGGCCACCGCCGTGCCACCAAGCAACGGACCGAGAAACTCGAAGGTGCCGACGATGATCACCGCCTGCGCCGGCGTCATGGCGCGCGACGCGATGATCGTCGCGACGATGTTGGCGGCGTCGTGGAAGCCGTTGGTATAGTCGAAGAAAAGGACGATGGCGACCGCCACGATCGTCAGTATCAGCAAACTGCTCATTGATCTGCCCCTGTTGTTGTAATTCGTTTACTCGCCGCAGCGCCGTCGGGAACGCGCTGCAACCAGCATGCGTCGGGTAACGTATCGATTGTCGCCGCTCCACATGCTCCCACGGTTTGGCAAACCCCTCGCCCCGGCCGAAGAGTATGTGCAGCTTGACGGTTGCGGTCAACAATAAATCCACAAAAACCCACAGAAAAACACAGAAAATCCACAGAAGAGCAACGGACAATCGATGCGTCAGGAGCAAGTCACCGGGAGCCACTCATGCCATGCGACCAATGGAATGCGCCGTGGCTGGCTTATCGCCGTTCAGGGCCGCGACGACCCCGGAACAGCGCCCCACGGAGGTTGGCGCCGCGCCATCGAAGGCGCAGGCGACCCGCATTCGCCGCGCCGACCAATTGGCAAGAAATTCCGTGCACCAGTCTTGCGCGGCTTCGGTTACGATGACCATCCCATCCTTCGGAGAACAGAATCATGGGCCTTCTCGACCAGGTCGTCGGCGCGCTCGCCGGCAATGAATCCGGCGGCGGCAACCTTCTGCAGGCCGCGCTGCAACTCATCAACAACCCGCAGACCGGCGGCCTCGAAGGGATCATCCGGTCGTTCCAGGAGGGCGGGCTCGGCGACATCGTCAATTCCTGGGTGGCGAACGGCCAGAATCTCCCGGTTTCGGGCGAGCAGATCGAGAGCGTGCTTGGCGGTTCCGCACTGCAGGATCTCGCCGCGCAACTAGGGGTCAGCCCGCAACAGGCCTCCGGCAGCCTGGCCGACGTCCTGCCGCAACTGATCGACCGGATGACGCCGAATGGCGAGGTGCCGCAGGGCGGCGATGTGCTGAGCCAGGGGCTCGATCTGCTGAAGAAGGGCGGATTGTTCGGCTAGGACGCAGCCGGAACTGGCAGTCTCAGTCAGGCCGGTCGTCGTCGAGAAAGCGCTCGAGCAGGACGTTGAGGAAGCGCCGCCCGCGCGCCGTCGGGGCGATGCGCTCGCCGCCGATGTCGACCAGGCCGTCGGCGGCGGCGGCCCGCAGTTGGGGAAGGATGCGGCTGAGCGGCTGCGCCGTCCGCGCCTCGAACAGCGCCGGCGGGAAGCCCGCGGCGAGGCGCAACGCATTCATCAGGAATTCGAACGGAAGCTGGGCGGCGGCGACCTCGCGCGCTTCCTGCACCGGCGACCCGCCGCGCACGTTCTCGAGGTAAGCGGCGGGGTGTCGCCAGCGCATCTGGCGCAGCACGCCGTCGTGCAGCGTCAGCTTGGAATGGGCACCGGCGCCGATGCCGAGATAGTCGCCGAAATGCCAGTAGTTCAGGTTGTGCCGGCACTGCCGGCCGGCTTGGGCGAAGGCCGAGGTCTCGTAATTGATGTAACCGTTGGCGGCCAGCAGGGCTTCGATGGCCTCCTGCATGTCGGCGCACAGGTCGTCTGCCGGCAGTGCCGGCGGGAAGGCGGCGAAGCGGGTGTTCGGTTCGAGCGTCAACTGGTAGCACGACAGGTGCGGCGGCGCGAAGGCCAGCGCGGTTTCGACGTCGGTGAGCGCTTGCTCCGTGGTCTGGCCCGGCAGGCCGTACATCAGGTCGAGGTTGAACGACTCGAAATGGTCGCCGGCCAGTTGCGCCGCGCGTCTGGCATCGGCGGCGCCATGGATGCGGCCGAGGGCCGCGAGATGCTCGTCGTTGAAGCTCTGGACGCCGAGTGACAGCCGGTTCACGCCGGCGGCGCGGAAGCCGGCGAACTTCTCCGCCTCGACGGTGCCGGGGTTGGCCTCGAGCGTGATCTCGGCTGCCGGCGACAGCATCGCCAGCGCGCGGAAGGCGGCGAGCAGTTCGTCGACTGCGGCCGGCGACAGCAGGCTGGGNGTGCCGCCGCCGAAAAAGACGCTGACCAGCGGCCGGCCCCAGATCAGCGGCAGCGCCGACTGCAGGTCGGCGATCAGTGCGGCGACGTATTCGGCTTCCGGAATGACCCCGGTGGCCTCGTGCGAGTTGAAGTCGCAGTAGGGGCACTTGCGCACGCACCACGGCACGTGCACGTAGAGCGCCAGTGGCGGCGGAACGCGGAATTCGAGGGTGGTTGCGGTCGACGCCCGGTTCCGGGCAAAAATGGGGATGCTGCGGGCCAAGGCAGTTACAGCGTCGGCAGGCGGTCGATCAGCTTCTGCATGGCCTGGCCGCGATGCGACAGGCGGTTCTTGGTGGCGGCGTCGAGTTCGGCGGCGGAACGGTCGAAATCGCACACGTAAAACAGCGGGTCATAGCCGAAGCCGCTCTCGCCGCGCGGTGCGGGAAGGATCTCGCCATGCCACTCGCCCTCGGCGATCAGCGGTTGCGGATCGTCGGCATGGCGGACGAGAACGATGACCGAGACGAAGTGGGCGGCGCGGTTGCAGTGCGCGCCGAGGTCGGCGAGCAGCTTCTCGTTGTTGCGGGCATCCGATTTCGGTTCGCCGGCGTAGCGCGCGGAATGGACGCCGGGAGCGCCGCCAAGGGCGGCGACGCAGAGGCCGGAGTCGTCGGCGAGGGCCGGCAGGCCGGAGAGCTTCGCGGCGTGACGGGCCTTGGCCAGCGCGTTTTCGACGAAGGTGCAGTGCGGCTCCTCGGCTTCGGGGATGCCGAGCTGGCCCTGGGCGATGACTTCGAAGCCGAGCGGCGCCAGCAGCGCGTTCAGCTCGTTCATTTTCCTGGTGTTGTTGGAGGCGAGGACGATCTTCTTCATGTGNGCGAGCGCCCTTTGCTGGGCGGCGATCAGTTGCCGGATGCCGGCTTCGGCGAGGTCGGTCAGGGTGTTCATCTGCGGCCGGGTGAATGGCGTGCCTTCGGCGGTGCCCTGGATCTCGACGATGCCGCCGGCGCCGGTCATGACGACATTCATGTCGGTGTCGCAGGCGGAGTCTTCCGCATAATCGAGGTCAAGAACGGGGCCGCCCTTGACGATGCCGACCGAGACGGCGGCGACGTGGTCGCGCACCGGATTGGCCGCCAGCTTGCCGGCGCCGACCA
Organism: Dechloromonas sp.; assembly: GCA_013693915.1. Taxonomy (GTDB): domain Bacteria; phylum Pseudomonadota; class Gammaproteobacteria; order Burkholderiales; family Rhodocyclaceae; genus Azonexus. The sequence continues at coordinate 488,978 of CP059264.1, read as the reverse complement.
GCCTTTCGCAGGCTTCGTAAAGCGCGACCCAGGCGCCGGTGATCGCGGCGCAGCGGGTGCCGCCGTCGGCCTGGAGGACGTCGCAGTCGAGGGTGATCTGGCGTTCGCCGAGCGCCTTGAGGTTGGTCACCGCGCGCAGGCTGCGGCCGATCAGGCGCTGGATTTCCTGGGTGCGGCCGCTCTGCTTGCCCCTGGCCGCCTCGCGCGCGGTACGGGTATGGGTCGAGCGCGGCAGCATGCCGTATTCGGCGGTGACCCAGCCCTGGCCCTTGCCGCGCAGGAACGGCGGCACGCTTTCCTCGACGCTGGCGGTGCACAGCACGCGGGTGTCGCCCATCTCGACCAGCACCGAGCCTTCGGCATGGCGGGTGAAGTTGCGGGTCAGGCGGACGGGACGCAACTGGTCGGGCTGGCGTTCGCTGGGGCGCATGCTCATTGTTCTGGCTTCCTCGGGTTGAACTTTTCGATGGTGGAACGAATCTCCTCGATCGCCTTCTCGATCTCCTCTTCGCTGAGATCGACCTTGTGCGCGGGATCGCGGCCGAATTCCTCCATGTGCGTCGCCACCTCGTTGAAGCCCATGGCCTGGGTCGAGATGATGCTGCTGGGCTCCTCGACGTAGGTATCTTCCCAGCGCACGACGACCACCGAAAGATTGTCGGCCTGCGCACCGCCCCTGGCTTCGGCCTGGGTCAGCAGCATCGGCACGGCATGCACCAGGTTGGCGCCCTTGAGCGCGACGGCCATCTCCTCGCCGCTGACCTCGCCCCACAACCCGTCGCTGCAAAGCAGCAGGATGTCACCATGCTTGAGCGGCGTCTTGCGCGAGAATTCGATTTCCGGCGGCGTCGGGCTGCCCAGGCAACTGTAGATCTTGTTGCGGTCGGGATGCCAGGCCGCCTGCGTTTCGGAAAGCATTCCTTCCTCGATCAGGAAGCGGACCCGCGAATGATCCCGCGTCTGGGCGATCAGCTTGCCGCCGCGCATCAGGAACAGCCGCGAGTCGCCGGCGTGCGCCCAGAACGCCACGTTGTCCTGGACGACGCAGGCGACGCAGGTGGTGCGCGGCGTGTCACGCAGGCGATGGTGCACCGTATAGTCGAGAATGGCGCTGTGGGCGTTGGTCAGGCCCGTCTGCAGGAAGCGGAAGGGGTCGGCGATGGCCGGCCGCGCCTCGCGCTGGAAGCTGTCGGCAAGGGTCTGCACGGCGATCTGCGAGGCGATCTCGCCGTGGTGATGACCGCCCATCCCGTCCGCAACGACCATCAGCAGCGCTTCGCGCGAGTAGCAGTAGGTGGTCCGGTCCTCGTTGTTGGCGCGCCCTCCCTGGCGGCTGTCCTGGTAGATCGTGAATCTCATCGGTCAACTTTCTTGTAACTCCCGACAAACCGGTTGAGCCAGTTGCGTGATTCCTTGGGGACGGGTGGCGCCACCGTCTCGACCAGCGCCCTCTGCAATGCGAAGACGCTCTGCGGGCGATAGAAGTGATTGAGGTTGAGGCACCAGTCGATGATCTCCAGCAGGTGGTCCGAATACTGGCCCTCCCAGCGCAGCATGGCGGGCGCCAGGGTGTCGCTCTTGTAACGCTCGTCGGCGGCCTGTGGGGAACTGCCGGCGATGCACGCGTACATCGACGCGCCGACGCTGTAGATGTCGCTCCACGGGCCGAGATCCTTGCGCGACCCGTAATGTTCCGGCGAAGCGAAGCCGGGNGTGTACATCGGCTTGAGCATCGGCTGATCGGATGCCAGCGTCTGCCTGGCGGCGCCGAAGTCGATCAGCACCGGCGTGTTGTCGCCACGCAGGTAGATATTCGAAGGCTTGAGGTCGAGATGCAGCAGCTTGTGCGAATGGACCTCGCGCAGGCCGTTGAGCAGTCGCGTGAAGACGCCGCGGATGAAACGCTCAGTGACCTCGCCGCGGTGCGTCTGGATGAATTCCTGCAGCGTGCGGCCACGTTCGTATTCCATGACCATGTACACCGTGTCGTTGGCGCGGAAGAAATTGAGCACGCGAATGACATTGGGGTGGGAAAGGCGGGCCAGGGCGCGCCCTTCCTCGAAGAAGCACTTCATCCCGTAGCGAAACGCCCCCTGATGCTCAGAGGTGATCAGCGGCCTGATTTCCCCCTGGCTGCGCAAGGCGAGGCTGTTTGGAAGATATTCCTTGATCGCGACGCGTTTGTCCTCGGCGTCGGTCGCCAGATAGACGATCGAAAACCCGCCGAGCGAGAGCTGGCGCGTTATCGTGTATTCCTCGATCTGGAAGCCATCGGGCAACGCGTGGTTGGCTTGTTGCGCCATTGATCTCGCGGTTATGATGCAAAATTCAGTTATTGTCGGGCGTGTCGTCCGGCCTGTAAAGCTGGAGACCCCGAAAATGACTTGCAGCATGACCGGTTATGCAGTCAAGACCCGCGATGTCGAGCGGGGAACACTGCAATTCGAGATCAAGAGCGTCAATTCGCGCTATCTCGATTTCCACTTTCGCATCGGCGAAGACCTGCGCGCACTCGAGATGCCGCTGCGTGAACTGCTGGCCGCGCGGATTGCCCGCGGCAAGGTCGAGTGCCGCCTGTCATTGAATGCGTCGGCCGCCGGCGCCGACCAGTTCGAGATCAACTCCGAGCTGCTTGCCACCCTGCGCGCGCTCAACGACCGGGTCGGCCGTGTGCTGCCGGAGGCGATGCCGCTGTCGGTCAGCGACGTGCTGCGCTGGCCGGGAATCTTCGGCGACCAGTCCATCGACCACGCGGCGCTCGGGCCGCAGGTGCTGGAACTGGCGCGCGCTACGCTCGCCGAGTTCTGCGCCAGCCGCAGCCGCGAAGGTGAAAAACTAGCCACCATGATCGTCGACCGCGTCAATGCCATGCGCGACATCGTCCGCCGCGTGGCGCCGCGAATTCCCGAGGCGCAGGCGCTGTACACCGACAAGCTGCGCCAGCGGCTGGTCGAAGCGCTGGGCGGCGTCAACGACGAGCGCGTGCTGCAGGAGATCGCTGTCTTCGCGACGCGCATCGACGTGGCCGAGGAGCTGACCCGGCTGACGACGCACCTCGACGAAGTCGAGCGGGTCCTCCGCCAGGGCGGCGCCTGCGGCAAGCGCCTCGACTTCCTGATGCAGGAACTCAACCGCGAGGCCAACACGCTCGGCTCGAAATCGGCGATCACCGAAGTCTCTCAGGCGTCGATGGACCTCAAGCTGCTGATCGAGCAGATGCGCGAGCAGATCCAGAATCTGGAATAGCGGTCCAACCTCCCCGAAGATGGATCGGTCATAAACTGGTTCCGCAACTGCGGAAATTGAAGGCATACTTGGTAGACTTTACGTTGGCGAACTTCCCGAGGAGAAATCACGTGTTATCCGATCTGTTGAGCGATTCCGTCCGCGCTGCCGGGCTTGGCGCACTGATGAAGGGCGCCGGTCTGGTGACCCGTTTCATCCCCATCCCGCAGCCGACACTGCTCGTGGGTCCGGGCTCGAGCGCGCGCCTGGGACAGGCGATCGCCGGGTTCGGCCACCGGAACATCCTGATCGTCACCGATGGCATCATCTCCAAGCTCGGGTTGCTGCGTCCGCTGACCGATGCCCTGACCGCCGGTGGCGCGAACTTCGTGGTGTTCGACGAGATCACGCCGGATGCGCCGATCNCCCTGATCGAAAAAGGCATCGAGTTCTTCAGGGAGCACGACTGCGATGCGATCGTCGCCTTCGGCGGCGGATCGCCGATGGATGCCTCGAAGGCGATCGCCGTGGCGGTGGCCAACCCGAAACCCTTGCGGGACCTCGCCGGGTATTTCAAGNGGCTGCGCTCGCCGGTCAAGATCTACGCGGTGCCGACGACCGCGGGCACCGGTTCGGAGGTGACGGTGGCCGCGGTGATCTCCGATCCCGATGCCGGCAAGAAGATGGTCATCGTCGATCCGCGCCTGGTGCCGAAAATGGCCGCGCTCGACCCCTCGCTGATGACCGGCCTGCCGCCCCATGTCACCGCCGCGACGGGTATCGATGCCCTGACCCACGCCATCGAGGCGTTTGTCGGCAACTGGACGACGCCCTACTCCGATGGCATGGCGCTCTCCGCGGTCGGCCTGATCTTCGAAAACCTGCGCACCGCCTACAGCGACGGGACGAATCTGGAAGCCCGGGAAAAGATGGCGCTGGCCTCGACCTATGCCGGCTTTGCCTTCACCCGGGCCAACGTCGGCTATGTGCACGCGATCGCCCACCAGTTCGGCGGCAAGTACCACACGCCGCATGGCCTGGCCAACGCCATCATGCTGCCCTACGTGTTGCGCTACTCGCTTCCCGCCATCATCGGGCGCCTGGCGCTCCTGGCGCTGCGGGCCAAGGTCGGCAACGAGGGTGAATCGCCGGAGTTGCTGGCCCGGAAGTTCCTCGCTGCCGTCGATCAGTTGAACGCCGACCTCGGCATTCCGACCTTCCTGGCGGCCCTGCAGGAGGCCGACATTCCCGATCTGGCGCGGGCCGCCTGCTGGGAGGCGCATACCGGCTACCCGGTGCCGCGCTACATGTCGCAGGAGGTGTGCGAGGGCATCATCCGCCAGGCGCTGCCGCCGGAACCGGCGAAGGCGAAGCCGGTTCGCCGCAAGAAAGCCGAGTGAGGTCACGCTGGTTCGCCGGCGCCTGCGGTCACCGGCCCGGGAAGTTCAGGAATTGGGATAGAGGAGATATTCGATGAAAAAGGTAGTCAGCGTTTCGCTGGGTTCTTCCAGGCAGGATTTCGCGTTCAAGACCCGGTTCCTTGGCCAGGATTTCTCGGTCCATCGCATGGGAGCCGACCAGGACACGGGCAAGGCCTGGGAACTGATGCGCCGCCAGCAGGCATCGGCCGACGCCATCGGCCTTGGCGAGATCAGCGACCACTATCATGTCGGGCAGGACACCCTGATCAACAAGGAAACGCGGCGGCTGATGAACGTCGTGACGCGGGTGCCGGTGACGACCGGAGCCACGCTGCGCCGGCTGCTGCAGGTGCGGGCGGTGCGCTACGTGCAGAAGGAACTGGGCCACTATTTCAACAACAACCTGGTCCTGTTTCTCTCCGGCATGCGCAACTACAACATGGCCGTGGCCATGTCCGACTACACCAGGAACCTCAGCTTTGCGGACGCCCTGTTCCAGACCGGCGCGCCGGCGATGCTCGGCTCGCTGGAACAGCTTGAACTCTACGCCAAGGGCAGCGGCCTGGTCCTGAGCGGCAAGCCCGGCGAGATCCTGGAAGCCGCCCTGACCGACTTCAAGCTGCTGATGGTCCGCGGCGAGGTCGCCAAGGCGCAGGTGATCGTCGGCACTTTCGCCGAGATCAAGAGCGTCGGCAATGCCTCGAATCTGGAAGGCAAGACGCTGATCACTTCCGCGGTCGACGACGACCGGATGGCCTTTNTCAAGGCCTGCAAGGTCAACCTGGTCATCGATACCTCGCCCAAGCTTTTCGAGAAGGTGGTGGGGATCAACACCATCGAGGCGATGATCCTGGCGGCGCTGGACAAGTCGCCGCAGGAGATTTCGGACGACGACTTCGAGGAAATCCTCGACGAACTGAACATCGTGCCGCGCCTGCTGCACCCGACCGGCAAGTTCCGCAACATCCGCCGCTTTGCCTTCGTGATCCACCCGCTGAGCCAGGAATACATCAAGACCGCCTTTCCGATTCCCGATGCCACCCCCAAGTTCATCATGGACAAGGTCGAGCAACTGGCGGCGTACATGCCACCGATGGTGTACTGCAAGATGGACAACATCGTTTCGCCTACCGGTGCCGAAGCGGAGGGCTGGCTGATATCGGTCGGCGGCACGCCCAAGGAGATGTTGGCGCGCAGTCCGGAGTTTACCTATCGGCGCCTCCTGCATGCGGCGAAGATCGCCGAGAAACTGGGGGCGCAGATCATGGGTCTCGGTGCATTCACCAAGGTGGTGGGCGACGCCGGGGTAACCGTCGCGCGGCGCGCCCGGTTGCCGATCACCACCGGCAACAGTTACTCGGCCTCGGGCGCGCTGTGGGCGGCGGCCGACGCCATGCGGCGCATGGGTCTGGTGACGATCGACCCGAAAACCGGGAAGGTTGCCGCCAAGACCATGGTCATCGGCGCCGGCGGTTCGATCGGCTCGGTCAGTGCCCGCCTGCTGGCGATGAGCTTCGACGAGGTCTATCTGGCGGGACTTACCCTCGACAAGCTGGACAAGCTCAAGGCTTCGATCCTGAAGGACACGCCGGATGCCAAGGTCTTCACCACCACCAGTTTTGACGACCTGCTTGGCGACATGGACATGATCGTGACCGCCACCTCGGGCGCCGGCAAGTCGGTGCTGGACATCACCAAGGTCAAGCCCGGCTGCGTCATCACCGATGTCGCGCGGCCGCTCGACCTTCCGGCGTCGGAAGTGGCGAAGCGTCCGGATGTCCTGGTCATCGAGTCGGGCGAGATCGAACTCCCGACCAAGGTTCGTGGCATGAAGAACATCGGGCTTCCGAACAATGTCATCTACGCCTGCCTCGCCGAAACCATCGTCCTGGCACTCGAGGGCCGCTTCGAGGTATTCACGATCGGGCGCGATACCGAGTGGGAGAAGGTCAAGGAGATCTACAAGCTCGGCCTAAAGCATGGCATGAAGCTGGCCGCCATTTCCGGCGTCAAGGGCGTCTATACGGACAAGGACATTGCCAAGGTGGTCGCCCTGGCCAGGAAGGCGCGCCTGACCTGGAAGGGCGCACGCGGCGCCAGGCCGGCCGCCAAGGCAAGCGCGTCAAGGGCTGTCAAGGCGCCGAGGGCCGCGACAAAAGTACTCCGTCCGCGAAGGAGGCCGCGGCAAAGGCCGCGGTGGTCGAGAAGACCCCACCGGCCAGGAAGGCCGCGGCGGTCAAACGGACTCCGACAACCCGGGCGCCCAAGGCGGCCCCGGCAAGGTGCCTGACGCGACGCCCGAAGTGACGCCTGAAAAGACTCCCGAGTGAGGCTGAGGGAAAGGCCGGCGGAGCGGATGCGAATGCGCCGGCCGGGTCCGGCCAACGAGAAACGGATGCCATATTGTCTTGACCTGCGGGCGACTGGCGTCTAGGGTATGTTCCTGTCACGGCGGCTGGTGCCGACGGACTTTCCAGGAGACGAAAATGGGACTGTTCACTTTTATCAAGGAAGCGGGAGAGAAACTGTTCGGCCACAAGGAAGCGGAACAGGCGGTTTCTCCAGAAGAAAAGACCCGCCTCAACCAAGCTGCGGCCCAGGCGATCTTTGACCACATCAACAGCCTCGGACTCAAATGGAGCAACCTGATGGTCAGCTTCATGAGCGGCCAGGTTTCGATTTCGGGTTCGACGCCGGATCAGGAGAACCGCGAGAAGATCATCCTGGCCGCCGGCAACGTGCAGGGTGTCGATAACGTCGAGGATCATCTGACCGTCGAAGCGCCGGCGGCCGAGGCGCGTTTCTACACCGTCGTCAGCGGCGACACGCTGTCGAAGATTGCCGCCGAACAGTATGGCAACGCTTCCAAGTATCCGGTGATCTTCGAGGCCAACAAGCCGATGCTGAAGGACCCGAACAAGATCTATCCGGGACAGAACCTGCGTATTCCACCGCTCTGAGGCGGGCTGGCCGCGGCGTCGCCGCCGTGGCCCCCGGCGCACTGGAAAATCGAAATGGCAGGAAATCTCTACGTTGTCGCCGCCCCTTCCGGCGCCGGCAAGACCACGCTGGTACGCCTGTTGCTCGAACAGGAAGCGGGTGTGAGCTTGTCCGTTTCGTTTACAACCCGCNCCCCGCGGCCGAATGAGCAGGATGGCCGCGACTATCATTTTGTAGATGCCGCGGCATTCCGGGCGATGATCGCGCGCCAGGAGTTTCTCGAGTGGGCCGAGGTGCATGGAAACCTCTATGGCACCTCGAAGACATGGATCAGCGAACGGCTGGCTTCCGGCAGCGACGTCCTGCTCGAGATCGACTGGCAGGGAGCGCGACAGGTGCGCTCGCTGTTTCCCGGGGCGATCGGGATCTTCATCCTGCCGCCGTCGCTGGAAGAACTGACGCGGCGCCTGACCGGGCGCGGCACCGACAGCGCCGACGTGATCGCCCGCCGCCTGGCAGCAGCGGAAGACGAGATGCGGCATGCCGGCGAATTCGACTATGTTATCATCAACGACATTCTCGAACAGGCGCTGGACGATCTGCGTGCCGTGGTACGCGCTTCCCGCCTGACCCTGGCGGCACAGCGTGCGCGGCACGCCGGCCTTTTGCACATTGATCAGATTCCGAGGTACTGGATGGCCCGCATTACGAGTGATGACTGCCTCAAGAAGATTCCCAACCGCTTCCAGATGACGCTGGCAGCAACCTATCGGGCGCGCCAGATCGCGAACGGCGCAACGCCGATGGTCGCGGCCGGCCGCGACAAGCCGACGGTCATCGCGCTGCGCGAGCTGGCGCTCGGCAAGTTCGGCCTGGAACTGCTCAATCGCGGACAGGCCTGAGGTCGGGGGCGGTGAAGACTGATGGATCAGGTCCCGTCATCTCACCCGCCCGCCTGCGAGGATCCGGCCTACCGGGTCTTCCTCGATAGTCTCGATTATCTTTCCCCTGCCGACGTAAGGCGCATAAAGGACGCGTACGCCTTCTCGGCACATGCCCACTCTGGCCAGACGCGCATCTCGGGCGAACCGTACATCACGCATCCGCTGGCGGTCGCCGGCGCCGTGGTCGAATGGCGCATGGATGGCGCCGCCGTCGCCGCCGCACTCCTCCATGACGTTCTAGAGGACACGAAGACGAGCAAGCGCGAGCTCGCCGACCAGTTCGGGCGCGAGGTTGCCGATCTCGTCGACGGTCTGTCGAAGCTTGACCGGATGGAGTTTGCATCCTACCAGGAAGCGCAGGCGGAGAACTTCCGCAAGATGCTGATGGCGATGGCGCGCGACCTGCGCGTCGTGCTGATCAAGCTGGCGGACCGCCAGCACAACCTGCAGACGATGGCCGGGGTGCGCCCCGACAAGCGCCGGCGCATTGCCATCGAAACCCTCGACATCTACGCGCCGATAGCCTTGCGCCTGGGATTGAACAAGCTCTACCGCGAAATGCAGGACCTGTCGTTCCAGTTGATCCATCCGCACCGCGCCCAGGTTCTTTCCAGGGCCCTGCGGGCCGCCCGCGGCAACCGCAAGGAAATGCTGTCGCGAATCCAGGGCGGGATCACCGGCAAACTGGCCGAAGCCGGTTTGCATGCCGAGGTCTTCGGGCGCGAGAAGAGCCTGTTTTCGATCTATCGCAAGATGCGCGAGAAGCGTCTTTCCTTCTCGCAGGTTCTCGATCTCTACGGTTTCCGCGTCATCGTGGACAACGTGCCTTCGTGCTACCTCGCGCTCGGGGCGCTGCACAGCCTGTTCAAGCCGGTTCCCGGCAAGTTCAAGGACTACATCGCGATTCCCAAGGGCAACGGCTACCAGTCGCTGCACACGACGCTGATCGGTCCCTATGGCTCGCCGGTCGAGGTGCAGATCCGCACCGTCGAGATGCATCAGGTCGCGCAGGACGGCGTGGCGGCGCACTGGCTCTACAAGGACAGCGAGGAAGGTGGCAGCGACCTGCACATCAGGACGCACAAGTGGCTGCAATCGCTTCTCGAAATGCAGAGCAACGATTCCGCCGAATTCTTCGAGAACGTCAAGATCGACCTCTTCCCCGACGACGTTTACGTATTCACGCCGAAGGGCAAGATCATGGCGTTGCCGCGCGGCGCGACGGTGATTGATTTCGCCTACAACGTGCACACCTACATCGGCCATCATTGCTCGGCCGCGCGCGTCAATCAGGATCTGGTACCGCTGCGGACCGAACTGCGCAACGGCGACATGGTCGAGATCATCACGTCGCCGCAGGCAACGCCGAATCCGGCCTGGTTGAATCACGTCAAGACCGGCCGCGCGCGCGGCAAGATCCGTCACTTCCTGCGCACCATGCGCAACGAGGAATCTTCGCAGCTCGGCGAGCGGCTGCTGCGCCAGGAACTGTTGACCCTCGGGTTCGTGCCGCTGTCGATTCCGGCCGAAGCCTGGGATCACCTGGTCAAGACCTGCGGCAAGAAGACGCTCGAGGACGTCTATACCGACATCGGCCTCGGCAAGCGACTTCCTTCGGTCGTCGCGCGCCGTTTGCTGGCGCGCGAGGAACTGTCCGCCGATTCGCCAAGCCACGTGGCGCTCGCCATCCACGGCACCGAGGGGATGGCGATCCAGCTCGCGCGCTGCTGCCAGCCGATCCCCGGTGACCCGATCATCGGCTCGATCAAGAAGGGCAGCGGCCTGGTGATCCACACGCACGACTGCCCGACCATCCGCAAGTCCCGTTCGAGCGAGCCGCATCAGTGGATCGATGTCGAGTGGGAACCGGAAGAGGGCAAGCTGTTCGACATCCGCATCAAGGTCGAGGTCAGGAACCAGCGCGGCGTTCTCGCCCAGGTGGCGGCGGCCATCGCCGAAGCTGGATCCAACATCGAGCGTGTGGCGATGGATCCCGATCCCGAGGGCCTGCACACGGTGCTCGACTTCACCATCCAGGTAGCCCACCGGATCCACCTGGCATCGGTGATGCGCAGCCTGCGCCACATCCCGGAAGTCACCCGGATTTCACGCGAACGCGGGGCCGAAGTTTGAGGGTTCTCGTCCTGGGCGCCGGCGTCGTCGGCACGACCAGCGCCTGGTATCTCGCAGCTTCCGGGCACGAGGTCGTCGTCGTCGACCGCCAGCCGGTGGCCGGCAACGAAACCAGTTTCGCCAACGGCGGCCAGATTTCCGTCTCGCATGCCGAACCGTGGGCCAATCCGCATGTGCTGCCGCAGGTCATCCGCTGGCTGGGCCAGGAGGATGCGCCGCTGCTCTGGCGCTGGCGGGCCGATCCCGCACAGCTTGCGTGGGGTCTGCGCTTCCTGAGAGAGTGCCGGCCCGGCCGCACGCGGCGCAACATCGCGGCCATCGTTGCGCTGGCGCTCTACAGTCGCGGCTGCCTGCAGGCCTTGCGGCGCGAGCTCGGGCTTGCCTATGACCACCTCGAACGCGGCATCCTGCACCTGTACACCGACCCGCAGGCGTTCGCCAGGGGCATGGATGCGGCCCGCACCATGCGCGAATTCGGGCTCGATCGCGAGCCGGTCAGCGCCGAGCGCTGCGTCGAGATCGAGCCGGCGCTGGCCGGGGTCCGGCCGCGGCTGGCCGGCGGCCACTACACGCCATCCGACGAGTCGGGCGATGCGCACAAGTTCACGCGGGCGCTGGCCGAGCGCGCCGCCAGGCTGGGCGTCGAATTCCGCTTCGATTCGACGGTCGACCGCATCATCGCCAGCGGTGGCGACATCGCCGGCGTCATGGTCAGTGCCCCGGCGGGCCGCCAGCGGTTGACCGCCAACGCCTACGTCGCCGCCCTCGGCAGTTACACGCCGCTGCTCCTGCGGCCACTGGGGTGCGCCNTGGCGATGATCCCGGCGAAGGGCTATTCGGCGACCGTGCCGTTGTCGGCGGCGGCGGTGGCGCCGACCGTCAGCCTGACCGACGACGAGCACCGCCTGGTCTTTTCGCGGCTCGGCGATCGCCTGCGGATTGCCGGCACGGCAGAGTTCAACGGCTACAACCTCGACCTCAACCCGGTGCGCTGCGAAGCGCTGCTGCGGCGCGCCCGCCAGCTCTTTCCGGCCCTCGCAGCGGCCGGCGAGGCGCAGTTCTGGTGCGGCCTGCGGCCGTCGACGCCATCGAATGTGCCGTTGATCGGCCGCACCCGCTATCCTGGCCTGTGGCTCAACACCGGCCACGGCACCCTCGGCTGGACCATGGCCTGCGGCTCGGCCGCTGCCCTTGCCGACCTGATGAGCGGTCGGCGTCCGGCGCCGGACTTTCCCTTCCTCGGATGCTGATCGACACCCACTGTCACCTCGACGCGGCCGAATTCGATTCCGATCGTGACGCGGTGCATGCGGCGGCGCTGGCCGCCGGCGTCGGGCGCATCGTCGTGCCGGCGGTTGCGGTCGACAGCTTCCACAGGGTCAAAACCAGCGTCGAACGTTACCCCGGCTGTGTCGCCGCTTACGGCATTCATCCGCTCTGCGTGATGCAGGCGCAGGAATCCGACCTGGCCGTGTTGCGCGACTGGCTGGAACGCGAGCGGCCCGTCGCCGTCGGCGAGATCGGCCTCGATTTCCACGTGACCGACAGCGACCCGGCGCGCCAGGAGTTCTATCTCGTCGAGCAACTGCAGCTCGCCCGCGAGTTCGACCTGCCGGTGCTGCTGCACGTCCGCCGGGCGATCGATCGGATCCTGAAGCACCTGCGGCGAATCCGGGTTCCCTGCGGCATCGCCCATGCCTTCAACGGCAGCCGCCAGCAGGCGGACGAATTCATCAGGCTCGGCTTCAAGCTCGGTTTCGGCGGCGCCATGACCTTTCCCGGTCGACCCGCATCCGCACACTGGCTGCCGAACTGCCGCTGACGGCGATCGTCCTCGAAACCGATGCGCCGGACATTCCGCCGGCGTGGCTGGGCGGTGGCCGCAATTCACCCGCCGAGTTGCCGCGCTTCGCCAGCGTCCTGGCCGAACTACGCGCGCTCCCAGCCGACGAGGTTGCCGCGCAATGCGCGGCAGCGGCGCGCGCGGTGTTGCCGCGGCTCTGACGTCCCGCGGCCTTGCGGGGCGGGAGTCGGCGAAATCAAGCGCATTTGATCCAGGCCAAGTATTCGTCAACGCTGATGGAGTAAGCTGAAATAGGACAGGGCAAACCAGGGCAGCGGCAGTCAGTTTGCTGCGCGAACGGGCCGGGCGACCGCCCCGCCGCACAAGCTGAGGCGGACATGACGAATACAGAAGGAAGACTCCCGAAGAAGGCGGCCAGCAGGCGCCAGTTTCTCTTCGATACCGCCAGGATGGCCTGCGGTGTCGGCATTCTCGGCCTCGGCCTCGGACTCTATGCCAAGCAGGCCAAGGCGCTGCCGGCGCTGGCCTTGCGTCCGCCAGGCGCCCTCGCCGAGGAGGATTTTCTCGGGGCATGCATCCGTTGCGGAATGTGCGTGCGCGACTGCCCCTACGACATCCTCGAACTCGCCAAGCCCGAAACGCCGGTGGCCACGGGAACGCCCTATTTCACGGCGCGCAACATCCCGTGCGAAATGTGCGAGGACATTCCCTGCGTCAGGGCCTGTCCGACCGGGGCGCTCGACCACGGCCTGACCGACATCAACAAGGCGCGGATGGGCATCGCGGTGTTGATCGACCACGAAACCTGTCTCAATTTCCTCGGTCTGCGCTGCGATGTCTGCTATCGCATCTGCCCGGTCATCAACAAGGCGATCACGCTGGAGATGGTGCCCAACCAGCGTACCGGTCGCCACGCGATGTTCCTGCCGACGGTTCATTCCGAGCATTGCACCGGCTGCGGCAAGTGCGAGAAATCCTGCGTCCTGGAAGAGGCGGCGATTCGCGTGCTGCCGCCCAGGCTGGCCAAAGGTCAGCTCGGCAAGCACTATCGCGTCGGCTGGGAGGAGCAGAAGAAGGCCGGCCATTCGCTGATCGAGGACCGGAACATCATCGATCTGCCCGACCGTCTGCCGGAAGGGGCATCGCTGCCCGGACACTACGACCCTGCCANNGCGGCCAGAGCGCGCCCGCGCGCGGTCTCGTCGGCGCCGAAGGGGGCATCATTCAGGGCCCGCCGCCGGGNNACCGGGCGGCAAGCCATGAGCGGCAAGCCCATCGGCGCCGAGGCGGTCGCGGTCAAGGGCCGGCTGCGGGCGAACAAGTGGCTGCTGTTGCGCCGCTTCTCGCAGTTCGCCATCCTCACCCTGTTCCTGCTCGGCCCGCTCGCCGGCATCTGGATCGTCAAGGGCAACCTGAACTACAGCCGTACGCTCGGTTTCCTGCCGCTGACCGATCCCTACGTGGCGCTGCAGGCGGCGATGACCGGCCATTTCCCGGAGAAGCTCGGGTGGATCGGCCTCGCCATTGTCGTCGTTTTCTACTTGCTGGTGGGCGGCCGGGCGTATTGCAGCTGGGTCTGTCCGGTCAATCTCGTGACCGACGCCGCCGGCTGGCTGCGCGACCGGTTCCGCATCAAGGGCAGCGTGCATCTTTCGCGCAATACCCGTTACTGGATCCTCGCGATGACGCTGATCGGCTCGGCCGCGACCGGGGTCGTCCTGTGGGAATTGATCAATCCGGTGTCGATGCTGCATCGCGGCCTGATTTTCGGCCTCGGCGCGGCGTGGACCGCCGTTGTCGCGGTCTTCCTGTTCGATCTCTTCGTGATGAGTCGCGGCTGGTGCGGTCGACTCTGTCCGGTGGGCGCTTTCTACAGCCTGCTCGGACGCTGGAGCCCGGTCCGCGTTTCCGCGCCGCGGCGTTCCGCGTGCAACGACTGCATGGACTGCTTCGAGGTCTGCCCGGAGCCCCAAGTCATCCGACCGGCACTCAAGGGCGAGGAAAAGGGGTCGGGCCGGNTGATCGTGGCCGCGAATTGCACCAACTGCGGGCGCTGCATCGATGTCTGCTCGAAGGATGTCTTTTCCTTCGCCCTGCGCTTCAACAATCCGGCTTCGACCCTCAGGGCGGATTGACCCCTTCCGCCAAACGACAAGGGGAGCCGCCGGCTCCCTTCGTTTTGGAGCGCGCCAGCCAGTCAGGCGGCCAGCACACCGCGCATCTTCTGCAGCGCCTTGACCTCAATCTGACGAATACGCTCGGCGGAAACGTCGAATTCGGCTGCCAGTTCGTGCAGGGTGGCCGCTTCTCCGTCGTGCAGCCAGCGCGCCTCGACAATGCGGCGGCTGCGCGGATCGAGTTCCTGCAGCGCCTCGTGCAAGCCTTCGTTCTGCAGGCGGGCGAGCGCCTTGTTCTCGAGCATCCGGGTCGGCTCGTAGCGCGAATCGGCGAGGTAATCGATCGGGGCGAAGGCCTCGTCGCCGTCATCGGCGTTTCCTTCGAGCGCCAGGTCGCGACCGGTCAGGCGGGTCTCCATCTCGACCACTTCTTCCCGCTTGACGCCGAGCCGCGCCGCGACTTCTGTCGCCTGCGTGCCGGACAGCGTATCGACGCCTTCGTAGTCGTTCTTCAGACTGCGCAGGTTGAAGAATAGCTTGCGTTGCGCCTTGGTCGTCGCGACCTTGACCAGTCGCCAGTTCTTCAGGATGTATTCGTGAATCTCGGCCTTGATCCAGTGCATGGCGAACGACACCAGACGCACGCCGCGCGCCGGGTCATAGCGCTTGACGGCCTTCATCAGGCCGATATTGCCTTCCTGGATCAGGTCAGCGTGCGGCAGGCCGTAGCCGAGATAGCCGCGGGCGATCGAGATGACGAGGCGCAGGTGCGAAAGAACGAGCTGACGCGCCGCTTCCACATCGCCGTCATTGTGAAAGCGCTCTGCCAGCCGCGTTTCCTCGGCCTCGGAAAGCATCGGATAGCGATTCGCTGCCTGGATATAGGCGTCGATGCTGCCAACGGTCGCGACGGTCGGGAAAGCCAGGGCATGAGTCATAGCGTGGTGATCTCCTTTTGCATATATTGTCATTTTAGCACTCGCAGCCTAAGAGTGCTAATTCCCGGAAGAGTTTCCCGGAGTTGACGCCAGCGCGTCGTCAGGTCAAACAGGTAGCCGGGCGCCGGCGCAGATCGCCTCCCGCGCCAGCGCTGCCACCTGGCGGCGGTCCTCGCCGTGCAGGCCGAGCGCCGGGCAGGCGACAACACGCGCGACCAGACCCTTGCGCCCGATGATCGCCCTCAGGCATTCAGCCAGCGAGACATCCCCGACATAGGCCGGGGCGAGACTGCGGCTGCCGTCAGCTTCCCAGTAGGAGATCGCCACCGGCAGGACCGGCCGCCCGACGACAAGTGCCGGCTGGATCAGCGCGGCATGGAAATGCAGCAAGTGGGTGCCGTCGGTCGTCGTTCCCTCGGGAAAGACGGCGACGTAATTGCCTCTGCCCAGGATGTCGGCCACTTGCTGATTGATGACGCGGGCGTGGCCCCGGCTGCCGCGACGCAGGAAAACGGTTTCGCTGCGCGCCGCCAGCGAGCCGACCAATGGCCAGTGGCGGACTTCCTCCTTGGAAACGAAGGCTGCGGGAAGAAGCGCGTTGATGACGAAGATGTCGATCCACGAGACATGGTTGGCGACGATCAGCGCGCCCGGTACGGCATGGGTCAGGTCGGCATCGAACCTGACACCGAGCGCATTGATGATGCCGCGACCGACGCCGGCCTTCAGGCGCAGGCGGGTCGCATTTCGGCAGAGCGGAAAAAGGCAAAACGCGACAATGAAGGCCCAGATCATCGCCAGCGCGAGACGAAACAGCCGCAAGGCGCGCAACGGGGGCGTGGCTTCGGTCACCGCGCCCGCCGCGGAAACCGTCCGGCGCTCCAGCCCGACCGACCCGCCTCAGGGAAAATGGTCCGGAAGGGCGCGCCCGGGCCGCCGCCCAAGTCCGGGGAACAGCGCCTGAACACGCCCGTTGCCGCCAAATTCAAAGAAGATGATCCCAATTTCGCGCACCTAGCTACCAAGGTAGCGTACCGAATGCCCGCTGATAGCGCTCGCCGATCTCCTCGCGGCTGGGCTGGTGGCTCTGGCCGCCGCGATGGGCGATCTTGATGGCACCCATCACGGCAGCCAGCCGGCCGGTACTCAGCCAGTCGAAACCGTTGGCGATGCCGTAGAGCAAACCGGAACGATAGGCGTCGCCACAACCGGTCGGATCGACGATCCGGTCGGCCTCGACACAAGGGATCTCATAGCGTTGTCCAGAGGCGTAGATTTCGGAACCCTCGCCGCCGCGCGTGACAATCAGGGCCTCGACTTCCCCGGCGAGATGCTCAAGGCTGTGCCCGGTGCGGTCGCTCAGCAGTTTCGCTTCATAATCGTTGAAGCAGGCGAAATTCGCCAGCCGCATGAAATCGAGGAGTTCGTCGCCGCTGAACATCGGCATCCCCTGACCCGGATCGAAAATGAACGGCACGCCCGCCGCCGCGAAGTCGCGGGCATGTTGCATCATGCCTTCGCGGCCATCCGGCGCGACGATCCCGAGGCGCGCCGTCCGGGCGTGGGCGACCTTGTTCAGGTGCGAGAAGCTCATGGCACCGGGGTGGAAGGCCGTTATCTGATTGTCGTCGAGGTCGGTCGTGATGAACGCCTGGGCGGTGAAGCTCCCGGGNACATGGCGCACATGCGTCCGCGGGAGGGCGAGGCGATCCAGCCGTTCGAGGTAGGCGCCGGCATCGTCGCCGACCGTCGCCATGATCAGCGGCTCGCCGCCGAGCAGCAGCAGATTGTAGGCGATGTTGCCGGCACAACCNCCGTACTCGCGGCGCATCTCGGGAACCAGAAAGGCGACGTTCAGGATGTGGATCTGCTCGGGCAGGATGTGGTTCTTGAAGCGGTCCGGGAAGACCATGATGTTGTCGAAGGCGAGCGAACCGCAAATCAGTGTGGTCATGACAAATCTCAGGGATAGAAGAGGTAGAGCTTGTAACCGGCAGCATCCAGCCCCTGGCGTCGATCCAGAGGCGGACGGGGATTTCCCCGCTGGCGGGGAAGGCAGTCAGGTCGCTGTCGGGCGGCAGGTAGTCGGCAGCGGACAGGACGCGCCGCGCGACTGCCATATCGCCGGCATCGGTCAGGGTCAGCTCGAGTGCCGGCCAGGCCTGGGCAAAGGCTGCCTTGTTGCGCAGCGTCGCCTGCAGGATGAACAGTCCGCGGGCGCTGTCCGACTGCAGATCGGAAGACTCGATGCTTACCAGATCGCTCCGCGCCGGCAGCGGCACGTCAATCCCCAGTGCGTCGAAGATCTCCAAGGCGGCGGGAACGCGCCCCGCCAGATCGCTGCGGTAATGGTAGGCCAGCTGGGCCG
The DNA here is from genome assembly GCA_013693915.1 of Dechloromonas sp. Classification (GTDB taxonomy): domain Bacteria; phylum Pseudomonadota; class Gammaproteobacteria; order Burkholderiales; family Rhodocyclaceae; genus Azonexus. The sequence goes on along the minus strand of CP059264.1, from coordinate 471,088 downwards.
CCAAGGCGGCCACCAGAAGCACCAGGGCGACGACGAAGGGCCAGGCGGCACGCTGTTGCTCTGCGGCGCCGTCGAGAGCGCCGGCCGCCCAGCGATTGTAGGCAGGCGTTTCGGCCAGCGCACGAGCGGCGACGAGGCCGGCCGCGCGTGCTGCCTGGGTCGATTCCTCGACGGTTTCGGCATGGACCTCCTGTGTTTCACGGTCAACCTCTGTCGCGGTCGACCCGCACCGGAGCCAACTTCTGCGGCTGCCTCCAGATCGCGATCGGCGGCTTCCGCATCGGGCTCGGCATGTTCGGACGCTACGGACTCCGCGACTGACTCAGCAGGCTGGTCTGGCTCTGGCTCTGGCTCTGGCTCTGGCTCTGGCTCTGGCTCTGGCTCCGGCTCGGGTTCCGGCTCGGGTTCCGGCTCGGGTTCCGGCTCGGGTTCCGGCTCGGGTTCCGGCTCGGGTTCCGGCTCGGGTTCCGGCTCGGGTTCCGGCTCGGGTTCCGGCTCGGGTTCCGGCTCGGGTTCCGGCTCGGGTTCCGGCTCGGGTTCCGGCTCGGGTTCCGGCTCGGGTTCCGGCTCGGGTTCCGGCTCGGGTTCCGGCTCGGGTTCCGGCTCGGGCTCGGGCTCGGGCTCGGGCTCGGGCTCGGGCTCGGGCTCGGGCTCGGGCTCGGGCTCGGGCTCGGGCTCGGGCTCGGGCTCGGGTCGAGCCGGCGCCACCGGCACCATCGCCTGGCTGACGGGCATTCCTGCCTGCCCAAGGGCATCGGCAAGCCGTGCCGAGGCCCGCTGCAGCGCCGGCGCCTCGACGAATTCGGGTGGTGCCATAACAGGCGGAAAGGCGATCTTCGGCGTATCGTCGAAGAACTCGTCAAAAGCGTTGAAGACGCTCTGACAATAGCCGCATTTGACCTTCCCGGCCTTGGCGCGCAACTGGTCCGAAGTGACACGGAAGACCGTGTTGCAGGCTGGGCAGCGAGTGCGCATCAGCGCTTGGTACCGGCCAGGCATACCCAGTCCTCGCGACAGTCGGCCACCTGCATCGGCAACCACTGGCCATAGATTTCCGCGATCTCGTCAGCCTGTTCCCTCAGAATCCCCGACAGCGCCAGCTGGCCGCCGCTCCGGACATGGGCGCAGATGGCCGGGGCGAGGACGCGCAATGGATTCGACAGGATGTTGGCCACAACAAGATCATACGCGCCGGCAACCGCTTGCGCCGAGTCGTGAAACGTGGCGGTCACCACGTTCCGTTGTGCGTTGGCCCGCGCCGCCTCGACCGCCAGCGGATCGATGTCGACGCCGACCACGCTGCCAGCCCCGAGACGGACCGCCGCAATCGCCAGAATGCCCGACCCGCAGCCATAATCGAGAACCGAGCAGCCGGCGTGGACATTGCGTTCGAGCCACTCGAGGCAGAGGCGGGTGGTCGGATGCGAGCCAGTGCCGAAGGCCATTCCGGGATCGAGAATGAGGTTCACCGCCGCAGGGTCCGGCGCTGCGTGCCACGAAGGAACGATCCACAGCCGCTCCGACACACGGATCGGGTCGAACTGCGACTGGGTCAGCTGCACCCAGTTCTGTTCGGCGACTTCTTCGACGGTCCATGGCGGCACCCCGGCCAGACCGGCCGTGACGCAGGCTCTTGCAAGCAGCGCTCCGGGATCGGCATCGGGTTCGAGCAGGGCTATGACACGGGAACGGTTCCAGCCGGACGCGACGAGCGAACCCGGCTCGCCGAACTGTGGTTGCTCGTCCGGAGTTCCGGCGTCGGCATCCTCAATGCTGGCAGAGAGCGCCCCGACATCCAGCAGGGCATCGCACACCGGTTCGGCATGTGATGCGTCCGTCAGGAAACTGACGCTCTGCCAGACCATCGCCTACTTCTTGACTTCGCCCTTTTCGGCGAGTTTCTTCTCAAGGTAGTGAATGCTGGTGCCACCCTCGACAAAGCGGGCGTCCTGCATCAATTCCTGATGGAGCGGGATATTCGTCTTGATCCCCTCGATCCCCATTTCCGACAGGGCAATCCGCATGCGGCGGATCGCCTGCTCCCGCGTGTCGCCGTAGGCGATCACCTTGCCGACCATCGAGTCATAGTGCGAAGGCACGGTATAACCCTGATAGATGTGCGAGTCGACGCGGATTCCCGGCCCGCCGGGCGGGTGATAAAAAGTGATCTTGCCGGGACAAGGGATGAACGTGAAGGGATCTTCGGCGTTTATCCGGCATTCAACGGCGTGGCCACGGAACGTGATGTCCTTCTGCCGGTAACGCAGCTTCTCTCCCGCAGCGACGCGAATCTGCTCCTGGACGATATCGATGCCGGTGATCGCCTCGGTCACCGGATGTTCGACCTGAACGCGCGTGTTCATCTCGATGAAGAAAAACTCGCCGTTCTCGTAGAGGAATTCAAACGTGCCCGCGCCGCGATAACCGATCTTGCGGCAGGCTTCGGCGCAGCGGTCCCCGATCCGGGCAATCAGGCGCAGCGGAATGTGCGGCGCCGGCGCCTCCTCGATCACCTTCTGGTGGCGGCGCTGCATCGAGCAGTCGCGCTCGCCGAGGTGNACGGCATTGCGGAACTGGTCGGCGAGAACCTGGATCTCCACGTGACGCGGGTTCTCCAGATATTTTTCCATGTACACCATCGGGTTGCCGAATGCCGCCTGCGCCTCCGCGCGGGTCATCTGTACTGCACTGACCAGTGCCGCTTCCGTATGAACGACGCGCATGCCGCGCCCGCCACCGCCACCGGCTGCCTTGATGATCACCGGATAGCCGACCAGACGGGCCATCCGCACGATCTCCTTGGGATCTTCCGGCAACGCGCCATCGGAACCTGGCACGCAGGGTACGCCGGCGGCCTTCATCGCGTCCTTGGCTGACACCTTGTCCCCCATCAGGCGGATGGTGTCGGCGCGCGGGCCGATGAAGACGAAGCCGGACGATTCGACGCGCTCGGCAAAATCGGCATTTTCCGAAAGGAATCCGTAGCCGGGGTGAATCGCCTCGGAATCGGTCACTTCGGCCGCCGAGATGATGGCCGGGATGTTCAGGTAGCTGAGGGCCGACTGCGCCGGGCCGATGCAGACCGACTCGTCGGCCAGTTTGACATACTTGGCTTCGCGGTCGGCCTCGGAATGGACGACGACGGTCTTGATACCGAGTTCGCGACAGGCGCGCTGAACGCGCAAGGCAATTTCGCCCCGGTTGGCGATCAGGATCTTTCCGAACATGACTTGTTCAGCCGATTACGAACAATGGCGCGCCAAACTCGACCGGTTCGCCGTTTTCGACCAGGATTGCCTTGATCACGCCCGATGCATCGGCCTCGATCTCGTTGAGGAGTTTCATCGCTTCGATGATGCACAAGGTATCGCCTTCCTTGACCACCTGGCCGATCTGGACGAAGGCCTCGGCGCCCGGCGAAGGAGCCCGGTAGAAGGTGCCGACCATCGGCGACTTGACGACGTGCCCGTCCGGAACCTCATCCTCGTCGTCAAGCGCCACTGCCGATGCGGCTGTCGCTGCGGCGCCCGGCAGCACCGGCGGGGTGACGTAGTGCTGCATCGGGACGACAGGCGCGCCGTAGTTCTTGGCTATCCGCACCCTTTCCTCGCCTTCGGTGACCTCAAGTTCGGTAATGCCTGATTCCTGGACAAGGTCGATGAGTTTCTTCAGTTTGCGCAGATCCATTGAGATTCCCCTCTGTGTTGCGTCGCTCCGACGCACGGTCCGGCGATTGCCGTTTTATTCGATGTTGACCCGGTTGAGCAGATACTCGAGCGCCAGAACATAGCCCTCGTGACCTAGGCCGGAGATCACCCCGAGAGCCAGGTCGGAAAAATAGGAATGCTGACGGAATGGCTCCCGCGCATGGACATTCGAAAGATGCACTTCGATGAACGGGATCGCCACCGCCGCCAGCGCATCGCGCAGCGCGACGCTGGTGTGCGTGTACGCTGCCGGATTGATGATGATGGCGCGTACTCCTGCTCGCGCGCGGCGTGAATGCGCTCGATCAACGCGCCTTCATGGTTGCTCTGAAAGCTCTCGAGATCAACACTGGCCGCTTCGGCCAGGCGCGCCAGCGCCAGATTGATGTCCGCCAATGTCGCGCGACCGTAGTGTTCAGGCTCGCGGGTACCCAGCAGGTTCAGATTGGGGCCATGCACCACCAGGATGCGCGGCCTGTCAGCCGGCGCGGTGTCGCCTTTTCGCTTCGTCATGGATGCAAGTTTGCCGCAAATCGCTACAATTTGTCCAGTCAATTCCCGTGATCGCCTAGTCCCCGATCAGGGCGCGCAAGGCATTGGCGCGGATACGCTCACGCGGCCGTCCGTCACGCTGCTTCATGACCACCCGTTCCATTTGCAGCGGGAAAATCATCAGGTTGGCCTCGGCGGTATCGGTCGTCAGGACGAGAACCGCTTCGGCACGCTCGTTGCGCGGTTCGGCATGTTCGAATTCGATGCCGTGATTGAGGAGGAAGATCTCTACTTCCTTGGCGCTGTCGGCGAACAGGATAATGTCGATGCGCGAGTGCTCGCCAGCCGTGCCGTCGAGAACGGACCCGGCTAGACGGGGCGAGTAATCGGCAAGCAGTTCCAGCAAGCGCAACGCGCTCCGGCGCATGGCCAGAAGCAGTTCCGGGTGGGCCTGTTCCTGGTAGAGACTGCGGTAGGCACGCAACTGCGCCTCGACCTCGGCATTGTCCGGATACGCGGTGTGCTCGGGAAGACCCAGCTGGCGCGCCGCCTTGCGCTTGGCATGATGAATGTCGGCAATGCCGTCCTCGGCCATCAGGCGGGCGGCGGCACTGGCTATGCTGGCACGGGAGCCGTTGTTCGAACGGGGCCGTTCATGGCGGGGCATGGCAAGGGCGATCAGGGTAGAATCGCCCCCATTCTAACGGGTCCAGGCGACATGTACATTCATATTCTGGGTATCTGCGGCACCTTCATGGGCGGCATCGCGCAACTGGCGGCAGCTTCCGGGCACAGGGTCACCGGCTGCGACGCCAACGTCTATCCACCGATGAGCGACCAGTTGCGCGCCGCCGGGGTCGATCTGATCGAAGGTTTCGACGCCGGCCAGCGAGCCTTGCACCCTGACATCTTTGTCATCGGCAATGCGATTTCACGCGGCAATCCGCTGCTCGAGGCCATTCTCGAAGACGGCCTGCCCTATGTTTCCGGCCCGCAATGGCTTGCCGAACACGTATTGCAGGGCCGCTGGGTCCTCGGCGTCGCCGGTACCCACGGCAAGACCACCACCGCCTCGATGCTGGCCTGGATTCTCGATGACGCCAGTCTGCAGCCCGGTTTCCTGATTGGCGGGGTCCCGATGAACTTCGGGGTTTCGGCGCGCCTTGGCAGCGCGCCTTTCTTCGTCATCGAGGCCGATGAATACGACACCGCATTCTGCGACAAGCGGTCCAAGTTCGTGCATTACCGGCCGCGCACCGTGGTCCTGAACAATCTAGAATTCGATCATGCAGACATTTTCGATGATCTCGCTGCTATCGAGACACAATTCCATCATCTCTTGCGAACCCTCCCAGGCAATGGCCTGATCGTCGCCAACGCTGGCGAAGCCAGTCTGGAGCGCGTCCTGAAACGCGGATGCTGGACGCCGGTCGAGCATTTCAACGACCCGTCCGGATACCGAATCAGCGGCGACGATGCCAGCGGCGAACTGGTTCTGCATTATCGCCAGGGAGAGATCGGGCGCATCACCTGGCCACTCTCGGGCGAGCACAACCGCGCCAACGCCTGCGCCGCGCTGCTTGCCGCCCGCCATGTCGGGGTGCCGCTGGAAATGGGGCTGCAGGCACTGTCGCGCTTCGTCAACGTCAAGCGGCGCATGGAAGTTCGTGGAACGATCCGTGATGTAACCGTCNACGACGATTTTGCCCACCATCCCACCGCCATCGCGACAACCGTGGCCGGGCTGCGGCGCAAGGTCGGGCAAGCCCGCATCATTAGCGTGCTCGAGCCGCGCTCGAACACGATGAAGCTCGGCATCATGAAACGTCAGCTACCCGACAGCCTAGCCGAATCCGATGCCGTCTTCTGTTACGCCGCCAACCTTGGATGGGACGCCCGCGAGGCACTGGCTCCGCTGGGCGCCAGGGCAGTGGTAGATGACGATCTCGACCGCCTGGTGAAGTCGATTGTCACCGCAAGCCGTGCCGGCGACCACATTCTGGTCATGAGCAACGGCGGCTTCGGCGGCATCCACGGCAAGCTTCTGGCGGCGCTGGCCAACTGAACTCCGTCGACGCGTGTCCGCAGGCGGCTGACGCCGCCACGGCCTGCGGCGGTAGATCAGTTCTCCAGTGACTCGACGACGGCCAACGCGGTCATGTTGACCAGACGCCGAACCGTCGACGTCGCGGTCATGACATGCACCGGACGGGCCGCACCCAGCAGTATCGGGCCAATGGTCACGCCCTCGCCGCCGGTCATTTTCAGCAGGTTATAGGCGATGTTCGCGGAGTCGAGATTCGGCATGACCAGAAGGTTGGCATCGCCCTTGAGCGTGGAATCGGGGTTGGCTTCACGACGAATGGCGTCCGACAGCGCGGAGTCGCCGTGCATCTCACCATCGATTTCGAGGCCATGCGACGGATCGGCCGACAGCAGCGCAGCAGCACGCCTCATCTTGCGCGCGGATTCCGATGAAGCGGAACCGAAATTGGAGTGCGAGAGCAGCGCGACCTTGGGGTGGATACCGAAGCGCCTGACCTGATCGGCGGCAATCAGGGTCATTTCGGCAACTTCCTCGGCGCTCGGGTCTTCGTTGATCTGCGTGTCGCAGATGAACAGCGAGTGTCCCGGCAACATCAGGTGATTCATTGCTGCCAGAGTCTTGACCCCCGGGCGCCTGCCGATGACCTGACTGATCACGCCCAGATGATGCTTGTACTGACCCGTCATGCCACAAAGCAAACCGTCGGCGTAACCGAGCTTGAGCAGTATCGAGCCGATCACCGTCGGCTTGCGGCGCAAGGCTTCCTTTGCCAGCGCCGGCGTCACCCCGTGGCGGACCATCAGTTGGTGATACGCAGTCCAGCACTCGCGATAGCGCTCGTCGGATTCCGGATTGACGATGTCGAAGTCGACACCCGGCCTGATGCGCAGGTTGGCCTTCTGCAGGCGATGCTCTATGACGGAAAGCCGGCCAATCAGGATCGGACGGGCGAACCGCTCCTCGACGACGATCTGCGCCGCCCGCAGCACCCGCTCGTCTTCCCCNTCGGCATAGATGATGCGCTTTCCCCGGGCCTGACGGGCAGCCTGGAAGATGGCGCGCATGCCGACTCCCGTTTGGTCTACGAACTCGGCGAGCCGCGCATTGTAGGCGTCCCAGTCGGTGATCGGGCGCGTGGCGACGCCGGAAGCGATGGCCGCCCGGGCCACGGCGGGAGCGATCTTGACGATCAGGCGCGGATCGAAAGGCTTGGGAATGAGATATTCCGGGCCGAAGGACATCTCATGTCCCGGATACGCCATGGCGACCTCGTCAGTGACTTCGGCCTCGGCAAGTTCGGCAATGGCCCGGACGCTGGCCATTTTCATTTCCTCGGTGATGCGGGTGGCGCCGACATCGAGCGCGCCACGGAAGATGAAGGGAAAGCAGAGTACGTTGTTGACCTGGTTCACGTAGTCGGAACGGCCAGTCGCGATGATGACGTCCGGGCGCACCTCCCGCGCCAGTTCCGGCATGATCTCCGGGATCGGATTGGCCAGCGCGAATACCATCGCCTTTTCGGCCATGCTGGCGACCATCTCCGGTTTAACCGCACCGGCAACGGAAAGGCCGAGGAAGATGTCGGCACCGACCATCGCGTCACCGAGGGTACGGGCGGAGGTTTCGCGCGCGTAGCGGGCCTTGGTGGCCTCCATATTGGCTTCACGGCCGCGGTAGATCACGCCCTTGGAATCGCAGACTGTGACGTTCTCGCGCCTGACGCCGAGTTGGGTCCACAAGTTGAGGCAGGAAATGGCAGCGGCACCGGCGCCTGAACAGACGACCTTTACTTCGTCGATCTTCTTGCCGACGACCTTCAGGCCATTCAGCATGGCGGCGGCGGATATGATCGCCGTACCGTGCTGGTCGTCATGGAAGACGGGAATGTTCATCCGTTCCTTGAGCTTCTCCTCGATGTAGAAGCACTCGGGCGCCTTGATGTCTTCGAGATTGATGCCACCCAGGGTCGGCTCCAGCGCGGCGATGATGTCGATCAGCCGATCCGGGTCGTTCTCGGCCAGTTCGATGTCGAACACATCGATGCCGGCAAATTTCTTGAACAGACAGCCCTTGCCTTCCATCACCGGCTTTGCCGCCAGCGGGCCGATGTTGCCCAAGCCGAGGACAGCGGTACCATTGGTGACCACGCCGACGAGGTTGGCGCGCGAAGTGTAATCGGCCGCCGTTGCCGGATTCTCGGCAATCGCGTCGCAGGCGGCGGCCACACCCGGCGAGTAGGCGAGCGCAAGATCGCGCTGATTGGTCAGGCTCTTGGTGGGACGGACCGAGATCTTGCCCGGCGCCGGCAGGCGATGATATTCAAGTGCGGCTTCACGCAGATCCTTTTCCACGAACTCTCCTCCAGGTTTCTGCTTTTGGGCAAAGCTGGATAGAGTACCGGAAAGCCTCCTGCACGGCAATTTGCAAGTATGGATCCTTCCGTTCAGAAGCGATGAGCGAAGGTCAGCCTGAAGGTTCGCGGCTCAGCCGGATGAATGTGGCGGTCGAACACCGGCGCTGTTTCATTGGGCAACTGCGAGTCATACCAGTATTCGATGTCGTTCACGTCGTTGTCAAAGAGGTTGAAGACATCGAGGGAGATCTCGGTCTTCGGACTCAAGCGGTAGCCGACACGCAAGTTGGTGACGGATGAGGACGAAGAGCGGACGGAGTTGTCTTCCACCAGTGGCCGCGGGCCAAAGTAGCGCCAGCGCAGCGTCCCGAACCACGGGCCGATCTGGTCGATGGTGATGCCGACATTGGCGGTGGTCCGGATCGCCCCGGGAATGTACTTGCCCACCGGGTCGCCGTCGGTAAACTGGGCGTGCGACCAGGCGAGGTCGGCGTCGAAAGCCAGCCAACTGGCCGGAAGATAGAGGTTGCTCCATTCCACACCGTAACGGCGTGATGGACGCGACGCTTCGGTCGTGCCGGCATCGCCGACGAAGAGCAATTCCGAATCCGATTGCAGTTGCCACAGCGCCAGGGTGGTCTGCCATCCGGCCAATGGTTCGCTGCGCACCCCGGCTTCGTAGCCGGTCGTCCTGACCAGCGGCTGTACCGGATCAACGCGGGTCACGCCATCGGCAGGATCTACCCTGATCGTGGTGCCGCGGGCGTCGTTGGAATGGAAGCCTTGACCGTAGTTCAGGTAGAACTCGGATTTCCGCCACGGGCCGAATATCATCGAGAGCTTCGGGGTCAGCATCTGATCGCCGGTCTTTCCCGAGTTTTGCGGTATGTCGCCGTCGACCGTGAAGTCGTAGGCTTCGCCGCGCAGACCCGCCACCGTCCGGAACCAGGGCGTCCACCGGGTTTCGTTCTGCGCCCAGAGGGACAGATTGCGTTGCGTCACCCGGTCTTCGCGGACAGTCTTCCAGACATTGCGGCTGACCGTGTTGTAGAGGCCGACCGGGCGTATCCGGTCGATGCGGCCGAGGACGCCAAATGAGTTTTCCACGTCGAATCCGCCCCAGCGATCGAAAATGGTGTGTGACGCAGTGAACCCACCGGCCTGGCGGCGCTCGGCCTGCTTGAACTGATCGCCGGTGTCGCAGTTGCCGTTGGCGGCAAAATCGTTCAGGCAATACTGAAAATTCGACCACAAATCAAGACCGGACTGGAGCCACCAGACATTTGCCAGCGACTGGCTGTCGCTGCCGCGCCGCCCCCAGTCACCGGACAGGCTGTAGCGATGGGTCTTCCCGCCGGTGGTCGGGTCGAGCGTGCCGAAGCGGTCGATGTAGCCACTGTCGATCGCCCGCTTGGCAACCTGATCGGTTGACGTCCAGTCACCCCGATAGGCCATGCCGGTCAGCGAGAAGCCATTGTCGCGGGTGCCCTCGCTGTAGCGCAGCACGCCATTGAGCTTGCGGTAGTTCTCGGAAACTTCCCACGGACCATCGTTGGTGAACAACTCCATGGCGTAGAGCAGATTCCCGGCACCGAATTCGGGAGAGCCGGCGAGCAACGCGCGTCCATAGCGGTTCTGCCCGGCGGTGATCTGCGCGAGTGTTCCGTCCATCCTGCGCAGATAGTCGATGCGCGCCACACCGACCGACGAGAAGTCGCCTTCATCCGCGAAATACGGACCCTTGCGGTAACGGATGCGGTCGACCAGCTCGGGAATGACAAAATTCAGGTCCGTATAGCCCTGCCCGTGCGCGTGGGTTGGCATATTGACCGGGATGCCGGCAACGTAGGTGGCAAAGTCCGTTCCGTGATCGAGATTGAAGCCGCGCAGGAAATACTGGTTGGCTTTGCCGTCGCCGGCATGCTGGGTAACGATCAGCCCGGGCACCATCTCGAGCACTTCGCCCGGCCGCTGGAGCGGAACCGTTGCGAGACGCTGGCCGGAAACGACCCCNTCGCTGCCGGTGATCGCCAGACCTTCCAGATTCTCCGTCCTGGCGCGGACTTCCACCGCAGACAGCTGGGGCACCTCCTGCGCGGCAACGCCTCCCCTNGCGGCAAGCAGGAACGACAGGATCAAGGTTTTTGACTCCGCATGCGTGGAATTCCCCCTCAGGACCTTGCCGGACGGCGGATCAGCCGATGCGGCACAGAAAACCGATCACAACGATCGCCACCGGCAGAGAACCCGTCGGGATCGCGAGCCCACCGTACCCGCCACTCCGGCACCTCCCCGCTGGACGCCGATGGTGGCCAGACGGTCGGCATCGAAGCCATGCTTGAAGCCGGGCACGGAGGTCAGGATCAGTAGCGACAGTCAGTCCGGGAACAGGATCTCCGTGGCAGGTGTAAGACGATTTTAAAAATCATCATACAAATTGCCCTCGAGTGCAACCGGCGCGACCATCTTCTGCGCCTTTCCGCCCGCTTCCCGTCACTGGCGGGATGGAGGGTACTGAGGCAATTGCGGCAAGGGGCCGGACGGCCGGTCGATCAACCGGTCAGCACGGCCCTTGCACCGGCAGGGTGAGGATGAATTCCGCTCCGCCGCTCGCCTGGTTGCCGGCGGTCAGCTTGCCGCCATGACGCTCGACGATCGTGTAGCTGATCGACAGGCCGAGCCCGGTCCCCTGCCCGATTGGCTTGGTGGTGAAGAAGGGCTCGAACAGGCGGCCCAGGTCGGCGTCGGAGATTCCCGGGCCGTTGTCGGCGAAGCTCAGCCTCACCATGCCGTCCGCCACGGTTCCCGAAATGCGGAGCCGCCCGTCGTCCCGGGACGCCATCGCATCGCAGGCGTTCTGCACCAGATTCATGGCTACCTGCTGCAACTGGCCGGAAGAGCCGGTGCACCGCAAACCGCGTGGCAAATCGACGTCGACCGCGACCTTCGCCGCGGCGCTCTGCACTACCCAGCGCAGCGAGCGCTCGATGACCTCGTTGATATTCACCTGCTCCGGCAACATCTTGTCGACCGCGGCGAAGCGCTTCAGCGCGTCGACGATGTCGCGGGTGCGCTCCGCGCCCTCGATCATGCCGTCGATCAGTGCCGGCATGTCGGCAAGGATGCGTTCGATGCGCAACTCCCGGCGCAGCTCGCGCAAGCCCGCATCGTCGCCGGCGGCACTGGCATGCACCGCTTGCAGATAGCCCTCGAGACGCTGCGCATAACGCTTGAGCGACAGCACGTTGCCGAGCACGAAGCTGATCGGGTTGTTCAACTCGTGGGCCACGCCCGCCACCAGGCGGCCGAGCGAGATCATCTTCTCGGCGTGCAGCAGCTGGCCTTGGGTGCGCTTCAGGTCGTCGTGCGCCTGGCGCAGGGCTTGGTACGCTTTGCGCAGTTCGCCCACCGGGCGGCCCGTGACCACCATCCCCATCAGCTTGCCGGTCTGCGAGATGCGCGGCGTGCAGTTCATCGAAACGGGAACCGTCGACCCGTCGCCGGCGCGCAGGAAGAATTCTCGGTCGTGCACGCCATCCTTGCCAAAGCGCGCAAAGACCTCCCGCGCCCTCGTCTGCTCGCTGCCGTCGGCGAACAGGTCGTAGAGCGGCTGTCCCTCCAGTTCGGCGGCAGTCTTGCCGGCAAAGTGGCAAAGCGCGGGATTGACTTCGACGATGAGGCCGTGGCGGTCGCAGACGATGAGGATGTCGGACATCGCGGCGAGCACGCTCTCGATGAACTGCTGCGACTCCTCGAGCGCGGCGTTCTTCTCCTCGAGCGCCACTTCGTACTGAAGCAGGTCGTTANNGACCTCGTCCATCTTCTGGATGACCTCGATCCAGGCCTGCTCGCCGAGCGCGGCCGAGTCCGGATCGAGCGGGTTGTCAGCGGGCAGGACGGTAGTGGACATGCTCTTCGCCCTGGTCATCGTGGGCATGATGGTGTTCAGCCTGCAGCGCGATCAGATTGAGCTGGCCATGACGTACGCCGCGCTCGGCGATCAGCGCCCCGGCGAACTGCCGGACCTGCGCGGCGCGACCCTTGAGAATCACCGTTTCCAGGCAATTTTCGTGATCGAGATGGCTGTGCATCGCCGCCACCGTCAGGTCATGGTGATCGTGCTGCATGCCGGTCAGCCGCTCGGCAAGCTCGCGCTCGTGATGGTTGAACACGTAGGACAGCGCCGCGACGCAATGGCCGGAGGGCGGATCATTCTGGCTGTCGCTGGCAATGGCGCCGCGGATCAGGTCGCGCACCGCTTCCGAGCGATTGCTGTAGCCGCGCGCCGCGATCAGGTCGTCGAACTCGCGGGCGAGCGCCTTGTCGAGTGAAATAGTGAACCGTTCCATGCCTGCCTTTCAATGCACCGTGCATACCATGCACGGATCGAACGAGCGGACGACGTGCTGGATGGTCGGCGGCGCGCCCGCGCCGGCAGGCAGGCCGACCAGCGCCTGCTCCAGCGGACCGGGCCGGCCAGCGGCGTCACGCGGAGAGAAATTCCAGGTGGTCGGCGCAACGATCTGGTAGCGCTCGATGCGGCCACGGTCGACGCTGAGCCAATGACCGAGGCTGCCGCGGGCCGCCTCGACCAGTCCGACACCCCGGCCGGAATCGGGAAGTGCCGCGGAGTGGCAGAACGCCTCGCCGGGAACGATCGCGCGCAGCCAGCACTCCATCGCCGGCACGACGCTGGCCAGCTCGATCATGCGGGCGACGATGCGGGCGGTGACGCTGGCGCCATGCCGCACTACCAGATCGCGCGCCAGCACCTGGCCGGCAACGACCTGGCGGGCCAGCGCGCCGGTCTCGAGAGTTTGTCCGTCATGGCGCGGCGCCTTGCACCAAGTATAGGCGCCCGCCTTGTCGACAGCGACGTAGGTTTCGCCCTCCGCCGGATGCCGCGCGGGACCGTCGACCAACCAGGCATGGCGGGTGTCCTCGCTGATTTTCCCGATGTCCAGGGCGTCGACCGCACCGTCCACGCGCCAGACGCCACCGGGGAACATCGCGTAGGCCCCAAAGGACAGGAACCCGTCGCCGGCGCGCCCGACCCTTTCCAGCGCCAGGTCGTAGGAGGCCTGCAGGAAACGCGGGAAATCGCCGCCGCGCCCNGTCCCCCAGGCGCGCAGTTCCGCCTCGCTTGCCAGCGCCGCGAAGGACTCCAGCGTATCGCCGAACACTTCAGCTTCGAGGAAGGCGCGAAAACCCCGCAGCAGGGCGAGCATGCGAACCACCTCGCCGCTCCCGAACGCCCGGGTGCTGCCGCCGGGCTGCAGGGCCAGGGTATGCGGCCACTTGCCGGCGAGGAACCCGAACAGCTTCAGAAAATTGGCGCGCGCGACCAGTACCGCCGGCGCAGCACTGCCAGCGACCGCAGCAAAGCGGGCCGTGACCGCAGCGTGCCAGGTGCGCCCGGCATAGTCGGCGCGAGCAAAATCAGGCATGAAGAAGAGGTAGAAATGCGTCAGGTGGTCGGCAAGGTTTTCCGTCGCCTGCACCAGATGGCGGGCCAGGCGGCCATTCTCCGGCATCTCGACAGCGCACAGGTCGGCCAGCGCCGCAGCGGCGGCGGCCGACTGCGCAACCGAGCAGATGCCGCAGATGCGCGGCACGACAACCAGCGCATCCTGCGCCGCGCGACCGGTCAATAGCTGCTCGAAACCGCGAAACAGCGGCGAATTGACCCGGGCCGCCATGACCTGGCCGGCGTCGATGTCGAGAGCGATTTCAAGGTCGCCCTCGACGCGATTGAATGGCCCAAGGACGATGCGCCTCACTTGCCCGGCTTCCTCACGGCCGGGCGCACCACCGCGTGATCGGCCACGGCGTTGTCGCGCACCCGCTTCGGCGTCGCCGATTTGGAGAGTACGGAGAGCGCGACGAACCAGGCCTTCGGCATGTCGGTCGGCAAGCCGATCGGGATGCCGGCGATCTTCGGCGTCTCCTGGAAGGGATGGCCGGGCGCCTCGAAAGCGGGTTCGGTACAGGCGATGCAGGCGAAACCGCCGCGCAGGCAGGAACCCCCGCCGTTCCAGGTGCGGACATTGCAGTCGGCGTGCGCCTGGGTACCCTTGCAACCGAGGTTTTCCATCAGGCAGCCGAGATCCGAGTGCTGGCGGGCGCTGGCCTTGAATTCGTAATACTCGTTGCGCGAGCAGCCGTGGTGCACCAGCTGTTCGGCGTAGAGGAGCGGCCGCCCCCACTCGTCGAGATCCCCCGCCTTCAGGCCGTCGAGCGCCAGCTTCTGCAGGGTGTCGACGATCCAGCCGGGGTGCGCCGGACAACCGGCGACATTGACCACCGGCAGGCCGCCGGCCGCGACGAATTCCTCGCCCAGCAGCCCGCCGGGCTCATCGCCGTCATATTGCAGACCACACGCCTCGAGCGGATTNGCGGGGGTGGTGGCCGAAAAGCCGCCGAAGGCAGTGCACGAACCGATGGCGAAGACCCAGCGCGCGCCGNNGGCGAGACGCTCGACCCACTCGGCCAGCGGACGGCCGCTGCCGGCCATCAGGTGAAACCTTCCGGTGCCCTTGGGGCCGAGCAGCATCGCACCCTCGACGCAGAGCACGTCGAACGGCATCGTTCCGTCGGCGCAGTCGCCAAGCAGTTGCAGCGCCTCGGCGCCACTTTGCGGCGACAGCGCCGGATGCCAGACGAACTCGATGCCGGCATCGCGCAGTTCTTCGAATAACGGCCGCGGCTCGGCGCACAACAGCGACTGGGTGCAGCCACCGCAGCCGCCGCTTTGCAGCCAGAGGACCTTCATTCGCCAGTCTCCAGTCCGTGGCGCGCGAGCTTGGCGCGCAGGCCGACACGCGACAGGCCGAGTTCGCGGGCGACCCGCGACTTGTTGCCGCGATGGCGTTGCATGGCCGATTGCAGGACCCGGGCTTCCAGCTGTTCCAGGCGCTCCCTGAGGCTGCCGGCGAGACCGTCCGCCGCAGCCTGCGCAGCCTCGCTNGCGGGGAGCGCCGGCGCGCGCAGGACGCGCGGCGACAGCAGTTCCGCCCCCAGTTTCGGCCCGTTGGCAAGCGCCACCATGCGCAGGATCTCGTTCTGCAGTTCGCGCACATTGCCCGGCCAGTCATAGGTGGCGAGCGCCGCCAGCGCGTCGGTCGCGAAGCTGGTCACGGTCTTGCCAAGGGCGTTGCAACTGGCGTCGAGCACACGGTCGGCGAGCAGCGGAAAATCCATCGGTCGCTCGCGCAATGGCGGCACATGAATGGCGATCGTCGCCAGGCGGAAGTAGAGATCCTCGCGAAAGCGCCCGCTGCGCAGGTCCTGGTCAAGGTTGCGATTGGTCGCCGCGATGACGCGCACATCGACGGTCACCGCGCGATTGCTGCCGAGCGGACGGAACTCGCCTTCCTGCAGGACGCGCAACAGCTTGACCTGGAACGCCGGGCTGGTCTCGCCGATCTCGTCGAGGAACAGGGTGCCGCCGTTGGCCTGCTCGAACAGGCCGACACGGTCCTCGACGGCGCCGGTAAAGGCGCCGCGCTTGTAGCCGAAGAGTTCGGATTCGAGCAGGGTGTCGGGCAGCGCGCCGCAGTTCTCGGTGACGAACGGCCGTTCGGCCCGCTGGCTCTCGTAGTGGATGGCGCGGGCCACCATCTCCTTGCCGGTTCCCGACTCGCCGGTGATCATCACCGACAGGTCGTAAGGCGCAACCCGCTCGATCATCGCGCAGACGTTGTCCAGCGGACTGCCCGGCCCACGTACCAGCGACGCCAGGCCGAAGCGGCTGCGCGCCTTTTCCTGCTTGCTCGCGACCCGCTGGCGCAAGGCCGGCACGGCAGTGCGCAATTCGAGCGACAGCCGCTGGTTGTCCTGCTGCAGCCGCCAGACTTCCGCCGCGCCCTGCAGGGTCAGCAGCAGTTGCTCGGGTTGCCAGGGCTTGAGCAGGTATTGCCAGATGCCCGCCTCGTTCACNCCGGCGATGATGTCCTCGGCTTCGGTGTATCCGGAGAGGATGATGCGGATCACGTCCGGCCAGCGCTCGCGAACTTGCTTGAGGAATTCCACTCCGGTCATGCCCGGCATGCGCTGGTCGCAGAGGACGATGCGGATTCCCGCGGTCGACTGCTCGCTTTCCAGGATTGCCAGTCCTTCGCCGGCGCCGGAAGCGGAGAAAACCTCGAAGTCTTCTTCCAGCGTGCGCCGCAGCGCCTCCTGCGAACGCACTTCGTCATCGATGACGAGAACGGCCGGGAGTCGGGGCAGGCTGGAGTCGTTCATTCCGGCGTCTTCCAGTCGAGATCGCGGTGGCGGGCAAGGTGACGCGGCGTCCACGAGTGCGGCGTGCGCGCCACGAAATGATAGCGCGCAACATGGTACGAGGGATCGAAGCCGTAGAAATTGCGGCGCATTTCGGCGAGTTCCTCCGCCCGGTACGCCGCCAGTGGCCTGCTCGCCTCGTCGTCCGCGCGCCGCGCCAGTTTCTTCGCGAGACGTTCCGGAAAATCGCGGCGCGCCGCCAGCTCGACGGCCCGCCGCGCGACATCGACGGCAAAGCCGGGACCGGGAAGACAGGCGTCGTAGAATCCCAGCCGGACCGCCTCCCGCGCGGTCATCGGCAGGCGATGGCGCATGATGGCACGCGCGCCTTCCGTACCGACGCGCGGCGGCAGCAGATAGGTCCAGAACTCGGAGCCGAACAGGTTGCCCATGTTCTTGTAGTGCGGATTGAGAATGACCCCGTCACGCACCCACACGAAATCGGCGGTACGCGCCAGAAAGCAGCCGCCAGCGCCGGCATTGCCGCCGACCGCGGCGACGGTCATCTGCGTCGCGCAACGCAGGATCGCCTCGGCGAGGTCGTCGATGGCGTTGATGTTGGCCCAGGACTCGTCGGCTGGGCTTTCCGCCGCCTCGATGGTGCACAGATGGATGCCGTTCGACCAGAAATCGCTGCCGCCGCGCAGCACGATGACCCGGGTCGGCCGCGCCGCCGCCCACTCGAAAGCCGCAGCCAGGCGCCGGCACTGGGCGGTGCTCATCGCCCCGTTGTAGAACTCGAAACCGAGGAAGCCGACGCCCGCGACTTCCTCGTAGGAAATGTCCTGCCAGGTGGCGCCTGGCGATTTCCACCAGCCGGCGAGCGGCAGTTCGGGCAACTCCGCCGCCGCGGGGCAGGCCACCATTGCCGGCAGCTTGATGCCACCCGGACGCCGGAGGTGCCCGATCCAGATCGCGCCATCGACCGTCGCCCGGCAGACGGCGGTCGCGCGGCGCCCGAGCAGGCTGCCCGGCTCGCCCGTGAGCGTCGCTTCGGGCCAGGCGTCGAAAAGCCGGACGGGCTCGCCGAACAGCTCGTCGGCGACCCCGGGGAAGCCGTCGCCGGCATTGACGCGGGCAAGAATGGCCGCCGTCGCGTCCCGCGTCCAGTCGAGCGCGCGTTCGGCCTGCGTCATCGGCGGATGGGCAAGCCCCGGTACCCGCTCCGGCGCGAAATTGCCAGCCTGGAAGCGGTCGACCGCGGCACGCACGGCGACCACGGAGGCCTCGGTCACTTCGTTGCGGTAGATCGACGATTTCCTTCCCGTACGCAGCGGAAACGTCGCCGCGGCCCAGACCGGTCCGGCATCCAGAACGGCTTCAGCCTGAAGGACGGTGACGCCCCATTCGCGCAGGCCCTGCTGGATCGCCCAGTCGAGCGCCGACGGACCGCGATCGCCGACGACGCCCGGATGAACGACCAGACAAACATGCTTCGCCCAGATCGACTCGGGAATCGCGCGCTTGAGGAAAGGCGCCACGATCAGGTCGGGAGCGAAGAGCGCCACTGCCTCGGTGCTGACCTCGTCGCCAATATCGAACTCGACGCTCAGTTCGTGGCCGAGATCGGCCAGTTCGCAGTACAGTCGCTGCGCGAGGCTGTTGAAGCTGTGCGTCAGCAACAGGATGCGCATCGGCGACGTCAGCAGATCCGCGGCAACTGGTCGCCGCTGAGCCAGTCGACGATGCGCCGGCCACCGAAGCCCGTGATCATCTGGACGAAATGGTGGGGATCGGCATGCACCGAACCGACGATCGCCGCCTGTTTCCCCAAGGGGTGGGAACGCATCGCCGCCAAGAGTGCGTTTGCATCACTTTCGCTGCAGATGGCCACCAGTTTCCCCTCGTTGGCGACATAGAGCGGGTCCAGCCCGAGGAACTCGCAGGCTGCGGCAACCACCGGATTCACCGGCAACGCCTTTTCCTGCAGCATCATTCCAACCCCGGACTGGCGGGCGATCTCGTTCAGGGTCGTCGCCAACCCGCCCCGGGTCGGGTCGCGCAGGACGTGAATCTCGGCGCCGCTGGCGCGCATCGCCGCAATCAGCCCATGCAGCGCCGCTGTGTCGGAGACGATGGGCGCAGCGAATCCCAGACTCTCGCGCACCGTCATGATCGCCATCCCGTGGTCGCCGAGGGTTCCCGAAACCAGGATCGAATCGCCCGGCTTGGCCGCGCGTCCCGATAGTTCCATGCCTGCCGCGACGACACCGACGCCGGTGGTCGTGATGAAGACGCCGTCGCCCTTGCCATGCTCGACCACTTTGGTATCGCCGGCCACGACCGGCACGCCGGCGGCCCTCGCCGCCGCCCCCATGCTCTGCACGATAATGGCCAGATCGGCGAGTTTGAACCCTTCTTCGATGATGAAGCCGGCAGAAAGCCACAATGGCCTGGCCCCCATCACGGCCACGTCGTTGATCGTGCCATGGACGGCAAGGCAGCCGATGTCGCCGCCCGGAAAGAACAGGGGCGAGACGACATGCGAATCGGTGGCCAGCACCAGCCGCCCNGCCGTCGGGGCCGGCAGCAGCGCGCCATCGTCGCCCTGGGACAGGTATTCGTTGCCGAGATGCCTGGCGAACAGTTCCTCGATCAACTGGGCCATCGCTCGGCCGCCCGCACCGTGCGCCATGTCGACCTGGCCGTGCCTGAGATCGAGCGCCCGGACGTGACTTCCCGCCCCTCAGGCATCATGGTAGCGTCCGTAGGTGTAGTGGGCGGCGCAGGCACCTTCCGAGCTGACCATGCACGAGCCGATCGGGTTTTCCGGCGTGCATACCGTCGCGAACAACTTGCAGTCCCGGGGCCGCCTGACACCGCGCAGGATCGCCCCGCAATCGCAGGCCTTGTGGTCGGGCACCGGGCTGTAGGTGAGCGAAAAGCGCTTTTCGGCATCAAAATCTGCGAACTGGCTGCGAATGCGCAGGGCCGAGTAGGGCAGCACATTCAGTCCGCGCCACTCGAACTGCTTGCGCAATTCGAAGACCTCGGCGACCAGCTGCTGCGCCTTGAGGTTGCCGTCGCGGTCGACGGCGCGCGAGAACTCGTTTTCGACTTCGGCCCGCCCTTCATTGACCTGGCGGATCAGCATGCGGATGGCCTGCATCACGTCGAGTGGCTCGAAGCCGGCAATGACCACCGGCTTGCGGTACTCCTCGGCGAAGAACTCGTAGGGCCGGCTGCCGATTACGGTCGACACGTGCGCCGGGCCGATGAAACCGTCGAGCGGCACGGTGCCCCACCGGCGCACTTCCGGTGATTCGAGAATGCTGGCGATGGCCGACGGCGTCAGCACGTGACAGCAGAGCACGGAAAAGTTGCTCAGGCCGAGCGCGGCCGCCTGCTTGATCGCCACCGCCGTCGGCGGCGTCGTCGTTTCGAATCCGATGGCGAAAAAGACCACCTGCCTGTCCGGATTGCTCTGCGCCAACGTCACGGCGTCGGCGCTCGAATAGACCATGCGGATGTCGCCTCCGCGCGCCCTGGCCTTGAGCAACGACAACCCGTCCGAAGCGGGCACGCGCAGGCAGTCGCCATAGGTGCATAGCGTCACGCCATGCGCGAGCGCGAGCCGGATGGCCTGATCGACGCGGCCAATGGGCAGCACGCAGACCGGGCAGCCGGGGCCGTGGATCATCCTGACATTGTCCGGCAGCAGGTCGCCGACGCCGTAGCGGGAAATGGCGTGCGTATGGCCGCCGCAGAATTCCATGAAATGATAGCGGCGATCCACTCCCGCTTCGCGCCGGATGGCCCGGGCCAGCCCCTGTGCAAGCTCGCCGTCACGGAATTCGTCGATGAACTTCATCCGCGAACCGGCGTCCCGGCGTCGATCTGTCCGATTTCGGCAAACAGCGCCAGGGTTCTCGCGGCCTCCTCGGGATCGAGCTTGTTCAGTGCGTAGCCGACATGCACGATGACGTAGTCGCCGACCACGATGTTGTCGACCAGCGCCAGCGAAATCTCCTTGCGCACGCCAGCCAGATCGACCACGGCGTGGTCGTCTGCGCCGAGTTCGACGACACGCGCCGGAATTGCCAGACACATAGCGAACCTCCTGAACTCCTTGCCCGCGCGGCAGGTTCACCGCCGTCCGACAAGCGTACTCAAAAATCGCGTCTTGACACGGGCTTCGCTTTTCGTCGGCCGCTCCCTGCGGCTTCGCCGAAGGATCGGCCGGCGCTTCCGGCGGCGGCGCCAGCACCGTCGCCAGCGCCTCAAGCGCAGCCTGGCGCGCTGTCGCCATGTCCGGCAGGACGCTGACCGGCGCAATCAGCGGGCAGTACTGGTAGGGGCCGAGGTCCGGGTCGTCGTCGGCCAGGAACTGCAGGGTGCCACACGGCAGGTTCAGGTAACGCCGCTGGCCGGCCGGGATGTTGCCCCACAGCGCGCCACCGCCGCAGATCAGGAAGAGGTTCAGGAACCACGGGGTGATCATCACGCCCAGCCAGTCGCCGTCGTGACGCCTGAAGCCGACCGCCGCGACGTCCAGCGCCAGATTGACGAAGGGCATGTCGTGCATGCGCGTCGCCCAAAGGTGACGGTAGTGGGCCTCGAGCAAGGCGCCGGGTTCGCTCTCCCTGACTTGCGCCGGACGTATCGGCGGCGGCGCCAGGGCGGGTTGCCGGATGCGTTCGCTCACTTCGGCTGCAGGTCGCCGAAATGGCGGCTTGCGTCGTAATCGCCTGCGAGCGACGCCGCCAGAGCGGCAAGCGCGTCCTCGATCAGCGCCAGTTGCCCGGGCTCGACCACCTCCTTGGCCAGTCCCAGCGAAGCCAGCACCCACGTGCCGGGCGGCTGCGGTCCGATGAGCATCATGTTGACCAGCTCGCGGCGGCCGGCGCGTTCGACCCAGGCGAAATCCCCGTCACCCTCGATCGCCGCCACCTGCATCGGAATCGACAGGCACATCAGGCGCGCTCCGCCATCGTCAGGCCACGGTCGCGCAACTCGGAGACAGTCAGCGCCAGCAACTCGGGCAGCCGCGCCGCCACCGCCGGGCTGAGTTCCATGCCGAGCGCCATCGATGCCGGCTCGATGCCGATGATGACCGTCTCCTTCGGAGCACGACCGGTGAATTCGAGGCTGGCCAGCACATCCGAAAGGCCGACCTGATGCGGCGACAACTTGGTCCTGAAGAAGACCGGCACATCGGCGCCCTTGAGCACGACAGGCGTTGCCGGCGGCCGGTTGCCGCGCACGCAATCGACGACGATCAGAGTGTCGAGGTCTTCGAGCTGCTCGAGCATTTCCATGGCGCAGGTTCCGCCATCGACCAGTTCGATCCCCGCCGGCGCCTGCCAACCCGCAGCCAGCGCCTCGACCACGCGCACGCCGACCCCTTCGTCGGAGAGCAGGATGTTGCCGAGGCCGAGAACCACGATGCGCATTGTCGTCACATGAAAAGAGGCGCGATCAGTGTCGCGCCTCCCGCGATTGCATGAATTGCGCCAGATCAAACTGCCGTTACGGTGACCACCGGATTGTTCCGCTGGTCGACGACATGGACGGCGCAGGCCAGGCAGGGGTCGAAGGAATGGACGGTGCGCAACACTTCGAGCGGCTTGTCGGGTTGGGCCACGGGATTGCCGAGCAGGCAGGCCTCGTAGGCGCCGGGCTGGTCCTTCTCGTTGCGCGGCGCTGCGTTCCAGGTGGTCGGCACGACGCACTGGTAGTTCCTGATCTTGCCTGAATCGATCACCACCCAGTGCGACAGGACGCCGCGCGGGGCCTCGTGGAATCCGACACCCATCTGCTCGCCCTTGGGAAATGCCGGCGCGTTGAAGGTCTTGAAATCCCCNTTGCCCATGTTGGCCACGAGCAGACTCCACTGCCTGTTCAGCTCGTCGCATTGCACCGCGCAGCCGATGGCGCGTGCGGCGTGGCGACCGATGGTCGAATGCATGGCGTCGAGCCCGACCTTGGCGCCGGCCAGACTCGAGACCAGTTCGAGTTCGGCGGTCGCGTATTTCGTGGTCGGCTCGTGCCCGGCGGCAAGCATGTTGAGCACCCTGGACAACGGCCCTACCTGCATCGGCTTGCCATAGAAAGTCGGTGACTTGAGCCAGCTGTACTTGCCGTCATCCTGGAAGTCGGTGTAGTTGGGCCTGGTTTCGCCCTTGTACGGGTGCAGCGACTTGTCGTTGCCCTCCTTGTAGTCGTACCAAGAGTGTTTGACTGCCTCGGAGACGCCATCGATGAAATACTTGTCGTTGAAGGTCTTGATCGGCTTGTAGCTCTCCAGTTTTCCGTTCTCGATGTAGCCGCCGGGCAACGCGAACTCGGTACCCTTGCCGTCGAGCGGAATGTCCGGCACGCTCAGGTACTCGGTGATGCCACGGCCGTATTTGGTCCAGTCGGCGTAGAAGGCACCGATCGCGGCCACGTCGACGAGATAGACATTCTTGACGAAGTCGTCGAGCGAATCGATCCACTCCTTTACCGCCATCAGGCGCTCCAGCGTCAGCACCGACTGCGAATCGAGGGATAGCGGGTTGGCCACTCCGCCAACCGCGACGTTCTGGATGTGCGGGGACTTCGATCCGAGGATGGCGACGATCTTGGAGGCGTGGCGCTGCACTTCCAGAGCCTGCAGATAGTGGACGACCGCCAGCAGGTTGACCTCGGGCGATAGTTTCATCGCCGGGTGGCCCCAGTAGCCGTTGGTGAAGATGCCGAGTTGCCCGGTGCCGACGAAGCCCTTGAGCTTGTCCTGGACCTTCAGNAACTCGCTCTTGCTGTTGCCCTCCCAGGTCGACAGGCTTTGCGCCAGGCTGGACGCCTTGCCCGGGTCGGCCTTGAGCGCCGACACGACGTCGACCCAGTCGAGCGCCGACAGGTGGTAGAAATGCACGATATGGTCATGCACGGCGTGCGAAAGCATGATCATGTTGCGGATGTACTGCGCGTTGACCGGGATTTCGAGCTGCAGCGCATTCTCCACCGCCCGCACCGAAGCCATCGCGTGCACCGTCGTGCAAACGCCACAGATGCGCTGGGTGATCGCCCAGGCATCGCGCGGATCGCGGCCGATCAGGATGTTCTCGACGCCGCGCCACATCTGCCCCGAGGCCCAGGCCTTCCTGACCGTGCCGCCATCGACTTCGACGTCGACGCGCAGGTGACCCTCGATGCGGGTAATGGGGTCGATGGTTACTCGTTTGGACATTTCTTTCTCCTGGTTCCCGAATTCAGTTGGCGCTCGCTTCTTCTCGCGGCAGCACCGGGAAGAGGCGGGTAACGACGATGAAGCCAAGCACTGCGATCGCGGTCATGCCAAACGTGACGAGCAACTCGGGAACCGACGGGAAGTAGCGCCAGCCCGGGCCCGTGTCGTAGCCGATCAGATAGCCGTTGAGCCGCAGAAGCGCCCCGCCGAGCATGATCGCGGTTCCNCCGAGGAAGAGCCGGGCCGGGTTGCGGCGGGCCTCCACCGTGCCGACCAGCGCGAAGGGCAGGCAGAACAGGATCATCTCGATCCAGAANAAGATCGCCACCAGGCCAAAGCTGAAAGCGTTGCCCCACGCGCCGCGTACCGTCAGGTCCACAATGCGAACGGCCAGATAGACTCCGAGCATGCCGAGCATCACCTTGGCCATCGGCCCCAGCATGTTTGTCTCGATCTCCCGCCGGTAGGCCGCAGAAGCGAGGCAGGACTCGAACAGCACCACGCCATAGCCCATGAGGATCGCCGACAACAGGTAGAGAAGCGGCACGATGGGCGTCTGCCATAGCGGATTGACCTGGCCACCCATCAGGATCAGCAGCGTGCCGATCGACGACTGGTGCATCATCGGCAGCACGGTGCCGAGGGCGATGAAGAAGAAGAGCACCTTGCCCAGTTTCTTCTTGGCCACGTTCAGGCCCCACTTCTCCATGAAGACGGGCGCGAACTCGATCCACATGACGAGGATGTAGATCGAGATGCACAGCGCCGTCTCGAGCATCGCCGAATTCAGGTTCCAGGAGCCTGGCCACAGGATGTGCCAGAAGTTCCAGTAGCGCCCGAGGTCGAACATGACACCGACGCCGGCCAGCGTATAACCGAACAGGCTCGTCAACAGGGCGGGCCTCACCAGCGGGTGATACTCGCCCCGGTTGAAGATGTGGACCATCATCGCCACCGAGAAGCCGCCGCAAGCGAGAGCCGAACCGATGAGAACGTCGACCACCACCCAGAGACCCCAGGCGTAGCCATCGTTCAGGTTGGTGACCGCGCCCAGGCCGAGAATGAAACGTGCGGCCAGGACCGCCAGCATCAGCGCGATGAGGATGCCGCAGACGACCGTGGTGTTATTGATCAGCTTCCCGCCGACCGGCGCCGTGGGCAGATGGGCGCTCATGACTCGCCTCCTTCGGAATCATCGTCATCCTTCCTGACATTGCGCCTGGCAGCCCAGGTCATGGCGCCGAGAACGGCAATCGGCATGATCATGCCCTGGTACAGCGTATGCTGGATGGTTTCCGATGTTGACGCTGACGACTTCGGCGGCAGCGCGGGCATGCCGACCTTCTCGAACTCGACCGCCGACAGTTTGAGCACCTGCGTGCCGCCGTACTCGGTCTCGCCATAGACATGCTGGATGTACTTGCCGGCCTGCACCTCGTAGCTCTGGTCGGGTTCCTTGCGCCAGGTGCTGGCCTTTTCCGCCTCGGCATCGCTGTACGGCAGGCGGCCGCGCGGAATCCTGGTCGTCTCGCCTGGCTTGAGCGCCAGCCGCCGCCTGGCTTCGGCCAGCAGATCGACGGTGCGGCCGAACAGAGTCGCGCCGGTCGGGCAGACTTCGGCGCACGCCGAGTAGTGGCCGTCCTTGTGGCGGTCGTGGCAAAGCTCGCACTTGCCGATGCGCCCGGTCGGCGAGTCGTACTGGTACTTGGGAATGCCGAAGGCACAGGCGGCGACGCAGTAGCGGCAACCAAGACATACATTGGCGTCATAGGTGACGATGCCGGTCACCGGATCCTTCTGCATGGCCGATACCGGACATGCCGACACACATGACGCATCGGCGCAGTGCATGCAGGACGTCTTCATGAACGAGAAGCCGTTGATCTCGGCATCCTTTGTTTCGCCGGTGCCGTTGGTATAAACCTTGATCACGTTGAAAGTGTGACCGGTCGTGTCGCGCGGGGTGTCCCACAATCTGTCCGCCGTCTTGAATTCGGGCGGATTGTTGTTCGCCTCCTTGCACGCCGCGACGCAGGCCTGACAGCCGACGCAAAGCGTCGCGTCGTAGAGCAGCCCGAGGCCACCGGGCGGGTTCGTCAGGTTGCCGCGAGCACTGGCTGGAGCCGGAGCCAGGCCGGTTGCGGCGGCACCGCCGCCGGCCAGGCAGCCCTTGAGAAAATTGCGTCTGCTCAGCATCTCACACCTCCGCTGATTCGCTGCTGGCCTTGCCAGCCTTCTTCGCCCTCTCCATCTCCTCGGCCTTGTGCGAGAGCCCGAGATTCTTCAGAACTTCGCCCCGGCGCCGATCGCAACCCGGTAACCGCCGCCAGCACGGCGGCGGAGCCAAGNNTGTGGCGCCCATGCCTTTCTCCTCGACGACGCCTGGCAGGAAGACGCCGGGCTGGATGTTCTTCATCTTGGCCACGGCGTGGATCGGCTTCTGGAAGCCGACGCCCTGCTCGGTGCAGCCGATGCAGGGATGACCGCAACCCACTGGCCAGGTCCCCGCTCCGGCATCGCCGAAAAGGATGACCGAGCAGTTGGCGTAGGTTTCCGGACCCTTGCAGCCGAGCTTGTACAGGCAGAAGCCATGGCGGTGGGCGTCGTCGCCGAATTCGAGGGCGAAGCGCCCGGCGTCGAAGTGCGCGCGGCGTTCGCAGTTTTCATGGATCAGGCGCGAATAGGCGAATTTGGGCCGGCCCAGATGGTCAACCTCGGGCAGCTTGCCGAAGGTCAGGAACTGGACGACCGTTGACAGGAAGTTGTACGGGTTGGGCGGACAGCCGGGGATGGTCAGCACCGGCTTGCCGAGAACCTGCGAGGCGCTGGAGGCGCCGGTCGGGTTGGGATCGGTCGAGGGCATGCCACCCCACGAGGCGCAGGAGCCGATGGCGATCACCGCCGCCGCATCCGCGGCGCACTCCTTGAGCAGGTCGATCGCAGTCTTGCCGCCGATCTTGCAGTAGATGCCGCCGTCCTTGGTCGGGATGGCGCCTTCGACGACGAGAACGTACTTGCCCTTGTTCTCGGCCATCGCCCTGAGCCGAGCTTCCTCGACCTGATGGCCGGCGGCAGCGAACAGCGTCTCGTGATAGTCGAGCGAGATGACGTCGAGGATGAGTTTCTCCAGCGCGGGGTGCTCGGCGCGCAGCAGCGATTCGGTGCACCCGGTGCACTCCTGGAAGTGCAGCCAGATCACGCTCGGACGCTTCTTGGTCGCCACCGCTTCGGCGATCGCCGCATCCGCGCCCTGCGGCAGTCCCAGGGTCGTTGCCAGAACCGCACAAAACTGCAGGAACTCCCGGCGCGTCATCGACAGGCGTGTTGCCGCCGCGTCGATCCGCTCGTCGCTCTCCAGCAACATCAGATCTTGCTTGGCCATGAACCCTCCTCCTCTTGCCACCTTGGTACCGGTCACCGACCGGCAATGTCTCTCTGTTGGGGGTTTGGCTATAGCTGTTTTGTGGAGGCTTCCGGGCAAGAACCAGGCCAGAAATGAATTTTGCCTTTATTCAGTAACTTGGATGGATTCAACAAGAGAAGCGCTGGCGTCATGTGGAAACTTTGTTTCCACAATGCCACCGCTTATGGTCACCGGCTTTGCATTACACCAGGATGTTCTGTTGAACCATCCGGCGCGCCACCCAGCCCTGCCCGAGCGCCAGGCCGCCGTCGTTCGGCGGTGCCTGTCGCGCCTCGAGCAAGCTTGCGCCCCGCGCTTCCAAGTGCCGGCGCAGGGCGGACATCAGCACGACATTCAGCGCGCAGCCGCCGCCGACCGCAATTCTTGCCCCTTTTTCCCGGTCGACCGCAACCAGCGCCCACTCGGCGAGGGCGGCGGCGACCGTGGCGTGGAACAGCGCGGCGCCACGGCCGGGATCGTCGCACTCGAGCAGGGTCGGGACCAGGGGCGAGAAGTCGAGTTCGCCACCCCGGATCGCGTACCCGCCGGGTAACGCCGACTCGGGACCGTGCGCGGCCGCCAGCCCCTCCAGTTCCATCGCCGCCTGTCCCTCGTAACGCGACTCGGCGCGCAGCCCGAGCAGACCCGCGGCAGCGTCGAACCAGCGGCCGAGGCTGGAGGTCGGGGGNCAACGCAGATCCCGGGTGAGCATGGCCAGCAGCGGGCCGGCATCACGCCCGGGATAATGTCTCTGCAACCAGCCGGTCACTTGCCCGTCCAGTCTGGCGCCATGCAGGGCCGCCACGGCCATGCGCCATGGTTCGCGGGTAGCGCGGTCGCCGCCGGGGAGTCGAAGCGGCCGCAGGCGGGAGAGCCGGTCGCACCTGGCGCCGTCGACCCGCAACAGTTCCCCGCCCCAGAGGCCGCCATCCGGCCCGAGCCCGACNCCGTCGATGGCGACGCCGATCAAGGGCTCGTTGATACCATGATCGGCGCCGATCGCTGCAATATGGGCGTGATGATGACCGACACCAAGCGCCGGAACCGCCAGTTTCCCGGCCATCTCCGACGCCAGACGGGTTGACGCGAAATCCGGGTGCAGGTCGTGCGCGATCAGGTCGGGCTGTACATCGAGGATGGCGAGCAGGTGGGCGACGCTTTCCTCGAGAAAGCCGATCGCCGCGGCATTGTCGAGACCGCCGATGTGCTGCGACAGGAAGCCCTGCCTGCCCTTGAGCACGCAAACCGTGTTCTTCAGGTAGCCGCCGAGCGCCAGCACGGTCGGCCCGTCAGCGGCGAGCGCGATCGGCACCGGCACGTAGCCGCGCGCGCGGCGGATGAAGGCGGGGCCGGCGCGGACGACCGAATCGTCGCAGCGCACGACGATGTCGCGATCGTGCATCAGGAAGGCGTCGGCGATCCCGCCCAGGCGCGCCAGCGCCTCGTCGTTGCCGGTCACCAGCGGCTCGCCATGCGGGTTGGCGCTGGTCATCACCAGCAGCAGGTCGTGGCGCTCGTGCAACCAGCGCGCCCCNGCCGGCCGCCCGGCGGCCTCGTGCCAGAGCAGAAGGTGCAGCGGCGTCGCCGGCAGCATGACGCCCAGCCAGGCCAGGCCGGGGGCGATTCCGGGCAACTCATGCGGGCCCTTGCGGCACAGGACGATCGGCGCGGCCGCCGCGCGCAGCAGGGCGCGCTCGCCGTCGCCGACCTGGGCGAGCCCGGCAAAGGCCGCTTCGTTCAGGCCCATCACGGCGAAGGGCTTTTCCTCGCGCTGCTTGCGCCGGCGCAGTTCGGCCACCGCCTCCGCATTGCGCCCGTCGCAGGCGAGGTGGAAGCCGCCGAGGCCCTTGATGGCGACGATGCGCCCGGCGCGCAGCAGGACGAGTGCTTCCGCGAGCGGGTCGCCGGGCAGCGGCCGGCCGTGCCCATCGGCCAGCGCCAGGCGCGGCCCGCAATCCGGGCAGCAGGTGGTCTCGGCGTGGAAGCGGCGGTCGGCCGGGTCGGCGTACTCGGCGGCGCACGGCGGGCACAGCGGGAAGGGGGCGAGGCTGGTCTGCGCGCGGTCGTAGGGAATGCGCCGGCTGACCGTGAAACGCGGACCGCAGTGCGTGCAGGTGGTGAAGGCATAACGCCAGCGCCGGCCGGCCGGGTTGCAGAGGTCGGCGATGCACGCCGGGCAGATGGCGGCGTCGGGGCCGATCGCCGTGCGCACCGCNTCCCCCACGCTGTCGAGGATCGCGAAGCCGGGGCCGGCGACTTCGGCGGGCGCCACATCGATTGCATCGATGCGCGCCAGCGGCGGTATCTCAAGCGGCAACCGGCGCAGGAATTCGGGCAGTTTTTGGCCGTCGACCGCAACCGTCACGCCGTCGCCGTCGTTGCGCACCCAGCCGGCGAGGCCGAGCTCGTTAGCCAGCCGCCAGACGTAGGGACGGAAGCCGACGCCCTGGACAAGGCCGCGGATGCGGAACAACCGGCCGGTCATGCCTCCACCTTGAGATCTACCCGATGAAAAGCCTGAAGCTTACGCCGAGCCGTCGGTTCGCGCATATACAATGCCAGCCAGATAGCCGACGCTCAACCCTTGCCCTCCAGTGCGCAGCGATTCCGAATCCCTCCCCGACTCCGCGGCCGCCCCCACCGGGGATACGCCTCGCAGCAAAGCACGATGTCTCAGTATCGATCTCGAAGTCGGTACCCGTAGTGCCGTCATTCACAAATTGGCCGCACTTCGCGGCGACACGGACGCGCAGTTGAGCTATCCGCCCGGCAAGCTGCCCGACGCCCTGAAGCAGCTCGATGCACTGGCCGACGATGCCGCATTCCTGCTCGGTCACAATCTGATTGCCTTCGACATTCCGCAGCTGCGCGCCGCCAACGCCAATCTGCGGCTATTGACCAAGCCGGCCATCGATACCCTGCGCCTCAACCCGCTGGCCTTCCCGAAGAACCCCTACCACCACCTCGTCAAGCATTATCAGGACGGCCAGTTGCTGGGCAACCGCAAGAGCAATCCGCTGCTCGATGCCGAATTGGCCCTGCGGGTATTCGGCGATCAGGAAAGGAGCCTGCAGCAGACTGCACCGGACCTGCTGCTTGCCTGGCATTGGCTGACCACGCGCGATCAAACCGTTTCCGGGCTGAACAGCTTTTTCATGACCGTTCGCGGTCGCAACGCGCAGCCGGCCAGCGAAGCGAATGCGAAGGCCGCCGTTCAGCGCCTTCTCGCGGACAGGGCCTGCGTGACGGCCAGCCGACACATCAACGGGACGGCAGCGCAGGTTGCCTGGCCGCTGGCCTACGCGCTGGCCTGGCTGTCGGTGGCCGGCGGCAACTCGGTGATGCCGCCCTGGGTGCGTCATCAATTCCCGGAGGCAGGGCGCCTGATCCGCCAACTCCGCGACACGCCCTGCACGGCCCCCGATTGCGCCTGGTGTCGCCGCGAACATGACGCGCTGAAACAATTGCAGCACTGGTTCGGCACGACCTACGCGTTTCGTCCCGAGCCGGTCGACAAGGACAGTGGGCAGCCGCTTCAGCAGGTCATCGTCGAAAGCGCCATGCGTGGTGAACACAACCTCGGCATCCTGCCGACCGGCACCGGCAAGTCGCTGTGCTACCAGATTCCCGCCCTGTCGCGCTTTGTCCGCACCGGCGCGCTGTCGGTCGTCATCTCGCCGCTGGTCGCGCTGATGGAGGACCAGGTCAAGGGTCTGCGCGAGCGTGGCATCGACTGCTGCGCGGCGATCAACGGCCTGCTCAACATGCCGGAACGGGCCGACGTGCTCGATCGCGTGCGTCTGGGCGACGTCGGCATCCTGCTCATCGCCCCGGAACAGTTGCGCAATCGCAGCGTGCGAAAAGTGCTGGCGCAGCGCGAAATCGGCGCCTGGATCTTCGACGAGGCGCACTGCCTGTCGAAATGGGGCCAGGATTTCCGGCCGGATTACCGCTACGTTGCCCGCTTCATTGCCGAAAGTCGCGATGCCTCGCCGGACAAGACGCTGCCGCTGATCCAGTGCCTGACCGCCACCGCCAAGCCTGAAGTGGTCGCCGACATCGTCGGCCATTTCCGCGAAAAGTTGGGTATTGCCATGCGCGTGCTCGACGGCGGCGCCCGGCGCGACAACCTGCGCTTCGACGTCATCCCAACCACGCCGGGCGAAAAATATGACCTGGTCGGCCGCCTGATCGCCGACGAGTTGCCGCCGGAGAAATCCGGCGGTGCCATCGCCTACTGCGCCACGCGCAAGCAAACCGAAGAGCTGGCGCGATTTCTCCGGCAANAGGGCCTGGCGGCTGCCGCCTATCACGCCCGGTTACCGCCGGAANACCAAGAAGGAAACGCAAAGGCGTTCATCGCCGGCGAGTTGCGCGTCATCGCCGCCACCAACGCCTTCGGCATGGGCATCGACAAACCCGATGTGCGCCTTGTCGTCCACGCTGACATTCCCGGCTCGCTGGAAAACTACCTGCAGGAAGCCGGCCGCGCCGGTCGCGACCGCGCAGCGGCACGCTGCGTGTTGCTCTACACCGCCGACGACGTCGAGCGTCAGCACAGCATGTCGGCCAATTCGCGCCTGTCGCGGCGCGACATCCAGAGCGTGCTGCGCGCCCTGCGCCAGATTCAGCGCAAGAAGAACCGCGACGAGCCCATCGTCGCCACCTCGGGCGAGATTCTCGATGAAGACGAGGAGGGCAATTTCAAGCGCGATATCGCTACCGACGACACCCGCGTCCGTACCGCCGTCGCCTGGCTGGAAGAAGCCGGTCTCGTGCGACGCGAGGAAAACAGCGTGCAGATCTTCCCCTCCTCGCTGCGTGTCAAGGATCTTGCCGAGGCCGAGGGCAAGCTGGCCGGCAGCATCGTTGATGCGGTCGACCGGAAGAAGTACCTTAATTTGCTGCAGATCCTGATGTCCGCCCCGGCCGATGAGGGCATCACCACCGACGAGTTGATGGCCGGTGCCGGTTTCGAATCCACCGCCCTGCGTGAGGCGCTTTACCTCTTCGACCGGCTGGGCATTTCCAGCAACGATACCGGAATGACTGCCTTCCTCCATGTCGGCGTCGACAATGCCTCGAAGAAGCGCTTCGAGGCTGCCTGCGCGCTGGAAGCTGCGCTTATCGCCCAACTGCGCGAAACGGCGCCCGATGCGATTGCCGGCGACGGCTACCCGCTCAACCTGCGCCTGCTCGCACAGCGCCTCAAGGATGAAGGCCACAGCCAGGCGCTGCCCCACGGTCTTGGCCTGATCCTCAAGGGCCTGGCCGGCGATGGCCGGGACGGCCCGGACGGGCGCGGCAGCATCACGCTCAAGCGGGGCAACGACCTGGAAACCGTATTCGTCGCCCTCAACCGCAGTTGGGCGGCGCTGGACAAGACCGCCGAACGACGCCGCACCGCCGCTGGCCTCCTGCTTGCCCACTGGCTGTCCTGCCTGCCCGGTGGCGCACGCGGCATCGACCTGCTGGCCGAAACCACGCTGGGCAAACTGGCCGCCAGCGTCGCCGGCGACGCCTTCCTCGCTGCCGAGAATGGCCACGTCGACAAGCTCGTCGACCGCGCCCTCCTCTGGCTGCACGAACAAGAGATACTGCGCCTGAACAAGGGGCTGGCCATCTTCCGCACGGCGATGACCTTGCAGGTGGAGAGCAACTGGAAGCTGCAATTCGAGAAGAGCAACTACCTGCCGTTACAACTGCACTACAACGAGTTGACCCGGCAAATCCACATCATGGCCGAGTACGCCGAGCGCGGCATCGAACGCATGGCCGATGCGCTGCAACTGGCGATGGATTATTTCAGCCTGTCGCGCGAGGTCTTCTGCAAACGCTGGCTACCGGGCCGCGAAAATGAACTGGAACGGCAGACCACGCCGCAATCCTGGGAAAGCATCGTCGAAACACTGGCAAAGCCCAACCAGCGCGCCATCGTCGCCGACGACCGGGAAAACACCAACACGCTGGTGCTCGCCGGCCCAGGAGCGGGCAAGACGCGGGTGCTGGTGCATCGCATTGCCTACCTCGTCCGCATCCGCCGCGAGAACCCGCGGGCCATCGTGGCGCTGGCCTACAACCGCCATGCCGCGCTGGAAATCCGCCACCGCCTGCGCGAACTGATCGGCAACGACGCCCTCGGCGTCACCGTGCTCACCTGCCACGCGCTGGCCATGCGCCTGGTCGGTGCCAGTTTTGCCGAGCGGCAGGCGCAAAGCGACGACGACTTCGACGCGATTCTCAGCGAAGCCACGGCGCTGCTCGAAGGGCGCGGCTTGCCGCCGGAGGACGCCGACGTGCAGCGCGACCGCCTGCTGGCCGGCTTCCGCTGGATCTTCGTCGACGAATACCAGGACATCGGCCCCGCCCAATACGCCCTGATCTCGGCCCTGGCCGGCCGCAAGCGCAGCGACGAGGACGGCAGGCTCAACCTGTTCGCTGTCGGCGACGATGATCAGAACATCTACGCCTTCGCCGGCGCCTCGGTCGAGTTCATCCGCAGGTTCGCCGACGACTACCAGGCGCAAACCCGGTTTCTGGTCGAAAACTACCGGTCGACCGCAAACATCATTGCCACCGCCAACGCCTTGATCGCCCCAGCTGGCGACCGGATGAAGGCAAGCCAGCCGATCCGGATCAACGCAGCCCGCAGCAAATCGTCACCGGGCGGCGATTGGCAGAATCGCGACAGCGTCGCGCAAGGGCGGGTGCAAATCATCCCGGCCGGGCGCAACGCCAAACAACAGGCGATGGCCGTGCTGACCGAGATAGAACGGCTGCGCGCCCTCGGGCTCGACCTCAGCCGAACCGCCGTCATCGCCCGCCGGTGGAAATACCTCGACCCCCTGCGCGCCGCCTGCGAGGCGCGCGGCCTGCCGGTCAGCATGGCCGACGAGGAAGCGCCGCCGCTCTGGCGCCTGCGCGAAACCCAGGCTCTGCTCGCCTTTGCCGAGACCCAGGGCGCGCTCATCTCGTCGGGCATTCTCTCGGACTGGCTGGCCGCACAGCCCTCCGAAGGCTGGGCCGACAGCTTGCGCGACGCGGTTGGCGCCTTTGCCGACGACAGCCAGGGTGCCGAGGTCACGCTCGACTATTTCCGCGACTGGCTGGCCGAGTGGGGCCGCGCCAATCGGCACCGGCAAACCGGCCTGCTGCTGCTTTCCGCACACCGCGCCAAGGGGCTGGAATTCGACCATGTCTTCATTCTGGATGGCGAGTGGACGGGGCAGAAAGGTGAGGATGGCGACGCCGCCCGCCGCCTCTACTACGTCGCGATGACCCGTGCCCGCCAGACACTGACCCTGGCCCGCCTCGACGGCGGCAACNCCCTCGTCGACCGCCTGCCCGGCAGCCCGGCCCTGCTACGCCGGCCGGCCAGCGAATGGCTTCCCGAACCTGCCGGCCTGGATCGTCGCTACGTCATCCCGGCCCTGCGGGAGATCAATCTGGGATTTGCCGGGCGAATGGACATGCAGGCTAGCATTCACTCGCGCATCGCGGCACTCAGGGTCGGCGATATCCTGCAGTTTTCTGCCGATCAACGCGGCTATGCTCTGTTGACCCCGGACGGCATCGCCGTAGGTCGCCTGTCAAATACATTCATGCCGCCGACCGACCTGCGCTGCATCGCCGCCCATGTGCACGCCATCGTCGTCTGGCGCAAGCGCGACAGCAGCGCCGACTATGTCGCGCGCTGCAAATGCGACCGATGGGAAGTGGTAGTGCCGGAACTGGTGTTCGCCCCGTAGCGCCGCCCTCGTCGTGCGGCTGAGATACACACGCGTCGCAGCGGCTGTCGTGCCGCCGGCATGCCCTTATCGGGCGGCCAGCTGCCGCTCGAGTTCGGCGATGCGCGCCTTGAGCGCGTCGACCGATTCGGCGCGCCTGGCCCCTGCGCCACGAGGCCGGCCGTGATCCAGTCGACCCAGGCGCTCATGCCCTCGCCGCGAGTGGCCGAGACGCGGAAGACGGTCAGGTCCGGATTGACGCGGCGGGCGTTGGCCTCGGCGAGGTCGGCATCGAAATCGAGGTGCGGCAGCAGGTCGCACTTGTTGAGGAGCATGACGTCGGCGGCGCGGAACATGTCCGGATACTTGAGCGGCTTGTCTTCGCCCTCGGTCACCGACAGGATCGCGACCTTGTGGTGTTCGCCGAGGTCGAAGGCCGCCGGGCAGACGAGGTTGCCGACGTTCTCGATCAGGAACAGCGAGCCGTCCGCCGGCTTGAGGCGCTCGATGGCGTGGCCGACCATGTGCCCGTCGAGGTGGCAGCCCTTGCCGGTGTTGATCTGCAGCGCCGGCACGCCGGTGGCGCGGATGCGCTCGGCATCGTTCGAGGTCTGCTGGTCGCCTTCGACGACGGCGATCGCCACCTTGTCGCGCAGCAGTTCGATGGTCTTCACCAGCAGCGTCGTCTTGCCCGAGCCGGGGCTGGAGACGAGGTTGAGCGCGAAGATGCCGCGCTCGTCGAAGGCGCGCCGGTTGGCGTCAGCGTAGGTGTTGTTCTTCGCCAGGATGTCCTGCTCGATCTGCACCATGCGCGACTGGCTCAACCCGGGTGCGTGGGCCCGCGCCGGTCCGGCGCCGAAATCGAGGTCGCCGCCGATGCCGTGGGCATGCGCATGCTCATGGACATGCTCGCCCTGATGGACATGCGGGTGCGAATGGACCGTCCCGTCGGCGTGGTGGTGGCTGTGCTCGTGGGCTGCCGCGGCCGCCGCGCCATGCTCGTGGTGATGGTCGTGATCGTGGCCGTGCGCGTGGCTATGCACCGTCCCGTCGGCATGCACATGCTCGTGCGCATGCCCCTCGCCCTCGATCTTCGTTTCGCCCGCCCCGCAACCGCATACCGTATACATCGCTCTGTCTCCTTCCGGCCCGTTTCCGGCCTATTCGATCTCGATCTCGCGCACCCGCATTTCCGTGCCCGCGTTCGGCTGCAGGAAACTGCCGCCGCAGGCCGGGCATTCGCCCCACTGCTCCGTCATCGGCACCGTCGCACCGCAGGCGAGGCAGGTGCCGGCACCGGGGATGTCGATGATTTCCAGCGCCGCATCCTGCGCGATGGTGCCATGGGTTACCGCGGCGAAGCAAAAGCGCAGCGCCTCCGGCTCCACCGACGACAGCCGGCCGATTTCCAGAACCACCAGCTTAACCTGTTGTGCGCCTTCGCGCACCGCCGTTTCCTCGACCAGTTGCAGTACACCGGCAGCAAGCGACATTTCATGCATCGTTCACCTCCAGCACGTGGGGCAGGCAGGGATCGAGAGCCAGCACGGCAAGCTGGAGCGACCGCTTCGCTTCCTCCGACGAGGCGAAGCACGCGCCATCGAGCAGACCCCGGAGCGCGCCGGCATCGGCAAAAGAANNGTCGGTCGGCGCCGTGACGCGATAGCGCGTCACCGTGCCCGCCTCGAGGCGCACCGCATGGGTGAGCACGCCGCGCGCCGTCACCGTCTGCGCCACGCCCCAGCCANNTTCCCCCGCCGCCGCGAGCGGNAAGGGAGCACCGCTGGCCAGCGCCGCGGTAGCGCGTTCGACTTCGGCGATGCGCCCGCGATAAGCGGCGCGAATCGATGGCGGCGCGCTCAGCGCTGGCCGGAAGTCCGCGCCGTCCCGCCAGCGGGCGAGCCATTCGTCAGGACTCGGAGCAACTGGGCCGCAGGCTACGTCGCTGCTGCGGTCGACCAGGCTGGCGAGGCATTTTTCCGCGAGGCCGTTGAGGACGTCGGCGACCAAGCGCCTCGTCGCTTCGGCGCAACCCCGNTCATGCCGCGTCGCACGCCAGGCTATGAACGCCGCCTGCGCCGGNGGCAAGCCGAGTGCCGGCGGCCAGTCGAGCAAGAGACGCCAGAGGTTTTCGTGCAGCATCTCGATCCACAAGCCCGCATCCTCGGCCGGCTGCGTTGCGTCGCCCGCGGCTGCCGCCAGCGCCGCCTGTGCCGTTGCCCGTTGCGCCCGGGCGCAGATCGTGTAGAGGCAGGGCACGATCCTGACCACCGCTTCCGGCAATTGGCCGACAAACAACTGCGCCACCGGCGGGCGCCGGAGCGCGACATCGAACTGCTTCAGCCGGCCCTCCGCAAAGTCGGCCCGGACGGTGAGCAATCCTGCCGTCGTCATGCGCCGGGCCCCGCCAACACCAACACCGCCAGCCGTGCGCAAGTTGGCGAAGCGGGCAGCGAGGAGTCTGGGCGGACGATGGAGCGAAGTTCAGCCAATGCGAAACGCCTTTCATGGTTGCAGGCCTCGGCGCCGGAATACCAGGCCATGTCCGGACCGTTTGCCAATGGTACATAATGCGGGCGAATCCGCATTTCCCGAAAACCCATGTCACGCACCTCGTCACCGCCAGCATCGACCCCCGCCGGAAATTTTGGAAGATGTCTTCTCCAGGCAATCTGCCTTACCAGTGCACTGGCAATCGTCGGCGCCATGCCTGCCGCCGCAGCCAGTACCCTGCTCTGGTTCAGCGACGGGCGGCCGACGCCCGTCGCGCGCAAGGCAACCGACCTGCTGGCAGGCGCCGCCGAGGACGGCCTGAACGCCGATGACTATGGCGCCGATCTGCTGCGAAATGCGATCGACAATGCCGCCAGCGGCCCCGCTCCGACGGGCGACATGGTCATCCAGCTCGAGCGGGCGCTGACTGCCGCGACACGGCGCTATCTTGCCGATCTACGCTCAGGCCGCATCGACCCCCAACAGCTCGACGAAAACTACAACGGCGCATCGGGGCCAGGAATCGACCTCAATGCGCTGCTGGTTTCGGCCGTTGCCGAAGACCGCCTGCCGGAAGCGGCGCGCAGTGCGCAACCCNCGCTAGCGCAATACGTTGAACTGCGGGAAGCGCTCGCCCGTTACCGGCTCCTGGCGGGCAACCCGGCCTGGCTCAAGCCCTTGCCGCTGCCGGCCGACGGCAAGCTTCAGCCGGGGCAGGCCTATGCCGGCATCCCGGTCCTGAGCCAGCGGCTGAAGGCGCTCGGCGACCTGCCCGCCAATGGCGCGCCGCCGGCACGCTACGAAGGCAGGCTGGTCGACGCCCTCAAGTCGTTTCAGGAGCGCCACGGGCTGACGCCGGATGGCGTCGTCGGCAAGGGCACCCTCGAGCAACTCAATGTGGCGCCCGAAGTCCGGGTCAGGCAAATCGAATTGGCGCTCGAGCGGCTGCGCTGGACGCCGCTGCTGCCGGCGTCCCGCGCCATCGTCGTCAATATTCCGGAGTTCCGGGTGCGCGCCTATCAGGTTCGCGACGGCAAGCTCGAAATGAAGGTCGCAATGAACATCATCGTCGGCAATGCGGCCAAGACGCGCACGCCGATCTTCGATGCCGAGATGCGCTTCGTCGAGTTCAGCCCGTACTGGAACGTGCCGCCGTCGATCGCCAGAGGCGAAACGCTGCCCAGGCTGCGCCGCGAGCCCGGCTACTTCGATCAGCAGGGATTCGAATTCGTCGGCCGCGACGGCAGGGTTGTCAGCAGCTTTTCCGAGGCGAGTCTGGACGCGGTCCAGCGCGGAGAAATGCGCATCCGCCAGCGGCCCGGTGCGCGGAACGCGCTCGGGGACATCAAGTTTATCTTCCCCAACCCGGACAACATCTACCTCCACCATACGCCGACCCCGCAACTCTTCAAGCGCGACCGCCGCGACTTCAGCCACGGCTGCATCCGCGTCGAGGAGCCGGTGGCACTGGCGAAATTCGTCCTCGCGGACGAGCCGGACTGGACCGAGGAGCGCATCGTTCAGGCAATGACCAAGGGCAGGTCGGCGACGCTGCGCCTGCGGGAACCTTTCCCGGTGGTCATTGCCTACACCACCGCCGTCGTCAGGGACGGGAGGATTCATTTCTTCCCGGACATCTACGGCCACGACAGGATCCTCGACGAAGCCCTGCGCCAGCGCTCGCAGTCTCTCAGCGCTTCCATCGTGATGGAAATTGGTGTAGAATCAAAATATTAGCTTATTCACTGAACCATATGCCGAATCCGCAAGTTCACCCACGCCGCCTGTTTCTCAGTCACGCAGCCAGGCTGGCCATGGCGGGCGTCGTCCTGCCGCTCGCGAAACCCGCGCTTGCCTCGCTACCGAATGCGCGCAGTCTGGATTTCGATCACACGCATACCGGCGAGCGGGTTTCGGTCGTCTTCGCCGTTGGGAGCCACTATGTTCCCGACGGGTTGAGCACGCTGAACCGTTTCCTGCGCGACCATTACTCCGGCGAAATCGGCCAGATCGACCCGCTGCTGTTCGACCTGCTGTACAAGACACGCCAGGAGCTTGGTTGCGACCAGCCATTTCATGTCATTTCCGGCTATCGCTGCCCCAACACCAATTCGCGGCTGCGCAACTCGCGCGGCGGCGGTGTCGCCCGAAACAGCCTGCACATGCACGGCAAGGCGATCGACATCCGGATTCCCGGGGTTCCTCTTTCCGACCTTCGCGATGCGGCGATGTCACAGAGTATCGGCGGCGTCGGCTTCTACCCGCGCGACAAATTCGTCCATCTCGACACTGGCAAGGTGCGTTACTGGTAGCTCCGATCGGCTGAACGAGGGAAAGTCCCACCCGGGTTCGCCGCCGATTCGCGACGCAGCTGACTCGCGACCCGTCGTTGCCCGGAACGCCTGTCGACTCGCGTCGCTCGCAGGTTCACCAGCGACCGGCTCTTTGCCGGCGGCTCACGATCACTTCCCTCAGGCGAATGCGCCCGCCTGAACGAAGGCCATGACGCTATACACCGCCCCGACGACACCGAGCAGGACCATCAAGGCGTAGAAGCTGTTGCGCATCCGCTCCCCNTTGAGAATCAGGCTGACTGCACCCATCACCAGACATATCTGCAGGAAGAAGGTGGCCATGTCGAAGGTGTCCCCCGCGGCGCCGAGAGCCTTCGCCTCCGCTTCCCATTCCCGGGCACCCTTGACTTGCCCCAGCTTGCCCTCTTCCTCGAGAATCCAGTTTTCCTGCCCGACCGCTTTCGAGCCAAG
This sequence comes from Dechloromonas sp., assembly GCA_013693915.1. Classification (GTDB taxonomy): domain Bacteria; phylum Pseudomonadota; class Gammaproteobacteria; order Burkholderiales; family Rhodocyclaceae; genus Azonexus. Next base: position 430,647 of record CP059264.1, on the reverse strand, counting down.
GAGGATTTCCTTGCGCTCCTTCCGATAACGTCCGATGTCCGCGTCGAGGCTGGCCAGCAGCTTGCCCATCTTGCCCTCGGCTTCGGGCGGGATCACCCGCGAATCGAGCAGTATCCGCAGGAGGTCTCGCTGCCCCTCGATCAGTGACTGCTTGATGCCCTTCGCCTGATACCATTCGAAGGCGTTGGCCTTCTGGTTATGGGCGATGATTTCGTCATCACCGTACTTGCCCGCCCCCAGATCGGTGATCGCCAGCACCGCTGCCAGGATCGCAAGCGTCAGCCCGCAGATCATCTCGAAGGTGCTGGATTTCTCGCCATCGTCGCTCATCGTGTTCCTCCTCTCGCAATCGAAACGTCAGGCGCCGATTCTATCCAAGCATGGAGTTTTTGGCGCACCCGATCCCCTTCCGGCGCGCGCTCGCTCCATCCTGTCAGGACCGCTCGATGGCGACATAGTGGTGCCGGGCGGCCCAGCCCACGAATTCCGCCGATTTCCAACCTGCATTGTGTTCCGGAACCGTCTGGTCGGATGGCAGCTTCGCTTCGGGACCTGCCGGAGGGGTCGCACGGATCCATAAGGTGTTTCCGCTGGTTGCGCCCCGGTGTGGCCGCGAAATGTGGATCATCGCCTTTCTGCCGAGGGCGTTGCCATCGATCTGCGGTATGATGTCCAGACACGGCCCGAGCGCAATCGTAACCGATGAACCACTGAACCAGGCAGGTCAATGACCTCCGAGCGCAGAACCTTATGCGTGCTGTTTGCCGACTTGGCCGGAAGCACGCGCCTGTACGAAAAGCTGGGCGACGCCCAGGCGCTGCGCGCGGTCGGGATGTGTCTGACCTGCATGCGCGAAGCGACGCATGCGTGGCGCGGCCGCATCGTCAAGTCCATAGGCGACGGCGTAATGGCGGTCTTCGACACTGCCACGGCGGCGATGCACGCGGCATGCGCGATGCACATGAAGGTGGACGACCTTCCGCTCGTCGCCGGGGTCAAGCTCGGCATCCGCATAGGTTTCCAACATGGGCCGGTCCTGGAGGAGGGCAGCGACTACTTCGGCGATACCGTGAACACCGCAGCCGGTGTGACCGCGCTGGCGAAACCCGACCAGATCTTGACCACTGCCGACACGATTGCCGCCCTTCCGCCCGCACTGCGCAAAGCCTCGCGCGCCCTGGACAGCCTGAGTGTGAAGGGCAAGCTGGAGGAGATCCACGTATTCGAGATCATCTGGCAGGAACCGGGCGATGTAACTGTCATAGCGGAGGACCTTGCGCCTCCGGCAGCCTTCTCGACGCGGCTCATGCTTCAGTACCGTGGCGCCCAGATCATACTCGACGCGAATCGAGGCCGCGTCGCCGTCGGGCGCGACGACGTCTGTGAGGTCGTGGTGAGCGGTAAGCGAACCTCGCGCCATCATGCGCGGATCGAGTGGCGCAGGGACAAGTTCGTACTGACAGATCAGAGCACGAACGGAACGTTCGTGCTGTTCGACGGCGAGCCCGAGATCGTATTGAAGCGAGAGGAGGTTCCGCTGCGTGGCCGCGGCTGGATCTGCTTCGGCGACAGCGTCACACAGTCGGAGTCCGACATCATGGAGTTCGAGGTTCTGAGCCGATAGCTGGTACTCAGGCGCTCTGTACGACCCCGGCTGGAGCACTCGCGAACGATCGGAGGACACGCTGCGGCAGCCGCACAACGTCAGCCGTTCGCGCGGCACCGGGCATTCCTGGCCAAGGATGCCAGGGCACGCGTAACCCCGATTACGTATCTGATTCTAAAGGATCTGCGAAGCGCCCAATGGTCGGCTCGGCCGCTTCAGCGCCATACCTGCCGATCCCCGTACAACCAGTGCCGCGTCACTCTTCGGCGGTCGGCCGCTTCTTGCGCGACAGAGCGGCGCCGAGCTTGATCAATGCAGGGTCCAGCGCGGCGGCGGTGACCTGTGCGGTTACCCCGACGACAGTCAACAACAAACGTTGATTCTCGACGCTGAACAGGCGACACAGGGTCACCCTGCTGTCCGAATCGCTCACCATCAGGGACATGGGCGTCGGCGATCCGTCCCGGCTCAAGCGGTCGGCGAGAAGCATCAGGAGCGAGGAAGTCGCCCCCAGACGATCCAGGTCCGCGGCGCCACCACTCCCGGCCAGCGTCCAGCCCTGCTCGTCGCTGAGCAGGACCGCGGCGTAGTTGCCCTTCTCCGCAATCTGATCGAGGAGTGCAACAAGATCCCTCTGCTGGTCCGGACTGCTCTCCAGGTGCGCGAGATCGAACGAAATCTGCTCCTGCCGGATCAGCGGATTCAGGATCCTTTGTATCGTCGTCCGCAGGCTTTCGTCCTCCTGCCGGTGCTGTGAATCGCGCTCCCGTAGCCGCGTCAGTTCCTCGGCAGCGGCCAGATTCTGGTCACGCAGATCCGCCCTCGCCTGGCGGCCCCGGCGAATGCCAAAGAGATACCCGGCAGTCAGGAGAAGCACCGCGGCGCCCAGCCCGACCAGGATAGACAAGATCATCATCGGCACTTACCTGGAAGTCTGCTGGCAGCCATCGAAATCCTTGACCTCAAGAGTGACCCGCCGGNNTTCTCCGGCGCATCGGTGGGTATTCCCGCGATGGGATCCANNGGCTNNGCCGGCCGCGCGAATGACGATTCGCTGCGGCTGCACCCCAGCTTTGGCCAGCAGCGCGGCCACCACCTGGGCGCGCCGGTAGCTCAAAAGCATATTGTGCTGATCCCAACCCGAGGAGTCAGCAAATCCATGAACTGACACTTTGGCGGCGGCGTTATCGTTCAGCCAGTCAGCAAGCCCGCCGAGGCGTGGCTGGAACTCCGGTGGACTGCTGCGNCTTCCAAGGTCGAATCTGACTGTAACCACGGCCGGGCAATCCGGCAGACTCGTGTGTCGGCGCCGTGGCGCTGGTTCCCGGCACCTGCCCGGAGCCGGCATCGGTCTTGCCGGCTGGCAGGGCCACTTCCTTGGTCACCTCGCCGGTGGAACCTTCGGGTCTGGCGATGGCGACNNGGCGGCCGCAGACTGACCCGGTGGGAGCGGCCCTCGTGCGGAGTCCGCCACCTCCGCTTCGACTTTATCGACCCGCGACGGTGCCGCCTGTTGCATCCAGAGCCAAACTGCGCCCACGGCGATGAGCGTCCCGATCACTCCGAAGCCAACCGCCAGCCACTTTGGCGTGTCTTCACCGACTGCGTGTTTCCGGTCCGACGAATCGGGCTGTCTGCGATCAGTCATGGAATGCGGGGAAGATACCGGCGTGGTCGGATCGGTGAAGGCAATCAGGCCGATGGCAGCTTGAACAACGGAGAAATGAGATCGACTCCACACTCCAGACCGGCGCACCAGTCTATGAACCGATGCACCATCTCCTTACCCTCGAAGTAAGCACCATGCTGGGGNGCGATGATTTCGATATCCAGATCGCGAACCATGTCTGCCCACGCCCTCATGACCCGGTTGGAGCACATGTAGCGCCTGTGGAACCCCTCCATATACTGGATGTGGGCGTCGAAATCGGTCACCTTGACGTATCGGGCGCCGAGCGAGGCACCGAGATCACCGCTGTAGAGTATCCTGGACGTCTCGTCATAGAGTTGGTGGTTGCCTTCACTGTGCAGGAAATGCGCGGGTAGCGCCATCAGGCGCGCGCCCTCGAGATCGAAGATCATGCCCGCATCGGGGATAGGCTTGAGGCGATCCGCCACGATGTGGTCGTGACCGAAATGGGGCACAAAACGGATCCAGAGCTCGGAAACGTAGGCTTCCGCGTCGGTGGTCATCAGCCAGCCGTTGATCGCCGCGACGATGTCCGGATCCTGGTGGGAGAGAAANATGTAGCGCAGCTTGCCTGTGCCGAGGGCCGAGAACGTCTCGGCGAGCACCCTGCTATAGACCTTGTGGCCTCCCGGATCCAGGATCATCCCGGTGTCACCGTGAATGATCATGTGCTGATTGGCCTGAACCGCCAAGCCGCCCAGGCCGAAATCCTCCATCAGCAAATTGCGGTGCTTGCCATCATCAAAAAGCACTGTGCTTGGCATTTCGGGTGTCCGTGTCGGAGCGACAGACGCTTTCGCCGTCGTCGGGAGAAAGGAATTAGAGGATGTCCTTGATCGACTTGATCGACTCGCGCATGTCGAAGAAGATCAGCCCGAGGGGCACGCTCTCACTTGCCAGGACGAGAAGCAGGGCGCCTCGGCCGGCGCTGATCATGACCGCATAGCCATGCTCGCCGCGGACGATGACCTCCTTGACTTCGCCGCGCCTCAGTTCTGTCGCCGCTCGGGTGCCGAGATTCAGCAGGGTGGCCGTCATTCCGCCAACGCGCGTCTCGTCGAGGTCTTCCGACAGAGCACTGGCGATCATCAGGCCATCCTCCGAGATCAGGGCGGTCGCTTCGACACCGGGTGACTCGCTTTGCAAATTCTTGAGAACTCTCTTCAGGCTATCGAATCTGGACATCATCCTCTCCTGTTTGATGACTGCGTCTCGGGACTTGGGGGCTTCGGCAATTGTCAGTCGGGCCAGTCGGGGCCGCAGTTCCACGCAATCATACAACACCGGGATTGCCAAATCCTGGTCAGCGTCGCGTGGCACCCGGACAAGGTCAACCATGCCTGGAACAGACATAACAGACTCGACTTGAAGGAAAGGTGAGGAGCATGACCTTCATGTTCCCATTTCTTTCATCAATACCATTTTGACATCACGCGAGACGGTCTGGATTTCCTGAGAACGAACCACAATTGCCTATCATATTATGCAGCAAGATTTGCGCCAATAAATTAATGGCAAACCAAACAATAGCTTAATCTTCGAGCATTGGGCAAATGTAAAGAAACCCGACATCCGGGCGGGTGAAAGGGGCAACCAGGTCGGACAAGGGTACTCGCGGTCACGACCGCCTTGTCACTTCGAACCGAATCTGCAGGATTCCCGCCGCCCGTCAAGATATCCTGCACGTGGGCTTCCCGTATGCCAGCAGGCTGAGCCTTCCCGGCAGCGCACCGCAGATCCGGAAAGGGTGAAACGTAGCGGCCGGTGCGCAGCTTCGGGATGCGTAGCGTTATGGCAACTTGCCGCTCATATCGCCGTTGCGGGTTGCGGACCCTCCTCCCTCGGTCTCGTCGACACTGCAATAATCCTGACGGCTCTTCAAGACGGGCTTCGCATGGCCAATGAGGGGCGCGTTTGTTTGATTCCCGTCAATCTGCCGGTATACTTGCGCGTTCATAATTTGTCGCTGATTTCTTTCGATTTTTCCGTTGATGCTCGAAGCTGAAAATCTGGAATGCGTGCGTGGCGAGCGCCGCCTGTTCGCAGGACTCGGCTTTCGGCTGGAAGCGGGGGAACTGCTTTTTCTGCAGGGCCGCAATGGCTCGGGAAAGACCAGCCTGCTGCGCATGCTGATCGGCCTGCTCCCGCCGGAAGCCGGCGAGGTCCGCTGGAAGGGGGCGGCGATCCGTGCCAGTGAAGACGAGTTCCGCGCCGACCTCTGCTACCTCGGCCACCTGAACGCGATCAAGGAGGAGCTGACGCCGCTGGAGAACCTGCTCGCCGCCGCGCGGCTGGCGGACGAGGAACTCTTCGAGGACGACGCGCTCGATGCGCTGGAGCAGGTCGGGCTCGGTGGACGCGAAGACCTCGCCTGCAGGTACCTTTCGCAGGGGCAGAAGCGGCGCGTCGCGCTGGCCCGGCTGGTCAAGGAGAAGCGTCCGCTGTGGGTGCTCGACGAGCCCTTCGTCGCCCTCGACACGGCTGCGGTCGACTGGCTGGCGGGCATCATTTCCGCGCACCTGCAGCGCGGCGGCCTGGCGGTCATGACGACCCACCAGCCGGTGGACATCCCAGCCGGCACCGTGCGCGAACTCCAGCTTTCCTGATGCTCAGGATCGTCATGGCGGTCGTCGGCCGCGACCTCAAGCTGGCCATGCGCCGCCAGGCGGACATCGTCTCGGCGCTGTTCTTCTTCGTCATCGTCGTCAGCCTCTTCCCGCTCGGCATCGGCCCGGAACCCGACCTGCTGCGCAAGCTCGCCCCCGGCGTGCTGTGGGTCGCCGCGCTGCTCGCGACGATGCTCTCGCTGCCGCGCCTTTTCGCCGACGACTATCGCGACGGCACCCTCGAGCAACTGGCGCTGGCGCCGCACCCCTTGGACTGGTCGTTACCGGAAAAGTGATTGCTCACTGGCTGGTTTCCGGCCTGCCGCTGGCGCTGATCGCGCCGGTGCTCGGAATCCAGTTCGACCTGGCGGCCGACGCTTTGGTCGTCCTCACCGGCGCCATCGTGATCGGCACCCCGGCGTTGTCCGGCATCGGCGCCATTGGCGCGGCACTGACGCTCGGTCTGCGTGGCGGCGGCGTGTTGCTGTCGCTGCTGGTGCTGCCGCTCTATATCCCGGTGTTAATATTCGGCGCTGGCGCAGTGGATGCGACGGTGACCGGGCTCGGGGGAAGGTCATCTGTCATTGCTTGCCGCGCTCACTTTTGCCTCACTCGGCTTCGCCCCCTGGGCTTCAGCCGCTGCCCTAAAGATCGCCCTCGAATGACCGACCGCTTCAATCTCTACCGCTACGCCGCACCGTCCGCCTTCTACCCGCTGGCCGGCGCGATGATCCCGTACTTCGCCGCCATCGCCGTCGTCTTCGGCCTCGCCGGCCTGTGGCTCGGCATGCTCGTCGCCCCCACCGACTTCCAGCAGGGCGAGGGCTACCGCATCATCTTCATCCACGTCCCCGCCTCGTGGATGTCCATGTTCATCTACCTCGTCATGGCCTTCTGGGCCGCCATCGGGCTCGCCTTCAACACCCGCCTGTCCGGGATGATGGCGCAGGCCCTGGCCCCCACCGGCGCCCTGATGGCCTTCCTCTCGCTCTGGACCGGCGCCCTCTGGGGCAAACCGATGTGGGGCACCTGGTGGGTGTGGGATGCGCGCCTCACCTCCGAGCTGATCCTCCTCTTCCTATACATCGGCTACATGGCGCTCGTCGCCGCCATCGACGACCAGCGCCGCGCCGACAAGGCCGGCGGCCTGCTGCTCCTGGTCGGCGTGGTCAACATCCCGATCATCTACTTCTCCGTGAAGTGGTGGAACACCCTGCACCAGGGTGCCTCGGTCAGCCTGACCAAGTCGCCGTCGATGGCCTCGACCATGCTCTGGGGCATGCTGCTGATGGCAATGTGCTTCTGGATGTATTCGATCGCCGTCTCCCTGATGCGGGTACGCACGATCATGCTCGAACGCGAACGCCACACCGACTGGGTCAAGGCCGAACTGGCCAGCCTCGGGGCCGGAGGCGAGAAATGATCCACTGGATCAGTTTCTCAGAATTCCTCGCCATGGGTGGCTATGGACTCTACGTCTGGGGCTCGTTCGGTGTCACCGCCCTGATCATGGCCGTTGAACCGATTATGGTCGCGCGCAATCGAAAGGCCACCATCGCCCGTCTCAGGCGCCAGTTGCGCGCAGAATCCAGGAACGCTACAGAATGAAATCCCGCCACAAGAAGCTCGCGCTGATCGGCGGCGCGCTCGCCGTCATCGGCATCATCGCCGCCCTCGTCCTCAACGCGCTGAACAGCAACATTGCGCTCTACATCTCGCCGACCGACGTCGCTGCCGGCAAGGCGCCGCAGGGCAAGCTCTTCCGCATCGGCGGCATGGTCAAGGAAGGCAGCGTCGCCCGCGAGGCCGACGGGGTCACCGTGCGCTTCGTGGTCACCGACACCGAGAAGGACATCACGGTGAATTACAAGGGCATCCTTCCCGACCTGTTCAAGGAAGGCAAGGGCGTCGTCGCCCAGGGCAAGCTGACCGATGCCGGCACCTTCGCCGCCACTGAGGTGCTGGCCAAGCACGACGAGAACTACATGCCGCCGGAGGCCGCCAAGGCGGTAAGCGATGCCCATGCACGCGCCGCGGAAAAGAAGGCGACCGACGGTGCGGCGACGCCCACCAAACCCACTGCGAGCTATTGAGCATGATCCCGGAACTCGGCAATTTCGCGCTGATCCTCGCGGCGGTCGTTTCCATCGTCCTCGGGACGCTGCCGCTGATCGGCGCCCACCGCAACCGCCTCGCCTGGATCGCCCTCGCCCGCCCGGCGGCGACGGCGATGGCGCTGCTCATCACCTTCTCCTTCGCCTGCCTGACCCAGGCCTTCGTCGCCAACGACTTCTCGGTGGCCTACGTCGCCAATCACTCGAATTCGCTGCTGCCCATCCAGTACCGCATCGCCGGCGTCTGGGGTGGCCACGAGGGCTCGCTGCTGCTGTGGATCCTGATGCTGAGCTGGTGGGCCTTCCTGGTCGCCATGCTGTCGCGCCAGCTGCCCGATGCGATGGTCGCCCGCGTGCTCGGCACGCTCGGACTGGTCGCCTTCGGCTTCCTGCTGTTCATCCTGCTCACCTCCAATCCCTTCGAGCGCATGCTGCCGGGCGCCGAAGAGGGCCGCGACCTCAACCCGCTGCTCCAGGATCCCGGCCTCGTCATCCACCCGCCGCTGCTCTACATGGGCTATGTCGGCTTTTCGGTGGCCTACGCCTTCGCCGTCGCGGCGCTGCTCTCGGGACAGCTCGACGCGGCCTGGGCGCGCTGGTCGCGGCCATGGACGACCGCTGCCTGGATCTTCCTGACGCTGGGCATCGCCATGGGTTCGTGGTGGGCCTATTACGAGCTGGGCTGGGGCGGCTGGTGGTTCTGGGACCCGGTCGAGAACGCCTCCTTCATGCCTTGGCTGGTCGGCACGGCGCTGATGCATTCGCTGGCGGCGACCGAGAAGCGCGGCAGCTTCAAGAACTGGACGGTGCTGCTGGCGATCTCGGCCTTCTCGTTGTCGCTGCTCGGTACTTTCCTCGTCCGCTCGGGCGTGCTGACCTCCGTGCATGCCTTCGCCACCGACCCCACGCGCGGCGTGTTCATCCTGATCTTCCTCGTCGCCGTCATCGGCAGCTCGCTCGCGCTGTTCGCCTGGCGCGCGCCCAAGGTCGGCCTCGGCGGGCGCTTCGGCCTGGTTTCGCGCGAGTCGGCGCTGCTCACCAATAACGTGCTGCTAGTGGTCGCCTGCGCGACGGTACTGCTCGGCACGCTCTATCCGCTGCTCATCGACGCGCTGGGCGCCGGCAAGATCTCGGTCGGGCCGCCGTACTTCAACGCCGTATTCGTGCCGGTCATGATCCCCATCCTGTTCCTGATCGGCGTCGGCCCCTTCGCACGCTGGAAGGAAGCCTCGATCCCCGAGATCGCCCGCGCCCTAAAATGGGCGCTGGCCGCAGGCATCATCGTCGCGGTCGCGCTACCGCTCATTTACGGGCAGTGGAGCGCGTTGACCGCACTTGGCCTGTTCTTCGCCGGCTGGATCGTCGCCAGCGGCGTGCTGAACTTCGCTGAACGTGTCCGCCAGACCCGCGCCGGACGCAGCATCGTCGCGACGGCATTCTCGCAGCCGCGTAGCTTCGTCGGTATGCACATCGCCCACATCGGCGTTGCCGTCTTCGTCGTCGGCGTTACCATGGTGTCGAGCTTCCAGGATGAGAAGGACGTCAAACTGGCCNCCGGGGAATCGGTCGACGTGGCCGGATACCACTTCACCTTCCACGGTGTAAAGGCGGTCGAAGGCCCGAACTATGTGGCGGCGCAAGGTAATTTCGACCTTTCGGTGGACGGAAAATTCGTGCGCAAGATGAATCCGGAGAAGCGCAATTACCACTCGTCCGCGATGCCGATGACCGAGGCGGCGATCGACGCGGGCCTGCTGCGCGACGTCTATGTTTCGCTCGGCGAACCGATCGACCGCGACAAGCCCGAGGGCGAATGGGCGGTGCGCGTCTATTACAAGCCCTTCGTCGACTGGATCTGGGGCGGCTGCGTCCTGATGGCGCTCGGCGGCCTGCTCGCCATGCTCGACCGCCGCTACCGGGTCAGGTCGCGCGCCGCTGCCACCGTCCCTGCCGGAAGCCAACAAGCATGAACCGTTACGTCTGGATCCTGGTCGGCTTCGCCGGCCTCGTCGCCCTGCTCGCCATCGGGCTCGGTCTCAACCCGCGCGATGTGCCTTCACCGCTGGTCGGCAAGCCGGTCCCCGCATTCACGCTGGCCAAGCTCTCCGAACCGGAAAAGACGGTGTCTCCCAAGGACATGCAGGGCAAGGTCTGGCTGCTCAACGTCTGGGCCTCGTGGTGCGTCTCCTGTCGCCAGGAACACCCGATCCTCGTCGAGTTCTCGAAGAAGGCCGATGTCCCCCTGATCGGCCTCAATTACAAGGAGGTGCGCGGCGATGGCGGCTTCGATATGGCCAAGATGCCGGCCGACGAGGAGAGGAAACTGGCCTGGCAGCGCGCCAACAAGTGGCTGGCCGAGCACGGCGACCCCTACAAACTGACGGTCATGGACCTCGACGGGCGCGTCGGCATCGATTTCGGCGTTTACGGCGTTCCGGAAACCTACGTCATCGACAAGGCAGGCGTCATCCGGATGAAGCATACGGGCCCGATCACGCCCGACGTGCTCGGCAAGAAGATCATGCCGCTGCTGGCGGAGCTGAACAAATGACGCGCCCGTTCCTCGCCGTCTGCGCCCTGGTTTTAGCCCTTTTGCCGGGTCGACCGNCAGCCTTCGCCTCGAGCAGCGCCACCGAGGCCGCGCTGGCCGCCGACCCGGTCGCCGAGAAGCGCCTGCTCAAGCTGTCCGAGGAATTGCGCTGCCTCGTCTGCCAGAACCAGAACATTGCCGACTCGAATGCCGAACTGGCGCAGGACCTGCGCCGCGAAATCCGGACCATGATCGGCGCCGGCAAGTCGGACAAGGAAATCATCGATTTCATGGTCGTCCGCTACGGCGATTTCGTCCTCTACCGGCCACCGGTCAAGGGCACCACGCTGCTCCTCTGGGGCGGTCCGCTGGTGCTGCTCGCCCTCGGCCTCTTCGCGCTGGTTCGCTACCAGCGCCGCCGCGCCGAGCGCGTTGCCGCCGAGGACAAGCCGCTCTCGGCTGAGGATGCGCGCCGCGCCGAAGCGCTGTTGAAGGAAGCCGACCCGCAATGACCCAGTTTGCCATCTTCGCCGCGCTGCTCGTCGCGGTGACCGCCGCGTTCGTCCTGCCGCCGCTGTGGCTCGGCCTGCGCCNNCCCAAGACTCGCGCTGACCGCCGGGCCGCCAACCTCGCCATCTTCCGTGACCAGCTCGCCGAGCTCGAGCGCGAAAAGGCCGAAGGCACGCTGGCCGAGGCCGACTTCGACCAGGCCCGGCGCGAACTGCAGCGCCGCCTCCTCGAGGAAGTCGAGCAGGTGACCGGAGATGTTGCCGTTGCGGCCATTCACGGGCCGAGCCGCAAGACTGCGGTCGCCCTGCTTGTGCTGCTGCCGAGCCTCGCGATCCTGGCCTACGGCATCCTCGGCAACCCGAAAGCCCTCGATCCGGCCCGGACCTCGGCCGCGCCGAAAATGACGGCGGAGCAGATCAATGCGATGGTCGCCAAGCTCGCCGAGCGCATGCAATCCAATCCGGACGACATGCAGGGCTGGCTGATGCTGGCACGTTCGTACAAGGCGATGGGCCGCTACGAAGATGCCGTCGCCGCCTACGCCAGGGCGGAGAAGGTCATTGACGCCGATCCCGAACTGCTCGCCAGCTACGCCGAAACCATCGCCATGGCAACCGGGAACGGCCTCAAGGGCAAGCCGAGCCGGCTCATCGCCCGCGCGCTCGAGATCGACCCCNGGCATCCGCACTCGCTCTTCCTCGCCGGCGCCGCTGCCATGGAAACCGGCGACAACAAANAGGGCATCGCCTACTGGGAAGCGCTGCTGCCGCAGGTCGAGCCGGGCTCGGAAATAGACCAGTTGCTGCGCAGCGGCATAGAAAAGATGAAGCAGGGAAAGTAGGTCCGCGGGAATGGTCGATGCCAGCCGCCGCGGCTTCCTGCGCGGTCGACCGCGCCCCAGGGCCTTATTCCGGCCACCGTGGGCCTTGCCCGAACCGGCATTCAGCATGCGCTGCACCCGCTGCGGCGATTGCCTGACGGCGTGCCCGCAGAAGATCCTCGTTGCGGGCGACGGCGGTTTCCCGACGGTCGATTTCGCTCGCGGTGAATGCACTTTCTGCGGCGCTTGCGCCACCGCCTGCCAGCCATCGGCGCTGGTCCGCCACGACGGTCTGCCGGCATGGCCTTACAAGGCACTGGTCGGCGCTGCCTGCCTGGCGCTGCACGGCAGCGAATGCCGGGTCTGCGGCGACTTCTGCGATGCGCGCGCCATCCGCTTCGCACCGCGCNTTGGGGGCTCCCCGCTTCCCGCCATCGACAAGGACAGTTGCACCGGGTGCGGGGCCTGCGTCGCGCCGTGCCCGACAGCAGCGATAGCCATCCGACCCTGACGCGGCGTTGCCGGGTGACGTTCCGGCATCGGGCAGCCTTGCCCGCAGGCGGTGCGCCATTTTGCACGCCAACGAGTCACCGCCTGCACTTCACCACTCGCCAATACCCACTCGCCAACATCTGGCGGAATCGGGAGGTTTGGAGTGATAATTCGCCGTTGTTATCAAGGTCAATGATTCAACGGAAAGGATCTGCCATGCATTGGCTCCGCTTGCCCGAGCCGCGTCGCGACATCGCACCTGCATTCACGGATGCCGAATCCGCCCAGGCCTGGCTTGGAGCATTGTCATCGACACCTCCGCTTGCGGTCTTCTCCGCATTGCTCGAGCAGATCCAGGCGCTCGATGGTTCAGCCCTACCACCCGCACAGGTGGTCAGCCTGCTCAACCAGTTGCGTGCGGTCGCGGTTCCGCTGCAGTCCTTAGTGGAAGGGCAATTCACGCGCAAGGCCCTGCCGATGCAGGCAGACGAAGAACAGGCCTTTGAAATCACACACCGGCTCTGGATGCAGTTCGGCATTGCCTACCTGCGTTTCGGCCCGCAATGCACACCGGCAAATCGTTCCCTGCCATTGCATCGCGCCACCACCGCCTTCCGCCTCGCCCAGTACTGCCACTTTCTGGCTGCCCGTACCTGCCCTCAGATAGCGGACAAGCTGCTGGTAATGGCGCTTGCCGCCGCGGAAGCCAACGGCGTATTACGCCGGCCGCTGGCCGACCCGGATTTCCCGCAGCACGGCAAGGGAAGCGTCTCGGGGCAACTGGCGTGGGCGATCCTGATGCGCATGGCCGACCCCTATCACCTGACCGCTACCCAGCTTCCGGTCGTCAATCGCCTCTACAGCCGCTGGCGCGAACTGGTCAGCTTTCAGGCCGAGCCGGACAGGAGCGCGGCAGCCTATGTCGTGGATCTGGCTGCACTATTCGACGATCTGCCGCCCGGGGTTCCGCGTTTCCTCAACCTGCGCACGATCGCGGTCAAGCTCGGGCAGCGCATCAAGCTGCTCGGGGCGGGCGAGTCGCCGGAAGCCCTCAAGCTCGGACGCTCGCTTTCAGCCCCTGCCGCCATCCGCCTGCTCCAGGATCTCGAGCAATACCTGCAGCCGCCGAGCAGGACAGCGCCGCAAAAGAAGGACGGGATCGAAATCGTCTTCGGCAGTGAAGATGCCTATGCCTTGCTGAAAGACAAGATACTCAATCCGGTCGGCGCCCAGAAGGCGGACCAGCCGCTTGTCTATCAGCGAAAGGCCGTCTTCGGCATCGACCAGTCATCGCCGCTGCGCACGAACAGGAGCCGCCAGACGGTGCCCGGGGAACACTGGAAACTCACCGGCAATGTGGCCACCCGGGCGCCCCAGCCCGAGTCGAGCCGGCGGCTGGCACCCACCCTGATCGCTGCACTCGTCGGCGAAAGCCCCAGCCTCGGCGTCATGGCCAGCCTGCAGTGCGACGACGACGGGACTCTCTCGGCGCGGCTGAGATGGTATGACGAGGAAGCGGAGGCCTGCAATCTCAAGCGTCTCGCTCCCAAGGGCGACCGTCTGGTCCGGGTACCGGCCTTCCTGCTGCGGCACAGGTGGGGCATCTCGCTCGTCCTGCCCGCGGACTCCGGCGCCCGGCTCAGCGTCAGCCTAGACCTCGCCGACTGCTCGGTCGAGCAGGTGATTCTCACCGAGATCGTCGACCGCGGAAGCGACTTCATACACTACGCGTGCAAGCTTCCATAAAATCACAAGGCCCGTCCGAAGACGGGCCCTTGCGACACGTTCGACCGTCAGGGACGACCGAAATCCAGGCTATTCGAACTCGATGATGACCTGATCGACTGCCAGGCTGTCGCCGGCGGCAGCGGAGAGCTTCTTGACCTTGCAGTCCTGGTCCGCCCGCAGTATGTTCTCCATCTTCATCGCTTCGATGACTGCCAGCTTCTCTCCGGCCTTGACCTCCTGACCGACCTTGACCGCCACTTCGCGCAGCAGCCCTGGCATCGGAGAGAGCAGGTACTTCGAGAGGTCGGGTGGCAGTTTCTCGGGCATCAGCGCGAGCAGTTCGGCGGCGCGCGCGCTCATGACCATGAAGCTGGCGTGGGCGCCCCAGTGGAACAGGACGTAGCGGGTTCGGCGACGCTCGACCTGCAGCGTGAATTCCTCGCCGTTACAGGTTCCTTTGAACAGTGACTCGCCCAGCTTCCAGTCCGAGCGGATCTCGTAGTTCTCGCCCATGTACTCGACGTGGTAACCGCCCCGGATCGGCCGGGCAACGACCATATGCTTTTCGTTGCCGCGCCGGCGCAGGCGCACCACGCACCACTTGTCGCTGACGATGCGCTCATGGCCCTGCAACTGCCCGGAAACGGAAGCCCCGCGGTCGGTGTAGGCGCGATAGACATAGGCGGCGACCGACACCAGCAGGGCCGGATCGTCATGCGGAACCATCGACGAATTGAAGCCCTTGGGGTATTCCTCGGCGATGAAGCCGGTGTTGAAATTGCCGGACTGGAAACGCGGATGCTGCATCAGCGCTGCCTGGAACGGGATGTTCGAGGAAATGCCGCGGATGACGAAAGCGTTCAGTGCGTCGCGCATGCGCGAAATCGCCTGCTCGCGGGTGGCGCCATGGACGATGAGCTTGGAGATCATCGAGTCGTAGAACATCGAGATCTCGCCGCCTTCATAGACGCCGGTATCGACCCGCACCTGACCCGGAATTTCCTTCGGCGGCTGAAACTTGATCAGACGACCTGTGGAGGGCAGGAAGCCGCGGAACGGATCTTCGGCGTTGATTCGGCATTCCATGGCCCAGCCGTTGATGCCGACGTCGGCCTGGGTGATCGGCAGCTTCTCGCCGTAGGCGACGCGGATCATCTGCTCGACAAGGTCGAGGCCGGTGATCAGCTCGGTGACCGGGTGCTCCACCTGCAGGC
The DNA here is from genome assembly GCA_013693915.1 of Dechloromonas sp. Taxonomy (GTDB): domain Bacteria; phylum Pseudomonadota; class Gammaproteobacteria; order Burkholderiales; family Rhodocyclaceae; genus Azonexus. The sequence continues at coordinate 415,337 of CP059264.1, read as the reverse complement.
GGGTATTCATTTCCAGGAAGTAGAACTCCTTGGTCGCGCCGGAGACGACGAACTCGACCGTACCGGCCGACTCGTAGTTCACCGCGCGGGCCAGGGCCACGGCCTGCTCGCCCATCGCCTTGCGCATCTCGGGATCGACGAAGGGGCTCGGCGCCTCCTCGATGACCTTCTGGTGACGACGCTGGATAGAGCAGTCGCGCTCGTTCAGATACACGTAGTTGCCGTGGCTGTCACCCAGCACCTGGATCTCGATGTGGCGCGGCTCCACCACGTACTTCTCGATGAAGACGCGGTCGTCGCCGAAGGCGTTCTTCGCCTCATTCACGCAGGACGAGAATCCCTCGAAGGCCTCCTTGTCGTCGAAGGCGACGCGCAGNCCNTTGCCGCCGCCGCCGGCGGAAGCCTTGATCATGACCGGATAGCCGATGCCCTGGGCGATCTTGACCGCTTCGTCCGGACCGGAAATGGCCTCGTTGTAGCCGGGAATGGTGTTGACCCTTGCCTCGATCGCCAGTCTCTTGGATTCGATCTTGTCGCCCATCTTGCCGACCGAGTAATGCTTCGGGCCGATGAACTTGATCCCTTCCTCTTCCAGACGACGCGAGAACTCGGCGTTCTCGGACAGGAAGCCGTAGCCCGGATGGACCGCCTCGGCACCGGTCTGCTTGCAGGCGGCGATGATTTTGTCCATCGACAGGTAGGACTCCTTCGACGCGGCCGGGCCGATACAGACGGCTTCGTCGGCCAGGTCGACGTGCAGAGCGTCCTTGTCGGGCTCGGAATAGACGGCGACAGTGGCGATGCCCATCTTGCGGGCGGTCTTGATGACGCGGCAGGCAATCTCGCCACGATTGGCAATCAGAATCTTCTTGAACATTTATCTATCCCTCCCTGGCGCTTACAACGGAATGTTGCCGTGCTTGCGCCACGGGTTGTCGAGTTTCTTGTCGCGCAGCATGGCCAGCGAGCGGGCGATGCGCTTGCGCGTCGCATGCGGCATGATGACGTCGTCGATGAAGCCGCGGGCCCCGGCGACGAACGGGTTGGCGAACTTGGCCTTGTATTCGGCTTCACGCTCGGCGAGTTTGGCGACATCGCTCTTTTCCTCGCGGAAGATGATTTCGACCGCACCCTTCGGCCCCATGACGGCGATTTCGGCGGAAGGCCAGGCGAGATTGACGTCGCCGCGCAGGTGCTTGGATGACATCACGTCGTACGCGCCGCCGTACGCCTTGCGGGTGATGATGGTGACCTTGGGTACGGTGCATTCGGCGTAGGCATAGAGCAGCTTGGCGCCATGCTTGATGATCCCGCCGTACTCCTGAGCGGTCCCCGGCATGAAGCCCGGCACATCGACGAAGGTGACGACCGGGATGTTGAAGGCATCGCAGAAGCGGACGAAACGGGCGGCCTTGATCGACGACTTGATGTCCAGACAGCCGGCCAGCACCAGCGGCTGGTTGGCGACAAACCCTACCGGATGGCCGTCGATGCGTCCGAAGCCGATGATGATGTTCCTCGCATAGTCGGACTGCAATTCGAAGAAGTCGTTGTCGTCGACCACCTTGATCAGCAGTTCCTTCATGTCGTAGGACTTGTTGGGGCTGTCCGGAACCAGTGTGTCGAGCGAGTAATCCATGCGGCCAGCCGGATCGTTGGTCGGCGTATGGGGCGGCTTTTCGCGGTTGTTGGCCGGAATGAAATTCATGAAGCGGCGCAGCATGGACAGGGCTTCGACATCGTTTTCGAAAGCCAGGTCGGCGACGCCGGACTTGCTGGTGTGGGTGATCGCGCCGCCGAGTTCCTCGGCAGTGACGTCTTCGTGGGTCACCGTCTTGACCACTTCCGGACCGGTCACGAACATGTAGGACGAATCCTTGACCATGAAGATGAAATCGGTCATCGATGGCGAGTGNACCGCGCCACCGGCACAGGGACCCATGATCAGGGAAATCTGCGGCACGACGCCGGACGCCATCACGTTGCGCTGGAACACGTCGGCGTAGCCGCCAAGCGAGGCGACGCCTTCCTGGATGCGCGCGCCGCCCGAGTCGTTGAGCCCGATCACTGGGGCGCCGACCTTGATCGCGTGATCCATGACCTTGCAGATCTTCTCGGCATGGGTTTCGGACAGCGAGCCTCCGAAAACCGTGAAGTCCTGCGAGAAAACGAAGACCAGGCGGCCGTTGATCGTGCCGTAGCCAACCACGACGCCGTCACCCGGGGTCTTTTCCTCTTGATCCATGCCGAAATCGGTGCAGCGGTGCTCCTTGAACATATCCCATTCCTCGAAGGAATCCGGGTCGAGCAACAGCTCGATGCGTTCGCGGGCGGTCAGCTTGCCCTTCTTGTGCTGGCTGTCGATGCGCCTCTGGCCGCCGCCGAGGCGGGCCAGTTCACGCTTNTTNTCCAGCTGGCGGATGATGTCGATCATGGAAAACTCCCTTGGTGGTTCGGGTAATCTGATTCAATGGTTGAGATAGTCGAGCAGCGTATACGCCGCTGCCGCCGGTGTCGTATGGCCCTGTTCGACCGACCGGGTCAAAGCCGGCAGGTTGCCCTTGACGCGCGGGTGATGACGGAAATGCTGGCGCAGCCCCAGATCGATCAACTGCCACATCCACGCCAGCGCCTGGTGCTGGCGCTTGGCGGCAAACTCGCCGGTCGGCTTGAGCGCCGCCTGGTATTTCTCGACCTCGGCCCAGAATTCGGTGATGCCTTCCTTGTGCAGGGCGGAGAGGGTGATCACCGGCGGCGACCAGTTGGGCGAGGCCGGGCGCAGCATGTGCAGCGCGTTGCGCCACTGGGCGCGGACGACTGCCGTCGCGCGCGGGTCGATGTCAGCCTTGTTGATCACCACCAGGTCGGCAATCTCGACGATGCCCTTCTTGATCGCCTGCAGGTCGTCGCCCGCATTCGGCAATTGCAGGAGGCAGAACATGTCGACCATGCCGGCGACCGTCGTTTCGGACTGGCCGACGCCGACGGTTTCGATGATGATCACATCGTAGCCGGCGGCTTCGCAGAGCAGCATGGCTTCGCGCGTCTTCTCGGCGACGCCGCCGAGCGAGCCGGCCGACGGGCTCGGGCGGATGAAGGCCTGCTCGCGCTGCGCGAGCATTTCCATGCGTGTCTTGTCGCCGAGGATGGAGCCGCCTGAAACTGACGAGGATGGATCAACGGCCAGAACGGCCAGTTTCTTGCCCTGCTCGATCAGCCAGACGCCGAGCGCCTCGATGAAGGTCGATTTGCCGGCGCCAGGGACACCGGAGATGCCGATGCGGACCGCGTTGCCGGTATTCGGCAGCAGCGCGGTCAACACCTTCTGCGCACGCTGCTGGTGATCGGCACGGGTCGACTCGATCAGCGTTATCGCCTTGGCCAGCGCCCGGCGCTGGCCGGCAAGGACGCCGTCGACCAGTTGGCGGTCGGCGTCGGACAGAAGGTTGGCACGCACGGGCGCGTCGTCCAGCTTCATGCGAAGGTCAGGCGCGCGCCTTGCGGATTTCTTCCATGACCTTCCTGGCCGAATCTTCGATACGGGTGCCCGGTCCGAAGATGGCCTTGGCGCCGGCGGAATACAGGAAATCGTAATCCTGGGCCGGTATGACGCCGCCGGCGAAAACGATGATGTCGTTGGCGCCCTGGTCCTGAAGGGCCTTGACCAGCGTCGGCAACAGGGTCTTGTGGCCGGCCGCCAGCGAGGAAACACCGATGGCGTGCACGTCGTTTTCGATGGCCTGGCGGGCAGCTTCTTCCGGGGTCTGGAAGAGCGGTCCCATGTCGATGTCGAAGCCGAGGTCGGCGTAGGCGGTGGCCACCACCTTGGCACCCCGGTCGTGGCCATCCTGACCGAGCTTGGCAATCATGATGCGCGGACGGCGGCCTTCTTCCTCGGCGAACTTGGCGATATCGGCCTTGATGGCTTCCCAGCTTTCCTGACCCTCCACGACGCCTCCATACACACCGGAAATGGTCTGATTGTTGGCACGGAAACGGCCGAAGACCTTTTCCAGTGCATCGGATACTTCACCGACGGTGGCGCGCAGACGGATCGCCTTGACCGTCAGGTCGAGCAGGTTGCCACTGCCGGATTCGGCGGCTGCGGTCAACGCATCCAGCGCGGCAGAAACGGCGGCGCCGTCCCGGGTGGCGCGGATGTTCCTGAGGCGGGCGATCTGGGCTTCACGCACGGCATGGTTGTCGATATCGAGAATGTCGATCGCGTCTTCCCTGGCCAGTTTGTACTTGTTGACGCCGACGATGACGTCCTTGCCCGAATCGATGCGCGCCTGCTTGTCGGCGGCGCAGGTTTCGACCTGCATCTTGGCCCAGCCGGACTCGACCGCCTTGGTCATGCCGCCCATCGCCTCGATTTCCTGGATGATGCTCCAAGCCTTGTCGGCCATGTCCTGGGTCAGCCTCTCCATCATGTAGGAACCGGCCCACGGATCGACGACGTTGGTGATGTGGGTTTCTTCCTGGACGATCAGCTGGGTGTTGCGGGCGATGCGGGCCGAGAACTCGGTCGGCAGCGCGATCGCTTCGTCGAGCGCGTTGGTGTGCAGCGACTGGGTGCCACCGAAGACCGCCGCCATCGCTTCGATGGTGGTGCGCACGACGTTGTTGTACGGATCCTGCTCGGTCAGCGACCAGCCAGAGGTCTGCGAGTGCGTGCGCAGCATCATCGACTTCGGGCTCTTGGCATTGAAGCCCGACATGATGCGGTGCCACAGCAGGCGGGCGGCGCGCATCTTGGCAATTTCGAGATAGAAGTTCATCCCGACCGCCCAGAAGAAGGACAAGCGGCCGGCGAAGGTGTCGACATCCATGCCGGAGGCGACGCCGGTGCGCACGTATTCCATGCCATCGGCCAGCGTGAAGGCGAGTTCGATCGCCTGGTTGGCGCCGGCTTCCTGGATGTGGTAACCGGAAATCGAGATCGAGTTGAACTTCGGCATGTTCTTCGCCGTGTAGGCGAAGATGTCGGCGATGATCTTCATCGACGGCTTGGGCGGATAGATGTAGGTGTTCCGCACCATGAATTCCTTGAGGATGTCGTTCTGGATTGTCCCCGAGAGCTGCTCCTGGGCAACGCCCTGTTCCTCGGCGGCAACGATGTAGCCGGCAAGGATCGGCAGCACCGCGCCGTTCATCGTCATCGACACGGAAATCTTTTCGAGCGGGATGCCGTCGAACAGGATCTTCATGTCCTCCACGGAATCGATCGCCACGCCGGCCTTGCCGACGTCGCCGACGACGCGGGGATTATCGGAGTCGTAGCCGCGGTGCGTCGCCAGGTCGAAGGCGACCGAAACACCCTGGCCGCCGGCGGCGAGCGCCTTGCGGTAGAAGGCGTTGGAAGCCTCGGCGGTGGAGAAGCCGGCGTACTGGCGGATCGTCCACGGCTTGACCGCGTACATCGTCGGCTGCGGGCCGCGCAGAAAGGGCGCGACGCCCGGCAGCGTGTCGGCGTTGGGCAGACCCTCGACATCCTTCTTTGTGTACAGGGCCTTGACCTTCAGGCCTTCCGGGGTATTCCAGGCCAGGTTGTTGACATCACCGCCTGGCGCCTGCTTGGCCGCGGCCTTCTCCCAGACGTCCAGGTTATTGGAATCAAAGAACTTTTCAGACATGAGACACCCCTTCGTCGGACCGATTTGTGCAGGCTGCAGCTGCCGGATTCCAGATTCTACGCTCTCGGGCTCAGCTTGACATACCAAGTTCCACATAATACTGTATCCATAATTACAGGGAAGTCAGCACGCCCCAGCACTCACGCGCACCGCATCAGGAACATGACCCGCATCGCACCTACCGCGCTCTACCAGGAAGTGGCGGAGCGCTTGCGTCAGCGCATCTTCGCCCACGAACTTGCTCCGGGCGACTGGATTGACGAGCAGCGACTGGCCGAGCAGTACGGGATCTCCCGCACGCCCTTGCGTGAGGCATTGAAGGTTCTGGCATCCGAGGGACTGGTCGAACTCAAGCCGCGGCGCGGCTGCTACGTCACCGAGATTTCGCGTCCGGACCTCGACGACATCTTTCCGCTGATGGCGATGCTCGAGGGGCGCTGTGCGGGTGACGCCGTGCGCAAGGCAATGCCGGCCGATGTGGCACAACTGAGCGAGATCCACGAGCGCCTCGAATCTGCTGCGGACGAAGGGCGTATCGATGCCTTTTTCGAGGCCAACCAGGAGTTCCACAGGAAGATACAGGGACTCGCCGGCAATCGCTGGATGCTCTCCGTCATCCAGGACCTGCGCAAGGTGCTCAAGCTGTCCCGTCTGCATTCGTTGTCGCTGGAGGGCCGCCTCCAGCAATCGCTCGGCGAACACCGTGCCATCATGGCGGCAATCAGGGCGGGTGATGCCGCGAGGGCCGAGAAGCTCATGCACGACCACATTCTGTGCGGGCGCGAAGCGCTGGCGAGGATGGAAGCCAAGGCGGCGAAACAGGCCTGAGCGCCTTCCGCTCATCGCCGGCGGCGAAGGCCGAAAAAGCCCCGACCGATCGGCCGGGGCTTCCTTCCTGACGGAGAAACTCAGTGCTTGGCTGCCCCCGAAGCGCCGAAACCGGTCTGGGCGCGCACATACTGGTCTTCGAAGGCCTCGATCTCCTGCTTGGCACGAACGGTGCTGTCGCTCTTCGAGAAGATGTAGGCGAGCAGGAAGGCGATAGGCATCGCGAACAGCGCCGGCTGGGTGTAGGGGAACAGCGCCGCCTTGTTGCCGATGACGTCGACCCACACAGACTTCGAGAAGAGCACGAAGAGCACCGCCGATATCAGGCCGCCGTAGCCGCCCCACAGGGCACCGCGCGTGGTCAGCCCCTTCCAGTACATCGACAGGATCAGGACCGGAAAGTTGGCGGCAGCCGCGACACCGAAGGCCAGACCGACCATGAACGCGATGTTCTGCTTCTCGAACAGGATGCCGAGAACGATGGCGACGAAGCCGAGACAGATGGTGGCGATCTTCGAAACGCGGATCTCCATGGCTTCCGTAGCCTTGCCCTTCATGATCACGCGGGCGTAGAGGTCGTGCGAGATCGCCGAAGCCCCNGCCAGCGCCAGGCCGGCAACGACGGCGAGGATCGTGGCGAAGGCAACGGCCGCCAGGAATCCGAGCAGCATGTTGCCGCCGACCGCCTTCGCCAGGTGCATGGCGACCATGTTGCCGCCGCCGATCAGCTTGCCGCCCACCGTGCCGCCCTCGAAGAATTCCGGATTCTGGCCGACGATCAGGATGCCGCAGAGGCCCATCAGGAAGATGACATTGAAGAAGTAGGCAACGAAGCCGGATGCGTACAGCACCGACTTGCGGGCTTCCTTGGCGTCGCTGACGGTAAAGAAGCGCATCAGGATGTGCGGCAGGCCGGCGGTGCCGAACATCAGGCCGAGACCCAGCGAAATTGCGGTGACCGGGTCGGCCAGCAGGCTGCCCGGATACATCAGCTTGGGACCGAGCTTATGCACGGCCGTCGCCTTTTCCAGCAGGGTCTGGTAAGAGAAGCCGAACTGGCTGAAGGCCAGCACCATGACCAGCGTGCCGCCGGTGAGCAGCATGCAGGCCTTGATGATCTGCACCCAGGTCGTTGCGACCATACCGCCGAAGGTGACGTAGATCATCATCAGGAGGCCGACGGCAAAGATCGCGATATTGTAGTCGAGGCCGAACAGCAGCTTGATCAGCTGGCCGGCGCCGACCATCTGCGCGAGCAGGTAGAAGCAGACGACGGTCAGCGACGAGATCGCGGCCATAGTCCGCACCTTGCCCTGGTCGAGACGGTAGGCGGTGATGTCGGCGAAAGTGAACTTACCGAGGTTGCGCAGGCGTTCCGCCATCAGGAACAGGATGATCGGCCAGCCGGCGAAGAATGCCAGCATGTGNACGTAGGCATCGTAACCCTGGGCGTAGGTCATGGCCGTCAGACCGAGCAGCGTCGCCGCCGACATGTAATCGCCGGCAATTGCCAGGCCGTTCTGGAAGCCGGTGATGCCGCCGCCGGCGGTATAGAAGTCGGCGGTCGTCTTCGTCCGGCTGGCAGCCCAGTACGTGATCCCCATGGTCAGCGCCACGAAAATCAGAAACATGATGATGGCGTGCCAGTTGGTCGCCTGCTTTTCGGTCGCTCCGACGGCGTCGGCGGCGAGGGCAAGCGCTGAAAGGCCGAGCAGCGCGAGAGCGGTGATGATCTTGTTCATTACTTGTTGTCCNTTCCAGGCGTCGCGGATCAGATCCTGGGTCATCGCATCGAACTCGCTGTTGGCGCGCCTGACGTAGAAGGCGGTCGTGCCCCAGAAGAAGATGAAGAGGAAGAGTTCGACGGCGACCCCGACGGTCAGCATCGATCCCTCGGCAACCGGCCGGCCGAGCGCGGTCGGATTGAAAGCGATGGTCAGGATATAGCCGTAGAACATGGTCAGGACGATAATGGCCAGTGTCCACGCGAAACGCCCCCGGCGTGTGACCAGTTCCTGGAATTTCGGATTGGTCCGCATACGCTCGTACATTGCACTGCTCATGGTTCCCCCTCTCTAGTCACTGTGAAAGTTGTGCCGCGCCATTCTATCCCATGCAAGCCGCAAAACTGCAAGCACCTGCAATCAACTTTCCGCAACCAGGAATCCGCCAATGAGTACGGTGAACGTCTCCCGCGATGGTGAAATCGCCACCCTGACCCTGAACAACCCGGGCAAGCTCAACGCCGTCAATCTCGGCATGTGGCTGCAGCTCGCCGAAAACTTCGCTGTCCTGTCGGTCGACCGCGACATCCGCTGCATCGTCCTGCGCGGGGCGGGAGACGAGGCTNTTGCCGCCGGCGGCGATCTCGAGGAATTCGTCACTGCCCGCGCCACGCTCGAACAGGCGCTGCACTATCATGATCAGGTGGCCGCGGCGCTCAATGCCATCGCCGACTGCCCGCATCCGACGGTGGCACTGATACAGGGAGCCTGCATCGGCGGCGGAATGGAAATCGCCGGCGTCTGCGACCTGCGCATTTGCGGTGAATCGGCCCGCTTCGGCGCGCCGATCAACCGCCTCGGCTTCTCGATGTACCCCGGCGAAATGGAAGGCCTGCTCAAGCTGGCCGGCGCCGCGGTACTGAAGGAAATCCTGCTCGAGGGCCGGATATTCTCTGCCGCCGAAGCCTACGAGAAAGGCCTCGTCACCCGGGTCGTGCCTGACTCCCAGGCGGCCGACGAAGCTTACGCGACCGCCCGCCGCATCTGCGCCGGGGCGCCGCTGGTGGCCGGCTGGCACAAGCACTGGATACGCCGCCTGCTAGACGGCCGGCCGCTCAACGACGATGAAATGGCCGCTTCTTTCGCCTTTCTCGATACCGAGGATTACCGGGAAGGCCTCGCCGCCTTCCTGGAAAAGCGCAAGCCTGAGTTCAAGGCGCGCTGAACAGCGTCCACAGCATCTTTGCGGCAAGCAGGATCAGTATTCCCGCGAAGAGGCGCTTCAATGTCGCCACCGGCAGACGATGTGCCAGCCGCGCGCCAAACGGCGCGAATACCACGGTCGCCAGAACCAGAATGGCCAGCACCGGCAGGTAGACGTAGCCCAGGCTGGCTGGGGGCAAGCCGGGCTGCCCCCAGCCATTGAATACATAACCGAGCGTCCCGCCCAGGGCGATCGGCAGGCCGACCGCCGCGGAGGTGCCGATCGCGTGCTGCACGCGGACATTGCACCAGGTCAGGAAGGGAACGGTCAGCGAGCCGCCGCCGATGGCCACCAGCGACGACAGGACGCCGATGNNCCCAGCCCGACACCGCCAAGCCCCAGCGGCCCCGGCAGCTCACGCGTCGGCTTGGGCTTGAGGTTCAAGNGCCATCTGCACGGCGACGACACAGACGAAAAAGTANAAGAAAACGGCGAGCGGACGGGCTGGCACACTCGCCGCGAACAGGGTGCCCACGCCTGTCCCCAGGAGTATCCCCGGCGTGATGGTCTTGACGACATCCCAGAGGATCGCCCCGTGACTGTGGTGCGTCCGGATGCTGGCGATTGCGGTAAAAATGATGCTGGCGATCGACGTTCCCAGCGCCATGTGCAGTGTTTCACTCGCCTGAATCTGACCCTGCGCAGCGAACATCAGCGTCAGCGCCGGGACCAGGACAAGGCCACCGCCGATGCCGAGCATGCCCGCGAAAAATCCGGCAACTGCACCCAGCGCAAGGTATTGCGCAATCCACACGATGGTCATGGCAAGTTCTTCCACAAGATCCGTTGCCCGCCGCTGACGACTGCCGCCCCGGGCTGCAATGCGAATGTTACCGGCCTCACGATCCCGATGCAGGCCGGCGACACTGAAAATCGGGGCAAATTGCCGGTCGACCGCGGCAGGCGGCGATCATCCCGGGCGTGCCTGCCACGCCGCCTAGAGTGCCTCGGATTCAACGATCCTCACCCCCAGGCGGCCTTCGAGTATGCCGCCGAGCAGCGCGGCGGCAATCGCCTCCGGGCTGACCGCGCGGTACCGGCGCGGAATCAGCGGGCGCAGGAGACGGGCGAACAGCAACCCGACCTGTTCGCCGGGACGGGGCTCGCTGCGTTCGGTATCGATCAGCGACGGCCGGACAATCGTCGTGCTGGCGAACCCGAGAGCGATGATGCCCTGCTCGGCCTCGGCCTTGGTCCGCAGGTAGAAGCTTCCGCCCGCGCTGGCGCCGAGCGACGAGTTCAGCGCATAGCGCGTCGCACCTGCGGCGCGCGCCAGCCGTCCGACGGCGATTGGCAGATCGCGGTCAACGGCGGCGAAGGCGGCTTGCGAACCCGCCACCCTGATCGTCGTGCCAAGGGTGCACACGACCGCATCGACCCTCCACCATGGCGCTTCTTCCGGAAGCCGGGCGAAGTCGATGACCGGATTCACGAGCCTCTCGATATCGGCCAACGCGGCTTCCAGCGGACGACGGGTCGGGGCGACGATGCGGGCGATGCGCTCTTCGGCCAAGGCCTGTCGCAGCACCGCCCGGCCCACCGCGCCAGTGGCGCCAACCACAAGGAGATTCAGGGCTCTCGCCATCAGTGCTTTAGCAGGCGGTAGGCCAGGCGCGGAAACAGGCTGCGCGGCAGAATCCGGTTGGCGAAGGCGGTCGCCTGATTGGGCAGGCCGGGAACGACCGAAGCCTGGCCGGCGTCCAGCGCCTTGAGTCCAATCTCGGCCACCGGCCGGCTCTGCATCGTCAGCATATCCGGCAACGGCATGTTCTCCTGGCCGGACACGGCAAGAAAGTTGGTTGCCGTGACGCCCGGACAGAGCACGGTAACGACGACTCCGCGATCCTTCAGTTCCTCGTGCAGCGCCTCGCCGAAACTCAACACATACGCCTTGCTCGCCGCATACGCGGCATATCTCGGCAAGGGCTGGAATCCACCCAGCGAACCGACCAGGAGGATCCTGCCCGAACCGCGTTTGACCATATCGGCGGCAAAGACATGGGTGAGTTCGGTCAGTGCCACGACATTGAGCTGGAGCATCCTCGTCTCGCTCGCCAGCGGCTGATCGACGAAATCGCCGAAGACGCCGAAGCCGGCATTGTTGACCAGGAGTTCGATGGCGACGCGCCTGGCTATGACCTTGGCGTGCAGTTCCGCACCGACGCCGGGACGCGCGAGATCCATCGCGATGACATGGCAGTGCGTGCCGTGCCTCCGCTTCAGTTCGGCCGCGAGCGTCTTCATCGGCTCGCTGCGCCGCGCCACCAGCACGAGGTTGGCGCCACGCGCCGCGAGCAGCTGCGCAAAATCGACGCCCAGGCCGCTCGAGGCGCCGGTCACCAGCGCCCACTTGTCGCGCAGATCAGGTTGCCTGCCGCTCACTGCGGCCTCACTCCCCGCAGCAGCGGCCACACCCCGCGCCCGCGTTCTCTTCGGCGGGGTTGCCTGATCTGTCGCCGCCGCTCCTTCCTCTCCGGCGGCCGCTGCGCTCGCCGGCTTTCGCCTGCGCGCCGGCGCGGTCGTGGCGGCGGGAATGCGCTTGACCGACACTTTCACGGGCTTCCCGTTGCGGGCAAGCGCCCCGGCGAGCAGTTCGGCGAAACTTGCCTCGAGGCAGTCGCGGAACCGGTCCGGGTCGGGAAGCATGTTGCGGCAGGCGACGAAGCAGACCCACAAGGTGCCGTTGTAGCTGAAGCCGGTGACGTTGAGCCCGATGCCGTCGAAAGCAATCGAAACGGCAAGGAACATTTCCAGTTGCGCGCCGGCCATGTACAGCGGAACATCCGGCCCGCGCACATTGGACACCGTGACATTGCTCAGCGAAAACATGGCGAGGCGCAGGAGTCGCTCCGCCGCTACCGCCGGGATCACCTGGATCACCTTGGCCGCCAGATCCTTGCCCAGCGCCGAAGTCGCCGCCTTGGTCCGGGTCGTCCCGCGCCTGATCGCCAGGACACGCTCGACCGCATCGGCGATGTCCGTGCGCAGGGCCATCGGCGCCATGCCGATCTGGTTCCCCGAATCCATCTCCCTGTTGCCGCCACGCGTCGACATCGGCACCATGGCGTTCAGCGATCGCGCCGGCAATTCGCCCTTGCCTTCGAGATACTTGCGGATCGCGCCGCCGGTTGCCGCCATGAAGATGTCGTTGATCGTCACGCCGTCGATGTGCTCCCGAATTGTCCGGCATTCGGCCAACGAGAATCCCACGGCATCGACCACGCGGTGCGGCGACACCGGGCGGTCGAAACGTGTCTCCGGCTTGCCTCCGGCCATGCCGCCCGGACCGCCGCCGCTTCCCCCGAACTGCCTCGCGACCAGGCTCTGGATCAGATCGAGCGCCTTGCCCGACGCCACGAGGTTCTTGCCGGCCACCGCCACGCGCCCGCCAAGATCGACGGCCAGCCGCGCGGCATCGAAAACCTGGCGCGCCCGGTTGCCGACCGCCCGCGAATAGAGTTCGATCCGCGAAGGAAAGCGATCGGCGACGACGGTCCGGTCACCTGACGGCGGCGCCTCCTCGGAATCCGCCGACAAGGTGTGGATGGCCTTGATGATCTCGGCGCCGGCCTCGCCATCGACCCCGGCATGATGGAACTTGACGTAGAGCGCGAAGCTGCCTTTGGCGATCCCCGGGATGTTGTCGAGGCCCTCGATGACGTAGGCTTCCCAGAGTGGCCGGCTGCGGTCGAGCGGACGCGAATGGATGCGCGCCACCTGAATCATCAATTGCCGCCAGTCGCCGGGCTGCGGCAGCGCGATGTGACGGACATGGTATTCGGTGTCGATCTCGCCCTCGTCGATCCAGTAGGGCCGGTCGAGCCCGAACGGCGCGGCGACGAGGCGGCGGCGAAAGACCTTGGCACTGTCCAGTCGCCGCGAGAAGAAGTCCAGAATCTGCTTGAAGCGGACCTTCCCGCCGGGCGCGGTTGACGGGTCGTAGATGCCCAATCCGGCGACGTGCATGTACTGATTGCCCTGCTCCATGTGGAGAAACAGGCTGTCGGTCCCTGAAAGCAGCTTCATCCGAACCTCCCTCGATCGTCGTTGGCATGTCGATGCGCGCCAAGCCGTTCCTTCCTCCCCGGCAGCGGAGAGCGGAGAGAGATGCACCGGCGCCGCCCGAGTATCCATGCCTCCGGTGGCGTCAGTCAATCGCGATTTCGCATTTTCCCCGAATGCCTGCCGCATCGCCGCACGCGCGCGGCGTGACGACAGCCTTGCAGACGGCACGATGGCGGCGCGCCTTCATGCGATTCTTCCGCAAGGCTCACGCTGCCAACGGGGACTGCAAACAGGTTGCAAAGCGCCGCGCCAAAGACGCGGCGAACCCGGAATCAGGCCCCCGCGAGTGCCGTCAGGCCGGCATCCTGAACCTGGGTCCAGAGTGGCTGCTTTCCTCTCGCATCAGGCACTTTCGAAGAAGAGAGCGCACAACAGCGATTTCAATGGTCTGCAACCGATGCCAATAAGCATTGGTCCAAGGAATCTATGGCCTTAACAAACACCGCAGGGGACGCTCGGCGGGCGGCGCCGGGATCAGCAGACAGTTAGAGATCGAGTTGCTGCTGGGGCGCAAGCACGGTACCGATCCGTGCTCCCATGTGAGCGATTCTACGCTTTGCGTGGGAAGTATCAACTGCAAGATCCACTTCTTTTGCNGCCGCGCCGCCCGGAGCGGAAAGATGCTCATGCGCGATATTGAGGGCAGCCATGACTGCCACGCGCTCGGCGATGGTGCTCCTGGTCCGCTGGGCAATTTCGCGCATCTTGTTGTCGACCAGTTCGACGGCGGCCAGCAGTCCATCGCGCTCTTCCGGCGTGCACGCCACCCGGTAGTCGCGGCCCATGATCTTGACGTCAAGAAAACTGTGCTCGCCGCTCATCTCAGGCATCCTCGGGCAACCTGTCCATCAGACTCTCGAGGCGCTCGCGGGCGGCCGTCATCGACCGGCGCAGGTGCAGACGCTCGGCCTCGGCTTCCGCGATCTGGTTCTTCAGCACTTCATTCTCGGCGCGCAACTGGTGAACCAGGGCAACAACCTGTTCAATCTTGGCTTCGAGTTCTTCAAGATCCGTGTCCATGGCAAGCACTATAGAGGCAAGAACAGCGCATGGTCAAGGACTAAGCCTTTATTCTGAAAGTGCTTTGTAGGCACCGCGCGGGAAGGTTTCTGGTGCAATGCAACATCGGCGGATGTATAATGCGCCCCGTAGCAGGTGCCGCGGAAGGATCCTCCGACCGCGGTTAAACGGGAAAGCGGTGCGTCCCCCGGACAACGCCGCTGCTGCCCCCGCAACGGTAAGCAAGTGCGGGCGCGCCACGATGCCACTGGGTTTCGGCCTGGGAAGGCGGCGCGTCAAGACTTGCGAGCCCGGATACCGGCCTGAGACAACCAGCGGAAGTGCCACGGGGTGTGGCGCCGGTTCCCGGCCTGCGTTCCTTCTCCCGTGACTTCCTTGTTCAGTCAATCCGGCATGCGGGGACGCCTGCCGGGAGAGGGAGAATCATGAATCCACGCCTGACGCCGCTCGCCGCGGCACTATCCATCGCTTACGCCGCCCCGGCCCTGGGCCAGCAAGCCACACCGTTCGAACTCGATACCGTCATCGTCAGCGCCAGTCGCTTCAGCGAACCCGACACCAATGTGCCCGCCAATATCAGCATCATCACCCGCGACGACATCCGCAACACCCCGGCCTATGACCTGCCGAGCATGCTCAAGGGCAGCGCCGGCGTTGACGTGCGCGCCCTCTACGGCAGCCTCGGCATCGATTCGACGGTCGACATCCGCGGCTTCGGCGAAACGGCCGGCAGCAACACGCTGATCCTGCTCGACGGCCAGCGCCTGAACCCGATCGACATGGGCAGCGTCAGCTGGTCGGCAATCCCGCTCGACAGCGTCCAGCGCATCGAGATCCTGCGCGGCGCGGGGACGGTCATGTTCGGCGACAAGGCGACCGGCGGCGTGGTCAACATCATCACCGACAAGTCGGGCGCCCCGCGCGCCGGCATCACCGTCGGCCTCGGCAGCTACGATACGCAGACAGTCAGCGCCAACGGCGCGATCGGCAACGAGACAGGCTACGTCAACGCCTTCGCGGGCTATGCCCATACCGATGGCTGGCGGCGGAATTCGCAGGCCGAGCAGGCCGCCCTCAGCGGGCGCGGCGCGCTTTACGTCGGTAATGGCGAAACCTTCCTCGACTACGTGGTCTACGACAACCGCTCCGGCCTGCCCGGCTACCTGCTGCGGCCCGCCTACCTGGCGAATCCGCAATCGTCCACCACCCCCAGGGATTCTCAGAACAGCAACGGCTACCGCCTGCGCCCTGGCGTCGCGCTGCCGCTCACCGACACCCTGCGCCTCGAGGCGGAAGTCTCCTACGACCGCCAGGACCAGAATGCGAACTACGTTTCCTTCGCCAGCAAGGCGCAGCGCGTCCGCGACAACTCGTCGGTGACACCGCGCCTGCGCTGGCAGCATGGCCTCGGCACCCTGAAGAGCGAGACCGTCGTCGGCATCGACTACTACTCCGGGCAGGTCGACGCTAGCTACACCACGTCCGCGACGCAGGGCGCCAAGCAGACCAGCAGCGGGGCCTATATCCAGAACGTGACGGAATGGGTCGCGGGGATGGCCAGCACCGTCGGCTTCCGCAGCCAGCGCGTCGACCAGTCGGCATCGCAGGATGCCTACAACGGCTTATTCGGCCTGCAGCCGGCGATGAGCGGCAGCGCCGACTACACCCGCAACGCCTGGGATCTCGGCCTCAGCTACTCCGGCGACAGTTGGCGGACCTATGTCCGGGGCGGAACGACCTTCCGCTTCGCGAACACCGACGAACTGTTCGGTTACGACCCGTTCACCGGCAACCCGACCTTCGCCGGCAACCTGAAGCCGCAGACCGGCACCCTCGGCGAGATCGGCGGCAGCTTCCGCAGCGGGCCGGTCACCGCGCGCGCGGCACTCTACCGCATCGACCTCGAGGACGAAATCGTCTATGACGGCGCCGTGTTCTCCAACGTGAACCTGGACAAGACCCGCCGCCAGNGGGTCGAGCTGGAGGGCGACTGGCGCATCGTCCCGTCGCTCCTCCTCCGCCTGACCTACACCTACGCCGACTCGACCTTCCGCTCCGGCCCCAATTCCGGCAACCAGATCCCGCTGGTCCCGACCAGCAAGGCCTCGGGCCGCCTGACCTGGGATGGCGGGAAGATCGGAGCCTACACCGCCGTGGTCAATTACGTCGGGTCGCAATATTACAGCGGCGACTTCGCCAACGCGCTGGACAAGCTGCCCGCGTACACCACGGCCGACTTCATGGCGTCGTGGAACTTCAAGCCGTGGTCAGTCACCGCGCGTCTGCTCAATGCCTTCAACAAGGTGTATTCGCCCTACGCCGGCTATTCGGCGTTCCAGTCGGACTACTACTATTACCCGGCCGACGGGCGCACCTTCCTGATGACCGCGAGCTACAACTTCCGCTGATGCCGACCCGCCGTCGCGCCGCCCTGATCCTCGCCGCGCTGCTCCTGCTGGCGCTGGCGAGCTTCTGGGCGGCGCTGGCGGCGGGCAGCATCCCGGTCGCGGCAGGCGACATCCTCGCCGCCCTGCTCGGGCGGGAAGCGCCCGGCGCCGACATTGTCCGGCAATTGCGCCTGCCGCGCGCGCTCGCCGGCTTCGCCTGCGGCGGCCTGCTGGCGTTGGCCGGCGCGCTGATGCAGGTGTTGCTGCGCAACCCGCTTGCCGACCCCTACATCCTCGGCATTTCCGGCGGCGCCGGTGTCGGGGCGCTGCTCGCCATCCTGCTCGGGCTGCCGGCGCTCGGCATCGACGGCCTGGCCTTCGTCGGCGCGCTCGGCGCCATGCTGCTCGTCTTCGGGCTGGCGCACGGCGACGGCAGCTGGACGCAGACGCGTCTGCTTCTGACCGGCGTCATCGTCGCCGCCGGCTGCGGCGCGCTGGTCGCGCTGATGCTGGCAATCGCCCCGGAAGACCGTCTGCGCGGCATGCTCTTCTGGCTGATGNGGGACCTCGGCCAGGCCGCCAGCGCCTGGCCGCCGCTGCTGGCACTGGCAATCGCGCTGGCGCTGGCCATGCCCTTCGCCCGCGAACTCAACCTGCTGGCGCGCGGGCTGCTGCAGGCGCAGGCGCTGGGTGTCGCGGTCAACCGCCTGCGCCATGCCATTTTCCTGCTGGCCTCGCTGGCCACCGCCGCGTCGGTGACGACTGCCGGGTCGATCGGCTTCATCGGCCTCGTCGTGCCGCACCTCGTCCGCCTCGCCGCCGGCAACGACCAGCGCCTGCTGCTGCCAGCCTCGGCGCTGGCCGGCGGCGCCCTGCTGATGTTCGCCGACACTCTGGCGCGCTCGCTGATCGCTCCGCAGCAATTGCCGGTCGGCGTGCTGACGGCGCTGATCGGCGTGCCAGTCTTTCTCTTCCTGCTCTCGCGCCAGGCCCGATGAACGTCCCGCTGCTGGCCGCCCACGGCCTTTCGGTTGAAATCGGCGGGCATCAGGTCGTGCGCGGGCTCGACCTCGACCTGATGCCCGGCGGGCGGCTGGCCATCCTCGGGCGCAACGGCGCCGGCAAGTCGACCCTGCTTGCCACACTGGCCGGGTTGCGCATTCCCAGCGCCGGCCACGTCGAACTTGGCGGCACTGCCTGTACCGCACTGAGCGCCCGCGAGGCGGCGCTGCGCCGCGCCTGGCTCGGGCAGGTGCAAGCCGACCCGTTCGGATCGACCGTGCTGGAAACCGCGCTGACCGGCCGTCATCCCCACCTCGGCCGCTGGGACTGGGAAACCGTGCGCGACGCCCAAATCGCGCGCAACGCCTTGGCGGCGGTCGGCCTCGCAGGGCTCGAACAGCGCCAGATTCACACCCTGTCCGGCGGCGAGCGCCAGCGGCTCGCCATCGCCACCCTGCTCGCCCAGGCGGCGCCGCTCTACCTGCTCGACGAACCGCTCGCCCATCTCGACCTCAATCACCAGATGGCCGTGCTCGAACGCTTCGCCGGCGCGGCACGCGACTGCGGCACCGGCGTCGTCATGGTGCTCCACGATCCGGCGCTGGCCCACCGCTTCTGCGACCGGGCGCTGCTGATCGACGGCGACGGAAACTGCGAACTGGGCGCGGTCGACACCATCCTGACGGCCGGAAAGCTCAGCGCCCTCTATGGTTATCCGCTGCGCCAGATCGGGGACTGCGGCCGGCGCAGTTTCGTTCCCGCGTAGGCGGAAATTCCTAGCTCGAGCAACTCACCTCGAGTCCGCTCGCCCAGTCAGGCGGCGTGGCGGCATAGTGTTCGAATTCGGGCTGCTCGTCGAAGGGGCGGCGCAGGCAGTCGAGCAGGCGCCCGACTTCCGCGAAATCCCCGGCGCGCGCCTTGCGGATCGCGCCTTCGGCCAGCCAGTTGCGCAGGACGTATTTCGGGTTGGCGGCACGCATTGCCGCCTGGCGCGTAGCGTTGTCCCATGGCGTCTGCGCCAGGCGGGCGCGCCATCCGGCCAGCCAGGAATCACAGGCGGCGCGGTCGACGAATAGGTCGCGCAACGGGTCGTCGGTTTTGCCCGGTTTATCGCTGTCGACCGCAGCAGGCAGTCGTGACAGGGCGCGGAAGAACAGCGTGAAGTCGGGACGGTGCCGTTGCAGCAGACCGAAGGTTTTGCCGATGAAGATTTCGTCGTCGGCCAGGCCCGCGCGCAAGCCGAGCTTGGCGCGCATCACCCGCTCGAAATGCGCCTCGAAGGCCGGTCCGAAATGGTCATCGACCAGCGCCTGCACCAGCGCCCTGTCGCCGGCCAGCGGGCGGAAGGCCTCGGCCAGGCAATGGAGATTCCATTGCGCGACATGCGGCTGGTTGCGATAGGTGTAGCGCCCGTGATGGTCGGAGTGGTTGCAGACATGCCCGGCATCGAAGGCCTCCATGAAGCCGAACGGGCCGTAGTCGAGGGTGAGGCCGAGGATCGACATGTTGTCGGTATTCATCACGCCATGCATGAAGCCGAACGCCATCCAGCGCGCGACCAGCTCGCCGGTGCGGCTGCTGACGTCGGCGAGCAGGGCGGCATAGGGATTGGCGGCCTCACGGCACTCGGGACGGAAGGTGGAAATCACGTAGTCGGCCAGCATTTTCAGTTCGTCGCCGCGCCCGTGCGCAGCCCAGTGCTCGAAGGAGCCGAACCGCACGAAACTCGGCGCCACCCGGGCGACGACCGCCGCGCTCTCGATTTCCTCGCGGCGCACCGGCAGGTCGGCGCCGACGACCGACAGCGCCCGCGTGGTCGGGATCCCGAGGCCCGCCATCGCCTCGGAACAGAGAAATTCGCGAATCGACGAACGCAGCACGGCGCGACCATCGGCGCCGCGTGAGTACGGGGTGCGCCCGGCGCCCTTGAGCTGGATTTCCCAATGCCCGCTCGCATCGCGCAGGCCGCCGAGCAGATGCGCCCGCCCGTCGCCCAACTGCCCGGCCCAGACGCCGAACTGATGACCGGAATAAACGGCCGCCAGCGCGTCGCTGCCAGGGNNGAGGCGGTTGCCGGCGAAAATTTCGCAGAACTCGGGGCGCCCGATTTCGTCGGGGTCGAGTCCGATCAGTTCCGCCACTTCGGCGCTGGCGCCAACCAGATAGGGCGCCGGCAGGCCGAGCGGCGCCAGGCGCGTATAGAAGGCATCGGGCAGGCCTGCAAAGCTGTTGGCGAATTCGAGGTCTTCGAGGCGAGCCAGTCGCCGGAGTTGCTCGGGTGCGTTCATGACATCGTCTGTTTGAATATTCAAGGACGGCCGCTACCGGGATCGGAATTCTGCGGTGCCAGGAGTTGGGTCAGAGTGGAAAATCGTGGGATAGTTCTGGCTGCCCGAACCGCAGTGCCATTTCTCCGATACGCCGTGCCGCACGTCGGCCGTCCTTTCCGCCCGAGGCCACCTCATGAACGAGATCGCCAGCCAGGTTTCCTCCGTCGCCCACGTGATCCAGCTAGCGGTCGCCCCGGTATTCCTGCTCGCCGGGGTTGGCGCATTGCTCGCCGTGCTGACCAATCGCCTGGCCAGGGTCGTCGACCGCTTTCACGCCCTGGAGCGGGAACTCGCCGAGGACCCGTCATCCGACCATCGCGAGAGGGCCCAGACAACGATCAGTTCGCTGGCGCGCCGGGCCCGGCTGATTCACTGGGCCATCACCCTGTGCACCGTCTGCGACCTGCTGGTCTGCCTGGTCATCGCCGCGCTCTTCATCGGCGCCGAATTGCATGTCGAACTGCCGAGCACGATCGCCGGATTGTTCATTGCCGCCATGCTCGCCCTGATTGCCGGGCTCGTCTGCTTCCTGCGTGAGATCGCCCTGGCAACCAGCGTCATCGAAAGCCTCGACCAATCGGTTTCGAGCTTCGACGCCGGTCGCTGATCGATCCTCAACGGCAGGGCGCGCCGCCGGATCCCCGAAGCGAGAGCTACTGCTTCTTGACCAGATCCCGGAAATGGTTGGGCAAGCCGAGAACCAGGCGGCCGAACTCGTCGAGCAATTCCTGGTCGATCGCCCCCGGCTTGAGCGTATAGACGACGCTGCCGAGGCGCTCCAGGTTGCGCGATTCGAGGATCAGGACACCGTTGGGGAAATCGGCCTTCCAGCGCGCGCTTACGCCAACCTGGCCACCGATCTCGAATTCGGCGCGCTCGACAAAACTGCGTTCGTTCTTGAATTCCTTGCATGTAAACTGCAGGCCGTAATCGAAAAGCACCGTGCGCAGACGTTCGACCCCGGGNCCGTCGCGCCTGATCGAGAACCTTAGCGGCGACACGAGCTGGTAGGCAAGGGTGACCAGTTCAACCATCGCCCCCTGNCTCTGCGACTGCGTGCGATAGTCGGCAAAGCCCTCCTGCCAGACGAGGCCGCTGAACATCACGTCGCCAGCCGCAACGTATTCGCGCTGGACAGCCGGCTTGACGATATTGAGTTGCTGCACGAGGTCGTGAAGGAAGAAGAACAGCGTTTTGAGGGCATGTTCGAGCGCGTCGTTGCTGGCCGAGCGTACTGCCATCTCGGCGTGCAACTCGCGCTGCCGCAGCTCTGCCCGATGACGCAACTGACCAAGGAAATCGCTGCTCCTGACGATCCATTCCGGATCGTCCCGGGCATCTTCTTCCTTGCTCCGCAGTTCGAGATGGCGGACGGTGCCGGCAGGCACGATCTCGGGAAACACCATCGACAGATCGCTCATCCCGCCCTGCATGCTCGCCAGTTGCTCGCGCCGCGCCTGGCGCTCTGCCTCGTTCAGGTCGAAAGAATCGATATCGGCCATCAGCGAGGCTTCGAGTTCCTCGATGTCGCCAACCGACGAAGTCCGACGTTCCCGCTTGGCGCGGATCGCTTCGAGAATTCGGCTGGACTCCGCGGATTTTTCGTGTTTGGTCATTGCGTCGGCAGGTTTCTGCTGAAAAAGTTATGGTGGAACGAAACAACGGCTAATGCAATGCTCTGCAGCCGGTCCCTGATCGCCTCGCCCCACTGGCAACGGGAATTTCTCCCAGGCGCCCAAGTTACCGCGATAGCGACCGGAATGACTGCGAAATACTTCACGAAGGCCGGGAAATCGGCTGCCATCGGCGCCGACACCCGCACGAGCGTGGCGACCGGAAGTTCAGCCGCTCGCCGGCAGCGGTTCCCGGGCCACGCCGGATGCCGCCGGATAACTACAAGCCCTCGCCGGGTCTGGCTCCCAGCGCATCGAGCCATGCGCTCAACATGCCGGCAACCTGGGGCCATTCCCGCTCATGGGTCACGGCATGGCCCATGTTGCGAAAGATATGCACGGGCAGCCCGTAGCTGTTCCCCGTCGATTGCACAAGGAAGGCCGGAACCAGGACATCGTGCTCGGCGCCGAGAATCAGCATCGGTGGGCGACTCATGGCGTGCAGGCGCGGCAGGTTGAACATCGACATGTCCCACAGCGCCTGATGCGACTCCGGTTGCATGCGCCTCACCCAGATCTTCAGCATCGCCTCGTCGACCTCCCCGGCGAACAGGGCTTCGCGCAATGTGCCCGTATCGGCATAGTCGCCGCCCATGATGCTGTTGAGGTCCATGAACAGGTGCGGCTTCCGGAACAGCAGATGAAACTGGGCGGCGATCAGCCCCTGCGGNGGAACCGAGCAGAGCAGCACGGCAGCCGGCGCGGTATGGTGCTCGAGGTACTTTTGAACAATGAAGCCACCCATCGAGTGACCGACCAGGACCGGCTCCTGCTCCAGCCAGTCGATCGCCATCGTGACGTCGTCGACGTAGTCGGCGATGGAATGCCAGTCGATCTGCCCTCGCCCGTGACTGCCGCCGTGACCGCGCAGGGAGACGGCGTAGCAGGGGTAACCGGCATCGGCCAGGAATGGCATGAAGGTGTCGGCCCACATCCAGCCTCCGGCGAATGCCCCATGAACGAAAAGCACTGGCGGGCGATCGGTGATCTCTGCCGGCAGGCGCGAGAAGACCTCGAGCCCGTTGATCATTTCGGTTCTTGTCATTACTGCTCTGTTGTCTGGCGAAGCATGGTTAAATGCGGGATTTGCAAGGGTAGCTCAAGCTGAGATGCTGAAGTGGATCCTGACGCTGGTAATTGCCATTTTCGTGCTCGGCATCGTCGTCCCGCACGTCGCCCGGTTCATCCGCCTCGGCCGCTTGCCGGGCGACATTGCCTTCCGCTTTCGCGGGCGGACCTACTATCTACCTTTTGCGACGACGATCATCCTGTCAGTTCTCCTGCTGGTCGTCTCGCGTCTCGTCTAGGAGGCGCTTGACGGCGGCAACCCGCGCCGCGTGAATCATCCCGGGAATATTAGCCTTGTCAGCGCAGCCCACGGCGATGGCCCCGCCATCGACTGTCCGTACCGCAGCCAGAACCGCCAGCAGCAGACTGTCACTCTCATAGGGTCGACCCGCCCAGCCGAGGCGGCCGTTGAAATCGCATTGGCACACTTCCAGCAGCCGCCGAAAGCGCTCGGGACGGCGCAGCGCATCGGTCTGTTCCAGCAGCGCGACGAGTGTCGAGGGGCGCAATTCGCCGGCGCGATGGATGTCGCCGTGATAACGCGCAGCGAGCAGCGCCAGGTCGCGGCACTCGTTGGGGACCCGGAGGCGCTCGCAGAGCGCGGCCGTAAGGCGCACGCTGCGGGCTTCGTGACCATGGTGACGCGGCAGGATGTCCGCCGGCGTCGTCGCCTTGCCAAGATCGTGCGTCAATGCCGCAAAGCGCACCGGCAATGAAAAGTCCTGGCGCGCGGACTCGTCCACCACCATCAATNNGTGCACCCCGGTATCGATTTCCGGATGGTAATCGGCCCGCTGCGGCACACCGAACAGCGCGTCGACCTCGGGCAGCAGGCGGGTCAGCGCGCCGCACCGGCGCAGCACCTCGAACATGCGCGAGGGCGCGGCCTCCATCAGTCCCTTCGCCAGTTCCTGCCAGACGCGCTCGGCAACCAGATGATCGACTTCGCCGCTCGCGACCATGCCGCGCATCAGTTCGACGGTTTCCGGGGCGACCGAAAAATCGGCATAGCGCGCGGCAAAGCGCGCAACGCGGAGGATGCGCACCGGGTCCTCGGCAAAGGCCGGCCCGACATGGCGCAGGATTCCGGCCTCGAGATCATGTCGACCGTGGAAGGGATCGACCAGCGTCCCGTCGGCCGCCCTGGCCATGGCGTTGATCGTCAGGTCGCGCCGCGCGAGATCGTCAGCGAGCGTGACATCCGGCGCCGCGTTGAAGGCGAACCCATGATAGCCATGGCCGGTCTTGCGCTCGCTCCGGGCAAGCGCATATTCCTCGTTCGTCACGGGATGCAGAAATACCGGAAAATCCCTGCCGACCGGACGAAAGCCCATTTCCAGCATGGCCTGCGGGGTGGCGCCGACGACAACGTGATCACGATCCGTAATCGCCCGCCCGAGCAATTCGTCGCGAACCGCGCCGCCGACGATGTGACCTTCATCGGCAGCCGGGGAACCTAACGCCCGGCCCGGTAGCGGAACCTGTCGAGCTTGCCCTTCGGCGTGTTATGGGCGATGTAGGTCGGGGCTATGGCTTCGAGAGCCGTCGGCTTCCATTTCGCCGGCAACTTGCAGTTGCTGTCGCAGACGCTGTCAACCTCCATCGAACGCAGGTTGTCCGGAGACATCAGCGGCTTCGGCGACAGCCACATCAGGCCGGCCTGCAGGTAGGCAAGGCCCTCGGGCAGGGCGATGATCCGCGCGTTGCTGCCGACGAGCGTCGCGGTGTATTCGACCAGTTCGCGCAGTGTGTATACCTTGGGGCCGACGAGATCGTAGGCCTCACCGAAGGTGGCCGGATTACCCAGGCTATCGACAAAGGCGTCGGCGACATCGGCCGCCCACACCGGCTGGAAGCGCGCCTGCCCGAAACCGAGCGGGAAGACCGGCAGTTTGCGCAGCACCCCGGCAAACATCGACAGGAAGGAATCACCGAGCCCGAAGATGACCGAGGGGCGGAAGACCGTAACGTCCAGATCGCCCCGGGCGGCCGTCACGATCGCCTCGCCGTCGCCCTTCGAACGAAGGTACTCCGACGGTCCCTTGGGGTTGGCGCCAAGCGCGCTCATGTGGACCAGCCGGCGCACACCCGCCTTTTTGCAGGCGGCAACGATCTTCTTCGGCAACTCGACGTGCGCTTCGGCAAAATCCTTGCTGTACGGCAGAACGACATCGCGGCTATGGAGGACGCCGACGAGATTGATGACCGCATCCTGACGCTGCAGCAGCGAAACGAGGGTCTCTTCGGAATTGATGTTGACTTCCGGCATCAGCACGTTCGGCTGGATGATCAGGGCCTTGGTCCGCTCGCGCCGGCGCGTCGGGATGGTGACCTCGATACCGCGCTGTGACAAGCGATTGGCGATATAGGTACCGACGAAACCGCTACCCCCNAGCAGCAAGACTCTCTTGATGTCCATTGCGAACCCCGGAAACTGTTCTTCGAACCACGAATTCTAAGCCAAATCGCTCAGGCTTGGGGCACTTGCGCGGAACCGGACATCCGCTGCAGCGCCTGCTCGGCCGCCGCGTTGAACAGCGAACCGCGCGAACTGATGCTGGCGTGGCCATCCTTGAGCTGGCTCTCGGCAATCGCCGGATGCAGCACCACGGCGAAGTCCCAGTCCGGGTTGGCCAGCAACAGCTTGCCCGTGGCCTTGCCGACATGACAAACCCGTCCACAGAGTGCCTGATCGTTGGGCAGCCGGAATGACAGCCAGTCCCCGGCGTGCACCTGTGGCCGCGGTAAGNNCCGCCACGGCGAATACCCCGGCGAGNNATCTAAGATCCGGAGAACCTGTGTTCCCACCCGCAATTCGCTGGACACCGGCGCTGCGCCCACCGCCGGCCGCGCCGCGACAGCTTGGGACGAGGCTGCCGGAGTCTCCCCGGCAGCCCCGACGGGCATGGCGCCACCGCGCATCGCCGCGGTCTGCAGGGCGAAGCAGGTATCGAGAAACCGGGCGCGCACGGTCTCCGGAACCGAAATCCGCTGCATCCCGCTGGTGAGCACCTGCAACATCTGCGGAAGCTCGCGCGCCAGTTGCTTGCGCGCGTCCAGTTCGAGTTTCGGCTGAATGCTCCACAGCAGCCTGTCGAGCACCCCNGTGTACTCCTGCCACTCCGGGCCGTCTTCCCCGCATTCGATCCAGACGTGGCGCAACACGCGCTGCCAGTGGTCGCGGAGGAAGCCGGCAATCGGCGGCGGCACATCGGAGGTCATGCAGAACTGGTCAATCGCCTGGCGGCTCCGCGAATCCGCAAGATCGCTCTGCTCCAGGCGTAGCAGCAAGGGGCGGTAAGCCGACGCAGCCTGCGCGGCCAATATGTCGCGCTCGGTTATCAATTTGTCGAGTTCGGCAACCTGCTGCGACAGGACCTGGGTGTCATTCACGAATTCGCTGCGGACGCGCGCCGCAATTTTCTGGATGCCGGCGCACAGCGGATGCCGGGACGAGACATCGGACGGCAGGCCGACTGCCACGCGCGCCATCTTGTCGAGCAGCTGCCGCGCCGGATGGGCATCGGCGGTGAAGAATCCCGAATCGAGCATGACCGCGCGCAGTGTCGGAATCTGCAGGCTGCCGAGCGCCGACTTGACGGCGTCGGGCAAGGTCGGCGAGTCGAAGATCGCCTCGAAGATCATCGCCAGGGCATCGATTGCCGCCGATTCCGGCGCCCCGGTCGGCACCCCNAACTCCGCCGCCGTCAGCGGGCGGGGCGCATCCGGCTTGCCCTCGGAGGCTGGACGTCCCGCCCGCTCGAGGTCGTCGAGCCGGGCCAGCAGGCGACCGAACATCGCCTGCGTGACCAGCGACGCCGCCGCTCCCGACCACGCCAGATGACCATCCGGCTGCTGGGCAGCCGGCTGCCGACCGAGCAGGCTTCTCTGCAGNAGCCACTGCCGGGTCGGGCGCCAGCGCGCCCGCCGGGGCCCCGGACCCCCGGGCGCAGCCGAGTGGTCGACGACATCCGGGGCGGTCACGAGGGTCGGTTGCGCTGCCGACACCTTGCGGCTGACCAGAAAATCGTTCAGGGCCAGATAGACTGCCGGCAGAAACTCGGCAAGATGTTCCTCGAGACGTGCGACCCGGTCCAGCGCACGGTCATGATCATCGTCAAGCGCCTGGGACAAGGCCGCCAGGCCCTTCGCGACCGCCTTGGGGCCGACCGGATTGTCGCCTGGCGAAAGGTCGGGGCGGCCAAGCAGGGTCACGAAGCGGAGATAGACGCGCCACAGTTCCCTGGCGTTGGCTTCGAGCAACTGGGAAACGAAGCTGCCGAGGCGGATATCCAGCTCCAGGTCATCCTCCCCGAGCAGCGATATCCGCGAGGCGGTGAGGCTTCCGAGCTGATCGAAACGGCTGCGCCTTTCGCTCGAAACCATGTCGTCGAAGTACGCGCCCGTTGCCCTGGCGAAGGCGCGCAGCGGTTCTTCGGGCAGCGGCTCCGCCTCCTGAAGCAGGCGAACCACCTGCTTCAGGAAGAATACCCGACAGTCCCGCAGGATGTCCCAGGCATCATCCGGAACCTGCAGGATCTCCTTACTGCCCGACGGGGCCATCGCCGACCTTGTCGCAGAGTCGTAAAAGCATGAATCTTAGGGCAAATCGGAGTCCTTGGGCGCATCGGCGGTGCGCATCCCGACCACGCCCAGGCGGGCTTTCAGCGAATCCGGACGACCGGTGAACTGCATCGAGTAATAGACCGAGTTGCTCATCACCTTCTTGACGTAGTCGCGGGTCTCGTTGAACGGGATGGTTTCGGCATAGATCGCGCCCTCGAGCGGCCGGTCGGCGCGCCAGCGCTTGGCGCGGCCGGGACCGGCGTTGTAGGCGGCCGAGGTCAGCACCGGATGGTTGTCGAGGTTTTCCATGACCAGACGCATGTAGCTGGTGCCGAGCAGGACGTTGGTTTCGGTGTCGTTGACGCGTCCATGGTCGTAGTTCCGCAGGCCGATCTTCTTGGCAACCCACTTGGCCGTCGCCGGCATCAGCTGCATCAGGCCCGAGGCGCCGACATTCGACTTGGCGCTGGTGATGAAGCGGCTCTCCTGGCGCATCAGGCCATAGACCCAGGCGTCGTCGAGCGCCTGATCCCGTGCCGCCGTGCGCACCTGATCGCCGTAGGGGGCGAGGAAGCGCAGCGTGAAGTCGTGTTCGCTCTTGGTTCGGTCGGCAGTGTTGATGGCGCGGTCCCAGATCTGGTTGCGCTTCGCCAGATCGGCCGCCGCCAGCAACTCGCGGTCATCCATGCCGCGCAGCGCNCAGTTCCATTCGCGGACCGCCTCGGTCCGCATTTCCAGCCGGAAAAATACCATCGCCCGGCGAATCCCCGGATTGTCGCGCGCCGCCTTCTGCTCGTCGGCGGTCGGCGCCCTGGCTTTCGACGGGATCGCGATCTTGCGTCCGAGTTCCTCGTCTGCCAGGTTGCCATAGAAATTGGCCTGCCCGGCAATCTTCTCGAATAGCGCATCGGCCTCGCTGGTCAGCCCGCCCGCCTTGTAAGCCCGGCCCAGCCAGTAGATCCATTCGGGCTGCGCGGCGAGGGCCGGCGGCATTTCGCTGATCGTCGCCAGAACCACACTCCAGTCATGGGCCCGCAGAGCGGCGCGGACCTTCCACTGCGCCGCCTCGTCGGAGAGCGGCGTCAGCCCGGCTTGCGCATACCAGGCGAGCGCCTCGCCGTAGTGGCGCTTCGCGCCCTGCAGACCGACCTGACTCCAGGCCCAAAGCCGTTCCGGCTCCTGCAGGCGCCCCTGGATCTTCTCGAGTTCGGCCGCCGCCNNGCGCGGATCGTTGGCCGCGATGCGCTGGATCGCCAGCGCCGCAAGTTCGCGACCGGTCTGGCTGGCATTCCAGTTGGGCGTTTGCCTGGCGAGATAGCCCATCGGGCTGCCAATCACCATTTCGTGCGCTTTCGCATCGGGTGCCTGAGCGGCCGGCAAGGCGGCGAGCGTGACCTTGGCCGGACCCGTGCGGTTGGCCTCGAACTGGCGACGGGCCCGCGTCCAGATGTCGTCGGTCGTGACCCGATTGTCGCGGACCAGCGCCTCGAGCACGGATCGGCACGGCTCCGGNGGCTCGAGCATGGTCAGCCACAGTTGCCGTGCGTCATCCAGTGCCGCCTTGTCGCCGCCGGCCAGTCGCGCCTGCTGCGACCAGCACGTGACATCGGGCTCGGGGGCGATCAGTCTCGGATACTCGACAACGATCTCCGCCCAGTTGCCGCGCTTGCCCAGCCAGCGGATCCAGTCGGCGCGCAGCTTCTCGGCGACGTAGGTGCCGTCATGGCGGTCGAAAAATCCGCGCAGGGCGGGCGAGTCGCCCTGATCCATGGTCATGCGCAGCTGATAATTCTCGACATAGGGCGCCAGTTCGTGGTTGCCGATCTGCGCCGCGGCGCGGTCAAGCCGCGCACGGTCACCGGCGCGGAAGGCATCGCGGGCGGCAAGGTAGGTGGCGTCGCGACCGTCCTGAGCCAAAACCGGCAATGAAACGAAGAACGCGAGGAGAAGGGCGGGAAACTTCATGCTAGATTTCACGTATGAAAGGTTGTTGCGAGGATAACACGGCCCGGCGACGGGCATTGCGCCAGGAAATGGTCGCGCGGCGGGCGGCCCTGAGCGATGCCGAGCATGCCGCGTTGTCGGCGCGCATCGTCGTCCATGCGCTGGCTGCCCTGCCGCTCCCGGTGGTCGCCGCCTTCTGCTGGCCGATCAGGCACGAACCCGACATCCGCAGCCTGCTCGCCCGCTGGGCCACGTCCGGCGTCCGTGCCGCCCTTCCGGTCGTGATCACCGAGGACGCGCCGCTGCGCTTTCGCGAATGGACGCCAGATGGCCAACTCGCCGCGGACCGCTACGGCATCCCGACGCCGACCGCCGGCGCCTGGCTGACTCCCGATCTGATCCTGCTCCCGCTCAACGGCTTCGATGACGCCGGTTATCGCCTCGGCTACGGCGGCGGTTACTTCGACCGCACGCTGGCGGCGCTCGTTCCGCGGCCGCTGGCGGTGGGCGTCGGCTTCGCGATCAACCGCATCGACAACATCCGGCCCGAGCCGCACGACCAGCGACTCGACTGGATCGTCACCGAGGACGGCGCGTTCAGGCCAGCCGCCTGAGCCCATGCACCGCCAGTGCCAGCAGCAGCGAAGCGCATCCCGCGAGGACTGCCTGGCGCAGGTCGTGCAGCCCGGTGCTGACGGCCAGTTCGAGGGCATAGCCATGCTGCAGGGCGAAAACCAGCGAGGCAATGGCCAGCGCCAGCCAGGAGCGCCGCGCCAGCGCACCCTGCTCCCGGCGCAGGAACAGTTCGGCTGCCAGAGCGGTGGCATAAGACTGGGCGAGCAGTGCGCCCAGGAGCGCGCACACGGCCAGCGAAAACGAACTCATGCCGCCTTGCAGCCTCTGGCGAAGCGCCCGAGCGCGTCGTCCAGCGTGCTGCGGGAGCAGCCGAAGTTGAGCCGCAGCCAGCCCGGCGCGCCGAAATCGGCGCCATCGGAAAGGCCGAGGCCGTGCGCCTCGAAGTGGGCAGCCGGGTTGGCCAGACCAAGTTCGCGGACATCGATCCAGGCCAGGTAGGTGGCCTCGACATGGCTCATTTTTGCNCCTTTTTCGGCGTCGACCGCAGCCGCCACCCGGTCGCGGTTGGCCGCCAGATAGGCGATCAGCGCGCGGTGCCAATCGCCGCAATCGCGGTAGGCCGCTTCGCAGGCGGCGAGCCCGAGCACATTCACATGCGGCACGATGCCGCCCATGACGCGCAGGAAGCGACGACGCAGGTCGGCGTCGGGAACCACCGCGAAGGCGCAGCCGAGGCCGGGGATGTTGCAGGTCTTCGACGGCGCCATGAGCGTGATGCTGCGATGGGAGGCATCGGGCGACAGGCTGGCGAACGGGATGTGGCGCTTGTCGGCGTCGAGGATCAGGCCGCAGTGGATTTCGTCGGAACAGACGACCAGGTCGTTGAGCTCGGCGAAGGCGGCAAGGTCGCGCAATTCGGCTTCGCTCCAGCAGCGGCCGACCGGGTTGTGCGGGTGGCAGAGCAGGAACAGGCGGGTGGCTGCGGTCGACGCGTTTTTCAGGGCGGTTTTGTCCCAGTGCCAGCGACCGTCACGGCATGCGAGTTCGACACGGTTGAGTTTCTTTCCCGATAGGCGCGGCGCCGACAGGAAGGGCGGGTAGATCGGCGTCGCCGTCAGCACCTCGCCGTCGACAGCGCGACAGGCGACATTGAGCCCCGTCACCAGCCCCGGCAGCCAGACGATCCATTCCGCTTCGATCGCCCAGCCGTACTCGCGTTCAAGGTGAGCGAGCACTGACTCCGTCAGCGCCGGCCACGGCCCGCCATAGCCGAAGACGCCGTGCTCGATGCGCCGCTGCAGGGCGGCAAGCACCGGCGGCGGCGCGGCGAAATCCATGTCCGCCACCCAAAGCGGCAGGATGTCGCGACCGCCGTACCTGCCCCACTTGATCGAATCGGAGCCGCGCCGGTCGGGCGGCGTGTCGAAGATGCTCAAACCTCGATATGCTGGAACAGCGCGGTCGACAGGTAGCGCTCGCCGAAGGACGGGATCACGACGACGATCAGCTTGCCGGCGTTTTCCGGGCGCCTGGCCAGTTCAAGCGCAGCCCAGGTCGCGGCGCCGGAGGAGATGCCGACCAGCAGCCCTTCCTCGGTCGCCATGCGGCGGGCGACGGCGAAGGCATCGTCGTTCTTGACGCGGATCACTTCGTCGTAGATCGCGGTGTTCAGGATGGCCGGCACGAAGCCGGCGCCGATGCCCTGGATCGGGTGCGGTCCCTTGACGCCGCCGGAAAGCACCGGCGACGCGTCGGGTTCGACGGCGACGACCCTGACCCCGGCTTGCGCGCCTTCAGCACCTCGCCGACGCCGGTGACGGTGCCGCCGGTGCCGACCCCGACACAAAGATATCGACCTGGCCGTCGCTATCCTTCCAGACCTCCTCGGCCGTCGTGTTGCGGTGGACCTCCGGATTGGCCGGATTTTCGAACTGCTGCGGGATGAAGTAGCGCGGGTCGGCTGCCGCCAGTTCCCTGGCCCTGGCGATGGCGCCGCCCATGCCGTCCGGCCCCGGGGTCAGGATCAGGTCGGCGCCGTAGGCCTTGAGCAGGAGCTTGCGCTCGCGGCTCATGGTTTCCGGCATGGTGAAGGCGCACTTGATGCCACGCGCGGCGCAGACCATGGCCAGACCGATGCCGGTGTTGCCGGATGTCGGCTCGAGGACGACGGTGTCGGGACCGATCTTGCCGGCGGCCTGCGCGGCGTCGAGCATCGAGACGGCAATCCGGTCCTTGACGCTGTGGCCCGGGTTGAAGAACTCCAGCTTGGCGACGATGGTCGCGCCGCAGCCTTCGGTAACGCGATTGAGGCGGACCAGCGGCGTATTGCCGACCAGTTCGGTAACGTTGTTGGCGATTTTCATTTTCAGGCTCCGATCGAGAGTTGGGAATTGTAGGCGACTCCCTGCCTGCCGTGGGTGGCCCGGCAAACCGCCTGCGGCTCGCCGAACAAGGCGCCCTTTCCCAATTCGACAGCAGCAGCGCGGGCGGATTCATATTGCGAAACACTTGCGATCCCCGATTGCAGCAGGGTCACCCGCCCCTGACGGAGCAGCGCGATCGTTTCTTCCGCCGTGCCGGCCGGCAGCCGGATGACATCGGGTCCGAGTTGCAGCGCCTGCATCGCCGCCAGGGGACTCCCGATTCCGCACAGGGCGAGGCGATAGCCACGTTGCCGATAGCTGCCGAGGGCTTCGGCCAGATGGGCGCAGCCGGCGGTTTCGCAATGGTCCAGCTCGAGAATGATGTCCTCGGGAGCCAGACCGCAGCGCTTGAGGATCGCCTCGAAAACGAGGCCGTGCTGGCTACTGACCGCACGCAGGTGCCGGGCGTGCACCGGCACGAGCAGGAAGCCTCCGGCATGGCGGCTCTGGGACAGGAAATTGAGGGTGTGCAGCGTGCGAACCAGGCGATCGAACGGGACAATCGCTTCCGGTGTCGCGTTACGGGCATAGGCGTCCTCTTCGCTGACGGTGCTGCCGTCGACGAGGCGAGCGGCCAGGCTGGCCTGATGCCCGACGATGCGCTCGTTGCGCAGGTCGACGATCGGCGCGAACAGCGAGCCGAGGCGCATTCCGTCGTGCCAGGCGGCGATCCGCCCGCCTTCGTCGTAGAGCGTGCTGTCGCCGCTGCCGACAGTGGCGTTGAAGTAACGGATCAATTCGCCGAGCGGCATGTCGCCCCCTATTTCTTCAGGTAGATCTGGTCGAAGGTGCCGCCATCGGCGAAGTGCGTCTTCTGTGCCTTCGCCCAGCCGCCGAAGGTATCATCGATGGTCACCAGCTTCAGCTTCGGGAACTGCTTTGCGTGCTGCGCGGCGACCTTGGCGTTGGTCGGCCGGTAATGGTGCTTCGCCGCAATCGCCTGCCCCTCCTCGGAATACAGGTAGTCGAGATAGGCCTGCGCGGTGAGCCGGGTTCCGCGCTTCTCGACCACCTTGTCGACCACCGCCACCGGCGGCTCGGCGAGGATGGAGAGGCTGGGATAAACGATCTCGAAGCGGTCCTTGCCGAGTTCGCCGGCGGCGAGCAGCGCCTCGTTCTCCCAGGCGATCAGCACGTCGCCGAGGCCGCGCTCCACGAAAGTGGTCAGCGAACTGCGAGCGCCGGCGTCGAGCACCGGCACGTTCCGGAAGATGCCGGCAACCAGTTCCTTCGCCTTCTGCTCGTTGCCGCCCGGCTGCTTGAGCGCCCACGCCCAGGCGGCGAGGTAGTTCCAGCGCGCGCCGCCCGAGGTCTTCGGGTTGGGCGTGATGACGCCGACGCCCGGCCTGGCGAGGTCGCCCCAGTCCTTGAGCGCCTTGGGGTTGCCCTTGCGCACGAGGAAGACGATGGTCGAGGTGTAGGGCGACGAGTTGTTCGGGAAGCGCCTCTGCCAGTCGGCCGGAATCAGTTTGCGCTCCGCCAGCGCGTCGAGGTCCGACGCCAGGGCTAGCGTCACCACGTCGGCCTCGAGCCCGTCGGCGACCGAGCGTGCCTGCTTGCCGGAACCGCCGTGTGACTGCCGGACATTCACCGTCTGGCCGGTCTTCGCCTGCCAGTGCTTGTTGAAGGCGGCGTTGAAATCCTTGTAGAGCTCGCGCGTCGGGTCGTAGGAAACGTTGAGCAGCGTGGTCTGGGCAAAGGCGCTGCCGAGAGTGAGCGTTGCGGTCAACGCCGCAATAATGGCCGATTTGCGCATGAAAGACTCCAGTCAAATGAATAAGGGTTCGCCGTGACTGGAGTCTAATCGGGTTCTT
The DNA here is from genome assembly GCA_013693915.1 of Dechloromonas sp. GTDB lineage: Bacteria > Pseudomonadota > Gammaproteobacteria > Burkholderiales > Rhodocyclaceae > Azonexus. The sequence continues at coordinate 381,017 of CP059264.1, read as the reverse complement.
TATTCATTCACAGACTGAATATTCACTAAAATATACCCTGATCGAATTAAAAGGCCGAAGAGGGGCGGCGCTAGAAGAGGAAGGCCTGTTTTTCGGGCGTCGATCGCGGCTGCTCGCCGGCGCCGAAAACGCGCATCTGTCGCGGGCGGAACCAGACCTGGCGGCCGGGGGCAAGCTGCAGTGCCTCGTGCCGTTCGCGCGAGAGTTCGACCTCGACGATCTCGGCTTCGTGCTGCAGCTCGACGCGTACCACCGGCCCGATCGGGTGCACGTGCAGGACGCTCGCGGGCATGCCGCTGTCGATCGACTGCAACGCGATATCGATGTCGTGGGGGCGAACGAAGGCCGTCGCCTTCTCCGGCTGTTCGCCGCGCTCGACCTCGGCGAAGCCGCCGTGGACGCGGCTGTGGAACACGTTCACGTTGCCGAGGAACTGGTAGACGAAGGGCGAGGCCGGCGCCGAATAGACTTCGTCGGGCGAACCTATCTGTTCGATGCGGCCGTGGTTCATGACCACCACGCGGTCGGCGACTTCCAGTGCCTCTTCCTGGTCGTGCGTCACGAAAACCGACGAGATGTGCATGTCGTCGTGGAGGCGGCGCAGCCAGCGGCGCAGTTCCTTGCGTACCTTGGTGTCGAGCGCGCCGAAGGGTTCGTCGAGCAGCAGCACCTTGGGTTCGACCGCGAGCGCGCGGGCCAGCGCGATGCGCTGGCGCTGGCCGCCGGAGAGCTGCGACGGGTAGCGGTCGGCCAGCCAGTCGAGCTGGACCAGGCCGAGCAGTTCCATGACCCGGCGCCTGATCTCCGCGTCCGACGGGCGTTCCTTGCGCGGCTTGACGCGCAGGCCGAAGGCGACGTTCTCGAACACCGTCATGTGGCGAAACAGCGCATAGTGCTGGAAGACGAAGCCGACCTGGCGCTCGCGAGCGTGCAGGTGGGTGGCCTCGGCGCCGGAGAAGAGCACGTCGCCGCCGTCGGGCGTCTCCATGCCGGCGATGATGCGCAGGAGCGTCGTCTTGCCGCAGCCGGAAGGGCCGAGCAGGGCCACCAGTTCGCCGGTCGGGATGTCGAGGTTGATGTTGTCGAGCGCGACGAAATTGCCGAAGCGCTTGGAGATATTGCGGATTTCGATACTCATCAGGTTTTCTCCGGCGCCAGCACCGTGTTCAGCATGTCGGTCTCCTTCTTCATCCGCCACTCGACGATGGTCTTGGCGACCAGCGTCACCAGCGCCAGCAGGGCGAGGATGGAGGCGGCGGCGAAGGCACCGACCGCGTTGTATTCGTTGTAGAGGATCTCGACGTGCAGCGGCAGGGTGTTGGTCTCGCCGCGGATGTGGCCGGAAACCACCGACACCGCACCGAATTCGCCCATCGCCCGGGCGTTGGCCAGGATGACGCCGTAGAGCAGGCCCCACTTGATGTTGGGCAGCGTGACCCGCCAGAACATCTGCCAGCCCGAGGCGCCCAGCGACACCGCGGCCTCTTCCTCGTCCTTGCCCTGCGCCTGCATCAGCGGGATCAGCTCGCGGGCGATGAAGGGGAAGGTGATGAACAGCGTCGCCAGGATCATCCCGGGTACGGCGAAGATGATCTTGACGTCGTTGGCCGCCAGCCACGGGCCGAAATAGCCCTGGGCGCCGAACAGGAGGATGAAGATGAGGCCGGCGACCACCGGCGACACCGCGAAGGGCAGGTCGATCAGCGTGATCAGCAGGCTCTTGCCCTTGAAGTCGAACTTGGCGATCGCCCACGCGGCGGCGACGCCGAACAGTATGTTGAAGGGCAGCACGGCGAGCGCGATGATGACGGTGAGCCAGATCGCCGATCGGGTTTCGGAATCCTTCAGCGCCTCGACGTAGGCCGGCCAGCCCTGCGCCAGCGCCTCGACGAAGACGGCGACCAGCGGGAGGCCGAGGAAGAAGAAGAGGAAGCCCAGTCCGGTGGCGAGGAGCAGGGCGCGGACCCAGCCCGGCTCCTGCGTGGCGCGGTTCGACTTCATGCGGCACCGCCTTTCGCCTTGCCGGCGGCGACCTCGAGCGGTTCGCTGTTGCGGTGGCGGTTGGCCGCCCACCATTGCAGCCCGTTGATGCCGAGCAGCATGACGAAGGAGATGGCGAGCATGACGACGGCCAGCGCCGTGGCGCCGAGCACGTCGTATTGCTCGAGCTTGGAAATGATGAGCAGCGGCACGATCTCCGAGACCAGCGGGATGTTGCCGGCGATGAATATGACCGAGCCGAACTCGCCGATGGCACGCGCGAAGGCCAGCGCGAAGCCGGTGAGGAGGGCTGGGAAAATGGCCGGGAAGATGATGCGCGAGAAGGTCTGCCAGCGCGAGGCTCCAAGCGTCGCGGCTGCCTCCTCGACTTCCGGCTCGATGTCCTCGATCACCGGCTGCAGCGTACGCACGACGAAGGGCAGGGTGACGAAGGTCAGGGCGACGACGATGCCGACCGGCGTGTAGGCGACCTTGAAGCCGAGCGGCTCGATGAAGCGGCCGAGCCAGCCGTTGCCGGCGTAGAGCGTCGCCAGCGTGATGCCGGCGACGGCGGTGGGCAGCGCGAAGGGAGATCGACCAGCGCATCGACGAAGCGCTTGCCGGGGAAGGGGTAACGCACGAGGATCCAGGCGACGATCAGCCCGAAGAAGCCGTTCACCGTGGCTGCCAGCAGCGAGGCGGTGAAGGTGACGCGGAAGGCGGCCAGCGAGCGCTCGCCGAGGGCGATGTCGATGATCTGCGACCAGCCGAGGTCGGACGCCTTGAGGATCATGCCGCCAAGCGGCAGCAGGATCAGCAGGGAGAGATAGACCAGCGTGTAGCCCAGCGCCAGGCCAAAGCCGGGCAGCACGCGGTGAGTTTTCGTGGACATGGAATTCAGCCGTTCTGGCGCGTCGACCGCAACCGCCGGCAAAGCCACGGCCGGGCATCGCCCGGCCGGTTTGCGGCGGCGGGTGCGGCGCCTTATTTCGCGACGTGACCTGGTCGAAGCTGCCGCCGTCCTTGAAGTGGGTGGCGAAGGCCTTGTTGGCGCCGCCGAAGACCTCGTCGACGGTGAATGTCTTCACCGGCGGGAAGAAGGTTGCGTATTTCTTCAGCAATTCGGGGTCGCGCGGGCGCAGGTAGTTCTGCGCGGCGTTCTCCTGGCCTTCCTTTGACCACAGGTAGTCAAGGTAGGCGGTGGCCTGCTTGCGCGTGCCCTTCTTGTCGACCACCTTCTCGACCACCGCGACCGGGAACTCGGTCTGCATGGTCAGGCTCGGGTGACGACCTCGAACTCGCCCTTGCCGAATTCCTTGGCGATCATCTCGGCCTCGGACTCGAAGGTGACCAGCACGTCGCCCATGCGGCGCTGCATGAAGGTGGTCGTCGCGTCGCGGCCGCCGGCGGCGAACAGCGGCGCGTTTTTCAGCAGCTTGCCGACGAATTCCTGCGCCTTGGCGTCGTTGCCGCCCGGTTGCTTGAGCGCCCAGGCCCAGGCCGACAGGTAGGTGTTGCGGCCGTTGCCGGTGTTCTTCGGGTGCGGCAGGATCACCTGCGTGCCCGATGCGGCGAGGTCCGACCAGTCCTTGATCCCCTTCGGGTTGCCCTTGCGCACGATGAAGACCATCGCCGAGGTATAGGGCGAGGCGCTGTTCGGGAACTTCTTCGCCCAGTCCTTCGTGACCAGCCCTTTCTCGGCGAGGAACTCGATGTCGTTGGCCTGGTTCATCGTCACCACGTCGGCCTCCAGCCCGTCGGCGACGGCGCGCACCTGCTTGGTCGAGCCGCCGTGCGACTGCTTGATCTCAACGGTTTCGCCGGTGGTCGCCTTCCAGTGCTTCTGGAACATCGGGTTGTAGTCCTTGTACACGTCGCGGGCGACGTCGTAGGAGGCGTTGAGCAGCGTGACGTCGGCGCTGGCGGCGCCCGCAAGCAGCGCGAATAGCGCGGCGAACATCGTTCTGGGGAGAAGATTCATGGCAGCTCTCTCGGATAAAGGAGCGAATTTAGCCGAAGTCTTTATAACCCCAAAGAAGAAAATAGAATGTTCTTATGCGTTACTGAGATGACGCAATCGCCGGTTGCGGCAGGAGATCGGCAGTGTGCCCGAGGCCGACAGATGCATGGCGCGCCACCCGGGAGCGTAGGATGCCGCCTTGGTTGGCGAACGAGGTCGCGGCGCTTTGCTGGAACGGTACGCGGCTATCCGGACCCACAGGCGGTCGCCGGCAAACCTTCACCCGGGGCGCGGAGCGCCTAGTCCCCCGCGTGCGCATTTCGTGCTGCTTCTTGATCAACTGCTGCAGTATCGCCATCAGCGCGGCGCCGCTCATGCCCACCATCAGGACCCCATTGACCGCCTCCAGCGGCCCGAGCAGCTTCCAGTCCTTGCTCATGACGATGTCGCCATAGCCCAGCGAGGCGAAATTGACCCCNGAGTGATAGACGGCCTCGTAGAACTCGGTGAACTCGCCGAGCGCGAGGAACAGGATGCCCCAGAGCGTGATCTGCAGCAGGTTGCCGGCGGTCAGGATCAGCATCGCGACCAGCAGCGGCCGGATCTCGACACGGGCTCCGGCGGTGGCGTTCGAGTGCGACGCCCGCACGTAGTAGCGGACCGTCCAGAAGGTGAACGTCGTCCGCAGGATCAGGCAGAGCAGCATGGTCGGCAGGCCGACAAGCAGGTTGTGCAGCATCGACTACTCCTTTTTCAGCCGCGGTCGAAGAACAGCGCATGGCCGCGCGAGGCGCGCCAGCGTTCGAGCAGCCAGACCGTCGCCCAGGCATAGAGCGCGACGCCGACGAACAGGCCGACACGGACGGCAGACGCCCCGAGCACTCCCTGACCGCCGGCGCTGTCCTCGATCGCCGGGCCGAGCAGGATCAGCATGGTCATCAGGGCGTCGTTCCAGAACACGGGCGGGAAGGCCGTGCGCCTGACCCCGAAGAGCCGCGCGCCGGCCCACAGCGCGGCCGCCATCATCCACAGCAGCAGCATCCACAGATTGGGCCAGAGCGACAGGCCGCACCAGACCGCCAAGGCCATCGCCGCCCCCATCAGGGTCGATCCCACCAGTTCCCTGCCGGCCGAGCGCGTGTCGGTCAGACCCGCCTGCTGCCCGAGGGTGGCGGTCTTCATGATCGCCGCGAGGTAGAACGAGGGGTTGGTCAGCGCCAGGACGAACACCGGCATCACCACCAGCATGCCGCGCAGCGCGATCCAGCTCGCCGTCTCGCGGCTGGGGGCGGCGCCTTGGCGGCCTTCGCTGCCGCTGCCGGCGGGNTCGGGGAAAAAGGCATGCGACAGGCTGCTCACCAGGCCGCCGACCGCGATCCCGGCGGCGATCGTCACGCTGATCATCGTCACCAGCGCCTGCTCGGCGACGCCGGCGACCGGGATCAGCGTGAACACCACGACGAGGAGCATGGTCAGCGGGTTGCCGGTGCGGATGCCGAAGAAGAACAGCGCATACAGGACTACGCCGGTCAGCAGGACCGCGGCCAGCGCGTAGTTTTCCAGCAGGGGAACAATCAGCACCCCCGTCACCAGCAGGCCGGCGAGCAGCAGGGCGAAGGCCGCCGCCTTGAGCGGCGGAATCGGCGGGCCCGGCTTGCAGAGGACGATCATCGCCAGCAGGCAGACCACATGCGGCATCTGCAGCCCGAATCCGTAGGCGACCAGCACGGCGAGGCCGAGGCCGACGGCCAGCCGCAGCACCGCCTTGTCCGCCGGGGCGATCATCAGTCGCTCAGTAGAGGTAGGAGAGCAGGCTCATCAGCCGGATGTAGCCGGCGCCGAGCAGGTTCATGACGAAGTTGTCGCCGGTATAGACCATCACCTCGGCCTGCCCGCCGGGGCGGAGCTTGCCCAGGCGCTCCGCATCAGCGGGGTCGAACTCGATCGCCACCGGGAAGCGCTGCGCCTGGCGCAGCCAGTCGCGGCTGTTCTGGACTGTCGGCAAAGTTCCGGCCGGCGCCTGCTGGCCCGAGCTGACGCCGCCGCCGACGCTGCGCACCCGGCCCTTGAGCACTTCGCCCGGCAGCACGTCGAGGACGATCGCCACCTCGTCGCCGGGATCGATGTTGCCGAGGTTGTTCTCGGTCAGGTCGGCGTTGATCCAGAGGTCGTGGTTGGCGATCAGCGTCATTGCCGCCGCGCCCGCCTGGGCGAAATGGCCGACATCGGTGCGCAGGTCGGTGACGACGCCACGTGCCGGCGCAACCACCTGCGTGCGCGCCAGGTCGAGCTCCGCCTTCTCGACCGCCGAACGCGCGCTGCGCAGTTGCGCGTTGTTGTCGCCGCTCTCGCCGGCGGCTTCCTGCGCCTTGCGCAGGTCGGCCTCGGCGGCCTTTTCCTGGCTGCGCGCCTGGATCCGGGTGGCCTGCGCGACCTCCAGCCGGCGCACCGAGATGGCGCCGGGGTCCTCGGCGTAGAGCGTTTCCTGCCGCGTCGCATCCTTCTCGGCCTTGACATGGTTGGCCCGGGCCGCCTCCAGGCCGGCACGTGCCGCCTCGACGGTCGCGGACGCGGCATTGACCGAGCGCTGCACCGACTCGTAGTCCGAGCGACTGCGCTGCAAGGCGATCCGGTACTGGGTCGGATCGATGTCGAACAGCGGCTGTCCCGGCTGCACCGCGTCGTTGTTCCTGACATGCACCGCCAGCACCTTGCCCGCCACCTCGGCCGCGACCGGCACGACGAAGGCCTGAACCCGCGCCTGCGTGGTGTGCGGCGTCAGCCGGTCGGCGGCGAAATACCAGAGCAGGCTGGCGGCGATCAGCGCCAGCACGGCCGTCGCGCCGATCCGAGTCGCCTTGCCCGCCTGCTGCGCTTCCTCGCCGGTTGCGGTCGACGGGGTCTGGCTGGGCGATTCCTGGGTCATGGTTTTTCCCTCTCCGGTGTGATCTGTGGCGGGACGGCATCGGGTGGCGGCAGCGGCACCGCCAGCAGGTCGCGCCAGTCGCTGCGCTCGGCCATCGTCTCGCGCGTCGCATCGTCGACCAGCGGCCGGCCGCGCGCCTGCTGCCAGCCGCCGCCCATCGCCTTGTACAGCGTGACCAGGCTCTGCGCGACGTTGCCGAGGTTGTTCACCAGGCGTTCCTGCTGGCTGAACAGCGCCCGCTGCGAATCGAGCACGCGCTCGAAGCCGGCCATCCCTTCGCGGTACTGGATGGTGGCGATGTCGAGCGAGCGCTGCGCCGCCTTGACCGAGTCCTCAAGCAGCGGAACCTGTTCACGGTTGGCGACGAAGCCGGCGGCGGCGTCATCGACCTCGCGCGCCGCCTGCAGCACCGTCCCCTGGTACTGCTCGTAGAGCTGCTGGAAGCGGGCATCCTGGACCAGCACCTCGTTGCTCAGGCGGCCGAAGTCGAAGACGTTCCACACCAGGCTGGGGCCGATCGCCCAGTCGAACTTCCTGGGCGCCCCGGACAGCGAGGTCGTCGAGACGCCGAGCGAACCGAGCAGCGCGATCGACGGGTAGAGCTCGGCGACGCTGACGCCGATCAGCGCCGATTGCGCCGCCAGTTGCATCTCGGCGGCGCGCACGTCGGGGCGGCGGCGCAGCATCTCGACCGGCATGTCGGCGACGATCGCCAGTTCGGTCCGCGGAATGCGTTCCCGGCCCGCCGCCATTTCCGGAAGCGGACCCGGCGGGCGGGCGAGCAGCACGGAGAGCGCGTTCTGCGTCTGGCGCAGGTTGCCCTCGATCTGCGGGATCGTGGCGAGCGTGCTCAGGTACTGCGACTTCGCCTGCTGCACGTCGAGTTCCGAGTCGTTGCCATGCTTGAACAGGCGCTCGGTGATCTCCAGGCTGCGCTTCTGCAGCGCGGCGTTCTCGCGAGCAATCGTCAGCCGCAGTTCCAGTGTGCGGATGGCCGCATAGAATGACCCCGTCTGCGCGGCGACCAGCACCTGCACGTCGTCGTACTGGGCAAGGCTGGCGAAATAGCCGGCATCGGCTGCTTCGATGCTGCGCCGGAACTTGCCCCAAAANTCGATCTCCCAGCCGACGCCGAAGCCGATGTTGTACGCCGTCAGCACGGTGTCCGGCCCGCTGCTCGACTCGGTGCCCATGCGCATGACCTTGCCGGTCACCTGCTGCTGCTGCGGGTAGAGCAGGCTGCCGGCGATGGCGAGTTGCGCGCGCGCTTCCATGATGCGCATGCCGGCCGTACGCACGTTCGGGTTGACGCGCTGCGCCTCGGCGACCAGCGCATCGAGCACCGGATCGTCGAAATTGCGCCACCAATCCTCGGTCCGCGCGCGCGGCCTGCCGCGCTGTTCCTCGGCCAGCGCTGCCAGCGAGCCGCCCGACCAGTCGGCCAGCGATGCGACCTCGGGCCGCTTGAAATCCGGCCCGACGGCGGCACAGCCGCCGAGCAGCAGCGCGGCGGCGAGGACGAACAGCGGAAGTCCGGACACCCCGGCCGGCCGTTTCCTCACGGGGTCAGAGTGTCAGGGAACCCGACTCGCCGGCATGCCGCGCACGCTCCGGGTTGTCATCGACCCAGCGCATGAAGATCTGGTAGCCCAGCGCGAGCGCAGCGGCGCCGACGAACATGCCGAGGATGCCGTCCGTCGCCATGCCGCCGAGCGCGCCGATCAGGATCACCGGCATCGGCGCATCGACGCCGCGGCCGAGCATCAACGGCTTCAGGACGTTGTCGACCGAGCCGGAAACCACGATCAATACCGTATAGACGATGGCCGGGGTCGTCGCGTAGTCACCGGCCGTCCACATCCACCCGATGACGGGCAGCGTGACGATGGCGGCCGGCACCTGGACGATACCGAGCAGGAGGACGACGAGCGCCAGCACGCCGGCGAACGGGACGCCCGCGATGATCAACATGATGCCGACCAGCAGCGCCTGGATGCAGGCGATACCGATGACACCCGCGGCAACGGCGCGCAGCGTCGCGGTCGCCAGCTTGGTAAATTCGGCGCCGCGGGCGACGCCGGCGAAGCGCTCGAGGATCGCCTGCATGGCCCGCCCTCCCGATTCACCGAAGGTCATCATGATGCCGGCGATGATGAACGAAAACAGGAATTTGAGCAGGCCGCCGCCGAGGCTGGCAACGATGGCGAGCGCCTTGCCCGCCAGTTCGCCAATCTTGGGCTGCATGCTCTTGACGAGCGCGGGCAGGTCGTTGTACGCCAGCGACCAGGCGGCATGGGCCTTCTTGCCGACGATTGGCAGTTCCGCGACGCTTGCGGGCGGTGCGGGGATGCTGAGCGTGTTGTCCTTCACCCCGTTGATCAGTTCATGGACCGAATCGCCCAACGAACTGCCCAATATCACCGTCGGCACGACGATCAGGCCGAGACCGAGGACGACGATCAGCGTCGCCGCGCGCCCCTGCCTGCCGCCGATCCGGTTCGCGAGCATCTGGTGCAGCGGGTAAAGGGTGACCGCCAGGATCAGCGCCCACAGCATCATCGTCAGGAACGGCGCGAAGAAGTGGAAGCACAGCCACACGAGGGCAAGTACAAGGCCGACGCGGATGAAGACGTCAAACAGGCGGCGCGCGAGGCGCTCTTCCAGTTCGTGATCGGGTTCGCGGGGGTGGGCATCGTGACGCTCCTTCTCGGCGGTGGGGGTACGGGGCCGGCAGTCGTACCGGCGGCGAGCCGCGACAGAGCGGGCACCGAAATTTAGCACGCGGGAGCGCCGCGCTTCAAACTGCAGCGGCATGCCGCCGGCGGAGCGGTTGCGGTCGACCGCGAAAGCCGGCCGGATTTCGCGTCAGACCTTGAGGAGATGCCTACCGTCGAGGATCGCATGGGCGACTGCGGCGGGAATGCGAAAGCCGTCATCGGTCGCCTGTACGCTATCGAACAGTGCTGCATCATCGGCACCTTCCAGCGCGGCGGCCAGGCGCTCGTTCAATTCGATGGGAATCACCGCGAATTCGCGCTTGCCATCACGTTCGATGAATTGAATGCCAGTCATTGAAAAGCAGCTCCACGCGGCCCTGAAGCAACCGCTTCAGGTCGCATGCAGCTCTTCGCGAATGATCGTGCGCAGATCGGCCTCCAGGCGTTCGCCGGCCACAGCGCGACGCAAGGTGTCGTTGATCAGCGTCTGATAACCGCGTTCACCGGCCAGCGCCTTGAAGTGCTCGACAATCGGCGCATCCAGCATGATGTTTATGCGGAGCTTGCCGGTCTTGGTACGGACCGCCGATTGCCATTCCGACTTGCTGGCATCCTGGCCAGCGACCTTGAATTTGGCGCGGTCGAAATCGGACTGCGTCAAGCACGGCGCTTCGTCAGAAATATCCGGCGTTGCGGTAGAAGAGGTCTGTTTCATCGCTTTCGGCCTTTCGCATGGAAATGATACGGATGCTGTCCTCGCCCATCCTCGAACAGCACCTGCGGCCGGGCAAACACCTTTTCGTGCTTGCTGGCGCCGAGAACTTCGATGCCGACGACGTTGCCGGCTTCGTCGTAGTCGAGAACGATGCCCGGCTTGATCTGCTCGGATTCAATGATGGGTTGGTCGTTCAGGCGAACGTAGAGAGCGTCGGCAGCAGGGTCGTACTCGAGTTTCATGATGCTCCCAATTCGACCGTACCGACGGCGTCGGCGGTCACGTCACGCGGCAATGGCTGGCTCGTGCCGAAGCGGCATCAGCACGTCGAGCGGAAGCGGCTCGATGGCGTAAGCGATGCCATCCAGATCGGCGAATTCGACGAGCACATGCATAGCGTCGAGGATGTCGACGATCGTGCCGACCTGCCCGAGCACGAGACGACGATCGGGTAAATTCTCGCGAATCGCAACGACATCAAAGAGTTTCATCGCATTCTCCAACAATGAAGCACGTGGTCAGTGTAGTGCTTTGATTACGGCAGAGCCATCCTGTTCTTACCTTAGCGCAGCGGTGACCACGAACAATGTCGATATCCACGCGGAAAAGCGTCCCCCATGGCGAGACATCGGTCGGGATTGCGTCGGTCGCGGGCAACTGTTCAATGATCGCCGCCGCCAACCACTCGCTGTCCTGGGCGGTCAGGCCAAGTGCGGAGAGGAAGACGCGCGCTTTATGTCGTCCCTCGGGATGCTGCGGGTTGAGAACGTAGTCGCGGAGCTTCCGGATGTCGATTTTGGCTTGGGCATGGTAGGGCAGCAGGACCATTACCGGCTCCGTTCCAGGTTCAGCGCCAGCAGGCGGCGGAGGATTTCGTCGTCGGGCATTTCGGGNGTGTAGTCGGCCCAGCCGTAGGCGGTGGCGACGGCCTGGTCGAGCGCCTGGTGGGCGAGGGCCAGCCAGGCGGGGCGGGCGTTGTAGAGGTTGGTCAGGGTGCGCCTCTTCAGGTCGGCTTCGTGGCCGGGTCTGGCGACCGGGCGTCTGGGGAAGCCGGCGGCTTCCTCTTCCGGGGTGATGACCCAGTCGACCCATTCCGGCGGGTTGAGCCAGGCTTCGCGCAGGTCGTTGAGGCGGCGGGCGGCGGCGGCGATGTTCTCGCCGAGGATGTCGCCGGCCATGCACGGCAGCGAGCCGTGGCCGGCCCTGGGCGCGGTATCGCGCGGGGTGAGGCCGGCAGGGAAGGGGAAGGTTTCGAAGGTGGTGGTCGGGGTGTAGCGCGGCCGGTCTTCGAGCGAGGTGCCAAGGCGCAGCGACCAGAGTTCGTGGAAGCGGGAATGCAGGATGCCGAAGGTGGCGTCGTCGGAGCGAGCGATCGCAATGAGTTGGTGGTCGGCCAGTATCCCGGCGTGCATCCAGACAAACAGCCGGTGCTTGGCCACAGTCGGCGTTGCAATGTAGCGCGACAGACCCGCGAGTGCCACGCGCATGGCCGGTATGGGCCGCGCCATTAGCCACCATTGCTTGTACTTTGTCTCTTTGGTGCTCGCAGCCCGCTGTGTTGCCACCGACCGTTGTACATGGGCAAAGGGCACTTCATAGAGCATCGCGTCTTGTTCAGGCAAACCAACCCCAAAATCAATAATCCACGTGTCGGAAGGCCGCCGCGTAATATCCATGCCGTTTGCCCAAGGGCAAACCACGTCGCTGTTTGGTCGGCCATTCGGGTTCGGCAGCTTCAGCCAAGCGCGGGCAGTGTCGCCTGGAATGTCGAAAGGGCCTGCCTTTACGGTGGCGACAAAGGCGCAGCCTGCGTTCTCTGCGAGCTTGGTGGCAGCCGAAATGGCGCTGCCCGAAGTGAGATCTGGATTGATTGCTTGGACCTCGCGACCATCGAGGCGCGGCAGTCGTGAACTCTTTCCAAACGCGACCAGCGACACTCGGACGGCTGCACCCTCATTGATCCAGTCTTCGTCCGACCATGCTTCGAAGATTGGGGTGGTCTGCACTATGCGGTCGAGCACTTTTCGGTTGGCCCCACCACGGATCGAATTCGTTCCGACCAGGCCGGCGGCGCCGCACTTCCCGGCGACGATCTGCGCACGCGCCTTTTCAAACCAGTAAAGCACCAAGTCGGCAAAGCCCGGCACGCGGCCTTCGTAAGTGGCACGCATGGTGTCGGTGTATTGGCGGCCGAGTTCGCCCCATTGCTTCTTGGTTCCAAGGAAAGGCGGGTTGCCAACGATCACGTCGGCGGCCGGCCAGGCCGCTTCGCTGCCGTCCGCGTCGAGCAGGGCGTCGCGGTGCTCGATGCCGTCGAGCGGCTGCAGGATGGGGTTGGTGGCGTGGGCGTAGCCGTTGCGGCGGCACCACTGAATGTCGCCGATCCACACCGTCACGCGCGCGAGCTCGGCGGCGAATTCGTTGATCTCGATGCCGAGGACGTTGTGCGGGCCGGTGTGCATGCTCAGCTCGGCGGGCAGGCCGAGCTCGACGGCTTCGACATGGGCGCGCTTCTCGATGTCGCGCAACGCGGCGAGGGCGAGGTAGAGGAAGTTGCCGCTGCCGCATGCCGGGTCGAGGACGCGGAAGCGGTTGAGGCGGAGCAGGAAGCCCTGCCAGGCGGCGGCGGCCTTATTCGGCCGGGCGGCGATCTCGCGCTTGACGGCAGCCCATTCGGCGGCGAGCGGCCAGCGGATCAGGGCGTCGATGAGCTTGGCGATGGTGCCGGTGTCAGTGTAGTGGGCGCCGAGCGGGGCGCGGGCGGCCGGGTCGAGGCCGCGCTCGAACAGGGTGCCGAAGATGGTCGGGTCGATGGCGCGCCAGTCCATGTCGGCGGCGGCGGTGTGCAGCGCCGCGAGGTCGGTTGCGGTCAACGGCGGAATATCGATGGTTTTGAACAGGCCGCCGTTGAACCAGGGGATATCGTGGTCGCCGTATTCGCCGCCGGGGTCGCGCATGGCGGCGAAGAGCTTGCCAATGCGGCGCGCGGCGCGGGCCGTGTCGCCACCGGCGTGGCCGAGGAGGTCGGTGAAGACGCCGGCCGGGAGAACGGCCTCGTCCTCGGCGAACATGCAGAACAGGCACTGGACGAGGAAGTGGGCAACGCGCTGGCTGTCACGNCCGCGGCGGCGCATCGCGGCGGCGAGGTCGGCGAAGTGGCCGGCGGCGCCGGCGGTGATGGCCGCGGTCGACCGTTCGGGGCGGAGCTTTTCCGGGTCGGTGAACACCCAGCGGAGGAGCTGGCGCTGTTCAGGATCGACGAGCTGCCCGATGCGGATTTCGCGCGGCTCGTCGGGGTAGCCGGTGAAGGCGGTGTGGATGACGATGCGCTCGCGGTCGGCGACGACGAGGAGCGGCGGGTTTTCGAGTTCGAGGAAGTAGTCGGTGAGCTGCTTGAGCGCGGTCGCGAGGCTGCCGCCGGGACGCTTGTTCTCCCAGCCGAAGCGGGCGCGCATCCAGACGTCGGCCCAGCCGTCGCCACCGCTGGATTTCCGGGCGCCGCGCTCGAAGCAGTAGTTGTCGGCATCGCGCGGCTTGTCGACGCCGAGCAGGTCGCAGAGGTCGTCGAACCAGGCCTGCGCTCCGGCGCGCTCGGTCAGCGGGTTGTCCTGCCAGCGGGCGATGAAGGCTTCGGGGTCATGGCGTGGCCTTGGCTGGAGAAAACCGCAGTGTAGCGATGCAGGCGGAATTGCGGAACCGGCTGGCGCAAATCAGGTGACTTGCCGCGGCAGACCGGGAGAGCCGGCCGCGGTCAGATCCTGAATCATCTCGCGTCAAGGGCGCGATCGAGGAAATCGCGGACGGCTGCGAGTTGCCGGCCGATATCGCCGTAATCGTCGTGACTGCCGGGGACGAGCAGCAGTTCGACGGCATCGCTGGCCCGCCCGGCATGAATCCGCTCGGCATCGGCGACCGGCACGGTCTCGTCTTCCGCACCATGCACGAGCAGCACCGGGCAAGACACGCGGGCGATTGTGTTGCAGGGCGCGATGTCGGCAAAGCGATGGCCGATCACCCGCTGCACGTAAGCCAGCACATAGGCGCCGAAGGGCCAGTAAGGGACGCGTTTCGACGCCAGCCAGCGCTTCATCATCGCCGCCGGATGGGCGAACGCCGCGAGGCTGACGACAGCGCGCACGTCGGGGCGCCGCGATGCCGCCAGCAGGGCCGCGCCGGCACCCACCGAATGGCCGACCAGCCCGAGGCAGCGGTGATCGATTTCCGGCTGTCCGCCCAGCCAGTCGAGCGCGGACTCGATGTCCTCGGCGAAACGCGGCAGCGAAGCGAAAGTGTCGTCGTCGCTGCGCCCATGGCAGCGCGCATCGACCAGGAGCAGGCTGTAGCCGGCCGCGTGCAGCGGCGTGGCGAGCGGCAGCATCATTTCGGCATTGCCGCCCCAGCCGTGCATGATCACCAGCGCCGGCCGGCACCCGGGTGCCGGGATGAACCAGCCGAAGAGGCGCTTCCCGTTCCGGGCCGGGACGCTGACCTCGCGCCAGGGCAGGCCTTCCGGCCGGCCGCGTTCGCGAATGCGCGGCGCCGACAGGCCGCGCCGGATACTGCGGTTGATCAGCCACAGGCCGCCCCCGCCGAGCAGGACGACCCACCACCCGGTCATGCCCGGCTCAGGGATGGGGCTGGAAGATGGCGCCGCTGGCCACGCCGCGCGCCGTCCTGACCAGCGTCACCGCCCAGAGGAAGCAGAGCAGCAGCCAGGCGGCGATCGCGATGGCGAAGGTGCTGGTCCAGCCGAGCATGTTCGTCAGGCGCAGGCTTTCGGCGACGAACGCGCCGAGCGGGAAAGTGAAGCCCCACCACGACAGCGCGAAGGGCAACTGGCCAGCCGCGCGCGCGGCCAGCGTCAGCAGGCTCGCCATGACCAGCCACCAGACGCCGAAACCCCAGACCAGCAGCATGAGCACCAGCGCAACCTCGCGCGCCGCCGGAAAGGGCAGTTGCTCGAGGAGGTTCATCAGGCTGACCGGGATGACGCCGATCGGCGCCAGATGGATCCACACCGTCGGCGTCAGGATGCCGAAGGCGGGCCTCGCCATGTAGCTCCGGAACAGCGTGATGCCGAGCAGGCCGAGGTACAGCATGCTGCCCGCGCCGAGGCCGATGGCGTTGATGGTTAGCGCCCACTCGCGCAGCGCGCCGTCCATGTAAGGCAGCAGCGGCGCCCCCGCCAGCGGGATGACGACGAGACCGACGGCCGGGATGAATTTGGCCGGCGTGACATGGTCGACCGCGACATGCTCGCCGCGGAACATCAGGAACAGCACCGCGAAGCTGAACACGAAGTGCAGCACGACGCCCGCCCACCAGAGCGCCAGCGCCACCCCGACCCAGGGNGTGAAGACCAGCCACTGGGCGGCCAGCACGAGCAGTGCAATCGAGAAGGTCGGGTAGAAGTTGGCCTGTACCGGATGCATCATCGTCTGCATGGCCGCCGGCCGGAAACGCAGCCAGCGCGTCAGCCAGGGCACAGCCAGGACGATGAACAACAGGCTGTTGAACCAGTGCAGCGCTTCGGCGAGCGGCGCCAGCAACGGCCAATGCTGGCCGAGGCTGCGCGTGGTCAGGGCGAGGACGCCGGTGCCCATCACGGCGGCGAACCAGCCGGGAGCGAAAGTGCGGGCGATATCGGCAAAAGCGGGATAGCTCATCGGGCGACCTGAAATATATAAGTATCTGCTTATTTTACATCAGCGACGGGGAAATGGCCCTGGTGAATCAGCCCCGTACTGGCTCGGAATGGCAAGGGGCATTCCGGCATGGGCACGCCGTTCATCCTTGCCGGCACAGCCGATGTTGTCGGCCCGGTGTTCGTTTGCATTCCGCCGTCGGAGTGTGCCGCGCTAGCCGAGGAACAGCTTGTACGCCGGATTCTTGCTCTCGTCCCAGTGGGCATAGCCGAGATTCTTGAGGAATTCGCGGAACTGCCCCATCTCGCCGGGCGGCACCTGCATGCCGACCAGCACGCGGCCGTAGTCGGCGCCGTGGTTGCGGTAGTGGAACAGGCTGATGCTCCAGCCGGTGCTCATGCGGGCCAGGAAGTTCATCAGCGCGCCCGGCCGCTCGGGAAACTCGAAGCGGTAGAGCAGCTCTCTCATGCCCTTCTCGCAGACCTGCGGCGCGTGGCCGCCGACCATGTGGCGAACGTGGTTCTTCGCCATTTCGTCGTCGGTCAGGTCGAGGGTCGGATAGCCGTGCTGCTGCAGGTTCCTGACCAGCTTGAGCGATTCGTTGCGGTCGATGATCTGGATGCCGACGAAGACGTGCGCCTCCAGCGCCGTGTGGTAGCGATAGTTGAACTCGGTGACGTTGCGCTGGCCGATCAGGCCCAGGAATTTCCGCAAGGCGCCCGGCTTCTCGGGCAGGGTCACGGCGAGCACGGACTCGCGCCGCTCGCCGACTTCGGCACGCTCGGCGACGAAGCGCAGGCGGTCGAAATTCATGTTGGCGCCCGAGGCAATGGCGACCAGGTTCCTGTCCTTCAGGCGGTGCTGGCGGACGTATTCCTTGGCGCCGGCGACGGCGAGCGCGCCGGCCGGTTCGAGGATCGAGCGCGTGTCCTCGAAGACATCCTTGATCGCGGCGCAGATGGCATCGGTGTCGACCTGCACCATCTCGTCGACATATTGCCGGCACAGGCGGAAGGTCTCCTCGCCGACGATCTTGACCGCGGCGCCGTCGGCGAACAGCCCGACCTGGCCGAGGCGCACGCGGTGGCCCCTGGCCAGCGACCGGCTCATGGCGTCAGCATCGCTGGCCTCGACCCCGATGACCTTGATTTCCGGACGCAGGCGCTTGACGTAGGCGGCAACGCCGGAGATCAGCCCGCCGCCGCCGACGCAGCAGAAGATGGCGTGGATAGGTCCGTTGTGGCGCGAATGCTGGCGCAGGATTTCCATGCCGATGGTGCCTTGGCCGGCGATCACCTCGGGATCGTCGAAGGGNTGGACGAAAGTCAGCTTCTCCGACTTTTCCAGCTCGATCGCATGCGCATACGCCTCGTCGAAGGAATCGCCGAACAGCACCACCTCGCCGCCACGCCGCCTGACCGCCTCGACCTTGATCACCGGCGTCGACACCGGCATGACGATGACCGCCCGGCAGCCAACCCTGGCCGCCGACAGCGCGACGCCCTGCGCGTGGTTGCCGGCCGAGGCGCAGATGACGCCGCGCTTCAGCTTTTCGGGCGACAGGCTGGCGATCTTGTTGTAAGCGCCGCGCAGCTTGAACGAGAACACCGGCTGCAGGTCCTCGCGCTTGAGCAGGATGCGGTTGCCGACCCGCGCCGAAAGGTTGCCGGCCAGTTCGAGCGGCGTTTCGATCGCCACGTCGTAAACCTGTGCGTTGAGAACTTTTTCGAGATAATCCGGATGCATGGCGCGAATCGTGAAGGCAAAGGAAGGATTCTACGGGTGGAGTGGCTGAACGTCACGGCGGAGGCGGGACTGGGCGGTCTGTTCCTGGCCAGTTTCCTGGCGTCGACCGTGCTGCCCGTCAGTTCGGAACCGCTGCTCTGGGGTTTCCTGCGACTCCATCCCGGCGAGCTGTGGCCTGCCCTGGCGCTGGCGACGGTCGGCAACACCGCCGGCGGCATGACCTCGTGGTGGTGCGGCCGCTTCCTGCCACGCTGGCAGCGTCTCGCCACCCTGCCCCACAAGGAACGCCTGGAACGCTGGGGCAGCCCTGCCCTCCTCTTTTCGTGGCTGCCGCTGATCGGCGACGCGCTATGCCTCGGCGCCGGCTGGCTGCGGCTGCACTGGCTGCCGTGCTGCGCCTTCATGGCTGCGGGCAAGTTCGCGCGCTACTGGCTGGTGAGCCAGGCCGCGCTGCCCAACTGAGCGCGGGGCCGTCCTTGCTGTCCGGCGCCGGCGGCATGCTGCGCTGCAATACGATAAAATCGGTCTTTTGACGGATCCCGGCTGTACCGATGACTGCCCGCCTGCGCGAAATCCCCTACAACTACACGTCGTTCTCCGACCGCGAGATCGTGATCCGCCTGCTCGGCGCCGAGAACTGGGCGGTGCTCGACGAGCTGCGCGGCGAGCGCGTGACCGGCCGCTCGGCGCGCATGCTCTACGAGGTGCTCGGCGACATCTGGGTGGTGCAGCGCAATCCCTATCTGGAAGATGACCTGCTCGACAACCGCGAGCGGCGGGAGGCGCTGGTCGGCGCGCTGCGCCACCGTCTGAGCGAGGTCGAGAAGCGCCGCCAGGCCACCGAGAACGAGGATCGCGAGCGTTCGGCCAAGGTCAGGCGCCTGGTCGACGCGGCGCAGGCGGCGGTCGACCGCTTTTCCGGGCACTTCGGCACGACGATCGACTTACGGCGCAAGGTGCTGAAGATCCTCGGCAAGCACACGCGCCGCGACAACATCGCCTTCGACGGCCTCGCCCGCGTCTCGCACGTCACCGACGCCACCGACTGGCGCGTCGAATACCCCTTCGTCGTGCTGACCCCGGACAGCGAGGAGGAGATCGGCCACCTTGTGCGCGGCTGCATCGAAGCCGGACTGACCATCATCCCGCGCGGCGGCGGCACCGGCTACACCGGCGGCGCCGTGCCACTGACGCCCTACTCCGCGGTGATCAACACCGAGAAGCTGATCGACCTCGGCCCGGTCGAGGAACTGGTGCTGGCCGGGCACGACACGCCGTATGCGACGATCCGCACCGGCGCCGGCGTCGTCACCGAACGCGTTGCCGAAGCGGCGTCCGCTGCCGGCCGCGTTTTTGCCGTCGACCCGACCTCGGCGTCGGCGTCGTGTATCGGCGGCAACATCGCGATGAACGCCGGCGGCAAGAAGGCCGTGCTCTGGGGCACCGCGCTCGACAACCTGGCCTGGTGGAAGATGGTCGACCCGGACGGCAACTGGCTCGAAGTCGAACGCCTGAATCACAACTGCGGCAAGATCCACGAGCAGGAGAAGGTCGAGTTCCGCCTGAAGCGCTTCGACCCGGGCGGCCGGAAGCTGCTCAAGGAAGAGATCCTGACCATGCCCGGCGCCGCCTGCCGCAAGACCGGCCTCGGCAAGGACGTTACCGACAAGTTCCTCGGCGGCGTGCCGGGCGTGCAGAAGGAAGGCACCGACGGCATCATCGTCGCCGCGCGCTGGGTCCTGCACAGGATGCCCNCGGTGACGCGCACCGTCTGCCTCGAGTTCTTCGGACAGGTGCGCGAGGCGGTGCCGGCGATCGTCGAGATCACCGATTATTTCAAGCCGGGCGGCGCCGGCCACGCGGCGGGCGTCCAGCTCGCCGGCCTCGAGCACATGGACGAGCGCTACGTGAAGGCGGTCGGCTACGCGACCAAGGCCAGGCGCCACGGCCGGCCGAAGATGGTGCTGCTCGGCGATCTCGTCGGTCACGACGAAAACGCGGTGATGGCGGCGGCATCCGCCGTGGTCCGCATGTGCAACCGGCGCGCCGCCGAGGGCTTCATCGCGGTCGACGCCGAAACGCGCAGGAAATTCTGGCTCGACCGTTCGCGTACCGCCGCGATCTCGCGCCACACCAACGCCTTCAAGGTCAACGAGGACGTGGTCATCCCGCTGCCGCGCATGGGCGATTACTGCGACGGCATCGAGCGCATCAACATCGAGCTGTCGACGCGAAACAAGCTAGCGTTGTGCGATGCCCTCAGCGAATTCCTGAGCGGCGACCTGCCGCTGCATTCGGGCGACGCCAACCTCGACAAGGACGTGCTGCTCGGCGACCGCCGTCAGGCGGCGCTGGACCATCTTGCAGCCGTTCGCCGGCGCTGGGAGTGGCTGCTCGCCAACCTCGACCTGCCGCTGGCCGAAGCCGAGGCGATATTCGCCGACTACGGCATCGTCGCCGGCGAGTTGACCAACAAGGCCCCCAACCCGACGCTCTTCCACCGCCTGCAGGATTACTCGGTGCGCACCTCGTGGAAGCAGGAAGTGCACGCCCGGTTGGGCAAGATCTTCGACGGCGGCGTCTACCGCCCGATCGGCGAGCGCATCGAGGCCATCCACCGGGAAGTCCTGCGCGGCCGCGTCTTCGTCGCGCTGCACATGCACGCCGGCGACGGCAACGTGCACACCAACATCCCGGTCAACTCGGACAATTACGCGATGCTGCAGACGGCGCACAAGGCGGTCGAGCGCATCATGAAGCTTGCCCGGTCGCTCGATGGCGTCATTTCCGGCGAGCACGGCATCGGCATAACCAAGCTCGAGTTCCTGACCGAAGAGGAAATCGGCCCCTTCCGCGCCTACAAGCAGATGGTCGACCCGGAGGGCCGCTTCAACAAGGGCAAGCTGATGCCCGGCGGCGACATGGGCGATGCCTACACGCCGTCGTTCAGCCTGCTCGGCACCGAGTCGCTGATCATGGAACAATCGGAGATCGGCAAGATCTCCGACATGGTCAAGGACTGCCTGCGTTGCGGCAAGTGCAAGCCGGTGTGCTCGACCCATGTGCCGCGCGCCAACCTGCTCTACTCGCCGCGCAACAAGATCCTCGCCACCTCGCTGCTGGTCGAGGCCTTCCTCTACGAGGAACAGACCCGGCGCGGCGTGTCGCTGAAACACTTCGACGAATTCAACGACGTTGCCGAGCACTGCACGGTCTGCCACCGTTGCGTCAAGCCCTGCCCGGTCGATATCGACTTCGGCGACGTTTCGGTCGCCATGCGCAATTTCCTGCGCAAGCAGGGCAAGAAGCGATTCAGCCCCGGAACGGCGACGGCGATGGCGTTTCTGACGGTCAAGGACCCGGCGACGATCAAGCTGATGCGCGCTGTGATGATGGACTTCGGCTTCAAGGCGCAACGCCTGGCGCACAAGGCGGCCAAGGCCGTCGGCCTGGTCGGCGAGACCCGCGTCCATCCGCCGGCGACGCTCGGCGCGCCGACGGTCAGGACACAGGTCATCCACTTCCTGAACCGCCCGATGCCCGGCAACCTGCCGAAACGTACGGCGCGCGCGTTGCTCGACATCGAGGACGACAAGATCATCCCGGTGATCCGCAACCCGCAGAAAACCACCGAGGAGTCGGACGCCGTCTTCTATTTTCCCGGCTGCGGTTCCGAGCGGCTGTTCTCGCAGGTCGGCCTCGCCACGCAGGCGATGCTCTACGAAATCGGCGCCACCACCGTGCTGCCGCCCGGCTACCTGTGCTGCGGCTACCCGCAGACTTCCGCCGGCGAGGAGGTCAAGGGCCAGAAGATCACCACCGACAACCGCGTTCTCTTCCACCGCGTCGCCAACACGCTGAACTACCTCGACATCAGGACGGTGATCGTCTCATGCGGCACCTGCATGGACCAGTTGCAGAAGTACCAGTTCGAGAAAATATTCCCCGGCTGCCGCCTGCTCGACATCCATGAATACCTGATGGAAAAGGGTGTCAGGCTGGAAGGCATCGCCGGCACGCGCTACCTGTACCACGACCCCTGCCACACGCCGATGAAGGCATATTCTCCGCTCCAGGTGACCGGCGCCCTGATGGGCCAGAACGTTGCGCTGACCGACCGCTGCTGCGGCGACGCCGGCTCCTTCGCCTATTCGCGGCCGGACGTGGCGACCCAGGTGAAATTCCGCAAGCAGCAGGAGATCGAGCAGGGCGCCGCCCGCCTGCGCGCCGGCGGCTTCGACGGCGACGTAAAGATTCTAACCTCCTGCCCCGCGTGTCTGCAGGGGCTCTCGCGCTTCGATGGCGACGCCGGCACGAGCGCCGACTACATCGTCGTCGAGGTGGCGAAGCATCTGCTCGGTGAAAACTGGGCCGCGCAGTACGTCGACCGCGCCAACAACGGCGGTATCGAGCGCGTATTGCTCTGATTCCGGCCCGATTTCGCCGGTCGACCGCGCAATGCTCCGCCACGGCCGCGGAAGCACTTGCAGTATTCCCATGCAGGTGCAATCCTTGCAACATTGCCGAGTCGAGGGAGGGGGAATGGACGGCGGGAATTGCGAGTTTTGCGCTGGAGCGGGCGGGACGCTCCTCTGGGAGTGCGCGGCCTGCCGCGTCGTGCTCGTCGATGATGCGGATTACCCCGGGTTTTGCCGGGTCGTGTGGAACGATCACGTTCGCGAGATGACCGATCTCGACCCGGGCGAGCGCATTTCCCTGATGAACGTGGTTTTCGCCGTCGAGAAGGTCGTGCGCGCGCTTTTCGCTCCCCACAAGATGAATCTCGCCAGTCTCGGCAACATGACGCCGCATGTGCACTGGCACGTCATTCCGCGCTGGCATGACGACCGCCATTTCCCGGACNCAATCTGGGGAAGCCCCCAACGCGATACCCTTCCGCCACGCCCGGTCGTCAGCATCGACGCCCTGCGGGAGGCGCTGTGCAAGCAACTTCAACCTGACGAACATCAAGGCTGACAACCATGAACATGCCATCGCCCTCGCTAAATATCCCCGACCTGCAGGCGGGATCGCACTACATATCCCAGTTGTCGCTGGCCAACCCTGATCTCGCCGAGCAGCAGATCATTGCCTTTCTCGACGCACTGGTCGAGAACCCGCCCGATGCCGGCGTCCTGTTATCCCTGCTCGAGCAGACCAGGGTTCCGCTCTGCTTTACCGAGGAAGAGATCGCCCGGCGTTACCACAACAAGGCACTGGTTCTCAGCGATGAACAGGAGGAGAGCTTCCAGCGCGTGATTTCGGCGTGGCGTCGCATGACCACGGGCTACGCGCTGTGCGCGCGCATGCAAGAGGCGGAGCCCGACGATCCCCACTTTTCGACTCTGGTCGCAACCATCCAGCATCGTTGCATCTATTACACTGGCATGATCGTGATCGAGCACTTCCGCGCACGGCGCGAATTGCCCGCCGGTATCTGGCAGGAACTTCACCGCTATTACGAAGCCGCCGAAAAGAGGGGCGTCAGTTGCACCCCGGTCAATGATTCGCTCGAAAACGATTTGCAGGCGACGCACTGTGCGGCGGCCTACGTCACCCTGCTCCTGATCGAGATCGCCAATCCTTACGCCACCAGTATCCGCGACCTCGGTCTCATCCGCCGCTGGGCCGGCATGTGGGCACCGCTCGTTGCACTGCATCCGGTCGAGGACGAGTACGAAATTCCACCCTATGTCATCGAGTTCACCAAGGACCAGCCGCTGCATCAGACTGGCTCCGGCGACAACATTGGCGGCGACGCGCGCTGGCTCGACACGACCCGTCTCGGTCTTCAGATCAGCCACATGGTGTCGCAGCTTCATCAGCGTCTCACGCCCTCGCAACTCGGTCTCGGCGAGGAAACCTCTGGACATGCCCGCAGGCTGCTCGAGCGTCTCTCGCGGCCGTGGACCCAGTCGGCGTCTCCACGCCGCTTCCGCCGCTTCGCTTCGGATGGCACCGCAAGGGTTGCCGTCGGTTTCGAAGCCATACACTATTTCGTCGGCGGCAAGGAATTCGTCCAGCCGGATTCGGGCAGCATCTACGGAAGAGGGCAGTTCGACGAGGTTTTCACTTTCCGTGACCGCGCCTCTCCGGGGATGACCCTGAACATCAAGCCGCGCGTCAATTATTCGGCCGACGATTGGGCAGTGATCAATCATTCGGCCAACGGATTCCGCCTTGGACGCAGCAGCGCCGGTGAACGGATCGCCCACAGCCAGTTGCTGGCAGTCTGTCCGCACGACGGCGAGCGCTTTCTCCTCGGGCAGGCAACCTGGCTCATGCAGGAGCAAGGCGGGGGCATCCTGGCCGGTGTGGCGGTCCTGCCGGGAATGCCCGAGGCGGTTACCGTGCGTCGCGCTTCGACCCAACCCGGGCACGCCGACCGCTTTGTTCGGGCGTTCCTGCTGCCGCCGGTCGAGGCAATCGGCCAGGAAGGCTCACTCGTGCTGCCGACCGGCATCTACCAGGCCAGCGGAGCGCTGGAACTCGTCGGCGAAGGCAAGTCCTGGACGGTGCGCATGAAGCACGTCAGGCAACGTGGCGTCGATTTCGAACGAGTCTCCTACGAGATGCCCTGACCCCGCTCTGATCCCGCTCGTAGCCCGGGTGGGACGAGTGCGCTAAACTAGCGGCCTTTACTGGAGGCTGTAATGGCTGGCATCGAACGGAACACTGCGATTCCCACCGACATCAGGTTGCACAAGAAATCGCGAATCCTCGAACTCTGCTATGCGGACGGCGAGCGCTTCGAACTCGGCTGCGAGTTCCTCCGCGTATTCACGCCCTCGGCCGAGGCGCGTGGTCACGGTCCCGGGCAGGAAGTGTTGCAGACCGGCAAGCGGAACGTCGAAATCGAGCGCATCGAGCCCGTTGGAACCTATGCGGTGCGCCTTGTCTTTTCCGACGGTCACGACAGCGGCCTCTACTCCTGGGATCTTCTGCACCACCTCGGCCGACATCGCGATGAACTTTGGCAGGAATACCTGAAGCAGATCGAGGCGCAGGGCGCCTCACGCGATATCGATACCAGTTCGCGCCCCAGCGGCGGCGGTTGCGGTAAACATCACTGAAATCATGAAAAGCGAGACCACACACTTTGGCTACGAGACGGTAGAGGAGCGGGAAAAGGCGCGTCGCGTCGCCGACGTCTTCGACTCGGTCGCCAGCCGCTACGACCTGATGAACGACCTGATGTCGGGCGGCATGCACCGCCTGTGGAAAGCCTTCACGATCCAGCGCAGTGGCGTTCGCGAGGNNGGTCGCGTACTCGACGTCGCCGGCGGCACCGGTGATCTGGCGCTCGCCTTCGCCAGAAGCGTGGGCCAGAGCGGCCAGGTGTGGCTGACCGACATCAACAACGCCATGCTGGCCCGTGGTCGCGATCGTCTGGCAGACAAAGGCTACATGGTCCCGACCGCGCAATGCGATGCGGAGAAGCTGCCTTTTCCCGACGACTGGTTCGACTGCGTCACGGTGGCCTTCGGACTGCGGAACATGACGCACAAGGATGTCGCCCTCGGCGAGATGTACCGTGTCCTGCGGCCCGGGNGCCGGCTTCTTGTTCTCGAATTCTCGCAGATCTGGAAGCCGCTGGCGCCGGCCTACGACTTCTATTCGTTCCACGTGATCCCGCGGGTCGGCAAGCTGGTCACCAATGATGCCGACAGCTACCGCTACCTATCCGAGTCGATTCGCGTGCATCCGGGTCAGGAAGAACTCAAGCAGATGATGGAAGGCGTGGGCTTCGAGAAGGTCGAATATTTCAACATGGCGCTGGGTGTGGTCGCCCTGCACCGCGGCTACAAGTTCTGATCGGGAGTGTCGATGCGTAGGCCCACCCCTTCCGATGGCCGGCCCCGGACTTCCGGCAGCGGGCCAGTCGGTGCAGGATGTCGGGGCGAAGCGACTTGGCGGCGGCAGCTTCAGGGAATTGCAGCCAGCAATCAAGGGGGCGACTCACTCAGGTTTCGATCAGATACTGGAAAATCCGGACTGTGACGCCCTGCCCTGCGACGCAGTCAGGCACTTGGCCAAACCCGCCCATGGCAGACGCGGCCGGCTGCTTGCCGGCATCCGGCGGTTGAGCTGATGGCGGCGTTGGTCGACCTGCTGGTTCCTGTCCTGAACCACCTTCTGGCGCACGAGGGCTGGGCGCGCCAGCGTCTGGAACCTTATGCCGGGCAGACCTTCCGTATCGAGGGGGCCTNNGTTCCGTTGCCGATGACCGTGACCGAAAGCGGCTCTCTGCGCTCGGCCAACAGCGACGAATCGCCTTCGGTTACCATCGCCTTTCCCGCCGATGCGCCCCTTCGCCTGCTGTACGACGCAGCGAGCGTTCTGGCCTCGGCGAGGCTCACCGGGGCGGCGAGTTTTGCCGAAGCGCTTGCTTTTGTCTTCCGCAATCTACGTTGGGACTTTGAGGCCGACCTCGCCGGCCTTGTCGGCGATATTCCTGCCCACCGGATCGCACGGNGTGCTTGGCGAGGGTTTGCGTGGCAGCGCTCGACGCTGCAGAGACTGGGAGCANACCTGGCCGAATTCTCAATGGAAGAATCGGCGCTGGTTACCCGGGCATCGGAAGTGGATCTCTTCTGCGCCGATGTCGATCGGTTGCGTGACGATCTGGCGCGTCTGGAAAAGCGGATTTCCCGGCTCTCGTACTGAGATACCGGCGGCGGCAAAGAAAAGGGCAGCCGAAGCTGCCCCTTCCTGGTTTCTGCCGATTCAGTGGATGGCGTTGCGCAAGCGCCGGATTGCCTGCAGCTGGGCGATCGCCTGAGCGAGTTCGGCTTCCGCGGAAGCGTAGTTCGTTTCGGACTGGCGATTGGCGAGAGCTTCTTCGGCACGCTTCTTGGCCTCAAGCACCTTCGCTTCGTCCAGATCGTGGGCGCGGATGGCGGTGTCGGCCAGCACGGTTACCATGCCCGGCTGAACCTCCAGCATGCCGCCGGACACATAGACCAGCTCGAAATCGCTTTGCCCCTGCACCTTGAGACGGATGGTGCCCGGCTTGATGCGGGTGAGCAATGGCGTGTGGTGCGGCAGGATGCCCAGTTCGCCGGCTTCGCCGGGGAAGACCCCGAATTCGACCTCGCCGGAGAAGATCGATTCTTCGGCGCTGACAACGTCACAATGTACAGAAATTGCCATGGATGGCTCCTATGCTGGGAACGGCTTACTGCAGCGTCTTGGCCTTTTCGATGACTTCCTCGATGCCGCCGACCATGTAGAAGGCCTGTTCCGGCAACTGATCGTATTCGCCCGCGCAAATTCCCTTGAAGCCCTTGATCGTGTCCTTGAGGGAAACGTACTTCCCCGGGGAACCGGTGAAAACCTCCGCGACGTGGAACGGCTGCGACAGGAAGCGCTGGATCTTGCGGGCGCGGGAAACGACCAGCTTGTCTTCGGGAGACAACTCGTCCATGCCCAGAATGGCGATGATGTCGCGCAGTTCCTTGTACTTCTGCAGCGTCATCTGTACGGCACGGGCAACCTCGTAGTGCTCTTCGCCGACAACCTGCGGGTCGAGCTGGCGGGAGGTCGAATCGAGCGGATCGACGGCCGGATAGATACCGAGCGAAGCGATGTCGCGGGACAGCACGACGGTGGAATCGAGGTGGAGGAAGGTCGTCGCCGGTGACGGGTCGGTCAGGTCATCGGCAGGCACATAAACCGCCTGGATCGAGGTGATCGAGCCGACCTTGGTGGAGGTGATACGCTCCTGCAGGCGGCCCATTTCCTCGGCCAGCGTCGGCTGATAGCCGACGGCGGACGGCATGCGGCCGAGCAGCGCGGAAACTTCGGTACCGGCCAGCGTGAAGCGGTAGATGTTGTCGATGAACAGGAGGATGTCACGACCGTCGTCGCGGAAACGCTCGGCCATGGTCAGGCCGGTCAGCGCGACGCGCAGACGGTTGCCCGGCGGCTCGTTCATCTGACCGAACACCATCGCGACCTTGTCGAGAACGTTGGACTCCTTCATCTCGTGGTAGAAGTCGTTGCCCTCGCGGGTACGCTCGCCAACGCCGGCAAACACCGAGAGACCCGAGTGCTGCTTGGCGATGTTGTTGATCAGCTCCATCATGTTGACGGTCTTGCCGACGCCGGCGCCGCCGAACAGGCCGACCTTGCCGCCCTTGGCGAACGGGCAGATTAGGTCGATGACCTTGATCCCGGTCTCGAGCAGGTCGATCGACGACGAGAGTTCGTCGAACTTGGGGGCGGTGGCGTGAATCGGACGGACTTCATTGCCCTCGATCGGCCCGGCTTCATCGATCGGACGCCCGAGAACATCCATGATGCGGCCGAGAGTGCCCATACCCACCGGGATGGAAATGGCAGCGCCGGTGCTATTGACCTTCATGCCGCGGCGCAGGCCGTCGGAAGAACCCATGGCGATGGTGCGGACCACACCGTCGCCCAATTGCTGCTGAACCTCGAAGGTCAGGCCGTCTTCGGCCATTCCGTTGGATTCGGAGGCATCGAGCTTGAGCGCGTCGTACACCCTGGGCATCGCATCGCGCGGGAAGTGGATGTCCACAACGGCGCCGATGCACTGAACGATGGAACCTTGACTCATATTCAAATCCCCAAAATTAAAAGCTTCGCTGTTGCATCAGACGGCGGCAGCGCCGCCCACGATTTCAGACAGTTCCTTGGTAATCGCGGCCTGACGGGTCTTGTTANNGACCAGCTTCAATTCGCCGATGACGGTCTTGGCGTTGTCGGACGCCGACTTCATGGCGACCATCCGGGCGGATTGCTCGGACGCCATATTTTCAGCCACAGCCTGATAGATCAATGCCTCAACGTAACGGACCAGCAGATCGTCGACGACGGCCTTGGAATCCGGTTCATAGACATAATCCCACTTCGACCTGGAGGAGCCGATCGCGTCACCGGACAACGGAAGCAATTGCTCGAACACGGGTTCCTGCTTCATCGTGTTGATGAAGCGCGTGTAGCCGATGTAGAGTGCGTCGATCTCGCCCTTCAGGTAGGCATCGAGTTGCACCTTGACCGGGCCGATCAGCTTCTCGAGGTGTGGGGTATCGCCGATGCCCGTGATGTGCGAGGCGATCTTGCCGCCCATGCGCTGCATGAAGCTGAAGCCCTTGTTGCCGATGCAGGTCACCTGATACTTCTTGCCCTGCGCGTCGAACTCCTTCATGTAGCCGATGACCATGCGCAAGACATTGGAGTTGAGACCACCGCACAGCCCCTTGTCGGAAGTGACGAGGATCAGCCCGGCGGTGCGTACCGGATCACGCTTGATCAGGAACGGATGCTTGTACTCGCTGAGGGCATGGGACAGGTTTGCTGCAACGCGCCGGATCTTCTCGCCATAGGGCCGGGCAGCCCGCATCCGGTCCTGCGCCTTGCGCATTTTGGATGCGGCCACCATTTCCATGGCCTTGGTGATCTTGCGCGTGTTTTCGACGCTCTTGATCTTGTTGCGAATTTCCTTGCCGCTAGCCATGGCTTCCTCCTAGATCAGGCCCAGCTGCTCTTGAAGGCGGCGATGCCGGCGGCGAGGGCCTTTTCGGCTTCGCCGTCAAGATCCGCCGTGGATTGCATCTTGTCCATGACTTCCACGCAGTGAGCCTTCAGGTAGCCGATCATTCCCTTTTCGCACTCGAGGGCCCGCTTGACATCGACATCGTCGAAGTAGCCCTTGTCGGCTGCATAGAGCGTCACTGCCATTTCGGAAATGCTCATCGGTGAATACTGGGGCTGCTTCATCAGTTCGGTCACGAGGCGGCCGCGCTCGAGCTGCTTGCGGGTCGCTTCGTCGAGGTCGGAAGCGAACTGGGCAAATGCAGCGAGTTCGCGGTACTGTGCCAGCGCGAGACGGACACCGCCGCCGAGCTTCTTGATCAGCTTGGTCTGGGCAGCGCCACCGACGCGCGACACCGAGATACCGGCGTTGATCGCGGGGCGGATACCGGCGTTGAAGAGGTCGGTTTCCAGGAAGATCTGGCCGTCGGTGATCGAGATCACGTTGGTCGGAACGAAGGCGGAAACGTCACCGGCCTGCGTTTCGATGACCGGCAGGGCTGTCAGCGAACCGGTCTTGCCCTTGACCTCGCCGTTGGTAAAACGCTCGACCCAGGCATCCGAGACGCGCGCGGCACGCTCGAGCAGGCGGGAGTGGAGATAGAAGACGTCGCCCGGATAGGCTTCGCGGCCCGGCGGGCGGCGCAGCAGCAGNGAAACCTGACGGTATCCCCAGGCCTGCTTGGTCAGATCGTCATAGATGATCAGGGCGTCCTGGCCGCGGTCACGGAAGTACTCGCCCATCGTGCACCCGGAGTAGGGCGCGATGTATTGCAGGGCAGCCGATTCGGATGCCGAGGCGGCGACCACAATGGTGTTCTCCATGGCGCCATGCTCTTCAAGCTTGCGCACGACGTTGGCGATCGTCGAAGCCTTCTGGCCGATGGCGACATAGACGCAGAACAGGTCCTTGCCCTTCTGGTTGATGATCGTGTCGACGGCGACGGCGGTCTTACCGGTCTGGCGGTCGCCGATGATCAACTCGCGCTGGCCGCGGCCGATCGGCACCATCGAGTCCACGCACTTGAGACCGGTCTGCACCGGCTGCGAAACCGACTTGCGCCAGATGACGCCCGGGGCGACCTTCTCGATCTTGTCGAATTCCTTGGCGTTGATCGGCCCCTTGCCATCGATCGGCTGACCCAGCGAGTTGACGACGCGGCCGAGCAGTTCCGGGCCGACGGGGACTTCGAGAATGCGACCGGTCGTCTTGACGACGTCGCCTTCAGAGATGTGCTCGTACTCGCCAAGAACCACGGAACCGACGGAATCACGCTCGAGGTTGAGCGCCATGCCGAAGGTGTTGCCGGGGAATTCCAGCATCTCGCCCTGCATCACATCCTGCAGGCCGTGGATGCGGCAGATGCCGTCGGTAACCGAGACTACCGTGCCCTGCGTGCGCACTTCCGATGCGCCCTGCAGATTCTGAATCTTGCTCTTGATCAGTTCAGAAATTTCGGAAGGATTCAACTGCATGAATTTCTCCTAGTTGTTCAGTGCGGTAGCCATGGCGTCGAGCTTGCCGCGGACAGACGCATCCAGCATCTGGTCGCCGACGATTACCTTGATGCCACCAATCAGTTCGGGATCGACCGAAACGGAAGCCTCGAGCTTTGACTTGAAGACAGCCTCGAGCTGGGGAACAAGCGCCTTGACCTGGGAAGCGTCCATCGGGAAGGCCGAAACGATCTCGGCCTGCTTGGTACCTTCCTCAGCTCGCTTGTAGCTTTCAAACAGGGCTCCGATCTCGGGAAGCAACCCCAAGCGGTCATTGTTGGAAAGCAGCTGGATAAAATTGGACAGCTCCGCATCTACCGCCTTGCCGCAGGCAGACCGGAACAGGTCGACCAGTTGCGGGGCCGCCACGTTGGGATCGCCGATAGCATCGCGAACCTCCGGATTGGCAGCCACCTGACCGAGCAGCGAAACCTGCCCGGACCACTTGGCCAGATTGCCGCTTTCCTTGGCCGCCCGAAACAGGGCTTCGGCGTAAGGGCGGGCGATAGTGACGGATTCGGCCATCTGCTTACAGGTCCTGTTTGAGCGCGGTCAGCATGGCGGCATGCGCGGACGCGTTGACTTCCTTGCGCAGGATCTTCTCGGCACCGGCAACCGCCAGTTCGGCGACACGCTCTCGCAATTGCTGCTTGGCACGTTCGACTTCCTGGTCGATCTCCGCCTTGGCACCGGCAACCACCTTGTCGGCTTCGACCTTGGCGTTGCTCTTGGCTTCATCGACGATCTGCTGCGCACGCTTCTCGGCTTGCGCCACGATTTCCGCGGATTTCTCCTTGGCTTGGCGCAGCGCATCGGCAGAACGCTTGGCGGCGAGCTCCTGCTCGTGCTTGCCACGTTCGGCCGCTGCCAGGCCTTCGGCGATCTGTGCTTGACGGTCAGCCATCGCCTTCTGCAGCGGTGGCCAGACATACTTCATCGTGATCCAGATGAAGATTGCAAACCAGATTGCCTGACCAATCAGTGTAGCGTTAATGCTCACGCTAACCTCCTAGTATTAAGGGTTACAGGCGCGGACGATTACTTGACCAGGGCGATGAACGGATTGGCGAAGAGCATGAACAGGGCGATACCGACGCCGATCATGGTCACCGCGTCGAGCAGACCGGCCACGATGAACATCTTGACCTGCAGTGTCGGGATCATTTCCGGCTGACGGGCAGCGCCTTCCAGGAAACGGCCACCAAGGATGCCGAAGCCGATGGCGGTGCCCAGAGCACCGGCGCCGATCAGGATGGCCACGGCGATGGCGGTGTTGGAGAGAACGGTTGCGAGTTCCATGTTTGCTCCTCAGTAAGGTTGGTTGTTGCGGTTGAAGTCAGAAACTACGGGAAACTGCCAGTATTAGTGCGATTCCGAAGCCATGGACATGTACACGATGGTCAGCATCATGAACACGAAGGCCTGCAGGGTGATGATCAGGATGTGGAACAGCGCCCAGGGCAAGGCCAGCGGGAGCTGCCAGATACCGAGGAGGGCAATCAGGATGAAGACCATTTCGCCGGCGTACATGTTGCCGAAGAGACGCAGGGCCAGCGAGATCGGCTTGGCGACGTCCTCGACGACACGGAAGATGAAATTGACCGGGGCGAGCTTGATGCCGAACGGCGCCGCGAAAACCTCGTGCAGGAAACCGCCGACGCCCTTTACCTTCAGGTTCATCCAGATCATGATGCAGAACACCGTGATCGACATCGCGAAGGTCAGGTTGGGGTCGGTGGTCGGCACTGACTTGAAGTAAGGGATGCCCACCGCGGCCGCGCCCAAGGGAAGGAAATCGACGGGAATGAGGTCCATGGCATTCATGACGAACACCCAGACGAAAATGGTGATGGCGAGCGGGGTGACGAGCTTGCTCTTGCCATGGAAGGTATCCTTGACCTGCTGGTCGACCAGGCCGACGACCATTTCGACGAAGTTCTGCAATCCGCCCGGGACGCCTGCGGTCGCCTTGCTCGCCACCTTGGCCATCAGGCCGAAGACGAGCAGGCCGAGAATGCCGGAAACCAGCAGGGTGTCCAGATGGAAGGTCCAGAAGCCGTGGCAATGGCCGGCGGCATCCTTGGCAGCGCCCGAACAGACGGCGAGGTTGGTCAGGTGGTGTTGGATATAACCTGCAGTGGTCAGGCCGCCTTCAGCGCTCATGATATCTCCGTTCAGCCTAGCGTTGCTTCAAGAGTGCCATCCAGAAGATGACGAATGTCGATGCATAGCCAAGAAAGAGCGGCAGCGCCGCAACCTCCTGTACCCCCAGNAACACCAGCGCAAACCCGGCGAAGGTCAGGGCGAACTTCAAACCCTCCCCGGCCGACTGCGCCCGATACAGCCTGAGCGGGTCATCTCCTGTCGACACTCGCATGGCCCGCAGGACATAGCCTGCGTTGGCGATGATGCCGATCGATCCCCCGATCAGAGTCGAGATTGCCGCATTGCTGCCGACCGATACCCAGGTGACGACTCCCAAGAGTAGCGCCAGCGCCGCTTGTCGGCTGAGTATCCAGCTTACATGCGGGTGCACGACAGGCCCCAACTGAAAACCTCGTTATTGTATTGAACTCTTATAGATGAGTCAATTGCTGCGTCGCACAAACAGCATATTTCTCCGCCTTGACGACGCCTTCCGGGTTCCGCCATCGATCACCCGCGCAGACGTGAGATCAGGCCGTCCAACTGGTCGAGACTGCCGAACTCGATGGTCACCTTGCCCGCGCCCTTACTGTTGGAGCGGATCGCGACATTTGCCCCCAAACCGTCGGAAAGTTCTTCCTGGAGACGCAGAAGGTCGCGGTCGACAGCGGCTTCCGGAGCCTTTCGCGGCGGATTCAGGAGGTGCTGCACCAGGCGCTCGGCCTCGCGCACCGACAGCCCCTTGTGCACGATGCGCTGGGCCAGCGCGACCTGCTGCGCGCCGGCGAGCGGCAGGAGCGCGCGGGCATGGCCCATGTCCAGCTTGCCTGACATCAGCATTTCCTGGACGGCTGCGGTCAACTGCAGCAGGCGAAGCAGATTGGTCGCGGCAGGGCGCGAACGACCCACGGCATCGGCAGCCTGCTGGTGGGTCAGGCCGAATTCGTCAATCAGCCGTTGCAGCCCTTGCGCTTCTTCGAGCGGGTTGAGGTTCTCGCGCTGGATGTTCTCGATCAACGCCATCGCCAGAGCCTGGTCATCGGGGATGCTGCGGATCAGTACCGGGACTTCGCCCAGACCGGCAAGTTGTGCGGCGCGCCAGCGGCGTTCGCCGGCGACGATTTCATAGCGCTCGGCGCCCGGCGTGCCATCGACGGCACGCACGAGAATCGGTTGCATGACACCCTGCACCCTGATCGAAGCGGCCAGTTCGCCCAGCGAACCCTCGTCCATCCGGGTACGCGGCTGATATTTTCCGGGGCGCAGGCGGTCGACCGGCAGGTTACGCTGCTCGTCGCCATGTGGTCTGTCGCTGCCCGAGAGCAGCGCGTCGAGGCCGCGGCCGAGTCCTTTCATCTTGATCATTGGGCGACCCTTTCGNAGAATTTCCCTGGCGAGCGCGCTGTAGGCCTGAGCACCCTTCGAGCTCCTGTCAAAGGCAATGACCGGCTTGCCGTACGACGGCGCCTCGGCCAGCCGGACATTGCGCGGCACGATGGTCCGGTAAACCTTGTTGCCGAAATGGCGTTCCAGTTCGCCGGAAACCTGCTGCGTCAAGGTGCTCTGGGCGTTGTACATGGTGCGCAGCAGACCCTCGATCTCGAGGCGCGAATTGAGATGGGTCCGCACCTTGCGCAAGGTTTCGACGAGATCGGAAAGCCCTTCCAGCGCGTAGTACTCGCACTGCATCGGGATCAGGACGGAATCGGCGGCAACCAGCCCGTTGACCGTCAGCATGTTGAGCGCCGGCGGACAGTCGATCAGGATGAAGTCATAATTGGCGTGGCCGGCCAGGAGCGCGTTCTTGAGGCGGTATTCGCGCTCCTTGAGTCCGATCAGCTCCACTTCGGCGCCGGCAAGCTCGCGGTTGGCGGGAACGATGTCGAAGCCGAATTCGGTCGTGATGCTGACCTCGCCCAGCTTGGCGGTACCGATCAGCATCTGATAGACAGTGGGCAGCGCTTCCTGTTTGGTGATCCCGGCGCCGGTCGTGGCATTGCCTTGCGGGTCGAGGTCGATCAACAGTACGCGCCGGCCTTCAGCCGCCAGCGACGCGGCCAGGTTGACCGCCGTCGTCGTCTTGCCGACACCGCCTTTCTGATTGGTAATGGCCAATACTTTCATGACCCGGCTTTCAAAATGATCAAATGTCGTTCGGCATCCAGCCCCGGTACCGCCAGCGGGATGATCGCTGCAACCTCGCCGCCGGCCGGCAGCGCCTTGAATTCACCGTCGGGCAGCGCGCCCTTCATCGCCAGCCAGCGCCCGCCCGGCGCCAGCAGATGGCGTGTCAGGCTGACGAAGCGCGCCAGTTCGGCAAAGGCGCGCGAACTGATCTGGGCATATTGTCCGCGCATTTCCTCGACCCGGGCATGGTGGACCGCAACATTCTTCAATTCAAGCTCGATCGCGGCCTGTTGCAGGAAGGCAGCTTTCTTCTGCACCGTATCGACCAGCGTGATCGCCAGGTCGGGGCGAGCAATCGCCAGCGGAATGCCTGGCAGGCCGCCGCCGCTGCCGACGTCGAGCAGCGGGCCGTCGCCGACATGCGGCAGGATGGCCAGCGAATCGAGCAGGTGGTGCGGGACAGCCTGATCCGGGTCACGCAGGGCGGTCAGATTGTAGATCCTGTTCCATTTCAGCAGCAGGTCGCGGAAGGCGAGCAACTGCCGCTGCGCCGCCGCGGGCAGGGCGATGCCGAGTTCGGCGAGGCCGGCGGCGAGGACGGCGTTCATGCGGCCTGCGCCAGGTTGCAGCGCTTGAGGTGGATCAGCAGCAGCGAGATCGCCGCCGGCGTGATGCCCTGGATGCGCGAAGCCTGGCCGAGGGTTTGCGGCCGGTGCTGCGCCAGCTTCTGCCGGACTTCGTTGGACAGCCCGGCAACCTTGCCGTAATCGAGGTCGGCGGCGAGCGGCGTGTTTTCGTAATTCGCGGCCTTGGCCACTTCTTCGGCCTGGCGGTCGATGTAGCCCTGGTACTTGGCGGAGATTTCGAGCTGCTCGATGACGGCGGCGTCGATTTCGGGCGAATTTTCCGGTCGACCGCAGCCGGGCAGCGTCAGCAGCGCTGCATAGGCAATTTCCGGCCGGCGCAGCAGTTCGAACAGGCTGTATTCGTGCTCGATGGGCTTGCCCAGCACGCGCACGCAGTCTTCCTCCGGCGTGATCTTTGGGTTGATCCACGTCGATTTCAGCCGCTCCTGCTCGCCTGCGATGGCGTCGCGCTTGCGGCAGAAGGCGTCCCAGCGGATGTCGTCGACCAGGCCGAGTTCGCGGCCTTGTTCGGTCAGGCGCAGGTCGGCGTTGTCCTCGCGCAAGCTCAGGCGGTATTCGGCGCGGCTGGTGAACATACGGTAGGGGTCGGAGACGCCGCACGTGATCAGGTCGTCGACCAGCACACCAAGGTAGGCTTCGTTGCGCCTCGGGCACCAGCCGGCTTCGCCGCGCGCGTAGCGCACCGCGTTGATGCCGGCGAGCAGGCCCTGCGCCGCCGCCTCCTCGTAGCCGGTGGTGCCGTTGATCTGGCCGGCGAAGAAGAGGCCGTTGATCGCTTTCGTTTCCAGCGTGTCCTTGAGGCCGCGCGGGTCGTAGAAATCGTACTCAATGGCGTAGCCGGGGCGCAGGATGTGGGCGTTTTCCAGGCCGCGGATCGAGCGCACCAAGGCCAGCTGAATGTCGAAGGGCAGGCTGGTCGACACGCCGTTCGGGTAGATTTCGTGCGTCGTCAGGCCTTCCGGTTCGAGGAAGACGTTGTGGCGGTCCTTGTCGGCGAAGCGGTGGATCTTGTCCTCGATCGACGGGCAGTAGCGCGGCCCGACACCTTCGATGACGCCGGTGTACATCGGTGAGCGGTCGAGCCCGCCGCGGATGATCTCGTGCGTGCGCTCGTTGGTCTCGGTAATCCAGCACGGCAACTGCTTCGGGTGCTGGCCGGCGTGGCCGAGGAAGGAGAAGACCGGCAGCGGGTCGTCCGAATGCTGCTCCTCCATCACCGAGAAGTCGATGGTCTTGCCGTCGAGGCGCGGCGGCGTGCCCGTCTTCAGGCGGCCTTGCGGCAGGTTCAACTCTTTCAGCCGTGCCGCCAGCGACAGCGACGGCGGATCGCCCATGCGCCCGCCGGTGTAATTTTCCAGCCCGACGTGGATCTTGCCGTTGAGGAAGGTGCCCGCGGTCAACACCACGGATTGGGCCAANAAGCGGATGCCGAGCTGCGTCACCGCGCCGCGGACCTGGTCACCCTCGACGATCAGGTCGTCGCAGGCCTCGGCAAAAATCGTCAAATTGGCCTGGTTTTCCAGTCGACCGCGGATCGCCTGTTTGTACAGCACGCGGTCGGCCTGCGCGCGGGTGGCGCGCACCGCCGGGCCTTTCGAGGCGTTGAGGATGCGGAACTGGATGCCGGATTCGTCGGTGGCGGCGGCCATCGCGCCGCCCAGCGCATCGACCTCGCGCACTAGGTGCCCCTTGCCGATGCCGCCGATCGACGGATTGCAGCTCATCGCCCCGAGGGTGTCGAGGTTGTGCGTCAGCAGCAGCGTGTTCGCNCCCGCCCGCGCCGCGGCGAGCGCGGCTTCGCTGCCGGCGTGGCCGCCGCCGACAACGATGACATCGAAACGGGTGGGATAGAGCATGGCTACAGGGGATGGCGGCACAGTAGTGGGTGCCGGATTTTACGTCAGGGCGCTGAAAAGTAACAGGTTTTGGCTGCCGTCCCCGACCTGTTCCGCGGCGGCCCACCGCATCCCGCAACAATCGGTAACAACTTTCCCGGCACAGCCGTTCATCCGATCCGGCGCACGCACGTTATCTTAGAGGGCGGTAAGTTGTGCCTGCCACCGCCGTCGACGGAGTTGAACATGCCTTCCCTTTTTCGCCATTTCTTCGCGCTGTTGACCATGATCGCCCTGCTGGCTTCGGCCCACGCCGCGGGAGACCCGCCGGCGCGAGTTGGTCGCCTGTCGCTGGTTGATGGGGACGTGACCTACCGCTCCAGTCAACATGATGCCGGCAGCGCGGCACTGGTCAACTGGCCGGTCAGCAGCGGC
Organism: Dechloromonas sp.; assembly: GCA_013693915.1. Classification (GTDB taxonomy): domain Bacteria; phylum Pseudomonadota; class Gammaproteobacteria; order Burkholderiales; family Rhodocyclaceae; genus Azonexus. The sequence continues at coordinate 343,083 of CP059264.1, read as the reverse complement.
GCCATCTTTGACACCGAGCGCCGCGCCAGGGCCGAGGTCTGGATCGGCTCGACGGCCTACCGGCTGGGCGGCGACACCCAGGCGGAATTCGCCACCGTCGACGACCGCAGCGTCAACCTTCTGCTGCATGGCGGCACGCTGGCCGTCACGATCCGTGATCGCGACCAGGCGGACGATCTCGGGGTCATGACGCCCGCCGGGCAAGTCCGCTTTTCCGGAACCGGGCGCTACCGTCTGGAGGTAACGCCCGACAGGACCATGATTGCAGCCCAGTCGGGCTCTGCGCAGATTTTCGCCAACGAACGGCCGGTTACCCTGCGTGCCGGCGAAATGGTCACCATCGATGGCCGCGGCGTCCTGACCGTCGAAGCGGCCCGCTACGGCGATGACTTCGACGCCTGGGTTTCGGCGCGCGACAACCGGGAGAAGTCGGCGCACGCGCGGCGCAACGTGTCTCCCTACATGACCGGCTACGACGATCTCGATACCTATGGCGACTGGACCACGGTGGAGGACTACGGCACGGTCTGGTATCCAAGGGCGGTCGGCGCCGACTGGGCGCCGTACCGCTATGGCCGCTGGGCCTGGGTCGAACCCTGGNGGTGGACCTGGGTCGACGCCGCCCCCTGGGGCTTCGCCCCGTTCCACTACGGTCGCTGGGTTCAGGTCCGCGGGCGCTGGGGCTGGGCCCCGGGCGCCTATGTCGCCCGCCCGGTCTATGCGCCGGCGCTGGTTGGGTGGGTCGGCAACCCGGGCTGGAACGCCAGCTTCAGCGTCGGCTCGGCGCCGGCGGTCGGCTGGTTTCCGCTGGCTCCGCGCGAGGTCTATGTGCCGGCATATCGGACCAGCCCGACGTACATCCGCCAGGTCAATGTCACGCACGTCAGGAATGTCGCGGACATCGATCATGCGCTGCGGCCCGACTACCGGCCGAACTATGCCCACCACGGGCAGCCGCACGCGGTCACCGTGGTGCCGACCAACACGCTCCGCGACGGGCGGCCGATCGACCGGGCTGCCATCCGCCGCTATGACCGCCATGAACTCGGGCAGTCCCCGCAACCGCGCNGGGCGCCCGGCAGCGAATGGCTGGCCCCGGCGCCGGTGCGGCGCGCCCGGGTCGCCCCATGGAACNAGGAGAGGCGTCCTCTGGCTCCGCTGCCGGGACTGTTGGAGCGGCCAGTGCAACCGGCCATGCGGATTCCGCCCGCCACTCCCGAAGCGCGCCAGCCTTTGCGCATGCCTGAAGCGGGGGCGCATTTCCCCGGCCAGGATGCTTCGCGCGTCGCTCCGAACGACGGCCGCAACCTCGAGAACCGCGGCCGCTTTCCATTTCAGGACGAGCGCCAGCCGGGGAGGGCAATCCCGAGCCCGTCGGCAAACCCGGAAACACCCCGGGTGGAACAGCGCTCCCGCCAGATGCCGGTGATGCCCCCTTTGTCGTCAGCTCCGGAACCGTCACGCCCAGTTCCGCCAACGATGCGCGAAATGCCGCCCGCAGGCGTCATTGCCCAGGAACCGCGGCGTCCGACATTCGGCGAGCAACAGTTGCCTGAGCGCCCGGTGATGCCCAACGACGGTCGCAACCTGGAGAACCGTGGCCGCTTTCCTTTTCAGGACGAGCGCCAGCCGGGAGGGCAGTGCCGAGCCCGTCGGCAATTCCGGAGGCACCCCGGCCGGAACAGCGCTTCCGCCAGATGCCGGCAATGCCTTCTCAGTCGCCAGCACCGGAGCCGTTGCGCCCGGCTCCGTCGCCAATGCGCGAAATGCCACCATTGGGTGTCACTGCCCAGGACCCGCGGCGCGAGATGTTCCGCCCAGCCCCTCCCCAAGAGCGGCCGACGGCACCCATCGTGCGTGAGACAGGCAGGTCGCTGCAGATGCCGTCCGCTTCCGGCCCGCTGCGCGAGATGCCACAAGCTGCGCCCATGCCGCGTGAATCGCGCCGCGAACCAATGCCGCACGAGCGGCCGCCTGCACCCCGAGTTTGACACTTTTCGGGCACATTTTTGGGTGAGCCCCAGTAATGGTGCGGGTTTCCGGGCGGTGGATTGCCAAACGCCTAGATACATGGATTGTTGATATTTTGATCCAAATGGCCCTAGGATACGGGCCATGTACCTGCGCGAGAGCAAACAACGGCGAGCCGATGGCAGTGTCGTGACCTACCTGCAACTGGCGGAGAACGTCTGGGATGCCGCCAAGGGCAGATCGCAAGCCAGCATCGTCCATAACTGCGGACGCTCCGATGATCCTGAGGTAGTCGAGCGTCTGCGTCGGCTGGCCAGGAGCATCCTGCGGCGTTGTTCGCCGGAAGAGATCGTTGGCGCCGGGGGTAATTGGCGCCTGATCTGCGCCTGGCCCTACGGCGACCTCTATGTGCTCGAAGCCATCTGGAAGCAACTGGGCATCGACGCCATCGTGCGGCAGCAGGCTGGCATGCGCAACCTTGGCTTCGATGTCGAGCGCGCCCTGTTCGCGCTGGTTGCCAACCGTGCCTGTGCCCCGGCCTCGAAACTCTACTGCCACGAACAGTGGCTCAAGGAAGACGCGCACATCGAGGGAACACAAGGGCTGAAACTGCACCAGTTGTACCGCGCCATGGACTTTCTGGAAGCGAGCAAGGACGTGATCGAACAAGCCATCTTCCACCGCGTCGCCGATCTGCTCAACCTGGACGTCGAGGTGATCTTCTACGACACCACCTCGCTGCACTTCGAGAGCGACGAGGAAGATGAGGGCGACAAGGACGGCAACGTCCGGGGCAGTCAGGTGGCCGGCAAGAAGACCTATGCCGCCCCGAGGAAGCGCGGTCACAGCAAGAACGGTCGCGGTGACGCACCGCAGATCGTCGTCGGCATGGCCGTCACCCGGGACGGATTCCCGGTGCGCCACTGGGTATTCCCCGGCAACACGGTCGATGTCACCACCATCGCCCGGGTCAAGGACGACTTGCGCGGCTGGCAACTCACCCGCTGCCTCTTCGTCGGCGACGCCGGCATGGTCTCGCAGGCCAACTTGCAGACCCTGTCCAGGGGGCGGCAAGTACCTGCTGGCGATGCCGATGCGCCGGGGTGACGAAGTCACCGAGGAGGTTCTGTCGCGCCCGGGGCGCTATCGCACCGTCGCCGAGAATCTGGAGGTCAAGGAAGTCATCGTCGGCGACGGCGAGCGGCGACGGCGCTATGCGGTCTGCTTCAATCCGCTGGAAGCCAAACGCCAGAAGGCCCATCGCGAGGAACTGCTGACCGAACTGGAGGCCGAACTGGCCAGCCTGTCTGTTCTTGTCGAGGGGAGCCACACGAAACGGGTGTGCGCCTTGCGCAGCAGCGCCCGCTACGGCCGTCTGCTGAAGGAGACGAAGCGCGGCCTTGCAATCGACCGGCAGGCCATTGTCGAACTGGAGCGCTTCGACGGCAAGTTCGTGGTGCATAGCAACGACGACACGCTGAGCGCCGAAGACATGGCCCTGGGCTACAAGCAGCAGCAGCGGGTGGAAGAAGCCTGGCGGACGATGAAGAGCGGCTTGAAGATGCGGCCGGTGTTCCACTGGGCGCCGCATCGCATCCATGCCCACATCGCCATCACCGTCCTGTCCCTGCTGCTTGAACGCACCATCGAGCACGCTTGTCAGGATACGTGGCGCAATATCCGCGACGATCTGAAGCGCATTCAGCTCGCCCTATTGTCCAGTCCCAACGGACAGGTCTGGCAGGTCACCGAGCCATCACCAGATGCAGCTAACCGATTGAAAGCACTGAACATCAAGCCGCCCAAGCCAATCCTGAATCTGGATTGAGCCCCTTCCCCGCCTAGATACACACCGATTTCGGCCACCTCGCCGAAACCCTTGCCTCATGCGGCTTCCCGACGGGCGTGTTACTTGGGGGTGTCAAAGTCGGGTGCACCGGTGGTGCGCGAGGCGCCAAGGCCGATGCCACCGCCTCCGGCCGCGATGCGCGAAATGCCGCGACCCGACCAGCGGCCGCCGGCGCATGGCGAGCGCAACCGCGGAGGAAATCCCTGGCACAACGAAGGCCGGGGGAAAGGGGCATGCAGTAGCTGCGGCGCGCCGCCTCGGGGGCCTCGGGGAAATGATCGGGGGCGGTTTCAGTCCTTCTTGTGCCCGAGGCCGAGGTAGCTCTCGATGACGCGCGGGTCGGCCGCCAGCTCGCTGCTCGGACCGGCCAGCGATACCTCGCCGGTTTCCAGGACGTAGCCGTAGTCGGCAATATGCAGGGCCGCGCGCGCATTCTGCTCGACAAGCAGGATGGCGACGCCGGTTTCCTTGAGTTCGGCGATGATGCGGAAGATCTCCTTGATGATCAGCGGCGCCAGCCCGAGGCTGGGCTCGTCGAGCATCAGCAACCGGGGCTTGGCCATCAGCGCGCGACCCATGGCCAGCATCTGGCGCTCGCCGCCCGAGAGCGTCCCGGCGAGCTGGGCACGACGTTCTTCCAGGCGCGGGAAGAGCTCGAACACCTCGTCCATGGTTTCCATGTGGTCACGGTGGCCCGTGCGGTAACGGTCGAAAGCGCCGAGCACCAGGTTGTCCTCGACGCTCATCTCGGCGAACAGTTCGCGCTTTTCCGGAACCAGCGTCATCCCCTGGCGCACCAGGTGCTCGACATCGCGTTCGCGGCCTTGCGCATGGCCCATGTGNACGATGCTGCCGACAGCCGGCAGCAATCCCATCAGTGCCAGCAGCAGCGTCGTCTTGCCGGCGCCATTGGGGCCGATGACGGTAACGATCTCACCGCGGCGGATGGTCAGGCTGATATCGTGCAAGGCCTCGATCTTGCTATAGGAAACCGACAGGTTCTTCACTTCGAGAATGATTTCGTGCTCGTGCAGGTGGGGATGCCTGGTGACCATCAGTCCACCCCCAAGGTAGGCTTCTAGAACCTTCGGGTCGCGCTGGATGTCTTCCGGCCGGCCCTCGGCGATCTTCTCGCCGAACTCCATGACCACGACGCGGTCAGCAAGACCCATGACGAAATCCATGTCGTGCTCGACGAGAAGGATACCCATGCCCTCGGCGCGCAGCTTGCGCAGCAATTCAGCTAGCGCCTGCTTTTCCTTGTAGCGCAGGCCGGCCGCCGGCTCGTCGAGGAGCAGCAGACAGGGGTCGGAGGCCAGCGCCCGCGCGATTTCGACGATCCGCTGCTGGCCGAGAGACAGGCTGCCGGCGGGATCGAACATGCGCTCGCCGAGGCCGACCCGCTCGATCTGCCGCGCCGCCTCCGCGATCAGCCGATGCTCCTCGCCGCGATCGAGACGCAGCGCGGCGGAAACGAAACCCTTGCGGCCACGCAAGTGAGCGCCGATGGCGACGTTTTCCAGCACCGACATCTGGCCGAGCAGGCGGACATGCTGAAAGGTGCGGCTCATGCCGCGACGGGCGATCTCGCGAGCGGCAAGCGCCTCCGTCGCCTCGCCAAGAAAGGCGATCTTGCCCTCGGTTGCCGGATTGGCTGCGGAAATGCAGTTGAACATCGTGCTCTTGCCGGCGCCGTTTGGACCGATCAGCGCCATGACCTCGCCGGACTTCACCGTCAGCGCCATGTTGTTGTTGGCGACCAGGCCGCCGAAACGCTTGGTCACCTCTCGCGCATCGAGAAGCAGGACGCCGGGTGCGGTCGACTCGCGTTTGGGGAGCATTTCCGCCTGCGCAATTTCACGGCGCAGGGTACGCACCGGCAACAGGCGCATGATCAGCGGCCACAGTCCGGCGCGCGCCTTCTGCAGGATGAGGACCATCGCGATGCCGAAGACGATGATCTCGAAATTCCCGCTCTGGCCGAGGATCCGGGGCAGCCAGTCCTGCAGCCACTGCTTGAGGATGGTGATCAGGCCTGCCCCGAGAACGGCACCCCAGACGTGGCCAATGCCGCCGACCACCGCCATGAACAGGTATTCGATACCCTGCGTCAGCGAGAACGGGGTCGGGTTCTGNAAGCGTTGCAGGTGGGCGTAGAGCCAGCCGGAAACGCTAGCCAGCAGCGCCGCGAGCAGGAAGATCTTGACCTTGGTACGCTGGGTATCGACCCCCATCGCCTCGGCCATCACGATGCCTCCGGGNAGCGCCCTGATTGCCCGGCCCTCGCGCGAATCGAGCAGGTTGCGGATGGCGACGATGGCGAGCAGCAGGACGACGCAGATCAGGTAGTAGAACTCGCGACCCGACTTCAGCTCCCACCCGAACAGCGTCACCGGCGGAATGCCGGTGATCCCGGTATGGCCGCCGAGGAAGTCGACGTTGCCGAACAGGAAGTACAGGCTGATGCCCCAGGCGATGGTCCCCAGCGGCAGGTAATGGCCGCCCATGCGCAACGTGATGAAGCCGAGGAAATACGCGACGGCACCGGTGATGGCAAGCCCGATGAACAGCGTGACCCACGGTGACAGGCCATGCGTCGTCGTCAGCCATGCCGTCGTGTAGGCGCCGAGACCGACGAAGGCCGCCTGCCCGAACGAGGTGAGGCCACCGACGCCGGTCAGCAACACCAGTCCGACCGCGACGATGGCATAGAGGCCGATGTAGTTGAGCAGCGTGACCGAGAACTCCGGCAGTACCTGCGGAGCGACCAGAAGCAGGCCGACGAAGACGGCGAACGGCAGATAGCGGCGCCAGCGGCTGGCGACCTGCGAGTGCCGTGGATCAGGGCTGACGATGTCCGTGTGCTCGTCATCGTCCTCGGCATGGTGCGTGGTCAGCGAGCGCCACAGCAGCACCGGGATGATCAGCGTGAACACGATTACTTCCTTGAAGGCGCTGGCGTAGAAGGAGGAATAGGATTCTAGGAGGCCAACCAGCAAGGCGCCGAGAGCGGCGACCGGATACGAGGCGAGGCCGCCGATGATCGCGCCGACGAAACCCTTGAGGCCGATCAGGAAACCGGAATCGTAATAGATGGTCGTGATTGGCGCGATCAGGATGCCCGAGAAGGCGCCGATCGCCGCCGCGAAGGTGAAGCACAGCTTGCCGGCCAGCACCGGCGGAATCCCCATCAGGCGGGCCCCGGTGCGGTTCATCGCGGTAGCGCGCAGCGCCTTGCCGTAGATGGTGCGCTCGAAGAAGAAGTAGAGGGCGATGATGAGCAGCGCCGAGGCCACGACCACGAGAACGGTCTGGCCCTGCAATGGCGCGCCGGCGAGCTCGAAGCTGATGTCGGTGAACGCCGGCGTGCGCGATCCCTCGGCACCGAAGAAAAGCAGGCCGAGGCCGATCAGCGCCAGGTGCACCGCCACCGAGACGATCAGCAGCACCAGCACCGATGCGCTCGCCACCGGCTGGTAGGCAAGGCGGTAGATCATCGGCCCCAGCGGGACCACCAGCAGCATCGACATCAAGACCTGCGTCCACAGCGGCAGCTGGGTCGGCGGCACGACGAACAGGCCGCCGGCAAAGGCCAGCGGAATCCCCACGTTGTAAATCAGCAAGGGCGGCAACTTGCGGAAGCGCCCTTCGCGCAGGAGACGGATGCCATCGATGACGGCTATCGCCGTCCCGAGCGACAGCAGCAGCCAGATCGTCCCCGGCACCTTGCCCGCCTGCAGCGAGGCCAGCGTCAGCGCGCCGTAGGCGACGAACTCGCCCTGCGGAATGAAGATGGCGCGGGTGACTGCGAACACCAGGACCAGCGCCAGCGCCAGCAGGGCGTAGATGGCACCGTTGGTGATGCCATCCTGGCCGAGGAGAAGGAAGATCTGCAGGTCCATGGCTCAGCCAGTCCGGCAGTGCCGGCGATCCCCGGAGCACGCCGCCAGTGCGCGGAACAATCGGGGAAGAAAGGGTCGAGGAATTGGCACAGCGCCTATTTCCAAGACTTCCGGAGCAAGCGGGCGCTTACTTGACGAGTTTCCAGGTATTGTTTTCAATGGTCACCATGACCCGCGCGCGCTGGTCGAATCCCTGATGGTCGTTCGCCGTAATGTTGAAGATCCCGAGCGCCGCCGGCAGGTCCCTGGTGTTTTCCAGCGCATCGCGCAATGCCCTGCGGAATTCCCTGGTCCCCGGCTCCGCCTTCTTCAGCGCGACCGGAATCGCATTCTGCAACAGCACGCCGGCATCCCAGGCATGGCCCCCGAAGGAACTGACGCTGCCCTTGCCATGCACGGCTTCGTACTTGTTCACATACTCCAGCGCCGATTTCCTGACCGGGTTGTCGACCGGCAACTGCGCGGCTACCAGCATCGGCCCCACCGGCAGGAAGGCGCCCTCGACATCCTTGCCGCCGACACGCAGGAAATCGCTGTTGGCCACGCCGTGGGTCTGGTAGATCAGTCCCTTGTAGCCTTTTTCCTTGAGCGTCTTCTGCGGCAAGGCGGCAGGNGTCCCGGCGCCGCCGATCAGGACAGCATCGGGCTTGGCGGCCATCACCTTGAGCACCTGGCCGGTCACCGAGGTATCGGTGCGCTGAAAGCGCTCGCTGGCAACGATCTTCAGCTTGCGCGCTTCGGCGATCCGGGAGAACTGCTGGTACCAGCCCTCGCCGTAGGCGTCGGCAAAGCCGATGAAGGCAACGGTCTGGATGTTCCGGTCGCCCATGTGCTGGACGATGGCGGTGACCATGTGGGCATCATTCTGGGCGGTCTTGAATACCCAGCGACGCTTCGCGTCCATCGGTTCGACGACGATCGCCGAACCTGCCATCGAAATCAGCGGTGTTTCGTTGTCGACCGCGACATCGATCATTGCCAGCGAGTTCGGCGTCGTCGTCGACCCGATGACCACGTCAACCTTGTTTTCGCTGATCAGTTTCTTGATGTTCCTGGTCGCCGCCGTCGGGTCGGTGGCGTCGTCGAGGACGATGTAATTGACTTTCTGCCCACCGATGTTGGTCGGCAGCAGGGCGATGGTGTTCTTCTCCGGGATGCCTAGCGAAGCCGCCGGGCCGGTTGCCGAAACGGACACGCCGACGTTGATGTCGGCGAAGGTGGCCGGGGCGAAGGACAAGGCCGCGGCAGCGGCGACGGTGGCGAGGACGGCTTTCCTGGACATTGCTTTCTTCCCGGATGGGCTGCAGACGTGGAAAGGGCGGGAGTTTAGCACGCCCGCCCCCTTTTCCCTCGCCCGATCAGGGTCTTACTTGACCAGCTTCCAGGTGCCGTTGTCGACCTTGACCATCACGCGGGCGCGCTGGTCGAAGCCGAGGTGGTCCTGCGCGCTCATGTTCACGACGCCGTGGGCGACCGGCAGGTTCTTGACGCCCTCGAGCGCGTCGCGCAGCGCAGCGCGGAACTCCTTGCTGCCCGGTTGCCCCTTCTTGAGCGCCACCGGCACCGCGGCATTGAGCAGTTGGCCGGCATCCCAGGCATGGGCACCGAAGGTCGACACGGTACCCTTGCCGTGGGCGGCCTCGTACTTGGTCACGTACTCCATCGCCGACTTCTTGACCGGGTGGTCGGGCGGCAACTGATCGGCGACCAGCACCGGGCCGGCGGGCAGAACCGTGCCCTCGCAGTCCTTGCCGCAGACGCGCAGGAAGTCGGCATTGGCGACACCGTGCGTCTGGTAGATCTGGCCCTTGTAGCCCTTTTCCTTGAGCGCCTTCTGGGGCAGGGCGGCCGGCGTGCCGGCACCGCCGATCAGAACGGCATCCGGCTTGGCGGCGAGGATCTTGAGGATCTGGCCGGTGACCGACGTGTCGGTGCGGTTGAAGCGTTCATTGCCGACGAGCTGGATCTTGCGTGCCTCGGCGATCTTCGAGAACTCGTTCCACCAGCCCTCGCCGTAGGCATCGGAGAAGCCGATGTAGGCGACGGTCTTCACGCCGTGGTTGGTCATGTGCTCGACGATCGCGGTCGACATCTGGGCATCGTTCTGCGGCGTCTTGAACACCCACTTCTTCTTGTCGTCGATCGGCTCGACGATGCGCGCCGAGGCGGCCATCGAGATCATCGGCGTTTCGCTCTCGGCAGCGACATCGATCATCGCCAGCGAGTTCGGGGTGGTCGTCGACCCAACGATGACGTCCACCTTGTTCTCGGCGATCAGCTTCCGCGCGTTCTTGACCGCGGTCGTCGTGTCGGATGCGTCGTCAAGGACGATGTAGTTAACCTTCTGCCCGCCGATCGTGGTCGGCAGCAGGGCGATGGTATTCTTCTCGGGAATGCCGAGCGAGGCAGCAGGGCCGGTGGCCGAGAGTGTCACGCCGACGTTAAGGTCGGCGATGGCAGTTGCGGCGAGCGCGTAAAGCAGTGTGGCAACGATTGTCTTCTTCATTTGTCTCCCCTTGGCTGAATCGATTACGCAAAAGTTAAAACCCTATTACCATCCGGGCCGCAGTGCAAGCAGCACGCTCGGGCGGGCATGATAAAGTTGTCTTTTTGCCAACGGTGCCTCCCATGTTTTCCGGAATCATTGCCGCCATCGGCCGCATCACCCACCTCACAGCGCGCGAGGCGGGTTTCCGTCTGCAGGTCGAAGCCGGCGACCTCGGCCTCGACGACGTCGCTCTCGGCGACTCCATCGCCTGCAACGGTGTCTGCCTCACCGTTGTCGGCAAGGAAGCCAGTCATTTCCTGGTCGATGTATCGCCGGAGACGCTGTCCTGCACGGTGGGCCTCGACGCGCCGGGAGAGGTAAACCTCGAAAAGGCGCTGCGCCTGATGGACCGTCTCGGCGGTCATCTGGTTTCGGGGCACGTCGACGGCGTCGGCGTCGTGCTGCGCTTCGACCCGGTCGGCGACAACCGCCTGCTGGAAATCTGCGCTCCGGAGGAACTGGCCAGGTTCATCGCGCGCAAGGGGTCGATCACCGTCAACGGCACGAGCCTGACCACCAACGAGGTCGCCGGCGAGATTTTCACGATCAACCTGATTCCGCACACGCTGGAAAACACGACGCTGCGCAATCTGAAGGTGGGCAGCCGGGTCAATCTGGAAGTCGATCTCGTCGCACGCTATTGCGAACGCCTGCTGAGCGCCGGCGACAATGACTGAACCGACGTTGCCGTCGCGCCCGGAAGCACAGCAGCGCGTCGATGACATCCACACCTTCCGCAATGAACTCGCGCGCCTCGCCGACGAAGGCGTGCTGCGGCTGGATGCGAAGCAACAGGCGGCAGTCGGCAAGCATCACGAACGCCTGCTGGCTGAATTTGCCGCTGTTTTCGACGTCGACCGCGACAGCCGTGCCAAGCAATTGTCGCTGGGAATGCGCGTCGCCTCCTTCCTCGGCGCGCTGGCGCTGGCCGCCAGCGTCTTCTTCCTCTTCTACCAGTTCTGGGGCCATTTCGGCGAAACGGCGCAGGTCGCCATCCTGATCGCCAGTTCGCTGGCCGCATTCGCCCTGACGATTTTCGTCCAGGGCCGCGACGCCACCGGGTACTTCACCAAGCTGGCCGCGCTCGTGGCCTTTGCCTGCTTCGTGCTGAACATCGCGATGCTCGGCCAGATCTTCAACATCACGCCCTCGGACCGGGCGCTGCTGCCGTGGGCGGCGATGGCCTTCCTGCTCGCCTACACCTGCGACCTGCGCCTGTTGCTGGCGGCCGGCATCTGCTGCATCGTTGCCTACTTCTCGGCGCGCGTCGGCACCTGGCACGGCGTTTACTGGCTGCATGCCGGCGAACGGCCGGAGAACTTCTTCCCGGTTGCCGCGCTGCTCTTCGTCTTTCCGCTGCTGGTCGGGCATCGCCGCTTCCCCGGCTTCGCGCCCTTGTACCGGATCTTCGGCCTGCTCTGCCTGTTCATCCCGATGCTGATCCTCAGCCACTGGGGGCGTGCCAGCCATCTCGACCTCGACGCCGACCTGATCGAGGGCGGCTACCAGGTCGCCGGCTTCATCGCCGCCGCGCTCGCCATCTGGCTTGGGGCGCGCCGCGGCTGGCCGGAAGCGGTCAACACCGGCATTGTCTTCTTCGTCATCTTCCTGTACACCAAGTTCTACCAGTGGTGGTGGGAGATCATGCCGAAGTACCTGTTCTTCCTGGTGGTCGGTCTGACCGCGGTGCTGATCCTGCTCATCCTCAGGCGGCTGCGGCGAACCTTCCGGCCGCCGACGGTGGGGGCGCGCCATGAACAAATGGACACGCGGCNNCACACCCTGGCCATCGGCATCGCGCTGATCGTGCTGACCAACGCGGTGGCGCTGGGCGGCGTCTGGTGGAACCGTTCGGCCACCGAGAGCGCGCTGACCCTGAGCGAGCGCGAACTCGGACTGCCCTGGCGCAGCCTGCGTTTCGCCGAGGACAGCGGCCTGTCGCTCAACCTCAACTGGCGCGTCGGCGACCACGAGGCGGGCGAGTTCGTCAGCGGCTACACGTTCAACGGCGGCACACCCGAATGGCTCGATGCCGCGAAAATGGCCGCGCTGNGGTTTCGCCCCGGCGACCTCGATTCCGATCGCGGGCGCCGCAGCTACACACGCCAACAGCCGCGCGAGGCGATTCTGGTCATGGAACTCGGCGGCCCGACATGGCAGCAGGCGCTCGCAAGGGCGCGGGAAAATGCCGGTCGCCACGCGGCAGCAGCAGCGGCCAATGCCGACAGCAAGCAGTTCGCCGACCGCGCCCGGCAGGCCCGCGATGAACTCGCGCGCGAGGAGGGCTCGAACAGCCGGCTCTTCGTCATCGATGCCGGGCTCGACGCCCGGCAGTTGCGCGAGAAATATCCCGACCGCCGCCGCGTCCTGTTGCTCCGCGGAACCGTGCGGCCGGCCGTGCGCGATCGTGGTGACACCGCTCCGCAAGCGACCGGCTACGTCTCGCGCATCGGCTCGGGGCGGATCCATGTACCCTACGCCCAGCGCGGGCTGCTGGAATCGGCGCGCGGTGTCGGCGAACCCGGCGGCCGGGACCGGTTTACCGTGGAACTCCTGGTCGGCCAGCGGCTCGAACCCTGGATTGCCGATGCCAGACCGGGCTCCGGGGCTGCCGATGGCCCCGCGGCCAGCCATTCAGGAGTGTTCCGATGAAAGCCTTCGCCGTTCTGATATGTGCCCTGCTGATCGCCGGTTGTGCGTCCTATGACGGCCGCGGACTGACGCCCGGTGTCAGCAGCACCGGCGACGTCATCCAGTTGATGGGCGAGCCCGCGCTGCGCTGGCAGGAGCCTGACGGCGGCCAGGTACTCGCTTACCCGCGCGGCCCGGCCGGCGTGCAGACCTACATGGTGCGGATTGACCCCAGGGGCTACTTCGCGGGCCTCGAGAACGTCCTCGTGCCCAAGCATTTCGCCCGGCTCCGCGAGGGCATGAGCCAGGAAGAAGTGCTGCGCGTCATCGGCCCTCCGTTCCCGGGATGGACCCAGTATTTCGCCGCCCGCGACGAACTGGTGTGGGAGTGGCGGTGGTGCGACGACTTCAGCGAACCGGCACGCTTCAACGTGTTCTTCGACGGAAAGAGTGGCAAGGTCCGCACCACGGCGAGCCTGGCCGAGCGCCAGTCGATGCCTTTCGGACGCGGCGACCGCCGGGACTGGTGCGCCCGTTGAGCGAAGGCAACGGGCGGTTACAAGTCGACAACAATTCGCTACGCCGGATGGATTGAAACGCGTCAGCCAAGGCTGTACCATTCGCCGTATGGTTGTAATTCCGGCAATCTCGAGGCGTTCTGGACAGGGGTTCGACTCCCTCATCTCCACCTAAGCGTAAGGGAAGGCGTTTAGGTGGGGATGTACCGGTTTCGACAGGGCGGGCAAAGGTGCGCAGGCAACTCGTCAGGCGATCGACGTTAATGAAGCAAATCCATAAATGCCAATGATGAGCATTTTGCTATTGCCGCCTAAAAACGGCTAGCCGGGGCTGCTGGAGCCTTGTTACCAAAGACAGCCGGCGGGGACTTCGGTCCCCGTCGTCAATTCCGGTTACCGGCCTCAACCATCCAGCCGGAAGACAATCGGCACGATGACCGTCGCTTCGATGGTTTCGTCGCCCCGTCTGGCCGGCACGAAACGCCAGCGCGAAACCACCGCACGGGCGGCTTCGTCGAGCCGCTCGAAATCGCTGCTCTTTTCGAGGTCGACCGCGGCAGCCAGGCCTTCCCTGCTGACACGAACCCTGAGCAGCACCTTGCCTTCTTCGCCCAGACGGCGCGATAGCGGCGGGTAGGCTGGACGCGGGTTGTGGAGGTAGGCCGCATCGTAATGCGCGGCGGCGACCTGGACCGGACCATTGCCTGTCGCCGATGCCGGCGCCGACGGCTGACGCTCATCCGCCGCAGCGGCAGCGCTTTCAGCGACGGAAAATGGCGCCTGCTTCGTTCGCGGCTGCGGCATCACCGCCAGCACGGCACGTCCGGGAAGCGACTGCGGGCGCGGCCTGTCCGGAGCCGCGGGGGCCTTGGGTGCCACGGCGGCTGGCGGTAATGGCAGCGCCAGCGGAACGCTCGGCGCCGCCGCTTGCTCGAAGGTTACGTTGATTGTCTGCGCCGGCGGGACGACCGGCCTTTCAGGCAGGAGGTCTGGTGTCAGGACCAGCAGCAGCGCGTGCAGGGCAAGCGCGATGACGAAATAGGGGCCGCTGTGTCGCCATTCCGGCGGCGCGACCGGCATCGTCAGTAGATCGGCAGTCATCGCGCAATTCTAGAACAGACGCGCCAACTCGGAATTCGCCTGCATCAAGACCCGCAGAAATCGCAGCCGTCACGCGACCGGCAATCCGCCCAGCAGCACCGGATCAACCGCATAGGCGCGCGTCGCGCGTACGCCTTCGATACGCACGGGGACAAGCAAGCCTGACCGCTCCAACCCTTTCATGATGCGTGAAATGGTTTCGAACCTGAGGCCAGTGATGTCGGCGATGTCCTGGCGCGTCGGCAGGATGACGCGACCGGCGTTGTCCCGGAGCAGCCGGATGAGCCCGAGGACGCGCGCCGTGGCCTGGCCACCGCGCAGGGCGACGATGCTGGCGGCACGCTGCTGGGCTTGGGCCAGCGAAGCGAGGAGGCCATCGGCAACCGCTTCGCTCCTTCCCCGNGGCCACGGCAGCAACCAGCACTCGGTCAATGCCGTCGCCGAGAAGGTGTGACCNCCAAAGAGCATCGATTCGCAGCCGAGAATGTCGCCGGCGATTGCCAGACTGGCAAAGGCGGCATGGCCGTCCGGTCCGGTCGTGTCGAGGCGGATGGCGCCCGCGTGCAGACGCCAGGCCGGGCCTTCGGCGCCGGCACGATAAAGGCGCTCCCCGGCCGGGATCCGTCTTGCGCGACGCAGTCCAGCCACGCTGCTACGGCCAACAGGGTGAAAAAGGCTCATCTCGTGATTCCATGCCCAAGGTCGAAAGCCCCGCCAGATGGCGGGGCTTTCCTCCCGAACGCATCGGCTGACCTGATCAAAACTTGAGGTTCAGCCCGGTGTAGATCGTGCGTCCCGCACCCGGAACTCCGGTTCCCCAGGCGGGGTTGCCACTCGCCGGGTTGAGCGCCATGGTCGTACCCTGACCGACATAGGCGCCGCCCAGCGGCATGTAGTAGAACTTGTCGAACAGGTTCTCGACGCCGAAATCGATGCGGGCCTGCTTCCACGAATAGCTTAGGCGCAGGTTGGTCAATCCGTACCCGGCCGTCTCGAGTTCGTTGCGCACCTCCGAAACATTGTCCTTGCGGGCAACGCCGATGACTTCGAGAACGTTGTTCCAGCCGCCGATCTGGTGGGTCAGGGCGACGCGCCCGTTGAGCGGCATGATGTTGTACAGGCCATCCCCGGTATCGCGGTTTTCGCCATGAACGTAGCCGATCAAACCGCGCAGGCCGAAATCGCCGATCCCGGTCTGCGCCAGCTGCATCTGTCCGGAAACGTCGATGCCGTAGAGCGTGGCCGAAGTGTTGTCATATTGCAGCACGACGAACTGGTTGGTCGTCGTTCGGTTGGCCGGCGTGCAGGAAGCGCCGCTGGTACAGCGAACGCCATCGATGTAATCGGTGACGCGCGAATAGTACGGCGTCGCCTTGATCTCCCACGAGCGGTCGGCCGCGTGCCAGTCGAAAGTCGCGGCGATGGTGTGGGCGACTTCCGGCTTGAGGTCGAGGTTGCCGATGTAGCCGTTGCCGTCGCCGACCGTATTGTTCATCGCGGCAGCCATGGACCATGTCGACCACGTATACAACTCGTACAGGTTGGGCGAACGCACCTTGCGCGCGACGCCGAACTCGATGTCTGCCGCTTCGCTGGGGGTGTAGCGGGCGAGGGCGGTCAGGTTCCAGTTGTTGTCGGTGCGCTTGTGATCCCGGGCATTGAACGCCGCCGCATCCGCGACCTGATTGCCCATCGCACCCGGCGCAGTGCTGTAGCCGCGTACGTCGCCGGTATTCATCTGCACGTTTTCATAGCGGGCACCGAGCAGCGTCTTCCACTGGGAATTCAGCCGCGACTCCCATTCCCCGAACAGGCCGAAGCGGTTGCGCTCGCCGTCGTTGATGTTGTCAAAGGTGCCCGGCCACATGCCGGCACCGGAGGGTGGCCACCAGTCGTCCAGCGTGTAGCGCTGGTAGAGACCGCCGACACGCAGCAAATCCTTTTCGCTCAGGTCGATGTCGGCAGCGACCGTACCACCGGTGTTCTTGCTGGCGGTGTACATCGGCATGCCCGCGGCACACCCTACCATCATGCCGTTGACCATCCGCGTGCCGGAGATCGGCGAACAGGGCAAGCCGTTGACCGCGGCATCGCCACCGGAACCGGCGGGCGGCTGTCCGGGTCCGTACCAGAAGCGTTTGTCCGGGCCGAAGTCCATGAAGTGATCGACCGTCTCGTGGTAGATCCGCGCATCGAGCTTGCCCCAGGCGAACTGGCCGGTGTAGTTCAGGTTGAAGCGCTGCTGCTCGTTGTCGAGCATGTCCATGCGCTGGTTGGGATAAAGCTGTTCCGGGGTCTTGACGAAGGTGTATCTGAACTCGACAAAGTTGCCGTCGCCCTGGAGGCCGAGCGCCAGTTGCTGGGTCCAGGTCTTGTAAGCGGTCGATCCAACTTCATCGAGGGGNAGGGTGTTGCCGAGGCGGCCGGTAGCGGTCGTCGTCTTGAAGTCGCCGCCGGCCTTGTAGTTGTCGGATTGCGCGTAGGAGCCGGTGTAGGCAATGCTGAACGATTCGTTGGCTGCCGCGGCGTAGATGTTGCCACCCCAGGCATTGCCGTTGCTGCGGTAGAAGGCTCCCAATTCACCCGTGGTCAGCAGTCCCTGGCCGGGCGCCGCGAAGGGCAGCGGACGGCCATTGGCAACGATGGTGCCGCCAATGCTGTCGCCGCCAACGCTGACCGGGCCGATGCCGGGATAGACCTTGAGTAACGAAACACCGCTCGGGTCGAGGTAAGACAGAGGCGGATTCATGTGGTTGGGGCAGGAAGCGATCAGGTCCATGCCGTCAACCAGGATGCGGTTGCGATCGTCGGCCAGTCCGCGAATCACGGGCAGGCTGGAGGTGCCGCCGGCACTCTGGAACTGCATGCCGGGCACGTCGCGCATCAGCGTGGCGGTGTCGCTGGTCGCCGGGCGCAGCATCCGCAACTCGCTGTTACCGACACTGGAAGGGTCGCCGAAACCTGCCGCGGCCGGCTCGCGGGTGCCGTGGACGACGACATCGTCGAGGACGGTCGGCCCGGCTGGCTGACTCTGCGCCAGAGCGGACGACGGAACGGCGGAGCCGGAGAACAGAACGGCGACGGCCGCCGCCAGCGGATGAATGCGGAACCCCATGAAACGCTCCCTCGGTGTTGTTTTGGCCGGCCGCGATTATCGGGGAGCGGCGCGTGCGGGAATGTGGCAAATTGTCGCGCGACAATTTGTCCAGTTTCAGTGACCGAAGGATTGCGCTGAGGATTGCCTCCCACAAGGCGATCACGCCAGAACACCGCCGGCCCACCCTTTCGCGCCGGAACTCCATCGAGGATTGTCATGAACCGACTGCTCGCCTGCCTTGTCCTTGCCTTGTCCGCATCCTTCGCTTTGCCCGCCTTCGGGAGCGCTGTGAACAATGCCCTGCGCCAGGCAGCGCGTCTGCACAAGGCCGGCGACACGGCACTGGCCTTCGCCGTCTGGCGCGACTGGGCCGAGCGCGGGAACGTGGACGCGGCCTACAACCTGGCGGTCATCCATCAGCACGGCGACGGTGTCGCTGTCGACTACGCAGCGGCGATGCGCTGGTACCGCACCGCCGCGGAGAAGGGCGACAAGGTTTCGCAGTTCCAGATCGGGCTGATGTACCAGACCGGCCAGGGCGTCGCCGCCGACGCCGATGAGNGCGCACCGCTGGTTCTGATGCATCGCCGCCATCACCTGCACCACGAGCACACGCCGCAAATGCAGGCGTGGCGGGATCAGGCAAGGCTCATCATCGAGGAACGCGATCGCCGGGAAGGCACGCTGGCTGCACGGCAAGACGCAGCGCAGGTGGTGGCGGAACTGAGACGCCGCGCCAACATGGTTGAACCGGTGCGGATCGAAACGGCAGCCGGCGCGCCGGCAAGCGTCATGCGCTGAAAACCCGCAAACGGTCCACGGCCGGACTGCGACAATATGTCGCAATGGCGCCTGGCATTTTCTTGTCTAAAATCAAACCGCTGCATGACCCGGCTTCGGTAAGCTGGGTACGCAAAGACAGGGGGCGACATGAAAAACGATTTCCAGGTTCAGCAGGAAGAAGGCGACGAATTCCCGGCCTTGCTCGTCGGCACGGGGTTGGTGCTGGCGTCGTTGATTCTCGTGCCGGCGCTGGCGCAGCGGGTCGGACTGGGCGCAAGCGTGACGATCGCGTTGCGCGGTGTTCTGATGCGCGCCGCCAATCGCGCCTGATCGCCGGACCGGCGTTTGCCTGAAAATCCGATGCCGGCGGATGCCGCAGTGTCCTGATCGCGATCGTTCCCAGGGGACCGTTCGCTGGTTCCCATAAAATGCACCGCCTGACGACCAAGCTGGTTTCGCTTCTCCTTTCCTGCGCCCTGCTCGGTGCCTGCTCTCCGGCGCCGCAGGGCGGCAAGCCGGCGGGTGCCGATTTCGTGCTGCAAGGGCCGGCCGGTCCGGTCGACAGCCGCGATTTCCGCGGCAAGCTGATGCTCGTCTTCTTCGGCTACGTCAATTGCCCCGATGTCTGCCCGACCTCGCTGGCGGCGATGAACGAGGTACTGAACGGCATGACCCCGGAGGAGCGGGCGAGAATCCAGCCGGTGCTGATTTCCGTCGATCCCGCGCGCGACACGCCGGAGAGCCTCAGGAACTACGCGGCCTATTTCCACCCCAGCCTGATCGGCGTGACCGGCACCCCGGAGCAGATCGCAACCATCGCCAAGGCCTTCGGCGCCGGCTACGTCAGGCAGCCAACCCGCCCGGATGGCGGTTACGCGGTCGACCACAGCGCCAGCACGTATCTCGTGGGAAAGGACGGGAAACTGGCGGGAACGCTGCCCTACGGCGCGCCGGCCGACGAACTGCGCGCCGCCATCCGCAAGGCCTTATGAGATACGCCGGGCGCCCCTCGGCGCTGGCGGCCTGGGTCTTCGCCGTGCTCATCGCGCTCTTTCTTGCCAGCTTTGCCGATGCTGGCCGGCTAGGGCAGAAGCGTAGCGGCGAGCAAGCCGCGCGCGCCGAACTTGCCGCCAGACTCCGCCTGACCGATCTCGCCCTGTTCACCGAGGCACGCTACACCCGCCACCCGTCGCTCGCCGACCTGCATTCTGCCGCCCAGGATCACCCGTTGAGTCTCGAACACTTTCCCTCCGGCAGCCTGCTGCCGCCACCGGCTCACCTGAGAAACCATGCGTCACTGGATCGCGAGACAACGGTACCTGATTGACTTCACGCTGGCTTCACTGGCGCGGCGCAAGACCAAGAACATCGGCCTGGTGCTGGTGTTCTCGCTGCTGGTCTTCGCGCTGGCGTCGGTCACCCTGCTGACTTCGGCGCTGCGCCAGGAAGCGGCACGGGTGCTGGCACAGTCACCGGAAGTGCTGCTGCAGCGCATGGTGGCCGGCCGCCACGACCTGATTCCGCCGGGCTACATCGAGCGCATCGGCCGCATCCGCGGCGTGCAGCAGGTCGAAGGCCGGCTCTGGGGCTATTACTACGACCCGGTGGTCAAGGCCAACTATACGTTCCAGGTGGCCGCCACCGTCCCGCCGCCGGCTGGCCGCATCGTCGTCGGACCCGGGCTGGCGCGCTTTCGCGGGGTGCAGGCGGGCAACGTGCTGTCCTTCCGTTCGTATTCGGGCAAGCTGTTCACCTTCACGGTCGACGCCGTCTTGCCCGCTGAATCCGAACTGGTCAGCGCCGACCTCGTGCTGCTCAACGAAGCCGATTTCCGCGCCTTCTTCGATTATCCGGCCGGCCATTTCACCGACATCGCGCTGAGCGTCGCCAATCCGCAGGAAGTGCGCACGGTGGCGACCAAGCTCGCCGCCGCGCTGCCCGATTCCCGCCCGATCCTGCGCGACGAGGTGTTGCGCACCTACCAGTCGATCTTCGACTGGCGCGAGGGCATCGCCCTGGCGCTCCTTTCGGCAGCCATCCTGGCCTTCGCCATCCTCGCCTGGGACAAGGCTTCCGGGCTTTCGGCCGAGGAGAGACGGGAAATCGGCATCCTCAAGGCGATCGGCTGGGAAACCGGCGACGTGATCCGGATGAAGCTGTGGGAAGGCACGCTGGTTTCGCTGGGCGCCTTCCTGCTCGGCTATCTCGCCGCCTATGTCCATGTCTTCCATTTCTCGGCGACGCTCTTCGCGCCGGTGCTCAAGGGCTGGGCGGTGCTGTATCCGAGCTTCACGCTGCTTCCCGCCATCGACGGCCTGCAGATCGCCACGCTCCTCTTCTTCACGGTATTCCCCTACGCCGTCGCCGTCCTCGTGCCGATCTGGCGGGCGGCGATCACCGATCCCGATGCCGTGATGCGAGGCTGAGATGATCGAACTCGACGACATCCACAAGGCGTTCAACCAGGGCCAGCCCAACGAATACTGGGCGCTCAGCGGCATCAACCTGAAGGTTGCGGCACGCCAGGTGACGGCGTTCTCCGGCCCGAGCGGCTCGGGCAAGACGACGCTGCTGACCGTGCTCGCTTGCCTGGCGCGGCCGACGCGCGGCAGGGTACGCCTGTGCGACGAGGACGTCTCCGGCCTGCCGGAACGATTCCTGACCGAAATCCGGCGCCGGACCTTCGGCTTCGTCTTTCAGCAGTTCAATCTCGTGCGCGGCCTGTCGGCGCTCGACAACGTGATGCTGCCGGCCTACCCGCTGGGCCTGCCCTACGGTCAACTGCGCGAAAAGGCCGAAAGCCAGTTGGCCGGCCTCGATCTCGGCCATCGCCGCGACGCGCGCGTCGAATGGCTGTCCGGCGGCGAACAGCAGCGGGTGGCGATCGCCCGGGCGCTGATCAACGATCCGGAAGTCGTCATCGCCGACGAGCCGACCGCCAATCTCGATACCGCGCTGTCCCGTCAGTTCCTCGACATCCTGAGCCGGCTGATCGACGAGGGGCGCACCGTGGTGCTGACCAGTCACGACCCGCTGGTGGTCGAATCCAGCGTCGTCGACCGCGTCGTCCGCCTGCGCGACGGGCACCTCGTCGATGGTGCCGGCTGAGCATGCTGTTCCAGCCCGCCATCATCGCGCTGCTGCTGGCCGGCGCCGTCAGCCTGCTGGTGCTCGTCGCGGCGGCGCCGTTCGCGCTGCAGGTCATCCGGCGCTGGGACATGCGAAGCGGTAGCGAACTGCAACTGGTTCTCGAACGGCGCACCTACCTTTTATCGACGCTGACCGCCTTCATACTCGCCACCCAGATCGGCGCGCTGCTGCTCACCGTGTTCAACGCCGACAGGATGGCGGTGATGTTCGTCGGCGCCATGTGCGCGGTCGGCACGCTGAATGCCAATGCCTGGGGCTTCCCGATGCTGACTGCCCAGATCGCGGTTNTTNTCCTCGCCGCCGCCTGGCTGACGCTCAATCAGGTCGACAATCAGGCGCCGGATTATCCGCTGGTCCGCGTCAAGTACGCCCTGCTGCTCCTCCTGCTGCCGGCGCTGGCCGCCACCTTCGCGCTGCAGCTCAAGTATTTCCTCAACCTGCGCGCCGATGTCATCACTTCGTGCTGCGGCAGCCTGTTTTCGGAGCAGGGGCCAACGCTGGCCAGCGAAGCGTCCACCATGGAAGCCAGACCGGCGATCCTGCTGTTCTACGGCGCGCTCGCCGCCGCCGTCTTCGCCAATGCCATGCACGCCGGATTGCGCCGGCGCTGGAGCGGTGCCCTTGCCGCGCTGGCCAGCGCCGCCGCCTTCGTCGCCGCCCTCGTCGGCATCCTCTCCTTCGTTTCGCTCTACGTGTACGAACATCCGCACCATCACTGCCCGTTCTGCCTGCTCAAGCCGGAATACGGTTACCAGGGCTACCTGCTTTATGGCCCACTTTTCGTGTCGACCGCAGCCGGTCTCGGCGCTGGCATCCTGCAACCCTTTGCCGGCGTCGGCAGCCTGAAGATGCTGGTTCCGCAAGCCAGCGGGCGCCTCGCAGGGGCGGCGGCGCTCGGCTTCGCGCTGTTCGCGGCGGTAGCGACTATCATGGTGCTGAAGTCCAACCTCATCCTGCTGGCCTGACCCGATGCCCACCTCACCTGCACCGAAGAAGCATGCCTGGAAGTTCGCGCTGGCGGCATTGCTGTTCGCCCTCGGCCTCGCTGCCTGCGACAGCGGGGCGCCCGCCGTTCACCTCAATATCGGCCAGCCGGCACCGGGTTTCCAGACCTTTGCCGTGGATGGCGCGCCGGTCCACTTCCCGGCCGCCTTTCTCGGCAAGCCGCTGGTCATCCGTTTCTGGGCCGACTGGTGCCGGTACTGCGAGGGCGAGATGACGGCGATCGAGTCCGTCTATCAGCGCCACCGCGGGCAGGGACTGGAAGTGCTGGCGATCAATAGCGGACAGGACAAGCCGGCGGTTACCGCCTTCATGAAGAAGATCGGGGTCAGCTACCCGGCGCTGCTCGACGAGCAGTCGAAGATTGTCAGGCGCTTTGGCGTCGTCGGCCTGCCGACCACCTATTTTGTCGACGCCGGCGGCATCGTGCGCGGCAAGATCGTCGGCGAGGCCGATGAGGCGACCTTTGAGCGCCAGGTGGTGGAATTGCTGAAATGAGTGACAATGCAACGTGCGATCTCTGCGGATTGCCGCTCGGGCGGCTGGATTTCACCCTGGCGACGCCGGAACGGACATTCCGCTTTTGCTGCGAGGGCTGCAAGGGGATCTACCAGATGTTGAACGACATCGAGGACACCCCGGCCCGCCGGCCAATTAACCTCTTCAAGGAGAATCCAGATGATGCAACCGATGATGACCGAAGCCGCCCGTCAGGCCCCGCAGGTCATGGGCGAAATGGTGAAGCCGATGGTGATGGGCGCCGGTGGCTATGCCGCGGCCCGCGTCCTGACCACCAATCCGGCGCTTTCCTTCCTGCGCACGCCGCTTGTGGTTTTGCCGCCGGCGTGACGACCGGCTACCTCTTGCACAAGTATCGCCGCGAGATCATTCAGGCGGTGACCAAGGCAGCCGACATGGGCAGGGATTTCGTTCTGCAGCAGAAGGAATCGCTCGATGATCTGGTCGCCGAGGCGCAGGAAGGCAACGAAGCCGAAGCCAAGGCCCAGGGCAGCGTCGAGGCCGGCGCGCCGGCAGCCAGGCCAAGGGCCAGGAGAGCCGCAGCGAGCGCCTGATCCAACCATCCCGTATCGCGAGTCAAGCCATGAGTGCCCCGTCCGTGAATCTCCTTTCCCGCCAGATTCTGGTCCTGCACAAGAGCGCAGGTCATGTCCGTTTCGCGTTGCCGGAAGCGCTCGCCAATCCCGGCTCGGCAGCCGTCATCAAGGCAGCGCTGCTGCGCATACCCGGTGTCAGGCTGGTGCAGGTCGATGCCGGAACCGGCAAGCTGGGCGTTCATTACGACCCGATTGCCTGCAGTCTGCCGCAGCTTGCCCTCGTCCTCAAGTGCAGCCTGGAAGCTGCCGCAACCGCAGCGGCGCGCCCGACCGCCGCCAGTGAGCCTCCGGCATCCGGGATCGGAGAAATCGGCCAGCAGCTGGCCCGGGGGCTAAGCAGGCGGAAACGCTGGCCCGGCGCGTCGTCCAGCGTGCCCTGGCACAACTGGCGCCAACGCAAGCGGCCGACAGCGGCGCGGCGCCAGGCAAGCTGACGCCGCTGCGCCGCGCCTTCGACCCGGCGTTGCTCGACGAGAAGGCGGTGATAAATTTCGCCAATGACATCGTCGCCTTCTACCTTATCCGCGTTCATTGGAACCTGATCACGCAGCACTGGCTCAAGTCGCCGCTGCGGCACGCCGACGTCTGGCTGACGGTGTTCTACCTCACCTTCCTGCTGGTGCGCTACCGCAAGGGTGCGCCGCGTTCCCCGGCGAAGACCCTGCCGGCGCCGTCCGTCGAGGAAAAGGCGGCAGCGTGAGTGCGCCGCTCGAGATCCGGCTGGAGCATGCCCTGCAGCGGCGGATCCGGGTCGTCATCCCGTCGCTGAAGGGCGACCAGGAGCGCTTCTATCTGCTGGAAATCCTGCTGCGCAAGCGGCCGGCGATCCGGGAAGTCCGTTCCGAGTGCCGGATCGGCTCGCTGACCATCCATTTCGACCCGGCGGCGATCGCGCGCGCCGATCTCCTTGCCGCGGTGACGCAGATCGCCACCGTCCTGGCGCGCAGCCCGCGGAAGCCCAAGGCGGAAGTGCCGGCCGTTCGCGAAGGGCCGCTGCAGCACTGTTCGGTGGCAATCGAGGGGATGACCTGCGCCTCGTGCGCGGCACTGATCGAACTGACGCTGCAGCGCGACCCGCGCGTCAGGAACGCCACCGTGAATTTTGCCGCGGGCACCTGCGCCGTCGACGGCCAGCTCGATCGCGACGCGGTCTTCGCGCTGGTCGAGCGCCTCGGCTACACGCCGCGCCCGATGGATACGCTCGCCCAGCGGCGTTTCCTCGTCGAGCGCGAGAAGGTCCTGCGCGAAGAAGCGCGCAAGCGCCTGCTCGCCGCCGCCGCGCTGACCGCGCCGCTGATGGCGCTGGGCATGGCGATGCCGCACCATTACGGCCTGCGCCTGCTGCAGTTCGTGCTGGCCACGCCGGTGGTCTTCGGCGCCGGCCTGCCGTTCTTCGACAAGGCGCTCAAGCTGGCGCGCAGCGGCAGCGCCAACATGGACACCCTGATCGCCCTCGGCGCCGGCGCCGCCTACCTCTACAGCCTGCCCGGCCTGTTGCCGCAGCGGCGCACGCATTTTCTCTATTTCGAGGCAGCGGCGAGCATTGTCACCTTCGTGCTGCTCGGCCGCTATCTCGAGGAGCGCGCCAAGGGCAAGGCCGGCGAAGCGATCCGCCAGCTCATCGAGCTGCAGCCGGCGACTGCGACCGTTATCCGCGACGGCGTCGAGATGGTCGTCGACGTCGAATCCGTTGGCCCCGGCGAAATCCTGCTGGTGCGGCCCGGGGAGCGGGTACCGACCGACGGCGAAGTGATCGCCGGCAGTTCGGCGGTCGATGAATCGATGCTCACCGGCGAAAGCCTCCCGGTCGGCAAGACGGTCGGCGACAGGGTGACCGGCGGCTGCCTGAACCAGAACGGCGCGCTGACGCTGCGGGCGACCGCGGTTGGCCAGGACACGGTGCTGGCCCACATCGTGCGAATGGTCGACGCGGCGCAGGGCACCAAACTGCCGGTCCAGAGGCTGGCCGACCGGATCTCCGCGGTTTTCGTTCCGGGCGTCATCGGCATTGCCGGCGTCACAGCCGGCGGCTGGCTGCTCGGCGGCGCGCCCGCGACGCACGCTCTGGCGCACGCCATCGCCGTCGTGTTGATCGCCTGCCCGTGCGCGCTCGGCCTGGCGACACCGACGGCGATCATGGCCGGCACCGGCGCAGCGGCGCGGCGCGGGATCTTCATCCGCAACGGCACGGCGCTGGAAACCGGCGCAAAGGTCACCACCGTGGTCTTCGACAAGACCGGCACCATCACTGAAGGGCGTCCGGTGGTCAGCGACTGGCAGAACCTCAGCAGCCTGCCCGACGGCGAATTGCTCGGCCTGCTGGCGGCCGCCGAGAACGGTTCGGAACATTACCTGGCCAGGGCCCTGCGCGACTTCGCCCGCCAGATTGCTGCGGTCGACGGTCAGGAAGTGGCCAATTTCAGGGTCGAGCCGGGGCATGGCATCGCGGCCGACGTCGACGCTCGCAGCATCGCCATCGGCAATGCCGAATGGCTGACCGCCTGCGGCGTCCAGACGACGCCGCTCGCCGAAGCCTGCGCGCGCGCCGGCGGCGAAGGAAAGACGCCGGTGCTGGCCGCGCTCGATAGCCAGCTGGCCGCTTTCTTCGCCATCGCCGACCAGCCGCGAGCGGACGCCGCGGCGACCATCGAACGCCTGCATCGGCTCGGCATCAAGACGCTGATGGCGACCGGCGACGTCGAGGCCGCCGCCCGCCATGTCGCCGGACTGGTCGGCATCGATCGCGTCGAGGCGCGCGCGACGCCGGAGCGCAAGCTGCAACTGATCCGCGCCTTGCAGGCTGCCGGCGAAGTCGTGGCGATGGTCGGCGACGGCATCAACGATGCGCCGGCGCTGGCGGCAGCAGACATCAGCATGGCGATCGGCGGCGGCACCGACATTGCCGTCGAGGCGGCCGACCTGACCCTGGTGCGCGGCGATCTCGGCAAGGCAACGGAAGCGCTGGCGATCTCGCGACGCACCATGCGCATCATTCGCGAAAACCTGTTCTGGGCGCTCGGCTACAACACCATCGCCATCCCGGTGGCGGCGGCCGGCCGCCTCAACCCGATGATCGCGTCGGCGGCGATGGCGGCGAGTTCGGTCTCGGTCGTCGTCAATTCGCTGCGCCTGCTGAAATAGGACCGGGGCGAGCGGTGGATCACTCGCTGCACCATGCCGTCGCAGGCTTCAGCTATTTCGCGGCCTTCATGACCGGCATCCTCGGCAGCGGCCATTGCCTCGGCATGTGCGGCAGCCTGGTCTGCGGCTATTTCATCCGGGCGCGGGCCGCCGGCAGCGAGCGCCTCATCATCNACCCCTACCTGGCCTACCACGGCGCACGCATCACCGTGTACGGGATGGTCGGGCTGATCGCCGCGGCACTCGGCGCGGTGCTCGTTTCGACCGGCCAGATCGGGCTGGCGCAGNGGGTGCTGCAGATCGTCGCCGGGCTGATCGTCATCCTGCTCGGCCTCGAACTGCTCGGCCTCTCGCCGCTCAAACTGACGGTCGGCTTCGCGCCGGCGCGCTGGTTGCGCCAGCAGTTCGCCGGCGCTGCCCAGAAGGGTGCGCTGCGCGGGGCAGGCATCGCCGGCCTGGTCAATGGCCTGATGCCCTGCTCGATGACCATGGCGATGGCGGTCAAGGCGACGACCGCGCCGTCGGTGGCGGAGGGCGGTCTGCTGCTCCTTGCCTTCGGTGCCGGCACGCTACCCTCGATGCTGCTCGCCAGCTTCCTGTTCGGCAAGCTCGGCCCGCGGCTGCGCGGCGCGATGCAGAAGGGGGCAGGGCTGTTCGTCATCGCGCTCGGGCTATCGACGCTGTGGCAAGGCGCCAATTACTTCCTGGTCATGTACAGGCTGGTCGGTTAGCACGATGCGCCGGTGGGCCATTGCGACAATATGTCGCACGGGATGCCCATCGGCCAGGGCTAATATTATCGGCATTCATTTGCCGAGGGAGAAAAACGCCATGAAACGCCGCGACCTGTTCAAACTTTCGCTTGCCTCCGGCGGGCTGGCGCTCGCCGCCACCCAGTCCAAGGCGGCGCCGGCCTGCCCGGGCGACGGGACGCCGAATCAGTTCATCCCGAAGAACCCGCCGGATCCCAAACCGCTCGAAAACGAGTTCGAGAAATACCCGAAATGCCCCTACTGCGGCATGGACCGCAAGGAGCACAACCGTAGCCGGATGCTGGTCCAGTATTCGGACAGTCTGGTCGACGCAACCTGCTCCATCCATTGCCTGGCGCTCAGCCTAGGTCTCAACGTCGATCGCGAGCCGAAGGAAATCTGGGGTCCCGATTATGCCAACAGCGCCGATCCCCGCCCGCTGTTGCCGGTCGACAAGCTGACCTACCTGATCGGCGCCGACCTCAAGCACGCCATGACCAAGCGCAGCAAGCATTCCTTTGCCGCCCCCGAAACCGCCAGGGAGTTCCAGGCCAGACACGGCGGCGCCCTCGGCAAGTTCGACGACGCGCTGCGCGAATCCTACCTTGACATGGCCGGCGACGTCGCGATGATCCGCAAGATCCGGGCCGAACAGCGCAAGAAGATGGCCGAACAGAAACCCGGGTGATGCCAGCTTGCTACCGCCTTCTCGGGATCATCGGGCTGATCTGGGTCCTGGCGTTCACTGCCGGCGCCAACGCCCAGATCGCGCCGTCCGGCATTCCCAGGCCGGACACCAGGGATCTCTGCCCGGTCTGCGGCATGATCGTCTCGAAATACCCGAACTGGACCGCGACCGTGCTCTACAAGAACGGCCACGCCCACCATTTCGATGGCGCCAAGGACATGTTCAAGTATCTTCAGGATCTGCCGAAGTACGCTCCGGGGCATCGCCAGGAAGACATCAGGGCGATCGCCGTCACCGATTTCTACAACCTCGGCAAGGTCGATGCGCGGCAGGCCTTCTTCGTCATCGGCTCGGACGTACTCGGGCCGATGGGGCACGAGTTCGTCCCGCTCGCGAACAGGATGGATGCCGACGAGTTCCTCAGGGACCACAAAGGCAAGCGGGCGCTCGCTTTTGACCAGGTAACCCCGCAGCTCGTCGATCAGGTCGACAACGGCAGGTTCTAGGACGTTGCCGCCGAGGCGTTCAGCCTTTCCAGCGCCTCGCGCAGCTTGGCCGGTTCATCCAGGCGCAGCATGCGGCGCACGGTGGGCGCAAGCTCGGTGACGTCGGCCTTCAGCACGCGGCTCTTGACCTTGAGTATCTGCGAGGGATGCATCGAGAAGTTGCGCAGTCCCATGCCAAGCAGCAGACGCGTCAGCTTGGGGTCGCCAGCCATTTCCCCGCAGACCGAAACCGGGATGCCGACCTTCTCGGCGCTGGCCAGCGTGTGGGCGATCAGCATCAGCACCGCCGGGTGCAGCGGATCGTAGAGACTCGATACCTGCTCGTCGGAACGGTCGATGGCGAGCGTATACTGGATCAGGTCGTTGGTGCCGATCGACAGGAAATCGAGGCGGCGCAGAAAGAGGCCAACCGCCAGCGCCGCCGCCGGGATCTCGATCATGCCGCCGACCTCGATCTTTTCATCGAAGGGCACCTTTTCGCCGCGCAGGCTCGACTTGGCCAGTTCCACTGCGGCCAGCGTCTGGTCGATCTCGTGGGCGTGGGCGAGCATCGGGATGAGGAGCTTGATCGGCCCGTATTTCGTCGCGCGCAGGATGGCGCGCAACTGGGTCTGGAACATCCGCGGCTCGGCCAGCGACAGGCGGATGGCGCGGCGCCCCAGCGCCGGGTTGGTCTTGACGCGGCTGCCGGTTTCGTCCGGATGGAGATCCTTGTCGTTGCCGAGGTCGAAGGTACGGATCGTCACCGGGCGACCCTCCATGCCCTTGACGACCTTCTTGTAGGCCTCGTACTGCTCACGCTCGTCAGGCATGTCGCCACGGTCGAGAAAGAGGAATTCGGTGCGGAACAGGCCGACGCCTTCGGCGCCGCCGTCGAGCGCGGCGGCCACGTCCCCNGGCAATTCGATGTTGGCATACAACTGGACGGCGACGCCGTCGAGGGTCTGCGACTTCGCCGTCTTCAGGCGCCTGAGCTTGGAATTCTCCAACTCGATCTGGTTCTTGCGCAGCTGATACTCTTCCAGCACGCGCTGATCGGGATTGACGATGACCACGCCGCGCGCGCCATCGACGATCAGTTGCTCGCCGTCGCGGATCATCGAGCGGGCGTGCTCCATTCCGACCACCGATGGAATCGCCAGGCTGCGCGCCAGGATGGCGGTATGCGAGGTGGCGCCGCCGACATCGGTGATGAACGACGCGAAGCGGTGTTCCTTGAAGGCGATTACATCAGCCGGCGACATGTCATGGGCGACGACGATCAGGGTTTCTTCCTTGACCCCCTTGACCGCCTTCATGAGTGGCCGGCCGGGATGACCCAGAAGCTCCTTGACCACCCGCTCGACGACCTGCCTGACGTCGAACTTGCGCTCGCGCAGGTAGGGATCCTCGAACTTGCTGAACTGGGCGACCAGGCGCTCCATCTGCTGGACCAGCGCCCACTCGGCATTGCAGCGCCGCTCGCGGATGATCGCGCGCGGCTTGTCACAAAGTTCCGGGTCATCGAGGAACATCAAGTGGATGTCGATGAAGGCGCCCAGTTCCGCCGGCCCGTTTTCGGCCGACTCCTTCATCGCTTCCAGTTCGCGCTTGACCGCACTGATCGCGGAGTCGAAGCGGGCAATCTCNCTGTCGACCATGCGCGGCGCAATGGTCAGGTGCGACACCTCGAGCGTCGCATGCGACATGAGCATGGCCCGCCCGATCGCGATGCCGCCGGAGACGCCGAGGCCGTGCAGGATGAAGCTCATGCGCTCATTCCCCTTCGCCGAAATAGTCGGCGATCAGCGCCAGCAGGGCAGCCATCGCTTCCTCCTCGTCCGGACCGTCGGTTTCCAGCGTGACCTTCGTCCCCTTGCCAGCCGCCAGCATCATCACGCCCATAATGCTTTTGGCATTGATCCGGCGCGGCCCCTTGGCCATCCACACCTCGCTCTGGTACTTGCCGGCCAGTTGCGTGAGCTTTGCGGAGGCCCGCGCGTGCAGGCCCAGCTTGTTGATGATTTCGGCTTCCCTGTTCAGCATGGTCAATGTTCCAGCATGTTGAAAACGCCGTCGCGACCTCCGTCGCGGGCACGTTGCAGCAGGACTTCCATACCCTTCTCGCGATAGGTCAACGCACGCAGCAGCATCGGCAGATTGACGCCGGTCAGGCCCTCGATGCGCCCCGGTTCGAGGAGCTTGATCGCCAGATTGGCGGGGCTGGCGCCGAAGATGTCGGTGAGAACCAGCACGCCATCGCCGTTGTCGACCAGTTCGAGCATCTGCCGGGCCAGCGGCAACAGGTCGAGCGGATCGTCCTGCGCCGAAACTCCCAGCTGGTTAACCTGGACCGGGCGTTTGTTGAGGACATGGCAGGCATTCTGCACCAGCGCCTCGCCGAAGCTGCCGTGGGTAATGAGGAGGATACCGATCATGTCGGGATTCTAACCCAGAGCACCGGCGGTGGACATCGTGCCGGCGGCCGAATCCGCCGCCTCCGGCAATGCTTATAATTGACTCTGGCTCGGCAGCTTCAGGCGGTGATCGTGGCCCTTCTCGAAATCAGGAACATCACCCGCCGCTTCGGCAAACTGGAAGCGGTGAAGGACGTCACGCTTGACATCGAGGCCGGCGAGTTCTTCACCTTGCTCGGCCCTTCCGGCTGCGGCAAGACGACCATCCTGCGCATGATCGCCGGTTTCGACGCGCCGGACGCCGGCGAACTCTACCTCGACGGCCAACCGCTGGCCGGCATGCCGCCGGAGAAGCGGCCGGTGCATACGGTGTTCCAGAGCTATGCGCTGTTCCCGCACCTGACGGTGGCCGGCAACATCGCCTTCCCGCTCGAAATGGCCGGCCGTTCGCGCGACGAGATCCGCCGCCGGACCGCCGAGACGCTGGCCCTGGTCCACCTCGAAGACAAGGGCGACGCCTTCCCGCACGAACTCTCCGGCGGCCAGAAACAGCGCGTGGCGCTGGCCCGCGGGCTGGTCAACAAGCCGCGCCTGCTGCTCCTCGACGAACCGCTCGGCGCGCTCGACGCCAAGCTGCGCGAGCGCATGCAGGGTGAGCTGATCGCGCTGCAACGCGAGGTCGGCGTCACCTTCGTCTTCGTCACCCACGCGCAGCAGGAGGCGCTCGCGCTGTCGCACCGCATTGCCGTCATGAACGAGGGCCGCATCGAGCAGCTTGACGTTCCGGAAGTGCTTTACTCGGCCCCGCGGAACCGCTTCGTCGCCGATTTCATCGGCACCATCAACCTGATCGCCGCTGACGTCGTCGAGGCGACGCGCCACGGCCTGCGCCTGGCCTCGCCCGGTCTCGGCGAGATCGCCGCGCCGGCGCATGAAGCAGTCGCCATCGGCAGTAACGGGGCCTTGGCGATCCGCCCCGAACACCTGCGCATTTCCGGGCACGCCGACCGCGCCGGGCTCAAGAATCACTTCACCGGCGCCGTCGTCGAGTACCTGTTTCTCGGCGACGTCACGGTCNACAAGGTCCGCCTCGACAACGGCCTGCTGCTCGAGGCGCTGGCCACCAACGCCGGGCCGGGGCGGGCGCGGTTCCACGAGATCGGCGACCGGGTGAGCGTCGAATGGAGGCATGATGCCGGCGTCTTTCTCCCGGACTGACCAGGGCGCCCGTTTGACCCGCTGGCTGGTGACGCTGCCGCCGGCGCTCTTCCTCGTCGTCTTCTTCCTGATCCCGGCGCTGNNATCATGGCCGCCGCCAGTTTCCGCGAACCCGGGGAATTCGGCGGCCTGGCCCCGCTCGCCGAGCGCGGCTTCAGTCTCGATGCCTACCGCTTCGTCTTCGACGACGTCATCTACGCCTGGATCCTCGCCAAGTCCTTTGCCGTCGCCGGCCTGACGACACTGCTCTGCCTCGTCCTCGCCTATCCGCTGGCGGTGCTCATCGTGCGCAGCCCGAAGCGCCGCCGCGACCTCCTCGTGCTGCTCGTCATCCTGCCCTTCGCCAGCAATTTCCTGATCCGCATCTACGCCTGGATGATCATCCTCGGTCCCCTCGACCTGCTCTACAGCCCGGTCGCCGTCATCGCCGGCATGGTTTATGTGCACCTGCCGTTCATGATCCTGCCGCTGTACACCAACCTGGAAAAGCACGATCCGGCGCTACTCGAGGCGGCGCAGGACCTCGGCGCCGGCGGCTGGGCACGCTTCTGGCGCGTCACCTGGCCCCTGTCGCTGCCTGGGGTGCTCTCGGGCTCGGCGCTGGTCTTCATCCCGGTCCTCGGCATGTTCGCCGTGCCCGAACTGCTCGGCGGCACCGGCGACCTGCTGATCGGCAACCTGATCAAGGAGCAGTTTCTCGATAACCGCGACTGGCCGCTCGGCGCCGCGCTGTCGCTGTTGCTGACGCTGGCGGTGCTGGCCGTGGCCGGCATCTCGTCGNGCCCTGACGCGCAACCGGGGGCAGACGTGAGGCGCGGCGTCTGGCTGTGGGCGGCCGGGCTGGCGACCTACGCCTTCCTCTACGTGCCGCTGGCTGTCGTCGTCCTGTTCTCGTTCAATGACTCAGAACTCAACGCGTCCTGGGTCGGCTTCACGACTCGCTGGTACGCCAAGCTCCTGGGCAACCCCGACATGCTGCAGGCCGCCGCCAATTCGCTGCTGATCGCCATCGCTTCCAGCACGATCGCCACCGTCCTGGGCACGATGGCCGGCATTTCGCTGCACCGCTGGCGCCCGCCCCTGCTCCCCTTCCTGGTCCTGACACCGGTGGCGATGCCGGAAATCCTGCTCGGCGTCTCGCTGCTGCTCTTCTTCCGCCAGGTGCTCGACCTGACGCTCGGCCTGTTCTCCATCCTCGCCGCCCATATCACCTTTTCGATCGGCTTCGTCGCCATCATCGTCCGTGCCCGCCTGGCGGGGATGGACGAGGACATCTTCGAGGCAGCGCGCGACCTCGGAGCTACCCCGTGGCGCACCTTCACCCGGGTGACCTTCCGCTGATCGTCCCCGGCATCGTCGCCGGCTTCCTGATGAGCTTCACGCTTTCGATCGACGATTTCGTCATCACCTTCTTTGTCGCCGGTGTCGGCGTNNGACGACCCTGCCGCTGCAGATCTACTCGATGATCAAGGTCGCCGTGACCCCGGAGGTCAACGCCATTTCGACCCTGCTGATGGCGTTGACCTGACACTGATCGCGCNNTGGCCCTGCGTTTCGCCCCGAAACGCTGAGGAAATCGGCGTGAGGCTGGCGCTGCTCGTGCTGCTCCTCGCCCTGGCCGCCCCCGGGCGGGCCGACGACACGCTGCACCTCTACATCTGGAACAACTACATTTCGGCCGAGACGGCAGCGCGCTTCGAGGCCTGGTGCGGCTGCCGCCTGAAGCAGGACTACTATTCCGACAACGAGGAAATGCTGGCCAAGCTGGAAGCCGGCGCCGCCGGCTACGACCTGCTGGTGCCGACCGGCAACGCGGTGCACACGCTGATCCGCAAGCGCGAACTGCTGCCGCTCGATGGGCAACGGCTGCCGCACCTCGGCAACGTTGCCGCCGCCTTCGCCGCTCCCTGGTACGACCCCGGCCTGCGCCACGCCGTGCCCTACGCGACGACAGTCACGCTGCTCGGGTTCAACGCGACGAAGCTGGCCGAGCGTGGCCTGCCGACCGACACCTGGGCGCTCGTCTTCGAACCGGAACACCTGAAGAAACTGAAAGGCAAGGTCACCGTCCTCAACAGCCAGCGCGAACTGATGGCGGCGGCTCTGCGCTACCTCGGCCATCCGGTGAACGACACCGATCCCGACCACTGGCGGGCAGCGCGCGACCTGATTGTGCGCGCCAAGCCGTACTGGGCGACCTTCTCCAACAGCACCTACATCAAGGACCTGGCGATCGGCAACATCTGGGTCGCCCACGGTTACTCCAACGACATGTTCCGCGCCCGCGAGGACGCCAGGGCCGCGCGCCGCCCCTTCGCCATCGGCTTCGCCATCCCGAAGGAAGGCGCCGTGCTGGCGGTCGACAATTTCGTGATCCACAAGTCAGCGCGCCGCCCGGACCTCGCGCATCGCTTCATCGACTTCATGCTACAGGGCGAGAACGCCGCCGACGTTTCCAACCTGATCGGCGCCGGCAACCCCAATCGCGCCGCGCTGCCCCACATTCGTCCGGAAGTGGCGGGCGAGCCGGCGATCTTCCCGCCGCCGGAAGCGCTCGGGCGCCTCGAGATGCTGCGCGACCTCGAGCCGAAGCAGCGCCGGCTGATGTCGCGGCTGTGGACCGAGATCAAGGTGAAGTGAGCGCCAGCTCACAGGTCAGCGCCGAGAAACCTGGAGGATGCCGATCAGCACCAGCGCGGCGCCGACGATCTGGGCGAGCGAGATCGGCTCGTCGAGCAACCACCAGCCGAAGCCGATGGTCAGCAGCGGCCCGACCATTCCGAACAGCGAGGTGCGCCCGGCGCCGAGGCTGCGGATCGCCGCCGACTGGGCAAAGACCGGGACGACGGTGGCGAACAGGGCCATCGCCAGCCCCCAGCCATAAACGGGCAGGGGCTGGATGAATGCGGTCAACGGCGGCGAACAGGCAAAATGCAGCAGCGTGACCGCCGAGGACATTAGCATCGCCAGCGCCGAGAAGCGCATGGCGCCGAGGCGGGCGATCATCGGCGCGCTGCCGGAAAGGTAGAGCGCGTAGGAGACGCTGGAGGCGAAGACCAGGGCGCTGCCGATCCACACGCTTCGCGAGTCGCCTTGGCCAAGGTCGTGCAGGAACGCGAAGCCGATGCCGATGTAGCAGAGCGCCACGGCAAGCCCTTCACGCTTCGAGAACGGCTTGCCTTGAAAGAGGACGCCGATCAGGATGGTCAGCGTCGGATAGGTGAATAGGATCAGTCGTTCCAGCCCGGCGGAGATGAACTGCAGCCCCCAGAAGTCGAGAATGCTGGCGCCGTAATAGCCGAGGCAGCCGAGCACGAACAGCCGCCCCCAGTCGCCGCGCGACAGGCTCGCTCCCGCACGCTGATGGGCCAGCCCGACCAACAGAAACACCGGTAGCGAAAACCCCATGCGCAGGGCGAGCAGGGTGATGGCGTCGACACCATGGGGGTAGGCGAGCTTGACGAAGATGGCCTTGAGCGAAAAGCCGAGCGCCGCCAGCAGTGCCAGGACTGCGCCGTAAGCATGGGANTCTTTCCAAGGCCGTTCCCACGGAATCGAGGTTAGTCGAGCATCTGGCCGTGCCGGGGGCCGCTGACCCCGCTTCGCTTCAGCTAGCGCTGGCGCGTCAGCACGGCAGGCTGTTCGGCCTGGGCGCTGTTGAGCCAGATGCGCCCGGTCAGCGTCTTGCCGTCGGCGGAAAGGCGAAGGCTGAGGTTGCCGCTGTCGATCGCGGCGCCGCCGCTGTCCGGGCTGATCAGTACCTGGAGGCCGATGTCCAGTGCCGGTTGGACGCCCGGGGCATCGATGCGCCGGCCCTCGCCACGATACATGATGGCGTTCAGTTCTCCGCCACCCCGTTCCCGCCAGAAGTGGCGGTAGTCGCTCCAGTCGGGTCGTTCTGCGATGGCGATCGGCTCGCTGGCCAGGGTCACCGTATCGCCCTTTTCGCTCAGCACCATCCTGACCTGCTCGCCATGCCAGAGCTGTGCCTGCCAGTTCCCGGCGACGCCGTTGGTCGGCCCGCCTCGTGCGTAGATCCATAGAGCCACGGCAATCGTGAGGGCGAGAGCCCCGATGGCCAGGAACATCCTGCGGGGCGGGCGCTCCGGCGGTGTCGCCATGGGGGCCGGGGGCGAGGGCACATTGCTGCTGGCGCCAGCGACCGGCGATACGCCGAAGGCCTTCAGGTCGTCAATCAGGCGCTCGATGTCGGGTTCCCAGTCGTAGGCCCGCAATCGCCGCCAGGTCAATTCACCGATGCAGTCAAAGGGTGGCGGCAGACGGCTCGCATCGGGCGGTTCGTTCAGGCCGTCGCACAGGACGGGAATCACCCGGGCGCCAGCCTCAAGCGCGGTCTCGAGTTCCCGGCGCACCGGGTCGTCGGCGCCGGCAATTCGCGGCAGCCCATGACTGTCAACCGCCGAGATCAGTTGTGGTGTCACCAGCAGCAGCAAGACCGGCCTGGCATCGAATGCGCGGTGAATCTCGTTGCGCCATGCGGAGCCGCCGCGCAGGTCGTCCTTGTCGAGAAAGACGGCCTCGTCGCCAAAGACCACTCCGAGATCGCGAGCCAGCGCCGTGGCCTTGTCGACCCCGTCAGCGGTGCGATAGCTGATGAAGATGCGTGCGCTCATGGGCGGCCCCGGTGCAAATGGAACGACACGCCGAAAGTAACACGGGGCCGTGCCAGGGTCGACCCCGATGACAGTCGCCGGGAAATGACTCCGCCGCCTCGGCCGCCCAGCTGGAACCTACAGCGACCGCTTGACCGTCAAGGCGCCGCGAATCTGGCCGGTGCCGTAGCCGGTGGCCCGATCATCTGGATAGGTCCTGGCGAGCTCGGCCTTGAGACCGGCATCGAGCCCGTCGACCGGGCCGTGGCATTTGACGCAGACATCGCTGACTGGCAGCGCCTTCATGTAGCGAAACACCTGCTTGCCGTCGATGATGGCGACCTCGCTCTTCTCGAGCGTCTCCGGTTTCTCCCCGTTGGCGGCGCGGATGTCGAAGTCGGCCAGTTGACGGGCCTCCCAGAGATCGGGNGTTCCCCGCTCGGCATTGCGCGTCTTCAGGCTGACGCGGCGGATGTCCCAGCCCGTTTCCGCCCGCTTTTCCTTGATCAGCGCCGGCGCCTGTTCCTTGCACACCGGGATGGCTCCGGCGACGCCCTTCGCGGCCACCGCCTCCTGCATGGCATTGACCACCTTGGGAACAACGGGCAGCACCGTCTTCTTGGTGTCGGCGGTCAGGGCAGCAATGTCCTGCGCCAGGGCGGGCAATGCAGCGAGCAACAGGGTTATCGGGAGGAACGCCTTCATGATGGACTCCTTCGTCAATTAGCAAAGTATTATTTTATTTCAGGCCGTTGGTATTTCGGGCGCTTTGTTGCAGCGAGTTTCGCAACCGGGGCCTTGCATTTCCTCGAACTGAACGTTTCCTGCAGTCTGCGCGTAACATCCGGGACATCCGAAATTTCGCGAGGTGTGGGCATGTCGATGCTGATTGCCGGACTGGTGCTGTTTCTCGGGGTGCATTCTTCGCGCGTGTTTGCTGACGACGCCCGCACTGCATTCATCGCCGCGCACGGCGAGAAAACATGGAAAGGCATTTTCGCAGTTCTGTCCATCGTCGGCTTCGTGCTGGTGGTCTATGGCTACGGCGAGGCGCGAACCGCGCCGCTCGTGCTGTGGACTCCACCAGCGTGGACGCGCCACGCCGCTGCTCTCCTGACCCTGCCTGCCTTCATTCTGCTCGCCGCCGCCTACATGCCGCGCAATGCGATCAAGGCCAGGCTCGGCCACCCGATGCTGATCGGCACCAAGATCTGGGCGGTCGCGCACCTGCTGGCGAACGGCAATGTCCCCGACGTGCTCCTGTTCGGTGGCTTCCTGGTCTGGGCGACCCTCTGCCTTCGCGCCGCGAAAGCCCGTGACCGGGCCGTCGGCACCGTCCTTCCCGCCGGCGGCGCAGCACCCACCGTCATCGCGGTCGCAGCAGGCATCGGCGCGTGGGCGGCATTCGCGTTCCATCTGCACGCGGCGTGGATCGGTGTGCGGCCGTTCAGCTGATCCGGCAGGCTGGTGGAGCGGTCGGGCCGGGCGTCCCCCGCGTTCGCGCGCGGGCTTACGGAGCGGGTGACGCTTCCCGGCGCCCTGCGTCGACAGCCAGAGCATGGGCTCGCGCCTCGAAAGCATCGACCATGCTGGTTGCCATCGGCAAGACCAGCAACTGGATGACCGGAATCAGAAATAATGAAGCTGACTCGCAGTCGAGCGTGAAGTCGACGTGGCAGCAATCTTCGCCGAGCGATGCGAACTGCCAGCGAATATCGAAACGGCAAAACGCCTGATCGCCGGAAACAACGGTGATGCCGTGGGGGCGAATGAGTTCTGTCCGCGTGCGGAAGCGATGGGTCAGCAGACCGAGCGCCAGACTCTGCTCGGTTTCGTAGCTGTCTGCGACACGATTGAAGATCCTCGCCTCGCGGATGAGCGGCACGAACTCCGGATAGCGTTCGACATCGGCGACGATGTCAAACATCTCTTCAGCCGACCGCGCGATGGCGCGGCTCTCGCGGTGGGTTGCCATGGGCTGTTGGGGGCTACTCGTCGCCTGGTTGCCGGGACAAGCAATTGCCATTTTGAATCGTTTCCGCCGTTGGAATTGAGCGGCAACAGGCCACGGTTGTCATTAGCCCATGTTCTCCTGGAGTCACACCGTCACGGTTCGGCCCGTGGCGATGTATTCGAGCTTCTCGCCCATGGCACCCTTCAACACCTGGAATGCACGGGAACCCGTGCAATGCCCNGTGAACACGCGCTCCAACGGATACTGCAACATCCGCGTTCCAATTCCCCGTACTTCTTCCTTGCTGCCCGACATGAAATTCAAGGTCGGCAGGATCACGAGATGAAATCCNCCGAAAACGGCCTTCATGGGCAAGCGGGGAAANGCCCGCGTCACCGCCTCGACCATGTTCAGGATACCGCGGTGCGAGCAACCGGTGAACACGACGAGGCCATCGCCATCGCGCAAGACCAGCACCAACTCGTGCGCGAAGTCATCCGGAACCAGCTTGCCGCCCCGCGCAAGATAGAGGTTACGGTTGCTCCGCGGCAGGGAATACGCGTGGCCGACGTCGGTCAGCAGGGTCGCATCAGGTGAAGCAGCGGTACGCTCGGTGACGAAAATGAACCGGCGCGCATGCTCGCGCAACAGCGCCTGATCAAGGCCAATGTACCTGTCCATCCACAGGAATTTGAAGCGGCAGTCTCCGTCCGGCGGGCTGCGCAGGTAAATGCTCGCGCGCTGGTTGACCTGGAGGAAACGCCGCAGTCCGCCGCCGTGGTCGAAGTGATGGTGGGAGATCACCGCCATGTCGACCGCTTCGATAGCGATGCCGAGACGAGCGGCATTGTCGGCAAACGCGCCCGAAGCGCCCGTATCGAAGAGGATCCGCTTTTCACCGTGCTCGATGTACAAGGAGAGGCCGTGCTCCGTGTGCAAATCCTCGGATCCCTCAGCACGGGTGTTTTCGATTAGCGCCGTCACTTTCATGGCCGTCCCCGTCCGATTCAAATGCAATTCG
Source organism: Dechloromonas sp. (assembly GCA_013693915.1). Classification (GTDB taxonomy): domain Bacteria; phylum Pseudomonadota; class Gammaproteobacteria; order Burkholderiales; family Rhodocyclaceae; genus Azonexus. Next base: position 303,127 of record CP059264.1, on the reverse strand, counting down.
ACTGACTTCTCGGATTACCTTCTTGCTGCCCCGCCATCGGCTTGACAGACCCCCGGGCCCAGGCTCAAGACAATCGCGACTGACGGCGAACATTCCGTCAAGCGTTCCAGAAACTACCCTTCTTCAGCGCCTCCCTCCAAGTATCGACCCCAGCACCCCGCGCAGGATCTGGTTGCCGATCCCGCGCCCGACGCTGCCGGCCATGCCGCGTGCGGCGCTCTTGGCGGCGGCTTCGAGGACGCCTTCGCGGCGGCCGCCACGCGGGCCGGTGCTGCCGGTGAGGATTTCGCCGAGGCCGCCCAGCAGGCCGCCACCGGACTCCTGCTGCGGGGCCGGCGCGCTCTGCCGCGGTTGCGGCGTGGGACGCGGCTGCGCCTGCCCACCGCCGCGATTCCCCCAATCGTTGGCATCGAGGCCACCGCGGCCGGCGGGCGGGGCGGGGATGGCACCGGGCGCCGGACCGGGCGCAGCCGGCTTGCCCTTCAGCACTTCATAAGCCGACTCGCGGTCGACCGTCTCGCCGTAGGTGGCGAGCAGCGGCGACGCCTGGATCAGCGCCTGGCGCTCGCCGGCGGTCAGCGGGCCGAGGCGCGAGGCGGGCGGGAAGACGATGCTGCGGTCGACGACGTTGGGACGACCTTTTTCGTCGAGGAAGGAAATCAGCGCCTCGCCGACACCGAGCTCGGTGATGACGGTGGCGGCGTCGAATTTCGGGTTCGCGCGCATCGTCTGCGCCGCCGCCTGCACCGCTTTCTGGTCGCGCGGGGTAAAGGCGCGCAGCGCGTGCTGGACGCGGTTGCCAAGCTGGCCAAGGATCTTTTCCGGGACGTCGAGCGGGTTCTGGGTGACGAAGTGNACGCCGACGCCCTTGGAGCGGATCAGGCGCACCACCTGCTCGACCTTGTCGGTCAGCGCCTGCGGGGCATCTGTGAACAGCAGGTGGGCTTCGTCGAAGAAGAAGACGAGCTTGGGCTTGTCGAGGTCGCCGGCTTCCGGCAGTTGCTCGAAAAGCTCGGCGAGCAGCCACAGCAGGAAGGTCGAGTAGAGCGCCGGCGACTGCACCAGCTTCTCGGCGGCCAGCACGTTGATGACACCGCGGCCGTTGGCGTCGACCTGCATCAGGTGGTGGATGTCGAGCATCGGCTCGCCGAAGAAGATGTCGCCGCCCTGTTCCTCGAGCGTCAGCAGGCCGCGCTGGATGGCGCCGATCGATGCCGGGGCGACGTTGCCGTACTCGGTCGTGAAGTTCTTGGCGTTGTCGCCGACGTGCTGGACCATCGCCCGCAGATCCTTGAGGTCGAGCAGCAACAACCCCTGGTCGTCGGCGATCTTGAACACCAGTTGCAGGACGCCNTCCTGGGTTTCGTTGAGGTTGAGCAGGCGGGCGAGCAGCAGCGGACCCATGTCGGAAATCGTGGCGCGCACCGGGATGCCGTTCTCGCCGAAGACATCCCAGAAGGCGACCGGGTTGGCGTAGGGCTGGAAGCCTTCGAGGCCGAGGTCCTTGAGGCGCGCTTCGAGCTTGGGCGTGACGACGCCAGCGGCGCCCATGCCGGAGAGGTCACCCTTGACGTCGGCCATGAACACCGGCACCCCGGCAAACGACAGGCGCTCGGCGATCGACTGCAGGGTCACGGTCTTGCCGGTGCCGGTGGCGCCGGTGATGAGCCCGTGGCGGTTGGCCATCTGCGGCAGCAGGGCAGGATAGCCGTCTTCGGACTTGGCGAGGTAGAGGGGTTCGGACATGATGGCGGACTCCGGCATGATAAGATGCTGCGATTCTATCAATGCTCCGAACTTTTCGAGGTAATCCATGGCCGGACATTCCAAATGGGCCAACATCCAGCACCGCAAGGGTCGCCAGGACGAGAAGCGCGGCGCCGCGTTCTCCAAGATCGCCAAGGAGATCACCGTCGCCGCCAAGCTGGGCGGCGGTGACGCCGGCTTCAATCCGCGCCTGCGCGTCGCGGTCGACAAGGCCAAGGCGCAGAACATGCCCAAGGACAAGATCGATACCGCGATCAAGAAGGGTACCGGCGAGCTCGAGGGCGTCGATTATGTCGAGGTCCGCTACGAAGGCTACGGCATCGGCGGCGCGGCGATCATGGTTGACTGCCTGACCGACAACAAGACCCGGACCGTGGCCGAAGTCCGCCACGCCTTCAGCAAGCACGGCGGCAACCTCGGCACCGACGGCTGCGTCGCCTTCCAGTTCAAGCATTGCGGCCAACTGATCTTCGCCCCCGGCACCGACGAAGCGGCGCTGATGGATGCCGCCATCGAGGCTGGCGCCGAGGATGTGGCGAGCAACGACGACGGCTCGATCGAGGTGATCACCGCGCCGACCGAATTCATCGCCGTCAAGGATGCGCTCGAAGCCGCCGGCTTCAGGCCGGAATTCGCCGAAGTGACGATGAAGCCGGAAGGCGAAACCGTGTTCGCCGGGGACGATTCCGTGAAGATGCAGAAGCTGCTCGACGCGCTCGACAACCTGGACGACGTGCAGGAAATCTACACCACGGCGGTCATCGATGAATAGGCGCGTTGCCACATCGGGAGTCGTGACGAGGCGAACCCGCGCCTGGTCCGTTCTGTTGCTAGCCGCGGTTTGCGGGACCGCGTCGGCCGCGACCTTCGTCTGTCCCGACCTGTCCACGGCCGCCCAGGTGAATGCCTGCCCGCCGGATGAAGAACTTAAATTCACCTATAGCGGTTTCTGCAGCGATAACGCCAAGGCCTACGCCAATCAGACCGACTCGTGCATCCGTTACGAAGACTACCGCGCCATGAAGAACGTAGCACTGTGGGAATCCGCCGACGGCGCCTTCGACGGCTACATTTCGTGCGACCTGCCGCCCACCCAGGTCAAGGCGCTGAAGCCGGCCGGAATGACGCTGGAAAAGCAGGGCAAGCTGACAAAGCTGGTTTGCGGCTACGACAAGGGCATCCGACTGACCCACCGCACCAAGGCAAACTGCACCGTCGCCAACGCGCGGGCCACTTGCGACTGACCTTACCGGCGCGCGCATCCGGCCCGTTCTGATGCAGCGCCTCTACCCCTTCCTCTTCGTCTTCCTGTGGAGCACCGGCTTCATCGGCGCCAAGTACGGGCTGCCGTATGCCGGGCCGTTGTCCTTCCTGCTGACCCGCTACGGCTTCGTCATCGCCCTGATGACAGTCGTCGCGCTGGCCACCCGCGCGCCGTGGCCGCAGGAACCGGTGCAATGGCTGCATATCGCGGTTTCCGGAGTCCTCGTGCATGCGGTCNACCTCGGCGGCGTCTTCGTCGCGATCAAGCACGGGCTACCGGCGGGAGTCACGGCACTGGTCGTCGGCATGCAGCCGCTGCTGACCGCCTTCGGCGCCGGCTGGCTGCTCGGCGAACCGGTCAGCGGCCGGCAGTGGGCCGGGCTGGCGCTCGGCTTCGTCGGCGTCGGTCTGGTGGTTTCCGGGAAATTCGGCGATGGCGCGGTGCTCGGGCCGATGCTGCTTCCGGCGCTCGTCGCGCTGCTTGGCATCACCGCCGGCACGCTCTATCAGAAGCGCTTCTGCGCGCGGTTTGATCTGCGCACGGGTTCGGTGATTCAATTCGTGCCGACGGCGATCGTGACCGCGATGGCCATCGCCTGGTTCGAGGAATTCCACATCGAATGGACGCCCGCTTTCATCTTCGCCCTCGGCTGGCTGGTGCTGGTGCTCTCGCTCGGCGCCATCAGCCTGCTCAATCTGCTGATCCGCGGCGGTAGCGCGGTCAACGTGGCCAGCCTGTTCTATCTGACGCCAATCTCGACGGCAGTGATCGCCTGGGCGGTTTTTGGCGAAAAGCTGACGTTGACCGCGACAGCCGGCATGTTGCTGGCCGTCAGCGGCGTCTATCTGGTGGCGCGCGCAAGATGAGCGCGCTCCGCATTCTCGGCATCGATCCGGGTTTGCGCGCGACCGGCTTCGGCGTCATCGAGCGGCATGGCAGCCATCTGGTCTACGTAGCCAGCGGCTGCATCAAGTCGAACGACAAGCAGTCCCTGCCGGAGCGGATCAGGACGCTGTTCGTCGGCATCGGCGAGGTCATCGCCATCTACGGGCCGGACCAGGCGGCCGTGGAAAAGGTGTTCGTTAACGTCAATCCGCATTCGACCCTGCTCCTCGGCCAGGCGCGCGGCGCGGCGCTCAGCGCGCTGGCCCATGCCGGGCTGCCGGTGGCGGAATACACCGCGCTGCAGGTCAAGCAGGCAGTGGTCGGGCAGGGCAAGGCGGCCAAGGAACAGGTGCAGCACATGGTGATCCGGCTTCTGGAACTACCCGGCCCGCCGGCCGCCGACGCCGCAGACGCGCTCGCCTGTGCCATCTGTCATGCCCACGGCGGCCAGGGACTCGGCGCCATGGCGACGGCAGGCTATCGCATTCGCGGCGGACGGCTGATAGGATGACAAGCTGTGTGAAAATACAGTATGCCGCCGCGGGAGAAAATGCGCTGATATGATCGGAAGACTCACCGGCCTGCTGGCCGAAAAGAATCCCNCGCATATCGTCCTCGACGTCAATGGCGTCGGCTACGAGATCGACGTGCCGATGAGCAGCTTCTACAACCTCCCCGCCGCCGGCGAGAAGGTCACGCTCCTCACGCACTTCCTGGTGCGCGAGGATGGCCAGTTCCTCTACGGTTTCCTGACCGAGGCCGAGCGCTTCGCCTTCCGTCAGTTGCTCAAGATCTCCGGCATCGGGGCGCGGATGGCGCTGGCGGTGCTCTCCGGGCTTTCGGTCGGCGACCTGGCGGCAGCCGTGGCCCAGCAGGAGGCCGGACGCCTGGTCAGGATTCCCGGCATCGGCGCCAGGACGGCCCAGCGCCTGTTGCTGGAGCTCAAGGGCAAGCTGGCCGAAACGACCGGCGCCGCGCTGACCACCCCGGTCAACGCTGCCCGCCAGGACATCCTCAATGCGCTGCTGGCCCTCGGCTACAACGAGCGCGAAGCGGCGTCCGCGCTCAAGCAGTTGCCGCCCGATGCCGGTACCGCCGACGGCATCCGGCAGGCGCTCAGGCTGCTCTCGAAGGCCTAGGACATGATCGACAAGGACGACCCCAGACAACTGGCGCAGATCACCCTCGTCGCGTTGCTGATCATCGGCTGCATCGCCGTTCTGCTGCCGATGATCGGCGCCATCCTCTTCGCGTTCGTGCTGTGGATCTGCACTTGGCCGACGTACGCCGAGAAGTTGCTGCCGCGCATCGGCGGGCGTCACACGCTCGGCGCCGCCCTGATGACGCTGCTGCTGGTGCTGGTCATGCTGGTGCCAATGGCCTTCCTCGTCGGCAGCCTGGCGAGCGGCTTCGACAGCGTGCGCGAAGGGATCGGCCCGGTAATCGAGAAGACCCTGGCAGCCAAGCCACCCAAGTATCTGAGCGACCTGCCGGTCATAGGGAGCGAAATCGATAGCAGTTGGCAGCGCATCACCAGCAACCGGGAGGAGCTCAATGCGGCACTCAGGACATTCGCCGCTCCCGCCCAGCGTCTGGCGCTGGCGACCGGCAAGATTGCCGGCAACGGCCTGCTGCAACTGGCGCTGGCGCTGTTCGTCATCTTCTTTCTCTATCGCGACGGCACGGCCATCGCCCACGCGCTCTACGCCGGCGCCCGCAAACTGGGCGGCGATATCGGCGAGGAAATGATCGAGCGGACGCGCGGCACGGTCAACGGCGTCATGTTCGGGATCGTCGGCACGGCCGCCGCGCAGGCGCAGCAGCGATGATCGGCTTCCTGATCGCCGGCGTGCCGGCGGTGGTTCTGCTCGGGTTTGCCACCTTCTTCCTGTCGATGATCCCGATCGGCCCGCCGCTGATCTGGGGCGGCGCGGCGATCTGGCTGTACAACCACGGCGAGACCGGCTGGGCGATCTTCCTGGTGCTCTACGGACTGTTCGTGATCAGCAGCATCGACAACTTCCTGAAGCCTTTCCTGATCGCGCGCGGCGCGGGCGTTTCGATCCTGCTGATCGCCCTTGGCGTCATCGGCGGGGTGCTCGTCTTCGGCTTCATCGGGATCTTTGTCGGCCCGGTGCTGCTGGCACTCGGACACATGCTGCTCGGGCACTGGATCGACGAGGAGAAGGCCGCATGATCGAAACCGACAAGCTGGTCGCGGTCGACCGCATCATCGCCCCCAATTCCAGGTCGGCGCAGGAAGAGGCGCTCGAACGCGCGCTGCGCCCCAGGCGCCTGGCCGACTACACGGGCCAGACCAAGATCCGCGAACAACTGGAGATCTTCGTCCAGGCCGCCCGCCGCCGCGGCGATTCGCTCGACCATGTGCTGCTGTTCGGCCCGCCCGGGCTGGGCAAGACGACGCTGGCCCACATCATCGCGCACGAGATGGGGGTCAACCTGCGCTCGACCTCCGGCCCGGTACTGGAAAGGGCGGGCGACCTCGCCGCGATCCTGACCAACCTCGAGCCGCACGACGTACTGTTCATCGACGAGATCCACCGCCTCTCGCCGGTCGTCGAGGAGATCCTCTATCCGGCGCTCGAGGATTTCCAGATCGACATCATGATCGGCGAAGGCCCGGCCGCGCGCTCGGTCAAGCTCGACCTGCCGCCGTTCACGCTGGTCGGCGCCACCACGCGCGCCGGCATGCTGACCAATCCGCTGCGCGACCGCTTCGGTATCGTCGCCCGCCTCGAGTTCTACAGCGCCGAGGAATTGCAGAGCATCCTCGGCCGCTCGGCCAGCCTGCTCAATGCCCCGCTCGACGCCGATGGTGCCCTGGAAATTGCCCGCCGCTCACGCGGCACGCCGCGTATCGCCAACCGCCTGTTGCGCCGTGTTCGCGACTATGCCGAGGTCAGGGCCGACGGCCGGATCACGCGCGGCATCGCCGATGCCGCTCTGGTCATGCTCGACGTCGACCGCGCCGGACTCGACATGATGGACCGCAAGCTGCTGTCGGCCGTCATCGACAAGTTCGGCGGCGGCCCGGTCGGGGTCGACAACCTCGCCGCCGCCATCGGCGAAGCGCGCGACACCATCGAGGACGTGCTCGAACCCTATCTCATCCAGCAGGGCTACCTGCAGCGCACCCTGCGCGGGCGCATCGCGACGCCGGCGATCTATCGCCATCTCGGGCTGGCGGAGCCGAACAGCGCCGTCGTGCGCGACCTGCTATCCGGGGAATGACCGGGCGTCGCGGCTTGTTTCGGCACCGACAAGGCGCCAGAATCAACATGGAAACAAACCGTTACAAACGATTCTTGTGAAATCAGGTAAAATGCCGTGATGAAACATGAGCAGAGCGCCAACGCCTTCTCCATCCCGGTCCGCGTCTATTACGAGGATACCGATGCCGGCGGGGTCGTCTATTACGCCAATTACCTGAAGTTTTTCGAGCGCTGCCGCACCGAATGGATGCGCTGGATCGGCCACGACCAGTCACAACTGGCTGCCGATGCCGGCATCGTCTTCGTCGCGCGCAAGGCCGGTTGCGAATACCTGAAGCCGGCACGCCTCGACGATCTGCTGACGGTCGGCCTCGAGGTCGAGCGACTGACCCGGGTGCGCGTCGTCTTCCGCCACCACGTCCGCCGCGGCGACGAAGAACTGGTCACCGGAACCGTCGAGATCGCCTGCGTCGACGCCGTCCGGATGACGCCGGCGCCGATCCCCGAATTTCTGCACCGCAAACTGGAAGCACTGCAATGAACGTCACCCAGGATCTCTCGATCCTTCACCTGATCCTCAACGCCAGCGCCGTCGTACAGGCGGTAATGTTCCTGCTCGCCGGCGTCTCCTTCATGTCGTGGTACTACATCTTCATGAAGTGGTATGCGGTCAAGCAGGCGCGCGCCAAGACCGAGACCTTCGAGCGCGATTTCTGGTCGGGCGGCGACCTCACCAATCTCTACAACAGCGCGGTCAACGACCGCCACCACGCCGGTTCGATGGAACGCATCTTCGAATCCGGCTTCCGCGAATTCGCCAAGCTCAAGGGCCAGAAGAACCTCGACGCCAAGGACGTCATCGACGGCGCGCGCCGCGCCATGCGCGCCACCTTCCAGCGCGAAATGGATGCGCTGGAAGCACATCTCGCCTTCCTCGCCTCGGTCGGCTCGGTGTCGCCCTATATCGGCCTGTTCGGCACCGTCTGGGGCATCATGCATTCGTTCCGCGGCCTCTCCAACGTCGGCCAGGCGACGCTTTCCGCCGTCGCGCCCGGTATCGCCGAGGCACTGGTCGCCACCGCCATCGGCCTCTTCGCGGCAATCCCCGCGGTGCTCGCCTACAACCGCTTCGCCCATGACATCGACCGCCTGGCCACTCGCTACGAGTCGTTCATGGAAGAATTCTCCAACATCCTGCAACGGCAGATGCGTTAAGCCATGCGCCAGCGTCGCCTGAAAAACGAAATCAACGTCGTTCCCTACATCGACGTCATGCTGGTGCTGCTCGTCATCTTCATGGTGACGGCGCCGATGATGACGACCGCCAACATCGACCTGCCGTCGGTCGGCAAGGCGGCGGCGACGCCCGCCCAGCCGCTTGAAGTGGCGATCAAGGCCGACCAGATCATGACGCTGACCGACCGCTCCGGAAACAAGGGGGAAATCCGTGTCGACCGCAAGGAACTGATCAGGCTCGTCAACGCCGCCCAAGCGAAAAATCCCGACCAGCCGGTCCTCATCGCCGGCGACAGGAACGTGAAGTACGAGGCCGTGCTGTCGGTGATGGATGAATTGCAGCGCGCGCAGGTCAAGCGCGTCGGCCTCCTGGTGCAGACGACGGGAAAATGATCCCGGAAAAGGTCGCGGAGCCTGGCAGGAACAAAGCCCTGGCGTTCACCATACTGGTGCACGCCGGGCTGATCGCCGCGCTCTTTCTCGGCGTGCAGTGGAAACGCAGCCAGCCGGATGTAGTCCAGGTCGAATTGTGGGCGAGCCGCCCGGCGCCTGCCGTCCAGGCAGCCCCACCACCGCCGCCCCCGGCGCCGGAAGTGAAGCCGGAACCGAGGCCCGAACCCAAACCCGAACCAAAGCCCGAGCCGAAGCCGGTGCCCAGGGTTGAGCCAAAACCCGAACCGCCGCCGTCCAGGAAGCCGGACATCGCGATCAAGGAAGAAAAGAAGCCGCCCAAGCCGGAACCGAAAAAGCCGGAACCCGAACCCAAGAAGCCCGAGCCCAAGCCGGAGCCGAAGAAACCCGAGCCGAAGCCGGAACCCAAACCCGAGCCCAAGAAAACGGAAGCAAAGGCGGAGCCCAGGAAAGCCGAGCCGCAACCGGAGGCGAAGAAGGCCGAGCCCAGGGTGCCGGATTTCAGCAAGGAACTGGCAAGCGAGACGGCGCAACTCAAGAGCCGCCCGAATGCCAGCGCGCAGCAGATGGCAAGTGCCGCCGGCGCCGAGGCAGCGCAGCGGGCCGCGGCAAGCAAGCGCGGCATGGAAGAATATGCATCCAGGATCCGGGTCAAGGTGCGCGGCAATATCGTGCTGCCACCCAACATCCAGGGGAACCCGGAAGCGATCTTCGTGGTCGAGCAACTGCCTGGCGGCGACATACTCAACATCAGGCTCAAGCGCTCGAGCGGCAGTCCCGCCCTCGACTCCGCGATCGAGCGCGCCATCAAGAAATCCTCGCCGCTGCCCGATCCACCCGATCCCGCACTGTTTCAGCGCACGCTGGAGATCAAGTACAAGCCATTTGAAGAGTAGAATCATACGAATTCATGACGAAATCGACTCCCATGCCCCAGATTTTCCACAAGATACTCGTTTTCCTGTCACTGCTGGCCGCGACGCTGGCCCACGCGCAGTTGTCCGTCGAAATCACCGGCGCCGGTGCCAACCGGATCCCGGTGGCGATCGCCAACTTCGCCGGCGATCCCGCCGCCGCCCAAGTGGTCACCGCGACCATACGCGCCGACCTCGAACGCAGCGGACTGTTCAAGCTGGTCGATCCGGGCGGTGCCACGCTCGACGAGAACGCGCAGGTCAACTTCGGCGACTGGAAGGGCCGCGGCGCCGACGCGCTGGCCGCCGGCAGCCTGACGCGCAACGCCAACGGGCGCATGGAAGCGCGCTTTCGCCTCTATGACACGCAAAAGCAGGTGGCCCTCGGGGGCGCGGTCNACGTGACCGGCAACGACCAGTTGCGCGCTGCCGGCCACCGCATCGCCGACTACATCTACGAAAAGCTGACCGGCGAGAAGGGCGTCTTCTCGACGCGCATCGCCTACGTCGTCAAGTCCGGCAGCCAGTTCAAGCTGCAGATCGCCGACGCCGACGGCCAGGGCGCGGCAACCGCGCTGACCTCCAACGAGCCGATCATTTCTCCGGTCTGGTCGCCGGACGGCTCGCGCCTTGCCTATGTTTCGTTCGAGAAGAAGAAGCCGGTGATCTACGTCCATTCGCTGGCTTCGGGCCAGCGTCAGGTGGTCGCCAATTTCAAGGGTTCGAACTCGGCCCCGGCCTGGTCGCCGGACGGCCGTCGCCTGGCTGTCGTGCTGTCCAAGGACGGCAACTCGCAAATCTACGTAGTCAATGCCGATGGCACCGGCGTCCAGCGCCTGACCCAGTCGGCCGGCATCGATACCGAACCGCGCTTCTCGCCGGACGGCGGCAGCATCTACTTCACCTCCGATCGCGGCGGCAGCCCGCAGATCTACCGGATGGGAGCCAGCGGCGGCGATGTCCAGCGCGTCACCTTCGAGGGCAGCTACAACGTGTCGCCGCGGCCGTCGTCGGACGGCAAGAGCCTCGCCTTCATCACCCGGCGCGACGGTCGCTTCCAGCTTGCGGTGATGGACCTTGCCAGCAAGCAGGTGCAGATCCTCACCGATTCTGTCAAGGATGAATCCCCGAGCTTCGCCCCCAACAGCCGCATGGTCCTGATCGCCACCGAAATTGGCGGTCGTGGCGTCCTTTCCGCTGTTTCCAGCGACGGCCGGATCAAGCAACGCCTCTCGATCGCGGCCGGTGACGTCCGCGAGCCGGCCTGGGGCCCCTTCAATCAATAAACCTCAACGGAGAAACCCATGAAGAAACTTCTCATTCCCGCCCTGCTGTCCGCCCTGATCGTCGGCTGCAGTTCCACCCCGGTCGACGAGACTTCCGGCGCGCCGGTCGATTCGCGCAGCGGCTCCGGTGTCGCGCCAGTGACTGCCGGCGGTCTCGACTCGCGCGGCCTGCCCAAGGAACTGACCGATCCCAAGAGCGTGCTGTCGCAGCGCAGCATCTACTTCGATCTCGACAAGTACGAAGTCAAGGACGAGTACAAGGATCTCGTCGCCGCCCACGCCAAGTACCTGGTCGCCAACAAGGGCTTCAAGGTCCTGATCCAGGGCAATACCGACGAACGCGGCAGCCGCGAGTACAACCTGTCGCTCGGCCAGAAGCGTTCCGACGCGGTCAAGCGTTCGCTGACCCTGCTCGGCGCCAGGGAAGACCAGGTCGAGTCGGTCAGCCTCGGCGAGGAAAAGCCGAAGAACCCGGGCCACGACGAAGCCGCCTGGGCCGAAAACCGCCGCGCCGATATCCTCTACCGCGCCCCCGACGGCCGCGGCGAGTTCTAGGCCATGCGCCAGGCCCGCATCGCCCTCCTGATCGCAGCGCTGGGCGCTTCGCAGGCGCAGGCCGGCCTCTTCGACGACGACGAGGCGCGCCGCCAGATCAACGATCACCGGATCAAGACCGAGGCGCGCATCGACCAGTTGGGCAAGTCACAGCTTGATCTGGCCAACCAGTTGCAGCGCCAGTCGGAAGAAATCGCCCGCCTGCGCGGCCAGGTCGAGACACTGACCTACGAACTGGAAACGGCCAAGAAGCGGCAGCAGGATTTCTATCTCGACCTCGATACCCGTTTGCGCAAACTGGAACCGCAAGGGAGCGGGCCGGTTGCGGTCGACGGCGAAAAAGGGGCGAATTCCAGAGCGACTGCGGCGGCCGCCGCCGATCCGGCGCGCGAAGGCAAGGACTACGAAGCGGCTCTTAACCAGTTCAAGGCCGCCAAGTACAAGGAGGCGGCCTGGGCCTTCTCGGCCTTCGTGCAGAAATACCCGGACAGTTCGCTGGCGCCCAACGCGCAGTTCTGGCTCGGCAATGCCTGGGTGGCCCAGCGCAACTGCGCCAAGGCGATCGAGGCGCACAGCGTGGTCACGACCCGCTATGCCGACAGCCCGAAGGCAGCCGATTCCTGGCTGGCGATGGCCAACTGCCAGCAGGAAATGGGCAACCCGACGGCAGCCAGGCGTTCACTGGAAACCGTCGTCGCCAAGTTCCCGAATTCGCAGGCCGCCGATACCGCTCGCGAGCGCCTGAAGAAGAAGTAGTTGCCGCTGCGCCTCACCGAGATCTTCTTCTCGCTGCAGGGAGAAGCCGCGCGCGCCGGTCTGCCGACCGTGTTCGTGCGGCTGACCGGCTGCCCGTTGCGCTGTACCTGGTGCGACACCACTTACAGCTTCACCGGCGGCGAGCCGGCCAGCATCGAATCGGTGCTGGCCGAGGTCGCGAAGTATCCGGCCCGCCAGGTTTGCGTCACCGGCGGCGAACCGCTGGCGCAACGGGAATGCCTGCCTCTGCTGAGCGCCCTGTGCGATGCCGGCTACGAGGTTTCGCTGGAAACCTCGGGGGCCCTCGACATTGCCGGGGTTGACCCGCGCGTGGCGCGCGTCATGGACCTCAAGGCGCCCGCTTCCGGCGAAGGCGACAAGAACCGCTGGGAGAACCTCGGCTTGCTCACCTCGCGGGACGAGATCAAGATCGTCGTCGCCTCGCGCGCCGACTACGAGTGGGCGCGCGCCTTGATCCGCAAGCGGCGGCTGAATGCGCTCTGCCCGGTCTTGCTGTCACCCGCGCAGGGACTGGTCGACCCGACCGCGCTCGCCGGGTGGATTCTTGAAGACGGCCTCGACGTCCGCTTCCAGTTGCAACTGCACAAGCTGCTGTGGGGCGACGCCAAAGGCAGGTAAGCCCGCAGGGTGCCGGCCGCCAGCCAATGGCGGCGGGATGGCGATGTCGCCAATTGACGGCGACCGCCCGAATCGCTGAAACTTGTCCCGCGTTCGTCATTCCGGCGCGCTTTCGCAGGAGGTCAAACATTGAACGGTCGACGCAGAAACACACCGTCGCGGGTCTTCCCGCTGCTCCTTCTTGCCGCCGCCGTCGCGGGCTGCGCGACAACCGCGATGACCGCGCAGTGGAAGGATCCAGGCTACCGCGGCACGCTCGCGGGAGGCCGCGTTCTCGTTCTCTGCCAAGCACGCGACGACACGCTCCGGCGCGTCTGCGAGGATCAATGGGCGACACGGCTCGCCGCACACGGCGTCACCGGAATTCCCAGCTATGCGCTTCCGGGATTTCCGCCGGGCGGGGCGGCCAATCCCGAGGAGATGGCGCTGGCGAGTCGCGACAACGGCGCCAATGCGGTCGCAAGTACCCAGCTCACGCTCAGCGACTACGCCGTGGTCAATCCGGGGCCGCAGGTTGGTTTCGGGCTGGGCGGCGGCAGTGGCGGCGGCTATCGCGGGGGTGGCTTCGGCGTCGGCGGCATCGGGCTGTCATTCCCCGTTGGCGGCGCAACCACCACGCGCAGCCTCGCTTCAAGCACCGCGCTGGTCGATCCGGCAAGCGGTGCGGTCATCTGGTCGGGGAGCGCGACCACCTCGGCGACCGGCGACATGACCGCGCAGGTTGACGCGCTCACGCAGGTCACGATCGAGGCGCTGCAGAAGGCCGGACTGATCCGCTGATCCGCGCCGTCGGCGCAACCCCTGCCTTTCAGATGCCGAGGAAGCGCTGCCAGACGCCGTGATCGGCAGCGAGCGCGCCGGAACTGCCGTGCCAGACAACCCGGCCACGCTCGATCAGAGTGTGGTGATCGGCGAGCTCGATCAGTCTTTCCACGTACTTGTCGACGACCAGGATGCTCTGCCCGGCGGCGCGCAGGCGCGCGAGGCAGGTCCAGATCTCCTCGCGGACCAGCGGCGCCAGACCCTCGGTCGCTTCGTCGAGGATCAGCAGGCGCGGGTTGGTGACGAGGGCGCGGCCGATTGCCAGCATCTGCTGCTCGCCGCCGGAAAGCTGGCTGCCGAGATTCCGCGTGCGCTCCCTGAGGCGCGGGAAAGGCCGNTACACCCGGGCCGGGGTCCACGGCTCGGGCTGGCGGCGGCGATTGGCGAAAAACGCCAGCAGATGCTCGTCGACCGTGAGGTTCGGGAAGCATTGCCGGCCTTCCGGCACCAGCCCGATGCCGGCGCGGCCGATACGGTCCGGACGCCAGCCGTCGATGCGCTCGCCGGCGAAGCGGATCGTCCCGCCCCTGACCGGCTGAAGTCCGCAGATGGCACGCAGCGCGGTCGTCTTGCCCATGCCGTTGCGGCCGAGCAGGGTTGCCGCTTCGCCTTCGGCGACCTCGAGATCGAGCCCGAACAGGACCTGGCTCGGGCCATAGGCGACCTCCAGTCCGGCGATCTCGAGCAGGGCGTTCACAGGNTGGTCCCCGAGATAGGCCCGGCGCACTTCCGGATCGGCGCGCACGGCTTCCGGTTCCCCGGTGGCGATCAGGCGACCGTCGACCAGCACGGAAATCCGGTCGGCCAGCCGGAATACCGCGTCCATGTCGTGTTCGACCAGCAGGATGGTGACGTGGCGGGCGAGGTGGTCGATCAGTTCGACCATGCGCGCCGACTCCTCCTGCCCGGTACCGGCCATCGGTTCGTCGAGCAGCAGCAACTGCGGCTTCGTCGCCAGCGCCATCGCGAGTTCCAGCGCGCGTTGCTCGCCGTGGGCGAGATTGCCGGCCACCGTCTCGACACGTGCGCCCAGCCCGACCTGATCGAGGTAGCCGCGCGCCTCTTCAAACAACCACGCTTCGCTGCTCGCCGGCTGCCAGAAACGGAAGCTGCCGCCGGCGTCGGGCCTGCCCTGAACGGCGAGCGCGACGTTGTCGAGCGCCGAGTGACCGAGGAAGACATTGGTGATCTGGTAGGAGCGCGCCATGCCAGCGGCCACCCGCTGGTGCATCGCGAGCCGGGTGACATCGCGGCCGGCGAAATGCACGCTGCCGCTGTCCGGCTGCAACGCGCCGGAGACATGATGGATGAAGGTCGTCTTGCCGGCGCCATTGGGGCCGATCAGCGCATGGACCTCGCCGGCATCGACGCTGAAATCGACCATTTTCAGGGCGTCGACCGCGGCAAAGCGGCGCGACAGGCCGCGCACTTCGAGCAGGGCTTCAGCCATCGCCTTTCCCGAAAAGTGCCGCAACCCCGCGGGGGCGAAGAGCACGATGGCGATCAGCAGCAGGCCAAGGCCGATGTGCCAGTGCAGGGTGAAGCCAGCCAGGACCTCCTCAAGACAGAGCAGCACCAGCGCCCCGATCATGCCACCGTAGAGATAGCCGACACCGCCGATGATGACCATGACCAGCAATGTTCCCGACTGCGTCCACTGCAACAGGTTGGGACTGGCCAGCCCCGTCAGGTTGGCGAGGAGCGCGCCGGCAAGCCCGGCCAGGGCGCCACCGAGAGCGAAACAGACGAGGCGGTAGCGCAACACCGGATAGCCGAGCGCCTCCATGCGCGCCTCGTTGTCGCGGATGGCCTGGATCGTGCGCCCGAACCGGGCGCCGGCCAGCCGCCCGAAAAAGGTCATCACCAGCGCGAGACAGCCGAGCGCGGTGTAGAAGAATGCGCCCTCACCCGCCAGGCTGAGGCCGCCCAGCGTCATGCGGCCGGTCAGCGGCAGGCCGTCGTCTCCTCCGAGGACACGGGCCGAGACGAACAGGTAGTAGGTCATCTGCGCGAAGGCGAGCGTGATCATGATGAAATAGACGCCGCGCGTGCGCAGGCTGATGGCGCCGACGACCAGCGCCAGCAGTCCGGCGACGGTCATCGCCAGCGGGAAGGCGATCAGGGCATCGCTGATTCCGTTGTCCAGGCAGATGGCCGCGACATAGGCGCCGGCGCCGAAGAACGCGGCATGGCCGAGCGAGAACATGCCGCCGAAGCCGAGCACGAGATTGAGACTGCTGGCCGCCAGCGCGAAGATCAGGATGCGGGTCGCGAAGCCGATGTAGAACGCCTGGCCCCAGGCATCAAGCACCGGCGGCAGGACAAGCAGCGCCGGCAGCAGCACGAGAATGAGCGGCTTCTGGTAACGGGCGGGGCGATAGAAGGCCATCAGGCCCGCGCCGGAAACAGGCCCTGCGGCCGGAAGAAGAGGATCGCCGCCATCAGCAGGTAGATCAGGATCGAGGCCAGCGCCGGACCGAGCGTCGCCGCGGCGTCGGCCGGCAATGCGGCGCGCAGCAGCGTCGGCAGCAGCGCCCGTCCCAGCGTGTCAACCGTGCCGACGATCAGGCTGCCGACGAGGGCGCCGCGAATCGAGCCGATGCCGCCGATGATGATGACCACGAAGGCGAGGATCAGGACGCTCTCACCCATGCCGATCTGCACCGCCAGCAATGGCCCGAGCAGACCGCCGGCAAGTGCGCAAAGCCCGGCGCCGAAGACGAACACGGCTGTGAACAGGCCCTGCACATTGACGCCCAGCGCCTCGGTCATTTCGCGATTGGCGGCGCCGGCGCGCACCCACATGCCAACCCGGCTCCTGGCGACGAGCAGGTACAGCAGCCCGGCGACGCCAAGACCGAAGGCGATGATCACCAGCCGGTAGGCCGGGTAGAAGAAAGTGCCGATCTCGACCGGCCCCGCCAACGCGTCCGGTGGATTCAGCGGCAGCGGCTGGGCGCCCCAGATCATGCGCACTGCTTCGTTGGCGATCAGGATCAGCCCGAAGGTGGCGAGCACCTGCGACAGGTGGTCGCGCCGGTAGAGCTGACGAAACAGCGAGAGTTCCAGGACAAGGCCGAGAACGGCCGCCCCGGCGACCCCGGCGCCAAGGCCGATCCAGAACGAATCGGCCGCCTGCGCAGCCACCGCGGCGAAGTAGGCGCCCACCATGTAGAGAGAACCGTGGGCCAGATTGATGCAGTCCATGATGCCGAAAACAAGCGTCAGCCCGGCGGCAAGCAGGAACAGCATGAGCCCGAACTGCAGGCCGTTCAGCGCCTGCTCGAAGACCAGCTGGGTCACTTCATCCTGCAGGCGGCAACGTAGGCGTCAGCGTGATTGGTGAAGATCGTACCCATCATCCTGTTGGTGATGCGTCCGCTGCCGTCCTTGCCGATGACCCGCAGATAGTAGTTCTGCACCGGGTAGTGGTTGCTGTTGAACCTGAAGTCGCCGCGTACCGACTTGAAGCGCTTGGCTTCCAGCGCCTTCTGCAGCGCGGCCTTGTCCTCGACCTTGCCCTTCACGTCGCGCACCGCGGCGTCCATCATGAAGGCGGCGTCATAGCCCTGCGAGGCGTAGAGCGACGGCATGCGCCCGTACTCCTTCTGGAAATCGGCGACGAAGCGTTTGTTTTCCGGATTGTCCATGTCGTGCGCCCAGTGCGACGAGTTGAACATCCCGATCATCGGCGCGCCGACCGCCTTGATGACGTCCTCGTCGGCCGAGAAGCCGGGGGCGAACAACTGCGTGTCACGCGATAGGCCGGCGGCGACGAACTGCTTGACGAAGTTGATGCCCATGCCACCGGGCAGGAAGAAGAACAGGGCATCCGGCTTGATGGCGCGAATCTGCGCCAGTTCGGCGGCGTAGTCGAGCTGGCCGAGCTTGGTGTAGATCTCCTCGGCAACCTTGCCCTTGTAGAAGCGGGTGAAGCCGGACACCGCGTCCTTGCCGCCCGGGTAGTTCGGCGTGACGATGACGACATTCCTGAACCCCTTGTCCTGCACGTACTTGCCGACCGCTTCATGCAGATTGTCGTTCTGCCAGGCGACGTTGAAGAAGAAGGGNTTGCACTGCTCGCCGGCATACTGCGACGGACCGGCATTGGCCGAGATGTAGAACGTCTTGTTGTCGAAGACGGCGGGACCGACGGCCAGCATGATGTTGGAGAAGACGATGCCGGTCATGAAATCGACCTTGTCCTTCTTCAGGAACTTGTCAGCCGTCTGCTTGGCGATATCGGGGTTCTGCTGGTCGTCGGCGACGATGACCTCGGCCGGCAGTCCGCCGAGCTTGCCGTCAAGCTGCTTGATCGCCAGGTTGAACCCGTCGCGGATGTCGACGCCAAGCCCGGCGCCGGGACCGGAGAGCGTGGAAACGAATCCGACCTTGATTCTGTCGGCGGCATAGGCGGAGCCGGCAAGCATCAGCGCAGCGGCGAGGGCAGTCAGGCGAAGCGGCATCGATATCTCCGGAGGAAGTCTCAAAGCTGTAAATTGTAGCGCAGGAACAAGCGGATACCGGCTCAATGCGGGGCTGATTTCAGGTATATTGCCGCCCCATGAAGCCTGCTGTCGTTCTCCTTTCCGGTGGCCTCGATTCCGCCACCTGCCTGGCCATTGCGCGCAACCAGGGCTTTTCCTGCCACTGCCTGTCGTTCGATTACGGCCAGCGTCACCGCGCCGAACTCGCGGCCGCCGCGCGCGTCGCCACGGCGCTGCGTGCCGCCGAGCAGCGCGTTCTCGCTCTCGACCTCGCCCAGTTCGGCGGCTCGGCGCTGACTGACACCAGCATCGCCGTCCCGGTCGACGGCGTGCAGCCGGGCATTCCGGTGACCTATGTACCAGCCCGCAACACCATCATGCTGGCGCTGGCGCTGGCCTGGGCCGAGGTGCTGGGCAGCCGCGACATCTTCGTCGGAGTCAATGCGGTCGACTATTCGGGCTACCCCGATTGCCGCCCGGAATACATCACCGCTTTCGAGACGATGGCCAACCTGGCAACGCGAGCCGGCGTCGCGGGCGCCCGGCTGACGATCCACGCACCGCTGATCGAACTCTCCAAGGCCGACATCATCCGCAAGGGGGCCGGGCTTGGCGTAGACTATGCACTGACGGTGTCATGCTACCGCGCCGACGCCGACGGAAATGCCTGTGGCGTCTGCGACTCCTGCCGCCTGCGTGCCGCCGGGTTTGCCGCTGCCGGCTTTGCCGACCCCACCCGTTACCTCGCCTGAACCATGCTCACCGCCACCCTGCGCCAAATCCGTCTCTCCGCTGCATGTGCCAGCCTGCCGCTGCTTGTTGCCGCCACCAGCGTCGGCGCCACCCCGCCAGGCCTTGCCATCGCCCTGAACTCGGCGGACGGCACGATCAGCCTGATCGATACCAAGACCTACAAGGTCACCGGCAAGGTTCCGGTATGCAAGGAGCCGCACCACCTGATGGCGACCCCGGATGACAAATCGGTCATCGTCGCCTGCGCCGCCTCGAATCAGCTGGTCTTCTTCGACNCCCTGACCGGCAAGGAGCAGAAGCGCGTCCGCAACATATCCGATCCCTATCAGATCGGCTATTCACCGGATGGCAAGCTCTTCGTCGCGACCTCGCTGCGCCTCGACCGCGTGGATATCTACGACCCGACTGACTTCAAGCTCAAGGCCCGCCTGCATGCCCCGCGCACGCCGTCGCACATGGCATTCGATGCCGCGGGTGACTACGTCTTCATCACGCTGCAGGATTCGAATGAAGTGATGGCGATCAACCTTAAGACCCTGAAGAAGGACTGGGTCGTCCCGGTAGGGCCGACGCCGGCGGGCATCGTCATGACGCCCGACAATCGCTACCTGCTGGTCGGCATCATGGGCGAAGGTTACGTCGAGGTCGTCGACTGGAGGACGCAGAAGACGGTCAAGAAGGTGCCGACCGACACGGCGGCGCATAACCTGCATCCGCGCGGCGAAGGGCGTTATTACTTCGTCTCGAATCGCTCGGTCGGGGGCGGCAGCATTTCGCTGTTCGACACGCAGACGCTCAGCGTCGTCGAGAAATATGACGTTCCCGGCGGGCCCGACGACATGGAAGTCCGCGCCGACGGCAGCGAGCTTTGGGCCACCGCCCGTTTCGCCCGGCGCGTCCAGGTCATCGACCTGAAGGCCAAGACGCTGNAAGGTCTCGATTCCCGTCGGGAGCTCGCCGCACGGCGTCTTCTTCCTCGACCACGCGGCCCGCAAGTGAGCCGCGACCTTGCCGCCGGCCTCGCCTTCGCCGCCTTCCTCGCGACATCAGGCGGCATGGCGAACGCTGCCTGCAGCGGCACCNTCTACCTGACCTTCGATACCGGCAACATGCGCCATGCCGAGCTGATCGCGGAAACGCTGGCGAAGCACAAGGCCAAGGCGACCTTCTTCGTCGCCAATGAGAAGACGCTGCGCGGCGACCATGCCCTCGACCAGGCCTGGGCCCCATACTGGNCAGGCACGCGCCGCCGAGGGCCACGCCTTCGGCAGCCACACCTGGCGCCACGGCAGCTTCCGCCAGGACCAGGGCAACCTCACCCTGTATCGCCTGATGGACGGCAAGACCGAGCAACTCGACAGCGCCGCCATCTGCAGCGAGATCCGCCGCCCCGACAGCCGCTTCAAGGAGGTCACGGGACGCGCCCTCGATCCGCTCTGGCGGGCGCCAGGCGGGCGCACCACGGCCCTGACGCTGAAGGCTGCCGAAGCGTGCGGCTACCGCCACATCGGCTGGGCGCCGGCGGGCTTCCTTGGCGACGAGTTGCCTTCCGGAAGCCACCCCAATTCCCTCCTGGTGGAACGCGCGCTGAAGAACCTGAAGAGCGGCGACATCGTCATGGCGCATCTCGGCATCTGGTCGCGCAAGGATCCCTTCGCCCCGGCGCTTGACGAACTCCTCGCCGGCCTGACTGCCAGGGGCTTCTGTTTCGCGACGCTGCCCCGAGGCGGCAAGGGAAGCTGAGGCCGCATGTTCCAGGGCTTTCTCGACACCTTCGTTTGGGTTCAGGGCTGGCTGCTCGACCATATCGTCCAGCCGCCGCTGCTGGCGCTGGGACTAGGCAGTCTTGTCGAGCCCGCTTTCGACGGCGTCGAGTTCTTCCTCTATGGCGTGCTCCAGTTGGGGGTCGCCTATCTGCTCCTGCGCCCGCTGGAGTATTTCCGCCCCGTCGAGCATTGGCCGGATCGCAAGGCCGTGCGCGTCGACGTGCTGTACACTTTCCTCGACCGCCTGGGGATCGTGCCGCTGGCCGTATTCGCCATCCTCAGCCCCTTCGTCATCAGCCTCGAAGGCTGGCTGCGCTTCCATGACGTCATCCCGCCGCAGCTCGAAGACGCCTTTCCTTCCCTGGAAACCCAGCCGCTGGTCGCCTTCTTCATCTATCTGGTCATCCTCGACTTCTTCGAATACTGGCGTCACCGTCTGTCGCATACCTTCCGCTGGTGGTGGGCACTGCACGTGATCCACCACAGCCAGCGGCAGATGTCGCTGTGGACCGACAGCCGCAATCACCTGCTCGACGACCTGATCGGCGGTGCGTGGCTGGCGCTGGTCGCGCTGGTCATCGGCGTGCCTCCGGGGCATTTCATCGGCCTCATGGTGGCGATCCGCATCGTCGAGAACCTCTCGCACGTCAACGCCCGCCTGAGCTTCGGCCGGCTCGGCGAACGGCTGCTGGTGAGTCCGCGCTACCATCGCTGGCATCACGCGGTCGACCTGCCGGAGGGCCGCGAGTATCGCCATGGCTGCAATTTCGCCATCCTGTTCCCGATCTGGGACCGCCTGTTCGGCACCCAGCACTTGGGCACGGGCCTGCCGCCCACCGGCGTCCACTCGCCGGCTCTCGCGTCACCCGAACACGCCGATCACTTCTGGGCCCAGCAGAAGGACGGGATCACCGGCCTAGCCGCAGCGCTCAAGGCATCACTGCGGCCGCAACGGCGCTGACGCTCAGCGCTCGTCGTCTTCCTTCAGCTTCTCGATCACCAGCGGAAACGCCCCCGAGCCGATCAGCGCGACGGCGGAAACTATGAAGGCCAGTCCCGCCATCGGATCGTCGAGAACGGGATGGACGACGGCCCCGAAGCCGGCGATGCTGATCAGTCCGGGAATGGCGCAGAGAACACCAAGCGCGGTGAGTACGATGAACGAGACTGGATAGCGGCGCATCAGTTGACTGAACGATGGCGCCAGCGCTACAGGCGCCGGCTCTGGTCGCCGCTGGCAAACCCAAGCAGCGGGCAAGCGATGTCGCGGCCGATGGCGATGACCTTGAACAGTTCGCCCATCTCGTGCGGCATCAGCATCTTGTTGATGGCGCCGCTGGCGCTAATGTATTCCGGNGTGCCCGGCTGCTCCCTGGCCAGCAGGTCGAGAATGCCGCAGTTGAGCAGGAACTGGCCCTGGCTGGCATAGCCGAGCAGATCGAGCCCGCTGCGATGGGCAGCGGCGATGATTGACGTGAAATCGACGTGGACCGTGACATCCTGCAGCCCCGGGAAAAGGAACGGATCAGGGTGCGAATGATGGCGGTAATGACACATCAGGGTGCCACGCCCGCGCTGCTGATGGTAGAACTCGCGGCGCGGAAAGCCGTAGTCGATCAGCAGCAGCGCGCCGCATTGCAGACGATGGCCCCATTCACCAGCCCAGGAGCGCGCGGCAAGGCTGATTTCGCTCTCGTAGCCCGGGGGCAGGAGGCATTGGGCGCCGATCTCCTCAGCAGCCGCCAGCAGGGGACCCGTCGCCGGTCGCTCGAGCCATGCCAGACCGCCTGTCTCATCGAACCCGACGCCGCGCTCGATGATGCCGTCGTCCCGCCAGGCAACGACATGCGCCGGCATCGCATCGAGCACCTCGTTGGCGACGACAGCCCCGGAAAATGCTTCCGGAAGGCGTTCCAGCCAATGCACGCGCGGCAGCAGATACGGTGCGGCGGCGGCCAGCGTCGCCTGCTGACGCTGGCGCAGGTCGGCGGACAGTTCGAGGATCTCGTAACGTTCCGGCAGTCTCCCGAGCGCGTCGAGTTCGCCCAACAAGTCGGCTGCAAGACGCCCGGAGCCGGCGCCGACTTCCAGCAGCCGCGGCTGCGATGCTTCCAGCACCTGGGCGACCTGGCGTGCCAGCGCGCGCCCGAAGAACGCGCTCATCTCGGGCGCGGTGACAAAATCGCCGGCCGCGCCAAACTTGCGCGCCCCTGCCGAGTAGTAGCCCAGCCCCGGCGCGTAAAGCGCCAGCTCCATGTAGCGTGCGAACGAAATCCAGCCGCTTCGCGCGGCGATCTCGCGGCCGATTGCGGCGACCAGTTCCCTGCTGTGGGCAGAGGCTTCAGGCGAAGGGGACGGGAGGTTCATCAATGTTCCGGAATGGCGCCGATTCTAGCCGGCAATCTGCACGATTGCCCGAAGTTTCCGCTCGTCTCGGGGTAAACTTCGCCCTTTTTGCGGTCGACCGCGCAAGGTTCGGGAAGGTCTGTCATGGAAACATCAAATACGCTGCAAAAGCTGAGGAAGTTCCTCGAAGGGCGCGTCGGCAAGGCCATCATCGACTACAACATGATCGAGAGCGGGGACACCATTCTGGTCTGCATCTCCGGCGGGAAAGACTCGTACACCCTTCTCGACATGCTGCTTGCCATGCAGAAGCGGGCGCCGGTAGCTTTCCGCCTGATCGCCATGAATCTCGACCAGAAGCAGCCGGGCTTCCCGGCCGAAGTCCTGCCGCGCTATCTGGCCGGTCTGGGGATCGACTACCGGATCGTCGAGGCCGATACCTATTCGATCGTCAAGGAGAAGATTCCCGAGGGCAAGACCACCTGTTCGCTGTGCTCGCGCCTGCGCCGCGGGATCATTTACCGGACGGCAAAGGAACTCGGTGCCAACAAGATCGCGCTCGGGCACCACCGGGACGACATGGTGCACACGCTGTTCCTCAACATGCTATTCGGCGGCAAGCTCAAGGCGATGCCACCGAAACTGGTCACCGACGACGGGGCGCATATCGTCATCCGGCCGCTCGCCTATTGCTCGGAGAAGGATATCGCCCGCTTCGCGCGCGGCATGGAGTACCCGATCATTCCCTGCAACCTCTGCGGCTCGCAGGCCAACCTGCAGCGCCAGAAGATCCGCGAAATGATGGAAGACTGGGATCGCCGCTACCCCGGCCGTACCGAATCGGTGTTTACCGCGA
The DNA here is from genome assembly GCA_013693915.1 of Dechloromonas sp. GTDB lineage: Bacteria > Pseudomonadota > Gammaproteobacteria > Burkholderiales > Rhodocyclaceae > Azonexus. The sequence goes on along the minus strand of CP059264.1, from coordinate 279,151 downwards.
TGCAAAATATCCTGCCGTCGCATCTGGCCGACAACGCGCGATTCGATTTTCGCGGCATGACCCTGGCGACGCCGGTGGAGGAGGGCGATATCGCCTTCGATCCTCCCGAGGTGGCTCCTGGCGGCATGGCGATCGGTGGCGCCAGACAAATCGCGACCGGCAACCTGCCGCACCCGCCAGTTCATCAGGAATTCAGTGGCCCGTGAATTACTTAACATGCGGGAATGCGGTTCACGCTCGATACTCGAGCCATCGTCACCGCAGGAGATTTCCAAAATGGCATACTCTCAAGACCTGGCCCTGCTTCCTGAACTACCCTGTTCGACACCGCACGATAATGCGATAATCGAATCTTTTAAACTGATCCTGACTTCGATGGGTAAAGCGCAAAGTAAGGTGTTTGCCATGTTCGCCGATGTGTCGGGAAGTGCCCGTCTTTTCCAGCGCATTGGCGATACCGAAGCCGCCTATGCCGTCGAGCGTTGCGTGAAGCGCATGGAGCGCTCGATTGTCGGCTTCCGCGGCGAGACAGTGAAGATTTCCGGCGGCGAACTGGTTGCCGCATTCGAGTCGGCGGAAGACGCCTGTCAGGCGGCGATCAACATGCAGTTGCGCGTGTCCAAGCTGCCCCCGGTGTCCGGACTCAAGCTCACCATCCGCATCGGCCTCCATGTCGGCGTGATCGAGGCGGGCGGCGCCGTCCCGAGCGAGGAAATCATCTCCGCTGCCAGAAACCGGGCGGTTACCGGTGCCCGAAACATCGCCGGCCTGGCACGGATCGACCAGATCGTCGCCAGTTCGCTGTTGATTCGCGAACTCCCGAAGCGCAGTGCCATTCTCAGCCGGGTGATGGCCGACCTCGGCCGTCTCAAGGAAGGCGACAGGAGCTACGATCTTTCCGAAGTGGATTGGGTGACTCACGAAGAGCAGCATCACCGGCACGGCGTAAACGTGGATCCGACACCAAGCCAGATTCTTGCCGACATCGACCGTCTGTGCATCCGCTATCGCGGAAAAGCCTTCCTGCTCGACGAGAAATCGCCCTCGCTGACCCTCGGACGCAGCCCGGCCAGCAAGCTTCTGATCATCGACCACAAAGCCTCGCGGGACCACGGCCGGATCGAACGGCGGNGGAACAGCTACTTCTACATCGACAGCAGCACCAACGGAAGCTACATCACTCTCGGCACACAGAAGGAGCTACTGGTCCGCCGCGGCGAAATCGAACTCATGGGCAGTGGCCGCATCTGTTTCGGTGCATCAGGCCACGATCCCAAGGCCGACTGCGCCGAGTTCGAACATCTGTAGGCTGGCGCGGATTGAAAAACGGCCACCGCAAGGTGGCCGCAACGGTTGACCCGACAACGATCGGGAAATCAATGGGCCGCCTGGGCGTCGGCGACGCACTTCTTGACGAAACTGTTCTTGGCCGCGCCGGCAAGCTTCTTCTCGCTGGCGGTCGCCTCGCAGGCCGCAGTGGCGTCCTTCCCCTTGGCATCACCTTCACACTTCTTGAGGAAACTGGTGCGCGCGGCGCCGGCTAGCTTCTTCTCATCGGCAGTTGCCTGACAAGCGCTACCCGTACCCGCCGCATCCGCGGTGCACTTCTTCATGAAACTGTCCTTGGCCGCACCCGCCAGCTTCTTTTCGGCGGCCATGGCCGCGCAGTCGTCGGCGGCATGGACCGAGGATGCGGCAAAGGCGGCGAACAACACGGCAATCAGGTTCTTCATCGTCTGTCTCCTGGTGTGAGGGAATTTGAAATGCCGGACAACTATCTGGCATTCAACCCTCTTCGTCAAGCATCATGCGCTGCTGGCGGTCAATGAAATCCTGCATGCTATCGATTCCGCGCAAATGCAGGATGGTATTGCGCACTGCCGCTTCGAGCAGCACGGCGAGGTTGCGTCCGGCTGCGACCGGAATGACGACGGTCCGAATCGGTACGCCAAGCACTTCCTGCGTCTGGGCATCGAGCGGGAGGCGCGGAGCGTCGGCGCCACCGGCTGATTTCTGGAGCTGGACGATCAGCTTGAGCTTCATCTTGCGACGGGACGCCGTTTCGCCGAAGATGGTGCGGATATTGAGCAATCCGAGGCCGCGCACTTCGAGGAAGTCGCGGAGCATGCCGGGGCAGCGCCCNTCGACCGTCGCCGGCGCGATGCGGCCCATCTCGACGACGTCGTCGGCGACCAGGCCATGACCGCGCGAGATCAGTTCGAGCGCGAGTTCGGACTTGCCGACGCCCGATTCGCCGGTAATCAGTACACCCATGCCGAACACGTCCATGAAGACCCCGTGCAGGTTGACCGTGTCCGCCAGCCGCGCCGAAAGGTAGATGCGCAACAGGTCGATCACTGCCGAGCACGGCTTGGGCGACACGATGACCGGGGTATCCGAAGTCGTGCAGGCTTCGACCAGGACATTCGGAGGAGTGAGACCGTCAGCGACGAGGACGGCCGGAGGCTTCGCCAGCAGCAACTCATGGAACAGATGCGCGAAACGCCGTTCGCCGATGCGCATGGCCCAGTCGTATTCTCCCTGGCCCATGACCTGGAGACGCTCCGGATGAATGATGTTGACGTGGCCCACGACGTCGGCACCGTAGTTGCTGCAGATCTTGATCCCGATCCGCCGGTCGACGCGCTGGCCGATTACCCAGTCCAGCTGCAGCTTATCGCGGTTGTCCTCGTAAAGCTGAACCAGGCTGATGTGGCGAAGCACCGGAGTGACTAGCCCTGGAAGAGGGCGACGACGGCTGCCGAATCCGGCGCGACAGCCAGGGCATCGCGGAATGGCCGTTCGGCGAAGCGCTGCGCCAGTTCGGAAAGGATTTCCAGATGGTGCTCGGTTGCCTGTTCCGGCACGAGCAGGAAGAACAGCAGATTGACTGCGCGCCCGTCCGGCGCATCGAAGGGAACCGGCGTTTTCAGCCGGACGAAAGCTCCGGCTGCCTGTTTCAGGCCCTTGATGCGGCCATGGGGAATGGCCACGCCTTGGCCGAGGCCGGTGGAGCCCAGTTTCTCGCGGGCGAACAGGCTGTCGAACACGACAGAACGGGCCAGCCCGAGATGGGTCTCGAANAGCATCCCGACCTGCTCAAAGACGCGCTTCTTGCTGGTCGTTTCGAGGTCGAGAAGCACCTGCCCTACGGGCAGGATGTTGGTCAGAGGATTCATCATTGCACCAATGACAGGGCCGCAGCGGCAGCGCTGCGGCAGTTTTGAACTCAGCCAGCCACTTCGTGGGTGGGCTTGTCGCCCCGATGGTGGTCCTGAACCTTTTGCTTGTATTTCTGAACCTGGCGGTCCAGCTTGTCGAACAAGGCGTCGATGGCGGCATAAAGGTCTTCCCCGGATTCCTCGACGTGCATGTCCTTGCCCGGAACATGCACGGTGACTTCGGCCGTCTGCTTCAGCTTCTCGACCGACAGAATCACGTTCACACCAGTAACCTTGTCAAAATGACGAATCACGGGGTCCAGCTTGTTCTCGACATAGAGTCGCAATGCTGGCGTGACTTCAACGTGGTGACCAGCAATCTGCAGATTCATTTCATCTCCTCTCGCTACAGGGTCTTGCGTAAATTGACCGGCGGAATGTTGAGCGACTCACGGTATTTTGCCACCGTTCGACGGGCTACGACAATTCCTTGCTGGCCTAGTATTTCGGATAGCTGACTATCCGACAAGGGCTTCTTGCCATCTTCGGCGCCCACCAGCTGCTTTATCAGGGCGCGAATGGCCGTCGCCGAGCATGCGCCACCGCTGTCGGTGGCGACATGGCTGCCAAAGAAGTATTTCAATTCGAAGATCCCGCGTGGCGTGGCCATGTATTTCTGGCTGGTCACCCGTGACACGGTCGACTCGTGCAGACCGAGAATATCGGCGATCTCGCGCAGGACCAGCGGGCGCATCGCCACTTCGCCATGCTCGAAAAACTGCCGCTGGCGATCGACGATGGCCTGCGTCACCCGTTGGATCGTCTCGAAGCGCTGCTGGACGTTCTTGATCAGCCACCGTGCTTCCTGCAACTGTCCCGTCAGGTTGCCGTTGCCGCGTCTTTGCCTGCCCAGCATTTCGGCATAGAGCCGGTTGATGCGCAGCCGCGGGTAGGCATCCGGGTTGATGTAGGCTGTCCATTGGCCNCTGAGCTTCTTGACGATGACATCGGGCGTGATGTAACGCGCCTCCATCTGGGCGAAGCGCGATCCCGGCCGTGGATCAAGGCTGACGATCAGCGCATGTGCCGCCTTGAGTTCCTTTTCGGAGCACTCGGCAAGGCGGCGGATCCGGGCGAAGTCGCGCGCCGCCAGAAGTTCGAGGTGCTTCTCGACGATCACCAGCGCCAGTTGCTGGTCACTGGATTCCGGAAGGGCCTTGAGTTGTAGCGCGAGGCACTCCTGCGGACTTCGGGCGCCGATGCCCGTGGGTTCGAAACTCTGGATATGGCACAGGGCGATTTCCAGGTCTTCAAGCTCGATCTCGTACTCCGCGGGCAGGCTTTCCAGGAGTTCGCCAAGCGGTGTGGCGAGATAGCCGTCGTCATCGAGCGCGTCGATCAGGAAACGCACGAGACTGCGGTCGCGCTCGCTGAGCTGCATGACGCCCAGCTGCCAGGTCAGGTGATCGCGCAAGCTGGGCGTGCTGCCATGAATGTCCTGGGCATCGCCGTCGTCGTCGTCATCGCGACCGGCGCCGGTAAAGGTGCCGGCATCCGAACTCCAGCGATCATCGTCAACGTCTTGCGCTGCGCCGGGAGCGGCCATCTCGCGATCGTCGCGCGCATCGTACTCTTCACGTTCGTCATGATCGGCGCGTTCGGCGGCGTCGTTGCGCGGTGCATCGAATTGCTGCGCCGAAGCGAACGATTCGCTGGCGCCATCATCGGCGCGTTCCAGCATCGGGTTTTCCAGCAGGTAATTTTCGATTTCCTGCTGCATTTCGACCGTCGACAACTGCAGGAGCTTGATCGACTGCTGCAACTGGGGNGTAAGCGCCAGATGCTGGGAAAGCTTCAGCTGGAGAGCGGGTTTCATCGTTTGGGCGTCTTGCTATCGGGTTTGCGGCTCACAGCCTGAAGTGCTCGCCAAGATACACCTTGCGCACGCTCTCGTTACCGACGATCTCGTCGGAACGGCCGGCGGCAAGGACGCGCCCTTCGTTGATGATGTAGGCGTGGTCGCAGATCCCCAGCGTTTCCCGGACATTATGGTCGGTAATCAGGACACCGATCCCGCGCTCCTTGAGAAACCGAATGATCTTCTGGATTTCGAGCACGGCAATCGGGTCGACCCCGGCAAAGGGTTCGTCGAGCAGGATGAAGCGCGGATTGGTCGCCAGTGCGCGGGCGATCTCCACGCGCCGCCGCTCGCCGCCCGATAGTGCGGCCGCATTGATATGACGCACATGACCGATATGCAGTTCATCGAGCAGACCCTCGAGGCGATCGTTGAGTTCCGCTTCAGGAATATTCAGCAATTCCAGGACCGCCCGGATATTCTCCTCCACGGTAAGCTTGCGGAAGACCGAAGCCTCCTGCGGCAGATAGGAAAGGCCCTGACGCGCCCGGCTATGCATCGGCAGGTGAGTCAGGCGGGCGTCGTCGATGTGGACTTCNCCGCCGTCGGCGGGAGCGAGACCGACGATCATGTAGAAGCAGGTCGTCTTGCCCGCGCCATTGGGACCGAGCAGGCCGACCACCTCACCGCTCTTGACCTCGAAGGAAACATCGGTGACCACGGTGCGCGCCTTGTACTTCTTGCGCAGATTGCTGGCCGCCAGCCTGGAAACGGCGGAACCGCTCATTCTTCGGCTCCGCGCATCACGCCGCGAATCGCTTCGCCCGAGAACCCGCGATATTGCAGGAACCGCAACTGCCTGCCGTGCTCCGCTGCGTCGGATGGCAAGCGGCCGAATTTCTTCGCCCAGACGGCCCGGCACCGCGCCGCTTCATCGCCGCCTTCGGGCAGCGCGGCAGCAATGTCGTCGTCACTGATGCCGTGCTGGCGCAACTCCTGCTTCCAGTCGTGCATTGCCGTAACGGACGGCGCGCGCCGCAACACGTTCGCTCGCGTAACGCCGATCGGAAAGCAGCCGCTCGGCCTGCAGGGCATCGAGCACGGAATCCAGTTCCTCCTGCGGCCCGGCGGCAGCGAGTCTCGCTTTCAGCTCGGCCCTGCTGTATTCCCGCCGGGCAAGCAGCCGCAGCGCGGCAACCCGCAGCGCATGGCCGGCATCAGGCATCGCCCGGCGCCGACTTGGTCGGCTTGATGACGGTGCTGCTGGCAGCTTCGCGAATGCGCGCTTCGATTTCCTGGGCGATCTCGGGATGGCTGCGCAGGAACTCACGGGCATTGTCCTTCCCCTGGCCAATCTTTTCCCCCTTGTAGGCGTACCAGGCACCCGACTTGTCGACCAGTTTGTGGGCGACGCCCATCTCGACGATTTCGCCTTGCCGCGAAATGCCCTCGCCGTAGAGGATGTCGAAGATGGCTTCGCGGAACGGCGGCGCCACCTTGTTCTTGACCACCTTGACCTTGGTTTCGCTGCCGATGACCTCGTCGCCCCGCTTGATCGCGCCGATACGCCGGATATCGAGGCGGACCGATGCGTAGAACTTGAGCGCATTGCCGCCGGTAGTGGTTTCCGGCGAGCCGAACATCACGCCGATCTTCATGCGGATCTGGTTGATGAAGACAACCAGGGTATTGGTCTTCTTGATGTTGGCGGTCAGCTTGCGCAGCGCCTGGCTCATCAGGCGGGCGTGCAGGCCGACCATCTGGTCGCCCATCTCGCCCTCGATCTCGGCGCGCGGCGTGAGCGCCGCCACCGAATCGATGACGATGATGTCCACCGAGCCGGAACGCACCAGCATGTCGGCGATCTCGAGCGCCTGCTCGCCGGTATCGGGCTGGGAAATGAGCAGGTCGGAGACGTTGACCCCGAGCTTTTGCGCATATTGCGGATCGAGGGCATGTTCGGCATCGATGAAGGCGGCGACGCCGCCCAGCTTCTGCATTTCGGCAACGACCTGCAGGCAAAGCGTCGTCTTGCCGGAAGATTCGGGACCGTAAATCTCCACCACCCGACCCCGCGGCAAGCCGCCGACACCGAGCGCGATGTCAAGGCCCAGCGAACCGGTGGAGACGACCTGAATCGCTTCGTCGATCTCCCCGTCTCCCATCTTCATGATGGAGCCCTTGCCGAACTGCTTTTCAATCTGCTGCAGCGCCGCTGCCAGCGCCTTTGCCTTGTTGTCGTCCATTGCGATACCTCGGTAGTTGGTGGAATTATGGCACACGGGCCAAAGATGGAATAGAAATTGCAGAAGACCGGACCATGAACAGCCCTGCTGCCCGAGAGCCCCGTCAAGCCGGCGCAGCCATTGCGCCAGGCATGCCTTCCGGTGTCCCGGTGGGCGGACAGCCCAGCGCAGACGCGTGCACGGCTCAGAGAACTGTACATTTGTACAGTATACGCAAATGGCGCCATTGGCAAGTGCCGCTTCGCGCTGCCGCCGGCATCGAATCCCCGCTTCTCTTGGCCACGGCTCGTCGCGCTCCCGCGCATCAACGGCCCCTGGCGGCCTTCGCTGACCCTATAATCTGCACAGTTTCAACATGTTGCCTTGCGCTTGCACGGAATGCTGATCTGGTTCGTCGTTCTCTACCTGATGCTGTCGATCGGCATCGGCCTTTACGTCGCCACGCGCGTGCACACGGCCAAGGATTTCGCCGTTGCCGGACGCCATCTGCCGCTGCCGGTCGTCACCGCCACCGTGTTCGCAACCTGGTTCGGCGCCGAGGCGGTGTTCGGCGTTTCCGCCACCTTCGTCAAGGACGGCCTGCGCGGCGTCGTCGCCGATCCCTTCGGTTCGTCGCTGTGCCTGATCATCGCCGGCTTCTTCTTCGCCAAANAACTGTACAAGCTGAACATCCTGACCCTCGGTGATTATTACCGCCTGCGGTACAACCGCACGGTCGAGGTGCTGACCACGCTGTGCATCGTCGCTTCCTACCTCGGCTGGGTCTCGGCGCAGATCAAGGCCCTCGGGCTGGTCTTCAACGTCGTCACCGACGGCTTCGTCAGCCAGACTACAGGAATGATCCTCGGCGCCGCCATCGTTCTCACCTACACGACCTTCGGTGGCATGCTCTCGGTCGCGATCCTCGATTTCGTGCAGATGGGCGTCATCATGGGCGGCATGTTGTACATCGGCTACCTCGTTTCCGGTCTGACGGGCGGGGTGGAATTGGTCATCAATCACGCGTCGACCGCGGGAAAGCTCGATTTCTTCCCGCCGCCCGACNCCTGGCAGTGGCTGACCTTCCTCGGCGCCTGGATCACCATGATGCTCGGCTCGATCCCGCAACAGGACGTCTTCCAGCGCATCACCTCGGCCAAGACCGCGACCATAGCTATCTGGGGCTCGGTCCTCGGCGCCTCGATCTACTTCTGTTTCACCTTCGTGCCGATGTTCATCGCCTATTCGGCGACGCTGATCGACCCCGCGCTGTTCACCGGCCTGCTCGAAAGCGACTCGCAGCTGGTGCTGCCGACGCTGGTCCTGCAGCACACGCCGGTGTTCGCCCAGGCCATCTTCTTCGGCGCCGTGCTGTCGGCGATCATGAGCTGCTCGTCGGCGACACTGCTCGCCCCGTCGGTGGCGTTCTCGGAAAACATCGTGCGCGGCTTCTTCCCCGGCATGAGCGACCACCAGTTCCTGCGCGTCATGCGCGTCACCATCGTTGCCTTCACCGCCGTCGTCCTCGGCTTCGCGCTGTACTCGAACGCAAGCATCTTCAAGATGGTCGAGAACGCCTACAAGGTGACGCTGGCCGGCGCCTTCGTACCGCTCTTCTTCGGTGCCTTCTGGAAAAGGGCGACGACGCAGGGCGCGCTGGCCGCCATCCTCGGCGGCCTCGCCGCATGGCTCCTGATCGAGTTGCTGATCGGCGAGGCCAGCCTCGTGCCGCCGCAACTGATCGGGCTCGGCGTCAGCATGCTCGGCATGGTCGCCGGCTCGCTACTTCCGCAGTGGGTCGGCCACAAGCTGCCACACGAAGACAGGCACGCCGTGCTGCACCACCGTGCCGCCGCCGAAACCCACCACGCAGCGGATCGCCCGCGCCGCCACTGACATACAATCGGGCCATGGAATCCCGCGGCCCGGTTCTCCTTGCCCGTTACCTCACGCTGGCCTGGCTCGGCCTGGTCATCTACGGCAGCCTGCACCCGTTTTCCGGCTGGCGCGATACCGGCGTCTCGCCGTTCGCTTTTCTCGACGGCGCCTGGCCGCGTTACTGGACGACATTCGATCTCGCCACCAATGTCGCAGTCACATCCCCTTGGGCTTCCTGCTGACGCTCGCCTTGCGGGGATTGCCGGGTCGCTTTACCGCGCCGGTTCTCGCTGTCCTCCTGTCGGCGACGGTCAGCGTGGTACTCGAGGCCTTGCAGACGTGGCTGCCCTCGCGCGTTCCATCGAACGTCGATCTGGCCTGCAACGCCCTCGGCAGCCTGCTCGGCGCGATCTGGGCCCGGGTCGTCGGGCCGCGCGTCTTCGTCCGTTTCGCGGCATGGCAGAAGCGCCTGATCGCGCCGATCCCGCACGCCGAACTAGGCCTGACACTGCTCGGGCTCTGGCTGCTGATCCCGCTGTCACCGGAGATACTGCTTTTCGGCGCCGGCGACCTCCGCCAGATTCTCGGGCTGGGCGGCGCCGTTCCCTTCGCCGCCGACAGCTTCGTGCTGATCGAGGCGAGCATCACCGCCTTCAACGCGCTGGCCGTCGGACTCATCGTCCGCCTGCTGTGCGCGCGCAAGGCTGTGGCGTACCTCGCCGTGCCGTTGTTCATCCTGTTCGGCCTGATCGTGCGCACGGTAGCCGCGGCGATTCTCGTCAATCCGAACGAGGCCTTCGCATGGCTGACGCCGGGAGCGGAGATCGGCCTGCTTCTCGCCGGCGTTGGCCTGGCGGTCGCCATCGCGCTGCCGGCAATTCCCCGGCTGCTGCTGGCGGCGCTGGCGCTGCTTGCCGGGGCGATGCTGGTCAATCTCGCGCCGCCCAACCCGTACTCCTCTGCTGCGCTGGCCGCCTGGCGACAAGGGCACTTTCTCAACTTCAACGGACTGACGCGCTGGATCGCGACGCTATGGCCCTTCCTGACCCTCCCGTTTCTCCTGCTGACGACGCGTCGCCAGTAGCCTGGCACGCGCTCACGGCCGATGCCGCCGCCCGGCAACAGGGGGTGGATTGTTCGACCGGACTGAGCGCCGCCGAGGCGGCCAGCCGCCTGGCCCGTATTGGCCCCAACCGGCTCACCCAGGCGCCGGGCAAGCCGGCCTGGAAACGCTTTGCCGGGCAGCTGGCGCAACCGCTCGTCCTCGTCCTGATCGCCGCCGGACTGGTCACCACTGCGCTCGGCGAGTGGGTCGACGCCAGCGTGATCTTCGGTGTCGTGCTGGTGAATGCGGTCATCGGCTACTGGCAGGAAGCCAAGGCCGAAGGCGCGCTCGCGGCACTGGCGCGCAGCGTCGCCACCCCGGTCACGGCACGGCGCGACGGCCAGCGCAAGAAGCTCGACGCCGGCGAGCTGGTGCCAGGGGACGTCGTCTTGCTCGCCGCCGGCGACCGCGTCCCCGCCGACCTGCGGCTGTTTCACCAGCGTGAATTGCACGCCGACGAGTCGATGCTGACCGGCGAATCGCTGCCAGTTGCCAAGGAGGTCGGCGCCCTGCCCGCCGAGACGCTGCTCGCCGAGCGCTGCAACATGGCCTACGCCGGCGCCACCATCGTCGCCGGGCAGGGCGCCGGGCTGGTTGTCGCGACCGGCGACGCCACCGAGACTGGCCGCATCGCCGGCCTGATCGCCGCCGCCCCCGAACTGGCTACGCCGCTGACGCGCAAGATGGCAACCTTTTCCAACTGGTTGCTGTGGGCCATCGGCGGCCTTGCGCTGCTCACCGTTGCCGTCGGTCTGGCGCGCGGCGCCCCGCCCTTCGAGATGTTCATGGCCGCCGTTGCGCTCGCCGTCGGCGCGATCCCGGAGGGGCTGCCGGCCGCGGTGACGGTGACGCTGGCGATCGGCGTCGGGCGGATGGCGAAGCGCCGCGCCATCATCCGCCGCCTGGCGGCGGTAGAGACGCTGGGCAGCACGACGGTCATCTGCTCCGACAAGACCGGCACGCTGACCGAGAACGCCATGACCGTGCGCGCCATCCATTGCGCCGGCCGCCGTTTCACGGTGGCGGGCCACGGCTACAACCCCGAAGGTGACATCCGCCACGACGAGCTTGCGGTGACCGGGGACGGCGCGTTGCGCGAATGTCTCGTCGCCGGTGCGCTGTGCAACGACGCCAGCCTTGCCAAGACTGCGCGCCATTGGGCGATCACCGGCGACCCGACCGAAGCCGCGCTGCTCGTTGTCGCGCGCAAGGGCGGGCTCGACGAAAACACGTTGCACAAGCTGTTTCCGCGCCAGGACGAACTGCCTTTCGACGCCAGCCGGCAATACATGGCGACGGCGCACGCCAGTGACGGCGGGCAGATCGTCNACGTCAAGGGTGCGCTCGAACGGCTGCTGCCGCGCTGCGTCGAACAGCTTGCGACCAACGGGCAGAGCCAGGCGCTCGATCGCGAAGCGCTCGAGGCAGCCGCCGAGGCGTTCGCCGGGCAGGGGATGCGGATCCTGCTCCTCGCTCGCCGGCTTGCCGCGCCGGGAAGCGCACTGTCGGACGACAGCCTGCACGGGCTGTGCCTGATCGGCATCGTCGGCATGATCGATCCGCCGCGCAAGGCAGCGATCAGCGCGATCCGCAACTGCCATTCGGCCGGCATCCGGGTCAAGATGATCACCGGCGACCACGCCGCCACGGCGCTGGCGATCGCCCGGCAGATCGGACTTTCCGCCCGGCGGGCGCTGACCGGGCGCGAACTGGCGCAGCTCGACGACGATGCCTTGGCGCTCGCCGCCCATGAAACCGATGTCTTCGCCCGCGTCGAACCCGAGCAGAAGCTCCGTCTGGTGGGTGCGCTGCAGGCACGCGGCGAGGTCGTCGCGATGACCGGCGATGGGGTCAACGACGCCCCGGCGCTGAAGCAGGCCGACATCGGCATCGCCATGGGCCTCGGCGGCACCGAGGTGGCCAAGGAAGCGGCGGCGATGGTGCTGACCGACGATAACTTTGCCAGCATCGAGGCGGCGGTCGAGGAGGGCAGAGGCGTCTGGGATAACCTGGTCAAGTTCATCACGTGGACGCTGCCGACCAATTTCGGCGAGGGACTGGTCATCGTCGCCGCGATCCTGTTCGGCGCCACCTTGCCGATCACGCCGCTGCAGATCCTCTGGATCAACATGACGACCGCGGTGCTGCTCGGGCTGACGCTGGCCTTCGAGCCGATCGAGCGCGGCATCATGAACCGCCAGCCGCGCCGGCTGGAAACGCCGGTACTCGACAGGGCGTTGATCCAGCGCATCATCCTCGTTTCCTTCCTGCTGCTGNGGGGCTCCTTCGGACTCTATCTGCGCGAACTGGCGCAGGGACAGTCGCTGGCCGAGGCGCGCACGGTTGCGGTCAACGTCTTCGTCATGGTCGAAATGCTCTACCTGTTCAACTGCCGCTCGCTGACCCGCAGCTTCTGGAGCCTCGGCGTCTTTTCCAACCCTTGGGTGTGGGGCGGGATCGGGGCGATGGCGGTCCTGCAGCTACTGCTCACCTACTGGGCGCCGCTCAACGCCGCATTCTCTACCGCGCCAATCGGAGTCACCGAGTGGGTGGAGATTTTCGCCTTTGCGCTTGTCTCTTCGTTGATCATCGCGCTGGAGAAGCACTGGACGAACAGCAGGCGCGCCAGATAATCCGGACCGCCTATAATTGCGCTCCCAAGGAGATTGCCGATGAGTCATTTCAAGCATCACGTGTTCTTCTGCTGCAACCAGCGCGAGCCGGGGAAACCTGCTGCAACGCGCGCGGCGCCAGTGAAATGCAGACCTATGCCAAGGACCGCATCGGCGAACTGAAGATGAAGGGTCCCGGCAAGGTACGCATCAACAAGGCCGGCTGCCTCGATCGCTGCGATCTCGGTCCGGTCATCGTCGTCTATCCGGAAGCCATCTGGTACACCTATATCGACAAGGAAGATGTCGAGGAAATCATCCAGGAACACCTGATCCATGGCCGCGTCGTGGAGCGCCTGAAGATATGAGAGCACCGGAAGAAAAGATCCTGATCGACGGCCCGGCCGGCAAGATCGACGTCATCATGGAACGCCCCGACGCCCCGCGGGGCATCGCGCTGGTCGCCCACCCGCACCCGATCGGCGGCGGCGCCAATACCAACAAGGTCGCCTACACGCTGGCGCGCACCTTCGTCAGCCTCGGCTATGCGGCCTTCCGCCCGAACTTTCGCGGTGTCGGCGACACCGAGGGCGTTCATGACGAGGGCCATGGCGAAACCGAGGATCTGCTGGCGGTCCTCGACGACGCCAAGTGCCGCTGCGGCAACCTGCCGGTGGCGCTCGCCGGCTTCTCGTTCGGCGCCTTCTGCCAGACGCGCCTGGCCCGGCGCCTGGTCGAGCTCGGCCACCCGGCGCAGCGCCTGGTGCTGGTCGGCACCGCCGCAGGCTTCGTCGAGGGCACCCGCACCTATGACACCGAGGCCGTGCCGCACGACACCATCGTCATTCATGGTTCGGCCGATGCGACGGTGCCGCTGGAGAACGTCTTCGACTGGGCGCGGCCGCTCGACCTGCCGGTCATCGTCGTCCCCGGCGCCGATCACTTCTTCCACCGTCGCCTGCACCTGATCCGCGACATCGTCACCCGCGCGTGGCGGCACTAGCTGTTTCCGGACTGCGCAAGTCGTATGCCGGGGCCGAGGTGGTCGCCGGGCTCAGCTTCCGTGTCGAGCGCGGCCGCTGCTTCGGCCTGCTCGGCCCGAACGGCGCCGGCAAGACGACGACCCTGCGCCTCTGTCTCGGGCTGACCGCGCCCGAAAGCGGCGACATCAACCTGAACGGCTGCGTCATCCCGACCGAGGCGCAGAAGGCACGGAACAAGGTCGGTGTCGTCCCGCAGTTCGACAATCTCGACCCGGATTTCACCGCCAGCGAAAACCTGCTCGTCTTCGGCCGCTACTTCGGGCTTGCCGACAACGAGGTCAGGGGCCGCATTCCGGAGCTGCTCGATTTCGCCGGACTCGCCGGCAAGGCGGACGCCCGCATCGCCACCCTTTCCGGCGGCATGAAGCGCCGCCTGACGCTGGCGCGGGCGCTGGTCAACGATCCCGACATCGTCTTTCTCGACGAGCCGACCACCGGCCTCGATCCGCAGGCCCGCCACCTGATCTGGGAGCGTCTGAAGCAGCTCAAGGCAAGCGGCAAGACGCTGATCCTGACCACGCATTTCATGGACGAGGCCGAGCGCCTGTGCGACACGCTGATCATCATCGATCACGGGCGCAAGATCGCCGAGGGCACCNCGCGCGCGCTGATCGCCGAGCACATCGAGCCGCAAGTCGTCGAGGTCNACGATGAGACCGGCGGCGAACTGACGGCATTTGTTGCGGCGCATTGCGCGCTGGTGGAACGCATCGAGACCAGCGGCGAAACCGCCTTCTTCTACTGCCGCGATGCCCAGGCACTGCTGGCCCGGCTGGCCGAAGCGCCGGGGCTGCGCTACGTGCATCGCGCCTCGAATCTCGAAGACGTGTTCATCAAGCTGACCGGCCGCGAACTGCGCGACTGATCCGTTGTCTCGGCGGGCGACGTCGGCCCGCCGAAATTGGCCCGGAAATCGCCGTCGACCGCGCTGGACGTGGAGGGATGGCCATGATCTAGAATGTCGTCACCCCTTAACCCTGAACTTGCGGAGGCCTACCATGAAGAACCGAAACAATTCAAACACCCTGCGGGCGATCTGTCTTTCCCTCGGCACAGCGGCTCTCCCGGCGGGCGCGGCGCCGATCAATTACGAAATGGACCTGACGACCCACGCCGGCATGGGGGCAGGGNGCATGGCCAGCGTCTTCAGCATGATGGCCGGCGGCAAGGGCAGCAGCGTCAGCCGCCACATGGATCTGCGCCTGACCTCGCCGACCGACCTGCCGGGCGATTATCAGGCGGCGCACACGGTTCCGGCCGCCATGCGCATCGGGCCGCAGTTGCCGCTGACCGGCGAACGGCGGAGCAGCGGCGGCGGCGCGCCCGACGGCGAGCCGGACGGCCGCGTATTGATCTACTGGGGCTGCTCGCCGACGGTGCCCAAAGGGCAGCCGGAGGTCATCGACTTCCGCTCGCTCGCCGGCAAGGTGCCGCCCGAAGTCCAGGCGATGGCGCGCCAGAGCCGGAGCCAGGGCAAGGATGCCGCCCGCGACGCATCGCTGCCGCCGCGCACGATCGGCTGGCCGCAGGGCGACCGCGATTACCGGGGCATCCCGGACGATGCCTCGGCCGTCGGCGAGCATTTCGTCAAGGCGAATTTCTTGAAGGACGATATCCGCTTCGCCCTGACGCCGGCCCTCGACTTTCTCGAACCGATGAACCTCAAGGCGCGTTCGAGCGATCTGAAGGCGCCGGTGCCGCTCGCCTGGGACGCGCTGACGCGGGCCCGCGGCTACGACTTGCAGGCGGTGGCGGCAAAGGACGAGAAGGAGATGGTGATCTGGATGGCAGACCGCAACAAGCGGCCGATGCTGCCGGCGAGCCAGCGTGAATGCACCGTTCCTGAAGGCATTTTTGCCAAGGCCGGGATGGCCATGGTGACCGGCACCGCGCACGGGCCGGTCCAGGGATATTCCTTCCCGCCGCAAAAGCCGGGCGAAAAGAAGCCGCTGATCTGGACGGCCACGGTCCGTGTCATGAGTCACGACAACGCGCTTCTCGGGATGGAAGCGGCCGCCAGCTCCGGGTCGGCCAGGGAGTCGGCGGTGCCGGGCGTCGGCGACGTCCTGAAAGGCCTGTTCGGGAGATGACCTGGCGTATCTCCGGTAATCGGCCGGGGCGCGACGCATCGGGTCGCAACCTTCCGGCGTTGTTCGCGGCGGAAATCGGGGCGCGATGCTGAGTGGAATCCGCGCCCCGGTTTTCGGCTGGCTTCCGGTGTGGCGACGCAACTTCCTGGTCTGGAAGAAGCTCGCGCTACCCTCGATCCTCGGCAACCTGGCCGATCCGCTGATCTACATGCTCGGCCTCGGCTACGGGCTGGGCGCCATGCTGCCGGAAATCAACGGCAGTTCCTACGTCGCCTTCCTTGCCGCCGGCACGGTGTGCGCGTCGACGATGAACGCGGCGACCTTCGAGGCGCTGTACTCGGCATTCTCGCGCATGCATGTGCAAAAGACCTGGGACGCCATCCTCAACACGCCGCTGGGGCTGGCCGACGTCGTCGCCGGCGAGTTGTTCTGGGCGGCGACCAAGTCGCTGTTCTCGGGCGCCGCCATCCTCGTCGTCGTCGCCGCGCTCGGCCTGACGCACGGCCCGCTGGCGCTGTGGGCGCTGCCGGCGGTCGTTCTCACCGGGCTCGCCTTCGCCTCGCTCGGGCTGATCTGGAACGCGCTGGCGCCGTCCTACGACTTCTTCATGTACTACTTCACGCTGTTCATCACGCCGATGACGCTGATCTCCGGCGTCTTCTTCCCGACCGACCAGCTTCCCGGCTGGCTGTCGGCGGTCGGCGGCTGGCTGCCGCTGGCGCAGGGCGTCGCGCTGGTGCGCCCGCTGCTCGCCGGACAGGTGCCGGCGGATGCCCCGATCCATATCCTGGCGCTGCTGGCGACGACTGGCGTAGCCTTCTCCATCGCCCTGCGCCTGACGCGCCGGCGTCTGCTCAAGTAGAATCCGCTCATGGATACACTGCTCGTCCTCACCAACTGTCCCGACGAGGAAGTTGCCAACACCATCGCACTTGCCGTTGTCGAGGCAAGACTGGCCGCCTGCGTCAACATCCTGCCGCGCGTGCAGTCGATCTACCGATGGCAGGGCGGGGTCGAGTCGGCAACGGAAATACCCCTGTTCATCAAGTCGACGGCAACCAGCTACCCGGCGCTCGAAAGCATCATCCGCCAACACCATCCCTACGACGTGCCGGAAATCATCGCCCTGCCGGTGACGCAGGGCCTGCCGTCCTACCTGAACTGGGTGGCAGCGGAAACGCTCCAATGATCATGCGCCGCCTGCTTCTCCTGCTTGCCTTCGTCTTCTCGTTCGTCCACGCCGAGGAGTTCCTCGACCCGGCCGTCGCCTTCAAGCCGGCGGCACGCGCGCTCGACGCCCAGACCATCGAGGTCGCTTTCGCCATCGCCAAGGGCTACTACCTCTACCGCGACAAGTTCCGCTTCGCCGTCGATGGCGACAGCGTCACTCTCGGCACGCCGGTCTTTCCCAAGGGCAAGGAGAAGGACGACGAGAACTTCGGCAAGGTCGAGGTCTTCTACGACAGCGTTGCCGTCCGCCTGCCGGTCGAGCGCAACGCCTCGGGCGCGCTGCCGCTCAAGTTGCAGGTCACCTCGCAGGGCTGCGCCGATGCCGGCGTCTGCTACCCGCCGCAGACACAGAGCGTCGCCGTAACGCTGCCCGATCCGGCATCGGCCCCCGCTGCGGCACCACCGGTTGCGGTCGACGCCGACGAAAGCGGCAAGA
This sequence comes from Dechloromonas sp., assembly GCA_013693915.1. Taxonomy (GTDB): domain Bacteria; phylum Pseudomonadota; class Gammaproteobacteria; order Burkholderiales; family Rhodocyclaceae; genus Azonexus. Next base: position 261,513 of record CP059264.1, on the reverse strand, counting down.
TCGCCGGCATCCTGCGCAACGCCGGCTTCTGGGCCAATCTCGCCTTCTTCTTCATCGCCGGCCTCGGGCTTGCCTTCACGCCCTGCGTGCTGCCGATGATTCCCATCCTCTCCGGCATCATCGCCGGGCAGGGGCACAAGGCCTCGCACGCCCGCGGCTTCGCGCTGTCTGTGGCCTACGTCCTCGGCATGGCGCTCACCTACGCCGCCGCCGGCGTTGCCGCCGGGATGACCGGCACGCTGCTCTCGGCCGCGCTGCAGAACGCCTGGGTGCTCGGCACCTTCGCACTGGTCTTCGTCGTGCTGTCGCTCTCGATGTTCGGCTTCTACGAGTTGCAACTGCCGACCGCCTTCCAGAGCAAGCTCTCGGAGGAATCCGGCCACCTGCACGGCGGCCGCGGCCCGGCGGTCTTCCTGATGGGCGCCCTGTCGGCGCTCATCGTCGGCCCCTGCGTCGCGGCGCCGCTGGCCGGGGCGCTGCTCTACATCGGCCAGACCGGCGACGCCGTGCTCGGCGGCACCGCGCTGTTCGTCATGGCGCTCGGCATGGGCGCGCCGCTGATCGCCGTCGGCACCGCTGGCGGCTCGCTGCTGCCGAAGACCGGGCCGTGGATGGAGGGCGTCAAGAAGGGCTTCGGCGTGCTGCTGCTGGCCACCGCGATCTGGCTGGTGTCGCCGGTGATCCCGCCGGTCGCCGCGATGCTGGCGTGGGCGGCGCTGCTGATCATTCCCGCCATCTTCCTCCATGCGCTCGATCCGCTGCCGCAACATGCCTCCGGCTGGCAGCGCTTCTGGAAAGGCATCGGCATCGTCATGCTGCTCACCGGCGCCGCGCTGCTGGTCGGCGCCCTGGCCGGCAGCCGCGACCCGCTGCAACCACTCGCAACCCTGCGCACTCAGGCAGTCGCCGGCGAAGTCAGGAAGCTGGCATTCGAGCCAGTGCGCTCGCTCGCCGAGCTCGACGCCCGGCTGGCTGCGGTCGACCGCCCGGTGATGCTCGATTTCTACGCCGATTGGTGCGTTTCCTGCAAGGAGATGGAGCGCTACACCTTTGCCGACCGGGCCGTGCAGGACAGGCTGGCCGGATTCACCCTGCTCAAGGCCGATGTCACCGCGAACACAGCGGATGACAAGGCGCTGCTCGCCCGCTTCGGACTGTTCGGTCCGCCGGGGATCGTCTTCTTCACCGCGGGCGGCCAGGAAATACCGGGTCTCCGGGTCGTCGGCTTTCAGGAAGCCGCAAGCTTTCTCCGCACGCTGGACAAGGCGGGCTGACGGATCGCCCCGCGCCCGTCAGCCGGCATCCTCGAAACATGGCCGGAAGCTACTGGTAAGTGAGCTTGTTCTGGTCGCCGACTCGCCGTCGATCTTGCGCACCTTGTCCCGCGTCCACTGGACGTAGAACGACTCGAAATCGGACCACCAGTAGCGCCAGCTCGGTGCCTCGAGGCCTTTCTTGTCATCCACGTGCGGATAGCCGATGGCCATGATGACCTGCTCCCTTGTCATGCCTTTCATCACGCGACCCGACTGGATCGCCGCGCGCACTGCGGCCGGGAAATCCTCCAGCCGCCGTCGCGGATCCTGCGCCACGACCGCCTTGTCGAGCCACCGCGCCAGGCTGTCGCGAGTCTGGGCGGGATCGGGCCGGAGCAGCATCTGCTGGCCATTGATCTCGACAATCGCCTGCGCATTGTCGATCGCCCTGATCAGCACCGGCGTCCCGACCGCGATGAACGGCAGCCTGGCGTAATTGGAACTGCTGAGCTGGTCGCCGCTGTAGCGCAGATTGCAACAGGCAAACCCGCTGCGCAGAGTGGCTGTCGACCGGGCTCGCGGGGCAGCGGTCTGCTCCGAAACACCACTGCCACCCGGCGTTCCGGCGCAGGAACCCAGGAGAACAGCCACGACAGCCGTCAGCGCAATCCGCAGGTACGGAAGCACTCGACTCGGGAACATTCGGATACCTCTTTGCCCATATGCGGATTATAGCCCTTCGCCACGCCGCCCCGGAACGCCCGGCGCGGGTCAGAGCGTCACGACTGTATCCCAGGCGAAGCGGACGATGAGCACTCCGACCACCAACAGGAATACCCGCCGGATCAATCCGCTGCCATGCCGGAGCGCCAGCCAGGTGCCGGCCATCGATCCGCCGAGGTTCGCCGCCGCCATCGCCGCCGCCAGCACCGGCAGCCAGTAGCCGTTGGGGACGAAGTAGGCGAGGGCGGCCAGGTTGGTCGCCACGTTCACCACTTTGGCGCCGGCCGAGGCGTGCAGGAAGTCGAAACCGAAGAAGCGCACGAACAGGAAGATCAGGAAGCTGCCGGTGCCGGGGCCGAAGAAGCCGTCATAGAAGCCGATGACGCCGCCGAGCAGGGTCGCGTAGATCAGTTCGCGGTGGCCGGCGTGGGCCGGCGCGTGCGCCTGCCCGAAATCCTTGCGTTGCAGGGTGTGNACCGCGGCGAACACCAGCAGCGCGAGGATCAGCGGGCGCACCGCGTCCTTCGGCAGCCAGGCCACCGCCGCCGCCCCGGCGTAGGAAAAGGCGAAGGCTGCTGCAGCCGCCGGCAGGATGGTGCGCCACGGCATCGCCACCCGCCGCGCATAGCGCCAGGTCGCGTTGGCGGTTCCGACGATGCTCGCGCACTTGTTGGTCCCGAAAAGTGTCGCCGCCGGTTCTCCGGGATGCAAGGCAAACAGCGCCGGAATCTGGATCAATCCGCCGCCGCCGACCACGGCATCGACACCGCCGGCGAGGAAGGCCGCCAGGACCAGTGCCAGCAAGCCCGGGGGCAGGGCGTCCATCGCTGCCGAAGCTAGCAGACCGGCGTGAAGCCGTGCCGCTGCCTGCTTGCGGAGAGATTATTCGTGATCATGGGAAGGCGGGTTCAATTGTGCAATGCGACGGCGCCATCACGTGAGTGTAGCCGTTTCGCGCAGATCACGCGGGGCGTCGTGAAGCCGAAACCGCTTCGTGGCCGGTAACCGAATCGGCGTCCGGCGGACGCGGCAGGCTGGCATGGCCGGGCAGCAAACGCCGCCAGTATCTCCGCTCGCTACCGGGAACGAAGTCGTCCAGCCGCGGCAGCATTGGCCTGCCGTCGCCAACGGCGCCGACACCGCCGAAACCCACGAACGCGCCAAGCTGGCGGCGGGGAAGGTCAGGCCGGGCAAGGGCTGAACTCACACTTCCGACCCAAATCCGTCTGTCGAGTTTCTCCGAAGCGGTCCGACGCTCAGCTACGACATTCTTGTGTTTCGCTTCTACGAAGCAGCCATTCGTGATCTCCGGCAGTCGGCCATCAAGAGCCATTCGCCGGCAAGACCTGTCGGGCCGCTCCAGACTGTCAGCGGCCACTCAGAATTCTGGGATGCCGATCTAAACTATGCCAATGCAATGTTGCAAGGATTCGATGACGAGCGTCGGCTTGCCGAAGTACAACGGCCATTGACCTCGCCTCCCCCGCTGAAGGAAATAGCACAGCGGTTTCGGCACTTTGATCCCGGCGGCCGCACCGGTAGCGGCGGAAAGACGTGATCGATCAGGTGCGCCGCCGTTTCAGCCATGCGCCGGGTATTACACGAGGGGCACACGCCACGACATTTGCAGGAGTAGGCGATCAGGAAATCGTGTTGGCACTCGTCACAGTGAGCACGAGCGAAGCCGTGAGCAAGAATTCCGCATTCGAGATAGCGGCGAAATGTCCGTTCGACATGGGCCGGCGGTGCTTCCCCGTCCTCTCCGCTGGCGAGTTCCAGCCAGGTTTCGAGGTGGGTCTGGACGATGCAATACCACAGCGTCCGCTCGGGACGGCGGCGTTGGTAGCGCTGGGGCGTGGGCGTGGCGCCTTGAGCGGCGGCTGCCATCGAGTAGGCCCATCCTGGTTGGGTAACCGGGACAGGAGTACGCCACTGCGACGCCCGGGCGTGGTCGGCGGCGCTCGATGTGCGGGGATCGCGACGGACGCCCGCGGCGAGTGGCTGCGCCTTACCCGCCGATGTGCTAACGACCGACGGTGGGTTGAGCGCTGCGGCCGCGGCGCTGGCGGATATCACGCTCCCGTAATGCCGCGCGTCACGGTCGGCCAGGCGCATTGCGCTCAACCCGAATGATGCGGTGGATCTACAACGAACTGCCGATATTGAAGCCTGCTTCGACAGCCTGAAACACGTGCCCGATGTGAAAATTGTCACCGATAGCGAATATGTCGCCGGCCGCATTCTGCGTCTGGCAGGCTTCGAACAAAGAATGGTCTGCCCGCAAGCCCTGTGCCATTACCACCAGATCGGCCTTGAGGGTCTCTTCCACGATCTCTTCGCGGATCGGTTTGGCCAGTGGGTTGGGGATGTTCTCGGGCAGCAGCGGATTCCAGGTGGTGTAAGGATCGGGCACGGTGGAGGAGACGTTACGGGCAACGGTCACCTCGCCGCTGCGGATAGATTTCAGACGGGTGCAGTTGAACAGTCTCGCGCCGCGCTGTTCCAGATCGTGGATCATGTAACCGCGGTTGGCCGTGCAGATGCCTTTCATGAGGTAGGGCTTCATTTCTATCAACGAAACCTGTTTGCCGTATTCGGTAGTCAGCCAGTGCGCCACCTCGCAGCCCACCGCGCCGCCGCCCACCACCACTACATCGCGGGCGTCTTTCGCCCATTCGGGGTGCAGGAACAGATCCACCGCCTGGATCACTTGAGGTAGCTCAGCACCCTCCACTTCGGGCTCCACCGGTATTGCGCCGCTGCACACTACCAGCACGTCGAAATTCTCCTTCTTCAGCGACTCGGGAGTGACGGTCGTATTGAACTCGAGGGTCAGGTTGTGCCCCTTGCGGCAGCGTTCCACCTGGCCTTCGAGGTAGGTGAGGTAATTGCGGATCTCGTATTTGGTCTTGGGCACGGAACCGGCCACTAACCAGCCACCGAGCCGTTCGCGCGCTTCGTAAAGGGTCACGTTGTGTCCGCGCTGGCTGGCAGTGATAGCTGCCAGAATACCGCCGGGGCCCGCGCCCACGATGCCAATCTTGCGCGGCGTCTCCGCAGGGGTCAGTTCGCGGGTGATTACATCTTCCAGGCCGGTGCGCGGGTTGACCGAGCACTTGAGGTGACCGCCTTCGACAAGCTCATTCAGGCAAGCTTCCTGGTCGCCGATGCAGGGGCAGATCTCNGTCACCCGCCCGGCAAAGGCCTTGTTGGCCCAATGGGGNTCGGCGAGCAGCGGACGGGCGAGCATGATCATGTCGCACATTTCGTCACGCAGGGCTTTTTCGGCCAAATCGGGGTAACCCAGCTTGCCCACTGCCACCACCGGCACCGGCAGGCCGGCGTTGGAAAGGATTTTGTTCTCGGCGAAGAATTCTTTCACCAGCCGGGATACAGGCAGGAAGACCCCGCTGGGCAGGGCGTTTGGGGGATGCGGAAGCCACCAGTTCTCGTAGCACCCCAGATCCACGTCAAAGAGATCCACGCCTTCTTTCACCAGGCTGGCCATGTATTCCAGCGTTTCCGCCACTTGGCGCTCGTGACGGAATTTCTTGAGGGCGCCAACCGTCGCCATGCGCTCGCCATAGGTGGCGTTGAGCGCCAGCGAGAGATCGATGCGGTACATGATGGGGTAATCGGGTCCGACCCGTCCGCGGATCTCGCGCACGATCTCGAGACCAAAGGTCTGCCAGTTGGAGAAGTGGCTGAGCACGCGGCGGTTGAAGGCCGGGTTGGTCATCTGCTCCAGCAGGTACCCTTCGTGGCCGTGCAGGTGNACGCCGTCGATGGTCATCGCCTTGGCGTCTGCGGAAACCTGGCCCGCATCCTTGATGATACGTTTGCATTCTCCATCGGTCAGCGGTCGGCAGGGGATGGCGGGGATGTAGTGGTTGGGGTTCCACGATGCGGAGACCGGGAGCTTGTACTTCTTCAGGAGCGATTCCGGGTCACCTACTCGTCCCATCCCAAGGGTGAGCTGGATGAAGAAGTGCGCGCCAAAGGAATGAATGTTTTCGGCCAGGTCGCGCCAGCCGGAGAAGACCGTGCGACTGCCGCTGATGAGCGGGAAGTAGGTCTTGCCGCCCTTTTCGGTCAGAGTGGGGTCGCCGGCATCGCTGACCGGGATCATTCCGGAGGTGATCAGGCCGACGCCACCGCGGGCGCGTTCGACAAAGTACTGGATCATCTTTTCGTTCGGGCGCCCAAATTCTTCGGCCATGTTGAAATTGGCCATGGGTCCCATCACGATGCGGTTCTTGAGGCGCAGGCGGTTCACCTGCAGCGGAGAAAATAGATGCGTATAGGGGTAATACCTCTTGCCTAACCTGGCCAACTGGAATTGTTCGCCGTCGTCAAACCAATCCCCCATGTGTTCGAGAAGATCACTTACGAAATGCTCGTCTGTGGAAATCATAGGAACTCCTCATGGAAGGGCGCTGGCAATGACTCCGGCGATCGAAGGCCGATCACACGCCGACGCTGGCAGTAAACGCCCTAAGGATAGGAAATCCAATGGGCATTTTGGCAGTATGACTGGCGCCGGGTGCAGCCGTCAATTGCCGATTTCGGGTCGGCAAGCGTAGCGATTTGCAGAAAAGCCTCCCGAATTGCGCCCCAAGCACTGCCTGATGTCAGGAGAGAGGCAGCTATCGGGAGAGAAGCGGACTCTCAGAACGCTTCTTTTCGTGAATGGCGTCGCGCCAGCGATATACCGAAGCCATGCCTTTTCACTGGCCGCTCCCGCTGCATTCCGGCCGGTGGGTGCAAAACCCGAACGGCAGTTGAGGGTCGGGACTCGACGAGCATCCTCTCGGATTCATCGCCGAAAAGCTGCCCTTGAGGTTTCGCTTCCTGAAAGCAGCCATTCGCCACTGAGTGCTGGCGACCCTAAGCCGCCCGTCGAGTTATAGCCGTGACTACCGGCACTTGTCCCGAACTGAACTCTATTTGGCCTGTAGTCTATAGAGGTAGTCGATTAACGAAAGGATCCGACCCCGGACAGCCGCTTCGGGGTTGTAGGCATAATCATCGTACCGAGGTGCGGCACTGACCGATAAGTACGTACCCCAGATCGGCATGGCACGCGACCCGTGAGCTGTGACTTCCTCTCGACCATCGATCACGTTATAGACGCGCGTGACAGGAAATACACCGCCGTTCCGCTTGGCAAGGGTCGTGATGTCCGGTACGGTGAATTGCATGGCTTCGGCGAAAGATCCTTTTCCTTTGCCATTCAATCCATGACAGGTGGCACAGCTCTGATCATATTCCATCTTGCCGATATCGAGTTTGTCTGCACCACAGACAGGCACTGACAGAGCCGAGGCAACCGCCAACGCAATCCAATTAGTCGCTTTCATAACGCCTCCTCTTGTAAATCGACAAAACCCACCCATCCATTTTTATTTATAGCCTATGCTCCCTCCCTTTACAAATCTGGCAACTGGGAGGCAGGCCAAGATCATGATCCGACCCTTCGTGTTAGCTGCCGCAATTCTTCTGGGTTGCCTGTCTGGCAGCATCTCGGCCGGGGAATTGAAGTGCGAGGACCGCAGTGTCGTCATTCACGGTACAGAACCGCAGGACGTTCTGGATGGCTGCGAGGCAGTGAAATCTGCAGCTCGCTTTTTCGTGCCTTTGGGGCTTTCAATACCAGAGGGTGTATCGATAGAACTGATGGAGGCCCAACATGCTTCGCTGCTGGCGGCGCATGAAACGGGCAACTATGATGCCCAGAAGAACGCAATACGGATCCTGACCTATCGCGCTGCGGTCAAGGCAACCGAAGCGAACGAACAAGGGCTCGGCCGGATAGCTACACGCACCCACTGGCGAAGTTACATCGTCCATGAACTCGCCCATACTGCTATCCATGCTGGATGCGGCGTGGCCTGCCCGTCGCGAGCCATTCACGAGTATTTCGCGGCAGTGGCTCAACTAGCCAGTTTGCCGACGGAAGAGCTTGGCGAATTGTTGATCCCGTATCGCAACCTAGAACCCTTCCAGCACCTCACCGAGATCACGGAAATCTACTACGCCATCAATCCACATTACTTTGCAGTCAAGTCATATAAGCATTACCAGCAGCAATCCGACCCTGGTGCCTTCGTTCGCCGTGTGCTCGCTCCGTCGGACTAGCGAAATGGAATTACGCCACGTTTGCCCACTTCCGGCTGACTCCTGCCGTTCCCGGCTGATCAAGGAAGTACTGCTATTGGCCGGGCCGAGGCAGTGCAGGCATCAAGTTGTTCGCCGAATTCCGGTCATTCGACCAGGCCAGAGGACGCCTTGCCTATTGAAATTGGATAGCCACCTCTACTGGCGGGTCATGGCCGGGTCCTGAAATTCTCACCTTCAACTTGCTTGCCGAAAAGCGGCCGTTCACTTTCGTCCGACGCGAAAAATCCAAACGTAACAGCCAGCGGCAGGTGATGGCCGAGTGTGAACAAACAAGGGCATTGCGCCTACAAGCAGTCGGTCGAGGAAGTATTTTTTCCGTAAGCGCCCAGCCGTCCCACCTGTAGTTTTGCATTCAGTTGGAGCAATCTTCGGGTTTTTGAGAGGCGGCGGAGATGGCAAGAAGGCACGGCGAGGCATACTGGGAGACCTGCCATGCTGCACATCCATACGTAGGCCCGCCTCCAGCGCCGACTCGCCCCGCATCAGGCCTGAAAGATCATCATGATTGTGAAATATGCCACAGGCAGACTGATCAGCAAGGCGATAGGCTACCCGGACAGGAGGAATCGTTATGGCCAGTCAACAATGCACATCAGTCGTGAGTGACATCGTCAAGGTCGCATTTCGCGCTAAGCCAACAATGACCGAAGACCACTGGAAAGAAATCGGGGCCCTGCTTCAGAAGGCGAACGAGAAGCGCTGGAGCATGGTTTGCCAAGAACCTTCCGGTGACCCGCTCGATTCCAAGCGGTCGGACTCCAGAAATGTCTCGCAATCGTTCAAGTCGGTACAAAATGGTTCATGCGCTCTTCTAAGTAGGTCTTCCCACCGTTGACCTCACAGTCCGGCAGGTTTCAGAGTTGAGCAGACCGCTGAATGACCGCTCCCTGGATACGCTCAATGGCAGTAGCAGGTTCTTTGCTGCCCTACATCTTCGCGGAGGCAACTTCCGCTCCTGGCCGGGTCCTGAAATTCTCGCGATCAACTTGATCGCCGAAAACCAGCCATTCGATTCTACCTGCCACGAGAAATTTAGATGTAACCGCCAAGGGCGGCTGATGGCCGCATGCAGAAGTACGGCACGCTGACGCAGAACAGGTCTTCACCAACCGTGACCCGGTGCGGCAGGCAACCGGAACGGGGGCACGGGGAACATCCCGATGATCCGGTTACCATTCTTTCCCACTTTTGGCGGTCGACCGCAACAGGCCTCCTTCCGGGCGGGACATCCGCGGCGCCTCGCTGCATTGCCGCATTGACGGCAACGACGGCGCCTGAGGCGGCTTTCAGAACCCCGCGATGCGGCTGGCTGGAAAGCGCGGGGCAAAGCGGCTGCCAACGCCCAGCGTGCTGGTGATTTCGAGTTGTGCCTGGTGGTGGTACAGCGAGTGCTTGACGATGGCCAGCCCGAGACCGGTGCCGCCGGTCGCGCTCAGGCAACAGGGGCAGGAGTTGTCGCGGCCGTAGTCGTCGGTGTTGTCGGCCATCGGTTTAACGCACGGCGATCAGGCTGACCAGATCAGAATAGGCGGGCAGGGCGGCATCCGACGTCAGCAGGCGGGCAGGCAGCGTTTGCGCCTGGGCGATAAGCAGGCGGTCGAACGGGTCGCGATGGTGCCAGGGCAGGCGCGCAACGGCGTGGCAGTGCGCGGCGAGGACCGGCAATTCGGCGAAGCCGGTATCCAGCGCCAGGCGATGGATGTCCTCGGGCAGGAAAGCGAAGCTGTCGCGGTTCAGCGAGCGCTTGACCGCGATTTCCCAGATGCTTGCCGCGCTGAACAGCACGGCGTTACCGGGGTCGCGCAGCAGGTCAGCGGTTTCCGCCGGCAAGCGCTCGGGGGCGATGGTCGCAGCCAGCAGGATGTTGGTGTCGAGCAGCCACGACGACATCAACGCCCGGCCTCGAACATCTCCTGGATTTCGCCGGCGTTCAGGCCGTCGAACCCTTCCGGCAACTGGAAGCGACCCTTGCCGAGGCCGAGCGTGCGCGGCGCGGCGATGACGGGCGCCAGCGGCGCGAGCCGTGCCACCGGCTTGCCGGCACGCGCGATGATGATTTCCTCGCCCGCCGCCGCCTGGTCGACAAAGCGGGAAAGGTGGGTCTTGGCCTCGTGGATGTTGATGATCTGCATGTTCAGGCTCCGCTATCGTGAAGTTGACCCAGTCTAGTCCAGTCGGATCGATTCGTCCACGGCAAGGTGTCAAATGCCGACCGTTACTTGCCCACACAGAACCGGCTGAAGATGACCCCGAGCAGGTCGTCGGCGGAGAATTCGCCGGTAATCTCGCCGAGCGCGTGCTGGGCGAGGCGCAGTTCCTCGGCGAACAGTTCGAGCGCGGGCAGTGGGCCGGAGACGATGGCGCAGGCGACGGCGATGTGTTCCCGTGCGGCGGCCAGCGCGCGCAGGTGGCGTTCGCGGGCAATGAAGACGTCCTCGGCCGGGTGCCAGCCGGCGACACGCAGCAACTCGGCGCGCAAGAGGTCGGTTCCGCTGCCATCCCTGGCGGAAAGCGAAATGGCGATTGCGTCGCCGTGCGCGTCCTGCTCGTCGTGGCGCTCGGGGGCGCGGCCGGCAAGATCGATCTTGTTGTGAACGGTGATGCGCGGCAGTTTGGCCGGCAGCCGGTCGAGGATGGCGCGGTCAGCGTCGCTGATGCCGGTGCGCGCGTCGGCGAGCAGCACGACGACGTCGGCGCGGCCGATCTCCCGCCAAGTGCGCTCGATGCCGATCCGCTCGACCTCGTCGTCGGTCTCGCGCAGGCCGGCGGTATCGATGACGTGCAGCGGAATTCCCTCGATCTGGATGGTCGACCGCAACGCGTCGCGCGTGGTCCCCGGGACCGCCGTCACGATGGCCAGTTCGTCGCCGGCCAGGCGATTGAGCAGCGAGGACTTGCCGACATTCGGCTGCCCGGCGAGGACGACGTGCAGGCCCGACTGCAGCAGCTTGCCCTGATGCGCGCGATCGAAGACCTCGGTGAGCCTGGATTGCAGCCGCGATAGCCGCCCAAAGGCGTCGGCCTTCGTCAGGAAGTCGATGTCCTCCTCCGGAAAATCCAGGGTCGCTTCGACCAGCATGCGCAGGTCGGTCAGTTCTTCGGTCAGGCCATGGACGGCCCTGGAAAACTCGCCCTGCAGCGAGCGCACGGCGGAGCGGGCGGCGCTTGTCGTCGCGGCGTCGATCAGGTCGGCCACTGCCTCGGCCTGGGCAAGATCGAGCTTGCCATTGAGGAAGGCACGGCGGCTGAACTCACCGGGCTCGGCGAGACGTGCGCCGAGGTCGAGGCAACGTGCAAGGAGCATTTGCAGCACCACCGGGCCACCGTGACCGTGGACTTCGAGAACGTCCTCGCCGGTAAAGGAGTGCGGATCGGGAAAGAAGAGCAGCAAGCCGCTGTCGATCGCGCTGCCATCGGCCGCCAGGAAGTCAGCCATTGTCGCATGCCGGGGCCGCGGGGTCGTTCCGCTCAGCGCAAAAGCAAAGGGCAGCAAATTGCTGCCCGAGATGCGGATCATGCCGACCCCGCCGCGGCCGGGGGCCGTGGCGATGGCGGCAATGGTGTCGGATTTCACACGCTATGCCTTCTTGGCATCATTGGCCGCCTTGCCGCCTCCCTCGATCATGCGCGTGATCTGCCATTGCTGGGCGATCGAGAGGATGTTGTTGACCACCCAGTAAAGCACCAGGCCCGCCGGGAACCAGAGGAACATCACGCCGAAAACGAAGGGCATGGCCATCATCATCTTGGCCTGTATCGGATCGGGCGGCGTCGGGTTCAGCTTGGTCTGGATGATCATCGAAACGATCATGATCACCGGCAGGATGTAGTAGGGATCGGGTGCCGCCAGATCGTGAATCCAGAGGATCCACGGCGCGCCGCGCATCTCGACGGCACCAAGGAGTACCCAGTAGAGCGCGATGAACACTGGGATCTGTACCAGGATCGGCAGGCAACCGCCGAGCGGATTGACCTTTTCGCTCTGGTAGAGCTTCATCATTTCCTGGTTCAGGCGTTGTTTGTCGTCGGCGTAGCGCTCCTTGAGTTGCATCAGGCGCGGCGTCAGCACCCGCATCTTGGCCATCGACTTGTAGGAGGCGGCGGACAGCGGATAGAAGATAGCCTTGATGATGATGGTCAGGATGACGATCGCCCAGCCCCAGTTGCCGACGAACTTGTGGATCGCCTGCAGCGCCCAGAAGATCGGTGCCGCGACGACGGTCAGCCAGCCGTAGTCGACCACCAGGTCGAGACCCGGCGCGAGCTTTTTCAGGATGTCCTGCTCCTGCGGGCCAGCGTAGAGGTTGGCCGAGGTGCCACCCTTGGAGCCCGGCGCGATTTCCGCGATCGGCACGATGACGCCGGCCTGATAGAGGTTCTGCCCTTCGACCTTGCGCATGTAGTACTCGCGGGGNGTGTTCTCCTTGGGCAGAAAGGCCGACACGAAATAGTGCTGGACCATGGCCAGCCAGCCATTGTCCGCCGTCTTGGCGAACTTCGCCTTGCCGGATGCAATGTCCTCGAAAGCGACCTTCTGATACTTGTCGGCATCGGTGTATACCGCAGGACCGGTGAAGGTTGACACCATCATGGTTTCGCCTTCGGGTGCCGCATCGTCGCGCTGCAACTGATAGTACGCGTGAGTGGTCAGAGGCTTGTCGCCGGGATTCGTGATCTCCCAGGCCACGTCGATCAGGTAGGAGTCACGCCTGAACGTCAGTATCTTGGCAATATCGGCGCCATTGGCGGCCTTCGCCTCGAGGCGCACCTTGAGCTCATCGGCGCCGTCGGCAAGCTTCAACGGACCATCGACCAGGCGGAACTGCGTACGGTGATTGGGAAGACCCTCGCCGATCAGGCCACTCTGCGCCTGATACTTGTGCTTGCGATCGAAGAGATCGAGAGTCTTGTCCTTGTCTTCATGAGCCTTGTACTTGAGCAGTTCGAGCTTGACGATATCCCCGCCCTGCGCGGAGATGGTCGCGTTGACCAGATCGGTGGCCACAGTGAATGTGTCGCCGGGATTCACCACCGGGGACGGCACTGCGCCGGGCGTGCCGGTCGGGCCAGCACCTGCCTGCAGGGCAGCGGTGGGGTGTGGCACACTGGTTTCGGCTGGCGCGGCCTTCGCCGGCGGCTTGGGCTGGTTGTACTTCTGCCAGCTTTCCCACAGCATGAAGCTGGAGAAGGTGAAGATCAGAACCAGGATCAGGCGACGAGTGTCCATGAACAGCCTACGTAATCAAGCATTCGCAAATCAGGGTACCGGATCGTACCCGCCAGGGTGCCAGGGGTGACAACGCCCGATGCGCTTGACGCCGAGCCAGCCACCCTTGATGGCACCGTATTTTTCCACCGCTTCCACTGCATATTCCGAACACGTCGGATAATAACGGCAACTGCGCCCAAGAAACGGGCTGAGCGCGTACTGATAGGCGCGGATCAGACCTGTCAGCAGACGCTTAATCATTGCTCCACCCCCGGCCGTGACTGTTGCAACCTGTTCAGCAGGACGATCACCTCGGCAGCCAGCAACTTCGGGTCGATCGCGGCTGACTTGACCGTCAGCCTGACCACCAGATCGAGTGGCTGGAGACCGGCCCGCAGGCAGCGGAACTGCTCGCGGATGATCCGCTTGACATGGTTGCGGTCAACAGCGCGTTTGAGGTACTTCTTGGCGACTACTAGGCCAAGTCGGGCTCCATTCCCGCCATCGGGGCGTGGCTGGTAATGCACTGTCAGCAGCTTGCCGCGAATCGCCCGCCGGAAACCAAAAACGGATGAAAACTCATCCGTTCTTGTCAGGCGATGACATCTGGCGAAGGTCTGGTCCACCCGCCGAACGTCCGGCTTAGACGCCCAGACGCTTGCGACCCTTGGCGCGGCGGGCAGCAATGACTGCACGGCCACCCTTGGTGCGCATGCGGACCAGGAAGCCATGGGTGCGCTTGCGGCGCACGACCGACGGTTGATACGTGCGTTTCATTTGAAATTCCCTTGATGTGCTAAGAAAAACATTGAATTACACCCCGCTTGGCGACACGTTGTCAAGATCATTTATTTCGGCAAGCTGTGGATAACTTTCGCCGGCACGGGTAGAATCCTTCCTTCCCAGGTTGGCGGCGTCGCACCGGGGATTCATGCAATTCATTACACAAATCCAATTCTTGGGGTTACCGCCAGGGTCTGCTGACAGGCTGGCGGGGAGGGGTATCGTTGGCGATGGGCGGTTTTTGGGAATCCTGTCTGCAGCGTTTCGAGCAGGAATTGCCGGTGCAGCAATTCAACACCTGGATCAAGCCGCTGCGACTGGAAGGCGAGGACAGTCCGGTGGACGGACTGCGGCTGGTCGCGCCCAACGGTTTCATCATGAAATGGGTGCGTGATCGCTACCTGACACGGATCGAGGACTACAGCCGCGCTTTCTTCTCGCATCCGGTCGCCATCGCGCTGGTCATTGACGGCACGAAGCCGACCACCTCTCGGGGAAGCACGCCACAACCCGCTTCGGAAACAGCAAGCATCCCCGCACCCGCAGCCGAAAGGGGCGGCAAGCGAGACAGCGTATACGAGAAGTCGCGGCTCTTCGACGCGTTCACTTTCGACAATCTGGTCGTCGGCAAGGCAAACGATCTGGCGCGCGCCGCCGCGGTCCAGGTCGCCAACAATCCTGGGGGCGCCTACAATCCGCTGTTCATCTATGGCGGCGCCGGGCTCGGCAAGACGCACATGATCCACGCCATCGGCAACAGGATTCTTGCCGAGACTCCGGAAAAGATCGTGCGTTACGTGCATGCCGAGGACTACTACTCGGACGTCGTGCGGGCCTACCAGCAGAAATCATTCGACAGTTTCAAGCGGACTTATCGCTCGCTCGATGTCCTGCTCCTTGACGACGTCCAGTTCTTCAACGGCAAGAATCGTTCCCAGGAAGAATTCTTTNTTCTTTTCAATGCGTTGATTGAATCTCGCAAGCAAATCATCATAACCTGCGATACTTATCCAAAGGACATCAACGGCCTCGACGACCGCCTGGTGACGCGGTTCGACTGGGGTCTGACCGTCCAGATCGAGCCACCCGAACTGGAAATGCGGGTCGCGATCCTGAAACGCAAGGCGGAAGCGGAAGGCCTGCAACTTGACGACGAGGTGGCATTCTTCGTTGCCAAGCATCTAAGGTCGAACGTGCGGGAACTTGAAGGTGCCTTGAAGAAGGTGATGGCCTACGCGTCGTTTCACGCGCGGCCAATCGCGATGGACCTGGCGAAGGAAGCGCTCAAGGACCTGATCGGGTCGGTTCGCAATATCGGCATCGACAACATCCAGAGGACGGTCGGCGATTACTACAAGATCAAGGTCGCCGAACTCTTCTCCAAGAAGCGGACCCGCACCATTGCGCGTCCGCGGCAGGTGGCAATGTGGCTGTGCCGCGAAGTGACTTCGCACAGTTACCCGGAAATCGGCGACGCCTTCGGCGGACGTGACCATACAACCGTCATCCATGCCGTTAGAACCATCGAATCACTCCGCTCGAAGGAGAGCGAACTCAATCATGACCTGCACGTTTTGCTCCAGGTCCTGAAAGGATGAGCATTGTGGATAAGACTGTTGGAAACCTGTGTGCAGATTGTGAGTCAGCCTGCGGTCTCCACTTTGTGGGAGAATTGTCCGGAATCCGTCCACAGGCAACTCAGGGCGTTCCGCAGAGCCAGTTCCGCTTGACAACGTATTGAAAGAAAACCGTTTTTGTCTTTTCCACAGAATTGTTCCGGATATAGTCTTTAAAGGAATTCTATTTATGGTTCTTATCAAAACCCAAAGAGACACGCTTCTGGCACCCTTGCAGTCGGTGTCGGGAATCGTTGAGCGTCGGCACACGCTGCCCATACTCTCGAATGTCCTGCTGGAAAAGACCGGGGACCGCCTGACCTTCCTGGCGACCGACATCGAGATACAGGTAACGACAGCAGCGGAAGGCAGTGGTGGCGACGGTGACGGCGCGGTTACAACCGGTGCGAGGAAGTTGCAGGATATTCTCCGCTCGTTGCCGGAGGGAGCGGAGGTCAGCCTGATTCTCGAGGACAAACGGTTGCAGGTGCGTTCGGGGCGCAGTCGGTTTACCCTGCAAACGCTGCCGGCCAACGATTTTCCGCGGATGACAATGAGCGAAGGCGAGACCAAACAGTTCCAGATTTCGCAGAAGACGTTCCGCCAGTTGCTCGGCAAGACGCAGTACAGCATGGCTACCCAGGATGTCCGCTACTATTTGAACGGGCTCCTGTTGCTGGTCGAAGGCAGCGAGTTGCGGGCGGTGGCGACCGACGGTCATCGACTGGCCTACGCGAGCGTTGAAATTGAAGCCGATTTCCCGCGGCATGAGATGATCCTTCCGCGCAAGACGGTGCTTGAACTGAACCGCCTTCTTGCCGACAGCGACGAGCCGCTGACGGTGACACTGGCGGCGAACCAGGTGCGTTTTTCTTTCGGGCTCGTCGTTCTTGTCTCCAAGGTCATCGACGGCAAGTTCCCGGACTACGAGCGAGTGGTTCCGGCGACGTTGAGGCATCACCTGACGGTGGGTCGGCAGACGCTGGTGCAGGCGATGAACCGGGCCGCGATTCTGACCAACGAAAAATTCCGGGGCGTCCGGGTCGTCCTGGGTGACAACAGCCTGAAACTGGTCGCTGCCAACGCCGAGCAGGAGGAGGCAGAGGAAGAGCTAGAGGTCCAGTA
The DNA here is from genome assembly GCA_013693915.1 of Dechloromonas sp. Classification (GTDB taxonomy): domain Bacteria; phylum Pseudomonadota; class Gammaproteobacteria; order Burkholderiales; family Rhodocyclaceae; genus Azonexus. The sequence continues at coordinate 244,621 of CP059264.1, read as the reverse complement.
CGGCGGGGAGGCTATCGACGTCGGTTTCAACGTCGGCTACCTGCTTGACGTGCTGAACAATGTTCACAGCAGCGAGATTCAGTGGAGCTTCAACGACGCCAATTCGAGTTCCCTGATCACCATTCCGGGAGATGACCGCTTCAAATACGTGGTCATGCCGATGCGTATCTGAAGTCCGATCGAGCCGGAGCATCTTGTGGAACCATCAATGAGCAATGAAAAAGCCCGCAGGGCGAAACACCCGCCTATGGCGAGTCGAGCATTCAGATCCTTGAAGGCCTCGAAGCCGTACGCAAGCGTCCGGGCATGTACATCGGCGATACCTCGGACGGCACGGGCCTGCACCATCTGGTATTCGAAGTGGTCGACAACTCGATCGACGAAGCCCTGGCCGGGCATTGTGACGATATCGTCGTCACCATTCACACCGACAACTCGATCAGCGTGACGGACAACGGCCGTGGCATCCCGACCGGCATCAAGATGGACGACAAGCACAAGCCGAAGCGCACCGCTGCCGAGATCGCGTTGACCGAACTGCACGCCGGCGGCAAGTTCAACCAGAATTCGTACAAGGTTTCCGGCGGCCTGCACGGCGTCGGGGTTTCGTGCGTCAATGCGCTGTCGAAATGGCTGCGCCTGACCATCCGTCGCGACGGCAAGAAGAACTTCATGGAATTCTGTCGCGGCCATGCCGTCGACCGCATCACCGAAGTTCGCGACGGTGTTGCCGTCTCGCCGCTCAAGGTTCTCGGCGATACGGAAAAGCGCGGCACCGAGGTGCACTTCCTTGCTGACGACGAAATCTTCGAACACATTGAATTCCACTACGAGATCCTCGCCAAGCGCCTGCGCGAATTGTCGTTTCTGAACAATGGGGTCCGCATTCGGCTGATCGACCAGCGCACCGGGAAGGAAGAGGATTTTGCGTTTGCCGGTGGCGTCAGGAGTTTCGTCGAGTACATAAACCGGACCAAGACGGTTCTGCATCCGAACGTCTTCTACTCGGCCGGCGAAGCGAAGGTTGGAGACACCGGCGTGACCATCGGTGTCGAAGTCGCGATGCAGTGGAACGATTCCTATCAGGAGCAGGTTCTCTGTTTCACCAACAACATCCCGCAGTCGGATGGCGGTACCCACCTGACCGGTCTGCGCATGGCGATGACTCGCGTCATCAACAAGTACATCGACGAAAACGAGATAGCCAAGAAGGCCAAGGTCGAGATCGCCGGCGACGACATGCGGGAAGGGCTGGCCTGCGTGCTTTCGGTGAAGATGCCTGATCCGAAATTCGCTTCGCAGACGAAGATGAAGCTGGTCTCGTCGGAAGCGCGGCCGGCGGTCGAGGAGGTGGTTGCCCAGAAGCTGGCGGATTTCCTGCTCGAACGGCCGGCGGATGCCAAGGTGATCACCGGCAAGATCGTCGAAGCCTCGCGCGCCCGCGAGGCTGCGCGGCGCGCCCGCGAGATGACGCGGCGCAAGGGCGTCCTCGATGGTGTCGGACTGCCGGGAAAGCTGGCCGATTGCCAGGAAAAGGACCCGGCGCTTTGCGAGATGTATATCGTCGAGNGGGATTCCGCCGGCGGTTCGGCGAAGCAGGGTCGCGACCGCAAGTTCCAGGCCATCCTGCCCTTGCGCGGCAAGGTCCTGAATGTCGAGAAGGCGCGCTTCGACAAGCTGATCTCGAGCGACCAGATCGTCACGCTGATCACCGCCCTCGGTACCGGCATCGGCAAGGACGAGTTCAAGATCGAAAAGCTGCGCTACCACCGCATCATCATCATGACCGATGCGGACGTCGATGGCGCCCATATCCGGACACTGCTGCTGACCTTGCTCTACCGGCAGATGCCGGAGCTGATCGAGCGCGGCTATGTCTATATCGCGCAGCCGCCGCTGTACAAGGTGAAGCATGGCAAGGCCGAGCGTTATCTCAAGGACGATCAGGAATACCACCAGTTCCTGCTGCGCATGGCGATGGACGAGGCAAGCCTGACCGCGAGCGCGGGCAGCGAGCCAGTCACCGGTGCCGCGCTCGAGGAATTGGCGCGTTCATGGCTGTTGACCGAAGCAGTCATTGAACGCATCGCGCATCTCGTCGACCCGGAGGTGCTCAAGGCGCTTGTCCAGCACAACCTGAAGCTGGATCTGGATTCCGAAGAAGGCGCGAAGGCCAGTGCGGAGCTGGTTGCCCGCCATGTCTCGGGTGCGATCCGCGTCGTGCCGCGTTTTGACGACATTCAGGAAGTGTGGACATTGCGTGTCGAGAAGATTCACCACGGTAACCTGAAGGTGGGCCTTATCGACGATGATTTGCTCCTGTCCGGCGATTACCTGCAGTTGCGGCGCACGGCGGAAACGCTGGCCGGACTCTTTGGCCCCGGTGCATTCATGGCACGCGGCGAGAGGAAGCAGGCGGTCAGCAATTTCGGCGACGCCATGAAGTGGCTGCTCGCCGATGTCGAGCGCGGCATCAGCAAGCAGCGCTACAAGGGCCTTGGCGAAATGAATCCGGAACAGTTGTGGGAAACGACCATGGATCCGAAAGTCCGGCGATTGCTGCGCGTGCAGATTGATGACGCCATCGCGGCCGACGAGATATTCACCACCCTGATGGGGGAACTGGTGGAGCCACGGCGTGCCTTTATCGAATCCAATGCCTTGAATGCGCGTATTGATATATGATCCCTCGTACCAATGGCTCTCATGATCAGGAGTTGAAAATGACAATAATTGCACGAGGCCTGCGCAGAGTGGGCCGCGCAGCATCCAGTATTGCCGCGGTGTTGGCGCTGACGGGCGGTATCGCGGTTGCGGCGGACATACCGCTGGTCGACGGGACGCACTGGGTGAAGTCCACCGCAGAGGTCAAGAAGGCCTATCTGGTGGGAGTATCCAACGTCATCCAGCTCGAGGTGGCGTACCAGGCCGACAATCCACTTCCCGAGGGGCGTAGCCTGGCGCCGCGGGCGGCCAGGGGAATGACCGGGCAGACGTTGAACGGCGTGCTTGAGTCACTCGACAGATGGTATGGCGCACATCCCGAACAGCTGCAGCGTCCGGTGCTCGAGACCATCTGGTTCGAGATGGTGGTGCCCGGACTCAAGACAAACAAGTGACGGAGGCTGAAGATGCTAAAGATCAAACTGGCTTTGACAACGCTTGCCGCGCTGGCGATGCTCGGCTGCACGAACATGACGGCACAGCAGCAAGGAACGGTCAGCGGCGCCGCCATCGGCGCTGCGGCAGGCGCCGGCATCGCGGCAATCTCGGGCGGCAGCGGGTGGACCGGTGCGGCCGTCGGTGCTGTCGTTGGGGAACGGTCGGCAACATCAAGGGCAGGCAACAACAGCAGTAAGCCGGCCCATTGCAGGTTGCGGCAGACGAAATGACGAAGGCCCCGTTCCGGGGCCTTCTCTGTTTCGGCAACGTCAATTGCCGGCGCGGATTGCGGCGACTCAGTTCAGGTCGGGATCGACGATGTGAACCGCTCCACCGTAGTTCGCCTGGAGGGCATACCCCTTCTCGCTGAGTTGATAGACGCTGATGTACGGATTGGCCGAGACCTGCACAGCCGTCGTTCCGACTGTCGTCGATGCCATCAGGTCGCCACCGAGCTTGTCGCCGACCTTGAACTGATCGAGGGCTTCGCGCGACTTGAAGACGAAGATCTGGTAGAGCTCCTGATAACCGAGGCCAGGACCAGTTCCTGCCCGCATCGATTGCATGAAGGTGTGCTTTCCGGTCTTGTTGTCGAAAATGACGCCGGGGCCTCTGGAGCCGACCAGCAACACCGCATTGATGGCGGTGACATCGAAGACCCCGTAGCCGGCCGCCTGTTCGATTTCCTTGCGCACGCCGGGATTGTGGGCGTAGAGTCTGCTCAATGCCTTGTCGGCCATGCTCAGGATCTTCTCGCGCTTTTCCACGATCTGCTCCTGCGTCATGTTCGAACCCTGGGATGTCGGGGCGTTCTGGCAGGCGCCGAGGATGCCGGCAAAGGCAGCGATAATCAGGGCGGTCTTCGGTTTCATGGCAGTGTCCTCGAAAAGTTTGCTCGCAATATAGCAGCAAAGGCCGACGGCGAGCGCCCAGCGATGAAATTTCTGAAGCGCCTGTCCGGAATCGACGCAAAGTGTCAATTGAATTCCGGGAGAAGTTGCTACCATAGCCAAACCTCGGGCTCATTGCCGGAAGCTGCAGCTTGACAGGTGATCCGGCAGCACGGGCCATTCAGCACAGGAGATCGATCGGATGAACCGTTCAGTAAAGAAGACAGCAGCGATTTTGGCGACCGCTGTTGTTGGCGTCACCGCTCCGTTGCCTGCCATTGCCCAAGAAGCGGCGGAGGGTTGGAAATTCTCGCTGATGCCGTATGTCTGGCTGCCAACCATCAAGACTGGGTTGAACCTCGGTCCTGTGGCCGCTTCCCATCTAGAAAGCGAAATCTCCGTCGCGCCGAACGAATGGCTGCGGGATCTGAAAATGGCAGCCCTTCTTGCCGGCGAAGCGCGATACGGAAACTGGTTGCTGGGGACTGATTTCATCTACCTGCACCTGGGAGATACCGCGAGCAAGACCAAAGTGCGGAACCTTGGCCCCGGCNCCGGTCCAGACTTTTTTAATGCCGACACCGATTCGTCGCTCAAGACGGTCATCTGGTCGATGGCAGGCGGTTATTCGGTTGTCCGTGATTCCGCGGCGACGGTGGATCTGATCGCCGGCTTCCGTTATCTCTGGCTGGAGGGCAGTACCGACTGGAACCTCGTCGCTGCGGTGACGGGGCCGAACGGCAATTCCGTCATCCTGCCGCGCGCGGGCAGCGTCAGCAAGTCGCAGAGCGTGACCACCGGCATTGTCGGCGCCAAGGGGAGGGTCAGGCTTGGCGAAAGCAACTGGTTCGTTCCCTTCTACGTCGATGTCGGCGGCGGCAATTCGGTAACCACGTGGCAGGCAGCTGCCGGGATCGGCTACGCCTATCCCTGGGGCGACGTGCGCCTTGACTACCGTTACATGTCATTTGACCAGGATGGCGACAAGCTGATCAAGGATCTCGACATGGGCGGAGTGGCGCTGGGAGTGAATTTCGTTTTCTGAAGCCTGTAGGCTTTCACACATGTGACGTCGGCGGCGATTTTTGTTCATTGATAGCTGGTTTTCGTAAGCGGAGGCGAAGATGAATTTTCGATTGGCAGGAAAGGCAATGGGGCTGCTGGCACTGGTACTGGCGGTCGTCGGGCCGGTCAAGGCCCAGCAGGTCACCGGCGTGCTCGGTTCGCCGAGCGCCACGACGACAATCAGCGGGCAGCAGTTGCCGGCGCCGGCGCCCAAATTCGGTGGCGTCATCAAGGACGATGCCTTGCAATCCAAGTACTGGTGGGCACCGCGCATCGTGCCGCCGAAGCAGGCGCCGAACGTGCTGCTGATCATCACCGACGACGCCGGCTTCGGCGTGCCGAGCACCTTCGGCGGCGTCATCCCGACGCCGACGATGGACCGGCTGGCCAAGGAGGGCCTGCGCTACAACCGCGTCTTCTCGACCGCGCTGTGCTCGCCGACGCGCGCCGCGCTGATCACCGGCCGCAACCACCATTCGGCGGGCTTTGGCGTCATTTCCGAGCAGTCGACCGGCTTCCCCGGCTACAACAGCATCATCGGCCGCGACAAGGCGACTATCGGCCGCATGCTCAAGGATAACGGCTATTCGACCGCCTGGTTCGGCAAGGATCACAACGTGCCGGCATTCCAGGCGAGCCAGGTCGGGCCGTTCGACCAGTGGCCGGTCGGCATGGGCTTCGAGTATTTCTACGGCTTCGTCGGCGGCGACGCCAACCAGTGGGAGCCGAACCTGTTCCGCAACACGACCCAGATCTTCCCGTTCCAGGGTAAGGAGGGTCAGTGGAACCTGGTCACGGCAATGGCCGACGACGCGATTGACTACATCTCGCGCATGCACCAGATCGACCCGAGCAAGCCGGTCTTCATCAAGTACGCGCCGGGGGCGACGCACGCGCCACACCATCCGACCAAGGAGTGGGTCGACAAGATCAGCGCCATGCACCTTTTCGATGACGGCTACGAGAAGCTGCGCGAGCGCATCTTCGCGAACCAGAAGAAGCTCGGGGTGATCCCCGCAGACCTCAAGTTAACGCCCTGGCCGAGCGAGATGCTCAAGCCCTGGGATCTGCTGACGGCCGACGAGAAGAAGCTCTTCATCCGCCAGGTCGAGGTGTTTGCGGCCTACGCCGCCTACAGCGACTACGAGATCGGTCGTGTGGTCCAGGCCTTTGAGCAGGCCGGCCGGCTGGACAACACCCTGATCATCTACATCAACGGCGACAACGGCACCAGCGCCGAAGGTGGTCCGCTCGGCACCCCGAACGAGGTCGCGTTCTTCAACGGCCTCAACCAGCTGCCAGCCGACGTGCAGATGAAGTTCTACGATGTCTGGGGTACGCAATACACCTATAACCACATGTCGGCCGGCTGGTCATGGGCCTTCGACACGCCCTTCGACTGGTTCAAGCAGAACGCCTCGCGCCTCGGCGGCATCAACCAGAACATGGTGGTGTCGTGGCCGAACCGGATCAAGGACAAGGGCGCGCTGCGCGAGCAGTTCATCCACGTCATCGACGTCGTGCCCACCATCCTCGAGGCGGCCGGAATCAAGGCGCCGCAGATGGTCGACGGTATCAAGCAGGCGCCGATCGAGGGGACGAGCTTCCTGTACACCTTCGACGCGAAAAACGCCAAGCTGCCCTCGCGCCACAAGACGCAGTATTTCGAGATGATGGGCCAGTGGGCGCTGTATGACGACGGCTGGCTGCTCAGCACCAAGGTCAACCGCGCGCCGTGGCAAGCGTTCGGCCCGGCCAACCCGGATCCGCTGAACAACCAGGTGTTCCAGCTCTACAACCTTAACCAGAGCTGGAACCAGGAGGAAGATGTCGCCGCGAAGTACCCGCAGAAGGTCAAGCAGATGCGCGCGGCCTTCCTGGCCGAAGCGAAGAAGCACCAGGTCCTGCCGCTTGACGCCTCGGTGGCGGCGCGCATCGTCGCGCCGCGGCCGAACATTACGGCCGGGCGCACCGAGTTTGTCNACACGCGGCCGATGACCGGCCTCCCGCAGGGCGATTCGCCGAACATTTTGAATGCGTCGTATACCTTCACGGCCGATATCGAGGTGCCGCAGGGCGGCGGCGACGGCATGATCGTGACCTCGGGCGGGCGCTTCGCAGGCTACGGCTTCTACCTGCTCAAAGGCAAGCCGGTGTGGCTGTGGAACCTGGTCGATCTGGAACGCATCAAGTGGGAAGGCCCGGAGGTGCTGACGCCCGGTCGTCACACGATCGAGTTCGACTTCAAGTACGAGGGTCTCGGCGCGGGCACGCTGGCGTTCAACAACTTCAGCGGCTTGGGCCGGCCTGGCACGGGCACTTTGAAGGTCGATGGCAAGGTGGTGGACACCAAGACGATGCCCAAGACGCTGCCGATGATCCTGCAGTGGGACGAGAGTTTCGACGTCGGTTCCGATACTCTCACGGGTGTCAACGATGCCGACTACAAGCCCCCGTTCGCCTTTACCGGCAGGCTGAACAAGCTGACCATCAAGGTGGACCGCCCGCAACTGTCGCCGCAGGACATCCAGAAGCTGCAGGCGGCGATGAAGACCAAGGATTGACAGGAGCGACACGGTCGGTGGCCCACGGGCGCCGGCCGTCAGTTCTCGGGAGGGTAGCGTGTCGCTGACGAAAATTGCAGTTTTCCTGGCGTCGACCGCAGCAGTGGCTGCCGCCGTGGCGCCATTGCCGGCGCTGGCGCAGGTCAAGGCGGAAGCGCCCGCTGCGCCGGCCGACGGCGCCTTCGCTCCGCTGCCGGGGCGCTGGGTACGGCCCGATGGTGGCTACGTCATCGACATCCGGGGCGTCGATGCCAGCGGCAAGCTGGCCGCCGCCTACGCCAATCCCAACCCGCTGCCTTTCGCACGTGCCGAGGCAACCCGTGACGGCAAGACCGTCCACCTGTTCTTCGAGCTACGCGCCGGCGGGTACAACGGCTCGACCTACACGTTGACCTACGACCCGGGAAGGGACATCCTGCGTGGCGTTTACTACCAGGCCGTGGCGCAGCAGAAGTTCGAAGTCTATTTCACGCGCTCGAAGTGAGTGCCGGGTGTGGCGTCCCGGCAACGATTTGCACGATCGAAACCCAAGAAACCCAAGAAACCCAAGGAGATCAACATGAACAAAGTGCCTGCGATCCTCGCTGCGGCGTGCCTGACCGCCGCGGCCGGGGTTGCCCATGCCCAGTATCCGGTGATGGATGCGGTCGCCAACAGGGTGGTCCAGAAATACCAGAACTCGACCTGCGAGCAGTTGTGGCAGGAGAGGGCGCAGAAACGGGGGCAGCCCAAGCCCGAGATGGAACAGCGCGTGATCCAGCTCCTGCGCGAGGATCCGCAGATGCGTGCCGCGTTCTTCGACCGGGTCTCGGCGCCGATTGTCAACAAGATGTTCGAATGCGGGATGATTCCATGATCAGACAGCCAGTTTTCCAGCCTGTGGCGCGCCGCCTCGCGGGGGCATTGGTGATCGCCTGCGGAGTTGCCCTCGCCGGCAGCGCGGCGGCGCAAGCCTCGGCCGCGCCGGGCAAGGCGGCGCGGTCCGGGAAGCCGGCGAAGGCGCAGCCGGCGCCGCAACGCATCTACGAGGAGCGGGCGATGGCCCTGCTCAAGGCGACCAGCGAGCGCCTGGGCGCGGCCAAGGCGATGTCGTTCACCGCCACCGTCGCCTACGAATTTCCCAGCCGTCTCGGCCCGGCGCTGGTCCACGNNACCCGCTACGACGTCGCCATGCAGCGCCCCGACCGGCTGCGCATCATCAACCTCGGTGACGGCCCGGCCTCGGAGTTCTACTTCGACGGCAAGGCGATGATGGCCTACGCCCCGGCGGAGAACCTGGTTGCTGTCGCGGAGGCGCCGCCGACCATCGACGGCGCGCTGAAGCAGGCGTTCCTGGCAGCGGCCATCTACTTCCCATTCACCGACCTGCTCGTCGCGGATCCCTATGCGGCGCTCGCCGAAGGCGTGAAGACGGCTTTCTACATCGGGTCGTCGGGGTTCGTCGGCGGTGTCCGCACCGAGATGGTGGCGGTGGCGACCGACGACGTGTTCATGCAGATCTGGCTCGGCACCGAAGACAAGCTGCCGCGCCGCATCCGTGCCGTGTTCAGCGCCGATCCGCTGCGCCTGCGTCATGACATGGAGCTGTCGGACTGGAAGCTCGATCCGCAACTGCCGGCCGAGACCTTCGTATCTCAGAAGGCACAGGGCGCGCAGAAGATGGAGTTCGGCCATCCCGCGACCAAGCCGCCGGCGGGAGCGGCGCCGATCACGGTCAGGAAGCAGGCTCCGGCCAGTGCCACCAAGTCTCCAGGGAGCGCGAAATGAACAGGGATCAACCAATGATGAGAGGACTCGCAGCGATTTCCGCCCTGCTTGCCGCGGCGCTTTGGGCGTCCAAGGCCAACGCCTGGGCCAGTGCCAACCGCTTCGGTGGCGCCACCCAACATTCCTGGGGCGAGACCAGCCACGAAAACCGCTGGGGCGGTAGCACCGAGCACGTCGCCGGCGAAGGGACGGAACACACCAACGTCTATGGCGGGACGACCGCCGGCCGCTACGGCGAAGGCGCCTATCACGCTGGACCGGCGGGGGCGGCGTATCGCCCGCCCGGCTATCCGGCGGCCCCGGTCNACCCCGGATATCATCCGCCGGTGGTGGTCCCCGCTTACACCGCCGGCTGCTACGGCTGCGCGGCTGCGGCGGGGGCGGTGGTCGGCGTCGCCGCCGGGGCCGCGGTCGCCTCGGCCAACTCGGCGGCTGCCTCGTCGAATGCCTATGCGGCGGGGGTTGCTGCCGGCAGCGCCAACACAGCGGGCGCCTACAACGCCGGTGTCGCCGCTGGCGCGGCATCGGCCGCCGGCGCTTACGTGATCGGGAATAACTACGCGGCGCTACCGGCCGGCTGCACCAACGCGACGGTCGGCGGGACGGCCTACTATCTGTGCGGGAACACCTGGTTCATGCCGACTTACGGAGCCAACGGCGTCTATTACCGCGTTGTGCCGACGCCCTGAGTGGCAAGTCGCCTTCGCTCCCTTGAGGTGGTCACACCCTGATCGTTTTTCGGAGGATGAAGCCATGAAAGCTTCTGTATTTGCCTTGTCGGCAGCGATCCTGAGCATGACCCTGGCGTCAAGTGCTCATGGCTTGGAGTGCGCGGATGGCGTTCGTCGCGCCGGGTGCGAGACAGCGCGAGGCGCCGTCGAGGTCCGCAAGCCTGTCGAGCCGGTTCCGGCGCGCGGGGTTGAAGTCGCGCCCGCTCGCGGGGTTGAAGTGGCCCCGGCAAGGAGGTTCCGGTGGCGCGGGAGGCCGAGGTTCGTGCGGCGCCGGAATGTCGCATGGTCGACGGACGGCGCGTCTGCCGGTAGGCCGTTTCGGCCCGGGCGACGCCCGGTCGTTTCGCAGGGCCCGAAGGGGCCCGTTTTCTTGGCTTCGGTTTAGGGTAGCGCAGCATGCGCGTCGTCGTGCAACGGGTTCGCGAGGCGTCTGTGACCGTCGNNCGGGGACTCCCGCGGGATGCGGTCCACGACCGGATTTCCGGGGAGATCGGGAATGGCCTGCTGGTGCTCGCCGGTTTCGAGGATGCGGACGACGACAGCGACATTGCCTGGATGGCCGGAAAGATCGTCCGGATGCGCTTGTTTGCCGACGACGCCGGGATGATGAACCGCAGTGTTCAGGATGTCGGCGGCGGGATTCTTGCGGTTTCGCAGTTCACGCTGTACGCCTCGGTGAGGAAGGGCAACCGGCCGTCGTGGAGCAGGGCGGCGCGGGGCGACGTTTCGCAGCCGATGTTCCAGCGCTTTGTCGCGAGACTGGCGGAGGAACTCGGCAGGCCGGTGGCGACCGGGGTATTCGGCGCCGACATGAAGGTCAGTCTGGTCAATGATGGGCCGGTAACGCTGTGCATCGATTCGCGTTCACCGGAGTGAGCGGGCACCGGCTCCGGCAGTGGCTGCAGGGGCGCGATGGACGGGTCGGGGGAATCAGTCGGCGACGACGGTGACCGGCCGGTTGCTGTAGAACTCGTGGCGCTTGTCGAGTAGCGGGATCGTCGTGCCCTTGAGCCGGTTCTCGTGGAGCAGGGCAAGGTCCACATCGGCCACGACGATCTGTTCCTCGTTGATGACGCCTTCGGCGGCGATCCCGTCACGTGCGAAGTGAAAGTCCGAAGGCGTGATGATCGACGCCTGGCCATAGTGCAGGCGCAGCCCGGCGACCGGCAGATTGCCGACGGTGCTGGTCATCGCCACGTAGATCTGATTTTCGATGGCGCGGGCGTGGCAGCAGTAACGGACGCGCAGAAAGCCCTGACGGTCGTCGGTGCATGAGGGCACGAAGACGATCTCGGCGCCTTCCTCGGCGGCGCGCCGCGCCAGTTCGGGGAATTCGATGTCGTAGCAGATCAGGATGGCGATCTTGCCGTGGGGCGTCTGGAAGACGTTGAGGACGTCGCCGTGATCGCTGTTCCACTTCTCCTTCTCCCAGCGCGTGCGGTGGATCTTGTCCTGGAGATGGACGACACCGCCCGGGGTGAACAGGAAAGCCGTATTGAGCAGTTGCCCGTCGCGAATGTTCGGATGCGTGCCGCCGATCAGGTAGTAGCCATGGCGCACGGCATGCGCGCGAAGCAGCTCGATATAGGCCGTAGTGTATTCGGACAACCCGCGTACGGCGCTCGGGACATCGTCGTTTTCCATGAACGACAGTAGTTGCGTGGTGAACAGCTCGGGCAGCAGGACGAACTGCGGGCAGTAGTCGGCGGCGGCGTTGAGCACGAAATCGACCTGTCGGGCAAAGCCGTCCCAGTCGTCGATATGGCGCAGCTGGTACTGGATGGAAGCGATGCGAACCTTCATGGGAAATCCTTTCCTGGCNATTTGGGTGGGCCGTGACGGGTCATATTCCCGGTTGAGCCAGACGATCAGGCTGGCGTTGCCGAGCGACTCCTGGTCTGACGGCAGGTATCCGTGCAGTATGCCGCAATAGTCGAAGCCTTCGTCGAGCTGAAAGCGCAGCACCGGATCGTGGAACTCGCCCCAGATGACGCGCTTGGCGTACTCCCCNGGCGTCATCCTCGTGGCATGGCGGGCGTAGCCGGCCAGACGACCGCCGGCGATGATGCGCCTGAGGTTCATAGCCCGGCACAGGTTGCGGCGCGCCTCGTAGAGCGCGTGGCCGATGCCGTGGCCGCGCTCGTCGGGGCTGACGCAAACTTCGGCCCCATAGAGCGTGTGGCCGAAGTCGGGATTGTGGGTATCGAAATTGCCGTCGTTGGTTATGCTGGCCCAGGTGTGGCGCAAGCCGTAGTGCTCCCAGACGACGACCAGCGACGCGGCTATTCCGACGAGTCGCTCGTCGAGAACGGCGGCGAACTGGCCGCGCGGGAAGATCGCCAGCAGGTTCGCGAACTGGTCCGCACGGAAAGGCGGAATGGTCGGATAGACGCGGCTCTGGAGGGCAATGGCCGAATCGATGTCGGCGGGGAGCAGGTTACGAATGGTCAGCATCGGAGCCGAAAGGTGCGGGCATCGCCACGTTTCCTTGATAAACGCGGAGTTTACTGCGCCCCGCAACGCGACGCACGTGAAAGTTGGGTGAGTTCATCGATGGCCGCGCAACGAGCGGGCAGATCATTTTTCAGGGCACGACGTTTATGACAGGGCGCTCGCCGGCGAAAACCAGCCGTTGGCTGAGCGCTTCGGTAACGAAAACCCGTCCGTCGCGGTCAACCCGCATCGCCATGCCGATTTCCATCTTCTTCGCCATCTCCCGCCAGGCGTCGGGGCCGGCGATGAAGATCGGCTTGGAGGAGGCATCCGACAGCGTCCCCGCCCGCGGGCCGGCCGGAATTAGCACCGTGACCGCCTGGGTGTGGTCGACCGGGCGGCCCGTCCGCGGGTCGAGGAGGTGCGGGTAGCGCTTGCCGTCNACCTCGAAATAGCGCTGATAGTCGCCGGATGTGCCGATCGCTTCGCCGTCGGCGAGTTCGACCGTGGCCAGCGGGCCGGGCTGGCGCGGGTGCTGGATGCCGACGCGCCATTTCCGGCCATCCTTGCTGCCAAGAGCCATGACGTTGCCGCCGATGTTGATCAGCGCATGGTCGATGCCCTGGCTGTGCAGGATGGCAGCGGCCCGGTCGAGCGCGACCCCTTTAAGGTAGCCGCCGAAGTCGAGCGCGACCTGCGGGTTGCGGCTGCTGATCGTCGGTCCGCTGACGGTGAGGTCGGCGATGCCTGGACTTGCCGCCAGCCAGGCTTCGATAGCGGCGGCTGGCGGCAGCTCGGCCTTGAATTCTTCGGCGTGGAAGCCCCACAGCCGCACCAGTCGGCCGATGCCGGGATCGAACAGGTGCTCGGCCTGTCGCGACAAGGCCAGCGCTTCGCGGATCAGTTCGACCAGCTCCGGCCCGGCCTGGTGCGGTCGACCGGAAAGAATGGCCTGATTCAGGGCGGTCAGCTCCGAATCCTGCCAGGCGTGGTAGGCCCGGTGCAGCCGGTCGAACTCGCGCAGGACAGCGGCGATGGCGGCGCGCCCTCGCTCCGGGTCGGCGCTGACGACGAGCACCTCGACCCGGGTGCCGAAGACGTAAGCCTGCTGTTCCTGCACGGGTGTGCGGCTGCAGGCGGCTACGAGCAGCGCGCAGGCAAGAATCAGGAAATGGCGCATTCCCGCTCGAGGGCCGCGATGAATGCTGCCGCCGAGTCGAAGCCTGTCTGCTGCCGGATCTCGACCATGCAGGTCGGGCTGGTGACGTTGATCTCGGTGAGGTGGTCGCCGATGACGTCGATGCCGACCAGCAGCAGACCGCGGTCACGGAGGACCGGGCCCAGCGCTTCGGCGATCTCGCGGTCTCGTGCTGTCAGCGCCTGGGCGACGCCTGTGCCGCCGACCGCGAGATTGCCCCGCGTTTCGCCGGCCTTGGGGATGCGTGCCAGACAGTACGGTACCGGCTGGCCGGCGATGATCAGGATGCGCTTGTCGCCGGCGACGATCGCGGGGAGATAGCGCTGGGCCATGATGGTCCGCCCGCCGTCGCGGGTCAGCGTCTCGATGATCACGTTGCGGTTCGGGTCAGCCTCCCGGACCCGGAAGACCTGGCTGCCGCCCATGCCGTCGAGCGGCTTGAGGATGATGTCGGCGTGCTCGTCGATGAACTGCTGCAACTGCTCGACGTCGCGCGAGATCAGCGTCGGCGGAGCAAATTGCGGGAATTCGGCGATCGCCACCTTCTCCGAATGGTCGCGCGCGCGCGGCCGGTTGAAGACGCGGACGCCGGCGGCTTCGGCGCGTTCGAGCAGCCAGGTGGCGGTCAGGTACTCGTTGTCGAAGGGTGGATCCCGGCGCATGATGACGGCGTCGAAATCGCTGAGCGGTATCCGGTCGCGACCGATCTCGCGGAACCAGTCATGGTTGTCAGGCTGCATGTGCAACTGCACGGCCACGCCGAAGACACCCACCGGCTGCGCCGACTCGGGCCGGCGCCAGCCCAGCGTCGCGCAGTCGATGGCGAAGACGGCGTGACCGCGGGACGCCGCCGCGCGCATCATGGCGATCGACGAGTCCTTGTAGGCTTTCAGTCCCGGGAGCGGATCGACGACAAAGGCGAGATTCAATGGGCGGCAGCGGGGCTCGGGAAGTTCGTGGCTCATCGTCTGCCTACCCGCTGCCGGCATCGGCGGACGTGCGTTCGAGTTCGAGGGCGGCGGCCAGACAGGCGAGGCGGCCGACGACGCCATAGGCATAGAAGCGGTTCGGCGGCGAATCCGGGTTGCCCGATGCGTAATCCGGGAGGTTGCAGCCGGTGGTGAAGGCCAGCGGCTCGAAATGCATGCCCGGCGCATTGAGGTTCTCGTCCTTGCCGCGCCCGGTATGGACGCGGTAGAAGCCGCCGACCACGTAGCGGTCGATCATGTAGATGACCGGCTCGGCGACCGCCTCGTTGAGTGTTTCGAAGGTATGGACACCCTCCTGGATGATGACCTCGCTGACTTCCAGGCCCTCCTTGCCGACGCTCATCTTGTTGCGCTGCCTCCGGTTCAGGGCAACGACCTCGTCGGCATCGCGCACCGTCATGACGCCCATGCCGTAGGTGCCGGCGTCGGCCTTGACGACGACGTAGGGGGTCTCGGCAATCCCGTATTCGCGATACTTCTCGCGTACCAGGTCGAGTACGGCGGTGACGTTGGCAGCCAGGCATTCTTCACCCTGGCGCTCGTGAAAATTGATGCTGCGACAGACGGAGAAGGCGGGATTGATGCGCCACGGGTCGATGCCGATATCCCGGGCAAAATTGCTGGCAACTTCGTCATAGGCGGCGAAGTGGTTGGACTTGCGGCGCACTGCCCAGCCGGCATTGAGCGGCGGCAGGATGAACTGCTCGTGGAGGTTGCGCAGGATCTCCGGGATTCCGGCGGAGAGATCGTTGTTGAGCAGGATGGCGCAGGGGTCGAAGCCGTCGAGCCCGAGCCGGTATTGCGAGCGGACCAGCGGTTCGAGCACCAGGCTCTGGCCGTTGGCAAGCTCGATCGGAGTCGCTGCAGTGATGTCCGGAAGCAGCGAGCCGATCCTGACATTCAGGCCGGTCTGGCGCAGGATGGCGGCGATCTGGGCGACGTTCTGCAGGTAGAACTGGTTGCGCGTGTGGTTCTCCGGGATCAGCAGCAGGTTGCGTGCATCGGGGCAGATTTTCTCGATCGCCACCATTGCCGCGTGCACGCACAGCGGCAGGAAGGCCGGGTTCAGGTTGTTGAAGCCGCCTGGGAAGAGGTTGGTGTCGACCGGCGCCAGCTTGAAGCCGGAGTTGCGCAGATCGCACGACGAATAGAACGGCGGCGTGTGCTCCTGCCACTGCCCGCGCAGCCAGTGCTCGATCTGCGTGCTGCTGTCGAGAAAGCGGCGCTCGAGCTCGAGCAGGGGGCCGGTGAGGGCGGTGGTCAGGTGCGGAACCATGGGCGGTCGGGGTGTCGACAAGGCGTGTAACTGAGGACGTGAATGTTACACCGCAGGGCAGCGATGCGGGGTTCCGATTCGCGGTCAACCCATTGAAAGCAGGTAAAATCCTGCCCTTCGTCCTCCATCCATCCAGCAGATCGGAATCACCGTGCTTGTCGCCGCCAACATCACCATGCAGTTCGGGGTCAAACCTCTATTCGAGAACGTCAATGTCAAGTTCGGCGAGGGCTACCGTTATGGCCTGATAGGTGCCAACGGCGCTGGTAAATCGACCTTCATGAAGATCCTCTGCGGCGCCCTCGAACCTTCGGCGGGCAACGTTTCCAAGGATCCGCACGAGCGCATGGCCTACCTGCGCCAGGACCAGTTCGCCTACGAGGACATGCGCGTCCTCGACGTGGTGATGATGGGCCACGAGGAAATGTGGGCGTGCATGGAGGAGCGCGACGCGATCTACGCCAACCCGGAGGCGACCGAGGACGACTACATGAAGGCGGCCGACCTCGAGCACCATTTCGCCGAATACGGCGGCTACACGGCCGAGGCCCGCGCCGGCGAACTGCTGATGGGCGTCGGCATTCCGATCGCGCAGCACGACGGTCCGATGCGCGAGGTGGCGCCCGGCTGGAAGCTGCGCGTCCTGCTGTGCCAGGCGCTGTTCGCCAATCCGGACATCCTGCTGCTCGACGAGCCGACCAACAACCTCGACATCAACACCATCCGCTGGCTGGAGGATGTGCTGAACAATCGCGAGTCGACGATGATCATCATCTCGCACGACCGCCACTTCCTGAACCAGGTGTGCACGCACATGGCCGACCTGGATTACGGCAAGATCACGATCTACCCGGGCAACTACGACGACTTCATGGAGGCATCGACGCAGGCGCGCGAGCGGCAGTCGGCCGCCAACGCCAAGGCCAGGGAGCGCATCGCCGAACTGCAGACCTTCGTCCGCCGCTTCTCGGCCAACGCCTCCAAGGCCAAGCAGGCGACGAGCCGCCTCAAGCTCATCGACAAGCTGAAGCCGGAGGACGTCAAGCCGAGCTCGCGCCAGTACCCGTGGATCCGCTTCGAATACGACGACAGGGAAAAGCTGCACCGCCAGGCGGTCGAGGTCGAAAATGTCTCGTTCGCCTATGAGGGTGCGCCGCGCAAGATCTTCAGCAATCTCGGCTTCACGATCAACGGCGGCGAAAAGGTCGCCGTCATTGGCGAGAACGGGGTCGGCAAGACGACCCTGCTACGGCTTCTCATGGGCGAACTGCAACCACAGTTCGGCACGATCAAGTGGGCCGAGAAAGCCAGGCCCGGTTACTACTCGCAGGATCACTCTGCGCTGTTCGCGTCCGAGACGAGTCTGACCGAGTGGATCTCCGGCTTTGTCCGCGCCGGCGGCTACGAAGGCGGCGACGTCGAGACGCTGATCCGCGGCACGCTGGGGCGTCTGCTGTTCTCGGGCGACGAGGTGAAGAAGCCGGTCAACGTGATCTCCGGCGGAGAGCAGGGGCGAATGCTGTTCGGCAAGCTGATGCTGCTCCGTTCGAACGTTCTGATCATGGATGAGCCGACCAATCACCTCGACATGGAATCGATCGAATCGCTGAATACCGGACTCGAGAAATTTCCCGGGACCCTGGTCTTCGTTTCGCACGACCGGGAATTTGTTTCATCGCTGGCGACCAGGGTCTTCGAGGTCAAGGGCGATGGCTCGGTCATCGACTATCTCGGCGGCTATGAAGACTACCTGGCGAGCCAGGGCTTGAACTGACTATTGCGGGTTGCCGGTGGCGGCGAGGGTGCGGATCAGCCGCACGCAATCGACGTCCGACTGGTGGTAGGCGGACTTGACGTATTCGATGTAGGCGCGGTCTTCGGAATCCGGCCGGCTGGCCAGTGTCGTCTGGTAGGCGAAGCGGAGAAAGAGGAAAGCCGGTTCAGGCTCCTCGATCGTGATGGTCAGGCTGCCGCCGGGGTGAGCCGGCGACGGAGCGATTTCAAAGCGGACCCAGTGTCCTTCGGCCAGCGTGACGCGGTCCTCGATCACCGCCGGGCCGAAATCGAGCTGGCGCAGCAGCGCGTGCGCATGGCGTTCAATGATGACGCACGATTCCAGTCCGGGCAGGAAGGGAAGGGGNTCTTCGACACGGTGGAGCAGACCCTGCCAGACCTGTTGACGGCTGAGCGGCGGGATCAGGGGNTTTTGCGGATCGTTGATCTGGATCAGGTGCTCGAAATTCATGTGGCAATGTTAGCATCGGCGCCATGCAACTCGAACGAATCCTCCAGAAGCAGGGATTCGGCACCCGCAAGGAGTGCCGGGAGCTGTGCCGCGACGGGCGGGTGGCGGTCAATGGACAGGCCGGTGACGACCCCTGGNCGGAAATCGAATGCGCCGGGCTGGTGCTTGGCGTCGACGGCGTCGATTGGCCCTACGCCGAGTTCGCGACCGTGATGCTGCACAAGCCGGCGGGCTACGAATGCTCGCGCAATCCGCAGTACCACCCGTCGGTGCTCAAGTTGCTGCCGGCGCCGCTGCGCGCGCGGNGGGTCCAGCCCATCGGGCGGCTGGACGAGGACACCACGGGCCTGCTGCTGCTGACCGACGACGGCCAGCTCAACCACCGCCTCTCGTCGGGCAAGCGCAAGGTGGCCAAGGTGTACCTAGCGACGACGAAGCACACGGTCGACGCGGAACAGGTCGACCGCCTGCTCGCCGGCGTCGTCCTCAACGACGACCCGGCGCCGGTTGCCGCTGCCGCGGCCGAAATCGCCGGCGAACGGCTGCTGCGCCTGACCGTGACCGAGGGCAAGTACCACCAGGTCAAGCGCATGGTCGCCGCCGCCGGCAACCGCGTCGAGGCCTTGCATCGCGAGGCGGTGGGCGGGTTGTCTCTGCCTGCTGACCTGCCGATGGGCGCCTGGCGCTGGCTGGTTGCGGTCGACCTCGAAAAACTGGGGAATTCCGCATGACCCTGACCGAAATGCGCTACATCGTCGCTCTCGCCCGCGAGCGCCACTTCGGGCGCGCCGCCGAGGCCTGCCACGTCAGCCAGCCCACGTTGTCGGTGGCGCTCAAGAAGGTCGAGGGCCAGCTCGGCGCCGCGCTGTTCGAGCGCACCGCCAGCGACGTCCGCATCACCGCGCTCGGCGAGCGCATCGTCGCCCAGGCGCGGCGCGTGCTGGAAGAGGCCGTGCGCCTCGAGGAGATCGCCGAGGCGACCGGCGACCCGATGAGCGGCCAGCTGCGCGTCGGCATCATCTACACCATCGCCCCCTACCTGCTGCCGCAACTGATCCCGGCGCTGCACCGGCACGCGCCGAAGATGCCGCTGTTCCTCAAGGAGGACTTCACCGGCAACCTCGTCCCGGCGCTCAAGGCCGGTGAACTCGACGTTATCGTCATCGCGCTACCCTTCGCCGAGCCGGGGCTGGTCGCCCAGCCGGTTTACGACGAGCCGTTCCGCGTCGTCGTCCCCGCCAGCCACGCGTGGGTGGGGCGACCGGACATCGCCGCCGACGAGCTCGACGGCGAGAACCTGCTGCTGCTCGGGCAGGGGAACTGCTTCCGCGACCAGGTGCTCGAATCGTGCCCGCGCCTGACTGGCGATGACGCACTCGACCATGCCATCGAAGGTGGCTCGCTGGAAACGATCCGCTACATGGTCGCCAGCGGCGCCGGCGTCGCGGTGATGCCGAGCAGCGCCGCGGACCCGCTGGTCGACAAGGAGCCGCTGGTGCGCGTCCTCCCATTTGCCGGCGAGCCGCCGCGGCGCACCGTCGGCCTCGTCTGGCGCGTCACTTTTCCCCGCCCGCAAGCCATCGACGCCGTGCGCGCCGCGGTGCTGTCGTGCCAGCTGCCCGGAGCGACGCCGGTCCGTTGAGTTTCACGTGGAACCATGGGTTCGGGTTGCTGGGTCCCGACAGGAGCGACCGGTCCGGAGGGCGTGTCCAATTCGGTCGTTCGCAATGATTTTGCACGGCAAGGCGAATCCGCTATCTCGTCCGGCATCTTGGAGTTGCTATACTGACAGCGAGCATCCCAAGTGAATGATTAGTATGAGCTTGAAACAATAATCGCGCCGTCATCAAGATCAATCGTCGTTCGGACCCCAGTATCCGTGTAAACACTTCCTGGCATTACGGCAATGGAAACCGCGTTTCGGAACAAACAGCGAACTGGCCTCGTGGCTGCAGTAGCTGTCATATCGTTCACATTGGCTGGCTGTGCTTCTCTGCCAGAGGCTAATCCCCCTGATCCAAAGCAATTGGTGTTGGACATCGAGGGGCAGCTACGGCAATTCAAGGGATTCACTCCGCAGCAAGTTCTTGAAGCGGCCGAGGGGGTCCTGCGCAGGCATCAACCTGAGGCAAAGTTTGTGCGAGGCGCGGATACCCTCAAAATGGAATCACATCATGCAGTATTTATTCTAACTGCCGCGTCGGAAAGAGAACAAAGGTGGGCAGTTCACGCTCGCGAGGAAGACCAAGTGACCGTCGCGTCGGTGGCAATGGATTGGAGAATGGCGGCAATGATGATTCTCCCTACATTGGGGCGAGGAGCGAACAGTATCCACGCGCGGCCGAGCGAAGCCTTTTGGAACAGTTCCAGCAATCGATATTGATTATGGTCTGTTCTGGCATCGGGTCCAGAGCATTCTGACGGGTGCCCCTTGGCCTGAATGCGTGCCGGTATGGTGGTATATAGGCCCCCGATATTTTGAGCCACTGTGCGCACAACTATCAAAAGAACGCTATGAGCCAAAGTAGATTCTTTTCCGCAATCTCAAAACCTAGCCTTGATCTCCGCCAGACGCCTTACGGCGCAGGTGAGCCAAGTTGTTCCTGAGAGTCCGCTTCCCAGAGCCCGGCTGCTCCCGCTTTGGGTCGAAAGCACACGCTCCAACCGATCAAGAAAAATCGCCCCCGAAAAATCGGGGGCGATTTCATTTCAGCGGGTCTGAACGATCATTCGGCCGCTTCGGCCTTTTTCCTCACTGCCGGCTTCTTGGCCGGCGCCTTCTTCTCGAATTCGAAACCGACCTTGCCGTCCTGGACGACGAGGAAGGCCGAGAACTTGCGCTTGGTGCGGTTGGAGACGAAGCCCTTGAGCAGGTCGGTGCGGCCGGCGGCGAGTAGCTTCTGCATCTGTGCCGCTTCGACCGGCTGTTGCAGGATGATCTTGCCGGAGCGGAAGTCGCAACTCCTGGCGACACCCACTGCCTTCTCGCAGGTGTAGGTGTTGCCGTTGTCGAAGACGCCGCTGCCGCACTTGGGGCACTTGCCGAGGGCTTCCTGGCCCGAGAAGTCGACGGCTTCGGCTTCGTCTTCCGCGTCGGCACGGTCCTGGCCGAAGTCGAACTCGGGCTGGAGGTCGTCGTTGAGGCGGATGCTGGCGGCGAACGCGCGGCCCATCTTGTTGCGAAAGCCGGTGAGCGGGCCGACCTGCCTTTCGGTGAGCAGGGTCTCGATCTCGGCCGGTTCGTACTGGCGGCCGGCGACGATCTTCCACAGCGCGTAGTCGCATTCGGCGCACTGGAACTTCTTGTAGGTCTCGCGGATGAGGCCACCGCACCTGGGGCAGGGGGCCTTGAGCAGGCCGAAGTCACCGGGGACGGTGTCGCTGTCGTAGGTCTTGGCGCGCTCGACGATGTGGCGGGTCATCTCGGCAATCTCGCGCATGAATTCCTCGCGCGTGAATTCGCCGTTCTCGATCCGGCCGAGCTTCCATTCCCAGTCGCCGGTCAGCTCGGGCTGCGTCAGCTCGCTGACGCCGAGGCCGTCGAGCAGGGTCATCAGGTTGAAGGCCTTGGCGGTCGGGATCAGTTCGCGGCCCTCGCGGTGCATGTATTGCTCGCCGATCAGGTTCTCGATGATCTGGGCGCGCGTGGCCGGGGTGCCGAGGCCGCGGCCGGCCATTGCCGCCTTGAGCTCCTCGTCGTCGACCATCTTGCCGGCGCCTTCCATGGCCGAGAGCAGCGTCGCTTCGGAGTAGCGCGGGGGCGGTTTGGTCTCGTTGGCCTTGACGGCGACTTCTTCGGTCTTGACCTTTTCGTCCTTGTCGACCGCAACCAGGTTGCCCTCGTCGCCGCTCTGGCCTTCCTTGCCATGCACGGCCAGCCAGCCCGGATTGACCAGTACCTTGCCCTCGGTCTTGAAGGGGTGGCCTTCGACCCGCGTGATGCGGGTGGTGACGAGGTATTCGGCGGCCGGGAAGAAGACCGAGAGGAAGCGGCGGACGACGAAGTCGTAGAGCTTTTGTTCGGCTTCGTTGAGGTGCTTGGGCGCCTGCGTGGTGGGGATGATGGCGAAGTGATCGCTCACCTTCGCGTTGTTGAAGATGCGCTTGTTCGGGTGCACCCAGTTACGCGCGATGATCTGGTGCGCGAAGGGGGCGTAGCGGGCGAGGAGGACTTCGTCGTGCCCCTTGCCGGCGCCTTCGCCGGTGAGCATGGCGAGCGTGGCCTTGACCGTGCCGATGTAGTCCTCGGGCAGGCAGCGCGAGTCGGTCCGCGGGTAGGTCAGCACCTTGTGCTTCTCGTAGAGTGCCTGGGCGAGGCCGAGCGTGGTCTTGGCCGAGAAGCCGAAGCGGGCGTTGGCCTCGCGCTGCAGGCTGGTCAGGTCGAAAAGCAGCGGCGACAGGCGCGTCTCGGGCTTGGATTCCTCGGTCACCGTGCCGGGCCTGCCCAGTGTGGCGGCGCGGATGGCGTCGGCCTTCGCCTGTTCCCACAAACGGTCGGCACGGGCGTGCTCGTCGTCTTCCTTGCCCTTGAAGCCCTCGTCAAACCACTTTCCAGCGTAGGTGCCGGCGCGAGCCGCAAATTCGGCCTCGACTTCCCAGTAGTCGCGCGGCTTGAAGTCGCGGATCTTCTTCTCGCGCTCGACGACGATGGCCAGCGTCGGGGTCTGCACGCGGCCGACCGTGGTCAGGTGGAATCCGCCGGTCTTGGAGTTGAAGGCGGTCATCGCCCGTGTGCCGTTGATGCCGACCAGCCAGTCGGACTCGGAGCGGCAGACTGCGGCGTCGGCCAGGCCGCGCATCTCGTGGCCACCGCGAAGGCGGGCAAAGCCGTCGCGAATGGCCTGCGGCGTCATCGACTGCAGCCACAGGCGCTGGACCGGTTTGCCCGACTTGGCCGCTTGCGCGATGTAGTTGAAGATCAGCTCGCCCTCGCGGCCCGCGTCGCAGGCGTTGATCAGGCCGTCGACGTCCTTGCGCCTGATCAGGCGGTTGAGCAGCCTGAGGCGCGATTCGGTCTTCTCGATCGGGTTCAGCGCGAAGTGCGGCGGGATCACCGGCAGGTGGGCGAAGGACCACTTGCCGCGCTTGACCTCGAATTCCTCAGGGCAGGCGAGTTCGAGCAGGTGGCCGATGGCCGAAGACAGCACGTGCGATTCGCTCTCGAAATAGTCGTCGTGCTTGGTGAAGCCCCCNAGCGCCTTGGCGATGTCGGCGGCGACGGAGGGTTTCTCGGCGATGATCAGCTTTTTGTCATTGGCTCGGCCTGTTGGATGCCGGCGGATGATAAGTGCCTAGTGCGCGACTTGGCAAGACGTCCCCGTCGATGGGCGTCAGGCGAGGCGCTGGTAGCGGTTGCCGGGGAGGGTGGCGATCAGGCCGTCGAGTTCCAGCGCCAGGAGTTCGCCCAGCAGCAGGTCGGCGCTGATTCCGGTACGGGCTACCAGATCGTCCAGCGCGCAGGGGTCGTAGCCGAGGGCGGTGAGGATGTCACTGCTGGCGGCAGTGTCCACGACCTCGGGGACGCCGGGAGACTCGGAATGGCTGCCGAGTTCCTCGAGAATATCCTGGGCGGTTTCAACCAGTTTTGCTCCCTGCTTGATCAGCCGGTGACAACCACGGGCGACGGGCGAATGGATCGACCCGGGGATCGCAAAGACTTCGCGCCCCTGTTCGGCCGCGAGACGGGCGGTAATCAGCGAGCCGCTTTCCAGCGCCGCTTCGACAACCAGCACGCCGTTGACCAGGCCCGAAATGATGCGGTTGCGACGCGGGAAGTTGGCGGCGATGGCGGCCGTGCCGAGCGGGAATTCGGAAACGATGGTCCCGTGCTCGGCGATTGCCATTGCGAGTTCCTTGTTGCGCGCCGGGTAGACGCGGTCGGCGCCGGTACCGATGACGGCAATCGTGGCGCCTTTGGCGGCGAGGGCGCCACGATGGGCGGCGGCATCGATGCCGAGGGCGAGACCGCTGACAATCCCAAGACCCCCGGCGGCAAGCGCCCTGGCAAAGGCTTCGGCGGTCTGCAGGCCTTGCGGCGTGGCGTTGCGGCTGCCGACGATCGCCAGCCCACGGCTCCGCAGCAGGCCGGGGTTGCCGCGAACATAGAGGATGCTCGGTGGATCGGGAATTTCCAGCAAGGACCGCGGATAGTCCGCGTCAGCCAGGGTCAGGAGGCACTGGCCGGGGCGCGAGGCCCATGCTAGGCTGCGGTCGACGGCTTCGGAGGGGTCGGAATCGAAGAGGAGGTCGGCACGGTCGCCGATGACGCTGCGTGCCGCCTGGCGACCGGCGGCGAAGATAGCCTCNGGTAAACCGAAAGCGGCGAGAAGCTTGCGCTGCGTCTCGCCGCCGATGCCGGGTATCAGGGTCAGCCGTAGCCAAGCGGCCAACCCTCCGTGTCGATCACGGGTTCCGTGCAAAATCGCCTATGGTCACGGGCTTGGACGACTCGAGGACGAGCGCGTAGGAAACCCCGTTGAAGACGCGGAAGACGAATACCAGCGCATAGCGCTCTTCCGGAATCGGCTGATCGACCCGTTGCATCGTGTCCTGGTCGATCGCCTGGGAAATGCGATTGCGGAACAAGGCAAGGACATGCCCGATCTCAAGCCCGTCGTTCTTGCCGCGGTTGAGGGTGACGATCGAGGCCTTGCCGCCTTCGTTAACCCCGCCGTAGATCGTCATCACCCGCGCCGCAACCTGCTGATCCGGACGATGCGGCACATAGGAGACGATGTTGGCGGGTGGCGCCGGCAACAGGCGGTCGCCGCGCATGATCTCCTCCTTGGCCACGGTAATCTCGAGAACCGCCGGCTCGCCCGGCTGCACCAGGTTGGCGTTGCCGAGGAAGAAGGCTTCATAGCCGATGACGTTGCCGGTATCGGGATCGGTGAGCGGCTTGCCGGGGCGGTAAACGTTCCAGCGGATCACGCTGGCATCGGGAATGCCGGTGGCGAAGGCTGGATCGCCATTGCCCATCATGCCGCGGTATTCAGGCCCGGCGACGATACGCGGTCCGCTGTCGATCTGCCCCTGCTCGACCACGAGCGGCTGGGACAGGAAGGGCTCGATCTGGTTGGGCGGGATGCTCGGGATTGCCTGCTGCGACGGGTCGGAATAGATCTGCGGCTGGAGCTTCACGGTTCCCCGGCCNGACTTGACCGGCTTGCCGAGGCGGAGGCGCGGCGTCTTGCCGGAGCGATCCAGATAGACGACCTGTCCGGGATAGATCAGGTGCGGGTTCTTGATGTCCTCGCGGTTCATGTTCCAGATTTCGGGCCAGCGCCACGGTTCCTTGAGGAACTTGCCGGAGATTCCCCATAGCGTATCGCCGCGCACAACGACGTGGCGGTCAGGGGGNTTATCGACGAGCTTAAGGGGCTCGGCGGCCGATGCGCAAACGGCCGTCACGGCCAGGATGAGCGCGGATATAATGCGTACCATAGTCGTAACCTCACGTGCCGACGGAACACGGCGTACCTTGCATGGTCTGATCCACGGCAGGCAAACCGATCCTATATCTCTGGAATCGCTTGAGATTCTGCACGTAATAACTTAAGCGGGCAAGCTTTTTCGGTGTTTCCCATGGCTCTACTACCCATTTTGCGTTTTCCCGATCCGCGCTTGAAGAAGATTGCGGCGCCGGTGGGCGAGATTGACGATTCTGTCCGGCGTTTGATCGCCGACATGGCCGAGACGATGTACGAGGCGCCGGGCATCGGCCTGGCCGCAACCCAGGTCGATGTGCACAAGCAGATCGTCGTCATCGACGTTTCGGAAGGCAGGAACGAGCTGCTTGCGCTGATCAATCCGCGCATCGACGACCTTCAGGGGCAACAGGAGGGCGAGGAGGGCTGCCTGTCCGTGCCGGGGATCTTCGAAAAGGTCGAACGCGCCGAGCGGGTGAGCGTCCACTTCCAGGATGGCGACGGCCAGCATCAGACGCTGGTTGCCGAGGGGCTGCTCGCCGTTTGCATCCAGCATGAACTGGACCATCTGAACGGCAAGGTCTTCGTCGATCACCTGTCGCAGTTGAAGCAGACGCGCATCCGCAACAAGCTCGCCAAGCAGGCCCGGGTCACTGCATGAGGGTGGTCTTCGCCGGGACCNCCGATTTTGCCGCACTGGCACTTCAGGCGATCCTGACGGCGGGGCACGAGGTGCGCCTCGTCCTCACCCAGCCAGATCGGCCGGCGGGGCGCGGCATGAGCCTGCAGCCTTCGGCGGTCAAGCGGCTGGCGGTGGCGCGTGGAATTGCGGTGTTTCAGCCGCTGACGCTGAAGGATGCGGCGGCGCAGGCGAGAATCGCCGCCGATCGTCCGGATGTCATGGTGGTCGCCGCCTACGGACTCATCCTGCCGCAGGGCGTGCTGGACACACCGCGCTTCGGCTGCATCAACATCCATGCTTCGCTACTGCCGCGCTGGCGCGGGNCGGCGCCGATCCAGCGGGCGCTGCTCGCCGGCGATCGCGAAACCGGTGTCTGCATCATGCAGATGGAGTCGGGTCTCGACACCGGGCCGGTGCTGCTGCGGGGTAGCTGCGCGATCGAATCCGGCGACACGAGCGCAACGCTGCACGACCGTCTGGCCAGCCTCGGCGCGCGACTGGTGGTCGAGGCGCTGGCGGGATTGCCCATGCCGGCCACCGCGCAGGCTGCGGACGGGGTGACCTACGCAGCGAAACTCGGCAAGGCCGAGGCGCTGATCGACTGGTCGAAGAGCGCGCGGGACCTGGATCGTCATATCCGCGCCTTCAATCCTNCGCCCGGTGCGCAGGCGCGATTCCGTTGCCAGACGGTCAAGCTGTGGCGAGCGGCGCCGGTCGACGGCGATGGTGAAATTGGGCAGATTCTGCAGGTCGACCGCAACCGGGTCGTCGTCGCCTGCGGCAGCGGGGCGCTGGCGGTGAGCGAACTGCAGAAGGCCGGCGGCAAGCGCCTGGCGGTGCGCGAGTTCCTCGCCGGACACCCGCTCAAGGCCGGCGACCGTTTCGATCTGCCGGCTTGAAATCGGGCTGCGCGCCAATATCTATCGATAAGGCAAACTGCCGCGAGGAGGTTTCACGATGTTCAACTGGGTAAAGACCGCCATGCTGATGGCGGCCATCATGGCGCTGTTCGGCATCGTCGGCGGCATGCTCGGCGGGCAGCAGGGGATGCTGCTGGCGCTGCTTTTCGGCGGCGCGATGAACGTGTTTTCCTACTGGTTCTCCGACAAGATGGTGTTGAAGATGTACAACGCCCGGGAAGTCGACGAGACCAGCGCGCCGCGGTTCTACGGCATGGTGCGCGATCTGGCGCAGCGCGCCAATCTGCCGATGCCGCGCGTTCNNATCATCGACGAACCGCAGCCGAACGCCTTCGCCACCGGCCGCAATCCGGAACATGCGGCCGTGGCGGCCACCACCGGCATCCTGCAACTGTTGTCGGCGCGCGAACTGCAGGGCGTCATGGCCCACGAGCTGGCGCACGTGGCGCATCGCGACATCCTGATTTCGACCGTCTCGGCGACGATGGCCGGCGCCATTTCGGCGCTCGCGAATTTCGCCATGTTCTTCGGCGGGCGCGGCGGCGACGGTCGACCGGCCAATCCGATCGCCAGCATCGCCGTTGCCCTGCTGGCACCGCTGGCAGCCAGCCTGATCCAGATGGCGATCTCGCGCGCCCGCGAGTACGAAGCCGACCGCGGCGGCGCCGAAATCAGTGGCGACCCGCATGCCCTGGCCGACGCGCTGGGCAAGATCCAGATGTACGCCGAGGGCCGGATTCCGTTGGCGCCGGCCGAGGCGCACCCGGAAACGGCGCAGATGATGATCCTCAATCCGCTTTCGGGCGGCGGAATCCGCGGCCTCTTTTCGACGCACCCGCCGACCGAAGAAAGGATTGCCCGCCTGCGGGCGATGGCGCGCTAGGCCAGGCGGGGCACCTGCAGGAAGCCGCGGGCGATTTCCTCCGTTTCCAGCCGTTGCGGGGCGAAGGCGGCGATGACGTCGGCGAACAGCGCGTGGGCGCGATCACTGTTGTCGGCGCTGAAGTTGCAGACGTGNACATCGAGCGTGACGCCGGCGATTTCCGGCCAAGTGTGGATCGCCAAGTGCGATTCGGCCAGAACGACGGTGCCGGTGACCCCCGCCGGGTTGCCCGCAGCATCATGGAAAGCGTGGAAGAGGCAGCCGACGACCGTCAGCCCGTGCTTCGCGCATGCCCCGGCGCAGAAGGCTTCGAGTTGCGGGGCGGCGAGCAGGAAGTCCGCCGGGCAGCGGCAGTCAAGGAGGTCGGCGATCAGGTGCAGGCCATTCATGGCGCGATTCTATTGCGTTTCACGTGAAACGCGAGCGCTGACGCTTGCTTCGAGCAGGCGTCCGAGCCGGTAGCCGGCGTCGGCGATGCGCCGTTCGGCGATGGCGTGCGCCCGCCGGTCGAAATCCTCGGTGATGGTCGGCGGGACGCTGCCGACGGCATCCGGGTAGGCCGACGCCAGCAGGCGATGGCTCTCGTCCCGCCACAAGGCAACGCTGCCCTGGCGCGGCGCGGGATGTTCGGCGATCAGGCGCCGCGCCTTGTCGTCGAGTCGGCGACCGCGCAGCCAGGGCGGCCCGGGCAGGTCGTCCCAGTAGATGTGCAGGCTGGTAATCGGGAGGCGCTTGTTGAACGGGTTCTCGATCGCGATCGCGGTTGCGCCTTCGTCATCGGCGCGACCGGCGTGCAACGGCTGGTGGATGTCGGCGACCAGATGTACCAGCCACGGCAGGGCATGGGAAATCTCGTCCTTTTTCGCGGTCGACCGCAACAGGCGGCCGAGGCGCTCGATCTGCCGGTCCACCTCTCCCCTCACGGGTCTGCCCTGATCGTCGAGATCGACGTAGTGCCAGTCCTTGTGCCGCGCGCTGTCGGGATAGCCGGGAACCGCCGGGGTGGGGGCAGCCTCGCCGTCGTCGTGAAAGCGTGGATCATTGCGGATGTCGTCGGGCCAGGTCGAAGCCTCGACGAAGATCGCCCCGGGTTCCGCCGAGCGTGCCCTGGCGACCCAGCGCTCATGGTCGGGATGGCGGGCAAGCGCCTGCGCGACGAAATCGCGGCTGGGNGGCGAGAGCTGCTGCCAGGCGATCGCCGCCACCAGCCGGTGACCGGCAGCATTCCACGCCGCGGCGGGGGCGCAAGGAGGAGGAACAGCAGGGCGATGAGAAACGGGGGCATTGCGCCATTATGCCGCGTGCGATAATTGCAGCCCATGTCCGATCTGCCCGCCACTTCCCTGGCCTTCGCTTTCGTGCAGGCAGCCCGCATCGACGCCGCCGTCTTCGCCGGGCAGAGTCTCGCCGACGGCCTGCTGGCGCGCGTCGATCCCGTCGCGCGCCCGGCGGTGCAGGACCTCGTCNACGGCAGCCTGCGCTGTTACGGACGCGGTGATTTCGTCCTGAGCCGCCTTCTCGCCAGTCCGCTGCCGGCCGAGGAGGTCCGGGCGCTGCTGCTGGTTGCGCTGCATCGCCTCGAGACGCGGCCGGACGCGGTGCATACCGTGGTCGATCAGGCTGTCGCGGCAGCCGGCGAGCTGGCTGAAGGGCGCTTTCGCGGGCTGGTCAACGGCGTCCTGCGCAATTTCCTGCGGCAGCAGGACGCTTTGCGTACCGCGGTGGCGAGCGATGCCGTGGCGCAGGCGCAACATCCGGGCTGGTGGGTGGCCCGTCTCCAGAAGGCATGGCCCGGCGACTGGCAGGCAATCGTCGCCGCCGGCAACGCGCCGCCGCCGATGGCCTTGCGCGTCAATCGCCGCCGCATTGAGCGTGAGGAATACCGGGCACGGCTGGCGGCGGAAGGGATCGTCGCGACGCCGGTCGGCGAAGCGGGGCTGGCGCTCGCCAGGCCGGTCCCGGTCGAACGGCTGCCCGGGTTCGCGGCCGGTCTGGTTTCGGTTCAGGACCCGGGGGCCCAACTGGCGGCGACGTTGCTCGACCCGTTGCCCGGCAGCCGTGTCCTCGACGCGTGTGCCGCGCCGGGCGGCAAGACGGCGCATCTGCTGGAGCGCGCCGACCTCGACCTTCTGGCGCTCGACGTGAAGGCCTCGCGCTGCCGGCGCGTCGCCGAGAACCTCACGCGGCTCGGGCTGCGCGCCTCGCTCCAGGCGGCCGACTGCGCCCGACTCGATACCTGGTGGGATGGCCGCCCCTTCGACGCGGTCCTTGCCGATGTCGCGTGCACCGCCAGCGGCGTCGTGCGCCGCCACCCGGACAGCAAGTGGTTGCGCCGCGAAGCCGACATCGCCAGCTTCGCGGCGGCCCAGTCGCGCATTCTCGATGCCCTGTGGCGGGTTGTGCGGCGCGGGGGTAAACTCCTTTATGCGACCTGCTCGGTATTTCCCGAGGAAAACGGCGAGCAGATCGATCGCCTTGTTGCCAACCGTCCCGATGCCCGCCGCGCCCACGAGGAACAGATACTGCCCGCAGCAGCCCATGATGGCTTCTACTATTGCCTCTTCGAAAAGCATGCTTGAGCCACTCCGGTCCTGGCTGGTCGCCGTTGTGGCCCTTCTGCCGGTGCTGGCGCTGGCGGTCGAGATCGAGATCGCCAATCCCCAGATCACGGCGAGCGAAGATGGCTTCGTCGTCTCCGCGGATTTCGGCTTCGACCTGAACGAGCGCCTCGAAGAGGCCGTGAGCAGGGGTGTCGTTCTCTACTTCGTGACCGAGTTCGAGATGACGCGGCCGCGCTGGTACTGGCTGGACGAGAAGGTGGTCAGTCGAAGTCAGACCCAGCGCCTCTCCTACCATGCGCTGACGCGCCAGTATCGCCTGTCGAGGGGCGGCCTCCATCAGTCCTTCGATACCCTGTCGGAGGCGTTGCGCGTTCTCTCGCGCCTGCGCAACTGGCTGGTGATTGACGGGCGCGGCGAGAAAGCCGGTGTCCAGGCCGGAGACACCTACATGGCCGCATTGCGCATGCGCCTCGACATCAACCAGTTGCCGCGCCCCTTCCAGATCTCCGCCCTGGGCAACAGGGACTGGAATCTCGCATCCGATTGGAAGGTCTGGCAGGCGACCCTGCCGGTGGAGGCCAGGTGAAGCGTTTCGTAGCCGCAGGCGGAGCCCTGGCGGCAGCGCTGGGCGCCATTCTCTGGTTCCTCCTGCTGATGTCGACGGCGGCCGACACCGCCATCTTCGCGCGTCACTATCCGCTGCTGATCGGTCTCAACGTCGTCCTTGCGCTCGCCATGGTCGGGCTGGTCGGCTGGCAGTTGCGTTCCTTGTGGCGCGATTATCGCGCCCAGGTGTTCGGGGCGCGGCTGAAGCTGCGCCTGATGATGATGTTCGGGATCATCGCGGTGTTGCCGGGGGCGCTGGTCTATGGCGTATCGGTCCAGTTCGTGACACGCTCGATCGAGAGCTGGTTCGATGTCCGGGTCGAAAAGGCGCTGGAGTCGGGCCTCCGTCTCGGCCGTTCGGCGCTCGATTCGCTGCTGGCGGATCTTACCCAGAAGGCCCGTGCCATGGCCAACGAGCTGGCGGATCTGCGGGAGTCCGGGCGTCGTTCGGCGCTGTTGCGTTTGCGCGAGCAGCAGNGGGTGCAGTCGGCGGCGCTGTTTTCGGTCGGCGGCCAATTGCTTTCCAGCGCCAGCACCGAGATCGCCGCGCCGTTGCCCGACCTGCCGACGCAGGCCCAGCTCAAGCAGGCGCGCAGCACGCAAGCGGTCACCGCCGTCGACGGCGAGGGCGGAGAGCTCAATCTGCGCGTGCTGGTGCCGGTTGCGGCACAGAGTGTGTTCGAGGAGCCGCGCATCCTGCAGGTGATCCAGCCGGTGCCACCATCGCTCGCGTATGACGCCGACGCCGTCGAGGNNGTGTACCGCGACTATCAGGAACTGCAGCTGGCGCGCCAGGGGCTGACGCGGATTTATGCCCTGACACTGACGTTGACCGTGCTCGTTGCCCTGTTCGGCGCCTTTGCACTGGCGTTCGTCATGGCGCGCCGCCTGTCCGCGCCGCTGTCGATTCTTGCCGAGGGTACGCAGGCGGTCGCCCAGGGCGACTTCTCGCCGCGCCAGGCGATTTACAGCCGTGACGAGCTGGGCATCCTCACCCAGTCCTTCAATCGCATGACTCGCCAGCTCGACGACGCCCGCCGCGACACCGAGCGCCACCGGATGGAACTGGAGGCGGCGCGCGGCTACCTGGAATCCGTCCTCGCCAACCTGTCGGCCGGCGTTCTGGTCTTCGACCGGCATTCCGTGCTGCGGACGGTGAACGAGGGTGCGCGCAACACGCTGGCCGATGATTTCGCCGGCCTGATCCACGAGGATATTGCCGACTGGCCGCGGCAGAAGGAGTTCGGCAGGTTCATTCGCGACAACTTTGCCCGGGTCAAGGATGTCGAATGGCAGGCCCAGGTCGAACTCGAACGGGCGAACGGGATGCCGCAGATCCTGCTGTTGCGCGGCTCGCGCCTGCCGGAGGCGAGCGGTGGCGGCGAGGTCGTGGTCTTCGACGACGTGACGCGCATCGTCGCCGCGCAGCGCAGCGCGGCCTGGGGCGAGGTGGCGCGCCGCCTGGCGCACGAGATCAAGAATCCGCTGACTCCGATCCAGCTCTCCGCTGAGCGCCTGCAGTTCAAGCTGGCCGGCAAGCTGGAGACCGGCGACAAGGAGATGCTGGCGCGCGGCACGCAAACGATCATCAACCAGGTGCAGGCGATGAAGCGCATGGTTGACGATTTCCGCGACTATGCCCGCCTGCCGGCTCCCGAGGTTGCCGCCCTCGATCTCAACGAGCTGATCGGCGAGGTGCTGGGGCTCTACGAGAGCTCTTCGGCGACCATCGCAACCAATCTTGCCGCCGACCTGCCCCCGGTGCTCGGCGACTCGACGCAGTTGCGGCAGATCATCCACAATCTGCTGCGCAACTCGGAGGACGCCCTCGAGGGGCGTCGTGGAATCGTCAAGGTCGTCACCGAGCGAGCGGGGCGACACGCGCGGCTGCTCATCTCGGACAATGGCCCGGGCTTTCCGGTCGAGCTGCTGCCACGCATCTTCGAGCCCTACGTCACCACCAAGGCCCGCGGCACCGGTCTGGGACTGCCCATCGTCAGGAAGATTGTCGACGAGCACCATGGGACCATCGAAATCAGCAATGCACCGGAGGGTGGTGCGCGGATCGACATCCGCCTGCCCCTGGTGAAGGAGGGAGAAAAGCATGGCAATCATTCTGGTCGTTGACGACGAGGTCGGCATCCGCGAGCTGCTTTCGGAGATCCTGATCGACGAGGGCTACGATGTGCGGCTGGCCGAGCACGCCACCGCGGCGCGCCGGGTGCGCGGCGAACTGCGCCCCGACCTGGTGCTGCTCGACATCTGGATGCCTGACACTGACGGCATTTCGCTGCTCAAGGAGTGGCACGCCGGCGGGCACCTGACGATGCCGGTGGTGATGATGTCGGGGCACGGGACGATCGACACGGCGGTCGAGGCGACCCGCTTCGGCGCCATCGACTTTCTTGAAAAGCCGATCGCCTTGCAGAAGTTGCTGGCGACCGTGCAGAAGGCGATCAAGCACGACAATCTGGCACAGCGTCCGCCGCTGACCCTGGAGGCGTTCGCGCGCTCGTCGATGGCCAAGGAATTCCGGCGGCGGCTGGAACAGGCAGCCGCCAAGACGCCGCTGCTGTTGCTCAAGGGTGCAACGGGCGGAATGGCGGAAATCTGTGCCCGGACATTGCAGGCGCCACGCTCGCCCTGGCTCGATCTGTCCGGGCTGAGCAGCGCCCTGACCACGGAAATGCTGGAAAAGGTCAGCGGCGGCACGCTTTTCGTCCCCGACCTCGCGGCACTCGGGAAGATGCAGCAGATGAACCTGGCTTTCGCGGTCGACCGCCTGGAACGCATGAATCTGCGGCTGATCGCTGCGACCGCGACGCCGCTGGCGACACTGGCGGAGGCGGGCTGGGACGCCAAGTTGTTGACTCGGCTGGGCGACATCTGGGTCGCCATGCCGTCGTTCGTCGGCCATGGCGACGAATTGCCGGAAATCGCCGGGCTGCTGCTGACCAACTTTGTCGAGCGCGGGGAGGTGCCGCAGCGGCGCTTCTCGACCGGCGCGCTCAACGCCCTGCGCAGCGTGTCCTGGGGCAGTGTGACCGAGGCGCACTGGAACGAGCTCTTCGCCCTGGTGCGCAATCTGGCGCTGACGGCGCTCGACGAGGAAATCTCCGCCGAAGACGTCAGCCGCGTGGCGCCGCGCGAAGCGGAGGGCAACCCGGAGCTGGCCTCGCTGCTGCCAATGCTCGATCAGCCGTTGCGCGAGGCGCGCGATGCCTTCGAGAAACTCTATTTCGAACATCATCTCCGGCTCGAAGCCGGCAACATGACCAAGCTGGCCGAACGCTCGGGGCTCGAGCGAACCCATCTCTATCGCAAGCTCAAGCAGCTCGATGTCAGGCTCGGCAAGCGCGGAGACGAATAGGCAGGCAGAATTCCGGGAACAGAACAGGGGGAATCATGAAAATCATCATTCTTGGCGCGGGCCAGGTCGGCGCGAGCGTTGCCGAAGGCCTCGTTTCGGAAAAGAACGACATAACGATGGTCGATTACGACGGCGAGCGCCTCGCCCAGTTACAGGATCGTTTCGACCTGCGCACGGTGGTCGGCAACGCGGCGGCGCCTTCGGTGCTGCGCAGCGCCGGCGCCGAAGATGCCGACCTGCTGATCGCCGTGACCCAGAGCGACCAGGCGAATCTGGTTGCGTGCAAGCTCGCGCATACGGTCTTCAACGTGCCGACCCGCCTTGCGCGCCTGCGCTCCGTCGACTTCCTGGATGACGCCGAACTGCTGTCAACCGCGAACTTCGCGGTGGACTTCGCACTTTGCCCGGAACAGGTGATTACGGACTATATCGGGCGCCTGATCGAATTCCCCGAGGCGCTGCAGGTTCTCACTTTCGCCTCCGGGCGTGTCAGCCTCGTCGGCGTGCGCGCCTTCGAGGGCGGCCCGCTGATCGGCAGGCCGATCAGGGACCTGCGCAAGCTGCTGCCGCTGGAGATGGATGCCCGCATTGCGGCAATCTTCCGCCGCGATCAGCCGGTGCCGCCGGAGGGCGATACCGTCATCGAGCCGGGCGACGAGGTCTTCCTGGTTGCGGCCGCCGAGCATATCCGCCCGGTCCTGCACCAGTTGCGGCGGATGACGACGCCGGTCCGGCGCATCATGATCGCCGGCGGCGGCAATATCGGCCTGCGCGTGGCGCGGGCGCTGGAAAAGGATTACGAGGTCAAGGTCATCGAAGTCGATCGCCATCGCGCCGAGCTGCTCGCCGGCGAACTGCGCAAGGCGCTGGTGCTGCTCGGCGACGCGACCGACGAGGATCTGCTCGAACAGGAGAACATCGCCGAGATGGATCTGTTCCTCGCCGTCACAAACGACGAGGAAGACAACATCATGTCCGGCAGCCTGGCCAAGCGCCTCGGTTCCAAGCGGGTGGTGGCGCTGGTCAACCGGCGCGCCTACGCCGAGATGATCGAAGGCGGGCCGATCGACATCGGGATTTCGCCGGCCCATGTCTCGATCGGCAGCCTGCTCGCCCATGTCCGGCAGGGCGACGTCGCCGAGGTGCACTCGCTGCGCCGCGGCGCAGCGGAGGCGCTGGAGATCGTCGCGCATGGCGACGCCAAGACCTCCAAGGTGGTCGGCAGGCGCATCAACGAGATCGAATGGCCGNCCGGGGTTACGGTCGCCGTGCTGGTCCGCAATCTCGAGCGCAAGGTGGTCATCGGCCAGCGCGACGACATGACTTCGATCACGGGCAATGGCGAAGTGATCATCGCCCACCACGACACGGTGATCCAGCCGGACGATCACGTCATCGTCTTCTGCATTTCGCGGAAGGTGGTCAGGAAAGTCGAGAAGCTGTTCCAGGTCGGTTTCCATTTCTTCTAGGAGGCGGCTATGACCCGCTTCGCGGCTGTCTATCACGCCTTCGGCATGATCGTCATGCTTTTCGGCCTCACGTTGCTGGCGCCGCTGGCGCTCTCCTATGCCGTGAACGACGGCGCCCAGACTGCCTACGACGAAGCCTTTGCGCTGACCATGCTGAGCGGCGCCTTCCTCTGGTACCGCTATCGCCGCGGCAAGCGCGACCTGCAGATCCGCGAAGGCTTCCTGCTCGTGGCGCTGGTATGGACCGGGCTGCCGGCGTTCGCGGCGCTGCCGTTCGTGCTCCAGCTCGGCATGTCCTACCACGACGCCTACTTCGAGGCGGTCGCCGGGCTGACGGCGACCGGAGCGACGGTGATCGTCGGTCTCGACGACCTGCCGATGTCGATCAACCTGTGGCGCCACCAGATGATGTGGTTCGGCGGCATGGGGCTGATCGTGCTGGCTGTGGCGATCCTGCCGATGCTCGGTATCGGCGGGCGCGAGATGCTCAAGGCCGAACTGCCCGGGCCGATGAAGGACTCGAAGATGACGCCGCGCGTCGCCGAGACGGCGAAGGGCCTGTGGCTGGTGTATATCGGCATCACCGTCCTCTGCGTCCTCGCCTACCGCTGGGGCGGGATGACCTGGTTCGACGCCGTCTGCCATGCCTTCTCGACGGTCTCGCTCGGTGGCTTCTCGACGCACGACGCGAGCTTCGGCCATTTCGACTCGCCGACGCTGGAGTGGATCGCCGTTGCCTTCATGGTGTTCTCGGGAATCAACTACGCGACGCACTTCCTCGCCCTGCATGGCCGCAGCCTGCGCCCCTACCGCTTCGACCCGGAAGCGCCGTGGTTCGTCGGCGTCCTGCTCGGCAGCGCCTTCCTGCTCGCTCCCTACCTGACGTGGGAGGGCACCCACGGCGATTTCGCAACCTCATTGCGCCACTCGATGTTCCACGTGGTCTCGATAGCGACAACCACCGGGTATGCCACGGTCGACTACGGCCAGTGGCCGGTTTTCGCCGGGCTGTGGCTGCTTTTCCTCGGCAGCTTCGCGACCAGCGCCGGCTCGACGGGCGGCGGCATCAAGATGATGCGCGCCATGCTCCTCTACAAGCAGGTGTATCGCGAGCTGATCCGCACCATGCATCCGGCCGCCGTGTACCACGTCCGCCTCGGCGGTGCGGTGGCGCCGCAGTCGATCCTCTTCGCCGTCCTCGCCTTCGGCTTCATGTACATGGTCAGCATCGTCTCGGTGACGCTGCTCCTGGCGCTGACCGGACTCGATGCCCTGACCTCCTTCTCGGCGGCGGTGGCCTGCATCAACAACACCGGCCCGGGGCTGGGCGGGGTCGGCCCGGCGGGGAATTACCTCCTCCTCAACGATTTCCAGACCTGGCTGTGCAGCTTCGCCATGCTGCTCGGTCGCCTGGAGATCTTCACCCTGCTCGTGGTGCTGACGCCGGCATTCTGGCGGCGCTGACGGAGATTCGCGGCAATGGAACGCTATGCCCCCGTTTTCCGGGCCCTCGGCATGATTGTCATGCTCTTCGGCCTGACCATCCTGGCGCCGCTGGCGCTTTCCCACATCGTGGACGACGGCGCCCAGACCGCCTACGACGAGGCCTTCGGGCTGACGCTGCTCAGCGGGTTCTGGCTGTGGTACCGCTATCGACGCTGCGCGCGGGATCTCGGCATCCGCGACGGCTTCCTGATGGTGGTCCTCGTCTGGTCGATCCTGCCCGCCTTCGCGGCGCTGCCGCTGATGATCCAGCTTGGCATCAGCTTCACCGATGCCTATTTCGAAACCATGTCCGGGCTGACGACGACCGGATCGACGGTCCTTTCCAACCTCGACACGCTGCCGATGTCGATCAACCTGTGGCGGCACCTGCTGGTCTGGGTCGGCGGCATGGGCCTGATCGTCCTCGCCATCGCCATCCTCNCCCTGCTCGGCATCGGCGGCCGCCAGATGTTCAAGGCCGAGACGCCGGGGCCGATGAAGGATTCCAAGCTGACGCCGCGCATCGCCGAGACGGCGAAGGGCCTGTACGTCGTTCACCTGATGGTCACCATCGCCTGCGTCCTCGCCTACCGCTGGGCGGGGATGACCTGGTTCGATGCCGTCTGCCACACCTTTTCGACGATGGGGCTGGGCGGCTTCTCGACCCACGACGCGAGCTTCGGCTTCTTCGATTCGCCGGAGATCGAATTCGTGTCGATCGTCTTCATGCTGATCGCCGGCATGAACTTCGGCACGCTGTTCCTCGCCGCGCACGCACGCTCGCTGCGCCCCTACCTGGTCGATCCGGAGGCGGGCTGGTTTCTCGCCGTCACGCTGTTCAGCATCCTCTTCGTCGCGGTGTACCTCCTTGCCGCTGAAACCTATCCCGAGTTCCTGACGGCGCTGCGCTTCTCGGCGTTCAACGTCGTGTCGATTGCCACGACGACCGGCTATGCGAGCACCGACTACGCGCTATGGCCGATGTTCGCGCCGATATGGATGCTCTTCCTCTCCAGTTTCGCCACCAGCGCCGGGTCGACCGGCGGCGGGATCAAGATGATGCGGGCGCTGCTGCTCTACAAGCAGGTCTATCGCGAACTGGTCCGCGCCATGCACCCCAACGCGGTGGTCAATGTCACCGTCGGCGGCCAGGTGGCGCCGCAGTCGATCCTGTTCGCGGTGCTCGCCTTCGGTTTCATGTACATGGTCAGCGTCGTCTCGATGACGTTGCTGCTGCTGTTTTCCGGACTCGACATCCTGTCGGCGTTTACCGCGGTCGTCGCCAGCATCAACAACACCGGGCCGGGGCTCGGCGTCGTCGGGCCGTCGACGACCTACGAGGTGTTGACCGACTTCCAGACCTGGGTATGCACCTTCGCCATGCTGCTCGGACGGCTGGAGATCTTCACCCTGCTCGTCGTCCTGACGCCAGCGTTCTGGCGCAAGTGACCGGGAGGCCGGAAAGACGGATAATTCCGTCTTTCCGATTTTCCGGCGGAGTCCTCCGTGAGCCGACCCAAGAACGACACTTTCCTGCGCGCCCTACTCAGGGAACCGACCGAATACACGCCGCTGTGGCTGATGCGCCAGGCCGGTCGCTACCTGCCGGAGTACTGCGAAACGCGCAAGCGCGCCGGCAACTTCCTGGCGCTGTGCAAGACGCCGTCGCTGGCCTGTGAAGTCACGCTGCAGCCGCTGGCCCGCTACGACCTCGACGCCGCCATCCTCTTTTCCGACATCCTGACGGTGCCCGATGCCATGGGCCTCGGCCTGTATTTCGAGGAGGGCGAGGGCCCCAGGTTCGAGCGGCCGCTACGCGACGAATGGGAGATCAACGACCTGGCCGCGCCCGATCCCTACGACCATCTGCGCTACGTCATGGATGGCGTTTCCGAGATCCGTCGGGCGCTGGACAACTCGGTGCCGCTGATCGGCTTCTCCGGCAGCCCGTACACGCTGGCCTGCTACATGGTCGAGGGGCAGGGTTCGAGCGATTTCCGGCATATCAAGGGCATGCTCTACAGCCGCCCTGATCTCCTGCACCGAATCCTGTCGGTGACCGCCGACTCGGTGACGTCCTACCTCAACGCCCAGATCGACAGCGGCGCCCAGGCGGTAATGATCTTCGATACCTGGGGTGGCTCGCTTTCGGCCGCGGCGTATCCGGAATTCTCGCTGCAGTACATGCAGCGCATCGTCGCCGGGCTGACGCGGGAGAAGGACGGCCAGCGCGTCCCGAGCATCGTGTTCACCAAGAACGGCGGACTGTGGCTGGAGAAGATTGCCGCCATCGGCTGTGACGCGGTCGGCGTTGACTGGACCATCGACATCGGCGAGGCCCGCAACCGTGTCGGCGACAGGGTCGCGCTGCAGGGCAATCTCGATCCGAACGTCCTGTTCGCCGCTCCGGAGATCATTTCCGCCGAGGCGAGGAAGGTCCTCGACAGCTTCGGACATGCCAACACCGGTCACGTCTTCAATCTCGGCCACGGAATCTCGCAATACACGCCGCCGGAGAGCGTCACCGCCCTGGTGGAAGCCGTGCATTCCCATGGCCGGGCATTGCGCGCCGCGGGCTGAAGGCCGCGACCATAACGATCGACTTATGCACAGTCCGCGTCATTTTGTCGCCGACTATCGCGGAAATCGCTTGACATCTGCGGATTTTCGTAACTTGTTGAATTAATGCGATTAGTTGAATTGCCCGTTTTTTCGGCACGGAACGAAAGTCCTTAATATTTCGCCACTTAGCGCGATCATCCGAAGGCAATCCACAGAGTTATCCACAACTGTGCCGGGCCGCCTTCCGGCTGCGGATTGCCAAGGGGTTTGTCGAACGCTCCGGGAAGCCGGCCATGCCAGTCCTTCGCGTCGCACTTGATCTGCCGCTGCATCGGCTGTTCGACTATGTCGCCGAAGCGGCATCGCCGGCGGATGTCGGGCGCCTGGTTCGCGTGCCTTTCGGAAAAGGGGAACGGGTCGGCGTCATCGTCGAGGTCGCCGCCGCCAGCGCCTGGCCGCCGGTGCAGTTGAAGATGGCGGGCGACATCCTGGGCGATCCGCCGCCGCTGCCCCGCGATCTTCTCGATCTCTGCGAGTTCGCCAGCGCCTACTATCAGGCGGCGCTTGGCGAGGTGCTGATGCAGGCGCTTCCCGCCGGGCTCAAGCGGGTCGCCGCGCCGGCCCGGCGCAGCGGACGGGCCGCGAATCCGCCGGCACCGGCCGCGCCTGCGCCGGAACTGACGGCGGAGCAGTCCGCC
The DNA here is from genome assembly GCA_013693915.1 of Dechloromonas sp. Lineage (GTDB taxonomy): Bacteria > Pseudomonadota > Gammaproteobacteria > Burkholderiales > Rhodocyclaceae > Azonexus. The sequence continues at coordinate 203,638 of CP059264.1, read as the reverse complement.
GTCCTCNGCCGGGTCGACCTGCAGGCCGGATTTTCCGCGCATCTGCTCCACGGAGTGACCGGCAGCGGCAAGACCGAAGTGTATCTCCGCCTGATCGAGCGAGCGCTGGCGACCGGCAGGCAGGTCCTGCTGCTGGTCCCGGAAATCAACCTGACGCCGCAGCTCGAGGGCAGGGTGCGGGGGCGCTTTCCGGAAAGTGTCGTCGTTTCGCTGCACAGCGAACTGGCCGAAGCCGCACGCGAGCGCAACTGGCGGGCCGCGTTCTCCGGTGAGGCAGGTATCGTTCTCGGGACGCGACTGGCGATCTTTGCGCCGATGCCGCGGCTTGGCCTGATCGTCGTCGACGAGGAGCACGACCCTTCGTTCAAGCAGCAGGATGGCATGCGCTACTCGGCGCGCGATGTGGCGGTCTTTCGCGCGCACCAGCGGGGAATTCCCGTCGTGCTCGGCTCGGCAACGCCGTCGCTGGAGTCCTGGGCCAATGCCCAGGGTCGCCGCTACGGCCTGCTGACACTGCTCGAGCGGGCCAACCCGGAAGCCAGGTTGCCCGCGGTCCACCTGCTCGACACGCGAAAAATGGTGCTGCACGATGGCGTCAGCGAACCGCTGACCGCCGCGATCGGCGCGCGGCTGGAGCGCGGCGAGCAAAGCCTGGTCTTCCTCAATCGCCGTGGCTATGCGCCGGTGCTGGCTTGTGCGGCCTGCGGCTGGGTGTCGCGCTGCCAGCGGTGTGCCGCCAATCTCGTCCTGCATCTGGCTGACCGGCGCCTGCGCTGTCATCACTGCGGATTCGAGGCGCGCGTGCCGAAAGCCTGCCCGACCTGCGGCAATCAGGACATCCACCCCTTCGGCCGCGGCACGCAGCGGCTCGAACTATGGTTGCGCGAGCATTTCCCGGACGCGCGCATCCTGCGCGTCGACCGCGACTCGGTCAGGAGCCGCAGGCAGTGGGAGACGATGCTCGAACGCATCCACGGCGGCGCTGCCGACATCCTGGTCGGCACGCAAATGCTGGCAAAGGGCCACGACTTCCCGAAGCTGACCCTGGTCGGCGTTCTCGGGGCCGACGCCGCCCTGTTCGCCGCCGACTGGCGCGCGCCCGAACGCCTGTTCGCCCAGTTGATGCAGGTGGCGGGGCGGGCAGGACGCGCCGAACTCGAGGGCGAGGTGCTGATCCAGACGCAGTACCCCGATCACCCCCTCTACGCGGCGCTGGTCGCCCACGATTACCCGGGCTTCGCCGCGGCGCTCCTGCGCGAGCGCGAGCAGGCCGGATTCCCGCCGTATGCCTTCCAGGCCATGCTGCGCGCCGAGGCGCCGGAGATGGCGGCGGCGATCGCCTTCCTGACCACCGCCTGCGCCCTGCCGGTCGTGCGCGAGCACGGCGGCATCGTCCTCTACGATCCGGTTCCGATGAAGCTGTCGCGGCTGGCCAATCTCGAGCGCGGCCAGTTGCTCGTCGAATCGCGATCGCGTCCCGCGCTCCAGGCCTTCCTGCCGCGCTGGCGGGAAGCCATCGAAGCGATCAAGGTTCCGGCGAAGCTGCGCTGGCACCTCGAGGTCGACCCGCTGGAGTTCTGACCCCAGGGTTCAGTTCCTTCTCCGGGATGCAAGCAGCCAGGCGAAGGCCGTGGCCTGCCCGGCAAGCAGGGAGAGGAACGCGGCGCGATAGGCGGTCGCGGCTGTCCAGCCGGCAGACTGGAGCAAATCGACAAGAACGCCGAGACCCCATTGCAAGCCGAACGCGCCGGCGAAGACGAGCAGGTTGAGCGCGGTATTGACGCGCCCGGACAGGTCCGGCGGAAAACCCTGGGAGACCAGCGAGTAGGCGATGTTCGACAGCGAGAAGCAGACGCCGAGCAGCGGCCAAAGGAGGTCGCCGCCGTGGGCGGGGAACAAGGCCAGCGAGGCCAGTCCGGCAATCGCCGCTAGCATCGCAATGAGGTAGATATTCTCGAGCCTGACGCCGCGTCGCACCAGTCCGGTGGCGAAAAAGCCCATGAACAGGAAGCCGGCGAGCATGGCGCCGCTGATCCAGGTCAGCCGGGCGGCGATGGCGGCACGGTTCATGTCCTCGATGACGGTCATCCAGCGCGTCGCCCACAGCCCCTGCACCGCCATGAAGCCGCCGGTCAGCCAGAACGCCAGCGGCCCATAGCGCCAGAAATGGCGGCTGCTGAATATCTGCCTGACGCCGGCAAACTGCTCGCCGAGGCTGGCACCCGATTCCGCAACCGGCTTGTCGGGAACCAACCACCACAGGCCGGCGGCAACCAGCACGGTGATGACGGCCAGGGCAAGGACGATCTCGCGCCAGCCGGCGATGCCGAGCGCCAGTTCGAGCGGCTTGGCGGCGGCCAGCGCGCCGAGTCCGCCGGAAGCCATGATCCAGCCGGTCAGAGACGCCTGGCGCTCGGGCGGGAACCACTGCGAGAAGGCCTTGAACGAGGCCATCAGGCAGGCGGAGACGCCAAGGCCGATCAGGGCGCGCCCGACCGCTAGCCCGGCGAGCGTCCCGGACAGGGCAAAGACGACTGCCCCGGCAGCGGCGACGAGCAGCAGCGCGGCCTCGACGCGACGCGGACCGAAGCGGTCGAGCAGGATGCCGAGCGGCAACTGGGCTGCGCCGAAAGCGAGGAAGTAGGTGCTGGTCAGCAGCCCGAGCGCGTTGTCGGCGAGACCGAGGTCGCGGGCCAGAACCGGGCCGATGACAGCGTTCGCCGTCCGGAAGACATACGACAGAAAGTAGCCGGCAGCGAAGGGGAGAAACAGGCGCAACCACAGCTGGCGGGAGTCGGTCGCCATCAGTGGCGCTCCCGTTTCACGTGGAACGCAGGCGGCGGGGACGGCCGCGGGGCGTGCTTTTCCAGCCAGTCGGCACGTTCGACGATCTTGCGTCGCCAGCCCTCGGCGATGCCGGGGGCGGCCGCGAGCTGGCGCAGCGCCAGCGGCGCCGGGCGATGCTGACGCCAGAGCTGCTGCGCTTGCGCCAGGTTGAGCCCTTCATCGCCAGGCTCGACCAGATCGAGCGCGTCTCCCGGGACAACGAGCCCTGGCAGCAGCACGCGGAAATACCAGCCGGTCAGATGGTTTTCGGCGATGAAGGCGGCCATCCCGTCGACCCCGAAGCGCGCATCGATCTTCCAGCACGGATTGCGTGGCTGGCAGACCTGGAGCAGGGCCGCGCCCAGGCGGAAGACATCACCGATCCGCACCAGCGACTCGTCGAGCGTCGCGCTCGAAATGTTCTCGCCGAGGCTGCCTGGCTTCAACTGGCTGGCGGCTTCCGGAAACGCGTGCGCAAGCCGCCCATAGTGGACCGCCGGATAGAGATGCACGGCCTTGTCCGGACCACCGTGGACGCGAAGGTCGGCCTGCTCGTCGCCGGCGAAGCCGTGGTCGCCGAGGTTCAGGGCGCCGCCAACCGGGTGCTTGAACATGCCGGTCGGCCGGCCGCTATCGGGCAACGGGGCGATGCTGCCAATGAAGAGGGAAACATTGCTCATGGTGGCGAGATTGTGCCATCAATCCCATAGCCACGCGGCACCGCGCACTCCCGAGGAATCCCCGTGGGCCGGCGGCACGATTCGCGTGTGGAAGACGTCGGAAAAGACATGTGGACCGCAACGGGCCGGCAAGTTGGCATAGAGCCTTGCGAGGTTCGACAGGCCGCCGCCGAGGACGATGACCTGCGGATCGAGGATGTTGATCACCCCGGCCAGCGCGCGTCCGAGGCGGGCCTCGTAGCGTTGCATGGTGGCATCGCAGGAAGCGTCGCCGGTGGCGGCGCGGGCGGCGATCGCGGCCGGAGAGAGGGTGTCACCGCTGCGCAGTGCATGATCGCGCGTCAGGCCCGGGCCGCACAGATAGGTTTCGATGCAGCCGCTGCGTCCGCAATAGCAGGGAGGCAGCGGAAGGTCCTCGGCGCCGGGCAGCGGCAGAGGGTTGTGTCCCCATTCGCCGGCGATGGCATTGGCGCCGGTGAGGGCATGGCCGCGAACGACGATTCCGCCGCCGACCCCGGTGCCGAGAATGACCCCGAAGACCACCTCGGCGTCGCGGGCGGCCCCGTCGCTGGCTTCGGAAAGCGCGAAGCAGTTGGCATCGTTCGCCAGGCGGACCTCGCGGCGCAGGAGCGCCCCGAGGTCGGTACGCAACGGTTGCCCGATCAGGCAGGTCGAGTTGGCGTTCTTGATCAGTCCGCTGGCCAGTGATTCGGCGCCGGGAATGCCGATCCCGACCGTTCCGTGCCGGCCGAGTTCCTTTTCGACCGCAGCGACCAGCGCCGCGACCGCATGCAAGGTCGCGCAATAGTCTCCCTGCGGGGTGGCAACGCGGCGGCGCAACAATTCCCCGCCATCGGCAGCGAGGGCGATGACCTCGATCTTCGTGCCGCCAAGGTCGACGCCGATGCGCAGCCGGCTCATCCACGGACCGCCATGCCGCTGACGTCACCGTGGTTCGCTGCCATCGTGCGCTGATCGCCGCGATGACGGAAAGCGGCGCGCGCCGGGTGTTCGTGTTCGCCAATTCCTGTCTGCGGGGATTGGCGGTAATATCTGTCTGCAGGTTCATTTGTTCCCCGACAGCCATTCTGCATGAAGCGCCGGCGACCTGGCAACGGCGGGGCGCGCACATTCGAGGAGCCATAGAGATGTTGGTCAAGTTCATTTCCAGTGAAACCGGTGAACTGATGATGTTTGCCGACATGGCGGCCCAGTTGTTGCGGGCGGTCGGCAAGGAGACCCTCCGGCGTGGCACCTTCACCCGCGACGAAATGATGCCGGCCGCGAGGCTTCTGCGCGAAGCAGTGGCGCGCGGCGAGGCGAGTGCCGGCAAGGCGGATGATGACGACGACGGCAAGGATGCGCCGGTGGCGCTCGGTCCCCGGGCCTGGCCGCTGATCGACATGCTCGAGCGCAGCAGCAAGGGTGGCGCCCACGCCAATATCGTCTGGGAAGCGGCGGCAGATTTCTAGCTTGCCGCGTCGTTGCGCCGGCCGTGACCCAGCCTTACTTGCGGGCGTCGGCCTTCTTGCGCCAGCGGGCGGAATCGGTTGCGGTCGGCTCGGCGAAGTTGCCGCCGCCGGCGTTGGCCATATACACGACAGCGCGCGCCACCTCAAGGTCGGTCAGCGCCGGGTTGCCGCCCATCGCCGGCATTTTCCGGATACCGCGCAGCGCGGCGGGAACGAGATCGTTCAACCCTTCGCGGACCAGCTTGCCCCAGCGCTTGCGGTCACCGAACGCGGGCGCGTCGTCTTTACCCGTGCCGTGACAGTCGCTGCAGACCGTTTCGTAAACTGCGGCACCCGTCTTTTCCTGGGCGGCGGCGGACAGTGGAAGGCAGGGGAGCAGGGCGAGAAGGACGGCGGAACGGGGGCGCATGGAATGTTTCCCGGTGATCGGAAGCGACATTCATTTTAATGCGATAGTTTCCGCATGAAAATTTTTCTCGCGCTCATTTTTGCCGGCTTCTGGGCGTCGACCGCGACCGCCGGGAGTGCCGGGCCAACTGCCACCGTGCCGCCACAGGTGGCGGTCGATGTTGGTCATACGCTTGCCGAGCCGGGGGCGATCAGCGCGCGCGGACGAAGCGAGTTCGAATTCAACCGCGAGCTTGCGGGGCTGCTGGCGCTGGCCCTGCGTGCCCGCGACGTGACGGTACGCGAGGTCAATTTCGCCGGCACCATCGGCAGCCTGGCGGAGCGACCCGAGCAGGCGCGGGGCAGCGATTTCTTCATTTCCATCCATCACGATTCGATCGCGCCGGAGTATCTGCAGTTCTGGGACTGGGATGGCAGCGAGGCAAGTCACACGACCCTCAAGCGCGGCTTCGGCATCTTCGTTTCGCGGCGCAACCCGGATCTGGCGGCCAGCCTGCGCTGCGCGTCGACGATCGGCGCCGCGCTGCGCCTCGCCGGCTTCGAACCGACGCCATGGCACGGGCGCAAGCATCAGCCGGCGGACGCCGGGAATGGCGTCTGGTATTACGACAACCTCGTGGTGCTTCACAAAGCGACATTCCCCGCAATTCTCTTCGAGGCCGGGGTCATCAAGCATCGCGAGGAGGAGCTGGAACTGCTCGACGCCGATCGCCAGGCGCGCATGGCCGATGTGCTGGCCATGGGGACCGCCGCCTGCCTGTCCGTTACAGAAGGATCGGCTCGACGGTGAGTGCGACGCCGAATTTCTCGCGGACGGCGGCCTGAACGGCAGCCATCGTTCGCCGCACGTCGGCAACCGTGGCGCCGCCGCGATTGACCAGCACCAGCGCCTGCCTTTCGTACATGCCGACCGGGCCAAGGTCTTTCCCCTTCCAGCCGGCCTGCTCGATCAGCCAGCCGGCGGCTAGCTTGACCCGGCCATCCGGCTGCGGGTAGCAGGGCAGTTGCGGGTGGCGCGCCCTCAGCGCGTCGGCCGCGCCGCGCTCGACCACGGGATTGTGGAAGAAGCTGCCGGCGTTCGGGATCACTGCCGGGTCGGGCAGTTTGCGCCGGCGCACGGCGATCACCGCGTCGGCGATGGCGCGCGGGGTGGGCGGGGTGGGCGAAGCGATGCCCTGCGCCCCCAGCTCGCCGGCGACGTCGGCGTAGCCGCAGACGGGTCGCCAGGCCTTGGGCAGGCGGAAGACGACCGCGGTGATCGCGACCCGCCCGTCGCGGTGCCAGCCCTCCTGCTTGAACAGGCTGTCGCGGTAGGCGAAGCGGCAACCATCGCGGTCGACGGTGAAAAATGCCTGTTTTTCGAAATCCCAGGCGGTCAGCGAATGGAAGCGCTCGGCCAGTTCGAGCCCGTAGGCGCCGATGTTCTGCACCGGCGCGGCGCCGACCGTGCCGGGGATCAGCGACAGGTTCTCAAGCCCGGGCCAGCCCTGCGCCAGCGTCCATTGCACAAAGTCGTGCCAGTTCTCGCCGGCGCCGGCCTCGACGTACCAGGCGTCGGCATCCTCGCGCAGCAGGCGCCGGCCGGGGATGGCGATGTGCACGACGAGGCCGGCGAAGTCACCGGTCAGCACCAGGTTGCTGCCGCCGCCGAGGACGAAGCGGCGGCTGCCGCCGTCCGCTCCGGCCAGCTGGCCGGCCGCGGTCACCCGCAGGTAGCGCGCAGCGCGGCCGGGCAGGGCGAGGGTGTTCAGCGGTCCGAGGTCGACGTCGGGGACACCCGCGCTCATCGCGGCATCCGGATGACCAGGCGGCCATCGTCGCGGCGGACGGGCATGGCGAAAGCGTAGCGGTCCGCGTCGGCGGCGATCTCGAGGTCGGCCGGCGGCAGGTTGGGCGAGGTGCCGGCGGCGAAGCGGCGGCCGAAGTCGGAGGCGCGCACGCGCCGGGCGAATTCCCGNGCATCGGCATCGCGGCCGCGCAGCAACGCCTCGATGTAGTCGGCGCAGGCGATGTCCTCGTCGCCGTCGCGGTCCACCCATTCGCCGGTGATGACGAAGCAGACCNNGCGCGCGCGGGCGGCGCGGATGGCCTCGGCGGTGGCGCGGGCGCAGACGAGGCTGGCGGCGAACAGCCGGCGCGCCCCGTGGAAGCGTTGCAGGCCGCACACCCCGGCGGCGGTGGTCAGCACCACCGGGCGGCCGGCGACGTCCGCGGCAGCGAGCTCGGCGGGCGAGTTGCCGAAGTCGAAGCCCGGCACCGGGTCGCCGCCGGCGATGGCGCCGACCGAGACCGCTCCGGCGAGCCGCGCTGCGAGCCCCTGGGCGGCGAGGACGCCATCGACCGGGTAGATCACGCGCGCGCCGCGGTCGAGCGCGACGGCGGCGGTGGTGAAGGAACGCAGCGTGTCGATGACGACGACCGTATCGTGCGCCTCCGGCAGATCCTGCAGGCGGTTCAGGAAGAGGCGCGAAAACTTCATGGCCGGCGCGGGCGCAGGGTCAGAGCAGCGGCGCCAGCCAGTGCTCGGCTTCNCTGAGTTCCATGCCCTTGCGCGCAGCCCAGTCTTCCAGCTGGTCGCGGCCGACTTTCNNGATGGCGAAGTAGCTCGCTGCCGGATGGCCGATGTAGAAGCCGGAAACCGAGGCGGCCGGCGTCATGGCGCAGGACTCGGTCAGGCCCATGCCGATCGCCGGGGCGTCGAGCAGGGCGAACAGGTCGCGTTTGGCGGTGTGGTCCGGGCAGGCCGGGTACCCTGGGGCAGGGCGGATGCCCTTGTATTGCTCGGCGATCAGCGCGGCGTTGTCCAGTTTCTCGCCGGCGGCGTAGCCCCAGAATTCGGTGCGCACCTTCATGTGCAGCCACTCGGCGGCGGCCTCGGCGAGGCGGTCGGCGAGGGCCTTGAGCAGGATCGCCGAGTAGTCGTCGTGCGCGGCCTCGAAGGCGGCGACGCGCTCGTCGATGCCGAGGCCGGCGGTGACGGCGAAGGCGCCCGCGTAGTCGTTGTCACCGACGAAATCGGCGAGCGCGGTGTTGAAACGCCCGGCCGGCTGCTTGATCTGCTGGCGCAGGCCGACCCAGCGGGCGGCTTCGGTGCTGCGGCTGTCGTCGGCGTAGAGGACGATGTCCTCTTTCTCGCCGCGGGCCGGATAAAGGCCGAGCACGGCTCTCGCGGCCAACCAGTTTTCGGAGAAGATTTTCGCCAGCATGGCCTGCGCGTCGGCGAACAGCTGGCGGGCGGTATCGCCGACCGTCTCGTTGTCCAGGATGGCCGGGTAGCGGCCGGCCAAGTCCCAGCTCTGGAAGAAGGGCGACCAGTCGATGTAGGGAACGAGGTTGGCAAGCGGGATGGTGATTTCCTGGCGGCCGAGTTGGGCCGGTTTGACCGGGGTGTAGGTCTGGTTCCACGTGAAACGATTGGCGCGGGCATCGTCGAGCGACACCAGCGTCGCCCCCTTGCGGCCGGCGTGTTCGGCGCGCACGGTTTCGTACTCGGCGGCGATCTCGGCGACGTAGCCCGCCTTCTGGTCGGCCGACAGCAGCTTGGTGGCGACGCCGACGGCACGCGATGCATCCGGCACGTATACGACCGGGCTGTCGGTGTTGGTGGCGATCTTGATCGCGGTGTGGGCGCGGCTGGTCGTCGCGCCGCCGATCAGCAAGGGCTGGGTCATGCCATGGCGCTTCATTTCGGCGGCGACGTGGGCCATTTCCTCCAGCGACGGCGTGATCAGGCCGGACAGGCCGATGATGTCCACGCGATGCTCGAGCGCCGCCTTCAGGATGTTGTCGCAGGAGACCATGACGCCGAGGTCGACGACGTCGTAGCCGTTGCAGCCGAGCACGACGCCGACGATGTTCTTGCCGATGTCGTGCACGTCGCCCTTGACGGTGGCCATCAGGATCTTGCCCTTGGAGCCCAGCCCTGTGCGCGACTTTTCCGCTTCGATGTAGGGCAGCAGATGCGCCACGGCCTGCTTCATGACGCGGGCCGATTTGACGACCTGCGGCAGGAACATTTTGCCGGCGCCGAAGAGGTCGCCGACGACGTTCATGCCGGCCATCAGCGGGCCTTCGATAACGGCGAGCGGCGGCTTGCCTTCGGCCTCCAGCTTGGCGCGCACTTCCTCGGTGTCGGCGACGACGAAGTCGGTGATGCCCTTGATCAGCGCGTGTTCCAGGCGCTTCTCGACCGACTGTTCGCGCCAGCTGAGGTCGGGACCGCTGTCCTTGCTCTTGCCTTCCTTGACCGTCTGCGCGAACTCGACCAGTGCATCGCCGGAGCCGGGGTGCTTGTTGAGCACAACGTCTTCCACCTTGCCGCGCAGCGTCGGTTCCAGATCGTCGTACACGCCGAGCATGCCGGCATTGACGATGCCCATGGTCATGCCGTTCCGGATGGCGTGGTAGAGGAAGACGGTGTGAATCGCCTCGCGCACCGGGTCGTTGCCGCGGAAGCTGAACGAGACGTTGGAGACGCCGCCGGAAATGTGCGCGTGCGGCAGGTTCTGCTTGATCCAGCGCACTGATTCGATGAAATCGACGGCGTAGTTGTCGTGTTCCGGGATGCCGGTGGCGATCGCGAAGATGTTCGGGTCGAAGATGATGTCTTCGGCCGGGAAACCCATGCCGGTCAGCAGTGCGTAGGCCTTGCCGCAGATCTCGATCTTGCGGGCGTAGGTGTCGGCCTGGCCCCTCTCGTCGAAGGCCATGACGATCACCGCGGCGCCGTAGCGGCGGGCGAGCTTGGCCTGTTCGAGGAACTTGGCTTCGCCTTCCTTCATCGAGATCGAATTGACGATGCCCTTGCCCTGGATGCACTTCAGGCCGGCCTCGATGACTTCCCATTTGGACGAGTCGATCATGATCGGCACGCGCGAGATGTCCGGTTCCGAGGCGATCAGCTTGAGGAACTTGTCCATGGCGGCGAGCGAATCGAGCATCGCCTCGTCCATGTTGATGTCGATCACCTGCGCGCCGTTCTCGACCTGCTGGCGGGCGACGGCCAGCGCGTCGTCGAAGCGGCCTTCGAGGACCATGCGGGCGAAGGCGCGCGAGCCGGTAACGTTGGTGCGCTCGCCGACATTCACGTAGAGCGAATCGGGCGTGACGTTGAACGGCTCCAGCCCGGACAGGCGCAGCGCGGGTTCGATAATCGGCGTTTTTCGCGGGTCGACCGCAGCAACCCGTTCGGCGATGGCCTTGATGTGCTCCGGCGAGGTGCCGCAGCAGCCTCCGACGATATTGACGATGCCGGCCTGGGCCCAACTCTCGATCTCGTCGGCCAGCATGTCGGCGGTCTCGTCGTAGCCGCCGAAGGCGTTGGGCAGGCCGGCGTTCGGGTGTGCCGACACGTAGCAGTCGCAGACGCGCGACAGTTCCTCGACGTACTGGCGCAGTTCCTTGGCGCCGAGCGCGCAGTTGAGGCCGAAGCTCNNAGGGTGCACGTGACGCAGCGAATTCCAGAAGGCCTCGGCCGTCTGACCGGACAGCGTGCGGCCCGAGGCGTCGGTGATCGTGCCGGAGATCATCACCGGCCAGCGCCGGCCGGCCTCGTCGAAGAACTGCTCGATAGCGAACAGCGCGGCCTTGGCGTTCAGCGTGTCGAAAACGGTTTCGACCAGCAGGATGTCGGCGCCGCCGTCGGTCAGGCCGGTGATGGCTTCGAGGTAGTTGTCGACCAGTTGGTCGAAAGTGACGTTGCGGTAGCCGGGGTCGTTCACGTCCGGCGAAATCGACGCGGTGCGGCTGGTCGGGCCGAGGACGCCGGCCACGAAACGCGGCTTGTCCGGGTTGGCGGCGGTAAATTCGTCGCACAGGTGGCGGGCCAGCGCCGCACCTTCCCTGTTCAGCTCATAGACGATGGCTTCGAGCCTGTAGTCGGCCTGTGAGACAGCGGTCGAATTGAAGGTGCAGGTCTCCAGGATGTCGGCACCCGCTTCCAGGTATTCGCGGTGGATGCCGCCGACCACGTCCGGTCGCGTCAGTACCAGCAGATCGTTGTTGCCCTTGAGGTCGTGGGCGTGGTCCCTGAAGCGCTCGCCGCGGTAATCGGCCTCGGCCAGCCCGTGGCGCTGGATCATCGTGCCCATGGCGCCGTCGAGGACGAGCAGGCGCCGCTGCAGGAGGGCGGATAGTTCTGAAGTGCGGTCGGGTTGCATCGGGGCTTTAGTGAGCGGGAAAATCCTGAATTATATCAAGGATCTGCGCTCAGCCCCGGACCTCGACGCGTTTTCCGGCCTTCTTGACCAGGCCGCTGCCGGTATCGAAGTAAACGTTGAAATAGGTCAGCTCGTTGTGCGGCATGCCCTGAATATGCCACTCCCAGACTTCCTCGCGCAGGTTGTCGAAAACCATCGTGTTGGCGGGCTTCCCGAGCAGGCGGCGAATCTGGTCGCGGGTCATCCCCTCGCGAGCCCTGGCATAGTTGCTGTCGTTCAGGACCTGCTCGAGCGTCCGGACGACCTGATCAGCGCCCAGGGTAATCATGTAGCAATGAACGCCGGCCGGCTGCCGGGTGTATTCCCAGGTCACGCTGCCGTCATGGTTCGTGAATTCANNGCCCGGGTTGCCCATCTTTGCCCGCACCTCGGCGGCCGTGGTGATACCTGGCTTGATCTCCGGCAGGACGACGATGTCGCATGCCGGCAGGATGGCAGCGGCAATCGCCGCGAGCGCAGCCGAAATCCAGTTGGTCTTCTTCATGCGGCCAGTTTACCCTGTTCGCAGCCTGGCTTCATAATGTCGTCGAATTCAAATCCCCGGACAGGCAGATGCAGAACCTTGACCCAGTTGCCGCCTTCAGTTTCCTGGAAGCCAATCCCGAGGCCTTGCTGGTCGATTGCCGTACCGAGGTCGAATACATGTGTGTCGGCCATCCGACAGGCGCCGAGCACATCGCGTGGCAAGAGGCGCCGGACTGGCAAGTCGATCCGCATTTCGCCGACAAGGTCAGACATCTCGTCGTGGGCGACATGGCGCGACCGGTCCTGCTCATCTGCCGCAGCGGAATCCGCTCGCGCGATGCCGGGGAAGCGCTTGAAGCGGCGGGTTTCATCAACGTGATCAACGTCAGTGAAGGCTTCGAAGGGCCGCTCGACGACAATTATCATCGCGGAACGCTCGGCGGCTGGCGTTTTCACGGGCTACCCTGGCAGCAGAACTGAGCGTCGGTAAAGCACGGCGGCCAGGGATCCGAGAACGAGGAGGCCGGTCATCGCAAGCGCCAGGCTCAGCGTCGATCCCCAGACCGCCGGAGCGATCGCTGCCGCGACCAGGCTGTTGAAGCCGGACTGCATGAACGTCTGGCACGAAGCCGCCATCCCNCGGTTGTCCGGGAAGGGATCGAGGGCGAAGAGCGTCAGGTTGGGCATGGCCAGCGACATGCCCAGTGTGTACAGGAACAGGGGCGCGATGCTCCACGGCAGGCTGGCCGGCAGGACAAGGTTCAGGCCGACATTGAACAGCGCGGCGGCGGCCATGACGCCGTACCCAAGCTTCACCGTCGCTCCCGGCGAGCGTCGTCCGGCGAGCCGCCCGGCCAGCCCCGAACCCAGCATCAACCCGCCCATCGCCGGGCCGAACAGCCAGAGAAAGCTGGTTTCGGAAACCCCGAGGTGGGTCATCAGGAATACCGGCGCCGACATTACGTAAACGAAGAAGCCGGCGAAATTCAGCGCCAGGGCGCCGCTGGCGAGCAGGAACGGCGGCGAGGTCAGCACGTTCCAGTAGGCCCTGCCGAGGTAGGCCGGATGGAGCGACTGGCGTTTGTCCGCCGGCAATGTCTCCGGCAGCAGTCTCCAGCAGGCGATCCAGAGTGTTGCGGTGGACAGCACCAGAAAGGCAAAAACCGAACGCCAGCCGAACCAGGTCTGCAGCCAGCCACCGATCACTGGAGCGATTGCCGGCGCCAGCGCGAACATCATCGTCATCTGCGCAATCAGGCGCTGCGCCGGCGGGCCGTCGAAGAGATCGCGGACGATGGCGCGGGTGACGACCATGCCGGCGCCGGCGGTCATCCCCTGCAGGCCCCGCCATAGCCAGAGCTGGGCGATCGACGTGGCAAAGGCGCAACCGGCCGACGCGGCGCCGAACAGGGCAAGCGCAACGAGAATGACGCGGCGCCGGCCGAAGCGGTCGGACAGCGCGCCATGCCACAGCGTCATCACGGCGAAGGCCAGCAGGTGACCNGAGAGGGTCTGCTGGACTTCGATGGGAGTGGCCTTCAGGCTCCGAGCGATGTCGCGAAACGAAGGCAGGTAGGTGTCGATCGAGAACGGACCGAGCGCCGCCATGCTGGCCAGCAGAAAGGCAATGGCGCGGGTGGAACGCCCCTGCTCAACCACCGGACAGGCGCCGGTACTGGATCGCCTCGGCCACATGCGGGGCGCGTATCGAAGCGCTGCCCGCGAGATCGGCGATGGTCCGGGCGACCTTGAGAACACGGTGCCAGGCGCGCGCCGACAGGCCCAGCCGCACGCTTGCCTGCCTGAGCAGCCCGGCGCCGGCGTCATCCGGCTGGCACAGGGTATCGACCTCCTTCGCCGTCAGGCGGGAATTCGCCTTGCCCTGGCGCTCCCGCTGCCTTGCCAGTGCCGTTTCGACCCGGCTGCGCACGGTCGCCGAAGATTCGCCGTCGCCGGTGCCGTCAAGCGCATCGACCGGCACCGCCGGAACCTCGATCAGCAGGTCGATCCGGTCGAGAAAAGGGCCGGAAATCCTGCCGCGGTAGCGGGCGATCTGGTCCGGGTGCACCGGCACTTGCCGTTGCCGTGCCCGCTGTAACCGCAGGGGNCACGGGTTCATCGCCGCGACGAGCTGGAATTCCGCCGGAAATCTGGCGTGCCGGGCGGCGCGGGCGATGTGGATGTGCCCGGACTCGAGCGGCTCGCGCAGGGTTTCCAGCACCTTGCGGTCGAACTCCGGCAACTCGTCGAGGAACAGCACACCGTGGTGGGCCAGGCTGATCTCGCCAGGGCGCGGCGGGTTGCCGCCGCCGACCAGTGCGACGGCCGACGCGGTATGGTGCGGCTGGCGGTAAGGGCGAAGACCGAACGCTTCGGGCCGGAACTGCCCGACCAGCGAGAGGACCGCGGCCGAGCTCCTGGCCGCTTCGCCATCGAGCATGGGCAGCAAACCCGGCAAGCGGGCGGCGAGCATCGACTTTCCCGAGCCCGGCGGGCCGATCATCAGCAGCGAGTGGCCACCGGCGGCGGCGACCTCCAGCGCCCGCTTGGCCTGGCTCTGGCCGCGAACCTCGTTGAGGTCGGGGAATATCGGCCGATCTTCGCTGTCGGCTGGCAGCGGTGCAGGAAGTACGGCCTGCCCTGAAATGTGAGCGCACACTTCAAGGAGAGAGCGCGCGGCGAGGATCTTTTCCGACCCGATCAGCGCCGCTTCCCGGGCGCTGTCTTCAGGCAGGATGAAGGTCTTGCCGTTGCCGGCGGTCTGCAAGGCCATGGCCAGTGCGCCGCGGATCGGGCGCAGCTCTCCCGACAGCGAGAGTTCGCCAGCGAACTCGCAGTCGCTCAAGGCCGATGCGGGAATCTGGCCGCTGGCGGCGAGCATTCCGAGGGCGATCGGCAGGTCGAAGCGGCCCGACTCCTTGGGAAGGTCGGCCGGCGCGAGGTTGACCGTGATGCGCTTGCTCGGGAAGTCGAAGCCGGAATTGACGATTGCGGCGCGCACGCGGTCGCGCGCCTCCTTGACCTCGGTATCCGGCAGACCGACCAGCGTGAAGGTTGGCAAGCCGCTCGCCAGATGCACTTCCACCGATACCGGCGGGGCACTCAGGCCATCGAGTCCGCGGCTGTGAGCGATGGCGAGCGCCATCGTGGCCTTACTGTGGCGACCGCGCTTTTTCCAGCGCCTCGACGCGCGCTTCGAGTTCCTTCAGCCTCTCGCGGGTGCGGGCCAGCACCTGCGACTGGATATCGAATTCCTCGCGGGTGACGACGTCAAGCTTGGCCAGCAGGCCGCTCACCGCTGCCCGCGCATTCTTCTCGATATCCCTGGCCGGCGAATTGGCGAGCAGGGCGTTCATCTTGTTGCCGATTTCTTCAAGTGTCTTCGGGTCGAGCATGGGGATCCTCCGTGTCGGAAAAGTGTAACACAGCGCCTGCCGCTTGCTTGCGGGCACCCTGCCTGTCCGTGGTGCGCCGGCAGTTCAGTGCGCACCAGACTGGTGCTTCGGGGGCCATCGCCGATGGCGCCGGGGAAAAATTCCTTGATATTCATCAAGAAAGAATCCTGGCACGGGTCGTGCTAATGCTGTACTGCACAAATTTTCTTTCACTTTGACCCCAGGAGAAGCACCATGACCAAGACCCTGATCGCCGCCGCGCTTGCCGGAGCGTTTGCACTACCCGCCGTCGCCCAGACGGCTTCGTCGGAACGCGGCGAGGCACCCTCGGCTGAAGCGCAGGCCAGCCCGCACGCATTTACCGGCAACCTGACCATCGCGACCGATTACCGGTTCCGCGGCATTTCCCAGACTTTCGGCAAGCCGGCGATTCAGGGCGGCGTCGACTACCTCCATGAGAGCGGCATCTATGTCGGCAACTGGAACTCCAATGTGAACGAGGCGACCGGATTTCCCGGCGGCAGCGTCGAAATGGACTTCTACGGCGGCTGGAAGAAGACGTTCGACGACTTCGGGGTCGATATCGGGGTGCTGTATTACTACTATCCCGGAACCGGTNACCGGCTTCTATTCGCCGTGCAACTTCAAGGGGGCATCTCGTGTGCCACCGGTCGCGTGGACAACACCGAAATGTACCTCGGTCTGAGCTGGAAGACGCTTTCGTTCAAGTGGTCGCATGCCTTCAGTGACTACTTCAGCATTCCGGATACCTCGGGTACCAACTACTTCGACCTTTCCGGCAGTTACGATCTCGGCGATGGCTGGGGCATCAATGCCCATGTCGGCTACACCGACCTGCGCGGTTACCGGAGTCCCACCGGCAACGACGGCAAATACACCGACTGGAAGATTGGCGTGACCAAGGACATCAGTGGCTGGGTCATCGGTCTGGCCTATGTCGACACCAATGCGAAGGGCGGGAACCTGGGTGATCCCTACCGCTACGTCAATAGCAACGGGAAAGAGTACGACGCCGGCAAGGCGACCGCTGTCCTCTCGCTTTCCAGGACCTTTTGATCGTCCTCTGCACTCCCGCGGGTGACTTGACTGACGCCCGCGGGGAAACGCCAATTTCAATTTTTCGGGGAACTACTCATGAAATTCGTTACTGCCATCATCAAGCCGTTCAAGCTTGACGAAGTGCGTGAGGCGCTGTCCGCCATCGGCGTGCAGGGTGTCACGGTCACCGAGGTGAAGGGGTTCGGCCGGCAGAAAGGGCACACCGAGCTGTACCGGGGTGCCGAATATGTCGTCGATTTTCTGCCCAAGGTGAAGGTCGAGGCCGCTGTGAAAAGCGAACAGATCGATCAGGTCATCGAAGCGATAGAAAAATCCGCCAGTACCGGCAAGATCGGTGACGGCAAGATCTTCGTCTTCGACCTCGAACAAGTCATCCGTATCCGTACCGGCGAGTCCGGTATCGATGCCCTTTAAGGAGCGCATCATGAAACGCGTAATTGCATTGCTGGCACTGCTCGGCGCTGTCGCCTTCGGCGCGCCGGCCTGGGCCGAGGAAAGGNTTGCGGCTCCGGCGGCAACCGCAACTGCCGCCGCGCCAACCGGAATGAGCGGAACCGCTGTCGACACTGCTTCAGCCGCTGCCGCCGCACCGGTACCCGTCGTCAACAAGGGCGACAATGCCTGGGTGATGATGAGCGCGGCCCTGGTCATCCTGATGTCGATCCCCGGCCTGGCGTTGTTCTACGGCGGTCTGGTCCGCACCAAGAACATGCTCTCGGTGCTGATGCAGGTGTTCACCATCTTCTCCCTGATCACGGTGTTGTGGGTGGTCTATGGCTACTCAGCGGCATTCACCGAGGGCAACGCGTTCGTCGGCGTACTCGACAAGCTCTTCCTGAAAGGCGTCACCGTTGACTCGGTTGGCGCGACCTTTACCAAGNGAGTCGTCATCTCCGAACTGGCGTTCATCATCTTCCAGGGCGCCTTCGCGGCAATCACCTGCGGACTCATCGTCGGGGCCCTCGCCGAGCGCGCCAGGTTCGCCGCAATCCTGGTCTTCATGGTGATCTGGTTCACGCTGTCCTACATCCCGATGGCCCACATGGTGTGGTACTGGGCCGGACCGGATGCCTACATCGACGCGGCCGCCGGGGAAGCGGCGGGCAAGACAGCGGGCTTTCTGTTCCAGAAGGGCGCCCTCGACTTCGCCGGCGGCACCGTGGTGCATATCAACGCCGCGATCGCGGGTCTGGTCGGCGCCTACATGATCGGCAAGCGTACCGGTCTGGGGAACGTGTCGATGGCTCCGCACTCTCTGACCTTCACGATGATCGGCGCTTCTCTGCTGTGGTTCGGCTGGTTCGGCTTCAATGCCGGCTCGGCGCTCGAGGCCTCCGGCGGTGCCGCTCTGGCGATGGTGAACACCTGGGTGGCGACAGCCTGTGCCACGCTGTCGTGGATGCTGGCGGAATGGGTCTTCAAGGGCAAGCCGTCGATGCTGGGCGCCGCTTCCGGTGCCGTCGCGGGTCTCGTGGCAATCACGCCCGCAGCCGGCTTCGTCGGGGTCATGGGCGCGATCGTGATCGGCCTGCTGGCCGGCATCCTCTGCCTGTGGGGCGTCAATGGCCTGAAGAAGATGCTGGGCGCCGACGACTCGCTCGACGTCTTCGGCGTCCATGGCGTCGGCGGCATTCTCGGCGCCATCCTGACTGGCGTCTTCGCCGATCCGGCACTGGGCGGGACGGGCGTCTATGACTACGTGGCCAACAAGGTCGGCGACTTCGACATGGCCACCCAGGTGATTAGCCAGTTGTGGGGTGTCGGCACCGTCATCGTCTGGTCCGGCATGGTTTCAGTGGTTGCCTACAAGCTGGTCGATATGGTCATCGGTCTGCGGGTTCCGGAAGAGGAAGAGCGCGAAGGCCTCGACCTGACTTCCCATGGCGAAAGCGCCTATCACCACTGAGCAGCGAATCCCTGATCTCTCTCCCTTTGGGCACCTTCGGGTGCCCTTCTTTTATTCCGCCCGCAATGAGCTGGCCAGATCCACTCGTCGTCGGCGATGACCTGTGTCATGATGCGGCCTCATTTTGTCTGGGGTCTCGCCGAGATCCTGCGTTGCATCGGAGAAACCGAACATGAATGCAAACAAGCCCGGCGGGCGCGTCGCCGCGATCCTTCTCGCGGCTGCCGGCAGCACCACCGCAGCACTGGCCCAGTCTTTTCCTTCCAGCACCGCCGACTGTCGCGGCATCGAAGCGAGCATGGAACGCCTGGCCTGCTACGACGCCGTCGCTGGACGTGCCGATGTTGCGTCCAGGGGAACAGCGGGCGCATCGGCGGTCGTTACCCCGGCCTCGACGCCATCCGCGGAAGCAAAGCGGGCGGACAGCGATGTGGTTGCGCGCCCGCCGACGACATCGATGATCGATGCCGCATGGGGTTTCGATCCGAACTCGGCGCCCTTCGACATCGGCTTCTACAACGCGAATTACCTGCTGTTCGGCCGCTATTCCGACAACGTCAACAAGGGGCCGTTCCTGCCCCTGGTTCAGGGCGCCGCGCGAGAGCAACTCGATCTCAACAGCACCGAGGCGAAATTCCAGATCAGCTTCAAGGCGCGGGTGTGGACCAGCGACGACCGGCGCTGGGGCCTGTGGGCAGCCTACACGCAACAGAGCCAGTGGCAGCTATACAACGGCGACACCTCGCGGCCATTCCGCGACAACAACTACATGCCCGAGCTGTTCGTGAGTTACCGGCCGGATGTCGATCTCGGCGGCGGCTTCAGCTGGAAGCTCCTGAATGTGGGCTACAACCATCAGTCGAACGGCCGCTCCGATCTCTTTGCCGACGGCCGCAACAACGGCCTGTCGCGGAGCTGGGACAGGCTGTTCGCCGAGTTCGGCGTCGAGCGCGAGGACCTCGCCTTGTTCGCCACGGTCTGGTACCGCCTGCCGGAAAGCTCGACCAAGGACGACAATCCGGACATCACCGACTACTACGGCCATGGCAAGCTCGGCGCGCTCTACCGCTGGCGGGGCAACACCTTCTCGGGCTCGGTCCGCGGCAACCTTAAGACCGGCAAGGGTGCCGTCGAAGCCGGCTGGTTCTCGCCCCGCCTTTTCGGGCCTCTGCGCGGTTACGTGCAGGTGTTCTCCGGGTACGGCGAAAGCCTGATCGATTACAACTGGAACCAGACGACGATTGGCGCCGGCGTCGCCCTGAGCGACGGACTCTAGGCGCTCGTCGAAGACCGTCTGCATCCCGGAACTGTCGGCATTGGCGACGACACGAACGGCTACCGGCTTTCAGGCAAGGGATAGATGCAGTTTCGTCCCGCTGCCTTGGCCTCATAGAGCGCGTCGTCGGCAAGCCCGCTGGCGATGTCGATGGAGTCCTCGCCCGGCAGGCACTGGGCGATGCCGATGCTGACCGAGAGCCGGCAGCGGCCGCGCTGACTGCGCACGATGATCTTGTTGACTTCCGAGCGGATGCGTTCGGCGACCAGATGGGCGCCCGCCGGCGACGTATCCGGCAACAGCAGGCGGAACTCGTCGCCGCCGGCCCGCGCGAAGATGTCCTGTTCGCGCAGGTTTTCGCGGACTACCGCGACGAACTGCTTGAGTGCGTTGTCTCCGGCGGCGTGGCCCAGGCTGTCATTGATCCCCTTGAAGTGATCGATGTCGATCACGACCAGCGCCAGTTCGCCACCATTGCGGACCAGGCGCGAGACCTCGTGGCGGGCGAGTTCGTAGAAGGTGCGCAGGTTGTAGACACCGGTCAGGAAATCGGTCGCGGCGAGCAGTTCCAGGCGGCGCTCGAGGGCCTTGCGTTCGGAGATGTCGAGTATCGCGCCGACGATGCCGTCCGGCTCCCCGGCGGGATCGAGGAAGATCGCCTTGTGGAAGACCACGTCATGAAGACTGCCGTCGGCGTGACGGACCTGCGACTCATACGACTGTGTTCCGCCCCGGGCCAGGTGGTCGACATCGGACCGGTCGTAGATGGCCGCCAGATCGTCGGGGGCGACGTCGAATACGGTCTTGCCGACAATTTCGCCGGCCGCTAGGCCGAGGTAGTCGGCGAACGCCCTGTTGCTGGCGGTGTAGCGGCGGTTGCGGTCCTTGATGAAAATGGGGATCGGCAGGGTATCCAGCGCTGCCTGCAGGCTGAGCCAATGCGCCAGTGCTGACGGCGCGACCGGGTCCGCCGTGGCTGCGCGGGGATGGTGTTCAAGGCGGGTGAGTGCCAGCTCGATGCGCTCGAGGTCGTCCATCGCGCAGCAGTCGACCGCACCGCCCTGCACGATGCGAAGCGCCAGTGTCTGGCTCCAGGGATCGAGGAGAACGATGTGGGGGCATCCGTTCGGGCACATCGGGAGAAAGCGCTGCCGCCACTCCGCAAGGGCTGGTTCGCCGTCGATTGCCACGAGCACAGCCAGCGCCGTGTCGGCGCTTTCCTGGTCGCCGAAGCGCGGGTTGGGGTTGACGACAACGAGGCCGGGCAATTCAGGCTCAGGTGCGCGCTTGCTGGTACGCAGGTCGAGAAGCAGGAGGCGGCGGGTAGGGTGCAGGACGTCCGGCATGGCTTCATTCCAGATTTGACTGGCTTCATTCTGCGATCCCGTGGTCCGCCACGACAGGAAATATTCCGCACTTTCTCGGCAAGATTCGGGCTGATTTCCACCGCCCGTGAAATATCTCGCGGATTGCCGGCGACGGAAACGCCCCTTCGTTCACAGCGCGGGAATGTCTTCCCGCCGGGCGACTTCCAGCGACACAGGCGAGGAAGATCATCGCCCCTTGGGGGCGCGCGCCTCTTGGCCGGCTTCGCCCGGCGGCCCGCGCCCGAGGGGTGACAGCCGGCCTAGCGGAAGACCACCGTCTTGTTCCCATGCACCAGCACCCGGTCCTCGAGGTGGTAGCGCAGGCCGCGGGCAAGGACCGTCTTCTCGATGTCCTTGCCGTAGCGGACCATGTCGTCGGGCGAATCGGAATGGTCGATGCGGATGACGTCCTGCTCGATGATCGGGCCGGCGTCAAGCTCGCTGGTGACGTAGTGGCAGGTCGCGCCGATCAGCTTGACGCCGCGCTGGTAGGCCTGGTGGTAGGGTCTGGCACCGACGAAGCTGGGCAGGAACGAATGGTGGATGTTGATGACGCGCCCGGCCAGCGCGTCGGACAACTCGGGCGGCAGGATCTGCATGTAGCGCGCGAGCACCATCGTGTCACCGCGCACGTCCTCGAAGATGCGCTGGATCTCGGCGTTCGCCGCAGACCGGTTGTCGGGGCCGACCGGCACATGATGGAAGGGGATGCCGTGCCACTCGACGAAGCCGCGGAAGGTGTCGTGGTTGGAGATCACGCACGGGATCTCGACATCGAGTTCCTTCGCCTGCCAGCGCGCGAGCAGGTCGTAAAGGCAATGCTCCTGCTTCGACACCAGCACGACGACGCGCTTCTTGACCGAGCTGTCGGTGATCCGCCAGGTCATCTCGAGCGGCCCCGCGACCTCGCTGCGGAAGCGTTCGCGGAACTCCGCGAGCAGGAAGGGCAGCGTGTCCGCCCGGACCTCCAGGCGCATGAAATACTGACCGGTGATCGCGTCGGCATGGAATCGCGATTCGAGGATCCAGCCGCCGTTCGCGGCGATGAAGCCGGACACGCGGGCGATGATGCCGACCTGGTCGGGGCAGGAGGCGGAGAGTGTATAGAAACGGTCGTGATGCATGTTCTTGGTGGGGTCGCGGCGATCTGGTTGGCGGTCGCTTGCGCGGAGCTTGCCGGCAACCGCCCGCCGGTTACTGGCAACTGGCGAATGCCTTGTCGATCTCGGTGCGCAGTTCGTCGTAGCCGAGCGTGACCGGAAACTGCGGAAACTCGCGGATGACGTTCTCCGGCGGGTGGAAGAGGATGCCCCGGTGGGCCTCCTGNAGCATGGCCGTGTCGTTGTAACTGTCGCCGGCGGCGACGATCGTGAAGTTCAGTTCCTTGAAGCGCCGGACTGCCTCGCGCTTCTGGTCCGGCATGCGCAACTGGTAGGCGACCACCATGCCATCGTCGTCGGCCTGCAGCGAATGACAGAACAGTGTTGGCCAGCCGAGCTGGCGCATCAACGGGTGGGCAAACTCGTAGAAGGTGTCGGAGAGGATGACAACCTGGTAATCCTCGCGCAGCTTGTCGAGAAAATCCCGCGCGCCCGGCATCGGACCCATCCCGGCGATGACGCTCTGGATATCCGGGAGGCCGAGCCTGTGCTGGCGCAGGATATCCAGCCGGTAGGTCATCAGCTTGTCGTAATCCGGCTCGTCCCGTGTCGTGCGCTTGAGTTCGGGAATGCCCGTGCGCCTGGAGAATTCGATCCAGATTTCGGGGACAAGGACTCCTTCGAGGTCCAGGCAGACGATTTGCACAGTCGGGCTCNNCCAGCGCGCGTATTCGCAAAGGCCCGATTCTAAACGATCAGGGGTGATTTTCGGGCCGGTTTGGGCGGCGAACGCAGCAATGATCGCTTCACCTCTTGCGGCACGCGGGCGCTAATGGTCTGCTTCGTAAGTGTCGGACATGAGAAAGCGCAGGATTCGCGCTTCTGGCAAGGCGCGAACCGCAGCAATAGCCGAAGCTATTGCGAGGATGAGCAACGCCGCCAGGGGCACGAAGACAAGCTTTGTCGGTTCGGACATTTGCGAAGCAGACCACTAACGGCGCAGATAAGACAGTTCTCGCGGCAGCAGCACGTTGTTGCCGAAGGCATCCTCGCCGTAGCCGTGCCTGGCCAGGGTATCGACGTCCGCCAGCACGCGCTTGTCGCCGATGAAGGTGACGGTGAGGTCGGTGCGGATGTCGATTTGTCCGGTGGCCTGCAAGCCGGCGATCTCGGCGACGGTGTTTTCGAGAACGCCCCCNTCGCGGTAGCCGATCTGGTCCGAAAGCTGGAGCGGCTGGCGGTAAAGGATGATCTTTCCCTCGCCGGCAAGGCGATGAACGATCGCCAGGACCGCGGCTTCGATGGCCTCCGCGTCGAGGGCGCCGGCGCGGGCAGGATGGACGCGGGCAATTTCCGCTGCCAGCCAGCGCCGCTTGCGGGCATTGATGGCCTCGTTGGCCCGGAACAGGTCAAGCGGGAACCCCGCGTCGAACAGCTTGCCGTCCAGGTCCATGCGCACCTCGCTGCCGTAATGCGCGACGATGCGCGCCACCAGGGTGGACGGACGGACGTGAAAACCCCGATAACTGGGCACCGGCACCTCGAGGCGTCCCGGCTCCGCATAACGGCGCAGGATTTCCTGGCTGCGGCGCTGGCCTGCGGCCAGATAGTCGCTGGAAAAGGCCATCGCGTAGCCGAACAGGGTTGCCAGGGTGGCGTCGGTGTCGACCACCGGGCGCTCGCCCAGAACGGTGTCGCCGGTCACGGGACTGACGTGCCGCTCGTAGTAGTGAGCCAGGTCGGTGGCCATCCCGAGGAGGTGATAGATGACGCTGACGTGACCGCGCAAGATGGGCAGGTCCGCGTCCGCCGTCTCGATCGAGGTTCCGGCGACATGAGTGTCGTAGAGGGATTGCAGGTTGTGGAAGCGGAAGGCGAGCTGGCGCAGGCGCTCCTCGCTGACCGGGTCGGGGAAGCAGTCGGCATAGTTGGCCGGTGCTATGCGCGCCGCGGCCAGCATCTGGCCGCTTTCGGCCGCCAGGTTGAGGAACTCCATGGCCAGGTGGGCAACGGTGGTGGCGGTGTTGCCGGTGATGCGGTCTTCGCGGTTGCGGATCAGGCGCCCCGGCGGCAGTTGCTGCACATAATCCTCGGGCGGTGGAGCGATGCCTGCGGTCGCGATCCCGAGCTGCCCTGCTTCCTCCAGCAGGCCGGCGGCGACATCCGCCACGACGCCGCCGACGAGGCGCAGTTGGTCGCCGGTCGCGGCCGGGAAATCGGATGCGACCGGCTGCAGCCGGTAGGCCGGCAGGCGCCGCTGCACATGGGACAGCGCCTGACCGATGCGGGCGAAGTTCCTGAGGGTCGCGGTCAGCGCCCGGAACCGGCTCCAGCGGAGGTTATGGCTGGCACCGTACTCGTCCAGCAGTTCTTCCATCCTTCCCGATTCCAGCAGCAGGCGACCGCTGAGTTGTCGAGTCAGCACCATTCTGCCGCTGCCCATGGTGGCCAGGAGGCGGGCGAGTTCAAGCAGGGGTCGGCTCCGCTCGCACACCAGGTCGTGAAACCGTTTGTCATCAATCGGTTGCTCCGCCGCCTGGCCAGCGGCGAACTTCTTACCTGTCGCGTCGTCCAAAACCAGCTCCTCCCCAATGTTCTTCCCGTTCTGGCCCCTGGCTGCGGACCGGTGGGCGACATTTTCCGGCTTTCCGGCCAACTGACAAGCGCGGTTGATCGCAACGCGACGGATCCACAGGGATGGGCAACCCGCCGTCTTGCAGGTTGCATGGCGCGGGCGATGGCTGACCCGGGAACGCCTGCGGCGCGGGTTCCCGCCAGCGCTGCGGGCATGGCGAAGGCGGTGCAGCAGCGGGGCATCGCGTGCGGTAGCGCCAGCCCAATCCCGCCGCGTGGCGGGCCGGCATGAGTTGCCCGGCTTCAGTCGATGGCGGGCAGGCTTTCCAGAGTCTCGTGCACCTCCAGCCAGCGCATCTCCGCCGCGTCGATCTGCTCGGCCAGGACCCCCGCCAGCCGGTGCATTTCTTCGCTTTCCGAGCGGTCGACCGCGGCATAGAAGCGCGGATCGGCGAAACGGGCTTCGAGGGCAGACCTTTCCTCGTGCCACCTCGCCAGCTTGTGCTCGAGCTGCTCGATCTCCTTGAGCAGGGGACGGCGTTGTGCCAGCAGCGCCTGCCGGCTGGCCCTGGCGTCGGCGCGTTGTTGCAGGCGCTCGCTCCTGCCGGCGGCGATCTCGGGTTGCGGCGCCTTTTCGGCATTGCGTCGGGCGGCCAGCCAGGCGGCATAATCGTCGAGGTCGCCGTCGAAGGGCGCGACGCGGCCATCGGCGACGAGCAGCAGTTCGTCGGCGCAGGTGCGCAGCAGGTGGCGATCGTGCGAGACGACGACCATGCCACCCTCGTAATCCTGAAGCGCGAAGGTCAGCGCCTCGCGCATCTCGAGGTCGAGGTGGTTGGTCGGCTCGTCGAGCAGCAGCAGGTTGGGCCGGGTGCGGATGAGCAGGGCGAGGGCGAGGCGCGACTTCTCGCCGCCGGAGAAGGGGCCGACCGGGCGCATCGCCATGTCGCCGCGGAAGTCGAAGCCGCCGAGGTAGTCGCGCAGTTCCTGCTCTGGCGTCAACGGCTCCAGCTTCTGCACGTGCCACAGCGGTGACTCCTCCGGGCGCAACTGCTCGAGCTGGTGCTGCGCGAAATAGCCGAGTTTCAGCGCCTTTGCCTCGCGCCGCTCGCCGCCCTGCTGCGCGACGGCGCCGGCGAGCAGCTTGACCAGCGTCGACTTGCCGGCGCCGTTGCGGCCGAGCAGTCCGATGCGGCAGCCCGGGCGCAGGGTCAGCGCGACGCCTTCCAGAATGCTGCGGTCGACATAGCCGGCAGCGGCGTTTTCGATGACCAGCAGCGGGTCGGGCAGACTCTCGGGAGCACGGAAGCTGAAATGGAACGGCGAATCGACGTGGGCGGCGGCGACGATCTCCATGCGCTCGAGCATCTTGACCCGGCTCTGCGCCTGGCGTGCCTTGGTCGCCTTGGCCTTGAAGCGCTCGACGAAGCGCGTCAGGTGGGCGATCTCGCGCTGCTGCGCCTCGTAGGTCGCCTGCTGCGTCGCCAGCCGGGCGGCGCGGGCGCGCTCGTAGTCGGAATAGCCGCCGCTGGTCAGTGAAATGCGCTGCTGGTCGATAGCGAGGACCTGGCCGACGACCGCGTCGAGGAAGTCGCGGTCGTGCGAGATCAGCAGCAGCGTCGCCGGCGTGTTCTTCAGCCATTGCTCGAGCCAGAGCACGGCGTCGAGGTCGAGGTGGTTGGTCGGCTCGTCGAGGAGCAGCAGGTTGGCACGGCAGGACAGGGCGCGCGCGAGATTGAGGCGCACGCGCCAGCCGCCGGAGAAGTCGGCAACCGGACGCTGGAAATCGGCATCGCTGAAGCCCAGCCCGTGCAGCACCTCGGCGACCCGCGCCTTGGCCGAATAGCCGCCGATCTCGCCGTAGCGCCCGTGCAGGCGGCCGATTTCCTCGCCGTCGCCCTTGGCCTCTGCCTCCGCCAGTTCCCGCTCGATGCGGCGCAACTCGACGTCGCCGTCGAGGACAAAATCGAGCGCGGCGTCGCGGAGGGCGGGCGTTTCCTGGGCGACGCGGGCGATGTGCCAGGAAGCCGGCAGGTCGACGGCGCCCGATTCGGCGTGCAGTTCGCCGGCGAGAAGTGCGAACAGGCTGGACTTGCCGCAGCCGTTGGCGCCGACGACGCCGACCCGCCAGCCGGCATGCACCTGCAGCGAGGCGTCGATGACCAGCGGGCGGCCGGCGCGCGCGAAAGTGACGTGGCGGAGGGTGATCATGAGGCCGGCGATTATAGCGGCGTGCTGCTAAAATCAGCGCACCCGTTCACCCTTCGTCATGGTTGCTCCGTCATGCCCCGAGGCAATTGCTCTCCTGCTCGATCGTTGAAAGCCGTCTGCCTGCTTCTTGGCGGACTGCTGGCCGGTGTTGCGTCGAGCGCCGACCAGGCGCCGGCGACCGCGCAGGAGGCCGACTGGGAGCAGCGCCTCGCGCGCGCCGCCGAACTGCAGCGTTCCGCTGCGGCCGGCAAGGCGGCGGCCGAGAAACTCCTGGAGGAGAAATCGACCGCCTGCTACCGGAAGTTCCTGGTCAACCGCTGCCTGGACGAAGCCCAGGGGAATTCCTCGAGGCCAACAAGGACGCCCGGCGCCTGAACAACGAGGGCAAGGCGATCGAGCGTCAGGTGAAGAAGGAACAGTTCAGCGCACGCGAGGCCAGATGGGCGGCGGAGATGCCCACGCGCGAGGCCGAATTGCGGGCGCGCGAGGCGGAGACCGCAGCGGCGCGCGCGGAAGCCGAGGCCACCGCGGCGGCAACGCGCGCCGCCAAAGCGCGCAAGGCCGAGGAAGGAGCTCAGCGCAAGGCCGAGGATGCCGAACGCCTGCGCCGCAAGCAGGCCGACCACGAGGCGCGGGTCGCCGCCCAGGTCGAAAAGGCGGACGCCAAGGCGGCCGCGCCCGCGCCCGCCAAGCCTTGACTTTCAGCCCGTACTGCTCGCCATCCGCTCGATCAGCTTCCTGATCGGCGCCGGCACGCCGGCGGTTGCCGCGTCGTCCAGCGGCACCCAGGTCAGACCCGGTTCGCCGATGCCGGGCGCGGGCTGAACGCGACAGAAAATCGGGTCGAGCGTCAGCCGGAAATGGGTGAACGCATGCCTGACCGGCGCCAGGGGCTGCACGCGCTCGGCGACCAGGCCGAGGCCGGCGAGCACGGCTGCCGCCTCGCCCTCGGGCGGAACCAGCAGCCCGCCCCACAGACCGCGCGGCGGGCGCCGCTCCAGCAGCAGGCGCTGGCCATCGCTGATCAGCACGAAGGTGGCACGGCGCTCGGGAAGCCTCTCCCGCGGGCGTGGCGTCGGCAAATCCCCNTGGCGTCCTTCCAGGCGCGCCTGGCACGACGCCGCCAGCGGACAGTCGCCACAACGCGGACGGCTGCGCGTACACNNGGTGGCGCCGAGGTCCATCAGGCCCTGGGTGTGNACTTCGATGTCGCCTTCCGGGAGCAGGCGCTCGGCGAGCAGCCACAATTCGCGATCCACCGCGGCGAGGCCGGGAAAGCCCTCCACGCCGAAGTGCCGACAGAGGACGCGCTTGACGTTGCCGTCGAGAATCGCGGCGCGGTTGCCGAAGGCAAAGACGGCAATCGCCGCCGCCGTCGACCGGCCGATTCCCGGCAGGGCACGGAGTTCGGCGATGGATTCGGGGAATCTTCCGGCGTAAACCGCGACAATCTTCCGCGCGCAGCGATGCAGGTTGCGCCCGCGGGCGTAGTAGCCGAGCCCCGCCCAGTGCGCGCTGACGACATCGGGCGACGCCTCGGCCAGCGCCTGAAGGGTCGGGAAGCGTTCCAGGAAGCGCTGGAAGTACGGGATCACCGTCGCGACCTGGGTCTGCTGCAACATGATTTCGGAAAGCCAGATCCGGTAGGGGTCGCGCGTGTTCTGCCACGGCAGGTCATGGCGGCCGGCGGCTCGCTGCCAGGCGACCAGGCGCCCGGCGAAATCGGGAGTGCCGGACAAATGAGCGGACAAGTCAGCCTCGACGCGCGGATGCGAAGCACGGATAATAGAACGCTTTCAGTTGGCACACTCGATGATCGTGAATGATGATGACAACCGCGCCTTGCGCAATGCCCTCGGACGCTTTGCGACCGGGGTCGCCGTCGTCACCGCCATCGATCCGGACGGGCATCCGATCGGGCTGACGGTCAATTCGTTTTCGGCGGTCTCGCTGAATCCGCCGCTCGTGCTCTGGTGTCTCGACAATACCTCGCACAACCTCGCCGCCTTCCGCCGCGCCGGCCACCATGCCATCAACGTTCTGGCGGCCAGCCAGCTCGATCTCTCCAACCGTTTTGCCACGTGGCCGGTCGACCGTTTCGCCGGTCTGCACTGGCACCCTGGCGCCGGCGGGCGCCGCTGCTGCCAGGCTGCTGCGCCAGTTTCGAAGTCGCCAACGAAGCCGCCCATCCCGGCGGCGACCACACCATTTTCGTCGGCCGTGTCGAACGGTTCAGCGAGATGTCGGCAATCGCACCGCTTCTGTTCCATGCGGGACAATATCGCGCGTTGAACGAGGATTGAACGGAAAGGCCGCCGGGCTTAGAATGCAACCTTCAGCCCGAGAGCGGGCGTCGTATAATGGTAATACCCAAGCTTCCCAAGCTTGTGCCGTGAGTTCGATTCTCATCGCCCGCTCCAGACTTCCCCTAGCAGGTTTCGCTGCCCGGGCAAGTTTCGCAGCTCGTGCCGACCGTAGCGTCGGGAATGACACGGCGGAGTGACGCCGAACCGGCCGCGGGCAACCACGCGGCGCCTGTTTCCTTGCCCGGATTCCCATTAGAATCTCCTCCGGCGGGCCGTACCCTGTGCCTGCATGAGAGGTGGTGAGAGCCATGTTCGACATTTCCGGCTGGTTCGTTCCGATGGCGCAGCGCCTGCTCTATGCCTGGGTGCGGACAACGGTATTCGCCGAGGCGGCCGCCGGCATCGATCCGGCGCGGCCCGTCTGCTACGTGCTGCAGGACCGTCACCTGTCGAACCTGCTGGTCCTCTTCACAGAGTCGCGGCGCGCCGGACTGCCGCCGGCCGAGGCGCCGTTCGCGCTCGGCACCGTCCGGGCGAAGCGCTCGCTGTTCTTCCTCAACCGGCGCAACGACGGTTCGGCCCCGGAGCGTNCCCGCCTGCTCGTCGATCAGTTGCGGGCGGTGGTGGCGGACCCGACCCTCGATGTGCAACTGGTGCCGGTGGTGGTGCTCTGGGGCCGCAGCCCCGACAAGCAGGAGTCGATCCTCAAGGCGCTGCTCGCCGAGACCTGGCGCTCGCCGGGCCGGCTGCGCCAGTTTCTGGCGGTGCTGCTGCACGGGCGGCAGACGCTGGTGCGCTTCAACCGGCCCCTGTCGTTGCGCGAACTGGTCCATGGCGGCGCCACTCCGCTCGACGCCGCGGCGGCGCAGCGCAAGCTGTTGCGCCTGCTGCGCGTGCATTTCCGCCGGCAGCGGGAAATGGCCATCGGTCCGGACCTTTCGCACCGCAACACGCAGATCGCGACGCTGCTGGCCAGTGATCCGGTGCGCCTGGCGATCGGCGAGGAGTCGATCCGGCTGGGAATTCCGCTCGACGAGGCGCAGTCCAAGGCGAACAAATTCGCGCTGGAAATCGTCTCCGACTATTCCTACGGCACGGTGCGGGCTCTGGAGTTGTTCCTGAGCTGGCTCTGGGAAAAGATCTACGACGGCATCGAGGTGCACAACTTCGAAGCGCTGACCGACATAGCGCCGGGCAACGGAATCGTCTATGTACCTTGCCACCGCAGCCATGTCGACTATCTGCTGCTCTCGTACCTGATTCACCGTCATGGCCTGACACCGCCGCATATCGCCGCTGGTGAAAATCTCGACATGCCGCTGGTCGGTTCGCTGCTGCGCCGCGGCGGTGCCTTCTTCCTGCGCCGCAGCTTCAAGNGGGAACCGCTCTACGCGGCGGTGTTTGACGAATACCTGCACCTGATGCTGGCGCGCGGCTTTCCGATCGAGTATTTCATCGAAGGCGGGCGCAGCCGTACCGGCCGCACACTGGCACCGAAGGCCGGGATCCTCGGGATGACCATCCGCAGCTTCGTCCGCAGCCATGGCCGGCCACTGGTCTTTGTCCCGGTCTATATCGGCTACGAACGGCTGATCGAGGGGCAGACCTACGTGCGAGAGTTGTCCGGGCGCCCGAAGCAGGGGGAATCGCTGTGGACCCTGCTGACGAGCGTGCGCAGCATTCGCCACATCTACGGCAACGTGCATGTGAATTTTGGCGAACCGCTGCCGCTGGCCGCATTCCTCGACGCGCAGCGCGGCGACTGGCGAACGGCGCGCGACGATACGGACGGCGAATGGCTGCGCGTGGCGACGCGCGAGGCGGCCAGCGAGCTCGCCACGCGGATCAACGCGGCGGCGGTGCTCAATGCGGTCAGCCTGGTCGCGCTGGCGCTGCTGGCGACTCCACGGTGCACCGCCGATGCACTTGGCCTGCGGCGAATGATCGCGCACTTCCAGGCGCTGGATGCGGCGTCACCCTATTCGCCAAGACGCATCGCCTGCGTTCTCGATCCGGCGCAGGTCGTTGCGCATGCCGAGCGACTCGGCATCGTCGCGCAGGTCCCGCATCCGTTCGGCAACCTGGTCAGCGTCGTCGATGCGCAGGTCAAGCAGCTTGCGTATTTCCGCAACAACGTCCTGCACCTGTTCGCGGTTCCGGCGCTGATCGCCTGCCTGCTCGGCAACAACCGCCGCCTCGACGGTCACCGGTTGACCGACGCTGTCGTCGGAATCTACGCAATCCTGCGCTCGGCCCTCTTCCTGCGCTGGTCGCAAGACGAACTCTTGCGCGAGATCCAGCGCACGATCGACACCTTCGCCGGGCGTGGCCTGCTGCGTCGTGGCGGTATCGACGGCTGGTTGCTGGCCCCGGAAGCGAACAGTCAGGAGTTTCCCGAACTGCAGATGATCGGAGAGACGCTGCGGCCCATGCTGGGTCGCCATTTCCTCGCATTGGCGCTGTTGCAGCAGCGTGGGTCGGGCAAGCTGACGCGCGCGGTGCTGGAGAAGGATTGCGTGCTGCTCGCGCAGCGCCTGGCGCTCCTCCATGGCTTCGGCGAAACCGAGACCGCAGACAAGTCGGATTTCGCCAATCTCGTCGCCAGCCTGCTCGATGCCGAGCTGCTCGTGGAGGACAGGGAGGGCCTGCTGCGCTTCGATGAACATCTGCTCGAGCCGCTGACCTACGCCGAGCTGGTATTGCCCGCCGATGCCCGCCAGTCGATCCGCCGGGTCGCCGAGCAGCCGGCCGCCTGAAGGCGGTTGCGGTCAACCCTCCGGCTAGGCCAGAAAGCGCACGGCCAGCCCGAGGCCGGCACAGGCCGCGATGACGTGGATCACGTTGGCCTTGAAACGGAACAGCGCGACGGCGGCGCCCAGCGCGATGACAGCCGCCACGAGATCGGGACCGCCTGAAAATCCCGTTGGCCACAGCACGGGATAGCCGAAGAAGACCGCCAGGTTGGCGATGACGCCGACGACCGCGGCAGTGATTGCGGTCAGCGGCGCGGTGAACTTGAGGTCGCCGTGCGTGCTTTCGACCAGCGGCCCGCCGGCGAAAATGAACAGGAACGACGGCAGGAAGGTGAACCAGGTGACCAGGACAGCCGCCAGCGCGCCGGCAAAAGGAGGNGCGTCGGGCCCGAACGGCGCCTTGCCCCAGGCGCCGACGAAGCCGACGAAGGCGACGACCATGATCAGCGGCCCCGGCGTCGATTCGCCCAGCGCCAGACCGTCCATCATCTGGGAGCTGTTCAGCCAGCCGAAGTCGGTGACGGCGCCCTGATAGATGTACGGCAGCACCGCATAGGCGCCGCCGAAGCTGAGCAGGGCCGCCTTGGTGAAGAACCAGCCCATCTGCGTCAGGGTGTGATCCCAGCCCAGGAATGCCGCAAGCAGGCTCATCGGCAGCACCCAAAGCGCCAAGCCGAAGGCGGCAACCGTCAGCAGGCGCGCGACAGTGAAGCGGGCGTGGGCAGGAGTCGGAGTATGGTCGTCGACGATTGCCGGCCCGGCGGAAGCTGCCGACCCGGCATGCGCGCCGCTGGTGGCAAAGCGACCGGGGGCGAGGCGGCCGCCGATGAAACCGGCGACGGCGGCGCCAAGGACGATGGCCGGGAAAGGCAGGTCGAAGGCGAAGATGGCGACGAAGGCGGCTGCGGCGATCGCCCACAGGACGCCGTTGCGCAGCGTGCGGCTGCCGATGCGATGGGCGGCGTGGACGACGATGGCGGCGACGGCCGGCTTGATGCCGTAGAACAGGCCGGCGACCAGCGGCGTCTGGCCGAAGGTCATGTACAGCCAGGAGAGCGCGATGAGGATGAGCAGCGACGGCAGCACGAACAGCGCGCCGGCGATGATCCCGCCGCGCGTGCGATGCAGCAGCCAGCCGAGATAGGTCGCCAGTTGCTGCGCTTCGGGACCGGGGAGGAGCATGCAGTAGTTGAGGGCATGCAGGAAACGCCTCTCGGAAATCCAGCGCCGCTTGTCGACCAGCTCGTCATGCATCATCGCGATCTGCCCGGCCGGTCCGCCGAAACTGATGAACCCCAGTTTCAGCCAGAAGCGCATGGCTTCGAGGAGGGTGGGGGCACGGGGGAGCGGTCATGATTCAGTCGAGCAGCTGGCGCTGGTCGAGAAATTTCTCGAGGATCTCGAGGCGGGAAATCGGGTCGTCGAGTTCCAGCAGCTTCTGCTTGGCCAGGTTCTGCACCGGCAGTATCTCGGTGATGCGGTAGCCGACCCACTCGGCATCGTCGTAGTGACGCGGTTCGGGAAAGCGGCCGGGGCCGACCTCGCCGGCGATTCTGCGCAGCAGTGGCAGCAGGCGCTGACGTTCGACGGGAAAAGGCAGCGGACCGTCGTTGGCGATGATTTCGACCACGGCCCGCCACAGGTTGTCGGGACTGACGGCCTTGTCGACGATGCGGAAGCGCTGCTCGCCGCGCGTCGTCACCTGCAGGATGCCCAGTTGTTCCATCTCCCAGTCGGTGATGCGGGCCAGCGTGCCGACCGGATGCGGTTCGGCGACCGCTCCCGTCTCATCGCCGGAGACGATCAGGCAGACGCCGAAGGGGCGTTCCTCCTTCATGCAGGCGGCGGCCATGTCGAGATAGCGTTGCTCGAAGATCCTGAGCGGCAGCACGCCGCCCGGGAAGAGCACGGCATTGAGCGGGAACAGCGGAATCTCCATCCGCACGGAAGTCCGGTCGCTCTGCCGGCTGGCGAAGCCAAGCCAGCCCATCATTCGCCCCAGCGCTGCAGCAGCGCGTGCGGGATGGCAAGCTGGTCGAGGATCCGGGCGACGACGAAGTCGACCAGATCCGCCACGGTTTGCGGGTGGTGGTAGAAACCCGGGCTGGGCAGCAGGATGACGGCGCCGGCCCTGGCCAGGCGCAGCATGTTTTCGAGATGGATGACCGAAAGCGGTGTTTCGCGCGGAACCAGGATCAGCTTGCGGCCCTCCTTGAGGACCACGTCGGCGGCGCGCTCGATCAGGTTGTCGGCCAGCCCCTGGGCGATTGCGGCCAGCGTGCCCATCGAGCAGGGGCAGACGACCATCGCATCGGGCGGGTTGGTCCCGGAAGCGACCGGGGCGAACCATTCCTCGCGCCCGAAAACCACCAGTTTTTCCGGNTCGACCGCAACCAACCGGGCGAGCAGGGCGGCCTTGACCTCGGCCGGGCGTGACGGCAGGTCGAGGTCGCTCTCCTGGCGGGCGACGACCTGTGCCGCCTGCGAGTGGAGAAACTGGACGCGGCAGCCGGCAGCAAGCAGGCACTCCAGCAGGCGCAGGCCGTAGGGCATGCCCGAAGCGCCGGTCAGGGCGAGGCAGATGGTCTTGTTCATGAGGCAGGTTCCGCGGCGGGGATTTCCGCCAGAAGTCTGGCCGCGATCAGGCCGTTGATGGTGCCGAACACCAGCGCGGCGGCGGCGAAGACCGGAGTCAGCAGAAATACGCCGTTGTGCGGGATCAGCCACAGGCGGGCGAGCAGCAACTGGCCGCCGATGTGGGCGAAGGCGGCGAGGATGCTCAGGCTGACCGGCCCGAACCAGCGTCCGGGCAGATGGCGGGCGAGGCCGAGCGTGAGCAGGCTGAACGTCGTTCCGATAAGCGCCAGGAAGAAGCCGGGGGCGAGGAAATAGCCGAGCAGCAGGCTGCCGGCGAGTACGCGCAACCCGCTGACCCAGACGGCCGTCGCCCAGCCGTAGCGAATCAGGACGACCAGCGTGACTATGTTGGCGAGGCCCGGCTTGACGCCGGGCAGCGGGCTGGGAATTGCCGCGTCGACCAGCGACAGGGCGACCGCCGCGGTCGCCAGCCAGGCGACGCGCCGGTCCTCGGCGGTGATGGTCAGTTCAGTAACTGAGACTATCATAGGCGCGAACGCGTCCGGCGATCTGGACGCTGACGTGGTTGGGCGCGCAGATGGCGATTTCTCCGGGGCGTGCCAGCCAGCCCTGGCGGACACAATACTGTCGCGGTCCGGGGTCGGCGACGACGCGGGCGCGTCCCGGCTCGATCGCCACCAGCGTGGCGCCGAGCGGGCCGGGAACCGCGACTTCACGACGGCTGGCGAGATCGATCTCGGCGAAGATCCGCCCGTCCTGACGGATGATCGCACGCTCGGCAAAGCCGCCCTGCCAGAGCAGGGGAAGGGTGAGGGCGACCACCACCGCGCCGGCAGCGATGACCAGCCAGTCGCCGGGCCGCAGGTAGGCGAGCCAGCGCATCAGCCGCCGGCCAGCGTGCGGTGGCGGATCAGGACGCGGGCCTGGTCGCGGAACTTCCGACCGAGCCATTCCGCGAAATAGACCGAACGGTGCTGGCCGCCGGTGCAGCCGATGGCCACGGTCAGGTAGTTGCGGTTGTCGCGGACGTAGGCGGGCAGCCAGGTGGCGATGAAGCGGGCAATGTCGTCGCGCATGCGGATGACCTCGGCCTCGCCCTCGAGGAAATCGATGACCGGGCGGTCCTTGCCGGTCAGCGGGCGCAGTTCCGGATCGTAGTGCGGGTTGGGCAGGCAGCGCACGTCGAAGACCAGATCGGCATCGAGCGGAATGCCATGCTTGAAGCCGAAGGACTCGAACATCAGCGTCAGTCCGTGTCCCGGCTCGTCGTCGATGAACTGGCGGATCCACTCGCGCAGCGCGTTGGCCTTGAGGCCGCTGGTATCGATGCGGTGCCCGAGCGTCGAGATCGGCTCGAGCAATTCGCGCTCGGCGCGGATCGCTTCGGCCAGGGTCTGGCCGTCGGCGGCACGCGGGTGGCGCCGCCGCGATTCGGAATAGCGCTTGAGCAGGGTCTCGTCGTCGGCATGGAGGAAGAGGAAGTTCTGTTGAGTTCCTTCCTCCTCGAGCATGCGCAGCTTCTGCGGCAGCAGCTCGATGCCGATCCCCGAGCGTGCGTCGATCGCCACCGCCACCTTGTTGATGCCCTCCTCCTTGAGCATGCGGACGAGAACCGTAAGCATGATCACCGGCAGGTTGTCCACGCAGTAATACCCGGCATCTTCGAGAAGATGCAGGGCGACGGACTTGCCCGAACCGGAGAGGCCGCTGATGAGAACGAGTTGCATAACGCGGAGCATAATGAAGGCGGCGTCGACAAGCAACCCGCGGCATAATGGGCGGCAACAAGGAGACGATCATGCGCGCGACCATTCCTCTTCCTGACCTGCCTTTTCTTGCCGAATTGACGGCGCTGCGCCGCGACATACACGCGCATCCTGAACTGGCCTTCGACGAGAAACGCACCGCCGAAGTGGTGGCCCGGGAACTCGAGCGTTACGGTCTCGAGGTTCATTGCGGCATTGCCCGCACGGGGGTCGTCGGCGTCCTGCGCGCCGGGACGTCACCCCGCCTGATTGGCCTGCGCGCCGACATGGATGCCCTGCCGCTGGCCGAGATGAACGAGTTTCCGCACCACTCGCGCCACCAGGGAACGATGCACGCCTGCGGTCATGACGGGCATACCGCGATCCTTCTCGGCGCGGCGCGCCATCTGGCGGCAAATCCGGATTTCGACGGCAGCGTCGCGTTCATCTTCCAGCCGGCCGAGGAATCGGAAGGCGGCGCCGCCGTCATGATCGAGGACGGATTGTTCGAGCGCTTTCCGGTCGAGGCGGTGTTCGGCCTGCACAACTGGCCGNGGGTGGCGGTTGGCGAAATGGTGGTGATGCCCGGCCCGGTGATGGCCGGCACCTGCGCCTTCGAGATCAGCGTGCGCGGCCACGGCTGCCACGCGGCGATGCCGCACCAGGGCGTCGATCCGATCGTCGCCGGCGCGCAACTGGTCCAGGCCCTGCAGACCGTGGTCAGCCGCACGCTGCACCCGTGCGATGCCGCGGTGGTCAGCGTCACCCAGTTCCATGGCGGCGAGGCGTGGAACATCATTCCCGAGGAAGTCGTCCTGCGCGGCACCATCCGCAGCTTCAAGCCCGAAATCCAGGAAGCCGTCGAGCGCGCCGTCGAGCGCCTGTGCAGCGGTGTAGCGGCGGCGAACGGGGCGCAGATCGGCGTGCATTTCGACCACCGCTACCCGCCGACGGTCAACAGCGTGGCCGAGACCGAGTTCTGCCGCAGTGTTGCCGCCGAGGTGCTCGGAGCTGAGCGAGTGCTCACTGACGAGCTGCCGTCGATGGGCGCCGAGGACTTCGCCTACATGCTGCGCGAGAAGCCGGGTTGCTACGTCTGGCTCGGCAACGGGCCGGGGACCGGCGGCTGCACCCTGCACAATCCGCATTACGATTTCAACGACGAGATTCTGGCGCCGGGCATTGCCTACTGGACACGACTGGTCCAGCGCGCCCTGCCTGCCGCCTAACCCGCCACCAGGAAGCCGTCTTCGCGGCGCAGGGCATTGACCAGCAACAACTCGTGCTCGATGCGCGCGACGAGCTGATCCAGCGGCAGGTTGAGGTAGCGGATATTGATGCTGCTGGCGAACGGCAGGGCAAGCACGAATGCCGGAAAGTCCGCAGCCGGCAGCCGTTGTCTTTCCAGCACGGCAAATGAAACGAGAACCTTGATGGCATGCCATGCCAGCTTGTCGATGTCGGCGGCGAAGCTGTCGACGCGCCGGAAAGCACGCGCGAAAGCCGCGTCAACCCCGGCGAACGGACTGCCGTGTCCGGGAATCACGATATCGACCGCCAGGCGCGAGAGCATTTCGAGCGTCGCGCGGGTGACGGCGATGCCGTCGGCCTCGCCGAGAAGCTCGGAGAAGATCACGCCGAAGCCGTTCTCCCAGAGGGCGTCGCCCGAGATCAGAATGCGCCGCTCCGGGTTGTAGAAAGCCAGCGCCTCCATGTCGTGTCCGGGAACGGCGAGGGCCTGCCAGCCTAGGCCGCCCATCGCGATCTCATCGCCGGCGCGGATCAGGCTGTCGTGCTGGAAGCGCGCCGCCTGCTGGCCGAGTGGCGAGAGCAGGAGGGCGTTTTCGTCCCACTCGGCGATGGTCGCGTGAAGGCCGGCCGGGACGATGATCTCGCAGCCGAATCTGGCCTGCAGCGCAGCGTTGCCGCCGATATGGTCTGAGTGTGAGTGGGTGTTTATCAGCCGTTTCAGGCGTCGACCGCGCACGGCATGGGCGACCAGCTCGACGGTCTGGGCGGCGTGCGTGACGTAGCCGCTATCGACCACCGTGGCATCGCAGCCATCGAAGAAGACGATGCTGTTGGCCGACAGCCAGCCCCGCTCGAGAACGAGCAAAGACTCCGGAAGCTCGACACTCATTCCGGGTTATCCGGGTCGCTGGTTGTCGGTCGTGGGGTTCTCGTCAGGGTGACGACCTCGGCGCACACCTCCGGCGCCTCGAGTGGCGGCCGGCCGCAACCCAGGCAATAGCCCGAATCGGGGTCGGCCATGCAGATGCCGACGCAGAGGTACTGCTCCTCGTTATCCATGCCGCTCGCAGTCGCAGCGCAGGTCGCCTTCCCGGGGNTCGTGTTCCTGCCGACGCTTGGCGACGGCGGCGAGGATGGCCACGCGACGGGAATCGTCGATTCCCGCCCAGGCGGCGATTTCCTCGATCGTCCGGAAGCAGCCCGAGCAGAGACCGGTCTGGTCGTCCATCCTGCAGACGTTGATGCAGGGCGAGGCGATCATCAGATGATCATGTAGCGGCGGCGCTGGTCCTGCACCAGGTCNACCGCCGCCTGCGCCTCGTCGCGACGGACGCGGGCAAGCATCGCCATGTAGTTGCGCTTGTCGCGCCCGCGGAATTCGGAAAACTTCAGCGTATGCACATTGATGTCTTCACCGGTCTGCTCACTGACGACGCCGAGTCGGTCGACCGTGACGCTGACCGGCGCCCAGCCCAGAGAGGCTTCCGGTTCGCGCAGGTAATCGGCGAGCGCCGCCAGCAACTGGTCGGGCATCAGCGAGGCGGCCCTTTCCCGCAGCCGCGAGTCGAGCTCGGCCAGATGTCGCGTGTGCGTCGCGAATTCCGGCCCCGGCGACTTGCCGCGGAGAACGGTCAGGTGCGCGCGCTGCATCGAGACATCGGCGCGCAGCCCGTCGCGCTCGCTGCGCAGCGCCTCGACATGGTCATGGAAGGTGCGCAGCAGGCTTTCGAGTCCACGGCAACGCAGGTTTTCCAGCGTGACCTCAAGGTTGCAATGCGGCTCGACCAGCGTCTGGTCGGAAAAATAGACAACGACCTGCGGCACATCGCTTTGCAGAATGTCACCCTGCTGGCCGATGCCGAGTTGCTTCTTCTGCTGGCGGCGGGCGGCGAACAGCGCGTAGAAGTACTCGCTTTCCCAGCATTGTGGCTCTGCCAGAAAGTCGCGCACCGCCTGGCTGCGTCCGAGCATCTGGTCGATGTCGTCGGCCGTGGCGAACAGCGCATGCACCAGCGGATCCCCNGAGAAAGCCTGACGATTGATGTCGATCGGGCCGGGAAGCGCCTCAATCAGGCCCTCGCAGTAGCCGAGCACGTGCTCGACGGCCGGGGCCAGCTTGCGTTCAAAACCGGAGGCCGACTTGAGCATTGGGTCGACGATTTCGCCAACCCGATCCAGCGCTTTNAGACACCTTGGGGAGGGTGCCGGCGACGGCTTCAGAAAATCGCCGATCGAGGAAATCAGGCTCATTGGACAGTCCTCGCACAGATTGCCCGGCCGGCCTTGGCGCCGTTCGGGCGGTTGATGGCGCCGGAAATCCAGTCGCCGATGGCTGCCAGTTTAGCGAGATCGATGCCGGTTTCAATCCCCAGCCCGTGCATCAGGTAAACGACATCCTCGGTCGCCACGTTGCCGGAGGCCCCNTGGGCATAGGGACAACCGCCCAGGCCGGCGACCGAGCTGTCGAAGGTCGCCATGCCGAGTTGCAGCGAGGCGTAGATGTTGGCGATCGCCATGCCGTAGGTGTCGTGGTAGTGGCCAGCCAGACGGTCGATCGGAATCAGGCTGGCGCACGCCTCGATCATGCGGCAGATGCTGGCCGGGTTACCGACGCCGATGGTGTCGCCGAGCGACACCTCGCAGCAGCCCATGTCGAACAGTGATTTCGCCACGCGGGCTGCCTGTTCCGGCGCGATGGCGCCTTCGTAAGGGCAAGCGACGACGCAGGAAACATAGCCGCGCACCGGAATCTCCAGTGCGCTGGCTGCCGAAAGGATCGGCTCGAAGCGCTTCAGGCTTTCGGCGATCGAGCAGTTGATGTTCTTCTGCGAGAACGCTTCCGAAGCGGCGGCGAAGATCGCCACTTCGCTCGCCCCGGCCTGCACGGCCGCGTCGAATCCCTGTAAATTGGGCGTCAAAACCGGGTGNACCGCAGCAGGGTGCCGTTTGATGCCCTGCATCACGGCTGAGTTGTCGCCCATCTGCGGCACCCATTTCGGCGAGACAAACGAAGTCGCCTCGATGACCCGCAAACCGGCGTCGGCGAGGCGCTCGATCAGCTCGATCTTGGTCGCGGTCGGGACGACCTGCTTCTCGTTCTGCAACCCGTCACGCGGGCCGACTTCGACGATCTTGACTTGGGCGGGAAGGCTCATGGGCGGGTACTCGGCAGCAAATCGTCGGGGGTGGGCGTGATTGGACTGGACGGGGCGTCGGAGTTTGATCTTCAGGCACTAGCGTGTCACCCAGCCGCCGCATACCGGAAACACCTGGCCGACGAAGCAGTTGGCCGGATCGCTGCACAGATAGGCGGCAAACTCGGCGTCTTCCCGGGCTCCGACCAGACGACCCAAGGGAACCTCTCGCAGCAGCCGTTCCTGGAAGCGCAGGTTGGCCTGTACTTCGGCCGGGAAATAGGTCGGGTTGTCGACGAAATTCTGGGCGATCGCATTCACCTGGACATTATGCGGCGCGACCTCGACGCCGACTGCCTGGACATAGGCCAACTGGGCGCCGCGCGCCGCGCTGTAGGTCGATGCGCGCTTCATCCCGCGGAGGGCAGACGCGGAACCCATGACCAGGATCTTGCCGGCACGGCGCTCGATCATGGCCGGCAGGACGGCCCGGAACAATCGGGGNAGCGGATCCACGAGCGCCGCAAAGGTGCCGCTCCACTCGTCCTCGGTTACCTGCGTGACCGCGGTTGCGGGCGCTGGTAGCGCAAGGTTGGCAACGAGAACGTCGACCCGGCCAGCCGCCGCAATCATGGCGGCGGGCGCCTCCGGACCCGCGAGCGTGTCCGTGTCGGCGATCACGGTGGCGCCGTGTTCTGTGAATACCTCACACAGGACGGGTCCCATGAAGGCATCCGCGTGGGTGACGAGTACCCGCTTGCCAGTGAGACTGCCATCCGACATTTCAATCCCCTCAAACACCACCAGCGCCGCGCCGTCGCCGACCTGTTCGCCGGCCGCGTAGCAGAAGGCCTTGACGGTGCCGGCGGCGGGGGCGGTGATGGTGTGTTCCATCTTCATTGCCTCGAGGATCAGCAGCGGGGCGCCCTTCTCCACCTTCTGGCCGGGCTGGGCGAGCAGGGTGACGACCTTGCCGGGCATCGGCGCGGTCAGGCCGCCGCCGTGGGCGCCGCCGGCCTCGACCAGATGCAGCGGATCGTCGCGCAGAAGTGAGTACGTGCTCCCCTGCAANAAGATGCTTCTCTTGCCGTCGACCGCGACGACGCTGGCGATCAGCCGGCGGTCGTCGAATTCGACGGCGATGCGGTCGCCATCGAGCTTGCTGCCGCGGGCGAGTGCGGTCCGGCCGTTGATGGTGACCTGCCACTGGTCGCGCAGGTAGCGGACATCTGCCTCGACGAGGCGTTCGCCATCGCGGAAACCGATGATGCGGGCAGCCGAGAGGTTCATCCGCCAGCCGTCCCGCGCGTGCCAGGGCGACCACGGGTCGCCGCTGCTCTTCGCGGCCAGCTTCGCCTTGTGCTGTTCCCAGAGCAGTTCGCCGACGGTGGCGACGAGCAGCGCGTCGTACGGCACGGCTTGGGAAGCCGGGAAGAGGAAGCTCCTCTGGCGCTCGATCAGCCCGGTATCGAGATCGGCGCCGGTGAAGGCGGGGCAGGCGACGAGGCGCGACAGGAAGTCGATATTGGTCGTCAGGCCGGCCACCTGATAGTCGGCGAGGGCCCTGCGCATGCGGGCGAGTGCGCCGTCGCGGTTTTCGTCCCAGACGATCAGCTTGGCGATCATCGGGTCGTAGAAGGGNGTGATTTCATCGCCTTCCTCGACGCCGGTATCGACGCGCACGTTCAGGGTTTCGCTGGGCGGCGACAGGCGAACCAGCTTGCCGGTGGAGGGCAGGAAGCCCTTGCTGGCGTCCTCGGCGTAGATGCGGGCCTCCAGCGCGTGGCCGCGAATCTGCAACTGTTCCTGGGCGAGTGGCAAAGGCTGGCCGGCGGCGACGCGCAACTGCCATTCGACGAGGTCCTGGCCGGTGATCATCTCGGTGACCGGGTGCTCGACCTGCAGGCGCGTGTTCATCTCCATGAAGTAGAACGAGCCGTCCTTGTCGAAGGTGCTGCTCGCGATGAACTCGACCGTGCCGGCGCCGACGTAACCGACGGCCCTGGCGGCGGCGACCGCGGCCTCGCCCATCTGGCGGCGGCGTTCCGGAGTCATCCCCGGTGCGGGAGCCTCTTCGAGCACCTTCTGGTGGCGGCGCTGCACCGAGCAGTCACGCTCGAACAGGTGNACGCAGTTCCCCTGCGTGTCGGCGAAGACCTGGATTTCGATGTGGCGCGGCCGGGTGATATATTTCTCGATCAGGACGTGGTCGTTGCCGAAGCTGGAAACGGCCTCGCGTTTGCACGAGGCCAGCGCGTCGGGGAAATCCGCGCTGCTGTCGACGAGGCGCATGCCCTTGCCGCCGCCGCCGGCAGCGGCCTTGATCAGCACCGGGTAACCGATGGCGTCGGCTTCCTTGTGCAGCAGGGCAGGGGTCTGGTCGTCGCCGTGGTAGCCCGGGGTCAGCGGCACGTTGGCGGCGCCCATGAGTTTCTTGGCTTCCGACTTCGAGCCCATGGCGCGGATCGCAGCCACCGGCGGACCGATGAAGGCGATGCCGCTGGTCGTCAGCGCCTCGGCGAAGTCGGCGTTCTCGGACAGGAAGCCGTAGCCGGGATGCACGGCCTGGGCGCCGGTGCGCTGGCAGGCCTCGATGATCCTGTCGGCGACCAGGTAGGACTCGCGGGCGGCGGCCGGGCCGAGCAGGACGGCCTCGTCGGCCAGTCGGACGTGCCGCGCGTTCACGTCGGCCTCGGAATAGACAGCGACGGTCCGGATGCCCATGCGGCGTGCGGTCTTGATGACGCGGCAGGCGATTTCTCCGCGGTTGGCAATGAGAATCTTGGTAAACATGCTCATTCCCCGAAAGGGAAACCCAGTCCGCATTCCGCTTCTCGAGGAAAGCGGCGATCCCTTCCTGTGCCTCCGGCGTGGCGCGCAGGTGGGCGATGCGGTGGGCCGTATCCTCGACCAGATTGTCGTTGATCGGCTGATTGTTGACGGCGCGGATCAGGCTCTTCGCGGCTGCCTGCGCCAGCGGCCCGCCCTGCAGCAGCGCGCTGACGATCTCCCGCACCCTGGCATCGAGGTGCTCCGGGTCGACGGCCTCATGGACGAGGCCGATCTCGCGGGCGCGGGCGGCGTCGATGCGCTCGGCTGACTGGAAGTAACGGTACGCCTGACGGGTGCCGATGGCGCGCAGTACATACGGCGAGATGGCCGACGGAATGATGCCGAACCTGACTTCGGAAGTGGCGAAGACGGCCTTCGTCGATGCGACGGCGATGTCGCAGGCAGCGGCCAGCCCCATGCCGCCGCCGAGCGCCGCCCCTGCNACGCGGGCGATGGTCGGCTTTCCCATCTCGGCCAGTGTGCGCAGCATGCCGGCTAGGGCGCGGGCATCGTCGAGGTTGTCGGCGACGCCGTTGTCGGCGGCCCGCTTCATCCAGTTGAGATCGGCACCGGCCGAAAAGCTTTTGCCACGGCCGGCGAGGATGACGACGCGGACATCGTCATCGTCATCGAGCGCCTTGCAGGCGGCGGTCAGCTCGGCGATCAGGTCTTCGTCGAAGGCGTTGTGCAGGTCGGGCCGGTTCATCCAGATTGTGGCGACCGGGCCGTCCAGTTCGATTTCCAGGTGCATGAACATGACGGGCTCCTCCTATTGTTGCTGGTGCTGGCGGATCAGTTCGCCCATCGGCATTCCCGCCAGCGCCCTGATCAGGCTGGCCTGATTGGCCGGCGGCTGGTTCTGGCTGACCTTCCACTTGCCGAGGAGGCGGGTGATGGTGATCTCGATGCCGACGATGGCGCCGAGCATCTTGTCGATGTAATCGGCCGGCGCATCGGTCACCGCCCACGGCTGCGGCAGCGCGGCCTCGTTGGTTGCGGTCAACGCGGAAACCTGGGCAAGAATCCAGTCGGCGTTGTCGATCACCTTCAGTTCGCCGTAGGCATGCACGGCGGCGTAGTTCCAGGTCGGCACCACCTTGCCGTGCTCGGCCTTGGTCGCGTAGCCGGACGGGCTGATGTAGCTCTCGTCGCCCTGGAAGACGACGAGCACCTCGCCGGTCACGCGGCCCGGCTTCCACAGCGGGTTGGCGCGGGCGACGTGGCCCTGCAGCTTGCCGTGCGGCGCTGCGTCGGCCAGCAGCAGCGGGATGTGGTTGGCGTCGAGGCCGTCCGGGCCGTGGCTGACCAGCGTGGCGAGCGGGTTGGCACGCATCAGCGCGTGCATCTCGGCGATGTCGTCTTCGGCGAAGTGCCTGGGC
Organism: Dechloromonas sp.; assembly: GCA_013693915.1. Taxonomy (GTDB): domain Bacteria; phylum Pseudomonadota; class Gammaproteobacteria; order Burkholderiales; family Rhodocyclaceae; genus Azonexus. The sequence continues at coordinate 158,662 of CP059264.1, read as the reverse complement.
AGGTACATGGCCTTACATCCGGAAGATGCCGAACTTCGTCTCTTCGGCCGGTGCGTTCATCGCGGCGGAAAGGCCGAGGCCGAGCACGCGACGGGTATCAGCCGGGTCGATGATGCCGTCGTCCCACAGCCGTGCCGAGGCATAGTAGGGGTGGCCTTGCGTCTCGTACTGCTCGCGGATCGGTGCCTTGAAGGCGGCTTCCTCTTCGGCGCTCCAGGTCTTGCCGGCGGCTTCGATGCCGTCGCGCTTGACCGTGGCCAGCACGCCGGCCGCCTGCTCGCCGCCCATCACCGAGATGCGGGCGTTCGGCCACATCCACAGGAAGCGCGGCGAGTAGGCGCGGCCGCACATGCCGTAGTTGCCGGCGCCGAACGAGCCGCCGATGACGACGGTGAATTTCGGCACCTTGGCGGTGGCGACGGCGGTGACCATCTTGGCGCCGTCGCGCGCGATGCCGCCGTTTTCGTACCTGCGGCCGACCATGAAGCCGGTGATGTTCTGCAGGAAGACGAGCGGGATGCCGCGCTGGGCGCACAGTTCGATGAAATGTGCGGCCTTCAGCGCCGACTCGGAGAACAGGATGCCATTGTTGGCGACGATGCCGACCGGGTAGCCGTGGATGCGGGCGAAGCCGCAGACCAGCGTCGTACCGTAGCGCGCCTTGAATTCGTCGAAATCCGAGGCGTCGACGATGCGGGCGATGATTTCGCGGACGTCGAAGGGCTTCTTCGAATCGGTCGGGATGACGCCGTAGAGTTCCTCGGCGGCGTAGAGCGGCTCGGCAGGCGCGGTCAAGGTGACCGGCGGGGCCTTTTTCCAGTTCAGGTCCTTGATGATGCGCCGCGCAATGGCCAGCGCGTGCGCGTCGTTCTCGGCCAGATGATCGACGACGCCGGAAATCCGGGTGTGGACGTCGGCGCCACCCAGATCTTCGGCCGAGACGACTTCGCCGGTCGCCGCCTTGACCAGCGGCGGGCCACCGAGGAAGATTGTGCCCTGGTTCTTGACGATGATCGACTCGTCGCACATGGCCGGCACGTAGGCGCCGCCGGCCGTGCACGAGCCCATCACGGCGGCGATCTGCGGGATGCTCCCGGCCGACAGGTTGGCCTGGTTGAAGAAGATGCGCCCGAAGTGCTCCTTGTCCGGGAAGACCTCGTCCTGCATCGGCAGGAAGGCGCCGCCGGAATCGACCAGGTAGATGCAGGGCAGGCGGTTTTCGAGGGCGATTTCCTGGGCGCGCAGGTGCTTTTTCACCGTCAGCGGGTAGTAGGTGCCGCCCTTAACGGTCGCGTCGTTGGCGACGACCATGCATTCGACGCCATTCACCCGGCCGATGCCGGCAATCACCGAGGCGGCCGGCACGTCGCCGCCATACATGCCGTAGGCGGCGAACTGGCCGATCTCCAGGAAAGGCGTGCCCGGGTCGAGCAGGCCGTTGACGCGCTCGCGCGGCAGCAGCTTGCCGCGCGCCAGGTGCTTCTGGCGCGCCGCTTCCGGGCCGCCGAGGGCGATCTTCTCCACTTTCTCGTGCAAATCGGCGACGACCGCCTGCATGGCTGCCGCGTTGGCCTGGAACTCGGCCGAACGCGGATTGAGCTGGGTCTTCAGGGTACTCATGTCGCCTCGCTGTTTTCGCTACGCTATATGTTTCACAGTTGTTGCGCTTCCTTCAGCCACTTGCTGACCGGTTCCGGCCGGTAGGCGGCCATCGCCGCGAGCAGGCTCGCGATGTCGTCCGCAGCCAGCGCCATCGCCCGGTTCTCGTCGCGCAGGAAACCTTCCGCGACGGCGCGCGCGAAGAGGGCGAGCAGCGGGTCGTAGAAGCCATTGACGTTGAGCAGGCCGATCGGCTTGCCGTGAAATCCGAGCTGGCCCCAGGTCAGGACTTCGCAGAACTCCTCGAAGGTGCCGAAGCCGCCGGGCAGGGCGATGAAGCCGTCGGCCAGTTCGGCCATGCGCGCCTTGCGCGTGTGCATCGATTCGACGACCTCGAGCCGGGTCAGCGCCCGGTGATCGACGTGGCGGCCGGCCACTTCCTTGCCGAGCAGTGCCTCGGGGATCACGCCGACCACGGTGCCGCCGGCCGCCAGACAGGCATCGGCCAGCGCGCCCATCAGCCCGACATTGCCGCCGCCGTACACCAGGTCGATCCGGCGTTCGGCGAGCAGCCGGCCGAGGTCTTCCGCCGCGGCGCGGTAGCGCGGATCGTGGCCGGCGTTCGAGCCGCAGAAGACGCAGATACTTTTCATGGCTCTCTCAGAATCCACCGCTTTCCAGCCACTTCTCGATCTGCGGCAGGCGGTCGGCGCCGAAGAAGGCCTCGCCGTCGATGATCACATGCGGCGAGCCGAAGACGCCGATCTTCAGCGCGCCATCGACTTCGTCCTTAAGCTGCGCCTTGATCTCCGGAGCCTGCAGCGCCGCTTGCAGGCCGTTGCGGTCGACACCCAGAGCGGCGGCAATTTCGATGACGGTGTCCGGCGCCGAAACGTCGCGATCGTCGACGTACAGGGCCCGAAAAACGGCGTGCGCGAACTGCCGGGCCAGCGCGCAGTCCTGCCCGTGCAGCCAGTAGTAGGCGCGCGCGGCGTTCTGGGTGGCGAGCGGGAAGCGGGTCGGATGACGGTAAGGAATGCCCATGAAACGCGCGGAGCGCGCGAAGTCGAGCAGCGAGTAGGCGGCCCTGGCGGGGTTCTGCAAGGTCAGNGGTGCGCTGCCGGTCGCCTGGAAGACGACGCCGAGCAGGATCGGGTGCCAGCGCACCTTGCGTCCGTGCCTGGCCGCGACGGCGTCGATGCGCTCGCTCAGCAGGTAGCCGTAGGGACTGGAAAAGTCGAACCAGAAGTCGATGGGCGCCTTGTCGTCCATGGGAGTCTCCTCGCTGTCTATTTTCTGCACCTTTTTCGGGTCTACCGCGGCAGGCGCTATTCGGTCGCGATCGCGCGCCCGATCACCAGCCGCTGGATGTCGTTGGCGCCTTCGTAGATCTGGCAGACGCGCACGTCGCGGTAAATGCGCTCGACCGGGAAGTCGCTGCTGTAGCCGACGCCGCCGAGGGTCTGGATGGCGGCCGAGGCGATCTTCTCGGCGGCCTCGGAGGCGAACATCTTGGCCATCGAGGCTTCCTTCAGGCAGGGGCGGCCGGCGTCCTTGCAGGCGGCGGCGCGCCAGACCATCAGGCGGGCGGCGTCGAGCAGGGTCGCCATGTCGGCGAGGCGGAAGTTGACTGCCTGGTGCTCGATGATGGGAACGCCGAAGGTGCTGCGCTCTCTCGCGTAGGCGATCGCCGCCTCGAGCGCGGCGCGCGCCATGCCGATGCTCTGCGCGGCGATGCCGATGCGGCCGGCCTCGAGGTTGGAGAGAGCGATCCTGTAGCCTTCGCCTTCCTTGCCGAGCAGCGCCGAGGCCGGCACGCGGCAGTTCTCGAAAATGATCTGCACGGTGTCGGAAGCGTGCTGGCCCATCTTGTCCTCGGTACGGCCGACGATGAAGCCCGGCGTGGCGGTGGGCATCAGGAAGCAGGAAATGCCCTTCTTGCCGGCGGCCTTGTCGGTGACGGCGAAGACGATGGCCATGTGGGCGTGCTTGCCGGTGGTGATGAACTGCTTGACGCCATTGAGCACGAAGGACTCGCCGTCGCGGTCGGCACGGGTGGTGATGGCGGCGGCATCGGAGCCGGTGTGCGGTTCGGTCAGGCAGAAGCAGCCCCATTTCTCGCCGCGGGCTAGCGGCTTCAGCCATTCCTCCTTCTGCGCGTCGCTGCCGTACTTCTGCGTGATGCCGCAGGCCAGCGAATTCTGCACCGAGACGATGGTCGAGGTGGCGCCGTCGCCGGCGGCGATTTCCTCAAGCGTCAGCACCAAGCTCAGGTAGTCCATGCCGGCGCCGCCCCACTCCTCGGGCACGCACATGCCCATGGCGCCGAGTTCGCCGAGCTCCTTCAGCGCCTCGGCGGGGAAGGTGTGGTTGCGGTCCCATTCGGCCGCGAAGGGGGCGAGGCGCTCCTGCGCGAAGGTGCGCATCGAGTCGCGGATCATTTCCTGTTCCTGGGTGAGTATCATGGGTGTGGCTCCGTTGAATGGGTGGTCAGCCAGACGCCGGCGATGACCAGCAGGCCGCCGGCGAGGACGGCGAAAGCGAGGCGTTCGTCGAGCAGGATGGCGGCCTGCAGGACGGCGAAGACCGGGACCAGGTTGACGAACACCGAGGCTTTGGCGGCGCCGAGACGTTTGACGCCGTCGGCGAACCAGGTGAAGGCGAGGGCTGTGCCGCCGACCGCCAGGAACAGGACGCTGGCCCACACCCGCCACGACCAGCCAGCGATGTCGGTGCCGCCCTGCAGCAGCGCGGCGATGCCGATCAGCACTGCGCCGATCAGGCTCGCGTAGAGCGTTGCGGCGAGCGGCGACAGGGACAGCGTGGCCTGCCGCCCGATGAAGGTATAGGCCGTCCAGCACAGGGCGCAACCGAGGATCAGCCATTCGCCCGGGCCGACCGCGCCGTGGAGCAGGGCGAGCGGGTTGCCGTTGCCGACCACGGTCAGGCAGCCGGCAAGCGCGATCGCGATCCCGGCCAGCTTGACCGGCGTCATCTTCTCCTGCCCCATGAACCAGGCGCCCAGCGCGACGAGCACCGGCGTCAATGCGACCACCAGCGCGCCGCGCCCGGCCGTGATCTCTTTCAGGCCATGGAAGAAGCACAGCGCGTAGAGGAAGATCCCGGTCAGTGCCAGGCCGCAGACGATGCCCCATTCGCTGCCCGTTTGCGGACGCGGAATGCGCCCCTCGGTCGCCAGCGCGAAACCGGCCAGGAGCACGCCCGCAATCAGGAAGCGGATCGCCGGCACGGCGAGCGGCGCGCTCAGTTCCTGGGCGACGACGCGCCCGGCGATCCAGGTGCCTCCCCACATGGCCATGGCTCCGATCAGCTTGACGTAGGTCGCCGTGCCGGCTTGCGGCACTTACAGCATTTCCACCGCGAGCGCCGTCGCCTCGCCGCCGCCGATGCACAGGCTGGCGACCCCGCGCTTGCCGCCGGTCTTTCTCAGCGCGCCGAGCAGGGTCACCAAGATGCGGGCGCCCGATGCGCCGATCGGGTGGCCCAGCGCGCAGGCGCCGCCGTGGATGTTGACCTTCCCGGCAGGCAGCTTGAGGTCGTGCAAGGCGGCCATGGTGACGACGGCGAAGGCCTCGTTGATTTCGTAGAGATCGACGCCTTCCGCGGTCCACCCGGCCTTTGCGAACAGTTTCTGCATGGCGCCGACCGGCGCCGTCGGGAACAGCGCCGGCGCATGGGCGTGGGTGGCGTGGGCGGCGATGCGGGCGATCGGCGCCAGCCCCAGCTTGTCGGCCTGCGAAGCGCGCATCAGCACCATGGCGGCGGCGCCGTCGGAGATCGACGACGAGTTGGCCGGGGTTACGGTGCCGTCCTTGCGGAAGGCCGGCTTCAGGGTCGGAATCTTCTCGATGTTGACCGCGAACGGGCCTTCGTCCCGGGCGACGACGACATCGCCCTGGCGTCCGGCAACGGTGACCGGGGCGATCTCCCAGGCAAAGCTGCCGTCGTCGCTGGCCTGCTTGGCGCGGTTGGTCGAGCGGATCGCGAATTCATCCTGCGCAGCGCGACTGAAGCTGTAGCTGCTCGCGCAGTCCTCGGCGAAGGTGCCCATCAGGCGCCCGCGGTTCTCCGGCGAGTAGGCATCCTCCAGGCCGTCCATGAACATGTGGTCGATGATCTGGCCGTGACCGAGCCGGTAGCCGCCACGCGCCTTTGGGAGCAGGTAGGGNGCATTGGTCATCGACTCCATGCCGCCGACCACGGCGACGCCGCAGGAGCCGGCGACAAGGGTGTCGTGACCGACCATGGTGGCCTTCATGCCGGAACCGCAGACCTTGCTCACCATGGCGCAGCCGGTCGACAGCGGCAGGCCGGCGAGCAGGGCGGCCTGACGAACCGGCGCCTGGCCGACACCTGCCGGCAGGACGCAGCCGAAAACGACTTCTTCGATCAGTGCGGTATCGATGCCGGCGCGGGCGACAGCGGCCTCGATGGCGACCGCGCCGAGTTGCGGCGCGCTCATGGCGCCAAAGACGCCCTGAAAACTTCCCATCGGGGTACGGGCTGCTGAGACGATGACAATGGGATCTGACATGTCGATTTCCTCTGACGGTTGTGCGAAGACTGGAGACGGGAAGTTCCGGCGCAGGCTAACTTCGCGTAGCGAACGTTAAGGCGCGCAGCGCCGGCCGGAGGCAAAACTTCCCATCGGGGTGCGGGCGGCGGAGACGACAATGATCGGGTCATTCATGGTGGGTTCTCCTTGATGAGAGGTAGGGTCATGCTTCCAGCGCCTTGAGCGCGGCGTCGTAGCGCGATTGCAGATCCTCGGGGCAATGCACGGTCATGCCGAGATCGTGCATCAGGCCGTCCTTGAGGCCGTAGATCCAGCCATGGACCGTCAGCGGCTGGCCACGCTGCCAGGCGTCCTGCACCACGAAGGTCTGGCAGACATTGACCACCTGCTCCAGCACGTTCAACTCGCAGAGGCGGTCGTGACGCCCTTCGGGCGGCAGACGGTCGACGCTGGGCAGGTGCTTGGCATGAACGTCCTGGACATGGCGCAGCCAGATGTCGACGAGTCCGACGCGTTCCTTCCTGAGCGCGGCGCCGACGCCGCCGCAGCCGTAGTGGCCGACGACCATGATGTGCTTGACCTTCAGCGCGTCGACGGCGAACTGGATGACCGACAGGCAGTTGAGGTCGGTATGCACGACGACATTGGCGACGTTGCGATGAACGAAGACCTCGCCGGGCAGCAGGCCGACGATTTCGTTGGCCGGGACGCGCGAGTCGGAACAGCCGATCCACAGCAGTTGCGGTGTCTGCAACTTGGCGAGCTTGTTGAAGTAGTCGGCATCGACTTCCTGCATCTTGCGCGCCCAGGCGCGGTTGAAGTCGAAGAGATGCGACAGGTTTTCGCTGCGCATTTCCTCTTCGGTCCAGTTTTCCAGGTGGAGGGAGAGGAACATCGTGCCTTCGACCGGCGTCTTGTAGTAGGCCGGCGCCTCGGTGAAGCCGAGTTCGCGATAGAGCTTCACAGCCATGCGCATGCTGGGCAGGGTGTCGATCAGCAGGCGGCGGTAGCCGATGGCCTTGGCGGCATTGATCGCAGCCAGCGCCAGTTCCCGGCCGACGCCCATGCCGCGAAATTCCGGATCGACGTAGAGGCGCTTCATCTCGCAGACGCCCTCGCTGTCAGGCAGCGGCCTCACACCGACACAGCCGGCTGGCCGTCCGTCAACTTCGGCGAGAAAGAGCCGACCCTGCGGCGTCGCATAGGCAGCGGGCAGCGAGGCCATTTCCTGGTCGAAGTTCTGGAACGACAGGTCGACGCCCAGCCAGGCCGCGTAGTTGCGGAAGAACTGGCGAACCTGGTCCAGGGCATCGCTATCGTTGGTGGTGAGGGTGCGTAAGGTGGCTGTCATTGTGCTGGCTCCTGCGGAGGTTGCGGGTCAGGGACGGATTGTAATCCGTCGCCCCTCCATGCTCGGTTCCGCTTTCCCGGACGCTTACTTCGTTTCCGCCATGAGCTCCCGGCCGATCAGCATGCGGCGGATCTCGCTGGTGCCGGCGCCGATCTCGTAGAGTTTGGCATCGCGCCACAGGCGGCCGGTCGGGTACTCGTTGGTGTAGCCGACCCCACCGAGCGCCTGGATAGCCTCGCCGGCCATCCAGGTGGCCTTCTCGGCGGAGTAGAGGATGGCGCCGGCGGCGTCCTTGCGCAGGGTGCGGGCGTGGTCGGCGCTGTCGCAGGCGCGGCCGACGGCGTGNACGTAGGCACGCGTGGCCTGCCAGGTCGAGTACATGTCGGCGACCTTGCCCTGCATCAGCTGGAACTCGCCGATCGCCTGCCCGAACTGCCTCCGCTCGTGCAGGTAGGGCACGACGACGTCCATGCACGCGGCCATGATCCCGAGCGGGCCGCCGCTAAGTACGGCGCGTTCGTAGTCGAGACCGGACATCAGGACCCGGGCGCCGTTGCCGACGCCGCCGAGGACATTTTCTTCGGGCACTTCGCAGTCGTCGAAGAAAAGCGGGAAGGTGTTCGAGCCGCGCATCCCCAGCTTGTCGAGATGGGTGCCGCAACTGAACCCGGCGAAACCTTTCTCGACAATGAAGGCGGTCATCCCCCGCGGCCCGGAATCCGGGTCGGTCCTGGCGTATACGACCAGCGTGTCGGCATCGCCGCCGTTGGTGATCCACATCTTGGACCCGTTCAGGACGTAGCGGTCGCCCTTCCTCTCCGCCTTGAGCTTCATCGAAATGACATCGGAACCGGCATTCGCCTCGGACATGGCCAGCGCGCCGACATGGTCGCCGGAAATCAGCCCGGGCAGGTACTTCCGCCGTTGCGCTTCGCTGCCGTTGCGGCGGATCTGGTTGACGCACAGATTGGAGTGGGCACCGTAGGACAGACCGACCGAGGCCGACGCGCGCGAGATTTCCTCCATGGCGACGATGTGGGCGAGGTAGCCCATGTTGGTGCCGCCGTATTCCTCGCCGGCGGTCATGCCGAGCAGGCCCATGTCGCCGAACTTCTTCCAGAGGTCGGCGGGGAACTCGTTGACGCGGTCGATCTCGGCGGCGCGCGGGGCGATTTCGGCATCGGCGAAGGCCTGCACCGCTTCGCGCAGCAGGTCGATGTCGTGGCCGAGGCCGAAGTCGAGGCTGGGGATGTTCATGGTCTTTCTCCGTGGAGTCTTTCGGTCTTGCCGTGCATGACCATGATGGTCTGTTGCATCAGCGCGCATTGGGTTTCCCGGCCGTCCTTGACGGCAAATACTTCGCCCTGGGTGACGATCAGCGTCCGTCCCGCCCTGATCACCCTGCCGCGGGCGACCAGGTGATCGCCATCGGCTGGCGCCATCAGGTTCATCTTGTATTCGACGGTGAGTACCGAAGCCGCGGCCGGCACCATCGTCATCGCCGCATAGCCCGCCGCCGAGTCGGCGATCATGCCGACCACGCCGCCATGCACGAATCCGTGCTGCTGCTCGACGCCGGCCCAGTGCGGGAGATGGATCTCGGTGCGGCCATGCGCGACAACCGGCAGAGTCGCGCGGATCAGGGCCATCGCCTGCTGCAGCGCGAAGCTGGCGCGGACGCGCTCGGCGAAATGGGGGTCGGAGATGCGGGTCATGGGGACATTGTATTCACGTTAACGTAAACGTCAACATAGCCGTGAATCTCAATCATCGGGAATCCCTCCGCTGCAGTTCCTGCCGGCATTGCCGCTCGAACTGGGAGATCTCGGCCAGCATCGCTTCGATGTCCTCGCGCTGCTGCTCGAGGGCCTCGCGCCGCTTGGCCATGACACGCAGGCATTCGATCAGCTGGGGCGTTTCATCCTCGGTGCCCGAGTACATGCCGATCAGATCCTTGATCTCGGCCAGCGACAGGCCGAGCCGCTTGCCGCGCAGGGCCATTTTCAGGCGGGCGCGGTCGCGACGGGTGAACACCCGGTTGCGTCCTTCCCGCTCCGGCGCGAGGATGCCCTGGTCCTCCCAGAAGCGGATCGTGCGCGGGGTGATGCCAAATTCGCGGGCGAGGTCGGAAATGGCGAATCTGGCAGTCGAGTGGGTCAATTGGGGTTCCTCGATTCAGCAAACCAAGTTAATCAGAACCACGGCATTTTTCAATGCGGCGCGCCAGCCACGGACAACCTCCGCGCATGGGTCTCCTGTCAGCCGGTGATCCTGCGCGTTAACGCGCGTCACCAGGCGCAGGCGCTGGGCCAGCGGGAAGCGCTTGAAGTTCGTCTTGACGGCGCCCGCGGTGAAGGCCGTGCGCTTCGAGTAGTCGACGATCAGATCGACGATCACCGGTCGTCCGGTTGCGGCAAGCTCGCGGGCGCGGGCGATGGCGTCGGCGACCTCGGCGTTCGCTGCGACCTCGAGATATTCGGCGCCGGTGGCGATGGCGACGCCGCTGAAATCGATTGCCCCCAATGCCGTGCACGGCTTGCGATTGAAGGGGATCTCCTGAGCCTGGGCGATCTGCGACAACTCGCCGTCGTGGAACACGAAATAGATCAAACCGAGTCCCAGCCGCGTCGCCGAGACGATTTCCATGCAAGTCATCGTGAATGCCCCGTCGCCGACGATGGCGAACACCTCGCGGTCGGGGTTGGCCAGCTTGGCGCCGATGGCAGCCGGCACGGCGTAGCCCATGCAGTTGAAGTCGGTTGGAACGATCAGCCCCTTCGCCTGCCGCACCGGAAACAGCTCGGCGGTCAGGTAGGTGTGGTTGCCGTCGTCGACCACGGCGATCGCGTCGTCCGGAAGCGCCGCGCGCAACGCATTGAAGAACACGGCGGGNTTGACCCTGGCGCCGCTGTCATGGCGCAGCCACGCTTCGTTGTAGGCGTGCTTGTCGCGCTGGATGCGCAGGTGCAGTTCGGAGTCCGTGGTGCGGGCGGCGCCGATTTTCTGCAACTCGGCGAGGAGCACGTCGAGGACCGCTGCGGAATCGCCTTCGAGGGTGACGACTGCCGGGTAGTTCGCATTGAACACCGCAGGGTTGATGTCAACATGAATCAGATTCGCCGGCACACGGGTGCCGAAGCTGCCGGTGGCGATTTCGCCGAAGCGGGTGCCGACGGCAAGCAGGCAATCGCAATCGGCGAAGGCGTTGCGGGCAGCAGGAACGGCTGCCGGACCAAAGGAGAAGCCCGTGTGCAGGGGATGCGCGGCGGAGAATGCCGACAGTCCCTGCAACGTCGTCGCCACCGGCGCCTGCAGGAACTCGGCGATGGCGCAGGTCTGCGCGCCGGCATCACGGGCGCCCCAACCGACGAACAGGCCGGGATGTCTTGCCGCGAGCAGCATTTCGGCGGCGCGCCGGACTTCGCCGGCGGCCGCCCGTTGCGGCCTGGCGATGGCCGGAAGGCCGGGCAGTTCGCCAACCTCGCCCGGGAACATCTGCAGGTTGACAGGAATCTCGACGAAGACCGGGCCGGGCTCGCCGGAGTTGGCAATCTCCCACGCCTTGAACAGGGTGGGTGCGATGTCCGCGTGGCATTGTACGAGGAAGGTGGCCTTGGTCAGCGGCCCGAGGAAGGCGTGCTGATCGAGTTCGTGAAGCTGGTAGCGCTTGTCGAGGTCGGTGCGAATGCCGCCACAGATGATCAGCATCGGCACGCCGTCAAGGAAGGCTTCGCCGATGCCGCTGGCAGCGTGGGTGACCCCGGCTGCGGGAACGATGACGAGGGCGCCCGTCTGCTCCGAGGTGCGGCTCACGCCGTCGGCCATGAACGCGGCTCCNCCTTCGTGGGTCACGAGCACCGGCGTTATCTGCCCGGAACTGTTGATCTCGTCGTAGAGTTCGGTGTTGTGCACGCCGGGGATGCCGAACGTGTATCTGATGCCGAGTGCTTCAAGGGCGCGCACCGCGATCCAGGCGCCGGTCCGTTTCATGATGGCTGCTCCAGGTCTTCAGGTAGTGGATGCCGACGCTTGGCCGGCGATCCGGCCGCTGAGGATGCAGCCGCCGAGGAAGCTGCCCTCGAGCGCGCGCAGGCCGTGCATGCCGCCGCCGCCGAATCCCGCCGCTTCGCCGGCGGCGTAGAGCCCTCCCACCGGCTGGCCGGCGTGATCGAGCACGCGACATTGCAGGTCGGTCTGGATGCCGCCGAGGCTCTTGCGGCTGATGATGAACTCGCGGATGGCGATGAGCGGGCCAGCCCGCGGATCGAGGATTTTCTGGAACTTGCAGGTGCGCAGGCGGTCGCCCTTCCAGCGCCGCACACTGGCGATGCGCCGCAACTGCTCATCGTTGTGGAACCTCGGTCCGCGATCGATCTGGGCGTCATAACTCCCGGCTGCCTCGCGCAGGGCTTCGACACTGACCGAGTCGTCACCCTGGAGAGCGTTCATCCTGTCGGCCAGTTCCGCGAGATCGCGGCCAACAACGAAGTCCTTGCAGTTGGCTGTCATCTCGTCATAGAGCCAGCGGTTTCCGAACAGCAGGTCGCGCAGGAAGGCGAGCGCCTTCTTGTCGCGCACCGACGGATTGAACTCGGCGCCGGAAACCGCGAGTTCCTTGAGCGCGATGCGCCGGTTCAGCAATTGCCAGGAGTATTGCCTCTCCTGGGCGCACACCCGCGCCACCAGGTCGCGGGTGTCGAAGCCTGTCACCAGCGGCATCGGACCGATGCGCCGGCCGCGCCAGTCGAGCCACAGGGCCGAGCGCGGGGGCACCAGCGACAGCCCGTGGCCCGGCTTGCGCGGCCGCGGATGACGCACCCCGGCGGCGTAGTTCCACATCGCGTCGAGGTGCGTGAGCCTGCCACCCGCTGCGCTTACGGCATCGTGCAGCAGGCCGTCCGCATAGCGGTGCGAACCGTTGAGAATGACCGGCGGCGGAGAACTCCAGTCGCGGTGCCAGTGCTGGCGAACCCGCTCGATGTCGCCGTTGAATCCGCCGGCCGCGACGATCACGGCACCGGCTGCGAACTCGAAAGGCCTTCCGTCGTCTTCGCCGATACCCCGGCAACCGGTGACTACTCCGTCCGAGGTCACCAGGCCCTCGACGCGATGGGCGAAACGGATCTCGAGTCTGCTGCTTCGTGGATGGCTCCGCAGCTGATCGACCAGACGCGACGCGAGTTCCTCTCCGGTGCCCCAGACGATGTGGAAGCGCGGGAATGAGTTACCCGGCTGGAACTGGCCGCGCTCCACCCAGTGCGGGACCGGAACGAAGCGGACTCCGCGCCCGCGCAGCCAGCCGCCGACATCGTCGAGACAGCGATGGACGTATGCTTCGGCCCAGGCACAGGGCCAGCGATCACTGGCGTCGAGTTCGCCGAAGGCATGCCAGTCGGCCAGCGCCAGGGCGGGCGTGTCGCGAATTCCGGCAAAGCGCTGTTCCGGGGTTCCGACCAGGAATATGCCGCCAAAGCTCTCCTTCGCAAGGCCGCCGAAATTGTCCGGCATGTCACGGTCCAGCAGCAATACATCACGCCCGGCGTCAAGCAACTCCAGCGCGGCGCAGATGCCGGCAATCCCGCCGCCGATGACGATCACTTCGCTCACGATGCCATGCCTCCTCTTTGCCGACAGTCTATCCGGAATCCGTGGCGCGTCCAATTCCGCCATCAGCCTCCGGCAACACTGGCGCCAGCCGAAGCCCGGGGATTGCGCTGGCGCACCGCGAAGCAGTTTTGACCGGCATATGGCTGGCGCCAGAGCCCTGCGCAACTCATTGAATCAATGACGATTCCGGTGGCCGGCGTCGGCATCGCTTGGGTGGCGGCAGGGGTTTGTGTTAAGTTAATATATAGAACACCAAGATTCTCCCATGCCCCTGCACTATCCCCATGCCTGCCCACCCGCCGCTGGCGCGAAGGTCGAAGTTGCGCCGNGGGTTCTCTGGTTGCGCATGCCGCTGCCGTTCCAGCTCGATCACATCAACCTCTGGCTGCTGCGCGACGGTGACGGGTGGACGATCGTCGACACTGGTTTCGCGATCGACGGCGTGCGCGCCGTCTGGCTGCAGATATTGGCGGGACTCGACGCCCCGGTGCAGCGGCTGATCGTCACCCATTTCCATCCCGACCACCTCGGGCTGGCGTCGTGGCTGATGAACGAGACCGGTGCCCAACTGTGGATGACGACCTCGGAGTTCCTGACCGCCCATGCCGTGTGGAACGAGGTCGGCGGGCACGGTGCGCGCTTCATGGTCGAGCAGTTCCGCCAGCACGGGCTGGATGGCGAGCGGCTGGCCAGGTTCGAGAAGCGTGGTTCGGGGTATCGCATGGCGGTGCCGGGATTGCCCGACTACTACCACCGCCTGAAGGCCGGCGACGCTGTCGCGGTCGACGGCAGAAAATGGCATGTTTTAATAGGTCACGGGCATTCTCCGGAGCATATGGCGCTTTACTGCGCGGAGCTCGGCGTGGTAATTTCCGGCGACATGCTCTTGCCAAAAATTTCCACGAATATCAGCGTTTTCGCGGCGACCCCGGAAGCCGATTCATTGGGCTGGTTTCTGGAATCGTTGGGAGAATTGGCACGGGAAATTCCGGAACGGACCCTGGTTTTGCCTTCGCACGGGCTCCCGTTCACTGGGGTTCAGGCACGGATTGAGGAATTGCGTANNCACCATGAAGAGCGGTTGCGCGCACTTGAGGAGGCTTGTGAAGATGCGCCGCAGAGCGCAGCCGGGTTGCTCGACACCCTGTTTCAGCGAGCACTGGATACACATCAGACGATGTTCGGGATGGGCGAGGCGATCGCCCACCTGAATTACCTTCGAGAAGCTGGCCGGCTGTCATGCACCACCGACGCCGACGGTGTAATTCGATTCCTGCGGCTCCAGCACTGACCAGCCGCGCACTGAGAGAGGGAGTTTGAGAATGTCGCAGCAAACCGTCGATAAGGCAGGCAAACTGCCCGATCCGGCTGATATGGCCAAAACCTATGCCGAAGTGGCGCAGCGCGCATCGCGCCTGATCGGCAAGTTCATGGAGAAGAAGGCCAAGGAAGGCGCTTCCGCTCCGACCGACGAGCTTGGAGTGGCCAAGGCCTTCATGGATCTTTCGGCCCGCCTGATGGCCAATCCGTACAAGCTGGCACAGACGCAGATGAACATGATGTGGGACTATTTCTCGTTGTGGCAGAACACCACGATGAAGATGATAGGCCTGCCCGTCGGGTCCCCGGTTGCCGCCCCGAAGAAGGGTGACAACCGCTTCAAGGACGAGGAATGGGAGCAGCATTTCCTGTTCGACTTCGTCAAGCAGTCCTACCTGATCACCGCCCGTCACCTGCATGACACCGTCGCCGGCGCCGAGGGGCTCGACGAGGCGACCCAGCTCAAGGTCAACTTCTTCACCCGGCAGTACATCGACGCCCTGTCGCCGTCGAACTTCGCCCTGACCAACCCGGAAGTTTTCCGCGAGACGGTCAAGAGCCACGGGCAGAACCTGATCAAGGGCCTCAACAATCTGCTCAACGATGTGACCGACGACGGTCAGTTGCGCATTCGCATGACCGACACCTCGGCCTTCGAAATGGGCAAGAACGTCGCCACGACGCCGGGCAAGGTAATCTTCCAGAACGAGCTGTTCCAGTTGATCCAGTACGATCCCGCGACACCCGACCAGTACAAGCGGCCGTTCCTGATCGTCCCGCCGTGGATCAACAAGTATTACATCCTCGACCTGCGCGAGAAGAACTCGATGGTCAAATGGGCCACCGACCAGGGCTACACGACGTTCATCATCTCCTGGATCAACCCGGACGAGAAGCTGGCGGCGAAGACCTTCGAGGACTACCTGTTGCAGGGGTCGATGGAAGCCATCACCCAGGTCTGCGCGCAGACCGGCGAGGACAGCGTCAACATGGCTGGCTACTGTCTGGGCGGAACGCTGGTAATGACGACGCTGGCGTACATGGCTGCCAAGAAGGACAAGCGCGGCAATTCGGGCACCTTCTTCACGACGATGCTCGATTTTTCCGAGCCGGGCGAACTGCGGGTCTTCCTCGGCGAGGACACGGTTGCCGGCCTCGAAAAGAAGATGTTCGCGCGCGGCTACCACGACGGCGGCATGATGGCCGGCACCTTCAACATGCTGCGGGCCAATGACCTGATCTGGTCCTTCGTCGTGAACAACTACCTGCTGGGCAAGGATCCGTTCCCGTTCGACCTCCTGTTCTGGAACTCGGATTCGACCCGTTTGCCGGCGGCAATGCACAGCTACTACCTGCGCAACATGTACCTCGAGAACAATCTGGTCAAGCCTGGCCACCTGACGCTGGGCGGCGTCAAGATTGATCTGCGCAAGGTCAAGGTCCCGTGCTACTTCATCTCGACGGTCGAAGATCACATCGCTCCGTGGAAGAGCACCTACATGGGCGCCCGCCTGCCGACCGGCGCCACCAAGTTCGTGCTCGGCGGCTCGGGTCACATTGCCGGCATCGTCAACCCGCCGGTGGCCAACAAGTATGGCTACTGGACCAATGACGCGACCGACGGCAACCTGCCGGAAGATCCCCAGGAGTTCCTGGCCGGCGCGACGCAGAATCCGGGCTCCTGGTGGACGCACTGGAGCGAATGGATGAATAACCTGCCGGGCGGCAGCGCCAAGGTCAAGGCGCGCAATCCCGAGGATGGCCCGCTCGCCGTCATCGAGCCCGCGCCCGGCTCCTACGTCAAGTTCCGTCTGGATGCCCAGAAGAAGAAGTGAACTGACCGCTCGCGAGCGAACGACGGGAGGCTGCGGCCTCCCGTTTTTGTGAACTTTCGCCGCGCGGCCTGTCAAATCGAGGTAATGGAAAGGAGGTGCGCCATGTTGACGAGCGAGTATCCGGTCGTCTCGGTCCACATTCCTCCCATCCTGCGCCCCCTTGCCGATGGTCGCGACGAAGTCATGGCCAGCGGCGAGACCGTCGGCGAGGTTCTGGAGGCGGTGGGTCACGAGTATCCGGCCTTGGGCGAATCGTTGTTCTGCGCCGACGGCAGCCTGGCCGACGGCCTCGCGGTCNACTTCGGCGGCGCGGTGTTGCACGGACGCGAGAGCCTGGTGATGCCGGTCGATCAGGAGGAAGTCGTGAGCATCGTTGCCGTCGCCAGCCCGAGTTGTCCAGTCGGCCTGGTCCACGTCGAGGGCGCCGGGCACACCGTCGCGAACGATGACGGCGAGGCGGTAATTTCGGTCGGCCCATGAAAGTGCCCCGATTGTCGCGGTCGACCGCGGCAATCGGGCATTAACCGCAGCTAATTCCAGGACGGCGACGCCTTCCCGATTCATTGCCGGCACGCCGGATGCTATATTCGATGCTCCGCAAGCAAGGAACTGTCATGGGCGAAGCACGAGTTTCTTTCATCAGCGAAAGCGACTACCTGGCCGGTGAAGAACTTCCTGGTCTGCGCCACGAATACGTGCAGGGAGAAATCTTCGCCATGACCGGCGCAAGCAAGGCGCACGGAACGATAGTGGGCAATATATTTGCCGTCATTCGCGCGCATCTACGAGGAACCCGCTGCCGCACGTGGGCAGCAGACATGAAAGTGCATGTCGAGAGCGCCGGCGCCTACTACTACCCCGATGTCGTCGTCACCTGCAGCGAGCGCGATCTCGCCGCTGATGCGCCGAAAAATCACCTCGAAGCGCCGCAGGTCGTTGTCGAAGTCCTCTCCACCAGCACCGAGAAAGTCGACCGCCGCGAAAAGTGGATGAACTACCGGCAACTCCCCAGCCTGCGCGAATACGTGCTTGTCGATCAGGAGCGCCAGTGGGCCGAAATCTTCCGGCGCGGCGAGGAAGGCTGGCTCCACGAAATCATCCTGCCCGGCGAGACGCTACCCCTGCGCAGCCTCGATTTATGCCTGAACATGGATGACATCTATGAAGCCGCCGACGTACCGCGCACCGCGGAAAAGAGGATTGCTGACGGCCATGTCGATTGCCTTGCTCAGAAGCGGGCATGAGCCAGAACACCCGACCGATAAACCGTGCTCCGCAAAACTGCGCTCGCCCAATGCGGCGCGACGCGGATTCGCCACCGGCGCTGCCCGTCCAGGCTAGCGTCAGGCGCGCAGCCCGGCCGCTGACGACCCGCCCCGAAGCGAATCGAGGCGGGCGACCCTCTCCCCTGCAGCCGCTGGCGCAGACCGCCGAGCACTATTCCCGACCACCAGCGTGTAGCCGGTACGACTCTCGCACCAAAGAGGCAATGCGATGCCGGTGACGGTCCTATCCCGGGGTGGATTCTTTCCGCTGCGGCTGCTGCGACCATCTTCACCGTCATGTTCGATCTCGGACTGGCGATCCCGCCTGGCCACTTCCGCAAGGCGTGGATTCACCCCGGCCTGATGTTGAAAAGCCTGTTCGCCGTCCTCGTCGCCGTCCCCGCGCTGGCGTTGATTGTCGTCAAATCGGTCGACCTCGCCCGACCGGTCGAAGTGGGCATCGTTCTCATGGCAATCTCGCCGGGGGCGCCGGTGGCGCTGCGGCGTTCTCTCGATGCGGGCGGCCAGCGCGACTTCGCGCCGGCGCTGCAGATCGCGGTGGCGATCCTCGCCGTCGTCACGATACCGCTGTGGATCGCCGGCCTCGACGAGGTTTATGGAGCCAGCGCCTCCGTGGATCCGAACCATCTGGCACGGCAGGTCTTCATCGCCCAGTTGCTGCCGCTGGGTCTCGGCATTGGGCTCAACCGCCTGCGGCCGAAATGGGCCGCGGCGCTGGGGTGCGCACTTCCCGGCTGGCGAGTTTCCTGCTGCTGGCCCTCACCGCGCTGGCGCTGATCGCCGTCTGGAAGCCCGTCCAGGATGCCGGCGTCCATGCCGCCGGTGCCATCGTCCTGATTACCGCAGGCGCGCTTGCCTGCGGACACCTTCTGGGCGGCCCCGATCCCGCGACGCGCAGCGTGGCAGCGATCCTCACAGCCGCCCGCAACCCTGGCCTGGCAATGGTGGTAGCCACGGTCAACCATGCCGCGCCACTGGTTATCGCGGCGATCCTCGCCTACCTGCTGATCGCGGCGCTGACCATGCTGCCGTACATCCTCTGGCGCCGGCGCTTTTCCCGGCGTTGAACGAACGGGCCCGTAACCCCTGGCGGAAGGTGGCATCAGGGAGCGGCCCCGGCTTGCGCCCTGACAACCAGCGGGTCGGCAGCGGCGAACGCGGGATGCTAGGCCATTCGACGCCGTCGAGCATGTTCCTGGCGATCATCCCGAGTTTGGGTTCGCCGGTCGTTTCTGGCTCGCGGTTGAAGAAGAGGGTGTCCGGATCCTTCTGGCGGACGAGGAGTTGCAGGCAGGCCGAGAAATGTGCGGCGAAGGCGAGGCGGAAACGGGAAACCGTGGTCATTCCCGAATACCTCGCGATACCTCGCTGCCAGCTACCCCGGCGTTGCCAACTTGAGCCCAACGATACCCGCCACGATGAGTCCGAGGCTTGCAAGGCGGCCAGCGCTCGCCGACTCACCAAACAAGATGATGCCCAAGATGGCCGTTCCCACAGCGCCGATTCCTACCCATACGGCGTAGGAGGTCCCCACAGGGAGCGACTTCATGGCGATCCCTAGCAGGACGACGCTGCCGGCCATGGCTGCCAGTGTGAGGACACTTGGCCATGGCCGCGTGAAGCCCTCTNNGTACTTGAGCCCAATGGCCCAACCCACTTCAAGCAAGCCAGCGATCAACAGCAGTATCCACGCCATGCGTCCGCTCCTAAGAGTGTGTGGAGCAGGGCTCCCCGTCCACTTGAGTCGCCGATGTCACCAAGTGCCCGACCGGCGTGGACCTACGTTGGTGATCATCGGCCTTGTGCGGCTTCTTGCGCAAGGTGCGGTGGAATGATGACTTGGGCAATTTGACAAAGGACTCCTGTGAGAAAACAGGCCACAGGGCACAGGCTGCCCCGGGTCAATCAGCGGGTCGGCAGCGGCAAACTCGGTAGTTTTGGCCACTCGACCGCATCGAGCATGTTCTTGACCATCAGTCCCAGCTCGGTGTCGCCGGTGATTTCCAGCTCACGGTTGAAGAAGAGGGTGTCCGGGTCTTCCTGGCGGGCGAGGAGTTGCAGGTAGGCCGAGAGATGCGCGGCGAAGGCGAGGTCGGGTTCGCGTTCGGCGCGGAAAACCGGGCGGAAGAGGCTGTCGCGGTAGGTGAAGTGGGCCGTGCCGCCGGTGTCGAGCACCTGGACGCGGAAGAGCTTGTCATCGAGCGCGGTCAACTCGCTTTCCGGCAGCAATTTCATTTTCAGCGCGGCGTTGAGGCCGGCGACCAGCGCCAGGCCGTGCGGCCATTGCGGCAGTTTCCGGCCAATTTCGGCGACGAAGCCGGGTAGGCGGAACTTGGGGACGGTGAAATCGCTCATGCGTTGGCTCCCAGGTGGGCGAGGGCTTGGGTATGGTGCTGGCGGATGCCGGCGTCGCCGAACCAGTAGCCGTCGACCTGGCCGCTGGCGTTCCATTCGCTGCTGTCGACAGCGACCGGCTCGCCGCGGCGGGCGGTGTCGAAGGCGGCGATGATTTCGGCAATGTGCGCCTTNTGCGGGCTGACGCGGACGATGTTGATGCCCAACTGGCGCAGCGTCGGCATTTCGTGCAGCAGGTTGTAGCTCTGTGCCGACATCGTTTGAATGCCGTTGATGCAGAGGAAATCCTGCCCCTCGCGCGTCTTCAGCGTCAGGCCTTCGGGGTGGTCGAGGCACTTGAACTGGCAGTCGTCCTTGTTGAGGTCGTAATGGCGGGCAGTGAAGCAACGCGCCGAGAAGGCCAGCGGCAGCTTGCCGTGNACGAAGACCTCGGTCTCGACGCCGGCCGGCCGGTTGGCGTGCAGGGTCTCGACCAGCGTGCGCGTCGCTTCCAGCGGCGGCACCCAGCGCCTCATGCCGTAGCGGGCGAAGGTGACCAGCGTCGCCTCGTTGTAGATATTGAGGTGCGGTCCGGCGACGAATTCCTTGTCTTGCATGAGGTTGACCGCGCCGAGGTCGTTGGCTTCGACCTTGCAGCCGGGGTTTTCGGACAATTCGTCGATCAGGCGGCGCAGCGTCTTGAGGTCGCTTTCCGATTCGAGCAGCGCCTGCGCCGAAACGACGACTTCCTTGCCGGCTTCGGCGAGGTCACGGGCCAGCCCGATCCAGTCGGCGGTGCGCAGTTGCTGGCGGCGCGAACAGACCACCTCGCCGACGTAGATGATGTCGAGTGCGGGGTTCTGCGCCATCTCGGCGTAGAACTCCAGGACTTCGGCCTTCGGCCAGAACCAGAGCAGGGGGCCGAGGGCGAGTTTCATGCGCTTACCTCCACGGCCGGCTGTAGGCGCCGAGCGTTGCCTGGCTGCCTTCGGAAACCTTGGTCAGTTCCGCCTGCCAGGCCGGCTTTACGAGAAACTTCTCGGCGCCGTCGGCCAGCGAATCGAGTGCGGCGCGCAGGGTGCGGGTAACCTGTGCGACATAGGTCGGGCTGCGCTGGCGGCCTTCGACCTTGATCGCGCGGACGCCGATCCTGGCAATCTCGGGCAGGATGGACAGCACGTTGAGGCTGGTCGGCTCTTCCAGCGCGTAATAGGTCTCGCCCTGCACGTCGAAACGGCCCTTGCATAGCGTCGGATAGCCGGCGGGCTCGTCGTCGCCGAAGCGGTCGATGAGGATGCCGTTGAGGCGGGTGTCCATGTGCCCCGCCTGCCCGGGCGCAGCCGCCACCTTGTCCCACTTCACGTACTTGGCCGGCGAGCAGGCGCCGACGGTATTGGGCGACTCGCCGCAGGCATACGAGGAAAGCCAGCAACGGCCTTCATTCATCACGCACAGGCTGCCGAAGCCGAAGACCTCGATTTCGACGCTGGTGTTCCTGATGACGTGCTCGACTTGGGCCAGCGTCAGCACGCGCGGCAGCACGGCGCGCCGGATGCCGAATTCGCGCTGGCAGAAGTTGATCGCCTCGTAGCTGGTGGCCGAGCCCTGCACCGAGAGATGCAGGCGTTGTTGGGGATGCTTGCGGCAGGCGTAGTCGAGAAGGCCGACATCGGCGAGGATGATTGCATCGGCGCCGAGATCCACTGCGGAATCGACCGCGCTGCGCCAGTCGGCGACACGACCGGCCTGGGGAAAGGTGTTGATTGCCAGCAGGATCTCGCGGCCCCGGCCATGTGCGTAGCGGATGCCTTCGGCCATCGCCTTCGCGTCGAAGTTCAGGCCGGCGAAGTTGCGCGCGTTGGTGTCGTTCCTGAAGCCGAGATAGACGGCATCGGCGCCGTTATCGACGGCCGCCTTGAGTGCCGGCAGGCTGCCGGCCGGGCAGATCAGGTCGGGCAAGGAGGTCATGGCGTTGCTGTCGGTGAGCGGAGCGACTGAGTATAGCCGGCGGATCCCGGCCGCCATTGATTCGGGTCAAACGACAGTCAGTTTGTTTCCCGCCGTCGCTAACGGATGACGACGGTTGGCCGGGAGCCCAGCGCGACCTGAATCTTCTCGGCGACCCGGTCGGCATCGGTGCGGCTGGCGTAGGGCCCGAGCTGGAGGCGATGAATGCCGCCGCCGGCATAGACGCGCATCGGCTCGCTCAGCCAGTCCAGTTCGCGGACCAGATGGTTCCTGAGGCTGTCGGCATTGTCGGCGCTGGCGAAGGCGCCGAGTTGCAGATAGACGCCTTTCGGCGGGACGCTGTCGCTGCCCATGCCGACCATGGTAGCCGTCTGAACCGGCCGCTCCTCGAGCGCCATGCGCCTGACCAGCTTCTCGATCTCGTCCGCTTCCGCCGGCGCCGGCCGGGGCGGAGGCGTTACTTGCGCATAGGTGGTGGTCGTCGGTTCGCCCGGAATGATCGCCTCGACGTCGACCTGGCCGCTGCCGCCGTTGACCAGGCCAAGCTTGTAGGCGGCGGTGTACGAGAGGTCGATCACGCGGTCGGCATGGAATGGCCCGCGATCGGTGACGCGGACGACGACCGCCTTGCCGCTCTGTACATTGGTGACGCGGACGTAGGAAGGAAGCGCCAGCGTCGGATGGGCGGCGGTCATGGCGAACATGTCGTAGGGCTCGCCGATCGAGGTCTTCTGGCCGTGGAACTTCTTGCCGTACCAACTGGCGATGCCGCGTGTCCGATAGGGCTTGACCGCGGTGTTGGGGATGTATTCCTTGCCGAGAACGACATAGGGGCGGGCCGCTGGCTTGTGCAACGGCTCCCATTTCGGCTGGGCATCGGGAATGTCGTCGAGACCGTCCGGAATGTCGTCGGCCGGGCCATCGTCCTTGTAGAAGCCGCCGCCCCTCTTGAGGACGGCAGTCGGCTTCTTCGTCGGCGTTTTGGAAACGGAGCCTTTTTGACCGTCGACCGCAGCATCCTTCGGCGCGGTTCCGCAGGCCGCCAGCAGCAACGCGGTGAGTGCGCAGATGATCGGGCGGAAGCTCATTTCTTGACCAGCATGCGGTGCGACTGGATCGACATCAGGATACCGATGCCGAGGAACAGGGTGACGAGCGCGGTGCCGCCGTAACTCATGAACGGCAGCGGAACGCCGACCACCGGCAGGATGCCGCTGACCATGCCCATGTTGATGAAGGCATAGGTGAAGAAGCCGAGCGTGACCGAGCCGGCCAGCAGGCGCGAGAACATCGTCGGGGCGGCCATCGCGATCATCATGCCGCGCCCGATCAGCAGGGTGTAAAGGAAGACCAGCAAGGCATTGCCGAGCAGTCCCCACTCCTCCGAATAGACGGCAAAAATGAAGTCGGTGTGCTTTTCCGGAATGAACTCGAGATGGGTCTGCGTGCCGTTGAGGTAGCCCTTGCCGAACGGGCCGCCGGAGCCGATGGCGATGGTCGCCTGGATGATGTGGTAGCCGGCACCGAGTGGATCTGTGGTCGGGTCGATCAGGGTCAGGATGCGCTTGCGCTGGTAGTCGTGCATCATCCCCCAGAGCAGCGGCGCGGCGGCGGCGCCGGCGGCGATCAGGCCGACGATGACCTTCCACGGCAGGCCGGCGAAGAAGATCACGAAAAAGCCGGCGCCGCCGACCAGCAGCGCGGTGCCGAGGTCGGGCTGCTTGGCTATGAGGCCGAAGGGAACGACCAGCAGTAGCGCGGCGACGATGAAATGGCGGGCGCGCAGCGTCGCCTCGTATTTGTGGAAATACCAGGCGAGCATCAACGGCATGGCGATCTTCATGATCTCCGATGGCTGGATGCGCGTGAAACCGAGCGACAGCCAGCGCTTGGCGCCATTGACCTTGATTCCGAACAGGAAGACGGCGACCAGTAGCAGGAGCCCGACGACGTAGAGCGGCAAGGCGAAGCGCATCAGCTTCTGCGGCGGCAGACGCGCGACGAGCCACATGACGACCATGGCCACACCCATGTTGCCGGCCTGCGACAGCAGGCGATTGTTGCCGTCGAAGGTGGCGGAATTCACGGTGGCGAGGCCGACCGCCATGATCGCCAGGGTGATCAGCAGCAGCGGGAAGTCGATCGGGGCGATCAGGCCGCGTCCGCCGCGTTTCAGGGTGCCGATGACGTCGATCATTCTTCGTTGTCATCCTCCACGGCTGCGGCATCTTCCTTGGCGGCACCGGCCGGCAGCTTGCCGAGCAGATAGTAGTCGAGGACCATGCGCGCGATCGGCGCCGCCGACTGGGCGCCGAAGCCGCCGTTCTCGACAAGCACCGCCAGCGCGATCTTCGGCTTGTCGGCCGGTGCAAAGGCGATGAACAGGGCGTGGTCGCGCAACTCCTTCTTGACGCCGCTTGCCTTGTAATCGGCGCCTTTCAGCGAGAAGACCTGCGCTGTCCCGGTTTTGCCGGCGGCTTCGTACGGGGCGCCGGCGAAGGTCCGCGCGCCGGTGCCTTCCTTGTTGACGCCGACCATCGCCCGGCGGATGACGTCCACGTTCTGCGGCTTGAGCTTGAGGTCGCGGATCGGCTGCGGCTCGACCGGACGCTTCTCGCCGGTCCTGGCATCGACGATCTGGTTGACCAGGTGCGGACGGAACATGACGCCCCGGTTGGCAACCACCGCAGTCGCCTGGGCGAGCTGAATCGGCGTGTAGGCGTTGTAGCCCTGGCCGATGCCGATCGAAATGGTCTCGCCGGCATACCACTTCTGCTGCTCGGGCTTCTTGAAGCGCTGCCTTTTCCATTCCTGTGACGGCAGAACGCCCTTGGATTCGCCCGAATCATCGCGGCCGAGATCGACGCCGGTACGCTGGCCCAATCCGAGCTGGCCCATGAACCTGGCGATGTTGTCGATCCCCATGTCGTTGGCGAGCATGTAGTAGTAGGTATCGCAGGAATGGACGATCGACTTGTACATGTCCACGCTGCCATGCCCGCCCTTCTTGTCGTCGCGGAAGGTGTGGTTGCCGAAGTTGAAAAAGCCGGGATCGCTGATCGCCTGGTTCGGCGTGCGCTTGCCCAACTCCAGTGCGGCCAGCGCCATGAAGGGCTTGAAGGTCGAGCCGGGCGGATAGGCGCCGTTGATCGTGCGGTTGATCATCGGCTTGTCCGGGTGCTCGTTCAGCTCCTTCCAGTTGTCCGGGGTGATGCCGTCGACGAACAGGTTAGGATCATAGGTCGGGTTGGAAACCAGTGCCAGAATGCCGCCGGTGTTGGGATCGATGGCGACCAGGGCGCCCTTACGGTCGCCGAAGGCCTGCTCGGTGATTTCCTGCAGCTTGGCATCCAGGGTCAACTGCAGGTTGTTGCCGGAAACCGGCGGGATGCGCTTGAGGCTGCGCAGGGCGCGTCCGCCGGAATCGATCTCGACTTCCTCGTAGCCGGTCTCGCCGTGCAGCTCGAATTCGTAGTGCTGTTCCAGCCCGGTCTTGCCGATGTGGTCGGTGCCTTTGTAGTTGGCCTGCTTGTCCGCTTCTTCGATCCACTGCAGATCGCGGTCGGTGATGCGCCCGATGTACCCGAGCGCATGCGAACCGATGGGTCCGAGGGGGTACTGGCGAAAGAGCCGGGCCATGACCTCGACACCGGGGAAGCGGTAGCGCTGGGCGGCAAAAATCGCCACTTCGGTATCGGTCAGGCGGGTGCGAATCGGGACCGACTCGAAATTCTTGGCCTCGTCGAGCAGGCGCTTGAAGCGCTTGCGGTCCTTGGGCTGAATGTCGATCACCTCGCTCAGCGCATCGATCGTTGCTTCGAGGTCGCCAGCCAGCGAAGGCGTGATTTCCAGCGTATAGGCCGAGTAGTTGCGCGCCAGAACGACGCCGTTGCGGTCGGTGATTACGCCCCGGTTGGGAACGATGGGGATCAGCGCGATGCGGTTGTCTTCAGCACGGGTGCGGTAGAAATCGTGCTGCAGGACCTGGAGCCAGACGAAGCGCCCGATCAGCGTGCCAAAGGCGAGAAGTACGACGAGCGTGGCAATCCCGAGCCGGAAACGGAAACGGTCGAGGTCGCTCTCGGAGTTGTGGAAATTGCCCATGGCCCGGAATTCCGTCAGATCGGCCGATCCGGATTCTGCTCGACTGGCTGGTACTGCGGCAGAAGCAGGACAAAGGTCAGCGGAATCCAGAGCAGGCTGGCGACCACGGGGCCGATGAAATAAGCCCAGCCCGGAAAGTCTCCGCCCACCGCGAGCCGCATCAGCGCCTGGACTATCTGGGTCAGGAGCAGCAAGGGCAGAACCTGCAACGCCTGCTGGGCGATGGGAAACCAGAGCAGGCGCCGGGACAGCGAGGACGCGGCGAAGGCGAGGAGCACGTAGGCAAAGCAATGCTGGCCGAGTACCGCGCCGTCGGCGACATCCATCAGCAGGCCGAGAATGAACGCCCAGCCCATGCCGACGCGGCGGAATTCGCGGACGCTCCAGAAGCACAGCACCAGCGCGACCCAGTCAGGCACGCCCGCCCAGTAAGCCGTGGGCAGGAAGTTGAGGAGCAGGGCAACGATCAGGCTCAGGTAGATGAACCACGGTCGGGCCGGCAACAGGATGCGCGAGGAAGTGAAGGTCGGCTGCATTACTTGCCCTTCGCCGCCTGCTTCTTTTTCTTCGGGCGCAGGCCCGGTTTGTCACCGCCGCCGGCGCCCCGGCCCTGGGCTTCAGGCTGGCGCGGCGGCAGCGGTTGGCGCGGGTCGAGGATCATCACCTCGCCGAAATTCTCGACGCCGGCAATCGGCGCGGCGAGAATGCGGGCGAAGGAATAGGCGCCCTCGCGCTCGATGCCGACCACTTTGGCCACCGGGTAGCCTTGCAGATAGACGCTGTCGAGGCCAGAGGTCACAAGCATGTCACCGACCTCGACATCGGCATTGGCCGGCATGTAACGCAGTTCCATCTGCCCGGTCCCGAGGCCGAAGACGACCGAGCGCTGGCCGCTGCGCACAATCTGAACGGGCACCGCCTGATCCTTGTCGGTGATCAGCGTGATCTCAGCGGAAAAGGGAAAGACTCGCGTGACCTGGCCGACGACACCGGCCTCGTCGATCGCCGGTTGACCGGCGACGATTCCCGATTGCTGGCCCTTGTCGACGATCACCTTGCGCGAAAAGGGGTCGCGTGCGGTGTAGAGGATCTGGGCAACCTGTCCCTTGGCATTCTCGCGTTCCTTGACCAGCAGCAGCTTGCGCAGGCGTTCGTTTTCCGCTTCCAGTTGCTCCAGACGCAGCAGATTTGGCGCCGTTGTCAGCTTGGCATGGCGCAGTTCATCGTTTTCACGCTGCAGCAACTGCATGCCCTCCAGGTAATTGCGCGCATGGTCGACCAGGCTGCCGGGTGTTTGCGCTACCCGTTGCAGCGGGTCAACCACCAGCGCCACGGTCTGCCTGAGCAGATCGAGGCTGCGGACGCGGAAGTCGACGACGAATACCGCCAGTGAAATCAGGACATAAAAAGCCAGAAGGGCCAGCGGTGCTGGCCCTCGCTTGAAAAAGGCGGCGGTGCGTGGTCGAGACTCGCCACGAATGGCGTTCCGCCTTACTCGGACGCGAAGATCGAGCCGAGCTTGTCCACCTTTTCCAGCGCCAGACCCGAACCACGGGCAACACAGGTGAGTGGCTCGTCGGCGACGATGACCGGCAGGCCGGTTTCTTCCATCAGCAGACGGTCGAGATCGCGCAGCAGGGCGCCACCGCCGGTCAGCACCATGCCGCGCTCGGCGATGTCGGCGCCGAGTTCGGGCGGGGTCTTCTCCAGCGCCGACTTCACCGCCGAAACGATCTGGTTCAGCGGATCGGTCAGCGCCTCGAGGATTTCGTTGGAGGAAATCGTGAACTTGCGCGGGATGCCTTCGGCCTTGTTGATGCCGGAAACTTCCATTTCCTTGACCTCGGCGCCCGGGAAGGCGGAACCGATGCGCTTCTTGATGCCTTCGGCGGTGTTTTCGCCGATCATCATGCCGTAATTGCGGCTGATGTAGTTGATGATCGCCTCGTCGAGCTTGTCGCCGCCAACGCGCACCGATCCGGCATAGACCGTGCCGCCGAGCGAGATGACGCCGACTTCGGTCGTGCCGCCGCCGATATCGACGACCAGCGAACCCGTGGCATCGGAAACCGGCAAGCCGGCACCGATCGCTGCAGCCATCGGCTCCTCGATCAGGTGNACCTGGCTGGCGCCGGCGCCGATCGCCGACTCGCGGATGGCGCGGCGTTCGACCTGGGTCGACCCGGAGGGCACGCAGATGATGATGCGCGGGCTCGGGCTGAACAGCCGCGAATCGTGCACCTTCTTGATGAACTGCTTGAGCATCTGCTCGGTGACGGTGAAATCGGCGATCACGCCGTCCTTCATCGGGCGGATGACGGTGATGCTGCCGGGGGCCTTGCCAAGCATTTCCTTGGCTTCCTTGCCGACGGCCTGGATGGATCTCTTGGCGCTCGGGCCGCCTTCGAGACGAATGGCGACGACCGACGGTTCGTCAAGAACAATGCCGCGCCCGCGCACATAGATGAGCGTGTTGGCCGTGCCGAGGTCGATGGCGAGATCGCTGGAGAAATACTTGGTGAGGAAACCGAACATCTGTGACTCCGCTGCTGGGGGTGCGGTAGGGAAAACTTTTATGATACCTTATAACGCTCTCCATTTTAAGACTTTGTGCAGTGCAAAAGTCTTTGCTTTTCATGTCGCTCACACTTGAACAGGTTCAGCGGATCGCCCATCTCGCCCGCATCGAGATCAGCGCAGCCGAGGCCGCAACCACGCAGGGCCATCTCAACGGCATCTTCCAGCTGATCGAGCAGATGCAGGCGGTCGATACCGCGGGTGTCGAGCCGATGGCGCATGCCCAGGATCTCAGCCAGCGCCTGCGTGACGACAAGGTGACCGAGGAAGATCGCCGCGCCACTTTTCAGGCTGTCGCGCCGGAAACCGAAGCCGGGCTCTACCTGGTGCCGAAGGTGATCGAATGATCGACGCCAGCCTCAGGGAACTCTCACAGGCGCTGGCCGCGAAGCAGGTTTCCAGCGTCGAACTCACCGGGCTTTTCCTCGACCGCATCGAACGCCTGAATCCGGCGCTGAACGCCTTTGTCACGGTCGACCCCGAANAAAGCCTGAAAATGGCGCGCGCCGCCGATGCACGCATCGCCGCCGGCAGTGCGGGGCCGCTGACTGGCATCCCGATCGCCCAGAAGGACATTTTCTGCGCCGAAGGCTGGCGTACCACCTGCGGCTCGAAGATGCTGGCCAATTTCGTTTCGCCCTACGACGCGACGGTGATCCGCAAGATGGAAGCCGAGGCCGGCCTCGTTTCGCTGGGCAAGACCAACATGGACGAGTTCGCCATGGGCTCGTCCAACGAAACCTCCTTTTTCGGCCCGGTGCGCAACCCGTGGGACCGCGAGCGCGTGCCCGGCGGTTCTTCCGGCGGCTCGGCCGCAGCAGTGACAGCCCGCCTGGCGCCGGCGGCGACCGGCACCGACACCGGCGGCTCGATCCGCCAGCCAGCCGCGCTGTGCAACCTGACCGGGCTGAAGCCGACCTACGGGATCGTTTCGCGCTACGGCATGATCGCCTTCGCCTCGTCGCTCGACCAGGGCGGGCCGATGGCGAAAAGCGCCGAGGATTGTGCGCTGTTGCTCAACGCCATGGCCGGTTTCGACGAGCGCGACTCGACCTCGCTCGACCGCCCGCGCGAAGATTACGCTCGCGATCTAGAAAAGCCGCTGGCCGGCCTGCGCATCGGCCTGCCCAGGGAATTTTTCGGCGAAGGCTGCGATGCCGAAGTGATGGCCGCCGTGCGCGCCGCCATCGCCGAATACGAAAAGCTCGGCGCGACCTGCGTCGAGGTCTCGCTGCCCAATTCGCACCTGTCGGTGCCGGCCTACTACGTCATCGCGCCGGCCGAGGCCAGCTCCAACCTGAGCCGCTTCGACGGCGTGCGCTATGGCTTCCGCGCCGAGGATTACGGCAACCTCGACGACATGTACATGAAGACCCGCGCCCAGGGCTTCGGCGCCGAGGTCAAACGGCGCATCCTGATCGGTACCTACGTGCTGTCGCACGGCTACTACGACGCCTACTACCTGCAGGCGCAGCGCATCCGCCGGCTGATCGCCGACGATTTCGTCGCCGCCTTCAGGCAGTGCGACGTGATCATGGGGCCGACCTCGCCGTCCACCGCCTTCAAGCTGGGCGAGAAGGCGGCCGATCCGGTCCAGATGTACCTATCGGACATCTACACCATCGCGGTGAACCTGGCCGGCCTGCCCGGTATGTCGATTCCCTGCGGCTTCGCCGGCGGCCTGCCGGTCGGCCTGCAACTGATCGGCAACTACTTCGACGAGGCGCGGCTGCTCAATGTCGCCCACCGCTACCAGCAGGCGACCGACTGGCATCGGCGGCGTCCGGCTGGCGTCGCGTAAGCGGCTGCATGGTCCGCATCTGGGAACAGGGTAACAAGGTGACGATCGCCTTCGACGACTGTCCCAGATCGTGCGAAGGCGACGCCTTCGGCTACTTATGGCCGCTGATCGTCGAGGGCAAGTCGGGGCGTTGTTAGGAAACGGAATGGAATGATGAATCAGTGGGAAGTGGTGATCGGCATCGAGACGCACGCGCAGTTGGCGACGGTTTCGAAGATTTTCTCCGGCGCGTCGACGGCATTCGGCGCGGCACCGAACACGCAGGCGTGCGCGGTCGACCTCGCCTTGCCCGGCGTCCTGCCGGTGCTCAACCGGAAGGCAGTCGACTGCGCCATTCGCTTCGGCTTGGCGATCGACGCCGAAGTGGCAGCGAAATCGGTCTTTGCGCGCAAGAACTACTTCTACCCGGACCTGCCCAAGGGCTACCAGATCAGCCAGTTCGAACTGCCGGTCGTCGTCGGTGGCAAGATCACGCTGCAGGTCGGCCAAGGCCAGGGTGGCAAGGACGGGGCCTACGAGAAAGTCGTCCGCCTGACCCGCGCCCATCTCGAGGAGGATGCCGGAAAGTCGCTTCATGAAGACTTTCACGGGAAGTCGGGAATCGACCTCAACCGTGCCGGCACGCCACTGCTGGAGATTGTTTCGGAACCGGACATGCGTTCTTCCGACGAAGCTGTCGCCTATGCCAGGGCGTTGCACGCGCTGGTGCGCTGGATCGGCATCTGTGACGGCAACATGCAGGAAGGCTCGTTCCGCTGCGACGCCAACGTCTCGGTGCGCCCCAGGNGGCAGGCCGAATTCGGCACGCGGCGCGAAATCAAGAACCTTAACTCGTTTCGCTTCCTCAAGGAAGCGATCGACTACGAGGTGCAGTGGCAGATCAACGAAATCGAGGAAGGGCGCGGGATCCAGCAGGCCACCGTGCTGTTCGACCCGGACAGCGGCGAGACGCGCATGATGCGAAGCAAGGAAGATGCGCACGACTACCGCTATTTCCCGGATCCCGACCTGCTGCCGCTGGTCATTTCGGCTGACTGGATCGAGCGCGTCCGGGGCGAACTGCCCGAACTGCCCGGACAGATGCGCCAGCGCTTCAGCGACGACCTCGGCCTCTCGCCCTACGACGCTACGACGCTGACCGCCAGTCAGGAAATGGCCGACTATTTCGAGTCGACCGTGGCGGTCGCCGGCAAGCCGAGCGCCAAGCCCTGTGCCAACTGGGTGATGGTCGACCTGGCCGCCCGCCTCAACAGGGACGGCAAGGACATCACGCAGTCGCCGGTATCGCCGCAGCAACTCGGCGGGCTGATCCTGCGCATCGCCGACAACACCATCTCCAACAACATCGCCAAGAAGGTGTTCGAAACCTTGTGGAATGGCGAGGGAGCGAGCGCCGACGAAATCATCGACAAGCACGGCCTGAAGCAGATCACCGACAGCGGCGCCATCGAAGTCCTGGTCGATGAAGTGCTGGCGGCCAACGCCGCCAATGTGGCCGAATTCCGGGCCGGCAGGGAAAAGGCCTTCAATGCGCTGGTCGGCCAGGTGATGAAGGCAGCGAAGGGCAAGGCCAACCCGCAACAGGTGAACGACCTGCTGCGGCGGAAACTGGCGGGCTGATCAGCGCGGCTGCGGCGCCGGCGAGGAAGGCTTCGCGGGTGACGTCGGTGCTTCCGAGCGGCCGGTTAGTTCGGCATAGCGCTTGCGGTCGGCATCGTACTTGGCCTGGATGCTGGCCAGGTCCTTCTTCTTGACTTCCAGGAGTTCCTGCTGCGTCTTGATTTCGTGGTCGGCGTCACGCAAGCCCTTGGCCACTTCGGGNGGCAGGGACTTCCTCTTGTAGAACTCGGCCTCGTCCTCGAACTTCTTGCGCTGCTTGCGCGCTGCCGCGATCTTTTCCTCGGCGCCCTTGATCGCCGCGCCCACATCCAGTTCGGCGCGCGCCTGTGAGCGGTCGATATCCTGCGCGCTGGTATAGGTCTGGAGCAGGGCCTGGTCCTGGCGCCGCTGCTCGCGGGCGTGCTCCTCGAGTTCCTTCTTGCGCTGCGCCTCGGCGGCGGCNCTCGGCCTTCTGCTGGGGGTCAGCGGCGCCGGCTCTTCGCGGATCAGGTTGCCCTTGGCGTCGAGAATGCTGTAGGCCTTGCCCCGGCAGCGCTCCGGAAACGTGTCACCGCAGATGCGCCCGTGTTCGCAGCAGAACATCTTGCCGGTGGCTGGTTCCTTGGTGGCGGGGGCGGCAGCATGAGCCGGGAGGGCTGCAAAAGAACGAATGCTCCTGCCGCTAGTTTATTGACTGACACCATATTGCTCCCTGTAACGTTCGACTGCGGTCTTGTGAGAAGAGAATTGCGGATGATATTCAAGATAGGCCATCAGGTCACGCAAGCCGGCGACGGCGATCACCGGGATGCCGTAGTCGCGCCTGACTTCCTGGACTGCGGAGAGTTCTCCCTGCCCGCGCTCTTGGCGGTCCAGCGCGATCAGCACACCGGCCGGGGTGGCGCCGGCGCCACGGATCAGGTCGACCGACTCGCGCACCGAGGTGCCGGCGGAGATAACGTCATCGACGATCAGCACGCGGCCCGCGAGCGGCGCGCCGACGATGCTGCCGCCCTCGCCGTGATCCTTGGCTTCCTTGCGATTGTAGGCGAACGGAAAATTCCGGCCGCGTTGCGCCAGCGCGACGGCGATGGCGGCGACCAGCGGGATGCCCTTGTAGGCCGGACCGAACAGCATGTCGAAATCGACGCCGCCGGCTTCGGCCGCCCTGGCGTAGAATTCGGACAGCCGGCCCAGCGACTGCCCGTCGTTGAACAGCCCGGCGTTGAAGAAATAAGGCGAAAGGCGCCCAGCCTTGGTCGTGAATTCGCCGAAGCGCAATACCTTGCAGCCTAGTGCGAATTCAATGAATTCCTGACGAAAGTCCATTCTCTTCCATTTCCGCGAGTGCTACCAACGCGGCACGAAAAGCTTCAATGTTACGCATCATTTCCCTGAATCTCAACGGTATCCGTAGCGCCTGGAGCAAGAACCTGCTGGCTTGGGTGGTCGCGCAGGCGCCGGATATCGTCTGTCTCCAGGAACTGAAGGCGCAGTTGCCGGACCTTGCCACCGAAATGCTGGCCCCGGACGGCATGTATGCCTTCTATCATGTTGCGGAAAAGAAGGGTTACAGCGGCGTCGGCATCTGGTGCCGGAAAAGGCCCGAGCGCGTGATCGAAGGTTTCGGGAATGGCGAGTTCGATGGCGAAGGGCGCTACCTCCGCGCCGATCTTGGAAACCTGTCGGTCATTTCGCTCTATCTGCCGTCAGGCTCGTCGTCGCCCGAACGTCAGGAAGCCAAGTTCCGCTTTCTCGACGCCTTCCTCCCGCACCTTGCCGCCTTGCGCGCCGAAGGGCGGGAGATCGTCCTGTGCGGCGACTGGAACATAGCCCACAAGGAAATCGATCTGAAGAACTGGCGATCCAACCAGAAGAATTCCGGCTTCCTGCCCGAGGAACGCGCCTGGATGACCCGGGTCTTCGACGATCATGGTTGGGTCGATGTCTATCGCCGCCTTCATCCCGAAGCATCCGGGGACTCCTATACCTGGTGGAGCAATCGCGGGCAGGCCTGGGCGAAGAATGTCGGCTGGCGGATCGACTATCAGGTCGCCACGCCCGAATTCGCAGCCGGCGCGAGGCGGGCTGATGTTTACAAGGGCGAACGCTTCTCCGATCACGCGCCGCTGGTCATCGATTACAAATGGATTCTGTGAATTGCTTTCGTCGCCCGAAGGGGATAATCTGTAAATGTGATCAACTGTCAACCGGGAGAATGAAAATGTCTGACGAAATGGGTGTTTCCAACAAGGAAAAGCTGGTTTCCGATCTGAAGGTCGTGGTTTCCGATACCGAGGAGTTGTTGCGCAGCACGGCCGGCGCCGCCGGCGAAAAGGCGGGCGAGTTGCGCGAGCGCATCGCCATCCGCCTGCGCGACGCCAAGGAGCGGCTGGCCGATGCCGAAGCGGATCTGCGCGACCGGACCAAGGCAGCAGCGCGCGCCACCGACGACTTCGTCCATGAGCGTCCGTGGCAGGCGATCGGCGTTGCCGCCGCCCTCGGTCTTGCCCTCGGTGTCCTGATCGGCCGCCGTTAAGCCCATGCCCGCCGGATCGCGAGGCGAAGCGAGCCGCGAAAGGTTGTTCGTTTCCCTGAAGAACCTGATCCTGACGCTGCTCGCGATCGGCAAGACGCGTGCGGAACTCCTCGTAAACGAGGTCGAGGAGGAAAAGTACCGCCTCATGTCGCTGTGGGCCACGGCGGTCGGGGCGGCCTTTCTCTTCGCGGTCGGGCTGGTCCTGCTGGTCGCCTTCATCGCTCTCGTCTTCTGGGAGCAGCGCGTTCTGGTCTTCGGGCTGGCGGCGGGGTTTTTCCTGATGACGGCCGTGTTTCTCGTTCTGGCCCTGCGCCGCCAGATTTCCCAGCCAAGCCGGCTGCTCCGTGCCAGCCTCGCCGAACTGGAGACTGACATGGCACAGTTGCAGCGGGCGATGGACAAGCAGTGAACGATCGCGCGCGTGAGCTTGCGCGGCATCAGGGTGAGTTGCGGGCGCGCATTGCGCAGCAGCGCACTGCGCTGGCGAGTCATTCGGGCGGTCTCGAACGTGTGCTGGGCGCTGCCGACAAGGCGCTTGCCGGTGTGGACTGGTTGAAGGCCCACCCGGAGGTGGTTGGTGTCACGGTTGCCGTCGTCGTCGTCATCAGTCCGAGGCGAAGCTGGCGCTGGGGCAAACGCGCATTCTACGTCTGGCGTGGCTGGCAGACGGTGCGGAATTCGCTCCTCGGAGCACGTTGACCGCAACAGGCGTTGCCGCCCGGCGACGACAGGCTAACCCGGCTTCGTTTCCCGTGCGTGCCACGGGGCGACCTTGAGCAGCAGGACCATTCCCGGCACGGCCAGCGCGGCGCACAGCCAGAAGAAGCTGTTCCAGCCCAGCGCTTCCACCAGCCAGCCGGCCGAGGCGTTGATGAAGGTGCGCGGCACTGCCGCCAGGCTGGTAAATAGCGCCATCTGCGTCGCCGTGTAGGCAGGGTGCGTCGAGCGGGCGATGAAGGCGACGAAGGCCGCCGTGCCGAGCCCGACCCCCAGCGCTTCGAGGCCGATTACGAACGCCAGCGCGACGCGCTCGCCGGCACCGATGCTGGTGAAGTGACCTTGCGCGGCGAGCCAGGCGAAGCCGAAGATCGACACCAGTTGCACCACTCCGAACAGCCAGAGCGCCCGGTTGATCCCCAGCCGAACCATCCACAGCCCGCCGAGCAGGGCACCGATCACCGCCGGCCACAGCCCGGCATGCTTGGCGATCAGGCCGATGTCGGTCTTGGTGAAGCCCATGTCGAGGTAGAACGGCGTCGCCAGCGCGGTGCACAGGCTGTCGCCGAGCTTGTAGAGGAAGATGAAGGCGAGCACCATGACGGCGCCGCGCCAGCCCTGACGGTTGATGAATTCGTGGAAGGGTTCGGTCACCGCCTGGCGCAGGGTTTTCGGCTTGCCCGTGACGACCGGTTCGCGGACCAGCCAAGCCATGACCATGCCCGGGATCATGAAGGCGCTGGTGATCCAGAACACGTCGTTCCACGGCAGCCGGTCGGCGAGGATCAGCGACAGCGAGCCGGGCACCAGGCCGGCAATGCGGTAGGCGTTCACATGCACGGCGTTGCCGAGGCCGAGTTCGTTGTCGTTCAATATCTCCCTTCTGAAGGCGTCGACCGCGATGTCCTGCGTTCCCGACAAAAAGGCGAGCAGTGCGGCGAGCCACAGGATGGGCCAGATATTCTCCTGCGGGTTCAGGCCGCCGAGAAAGCCGATCGATAGCAGCAGGCCGATCTGGGTCAGCAGCATCCAGCCGCGCCGGCGGCCGAAGCCGGGGATGCTGTAGCGGTCGAGCAGCGGCGACCAGAGGAATTTCCAGGTGTAGGGAAACTGGATCAGCGCGAAGAAGCCGATTGTCTTGAGATCGACGCCCTCGCTCCTCAGCCAGGCCGGCAGCAGGTTGAGCAGCAGGTAGAGCGGCAGGCCGGAACTGAACCCGGTGAAGACGCAGATCAGCATCTTCCGCGTCAGCAGCGCCGCGAGCCAGGCCGGCATCAGCGGTTCAGGGTCAGGCGGTAAACGGCCAGGCTGCCAAGAAAATTGACTTCGTCCTCGACCGGATTGCCTTCCTCGTCGAGGACGTGGCGCTCGCGGATGACCAGACCCATCCGGGCGCACAGATCCTCGAAGTCGAGCAGCGTGAAGAAGCGCACGTTGGGCGAGTCGTACCACTGGTAGGGAAGGTCTTCGGAAACCGGCATGCGGCCCTCGAGCACCGAGCGCAGGTTCTTCCAGTAGGCGAAGTTGGGGAAGGAGACGACCGCCTCGCGGCCGACCCGCAGCATCTCGCGCAGGATGCCCTCGGTGTGGCGCACCGTCTGCAGCGTGCGCGACAGCACGACATGGTCGAACGCCTGGTCGGCGAATTCGTCAAGGCCCTTTTCCAGGTTGCCCTGGATGACGTTAATACCGTTGCGGATCGCGGCGAGGACAGTGGCATCGTCGATTTCGACGCCCCAGCCATGCACACCCCGCGTCTCGATCAGGTGCTTGAGCAGCGTGCCATCGCCGCAGCCGAGGTCGAGCACGCGGTCGCCCGGGGCGATCCAGGCGGTGATGAGGTCGAAGTCGGCGCGGCCCAGGGTATTCGTCATGGCTTGATGTTCCGCAGGTAGGCATCGATCACGCCGTGATAGTGCGCGTCGTCCATCAGGAATGAGTCGTGGCCGAAGTTGAGTCCGATTTCCGCATACGAAACGTCGCGCCCGGCGGCGAGCAGGGCGGCCACCATCTCCTTCGAACGCGCCGGCGAGAAGCGCCAGTCCGTCGAAAACGAAACGATCAGGAAATTGGCCTTGCTGCGCGCCATGGTCGCGGTCAGGTTGCCGTTGTCCTCGCGCGCCGGGTCGAAATAATCGAGCGCCTTGGTCATCAGCAGGTAGGTGTTGGCGTCGAAATGGCCGGCGAACTTGTCGCCCTGGTGGCGAAGGTAGGATTCGACTTCGAATTCAACGCCGAAACCGAAGGAGAAGGCCGAATTGCGCAATTCGCGGCCGAATTTCTCGCCCATCTGGTCGTCGGACAGATAAGTGATGTGGCCGAGCATGCGCGCCAGCCGCAGCCCGCGCACCGGGCGCGTGCCGTACTCGTAGTAGTTGCCGCCGTGGAAATCGGGGTCGGTCAGGATGGCCTGGCGGGCCACGTCGTTGAAGGCGATGTTCTGCGCCGACAGCCTGGGCGCAGCGGCGATGACGATGGCGTTGCGCACGCGCTCTGGGTAGGTGATGCTCCAGCGCAGCGCCTGCATGCCGCCGAGGCTGCCGCCCATGATCGCGGCCCAGCTTTCGATGCCGAGCCGGTCGGCCAGCCGCGCCTGGGCGTGGACCCAGTCGATGACCGCGACCATCGGGAAGGCGGCGCCCCAGGGCTTGCCGGTCGCCGGGTTGAGCGACGACGGCCCGGTCGATCCGTGGCAGCCGCCCAGGTTGTTCACGCCGACGATGAAGAAGCGGTCGGTATCGAGCGGCCGCCCGGGACCGACGATGTTGTCCCACCAGCCGATGTTGTCGGGCTGGTCGGCGTAATGGCCGGCGACATGATGGTGACCGGAAAGCGCGTGACAGACGAGGATGGCGTTCGATCTGGCGGCGTTAAGCGTGCCGTAGGTCTCATAGACCAGTTCGTAGGCCGGCAGAACGCTGCCGCTGCGCAGATGCAGCGGCTGGTCGAAATGGGCGCGTTGCGATTCGACGACGCCGACGGATTGTCCTGGCATGGTGTTCCCGAAAACAATAAAACCCGGTTGGCCAACAAACGCGAACCGGGTAGTTCCCGTTTTAGCAGTATTTGTGAAGCGCCCGCAAGCAGAGCTCAAATCGGCGCGGCTGGCGTGCCAGCGTGCTGCGGACGATACCGAGCGGGCCGTGAAAAGTCAATGCGGGATCAGCGTTGGGTCGGCGGGACCGGACGGGCGCCGAGAATCTCGCGAAGTTGCGCGGAAATTTCATCGACCGGCGTCGCGAAGGCGAACTTCTTGATGAACTGGCCGTCGGGGCCGAGCAAAATCATGCCTGCCGAGTGGTCGACCGCGTAATTGTCGGAACCGGGTTCGCGCACTTTGGCGTAGCGGATCCGGAAGTTGTCGGCGGCGCGGCGAACGAGGGCGGGNGAACCGGTCAGCCCGAGGACGCGCGGGTCGAAGAATTCGGTGTAGGTCGTGAGCACCTTTGCCGTGTCGCGCTCGGGGTCGACGGTGATGAAAATCGCCTGCAGGCGGTCGGCCTGATCGCCGAGTTGCTTGAGGATGGCGGCCATCTCGACCAGCGTGGTCGGGCAGACATCCGGACAGTAGGTATAGCCGAAGGCGATGAGCTGGAAGCGTCCGCGAAAATCCTCGTTGGTCACCGAGCGACCGTTAGGGTCCTGCAGCAGGTAGCGCGGGTTGATGTCGCGGGTCTCGCCGGCCAGGAGGTCATGCGCCGACTGCGCGATGGCCGGGCCGCAGCAGAGCAGCGCGGCGAGCAGCAGGGCGCCGAGACGGATCATCTGGGCGCCCGGAAGGCGGCCTGCAGCTTCTTTTCAGCGTCGCCGAGCGCGGCGTTGAGTGCCGCCGTATCGGGGCAGGGCGCCCCCTTGCCCTGTTCGAGGTAGGCGGCATTGGTCGCGTTCTCGAAGGCTTCGCCGTTGGCGCGGGTCTTCGGCGCGGTGGTGGTCACGGCGTTGCGGGCGCGGCTGGCGATGGCCGGTTGCTCGCAGGCCAGCGCCATGCCGTTGACCTTGCCGATGGCCTCGATGGCGGCGGCGCCCGGGTCGACGGCATGCGCCGGCAAGACCGGCAGGGCCAGCAGCGCTGCGGCGAGGGGGAAAGGGCGATTTTCATGGACTGTCTCCTGTCATCAGGCCACGGATTATAGCGAGCGGGCCGGCGATGACCTTCTCGCAGATCAAAATCCCGGGGTTGGCGCCGCGCGCCACCGGCAGCCCGAGTTGCTGCCATGACAGCATGCCGCCGCGCAGGTTGGCGACGCGCGGAAAACCGGCCTGGCGCAGGATCACCGTGGCCTGGCCCGAACGCATCCCGGCGTGGCACACCGGAATCACCGGACGCTCCCGAGGGATCTCCTCGAGGCGGTCCTTGAGTTCGTTCAACGGGACATGCTGCGCGCCGGCGATACGGCCCAGGCGCTCGTCCAGTTCGTCACTTTGGCGGACATCGAGAACGTGCACCACGCCGAGATGTTCGGCGACCCACTCGGGATCGATCTCGAGCAGCCCGGCGTAGGTCTGGCGTACCGGTCCCCAGTCGGCAGGCTTCGGCGCGTCGGCGTCGTCCGGCTTGCCCGAGCGCAGGTTGGCTGGCACCGCGACGGCAATCTGCCTGGGGTGGGGAAGGTTCAGGTTCTCCATGAAGCCGACGAAGTCGCGTTCGTCGGCCTGGCCGCCGATGCGCGGGTTGTGCGCCCGCTCCTCGCCGACCGAGGTGACGGTACGGCCGCTGTAGTCGTGCCCGGGAAAGATCAGGCAGTCGTCCGGCAGGCTGAAGATCTGCCCGGTGATCGAGCGGAAGAGCGTGGCGGCATCGCCGCCCTGGAAATCGCAACGCCCGGCCCCGCGGATCAGCAGGCAGTCGCCGGTGAAGGCCAGGCGATGGTCGTCGCTCACGTAGGTCAGGCAGCCGTCGGTGTGCCCGGGNGTGGCGCGCACTTCCAGGTAGCGTTTGCCGAAGTTCACGCGGTCGCCATGATCGAGCCGCAGGTCGGCGCCCTGCAGGTCATCGCCGTAGCGGCTGGAGATCCCGATCCGGCAGCCGGTCGCCAGCCGCATCAGCCAGGCGCCGGTCACATGATCGGCATGGCAGTGCGTGTCGAGGGCGGCGAGCAGGTGCAGCCCGAGTTCCTCGATCAGCGCGCGGTCGCGCGGGTACTGCTCGTAGACCGTGTCGATGATCACGGCCTCGCGGCTTTGCGGGTCGGCCAGCAGGTACGTGTAGGTCGATGACGCCGCATCGAACAGTTGCCGCAAGATCAGGTCGCCGAACATGGGTGTCCTCCTTTGGCCGTCAATCCATCAGCGGTCAATCTAGATGAAGCACGGGAGCGGGGCAAGCGGATTTCGGCATCCGGCCGCTGGCAGGGCGGGGACTGCCAGCGGCCGGCACTTGGAGGGCGATCAGCGGTCGCCGATGTTCAGGATGTCGAGCAGCAGCGGCAGGCCTTCGCTGATCGCCACCGGCCCCGGCGTCAGGATGATCGCCGACTTGATCTCGTGCAGGCGGCCGTTGACCACGGCGGGTACGGTCGACCAGCCGGGGCGGGCGGAAACGCGCTCGGGCCGGAAATGCTTGCCGCACCACGAGCCGATGATGATGTCGGGGGCGCGGGCGACGACCTCCAGCGGGTCGGCGAGGATGCGGTCGCGCGCCAGCGGCGAGGCGGCGCGGTCGGCGAAGATGTTCTCGCCGCCGGCGATCTCAATCAGCTCCGAGACCCAGCGCACGGCGGTGATGTTGGGCTCGTCCCATTCCTCGAAATAGACGCGCGGCCGCCGCCCGTTGCGGGCGATCCGTTCGCCGGCGACGGCGCGGGCGCTGGCGATCTGCGCTTCGAGTTCGCCAACCAGCCGCAATGCCTTGTCCTCGGCGCCGACCAGGCGGCCGATGGTCTCGACCATGCCCAGCGTTTCGTCGACGCTGCGCTGGTTGAAGGCGTGNACCGGCACGCCGGCCTTGATCAGGTCGCGCGCGATGTCGGCCTGGAGGTCGGAGAAGGTCAGCACCAGGTCGGGACGGACGGAGAGAATCTTGTCGAGGTCGCCGCTGGTGAAGGCGTGNACCTTCGGCTTTTCCTTGCGCGCTTCGGGCGGGCGCACCGTGTAGCCGGTGATGCCGGCGATGCGGTCGGCTTCACCGATGGCGTAGAGGACTTCGACGGTCTCGGTGGTCAGGCAGACGATGCGTTGCGGCAGGCGGCTCATGTTTCCTTACTTTGCCGGGCGCCGGCCGCGCGCGATCTCGAGATCGGCGCAAAGTTGCTCGGCGCCGTCGAGAATGCGCGGGGTGTGGCGCTGCATGAGATCGGGGTTGATGTGGAACAGGTTGCCGCGCTTGACGGCGGTCATGCGCGGCCATTTGTTCCAGTCGTTAAGCCAGTCGGGGCGGGCGTCGCCCATGCCGGTAGCGACGATCGCCTCGGGGTCGGCGGCGAGCACCGCCTCGACGCTGACCGTCGGCGCCATCTGCGGCAGGTGGCCGAAGACGTTTTCGCCGCCGCACAGGCGGATGGCGTCGCTGATGATCTGCGGGCCGCCGACCGTCATCAGCGGGTTGATCCAGATCTGGTAGAAGACGCGCACCGGCGGCTTGCCGGCGTGGGTCCGGCGCAGCCGTTCCAGGCGCTGCCGGAACTGCGCCGCCGCGGCGTCGGCGGCCGCCACGCTGCCGGCCAGCCGGCCGTAGCGTTCGATCTGGCCGGCGACGTCTTCCAGGCGGTTGGGCTGGGTCGAGTAAACCGTCAGGCCGAGCGCCCTGAGCTTCGCCACCTGCGCCGCCGGGTTGCCGCTTTCCCAGGCGATGATCAGGTCGGGCCTGAGGGCGCTGATCGCTTCGAGATCGAAGCGGTCGTAACTGCCGACGCGCGGCACCTTCTTCGCGGCAGGCGGGTAGTCGCTGTACTCGACGGTACCGACCAGCCGGTCGCCGGCCCCGGCGGCGTAGAGCAGCTCGGTCGCGTGCGGGGCGAGGGTGACGATGCGGCGCGCCGGCGCCTTGAGCCGCACGTCCTGGCCGCTGTCGTCCTTGAAGACGAGTTCGGCGCGGGCGGCACCGAGCAGGGCGACGGTTGCGGTCAACGTCAGAAAATGGGCGAATTTCATCAGGGTTTCCAGGCGGCGAGGGCGCCGCCGATGCTAAGCGAGCCGGCAGGCCGGGGCAAGTGCGATCGGCGTGTCAGAGTGGTGTCAGAGTGGTGTTGCGCAAGTCCCGTATTGGGACTATGCTTCGTTTTATGCGGATCATTGCCGTCAGTCACCTGCGCGCATTCTGGGAAGGCAACCTGGATGCAGAGCAGCCTTTGAAGTCGTGGGTGGATGAGGTGAAGAAGGCGACATGGCGCCAGCCAGCGGATATCAAGGATCGGTACCGCAGCGCCAGCGTTCTAAAGAACCGACGTGTCGTCTTCAATATCAAGGGCAATGACTATCGGCTGGTGGTCTCGGTGGCATACCGTTACCAGGCCGTCTATGTGAAGTTTATTGGCACCCACGCCGAGTATGATGCGATTGATGCCGAAACCGTCGAGATGGAGTTCTGAAATGGAAATTCTTCCGATTCGCACCGAAGCCGACTACAAAGCCGCCCTGCGTGAGGTATCGGCGTATTTCGACAACGAACCGGAACCCGGTA
Organism: Dechloromonas sp.; assembly: GCA_013693915.1. Taxonomy (GTDB): domain Bacteria; phylum Pseudomonadota; class Gammaproteobacteria; order Burkholderiales; family Rhodocyclaceae; genus Azonexus. The sequence continues at coordinate 115,870 of CP059264.1, read as the reverse complement.
CGCCTGACGGAGATCGCTTCGATGTGATGCTGACCCTGGTTGAAGCCTATGAGGCCAGGCACTACCCGATCGACTTGCCCGATCCGGTCGAGGCCATCAAGTTCCGAATGGAGCAAGGTGGGCTGACCCCGAAGGACCTTGTGCCAGCCATTGGTCGGCTGAACCGGGTATACGAAATCCTCGCTCGCAAACGCCCGTTGACACTCAACATGATCTGGCGGTTGCACCAGAAATTCGGCATTCCGGCCGAAAGCTTGATTCGTCCAAGCAATCTGTCAGCAACTGCTTGACCTGTCCTTGGCCGGTTGCTCTCCAGAATGGCCTTTCAATATCCGCAAATCAATCGGGGCCAGCCCTTGATTTTTCAGCAACAGGGCGCTCGCGAATCTGCGAGCCTGGCCCCTTTGATTCTGGATGTGGTCGAGGCCGCGCTGGATTGGGGGCGGTTGGCGGGGGTGTTGCCAGGGGCGTGAGGGGTTGTGGGGCGGGGAATTGGTGCAATCGGCTGCCCTACGGGTATGCTATTGAAGTTTCGCTCAGCCGCGAGCGAAAGTGCGAGTCTGACGACCTCTTTGATTTCTTCACCTTAGGCGACAGCATGACCGCCTCCATCGAAACGACTCGAATTGTTTTCCCCGCTGTATTGGCGGTAGATCAATTCGACACCCAGGAAGTCTTGCTTCCCCGATTTTCCCCACGATTTCAATCCTCCTTGTTGATTCTGCTGTTGGATTGCACGAGTTCAAAATCTCAAAGCTACTGCCCCATCAGCATCCGTCATTTCTGCTATCTGCTGTTGCGGAAGCGAAGTCACAGATTGAGCACTTTTGGACGGTGCTGGCGTTCGTTCGAGACACCACCATTCGCCCAACTGGAGAGGTGTTTTACGAGTTCGATAACCAACGACACGAGGTTTATCCAAGACGATCAAGCAGCAGTGCCCGACTTGTTGGGGTTGCAGGTTCTGGTTGGTTTGACTCGAACAGAGATGCCCTGAGCGCATCCTACGACCTAGCAGCCTGTCGGGCTTACCCAGAAGTATGCTATAATCATACCCGTTGAATCAGACGGACATTGCGATGGCCTTTCACCCGATTAATCGAGACACCGACTACCTGCTGCCGCCGTCGGTACAGGACTGGTTGGCGGAGTCGCACCTGGCGCGCTACGTCGTGGATGTCGTGGAAGGACTCGACCTGTCGGCACTGGTAAGTGCCTATGTTGGCTGCGGCAGCGAGGCCTATCACCCGGTGACGCTGCTCTCGTTGTTGATTTACGGCTACGCCACCGGGACGTTTTCCAGTCGCAAGATTGAGCGGGCCACCTACGACTCGCTGGCCTTCCGTTACATTGCCTGCAACCGGCATCCGGATCACGACACCCTGGCGACGTTTCGGCGACGCTTTGGCCAGGAATTCCAGTCGGCCTTCGTCCAGGTCCTGCAGATTGCCCGCGAGAACCAACTCTCGCGCTTTGGCACCGTCAGTCTGGACGGCACCAGGATTCACGCCAACGCCAGCCGGCACCGTGCCCTGTCGTATGGGCATGCCGAGAAGATCGAAGCCCACCTGAAGGCCGAAGTACAGGAGTTGCTGGCGTTGGCGGAGGCGGCGGATCAATCGTCGNGTGCCCGACGGGGTGAATTTGCCCGACGAGATCAAACGCCGCGAAGATCGACTGGCGGCAATTGCCGTTGCGAAGGCCAGGATTGAGGCCCGAGCCGAGGAGCGGCATAAGCAAGCGCAGGCGGAACACGACGCCAAGAGGGTGGCCCGTGCCAAAAGGAAGCGGACACCGGCAAGAAGCCCGGCGGCAAGTCACCGAAACCGCCCGAGGCCGGCCCGCGCGCCGACGACCAGATCAACCTGACCGACGAAGAATCGCGGATCATGAAGGTCGCCGGCGGCGGCTTCGATCAGTGCTTCAACGCGCAAGCCCTGGTCGATACCGAATCGATGCTGGTGCTCGTTGCGCACGTCAGCCAGGACACGAACGACAAGCAGCTGGTTGTGCCGATGGTCGAGAAAATCCAGGCCAATCCCGAAGGCCTCAATCAACCGGACATCCTGCTGGCGGATACCGGATATTTCAGCGAAAAGAACGTCGAGACCTGTGTCGACGCCAAGATCACGCCGCTGATCGCAGTCAGGCGCGATCAACACCACCCGCAGTGGCGAGATCGCTTTACCGAACCAGAGGCACTGCCTGAGGACGCTTCAGCCCTTGAGGTGATGAAGCATGCCCTCAAAACCAGGGACGGTCGCGCCGCCTATGCGCTGCGCAAGCAAACGGTGGAGCCGGTGTTCGGCATCATCAAATCGGTGATGGGATTCCGCCAGTTTCTGCTGCGCGGTTTGGACAATGTCCAGAACGAATGGACGCTGGTTTGCTTGGCGTGGAATCTGAAACGCATGGCCGTATTGCGCCCGCAGTAAGCAAATAGAACCGGAGCATTGCAACTTCATGGCCAAACCACCCGATTTCAGCCAGAAACACGCGAATTCATCCCAAATCGTCAAATTATCCCGCCGGGCGGTATCAAGTCCGACAGGCTGCTAGAAAGACTGAAACGACTGAACTTTGCTTGTGGGATTGATGAGCCAATTGGCAGATTTGTAGCCTTGTATGCACTACTGCTTTCTGAGGCTGGCGATAGCCAGTCGGAAGTTGATCGCCTCATCTTGGAGTTTGATCCCAACACGCAGCAAACACCTTCCCCGAAGAATGGGAAGCTGGAAACACTTTACACACGGCTACGTAACGAGCTCGCTCATGTGCGACCAACATCGAACGTATTCTCAACTCACGATGAAATTGAGCTTCACCTACAGAGGTTTCAGTGGCTCGTGAAGTCGATTCTCCGACCTCTGACCTTTTGACGCCTAACCATCCCAGCCCAAGCCCCCGTTGTTAGTCGCGGTCGACCCCCAAAAACAGCCCAAACTCGCTGACCGGAAATTGTGGGCTTCAGCCTTTCAGCTTCAGCGGCAACCCCGCCGCGACCAGTGTTACCCGATCGCATACCGCGGCGACACGCTGATTGAGCCGCCCCTGCTCGTCGGTGAACAGGCGTGAGACCGGATGCATCGGCACGATGCCCCAGCCGACTTCGTTGGACACGAGAATGATGTGGCCCGGGAGGGTGGGAAGCAATTCGATCAGGGCGGTCGTCTCGCCCTGTAGCAACGGGCAGTCGATGGCGGCTCCAGCCTCGGCAAGCGTTGCCGCCTGGCCGGCAAAGAGCAGGTTGGACAGCCATAGCGTCAGGCAGTCGACCAGCACGCAGGTGTCCGGTGCGGCCAGTTCGCGCAGTTTGGCACCCAGTTGCAGCTTTTCCTCGGCGCAGCCCCAATGGCTCGGGCGGCGTTCGCGGTGATGGGCGATGCGGCGGGCCATTTCGCTGTCGCTGGCTGCGGCGGTGGCCAGGTAGACGACGCGCAGGCCGGATTCCACCGCCCGCTTTTCGGCCAGCAGGCTCTTGCCCGAACGGGCGCCGCCCAGGATCAGTTCTTTCATGGCAGGCACTGTAGGTGATTGCGCCCCCGCCGGCAAGCCGGATAATCCGGCGCGATTCGATGAAACGGAACCCGGTGCGAGTTTTTCTCCATTCCGGGGCGGGCCCGCCGCTGTAATCGGGGACGGTTGTCGCAACAGGCCACTGGTAACGGGACAAACCCGGCCGGGAAGGCGCGGCAGGCCGGACGATCCGAAAGCCAGAAGACGTATCGAATCGGGTTCAGGGAGCCTGTGGACAGGGCTTCGCGGTCGCGTTCGATGAATGCCGCCGCGAGGCCCTTTTGCGTTTTTTGACGGGAAGAATCGGATGCATTCCAAGTTCACCATCTCCGCCCCCGATCAGGGGCTGGCCGCTGCCCTGCAGCACAAGATCGACCGGAAGACCAAGCCGCTCGGCGCGCTCGGTCGACTCGAAGAAATCGCCAGGAAGATCGGCCTGATCCAGCAGCGCCTCGATCCCGAGTTCGACCAGCCGCACCTGCTGGTCTTCGCCGGTGATCATGGCGCCGCGAACGCGGGCGTTTCGGCCTATCCGCAGGAAGTGACCTGGCAGATGGTCGAGAACTTTCTCGAAGGCGGCGCCGCGATCAACGTGTTCGCGCGCCAGAACGGGATCTTTCTGACGATCATCGATGCCGGTGTGGCGCATGATTTCGGCAAGCGCAACCGGCTGATTCACGCCAAGGTGGCGCCCGGCACCGCCAACTACATCGAGCAGCCGGCGATGACGATGGAGCAATGCGCGCGTGCCATCGAGCGCGGGGCGGAGATCAGCCGCAATCTTGCCGCCAACAATTGCAATCTCGTCGGCTTCGGCGAAATGGGCATCGGCAACACGGCGTCGGCCGCGCTGCTGACCCATTGCCTGACCGGCACGCCGCTCGTGGATTGCATCGGGCGCGGCGCCGGACTCGACGATTCCGGTCTGGCGCGCAAGCAGGCACTGCTGGTACAGGCATTGACCCGCTACCGCAGCGCCGGCGGCGACGACGCGCCGCTGAACGTGCTGGCCGAATTCGGCGGCTTCGAAATCGCCATGATGGTCGGCGCCATGCTCGGTGCGGCGGAAGCGAGGATGACCCTGCTGATCGACGGCTTCATCGTCGGCTCGGCGGCCCTGATCGCGGCGCGGATGGCGCCGGCGCTGCTCGACTACTGCATCTTTTGCCACCGCTCGGCCGAGCCGGGCCACGCGGCGCAGTTGCAGGCGCTGGGTGTTGAACCGTTGCTCGATCTCGGACTGCGCCTCGGCGAAGGCACCGGCGCCGCACTGGCCTGGCCGCTGGTGCGGGCGGCGGCGGGCTTTCTCAATGAGATGGCCAGCTTCGAGTCGGCCGGAGTTTCCGAAAAATGCTGATGCTGCGCCGCGAGCTGGAATACTTCTTCGGGGCCGTCCGCTTCTTCACGCGCCTGCCGGTGCCGGGCTGGGTCGGGCATTCGGCCGAGGCACTAAACCGCTCGGCACGCTACTTCCCGGCGGTCGGCCTGCTGGTCGGCAGCATCGGTGCGCTGGCGTTCCTCGGCGCCGCGCAGTTGTGGCCGCAATCGGTGGCCGTCCTGCTGGCGATGGCGGCGACCATTTACGCGACCGGGGCCTTCCACGAGGACGGCCTCGCCGATGCCGTCGATGGACTCGGCGGCGGCTGGGACAAGGCACGCATCCTGGAGATCATGAAGGACTCGCGGGTCGGCAGCTTCGGCGTGGTGGCGACGGTGCTGGCGCTGCTCGGCAAGTTCACGCTGCTGAATTCGCTGGATGGCGCGCTGGTCCCCTTTGCATTGCTCGCCGGCCACGCGGTGTCGCGCTTCTGTTCGACCGCGTTGCTGGCGACCATGGACTATGTGCGTGACGACCTGCTGGCCAAGGCCAAGCCGTTGGCGACCCGGATTTCCGGCGGCGAGATGCTGGTGGCGCTGGTCTTCGTCGTGGTCGCGCTGGCCGGGTTGCCGACCGAAAAGGCCCTTGCCGGCTGCGGGCTGGCCGCCCTCGCCACCCTCTGGCTGGCGGCCAGGTTCAAGCGCTGGCTTGCCGGCTACACCGGCGACTGCCTGGGAGCGACGCAGCAGTTCAGCGAAATCGCCTTCTATCTCGGCCTGCTTGCCGCCTGGCCGCACTGAAGGCGGTCCGGCGCTACTCTGGCACGATAGTCAGTGATAATGCCGTTCATGGACAAGCCCTGCGCCCCCGCCTGCGAGAGGAATCGCGAGCCGATTCTCGACGTCCTCCGCGATCACTTCGGCGATCGCCGCGCGGTGCTGGAAATCGGCAGCGGCACCGGCCAGCACGCGATCTTCTTCGCCGCCCACCTGCCGCATCTCGTCTGGCAGACTTCCGACCGTGCCGAAAACCTGCCGGGAATCAAGGCGTGGCTGGACGAAGCCGGCCTCCCCAACACCCCGCCACCGCTCGAACTCGACGTCACCGGAGCCTGGCCGGCGGGGCGCTACGATGCGCTCTTCAGCGCCAATACCCTGCACATCATGCCGTGGTCGGTCGTCGAATGCCTCTTCGCCGGGCTGGCGGACGTCCTTGCCGCGCGGGCCAAGGTCGCCATTTACGGCCCCTTCAACTACGGCGGTAGCTTCACCAGCGCGAGCAATGCCGCCTTCGACCTCCGGCTGAAAGAAGATGCACCGCACCAGGGAATCCGCGACTTCGAGAAGGTGAACCGGCTGGCCGGAGAGGCCGGGCTCGAACTGGTCGATGACCGTGCCATGCCGTCCAACAACCGCTGCCTGGTCTGGCGGAGGATCGGCGGCTGAACACCGGCAGACGATGAGAATGCGCCCCTTCGTCCATCCGTCGCACCGTTCCGGCGCCGCCACGCCGGGGTCCGGCTCGACCCATGATCCTGCATCTCGTTCGCCATCCCGAACCCTTCGTTGCGGCCGGCGTTTGCTACGGTCGACTCGATGTTCCGGCGAGGAATGCCGGCGCCGTTGCCGCGCGCCTGCGGGCGCAACTGCCGGAAGGGCTGCCGGTGTGGACCAGCCCGTCGCGGCGTTGCCGGGAACTGGCCGAGCTGCTGCTGCCACACCCGGCGATCGACGACCGGCTGAGCGAGATGAATTTCGGGGAGTGGGAAGGCCGACCGTGGGATGCCATTCCGCGCGCCGAACTCGATGCCTGGGCGGCGGATGTGGGCGGCTATGCGCCTCCGGGCGGGGAGTCGGCGCTGGCGCTGCAGCGCCGCGCGCTCGATTTCGTCACCGGGCTCGATGCCCCGGAGTCAGTGATCGTCACCCATGCTGGCGTCATCCGCGTGCTGGTTGCACAATGGCGTGGCCTGCCGCCCGGCGAATGGCCGCAACTGGCGCTCGCCTGCGGGTCGCTGACGACCGTCGCCATCGACTCCTGAACCCGGGCCTGCGCAGGCCGCCGCGGCGCGGGAAGGCCGGCCCCTTGCCCGGCGCGGCGGGAACCCGGACGGGCGGGTATAATTCCCCCTTTATCTTGCCCTTCAGGGATCTGCATGGCCCGAGACATGACCAGCAGTCGTGCGCTGTATTCCAGGCTCCTGAGCTATGTCAGGCCGTACTGGAAGGTCTTCCTCGCGGCGATGCTGTGCATGGGCCTGTCGTCGCTGGCCGAGCCGGTCTTTCCGGCCATGATGAAGTACATGCTCGACGACGGTTTCGCCAGGTCGCAGGGCGGCTGGGCCTGGCTGATCTATCCGCTGATCATCTTGGCGATCTTCCTGGTCCGCGCGATTTTCGGCTTTCTCGGCGAATACGCCATGAGCTGGGTCGCCAACAACGTCGTCACCGAACTGCGCCAGGCGATGTTTGCCCGCATCGTCCATCTGCCGATGCGCTACTACAGCGACAACCTCTCCGGCCACCTGATGTCGCGCGTGATGTACGACGTCACCAACGTGACCGCCGCGGCGACGACGGCGATCACCTCGCTGATCCGGGACTCGCTTTCGATCATCGCCCTGATGGGCTGGCTGTTCTACCTCAACTGGCAACTGACGCTGATTACCCTCGTCATGGCGCCGCCGATCGCGGTCGCCGTGCGCTTCTTCAGTCGCCGGCTGCGCAAGGTTTCACGTGGCTTGCAGCAGGCGATGGGCAAGATCACCCAGGTCCTCCAGGAAACAATCGAGGGCTACAAGGTCGTGCGGATCTTCGGCGGCCAGGCCTATGAGCGGGAGCGCTTTCGCCAGGCCGTGCGCGAACAGCGGGGTCTGGCGATGCGGGCGACGCTCGCTTCCGCGGGCCAGAGTCCGATCGTCCATTTCTTCGCTGCGGTCGCCCTCGCCATCATCATCGGTGTGGCGCTCCGGCAGGCGGCGGAGGACCAGACGACGGTCGGCAGCTTCGTCTCCTTCATCACTGCCATGCTGATGCTGCTGCCGGCGTTGCGCCGGCTGACCGACGTCAATGCACCGATCCAGCGCGGACTTGCTGCGGCCGAGAGCGTCTTCGCGCTGATCGACGAAGCCGCCGAGGAGGACACGGGAAGCGTCGAACTCGGCCGCGCGCAAGGGCATATCGAATTCGACCATGTCACCTTCGCCTATCCCGGCGCCGAGCGTCCGGCGCTGAACGACCTGTCGCTGAGCGTGCGGCCGGGCGAGTGCGTGGCGCTGGTCGGCGCCTCGGGCAGCGGCAAGACGACCGTCGCCAACCTCCTGCCGCGCTTCTACGGGGTCGAANACGGGGAGATCCGGGTCGACGGGCATCGCCTCTCCGGGATCCGCCTTGAAAGCTTGCGTGCCAACATCGCGCTGGTGAGCCAGGACGTCGTCCTGTTCAATGACACCATCGCCGCCAACATCGCCTATGGCAGCAAACGGGGAGCGTCGCGCGAGGATATCCGCGCTGCCGCCGGCGCCGCCCATGCGCTCGAGTTCATCGATGTGCTGCCGGAGGGCATCGACACGATGATCGGAGAAAACGGCGTCAAGCTCTCTGGGGGCCAGCGGCAGCGTCTTGCCATCGCTCGGGCGATCCTCAAGGACGCGCCGATCCTGATTCTCGACGAGGCCACCTCGGCTCTCGACACCGAATCCGAACGCCACGTCCAGGCGGCCCTCGACGAACTGATGCGCGGGCGCACGACGCTGGTCATCGCCCACCGGCTGTCCACCATCGAGAATGCGGATCGCATCGTCGTCCTGCACGAAGGCAGGCTGTGCGAATCCGGCAGGCATGCCGAGCTTCTGGCGCTCAACGGCGCCTACGCCCGCCTCCACAGCCTGCAGGTGCAGGCGGAGAAATCGGCCGGCAACTGAATCCGGCCGGCAGCCGGGTTAATGCGCAGCCTCCCAGTTCGGCCCGATGCCGACCTCGACGACCAGCGGCGCCTTGAGCGTCGCGACATTCCCCATTAGTCGCGGCAGGTGGGTGCGGACTTCGACCAGTTCGTCGTCGGGCACTTCCAGCACCAGTTCGTCATGTACCTGGAGCACGAGGCGGGATTGCCGTGCCGACTTTTCCAGCCACTCGCTGACGGCGATCATCGCCATCTTGATGAGGTCGGCGGCGGTGCCCTGCATCGGCGCGTTGATCGCGGCGCGCTCCGCCCCCTGGCGGCGGCTGCCGTTGCTCGAGCGGATTTCCGGGAACCACAGGCGGCGGCCGAAGGCGGTTTCGACGTAGCCGTGCCGGCGGGCCGAATCGCGCGCTTGTTCCATGTAGCGGGCGACGCCGGGGTAGCGCGCGAAGTAGCGGTCGATGTAGGTCTGCGCGGCACCGCGTTCCAGCCCGAGCTGGCGGGCAAGCCCGAAGGCGCTCATGCCGTAGATCAGGCCGAAGTTGATGCTCTTGGCGACGCGGCGCTGGTCGGGGCCGACCTCGAGCGGGGTGACGCCGAAGATCTCGGCGGCGGTGGCGCGGTGGACGTCCTCGCCATGCGCGAAGGCCTCGAGCAGGCGCTCGTCGCCCGAGAGGTGGGCCATGATCCGCAGTTCGACCTGCGAATAATCGGCGGAAACGATGCTGCTGCCGGCCGGCGAGACGAAGGCGGTGCGGATGCGCCGGCCTTCCTCGGTGCGCACCGGGATGTTCTGCAGGTTGGGGTCGCTGGATGCGAGTCGTCCGGTGACCACGGATGCCTGCGAGAAGTGAGTATGCACTCTGCCGGTATCCGGGTTGATCATGCGCGGCAGCTTGTCGGTATAGGTGCCCTTGAGCTTCGCGAGGCTGCGGTGCTCAAGCAGCAGCTTGGGCAGCGGATAGTCGAGGGCCAGTTCGGAGAGCACTTCCTCGTCGGTCGACGGGCCGCCCGAGGCGGTCTTNTTCTTCACCGGCAGCCCCAGCTTCTCGAACAGGACGTCGGCAAGCTGCTTCGGCGACGCGAGGTTGAAGGGCTGGCCGGCGAGTTCGCAGGCCTGCGCTTCGAGGGCCATGATCTTCCGGCCGATCTCGTGGCTCTGCCGGGCGAGTTGTGCGCCGTCGATCAGGATGCCGTTCCGCTCCATCCGCCAGATGACCTGGCGGGTCGGCATCTCGAGGTCGTGGTAGATGTACGAAAGGCCGCGTTCCTCAGCGAACTGCGGGTGCAACGCCTGATGGACCCGCAGCGTGACATCGGCATCCTCGGCGGCGTAGGTCGCGGCGCGCTCGATGTCGACCTGGTCGAAGCCGATCTGCTTCGCCCCNTTGCCGCACAGATCCTCGTAGGCGATGGTGGCGAGCCCGAGGTGACGGGTGCACAGCTGGCCAAGGTCATGGCCCTTGTCCGATTCGAGGACGTAGGACTGCAGCATGGTGTCATGGGCGACCCCGGCCAGGGCGATCCCGTGGTTGGCCAGGACATGCTGGTCGTACTTGGCGTTTTGCAGCACCTTTCTGCGGTCGACCGATTCCAGCCAGGGTTTGAGCTTCGCCAGCACCGCGTCGCGCGGCAACTGATCGGGGGCGCCGGGGGCGGTGTGGGCGAGCGGGATGTAACAGGCTGCGCCGGGCGTTACCGACAACGAAATGCCGACGATGCGGGCGGCGAACGGATCAAGGCTGGTGGTTTCGGTATCGAGTGCAGTCAACTCGGCGGCTTCGATCTTCGCCAGCCAGGCGTCGAACCGCGGCCAAGTCAGGACAGTCTCGTAACTGGTCGTCAGCTTGGGGGCCGGCGCGACGGCTTCGGGCACGCCGACCGTCTGCGCCGGCATCCCGGCCACCGCATCCGGGCTGTCGATCTCGGCCAGCCAGGAACGGAACTGGTAGCGCCGGTAAAGTTCGCGCAACGTGGCGACATCGCGCCCGGTTGCGGTCAACGTCGCTGGCGAGGGCAGATTCGGCAGGTCGCAGACGACGGTGACTAGCTTCCTGCCGAGTGGCAGGAAGCCGAGATGGTCGCGCAGGTTCTGGCCGACGACGCCGCCGATCTCGTCGGCATGGGCGATGATTCCGTCGAGCGAGCCGTATTGCTCCAGCCACTTCGCCGCCGTCTTCTCACCGCACTTTGGGACGCCGGGGACGCCGTCGACTTTGTCGCCGACCAGCGCCAGGTAATCGACGATGCGTTCCGGGGCGACGCCGAACTTGGCGACGACACCTGCCTCGTCGAGCAGTTCGTTGCTCATCGTGTTGTACCAGCGCACCTGCGGCCCGACCAGTTGCGTCAGGTCCTTGTCGCCCGTGGAAATCAGCGTCTCCGTGCCGTCGGCCGAAGCTTGGGTGGCCAGCGTGCCGATCACGTCGTCGGCCTCGACGCCGTCGACCATCAGCAGTGGCCAGCCGGCCGCCTTGATCGCGGCATGGATGGGCTCGATCTGGCGGACCAGATCCTCGGGCATCGGCGGGCGGTGGGCCTTGTATTCGGGGTACCAGTCGTCGCGGAAGGTTTTGCCCTTGGCGTCGAAGACGACGGCCTTGTAGTCCGCCTTGTAGTCGCTTTCGAGCCGGCGTAGCATGTTGAGGACGCCGTAGAGCGCGCCGGTCGGCTCACCGTCCTTGTTGCGCAGGTCGGGCAGGGCGTGAAACGCGCGGTAGAGATAGGACGAGCCGTCCACCAACAACAAGAGGGGCATGAGCAGTGACGGAAAGCGAGAAACTGGTGATGGGCGTGGAATCCGAAGCCTTGCTGCAGTCGGCGTCGGCCCGTGAATCCTGGCGGATTTTCGGCATTATGTCAGAGTTCGTCGAGGCGACCGAACGTCTGGCGGCGATCAAGCCGGCCGTCACCATCTTCGGCAGCGCGCGCCNNATGCCGGGGACGGCGTACTACGATCTCGCCGAGCGCACGGCGCGCCTGCTTTCCGATTCCGGCTTCTCGGTGATTTCGGGCGGCGGCCCCGGCGTCATGGAGGCAGCCAACAAGGGCGCCTGGTTCGGCAAGTCGCCTTCGGTCGGGTTGAACATCCAGTTGCCGCACGAGCAGCAGAAGAACCCCTATCAGGACATTTCGCAGACGTTCCGCCACTTCTTCGCGCGCAAGTACATGTTCGTCCGCTTTGCCAGTGCCTACGTGGTGATGCCCGGCGGCTTCGGCACGCTGGACGAACTGATGGAAGCGCTCACTCTCATCCAGACCGGCAAGGCCAGAAAGATTCCGCTGATCCTGATGTGCTCCGCTTTCTGGCAGGGGATGATCGACTGGTTCCGCGACACCCTGGTCGCGGAGAAGATGGTCGATCCCGCGGACATCCACCTGATTCAACTGATCGACAAGCCCGAGCAGGCCGTCGAGGCGATTTTCAAGCACTACGAGGCGCGCCCGTTCGGTCCGCTGCCCGGCGAGCGTGAGTTGATGCTCAACCTGTAATAGAATCGGCGGCAGATATTCGAGGATCACACCATGCGCCAACTCATTCCCGTCATCCTGCTGGCATCGCTACCTGCCTGGGCCCAGCAGGGCAATCTCCAGCCGTTGCCCGCCGTTCCGCCTCCGGCGCCGGGCATGGAAGCCTTCGACGCCGCGCTCGAGCCGCAGGTCACCATCGTCAAGACCGAAACCGAGACGCGCGAGGAATTTCGTCAGAACGGCAGGATCTACATGGTCAAGGTGACTCCGGCCGTAGGCCCGGTGTACTACCTCGTCGATCAGCAGGGCGATGGCAATTTCGTCCAGCAGGACAGTCCAGGCACCATGGTGTCGCCGGCGATGTGGAGGATCTTCAGCTGGTAGCCGCTTGTCAGTCTATACGACGGTCGCGCCCGACGCGCTAGCGCACTGGCTCGCGCCGCTCGGGGTGGGCGCCCCGGACGCGCTGACCGGCATTGCCGCCGGCATGCAGAATTCGAACTACTACGTGACCGCCGGCGGTCGCCGCTGGGTGCTGACGATTTTCGAGCACCTGGCGCCGCGCCAACTCGATTTCTACCTGGCCCTCCAGGATCATCTGGCGGCACGCGCGATTCCCTGCCCGCGGCCGCTGGCCACCGCCGACGGACGCTTCTGGCGGCTGCTGGCGGGCAAGCCGGCGGCTCTCTGCAACTGCCTGCCCGGTCACTGCATCGAGGAGGCGACGGCGGCGCACTGCCACGCGCTGGGAACGATGCTGGCGCGTCTGCATCTGGCCGGCACCGATTTTCCCGCGCCCTTGCCCAATCCCTGCGGCCATGACTGGAGCGAGCGGACCGCCCGGCGGCTGGCTCCGGCACTGTCCGCCGACGAGCGCGGTCGACTGCGCGCAGAACTCGATTTCCAGGCGGCGCAGGACTATTCGGGACTGCCGCGCGGGATCGTCCATGGCGACCTGTTCCGCGACAATGTCCTGTGGCAGGACAGCGGGGAGCTTTCCGGCGTGCTCGACTTCTATTTCGCAGGCGCCGACAGCCTGCTCTTCGATCTGGCGGTAGCGGCCAACGACTGGTGCGCCGATGCCGGCCAGCTCGCCGCCCTGATTGCCGGATACGGCGCGCTGCGGCCGCTGACGCCGGGCGAGGAAGCCGCCTGGCCGGCGCTGCGCCGGGCCGCGGCGCTGCGTTTCTGGCTGCTGCGGCTCGATGCGCGCTGCCATCCGCGGCCCGGCGCTGTGGTAACGATCAAGGACCCGGACCATTTCGGGCAACTCCTGCAGCGTCTTTGCCTTGCTCAGGAAAGCGTGCACCGTTAGCATCCCGGTATGGAAAGAACTGCGCAAATTCAAGTGGTCCCGCGAGCCTTCACCGGCGCTACCCGGGAAGTCGATCCGGGCGACTGTTTCGTCTGGCTGCGCGAGGGATGGGCGATCTTTGTCGGCAATCTCGGCGTCTGGATCGGCAGCACGGCGGTGCTGATGGTTCTCCTATTCGCCGCGAACCTCGTGCCGGTCTTCGGGCAGATCGCGGTGACGCTGCTGCTGCCCGTCTTTGCCGCCGGCATCGTGTGCATGTGCAACCACCAGCAGAACGGCGGGCAGGCGGAAATCGCCGATCTCTTCGCCGGCTTCCAGCACAATTCGGGGCGCCTGATCGTCGTCGGCGTCATTTTCGCGACCGGGATTTTCGGCCTTGCCGCCATCGCCTTCAAGGTTCTCAGCGGCGGTGCCATCGGCAGCGTGATCACCGGCCGCCTCGCCGGTTTCGGCATCGCGCTCAGTGCGGTAATGCTTGCCAGCATCGCCGTCTTCATCCTGTCGATCCCGGTCATCATGGCCACCTGGTTCGCCCCCTTGCTCATCTTCATGCATGACATGGAGCCGCTGGCGGCGATGAGGGCGAGCTTCAGGGCCGGTGCCCGCAACTGGCTGACCATGGCTGTCTTCGGCATCATGCTGGTCATCGCGCTGTTTATCGCCATGGCGCCGCTGCTGCTCGGTATGGCGATGCTGATCACGGTGCTGTCCGGGGCGACCTATGCCTCGTATCAGGACATCATCGCCACGGCGCCGCTGCTGCTGGGAATGCTGCTGCTAATCCCGGTGTTCTCGGGGGCGGCCTACGCGTCGTATCGCGACATCTTCGTGGAGGTCTGACGGTGCACGCGCAGAAGCTTCCGGCAGCGGCGGGCTGGCGCTGGCTCAATGCCGGGTTCGCGATCTTCCGGCGTAACCCGCCGCTGTTGTCGATGCTGGTCGTCAGCTACTGGCTGACCGTGATCTTCCTCAACCTGGTCCCGATCATAGGCGCCGTGGCGGCGTCGATGGTCATTCCCGGCCTGACGGTCGGGCTGATGCAGGCGGCGCGCGACCTCGACCAGGGCCGGTCGATCGGCCTGCAGACGCTGTTCGGCGGAATCAGGCAGAATCCCCGCGTGCTGCTCGCCCTCGGCGCGCTCTATCTGTGCTGCACGCTCGCCATTCTGTCGCTATCCGCGCTGCTCGACGGCGGCGACCTGCTGCGCCTGATCCTGTCGACAAAGCCCGTCGACCGCGAGGCGCTCGAGAGCGGCGGCTTCTTCCTGCCGTCGGTGTTCGTCATGGCGCTGATGACGCCGGTTCTGATGGCCTGGTGGTTCGCCCCGGTGCTCGCCGCCTGGCACGGACAGAGCGTCGGCAAGGCGCTGTTTTTCAGCTTTGTCGCCTGCTGGATCAACTGGCGCGCCTTTCTTGCCTTCGGCGCGGCCCTGATCATCGTTGCCGGCATCCTGCCGGGGTTGCTTNTCGCTTTGCTCGCCGGCCTGTTTTCCGCCGGCGAGGGCAGCTCGATCGGCAGCTTCATCGTCCTGCCGCTGCTGGCAGTGATCGCGCTGTGCGTGTTCTCGACCGTATACGCCAGCTTCTACGCCAGCTACCGCGACATCTTCGGCAAACCTGACCTTGTCTGAACCGCTCGGCATATTTGGCGGCACCTTCGACCCCGTGCACTTCGGCCACCTGCGGCTGGCCGAGGAGGCGATCGGCCAACTCGGCCTCGGCGGGGTGCGCTGGATTCCCGCCGGGCAGCCGCCGCATCGCGGGGCGCCGCAGGTGACGGCGCAACAGCGCCTCGAGATGGTGCTGCGGTCGACGGCGGGAAATGACCGTTTTTCGGTCGATGCCGGCGAGGTCGAGACGGCTGCCCCGAGCTACACCGTGGATACCCTGGAACGCCTCCGCGCGGAACTCGGCGGCGATCGGTCGCTGGTCCTGCTCGTCGGCGCCGACGCCTTCGTGGGCCTGACGACCTGGCATCGCTGGCGCGACCTCTTCGCGCTGTCCCATGTTGCCGTCGCGCATCGCCCGGGTTTTCCGGTCGAGGTCGCCAGTTTGCCGCACGAACTGGCCACCGAATTCGCCGACCGCCACCTGGCCGATGCCGCCGGACTGCGGGCGGCGCCGGCCGGCGGCATCGCCACCTTCGCGATGACCCAGCTGGCGATCTCGGCGACGGGGATCCGCAAGCTGCTGGCCGCCGGGGATTCGCCCCGCTATTTGGTGCCGGACAGCGTTCTCGACTACATTAGGCTTCATCAACTCTACCGAGTCAGGCTCTAACCCCCATGGAAATGCGCAAGCTGCAGGAACTCGTCGTCTCCGCCCTCGAAGACATCAAGGGCAGGAATATCGAAGTCATCAACACCACCGGACTCAGCTCGATGTTCGATTCGATGATCATCGCCACCGGCGACTCCAACCGCCAGGTCCGGGCGCTTGCCCGCAACGTCGAGGAAAAGGCCGGCGCGGCGGGGGTCGAGATACTGTCGGTCGAAGGCGAGGAGAGCGGCGAGTGGGTGCTGGTGGACCTCGGCGACCTGATCGTCCATGTCATGCAGCCGACGGTGCGCCAGTACTACAACCTCGAGGAGCTGTGGAAGACGACGCCGGCGCAGCGGCGCAAGGCCATGGAGCAGGTCGCGGCCAAATGAAGCTGAGCGTGCTTGCCGTCGGCCACCGCCAGCCCGACTGGGTTAGCGCCGGCTGCGCCGAATACCTCAAGCGCATGCCGCGTGAACTGCCGGCTGCCGTCACCGAAATCAAGCCGGAACTGCGCGGCGCGAAGACCCGCGAGCAGTTGCTCGCGGCCGAAAGAGGGCGCATTCGTGACGCCCTGCCGGCCGCCTGCCGCATTGTCGTGCTCGATGAAAAAGGTGATGACCTGAGCACGTTGAACCTGGCGCGCAGGCTGGAAGCTTGGATGCACGACGGCCGCGACGTCGCGCTGCTGATTGGCGGCGCCGACGGACTCGACGAGGAATTCAAGCGCGAGGCCGACGACCGCGTGCGCCTCTCGAGCCTGACGCTGCCGCACGGACTGGCCCGGCTGGTGCTGTGCGAACAGCTCTACCGGGCGGCCAGCGTGCTCAAGAACCACCCCTATCACCGGGAGGGCTAGAATCCATCATGCGTCTCTACCTCGCTTCGCGCAGCCCGCGCCGCCGTGAACTCCTCACCCAGATGGGCGTGGCGTTCGATACCATCATCTTTCGCGCCGGCCTGCGCACCGACCCGCAGGTTGACGAAGGCTTGCATGCCGGCGAGCCGGCGCTTGCGTATGTCGAACGCGTCGCCCGGGCGAAGGCCGAACACGGTGTCGATCTGCTCCTCGAGCGGCGCCTCCCGCTGCGCCCGGTGCTGGCGGCCGACACGACGCTGGAGCTGGCCGGCGAGATCATCGGCAAGCCGGTCGACGAAGCCGATGCCGCGACGATCCTGCGCCGTCTCTCCGGCCAAACGCACGGCGTCCTGACCGGCGTCGCGGTTGCCCATGAAGGGCGGACCGAATACGTGCAGTCGATCAGCGAAGTGCGTTTCCGCCATATCGACGACGACGAAATCCGCCGCTATGTGCTCAGCGGCGAGCCGATGGACAAGGCGGGCGCCTACGGCATCCAGGGCCGTGCCGGAATGTTCATCGAATACATGGCCGGCAGTTATACCGGCATCATGGGCCTGCCGGTGTGCGAGACGGGCGAACTGCTCAAGCGCTTCGGCTGGCGTCCCTGAACGCTGGCGGCGAGTCGGACGGGGAAGGGCAATTCCCTCAACGAATCTTCGGCAAATGACAGCCGCGCCAGTCTTGCCGCCGCCTCGGCGGCGCCGGTCGCGGCCGGTCGTGGCGGCGACCGACGCCGCCAGAGGGTGTTCAGGCTCTCGTGCAGCGCACCGTCGAGCAGGCAGTCGGCGGGAACCTCAAGGCAGGTCGCGTTGCGCTGCAGCCACCCGATCAGGCAGTCCTGCTCCGGCCAGTCGTCGCGCCGCTGGTAAAGCACCGGCGTGCCGTTGCATGCGGCCTCGGTGAAGGTGCCGTAGCCGGGCTTGGTGACGACGGCGTCGACCGAGCACAGGAGGTCGGTGAAGGTCAGGCCGAACGATTCGAGGGAAACGGCAGCGGGATGGGCGCATTGCCAGTCGGCGGCGACCAGCCAGCGGACGCCGGGCAGCCGCGGCCAGTCGTCTACGGGCAGGCGGTGGGCAATGCCACCCAACGCGATCAACACCGCCCTGTCGCCCTTCAGCCCGAGATCGTGGCGGCGGCCGATCGCCGCGATCGGCCCGATGTCCTCGCGGTTGTCGAGGTCGCGCATCGGCATTCCCGGCGTGACGCGCAGGAAAGTCCGGGCGCCGCGGTAGGCAGCGAGCATGTCGGCGTGGATCGGCGCCGCCCAGTCCTCGTGGCCGAAGAAATGGGCGAAGAGGTCGGCCCAGTTGAGCGAGCACAGACTCAGCGCGGGGATTCCCGCCCGTGATGCGCCGGCCAGCGGCAGGTAGGCGACGTTGCTGAGGACGATATCCGGCGCGAGCGCGGCGAGGAAGGTAGCCTCGCGCGCGACCCGCGCCGGCCAGTCGGCGTGGGCCTGGCGATAGGCGGCGGCGGTGGCCGCGAGGTCGATGCGCATGGCGTCGATCATCACGTAGCCGAAATCGCTGCTGCCCGCGATCAGGGTGAATGGTGCCCGGATGCGCTGCTCCAGTTTNCCACCGGGGAGGCCGCTGCGCACGGTCAACCGCAAATCCGGCGCCATTTCCGCCAGGGCGTCGAGGGCCGGGGCGGTGATCGCAAGGTGGCCGAAGCCGTGACTCGAAATGTCGACGAACAGATGCATGCTGCGCCCTGGTCATGTGCCGAGCTGGCCCGAGAGTGCCGGATATTAGCCCGAAATGCGAAGTCCCGAGCGACACAGGCAGCAGGGGCAACGGGATACAGCCGCGCTTCTGTATACTGTGCCGCCTTATGTGCAAGAGTTAACAAACACCTTCGAAAGTTTGGCAAAGTTGGGTGGCGGAATGCTGATGTGGGCGGCGTTGGAGGTGGCGATCGTGGGTGTTGATTTCAAACACCAGTAGCTTGCCGAATCAAACCAGACATTTCTGACCCCCATGGCACTAGGATGACCCTTGCAAGGGTGATGGCCGAAAAGCGCCTGCCGGCAGCGGCGCCTGCTTTCGGGGCCGCGACGATGTCGCGACCGTCCTCGCGCTGGCTGAAAGTTGGTGGTGGTCGGTCGATGCGAGTGGATCCGGTGGGCAGGCGTCGGTTGGGCAAGGCTATCACTTATCGATCTGTCCGAATCTCCAGCGCGGGCTCTGTCGGCGGCCAGAAGCGCTATGGGTTTCAGATGATCGGCCACCACGATTATGTTCCGCCGTTCGCTCAGTCAGAGTACCCTGTTGAAGCTACTACACCGCTTCGACCGACCAGGCACGCAGGCCTTCATAGCTAAATCCAAGGAAGAGTGTAACCCGCGCATTCTGAGCACGGCCATACGCAAGACCAGACAGCCCGGGGACGAAAAACGCCTTCAATCCACCGGGCACTTCAATTTCCCCGGCGTGCGGTCCACTTATACTGGAAACAACACCTTCGAGGCGGCGCAGTTGGCTCGTATTTGCCCAGAAATCGAGTTCCCGATTCCATTCCCCGAGCAGATCTTGATGGACCAACTGCTTCAGCCCTTGGCCGGTGCCTAGCCACTCGAAACTCCTAGTTCTGTCGCGCCGGAACCTCACGCGATTCCTGCACTCCTCCAAATGCCTTGTGGCACGGTCGCCTGCCAGTGTTGAACCACTGACGGCCTGCAAAGCCTGGAGCACATAGCTGTAGTAGGTCGCTTCTATCGAGTCACCGTTCGCTCGCCAATAGGCAACGCGCTCCGCAGCGCCTTCGACGGTCGGAGGGTTTGGGAGAAAGCGAGCACCCTGTATCCAGAGTCGGATGTTGCGGTCGTCCGCAGGCTCTTCCTGCAGGTTTTCCTCGAGAAGATCCACGGCTCTTTGCAGGCGGTTAGGCTGCATTTTGTCCCACCTCCGACCACACTGAGCCAGCCGAGTCCATACGATTTGACGTCGAATTGGTGGAGCATGGACCAAGCATTGCCCGCTACCATCACGCCGCTCAAGCAAACTTTGCCATCGCTGGAGAGCTTGCTCATGTGCCCCGTAAAGTTTATCGAGGTCGGCACGGCACCGTTCCTCGTATTCGCTTGCCTGCTCGCCAACACGGCGTTGACGAACCGCGAGTAGCAAGTCCTCGGTCTGCTGAAAAGCCTCCCGAATCCATGGATCCGACGATGGGGTTGCGGCTGTCTCTACCGCGTTCAACCCGCTAGCACGCTGCGCATAGTCAAGTAAACGAGTGATCATCTGAGCCTCGCTTATGTAGCCGTAATCTTCATCTGGCGCCAAGTTCCGTGCCTGAGCGAAACATTCCGACGCTTGTTTGGCAACTGGAAGGATATCCCTGAGCGAGCTACTCAACTCGATGCTCCTATAGACCAAACTTCGAAGCGCCATCCCCTTCATGTGATGCAACACATAGTCCCGAGCATTCAATTCGATCGCCCTGTCGATCGCTTTGGTAGCATCTTCGAATTGATTGAGGCGAATTGAATAGTAGCGCCCCAAATGTGCCCAATAGTGCGGACTATCGGGAAACAGCTCCACAATACGCAGAAAGACGCGGAGGCGTCCTTCCGGGCTTGGAATATCGCCGATCAATTCAGAAAANAGGTTCTCGCCAGCGCGGACGCTTCCCAAGAGCCCGGAATCGTTTCGAAAGAAGAACACACGCTCCACGATTCCCTGGAGGTCCTCAGGGTAAATTGCCTGGTTGCTCCTGCAGAAATCCGCGAAATCACACGCAAGGTCGGCAAGCCGGGTGTTCCAGTTGCGTTCGTCTCCCAGGCCTTCGCCTAATACCAAAGTTAGGATTTCCTTTGAAACCAAGTTGTGTGCCGTTCTCCAGGAGCCCTTTTCAGTCTCAGAAAGCAAGCCAAGCGCCTGCGCGTTGAGAGCGCGGCGCAGCTCCACTTTCCTCGAAGCGGGGATGCCCAGCAGTTCTGCAAAATGCTGTTCAGCAATGGCCTGCTGTCCGTAGGCGTGAGAAAGCGCGAAGAACAGCAGGATTTTCTTCTGAGGGGCAGGAACACCATTGAGATGATTCTGAACGAAGGGTCTTAATCCCTTGAACTCCTTCGCAAACGCAGTGAGCCCGAATATGAATGGCGTTCTGTCGGCGCCTCCGCTACGTGCCAGCCGTTGAAGGTCCTGCATTCTACTTGGGGAAGCGGCAGTCAGTTTTGCCCTGAATCGTTCCGCTTCACCCGTGGTGAGTTTGTCGCTAATGAAGTATCGACGTTCGCCTTCTGATTCATCCGAATATCGCCGGACCACCTGCAGGAGAACCGAGGGGATTCTCCGGACTGTTAGAAGGCTGGCCAACTCATCGGAGTCGCTATCTGAGATCACTCCACCTTCCCGGAGAATGAGGAGCGGTTTCTCACACAGCGCGTATATTCTCGCCAGTCGCTCGATAGTTTCTCTTGCGACACATCGCATGAGCAAAACGCAAGGGTAGTCTTTGCGAAGATTCCACAGAATCCGCCTCGCAACCGTTGACCCGCCCGCCCCTGGTTTGTGCAGCAGGTTGACTCGGTTTGTCCTTCGGTTCTCAAGGTCCCGTCGAACGCAATTAAGGAGCGCAGTTAGTTTGTCGCGCTCCACATCGGCTCCGAATCCCAACCCAAACCAAGTAATTGGCCCACCGCGTAAGAAATCGCGATCAGGGTCGACGTCCGCCGGCAACGATTGACCTCTGCTCAAGTGGACGATCTCGAGATCTTCTTCGAGCCACGCCAGATCGGATGATGGAACTTCTTTGGGAACCCCGTCGCGACCAGGCAATCGGACGACGCTGTCAGCACCTGCTTCCCGCAAAGCCTGTAGAGTTGCGAGGCCTTCGAGAAAATGCCTCGTGCTGATCTGACATAAAGTCGAACCAGTATCGTCAGCGACTTGAGTACATTGACGCTCATCCTCAGTGACCACTATGGAAGTCATCCTCTCGCCAAAGATTGAGGCCGAGGCCTCGATCAAGCGCCCAACGAACTTTTGGTTATGTGGCGACGACCAGAGGGCAATCAGGACCACTGGGTCCGAGGAGCCTGCGGCAAACTTGACCAACTTCCTACGCAAGTCCTCCCCATATAATTTATTCCATTCCGAATACGATCCCAGTGAAAGGCTTTCGGAGCGTCCGGTGAGCCCCCTGCAAAAATACCAAAAAGTTGCACGAGCCACATTACCGGAAATATCATCCCCTTTTGTCAGGCGATGAACCGGTCGGCGGTTCTCCAAACCGGCCTTGCAGTGTTTGAGTACCCCAAGGGACTCGCTTTCCGGGTCGAGATCCATTACTAGATTCCAGTCCACCCACGCCAAGTGTCGAAACACGTCATAATCGACTCTCTCGCCCGGCGCAAGAATCAACACGTATTGCCGCCCTGACTCGGTGACGTCTGCAACCTGCACAAATCGCTCCCATCCGCCTTCGCTATCAAAGCGNGTTTGGCAGTTTCGAGTGGTCCCATGAAACCATTGATGAATGGCAGTCTGCTCTGCGGGCCCAGCCTCCGCGTTTTGTGTTCCCCGCCTCCAATATAGAACATTACGACGCATGCTCCCCAATCCGACGGTATCGGACTGTGGAAGGAATGGACCGATGTTGCGGTCCGGGAGTATTTCGATTACACCGAACTGCAAGCCGTCCAATTCGACCTGCTCATATTGGAAACGCGGATGCGGATATACCAACCCTTCAAGCTGCTGCTGAAGTGTGNNTGTGTTGTCATCGATATGGGCTTGGACGCTCTTGAGTTCATTACTGCCGTCAGGCTTCCGTTTCACGCCGATTACGATATACGCGGACTCTTCGCGGGGCGTATTTGCCATCGATACAATATCCTTGGCGAACTCGGATCGCTTCCGGTTCTTTTCTTCGGGTGTTGTGCCCGTGAAGTCATAAGGCTCCAATTTGAAATCCAGCGTGCGGAGTTCCGAGCGTTTCAGGAGTTCTGAGAGAGTTGAAGGTGTCATGGCAGGTAAGGTAAATGATGATGGCATGGGTTACCCAAAGACGATTTGCGAATGTCAAATGACGGAATGATGGTGCTTTGGGCATTGGGGCTGAATAAGGCCCGAGAACCCGTTTGCTGTTGAAGTGGATCATCTGGTCGGGGTGTTCGGCGATCCAGCTTTGGACTGCTAGGCGATGTGCGAGATGAAGGCTTACATGGTGCGGCTGTTCTCAAAGGTGGTGACGGACACGAGGCCCGCTTTGTCGCCGGCGAACAGGTCTTTGAGTTCCTTGCGGCGCTTGCCGTCCACCGGGACAGCGTTAGTGACGGCTTCGATGAGCAGGAGCCAAGTCCTGGCGCGCCAGTGGATGATGACATCGGGCATCTTGGCGGCGGAATCCAAGGTGAAGCGGAGCGGGGCGAAGACCGCGGTCTCCACGTGGACGAATTTGTTTTCGATGTCGCCGATTTACAGGACGCCGCAGGGGGCGAAGGGGGACAGAAGTTTTTGATGATGGCCTTGATGAGAGGCTTCTGGCCGCCGGGTGTCGGAAATGTATTCGAGGAAGACGAGGCCGAGGACAAAGTGCTTGTATTCAGCCATGTCCATGTTGTTGCGCAAGTTGTGGGCACTGAGCCAGAGCTTGGCCTCGAAGCCGATCGTAGCGGTGGATTTGTCATTCCTGGTTCGCGTTTTCGCCATCAGATTGCCTTCTTCCTGGTGACCGTGCTCAGGGGCGGTCCGGACACAATTTCTTCAGCATTCTAGCCGATCTATGTTCTCTCCTTGGCCGAACTCGTAAGAGATCTGCGATTGGTTGGCAGGGGGCAAATGGTCGTCCCGCCCCTCACTTGCTTGCGCCGACGGACCCTCCAGCGAGTAGCGAGCGCCATCGCTCTGGGCAAGGATGGCGGTCAGCCCCGTCAGGTTTTCATACGGGGTCTCTTCCGATGTCCACGGCGGGTAAATGAATAATATACGCCGCCGTTTATGCCAATTCCGTTCTTGGTGGGCACCTTGACTTCGAGCGTAGCGTGCGGCCAGACCGGTGGGCCGAAGTTCTTCGAACGGCAGGGCAGCTGGTGCGATTCGAGCTTGGCGACAAGCGGGTCCCACACTGCGCTGGTGCCGATGGCGAAGCGCTTTAGCAAAAGCGTGGCCTGCCCCCAGCCTGCAAAATCACACGATAGTCACGCATCTCCTGCGGTCAACCGAAATTCCGGCTGATTTCGGAATGGCCCGGAATCAGCCGATCCTGAACATCAGCGAATCCGAACCTGAGTTGAGCGCCACGCTGATTGGTTGCCGATTTGTAGTCGGGCCTCAGGACTGACGTGGGCCGGGCTTGCCCTTCTTTCGCGCGGCGATATGGCGGACAATTTGCTCTTCCCTCATTGTCGGAGAACATGTCATGGATCCTCGCGTCGACCTGGCCGCCGCCCTGCAAAGCAACCGCGTCACCCGGCGCCAGATGCTCTGGCTGCTCGGGGCCAGTGCTTTGTCAGGCTGCGCGACCTCGCCGGTCGGTGGCGGTAGCATCCTGGTCGGCATGGACGAAGAAGAGGAGAAGGCGATTGACCGGAAGGTGTCGCCGCGGCAGTTCTCGCAGGACCTTGGGGCGGTGCAGGATGCGCCGGTCAACCAGTACCTGAGCGGTGTGGGCCAGCGCCTCGACAGCAAGTCGCACCGGCCACATATGCCCTATTCGTATCGCGTGTTGAACGCGAACTACGTCAACGCCTACACCTTCCCTGGCGGTGCGATGGGCGTGACGCGCGGCATCATGGTCGACCTTGACAACGAGGCGCAACTGGCGGCCCTGCTCGGCCATGAAATCGGCCACGTCAATGCCCGCCACGCGGCCCAGCGGCAGGGGCAGGCGATGGTCGCTGCAGTGGCGGCAACAGGCATCAACATCATCGGCTCGGCTTACGGTTTTGGCGGGATCACTGACATCGGCACGCAACTCGGGGCCAGCGCGCTGCTCTCCAGCTATTCGCGCGACAATGAACGCGAGGCCGATGCGCTGGGTCAGGAATACATGGTGCGGGCCGGCTACCCGGCATCCGGCATGGTCGACCTGCAGCAGATCCTGGTCAGCCAGGAAAAGGAATCTCCGGGCATGCTGCAGACGATGTTCTCGACCCACCCGATGAGCAGAGAGCGGCGCGACACGGCGCGCCAGTTGGCGGAGGGCAAGTATGCGCCGAGCAGCGAGCGCGACGTCGGCCGTGAACGTTTCATGGACAACACCGCGTCGCTCCGGCGCGTCAAGCCGACCATCGAGGCGTGCCAGAAAGGCGAAGTGGCGATGGCCGGCAAGGCCTACAGCAAGGCGGAGGAGCAGTTCCGCATGGCGCTCAAGGCGACGCCGCGCGACTACGCTGCCAATGTCCTGATGGCAAAGTGCCTGTCGCTGCAGGACAAGGACGCCCAGGCCATGCAGTACGCTCAGACGGCGACTCAGATCTACCCGCAGGAAGCGCAGGCGCAAAAGCTCGTCGGCGTGCTGGCGCTGGGCGAGAAGGATCCGGCTACGGCCTACGAGCACTTGAACCAGTATGACCGCCTGCTGCCCGGCGACGCCGGCGTCACCTTCCTGAAGGGCGTGTCGCTAGAAGGCATGGGCCGCCGCCCGGAGGCCGCCAATCAATACGCCGCCTTCCTGAAGCGCGCGCAANAGGGCGAGGCCGCGGAATACGCCTACAGCCGCCTGCGGAGCTGGGGCTACGTCAAATAGCTTTTTCGATCTCCGCCGGAATTTCCGGTTGAGCGTCGGGCTTGGCCGAGCAGTGCGGTTTGGGTGTGTTGCCGCCACTGGAGCGGGGGCAAGGTCTCGCGACGCAACGCCGCCCCGTCTTGTCGTTGCTGCCGCTCAGTCGCCGAAGGTGGGCGGGCTTTCGATGCCGAGGACGTCGATGCTGCCCACCTGAGCACTTGAGACAGGCCACGACTTTCGCGGCCTGCCCCCAACCTGCAAGATCGTACGGTGGTCACGCATCTCCTGCGGTCAACCCGGAATTCCGGCTGATTTCGGAATGGCCCGGTTCAGCCGATCCTGAACATCAGCGTATCCGAACCCGAGTTGAGCGCGACGCTGACGGGTTGCTGATGGGTGGTCGGGCCCCAGAACTGGCGTGGTCCGGGTGACGCGAAGAGGTCGCTGGCCGCCCAGGCGTCGCGTCGCGAGACGAAGTACTGCATCGCCGGCGAATCCATCTTCACCAGCGCCTTCTCGATCACGAACTCATCCTGGCCGTGGCGGCGCTCGATGTTGAGCAGTCCGGTGAGCGGAATCGCCTGGGGCGTGCCGCCGCTGGTCAGCCCGGTAACCGTCGCCATGTAGCCGGTGCGGCCGTCGAGGATCAGCGAGCCGGCGGTGAGGCCGAGGTTGTAGGTGTAGGCTGCGTCGAACAATGTTGGCGCGCCGCAACGGCCCTCGTAGCCGAGGAAGTGGCTGTGCGCGGCGAACGGGACGCTGGCATCGAGTTCGGCGACGCGCTGCTTCGCCATGTCGATCAGCAATTGTTCCGTGGGAATCAGCGAGACCTGCAGGTTGCCGTGCGAGTCGCGCTCGGCGAGCAGCATGTTGACGATGTAGTGCGGCAGCGACGCCAGCAGGTGCGCGTTGTCGGGGCTGAGCCGGCTCTCGATGAATACCGGCCGGGCATCGGCGGAGAGGGCCGCGAATTCGGCGGCGTTGTGCGCCAGCACATCGTTGAGTTCGGCGATTAGCGCGTTCATCTCCGGGATGAACTCGATCAGTCCCTCGGGCGCCAGCACCACGCCGTAGTTCATCCCCTTGTGCGAACGTTCGACTATGACCCGGGCAATGCCGTCGATGATCGTCGCCAGCGACATCTTCCGGGCGGCGATCTCTTCCGAGATCAGGGTGATCGCCGGCTTGGTCTGCAGTGCCACCTCGAGCGCCACGTGCGAGGCCGAACGCCCCATCAGCTTGACGAAGTGCCAGTACTTGAGCGAGGAACTCGTGTCCTGGAGGATGTTGCCCACCATCTCGCTGTAAATGCGGGTGGCGGTATCGAAGCCGAAGGAAATCGCCAGCAGGTCGCCGACCTGCAGGTCGCCGTCGATCGTCTTCGGCACGCCGATCACCTGCACGCCGGAACCGTCGGCCTTGACGCCCGAGAATAAGGATTCGGCGAGCACCGCCGCATTGGTGTTGGAATCGTCGCCGCCGACGACGACGATCGCGTCGAGGTTGTGCTTGACGCAGGTTTCGCGGACCTGCGCGAACTGCTCCTTGCTCTTGATCTTGGTGCGATCCGAGCCGAGGAAGTCGAAGCCTCCGGTATTGAGAATGAAATCGACATTGGCGTCGGTGATTTCGAACAGCGAGCCCTTGAGCAGACCCTTGGGGCCCGCCTTGACGCCGAAGAGCGTGTTGCCGGCACCGAGCACGCGCTTGAGACCGCAAACCACGTTGTGACCGCCGGCGGCCGGGCCGCCCGAGAACAGCACGGCGACGCGCTTGCCCTGCGCTGCGGAGCTGCTGGCGCCAGCGGAGGTCAGGACGACGTTGCCGGAGGCAGCGACGCTTTGCGGGAACTGTGCGCGTACGCCGTCGCTGTCCCTGGTGGCGAGGACGCGGTTCGTATTGCCGAAGCTGACCGGCCGCGGGTTGCTCGACGAGCCGAATGCGGCACAGACCGGAAGNGGAAGCTGGCGCACGGCCGATTCGAAGATCGATTTGTGTGCTTCTGTCTGGACTAGTTGCTCTACCAGGGTGCTCATGGTGTGTTCCTCGGTGTTCAAAACAGGGTTATCGCAAAAGCCGTGTCGGCGGCTCGGGAATTTCACCCCTCATCCGGTTGGGCGAGGGTCGGGGCGTTAAAGGTCGGGTTCGCGGAACGTGCCCGGCACGGGAGGGAACCGGCTTGACACAAAAAGGGCCAGCCCATATCTGGACCAGCCCCGTTGCCTGTGCCGGGAGTCGATTACCCCAAAGTGCCAATGTTATTCAGGTCGGCAAAGGCCTGCTTCAGTCTGGCGCGGAAGGCGTCCTCGCCCTTGCGCAGCCAGGCGCGCGGGTCGTAGAACTTCTTGTTCGGCTTGTCGTCGCCTTCCGGGTTGCCGATCTGGCCTTGCAGGTAGCCTTCATTCTTCTTGTAGAAGCCCATGACGCCTTCCCAGAACGCCCACTGCAGGTCGGTATCGATGTTCATCTTGACCACGCCGTAGGAGATCGCCTCGCGGATTTCCTCGAGCGTCGATCCCGAGCCGCCATGGAAAACGAAGTTGACCGGGCGCTCACCGGTGCCGAACTTCTTCTGCACGTAGTCCTGCGAATTCTTCAGGATGATCGGCTGCAGCTTGACGTTGCCCGGCTTGTACACGCCGTGGACGTTGCCGAACGAGGCGGCGATCGTGAACCGCTCGCTGACCCGCGACAGCGCCTCGTAGGCCAGCGCGACGTCTTCGGGCTGGGTGTACAGCCGCGAACTGTCGACGCCGGTGTTGTCGACACCGTCTTCCTCGCCGCCGGTGACGCCGAGTTCGATCTCGAGCGTCATTCCCATCTTGCTCATCCGCTCGAGATAGCGCTGGCAGATTTCGATGTTTTCCTCGATCGGTTCTTCGGAAAGGTCGAGCATGTGCGAGCTGTACAGCGGCTTGCCGTGCGTCTTGAAGTACTTCTCGCCGGCGTCGAGCAGGCCGTCGATCCAGGGCAGCAGCTTCTTGGCCGCGTGGTCGGTGTGCAGGATGACCGTCGCGCCATACAGCTCGGCCATCAGGTGAATGTGCTGGGCACCGGAAACGGCGCCGGCGATGCACGAGCGCTGGGCAGTGTTGTCGAGGCCCTTGCCGGCGAAGAACTGGGCGCCGCCGTTGGAGAACTGGATGATCGCCGGCGAATTGAGCTCGGCCGCGGATTCCATGACGGCGTTGACCGTACTGGTGTTGATGACATTGACCGCCGGCAGCGCGAACTGCTTGGCCTTGGCCAGTTCGAAGATCGCTTGCAGTTCGTCGCCAGTGGCGACACCGGCCTTGATTGGTGATGCACTCATGATTTGCCTAGTCCTTTATCGGTTGATCGGGAGGGTCGGGAAAACGGGGAGAGCGGATGCAGGAAAACGCGCGATTAGGTGGAAGTATCTCCGGGCTTCGGCGACCCGTCAAGCGCACCCCGTGCCCGGCCCCGGCAGAGAACCCGCGAGCGTTATTACCCATAAATAACGAAACATGTATCATGATCCTTCCCACCTGCCCGGTGACGAGGAGTCGGCCATGCGACGGACAGAACTTCGCCTCAGCGACACGGATCGCGCCCTGATCGAATCGTGCCGGGCGAAAGGCTTGCGCCACGCCAGGGAAGTCAATCGGGCACACATCCTGTCCGCGCTCGATCGCGGCATAGCGGAGTCCCAGATCATGGCGGTCCTCGGGGTGGGACGGACAGCCATCTGGCGAACCCGGGCGGCGTATCGGGAAGGCGGGGTAGAGTACGCGCTGCGCGACCTTCCGCGACCAGGCAAACCGCGCCGCTACGGTGCCGATGTCGAGACGGGGATCCTGGCCTTGGCCGCTTCGCCGCCACCGCCGGGCGCCCCGCGCTGGACGCTCGGTTTGCTGGAGGAGGCGCTGCGGGCAATGGCCGATGTCGGTCCGATCAGCCGCGAGACGATCCGCCGGCTGCTGAACAAGANNCGGCAGCAAGCCGTGGCGAAGCATGATGGGGGTGCCGGCAGGACCGCGGTGGCCCAGCGGCGGCGGCCTGCCGATCCGCGGGCGGCGCTGCCGGAGTCCGGTGCCGCTTCATCCCGGCGCCGGTTGCGGTCGACCGCCGGTAGCGCGGGGATTTCTCCGGCGGGTGGCGGAACTCAGCCCTTGGGGCCTTCCAGCCGGGGTGCTGGAAATACTTGCCGTAAGCCTGCAGCGCCTTCGCCACCTGCGAGGCCCCATCGTGCGGCGGCTGGCCGCTGCCCCCTGCATGGTCCCGGCGCCGGCGACGAGGTCGGCGATGACGAGATGCAGCATGGCGTCGGCCTTCGGTTCGAGGTGGCAGTTGTCGACGGCGAAGGCGACCTGGCTGTTCACCGTCGCCGCCAGCGCCCGGTAATGGGCGTCGTCGAAGCGGTTCCTGTGGATCAGCGGCAAGGCCTCGGCGAGCGCGCGGTTGATCTCGTCCATTGCCTGGCGCAGCGGCGCATCGGTCGCCCACTTCCTGCCGGCATCGAGGCGCAGCTTCTGCACCTCGCCGGCGCCGTGGCCGTGCTCGTGCGTCTCGCCGGCGGCGGCGACGTGGGCGGTCGCCGCGAGCGCAAGTGCGGCGAGCAGGGCGGCAAGTTTCGTGTTCATTGGACTTCCTTTCTCGGGGCAATGTCCGACCAATATAGTCAACAATTATTAAGGAATCGTTAGCACGGTGGCTTCAGTTCCGAGGTGCGACGAGTCGATGAAAACGGCGGGCGAAGTCGCCGGGAATCAGCGGTTCCCGAAGTTCGCCTTGCGCTTCTCGACGAAGGCGGCCATGCCTTCCTTCCGGTCTTCCAGTCCGAAGCTGGCGTCGAAGGCGAGGCGCTCGAAGAGGAGGCCTTCGTTGAGCGACGACTCGAAGACGCGGTTGACCGATTCCTTGACCATCCGCCCTGCGGCTTTGCGCCGTAGTGGCCCGGAAGCGGAGGACATTGGCCCGAAATGGCGAATCTCGAGCAACGCCCTGACAGCAGGGGCAAGCAGACGTAGCCACATTTGCCTGCAGCGCGGTCTGCATGCTTGAGGGCCAGAGTGCGGCCGGTGGTTCCACACCTGTTTCGCCTCATCCATCCTGTCCCGAGCGACAGCGGCATCGAGATCCGTGCCCCCGATGCTGCTCAGGCTGGCGGCTCGCTTTTCGAATGTCCTGCCGCTTCCGGTCCGGAGCGCACCAGGGCGTAGTCCGTGCTGCGCACTCCACGCAGCAGCATGCTCGTTTCGTCCGTCGGAATACCCAGCGCCTCGAGGCTGTGTGCGGCCAGCTGCAGGCTCGCCTCAAGGGTCTCCGGGAATGCCTGGCTGACGCCGACGCGGCGCATGGCATCACAAGTCGCAAGATCGCGGGCGCGCGCGACAATGGTCATTTGCGGCGCGTACGAGCGAATCAGCGCCGCCGCACGAACTGCCTTGGGCCCGTCATCGATGGTGAGTACCACCAGATCCACCCCGTGCAGCGAGGCGTTGCCGAGGAGTTCAGGGTCCGCGATGTCACCGTAGAAGACCGGATGCCCTTCAGCGCGCCACTTGGCCACCACAGCGGCATCGGCATCGAAAGCGACGTAGGGAATCCCGCTGGTTGCCAGGATGGTTCCAACCGTATGACCGACCCGCCCGTAACCGGCGATCACCACCCGGGTCTCCGCTTCTCCCGCCGGAGCTTCAGGGCGGAAGGGTTCGTCACCCGTGGTCGCCTGTTCGCCGATTCGCAGGGCGAGGCGATTGCCGAGCCTGGCCAGCATGGGTGTCAGCAACATGGTCAGCGAGATGATCGCGACAACCTCGACGAAGACCTGATCGTCGATCATGCCGAGCGCCTTGGCGGCACCGAAGACGACGAAGCCGAACTCGCCCCCNTGAGATAGCAGGAAGGCCACGCGCACCGCCGTGCCGCGACCTGTCCCGAAAGCCAGGCACAAACCGTAGAGAACGACGATCTTGATGCTGATGATGGCCAGGACGTGCTGGCCGAACTCGAAAGGATGGTACGCGAGCGCGTTGACATCCACCGACATCCCTACGGCCACGAAGAAGAGGCTCATCAGCAGACCCTTGTGCGGTTCCATGGTCGCTTCGATCTGAAGGCTGTAGCGCGAAGTCGACAACATGACTCCCATCAGGAAGGCCCCCAGCGCCATGGACATGCCGGCTCGGTCCATCGCCCAGGCAGCCATGAAGACCGCCGCCATGGCGACCAGGAAGAAAGCTTCGCGGTTGTTGTGGCGCGCCAGATAATCGAGGATGCGCGGCACCAGATAGCGACCGCTGAGGATCACCAGCCCAACCATCGCAGCGGCGGCGCCGAGCTGTTCCCACCGGGGCAGTCCCTTGGGGAGTGGACCGGCATCGGCCAGCGCGGGGACCAGGGCCAGGAGCGGCACCACGGCAAGATCCTGCATCAGCAATACCGCGAAAGCGGTCTGGCCGTGCTGGCTGGCGATTTCCCCGCGCTCGCGAAGCATCTGGATGACGAATGCGGTNGAAAGCGCAAGGCTTGCTCCGATCAGCAGGGCTATCGACCAGTTCGGCTCGAACAGCCTGAAATAGGCCGCGATGGCCGCCGCCGAGACGACGATTTGCACAGAGCCGAGTCCGAACAGCGTCTGCCGCAGATCCCACAGACGGCGCGGCTTCATCTCCAGTCCGATGAGGAACAGCAGCAACACGACGCCGAGTTCGGTGAACTGCCGAACACCTTCGACCTCGGTAGTGACGAACGGCCCTGGCGTATGCGGGCCGACGATCACGCCGGTGACCAGCAGGCCGAGGATCGAGCCGAGGCCGAAATGCCGGAAGATGGCGACGGCAACCGATGCCACGACGAGAAGCAGCACCGCCGAGTAAACGAAGGAATGAGGGTCCATGGATGTCCGAATACTACTTCGGTTCGCGCCCTGGATTCACGTTCCGATGACCTGCGCAAGCGGCGACGTCATCCGCCTGCGGGTCGAACAAGAAAGGGAGACCCGGACTGCCGGAACGGCAAGGTGCGCCAGCGTCTCCTGCGGTCCACCGAAGTCCGGGCTGATTTCGCAATCACCGGGAGTCAGCGGTTCCTGAAGTTCGCCTTGCGCTTCTCGACGAAGGCGGCCATGCCTTCCTTCTGGTCTTCCAGCCCGAAGCTGGCGTGGAAGGCGCGGCGCTCGAAGAGGAGGCCTTCGTTGAGCGAAGACTCGAAGGCGCGGTTGACCGATTCCTTGACCATCATCACCACCGGCAGCGAGAAGCCGGCGATGACGGCGGCGGCCTTCAGCGTCTCGTCGAGCAACTGGTCGGCGGGGATGACGCGGGCGACCAGGCCGGATCTTTCGGCCTCGGCGGCGTCCATGAAGCGCGCCGTCAGGCACAGGTCCATCGCCTTGGCCTTGCCCACTGCGCGCGGCAGGCGCTGCGTGCCGCCGGCACCCGGCAGGGTGCCGAGCTTGATTTCCGGCTGGCCGAATTTCGCCGTGTCGGCGGCGAAGATCATGTCGCACATCATCGCCATCTCGCAGCCGCCACCCAGGGCGAAGCCGGCAACCGCGGCGATCACCGGCTTGCGCGCGGTCTTCACGCGCTCCCAGTTGCGGGTGATGAAGTCGGTCCGGTAGGCGTGCATGTGGTCGAAGTCCTTCATGAAGCCGATGTCGGCGCCGGCGGCGAAGGCTTTCTCGCTGCCGGTGAGCACGATGCAGCCGATGTTGTCGTCGGCCTCGAAGGCGTCGATCGCGGCGCCGATGCCGTCNACGACGTCGTTGTTCAGCGCGTTTAGCGCTTCCGGGCGGTTGATGCGGATCAGGCCCACCTTGCCGTGGGTTTCAACCAGAACTACTTGTGTCATGTCTCTTCTCCAAAGAAGGCCGCTATGTCAAGCGGCTCATGTCAAAAAACTATTTTGACGCAGATTGCACAGATTTTCGCTGATCAAGACAAACAGCTTTTCAATCTGCATTCATCTGCGCAATCTGTGGCGAAATGGACGTCCTTTCCGAACGGCCCGTTCAGCGCTCGTCGAAGCTGACGGTGAGTTCCCCGGTCGTCGCGCGCGCCTGGCAGGTGAGGACGAAGCCCTGGTCCATCTCGGCGGGTTCCAGCGTGAAGTTCCTGTCCATGACTACCGCGCCGGAAAGGACCCTGGCGCGGCAGGTGCAGCAGACGCCGGCCTTGCACGAGTAGGGCAGGTCGAGGCCGGCGTCGAGCGCGGCATCGAGGACGTGCTCGTCGGCGCCGATCTGCAGTTCGTGCTCCTTGCCGTCGAGGACGACGGTCAGGGCGATGTCCCTCGCCAGCGGCTTGCGCTCGTGCGCGGCGTCGGTGTCGGCCTGCACCTTAGCGGCCATCGCCGGGCCCGCGGTGAAGCGTTCGCAATAGACGCGACCCGCGGGAACGCCGGCAGCGAGCAGCGCCTCTTCGGTCGCGGCGATCATCGCTTCCGGGCCGCAGATGAAGACCTCGTCCATGCTCGCCGCCGGCAGCAGGGCGGCGATGATCGCGCGCACCTTGGCGCCGTCGATGCGCCCCTGCAGCAGGTCGACTTCCTGCGCCTGGTGCGAAAGGATGTGGATCAGCGTCAGGCGGTCGGGGTAGCGGTCCTTGAGATCCTGCAGCGCCTCGTTGAACATCACGCTCGCCATGCGGCGGTTGCCGTAGACCAGGGTGAATTTTGCTTCCGGCTGCTCTTCCAGCGTCGTCGCGGCGATCGACAGGATCGGCGTGATGCCCGACCCGGCGGCGAAGCCGACGCGGTGGATGGCACGCTGTCTCCTGACGACGAAGTGGCCATCCGGCGGCATGACGTCGAGCTTGTCGCCGGCCTTCAGGGTCTGCGCCGCCCAGTTGGAGAAGACGCCGCCGGCGACCGGACGGATGCCGATCTCCAGTTCGCCGGCCGCAGCCAGGCGGCTGCGCGGGCTGCTAATCGAGTAGGTGCGGCGGATCTCCTCGCCGTCGATCCGGGCGCGCAGCGTCACGAACTGGCCGGGCTGGAAGGCGAAGGTGGCGCGTGCATCGGGCGGGATGGCGAAGGTGACCGCCAGCGAGCCGGCCGCTTCCGGGCTGACGCGCTTGACGGTGAGTTCGTGGAAGCGGAGGGCTGACATTTCGTGAGGCTCCGTTGCCGCCNNTAATACGGCTTGAAATAATCGAACGGCTCGCGGCAATCCCGGCAGCGGTACAGCGCCTTGCAGGCCGTCGACCCGAAATGCGAGGTTTCCGCCGTGTTGGCCGAGCCGCAGCGCGGGCAGGGCACGGCTTCGGCGGCGGCAGGCCGGGCGATGAAGCGGACCACGCTGCTGCCGGCCGGCGTCGCGTGCNGGCGGGGCGATGCCGTAGGCGCGCAGCTTTTCCTTGCCGGCCGCGGTCATCCAGTCGGTCGTCCATGCCGGCGCCAGTTGGGTCACGACCCGGGCCGGAATTCCGTTCCTTTCGAGGGTCGACCGCACGTCGTCGGCGATCTGGCCCATCGCCGGGCAACCGCTGTAGGTCGGCGTGATGACCACCTCGAGGCCCTCCGGTCCCTGCCGCGCGTCGCGCAGGATGCCGAGCTCGCGCAGGGTGATGACCGGGATTTCCGGATCGGCCAGTTCTTCCAGTGCGGCCCAGGCGGCCTCGACGCGCGTCTTCATGGCGCTACCATTTCCCCTGCGGATGGGCGCGCGCGAGGCTCTGCATCTCGGCGAGGAGGAAGCCGAGATGCTCGGAGTGGATCCCCGCTTGCCCTCGGGCACGTAGCCGCCGACTGCCGGGCGAACGAGCGTCGCCTCGGCCAGGGCGGCATCGACGATGGTGTCCCAGTCGGCGCGCAGGCTCGCCACATCGAAGCCGATGCCGGCTTCG
The DNA here is from genome assembly GCA_013693915.1 of Dechloromonas sp. GTDB lineage: Bacteria > Pseudomonadota > Gammaproteobacteria > Burkholderiales > Rhodocyclaceae > Azonexus. The sequence goes on along the minus strand of CP059264.1, from coordinate 80,738 downwards.
ATGGCCGCCGCTTCGGCCGGGCTCGGCGCCCAGAATTCCCGGGTGTAGGGGAAGAGGTGGTCAAGCGCGGCCTGGGCGCGGGCGTGCGATTCGTCGGTGCCGTCGCCGAGGCGGACCAGCCAGTCGCGCGAGTGGCGCAGGTGGTAGCGGACTTCCTTGAGCGACTTGGCGGCGATCGCGGCGAGCCCGGGGTCGGCCGACTTCTCCAGCGCCTCCCAGAGCAGCGCCATCAGCGCGCTGTAGAGGAAGTTGCGGACGACGGTCGTGCCGTAGTCGAGGTTGGCCTGCGCGTAGCCGGAGAGCGGGCCGTGGTGCGGCAGTTCGACCAGCGTGTAGTTGCGGAACTCGTGCGTCTCGCGGAAATAGGCCAGCCGGTCCTCGCTGCAGCCGTCGCCCTTCAGCGCGGCGGCCTGCTGGTAGAGCAGGCGGGCCTGGCCGATCAGGTCGAGNGCTGACGTTGGACAGCGCGATGTCTTCCTCGAGGACCGGGCCGTGGCCGCACCACTCGGCGTTGCGCTGGCCGAGGATGAGCGCGTTGTCGGCGAGGTGGAGGAGGTAGTCGATGGCGGCGCCCATCACATGTGTCCCACTTCGTCCGGGATCTCGTAGAAGGTCGGGTGGCGGTAGATCTTGTCGGCCGCCGGGTCGAACAGCTCGCCCTTGTCGTCCGGGTTGCTGGCGGTGATCGCCTTCGATTCGACGACCCAGATGCTGACGCCTTCCTGGCGGCGGGTGTGNACGTCGCGCGCCATTCCCAGCGCCTGCGCCGCGTCGGCGGCGTGCAGGCTGCCGCAGTGCTTGTGTTCGAGGCCCTGCTTGCTGCGGACGAAGACTTCCCACAGCGGCCATTCCTTCAGTGCCGGGCTCATGCGGCCTCCTTCTCGATCATCATCGGTTCATTGCCGCCTCGCATCGGCGGCCGGGCGGCACTCGCGGCCGGTCGCATCCCGGCGGCGCGGGGCCCCTGCTTTCTGCTCATGCCGCCTCCTTCATGCTGCGCGCCCGTTTCTTGGCGGCGTGGGCGAGCGCGGCGTCGCGCACCCATTCGCCGTCCCGGTAGGCCTTGACGCGGGTCGCCAGGCGCTCCCGGTTGCACGGGCCGTTGCCGTTGACCGATTCCCAGAACTCGTTCCAGTCGATCTGGCCGTAATCGTAATGCTGGCGCTCCTCGTTCCACCTGAGGTCGGGGTCGGGCAGGGTGACGCCGAGCACCCTGGCCTGGGGCACGGTGGCATCGACGAACTTCTGACGCAACTCGTCGTTGGAGACGCGCTTGATACCCCAGCGCATGCCTTGCGCGCTGTTCGGGCTGTCGGCATCGGGCGGGCCGAACATGGCCAGGCACTTCCACCACCAGCGATTGACGGCGTCTTGGACCATCGCCTTCTGTTCATCGGTTCCGGTCATCATCACCAGCAGCGCTTCGTAGCCCTGGCGCTGGTGGAAGGATTCTTCCTTGCACACGCGCACCATGGCGCGGGCGTAGGGGCCGTAGGAGCAGCGGCAGAGCGGTACCTGGTTCATGATCGCGGCGCCGTCCACCAGCCAGCCGATGACGCCGACGTCGGCCCAGGTCAGTGTCGGGTAGTTGAAGATCGAGCTGTACTTGGCGCGGCCGCTGTGCAGGGCGTCGAGCATCTGGTCGCGGCTGGTGCCCAGCGTCTCGGCGGCGGAATAGAGGTAGAGGCCGTGGCCGCCCTCGTCCTGCACCTTGGCGATCAGGATCGCCTTGCGCTTCAGGCTCGGCGCGCGCGAAATCCAGTTGCCCTCGGGCAGCATGCCGACGATCTCGCTGTGCGCGTGCTGGCTGATCTGGCGCACCAGCGTCCGGCGGTAGGCTTCCGGCATCCAGTCCTGCGGCTCGATGCGCCCGTCGGCGTCGATGCGGGCATCGAAAGCCGCCTGGCGGACCGGATCCTCGCCGGCGGAGGCGGCTGCAGGCGCCGTGGCGCCGGGGCTGTCGGGCACATTGAAGGACTGCGTGTACATGAGTGTCTCCTTGCTGTGGGCTCAAACCCGCTCGATGATCAGCGCGATGCCCTGCCCGACGCCGATGCACATCGTGCACAGCGCGTAGCGGCCGCCACGGCGGACGAGTTCATGGGCGGCGGTTGTCACCAGCCGGGCGCCGCTCATGCCGAGCGGGTGGCCGAGGGCGATCGCGCCGCCGTTGGGATTAACATGCGGCGCGTCGTCGGCGAGGCCGAGGTCGCGCAGCACGGCCAGCGCCTGCGCGGCGAAGGCCTCGTTGAGCTCGATCACGTCCATCTGCGCCAGGCTGAGGCCGGTCTGCGCCAGCACCTTGCGCGTCGCCGGGGCGGGGCCGATGCCCATGATGCGCGGCGGCACGCCGGCGGTGGCCATGCCGGCGACGCGCGCCAGCGGCGTCAGCCCGTAGCGGCCGGCGGCGGCTTCGGAGGCGAGCAGCAGCGCGCAGGCGCCGTCGTTTACGCCGGAAGCGTTGCCGGCGGTGACGCTCAGTTCCGGGCCATTGATCCCCTTCAGTTTCGCCAGCTCGACCAGCGTCGTCTCGGGGCGCGGATGCTCGTCGCGGTCGACCGCCTTGGGATCGCCCTTTTTCTGCGGGATGACGACCGGCACCAGCTCGTCGGCAAAACGCCCGGCGGCATCGGCGGCGGCCCAGCGCTGCTGCGAACGCAGCGCGAAGGCATCCTGATCGACACGCGAGATGTTGAACTCCGCGGCGACATTGTCCGCTGTCTGCGGCATCGAGTGGGTGTCGTAGAGCTTCTTCATCGCCGGATTGACGAAGCGCCAGCCGATGGTCGTGTCGAAGATCGCCGGATCGCGCGCGAAGGCCGTCTCCGCCTTGCCCATGACGAACGGGGCGCGCGACATGCTCTCGACGCCACCGGCGATCATCAGTTCGGCCTCGCCGCACTTGATCGAGCGTGCGGCGAGGCCGACCGCATCCATGCCGGAGCCGCACAGGCGGTTGACCGTGGTGCCCGGTACCTCGACGGGCAGCCTGGCAAGCAGGCCGGCCATACGGGCGACGTTGCGGTTGTCCTCGCCGGCCTGGTTGGCGCAGCCGTAGATGATGTCGTCGACGGCGCGCCAGTCGACTTGCGGGTTGCGTTCCATCAGCGCCCTGAGCGGGATGGCGCCGAGGTCGTCGGCGCGCACGCCGGACAGCGCGCCGCCGTAGCGGCCGATCGGGGTGCGGATGGCGTCGCAGATCAAGGCGTCGGTCATGCGCTGTTCCTCAGTTCTGCTTCGCGCGTTCGTCGAGCACGCGGCGTGCCTTGCCGACCTGGGTGCGCGGGATCGTGTCGAACTCCATGACGCTGACCAGCGTCGACACGCCGACGATGGTCTTGATCCGGTGCTGCAACTCGCCGGCGATCGCCTGGATGTCGGCCTTGCGCAACTGGCCGGAAAGCTCGCGCTGGACCTCGCAGCGCACTTCCAGGTTGTCGAGATGCCCGTCGCGGGTGACGACGACCTGGTAGTTGCCGGACAGGCGCGGGTCGCGCAGGATCTGCTCCTCGATCTGCGTCGGGAAGACGTTTACGCCGCGGATGATCAGCATGTCATCGGTGCGCCCGGTGATCTTGCCGATGCGGCGGAACGCGCGCGCGGTCGGCGGCAGCAGGCGGGTCAGGTCGCGCGTGCGGTAGCGGATGACCGGGAAGGCCTCCTTGGTCAGCGACGTGAACACCAGCTCGCCGACCTCGCCGTCGGGCAGCACGTCGCCGGTCTCGGGGTCGATGATCTCCGGGTAGAAATGATCCTCCCAGATCACCGGGCCGTCCTTGGTCTCGATGCATTCGCTGGCGACGCCGGGGCCGATGACCTCGGTCAGGCCGTAGATGTCGATCGCGTCGATGCCGAGCTTCTTCTCGATTTCGGCGCGCATGCCCTCCCCNCACGGCTCGGCGCCGAAGAGGCCGACGGTCAGCGAAATCTCCCCGGGCCCGATGCCGAGTCGCTCGAATTCCTCGGCGATGACCAGGGAATATGACGGGGTGACCATGATAATTTCCGGCCGGAAATCCATGATCTGCTGCACCTGCTTCTCGGTCTGGCCGCCCGACATCGGCACGGCGATGCAGCCGAGGCGCTCGACCCCGTAGTGGGCGCCGAGGCCGCCGGTGAACATGCCGTAGCCGTAGGCGATATGCACCATGTCGCCGGCGCGTCCGCCGGCGGCGCGGAGCGAGCGCGCCATCAGGTCGGCCCAGTGGTCGAGGTCGTTCTGCGTGTAGCCGACGACGATCGACTTGCCGGTCGTCCCGCTCGACGCGTGCAGGCGGCGCAGTTGCTGGCGCGGCACGGCGAACAGGCCGAACGGGTAGTTGTCGCGCAGGTCGGCCTTGGTCATGAAGGGGAATCTGGCGAGATCGGCGAGCGTCTTCAGGTCGTCGGGATGGACGCCGCTGGCCTCGCATTTCCGGCGGTAGGGGGCGACGTTGTCCCAGGTGTGGCGCAGCGACCACTTCAGGCGCGCCAGTTGCAGCGCGGCGATCTCGTCGCGGCTGGCGGTCTCGATCGGGTCGAGATCGCCGGGCAGGGGTTTCCTGACGGTCATGGTTGTTGTTCCCGGTAGCGGTCAGCGCGGCTCGTCAACATGCTGCAGGCCGGCGATGACCTCGCCGTTGATGCGGTAGGACTTGCCGCGGAAGAGGGCGACGACCTTGCCGGTGCGCGTCCTGATGGTGACGTCGTACACCCCGGTTCGCCCCGACAGCGACTGCTCGACGGCCTCGGCCTCGAGGATGTCGCCTTCCTTTGCCGGCGCCAGGAAATCGATGTGGCAGGCCGAGGCCACCGTGTTCTTGTTGTAGCTGTTGCAGGCGTAGGCGAAGGCGCTGTCGGCGAGGGTGAAGATCAGGCCGCCGTGGCAGATGTGGTGGCCGTTGACCATGTCCGGGCGCACCGTCATCAGCAGCCGCGAATAGCCGGGGCGGATGGTCAGGATGCGCAGCCCGAGCAGCTGGCTGGCATGGTCGCGCGGCCACATGGCGCGGGCGACTTCCTCGGCGACGACTTCGGGGAGTCCTTGGCGATCACGTCGTCAATCATGGAAGTTCCTTGCGGCGAAAACCTTCTGGTGGAGGNNAGGGGAGATGCGGTAGCGATCCTCGCCATAGGCGGCGCCGAGGTTGGCCAGCACGTCGCGGACGACGGGCAGGCCGATGGCGTCGGCCCAGGCCAGCGGCCCGCGCGGATAATTGGCCCCGAGGCACAGCGCCAAGTCGGCGGCGGCGGCGCTGCACACGCCCTGATTGACCGCGTCGGCGGCTTCGTTGGCGAGCATGGCGACGGTGCGCATGACCGCCAGTCCCGGCACATCGTTGCAACGCGAGACGGTCATCCCGGCCACCTGCAGCAGGCCGACCGCCGAGGAAGCCGCGGCCGGGCGGCACTGTTCGGCAGCGGCGACGGCGATCCGGCCAGCCGTGGCGTAGTCGAGCGCGAGATCGATCAGCACCGTGTCGGAACAGCCGGATTCGGCGGCGCGGCGGGTGGCGCTGCGTCCGTCGGTGACGTAGAGCGCGGCGCCGTCGGCCTCGGCAATGCGGCCGTCGCCTGCGGCGCGGCGCTCAAAGGCGACGCCGGCGGCGGCAAGGCGGGCGGCGAGGGCATCGGTTGCGGTCGACCCGCCGCAAAGGGCGATTTTCGCGGGGCTGGCNTGCGCCGGTTCGCTGGCCGCAACGGGCCGCGCGGCGCCCTCGCGGTAATCGTGGAAGCCGCGCCCGCTCTTGCGGCCGAGGCGCCCTGCGTCGACCAGTTCCTGCTGCAGCAGCGAGGGCAGGAAGCGCGGGTCGTGGAAGAAAGCGCGCCAGACCGACTTGGTGACGGCGAAATTGACGTCGAGGCCGATCAGGTCCATCAGCTCGAACGGCCCCATGCGGAAGCCGCCGGCCTCGCGCATCACGGCGTCGATCGTCGCACAGTCGGCGGCGCCCTCCTGCGCCAATCGTAGCGCCTCGGCGTAGTAGGGGCGGGCAACGCGGTTGACGATGAAGCCGGGCGTCGATTTCGCATGCACTGGCGTCTTGCCCCAGGCGGCGGCGGTGGCGAACAGCGTTTCGGCGACGGCGGGGTCGGTGGCCAGCCCGGAGACGACCTCGACCAGCGCCATCAATGGCGCCGGGTTGAAGAAATGCAGCCCGGCCAGGCGTTCGGGGTGGCGCAGCGCGGCGCCGATGGCGGTGACCGAAATCGACGAGGTGTTGGTGCCCAGGATGCAGTCGCGGCTGACGATGCCTTCGAGATCGGCCAGGAGCGCCTGCTTCTCGCCCAGATCCTCGACGATGGCCTCGATGACCAGCCCGGCGTCAGCGAGGTCGGCGATCTCGTGCGCCGGGAGCAGCCGCATCCCGGCAGCGGCGGCATCGGCTGCGGTCAACCGTCCTTTTTCGGACATTTTCGCGAGCTGCGCGCGGATGCCAGCGACGGCGCGCGCGGCAACATCGGGCCGGTTGTCGAGCAGCCTGACGCGGTGGCCGGCGACGGCCGCGACCTGGGCGATCCCGGCGCCCATCGCTCCGGCGCCGACGACGGCGATGATGGTCTGCGGGGGAAGGGGAGTGGCCATGGATTCCCTAGAAAGGCGTCTGACGCTGATCGCGCAGATGAGCGCAGATTGAAAAATGAATCGGAAGAGTCTTGTCGGCGCCCATCTGCGAAATCTGCGTCAAGGAATTTTCATTCACCGGTGAACTGTGGTTCGCGCTTTTCCGTGAAAGCCTTGACGCCCTCGGCGTAGTCGGAGCTCCAGCCAAGTTCGCGCATGAAGCCTCCCTCGAAGGAAAGCTGTTGTTCGAGGGTGTGGCCGGGGGCCGCGTGCATCGCCTGGCGGGTGCGCACCAGCGCCTTGGTCGGCATCTTCGCGATCCGCGCGGCGAGGCCGTCGATGGTCGCCGCGAAATCGTCGTCCTCGACGCATTGCCAGATCAGGCCCCATTCCGCCGCCTGCTCCGCCGGCAGCTTCTCGGCGAGCAGCGCGAGGCCCATGGCGCGCGCCATGCCGACGCGCTGCGGCAGGAACCACGTGCCGCCGGTGTCGGGGATCAGGCCGAGCTTGCTGAACGCCTGCAGGAAGGCGGCGGACTTCTTGGCGACGACGAGGTCGCAGGCCAGCGCCACCGAGCAGCCCGCGCCGGCGGCGATGCCGTTGACGGCGGCGATGGTCGGCACGCGCAGGTTCTGCAGGCGCAGCGCCAGCGGCTTGTAGTTGGCCTCGACGACGTTGCCGACGTCGGGCATCCTGCCGCTCCCGATCTGCATGGCGCGGTCGCCGAGGTCCTGCCCGGCCGAAAAGCCGCGCCCGGCGCCGGTCAGGACCAGGACGCGCGCCCCGGCGGCGTCGCCCTCGCGACTCTGGATCGCGTCAAGCGCCACGCGCAGCTCGGCATGCATCGCATCGTTGAAGCTGTTGAGCCTTTCGGGGCGGTTAAGGGTCAGGCGGGCGATGCCGTCCTGGATTTCAAGCTTGATGTTTTCAAAATTCATGGAAACCCCTTTTTGACGCGGATTACGCAGATGAACGCAGATCAAAAACAGTTTTGACGTCTTTCATCTGTGTCGATCTGCGTAATCTGCGTCGAAATATTATTAGACGTGGTAGCGGCGCTGGACGACGCGGAAGCGATTGGCGACGAAGGCCGAATCGGAATACGAGGCATTGGCCGCCGGGTTGCCGCCAGTGCCGTGGTAGTCGGAATAGGCCGCCGACTGGTTCTGNAAGACGCCGCCTGTCAGGTTGATCGACAGCGCGACCTTGCTGCGCCAGGTGGCCGCGGTCATCGCCTCGATCACTTCCGGCTTGGTCGAGTAGATGCCGGCGGTCAGCGCGCCGTGGGTGGCGACGATGCGCTCGGACAGCGCGATGGCGGCGGCGGTGTCGGCGACCTTGACGACGAAGGCGATCGGCCCGAAGCGCTCCTCCATGTACGCGGCTTCGTCGCCGGCATCGCAGGCGAGCAGCACCGGCGTGCGCACCTCGGCCTGCGGAAATTCCGGGTTCTCCAGCTTCTGCGGGGCGAGCAGCACGGTGCCGTACTCGCCCGCGGCGGCCTGCTCGATGCGCCGCAGCGTGTCGGCGGACTGGATGGCGCCGAGCACGGCGTGGGCGACCTCCGGCTTGGCCAGGAAGCCGGTCACCGCCTTGGCGAGGTCGGCGCAGACGTCGTCGAACGACTTGTGGCCCTCGTCGGTGGCGATGCCGCCGGCGGGCACGAGGATCGCCTGCGAGGTTGTGCACATCTGGCCCGAATACAGCGCCAGCGTGAAGGCGAGGTTGCCGAGCATGCGCTTATAGGCGTCGGTGGAGTCGATGACGATGTTGTTGACGCCGGCCAGCTCGGCATAGACCTGCGCCTGGCGGCAGTGGTCGAGCAGCCACTGGCCGAAGACGTTGCCGCCGGTGAAATCGACCGACTTGACCGCCGGGTGGGTCACCAGCTTCTGCGTCGTCTCGTGGTCGGCGACGGCCAGCGTGACCAGGTCGGCGTCGACGCCGTTCTCGGCGAGCACGGCGCGGATGGTGCGCACGGTGATCGCGGCGGGCAGGATGGCGTTGCCGTGCGGCTTGACGATGACCGCGTTGCCGGTCGCCAGCGCGGCGAACAGCCCGGGATAGGTATTCCAGGTCGGGAAGGTGCCGCAACCGACGACGACGCCGACGCCACGGCCGACGATCTCGAAGTGCTTCTTAAGCACCAGCGGCGGGTTCTTGCCCTGCGGTTTCTCCCAGATCGCCTCGTGCGGCACGAAGCGCTGCTCGCGGTACGCGTAGGCGACGGCTTCGAGGCCGCGCTCCTGGGCGTGCGGCGCGCCGGCCTGGAAGGCCATCATCCAGCCCTGGCCGGTGGTCATCATCACCGCGTGCGCCAGTTCGAAGCTCTGCCGGTTGAGGCGGTCGAGAATTTCCAGGCAGATCCCGGTACGTCCTTCGGGGCCGATGGCCTGCCAGCCGGCCATCGCCTTCTCGCCGGCGGCGATCAGCGCGGCGATGTCGCATACCGGGTAGGCGACATTCAAATCGATGCCGTAGGGCGATTCCTCGCCGCCCTGCCAGCCGGTCTGGCCGGGTTGGCCGAGCGCGAAGTCCTCGCCGAGGTGGGCGTCGAAGGCCTTCTTGCCGTCCTCGCCGGCAGTTTCGCCGTAGGCCTTGGGGCTCGGCATTTCATTGTAGGCCGACCAGTAACCGCGGGTGGCGATGGCGTACAGCGCGCCTTCGAGCGTGGCGCGGTGCTTTTCGAGCAGGGGATGGGACATTTCTTTCTCCAGGGATTCGGGTCCGGATGCGGCCGGCGGCGTGCCAGAGGGCGTTGCGCCAGAGACCGATTCCGCGCGTGAATGGAGAATGTATCATTGCCCGATGCCCGACCCCAAGGTCTTGAACGCCGCTGCCGCGGTTAGCCCGCCGACCCGGCCTTCGCCGACCGCTTCACGCAGGGGCACCCGCTGGCGGCGATGTCGCTGTAGTTTCCCGCGGGCAGCGTTTTGGCCCTCTCCTGACGGTCGACCGCAACATCCATATGGCGCGCTTCATGACGTGTCGCAGAACTGCAGGAACTCGAACACGTTTTCCGGAACTGTCGTTCGAGGCGACATATGTGATGGACATGTCGCAATTTGTGGAAAATTAGAAGATGTTTGAATGAGGTGCGATCTTTATGAATAAAGCTCAAACAGTGTCTCCCGGCACATCCAGTCGTCGCCCCACTCCATCCCGCGAGTACTATGTCGCGACCCTCCCGGCTTTCCTCGACGAAACCGAGGAATCGATCCTCGGCAATCTCACCAAGAATAGCGACTTCGCCATCGAGCAAACGCAAACGCATGCTTGGCGCGAGCAAATCAGGATTCTGAAGGTTGTCCTAGCCGACAACCGCCTGCGTCACATGCAGGCGCAAGGTGCGGTATACTTCGAATTCGCCATCCCGCGCATGGGCAAGCGTGTGNACGTGGTGTTGTTGCTCGGCTCTACGATCTTTGTTCTCGAGTTCAAGGTGGGGAGCGAGAACATCNCCGCCCATGCAGTAGATCAAGTGGTGGACTACGCCCTCGACCTTAAGAACTTCCACGAAACAAGCCATGCCGCCACCATCGCGCCGGTGTTGATCTCCACCCAGGCTACGTGCGCCTTTGGCGTGGTTTCCCAAAGTAAGAACGATGCCGTCCTGCAGCCCGTCTTAACCAATAGCCACGGGCTGATCGAAGTCTTGTGCGGCGTGCTCACATTTGCTGATACGCCACCCTTACACGCTGAGACATGGCGTGCCGGCCGTTACTGCCCGACGCCGACCATCGTTGAGGCTGCGATGGCTTTGTACAGTGGCCACTCTGTCGACGCCATTTCCCGCAGCGACGCCGATGCGACTAACTTGTCTGTTACCTCCAACAGTCTCGACCGCATCATCGCGAACGCCAAGGCAGAGAAGCGCAAAGTCATCTGCTTCGTTACTGGCGTGCCCGGCGCAGGCAAGACACTGGTGGGCCTGGATATCGCTACCAAACATATCGATCCCAGCGAATCCCTCTACAGCGTCTTCCTCTCTGGCAATGGTCCTTTGGTCAAGATCTTGCACGAAGCATTGGCACGCGATGCAGTCTCCCGTGCCAAGCAACAGGGTGACCGGATGAAGAAGGGTGACGCACAAAGCAAGGTCAAGGCGTTTATCCAGAACGTCCACCATTTCCGTGACGAATGCCTGCGCGACACGGGCCCGCCAGCGGAGCACGTAGCGCTGTTCGATGAAGCCCAGCGAGCCTGGGATCTGGAGCAGACTTCCAAATTCATGCAGGCGAAAAAGGGCCTCCCCGGCTTCCAGCAATCCGAACCTGAATTTCTCATCTCGTGCATGGATCGCCACCCGGACTGGGCCGTGGTGGTGTGCCTGGTCGGTGGGGGACAGGAGATCAATACGGGCGAAGCTGGCATTGGCGGATGGATCGAAGCCGTCCACCGCAGTTACCCGAATTGGGATGTTCATCTGTCCTCGAACCTAACAGACAGCGAGTACAGTGCAAACGGAGCGCTGGACAAACTCGCCGACCGCCCCGGGGTCGTCAGAACCCCTGAGCTCCACCTTGCCGTCTCAATGCGATCTTTTCGTGCCGAGAACGTCGCGTTGTGGGTCAAGCAGGTTCTAGACAGAGAGCCATCGTTGGCGCGGCAAACCTTAGCGCAGCTTCAGGATAAATACCCCATCGTGCTGACACGCGAAGTCGCTACCGCGAAGGATTGGCTGAGGCAGCAAGCTCGCGGCAGTGAGCGCTACGGTATTGTTGTGTCATCGCAAGCCCAGAGGCTCAAGCCTTATGCGATGGATGTAAAGACGCCAATGGACCCGGTCCACTGGTTCCTCGATGGCAAGGACGATGTGCGTTCGTCGTATTTCCTTGAGGACGTGGCAACCGAATTCCATGTTCAAGGCTTGGAGCTTGATTGGGCCTGTGTGACTTGGGATGCCGACTTTCGCTATTTCGCGACTAACTGGCAACACGGTTCGTTCGTGGGTGATCGCTGGAATCGCATCCACAAACCACAAAGGCAAATGTTCCAGAAGAATGCCTATCGGGTACTACTCACACGAGCACGCCAAGGGATGGTCATCGTAGTCCCACCGGGAGATACCAAAGATCACACACGGCTGCCGGAGTTCTATGACGGAACGTTCGAGTACTTGAAGGGGACGGGGCTGAAGGTAATTTGATCTGGTCAAATTCGGATAGCCTTCGCCTTCCCGAAAGTGCGGACCATTTGCCGTCTTCTCCACTAATGAGCGAGCACTCGCTAACCTACCAGCCCCCACCAGACCGAGGCCTCGATATCCGCTACATCGACGACGACCTGCTCGTCGTCGACAAGCCGGCGGGGCTGTTGTCGGTGCCGGGGCGGGGGCCGGGCAAGCAGGATTGCCTGAGCGCCCGCGTCCAGGCGCGCTGCCCGGAGGCCTTGCCGGTGCACCGGCTCGACCTCGGCACCTCGGGCCTGCTGGTGCTGGCGCGCGGGCCGGAGATGCACCGCGCCCTCAACCGGCTGTTCGAAACGCGTCGGGTGGAAAAGCGCTACGTGGCGCTGGTTGCCGGCCGCATGAACGGAGGCGAGCGCGTCATCGACCTGCCGCTGATCGCCGACTGGCCCAACCGCCCGCGCCAGATGGTGGACCACGCCATCGGCAAGCCCTCGCGCACGCGCCTGCGCGTCGTCGGCTACGACCCCGCGCTCGACGCCACGCGCGTCGATCTCTTTCCGGAAACCGGGCGCTCGCACCAGTTGCGGGTGCACCTGCAGGCCATCGGCCACCCCATCCTCGGCGACGAGCTCTACGCGCCGCCCGAGGTCTTCGCCCGTGCCCCGCGCCTGCTGCTGCACGCCACGTTTTTGGGCTTTNTTCACCCGTCGACCGCGACAATGCTCAGGGTGGAGAGCGGGGCGCCGTTCTGATCGCGGCGGTGCGCGGGCACGCGGCGCCAGGTTCGGTCGCGTGCGAAGGCGGGCAACGGGGTGATGTTCGGGAAAATTGAGCCGTTGCTTTTTGATGGCCCCGCTTTGCGACCCGTCCGGTCGCTCTTCCAGTCGGATGCGCGCGGAGCGGCCGGGTGGCGTGCCGACCGGCTCGGGCTACGGGGAAAGCGCAGGCGGGAGAACGCCCGCCCGGACAGTATCGCCTTGCGTTCGATTTCCGTCGCCGACGCCAGCCAACCCCTTTGCTCGAGGAACAGCAGGAAGGCGCGCGTGCTGACCTTGCGGCAGTTGCTGGGAACGAGGAAGCTGGCGCGGGCGATCTTGTGGTCCTCGAAGAGGAACACGCCGGTCTTCGGCGGCAGTTCCAGAGCGAAGGCGTTCATCGCTTCCTGTATCGCCAGTTCGCCGAGGTTCGATTTTCTCGGCGCGGCGGCTTCCGGCGACAGGGCTTTACGATAGTGCTGGCCGATCCGGGTGGGCAGCACCGGCAGGTTGTGGGCTTCGGCCCATCGCGCCAACTTCTCGCTGGTCGGCGTCGGGTTGCGGGTCACCTCGTGCAGCACCATATCCACCAGCGCCAGCGACCAACCGGGCCGGAACAGCAGGTCGAGCGCATCGGCATAGGCCAGCGTTATCAGGGGTCCGGCATCGGGCAGCAGAACGACATCGCCGAGGGACGACATCGGCCCGTCCGATCAGGACGCCAACGTTTGCAGGCTATTCACCATGCCCTGCGTGACCGCCTCGGGGAGGCGAGGCATCGGCAGATGCACCTGTGCCATCAGCAGGAACAAGTCTTCCTGACTGTCGATACCCAGCGCGGCGAGGGCCGCATGGTCGTCGATTCGGCCCAGCGAGAAGTCGAGCAAGATCCGAAAATTCTGATTGCCGCTGCTCTCGGCGGCTTCGAAGGTTTCGACCAGGTAGCGGAGTTCGGCGTTGAACAGCGCGTTGACCGAAGTGTCCGACTTGGCGGCGATCACCTTGGCCCGCCTGAGCAGGTCACGGTCGACGGAACCCGTGAAATTGACAGTGCTTGCCATCGTTGTACCTTTGAATCCTGATTAACACACAAGTAAGCGTAGCACGGAAATATGTGTTTATTTTGCACGAGGTGCGACGGTTTTGCGGTGTTTTTCGGGGTCGACCGCAGCGGCAACCTCTCTTGGCGGCGTGGCCTCCCGATTCCGACCGGAGCGATGTCCACGTTTCCGGCAGGATAGAGGTTCGGCAGCAGCGGTCCACAGCGCGCCAAGGCGACTGTTCGCGATCCGGCACGTCGACAGGCGCCACGGCGTCATTCCGGATCGCCGCTGCCGCGAACGAAGCGTCACCGGGCGTCGCGTCGCTTCGGGTCACGCCTTTTCCCAGGGCGGCACGGGGTTGAAGGCCTCCTCCAGTTCGGCGAGGAAGACCCGCACCTTCGGCACGCGGACCCGGTTGGGCGTATAGCAGGCGTAGAGGTGACGGCCGATGCTGCTGACCGGCTCGAGATCGTCGAGTATGGTCTTCAGGCTGCCGCGCGCCAGCGCCGGGCCGCACAGGTAGGTCGGCAGGATGGCGAGACCGTGCCCGGCGAGCACGGCATCGAGAATGCAGTCGACGTTGTTGAAGTTGAACGTGCTGCTGACCGAGATGCTGATTTCCTCGCCGGCGCGGTCGGCCAGCCGCCAGACCCGGCTGTCGTCGGGCAGAATGAGGCTGAAGCAGTTGTGGTGGGCGAGCTCATGCGGCGTCCGCGGTTCGCCGTGCGCGGCGAAGTAGGCCGGCGTTCCGCAGATCACCCTTTGCAGGTGGACCAGCTTTCTCGCCACGGCATCTTCGGGCGGCGCCCTGGTCAGGCGCAGCGCGAGATCGATGTTGTCTTCGACGAGATCGACCAGCTCGTCGGTCAGGACCAGTTCACAGCCCAGCTCGGGATACCTGGCGACAAGGCGCGGCAGCAGGGGNGCGATGTACATGCGCCCGAAGGTGATCGAGGCGCTGATCCGCAGGACGCCGCGCGGTGCATCGCCGAGGTTCCTGACGGCGACCTCGGTGCTCTGGATCGCTTCCAGCGCCCGCAGCGCGTGTTGATGGAAGACCGCGCCGGACGGGGTCAGGTTGAGCTTGCGCGTCGACCGCTCGAAAAGGCGCACCCCGAACGCGCGCTCGAGTTCGGCGATCTGCTTGCTGACCTGCGCCCGCGTGCAATCCAGCCGGGGCGCGGCGGCCGCCATGCTGCCGCTTTCGACGACCTTGACGAAACTGTCCCAACTGCCGAGCCACGCCATGTTGTCAATGATCCGTTGACGTCATGGCGCAAATTATGGGCTATTTGCCAACGATCCTGGCTACTATAGTTGGCCGACACTGTCAGCAACGCCATATCGACCGGGAAAACCCAACATGTTGCGATCCTTGAGCCGGCCCGACATTCTGGTCACGACGCTCGCCGCCGCCGGCATCCTGATGGTAACCATGGGGGCGCGCCAGTCGCTCGGGCTCTTCGTCAGCCCCTTGAACACGTCGACCGGGCTGGGCATCGCCACCATCAGCCTGGCGCTGGCGATCGGGCAATTTACCTGGGGCGCTATCCAGCCGGTGGCCGGCGCGGTGGCCGACCGCTTCGGTCCGCGCGCCGTGCTGGTCGGCGGGCTGCTGATATTGGCTCTGGGCAGCGCGATCACGCCTTTCATGGGGTCGGGCTTCGGCCTGATCGTGTCGCTCGGCCTGCTGTCGGCCATGGGTTCGGGCGCCGGCAGTTTTTCCGTGCTGATCGGCGCCGCGGCCCAGCGCTTGCCCCTGGAGTCCCGTGGCGCCGCTTCGGGCGTGATCAACGCCGGCGGCTCGTTCGGTCAGTTCGTCTTCGCGCCGGTCCTGCAGAAGCTGATCCAGTCGGTCGGCTGGATGGGCGCGATGTGGGCGATGGCGGTGATGACGCTCGCCGCGCTGCCGTTGGTCGGCCGCCTGACGAGGCCGGTGGAAGCACCGGTCAGGCACGCCGAACACGATACCGGCGTGCTCAAGGCGATCGGCGGCGCGATGCACGACAGGAGCTACCTGCTGCTGCACGCCGGCTTTTTCACCTGCGGCTTCCATATCGCCTTCCTGGTCACGCACCTGCCGGGCGAAGTCGATCTGTGCGGGCTGCCGCCCTCGGTGGCCAGCTGGTCGCTGGCGATCATCGGCCTGGCCAACATTTTCGGCAGCCTCTACGCCGGCTCGTGCATTTCGCGCTACCGCAGCAAGTATGTCCTGGCTGCCATGTACGGCTCGCGCGCCGTGCTGATCGCCCTCTACCTGCTGCTGCCGCGGACCGAACTGACCTTCTACCTGTTCGCCGCCGGCCTCGGCTTCACTTGGCTGGCGACGGTGCCGCCGACTGCCGCCATCGTCGGCAAGCTGTTCGGCATCCGCTACCTCGCCACGCTGTTCGGCCTCACGCTGCTGAGCCACCAGATCGGCGGCTTCCTCGGCGCCTGGCTCGGCGGGCTGGCGATCACCCGCTTCGGCGACTTCAGCTGGATGTGGTACGCGGACATGGCGCTTGCCGCCGCTGCCGCCATCCTCAACCTGCCGATCCGCGAAGCGCCGGTGGCCCGGGGCTGGCCCCGGCCTGAAACGAGGAGAACGAGATGAGCAACTTGCGCCCCGGAGTTTCGATGAAGGTTCTCAACGAGCACGGCAGCGAGTACCTGCCGGGCTACCTGGGGATCGAGATGGTCGAGCTGGCCCCGAATTCGGCGACCAGCCGCATGCCGGTCAGGAAGCTGCATGTCGCGCCCAACGAGTTCCTGCATGCGGCGAGCGTGGTGGCGCTGGCCGACACGACCTGCGGCTACGCGACGCTGGCCCACCTGCCAGAAGGCGCCCGGTCGTTCACCACCATCGAGCTCAAGAGCAACCACCTGGGCACGGTCAGGGAGGGCACCATCACCTGCGTCGCGACGGCACAGCATCTGGGGCGCACGACGCAGGTCTGGGATGCCGTGGTCAGCGACGAGGCCAGCGGCCGCAAGCTCGCGCTGTTCCGCTGCACGCAGATGATCTTGTGGCCGAAGCAGTGAAGTCCGAGCGCGGGCATTCGGTCGAGTGACTTGCTGTCGGTCGTGAGCCGGTGGCGATCCGCCGACCTGCGGCACGTTGTGTCGTTGCGCCAGTGGCCGTCCGGGCGTTGCTTGCTCCCCGCCGAGATTGGCCATTCCTGACGGTCGACCGCGACAGCTATCTTCCCCGCCGTCCTGGCCGTCTGATTGCGGCCGGGGCGATGGCGACGTTTCCGGCAGGGCAATGGTGTGCTGGCAGCGAAATCGTCCCCGCAACGGCCCCCTATGCGCCGCGCGCGAATTGCCGCAGAATAGCCCCGGTCGGGATCATGATGCGCCCGCGTTTCGCGATAACCACAATGAGGAGGCAATGCCCATGTCCGTTCCGCCAGATCAACCCAAGGATGTCATGCAGCAGATGATGCAGGCCGGCCAGTCGATGGCCCAAGCCTATATGGACTTCTTGACCAAGCAGCAGTCGNCCGTCCGCGTCGGGCAGCCCCCGGCGATGCCGGCGATGCCGATGCCCGATCTCGAGCCGTTCGCCAAGATGCAGCAGGAGTTCGCTGCGCAGCACGCACAGTTGTGGCAGTCGATGCTGCAGCGCAAGCCGGGCGAGGCAGCCGAGCCACTGGTCAAGCCGGAGCCGGGCGATCGCCGCTTCAACGCGCCGGAATGGGCCGACAACCCGTTCTTCGATTATCTGCGCCAGGCCTACCTGCTCAACTCCGCTTTCCTGACGAAGGTTGCCGAGACGGCGCCGATGGAAGAAGGACCCAACAAGACGCGCATGCAGTTCGTGACCCGGCTGCTGGTGGAGGCGATGGCGCCGTCCAACTTCGCCGCGACCAACCCGGAATTCCTCAAGACCGCAATCGAGACCAAGGGCGAGAGCATTACCAACGGCCTCAAGAACATGCTCGAGGATCTGCAGAAGGGTCGCATCTCGATGACCGACGAAGCGGCGTTCGAGATCGGCAGGAACATCGCGACGACGCCTGGCTCGGTCATTTATCAGAACGAACTGATCCAGATCATCCAGTATACCCCGACCACCGACAAGGTCTCGGAGCGGCCGCTCCTGATCTTCCCGCCGTTCATCAACAAGTTCTACCTGATGGACCTGCAGCCGGAAAACTCGTTTGTCGCCTATGCCGTCGAACAGGGCTTCACGGTGTTTCTCGTGTCGTGGCGCAGCGCCACCGAGGAGCAGGCAAAGCTCACCTGGGAGGATTACCTGGAGATGGGTCCGCTGACGGCGCTGCGCGTCGTGCGCGAAATCACCGGCGTCGCCAAGCCCAATGTCCTCGGCTTCTGCATCGGCGGTCCGATGATCTGCTCGGCGCTGGCCATTCTCAGGGCGCGCGGCGAGGATCCGGTGGAAAGCCTGACGCTGATGACCTCGCTGCTCGACTATTCCGAGCCCGGCGAAATCGGCACCCTGGTCACCGAGGAAGGCGTCCACGCTTACGAGACCAAGATCGGCAAGGGCGGCGTCATGCACGGCCGCGACCTGGCCGCGGTGTTCTCGGCGCTGCGTTCGAACGACCTGATCTGGCAGTATGTCGTCGGCAACTACCTGAAGGGCAACACGCCGCAGCCGTTCGACCTGCTCTACTGGAACTCCGACAGCACCAACCTGCCGGGCCCGTGCTTCACCTGGTACCTGCGCAACATGTACCTGTCGAACAACCTGCGCGTTCCGGGCAAGCTCGAGATGCTGGGCGAGAAGGTCGACCTCGGCAAGATCAACGTTCCGTCGTACATCATGGCCGCGCGCGAGGATCATCTGGTGCTGTGGCAGGCCGCCTACCTGTCGCGCAAGATCCTGGGTGGCCCCACCACCTTCGCGCTGGCCGCCAGCGGGCATATCGCCGGTTCGATCAACCCGGCGTCCAAGAACCGCCGCAACTACTGGGTGAACGACGGCGCCGACGAAGCGCTCACCGCCGAGGAGTGGCTGTCCGGGGCGGTCGATCAGAAGGGTAGCTGGTGGCCACACTGGGCCGAGTGGCTGGGCCAGCGCAGCGGCCGGAAGATCGCCGCGCCGAAGAAGCCGGGCAACGCGACCTACAAGGAGATCGAACCGGCGCCGGGCGCCTACGTCAAGGCGAAAGCCACCTGAGCGACGGCGACCGCTGGCGCGGTGCAAGGGCGATCCCGGGCGGATCGCCCTTTTGCGTTGACGCTTGCCTGGCGCGGGTGAGGGAGGCGACCGCGCCTTCCGCGTCAGCCGGGGTTTGCTGCCGCTGCCAGCGCCATCCAGGCCAGCCCCAGCCATTCGTGCAGCGCGTAGTACGATGTCTGCATCGCCCGCGCTTGCGGCAGGAAGTCGGAGAACGCCGGCGGCCCGTCGCCCGGGCCCTTGAAGTCGGTGGGGGCCGGGATGACTTCGAGGCCGGCGGATTCGAAAAGCTGCCGGGCGCGGGGCATGTGGAATGCCTGGGTGACCAGCACGACGCGCCGTATGCCGGCCGCCTCGAGAATTTGCGCGGACATCCTGGCGTTGTCCGCCGTATCCCTGGACTCGCTCTCCTTCCAGCGGACCGGGACACCGTATTCCTTTTCGGCAATCGCCGCCATCGCGTCGGCCTCCGAGCGGCTGGCCAGCAGCGGAACGCCGCCGGTGATCAGGACGGGAAGCTGTAGCCGGCGCGCCAGGGTAACGCCGTAGCGCAGGCGGACGAGGCTGCGTTCATTGACCGTGTCGCTGCCGTATTCGGGCGCGTCGCGCCTGAGGCCGCTGCCGAGCACGACGATCGCCCGGGCTCCCTGGGCGGTGACGAACACGCCGCCGGCCCGCGCTTCCAGCGTGGCGACGAGATGGTTGGCGACGATCGGCAGGCTTTGCAGAAAAAGCAGGGTGCCGCCGAACAGCGCCACGCCGAATGCCCAGCGCCGCCTGCGGAAAAGCGCCGCGATCAGGAGCAGCAGCAGGCCATTGGCCGGCGGCAGCAGGAGGGTGCCGAGCAGGTTCTTGAAGAGGAAGGCGCTGGACATGGGTAACCGGGTTCCTGTCCTGCCCTCCGCCGGGCAGTGCCGGCGTGGCGGACGGACGGAGTGTGCCGCCCTCCGCGACGCCGGTCAATCATGGCCTGTCGCTCAATAGCCGCGCTGCTTCAGTTCCATCAGCGGGATCACGTCCGGCATGTGGATGCGCGGGCGGTCGGGTTCGACCGCGGCGAGCGGGTCGCACTCGACCATCGTTGCGAGGCAGCGGCGGGTGAGGTCCTGGTAGGTGTGGGTGCCGTCGATCTTCCAGGCGATTTCCTCGTCCGACAGGGGGCGGATGACCCTGGCCGGTATCCCGGCAGCGAGGCTGCGCGGGGANATCTCGACGCCGGCCTTGACGAAGGCGCAGGCGGCGACGACGGCTGATTCGCCGATCACGGCGTTGTCCATGATCACCGCATTCATGCCGACCAGCGCGTTCCTGCGGACCTGGCAGCCGTGCAGCACGGCGCCGTGGCCGATGTGCCCGTCCTCGGCGACGATGGTGTCGGTGCCGGGAAAGCCGTGCATGACGCAGGTGTCCTGCAGGTTGGCGCCGCGCTCGAGGATCAGGCGGCCGAAGTCGCCGCGCAGGCTGGCGCACGGCCCGACATAGCAGCCGGGGCCGACGATGACGTCGCCGATCAGCACGGCGGTCGGGTGGACGAAGGCCGTCGGGTCGACCACGGGGACGATGCCGTCAATTGCAAAGACGCGCAGGGTATTCATTCGCAACTCCTGACAGGTAATCAGCGGATTCTATAAAATGGCAGCCGGTTTCGCTTCGGAATGACAGGGCACCGACCAGGGAACGCGCCGAAACGAGCGGTCGGTAGCAGGGCGCCCGCCGGTCCGCCTGGATTACCCTGGCATCTACAGGAGATTCACCCATGAGCAAGCAGTTCGCCTCGGTCGCCGACCTCGAGGTCAAGAAGACGACCTTCGCCCGGCTTTCCGCCCACTGCTGGGCGTACACCGCGGAAGGCGACCCCAACACTGGCGTGATCATCGGCGACGACTCGGTGCTGATCTGCGACGCGCTGGCGACGCCGGTGATGGCGCAGAACCTGATCGCCGAGATCCGCAAGGTGACCGACAAGCCAATCAAGTACGTGGTGCTCTCGCACTACCACGCGGTGCGCGTGCTCGGCGCCTCCGGCTACCAGGCCGAGGGGATGCAGGAGATCATCGCCAGCCAAGGCACCTGGGAGATGATCGTCGAGCGCGGGGCGCAGGACATGATGTCCGAGTACGAGCGCTTCCCGCGCCTGTTCCAGAATTTCGAGTCGATCCCCGGCCTGACCTGGCCGACCCTGGTCTTCAGGGACGAGGTGACCCTGTGGATGGGCAAGGACCTGGAGGTAAAGATCATGCACGTCGGCCCGGGCCACACTAGGGGCGACACCATCGTCTGGATTCCTTCCGAAAAGGTGCTGTTCTCCGGCGACCTGGTCGAGGCCGATGCCGCCTGCTACACCGGCGACGCCCAACTCGAGGAATGGCCGGCGACGCTCGACGCGCTGGCAGCACTCGGCCCCGAGAAGGTCGTCCCCGGCCGCGGCCCGGCGCTCGACACGCCGGAAAAGGTCGCCGCCGGCCTCGCCTATACCCGCGATTTCGTGACGACCCTGCTGAACTCGGCGAAGGAGGCCGTGGCGCAGGGCATGAACCTCAGGCAGGCGATGGCCCACACGCGCAAGGCGATGGACCCGAAGTTCGGCCAGGTCTTCATCTACGAGCACTGCCTGCCCTTCGACGTCACCCGCGCGGTGGACGAGGCGAGCGGCATCAAGCACCCGCGCATCTGGACCGCCGAGCGCGACAAGGAAATGTGGCACGGGCTGCAGGCCGATTGAGGTCGGGATGACTTTCCGGGATTCATTTCGGCCGACGGGTTCCGCCGCTGACCGGGCGCAGTCAGTTGTCGTGAACACTGGAGCCGTGCGGCGCCTGAACACCGAACGAGGAGACAGACGATGCTGAGCACCTACCGGTACCCGAAGTACGAGTACGTCCCGCCGCCCGAGATGCGCAGCGGCGAGCCGGGGCGCTATCCGGTGGTCGTGGTCGGCGCCGGCCCGGTCGGGCTGGCGGCGGCGATCGACCTGGCGCAGGCTGGGGTGCCGGTCGTGCTGCTCGACGACGATGACACCGTTTCGGTCGGCTCGCGCGGCGTCTGCTACGCCAAGCGCACGCTGGAGATCCTCGACCGCATCGGCGTTGGCGATGCCTGCGTGGCCAGGGGCGTGAGCTGGAATGTCGGTCGCACCTTCTTCCGCGAGGAGGAAGTCAACTTCAACCTGCTGCCGCAGCCCGACCACAAGCGTCCGGGCATGATCAACCTACAGCAGTACTACCTCGAGCAATACCTGGTCGAGCGCGCGCGCCAGTTGCCCACCCTCGACCTCCGCTTCCGCAACAAGGTGGTATCGCTTGCGCCCGAAGGCAACGGGGCGACGCTCCAGGTCGAGACCCCGGACGGTGCCTACACGCTCGCGGCCGACTGGCTGATCGCCGCCGACGGCGCGCGCAGCGCCATCCGCGGCATGATGAACCTGGACAGCGAAGGCAGGGTCTTTCTCGACCGCTTTCTGATCGCCGACGTCGTGATGAAGGCCGACTTTCCCGCCGAGCGCTGGTTCTGGTTCGATCCGCCCTTCCATCCCGGGCAGTCGGTGCTGCTGCACCGCCAGGCCGACCATGTCTACCGCATCGACTTCCAGCTCGGCTGGCAGGCCGACCCGGAGGAAGAGAAAAAGCCGGATAGGGTCATTCCCCGGATCAGGGCCATGCTCGGCGCCGACCGCGAATTCGAGCTCGAGTGGGTCAGCGTCNACACCTTCCAGTGCCGGCGCATGCAGCGGTTCCGCCACGGCCGCGTCCTCTTCGTCGGCGATGCCGCGCACCAGGTGTCGCCGTTCGGTGCGCGCGGCGCCAATTCCGGCATCCAGGACAGCGACAACCTGTGCTGGAAGCTCGGGCTGGTGCTCGCCGGCAAGGCGCCCGACAGCCTGCTCGACAGCTATTCCGACGAGCGGGTCTTCGCCGCCGACGAAAACATCATGAACTCGACGCGTTCGACCGATTTCATCACCCCGAAATCCCGGACCTCCCTGAACTTCCGCAATGCGGTGCTGACGCTGGCCGGCGACCATCCGTTCGCCCGCGCGCTGGTCAATTCAGGCCGCCTCTCGGTGCCGTCCTTCCTGACCGGGTCGCGCCTTAATACGCCCGACGATGCCGCCTTCGCCGGCGACATGGTGCCGGGCGCGCCGATGGACGATGCACCGATGCACGAAGACGGCGCCGGGTTCTGGCTGCTCGACCGCGTCGGCAACCACTTCATGGCGCTTGTCCATGTTGACGACCCTGCCGCGGTCGACGCCGATCTGGCCAGGGAATTCAAGGCGTTGGCCGTCGATGCGATTCCGGTCGAGGTCGTCCTCGTCTCGGGGAAACCGGGGCGGGCGCCGGAGGGGCTGCGCGTCTTCGCGGACNAGCGGGGGCGTTTCGCCGAACGCTACGACAGCGCGCCCGGCACCGTCNACCTGATCCGTCCCGACCAGCATGTCGCGGCCCGCTGGCGCGCCTTCGACGCCAGCCGCGTCAGGGCGGCGCTGGCCCGCGCCACCTGCAACACCATTTGAGGAGCCGGCCATGTCCCTGATCCTGACCCCCAATTTCAACGAACCCGGCAAACGCTACTTCCGCGCCTTCTCGCCCGGCGACGACTTTTACGAAGCGCTGATCGAAACCCATCGCGACCTCAGCGACACGCAGAGCGCGCTGCTCAACGCCAAACTGGTGCTCCTGCTGGCGAATCACATCGGCGACATCGGCGTCCTGCGCGAGGCGATGAAGATCGCCCGCGAAGGCGTCTGAGGAGAGGAACGCGATGAAGATCCAGAGAATCCACCACGTCG
The DNA here is from genome assembly GCA_013693915.1 of Dechloromonas sp. GTDB lineage: Bacteria > Pseudomonadota > Gammaproteobacteria > Burkholderiales > Rhodocyclaceae > Azonexus. The sequence continues at coordinate 57,348 of CP059264.1, read as the reverse complement.
CCTACCGTTGCAGGGATGCCAGGNAAACCGTCGAGTGGTACGGGAAGTACTTGCACATGGATTTCGTGCTGGCGATCGCCGAGAACGAGGTGCCGTCGACCAGGGAGCCGGACCCCTACATGCACATCTTCCTCGACGCCGGTCAGGGCAACATCCTCGCCTTCTTCGAGCTGCCGACGAAGCCGCCTATGGGGCGCGATCCCAACACGCCGGCGTGGACCCAGCACATCGCCTTCGAGGTTGAATCGGTGGAGGCCCTGCTCGAGACGAAGGCGAGGCTCGAAGCCGACGGCATTGACGTCATCGGACCGACCGACCATACCATTTTCAAGTCGATCTACTTCTTCGACCCGAGCGGTCATCGTCTCGAACTGGCGGCCAATACCGGCACGCCGAAAATGGCGAAGATGCTCGACGAGGTGAAGTGGGAAATGCTGAACGAGTGGGCACGGACGAAGAAGGCGCCGCAGCACGCGCGCTGGATGCACGACGGCAGCTACGCAGGAGAATAAGCCCCGATGAAGCTCGCCACCCTCAAGCACGGCGGCCGCGACGGCACGCTGGTCGTCGTCAACCGCGGCCTCACGCATTGCCGTGCCGTCCCGCACATCGCCCGCACGCTGCAGGCGGCGCTCGACGACTGGGAAGCCGTCGTGTCGCCGCTGCGCCACGTCGCGGCGCTCAACAGCGGCGCCTTCAAGGATTCCGATGCCTTCGATCCGGCCGACTGCCATTCGCCGCTGCCGCGCGCCTACCAGTGGGCCGACGGCTCGGCCTACGTGAACCACGTCGAGCTGGTGCGCCGCGCCCGCGGCGCCGAGTTGCCGCCGGAGTTCTGGACCGACCCGCTGATGTACCAGGGCGGCTCGGATTCGTTCGTCGGCCCGCGCGACCCGGTCTGGGCACTCGACGAAGCCTGGGGCATCGATCTCGAGGCCGAGGTCGCCGTCGTCACCGGCGACGTGAACATGGGGGCGACGCCGGCCGCGGCCGCGCAGGCGATCCGCCTGCTCATGCTGGTCAACGACGTGTCGCTGCGCAACCTGATCCCGGGCGAGCTGGCGAAGGGCTTCGGCTTCCTCCAGTCGAAGCCGGCCTCGGCCTTCAGCCCGGTCGCGGTGACGCCCGACGAGCTCGGCGACGACTGGCGCGACGGCAAGGTGCACCGGCCGCTGACCGTGCATGTCAATGGCGCCCTGTTCGGCAGCCCGGATGCCGGGACCGACATGGTCTTCAACTTCCCGCAACTGGTCGCGCACCTGGCGAAGACGCGGGAGGTCGAAGCGGGATCGATCATCGGCTCGGGCACCGTCTCGAACAAGCAGGGCGGACTGCACGGCTCGTCGATCGCCAGCGGCGGCGTCGGCTACTGCTGCCTCGCCGAGGTGCGCATGTACGAGACGATCGAGACCGGCAAGCCGCAGACACCGTTCCTCAAGTTCGGGGACACGGTGCGCATCGAGATGTTCGGCCGCGACGGCGCCAGCATCTTCGGGGCCATCGAGCAGCGCGTCGCGAAGTATCCGGGCTGATGATCCGGAGTCGCCGTGCTCAGGCTATACACCTATTTCCGCAGTTCCGCCGCCTACCGGGTGCGCATCGCGCTCAACCTGAAAGGCCTCGCGTATGAAGCGGTACCGGTCCATCTGCTGCGCGACGGCGGCGAGCAGAACCTGCCCGCCTACCGCGCGCTGAGCCCGCTCGGCACCGTGCCGGCGCTGCAGACGGGGGCGCGACATTGACCCAGTCGCTGGCGATCATCGAATACCTCGAAGAGACCCATCCGCAGCCACCGCTGCTGCCGGCCTCGGCCGAGAACCGGGCGCGGGTCCGGGCGCTCGCGCAGACCATCGCCTGCGACATCCACCCGGTCAACAACCTGCGCATCCTGCAATACCTCGGCCGCGAATTCGGCGCGACGCAGGAACAGAAGGATGCCTGGTATCGCCACTGGGTCGAGGCGGGCCTGCTCGCCGTCGAGCAACTGCTCGCCGCTCATCCGGGCACCGGCGTCTTCTGCCATGGCGATGCGCCGACGCTGGCCGATTGCTGCCTGGTACCGCAGATCTTCAATGCCCGCCGCTTCGACTGCCCGCTCGAAGCGATGCCGACCATCCGGCGCATCGTCGCCGCCTGCGAGGCGCTGCCCGCTTTCCGCAACGCCGCTCCGGCCCTGCAGCCTGATGCCGAATGAGAACCCAGGAGACGATATGACCTATGCCATCGCCGCCGCGCCGCTGTGGCGCCCCGATCCGCAAGCCGCCGGCGCCACGCGCATGGCGCAACTCATGCAGGCGACCGGTCATGACAACTATGGCGACCTCTGGCAGTGGTCGATCGACCAGCCCGAGGCGTTCTGGACGCTGCTGTGGGACTTCTGCGGTGCCGTCGGTGAAAAAGGCAGCAAAATCCTCGTCGACCGCGACCGGATGCCCGGCGCCCGCTGGTTTCCCGAAGCCCGCCTGAACTACGCGGAGAACTTGCTGCAGCGGCGCGACGACGGCGCGGCGCTGGTCTTTNGGGGCGAAGACAAGGTCAGGCGGCGAATGAGCCGGGCCGAACTGTACGTCGAGATTGCCAGCTTCCAGCAATTCCTGCTTGCCGCCGGCGTCGGCGCGGGCGACCGCGTCGCCGGCTACCTGCCCAACCTGCCGGAAGCCCTGATCGCCATGCTGGCGACGACCGCCCTCGGCGCCATCTGGTCGTCGGCTTCGCCGGATTTCGGCGTGCAGGGTGTGCTCGACCGCTTCGGCCAGATCGAGCCCAAGGTGTTGGTCTGCGTCGACGGCTACTGGTACAACGGCAAACAGGTCGATTGCCTGGAGAAGAACGCCGAAGTCGTCGCCAGAATGCCGTCGCTGGTGAAGACGGTGGTGGTGCCTTACCTCGCCGAAAGGCCGGAGATCGGCGCCATCGCCCATGCCGTGCAGTGGGCCGACGCCGGCGCGGTCGACGCCGGAAAAGGGGTGGTTTTCAACCGCGTCGCCTTCGACCACCCGCTGTTCATCATGTTCTCGTCGGGCACCACCGGCGTGCCCAAGTGCATCGTCCATTGCCACGGCGGCGTGCTGCTGCAGCACCTCAAGGAGCACCAGCTGCACAGCGACGTGCGCCCCGGCGACCGGTTGTTCTACTTCACCACCTGCGGCTGGATGATGTGGAACTGGCTGGTCTCCGGCCTCGCCGCCGGGGCCACGCTGCTGCTCTACGACGGCTCGCCGTTCGCCGCTCGCGGCAAGGTGCTCTTCGATCTCGCCGAGGCCGAGAAGATGACCCACTTCGGCACCTCGGCCAAGTTCATCGACGCGGCTGCCAAGTTAGTGCTCACTCCCGGCAAGACGCACGACCTGACTGCTCTGCGCGCCATGTTCTCGACCGGCAGCCCGCTGAGCCCGGAAGGCTTCGACTGGGTCTATCGCGAGATCAAGCAGGACCTCCTGCTCGCGTCGATTTCCGGCGGCACCGACATCATTTCCTGCTTCGTCCTCGGCAACCCGGTCCTGCCCGTGTATCGCGGTGAGATCCAGTGCCGCGGGCTGGGCATGGCGGTCGACGTGTTCGACGACGAGGGCCGGCCGGTGCGCGCGCAGAAGGGCGAGCTGGTGTGCACTCGGCCGTTCCCGGTGATGCCGGTCGGCTTCTGGAACGACCCCGACGGCGCCAAGTACCACGCTGCCTACTTCGAGCGCTTCGCCGATATCTGGTACCACGGCGACTTTTCCGAGCTGACCGCGCACGACGGCATGATCATCTACGGCCGCTCGGATGCGACGCTCAACCCCGGCGGGGTGCGCATCGGCACCGCCGAAATCTACCGCCAGGTCGAGCAGTTGCCGGAAATCCTCGAAGCCCTGGTCATCGGCCAGGACTGGCCGCCGGGGCGGAACGACGACGTGCGTGTCGTCCTCTTCGTCAAGCTGGCCGAGGGACACGTGCTCGACGCGGCACTGGTCGAGCGCGTGAAGAAGCAGATCCGCGACAACACCACCCCGCGCCACGTGCCGGCCAAGGTCGTGCAGGTGCAGGACATCCCGCGCACCAAGTCGGGCAAGATCGTCGAACTCGCGGTGCGCAACGTCGTACACGAGCGGCCGGTGAAGAACGTCGAGGCGCTGGCCAATCCGGAAGCACTGGAGTTCTTCCGCAATCGGGCGGAACTGGCGGATTGAGGCGCGCCGGTGTTCAGACACAGCATGTTGTTGCGAAGTTTGGCTTCGGGTGACTGTCAGAGACCGCCTTGCCTGAGCACCAGTTTGCCGTGTCCGGAGCAAGGTGAGGTCGTCAACCGGCCCATGACCTGCCTGTCAGGTTTTCACGGGCTACGGCAACAGAAGACTGGTTGCGGAAGTTGATCTTCTCAAGGCCGATGACTGCAACCGCCTCGTTGCTGCCCTTCGGCCAACGCAAGCGCTTGGATAGGGTACGACCCAATCCAGGCACTTCGCGCCCGCCCCGCCTCAATAACGGGTAGTTGGTCAAACAGTTACGCTGAATAACTGCATGTCAACTACGATTCCAGCGAGAGGTAGCCCCCAAGCTTTTTATCCGTGGTGAGAATATGCTCCGTCAGCCACCGTTCCAGAAATTCAAGATGCTCGTCCTCAAATGGCTTGTCTGTCTGAAGTAGTTCCTGCTGGAGCTCTCTTGCACTCTGGATCAAATCGCGATGCTCTTCCTTATGTGCGTCTGTATCCGGGTAGTGATGCTTCAACATCAAGCGTTCTTCATGGCTAAAGTGCCAGGCTGTGCAGTTGATCAACTCCTCCATGACTGCTGCGAGATACTCGTGTGACTCACCATCGCTAACAGCATGATTGAGGACATTGAAAATGTTTGTCAGCTTCTTGTGATCTTCATCGATCTCCGGGTAATCAACGCTCAGAACCCAGTCCCAGACAATATCTTTCATGTCATATCCCCATGTTGATACTCAAACTCGGAATGCGGTTTATAAGTCTATACTTATCATATTTGATGGCAAGAGGCGGCGAGGAGAAAGCAGGGCAAGACCAGAGGCCGGTGTGTTTCGTATGGACCGAGGACGGGCCGGGCGAAGTCGCGATCGTGGACTGTCACTGAAGAGTTTGAGCATGCGTACCGTCGCCCCCGTTTCTCCTGGCGAAATCTGCTGGAGGAAGAGTTCCTGACGCCGCTGGGCCCTGGGGCCAAAGTCAAATCTGGTGCATGTAATGCTGCAGGCATTGTTTGAATCAGGCGTCGAGCCGCTGCTGCCTATCGTCATCTCCGAGCGCCGGAACACCGTCCTTGAAGACCGTATCGGCGAGTGATTCGTCGATGCGCTCGACACCGGGAATGCGGCGCCAGGACTTCTCGGCTTTGTGGACGAGCTTGAGGGCCAAGCCCAGGAAAGTGCTGCGCGAGACGCAGTTCTTCGTGCGCGTCGTCCAGGTGCCGGACATCCAGCGCACCAAGTTCGGCAAGATCGTCGAACTGGCGGTGCGCAACGTCGTCCACGACCGACCGGTCAAGAACGTCGAGGCGCCGGCCAATCCCGAGGCGCTTGAGTTTTCCGCGACCGGGCCGAACGCGCTGACTAGCGACGACATTCGGGGTCTTGCCTGACAGCTTGCACATCTGGTCGGCATCGGTAAACTGTCCGCGATGACTGCTCTCGGGGAGATGAAAACTGTGAAACACGGTGAACGCCGCGTCCTTGTCGCCTGTATGGTCGGCATGGCGATTCTTGGTCCGCTGGGCTGCGCCAGCCAGAACGCATCCGGGCCTGTCAGTCTCGGCATGGACGTCTCGATGCAANCCTTTGCCGTCGACCCGCAACTCGGTGGTTCGGGCGGATCCGGACCGCAAGGCGTCCCGACCCAGATGCAGATGGATCCCTGGCCACGGCAGGTCGCGATGACCAACGCCTCGGCCGAAATCTACCTGCCCCAGGTAAATGGCTGGACGGGAAACATGCTCAGTTTTCGCGCCGCAGTCTCGGTCCAGGCAACCGGGGCAAAGGACGAGACCTTTGGCGTGATCACGGGTAGCGCGCGCACCCACGTCGACGCCGTAACGCGCACCGTCGCCCTCAATGACATCGTCCTGACGCAGGCCAGGTTCCCGACCGTGCCTGACAACGGGCTCGAGTATCTGCGCCAGTTGCGCGAACAACTCCCTGCAGCGATGGCGACCATGTCCCTCGACCTCCTCGCCGGCCAGCTTGCGGCATCGCAGACCGTGAAACCCAAGGCCGTCACCGTCAATAACCAGCCGCCCAAGGTCATCGTCAGCTACTCGCCGGCGATTCTGGTTCCTATCGACGGCGCTCCAAGCATCAGGCGCGTTCCCGACTCGCGCTTCGAGCGCGTCATCAATACCCAGGCCCTGATCGCCCGACCCAGTCTGGGTAGCACCTGGTACACTCATGTGTTCGATGGATGGATGTCGGCGCCGTCGCTTGACGGTCCCTGGGTCGTTGCATCGGATGTGCCCGTCGGGCTCGACGATCTCGCGGCCAGCCTGGCCAGGAAAGGAGGCATCGACCTTCTTGACGGCGGGCCCCAGGCATCGCCGAAGCCATCGCTGGCCTCCGGGGCGCCAACTCTGTACGTGACGCAGGTACCGGCCGAACTGATCGTCTTCAAGGGTCAGCCGAACTTCATCCCGTTGACCGGAACCGGACTGCTCTGGGCCGACAACACGACGGGCGATGTCCTTGTCAATACCGCGAACAACGATTACTACACGCTCCTGTCCGGGCGCTGGTACCGCTCTTCCTCCTTGAGCGGCCCCTGGACCTTTGTCCCGGCGAACAGCCTGCCGGCCGACTTCGCGCGCATTCCCAAGACGTCACCGGCCGGCGTGATCCTCGCCTCGGTTGCCGGAACGCCGCAGGCGCAGGAGGCGCTGATCGCCAATTCGATCCCGCAAACGGCGGCCGTGCCGCTCGCCAATGGGCCGAAATTCACCCCTGTATTCGATGGTGCGCCGGTTTACCGGGCGATCGACGGCACGCCCTTGCGTTACGTCGCCAACGCGCAGCAACCCGTCATTCAGGTTAGCCCGACCAGCTACTACGGCCTCGAAGCAGGGGTCTGGTTCACCGCACAGAACCTGACCGGGCCGTGGCTCGTCGCCAAGGCCGTGCCGCCCGTGATCTACAGCATCCCGGCGAGTTCACCACTGCATTATGTGACCTACGTGCAGGTGTATGGCGCGAGCAGCGAAGTCGTCTATGTCGGTTACACGCCCGGCTATCTGGGCACCGTCGTTGCGCCTGAAGGGGTCGTCGTCNACGGTACCGGTTACAACTACACCCCGTGGCTCGGCTCGGCATGGTATGCCGCGCCCTACACGTGGNGGCTGGCCGCCGCGCCGATCTACAATCCCTATGTCGGCTATTCCTTCGGCTTCGGCCTTGGGCTCGCCACCGTTGCCTGGGCTGTCCCGTACTGGGGCGGTGCCTATTACCATCCGGGCTACTGGGGCTATCCGTGCTGCGGCTCGACCAGTGCCAGCGTCTATGGCCATTGGGGCAATACGGTCNACTCGGGAACGCGCAACTGGTACGCCAACGCCGATGGCAGGATCGGCACTTCTGCGGCAGGAACCTACAGCAACCTGCGTACGGGAACGACCGGAGCCTACGCCGGCGGGCGCAGCTATAACCCGGAGACCGGCCAGGCGCAGCGCGGATACGACCGGACCTTCAACACGGCCGGCGGAATCAGCGGCAACGTAGCGCGGGGTGGTTCATACGACACCTATACCGGGCAGCGTTCCTACGCATCGAGCGCCTCGGCGACCGGGCCGGAGGGCAGTTCGGTCTCCAGGACCGCCGGCGCCACCGCTGGCCCGGAAGGTGTGGGTGCCCAGCACACGGTGACCGGATACGATGCGCGAACCGGCCAGACCAGGAGTTATACATCGAGCGGCCTGTTCGGCAATCATTACGCCGGTTCGGACGGCAATGTCTACCGTAGTACCGACAGCGGCTGGCAGCAACATGGCGCTGGGGGCTGGGGTTCGGCCGGTGGTGATACGTCGTGGGCTGATCGCGAGCAGCAGGCGCGCAGCAGTTTCGAAAGCCGGGCCGGGNGTTGGGGCGGCGGCGGCGACCGCTTCGGCGGGGAGGCTTCGAAAGTGGGGACCGCTTCGGCGGCGGTGGCTTCGGCGGGCGCTTTGGCGGCGGCGGATTCGGGGACGCTTTGGCGGGCGGCGCTAGATCGCGGGTCCATCCCTTCATAGCAGGAGTGCCGGAAACTTGAGTCCCGTCCTCACCCTCTTTATCAGCCTGTTTACAACGCTTCTGGCGATCATCAATCCGTTGGAGGCGCTGCCGGTTCACCTTGGCCTGATCGACGGCAAGGCCGACACCGAGCAGCGACGGATAGCCCGGCAGGCATGCCTCTATGCCCTGCTGCTATGTTTCTTCTTCCTGCTGTTCGGCACGCTGCTGCTACGCCTCTTCGATGTGCCATTGAGCATGGTCCGGGTCGTCGGCGGCGTGATCCTTACCCGGGTTGGGTTCGACCTGTTCAACCCGCCGCCATCGGGCGGGATCGTGCCAAGGGCGGATGACGGCAACGCCAATGTCGCGTTCGTTCCCCTCGCGATGCCGATCATGTTCGGTCCCGGGGCAATCGCCACATTGATCAGCATGGCATCGACGATCAAGCAGTCGCCGGGAGAATTGCTGCACTTTCTTGCGGCCAGCGCCGCCATTGTCTCCTGCATGGCGGTGACCTACATTTTTCTGGTCAACGCCAAACCGATTCTGCGCAAGATTGGCAAACAGGGCATCGACGCGGCGACGCGGATTGTCGGGTTCTTCGTCGCCGCAATGGGCATGGGCCTGATTTTCAACGGTGCGGTCGAGTTTCTGCAGGCGTACAGGATCGTCGCGCAATCCGCAGTCGGAACCTAGCGCGGGAAACAGGAAAGTTCCTCCGGCAACGCTTCACACTTGCGCCATTTTGAGGCGAAGACGGAACTGCACTGGGGAACTGGAGCAGGCGCCAGTCCCCCGCTCATCTATCCGGTTTAGCCCAGATCGACGGGAATGAAGATCCTGGCATTGCCGCGGTCGACCAGGACGGCGATGCGTTTTCCGGCCTTGCTGATCAGGCTGCGCAACTGCTCGGTACTCGAAATCGCCTCGCCGTTGACCGCGATGACGATGTCGCCCGGCTGAATGCCCGCCTTGGCGGCCGCGCCGCCGACATTCTGGACGACGACGCCGTTGCTGACATCGGAACGGCGCTGTTCTTCCGGGGTGAGCGGACGCACCACGACACCCAGGCGACCCTTGCCGGCGTCGGGNGTATCACTGCTGGCGACTTTCTCGTCACCGAACGTGCCGACCGCGACGTCGATCGGGCGGGTTTCGCCCTTGCGCCAGACCTGAAGCTTCGCTTGCTCGCCGGGCTTGATGGCCGAGACGATCGCCGGCAACTCGTTGGAGGTGGTGATCTCCTTCCCGTTGATGGAAAGGATGACGTCGCCCGGTTCGAGGCCGGCCTTCGCCGCGGGACTGTCCTTTTCCACCGACCCGACCAGTGCTCCTGACGGTTTCTTGAGGCCGAAGGAGTCGGCGAGCGACTGATTGACCTCCTGGATGCCGACGCCGAGCCGGCCGCGCTGGACCTTGCCGTGGGTGACGATCTGCTTTTCGACATTCATCGCAACCTCGATCGGTATCGCGAACGAAAGCCCCTGATAGCCGCCGCTGCGCGAGTAGATCTGCGAGTTGATGCCGATCACCTCGCCCGCCATGTTGAACAGCGGGCCGCCCGAATTGCCCGGATTCACGGCAACATCCGTCTGGATGAACGGAACGTAGCTGCCGTCGGGCAGGGAGCGCGAGAAGGCCGAGACGATGCCGGCGCTGGCGCTGCTCTCGAAGCCGAAGGGCGAGCCGATGGCGAGGACCCATTCGCCGACCCGGGTGTTGGCGGCCGAGCCGATACGGACTGCCGGCAGGTCCTTGGCGTCGATCTTGAGGACGGCGACGTCGCTGGCGGTATCGAGGCCGAGCACCTTGGCCTTGAATTCGCGCTTGTCGGTCAGCTTGACGATGACTTCCTCGGCGCCGTCNACGACGTGAGCGTTGGTGAGAATCGTGCCATCCGGACTGACGATGAAGCCCGATCCAAGTCCGCGTGCGGGCGCATCGCGGTGCGGAGCGCCGAAACGGCGGAGGAAGTCCGGGATCGACTCGTCATCGTCGAATTGGGGCGATCTGGGTCCGCGCGAGCCCGCCTTGCGCGTGCCGGACACGCTGATATTGACCACGGACGGACTGTTGCGCGCAACGATGCCGCTCATGTCGGGCAAGGCGGCCGCTGCCGCGGCGACCGGCTGGTTCATCGTGATCGGAGCAGCGACCTGCGCTGCGGGNGTCGGCGACGCGGGNGAGTTGGCGTGGCCGAGGGTGTAGGCGCCGGTCAGCGCCGCCACAACGGCGGCTGCGCCAGCGGTCAGCTTGAGCTTGTTCGAGTTCATTGCGTTCTCCTGGGTGAATTCCGGGCAGGCACGATGCCCGCCGACGGGAGAAGCATGCCTCGGCAAGACTTAAGACAAACTTAAGAACGACTGCCGCCGGCAGTGCCGGATGCCTGCGAAATTTCGGCGCGATCAGGCGGGCCGGGCGCTGCCGGGAAACACGATCCTTGCGGTGAGACCGCCTCCCGGCGTATCGTCGAGGCAGACTTCGGCCTTGTGCCGCCGGGCGATAGTGCGCACGATCGCCAGCCCGAGGCCGCTGCCGCTGGGGCTCTGGCCGCTGCGGCGATAGAAGCGGTCGAACACTCGCTCGCGTTCCTCCGCGGGGATCCCCGGGCCGTTGTCGGCCACTTCCAGCCAGACCCTGCCGGCATCGATGCCGCAGCTCACGTCGACCTTTCCGCCAGCCGGCGTGTGGCACAAGGCATTGGCAACCAGGTTGGCGAGCAGGGTGCGCAAGGCATCGCCGTCGCCCAGGACGGTCGCGGCCGGATCGAGCGCGCTGACGCCAAGGTCGATCGCCCTCGCATCGGCCAGTGCCGTGTGGTCGGCGACGACCTGACGCATCAGTTCGGCGAGTGAAACTTCGGCCAACGCGCCCACTCTTGCGCCGGCTTCGTTGCGCGCCAGCGCGAGCAGTTGCTGCACGGCGTGTATCGCCCGCTCGAGCCCTGCCTTGAGGTCGCCCAGCGCCGCGGAACGCTCGGCCTCGCTGGTCGCGCGTTCCAGCAGCCCCGCCTGAAGCTGCAGGGCGGTCAATGGCGTGCGCAATTCGTGCGCCGCATCGGCGATGAAGTCGCGCTGGACCTGAAGTGTTGCCCGCAGGCGCCCGAGCAGTTCATTGAGCGCAACGACCAAAGGGCGTGCTTCGTCGGGAACTCCGCTGTCGCTGACCGGATCGAGCGCCTCCGGCGTCCGGGCTCGCACCGAGCGGGCGAGATCGTTCAGCGGCCGGAGTTCACGACTGACGATCAGCCAGATCAGCAGCGCGATCAGGGGCAACAGGACCATGAACGGCGTCAGCGTGCGCAGTGCCGCCGTCGCCGCCAGCCGCGCGCGCACGCTGGTCGGCTGGGCGACGGCGATGGTCTCGCCGCGGTATTGCAGGGCAAACACGCGCCAGGTTTCCTCGCTGGTTCGTTCGGTGGCGAAACCGAGGCGGGCGATCTCGGGCAGAGGGCGGTACGGGCGCGAGGAGTAGATGGTGAGTCCGTTGCGATCCCAGACGCGGATGACGAAGTCGAAGCTCGTCTCGCCCGCCAGCGCCTCCGTCGGGCCCTGAAACGTCTGGTTGCGCAGCGCCATCGCGATCTGCTCGAGGTGGTAATCGAAGATGGTGTTGGCCTCTTCCTTTGCCGCGCCGTAGGTCGCCCAGGCGCCGAGGAGCATGACGACGGTCATTGCCGCGGTGAGGGCCAGCACCAGCTTGCCGCGGATCGAGTTCATGGCTGTCGCGGTACCATGTAGCCCACGCCGCGAACGTTCCTGATCAGTTCGCTGCCGATCTTCCGGCGCAGGGCGTGGATGTGCACCTCGACCGCGTTGCTGCCGATTTCCTCGCCCCATCCGTACAGCCGGTCTTCGAGCTGGCTGCGGGAAAGCGGAACGCCGGGCGCCTGCAGCAGGGCATGCAGCAGCGCGAACTCGCGGCCCGAAAGCTTGATCGCGCTTCCGTTCAGGCGCACTTCGTGGGTCGCCGGATCGAGATGCAGTGGTCCGTGCTCGATCACTGGCGTCGCCCTTCCCGAGCGTCGGCGCAGCAACGCCCGCAGGCGGGCGGCCAGCTCGTTCAAGTCGAAGGGCTTGACCAGATAGTCGTCGGCGCCGGAATCGAGGCCGGCAATCCGGTCGTCGACCGAGTCCTTCGCGGTGATGATCAGGATCGGCACCATGTTGCGCTTCTGCCGCCACTGCGCCAGCAGTTCCAGCCCGCTCCTGCCGGGGAGCCCCAGGTCAAGCAGGATCGCATCGTATTCGTGGGTCGCCACCGCCAGTTCGGCGGAATTCCCGTCACGCGCCCAGTCCGCCGTGTAGCCGTCCTGGCGAAGGCCGCTGCGGATGCTCGCGCCAATCATCGGGTCGTCTTCGACGATCAGGATGCGCATTGCGGGTTACGCCGGGCCGGCGCGGTGTCGGCTGTGCCGATGAGGTTTCCTTGACATCGCGGCTTCCGGAGAATGCATGGCGGCATTGTAGCGACAACGCTCCAATGGAGCGACCTGCCGCGCAACAGCAAATTTCACCGCCTTTCGGCTCTCCCCATTCGCTGCCCCCGCCCCCGCCAGCGATTGGTTTCGTCCAGGACTGAACTGATTGGCAAGACGGTTTGTCAAAACAGCAAAAGGCAATTCACGCGACAGCATCTCCTGTTTCCATTCGATGAAGCGGAAAGGAGGGTCAGCATGAACTCCCCGGGTTTTCAGGGACTCAAGGTCGTGGCGCTGGCGGCTGAGGATTTGCCGCGTGCGAGACGCTTCTACGGCGAAACGCTGGGCTTGCCTCCCGCGTTCGAGGGCATGCGTCAGGTCGGCTTCAGTCTGGGCAATGTCATCGTGATGCTGAAGTCCAGGCATGACGGCTGGTATGCGGCTCCCACGGACCAGCTCAATCCGCGCATCACCCTCGCAACCGAACATGCGCCCGATACGGAGCGCGCGCTCCGGGCGCGCGGCGTGGCCATTGCCGATCCCGTGCAGCCGTACCCCGCGGAAGGCTTCTACGTGGGAAGCTTCCTCGACAGCGAGGGCAACCGCATCTGGTTCTGCTCGCCGATCGAGGATGCGGCAACGGATAAAACCTGACATCACGGCCGGCGTTTTCGGGACCGTCGCCGGCTTGGTGTCCGAGGTCCCGTTTGTCATGAGGAGATCGATCATGGGTACGTACATAGCGCTGATGAACTTTACCGACCAGGGGATCCGCAGCGTCAAGGAAACCACGAAACGCGCCGAGGCAGTAATGGAGGCGGCAAAGATGTTCGGCGCCCGCATGCCGCAGATTTACTGGACACTCGGGCAATATGATCTGGTTGCCGTCATCGAGGCGCAGGATGAAGAGTCGGCAACCGCATTCGCGCTGGCAATCGGCTCCGCGGGGAACGTCCGCGGGCAGACCTTGAGAGCCTTCTCCAAGGACGAAATGAACGGGATTCTCGGCAAGATGGGATAGAAACCATGCCGGACCAACCATCCCGCGGGCGTGCAGCCAAGGGACGGGGAAGCCGGAGTCCTTCGTTCACTTCGAGCCGTCGGCGGGTCGGCCGGAAAGCCGGCTCCCCGGCTCCACTGGTGCGCCGTTGACCGGGTATCGGTCGGCAGATCGGGCATACCGGCCCGGATTGAAACCTCGGATCGCCATCGTTTGGACAAGTGTCCCCAGCCACATCGGCGAGGCTGCTCCGTGGTTGCTCTTGCTGGCCGACGCTCACCACAGGTCAAGTAAGCCGGCGATTGAACAAGTAACAAAGAGGAGGGGCCATGAAAGCAAAGTCGACGATGAAGTTCGCGATGTTCGCGGCCGGGGCGTGCGGGCTTGTGTTCACCGGCGTGCAGGCGGAGGAGGAAGCGAAGGCCGGTATCGACATCAGGCGTTACCCTGCGAACACCCCACGCATTGAGAAGGACGAGGCCCTCAAGCTCAAGGGGAACTGGCGGACTGGCCAGAAGTATTACGCGGCCTACTGCGAACCCTGCCACCTTTCGAGCGGCGCCGGCAATCGTGACGGCAGCATCGCGCAACTGGCTGGCCAGCACCAGACAGTGCTGATCAAGCAACTCGCCGACATTCGCTCCGGAGTGCGTTACAACCCGACGATGTACCCGTTCGCCAGGAAACTGCCCGGTCCGCAGGCGGTGGCTGACGTTGCCGCCTATGTCGGGACCCTGTGCTTCCCGCTGGACTCGGGCAAGTATCAGGGCGCCGATGCGGCCCGGCAGGTGGCCGAGGGCAAGCAACTCTACGAATACAAGTGCGCCAAGTGCCACCAGCCGAGTGGCGAGGGAAGCAAGGATGCGCTTTACCCAGTCCTCGCAGGGCAGCATTACAAGTATCTGCTGCGGCAGATGACAGAGGTGCGCGATGGAAAGCGCAACGATGTTCCCGGAGAGATGTTCGAAGCCATCAAGAGCTACGACGATGCCCAGCTGGTTGCCGTCGCCGCCTATCAGGCAAGTCTCAAGACTCCGCGGTCGCTGATGTGCAGAACGCCGACCGACAAGGCCAGGATGTAGGCTGGTCGGCTGGCGCTCAGGCCTTGCCCGGGGCTAGGCCGAGCGCGGCGGCGATCCGCCCGCTGGCGGCGGGCTTCTCGACCCAGCGGTAGAACAGCGTGGCGACGGTGATGCTTGCGGCCCAGGCCATGGCCATGAAAGCCAGCGCTGTGCCCGGTGCGTGCAGGCCGAGGCGGACGAAGAGCGCGTTCGCCAGCAGGCAGACCGGGAAGTGGACGAGGAACAGCGCGTAGGAAATGCGTCCGAGGAAGGCAACTATCGGCCAGTCCGGCCAGCGTTCCAGAAGGCCGCTGCGCCGGCTGAGAACGAGCGTCAGCGCGACCGCCAGCGCGACGGCGATGCGCAGGCGGAAGTCGACGAACAGGGCGGCGAGCGCGACGCCGGCGATGATTCCCAGCCAGGCCGCCGCTCGCCGGCGGTCTCCGCTCCACCACGCGGCAGCGCCCAGCCCGTACGAGCCGAAGAAGTAGATTGCCCAGATGTCCAGGTTCTCGATGCGGTTGAACCAGAACAGCGAACCTGCCGCCATGGCGAGAATGAGCCATTCCGCCCTGCCGGCCCGGCGCCCGGCCCAGAGCAGCAAGGTCATCAGCGCGAAAAGCTGGAAGTCGATGGCAACGTACCAGAGCCCGGCCGACAGTGAATCGAAGCCGAGCACGCTCTGCAGCAGCAGGGCGTGGGCGGCCAGTTGCGCCAGCGTCGGCTGCGCCGGAATCGATTCGTCGTCCATCCACACATCGGCCAGCGCGGCGCCGGCGATCGCCAGCGCGATGGCGGCGAAATAGGGAATGGCCAGCCGCAGGTAGCGCCTGGCGATGAGCGGCCACGGCGAAGCGGTCAGCGCTCCACCCTGCGGCGACATCCCGCGCGCCGCAAGGAATCCGGCTATGACGAGAAAGATCTGGACGGCGATGCGCGCGTAATCGTAGAACCAGCCGATGGTGCCCGGCACGAGTAGTTGGGCGGCGTTGGCCAGCGGCCCGTAGGCGGCGAGATGATGGAGGACGATCAATTGTGAGCCGATCGCCTTGAGGGCGTCGATCAGCGGCATGCGGTTGACATTCATGGCCCGGATTCCAATGGAGCAGCTTCAGATGAAGCGGGCGATGAAGGCGCCCGCCTTCTCCGGCGGCAGTTTCAGCCAGACCCGGTGGCCGTTGCCGGGGGCAATGGCGACGTTCCCTCCGGCCGAGTCTTCCATGCGAGCAAGCGCCCACTCATGGTTGCCGGACGGGTGCACGCATTCGAGGCGGTCGCCGACGGCAAAGCGGTTCTTGACCTCGACCTCCATGAGGCCGCGCGCGACGTCGAAGCGCACGGCGTCGCCGGCGTAGAGGCTGCGGTCGGATACGGAGTGACCCTTCAGGTAACTCTGGTAATCGGCATCGTGGTGACGCTCGAAGAAGCCGTCGGTGTAGCCGCGGTTGGCGAGACCTTCGAGTTCGCGCAGGAGTCCGGGGCCNAGAGGCCTGCCGGCCACCGCGTCGTCGATCGCCTGCCGGTAGGCCTGGCAGGTGCGGGCAACGTAGTAGGGGCTCTTGGTGCGGCCCTCGATCTTCAGGGAATCGACGCCGATGTTCACCAGTCGGTGCACGTGCTCGATGGCGCGCAGGTCCTTCGAGTTGAGGATGTAGGTTCCGTGCTCGTCTTCCTCTATCGGCATCAACTCGCCGGGGCGTTCCATTTCCTCGAGCAGGAACTCCCGATCGCCGGGCGCGTGCACCTTGTACTCCCAGCGGCAGGAGTTGGTGCAGGCGCCCTGGTTGGGGTCGCGATGGTTGAAGTAGCCGGACAGCAGGCAGCGGCCCGAGTAGGCGATGCACAGCGCGCCATGGACGAAGACCTCGAGCTCGATGTCCGGGCAGCGCTGGCGGATCTCGGAAATCTCGTCGAGCGACAGTTCGCGCGACAGGATGACGCGGTCGACCCCNAATTTCTGCCAGAAACGGACTGCCGCCCAGTTGACCGTATTCGCCTGGACCGAGAGATGGATAGCCTGCTCCGGCCACGCCTCGCGCACCATGTCGATCAGGCCGGGGTCGGACATGATCAGCGCGTCTGGCCCGAGCGCGATGACCGGCGCCATGTCCGCGAGGTAAGTGCCCACTTTCGTGTTGTGGGGATAGATGTTGCTGACCACGAAGAACTGCTTGCCCTGCGCATGGGCTTCGGCGATGCCCGTGCCGAGCTTGTCGAGGTCGCCGAACTCGTTGTTGCGAACGCGCAGGCTGTAGCGCGGCTGCCCGGCGTAGATCGCATCGGCGCCGAAGGCGAAGGCGGTGCGCATCATCGCCAGCGAGCCGGCGGGAGCGAGGAGTTCTGGAGACTTGGCCATAGTAGAATGCGGCAAGCCGAGAATTCTATCCCCCATGAGCGAAGAAATACTGATCAATTACACGCCGCAGGAAACGCGCGTCGCCGTCACGCAGCAGGGCGTCGTCCAGGAACTGCACATCGAGCGCACCGCCAGCCGGNGGCTGGTCGGCAATGTCTATCTCGGGCGCGTCTGCCGCATTCTGCCCGGCATGCAGTCGGCGTTCATCGATGTCGGGCTGGAGCGCACGGCTTTCCTGCATGTCGCCGATATCTGGCAGGCCCGCGAAGCGGCGATGGAGCGGCCGATCGAGCGGGTGCTGGCCGAAGGGCAGAGCATCGTCGTGCAGGTGGTCAAGGATCCGATCGGCAGCAAGGGCGCGCGGCTGTCGACGCAGATTTCGATCGCCGGCCGCATGCTGGTGCATCTGCCGCAGGAAAAGCACATCGGGGTTTCGCAGCGCATCGAGGCCGAAGCGGAGCGCGAGGCGCTGCGCGAGCGGATCACCCGCCTCATTCCCGGCGACGAACCGGGCGGCTTCATCGTCCGCACGATGGCCGAGACTGCCAGCGACGGCGAATTTGCCACCGACATCGCCTATCTGCGCAAGACCTGGGCCGACATCCGCGACAAGGCCCGCGTTTCCGCGCCGCCGACCGCGCTCTACCAGGATCTTTCGCTCGGCCAGCGCGTGCTGCGCGACTTCGTCAATCCCGATACCAGCCGCATCCTGATCGACTCCCGCGAAACCTTTCAGCGGCTGAGCGGCTTTGCCGAGGAATACACGCCGGCGGTCAAGCCGCTGCTCGAACACTACACCGGCGAGCGTCCCCTGTTCGACCTGCACGGGGTGGAGGAGGAGATCCAGAAGGCGCTGGCACGCCGCGTCGATCTGAAATCCGGCGGCTACCTGATCCTCGACCAGACCGAGGCGATGACGACCATCGACGTCAACACCGGCGGCTTTGTCGGGGTGCGCAATTTCGACGACACCATCTTCAAGACCAACCTCGAGGCGGCCGTGACCATCGCCCGCCAGCTCCGCCTGCGCAACCTTGGCGGCATCATCATCGTCGATTTCATCGACATGGAAAACGAGGAACACCGGAAGGCCGTGCTCGACGAGTTCACCAAGGCGCTGGCCCGCGACCATACGCGGCTGACGGTCAACGGCTTCACCGCGCTCGGTCTCGTCGAGATGACGCGCAAGCGCACCNGGGAATCGCTGGCGCATGTCCTGTGCCACCCGTGCCCGACGTGCAGCGGGCGCGGCGAAGTGAAGACCGCGCGCACCGTCGCCTACGAAATCCTCCGCGAACTGCTGCGCGAGGCGCGCCAGTTCAACGCCCGTGAATACCGCGTGCTGGCTGGGCCGGCGGTGGTCGACCTCTTTCTCGACGAGGAATCGCAATCGCTGGCCATGTTGTCGGATTTCATCGAAAAGCCCGTTTCGCTGCAGTCCGAACCGAGCTATTCGCCCGAGCAGTACGACATCGTTCTGATGTAGTCACAACAAAGGAGACCATTGATGACCCACGATCCGGAATTCGCAAGCCTCGTTCCCGCGCAGTCGTTCGACCGCCGCAGCTTCCTTGTCACTAGCCTCGGCGCCGGCATCGCGCTGGCCATGCAGCCGGTGATGGCGCAGACGGCGATCCGGACCGACGACACGGGCCTGATCGCCGGCGAAGTCAAGGTGCCGGTCAAGGACGGCGAGATGGTCGCCTATCGCGCGTTGCCCAAGGGCGCGGTCAAGCCGCCGGTGCTCCTCGTGGTTTCCGAAATCTTCGGGGTCCACGAGCACATCCAGGATGTCTGCCGCCGCCTGGCCAAGCTCGGCTACTGCGCCATCGCGCCCGAACTCTTTGCTCGTCAGGGTGATCCGCGCCAGCTTTCGAACGTGCAGGACATCCTGACCAGGATCACCAGCAAGACGCCGGATGCGCAGGTGATGAGCGATCTCGATGCGACGGTCGCTTGGGCTGCATCCAAGGGTGCCGACAGCGACCGCCTGGCGATCACCGGCTTCTGCTGGGGCGGGCGCATTACCTGGCTGTATTGCGCCCACAGTCCGCTGGTCAAGGCCGGCGTCGCCTGGTACGGGCGGCTGGTCGGCGACGTCAATGAAGTCACCCCGCGCCACCCGATCAACATCGCCGCCGAACTCAAGGCGCCGGTGCTCGGCCTGTATGGCGGCCTCGATACCGGCATCCCGCTGGAGACCGTGGAAAAGATGCAGATGGCGTTGAAGGAAGGCAGCAAGGCGGCCCGGCTTTCGCAGATCCACGTTTATGACAATGCGCCGCATGCCTTCCACGCCGATTACCGCCCGAGCTTCCGCAAGGAAGAGGCCGAGGATGGCTGGAGACGGATGCAGGCCTGGTTCAAGAAGATCGACAAGGCCTGAGCGGGCTTCGGCGAAGCGCCGCTTCGTGCTACCCTTTGCTGCCCGCCAGGAACTCACTCCCAGATGACAGAAGCCGACCAGAAACCCGATTCCCCAGCCGACGCGCGTGCCCTGCTCAAGGATCTGCAGGGCCGCTTCGACGTATTCCGCAATTTCAGCCCGCTGGCGATCGGCATCGACAAGCAGCTCATCGCGCACCAGTCGGACGTGAACCGCAAGGCGCTGCGCCTTGCACTTCGCAGCCATACGATGTCGACGCGCTACCTGAAGGAAATGCAGATCGCCAGCGCGCGTCTCAACCTCGACGGATCGGCGGCCGGCGAAATCACCGACGAGGCGCGCACCCATTCCGGAGAACTGCTGCGTGAACGCTTCAAGAAGCAGGCCGAGCAGCGGCGCGCCGCCGCGGCCGCGGCCGGGGCAGCCGAAGCGGAAGCCAGGGCGGAACAGCGCCGGCAGGAAAGGCTCGCACATCTGGCCGAGAAGTTCGGGCGCCGGGCGAAGTAGCCGCAGGACGCAATCCCTGCCGCCGGCAGAAATGCCGAGCCCGGCCGGAGCCGGGCTCTCTGCTGTGCCGAACAGCAGCCGGAACTGGATGCCGTCCGGACTGCGGGCGCGATCGGCCTAGTTGCCAGCCTCGCACTTCTTGATGAACGCGGTCTTGGCAGCGCCATGCAGCGGCTTGCCGTTCTTGTCGACGGCCTTGGATTCGCAACCCGAAACGGCGTGGCCGCCTTCGCACTTCTTCATGAACGAGGTCTTGGCAGCGCCGTGCAGCGGCTTGCCATTCTTGTCGACGGCCTTGGCTTCGCAACTGCCGGCGGCTGGCGCCGCAGCGGCTGTCGGGGCTGCCGCCTTCGTCGTGGCGGCTGCGGGAACTGCAGGAGCGGCAGCGGGTGCGGCAGGAGTGGCAGGAGCAGCGGCGGGCGCTGCTGGAGCCGCGGCCGGTGCGGCAGGCTTTGCCGGCTGGGCGGGCGCCGCCGTCTGTGCGTGGGCGACACTGAACGCCAGTAGCAGGCCCATGGCCGCGGTCAAGATCTTGTGCATAACATTCTCCTTACTTGATGAAAGGCGGATCGCCTAACGCTATTAACGGCCGAAAAACCGGATCGTTGACACGTGCCGTCAGTGCGGAGCCGGGAGCGCTCGCGGGAGGAGACCGGATGTCAGGCTTCGGGAGCCGCGCGAGAAAGCGGGAGAGATCGGGTTCGCGACCGAACGCCGGTGATTCGCGCTAGGGTTCGATTGGTTGGATGAAGTTCGGGTGGGGGCGTCCGCTCGTGAGCCGCTCGGTCATCTTGGCCACCAACTGCGGATGGTGGCGTCGGGGTCAAGGATTCGCCGCCAACCGGCAATGGAGGTGGCCCTTGCGGCAATTGACGGCCTGGTGATGATAGGCACACGCCGGATGAGAGCACAAGCCATTACCGACACCTTCGATGACATCGAGCCGATCTTCAACCGAAGACGCAGGCATTCCACGCTCGGCTCCGCCTCGTTGCGGCAGCCCCTGAACGATCGGAGCAGTAGTCAGCACAAGAAAGAAATGGAGGGAAAATGCCCCGGCTTGGAGAACGATAGACAGAGGGAAGCTGATCACCATCGCGGCGTGGTTTTGTGATCGTGGCGATGGCCGGACCATGTATATAATTGCGGACCCGGTGTGCGCCTAGCGGATTCCCGAGGCGCATCGGACTGCCGACTGCCGTCAACTGGGAGAAGCGATGGCCAAACAGATTGTGGTTTGCATGGATGGCACCTGGAATGACCCGGTGGCGCGGACCAACGTGTACCGCCTGTTCCAGATGCTGCCCGGCGACGAACGGCTGGTGGAGGAAGACGGGCCGATCCGCTCGCACCTGGCCAAGCGTGACGACGGGCTCGTCGCCTTTATGNTCGAGAGCATTGGCAATGGCGGACGGACGCAGGGGCTGCTCGGCGGCACGCAGGGTATCGGCTTGCACGACTGCATGATCGACGCCTATCTGCTGGTGTCGCAGGTATATGAGCGCGGAGACAAGATCTGGCTCTTCGGCTTCTCGCGTGGTGCCTGGGCCGCGCGCTGCCTTGGGGCGTTCATTGCCCGCTCGGGCCTGATCCCGGCGGCGAATGCCGAGGGTAACGACGCGGCCGACCAGGCCGAAAAGGTCTGGCTGAACTACAAGGAAGGCCGCGGCATGAAGCGCGGCGGACGGTTCTGGGGGCACCACGACGAAACGCCAATTCGCATGATCGGCGTCTGGGATACGGTCGGCGAACTCGGCGTGCCGGAATTCACTGGCCTGCACTTGGTCGACCGCGACGAACTCCGCTACCTCAAGTTCACCAACCGTGAACTCAGCCCGCGGATCGAGCACGGTCGCCAGGCACTGGCGATCGACGAGGAGCGCGCCGACTTCCCGCCGACGCTGTGGGACGAGCGCGAGGGCATCAAGCAGGTCTGGTTCCCCGGCGCTCATGGCGATGTCGGGGGCGGTTACGACAATCACGGCCTCGCCGACGCCGCCCTCGAGTGGATGGTGCAGGAGGTCAACGACCTCGCTGCCGGGCTGCATCTCTCGCCCGGCCAGCTCAGCGAGGCGCTTGCTCCCAACNCCCTGGAGGACCGGCACGACGAAACCCGTGGACCGGTCTGGCGGACACGCCCGATCAAGGAGCGCGAGGTTCCCGACGATGCCGAGCTCCATCCCGGCGTGCTGCAGCGGCTGCGGGAGCGTGCCGACTACCGACCGAAGGCGCTCGCGGACGTTGCTCCCTGCGCCGACTTCTATCAGGACGATCAGCCGCTGCCCGAAGAAAGGCTGCAGCAGGAGAGAGAAGATCTTCCGTTCCGCAAGCTGCCGGTCGATGGCTCGACGCGCTTTCCCGCTTATGCCCGCAAGTGGTGGAACGCTTCCGGCGTCGAGGTGGACGTCGGCGAAAGATATCGCATCGAGGCCAGCGGCACGTGGGTCGATCAAGGTACCCCGGCCGGGGCCGACGGCTATGAATCGACGGCGTGGTTCCTGCAACTTGCGAAACGCAACCGCCGCCTGCAGGAGCGCCCGTGGTTTGCGCTCATCGCCGCGATCCATCCCCGGCCCGACCTCGAAGCGCACAACCCATACTTCGAAAGCATGCTCGCCGGACTCGTCGAGAGCGCGATCAGCGGGGTCGCGCGCATCGACGACGAAAGCAGCCTCGTCGCCACCCCGAATGGCTGCGAGATCGAGATCGAAGAACCGGGTTTCCTGTATTTCTTCGCCAACGACTCGGCGTATTCCTACGGCAACAACACCGGCTTCCTGATGGTCGAGGTAACCCGGCTCCCCTGGTCGGATGCAGACGACGTGAAGCCGGCGTCAGCGTCACAACCGGTTCCCGGCAGCCTGGACGTGAAGCTCTACTGCTCTCCCGGAGCCGGTTCGCTTGCAGCGCATATTGCCCTGCGCGAGGCCGGACTGGACTTCGATCTCGTGCATGTCGACGTTCTCGAGCACAAGCTGGCCGACGGCAGCGGCTTGGCCGCGATCAACCCCAGGGGCAATGTGCCGGTACTTGAGCTTGGCGATGACGTTTGCCTCACCGAGGTCGGCGCGATCCTGCAGTACATAGCCGACCGCATACCGGAGAGCGGCTTGGCGCCGCGACCGCATACGCTCGAATGCTACCGGTTGCAGGAGTGGCTCGGTCTTGTCGGCTCCGACCTGGACAAGGCGTTCGCACCACTCTTCAAGGCGGATATGCCGGAGGACTACAAGCGCTCGGTCAGGGAAGGCATCGCGGGCCATCTGGCGTATGTCGCCTCGCACTTGAGCGGCAGGGATTACCTGGTGGGCGAGCGGTTCACGGTTGCCGACGGCTATCTGTTCGCCGTCCTGATGCGGTGCGGCGCGGCGGGAATCGACATCGGCCGGTGGCCGGCGCTGACCACCTTCCAGGAACGCGTCGGCCAGCGTCAGGGCGTTCGCGACGCCCTGGCGGCCGAAGGCTGACGGAATTCCGGAACGCAGAAGGCCCCGGCTGCCTGCCGGGGCCTTCTGCCCGAATACCGTGGTGGGGCGCCAGAGATTCGAACTCTGGACCTACGGATTAAGAGTCCGCTGCTCTACCAACTGAGCTAGCGCCCCAAGATTCCCAGACGCCTGGTGGGTCGGCCGAGATTCGAACTCGGGACCAGCGGATTAAAAGTCCGATGCTCTACCGGCTGAGCTACCGACCCGGCCATGGGAGCGCGGATTATAGGGACCCCGGAAATGCTGTCAACGAACAGGACGGCGAACAGGCCACGGCGATTCCGGCACCGGGGTGTCCGAATTTGCGCAATCGGACCCTGCCAATTGTGCCGATCAGGAAATGTCTTCTAGAATGAGCGAAGCACGACGATACCGGAACGGTTCCGGCATGGTTTCCCCTTCTGACGGAGAAAGCAAATGAACAAGGAAGATCTCTCGCGCTGGCAGGATCTCATCATGACAACAGCTACCGACGTGGGCATCAAGGTGCTGGCGGCAGTCGCATTCTGGGTAATCGGCCGCTGGTTGATCGGTGTCGCGGTGGGCATGGTACGGGCATCACTGGAGCGCCAGAAGGTCGATCCGACCGTGTTGCGTTACGTCGGCTCGATCGTCACCGTGACCTTGAACATTCTGCTGGTCATCGGCATCCTCGGCTACTTCGGCATCCAGACGACGACTTTCGCCGCTCTGATCGCTGCCGCCGGCGTCGCCATCGGCATGGCCTGGTCGGGCCTGCTGGCCCATTTCGCAGCGGGTGCCTTCCTGGTCGTGCTGCGCCCGATGAAGGTTGGCGATTTCGTCACCGTGGCCGGCGTCACGGGGACGATCACCGAACTCGGCTTGTTCACCACAGTGATCAATACGCCGGACAACGTGCAGACCATCATCGGCAACAACAAGGTATTCAGCGACACGATCCAGAACTACACGACCAACCCGTTCCGCCGCGTGGACCTGAAGTGCCAGCTTTCCGGCGCGGCCGACCACCAGGCGGCGATGGCCCTGCTGCGCGAGAAGATCGCGACCATCCCCAACGTGCTGGCCGAACCGAAGGTCGATGTCGAGATCCTCGATTTCACGCTGGTCGGCCCGGTGCTGGCGGTGCGCCCGTACTGCCACAACGACAACTACTGGCAGGTCTATTTCGACACCAACAGGATGATCCGCGAGGCGCTCGGCGAAGCCGGCTTCCCGGCGCCGATGCCGGCGCAGAGCGTGATCGTGACCCAGGCTGCCTGAACTCGGATCCCGGCCGCAAGAACAAGCCCGCGAAAAGCGGACTTTTTGTGGTCGACCGCAACCGGCGCGGTCAACCGAGGCGGCGGCAGATTTCCGTGGTCAGGGCCGACTGGTTCATGCTGTAGAAGTGCAAGCCGGGNGCGCCGCCGGCGAGCAGGCGCTGGCACAGCTCGGTGACGACGTCGAGGCCGAAGGCGCGGATCGATTCCGTGTCGTCGCCGAAGCTCTCGAACTTCTTGCGCATCCAGCGCGGGATCTCGGCGCCGCAAGCGTCCGAGAAACGCGCGAGCTTGGAGAAGCCGGCGATCGGCATGATGCCGGGAACGATGGGTACGTCGACACCGAGCGCGCGCGCTTCGTCGACGAAGTGGAAATAGGCGTCGGCGTTGTAGAAATACTGGGTGATCGCCGAATTGGCGCCGGCCCTGACCTTGCGCGCGAACGCCGCGAGGTCGTCCTGGGAACTGCGGGCCTGCGGGTGCCATTCCGGATAGGCGGCGACCTCGATGCTGAACCAGTCGCCGGTCTCGGCGCGGATGAACTCGACCAGCTCGTTGGCGTGGCGGAATTCGCCGGCCTCGGCCATGCCCGAGGGCAGGTCGCCGCGCAACGCGACGATGCGCCGGATGCCGGCGGCCCGGTACTCGTCGAGGATTTCGCGAATTTTGTCACGGGTCGACCCGATGCAGGAAATGTGCGGCGCGGCGGGAAGCCCTTGCGCGGCGATTTCCTTGACCACGGCGAAGGTGCGTTCGCGCGTCGAACCACCGGCGCCGTAGGTAACCGAGAAGAATGCCGGCTTCAACTCGGCGAGCCGGGCCCAGGTGACGCGCAGCTTTTCCATGCCTTCCGGGGTCTGCGGGGGAAAGAATTCGATGGAGATTTCAGGTTTCATTTGCTCAACCAGATGAAGAATTCGCGGTTGCCGTCACCACCCGAGATGGGGCTGTCGAGCCAGGCGCGGACCCTCAGCGCGAGGCGATGCGCGCACTCGCGCAGCTTGCGCTCGACCCCCGCACGGAGCGCGGGATCCCTGACGATGCCGCCCTTGGCGAGACCGCCCGGTCCGACCTCGAACTGCGGCTTGACCAGCAGGAGCAGGTCACCGCCTGCCGCGAGCAGCGGCGGCAGTTGCGGCAGGACCAGCGTCAGCGAAATGAAGGAAAGGTCGCCGACGATGAGGTCGAAGCCGCCAGGCGGGAAGGCGTCGCCGAGGTCGGCGACACCCAGGGTGCGGCAGTTGATGCCCTCGAACGTGGTCACTGCCGGGTCAGCGCGCAATTGCGGGTGCAACTGGTCGCGGCCGACGTCGACCCCGACGACATGGCGGGCGCCATTCTGCAGCAGGCAGTCGGTGAAGCCGCCGGTCGACTGGCCGACGTCGAGGCAGGTCTTCCCGGCCGGGTCGATGCCGGTCGCCGCCAGCGCGCCGGCGAGCTTGTGGCCGCCGCGCGACACATAATGCGCGCCGGGATCGGCGGCCACGGTCAACGGCGTTCCCTCGGGCAATTCCAGCGCCGGCTTGGCGATGGGGCCGCCCGCCCAGGCGACGCGGCCCTCGCGGATCAGCCATTGCGCCGCCGTGCGCGACGGTGCCAGCCTCTGGGCGACGAGCAGGGCATCCGCCCGCGACATCCCGACCGGCCGCTCGTGGGCCGGCTGGAGTGTCGGGCGCGGCTTCTTCTGCCGCGCGTGGAAGGAGTTCATGCTCATCGTCGGGCCGGGCAGCCGTCAGTAGCGGTAGTGCTCCGCCTTGTACGGTCCATCCACGGAGACGCCGATGTACCTGGCCTGGGCCTCGGTCAACGTGGTCAGTTGCGCATTCAGCTTTTTCAGCTGCAGGCGCGCGACCTTCTCGTCGAGGTGCTTGGGCAGGGTGTGNACACCGACCGGGTAGTCGGCGGTGCGCGTGAACAACTCGATCTGGGCGATGGTCTGGTTGGCGAACGACGACGACATCACGTAGGACGGGTGGCCGGTAGCGCAGCCGAGGTTAACGAGACGGCCCTTGGCGAGCAGGATGATGCGCTTGCCGTCGGGGAAGATGACGTGGTCGACCTGCGGCTTGATCTCTTCCCACTGGTACTTCTCGACGGAAGCGACGTCGATCTCGTTGTCGAAGTGGCCGATGTTGCAGACGATCGCCTGGTCCTTCATCGCCGCCATGTGGGCGTGCGTAATGACGTGGTAGTTGCCGGTGGCGGTGACGAAGATGTCGGCCTTGTCGGCGGCGTAGTCCATGGTCACCACGCGGTAACCTTCCATCGCGGCCTGCAGGGCGCAGATCGGGTCGATTTCGGTGATCCAGACCTGGGCGGACAGCGCGCGCAGGGCCTGCGCCGAGCCCTTGCCGACATCGCCGTAGCCGCAGACCAGGGCGATCTTGCCGGCGACCATGACGTCGGTGGCGCGCTTGATGCCGTCAACCAGCGACTCGCGGCAGCCGTATAGGTTGTCGAACTTGGACTTGGTTACCGAGTCGTTGACGTTGATCGCCGGGAACTTGAGGTCGCCGCGCTCGTGCATCTGGTACAAGCGATGCACACCGGTCGTGGTTTCCTCGGTGACGCCCTTGACCTGCGCGAGGCGGACGGAATACCAGGTCGGATCGAGGGCGAGCTTCTGCTTGATCGCGGCGAAGAGGATGGTTTCCTCCTCGGAACCCGGGTTGGCCAGCACCGAAATGTCCTGCTCGGCCGTGGCGCCGAGGTGGAGCAGCAGCGTCGCGTCGCCGCCGTCGTCGAGGATCATGTTGGAATGGCCGCCGTCGGCCCACTCGAAGATGCGATGGGTGTAATCCCAGTAGTCGGCGAGCGATTCACCCTTGACCGCGAAGACCGGGATGCCGTCCTTGGCGATGGCGGCGGCCGCGTGATCCTGCGTCGAGAAGATGTTGCACGAGGCCCAGCGCACCCGGGCACCGAGCGCGGTCAGCGTCTCGATCAGCACCGCCGTCTGGATCGTCATGTGCAGCGACCCGGTGATGCGCGCGCCCTTGAGCGGCTGAGCTTGCGCGAATTCCTCGCGGATGGCCATCAGGCCCGGCATTTCGGTTTCGGCAATGCGGATTTCCTTGCGACCCCAGTCGGCAAGGTTCAGATCGGCAACAACGTAGTCTTTGAATTCAGCCACAGCAAGCTCCTGATGAACTGTGGCCGGGAGAGGGATGGGGCAGATTCGGCTCACCCGCCATCCCGTGCCCGGCACGGGGTTGATTGGGTGAGCGCGGTTCTGGCCCGAGCCTGAGGGAAACTTCCCCTGCAGCGCTCCTCGGTAGGTTGCGGATTATAAACCGCTTTGTTCTCCCACATGGGGAATATGTCACGGTCGACCGGCGAAAACGGGGTGCCTTTCGCCGGTCGACCGTGGCTTTGCTTACAGCCCCGCGTCGTTGCGCAGCACCGCCGCGCGATCCGTCGCTTCCCATGTGAATTCCGGCTCGTCGCGGCCGAAGTGGCCGTAGGCGGCGGTCTTCTGGTAGATCGGGCGGAGCAGGTCGAGCATGTTGACGATGCCCTTCGGACGCAGGTCGAAGTGCTTCCTGATCAGTTCGGTCAGCGTTTCGTTGTTGATCGTACCGGTGCCGTAAGTGTCGACCATGACCGAGGTCGGTTCGGCGACGCCGATGGCGTAGGAGATCTGCACCAGGCAGCGCGAGGCGAGACCGGCGGCGACGATGTTCTTGGCGACGTAGCGGCCGGCATAGGCGGCGGAGCGGTCGACCTTGGACGGGTCCTTGCCGGAGAAGGCGCCGCCGCCGTGCGGAGCGGCCCCGCCGTAGGTGTCGACGATGATCTTGCGCCCGGTCAGGCCGCAGTCGCCCTGCGGCCCGCCGACGACGAATCGGCCGGTCGGGTTGACCAGGTACTTGATGTCGCCCTTGATCAGTTCCTTGGGCAGTACCGGCTTGATGATCTCCTCGACGGTCGCCTCGCGCAGGTCCTCGAGGCTGATGTCCGGCGAGTGCTGGGTCGATAGGACGACGGTGTCGATGCTGTGCGGCTTGCCGTCGACGTAGCGGATGGTGACCTGCGACTTGGCGTCGGGGCGCGCCCACGGCAGGCGGCCGTCCTTGCGCAGCATGGCCTGGCGCTCGACGAGGCGGTGCGACAGGTAGATCGGCAGTGGCATCAGCGACGGCGTTTCGTCGCAGGCGTAGCCGAACATCAGGCCCTGGTCGCCGGCGCCCTGGGCGAGGTTGTCGTCATAGGCCTTGTTGACGCCCTGGGCGATGTCCGGGCTCTGCTTGTCGTAGGCGACGAGCACGGCGCAGCCCTTGTAGTCGATGCCGTACTCGGTGTTGTCGTAGCCGATGCGCTTGATCGTGTCGCGGGCGACCTGGATGTAATCGACGTTGGCGTTGGTCGTGATTTCGCCCGCCAGAATAACCAGGCCGGTGTTGCACAGAGTCTCGGCGGCAACGCGCGAATGCTTGTCCTGGGCCAGGATGGCGTCGAGGATGGCGTCGGAAACCTGGTCGGCAACCTTGTCGGGATGGCCTTCGCCGACCGATTCCGAGGTGAAGAGATAATCGCTCATGAAATGCTCCAGTGGTCCTTCGATCCGGCGTTACCAGCTTCGGACCACGAGCGGTGACGCTTTAGCAGTATTTCTGAATCGCCCTGCAAGTTGTCTGTTTAACTCGGCGAGTCGATAATGATAGCCTTTTTGCGGCAGGTTTCAACCCCGGATTGTCATGGTCTTTCTTTTTCGTCTCATCGCCCCCATGCCCCTGTGGTTGCTGCACGCGCTGGGCGGCGCTCTCGGTCGCTTGGTCTATTGGCTGTCGCCAACCTATCGCCGGCACCTGCGCGAGAACCTCGCCCAGGCAGGTCTCGACCCGGCGCTGCGGNGTGCCGTGGCCGCCGAGGCGGGCAAGCAGATGCTGGAGCTGTCGCGCATCTGGATGCGGACGCTGGAAGAGGCCATCGCCCAGGTGGTCGAGGTGGTGGGCTGGGAATACGTCGACGCCGCTCACCGGTCGGGCAAGGGCATCGTCTTTCTGACGCCGCATCTCGGCTGTTTCGAGATCACCGCGCAATACCTGTCGGCGCATTTTCCGATCACGGTGCTCTACCGGCCGCCGAAGCGCACCTCGCTCCAGCAGTTGATCGAAATGGGCCGCCAGCGCGCGCAGTTGCACCTGGCGCCGGCGGACCTCACCGGGGTGCGCTCGCTGATCAAGGCGATCAAGCGCGGCCAGGCGGTCGGGCTCCTCNCTGATCAGGCGCCGAAGACGGGAGAAGGCGTCTGGCTCGACTTCTTCGGCCGCCCCGCGTACGNNATGACACTGGCTGCCCGGCTCAGCGAAACCGGCGCCACGACGTTGATGACCTGGGGCGAGCGGCTGCCCTGCGGGCGCGGCTACCGGGTGCACTTCTCGCCGCCGCAGGTCGCGCTCGAGGGCAATACGCTCGCGCGTGCGCAAGCCATCAACCATGAAGTCGAGCATCTGGTTCATCGCTGTCCCGCCCAGTACCTGTGGGGCTACAATCGCTACAAGCGCCCGGGCGGCGCCGAGCCGCCGCCGGAAAAGGGGCGCGGCCAGTGAAAGTGGCGTTCTCCTGCCTTCTGGTCGCCTTCCTCTGGCTGCTCCACTGGCTGCCCTTGCCTGTCCTGCGCGCGCTCGGCCGGGGGCTCGGGCGGCTGCTCTTTGTCCTGGCGCGCGCCCGGCGCGAAATTACGCTGACCAACCTGCGCCTGTGCTTTCCGGAACTGCCGCAGGCCGAACGCGAGAAGCTGGCGCGGGCGCATTTCGTCGCCTTCAGCCGCGCGGTGCTCGACCGCACGCTCGGCTGGTGGGCGTCGAAGGAGCGTCTCGAACACATCATCCGCGTTACCGGCGTCGAACGCCTGAACGATCCCGGCGGCCGTCCGGTGATCATGCTCTGTCCGCATTTTGTCGGGCTCGATGCCGGCGCCACGCGCCTTTCCATGTTCGTCACGGCGTGCAGCGTCTATTCGAAGCAGAAGAATCCGGTATTCGACAAGTTGCTTTATGATGGCCGCAAGCGTTTCAGCGATACGATCCTGCTCTCCCGGCACGAAGGAATGCGCAGGATTCTCAAGGCGTTGAAGGATGGCTATCAGTTCTACTATCTGCCGGACATGGATTTCGGGCGCAAGGAGTCGATCTTCGTGCCCTTTTTCGGGGTCCAGGCGGCGACGATTCCCGCCCTCTCGCGACTGGTGCGGCTGACCGGCGCCCGCGTCGTGCCGTGCATCACGCGCCAGGTGCCGGACGGCTATGAGGTGGAAGTCATGCCGCCGTGGGAGAATTACCCCGGCGAGAGCGTCGAGGCCGATACGGCATTCGTCAACCGTTTCATCGAAGGCCAGGTACTGCGCATGCCGGAGCAGTATTTCTGGTTGCACAAGCGTTTCAAGACCCGGCCACCCGGAGAGCAGAGGTTCTACAAATGACAGATAGCCTGAACATCCAAATTCGTCGCGTCACGCCACCCGACGTGCCGGCCATCTCGGCCCTTGCCCGCGAAATCTGGCAGGCCACCTACCCGGGCATCATCACCCAGGAGCAGATCGATTTCATGCTCGAGCAGCGTTATGGCCATGAGCGCCTGTACGACGATCTCGAGGATGCCGACAAGTGGCTGGACCAGGCCTTCCACGACGGACGGCGGGTCGGCTTCGCCTTCAGCGAGATTCGCAAGGGCGAGTTCAAGCTTGACAAGCTCTACATCCACCCCGATGTGCAGCGCAAGGGTGTCGGCGGCCAGTTGATCGAGCACGTTGCGGCGCGCGCCCGGAAACTCGGCTACCCGTGCGTGATCCTCGCGGTCAACAAGCGCAACGCCAAGGCCATCGGCTCGTACCGAAAGTATGGCTTCGTCGTTCGCGAGTCGATCGTCGACGACATCGGTCGCGGCTTCGTCATGGACGATTACGTGATGGAGAAGAAACTTTAAGGATTTGAGACAAACACCTGTCTCTGTTATCCTTTTCGAATCCTGATGTGGAGCGCGTCAGAAACTTGAATTCGCCAAAATGCACGGTCTGGGCAACGACTTCGTTGTCGTCGACGGCATCCGCCAGCGGGTTTCTTTGACGCCGGAACAGTTGCGTTACATCGCCGACCGCCATTTCGGCGTCGGCTGCGACCAGATCCTGCTGGTCGAGGCGCCGACGCAACCGGATGTCGATTTCCGTTATCGCATCTTCAACGCGGATGGCGGCGAGGTCGAGCAGTGCGGCAACGGCGCGCGCTGCTTCGTCCGTTTCGTGCATGACCGGNGGCTGACCGACAAGCGCGAGATTCGCGTCGAGACTTTGGGCGGAATCATTGCCCCGCGCCTCGAGGGCGACGGCAATGTCACGGTCAACATGGGAATCCCGCGCTTTCTGCCGAGCGAGATTCCCTTCATCCACGACGACGACGTGGTGATCCATTCCCTCGACGTCGCCGACGAAACGCTGGAAATCAGCGTGGTTGCGCTGGGCAATCCGCATGCCGTGCAGGTCGTCGCCAGCGTGGACGAGGCGCCGGTCGACGCGCATGGTCCGCTGATCGAAAGCCATGAGCGCTTCCCGCAGCGGGTCAATGCCGGGTTCATGCAGGTCGTCGATCGCCATGCCATCAGGCTGCGCGTCTATGAGCGCGGCGCCGGCGAAACGCTGGCCTGCGGCACGGGCGCTTGCGCGGCGGCGGTGACCGGCATCCGCCGCGGCCTCCTCGATTCGCCGGTGCGCGTGACCACGCGCGGCGGCGATCTCAACATCGCCTGGGGCGGCGCGGATCGGCCGGTGCTGATGACCGGCCCGGCGGCAACTGTTTTCACTGGAGAAATAGACCTATGAGCGCGCCCTTTCCCGAAGACGTGGCCGACTACCTGAAGAACAATCCCGGATTCTTCGAGCAATATGCCGACCTGATGGCGCAGATCTTCGTTCCGCACCCGCATGGCGGGCGGGCGGTTTCGCTGGCCGAGCGGCAGATGCTGACCCTGCGCGACAAGAACCGCGAAACCGAGAGCAAGCTGGCCGAGCTGATCGCCTTCGGCGAGGAGAACGACCAGATCAGCGAGAAGGTGCATCGTCTTGCGGTCGGCCTGATTGCCGTCGAGACCTTTTCGGCGGTCATCCACCTGCTGAGATTTCATCTTCGGGACGATTTCTCGGTTCCGCATGTCACCCTGCGCCTGTGGAAGACGCCCGATGGAGTCGACGACCTGCCGGAATTCGCCGCGGTTGCCGAGGAGTTGCAGGTTTTCGCCGATACGCTGACGCATCCCTACTGCGGTTCGACTTCCGGTTTCGGCACCGGCGCCTGGTTCGGCGAACCGGCGGCGCACCTTCGCTCGCAGGCGCTGGTCGCCCTCTGCGACGGCGGTGCGACGATCGGCATGCTGGCGCTCGGCAGCGAGGACGGCAAGCGCTTCTATCCCGAGATGGGCACGCTTTATCTCGAACGCATCGGCGAAATGGTTTCGGCCGCGCTGATTCGCGTTGCCAAGTTCGCCAAGTGACCGCGACGGCGACGGTTGACGGCTATCTGGCCGAACTGGCCGAACAGCGCCGGCAGTCGCCGCATACCATCAGCAATTACCGGCGCGACCTGACGCGCCTCCTGGCGCTGGCCGGCGATGCCCCGCCGGGCGAACTCCAGGTGCAGCAGATCCGCCGTTTCGTCGCCCAGCTTCACGCCCAGGGTCTTTCCGGGCGCTCGCTGGCGCGCATGCTGTCGGCGTGGCGCGGCTACTTTGGCTGGCTCGGCCGGCACAGCGCCGTATCCGCCAATCCGTGCGGTGGCGTGCGCCCGCCGAAGTCGCCACGGCCCCTGCCGAACGCGCTTTCGGTCGATGAGGCGGCGGCGCTGCTGGCGCCCGAGGGAGACGACGATCCCGTGCTCGAAGCGCGTGACATGGCGATGTTCGAGTTGTTCTATTCGTCGGGTCTGCGTCTCGCCGAACTCGCGGCGCTCGATTGCGCGGCGCTGGAATCGCTGCTCGTGGACGGCGAGGTGAGGGTGCTCGGCAAGCGCAGCAAGGCGCGCATCGTTCCGGTCGGCGCCCGGGCGCGCGCGGCGCTGGCGGCGTGGNCAGGGGTGCGGGCGCAGCTTGCCGCCGGGGACGAGCCCGCCCTGTTCGTCAGCCGGCGCGGCACGCGCCTCAGTCACCGGGCAATCCAGGACCGGCTCGGGCGCCACGCCCTGCGCGCCGGACTGCCGCGTCACGTCCATCCGCACATGCTGCGCCATTCGTTCGCCTCGCACGTGCTGCAGTCGTCGGGCGACCTGCGGGCGGTGCAGGAGATGCTCGGTCACGCCAGCATCGCGTCGACGCAGGTTTATACGCATCTCGATTTCCAGCATCTGGCCAAGGTTTACGACGCGGCGCATCCGCGGGCCAAGCGCTGATCTCGCGGTCGACGGCACCCGGCGGGGCAAAATGGCGGCGCTAGCCGGTCCTGGGTTCCGGGTGGCGAAGCCGGGCGTTCCCGCCCGACCGGGTTCTGGCTGTTACAATTTCACTGTTATCCACACCGAAGCCGCTCGCCACCCGGGCGAAGGACGGCTTCCCGCATGGAAATCGCTCTCCTCATCGCTCTTGTCCTGCTCAATGGCGTCTTTGCCATGTCGGAAATCGCTGTCGTTTCCTCGCGCCGGGCACGGCTGCAAAGCCTTGCCGACGAGGGGGATCAAGGTGCCCGGGTGGCGCTGGCGATGCATCAGGAGCCGTCCAGCTTTCTCTCGACGATCCAGATCGGCATTACCTCGGTCGGCATCCTGAGCGGCGCCATCGGCGAGACCGCGCTTGCCATTCCGCTGCGGGAATGGCTGGCGCTGATTCCCGGCGTCGAGCCCTATGCCAATATTCTGGCCCTCGGCGTTACCGTCGTCGCGCTGACCTATTTCTCGGTCGTTATCGGCGAACTGGTCCCCAAGAGCCTCGGGCTACTCGCGCCAGAGGCGGTGGCGGCATCGGTCGCGCGGCCGATGATGTTGCTCACGCGCTTCTCGCACCCGATGGTCGTCCTCCTTTCCGGGTCGTGTGCGGCCATCCTCCGCCTCTTCGGCGCGCGGCGCGGCGAGGAGCCGCCGGTGACCGACGACGAGATCAGGGTCATGATGGAACAGGGCGCCGAAGCCGGCGTCTTCCATCAGGGCGAGCAGGAACTGGTAGCCAACGTACTGCGCCTCGACGAGCAGCGCATTCCGGCAATCATGACGCCGCGGCGGGACATGGTCGTCATCGATCTGGAGGAAGGCGAGNGGGCAGTCCGCCAGCGCATCGCCGAGAGCGGGTACTCGCGCCTCGTCGTCTGCCGTGGCGGACTCGGCAACATCCTCGGCGTCCTCAAGGCCGGCGACCTGCTGCCGGGCGTCGCCTATGGGCGAGCGCTGACCATAGCCGACATCGAGAAGGTCCTTTACCCGCCGCTCTACGTGCCCGAGACCGTTTCCGCCGCCCAGCTGCTGGAGAACTTCCGCCGTGCCCGCCTTCAGTTCGCACTGATCGTCGACGAATACGGCGAGGTCGAAGGGATGGTGACGATGATGGACGTCCTTGCGGCGATCGTCGGCGATGTCGCGACTGCAGACTACGGCGAGGAACGCGACATGGTCCAGCGCGAGGATGGCTCGTGGCTGGTCGACGGCGACGTCGCGCTGGAGCGCCTGAAGACCGTGCTGGAGATCGACGAAGACCTCCCTGGAGAGGAGTCGCAGGTCTTTCACACGGTAGGCGGACTGGTCATGCACATCCTCGGCCGCGTCCCGGCGCCGGCGGACTACGTTGAGGCCGGAGGCTGGCGGCTGGAGGTGATGGACATGGACCGCCATCGCCTTGACAAGGTCCTCGCCAGCCGAATCCCGTCCCCAGCGGTGCCGGATGAAGGTTGAGCCGCCAGCCGCGTCCGCTGTCCAGCGCCTGATGGCGGTTGCGGTCGACCCGTGAAAACAACAGAAGAATCAATCGTTAACCCGCTGCCGCCGATTGACCGATGCACGCGTGGAGGCTATCATCTGCTTTTTCCAAAGCCGGTTACAAGGAGTCGCCATGGCCATCAGCCGTACCCGCCGTTCTTCCCTGGAGCGCCGCTGCGTTTCCAAGTCCAGCAAGCGCCTGTTCAAGAACACGGGCAAGACCTTGTTCAAGGTCATCTACGCTGCCGAATGTCACGCCCGCAACCGGAAGGCGCTGGGCGGCTGAGCCGCTGCCGGGATTTCCCAGGCCCCGGTTGCCGTGAGGTGACCGGGGCTTCTTGCATTTGAGGTCGGGAAAAGCGTGGCTCAACTCATTCTCCTGCCGGGCAAGGAGCGTTCCTCGCTCAAGCTGCGCCATCCGTGGCTGTTTGCCGGTGCGGTGGGGCGCCTCCAAGGCCGGGCGCGGGCAGGCGATACCGTCGAGGTGCTGGCCGACAACCTGCGGCCGCTCGGCCGGGCGGCATATAGCCCGCGGTCGCAGATTCGCGCGCGTTTCTGGACTTTCGACATCGCGGAATCGGTCGACGATGCCTTCTTCAAGCGGCGCATCGCGGCGGCCGTGGCGCGCCGTCACTCGTTGCCCGAACTGCGCGGGCAACAGGGGCTGCGGCTGATCCACGCCGAATCCGACGGGTTGCCCGGCGTCATTGCCGACCAGTATGGCGATTGCGTCGTCGTGCAGTTGACTTCGGCGGGAGCCGACAAGTGGCGCGGCGCCATCGTTTCCGGTCTGGTCAAGGCGACCGGTTGCAGGCGCATCCACGAGCGTTCCGATTCCGACGTGCGCCGGCTGGAAGGGCTGGCGCCGGTGACCGGCTGGCTGCACGGCGCGGCCCCGGACTCGCCGCTGACCATCGAGGAAAACGGCATCAGGCTGACTGTCGACATCGCTGGCGGGCACAAGACCGGTTTCTATCTCGACCAGCGCGACAACCGCGCCCTGCTCGGCCGACTTGCGGCGGGCCGGGAGGTCCTCAACTGCTTCTGCTACACCGGCGGCTTTTCGCTGCAGGCGCTGGCCGGCGGGGCGGCAAGCGTGCTGTCGGTCGATTCGTCCGGCCCGGCGCTCGCCCAGGCTCAGGCCAGTCTGGCGCTCAATCCGCAGTTGCCCGGCGAGCGCGCGGAATGGCTGGAAGCCGATGTCTTCCTCGCCCTGCGCGACTTCCGCAAGCAAGGCCGGCTGTTCGACCTGATTGTCCTCGATCCGCCCAAGTTCGCGCCTTCCGCTGCCCACGCCGAGCGCGCGGCGCGAGCCTACAAGGACATCAACGTCCTCGGCTTCCGGTTGCTCAGGCCGGGTGGCCTGCTGATGACCTACTCGTGTTCCGGCGGCATCGGGCCCGAACTGTTCCAGAAGATCGTCGCCGGCGCGGCGCTCGATGCCGACCGCGACGCGCGCATCGTCCGCCGGCTGGCGGGGTCCGCCGACCACCCGGTGGCCCTGAACTTCCCGGAAGGCGAGTACCTCAAGGGCTTGCTGGTCCAGGTAGAGTGAGCGCGCGCCGGGAGGCTGGCGGATCTCGTTAAAACCGAATCGTCGTAAAACCGAATCGTCGTAAAACCGAATCGTCGCTGGACCCCACGGATCACAAGGTTTAGACTACTCGACTGCGTTAACGCCGCGTTTGCGCCAATACGCCAATTGTTCCTGCACGCGCATTGATTGGGGAGTCAAGCAAGATGCATATTAACGTGGATACCAAGCCGGTCACGCCGAACACCTACGACTCGAAGAAGAAGCGGCTAATCGAGACCATCGACCGGCTTTATCACCGCGACGCCCGAGGCTCGTTGCAGAAGATGATGGCGCGGATCCACCCGGCCGACCTGGCGGCGATCCTTGATGAACTGCCGCCCGAGCATGTCGTGGACATCTTTCATACGCTTGCCGACAAGGAAATGGCGGCCGACGTTTTCGGCCAGATGACGCCAAGCTTGCGCACGCGGGTGATGACCGAGTCGAGCGCCAGTCAACTAGCCGGCCTGCTCGAGCGCCTGNCCCCGGACGACCTCGCCGACCTCATCGGCGATCTGCCCGAAGATCAACGCGCCGAACTGATGGCCCTGCTCGGCCGCGACAGCAAGTCGGAAGTCGAAAGCCTGCTCAAGTACGACCCGGACAGCGCCGGCGGCATCATGACCACCGATATCTTCTCGCTGCCGCACAGCCTCACCGTCGAGCAGGCGATCGAGAACATCCGCAGCCGCGAAGCCGTCGAGATGGTCTTCTATCTCTACCTGACTGACGAGGACGGCCGGCTGGTGGGCGTCGTCTCGCTGCGGCAGCTGTTGTTGTCGCGCCCGAGCACGGTGCTCCACAACATCATGAACCGGCGCGTGATGAGTGTGACCACCGACGCTGACCAGACCACGGTCGCCCTGCTGGTCGACAAGTACCGCCTGCTTGCCGTCCCCGTGGTTGATGCCGACAATGTCCTGGTCGGCATGGTTACGGTCGATGACGTGATCGACGTCATCGAGGAAGAAACGACCCGGGACATGCTGAAGATGGCGGGCACCAGCGAGTCGGAAACGCTGACCCATTCCGCCTTCAAGATCGCCTGGATCCGTCTGCCGTGGCTGCTCGCCGCGTTCGTTGGCGGCCTCGCGGCGACCGGCGTGGTCGGGGCCTACCATGAGATCCTCGCCGAGGTTCTGGTGCTCAGTGCCTTCCTGCCGGTGGTGATGGGCATGGCTGGCAACGTAGGCGTCCAGTCGGCGACCGTCGCCGTTCGCGGTCTGGCAACCGGCGCGATCGATGTCCGCGACACGGTGCCGGTCGTCTTCAAGGAGTTTCGCGTCGGCGTCCTGCTCGGCTGCTTCTATGGCGTTATCCTCGGCATCTATGGCTGGTTCATGCACAACAGCCTGGCGCTCGGCGAGGTCGTCGGCCTGACCATCCTCGGCAACATGACCGGCGCCGCGCTGCTGGCCGTGCTGCTGCCGATGCTGTTCCAGCGCATCAAGGTCGACCCGGCGGTCGCCACCGGCCCGTTCGTGACCACCGCCATCGACATCCTCGGGGTCCTCAACTACTTCGTGATCGCGACCTGGATCTTCAAGCTGTAGGCGCCGGGGTACTGCAAACGGCTGCGGGCGTTCGCTCAAGATGAAGATGAGGCCTGTTCCCCTGTCTGCCGCTTGCCGCACGCGGCGACCGCCTGGATCGATGATCGGGGTTAGAATCGCGGCGTGAATCCGTTGCGCCGACTCCTGCTCGTTGCCGTTCTCCTGTTCGCCCATCTGGTGGCGGGGGGCATGCCGTCGGTCATGCGGCGGACCATGACAACGGGCTGCCGGGCCACGTCTGCGAGCTGTGCCTCGCCGCCCACGATCTCGGCGCGGCGCTACCGGCGCTGGTTGCCTTGCCGCCCCCGCAGTGCCGGGGTTCGTTCGCGAAGCGCTGCACACGCCTGAGCGCCGCGCTTTTCCGCCGCCTGCCGCCCAGCAGCGCGGCCCGCCTGTTTTCTGAAAACGCCCCTTCTTGACTGTTGACCGCAACGGCCATCGAGCCGGCGGTCGTGTCCTTTGCGTTTTCAGGAGAACTCCATGATGAACAAGCCACTTGCCTTGGCTGCCCTGCTTGCCGCATCGTGCGGCGCGCAGGCGGCCGACGACGCCGATCTTGCAGCCATCCGCAGCCAGATCGACGAGATGAAGAAGACCTACGAGCAGCGGATCACCGCCCTCGAAAAAGCTGGCCGAAGCCGAAGCGAGGACTGCCGCGCCGGCGGCGGTTCCGCCTGCGACAGCCGCGACCGGGTCCGGCGCGCCACCTGCGCCAACGCCGGCGGGTGAGACCGCGACCGGGCCTGTCCGGGCCGTCGCCGCGGCGGCGAACGCCTTCAACCCGGAAATCTCGCTGATCCTGCAGGGACAGTACGTGAACACGAAGGACATTCCCAATCGTCGCATTGCCGGCTTCTGGCCGAACCCGCTCGACAACCTGCGTGGGTTTTCGATCAACGAAACCGAACTGGTCATCGGCGGCAGCATCGACGCTTACTGGCGCGGGCGGGCAATTTTTGCCGTCAACGACGGCGAGGTCGGAGTGGAGGAGGCCTGGTTCCAGTCAACGGCGATCGGTCACGGCATCGGCGTCAAGGGCGGGCGCTATCGCTCGGGCATCGGCTACCTGAACGAGCAGCATCCGCATCAGTGGGATTTTGCCAACGCGCCGTGGATGTATGTCGCGATGTTCGGCCCCGAGGCCAGCTTCCGGGAGGACGGGGTACAACTCAAGTGGCTGGCTCCGACGCCGCTGTTCGTGGAATTCGGCGCCGAAGTCGGGCGCGGTGCGAACTTCCGGGAACCGACAGGAACAAGAATGGTGTCGGCGCCTGGGCGCTGTATGCCCATGTCGGCGACGACCTTGGCGTCTCGAACAGTTGGCGGGCGGGCGTGTCCTACCTCAAGACCTCGGCGGATGACCGGCAGGGCGACTTCGTCGATAGCAGCGGCCTGCCGGCACAGGCGACGTTCACTGGAGATACCTCGACCTGGCTGGCCGATTTCGTCTGGAAATGGGCGCCCGACGGCAACCCCAAGTACCGGAATTTCAAGTTCCAGACCGAGTATTTCTGGCGTCAGGACAAGGGTGACCTGACCTGCACCGGCCTCGGCAGCGCCTGCGATCCGCTGGCGGCGGGCGATGCGGTGACGGGCAATTACAATACCCGGCAGAGCGGCTGGTATGCGCAGGGCGTCTTCCAGTTCACACCCGAGTGGCGTGCCGGGCTGCGCTACGACCAGCTCGACAGCGGCCGCCAGAGCCTCGGCGCCAACGCGGCGAATCTGGTGGTCGAGGACTACCGGCCGAAGCGGGCGACGGCAATGGTCGACTATAGCTGGAGCGAGTTTTCACGGCTCCGCCTGCAGTTTGCGCAGGACAGATCGATGGCCGGGATCATCGACAATCAGTGGATCGTCCAGTACATCATGAGCCTCGGTGCTCATGGCGCCCACAAGTTCTGAGGAAAACGACAATGATCAGGCTATTGATGACGCTGCTGCTGGCGGCCGCCAGCGTTCCCGCCGTGGCCGCCCTGCAGGTTTTCGCTACGGTGCCGGAGTGGGGCGCGCTGGTCCGCGAGATCGGCGGCGACAAGGTCAGCGTGTTTGTCGCGACCACCGCCCTCCAGGATCCGCACCGGATCCAGGCGCGGCCATCGTTGCTCGCCCAGGCGCGGCGCGCCGACCTGGTGGTGGCGACCGGCGCCGACCTCGAGGTCGGCTGGCTGCCGCTGGTCATCCGTGACTCGGGCAACGCCGGCATCCAGCCAGGCCGGCCCGGCCATTTCGAAGCCGCGCGCTTCGTAACGCTGCTCGATGTGCCGGTGGTGGTCGATCGTTCCCAGGGCGACGTTCATGCCGCCGGCAATCCGCACATCCAGCTCGACCCGCGCAACCTGTTCCGGATCGGCGAGGCGCTGGCTGCGCGCATGGGAGAACTCGATCCATCGAACGTGGCGGCCTATCAAGCGGGTTACCAGGCCTTTGCGGAAAAATGGCGGGCGGCCATCGCGCGCTGGGAAAAGGAGGCGCTGCCGCTGCGCGGCGTGCCGGTGCTGGTGCATCACTCCTCGTTCCATTATCTGAGTTACTGGCTGGGCCTGAAGGAAACCGGCACGCTGGAGCCGAAGCCGGGGTCGAGCCGAGCAGCGGCCATCTCAGCGCCTTGCTGGCGCGCCAGCAGAACGCGCCGGCGAAAATGGTGCTGCGCACTGCCTACCAGAGCGACGGGCCCAGCCTGTGGATTGCCGGCAGGGCTGGCATCCCGGCGGTCATGCTGCCCTTTACCGTCGGCGGAACGCCCGCGGCCGGCGACCTCTTCGGTCTCTTCGACGACACCGTGCAGCGGCTGTCGAAAGCCTTGCAATGAGCGAACTGCTGATCCGCGCCAGCGCGCTGGTGGCCGGCTGGGAGCGGCCGGCCACGGCGCCGCTGGAATTCGTCCTGGAATCGGGCAGGATTCTCGGGTTGACCGGAGCCAACGGGGTTGGCAAGACGACACTGCTGTCGGCGCTGGCCGGCCGGGCGCGGGTGTTTTCCGGCGTCCTCGAGAGGCGCCCCGGGTTGCGCCTGGCATTGCAGACCCAGGATGTTCCCCGGTTGAAGGCGTGCCGCTCAGCGGGCGCGAGCTGCTGGCGCTGACCGACGCCGCCGTGGCTGGTCGGGCGCCTCGATGACCGGCTCGACCGCCTGTCGGGTGGGCAGCGGCATTACCTGACCCTGTGGGCAGTTCTGCAGGCCCCGGCCGATCTTGTCCTGCTCGACGAGCCGACCAACAATCTCGATGCGGCGGGAGTCGATCATCTCGCCGGCGCCCTGCGCGGCCTTGCCGGGTCGGGAACCGGTATCGTCGTCGTCAGCCACGACCATGAGTTCGTCGAGACGGTATGCGATCAGGTCATCGTCTTGCGTGAGGCTCCCGGTGTGGTCTGACCTCTTTCTCCTGCCCTTCCTGACCGGCCTTGGCCTGGCGCTGGTCCTGCCGGTTCTCGGCTGTTTCCTGCGCCTGCGCGACGAGTGGCTGGCCGCGCTTGCCTACGCCCATGTGGCTGCGGCGGGAGCGCTTCTGGCACTGGTCAGCGGCCTGGCGCCGGCGCTCGGCGGGATGGCGGCGGCAGTGCTCGCCGGCGTCGGCAAGCGCCTGTTCGCCAGGCGACTGGCAGGCGGCGCGGCATTCGCCATCCTGCTGCTGGCTGGCTGGGCGGTTGCCGTCCTGCTTGCCGCCAACCAGCCGCTGGCCGAGCAGCTCGGACACTCGCTGTTTGACGGCCAGCTCTATTTCTCTGGAACCGCGCAACTGATGCTGGTCGCGCCGTGGGTTGCTCTCAGCGGCGCGGCGCTCGCTGTCCTGTCGCGCCACCTGCTGCTGGCGCGCGTCTATCCCGACTATTTCAGCGCCCGCCGTCTGCGCGCCTGGCCCGTGGTCTTCGGGTTCGACCTGATCGCCGCGCTGACGCTCGCGCTGGCGACGATGGCCATGGGCGTCATGGGTGGCTTCGCGCTGGTCTTCGTGCCGGCGTGGATCGCCTTCCGGCGGGCCCGGAGCTGGCGGGGCGGACTCGTTCTCGCGGCGCTGATCGGTCTCGGCGCTTACGTCGCCGCCTTCCTGCTCGCCCTCGGGCTGGACCAGCCTTTCGGACCGGTGCTGGCATTACTGCTGATTGCTGTGGGCTTGATCATTGCATGACGCGTTGCGGCGTGCTAAAAGACGGGTTCTGCATTCGAGGTGAGTATGGTCTTTTCGCTGTTCAAGAAGAAAGCTCAGAAGGTGCCGCAGGGCGAGATCATGCGCCCGAAGCCGCCTACTGCTCCGGCGGGGGCATTCCGTACTGCCGGGGCTCCCGAAGAGGCCGAGAAGCCCCGGGATCCGTTGCCCGATCTTGAATTCACGCCCGGAGCCCGGTCCGTTTCCGGCGCGCCGCCGTCCGTCGCAAAGCCTGGGGCGCCGAAGACCCAGGCCGAGATCGATCACATCCTTTCGGAATTCGAGCGCGAATTCACCGATTCGAGCGTCATGGGGATCGATGTCGACCATGGCGCCGATTCGATCCAGGCCGATGTCGAGCAGGTCGCCGTGTTGTATGCCAACGGCCAGGACGCCGTCGTTCGTNCCCTGCTGGAGTCGCTGCTCGGGGCTTACCCGGGCACCGAGGGCCTGCGGCTGTGGCAGATGCTGTTCGATTTCCTGGTGTTGAGCGGCGATCGCGAGGCTTTCGACAAGCTGGCCGCCGATTTCGTGGACGCCTGTGAAATGTCGCCCCCGGCCTGGACCGAGCCGCAAGCGGCGCCCAAGGTGGCGGCGGCCGGAGCAGCCGTCGCGGCTTGCGACCTGCAAGGCTTGCTCACCGCGGACAATATCAGTGTGCTGGCGCCGCTGGCCGATGCGCTCAGGGACAAGCGGCCGCTGCGGGTGGATTGCAGCAGGCTGCTTGGCTGCGACGATGAATTTGCCGGCCGCCTCGCCGACCTGCTGATGAGCGCCCGCCGCCAAGGCGCGGTGATCGTCCTCGACCAGGTCGAGGGCATCATGCCGCGCCTGCGCGGCCGCCTGACGCCGGGCGAGGCGCGGAATATCCGGACCTGGCTGCTGTTGCTGGAACTGCTGCAGCGCTGCGGGACGCAGGAAGACTTCGAGCAGTGCGCGATTGACTTCGCGGTCACCTTCGAACGTTCGCCGCCGTCGTGGGAAGCCGCCCCGGCGCCGACCCTCCCCGCGGCGAAGCCGGCCAAGCGCACCGACAATGCGCATTACCTGAGCGGCGAGATCAGGAACAGCCGCTTCGACGACCTGATCGCCGTCCTCAACCTTCAGGAGCACGTCGTTCTCGACTTCTCGGGCGTACGCCGGCTCGACTTCTTTTCCGCCGGGCAACTGGTCAATCGCCTGTCGCCCTTCAAGGCCAGCGGCAAGGAAGTGATCATCCGCAGCCCGAATCACCTGGTGGCGGAACTGATGGCCGTGGTCGGCCTCAACAAGTTCGCCCGCATCATCGTCCCCAAGTCCTAAGATCAGGAAGAAACATGGAGCAATATCACGGCACGACGATCCTGTCGGTGCGCCGCGGCGGTTCGGTCGCCATGGGCGGCGACGGGCAGGTCACGCTCGGCAATATCGTCATCAAGGCCACGGCCCGCAAAGTGCGGCGGCTTTACCAGGGGCGCATCCTCGCCGGGTTCGCCGGCGGCACCGCCGACGCCTTCACGCTGTTCGAGCGCTTCGAGGCGAAGCTGGAAAAGCATCAGGGCAACCTGCTGCGCTCGGCGGTCGAACTGGCCAAGGACTGGCGCTCGGACCGCGCCCTGCGCCGCCTCGAGGCGATGCTGTCGGTGGCTGACCGCGAGGTGTCGCTGATCATCACCGGCAACGGCGACGTCCTCGAACCGGAGCAGGGCATCGTCGCCATCGGTTCCGGGGGCGNNTATGCGCAGAGCGCGGCGCGCGCCCTGCTGGAAAATTCGGCGCTGGCGCCGTCCGAAATCGTCACCAAGTCGCTGGAAATCGCCGGCGACATCTGCATCTATACCAACCGCAATTTCACGATCGAGGTGCTGGAATGAGCGGCGGCGCCGGGATGACCCCGCAGGAAATCGTCCACGAACTGGACAAGCACATCGTCGGCCAGAAGAACGCCAAGAAGGCGGTCGCCATCGCCCTGCGCAACCGCTGGCGGCGGGCGCAGGTCGCCGAGCCGCTGCGCCAGGAAATCACCCCGAAGAACATCCTGATGATCGGCCCGACCGGCGTCGGCAAGACCGAGATCGCCCGCCGCCTGGCGCGGCTCGCCGACGCCCCGTTCATCAAGATCGAGGCGACCAAATTCACCGAGGTCGGTTATGTCGGGCGCGAT
The DNA here is from genome assembly GCA_013693915.1 of Dechloromonas sp. GTDB lineage: Bacteria > Pseudomonadota > Gammaproteobacteria > Burkholderiales > Rhodocyclaceae > Azonexus. The sequence goes on along the minus strand of CP059264.1, from coordinate 12,396 downwards.
GTCGAGACGATCATTCGCGATCTGGTCGACATGGCCATCAAGTCGCAGCGCGAGCGGGCGATGAAGCAGATGCGCGGCCGCGCCGAGGATGCCGCCGAGGAGCGCGTCCTCGATATCCTGCTGCCGCCGGCGCGCGGCCCCGGCTTTTTGCCGAAAATTCCGAGTCGACCGCAACCGACAGCGNCCACCCGCCAGAAATTCCGCAAGAAGTTGCGCGAGGGCGAACTCGACGACAAGGAGATCGAGGTCGAAGTCGCATCTCCGGGAATGCAGGCCGAGATCTTTGCGCCGCCCGGCATGGAAGAGTTGACGCAGCAGATCCAGGGCATGTTCCAGAACCTCGGCGGCGGCAAGAAGAAGTCGCGCAAGCTGAAGATCAAGGAAGCGCTGAAGCTGCTCACCGACGAGGAGGCTGCGCGCCTGGTCAATGACGAGGAAGTCAAGCTCGAGGCGGTCAGGGCGGTCGAGCAGAACGGCATCGTCTTTCTCGACGAACTCGACAAGATCGCCAGCCGTTCGGAAATGCAGGGCGCCGACGTCTCGCGCCAGGGCGTGCAGCGCGACCTGCTGCCGCTGGTCGAGGGCACCACGGTGTCGACCAAGTATGGCATGATCAAGACCGACCACATCCTGTTCATCGCCTCCGGCGCGTTTCATCTGGCGAAGCCGTCCGACCTCATCCCCGAACTCCAGGGTCGCTTTCCGATCCGTGTCGAGCTCGATTCGCTGGCGGTCAGCGACTTCGAATCGATCCTGACCCAGACCGACGCCTGTCTCACAAGGCAGTACGAGGCCCTGCTCGAAACCGAGGGCGTGCGCCTTGAGTTCGCCGCGGGCGGCATCAGGCGGCTCGCCGAAATCGCCTTCCAGGTCAACGAGAAGACCGAGAACATCGGCGCCCGCCGTCTGCACACGGTCATGGAAAAGCTGCTCGAGGAGGTTTCCTTCGATGCCGCCGGCAAGGCCGGCTGGAAGCGGTCGCCATCGACGCCGACTACGTCAATCAGCGGCTGGGAGATCTGGCGGCAGACGAGGATCGCCGCTTGTTGTGAGCGGCGGCCTCGCCTTTCGCTGCCGGGCATCCGGGCGATCTTCGGGAGGTCGCCGCCGGCGACTTCTACGCGAAGCGCCGCCGGGATGGCGGTCGCCAACCGCCTGCGCATGGGCGTCTTCTGCCGGGCTGGTCTTCGCGGCGATGGCCGGCAATCGCTGCCTTGGGCACGCGCCGCAGGCGGGGGCGGGTTGATCGTCTCCGGCACTTGCGGGCGATCCCCGACGCTGTCAGCGCCAGCCGGCATCATAGGCGGTGCCGCCGGTTCCTTCGGGAACACGGCCCGCTTCGACCGGGTCGACCGCGGCGGCGGTCGTCCTGGATGGTCGAGCACGCCCTGCACTTCCTGAGCCCGTCGTCGAGCTGACGGGCGATGCTGACCATATGTCGCGTGCCGCCGATCCCAATTGGAGTTCCGGGCATGAAATGAGACCGGATTGCGCTCGACCAGGGTGACCTGGACGCCGCCCTCGCTCCACATGCGCTGGTCTTTGCCGCGGCGTGCGCCGCCGAACGCCGCCGACCGCGACCACGATGCCCGGTCGGCTTGCTGCCGCCCGCGCAGCCGTAGAGGGAGGCAAGCGTGCCGGCTGCGGTGCCGGCCTTGAGGAAGTCGCGTCGATTCATCAGCATGTTCCGGCCCCCTCACTTCTTCTGCGCGGCGAAATAGGCCGCGATCAGCTCGAGTTGCTCGTCGCTGTAGCCCTTGGCGATCTGGTGCATGATCGTCGCCGGTTTGTTGCCGTTCTTGAAATCGGCGAGCTTGGCCAGCGTGCGCGCCTTGTCCTCGCCGGCCAGGGCATCCATGCCGGCGCCCGGCACGGCGTGGCCGTTGGTGCCGTGGCAGTTGGCGCAGGTCGCGGCGAGGCTGCGCGCGAGGTTCGGGTCCGCGGCGCCGGCGGTGCCGGCGGTGGCCAGCAGGCCGCAGGCGACAAGCAGGGTCGAAGGCTTCATCGGTTCATCTCCTCGGGTTGGGGGTGTTCATCCTGGCTCCCTCACCGGGGGCCGAATCGAAAATTATAGGTCAGTTCCCCGCCGGACATGGCGGCCCCAGTGAAGATCAGGATTCGTTGATGGAGCGTCAAGTGGCGTGCCGCCGTGCCAGCCGGTTCTCTACCAGCGAATAGACGGCGGGAACGACGACCAGCGTCAGTAGCGTCGACGAGATCATGCCGCCGATGACGGCGATCGACAGCGGCTGGTTGGTCTCGGCGCCGGCGCCGAAGCCGAGGGCGGCGGGGGCGAGGGCGAGGATGACGGTGGCCGAGGTCATCAGCACCGGGCGCATGCGGATCGGGCAGGCGTCGTTCAGCGCGTCGTCGATGCCCATGCCGCCTTCGCGGCGCTGGTTGGTCAGGTCGACGAGCAGGATCGAATTCTTGGCGACCAGCCCGATCAGCAGCACGAGGCCGATCATCGAGTAGATGTTGAGCGTCTGCCCGGTCGCCCACAGCGCGGCGACGCCGCCGATGATGGCGAGCGGCTGGGCGAGCATGACGATCAGCGGCTGCAGGAAGGAGTCGAACTGGCTGGCCAGCACCATGTAGAGCAGCACCATCGCCAGTACGAAGGCGAAGGTCATGTACTTGGTGGTCTTGGCGAATTCCTCGGCCTGGCCGATCAGCTTGATCTGGTAGCCGGGCGGCAGGTCGTCGGCGAACGAACGTACTTTTGCNACCGCCTCGCCGAGCGGGATGGTCGGCGTAGCGAAGAAGGTGGCGGCGTATTGCAGGTCGAAGCGGCCGATGACGGCAGGGCCGAGCGTTTCCTTGAAACTGGCGACCGAATCGAGCCGGACCAGCTGCCCGGTCTTGTTGCGCAGGTAAATCTTGCCGAGGTCGGCCGGCTGCGTGAATTCGCCTTCGCGGCCCTTGACGCGGATGTCGTAGCGCTGGCCGTCGCCCGGTTCATCGTTGTACTTGGCGATGTCGACACCGCCGGTCAGCATGTTGATGGCCAGCGCGACATCGGCAGTGGTCAAGCCGGAGGAGGCGATGCGCAGACGGTCGGGCGAGAAGACGAGTTGCGGCAGGTCGAGCTGGAGGTCGCTGTCGATGCGCCCGCCGAGGCCGGGCTCGGCAGCCAGTTTGCCCTGCAGTTCGCGGCCGAGGCGGCCCACCTCGGCGAGGTTTTCGCCGCTCAGCACGAATTGCAGCGGCTCGCCGCGCTGGCCCTGGACCATCGGATACGGCGCGGCGAAGATGCGGGCGCCGGGGATGTCGGCGAGTTCCTTGCGCAGGATGGGCAGGATTTCCTGCTGGCTGATTTGGCGCTCGTTGCGCGGTGCCATGCGCGCCACCACCGTGCCCTGGTTCACCTGCCCGGCGCTGCCGAGGCCGATCAGCGCAAATTCGGTGACGATTTCCGGGTGCTGGCGCAAGGCTTCCTCGACCATTCTCAGACGCGAGTCGGTGTAGTCGATCGACGAGCCGAGCGGGGTGCGCAGATAGACGAGGAAGCGGCCCTCGTCCTGGTCCGGGGTGAAGGTCTTGCCGACGCCGGCAAAGAAGAAGGCGCTGGAGGCCACCGTCAGCAGCGTCAGCACCACGACCTTCCAGCGATGCGCCAGGGCGCGGGCGAGCAGGCGGCGGTAGAAGGCGTCGAGGCGCAGGAAGCCGTGCTCGATGGCGACCTGAAAGCGGCTGTGCTGCTGGCCGTGTTCGCGCATGGTCAGGAAGCGCGAGCAGAGCATCGGCGTCAGGGTCAACGAAACGAACAGCGAGACCAGCACGCCGAAGGTGACGACGACGGCGAAGGAGCGGAAGAACTGGCCGATGATGCCGCTCATGAAAATGACCGGGGCGAAGATCGAAACCAGCGCCAGCGTTGCCGCGATGACCGCGAAAACGACCTCATTTGAGCCGTTGACCGCGGCAGACAGCGGGTCGGCGTCGAGTTCCTCGCGGTGGCGGAAGATGTTTTCGAGGACGACGATGGCGTCATCGACGACGACGCCGATCAGCAGCAGCAGGCCGAGCAGGGTCAGCGAATTGAGCGTGTAGCCGAAGAAATAGATGACGGCGATGGCGCCCATCAGCGACACCGGAATGGCCAGCGCGACGATGATCGTCGCCCGCACCGACTGCAGGAAGAGCCAGACGACCAGCGCAGCGAGCAGCGTGCCTTCGACCAGGTGCTCCTTCAGCGCATTGACGATTTCGAGGATGAACACCGCATCGTTCGACACGACATGCAGTTGCAGGCCCGGCGGCAACTGCGGGCGCAACTCGTTTTCCAGCTTGTCCTTGACCTTGTCGACGATGGCCACGGTGTTGGTGTTGGTCACCTTGACGATGCCGAGGCCGATCGTCGTCTCGCCGTTGAAGCGGGCGAGCTGGCGGTTGTCGGTGAGGCCGTCGATGACTTCGGCGACATCCTGCAGGCGGATCGGCGCGCCGGATTTCCAGCCGATCACCATCTGTTGCAGGGCGTCGATCGAGTGGAATTCGAGGTCGAGCTTGACCAGGCTTTCGGTCTTCTCGCCGACCACGAAACCGCCGGCCATCTGCACGTGCTCGCGGGCGAAGGCGTCATTGATGTCCTGCGCGGTGACGCCGACCGCCGCCATGCGCGCCGGCCACAGCTCGGCGCGGATGGTGCGGTCGCGGCGTCCGCCGAGGCGCACTTCGCCGACGCCGTCGATGGTTTCCAGGCGCTTCTTCAGGACGTTGATGGCGTATTGATTTAACTGCTGCTGCGTGCGGTCGCCCTGCAGGGCCAGCCACATGATCGGCTGGGCGTTGGTCTCGACCTTGGCGACGACCGGCGGATCGGCGTCCCTGGGCAGGCGGCGCAGCACCTGATTGACCTTGGCCTGGACCTCGTTGAAGGCGACGTCGATCTTCTTTTCGAGGTTGAAGGTGATGGCGATCACCGAGACGCCGGGCGACGACGTGGACTGGATGTGCTCGATGCCCGGCGTCGAATTGACCGAGCTTTCGATGATGTTGGTCAGCGAGGCGTCGACGATGTCCGGGTTGGCGCCCTTCAAGGTCGTGGTGATCGAGACGACCGGGAATTCGATGTACGGATAGCGGTCCATGCCGATCCGGTCGAAGCTGATGACGCCGAACAGCACGAGCACCGCGCTCAGCATCCACGCCAGCACGTGGCGCTTGATCGACAGCTCGGGCAGGGTCATTGCGGTTTCGCGGCGGCCGGCTGGGCGGCGGTTTTCGGCGTTTCCTTGACGTTGACCATGGCACCGTCGGTGAGGAAGCCGGCGCCGTCGAGCGCCACGATCTCGCCGCCCTGCAGCCCGCTGGTGATTTCAACCAGCCCGCGCTGCTTGCTGCCGACGTCGACGATCTGCTGCTTGGCCTTGCCGTCGGCGATCAGGTGAACGACCTTGCCGGCTGGGCGCAGCACCACTGTCTGTTCCGGCACCACCACGGCGCGTTCGCGCAGTCCGGTGACGACGACGGCATCGACCGAGCCGCCGCCCTTCAGCGGGCCGGGATTGTCGAGCCGGGCGATGACTTCGAGCGCGCGGTTGCCGTCGCCGACGGTCGGGCGGATGTCCTCGACGACCGCCGAGATGGCTTCCCCGGGCGACAGGGGGCTGGAGAGGCGCACCGGCTGGCCGATCTTGAGGCGCGTCGCGGCGCTTTCCGGGAACGGCAGGTTGGCGCGCAGGCGGGCGTTGGAGACCATCCGGAACAGCGGGTCGCCGACCTTGACGTAGTCGCCGGGGGCGACCACCTGGGTTTCGATGATTCCGGCCAGGGGAGCGACGACGCGCGTCTTGTCGAGAGCGTTGCGCGACAGGCTGGCACGGGCCCGGGCGCTGGCCAGCTGGTTCTTCAGCGCGTCGCGCTGGGCGGTGGCCTCGTCGAGGGCGTTCTTCGAGATGAAATTCTTCTGCACCAGTTCGCTCTGTCGGGCCAGCACCCGTTCCTGCTGGAGCAACAGGGCTTCGAGACGGGCGACTTCGCCGCTGTCGGCATTGACCTGATGCCCGGCGTCGGTCGGGTCGATCTGCGCGAGCAACTGTCCCTTGACGACCGTTTCACCGGTGCGGGCGGTGACCTTGACGACCTTGCCGGCGATTTCGGCGCCGATCTTCGGGTCGTTGACCGCTTCCAGCGTGCCCAGCGTCCGCTCGCCGATCTCCAGCGGCATGACCTGCGCCTGGGTGGTCGTGATCAGGGTCGGCGGCGCGCCCTTTTCTCGGCCGGTTTCTCACCGCAGGCGGTGGCCAGCAGGGCGGCCGCGAGCAGCAGGGCGCCGCGCTTCATGCCGGCAGGAGCTGTTCGCCGGCGTAGAGTTCGGCGACCGTTTCGCGGCGCCGGATCACGTACCTGNNATCGCCATCGACCATGACCTCGACCGCGCGCGGCCGCGTGTTGTAATTGGAGGCCATCGCCATGCCGTAGGCGCCGGCCGACATGACTGCCAGCAGATCGCCGGCCGCGAGGCACAGCGGGCGCGCCAGGCCGAGGAAGTCGCCGGTTTCGCAGACCGGGCCGACCACGTCGTGACGCGGNGTTTCGCCGGCGTGCGGCGTCACCGGCAGGATGTCGTGCCAGGCTTCGTAAAGCGCCGGGCGCATCAGGTCGTTCATCGCCGCGTCGACAATGGCGAAATTTTTGCCCTCCCCGGCNTTCAGGAATTCGACTCGGGTCAGCAGCAGGCCGGCGTTGCCGACCAGGCGGCGACCCGGTTCGAGCACGACCTTGAGGCCGCGCCCGGCCAGCTTGTCGAGCAGCGGGTTGAGGTAGGAAGCGACCGTCGGCTGCACCTGGTCGTCCTGGTACTTGATGCCGAGGCCGCCACCGAGGTCGATGTGGTGGATGCGGATGCCTGCTGCGGTCAACTGGTCNCTAAGGGCCAAAATGCGGTCGAGCGCCTCGACGAAGGGCGACGGGTCGAGCAGTTGCGAGCCGATGTGGCAGTCGATGCCGGCCACCTCGATGTGCGGCAGCGCGGCTGCGCGCCGGTAGAGGGCGAGCGCGTCGTCGTAGGCGACGCCGAATTTGGCTTCCTTGAGGCCGGTCGAGATATAGGGGTGGGTCTTCGGGTCGACATCGGGATTGACGCGGAGACTGACCGGCGCGCGCTTGCCGCACTGGCCGGCCACTTCGTTCAGTCGCTCCAGTTCGGCGGGCGATTCGATGTTGAAGCAAAGGATGCCGGCGTCGAGCCCCTGTTTCATCTCGGCCACCGTCTTGCCAACCCCCGAGAAGACAACCTTGCGTGGGTCGGCGCCGGTCGCCAGCACGCGCTGCAATTCGCCGCCGGAAACGATGTCGAAACCGGCGCCCATGCGGGCGAACAGGTTGAGAATGGCGAGGTTCGAATTGGCCTTGGCCGCGTAGCAGACGAGCGCTCCCTGGCCTGCCGGATGGCCATTGAGCACGTCGAGGAATTCCTGCAGTGCGGACTCGAGCGAAGCGCGCGAGTAGACGTAAGCGGGAGTGCCAAAGCGCGCTGCAACTTCGGGCAGGGCGACGGATTCGGCGTGCAGGACGCCGTTTCTTACAGCGAACTGGTTCATGGGGTGGTGGTCTTCTGGTCCGTGCTAACATCCACCGGCGGCGTCGGCGATTTCAGGGTGTCGAGGATGGGTGGGGGGCGGGCCGGGCGGTAGCACCAAGGGGCCTTTCAGCCCGCAACCGGCGAAGCAGAACGGCAGGAGCACGGCAACGATTCTGGACATTAATGACGAACCAGTCAGTAAAGGAAGGGATGTTAGCACACGATGGATGATAAGGAATTCAATGCCCAGGCCGACCGGATTCTGACCCGGATCGAGGCGGCACTGGATGCGAGCGACGCCGCCATCGACTTCGACCTGGCTGCCGGCGGGGTTCTCGAAATCGAGTTTGCCGATGCCAGCAAGATCGTCGTCAATCGCCATGCCGCCGCCCGCGAGATCTGGGTTGCGGCGCGTGCCGGGGGTTTCACTTCCGCTGGGATGGTGTGGGCTGGCGCGACACCCGCGACGGAGCCGATCTGCTGGAAAAGCTGTCGGCTCTCGCCAGCCAGCAGGCCGGCGAAGCGGTCAGGCTCTGCTGATCAGTCGCTGGGCGGTTTGCTCAGGTCGGGCTGGGGCGGTGTTGTGTCGTCGGCAGCGTCTTCCGGCGGCGCTTCGGGGCGGACGTTTTCGGCGTAAATGTAGGCCCGGTCACGGCCGCTGCCGAAGGCGACCAGCCCCTCCGGCGCTTCCGGTGTCTGGACCGTGACATTCTTGAGCGCGCGGCCCATGTAGCCGATCCAGATCGGCAATGCGGCGGCGCCGCCGGTTTCCTTGTCACCGAGTTTCCTTGGCTGGTCGAACCCGACCCAGGCGCAGGCGGAAACCGTCATCTGATAGCCGCAGAACCAGGCATCGACATATTCGTTGGTGGTTCCGGTCTTGCCCGCCAGATCCTGCCGCTTGAGCGCCACTGAAGCCTTGGCGCCGGTGCCGTAGATCGTCACGTCGCGCAGCATGCTGTCCATGATGAAAGCGTTTCTGGGATCGATCGCGTGCAGCGTTCCTTCGCCGGCCGGCACAGGCGCCGCCTGAGCCAGTAGCTGGTTTTTCTCGTTGCGGATTTCGTTGACGACATAGGGACTGATCCGGTAGCCGCCGTTGGCGAACACGGAGTAGGCGGTGACCATTTGCCAGGGTGTCACCGAACCCGCGCCAAGCGCCATGGTCAGGTAGGGCGGGTGTCTTGCCGCGTCGAAGCCGAAGCGGGTGGCGAAGTCCTGTGCGTAACGCGTGCCGATGCTTTGCAGGATGCGGATCGACACCATGTTCTTCGACTTGGCCAGCGCCGTGCGCATCTTCATCGGCCCTTCGTACCTGCCGTCGTAGTTATGCGGCTCCCAGGCCTGCGAGCCGGTCTGGCTCGCGGAAATGACGATGGGCTCGTCATTGATGACCGTGCCCGGATTGAAGCCCTTCTCGAGCGCGGCCGAGTAGATGAACGGCTTGAAACTGGAACCGGGCTGGCGCCAGGCCTGGGTGACGTGGTTGAACTTGTTGCGATTGAAGTCGAAGCCGCCTACCAGGGCACGAATCGCCCCGTCCTTCGGGTCGACGGCGACGAACGCGGATTCCACTTCGGGGAGCTGACTGATCTGCCAAGCGCCCCTGTCGTCCTTCTGCAGGCGGATGATCGCCCCGCGCCTGATGCGCTTGTTGGGCGGCGCCTTGTCGTCGAGCATGCGTGCGGCGAACTTCATCGCATCGCCGGCGAGGGTGACCACCTCGCCCCCTTGCGGTAGNGCGCGAATCTGTTTCGCGTCCGCCGCAAGCACCAGGGCAGGCACCAGATCGCCGGCATCGGAAATGTCCTGGAGCGCCTCGTCGATTGCTTCGTCCTGATCGCCGGCAAAGTCCTTCATGTCGAGNATACGATTCGGCCCCCGGTAGCCGTGGCGGCGGTCATAATCCATGACGCCGCGACGCAGGCTGGTGTAAGCGGCTTCCTGTTCGGCCTTGATCAGGGTCGTATAGACCTTGAGGCCACGTGAATAGACTTCTTCGGGAAAGCGCTCGGCGGCTATCTGCCGCGCCATTTCAGCGACATGCTCGGCGTGGACCGCGTAATCGGCCAACTCGCGCTTGACCACAAGGGGCTCGTGCAACGCCGACTCATACTGCGCGTCACCGATGTAGCCAACGTCGCGCATTCGCCGCAGCACGTATTGCTGCCGCATCTTGGCACGCTTGGGGTTGGCGATAGGATTGTAGGCGGACGGCGCCTTGGGCAAGCCGGCCAGCATGGCCGCTTCGGCAAGCGTGATGTCCTTCAGGGGCTTGCCGTAGTAGATCTGGGAGGCCGCGGCGAAGCCGTAGGCGCGCTGGCCGAGGAATATCTGGTTNCTATAGAGCTCGAGGATCTGGTCCTTGCTCAGGTTGTTCTCGATCTTGAACGACAGAAGCGCCTCGTAGAACTTGCGGGTATAGGTCTTTTCCCCGGACAGAAAGAAATTCTTCGCGACCTGCTGCGTAATGGTCGATGCCCCTTGCCGCTTGCCGCCGCCGGTCAGGTTGGCGCCGGCGGCGCGAAGGATGCCGATGTAGTCGACGCCGCCATGCTGGTAGAAGCGATCGTCCTCCGCCGCGAGGATTGCCTGTTTCATGACATCGGGGACGTCATGGATGGTTACGAGCGATCTCCGTTCTTCGCCGAATTCGCCGATCAGGTAGCCGTCGGCGGTATAGACGCGCAGCGGAATTTTGGGCCGGTAGTCCGTGAGTACCTCAAGCGACGGAAGATTCGGATACGCGAGAGCGAGGATGATCATCGCCAACGCGATGCCGATCGCCGCCAGCCCGAGCAGCATGAGTAGCGGGAAGAACGCAATTTGGACAGCCAGAGGAAGGGAGCGCAAGTTTCTGAGTGGTCTGAGTGGCGTTGCGCGGATTATACGCCCTACCTGAAACACCCCGTGAAAACGCTTTACATGCCGTGTGCCTGTTGTTAGCATCTGAAGAGAATTATTGGTTATTTGGCTAACTTCGCATTTTGTAAGGACTTTTGGGGTCTGGTGCGCTTCGATATCTCAGCGTTTTTAAATCCCAAGGCGCGTCCCCTGCTGGGGCTCGACATCAGTTCCTCAGCGGTCAAGCTGGTCGAATTGGTTGCCAACGGGAAGGAGGGTTACCGTGTCGAGCGCTACACCGTAGAGGTGCTGCCGAAGGATGCGGTTTCCGATGGCAATATCGCCAACATGGACGGCGTCGTTGACGCCGTCAAGCGGGCTTGGAAGCGGCTTGGCACATCGACGCGCAATGTCGCGATGGCGCTGCCCTCATCGGCGGTGATCACCAAGAAGATCATCGTGCCCGCCGGATTGCGTGAGGATCAGCTTGAAATCCAGGTTGAGTCCGAGGCCAATCAGTACATCCCGTTCGCCATCGACGAAGTGAATCTCGACTTCCAGGTGATCGGGCCGGCGCCGTCGGCACCCGATGAACTCGAGGTCTTCATCGCCGCTTCCAAGAAGGAACGGGTGGAGGACCGCGTTGCGGTTGCCGACGCTTCCGGCCTGACGGCGGTGGTGGTCGATGTGGAAACACAAGCCGCGCTCTCGGCGTTCGAGCTGATCGAAAAGCAGTTGCCCGGCAGCGGCAAGAACATGATTATCGCGCTGGTAGATGCCGGTTCCAGCATGATGAGCCTGACGGTGCTGCGCAATGGCCAGCAGGTGTATGCGCGCGAGCAGGCGTTCGGTGGCGCGCAACTGACCCAGGACATCGCCCGGCATTACGGGATGAATTATGAGGAAGCGGAAGCCGCGAAGCGTTCGGGCAGTCTTCCCGAGGGATACGAAGGGGAACTGCTTAGCCCCTTCATGGACAATCTGGCGCTCGAGGTTTCTCGCGCTCTCCAGTTCTTCTTCACCTCGACCCAGTTCAATCATGTCGACACCATCGTTCTGGCTGGCGGTTGTGCGGTGATTCCAGGTATCGACGAGGTTGTTGCGACGCGCACGCAGGTCAGTACGCTGATTGCGAATCCGTTTGCCAACATGGTGCTTTCGACTCATGTCCGGGCCAGAGCCTGCTTGCCGATGCCTCGTCGCTGATGGTGGCGTGCGGTCTGGCGCTGCGGAGGTTTGACCCATCATGATCAGAATCAACCTCCTCCCCCACCGGGAAGAAGCCCGCAAGGCAAAGCGCCAGCATTTTTATTTGATGGTTGGCGCGGCAATCTGCCTTGCCGGACTGGTTGTCTTTCTCGGATACACGATCATCAACGGGTATATCGCCAGCCAGGACTCTGCCAACGCCTTCCTGAAGGCCGAAATCGCCGTTCTCGACAAGCAGCTCGCCGAGATCAAGCTGCTGAAGGAAAAGACCCAGGCCCTGCTGGCGCGCAAGCAGGTCATCGAGGATTTGCAGCGCGACCGCAGCGAAACGGTTTATCTGCTGAGCGAACTGGTCAAGCAGGTTCCCGAGGGGGTATATCTCAAGTCCCTGAAACAGGACGGGGCCAAGGTAAGTATCACCGGTTACGCCCAATCCAACGNNCGCGTGTCGGCACTGATGCGTAATCTCGAAGCGTCACCCTGGCTGGAGAATCCGCAACTGATCGAAGTAAAGGCAGTCGTTCTGAACGGGCGCCGCAGCAACGAGTTCGCAATGAACTTCATGCTGACCCGCACTCAGCCGCCTGTCGGGAGGGCAAGAAATGAAAGCCAAGTCCGCTTCGCTCCCAAGATAGACTTTCAGGCAATCGCCGACGAGTTCCGTGACCTGAATCCGAACGATCCGGGCGCTTGGCCACCGTTACCAAAGAGGGCCGTTCTACTGGCCATCTTTGCAGTGCTGGTTCTTGCTGGCTGGTGGTTCCTCTGGAGCGATCAGCTCGCCGAGCTGGACGTTAAGCAGAAGGAAGAGGCAA